>NZ_JAJUKH010000010.1 GCF_021538675.1 Paenarthrobacter sp. AR 02
AGAAACCGAACGCCAAGCCTGTTACCAGGACTTCATCGAGCACTACAATCGCAGCAGGCCACACACGGCACTCAAAGGCGCCTCCCCAGCCAGCCGCGTCACCAACCTACCGGGTTAGTACACCTAGGTGTCAGCGAAATCACCATACGCCGCGCCTTAGGGAGCTCTTAGCGGGACACGGCCCCCCAGATCCATGACTGCGAGGAGTCTGGTGTCTGAGGTCATCGCGTTTCTTATGGCTGTGCCAGCCGTACCTGATCAACAGCTGACTTGCTAATGTCACGGAAGTGACAGCACGCTCGGAAGTGAAACGGAAGTGACGCGATAATGAGACATAAGGTCGTCCGCCGTTGCGGGAGTCACTCTGGGTGGGGAGGACGTGCGTAACCATACACAAGATCTTGACTGGCACTTTAATCTGGAACTGAAAAGTCCTTGTCAGAACAGCAGCCAGCACATAGGGCCCCGAGGGTGGCGTTCAGGACATTGCGTACGCATAAAGGCCTAGGCAGCACCTCGTAACGTAAAGTGCAGGCACCGAAGGCCATCCCGCTCGAATGAGTTACCAGGACAAGGGAATATCAGCCAAGGCCAACGGCTCCTGCACTCCAAACTAGGTGTGCCCCCGTTTGTCTCGGGCTGAGCCACCGTTAGTAGTTCTACGGCGGCTACGTGAAGCAAAGTAACAGCGTTCAGGCACCATACTGTATGACCATCCAACCTCTGCAACTGCAGAGGTTTTTTCGTTAAGTACCAAAGGAGGAACCACTTAGCTCAGACAGTCAGCTCCAGCAGAGATCGATTCGCCCCTTCGAAGGACCATCCCCGTGGATGGTCCTTTTCTTTTGCCCTTTGATCATCCACGCGTCACACGCCCTAACAGCTCAGGAGAACACCATGAAAATCCACCAGTATTCCAACTTCATCGAATGGACCGCCAACACCTACCTCGAGGAACGCAAGCACGCTGACAAGGATTCCCAGGAAACGCGGTGCTGGCTGAGGTCGTACGGGATCACAGCAGGACGAGTCAACGCCTATCTCCGGGGCAGGCAAGGGAGTGGTGCGACGATGCCCAACTCTTTGGTCATGGACATCCTTGAAATCGGCCACTCCAAGGAGCGAGAGACTGTGGAAGAGCTCTACTCCATCGACGCACTGCTCTCCACTTGGAGCGCCTTGGCCCAGGTCTACGGTCGCACGGCAACCCCGGCAGAACTCGAAGTCGCCAGGGTCGAGTTGATCGCCGAGGCAGCCTACGCGCTCATCATGACAGCAGCTCAAGGATTCCCGGGCCGCGGAAGCCTGCTAAGGCTGTACTGGCAGGAGAGCGAACTACTGGACCTCACCCTGATCAGGAAGAGCACACCGGGGCTCAGTAGTGTCGGCGCCAACCTGGAGCTGATCAAGCGCTTCAGAAAGGACCTTCCGAAGAAGCCAAAGAGTCTGCACCTTCCACGTCGCCGGAAAACGCTGGAAGGTGCGTCACAACCCATCACTCCTGTAGACCAGGGCGCGGTACAGCCTGTGGCAGACCCGAAGAGTGATATCCCAACGGCCAAGAGCATCACACCGGTCGATCCCTACGGCGAGGACCGCCTTCCCGCCCTACCGACCTCAGGCAGGCACTGGTCCGAGCCTTCTAAGAACTCGTTCTACTGGGTTTATGGCAATTGGCCTGATCGATGGGACAACACCTTGCCCTACTGAGAACTCTCGCCCGGCGTGCGGCGTCCTGTTGCGACAGAGCACCGCACGCCAGCAGAGGACGATATCAGCGTCAGTACCGGAAATGTTAAGGCCGAGCAGTTGAACTACGAATCCAGGAATGCTCGTTCCGGTCCTCAGGAGGTCCCAGTGCGTTAGCGGGGGTCTCATCGGAGAACTGCCTTGGTTCCGCGTTCATGCCCGGCGCCCGTTAGCCGGTCGTCCACCGGCCGCTCCGTCACGGTCCTTCCGCGCTCAGAACCTCCGCCTGTTCTAGCCATTCTCGGATTCCCGTATACCCTGCCCGAATAAATGCCCGGTGAAGGAGCCCTATACGCTACAGCCCGAGCATGCTCATGTCCCGTCCGGGTGTGTTCCATTTCCAAGGCACTGGCACGGCTTTTGGTTAGGGCAAACTTGCAGAGTGAAGAGACATGTTCGCACCGTATGGGGTGCGCTTTGGGTAAACCGAACAGGTTTGGAACAAATCTTGTTGTTGGTTTCCGCTGGCCTGGTTGGTCTACTAGTGGCCTCAGTGATCGCGCTTGTGCGCGAGTCAGCACCTATGGCAACTGAGTGGGGACCAGTTGCGGACTGGGTGGGTGCTTCTGTGACGTTCTTGGGTTTCGTCGGCGCAATCGCCGCCCTCAGGGTTCAAAGGAAGTCGGTTGACGTTCAACTAGAGCAGCACAACGAGGCCAAGCTAGTAAAGGAGCGGGCTGAGCGCTCCCGAAGAGAAGCTGCGGCGGCAGAAGCTCTGAAGAAGAAGGAAAAGGATGCCAGGGCTGTTAAGATCACCACTTCTGCCGAACGCCCTAAAGATCCCCCGGGAAGCAGATACGCTTACAAGCCACGGTTCTCTCTGAAGTGTCGTCTTGAGTTCCCGCTCGGTACCGAATACACCGATGTGGAGTTCAGACACCCAGATAAGCCGAGTGGGTTCTATGTTGCGCAAGATACAATCCCCGCCCCCAATTTCAGTGTCGGTGGGCGAGGGGGCAATCGCTTCCTATGGGAAGCTCAGGGAGATTATTGGCCCCATGGTTCGGAGACAGAAGCTCCCACTTGGGTGGCTAAACGGACCTCCGTTACGTTCACAGATGCAGCTGGCGCCAGGTGGTTACTCGACGGCACCGGAACCCTTGCAGAGGTCAAAAGGGATTGATGCCGACTCGGGGGCTACTCATCCCGAACGGTCGAACCTAGCCGAGACGAGGTGTATCCACTTCCGGCACAAGCAGGGAGGCTCCGGATGGCTTGGGGCGGCACGGGGAAACTGCTCAGCACCTCCATGGCAAGCAACTCATCATGGATTGGGCGCGCGACCAGCCAGGTTCTCCCATGGTCTGTCGAGGAGGCGTTCTGGGTCCCCGGCGCCCGGCTGCGGAGCGACGTGAAGGCGGAGCTTGCTAGCGGACGGCAGTTCGCGTTCGAGGTCTAGCGTAAGCCGCTGGACCGTAAAAACTGGGACCGCCGCCATGGCGGAAATGAGCGTGGTGGTGTCGCGATGTGTGCTGTGGTCCCCGGACGTTCCCGATCTGGTCGTGGACCTGCCGCTGACGAGCGTCGTCATGGACATGGCACACGAGTCGATCGCCGTCTTAGTCGCGAACTACGCGGCAGGCTACCGCCCCCACGGCGGAAGCTATATTCTCAGCCCCACCCACTACGCCGCTGCGCCGCCGCCGGAGATGGCTCAGTACATCGGAGACAAGCCTGAACCGGACCGGGTTGCACAGATCAAAGCCCATCGAGAAGCTGCAGCGAGGCCAGCAAAGTCAGCGTGGGAGCCGCCGGTTGCCTCGTCTACTACGAGAGTGGTAGCGGGTGGAGCCGCAGCGAACGTGAGCGGCAGCGACAGATGGAGGCCATCGCAAGCATCTTCGGTAGGAAACGCTAGGCGGGTGCGCGTATACATAGCCCTCCCTGCATGGTTTCAGGCATCGGAGCTCAGGGCCTGATCTTCTAATTGCTGGAAGGTGCGCCCATCCGCGGTCTTCCAGGTAATCCGTCCATTGACGTTGCCTCCGACGACGATGGCACCGGCGGTACTGGGGCTGCTGAACAGGTGGTCTTTGACAAAGACATATTCCTCACCGCGAACCTCAACAACGCCCTGTTCAACCAGAGCCGCACGGCGGCGCGCCAGCGAGGCTGAGAGGGAGGGCCGGGCTGTTGCTTTACCGACAGAGCCTGCGAGGACGAGCACGCCTTCTGTGGTCGGCCTGGCACGGGCGTCGGTTCCGCCCTCCGTGAAGAACAGAGTTTCCGCAGCCTCTCCTTCCCCGGGCGTACCAGCAAGGCTGATCTCGCGGACCGGCTCCAGGACCGGGTATCCCAGGGTGGTCAAGAGAACGGAAATAGTTTCCAGATACTCCCGGCAGTCGGATTCGAGAGGCGGCGGCGTGTGCGGGTTCGATGCCTCGTTGCCGTTATGCAGCCCGTACCGTTCCGCATGCGTGGCGCTCTGGATCGCCTGCCACTCCATGTATCCCGTGTGCGTGTTTGTCCAAGCGTTCGTTAGCGAGACAGCAACCAGGGCGCGGTCCCAGAAATCCTTCTTGTCCGAGTGCTGCTTGAGCCTCTCACCCACGCTGCCGGTCTGGCCGATATAGCAGGAGGGCAGTCCTGACGACGAAGATCCGAACAGGAAATAGACAGCCACCTGTTTGGATTCCGGCATATCCCGGAAGTCTCTCAACAGGGGCCGTGGTATCTCGAAAACCCTCACCGTACGCGTGGTGATCTCAGCCATCCGGATGCCCGCCGGATCACCCTGGGGAAGGTAAATCTGGATGGTCTGGGGCAGCGGCGTTCTCGGCGACATGCTTGCATCCTAATGAGGTCAGCGAAAGAACTGGCGGCAGGGGCGCGTCTTAAGTCAAGGAAGGCTAAAGATCGCCGATCCGGAAGTTGTCGGGGACAGTTCCGCTACCGCCGGGCATGCTGCGAATGGCAACTTCATGGCCGATTCTGCCAATGGCTACATCCACGGCAGTACACAGGGCCGTAAGGTCTCCTGGCTGTCCTCCAGCGAACCCTGCCTGCGAGAGGGGGTGAAGATCGCCCTGCATATCGATCTCTGCGAGCAGCCTTTGTCCTATGGACGATCTGAACACTTCGATGCTTGTGTTTTGGATGTTGACGTAGGGTCTGAAGACGGGGACTTCGTCTGCGATCCCGCCGATTTGCATGTCATGACGGCGGTTGGCGTTGCGAAGTTCGCGCTCGGCTGCGTCGTGCTCATCCAGGTCATTGCTGGAATTCGCGGCCTCCATGCGCTGCTTTGCTGATTCCAGGTAACCAGCAGTCCCGCGGGCAACTTCAACAAGGCGTACTGATAAAGGTTTCGCAAATGTTGATTCTACTAGGCGAAGGAATTCGAATCTGTCCCATGATTCTTCGAAGTTTTTGGCCCCTACTGTGAGGTGTTGAACGAAGAGTGGCAACAACAGTTTGAATAGCCGGCGGCCGGGGGCCGCGTCTTCGCGAAACACGACGTCGGGTGCTAGCAGTTGTGAAAGGTGGATCTGCCTTCTGGCCGGATCTTCGGTGTGCAGATTTAGGAGCGCGTGGACGAGGTCCAGCCTGCCTGCGGCGGTCGCGGCGACGCCTGCCGCATAAAACATCTGAAGCGCACAAGTGAGCTGGAGCTCTCTCACGTGACGTTGTCCAGGGCCGGTTGTCTCGGCCGTGAAGCGGATGATTTCTCGTACCCACCATTGATCCGTTTCAGCAGTTCCCCAGTATGCGGCTGTGGCGATCAAAGCCGTTGGGACCAGCGTTGCTTCTTCTACTCGGTCCAGCATCCGTGCATATCCGCCGTCAGGGGATTCCGATCCGGTGCGGCTCAGCAGCAGGTCTTTCTGCCGGTGAAGGTTGTCGAATTCCTTTTGCAGGAGGTCATGAAGTTGGACAGCGGTGGTTCGTCCGGACAAGTATCGTTTGGCTGTTCCGACAGCTACGGCTGGAACCAGAGGGTGCCTTGACTCCCGGTCCCTAAGTGCATCAACAGCGTCGGCCAACCGTCCGATAGCGGTGTCGGCATCAGAGCTGATTTTGACTGCTGCTATCAGCGAACGAAGATCCTCCGCAACAGGACTTAACTGTCCAGGGTCGATCCAGTAAGGCGCGTAGACGCGGCGAGCACTCCTTGATATTGCCTGACGCAGGGCAGGATCGTATGTGGCTGACCAGCCCACCAAGATCAGACCATAGTCAAACAGGATTCTGTCCAAGAAAGTGTCTACGTGTTCGGGATATCCAGCAAGCTCCGCGCGTGTGTTGAGCATTGCGCTGGGGTTCAGATAGTCACCGTGGAGGTGCACGATCAAAGCCTGAACGGTGTGGAGCGGAGCCAGCCCATGGATGTCGGATGGATGACTGACCACCACCGGTTCGATGCCCAGGTCCTTGAGTGCCGTTTCCATGAGGCGGTCAAAGTTCAGTGTGAGAATGACACGTACAGAGCCAGCGGCTACAAGTCGAGCAATTGCTCGGTGGGCGGCGGTTGGCCTCTTCAGTTCCAGCTCACGTTCGAGGTCTGAGGGTTCAAAATACCCACGCAGCAATTGCTGGCGTGCATGTTGAGTGGGAGCTAGTCGCTCCAGCAGACTTTCATAGGAGGCCTGCTCGCCATATTTCCGTTCGTACCATTCGAAAGGATCTTCCGGACTCTCGCCTTCGGCTCCGGCCAGCTGTTTCAGCAAGTCTTCCTGGACTCCCCACGCCGAGGGGACGCCGCTGGGGATTGAGATGCCGGCGCCTAGGATACAGGCGTAGGAGCCCGGGGTTGAATGCAGGGAAAAAGCAAGGCTTATGACCTGGTCGAAATTGATACTCGTCAGCGGCTCCACGGGCTGCTCCTAGGATTCTGGCAAGGAGTACCACTGTAACGGGTGTTGTTCGCGGCCGATGTCGCAAGTCGCCGTCGGATAGCCAGTGATCTTGGCATGAAGGATCGGCCGTTCTTACTCGGGATTTGTCACGGTAAGTAGCCCATTCCATGACCCAGATGAGCGCTTGACATCCGTCTCAGTAATGAACATGTAGCGCCATTGGCCGAACTGTTCGTCATCCTCGTCACGCACTGACCGGGCCCATTGCTGGGCCGCAGCTTTCTTGTGGAGCACACCTGGGTCGGTCGATTCCTTGTCCGACTTCCCTTCAATGATCCAACGCGTTCCCCGTTTATCGATGGCGATGAAGTCCGGAAAATATCGGCCAGCTTCATCTGTCGGAATCCACACTGGCCCTTGGGAATCCAGACGCAACCACCACGCGACCTCGGAGTCGTTGTCGATAATATGGGCAATTTCCCACTCGGTTGACTTGGCGTCAAATGACGCAATCGGCATAATGTTGCGCCTCCACCCCTTGTATTGAGCACGGCGAATGAACCCGCCGTCGTAGGCACCCGGAAGAGAAGGATCCACTAGAACCGGCTCCAAAGGGAGAACCACGGGCTCGAGTATTCTCTGGCGCTCAGTTTTCCGGTTACTCACTGCCTCCCGGATGAGGCCTCGCAACCCCTCTACAGCCATTTTCTTGCGGTTCTCTGACCAGACTGCAGTTTCATCCTCATGAGTGGCCCCTGCTCCGGCAAGGAATGCGTCAACTATTCGTTTGGCGGCGCCTCGCTGTGCCTTTGTACTTTCGACCTCCGGCCGCGCCATGACGGCAGCTATGAGTTCTTCACGAACGGTGTCAAGTGGTGCGGTGGACTGGATCGCCTCGACCTGGTCTTGAGGTGTTGCAATGACTCCGACGTCGTCGCCACGGCGTTCGGCTTCCAGAGCCACGCGGCGCATAAACAGCGGTATTTCACGGGAGTACCGCTGACCGAGCGACCTTGCATCCTGATCTGCAACGGTTGAGAGAGTGAACTGGGTCTGGACAAGTCTCGACTTCTCCAGAGGAAACACAATAGTCGGTGCGCCCTCGACCCGGCCCTTCTTTTCCGGCCCTGGCGTATCCAGCTTCTTGTCCAGGTCCGCGGCTTTCAGGCCGCTGCCTGGCGTCACTAGCGAATCGGGGTTGGATGGCATCAGATCAGGAAGAAGTGAAAATAGGCCGGGTTGCCCGTTCGAATCGTATTCAGGGAGGTCTTCAGGGATTGCGGCAGGCTGCTCTTCCGGTGCCTTCGACCAGTCGAACGGCAGCGTGCGTTCTAGCTCGTCGCGCGGCTTCGGCTGCAGTCGTTCATTAAGGATGTCCTTCTTGGCTAACAGTTTCTGGTAGGAGTCGTGCGCAACGAGATCGACTTGGTCGATTTCGGCAATGTTGGTGCGTTTCCCGAACGGCAGGCGCAAACCTCGTCCGAGTACCTGTTCGGTCAGCATCTCGGAATCGAGCTTTCGCAAAGCAGCGATGACGGCAATGTTCTTTACGTCCCAGCCTTCCCGGAGCATGTTCACCGAGACTATTGCCCGGATAGGCGAATCCGGAGATTCGACCGCATCCAACGCTGCGAGGGCCTCATCAGAAGATTGTGAGGTGATTTCAAGAACCGCGTTCGGATCTCCAATGAACTCTGGTCCAGCCAGCAATTGACCGACCTCGCCAGCATGCTCGATGTCTTGGCACACGACGAAGAGGGCTGGCTTCACCGACGGTGCTCCGGGGACCTCTGAGCTATAAAGTCTGTACGCGGCGTCCTTTCGTCGTAACAGGTGACAGGCATCCGATAATCTGGTCCGTTCGTCCTTCATGCCGTCTTGCCTGTAGACCAGAACGGGGACCTTAACAAGGCCATCTGCGATGGCCTCAGCCAAGGTGTACTGGAAGACCACCTTGTCTTCATCGGCTTTCGCAGGTGTAGCGGTGAGCCCGACCAAAGCCATGGGGGAGAGGCTTCTGATCGCCGCGGAGAAGGACGCCGCCTTGTCGTGGTAGACGTGATGTTCATCGGTGATAACGATCAGGTCATCTTGGCCCTGCAGATGATCGTAGAGTGCATCGCCAAGGTTCTCGTCCACTTCATAGACTCGACGCGAGTTGGAAGCTTTGGGCCGAATTAGCTGCTGCACGTTGAACACAAACAGCTTCAGCTTGTCCCCGTCATGCAGTGCTGCACCCATCGACGAGGTTCGGAAATTCTCGGGAGTGATCACCAGAGGC
Organism: Paenarthrobacter sp. AR 02; assembly: GCF_021538675.1. Lineage (GTDB taxonomy): Bacteria > Actinomycetota > Actinomycetes > Actinomycetales > Micrococcaceae > Arthrobacter. Next base: position 8,827 of record NZ_JAJUKH010000010.1, read on the forward strand.
ACATGATCGCCGCCGGAGATGAACTTGGAAGATGTTCGATCAAAGTTCGCGAGCGTCTTCTTTTGGATGGTCGAACCCGGAGTCACTATCAATACGTTGCGGACACCTTGAACCGCCAAGTATTCGACTAAGGCCACCATGAGGAATGTCTTGCCGACGCCTGTGGCCAAGTCATTCACTAACTCGACGTAATCGCCGACAGCCTGCGCCAGGTGCTTTACTGTCGCGGCCAGACCAGTGCGATTCGGCAGCCTCAAATCAAGGCGCGAGGCAATGTCATCAAGGAGTTCGCGGTCGAAAGTAATGGACTGCTTCACTTAACTGTCCTCTTCATGAACAAATCTTCCGGCGCTTTGCGGATCCTTGAGCCAGGGGAGAGTTCCCGCAGAAGCTCGGCTACGCCTTCTTGGAGGCCTTTGGCAACAACCATTGCCTTTTCCTGGGCGGCTAACGAAGAAACAACGACCCGGACTACATGCTCGTCAGCCATTCCATCGATAACGGCCAAACGAGTACGGCCTTTGCGGCCGCAGAAAATGGGGTCCCCTTCTTCAAAACGGAAGCCAAGTTGGCCACAAACCGAACGCGAGAACGCCCCGTTTACAGCATCCTCGGAAAGGTAAACGGTTCCGTCTTCATCGACCTCGTACATTGACGGTGCCATCACGGCGGTTCCAAATCCGCCGCCGCCAGCCCAACCGGTGCTGGCTGTGACTCCACCAGTCTCTGTGCCATCAATAATCGCCTTGAGTCTTGGCTCTATGAACGTCGCAACCGTATCCGACTGTAACTCGACGCCAACCCATCGACGCCCCATCTTGTGTGCCACAGCCAGCGTTGTTCCGGAACCGGCGAAGCAGTCCATGACGATGTCGCCGGGGTTGGACCCGATGTGCAAAATGCGTTCAAGCAGTCGTTCCGGCTTCGGAGTACTGAAGGGGACTATGGACGGAAACAGGGACCGGATCTCCTTCTTTCCCTCCTGGTTGTGGCCTACCTCCGTATACGGCCACCAAGTCGAAGGTGTGACACCTTGTTTGACCTCAGTGAGGAATTTCTTGATGGCCGGCCTGCTTCCGCCATCCTTGCCGAACCAAACCCGGTTGTCGGCGACCATTTCTTCGAAACGATCCTCTGTGTACAACCAACACCGGCCGGAAGGAGGTTGGTACTCGTTGCCGGCCGGCGTCCTCAGGGTGTAGAACTGACTCGCTCTGCGCCCAACATCCGCCTTAGCTGTGGCGTCAGCTGCCTTCCATGGACCGCGCGGGTCGTTGTCAGGATTCTTGTACTGCGCCGTCTGCTTTTCATCCCGAGGCATAAGGTTGCGGCTTTTCGCCCAGGTGGGGCGATCCTTTGCATAGAGCAGTATGTAATCCTGGGAAGCGGACACATCAGTTCGGTTCTCCGGGGCATACACCTTTTGCCACACAACTGTTGCGACAAAATTTGCGGCACCGAAAATTTCATCAAGCAAACAACGCATACGGTGAACTTCGGCGTCATCTAGGTGCACCCAGACAGAACCATCATCGGCCAGCAGGTCCTTGAAGTAGACGAGCCTGTCACGCATGAGTGTTAGCCAAATCGAGTGCTCTAAGGAATCGGCGTAATGCTCAAAACCGACCTGTGAGGTGTTGAAAGGCGGATCAATGTAGACCAGCTTGACCTTGCCACGGTATCTATCTGCCCATTCGGGAACAGAAACCAAAGCCCGCAATGCGTCGCCGGAATCCCCTGTAATCAGCAGATTGTCGTCCGGGCCTTCTCCATAGGAGCCGTTGACATCGACCGTCCTAACTTCACGGGCACGGGGGTCCTGAGTGCTGACCCATTCATAGTCATACTTGCCGTGGTCTACTGGAATCAGGGCTTGGTCCTTGCCCATCCACGTCAGCTCAAGCCGCCCCTTGGGGTTACTCATACGTAAAAATATCCTTCATTCAGCAAACTCCGCGCGGAGCCAGCCCCTTGATTCTATAGGGGGCGTCTGGCCGGTCCCTTGCATAGAGAAGCTAAGGGAAGAACCGATTCGGGGTGAGCTGCAGGCCGAGGGTAGCAACGTGAAGGTTGACCGATTCCGCAGGGTACCTAGCCATAACTGGGCCGGGACGGGGAGCGGTACATCTGTTCTGGCACTAGCTGATGGAGACGAGCAGCCACTGGGTGCCCGCAGGTTCGCGCCGAAGCAGGAAGGTCCGCAGGTCCGAGTTGGATGAGAACTTGACCTGTACACGCCAATACTCGATGTCGACGATGTTCCCGACCCCGACCGGCGCGGTGCGGCGGGTTTCCCACCAGGAGTCCCGTTCGAACCAGTGCATTGGTTCTTCGGTAATCACCCACAGGCGCCCGTCGTGCCGGACGGCCAGCGGCTGGCCGGCAGGGTTGAACCGTACCGCCACTTCGGGGAAGGCGGTGTGGGTGGGGTGTTCGGGTGCCAGGGTCATCTGGTCGTTTCCTTCCAAGGGTGGTGGCGGCCGCGGGGTTAGGCGGCTTTGACGAGGGGGAGTTCGTCCCAGTGGGTGGTGTATCTGGGGGAGAGCATGTCGCGTTTCATGGTCCAGTCGGGTCCGCCGCGGATTCCGGCGTGGCCGAGGCCGATGGAGCCGCGGCCGTAGCGTTTGGCCACGTCTTCGAGCAGGATCCCGATGCCGCGTTCTTCGTGGGGGTTTCCGAAGATTTCCAAGGGTTTCTGGTTCCCGGACGGGCGCAGGTCGGTGACCATGATCCCGGCCCGGACGTACTTCACGCCCTCGAACACCCGGGGCAGGAGGGCGTGGGCTGCCTTGGTCAGGATCACCGGGTCAGCGGTGGGCATCGGCAGGACCACGCAGGTGGAGGGGAAGGATTTTTCGTTCGGGTTGAAGTGCGACGTCCCCGCGAACGCCGTCAGCACCTTCGCCTGCAGGTCGTGCTTGGCCAGGCGTGCGCTGGCCATTTGGGCGTAGACGCTCATGACCTGCCGCAACCCCGCCGTTGTGGTGATTGGGGTGGAGAAGGACCGGGAGAAGATCAGCTGGTCCCGCCCGATCCGTTCCTCTTCCACGGGGATGCATGGGGTGCCCTGGAGTTCCAGGACGGTGCGCATCATGACAATGGAGAACTTGTCCCGGATGGCGACCGGGTCCGCCCGGACCAAGTCGGCGATGGTGAAAATCCCTATCGCGTTCAGGCGTTTCGTAAGCCGGGTGGCCACGCCCCAGATCTCGATCACGGAGAGCTTCGCCATGAGCGCTTCGCGCTGCTCGACCGGCACGGATTCCCAGCGGCAGACACCGTTGAAGGAGGGGTTGTTCTTAGCCCATTTGTTGCACAGTTTCGCGAGCGTCTTCGTCGGTGCGATGCCGACGCAGACGGGCACCCCGACATGCCGCCGGCACGCGGCCTTCATCTCCCGCCCCAGCTCCAGGAGCTGGTCGGGTTCGCCTTTGACGCCGAGGAAGGCTTCGTCGATGGAGTACACCTCCAGCCAGGCCGAGTACCGGCCCAGCAACTCCATTACCCGGGAGCTGATGTCGCCGTAGAGTTCGTAGTTGCTGGACAGGGCCACCAGGCCCCATTCCCTGGCCCGGGGCCGCAGTTTGAACCACGGATCCCCCAGCCCGATCCCGAGGCGCTTCGCTTCGGGGGAGCGGGTGACGGCGCATCCGTCATTGTTGGAGAGGACAATGACGGGCTTGCCCTCCAGGGCCGGGTTGAAGGCGCGTTCGGCCGAGGCGTAAAAGCAGTTCACGTCCACGTGGGCGATTTCCTGCATCCGGCGCATTACCGCGGGCTTAGACATGGTGGAGGCACCGTTCAGCGACTCCCCAGATCGTCAGTTCCGATAACGCCGGAACGTGAATATCCGGAAAGCGTGGATTGTCGGCCTGCAGGACCACCCCTGTGGGAGTGATCCGTAGCCGTTTGATCGTCAGTTCTCCGTCCAGGACGGCAACGACCACCGAGCCGTCTTTTGGTTCCCGTGCGCGGTTGACGATCAGCTCGTCGCCGTCGCTGATTCCGGCCTGCTCCATGGACTGCCCGACAACGCGGACGATGAAGGTGCTGGTCACGTCTTTGATCAGGTGTTCGTTGAGGTCTATCCGCCCCTCAAAGTAGTCCTGGGCCGGGGACGGATAGCCGGCAGCCACCGCCAGCGGTGCCAGGAAAACCGTCACCACAGACAGTCCCGCGTCTATCACACGGGGGCCAACTATCACGCCCACAACACACCTTTATTCGAAACTATGTTCGAAAATAACTGTACTCCAAGCGACCGACAAGATAAGGACCTTTCGGAATTGCATCCAACGCAGGACTCGGAGATCGGCTGTGCTGAGTGGCATGAGCAGGCGTAGCCGTCACCCCAACGTGTGTGCTTCGACCTTCCCTGAGGGGGACAACCCGTCCGCAAGAGGGCGGGGTTACCGGTTGTGGAGGTGCGGGGGAAGCCCGACCTCGGAAGGGTCCAGCTCGAGTCTGGCCCGTAGATACCGGACCGGGTGCCTGAAGGACTGGCCGGTCCACGCGACATCGGCTGATATCTCCACCACTATCGGCTCGACCAGTGTGAGGTGTACAGGGCCCTTGTCTTTGCTGAATCTGTTCAGCGAGGACTCGCTGACCTCCTCAGGCCACGGGTGCCCGGAACGGGCCGGGTGGAGCTGGCGGCCCAGCTCACGGCCCACCCGGGTGGAAAGCACGCTGGAGCGCCCAACGATCTGCAGCTCCCCATCGATCGGCAGGCCGGCGATGATGGCCTGCGGCTGCGTGACGGGGCCGGTGACGGCCGCGCACACCACGTCGAAAGTGTTTTTGCTCTTCAATTTCAACCAGATGCGCGACGGCTCATAGCTCTGCGATCCGCCCTTGAACACCAGCCCTTCCACCCCCGTGGCCGGTAGGTCCTTCAACCAGGTCTTCGCCACGTCCATGTCGGTGGTGGCGGGGGAGAGGTTCAACGGCGCGGCCCATTCACGGGCCAGTTCCTCGAGCAGCTGCCGCCGCCCCGTGAACGGCAACGACCGGATATCCTGCCCGGCAACGGCCAGCACGTCGAAAGCCGCATACGCGGCCGGCAGCTCACGGACCAAGGCCGGCAGAGCCGCCCTGGAAGTGACCATGCGCCGCTGCAACGCCTCAAAATCCAGCCGATCCCCATTCCAGATGATTGCCTCCCCATCCAAAGCAACCCCTGCCGGCACCTGTTCCTGGATGGCTGCGACCAGATCCGGCAGGATCCTGGTCAGTTCCTTCCCCTGCCGTGACCACAGCGTCACCCCATCCGGCTGCACCAAGGCTATGGTCCGGTACCCGTCCCACTTTGGTTCGGCCCACAGCCCGCCCGGCAACGCCCGAGGTCCGGGGAAACTCTTGACGAGTTTCGCCAGAGCAACGGCAACGGGTGGTTGGAGCTCCTGCGGGATGGACTCGCCCATGGGCTCAGCCTAGGCCCGAACACCCCAGAAAAGGTCTGTTCCCGGCCTGGGACTTCTAGTGCGTGTGCTTGTTCTCGAGGTGCACGCCCCGGAGGATCGCGCTGATGGCGCGAAGGGCCTGCGGATCCTCCTTTCAGGTGCCGTTCCGGCTGCACGCATGAAGGTGCTTCACCCCAGCCTCCCGAAGGGCTTCCAAGAACTCGGCCTGGGCCGCGTCCATGTCGGTCCGCTGCTCGGCGGTCAGCGGGAGCTGTTGCACAGGCTCGATGACGGCCGGGGCGGGGGAGGGCGAGGCGGGGTGTGTTGTCCGGTGCCTGGTGAAAAGGCTTCGCCAGTCCCAATGTTTTCTGCTCCCTGATGGGTGTCCCGCCGGCAACATGGGGGATGCCTCCGGCGGGACAAACCCACGGTACCAACCCCACCGATGGATCGACAGGCCAGGGCTGGTCTCCGCTGCGCTCCCGACCAGTAACGGACGTCCACTACGTGGCCGGCTGTTGGGTGCCGCCGGTCCGTCGCAGAGCTCCTGCCCGCCACCACCTGCTCGTTTAGAAGCGTTTTGCTGCTGTCCTGTCGGATTATGCCGCCCCGTGCCATCCCTTCGAAATCCCGTTCCGGGATCCGCGGCACGGAAATCCATGACTCTTTTGCCCTGGTCCCTCGCCAGCTCGGACCCGTCAAAACAGTCATAGATTGCCGTGCCTTGGCCCTAAAGGGTTCTCCGGGCCGGCCCGGGTCAGCTAACTGGCTTCGCCAGCAGGAAAAACAACGAACGGGGGACCGGGGGTGCTGGCCACTCACCAGAGCGCCCCGCCCACCACCTTTCTCGGCAAAGAAAGAAGACACCAATGAACAACGCAGTGACCAAGAAGACCGTGACCACCGCCGACACGGGGGAGACCATCCACGACGTGCCCGTGCTCGTGAACTACCACCTGAACGACGGGTACGACTGGATGGACGTGATCGGCGAACACGGCTGGGCCGTGATCCCCAGCTGGGGCTGTGACGGCTGGGACCTCGGCCAGTGGCCTTACGTCATGGTCGCCGGGACCCGCACCGCGGACGGCATCGGCAACTTGTTCGGCATGGCGACCTACTGCGAAGGCGACGTCCAAACCACGTTTTTCCGCACGAAAGCGAGGTTTTGGTCCGCCTTGAGCGAGCAGGCGTTTTTCCATTGGACGAACGGACCGGCCCAAGGCCCGGCCGACCTGCCCGGCACTGCGGCTGAGATGCCCAGCCGCTACCGGATCCCGTGCACGCTCGGCGACGCCGCCTAAACCCGGCCCATCAACCGGTGCCCCGCCCGACGGGCGGGACACCACCCCCAAACTCTCATCACCAGTAAGGACACCAACCGTGAGCACCTGCACCGCCCTGATCATCCCCGCCAACCCGGCCGAACCCGCACGTCTGGAGACCATCGACGCAGGACTACAGAGCCTGCAAACCCTGGTGGGCGGGAACATCGAAGCCGTCAGCGCCCAGGACTGGCATTTCTACCTCAACGAGGAAGGCAAAATCCTGGGCCTTGCCCCGAACCGCCGCGCCTGCGAGCTGGTCCTTGAAGAGACCGGCGGGCTGTTCGACATCTATTGCGGCGACGTCGTGGCCCTCGGTGAAACCGACGACGGCGGAGAGGGAAACGTCCCCGAGCACCTGATCGCGACTGCCCAGCGACTCTTCGGCCTCCAGCAGCCCACCGCCTAAAACCCTCCAACAGGTCTTGCCGGGCGGAACCCACCGCGCGGCAAGACCCCGCCCGTTACCCCGAAAGGCCACAGAGACCATGACCGAGACCCGTAGCATCGCCCAGACCCTTGCCCAAGCCGTGGTGTTCCTCGGAACCCTCGCCGCCATGGCTGAAACATCCCCCGTCGCCTACAGCGCCACTGCAGCGGCTGATCTTGCTGCGCACATCCGCGGTATGGCGCACGCCGTCACCGCCGAAGCCCACATCGAGGCGGGCGTCCTGGACATCACCCGGCAATACGCGGCGCTTGACTGGCACAACGAAAGGGTCGCCGTCCTGTTCGCCGCCGAACACCGCCCCGCACTCCGCTAACCACGCGGTGGGCCGTTCGCCTTTGGTGGGTGGGCGGTCCGCCGCAGGTGGCTGGCCCGGGTGGGTGGTCGCCGGCGGCGGACCGCCGTTCCCGCACCAGCGCCCGGGGTGGTTGGCTCGTGGGAGCGGCGCACCCGGCCCGGGACGCACCATGGGTAGGATCCGGTGGGAACCAAGGGAGGGGTGCTCGCTGGGCGAGCACTAAAGGGCGTCCACTTCGTGGCCGGCTGTTCCGGTGGTGCCGGTCCGTCGCAGAGCTCCTGCCCGTCACCACCTGTTCTTGAAAGCGTTTTGGCTGCTGTCCTGTCGGATTGTAAATGCCCGTTCCAGCCCGTCAAGCCCCTCCACAGTCGGGGCCTGCGTCCCAAAAATTCTTTAGCCGGGATCCTCGCTCGCTCGGATCCCCGCAAGATTTTTTGGCCCTTGCCACAAGGGTCGACAGGCTTCCATCGGGCAAGCTCCGCAAGCCGGCAAAGGCAAACCCGGCCAACGCTGTTGCCGCGATGGCCAATTTGTTGGTTGGGGGGATGCCCAGTGATGCGTTCGCAGTTGATGTACTCACAATTCCCCCGTTTCGTAAGTGGCGGATGAGTCCAGCCGGGGCATCGGCCACCCGGAATGTTCCTCCGCGATGACGCAACGATCATCATTCAACCGTTGCAATACCAGCGTCCGCCGCGCCTACGGCGGCACGGCCGAAGAAAATGATCGGCGGCTACCTGCCATGACCCACGGTTAGGATCTATCAACAACAGGGGAATGTACTCGGCTTGGGGGAGCTATGAAGATGATCATTCTGGCCATTGCCGTGTGGGTGTTAACCGGCCTGATCGCCGTTTTGGGAGTTACCGCTGGTGCCACTATCTGGGCGTACATGGAACCGGTAGTCGATACCGCGCCCATGCCAGTGAGCTACTTCGCGGCAGCCAGTGTCGGTTTCCTGGCCCTGCTTCTGAGCTTGGGTGTCAGCGGAGGCATTACCGTCCACGCCGCTCGGTGTAATGCCAGCAGCAAGACCTTCTGACCACACTTTGGGGCGGAACGTCGCTTCAGAGCGGCAGCCCCGCTTGGGCCCCTTCCCCATGGGACGAAGCTAACTGGCCCGGCCAACCAACCGCGCGACATCGGTTTTCTCAGCCGGGACGACTCAGGAAACCCCTTAGTTACGGGTGAATGAAAGGTCGCCGAGGCGTGACAAGGCTATTCAAACGGGCCAAAACCCAAAGATTTTCCCGGCAGGGCTGAATACGCCAGGATCGGTTCTGCAGAGGACTTGTGACCTCTGGGTGCTCTCTACTCCTGTGCAAAGAACGCCAATCTCTGCTCGCAGTACCCACAGAATGACCTATTGAAGGGGACTTCTGACATTTTGTGCCGTCAGCTTCTGAAAATGACATATGTCCACCCTGGCCGGGCCCAGCATCGGTTCTGTCTGCGGGGAAATACACATGTACCAAAAGCCCTAAAATACGGGCTAAAACGCTTTGTTTTCTACCTGAATAACAGTAGAATTGAGGTATCAAGTCGACCAGACGAACGAAACCCGAACTGATACGAAACGTAGGACTGACAATGACTTCTTCAACCCCTGATTACACGGTGTACACCAAGCCCGGCTGCCTGAACTGCGTCAAGACGATGGAGTACTTCGACCGCAAAGGCATCCCCTACCGTGCCGTCGACATCACCAAAGTTCCTGAAGCGCTGACGTATATCTGCGAGGATCTTGGCTACTCCGAGGCGCCCGTCGTAGTTAGTGCCGATGGTGAAAATCATTGGTCCGGGATCCGCATGGACAAGCTGACCCAGGCGGCGCTGCGCCGTAAAGCGGCATGAGCGCCCTCGAGGCCTGGAAGGCCAACGAACGGTTCCGGCTCAGCGGACGCCGGCAAGACGACCTCGAAGAGTTCGGCCGCACCGCAAACCCCACGGGACGGATCAACGTCACCGTCACCAACCCCTACACCGACACCGCCAGCGACACGGAGTACGACGTCGCGCCGGCGGGTGGGTCCTTGGTGATGCCAGGTCTTCCGGACTGGCCCATCGGCACCACCCTCGGATACCCCTTCACTGACACCACCGACACGCACCACCCCTCCACAGACGCCGTCGGTGCCGGGCCTGCTGAGAGACAAACCGACGGCGAAACGACTCCTGCAGGGCAGTCCTCGGAAGTCCCGGCAACATCCGGTGAAGCGTCGGCAGGGGAGCCGGTCACGGTGATCGGCAACCTCGTCGCCGACCCGCGGCTGAAGGAACTGGGCACCGGGTCCGTGGTCGCGAACTTCACCATCGCCACCACACCCCGAACCTGGGACCAGGGCACCCGCCAATGGCAGGACGGGGAGACCGTGTTCCTGCGCGCGAGTGCCTGGAACGCAACAGCAAGGCACGCTCAAGCGTCGCTGACGAAGGGTTCCCGGGTCATCGCCGTCGGAACAATCAGGTCCCGCGCATTCCAAGGCAAAGACGGGCAGCCCAAAACAGTGAAGGAATTGGTCGTGGAAGACGTGGCGGTGTCCTTGAAGTTCCAGGGCGTCACTGTTGAGCGTGACCAACAACGAGGACGTCGGGAGGACCGTGCAGCGGGCTAAACGGGACGATAACTCCATCACGGCCAAGTTCACCCGGGATGACGCGGAACAGATCCGCGCCGTCGTGAAAAACGTGGGCGTGCTGGAGGGTTATGGTTCGGTGAACGATTTCGTCGAAGCCGCGGTCAAGCGGGAGCTGCGGCGCGTCCAGCGGAAGTACAACGGCGGGAAGAAATGGGAGGGCATCAAGGCAGGCGGCCTCCGGCCAGGACGACGGACCCGCGCTGAAACAGCAGCCCACGAAGACCACTCATAAACCCCGGTGACGCACCGGAGGGTGCGCACGCATCGCCACCTTGAGTGAGATGGCATTTTTGTCTTCACCGAAGAACAGAAAGGGCCGGCAGTTGCCGGCCCTTTTTCTGCCTTAACTCCCCACGCACCCGGCGCGCCGTATACACGGTGCGCGGATGCTTGCCCGGGCGTCAGGCGGGCGGGATGAAGTTGAGGCATCCGGCACCTGGATCTGGCAGGACGACACGTCAGAAGGCTCCACCCTGTGGGGTGGAGCCTTCTTGCTGTGAGAAGCCTTTGGGATTGGTCCCGGTGTAGGGGTTGATGCTTGATGCCCTAGTGGGTTGTTGGGCTGGCTCAATCAGTTCGCTCGTCGAGGGTGTTCAGCGGTCGACGATCAGCAGGGTGTTCTGGTCCGGGTCGGTGGCGGTGAACCAGAAGCATGTTTGGTTGTCGCCGTTGATGTCGCTGGGTTCGCCGCCGTTCCGGGTCAAACGGTCGTGTGTGGCGTGCAGGTCTTCTGCGAGGAGGTTGAACGGCGCCCAGGGCAGGCCGGGTGGTGAGCTGATCCCGCTGGCTGGCCCGAGCAGGGTGAGCCGGTGACCCGAGGCCCCGGCGTGGAGGACTGCGGCATGTTCTTCAACACTGATGGGGCGCATGTCGAAGGTTTCGGCGAACCATTCGGCTGATGCCCGGGTGTCACTGACGGGGAGAAAAACGCTTCCAATCTTCGTCATGAGCAGAGTCTAAACAAACCTTTTCGACAACATCGGCCCAACGGATTCCGGTACGGGCTGTTCTGCCTTGGACCGTTCCGGCCCGAACCCCATGCACACATCGGTCAGCCCCATGGTGTTTCGGGACACGATCCTTCCGTGCCGGGATCCGTCCGAAGGCGTTTGCAGCTGCGCTCTTGTCGTCGTTGTCCTGGCGGAAAAGAACCTGGCCAATGATGCCCGGGGGAGCCGGCGGCGGGTGTCAACCCATAGGGAGCTTGGCCGTTTTGGTGACCACCTTCGGGTGGAGGCTGTGCACGGCCACCGCTCCCTCAAGGGTTTGTCTTGAGGGGGTGGTGTGGTGGTGGTTGTGTGCAGCCGGTCAGGTGGGTCCCGTCGTCCACGTGGGTGCGGGAAAAGCCCGGAGGTTTTTAGCTTTTGCCGTGCCCGGGTGGGCGAGGGGCCTCAGAGCTGCTGGGCGGTTTCGCTGCTTGCCGGGTCGGTGTCCGCGGCGGGGGTGTTGGTGGTTTTGTTCTGTGTTTTGCGGCGCCGTCCGGCGGCGGCTGGTTCGAGGCCGAGTTTTTTGAGTTCTTCGGGGCTCCAGCCGTCGCGGGTGGCTTTGACGTAGGCGCGTTTGTCGTCGCGTTCTGCGTTGGCGAGTTGTTCTTTGAGGTCGGTGACGCGCTGTCGGGCTTTGACGAGTTCTTCGACTGTTTTGATGCGTGAGTTGAGGAGGGCGCGGGCCTGATCTTTGGTGCGTTCGATATCGATGGGCATGCTGCTGTTTGCCTTTCCTTGGATGGGTTGGTTCAGCGTCCGTAACCGGCGCTGATCGCTGGTCTCTGTGCGGGGCCGTTTGCTGCGGCGGCGGGAGCCGCTGCAGCAGGTGCTGCTGTGGCGTTGTGGGGGTAGGAGAGGGCGACGGTTCTGAGGCTCTTGGGCATGAGGTAGCGCCCGTCGGGGTCGTATTGTTCTGCGTATTTGTCGATGACTTCGTCCAGGGTTGGCCGGTGGTAGGCAGCGGTGACCTGGTCGCGGGTGGGTAGTTCTTTGGCGACCTGTTCGGCGAGCACCCCGGCGTGCTGTACACGCGAGGCGGGAAGCGCTTCGGTGAGGGCTTCTTCAATGGCCGGCTGGACCGCGGCCTGTTCCGACGTCAACACCGCCGGGGCCGTCCTGGTGGTGTCGCCGCCTGGCGAGTCAAGACCGACAGAGTCCGGGGGGATGGTGGCGGTGATGATGACGGCGTAGCCGTCTTCTCCGATGCTGGCCGTGGTGCCGGTTGTGTTGCGGAGGTGACTGGTGGCGAGGTCGTCGATGACACCGCCGACGAGGTAGTCGGAGCTGTGGAGCAGTTGGGTGGCTTTGTCGAGCAGGTGCATGCCGGGTCCGCGTTCGATATCGAATCTGACGTAGACCTGCTCAGGATGGCTTTCGTTCGCTTCCCGGTATCGGGCTTCGGCCAGGCGCGGAGCGCCGCTGGTGTCTTCGTTCAGCATGGTCCCCCCAAATGCTTGTGACTGGTTCAGACCCAACCCACCCTAACCACCAAAAGCACCCCGCCACGGGATATCGTCGGGCGTGCCGCCAAATCAAAAGACGCGGAGCAAGCTATACATTTACACGGGTGTAAATGGCTTGTCGTCCTCGACACTGGCGGTCGAGTACGGCACACTGGTCAGTGTGGTCCCCGTTTCAGGGTCGCTGCGCTGGGCCTTTGAAGGAGGGGATTGGGTTGTCGGATGAGGAGAGCACTCACCGTCCCAATCTGTCGCGCCGTCGTCGTGCGAACACTCCGGCAGGGACGAAGAAGCGTCGTGACGTGTGGGTCACGGTGGAGGAGGAAGCCGCCCTCGTGGCGAGGGCCGAACGCGAAAAGGTGACCGTTCCGAACCTGCTGGTTTCGGCGGCCCTGGCCGAACGAACTGACTCACCGACCGAGCGCCGTGCCATAGCAGCTGAGCTCATGCAACTGCACCTTCTCTTGGCCCGATCGTCGAACAACATCAACCAGCTCGCACGGCAAGCCAACGCCACGAGTGAGTTCCCCATCGAAGCCAGTGAAGCGTTGAAGCATCTTCGCTCAGTGGCCATGAGAATCGATGATGCCATTGATGGGTTGATGTAGGAATGATTCCGAACATCACACGCGGTTCGCGCATTGGTGGCCTCATGGTCTACCTGACGTCGACTGACACCGATAAGACGAAGAACGCCCACAGTGACCCTCACTTGGTGGCCGGTGATGCGGCGCTTATGGCTTGGTATGACGACGGTGTTCTGGATCGCGATGACGCCTTGGCCATTGCCAAACACCTGGACCGTCCCCGCAAGGCATTCGGTGTGTCGGTTCAGATCAAGGATTTCGCCTGGGACGCGGCCAAGAGGGAACGCGTGCACGTCGGTTACAAGGACGCCAGTGTGTGGCATTGTTCGCTGAGCCTGCGCGCCGATGAAGGTGCTCTAACGGACCAGCAATGGGGCGACATCGCCAACGACTTCGTTGATGCGATGGGCTTCACCGAGGCCAGCGGAAAAGACCAATGCCGTTGGGCGGCCGTGAACCACGGCACCAGCGAAAACGGTAACCACCACATCCACATTGCCGTCTCGTTGGTGCGCGAGGATGGCACCAAGGCATCCACCCACGGCGACTACAAAAAGGCGCAACAGACCTGTCGCGAACTGGAAGTTAAGTACGGACTGGAACAACTCTCCAGCGTGTACGCCACCCGTGGTTACGACCAGGCAGAGAAGGCCACCGCGGCCAGGGATGAACGGGAAATGCACCGCTCATCGCTGGCACGGAAAGTACGGGCCAGTGCCAGCGCATCCGCAAGGGAAGGCGAGTTTGTTCGACGGGCCCGCGACACCGGAATGTTGCTGCGGCCGCGTTACGCGAAGAACACCACCGACGTCATCGTCGGCTACTCCGTGGCGGAACGGCCCAAGGTCGGGGAGCGGCCTATTTGGTTTGGTGGTGGCACACTCGCCTCCGACTTGAAGCTGGGTGCTTTGCGTGAAGCGTGGATGGACTCGCCCCACCTTGCCACCGAAGCTGCAGCTGAGTGGAACGCCGCTGCGCGTAACAAGCGCACCGTCTCCAGGACCGGGCCGGAGAAGGCCACCCCGTCGCCCCAGGTGTGGGTGGAGTACACCCGCAACGCTGCGGCCCTGGCGGAGCAACTGCGGTCCATTCCGCGTGAGGATCACGCCACCTGGGCGAAGGCAGCACGCGAAGTTTCCGGTGCCTTTGCAGCATGGTCGCACCGTCTCGAACCCACGCCTGGTCCGCTGGCCGCGATGGCGGCTGAACTTTCCCGCTCGGCTCAACTCCGGGCACCCAAGGCACACAGCAAACCCATCGCTCTTCCCTCCATTGCCGGGACCGCGATGCTGTTCATGGCGGCGTCGTCCAAGAACATGACCGCCGCGCAGACAGCACTCATGGTGCAACTGATCAACACCGCGTTCGCCGTGTACGAGATGCATCAGCAGTCCGGCCGGACCCGGGAAGCCCAGCGCATCCGCTCCGTTGTGGAGAACCAGCTCGCACCGTTCACCGGAACCATGCCCAAAGCCGCCCCACCGGACGCCGGACAACAGCAAACGACAGAGGCAGCGGTGCCGCCACGTGCAATCGATATCGCCCGCCGAGGCATGGTTCCCATCCGTCCTGGATCCGCAGTGCCGAGCGCACCCACCGCCACTCCGGCAAAGACCTACCAGCCCAGCCGCAGCGACACCGGCCCGGGACTCGACCGATAAGAATCACACCACTAGTGCAAGGGGAACACCAATGAGTGAATCAGACGGAATGGACGACTTGCTGGACGGCGGACTCCGCCAGTCCCTGATGATCGCCTCCCGCATCGCCGAGACCCTCGCCCGTCGACGGCAGGAAGACCAGCGGCAACAGGAACACCGTGACGCGCAGGCATCGCACGAAGCCGCCGCACGGTTGGCAGCCGAACGCAGCACCGCCCACGCGGTCCTGTCACAGGTGGACAAGGACCAGTGGTGGGACAACGCCCAACCCTCGGACATCGCCATAGCGCATGCCGTCGCCGAGGGATGGAAAGACTACGATCCCACCGCGCTGTCCGCCTCGGAAAAGATCCGGCAGGAAGTCCTCAACCGCTACGGCATCGACACCAGTGAAGTGGCCGGTGCAGAGCTCGAAGCCGGCATCCAAACGGCGGCGTCCGAGAAGGCCCAGGCCGAGCAAGAGCGCAGACAGGACGAAGAGCACAAAGCCGATGCTGAGCACGAGAAAGCGACGCAACTCATCGCGGCCGCGCATGCCGAAGAACTCCGTGCCCAAGCGGCGAAACTCGCCCCAGAGATGGAGCGCCACCAAGTGCCGGTGGAGTATCTGGCCAACCCCGCACTGACCAAAGCACTCCAGCTTGCCCACAACGCGAAAACACCCAAGGCACGAGAGGTAGCCGACTCCGAAATCAAGGAGCGGATGTTCCTCATCGGCAAAGACGGCGTCAACGGACCCGACATTGACCAGCTCCGCAAGGAAACCACCGCCAACGTCAACGGTGCAGGCGATGAACACTTCAAAGACCCCGCCTTCGTGGATGCAGCCAAGAACCTCCACGAAGCCAGACTGCTGGCCGAAGGCGGATTCAAAGGATCCAAATGGTCCACCCAGGAACAGCGGTACGAACGCGCCGAGAAGGAACTCTTCACCCGCATGGAAGACGTCGGCCGCGAGATCGAGAACCGCGTCACCGGCAACGGCAGCGACCGATTGAAGGATCAGGGCCTGAAAGCTGAATCTGCTGCGCAGGCGGTCTACGGGTCCGCTGAACACCATGAGAAATTTGCGGAATCACTGTCCGATACCGGGGCAACTGAAACGCATATACGGGGCCGGCTCGCAGCCGCCCGCAGCGAGGGCACACACCCGAGCGCAGCCGTGGCCAACGCCAAGGCAACAAGAGCACGTAAGTCCAGTCGTGGGGTTTCAATGGGATCAGAACGTAGCAAGAACGGTCTCAGCCGCTAATTACGGATCGTCATGAACCGACCCTCTGTGGTCGGCATGTACCCGCTAAGGCGATCGATACAGGTTTCCCGTTGCCGGCGTCGCGTAACGGTGGAAAATACGGACTGAAATCCTTAACCAGGCGGGCTTACACTGCACCCTACGCATCAGGCTTTGAAAGGACGAAATGAGCAGTTTCTCCACCCAGTCCGTACCCAAGAAGAGCCTTTGGCATGATTTTGAGGACGTTTCAGCTGACCATTTTGGATACTTCGTTAGGTCAAATCAGTCTCACCCCTATGCATCTTTCGATGTGCGACATATCAGCGAGTCGCTAGGAGATTTCTTTCGTAATGCTGGGTTGAAGGCCGAGGAGGCACAGGGGAGGCCGGTTGGCAGCACAACGGCAGCAGCGTTGGTGGCACTTCTTCCTAAACTGATCGGCCCAACCATTCACTTCGCGAGAATGGCGTTGTGGTGGAGAACCGAGCGGGCCATCCGACTGCGCCAGGAACAGTTCCCACTCGTTTTCATAACCATTCTCGCCGACCACATGAAACCGTACCCTGGGCACGGTGGACTTGGATTCGATTCAGCTCGAACGATCACTCTCGTGCTTCCAGAACTCATGGCACATCTGGCGAAGACTTTTCCCGCTATCCACTTTCGTGTAAAAGTCCGGGCGCGCTCTGGCAGCATCGATCGAGTAGAAATTCGCGTGGGTTCCACCCTCACTCTTAGTGAGGGCCATATCAGGCGCATCTTGAGGTTGTTGGAACAGGGCGATTTTCCCTCGCTTACCATTATGCATACCGCCGGTTGGTTCGGGTTCCCCACAATCGCCAAAGCAAGGTGGGTAGGGCCACCAGACATGTCCAGGATTGGGAACATCACTGGTCTAGGCAGGAGCTGGGGGACCGATCCTCATCCGTAAGCGACCACATTCGTTGGATGGGTATCTCTGGCTGGAGTTCAGAACTGACAAGATGCCAGTTATACCTGGCGAGGGCATTCCGTTCAGTGGGAAGACGGGTCATGACTATAGGCACCAGCACAAGCAGTCCCTACCGTTGCCCTGCAGATGAGATCGAGATTCCCATCCTCCGATGGGAGTTGTGCTAAGCGTTTTCGTCGGGGCTTCCCCAACAGGTCGATGGCCATGTCAGGAACGTGAATATCGCTTTGTGAGGTTCCACGTGAGGCGTCACAGATGAAAGTCGCGGAGAAGTGCCTATGCAAGTCGGTTGTGTAACCGGTGCCTAGACCAGAGATCAGGTCAGATTCTCCAACGCCACGGTTCTATTCAGGTCGGCTTGAAGGGCAAATGTTCTGATCATATTGAGTTCAAGGACTTGGACTGAGGGGTCAGGAGAAGCCATGGAATTGATGCTCTCGATGAAGGAGCCGTTCATCGGTTCGCCGTCATCTGCTCTTTGGAGATCGTCGATCGCGCGTTGGGCATGGTCGTGCAGGACTTCCACAATATTTCGAGTCAGGTCATCATCGGGCCCGCGGAGGATTCCGTCCCGGGCTTCTATGAACGCGTCTCCTGTCTCACCAAGAATTTCTTCAAACTCATCAAGCCCCCTGTAGGTACCGATAACAGCAACACCAGAGAGAAGCTGAATCGCTTGGTGGGCCTCCGTCACTAGATCTGTCAGGGGCGTACGTACGGAGGGTGGTAAGAGTTTGTCCCACTCGGTGTCCTGGTTTAGGCCACGGTGCACGGCAGGTTGTTGAAACAGGCTGACTGCGAGTTCGTCGACGCGTTCACCGCCCACACTGGGAAACAGAATTACCGGCGGGACGTAACTTTCTCGAGCTCCCTGCATTAACTGAACTGCTTCGTCTAGTCGCTGACTCCATTCGAATATTGACGCCACTTGTACCTCGATACAGGTAGCGATAGCTGGCCAGCCATCGTCCTTAGTGTCTAAATGACGCTGGTGGATCAAAGTCCTGAGACCCCTTTTCTTGAGCTCTTCAGCGAGTTGCCGCCAGAAGTGTTCGTGCCGAAGTCGAGCATTCCTTTCACACAATGAAGCGACTCTGGACAGCGCGCCGGAACGATGCCCCGAGCGGGCCTCTCTTAGGAGATCCCTGGTAGGTGTATTGCCAAAGCGGCACTCGGCAAGGATGGCCGCGATGTCTTCCAGGTGATTGTCGATTAGCTGGAGTTCTGGAGGTGCGGCTGCGTCGAGGTAATCCCAATCTTCTTGGTTTTCAACGTCCGTTACAGCAGGACGTAGCGTAGAGCGAACGTATGCGCCAAGAAGCCCGTAATCTTCCGTGTTACCGAGTCGGCCGGTCATGTTGTCAACGATCCCGGTAAAGAGCGTATGCACGGCGTCATGGCGGATTGAAGCCGCCTCACTCAGCAGGAATTCCTGCGGCCGCGAAACTGGAACCATCAAGGCTGAGATGCTTCGTAGGCTCTCACGAAGATCGACTGCACGGGGTCGGTCACGTTCGGCATGTTCCCCCAAAATCCAAAGCCGGCCGACGAGGTCAAGGTATTCCCGAAGCACAGGTAGAAACTCTAAGGTCGTCGCCACGCGTTCTGTCCGCGTTCCTGTTTGGAAAGCTGCAGAAGCGATTGCCGCGGTCCTCCGATTCATGTCCACTTTGTTGGGGGAGTGTAAGTATCGTCTTTGGAGTTTTGATGTGCCGGAATCAATGGCCACGTCTCCTGGGAGAAATGCCTGAACATCAGCCTGGTTGCAGGTGGGCAGGCATGAGAGGGCGGATTTGGCGAACTCCCGAACACTACCGTCAGGCGTACCCTGCAGCTTGTCAGAGACGAACAAAATCCGGGCTTTGATTACCCTGAGACCGTCGCGTTCCTCGCAAGTGACTTCCGTCGTCCAAATATTCTCCATGCGAAGTCTCGCAACCATGGAGCCAGATCCTCCGGCCATCACAAGCAACGCTTCGGCGACAGCCGATCCACAGTCTTGACCTGCAAGGAGTACATGACCGGCTTCTTCCAATGTCCCCTCTCTGAGGACACGAGTGAGAGCGCATAGATCATCGCGCCGTTCTAAGATTGCCTCCGCAACTGCTTCCAAGGCCTCTGGAGGGGAACTGCTGATTGCGGAAAGCAACTCCGCCGCTGCAGTTGAGGTACTGCAGAGCCGAATCGCATCGACGAGGTGGCTGTGACCGAGCCCGGCAATGAATTCCCCGAGGAGTAAGGACGGTTTGAGTCGTGCACTCCGTAGCTCAGCGATAGCCTTTTGAACCGAGACTGGCCACAATTCGTTCGCCTCGTCCTCGTCCAACAGGGAGAACTGAATTGCCGCCGTGCGCAACGAGGGCGGGATTTCGTGACGTTTCAGATCGGTGGCCCATTCGTGGCTTCGCTGTTCGAGATCAGCGAGGCGGAGCGCGCGAAGAGAGGTTGCCAGGACGGATGGATTGGGTTTTACACAGATTCTCGTTGCCAAATTGGCGAGGACTGACGCTTTCAATTCTGGATAGTCGCGGAGGGCGCCTGTCACAAGGGCCGGAAGTGCTTCTTCCGGGAGATGCAGCACAAGGTGCCCTATCGTGGCTTCCAAATGAGGTGGTGGAAAGGAATGAACGGCGACGGATAGGAATCGTGACCGTAGCGCGTGTGTACCCGATAACTCGGTGCCTGACTCCACGACGAGATGCTCGTCCCGTAGCCTAGCTAGGGCGACCCGTATGGCGGATGGATCTATGGCGAGCTTCTCAATGAGAACAACTGGAACCGCTAGGTCCCATTGATGGGCGGTCGTTACGCAACTTATGATTTGGAGTTCTGTTTCCCTTCCCTCGTGAACCCGCCGACGGACTTGCTCTCTGAGGACATCGGGCAGACGCTGCCCTTGTGAGAGGAGGTAGGTGTATTCCATCGTCAGGCCGTTGGCTTGTTCGTAGGCTTCCCGCCAGTAGGATGCAGTTGTAGCCCCAAGTTGTCGGAGCTTCGCGTAGATTTCCTTGGCTAGTTCCTCATCCAGAGAGACCTTTACCACGCCGCAATCAGCGGCGGTGGCTAGAGGGAACATGTCCTCTTGTCGGACTGATCCCAAGAGCAAGACCCCGGCCTGCATCGACAAACTACGCTGAAGCTGGTCCCAAGCTTGCGCTTCTCCGATTCCAATGCCGTCCACAACGAAGCCAATTTGAGACCGGTGATTTGCGCGAGAGGCCTTGGCCAATTCCACGAGTTTGCTTACGGCTGCATCGTCCAGCCTGTTGATTCGATACCAGAGCGCATCTTGTTTCCGGTGAATCGCTGACCACATGAGGGTCGACTTGCCCACGCCCGAAGGTCCGGAAATGAGCACTGCCTTCCGAATCTCCAGCAAGTGAAGGACTTTGTCGGTTAGATCAGTCCTAGGGGCTACGATGCCAGCTGCTATGTGTCCTGGCCTGGCCGGCATGCCTTCCAGAAAAGCCGACTGACTTTCAGGGACACGGAAATCCAGGACGTCACAAGTCCCGTCAACCAGCGCTGCTTCCAGGGATTCCCGATCTACCATTCGTACAAGATCATCAACAACGCCATGAGCGGCCAAACGGTCAATGCCGTGAGCCTCAGCCAGTATCTTGGCAGATGCGTTCGCGTCTGCAGCTTCGGCTATCAATACACGAAGCTCCCTGTCCACGAGGCGACAGACTGCGGGACTCGCACCCGATACTTTTGAGATGGCCTCTGTCGCACTCTCCGACAGTCGGTCCCAACTAAGAACAACGATACCCGCACGGAGTAAGAGGGCGCCGAGTTCAGAAGGATCGACAACTGATTCCAATGCCTTACGCACCGGATGGTCTCCAGGAAGGGTTGACAGTTTCTCTGACTCATCCTTGAAATTACACCCGCGAACGGGGCGTTCAAGCACAAGAATGAGCGAGCCATCTGGATGCCCATCCTGTAGTCGCAACGAGTGTTTGGCCCACATCTCCGTGAGGATGGAGGCTACATGTGTGGGCGTAAAGTAGCTGGCTGAGTCCTTCCGGCTCTTGACCTGAACGTAGGTAAGCTCGTCGCCTTCGATATGCAAGTCTTCAAAGCCCTCGGGTACGACTCGGCCGCCCCAGCCGGAATCAGCCAGCATCTGGGCGGCCCACCATGCGCCGACAGCATCTTGGAAATGAAATCCTCGGCCCGCAGTCGCGCCGTTTCGGCTCCAAGACTCCTTTGAGAGCAACCCTTCAGATGATTCCAATGTCCGGCTCCCGCTCTAAAATTCGCTCCCCTTATGCCCGAAGTCTAGGTTGCGATCGGGGACTCGGCGCACTCCAAAACCCTCCTCGCCATTGAATCGCGTCCTCTGGTTCTGGAAGCTGGCGGCAGCGCTGCAGGTGCTTTATCAGTTCGGCAGCCTCCTGCATGGTAGGAACGGTCAGGCGGCGTTCGGCGTGGCCCGATTTCACGCCACCGCACCGAGTATGCCGTAGATCCGTTCCCAGCGGATGCGTGTGCTGATGCTGACCACGATGACAGGCTACGCCCGACGACCCGTGCGTCCAATGGTCCGCAGCGAAAGGCCCGGCCCTGTGGTTTTGTGTGGGTATTGTCAGCTCCCGGCTTCGAAGCCTGGGCCTTTAGCGCGGCACCAAATGCTGTGAAATCATGGCGGCGGAATCCCTCAGCTCGACGGTACCCGCGGCGACACCAACGACTAGCTCGAAGCCCTCATTGGTGCTGAAGTCATGCCGGTATCCGTTGAGCCAAAGCAACAGCACCATGAGCGTCCATGCAGTTCGCTTGTTTCCATCAATGAGGGGATGAAACCGGGCGACGGACTCCAAAAGCGCCGCTGCTTTCACTGCCAGATCGGGATAGGCTTCAGCGCCCATAACGGTTGTGGCCGGCCTGGCCAACGCCGAGGCTAACAGGCCGACATCACGGATGTGGAAGCCGTACCGATCAACAACTTGAAGGGCATCCTCGATGTCGAGGTAGGCTGTCACGCGTCCTCAAGCCGAGTCAGCAGTTCAGCATCATGACTCATGACGAAATCAAGACCTTCGGTGATTTCACCTCGGCGCGCATGGCGCTGCAGAACCAGCTCTGCCCCTTGCAGCAGCAGCGCAGACTTGGAGGTGTGTTCCTCTGCGGCCAATTTCTCCAGCCGCCGATCGAGGTCCTCGGGGACACGCAGGTTCATTGCCATAGTCCAATGGTACCAAAGCGGTACCGCAGGGAAGAAGTGTGCCTGTCCAGTATCAACCGATTGAGGTGACGTAAACGTCCATTGTGCGGTGCTCGCCAGGGGTGGGGTGTGGCTGGAGCTCGATTGGGAAGCCCCTAAGCGTCTAGGTTTGTTCGGCATATCCTCGGCGCGGTTACCGTGTATCCAGGGAGGCGCTCCGCGCGGGTCCATGAGGGCGCCCTCACGCTCCTACCGGGGGATCGATTATTTGTGCGCCGGGATAGTAGCGGAGCGGGCCTTGGTCATCATCGTGCCGTACGCCGTGGTGTCTGATGGCCGTGGAGAAGTCGGTGATGGACGTCGGCGTGAGGGCTTCGGTCAAAGCCCAGCTGAGGTAGCGCCCGTAGAGGGCCGTGATGTCCAGGCCGTCGCTGGCTGATTCGTCAATGACGACGCAGGCGTGGAGAAATGCTGGGATGTGGGTTGTGGTCACTGCGAAGGCCTCCGGTCCGTGGTGAGGGGCGCCGGCTGCTGCAGCGGAAGGCCAACTCTTCCAGCAGGGAACATGCCTGTCAAAGGACGACGGGTGTCCGTGGTCCCAATTGGAGGGTGCGGAGGTCTCTAGGATCATAGTCAACCGATTTAGGTTGACATAACATCCGTTATCGGCGTTTAACTAACGGGAGTGGAAGTAGCTGCGAGAACTCCCGTGCACGAACGAATCCGGCGTTTTTGCAGCTCAAACCCGCTTTGTGGAACGCGAACCGTTCGCGTCGCAGGCAGGAGCTTGCGCCGGGATACCTGGGGTCTGTGGTTTTCGTGCATTTAATGCATGTTTCCACGATGAATAGGCTCCCGGTTTCAGTCACTTTTGGCTAGTGTGGCCAGCTGTGCTGTCACGGCCTTGGTGGTTCTTGCTTTATCTCCCGTGGCCAGCAGGTCCAGCAGTGCGCCGCGAAGAACGGCGAGGACCACGGTTCTGTCGGACCGGCCTGGCTCTGTGTTCCGAGCTGCTGGATCCTGCGTGGCGGCCAGCAGGTTGAGCCAGTCATTGACAGTGGTTCGCGCGAAGTCCGCCCAGGGGCCGGTCGGATCGACGAGTGACCGAGCGTAACTTTCAACCCAAAGGGCGAGGACGGGCCTTCTCTCGGGCCCAGAAAGCCAGCCCCACAACTCCCCTGCAACGTTGGAAAGACTGCCGCCGGGTCGGGTGTTGAGTTCTGCCAGCAGCGAGAGCTCCTCGGCCCGCGCGCGGGAAAGCAGTTCACGGATGAGGCCGTCCTTGTTGCCGAAGAGAAACAGCAGCACGCGGGGGCTCGAACCGATGTCCGCCGCCAGGGGGCGCAGGGAAAGGTCTGCCAGTCCATGCCGAAGCACATAGGCATAGGCGAGTTCGAGCAGCTCCTCGCGCCGCGATGATGCAGTTCTCTCCTGGGTGGTCATGGGCCTATCCTAGGCTACTGAAACGATCGTTTCAGTAGCCTAGGATGGAGAACGGATGGCAGACCAGGCCCACGTCGTGATACGGCCTTTGGGTCGACCTGGAGACCTCGGCTGGGTCGTGATGGCACATGGGGAGGTTTACTCCCGGGAGTTTGGCTGGGATTCGACCTTCGAGGCGCTTGTAGCGCGAATCGTCGCCGACTACGCCGCCCATCACGACCCGGCACGGGAGGCGGCCTGGATTGCCGAGATCGACGGGCAACGGGTTGGATGCATCTTTTGCGTGAAAGCTGATGACGCAACTGCGAAACTGCGCACCCTGCTCGTGCACCCCGACGGCCGCGGACACCGGCTGGGAGGACAACTCGTGGACAACTCGTGGACAACTGCATGGCCTTCGCACGGGAAGCCGGCTATCGCCGCATGACTCTGTGGACAACCGACATCCTTGGGTCGGCGCGACAAATCTACCTTGACCGGGGATTCCAACTGATCCAGGAACAGCCTGAGCGCCAATTCGGTGCTGATCTTCTCAGTCAGACCTACGCAACCAACCTGTAAGGTCCGGTGTTGCTGCAAAGTGGGCATGCCAACTCCCGCCTCATGAATACCCGTGCATGCCAGTTAAACCCCGGAGTGGGAGGAGTTGCGACAACCCCTTCGCGTCAACAAAAGCAGCATCTCCGCCGGCCAAGAATGGGTTGCCAGGATGCGTATTCAGTCTTGACAGTGGGGCCATAGGTCCCGGCTCCGCGACTGCGATGGGCAAGGTGAGGGCCTTCGGGGCGAGGGTGCCACCGCTGTGATGTGCATTGGTTCGCTTCACGCTGTCCACCACTTAGACTAACGTCCGTTCAACCTAACTACCGTTCGTCTAATCGTGCTGTGCCCATCGTCAATGGTTAGAGCTTCAGACCCTGCAACCGATGATCATGCGTTGAGCAACGCCCGGATCAGGCGTTCACAGCGCTTCCTTTTGTCCTCGATTCCGAGGCCCTCCCACGCGTTTGCATCGTTCAGAATCCTGAGCGAAATTTGCGCTTTTTCGGCCACGAGGTCGTCAGCGCCGCAGCCCCTGAGAATTTCCGCAACGAGGCGACGGTAAAGGCTGGGAAGGAACCACACGCGTTCTCGCAGCTCCACTACGAATGGCTCCTTGGAGGTTTCAAGGTCGGGAGAGTCGCGCCACAGTCTTCCTGATTCCACAAAGCGCTCATCATGCTCCAAGTGGGTGCGGATGAGAGAGGCCAGGAGCTCCGGTGGCTCCATTTCAGGGCGGACGTTCTGCAGTAGGAAGTCCAGGAAGAGTGTGTATGACCAGCTAAATGCTGCCGCCAGGAGCTCGGCCTTGCCGGGGTAGTGCGAGTACAGGGTCGCCGGGTTTAGTCCGGCAGCCCTGGCAATGTCGCGAGCTGAGACGTTGGCGATCGATCTTCCTTTGCAGGCATCGAGCGCTGAGGTCAGGAGGTGCTCCTTGCCTGGCGTCAGTGGCTGACTCAACTGCTGGCGCACTTGGTCATGGGCTTCCGTCCAGCGCTGACGGAAGTCAGTCCCGGTCCCGGTCGCCACCTGATACCTGTCCATGATTCCTCGATTTCTTTTCTCGATGTAGCGAGTACACCACAAGTAATGATAGACACAAACGATCGTTTGGGTCTAAGGTCGTGTGATAACGCTCACCCATGAGACGTGGGGTGCGGACCAACTTCCGGCACGCTGCCGTGCCTGGGGCTACTACTCAAGTAAGGATCGGTTGATGAGTGAAATCTCTTCGCCAAATCGCGAACAGCGCAAATCGCTGATCGCCGGCGCGGTGGGCAATTTTGTTGAATGGTTCGATTACGGCATCTATGGGTTCCTGGCCGTCACGATCTCTACGGTCTTTTTCCCCAGTGATGATCCAACGGCCGCCCTTCTGGCGACGTTTGGAATCTTTGCCCTGCCCGTCATCACGCGGCCGCTCGGAGGCGTATTTTTCGCCCGGTTTGGTGACACCATCGGTCGCAAACAAACGCTGTCGCTGGTGCTAATTCTGATGTCCCTGTCGACCGCAGGCATCGGTTTCATCCCCAGTTACGAAGCAATCGGAGTGGCCGCCCCCATCCTTTTGATCGTGGCCCGAATCATCCAGGGCTTCTCTGCCGGGGGTGAGTATGCCGGCGGTGCCGCCCTCATAGCAGAGTCCTCTCCCCCGGCAAAGCGGGGATTCCTCGTGAGCTTTATGCCCGCGAGCACGGGCCTTGGGTTGCTGGCCGGGTCATTGATGGCTTTCCTGCTCAGCTCCACTCTCAGCCCGGAGGCGATGCATGATTGGGGATGGCGAGTTGCCTTCATTCTCGCCCTGCCGCTAGGAGCGATCGGACTCTACATTCGCCTGAAGCTGGAGGAAACCGACGCCTTTCGTGAGCTGGTCAGTACGGGCGATGTAGCCACGTCCCCCCTAAAAGAGACGATCTCCCAGCACGGCCACCGCGTTCTGCAGGTAGCTGGCATCGCCTTGGCCCAAACCGTCTGCTACTACGTCCTGCTTGTCTACACGCCCACCTTCATGCGCACCGACTTGGGTCTGCAGCAATGGCAATCGCTCCTGAGCACATCCCTTGCCATCGCCTTCTACGTGGCCACCATCGTTGTCTCCGGCCGGATCTCCGACCGGACAGGACGCAAACCCCTGATGATCATCGGTGGTGTACTCATGCTGCTCGCCGTTTTCCCCACCTTCTTCCTCATGCCGGTTGCACCCTTCTTCCTTGTGGCCACACTGCAGTCGCTGACCGGAGGCATTGCCCTGGGTATCTACACCGGACCGCTCGTGTGCAGCTGGGTCGAACTCTTCCCGACCCGGGTACGGTACTCCGGTGTAGCCGCAGGCTTTAGCCTCGCCGTCATCGTTTCAGTCTCATCTCCCTTTGTTCTCACCTGGCTGATTTCAACCACCGGAAGCAAACTCATGCCTGCGATCTACGTGGCTGCTTCATGCGTAGTCTCGCTCTTGACGCTCATCAAAACCCCGGAAACCGCTCCCGCCAAGGACAACGAAAATATCTTCGCCATGGAGAAGAACTAATGATCAGCGCCCAGAACCCCGCCACGTCCGCGCCCAACGTCTGCGCCCTGTCCATCGACGAGCTACGGAAGGAGTATTCCGAAGGCAGCCTCTCCCCAGTCGAGGTAGCCCATGCCCATTTGGAGCGCATCGAAGCGGAAAACCCTCGACTCAACGCCTACGTCACGGTCACGGCAGAACAAGCACTGGTTGATGCCCAACGGGCAGAACATGTCTGGACCCACCAACCCGAGGACGCTCCGCCCTTGCTCGGGGTCCCGTTCGCCATCAAGGACCTGATGCCTACAAAGGGCATCCGGACAAGCAAAGGATCTCTGGCAACCTCAGCATGGATTCCCGAGAACAACTCCCCGCTGGCCACTCGCCTGCTGCAGGCAGGGGGGACACTGCTAGGCAAAACCACCACCTCTGAACTTGGCTGGAAAGCAGACTCCGGCAACCCAGTCAACGGACCGGCCCGTAACCCGCATGATCCATCCAAAACCGCAGGCGGATCCAGCGGAGGAGCAGCCGCTGCAGTCGCCGCCGGCCTGGCAACAGTTTCCCAGGGCGGCGACGGCGCAGGTTCCGTCAGGATCCCCGCCGCATTCTGCGGGGTGGTCGGCATCAAACCAGGGACAGGTGTCATCCCCTACTACCCGCCGACACCGCTTTCCTCCATCGTCGCCAACGGATCATTCGGACGCACTGTCCGCGATGCGGCCATACTCTTGGACGTCATGGCAGGGCCGGACCCCCGTGACCCCAGCTCGGTCCTTCGCCATCACGGCCAATACCGCAGGGTATGCGACCAGAGCCCGGGCACGCTGCGCATCGCGTACGTACCCAACTGGGGCGGCCGAAGGGCCGAACCTGAACTCGAGCATGCCGCCGACCATGCCGCGGCTAAGCTTCGTGCAGCAGGGCATTCAGTCGACTTCATCGACAACAGTCCCGAGGATCGCTTCGACTTGCTCCACACCATCTGGACGACGGGTTTTGCTTCAATTGTCGAGTCAGCGCAGAAGGGTGTTGACGCAGGCCTTGCGCGAGTTGTTGATCAGGCAGTTGGATTCAGTGGAGCAGATCTGGCCAAAGCACACCTGCAACGGCAGGTGTACAAAGCAGAAGTCGCAGAGTTCTTCAGCAGCTACGATCTGCTTTTGACGCCAACGACCTCCGTTGCCGCCTTCGCAGCCGGGGACGACAACCCCGACAACGTGAACGGAATTCCTGCAAACTATCTGGACTGGGCATGGTTCACTTACGCCTTCAACCTGAGCGAACATCCCGCAGTCTCACTCCCCCACGGATCCACCCAGGCCGGGCTCCCCACGGGAATTCAGCTGGTGGCGCACCACGGTTGTGAAGAAAAGCTCGTCGCGGCCGCAGCCGAGGCAGAACGGGTTCTTCAAGCAGCCGGGAGCCGCAGCATGGGACGAGCCGCGGAAAATCTCAAGGTATAAAGGCAGGGCGGGGTCGAAGTGCACAGCTCTTGTGACCCCGCCCGGTCCTGGCGCCAGGAAGAACCCTCGGAGCTTGCGGGGAAGGCCTATGTTCGGCTCAGCTCGGGACCCTTATTGGGCGGCGCGCATGTACTCTCGTGCCGATAAACGGAGCCGCTCGTGTATTCCGCCATACGCAACAGCGGACTTGAGGGCACGCTTGGGCAACTTGGCAACCATTGTGTAATTCGGGTCGCAGACGTTGGCAGTGGACGCTAATCCTAGCTGGCTCACTAACTGAAGTGCGTCAAGGATCGCCAAGCCAGTGAGCTCGGAGGTCCACTCCACAAGATCTTTTTGGCTGATCCTGAAGGCGTCCTCAAGGGGCCTGGCAGAACCCGAACTCATAATGAATTCATCGGACTCAAGCCGGGGCCAGACGATGCTCTCGTCCTTGACGACGTCGACCACAATCACAGAGTTCATGGCCGATTCCAGGCCTGTCCCGCACACTTCCCCTTCACCCTGGCGTGCATGTCCATCACCCAGCGAAAGCATTGCGCCAGGGACGTTCACCGGGAGGTAAAGCGTCGTGCCGGCGCGCACCTCGGGGGTGTCCATGTTGCCCCCATGGGTGTGTGGTGTCTTGGTGAGCCGTACTTCACCGTGTGCCGGCGCCACGCCCACCGTGCCCAGCATCGGATCCAGCGGCAGAGTCAACGAAAAGTCCGAATCGCCAGCGTGGAACGTTGCGGTGCCTTCCTCCACATCAATGTCGTACCGCCAGACGCGTTCCTCCATGGGCTGGTTCAACAGTGCCGTTTCCATGGTTGCCGCCAGAGCACCGAACCTGGGCTGGACACACGATACGGCGTAGGCCCGGGCGGGAACTATCGAGACGAAATGAACAGCCAGGATGTCTCCGGGCACAGCACCAAGAACCTCGATGGGACCGGACACGGGATTCCTCAGGCCGATGGGTTCCAGTGAACTGGGGAGATCACCCGGTCCACGAATCTGCCCGCCGTAACAGTCTTCCGTCCATACCTGGACGGCATCACCGGGGCTGATGGCCAGGAGCGGTTCCTTGCCGCCAAAAACGTAAGAGTAGTCCGCCGGGTGGGGAGCTAGCGTGTGGATTTTCATGAACCTGCTGTATTCCCATCGCGTGGCTGTGGTGCGAGGTGGTGGGGTCCGCGTTCGGGGGCTGATGGCATTTCGACCGTTAGTCAGCCATAACGGGGGCCTTGCGTGGATTAGCTCGCGTTGATTGTCTGTTCCCTGGAATCGGCACGCCCGGTTCTTTCTGACGGTACGGTGGGGATGCGTTGTTCCGGGCGGACTTTAGCCAGCAGGGTCCCTTCAGCGAGCTGTGCGATCCGTCGCGTTGCCGGAGACAGATAGGATGACTCGCGCTGTACAAGGGCAAGGGTGTCGTACAGCGGCTCGGCAAACGGGACTGTCTTGATGTTCTTCGGGAAGCCCGGCCCTTCGGCGATGGTCCTACACACGATGGTCCCCGCGGCGCCGGTTGATACCAGGTTCAGGGCTGTCTCAACATGCTCGACTTCGATGTCCGGGACTATCTTCAGGCCGCGCAGCTGTGCCCGTTCCTGGATTTGCTTCCTCGTGGGGTCATTCCAGCCAGCGTAGGCGTCGTAGAGAATGACCTTTGACTCAGCAAACTCTTCAATGGTCATCGGCCCTCTTCGGGGGCTGCGTGTCGTAGAGGCATACAAGACCTCATCGCGGAAGAGGGGTTTGACCACAAGCCCCCGTTCCAAAACGGGCAAAACCACCAGCCCGGCTTCGATTTCTCCGTTCGCCACTGACTCGGCAACGAGGGAGGAGTTCAGACCGACCAGACGGACCTTGACCTTCGGGTAGCGCTTATGAAAGCGCTGGACCAAGTCAGAGAGGTCGTAATACCCAGCGTTACGCAGTACTCCGAAGGTGCACACGCCACCCTCAAGGGAAGTTATCGAACGAAGCGCTTGGATTCCATTGTCGAATGAGGTCACGGTCTGCTGGGCATGGTCGCGGAGCTCGATGGCCGCGTTGGTCGGGTGGAGCCTCCTGCCGCCTCGGGTGAAGAGGCTCAGCCCTACCTCCTGTTCCAAACGCGAGATCAGTTCCGACACCGACGCCTGACTCGTATTGAGTTGATTGGCAGCAGCGGTGAACGAACCGAGTTCGTACGCGGCGAGAAAGGCCTTCAGCTGGGCAAGAGTCACAGGGCAATCTTATGGCAAGAGCGTAACAGTCAGGTTAACCCTTAAGATTTTTTCTCGAGATCTGCAGGCAAGACAACCAACCCATTCTTCGGAAAGGGAAGCGAAGTTAAACGCTTTTACCCAATGATCACAGGGAGTTAGGTCCCCCGATGAGAGAAAATGTGATGCCTATCGCATAGGGTTATCCGATGATATTTATAATAGTTCATAGGGTTGTGCGATGGATTGGTGCTACCTACCGTTAGTGCCATGCAGATCAACGAAGCCGATAAGGCATTCATCAACGGAAACTTCGAAGTCATCAAGGAACCGGCCGTTGGAGGCGTGCCGGCACAGCGGCTTCCCGCTGTCATCGAAACGGTCTCTGAGATGCTCAGCGACATTGAGAAGAACGGCATCGACGCCGTCATCAAGTACTCGCAGAAACTTGACGGCTGGGCCGGTGACGACATTGAAATCAGCCAGGCCCAACTGGCCAAGACCGGTGACGAGTTGTCACCGGAGCTGCGTGAGGCCCTTGCAGCAGGTGCCGAGCGCACTCGCCTGTTCGCTGTCGAGCAGCGTGAACACCTGACGGACTTTGAAACCGAAATCCTCCCCGGCGTTTTCGCTGGGCAGCGCTATACCCCCGTCCCTCGCGTCGGTGCCTACCTTCCCGCAGGACAGTTCCCGATCCTGGCCAGCGCCTTCATGACTGTCGGTGTGGCTAAGGCAGCCGGAGTCCCCACCGTTATCGCTTGCACACCGCCTACCAGCCCTACTGGCGGACATCCGGCGGTCCTGCATGCGGCTTACTTGTCCGGAGTTGATCGCGCGTTCGCTGTCGGCGGCGTCCAGGGCCTGGCCGCCATGGCTTTCGGCCTTCTCGGTGAGCAGCCCGCCGATATCCTTGTTGGCGCTGGTAACGCCTACGTCACCGAAGCAAAGCGTCAGCTGTTCGGCCGTGTTGGCATCGATCTTCTGGCTGGACCTTCCGAAGTGGCTGTCATCGCCGACGAGACCGCCGATCCTGAGCTCGTCGCAGCCGACCTCCTCGGCCAGGCAGAACACGGCGTCCTCTCCCCCGCTTCCCTGGTCACCACGGACCGCGCTTTTGGTGAGGACGTGATCCGCCACATCGAAAAGCAGCTCGAAACCCTCGCCACCCGTCACATCGCCGGCCCGGCCTGGCGCGACTACGGCACCGTTTATGTGGCCGAAGACCGCGAGACGGCCGTGGAAATCATGGACATACTGGCACCGGAACACCTCGAGATCCAGACCAGCGACGACAGCTACTACCACGACAACCTGAAGAACTATGGCTCCATCTTCCTCGGCGCCTGGTCCACCGTCGCCTACTCCGATAAGGGCATCTCCGGCACGAACCACGTTTTGCCGACCGGACGCGGCGCCAAGTCCTCTGCTGGCCTGTCCGTGTCCCGGTTCCTGAAGCCGCTGACCTTCCAGCGCGTCGAAAAGGAAGCCACCCCCCGCCTGGCCAACTACGTAGCCTCCATCTCCGCTTTCGAAGGAATGGAAGCCCACCGTGCCACCGCAACCCTCCGTCTCGACCGTTTCAACCGCTAGCCAACACCCTTCAAACAAAGGCAAACCGATGAAAAGTTCCAGTAAATTGGGCAAGCGGCTTGGGGCGCTGCTGCCGATGGCCGTAGCCGCAGCCGTGGCCCTGTCGGCCTGTGGTGGTGGAAGCTCCGGATCCAGCACCGAGCAGAAGACCCTGACGATCGCAACCTCGAACGACGCGCCGTTCTCCTTCACGGACGCCAGCAGCGGACAGCTGACAGGCATCGACGGCGAAATGATCAACGCGATCGCCGAAGCCAAGGGATGGAAGGTCAAGACCTTCGTCACCGACTTCAACACACTGATCCCAGCCCTGCAAGCGAAGAAGGCCGATGTCATCGTCGACGCGATGTACATCACCGACAAGCGCAAGGAGCAGATTAACTTCACCGACCCCTGGTACGTCCAGGGCGAGGGCATGCTGGTTCCCGGCGATTCCACGCTGAAGAGCCGCGACGACGTCAAGGGCAAAGTCCTCGGCGCCCAGACCGGAACGGTCTTCACCGATTTCATCGGAACCCTCGGGGCGAGCCAGACGAAATTCTTCGACTCCCAGGCCGCTTTGATCTCAGCCGTTGAGAACAAGCAGGTCGACGCTGCCTTCACCGACAGCGCTGTCGTCGCCTACAGCCTGGTGCAGAAGCCCAACCCCAAGATCAAGCTGGTATCCCCCTACACCCCGTACTACCCTGGCACGATCGGTGCAGGTGTCCGCAAGGACGACTCCCAGCTCCTGGCTGATCTGAACTCAGGCCTGGCCGAACTGAAGAAGTCTCCGAAATACCTGGAGATCCTCAAGAAGTACGGACTCGGCGAAGACAACGTGTCGAAGTAATTCCTGAAAGGTCCGGCCCCGGTAACACCCTCCTGGCGCCCGGGGCCGGGCCCTACAGAATTCCCCACGACCGTGACTGACCCGCACGTTAGGTAACTTTCCGATGGATTTCATCAACAACACCCTCGCAGTGTTCCCGGCGCTCATTGGAGCGGTGCCCGTTGTACTGCAACTCGCTCTCGGAGCGATGGCCCTTGCTCTGGTCCTGGGCCTGCTCGTCGCCCTGGCAAGGATCTCAAACTTCAAGATCCTCCGCGCCATTTCCACCGTTTACGTGGAAGTCCTCCGCGGAACCCCTTTGCTTGTCCAGCTCGTCTACATCTTCTTCGTACTCCCCAGCGTTGGTGTGGAGATCGAACCGATTCCCGCCGGCATCCTCGGGCTCGGCCTGAACTATGCCGCATACCTCTCCGAAGTGTTCCGTTCAGCGATCCTGTCCGTTGAGCACGGACAAACCGAAGCTGCCCTCTCCCTGGGCTACACACCGAACAAGACCCTGTGGAAGGTCGTCATTCCACAGTCATTCGTTGTATCCATGGGGCCGATCGGCAACTACTTCATCGCCATGATCAAAGACACGGCACTGGCCTCCGTTATTGCTGTCACGGAAATCCTGAAAACAGCCAACATCCTAAACAGCCAGACGTTCCAGACCACCGCGATCTACACCGCAGCAGCGTTGCTGTACCTCATCATCAGCCTTCCACTCTCACGCATCGTGATTGTGCTTGAACGAAAGGCACGGGCCATTGGCTGAGAACACAGTCATCAGCATCCAGGACGTTCACAAGACGTACGTTCTGTCCTCAAAGCCGTCTTTCTGGGCCCGTATCACCGGCCGTACTCAGGCGGAGAAGCGCCTGGAAGTCCTCAAGGGCGTGGACCTGGACATTCACCGCGGTGAGACAGTCGTCATCCTCGGCTCCAGCGGTTCCGGAAAGAGCACATTGCTGCGGTGCATCAACAAGCTCGAAACCATCGAAGGCGGCCGGATCTACGTCAACGGCCACCTGATTGGATACGAGGAAAAGGACGGCCAGCTGGTCGCCGAGAAACCCTCCCTGACGGCCAAAAAACGGACCGACATCGGCTTCGTTTTCCAGCACTTCAACCTCTTCCTGAACAAGACCGCCCTGGGCAATGTCATGGCACCACTGCGGGACGTTAAAGGATTATCAGCAGCAGACGCACGCAAGAAGGCGCTGCCGAACCTGGAAATGGTCGGTCTTGGCGACAGGGCGGAAAACTTCCCCAGCCGCCTCTCCGGTGGCCAGAAGCAACGCGTGGCCATCGCCCGAGCCCTGGCAATGGAACCAAGCGTCATGCTCTTTGACGAACCCACCTCAGCCCTTGACCCCGAGCTGGTGGGCGAAGTGTTGTCGGTGATCAAGAAGATCGCGCAACAGGGCACCACCATGGCGATCGTGACCCATGAAATGCAGTTCGCCCGTGAGATTGCCGACCGCATCGTGATCATGGACCAGGGCGTCATCGTCGAGCAAGGACACCCCGAGGCGATCTTCACCAACCCCCAGCACCCCAAGACCAGAGCCCTCCTTAAGCGCTCCGGCATCGTCCCGCCCCAGGACAAATAGGTGAACCTGTGGCTCCGTGTAGTCCCCGGAGCCACGGGTTGAGCTCTTTGAACTATCTCTTCCCACTGACCCCGAAAAGTGCCAGCCCACGACGATGAAAGACACCATGAAGAAGCGGATTCCGACAAAGCCAGCTAAGCTCACAGGCCGTAAAACCCAGAGCAAGACCGGTGACCATTGCCCCGTTACCGGATGGTGGACTCCGGCGACCCGCAGCTCTGAGCCGCAATTTCTGACAGAGGGATCCATCATGCCCACCAACGACGGCGTTGGTGTGACGTGGGAGATCGAAAAGGGACCCGCCGCCCGCAAGCAGCGCTACAGCCTCCACGCACCAGGAGCACACCTTGACAGTCTTTGAGAACCAAGGCTCGGTCCAGCTGCAGGTCCGGCCCGGCGGGGAGCCATCGGCAGAAGCAACAGAGACCTGCGATGTCGCATGCTTTTTCTGCGCCGGCCCAGAAACCGACTAGCCGAATCGCCGCCCGGGCGAAAACCGACACCGTCTTATAACCAAGGAAGCGAAAGTCCCATGCACCGATGCGACAGCTGGCCGAACCTGGTCGGCGCCCGAGTGGA
Source organism: Paenarthrobacter sp. AR 02 (assembly GCF_021538675.1). Classification (GTDB taxonomy): domain Bacteria; phylum Actinomycetota; class Actinomycetes; order Actinomycetales; family Micrococcaceae; genus Arthrobacter. The sequence goes on from NZ_JAJUKH010000010.1 coordinate 43,732, forward strand.
AATCCGGCGCCACGACAGCCATGTCCGCGACGGGCTTGTCGAAGCCGCTGCCCCTGACTCGACAACGATCTGGATCGCCGCAGAAGGCGTCGACGGGCGCTCCCTGTACACGGCAGAGGACGGCTACGAAGTCTGGCTTGAACCCGAATCCCTGCCCGACAAAATCTACATGCAGGTCATCTGCCGCCTCGGACCATCGGGGCACGCGCCAGCTGGACCCACCGCGCACACCACGCCACAAGACGACTCCCTGAACTTAAGCCACCCTCCCCTATGACTAAACAGTTCCGAGACGACAAGAGAACACAGAGGCAATGACAACGAAGTCAGTCCAACCAGCACCGTCCACTTTCGCCGATGTCGAACACATCCGGGATACGGGATCCGGCACTACCCCGCCACCGGATCCTGCTCACGATTCACAGTTCTCCGAGGACTTGAATGCACGACTGGCAACAGAGTCCGCCGGGCACGTCATCGTCGAATCCCTGGCCGCCCACGGAGTCGAGCGCACGTATGTTGTCCCTGGTGAATCTTTCCTCGACGTGCTGGACGGTTTGCACAGCTCGGACATCGAAACCATCGTCTGCCGCCACGAAGGCGGCGCCGCCTACATGGCCGAAGCTGACGGGAAAATGAACCAGCTTCCCGGCATCGCCATGGTCACTCGTGGCCCGGGCGCGGCAAACGCCCACGTCGGATTACACACGGCCTGGCAGGACTCGACCCCCATGGTCCTCTTCGTAGGTCTCATTCCATTCGCACACCGCGACAGGGAAGCCTTCCAGGAATTCGATATCAAGGCCTGGTTTGATACGGGCGCGAAACGGGTCATGGTCCTGGACCACCCAGAGCGGGCATCAGAGATCGTCGCAGAGGCCATGTTCGCTGCAATGAGCGGCCGACCGGGTCCCGTGGTCGTAGGCTTACCCGAGGACGTCATTCGCCAACAGATTCCCAACACCATTCATCCCGCCATCCCTGTTGCCACCGGCGGCATGACCGTGACAGATACCTCAGCAATCGCCGAAGCCCTCGCAGCATCGTCCAAACCTCTCTTCGTCACCGGAGGCAACGACTGGACCCAGCACGGTGCCGATGAACTGACCAGCTGGCTGGAAAAGCACCACATCCCAGCCGCTGCCGAATGGCGCACCGAAGGCACCGTTTCCTTCGACTCACCCTCCTACGTAGGACCCATCGGTTATGGCAGGCCCCGCCCAACCTACAACCTGCTCGACGAAACTGACCTTCTGATCTTCGTTGGCACAGTACCCGGCGATGTCATCACTGATGGTTTCGTCTGCCGCCAAGACTGGACCAAGAACAACTTCCTCGTCACCATCGACCCGTCCCTGCGGGGACGTTCCGGGCCCGTCTCCTATCAGATCGTCGCCAAGCCCGACGTCTTCGTGCGTGACCTCACAAAAATTGATCTTCCCGTGAAGGATGAGTGGAAGTCTTGGACGGCCCGCATGCGCGCAGAGCAGGAAGCATTCGCCGCATTGCCTCCGGCTGAGCCCACGGAGGGACAGGCGAAGATGGACACCCTGATGGCCAACCTCGTCCCCACACTCCCCCACGACGCAATGGTCACTTTCGGGGCCGGCGAGCACACCAACTGGGCGCACCGCTACTTCCCGACGCGCCGCTATGCCTCAATGATCAGCGCCCGCAACGGCTCGATGGGTTACTCCGTTCCGTCCGCCATCGCCGCCTCTCTTGCTCATCCCGAGCGTCGCATCGTCACCATCGCCGGCGACGGTGAATTCCTGATGAACGGACAAGAACTTGCGACCGCCGCGCAGTACGGCGCCACTCCCCTGGTCATCGTCATGGACAACCAGGAATACGGGACTATCCGCACCCACCAGGAACGCCACTATCCACAGCGGATCTCAGGGACACAGCTGAAGAACCCGGAGTTCGCCCTTATGGCAAAGGCCTTCGGAGGTTTCGGCGTCAAGGTTGAACACGACCATGAGGTTCCCGCTGCTATCCAGGACGCACTTACAGCCATTGATAAGGAGAAGGTTTTCGCCCTGATTCACATAGTGGTTGAACAGCGCACCAAGGCGTACTGAGAAGCCCAAGGTTCCTGCCGATGAGCTGCGGACTTCGCCCTGATCCATAACTTGAAAGAAAACATGACTATCACTCTTGAACGCGAAAGCGAACTGCTGGCTTCCGTTCCCACCGGCCTGCTGATCAACGGTCAGTGGCGCCCCGCGGGATCCGGAAAGACCTTTGATGTTGAGGACCCAGCCACGGGCAAGGTCCTGCTCAGCATCTCCGACGCCGGTGCTGAAGACGGCGCCGCAGCCCTGGACGCTGCTGCCGCCGCACAGGCCGACTGGGCGCGCACAGCTCCGCGCGAACGCGGCGAGATCCTGCGCCGCGCGTTCGAGCTGGTCACCGAACGGGCCGAGGACTTCGCCCTGCTGATGACCCTGGAAATGGGCAAGCCCCTGGCCGAGGCCCGTGGTGAAGTTACCTATGGTGCTGAGTTCCTGCGCTGGTTCTCCGAGGAAGCCGTCCGCGTTTCCGGCCGCTACTCCGCAGCCCCGGACGGCAAGAACCGCCTGCTCGTGCAGAAGAAGCCCGTTGGCCCCTGCTTGCTGATCACCCCGTGGAACTTCCCGCTGGCCATGGCTACCCGCAAGATCGCGCCCGCTGTCGCCGCCGGTTGCACCATGGTCCTGAAGCCGGCCAACCTGACCCCGCTGACCAGCCTGCTCTTCGCCCAGGTCATGCAGGAAGCCGGCCTGCCCGCAGGCGTGCTGAACGTCATCCAGACCTCCACCGCAGGGGCCGTGACCGGCCCGCTGATCAAGGACGACCGCCTCCGCAAGATCTCCTTCACCGGCTCCACCCCGGTGGGCCAGGCCCTGATCCGCGAAGCTGCGGACAAGGTCCTGCGCACGTCCATGGAACTCGGCGGCAACGCACCGTTCGTCGTCTTCGAAGACGCAGACCTGGACAAGGCCGTCGAAGGCGCCATCGCAGCCAAGATGCGCAACATGGGCGAGGCCTGCACCGCAGCCAACCGCTTCATTGTGCACGAATCCATCGCCGACTCCTTCGCGGAGAAGTTCGCCGCGAAGATCGGCTCCCTCACCACCGCCCGCGGCACCGAGCCCGAATCCAAGGTGGGCCCGCTGATCGACGGCAAGGCCCGCGACGGCGTCCACGCCCTGGTCGCCGACGCCGTCGCAGGTGGCGCCGAGGCAGTCACCGGTGGTGCCGCCGTCGACGGTCCCGGCTACTTCTACCAGCCCACCGTGCTGAAGAACGTCGCCGAGGACGCCCGCATCCTGCAGGAAGAGATCTTTGGACCGGTCGCCCCGATCATCACGTTCTCCACCGAGGACGACGCGATCCGACTTGCCAACAACACCGAGTACGGCTTGGTGGCTTACGTCTTCACCAAGGACCTCAACCGTGGCCTGCGCGTCAGCGAACGCCTCGAGACCGGCATGCTCGGCCTCAACGCCGGCGTGATCTCCAACGCCGCGGCACCGTTCGGCGGCGTCAAGCAGTCGGGCCTGGGCCGCGAAGGCGGTTCCGAAGGCATCGAAGAGTACCTCTACACCCAGTACGTAGGTATCGCGGACCCTTACGCCGACTGACCCTCACACCACCGGGGTCTTCCGTCTCGCAACGCGGAGGCCCCGGTACACCACATAATTTGACGGCAGTTGGAGGGTACCCGTGGTCGATGTCATCAGCTCACCCCCTAGGCCGCTCCCATCTTCTACGGTCCGCTGGCTTCAGGCACGGTGCAGGAGCCGGCGAACATCACCAGGCCGTGCCGGCCACGGTCGGGCGGTCAAGGACGTCCTCGAGAATGGCGGCGCAGGGTTGAAGCTCTGGCTGCTGAGTCTCGGGATCTGAAGTTCCTTGCCGAACGCGTCGACGGGCATTAGGCCAAGGCACTCCGGGAACCGGAATGTCCGGCGATCTAGAGGAGAACTCCATCCTTGGCTATGACCTTGCCGGCGCGGATGACCGTCCGCCGGGTCGGTTTGTCCATCACGACAGACGTCGGCGACTCTCCCGGAAGCAGGACCATGTCCGCGCGGTCTCCGATGTCCAAGCCCGTTGTGCTGGCCAGTCCGTCGGGAAATAGACGGTGAGTGCGGTCAGGATCCAGTACAGCCCGCCCACCAAGGGTTGCAATTGCAAGACAGTCCTCAATGTCGGAGTCTTTACGCAACTGCTGGACGAAGGCGAGCTGCCATGTCCTGCTGAGCATGTCGGCATCCCCAAAAGGAGACCAATAATCACGCATCCCGTCCTGGCCCAGTCCGAGTCGTACACCGGCCTCCGTAAGGAGCTTGAGAGGCAAGACCCGGTTGCCTCCAGGGGCAATCGTGGTTACGGCAATATCCAGCGCTGCGATGTCCTCGATGGCCGATTCTACGGCCCGGGACGAGGCCGTCGCCAAGGCATGGGCGTGGGAGATAGTCACCTTCCCCTGCATGTTCAGCACTCGGACACGTTCGCAGATCAGATCAAGCGAGAACATGCCAAGCTCGCCGAGCTCATGAAGGTGGATATCTACGCCGACTCCTTCAGCTTCCGCGATGCCGAAGACAACGTCCAGATGCCGGCGCGGGTCACGGTCGAGCCCGCACGGATCGATCCCTCCGATCAAATCTGCGCCGCTACGTACGGCCTGACGAAGCAGGGATGCCGACCCAGGATCCCGGACAATCCCCACCTGAGGAAAGGCAACGACCTCAACCTAATCGACGTGACATATTCTGCGGCCAGGTAGGCCCTGCCTTCACAGTGGGTGGAGATGGCGAAACCCCGAAAGGGGTCTGCCGACGAAAAGATCATCCCCTGGCTGCTCAAGCGGCCGGTTTTTGAGGCCCACAGCGCCGCCTACGCTGCCGGCGTTGCGGAGAAGTCCGTGTACGGCGCCCTGGAACGGCTTACCGAGGCCGGAGTCATCAGCTTGGTCGGGACATCCCAGCGCCACCGGGCCTGGGCTGCAACGGAAGTCTTGGATGAGGTCGACCGACTCAACAAGCGGCTCGCCGAAAACGCGCCCGCGGCAGCAGAGTGACGGCAGAGACAGAAGCGGCTGCCCAAGGGGGTCGGGCCACCGACCCCCTTGGGCGTGAACGCAAAAAACCTGGCTCCCTACACAGTACGTGCGCCAGGCCATCGTGACCCACTCCCGACCGAGCCGCCCTCATGCCATAGGTTGACGGAATATCCCTTATCGGCGTTTGAAATCCTCGATGAGGGAAGGGCCCGAGATCGCCCTGAGGGCGCCACCGGCCTCGCCCTTAGCGTCCACGAAAACCAGCGAAGGGCCTGCGTCGGTCTGGCTCTTCGGTAGCTGCGACGGCGGCTGTCGCCGTCGCCCGTGGGTCCGATTCCATCGGCTTTCGACTTTGCGGGTTGGTCAATGCACGCTCCGGAAATCCGCCGGGGCGGCAAATAGGTCGCTGAGCTCTCGCGCCCAAGGTGGATCGGCACCTGGCCTGGAGCAGGTGATGGATGCTGCGCCGTTCGCATAGTCAAGCAGGTTCTGAAGTGCTTGGGGTGAGAGATCCTTCAATTTCTCCCGGGCGCCTGCGCCGAGGAGGTTTCTCGTGCCGAGCCAGGAAATTAATGCGGCCATGAAGGAATCGCCTGCGCCGACGGTGTCAGCGACTTCGATTTCCCGGGCCGGCATCTGTACCATCGTGCGGCCGTTTGTGATCACTGGACCGCCTTCGCCGCGGGTGACTGCCACTATGGCCGGTCCCAGCTTGAGCCATGCGTGCGCGGTCTGGTCTGGCGTCCTGTCCGGGTACAGCCATTCCAGGTCCTCGTTGCTGGCTTTGACGATATCGCTCGCCGCTACAAACCGCTCGATGTCCCGGCGGGTGCTGTGAACATCTCCGCTGATCGCGGGCCGGCAGTTCGGGTCGTAGCTGATCGTGGCACGTCCACGGGCAGCTTGCAGCAGCGTGTAGACAGTGTCGCGCCCGGGAGGCAAGACGGTGGCGATCGAACCTGCATGGACGTGGCGGGAGCTTTCGACTGCTGACAGCGCTGGAAGAGAGGTCCCGTTAAGATCCCAGGTGATGGCGATGGAATAGCGGGCGGCTCCAGCGTGGTCAATGTTTGCGGTAGCAACGCTTGTCGGGGAGTGTCCGCCGACGAGGGCGGCGACCCCGTTGGCCGTCAGATGTTTTTCGATCATCCCCCCGTACTGGTCTTGGCCGTAGTGGGTGATCAAACTGGTCGTCATGCCGAGGCGCGCACAGCCAATGGCAACGTTTAGCGGGCTTCCGCCCGGACGTATGGCGGTCGAGGTTCCCGTTTTGTGGGGGTGAGTGATGACGTCCACGAGAGATTCACCGATGACCGTCACTCGGGGGTAAGCGTCTGGGCTGGCGGTTGGCATAGCTTTGGAGGTCACGCGCGGTGGGCCGTGGGTGCAGTCTCCAGTTGGTCTGCCACGTGCTGCCAGCCGTCGCTGAACATACCGTATGCCGTTTTAATTTGGACACCGACGGGAAGTTCGGGGCATTCGTTTTCGCCGTTGGTTCCCCAGTTGACCCAGCCGGACTGGCGGCGCTGGACGATCTGGAAGGCACCGGACGGTTCAGATGTCCACCACACCATGGTTCTGTCCAGGTCTGAATGGAATTCGGCGGTTTTTGAGGCCGGCCCGGCGAAGATGGTTTCGTGCGGCACAGCCGAGACATCGACGGGGGCATCCGCTATCGTCCAACGCCGTTCAGGCAGGTCGGCGAGCACGTGCGAGGTTGCCCTGACACGGGCGAGGCGTTCGCGGATCTCCTCGTTGTCCAAGGCGCCTTCCCAGCTGCAGAACAGGCGCCAGTACAGGTCCCAGTGGGCCGCTTCGATGTTGCCGGTGAGTTGGCGGCGGAATTCCAGGAACTTCGCAGTGTTGGACGTTGAGTTCGCGATGGTTTCCTCGACCATTTGTGCGAGTTCAGCGGCGTAGGGATCGCCGGAGCGGTACCGTGTGCCGTCGTATGCTTCGAAGCGGTTGAAGACCACATCGCCTTGGCCGGCCTCGAATTCATCGCCGACGGTGATCTTGTTGGTTATGGAGCGTCCGTTGATGACGGTCTGGAAGTCGTCCACCCGGTAGCTGCGGGTGAAGTAGGGCGTGCCGTGGGTGAACTGCCAGTCGATGGAAAACGTCTTGCCCTTGAGTTCCTCGAGCAGGCCGTCGGGGATTGTCCCGTGCATCCGGTAGTGATGCAGGATGGGGCCTTCTTCGATGGTTTCGATGTGGACGGTGGTGTGTTCGGGCGGGTTGATGAGGCCGTTCTCGGGGGTGAAGAAGGGGCCGTAGAACCCGCCGATGGCGTTGTTGCCCGAGGGCAGCAGGTCGATGCCTTCTTTCAGCGTTGCGAAATGACGCAGTCCCCATTTTGAGGCGCCGGTACCCTCGGCAGTTCCCGAGCACATTTCGAGGTCGAAGTATCCGGTGTCCAAGCGGACGAAACCGTCGGCTTCGACAGGTTCGCGCTTGGTGATCCCGTCAACGTGACCGGTGACAGGTGCGGTCAGCGTGAGCTCGAGGCTGCCGTCAAAGGACAGGACGGTGACGAAGGTGGTTTTACCTGGTTCGGGTTGGGCGTTCAGCCGCTGGCAGGTAACGGTGTCTCCGGAACTGGTAGTTGCAGTCCAAAGGCTCTCGGTCAATACGCCGTCGACGGTGAAGGTCACCGGTTCGTTGGTGCGGCGGCCGGGAAGGGCGTCCTTGACGGCGATGGTGGGCAATGCCACGGGCTTTTCCTCTCAGGTTTTTTGGCGTGGGGCTGCATTCCGGCCGCTTGGGAAAGCGGGCCGGAAATGTCCCCCCGGGGGCAGGCAGGATGCTGCTGCCTGGTGCGTTGGGTGTGCGCTTATGCAGCTTTCTGGGCTGCGATGGCCTTGGACCACGGCAGGCGGAGCGTACGCTGCTTCAGGCTGTCGATAGCCACCGCGAGGATGATGACGAGGCCCTTGATCAGCAGCTGGGTGAAGAACTGGACGTTCATCAGGATCAGTCCGGTGCTCAGGACACCGAGAATGATGGAACCTATGAGGGTTCCGTAGATCCGGCCCCGGCCGCCAACAAGACTCGTGCCGCCCAGAACGACCGCTGCGATCGCATCCAGTTCATAGCCGCCGCCCGCTGTCGGCTGGGCAGAGACGACCCGGGCGGAGAAGATGACGCCGGCGAGTCCGGCGCAGACACCCGCGATGACGTAGACGGAAGTGAGGACTCGCTTGACGTTGATTCCTGCCAGCCTGGCTGCTTCAGCGTTGCCGCCGACGGCGTAAACGTGTCGGCCGTAGCGGGTGCGCTCAAGGACGAACCATGCCGCGACGTAGACGATGACCATGATCACCACGGGCACGGGGATGCCCGCAATGTACCCGTTGCCGATGTCCCGGAAATTTAGGGTGTTGGAGACAATGGGCTGCCCGTCGGTCATCGTGTAGGCCAGACCGCGCAGGAAAGTCATGGTGCCGAGGGTCACGATAAAGGCGGCCAACGCCAGGTAGGAGCTGAGCAGGCCGTTGATCAGTCCCGCGAGGGCCCCTGTCAGGACTCCGACCAGGATCGCGACGGGTGCGGGAAGTCCCGCGATGCCTGTCATGACCGATGCGACCCCCGCGACGGCCAGAATAGAGCCCACGGAGAGGTCGATTCCGGCTGCGAGAATGACGAACGTCATTCCGGCGGCGAGAATCGCGTTGATGGAAATCGACCGGGCGATGTTAAGCAGGTTGTTGACGCTCGCGAAGTTCGGGGCGATGACGACCATCAACGCTACGAGGGCGATCAGGACAACGAGGATGCCAACGCGGTCCCACCAGTAGGCGAAGTCGAAGCCGCGGGCAGGCATGGCTACGGCCTCTGGCCGGAGGTCAGCGTCCTGTGGGTTGAGAGCCTGGTTAGTCATGGAATTCTCCGTTTGTCTGTGCTGCGGTACCGGTCGCATGGGACATGACGTCCTCTTCGCTGGCGGTGCGTGAGTTAAGTTCGTGGACGATCTGGCCGGAGCGCATCACCAGGAGCCGGTCGCTGATGCCAATCGCTTCGGGCAGGTCCGAGGAGATGACCAGGATGGCCTTGCCGGCCCTGGCCAAGTCGTTGATGACTTCATAGATTTCGCTTTTGGCGCCGATATCCACGCCCCGGGTTGGTTCGTCCAGGATCAGAACGTCGGATTCTCTCATCAGCCACCGGGCCAAAACCGCCTTTTGCTGGTTGCCGCCGGACAACGCGCTAACCGGCAGGCGCAGGGCGTTTTGCCGCAGGTGCAGGCGTTCCATCTGCTTTTTCACCGCATTCCGGATCCTGGTCCGCTGGAGCACACCGGCGTTTACGTGCCCACCGAGGGAACTGACGGCGATGTTGTCCTCGACAGTGTGGGAGACGAACAGGGCCTGGTCTTTGCGGTCCTCAGGCACCATCGCGATCCCGCGGGCGATCGCCTGGGCAGGGCTGGAGGCCAGTGCGGCCTTGCCTTGGACGGTGACGGTGCCGCCGCGGGGCCGGTCCGCGCCGAAGATCATGCGGGCCGTCTCGGTGCGGCCGGCCCCGATGAGTCCGGAAAGGGCGACAACTTCCCCTGCACGGACCTGGAAGCTGACCGGGCCGATTCCGGCTCCGTCGGTGAGGTCCTTCACGTCCAGCATGACCTCTCCCGGGCTGTGCCGGTCGTGGTGGTACAAGTCCTCAAGGTTGCGGCCCACCATCATCCGTACGACATCGGGCGGGCTGATCTCAGTCTTTTCCCTGGTACCGACGTACGTGCCATCGCGGAACACGGTGACGCGGTCCCCAAGTTCCCAGACTTCTTCCATCCGATGGGAGATATACACCAGCCCGACGCCTGCGTCGCGCAATTCGTTAATGATCTTGAAAAGGTGCAGCGTCTCGCTTCGTGACAGTGCCGCCGTTGGTTCATCGAGGACCAGGATTTTGGCGTTCTCGCTGACGGCACGCGCAATCTCAACCATCTGTTGCATGCCGATACTCAGTTGGCCGAGCTCGCTGCGTGGGTCGATCCGTGCCCCAACACGGGCAAGTTTCTCTCGGGCCTGGGAAATCATGGCGCGACGGTCCAACGCCCCGAACCTGGTCGAAGGCTCGCGTCCGAGAGCCAAGTTCTCCGCAACTGTCATCGCCGGCACCGTGTTGAGCTCCTGATGGATGATGGCTATGCCGTGGGAAACGGCCTCCTGCGGGGAGCGGATGTCGATTTCGTTGCCGTCCATCAGGATGCGTCCGGAATCCCGGGTAACATTTCCCGCCAGGATCTTCATCAGCGTGGATTTACCGGCCCCGTTTTCGCCCATCAGAGCATGAACTTCACCCGCACGCAGGTCGAAGTGGACGTTGTTCAGCGCCAGGGTCGCGCCAAATCGCTTGGTGATGCCTTCCAGCTGCAGCAGCGGTTGGCGGGAGGTTGTTGTGGTCATGGTGGGGCCTATTCTCGATCCGGTCATGTGGGGCCGCTCCACGAGATGAGCGACCCCATACAGGAGTGGCGGCTACCAGCCCTTGTACTGGCTGACGGTGTCGCGGGTCACAAGCTCACTGGGGATCAGGATGGTGGTCTCCGCCGGGGGCTTGTTATCGATGATGTTCTGGGCGACTTCGACGGCCTTGCGGACCATCTCGGCCGGATTCTGCGTTGCCGTTCCCATGAACGGCGACCCCGACTGCTTCAGTTCCGCCACTGCCTCGGGGCTTCCGTCGACACCGGTGACCTTTACGGTTCCGGCCTTGTGGGCCTGCTGGACCGCCAGTACGGCGCCCAGCGCCGACGGGTCGTTCATGCCGAAGATGCCCTGAACATCCGGGGTGGCGGTGAGCATGTCAGTAGTTACGGCGAGGCCGGAGGCGCGGTCGTTCTTGGAAGCCTGCTGCCCGACAACTTTAATGCCAGGAAACTTCTTCACAACGTTGTTGCAGCCGGTGATGCGGTCGCGGATTGTCTGGAGCGGGGTTCCGTCCACCAGGAGAACATTGCCCTTTCCTCCCATTTGCTCGAACAGGTACTGGCAGGACTTTTCACCGGCCTGGACTGCATCCGTCATCACCACGGCATCGGCGCTCTTGGCCGGAGTGTCCACAGCGATCACAATTATGCCCGCCTGCTTCGCCCGCTCAATAGCCGGCTGGATGCCGTTTTCATCAACGGCGCTGATGACAATCAGGTTCACGCCCTGCTGGATGAAGGTGTCAATCTGGGTATTCTGATTCGCCAGATCAAGCTGGGCGTCCTGGGTGTTGGCGGTGGCTCCTATCGAGGCGGCGGCTTCCTTGGCTCCCTTGTCCATGGCTGAAAAGAACGGGTTTGACATGTCCTGAACCATCAGGCCGATCTTCTCGATCTTTTTCGGCTTGGCCGCGGGCTGGGTGTCGCCGGAGCTGCAGGCCGCGAGACTGAGCGCAGCCAGTGTGACGGCGGCAGTGAAGACTGCAGACTTCTTGACGAGCTGTTTCATTTTCGGATCTCCTTTGAACCGGAACCGGCGAGGCCGTGACGGCAAGCCAGGTCCGTGAAAAACGGTGGATGGAAATAAGTGGAAAGTGTTTCGCCGGCTTGCTTCGGTGCTAAGACCGGCTTTGTGATGTGTCCCGGTGATATGCGAACGCCTGAGCAGTCATCACCGGACCCTGACCTTGTCCGCTGCTCCCCCTCGCGTGCCCAACCAGGTTCTTGAGTTGGGCGGTCAGGCTGCCGCCCTGTGGCGGCGAGCGTGCGGGAATTAGACATGTTTGACCGCCGAAGTCACAAGCCGACCAGACGGGGTCGTTAGCTGTAGTCGTTTATACGATCAGGGGGCGCTCCGGGTCAGCAGCCGCAAGACTGCCGCACGATTAAGTCCGCGTTCACCTCCCGGCGGTCCTCCGGACGGTAGCTGGGTACGGGGGGATCGCCCCGCCGCTCGGCTTCCAGCTGCCCATCCAGAATGCGGGTCAGTGTCTGCGCGGCCAGAACACCGATCGATTCGCTGTCCTCGTCTACCACCGTCAGCGGCGGATCCAGCAAAGGGGCCCAGGCAAACTCGTCAAAAGCCATGAGTGCCACCTGGGTTGGGACAACAATCTCACGTTGCTTGAGCGCGGTAAGGACACCGTGCAACAGGGGGTTGTTTCCAGCAATGATCGCCCTGGGCAGTGTCCGCCCAGGGGTGTTCAGGTAGCTCGACAACGTCTTGCATGCTGAGTCAGAGTCGTTTTCTGTCTCCAGCACTCGGAGTGCAGCCCCATGCTTCGTGGCAGCTTCCTGGAGCCCGCGCTCCCGTTCAGCCCGTGTGGACCATCGGCCCGGATAAGCCAAAAAGAGCCAGTCCGTATAACCGTGCCGGGCCAGATGCGCCCCCGCCTTCATGCTCGCGGCGTAATTGTCCGTCAAAATGCTCGGCACTTGTGTGGCGTCTTCCGGCGGCGCCGAGTCGACGAAAACCACCGGGATGTCCCAGCTTTCCAAGAGCTTAACGTTTTCGCTGCTTAGCGTCAGGGTCGTGATGATGCCAGCCGTACGCGACTGGATCAAGTCCTGAACGATGGCGTCCTCGACCTCCGGGGTGTAGACGCCTTCCGCGGCAATGTCGGCCACAACGGCATTCCGGCCGGATACCCGCAGGACCCGCTGAACGCCCTTCATAAGATCCAGATAGTAGTAATTCGAAGTACTCGCCGTAATGACCGCGACCGAACTCCGCGATTTCTTGCGCAACTCCTGAGCCGCGCGGTTCGGTACGTAGCCCAGCTCCCGGGCAGCCTTCAGCACGAGCTTGCGGCTGGCAGCCGAAACGTCCGGGCCGTTACTCAAAGCACGTGAAACTGTGTAGGACGATAGGCCCGTGGCTTCGCTAACGTCCCGCAAGGTGGGCTTCTTTGCCATGCCCCGCCTGCTTTCTAATCGTTTAGGTTTAGGTTCCGCATCGATTCACGGCGCGTTACCTAAAGGATTAGGGTCAACCATAATGTGATTGCTCGCACACGTCAATAACCCGGAACTGGGAAGGAGCTGAAACACCCCGTTGCCCGATCAGCCCATCGCGGATTGGATCGCCTCGGTACCCCAGGGTGACCCATCTGGCGCTCCGCGTCATCCAGGAAGGCCATGCGGGGCCATGTCAGCCGAGCCTAATGGCACGCCACGCGAGACGTACGTTACGATGGCGACGCGCTCAAGGACGCCTTCCAGATACTCGGCTGACCCCGCACTGAGTAGGCGGATCCCCCGCCGTTCTGGCTCTAGTTTGACGGTTCTTCCTTATCGGCGGCAGCCAACCCGGATGGGAGCCGGAGGCTTTACGAGCGAGTAGGACAGGACGGCCTCCCGCAGCCTTTGTACAGAGTTGCTCGACCGTGGGCCCGGGTAGTCAAAGTCCTAAAAGGAACGGCGCCTTCCCCTTTCACCCTTGCACTTCTCACCCGGAGACGTCACACAACGTGGAAGGCCGCGTTCTTTCTACCCATTTTAGGTAACGCTTTGATAACACCGTTGCGTCAATGCGTTTGACGAATTGAGAGTTACATCAATCGTTTGCAGCAATGCCTCAAACGATTGATGTAGGAGGATCAAACGATTGATACAAATCTCGAAAGGAGGCGAGCGGATCGGTGTCGTTGGTGACCCTGAGGGACATCGCAAAAGAAGTCGGCGTATCCATCTCTGCGGTCTCGCTCGTCCTTAATGACCGCGGTGATGGTCGTGTGAACGCAGAGGCAGCGGCAAGAATTAGGGCGGTTGCTGAGGAGCTTGGCTATGTCCCGAACTTGTTGGCCAGGGGCCTGAAAACCAAGCAGTCTCTAACTATCGGGTTGCTTTCCGATGGTGTGGCCTCTACGGCATTTGCAGGACCGATGATCGCTGGCGCACAAACAGTCGCTGCCGAATTCGGCTACTTACTGATGCTCATCGACACTGTAGGCATGTCCGGGCTGGAAGCTCCTGCAGTGAAGGCGCTGCTTCAGCGGAACATTGAAGGGCTGATTGTGGCGCCTGATTATCACGCGATTGTGGAGTTGCCGCGTGTGCCTCGTTCATTGCCAATTGTGGTCTTGGACGGCCGCCCTGAGGACGCCTCCATGTCGGACTGGGTCGTGCCTGATGAGACGGGAGGCGCCTTTACCGCAACCCGGCACCTTATTGAGGCAGGTCATCGTCGCATTGCCATGTGCAATTTGGACGACAAACGGTACATAGCAACCGCTTTACGCAGGCGGGGCTACGAAGAAGCGCTGCGGACCGCAGGCATCGTGCCGGACCCTTCTCTTCATGTGCTGGCCAAGGAACTTACAGCCGCGGCGGCAAGGGAAGCAGCGCGGGACGTGTTGTCGAGGCCAGATCGGCCCACCGCCGTGTTCTGTTTTTCGGACAGATTGGCCTTCGGCGTTTATCAGGCCGCCGCGCAGCTGGGTCTGCGGATCCCCGAAGACCTGTCCATCGTTGGTTTCGATAACCACGCCTTTGTTGCCGAGAGCCTTCTTCCCGGCCTGACTACGGTGCAGTTGCCTCACCACGACATGGGCGTCTGGGCAGCAAGGCGCCTCATTGAGCGCAGCCAGGAAAGCGGTGAACCCGGCCCCGTTGTCTCACAACTTACTCATTGCCCGTTAGTGCAACGAGCCTCCGTCGGCCCACCACGGACGTAATCCCCCCACTTTTGTAATCACAAAGAATCCGAGCGCACTGCTTCGGACATGCAGTCCTGCCCTCAGGGGCATCGGCTGCCAACTCAGAGAGGAGTTCGCACCATGCGAGCAATTTCCCGTCGCCAGGTTCTTGCAGGTCTTGGCGCACTCAGCGTCAGCGCCCTGGCTCTTACCGCATGCAACCCGTCCAGCCAGCAGAGCGGGTCGTCCGGCAGCGGTACATTCAAGATTTTGCAGTACGAAGACCCCACGACACCGCAGGGCCAGGGATGGCAGAAGGCGGTCGAGCTGTTCAAGGCGAAGCATCCGGATGTGAACGTTGATGTTCAACAGACGAGCTTCGATGCGTTCCGGCAGAACGCAAAAATTCTATTGAGCGGTAATGACGTCCCCGATGTCGTCGAGTTCAATAAAGGCAATGCCGATGGCGGTCAGCTCGCCTCCCAAGGCCTCCTGGAATCGCTGAACGATGCAGTAGCCAAGTTCGGGTGGGATAAGAAAGTCACCGGTTCCATGGCGGCCTTCGCCAAGTATGACCAGGACGGCAAGGCCGGCTCCGGTGACTGGTACGGCATCCCCAACGTGGGTGAGTACGTGTACTTCTACTACAACAAAGCGAAGTTCGCCAAGGCAGGGATCACTGAAACGCCGAAGGACCTTGCGTCTTTTGAAACGGCCATGGACAAGTTGAAGGCCGCCGGCGAACTGCCCATATCAAGCTCCGCCAGCACCAGCCAGGGCTTCAACCAGATGTGGGTCTGGTACTCCCTGATCTCCGCCCAGGCCAGCCGCAAGGAAATCGACGACTTCATGTTCATCAAGGACAAGACTGATTTCCATTCAGGTGCCTGGAAGAGTGGAACAGAACGTTTCCAGCAGTGGATCGATAAGGGCTACGTGGGTGACCAGCTCGGAGGCCTCTCCTTCGAACAGGCTACCGTCAACTTCCTTTCCGAAAAGGCCGCGATGCTTCCCTGGAACAACGGCATGTTCGCCCGGATCAGAAAGGACGCATCCTTCGACTGGGGATTCTTCATCATGCCAGGGGCCAAGCTCTCCATGGGGTCCTCAGGGCACCTCTGGGGCGTTCCCGCCAAGTCCAAAAACAAGGAGCTGGCCTACGACTGGATTGAAACCACCCTCAGCCCCGAAGTCCAGAACCTCATCGGCCAAAAGGGCGGCCTGCCCCTGGCAGGCGACATCAATGCCATCTCCGACCCCCTGACCAAGGAACTTACCGAAAAGTTCAATGACGTAGTGAAGGCAGACACGCTTTCCTTCTACCCGGACTACCCTGTGCCCGGTTTCCTGGATTTCATCCAAAACCACATGCAGGCCATGTCGAACAAGAACGAAACCGCCTCACAGTACCTCGACGCCCTGCAGACCTTCTACGACAAGGGCACCAAGAGCTAGCACTCAATCAAGGGAACGGGGCGAAGTACTCCGGCTTTGCCCCGTTCCTGACATCCCTCATCCTCTAACGAATGGAATTTCGCCGTGAGCAAAGGACTGGCGCGAGGACTGCGCCGACCGAGCGGCTACTGGCTATATCTCGTACCGATCTTCATCGGTTTTCTGGCCGTGGTCGGTATCCCTTTTGCGACTAACATCTACTTCTCCCTTTTCCGATGGAAGGGCGGGGCAGCGCCGATGCGCTGGAATGGCCTGGGGAACTACGCCGCGTTGTTTGCCGATGTCGAGTTCTGGACATCTTTGCGCAACTCAATTTTTATGGTGATCGCCATTGTGGTGATCCCCACGGTGATTGGCCTTCTCCTGGCCGCGCTGCTTACCGAAACCATTGGCCGGCGCTTTGGACCTAAGATCGCCAGCTTCCTCCGGGCCACCTACTATCTTCCCCAGATTCTGCCGATTGCCGTCGCCGGCTTCATGTGGAGCTGGATCCTCGACCCCTCCAACGGCGCCATCAACAGCTTCCTTCGCTCCATCCAGATAACCGGCCCCGACTGGCTCGGAAACCCTGACCTGGCCATCTACGCGGTGATGCTGATGCTGATCTGGCTCCAAATTGGATACCCCCTGGTTATCTTCATGGCAGCCTTGTCCCGAGTGGACCCGGAGCTCTACGAGGCTGCTGCATTGGACGGCGCCGGGAAGTGGCGGCAGTTCATCGCCATTTCCGTACCTACCATCAGACCGGAAATCTTCATCGTGGTACTGACAGCCACCGTGGCCGCGCTGAAGGTCTTCGCCCCGATCCTGATCCTGACCGGAGGCGGACCGGAAGGGTCAACCGTCGTTCCCTCTTACTACGCCTACCGCAACTTCTTCGAACTGTCACAGGTGGGATACGGCTCCGCAATCTCCACCGTTATGGCCCTTGTAATCTTTGCCATTGCAGCCCTCATGCTGTGGTGGCAGCGCAGGCAGGAAGCACGATGAGCACCACACAGACCCGGCAGACGACAGTCAATCTGACGCCCAACCCCCAACGTACTCGCGCTCAAGGCAGAACGCCCAGCGAGTGGGTGCTGCTTGCCGTTGCCGTCATTGCCGGCGCCGCCATCTTCGCGCCCTTCGGCTTGATCATCCTCAACGCCTTTAAATCCACGCAGGACTATTCAAGCCACGGGCCCTTGAGCTGGCCCACATCATTGTCCATCGACGCCTTCATCAATTACCTGGGCAGGGTTAACTTCGGCCAAGCCTTCTGGAACTCCCTCATCATCTCGCTCTTCGTTGCAGCGATAGCAGTTGTGCTCTCCCTTATGAGCGCCTACCCCCTTGGAATAGGCCGCGTAAAAGCAAATGGTTCAGTCCTGGCCGTACTGCTGGTAGCCACCATGCTCCCGCACGAAGCCCTCATCTACCCGCTGTTTTATGGAGCCCAGGCCACGGGAACCTTTAATACGGTGTGGAGCGTCATCATCGTCTTCTCTGTGCTGCAGGCAGCGTACGGAACATACCTCTTGGCTAGTGTCATGGGCGCGATCCCTAAGGAACTGATCGAGGCAGCCCAGCTGGACGGAGCCACCCGCTGGCAAATCCTGTGGCGGATCCTGGTCCCCATCCTCCGACCCAGCCTGGCAGTACTGGTGGTGTTCTTCTTCATCTGGACCTGGAACGAGTTCTATATTCCCGTCGTACTTCTATCAGACCAGTCGTCCCAGACAGTTCCGATTGCCCTGGCCACGCTCCGCGGCCAGCACAACATCGACATCACGGTGCTCAACGCGGGATCGCTGCTGTCGTTGCTGCCAACCCTCGTTTTCTTCCTGCTCTTCCAGCGCACCCTTGTACGTGGTGTTGCGGCCGGAGCCGTCAAGTAAGCCGCTCGAGCAACTCGAGCACAATTTCCATCGAAAGGAAAACCCTGTGACCATCCAATGGGCCACTATGCCCTCGGGCGTCAGCAGTCGCTCAATCAACGCCGAAAACTTCACCGGCACCCCAGGCCAAGGCGCAAAAGCCTCCTCCAACCTCGGCCCTGGCCGCAAGGGATCCGCCTGGATTAACGTCCCTTCAGGTAAAACTGCCACCCTCGCCGAGATCGAAGGGCCCGGAGTAATCCGGCACATCTGGCTTACCGTGGACCACCGCACCGATGCCGGCCCATTCGTACTGCGCGATCTCGTACTGCGCATGTACTGGGACAACTCGGAAACCCCAAGCGTCGAGGTCCCCCTGGGAGACTTTTTCTGCAACGGGTTCGCACAGCGGGCGCTCGTAACCTCCGAGCCCATCGTCGTAGCCCCAACGGGCGGCATGAACTGCTTCATTCCCATGCCCTTCCGCCAAGGAGCACGGATCACCATTGAAAACCAACACGGTGGAGAACTGACCCACTTTTTCTACCAGATCGACTACACGGTCGGGGACGACGTCGCAGATGCGATGTACTTCCACGCACAGTGGCGTCGATCAAACGGAAATCTCCCGCACGGCGAGGATCACGTGATCCTTGACGGCGTACAGGGCCGCGGTAGCTACCTCGGCACCTATGTCGCCCTCGCGTCCCTGCAGCGGTACTGGTGGGGCGAAGGTGAGGTCAAGTTCTACGTGGATGACGACACCGATTACCCCACCCTTTGCAGCACAGGCCTCGAAGATTATGCAGGAGGCGCCTGGGCATTTCAGGACGAGCTACGCACCGTGCCGGACCCGAAGGTTGTAACCTTCAACGCGCCATACTTCGGGTACCCGTTCCACGAGACTGTCGACCGGACCAAGGCCGCTCCCTTCCATCCCGGAATGCCGCCCATGCACGCCCTTTACCGTTGGCATATACCGGACCCCATCTATTTCCAGGAACGGCTGCGGGTGACAGTCCAGCAGATTGGTACTTGGGACCACGGGGGACTGTTCGAACGCAGCGACGACATCTCCACCACGGCGTACTGGTACCAAGACGGCATCAACCAGCAGCTTCCGCAGCTTCCCGGGGCCCAGCAACGCTGGCCGAGGTAAAAGATCTCAGTTGGGTGGCAGGTTTGCTCGGTACGACCCGGGCTCGAATCTAATTCACCTATGAGTTGGAGGATGTGGCGACACGAAATAGTCGACGCATCCTCCGACTCACTAACCTGGGGCGTGAGCTGGTACGGCAGGCGGCCACCCCGGTCTTGAGAGATGCCGAGCGACCGACGTTGGGGCGCACGTCGTAGCCAGTGCCTCAAGGCGACAACAACATACGGCTTACGCAAACGAAGGAACGGCCACCTTCGGCAACCTCACGATCAACGAGATGAGCGCGGCGACCTGGTCCGACGTTTCCGGCGGGTCATCCCGCCGTTGCGGCTAGCCGGCTGCGGAATGACCTGCCGCTCCCCTACCAACACTGCCCGAGAGACAAACATGGAATACCTCAAAGCAGCCCGCCCGGACGCCCAACAGCCCCTTGACGCCGTCGTTGTAGGCGAAGCGCTGATCGATGTGGTCACCACCTCAAAGGGCCAGGTTGAGCACCCCGGCGGATCACCCGCTAATGTCGCCTATGGCCTGGGGCTCCTGGGAGTCACCACGGGCCTGCTCACGGCCATCGCACCCGATGCCCGGGGGACATCAATTGAGAATCACCTCCACCGGGCAGGTGTATCTCTTCTGCCCGGATCAAAATCCCTCACCCGCACGGCAACAGCCACCGCAAGCCTTGCCCGCGACGGATCCGCCGATTACGACTTCGACATCCACTGGCAGCTGCCTACAGCAACGCCCGCATATTTTCCCAAAATCCTGCACACCGGTTCCATAGCCACCTTCCTCAACCCTGGGGCAGGTGCCGTCAAAACCTTGCTCGAACAAGCCCACAAGCATTGCACCATCACCTACGACCCGAACATCAGGCCATCCCTGCTCGGCAGCCATGCTGAAGCCAGGAACCTTTTCGAGGATCTCGTCTCGCTCACAGACGTGGTGAAACTCAGCGACGAGGACGCCCACTGGCTCTACCCCTCGAAAACACTGGAAGAAACCGCTGACCACGTCCTTCGGCTGGGTGCCGGACTGGCAGTGATAACCAAAGGTGCCGCCGGCTCCCAATTCGCCTCCCCGTCCGCGAGCATCACCATTCCAGCATTCAAAGCAACCGTGGCGGACACCATCGGTGCCGGTGACTCCTACATGGCCGCGCTCATCCTGGGCCTGCTCACCCGCGGCACCGAAGGCTTCGCCCCCACCGTCATGGAGCAGCTGGGACGCACCGCAGCCGCCGCAGCGGCCATCACCGTGCAGCGCGCCGGAGCGAACCCGCCCACCCTGGACGAACTGAGATCTGTAGTCGATGCATCGACGAACCGGTACTATACAACCGCATAAAGTCGCGACTCACACTGTGGAATGAACTTTCGAGGTTATGCCTTGCTGAACTACACCCAACCTGACGTCGCCGCCGCCTGGCCAGCGACGATTCGCCCGTCGGCGAGTTCAGGACTGTTCCTAGGTACCTGTAGAGCTGCAAGAGGTATCACCCCAAAGACCGGCCCAAGAAATTTCCATAAGGCCCCGATTTTTGAACCATTTTATGATTCTCGGTGCACTGCACCCGGGTTTCCTGCCGCTCCTCATGTCAGGTTGGCTTCTGAGAGCATCATGGAGCGACTGTCAATGAAACCGAATTTCGCCCTATTCTGACGCCGAAGTTGATGGGCGCGGTGTGTAGCGGACGCTCCTAGGGTTTCTGTTCCATCGGGCACGACCCGATGGCTACGGACGGCTTTTTGCGTGGACCCTATCGGTGGCGCCAGATGACCATCCTGCGTTTTCCTCCGGCACCAGGATCAGATCGAGGTAGCCCTTGAGGATGCCGGGCACGTCCACGGTGTCAGGATTGAGGAGCCACTCGGTTTGAATTCCTTCCCATAGAGCCACGATGGTAGGTCCCGCGACATCAGGGTCGACGCCCGGCCTGAGCCGGCCAATGCTCGCCAGATACCGCAGTTCCCCGCTGTATTCCTTCCGGAGGCGGGCGAAGCGCTGGACGAAGTAGTTACGGGCGGGGTGGTCCTCAGTTGTGGCTTCCCCGGAGAGTACGGAGTAGAGCTCTACGAGGTGGGGAAGCCCTTCATTGTGCTCCGCCTGCCGCACGATGGTTTCGGCAAATCGCTCCCGTGTTCCCGGGGTGCTCGTGGATATTCGGTCGCGGTACTCGAGCACCGCCACGAGCAGCTGGGCTTTGGTGGGGAAATGGTGGAGGAGCGTGGTCTGGTTGATCCCTGCCCGGTCCGCAACGTCCTGGATGCTGCCGCCGTTGTAGCCCCGTGACCCGAAGACCTCTACGGCGGCTTCAAGAATTTGCCGTTGGCGCTCGGCGGTCTTGGCGTAGGGGCCGCGCGGGCCTGAGCGTGCGTTCGCCTTCTTAGTCATGAAATCCAGTCTAGTTTCATTAAAAACTGAGCATCTACTCAGCTTTTGTGTTAGCCTTGTCACGTCGGGCCGCACGGCCCCGGCGCCGTGTCCGCGGCGCTGACCATAACGAAGTGGGACTCATGCCAGCTCTGACACGACGACAAGTCCTTTGCGGTGGACTCGGCGCCTCCGCCTTTGCCCTTCTCACCGGATGCGCCACTCCGGGCACTGTTTCCGTCAATACCGCACCTGCAATTCCTGCGGCCAGTACCGGTGAGAAGGTGACACTGACGTACTGGTCCTGGCTCAAGAATGTTCAGAAGGTTGCTGACATCTGGAACGCGAGCCACCCGGACGTCCAGGTCGAGACCGTATGGATCCCCAGCGGCAACCGCGGCGGGTACTCCAAGCTTTACGCCGCGCTAGCGGCCGGCGGCGGCCCTGACCTAGCGCAGGTTGAAATGCGCACGGTCCCCGAGTTCATGCTCGTCAACGGGCTCGTGGATCTCTCGCGCTACGGTGCCCGTGACTATGCGAACCGTTACGACCCCGCACTGTGGAGCCAGGTGAGTTTCTCCGGGGGTGTCTACGGCATCCCCCAGGATTCGGGGCCAATGGCCACGTTCTACCGCCCGGACGTCTTGGCTAAGATAGGCGCCTCTGCCCCAGCGACGTGGGAGGAGTGGGCAGCCGTCGGGCAGGAGCTGCGCAGTGTCGACGCTTATATCGACTGTTTCTCCCTCGCGGACACCTCCTACTTCGTGTCTTTTGCCGCGCAGGCTGGTGCCCGCTGGCTGCGTCCAGCCGAGGATGGATGGGTCATCAACATGACTGACGATTCAACGCTGAAGGTCGCGCGGTTCTTTGACCGGGCCATCGATGACGGCATCGTTACTACCGCTTACGGCCCCTTTACTCCCGGCTGGTACGCGGCGGCCTCGAGCGGGGAGCTCGCCTCGCTAACGAGCGGCAGCTGGGCCGATGCGCTCGTACAGAGCGTCAGCGGCGGAGCTGGAAAGTGGCGTGTGGCGCCCATGCCCATCTGGGACTCAACGGGATATGGGTCGAGTTACCTTGGCGGGTCTACCGCGGCTGTCCTGGCTAACAGCAAACACCCCCGCGAGGCCCTTGAGTTCGCTGTCTGGATGACGTCCACTCAGGCCGGCATCGACGCCGAGATCGCCAACAGTGGCATCGGATGGTCGCCCGTGCCGGGCATGATCGGTGCCACGCGTGAGAAGCCATCCGACTTTTTCGGGGGGCAAAACTACAACCAGAACGTCATCGTGCCAGCGAGTAAGTCGCAGAACATGGACTGGTCTTGGTGGCCCGTCACCACGCAGTCCTTCAACATTTTGAGCGACGGGTTTCGTCGTAAGGCATCGGGCACGAGCTTCGTCGACACCGTAGTGGCTGCCGAGCAACAGATCATGACCGCCTTCAGGAACAAGGGCCTGACGATTAGGAAGGAGCAGGCATGAGCACCGCGGCAGAAACAGCACATCCGGCAGTACCTAGGCGGGAGGGCCGTGACCGGGCAAGGCAACAGCGTCGTGCCGTCACCAGCGCACCCTGGATCCTGCTCGCACCCTTCCTGGCACTCTTCGCCCTCACGTTCATCTTCCCGATCATCGCTGCGGTCGGTTCAAGCTTCACAAAAGTGACCCGCAGTGGCCTCTTCGGCGAAATGGGCGTCCACTCCGGGTTTGCGGGTTTCGAAAACTATGCCCGCGCACTCGGAGACGGAAGCTTTGTCGCCTCGATCGGCCGGGTGCTGCTCTTCGGCATGGTCCAGGTCCCTGTCATGATCGCCCTTTGTACGGTTCTTGCGCTCCTGCTGGAGTCAGCCTCGGCTAAGTGGCCCGGTTTCTTCCGCGCCGCGTATTTCATGCCTTACGGCGTGCCGGGTGTCATCGCGACCATCCTCTGGTCGTTTCTTTACGTCCCGGGCCTGAGCCCGCTGGTGGACGCGGCCGGGTCTGTGGGCCTCACCGTGAACTTCCTTGGCCCGGATACCGTGCTGTGGTCCATCGCCAACATCGTTACGTGGAGCTACACGGGCTACAACATGCTGATCGTCATAGCCCAGCTCAAGGCAATTCCCAGTGAGGTTTATGAAGCTGCGCGCGTGGACGGTGCCGGACCTCTCCGGGTCGCGTGGACAATCCAGCTGCCGCTCATCCGGCCCGCCCTCGTGCTCACCACGGTGTTTTCCATCATCGGCACGCTTCAACTGTTCGCCGAGGCCCAAGTCCTCCAGACTGTTGCGCCGGCCGTCAATAGCCAGTACACCCCGAACCTGTCCGCCTACACTACTGCCTTTGCGTACAACGACTACAACGTCGCCGCCGCCCAGGCCGTGCTCATCGCCCTCGCGGCTTTCATCCTCTCCTTCACCTTCCTCCGGTTCACGAACAGGAAGTCCTCATGACTGCTGCCACCCCCACCCTTAGCCAGCCGCAGAACATCACCGAGAAGCCGCCTGTGACCCGTCGCCGGCGCCCCGGCTCCACAACCATTCTCGTCACCGGGCTGCTTGTCGTCGCAGCGCTCTATTTCCTGGTCCCGGTCTACTGGGTGGTGGTCGCCGCGACAAAGACCAGCGGTGACCTCTTCGCCACCAACGGGTTCCTGTTCGCCCCGCACTTTGTATTGTGGGACAACCTGGCGAACGTCCTCGCCTACGGGGACGGCATCTTCGTGCGCTGGTTCCTCAACTCAATTCTGTATGCAGGAGTGGGCGCACTCGCCGCGACGTACTTCGCCGCCGCAGGCGGTTACGCCCTGGCCAAATACAACTTCCGGGGCAACAGTTTCATCTTCGGGCTCATCCTCGGCGGCGTTCTCGTCCCCGGCACCGCCACGGCCCTGCCCCTGTTTCTGTTCTTCAGCCAGCTCGGTATCGCCAACACGTACTGGAGCGTCCTGCTACCCTCCCTCGTTTCGCCGTTCGGCCTGTTTCTGTGCCGGGTCTACGCGCAGGCAACCGTGGATCCGGCATTGTTGGAGGCTGCCCGCATCGATGGTGCGGGCGAGCTGCGTATCTTCCATTCCGTGGGACTGCGCGTTCTCACTCCCGCCCTCGTGACGGTGTTCTTGTTCCAGCTTGTGGGCATCTGGAATAACTACTTCCTGCCGCTCGTGATGCTCTCCGACTCGAAACTGTTCCCCATCACAGTCGGTCTGAATAACTGGCTTAGCCAGGCCGACCGACTCCCCGAGTTCTACCAGCTGACCACCGGCGGCGTACTGCTGTCTGTCATCCCGCTGGCCATCGCCATGATCGTCCTTCAGCGTTTCTGGCGTGGAGGCCTCACAGAAGGAGCCGTCAAATGATCCCGCACCCAGCGGAGGCAACAGCCTCCACCGCTTACGTCACCGACCCGGGCCCGGGAGAAGGACGGCGGGTACCGGCCCGTTCCTGGCTTCACACCGACGCCCCGTCCCTGTCCCTCGACGGGAAATGGCGATTCCGGCTCCTCAACGGAGTCCCCGGAACGCCCGGCGGCCGGGGGGTCTTGCCCCGGGGGGAAGCCGCAGACGCGATGGCCGCCGCAGAGTACGACGACACTACGTGGGAGTCGCTCACCGTGCCCTCCCACTGGGTGCTTCAGGGCGACGGATCGTACGGCCGCCCGATCTACACCAACGTGCAGTTCCCCTTCCCCATCGACCCGCCGTTCGTCCCCGACGAGAACCCCACCGGAGACTACCGCCGCACGTTCGAACTGCCCGCCGACTGGAAGACCAACGACTCAGCCGGCGGCGGCCGCATCGTCCTGCGCTTCGACGGCGTCGAATCCCGGTACAAGGTATGGGTCAACGGCACAGAAATCGGGTGGGGCGCCGGCAGTCGCCTCGCCCAGGAGTTCGACGTCACCGACGCCGTCAGCGTGGGCACCAATACGATCGCAGTCCGCGTCCATCAATGGTCCGCTTCCAGCTACCTCGAAGACCAAGACCAGTGGTGGCTCCCTGGAATTTTCCGGTCAGTGACCCTCCTGTCCCGCCCGGCCGGCGGCATCGAGGACATCTGGCTCAGGACCGGCTACAACGACGGGGCCGGGATTATAGAACCGGAAGTTAAGGCGACGCCGTCCTCATACCCTGTTCGCCTCCGCGTACCCGAGCTCGGCATCGACGTCGAGTGGGCTAACCCCGCCGATGTTGCACCCGTGCCGGTTTCTGTCGTCGAACCCTGGACCGCCGAAACCCCACGGCTCTACGATGCGACCGTGGCCAGCGGGGCGGAGACGGTGTCACTGCGGATCGGCTTCCGCACCGTAGAGATTGTCGGAGACCAGTTCCTGGTCAATGGACGCAAAGTGGTGTTCCACGGTGTCAATCGCCACGAGACCCACCCCACGCTCGGCCGCGTCTTCGACGAGAACTTCGCCCGCGAGGACCTTGCGCTCATGAAGCGCTCGAACGTCAATGCAATCCGTACCAGCCACTACCCACCCCACCCAAGGCTGCTCGAACTCGCAGACGAGATGGGCTTCTGGGTCATCCTCGAGTGCGACCTCGAGACTCACGGGTTCGAGCGGCACGGCTGGGCCCGGAACCCGAGCGATGAGCCGATGTGGCGTGAGGCATTCCTTGACAGGATCGAACGGACCGTGGAGAGGGACAAGAACCGCCCCTCAATCGTCATGTGGTCCCTCGGCAACGAGTCCGGCACAGGGCAGAATCTCGCCGCTATGTCCGCGTGGGTGCATGCACGGGATGCGGGCAGACCCGTCCACTACGAAAATGACTACGCTGGCGCGTACACCGACGTGTACTCCCGCATGTACGCGACCCTGCCCGAGGTGGAGACGATTGGGCGCGACGGCGACACCACGCCGCTGCTGGGCTGTTCCCCTGCCGAGGGGGCACGGCAGCGGAGCAAGCCGTTTGTTCTGTGCGAGTACGTCCACGCGATGGGCAATGGGCCCGGGAACATATCGCTGTATGAGGACCTGGTTACGAAATACCCGCGGCTGCACGGCGGGTTCGTGTGGGAGTGGCGCGACCACGGTATCGCCGCCCGTACCGCGGATGGCACCGAATACTTCGCCTACGGCGGCGACTTCGGCGAGGAAATCCATGACGGCAACTTCGTCCTCGACGGCCTCATCCTCTCCGACTCGACCCCCTCTCCGGGACTGTATGAATTCAAGGCCGCCGTGGCGCCAGTGGGACTTACCTTTGAAGGGCTCGAGCCGGGCGGCAAGCCCCTGGTTCGGGTGGCAAACCTGCGACACAGCGCTGATCTGGGAGACCTGGTCTTCCGCTGGCGCCTTGAAGATAACGGCGAACCAGTCGCCTCCGGTGAGCTAACCGTCGATGGGCTCGACGGCGGTCCTCTCGCCCCTGGCGCTTCGGCCTCAGTGCCCCTGCCAGTGTCCGCGGAAGGATGCACTGGAGAGGTATGGGTGACCGTCGAGGCCGTCCTCGCGCAGGATGCCGGGTGGGCGCCTTCCGGGCACGAAGTCGCCTCGGCGCAGGGCCGTCTCGCGTCGCCCGCGACGCGCCCGCTGCCGTTCGCTGCCGGGCTCCCGGGCCGAGCTTGGCGGCAAGGGGAAAGCGCTGGGCTCCTGGAGCTCGGACCGGCAGTCTTCGATGAAGGGCGACTCGTTACACTCGCGGGCCTCCCTGTCGATGGGCCCCGCCTTGAACTGTTCCGGGCTCCCACGGACAATGACCGCGGCGAATCCCGGGGTGGATACATCGACACCGACCCCTGGGCACCAGACGCAGACGGAATCCCCGGCGTAGGAGCTCCCGGGCCGTCGTCGGCAGCACGCTGGTACAAAGCCGGACTGGACCGGCTGCACGGGCGCGTTGAGGCAGTCGAAGTGCTCGGTGAACGGGCCCTCCGTGTGCGCACCCGGTACGCCGCGGCGGACCAGGTCCGCACCGTCACCGTCGAGGAGCAATGGATCCTCGATTCCGAAGGTCTGTGGCTGCGGGTGGACATTCTTCCGTCCTCCGATTGGGGCGGCGTGTGGCCCCGCGTTGGGGTCCGGTTCGGGCTACCCACTCACGTGGACGCAGCGTCATGGTTCGGGCTGGGCCCACACGAGTCCTACCCGGACAGCCTCGAAGCTGCACATGTAGGACGGTACGCCGCCGGGATCGATCAGCTCGCCGTGCCATACGCGCGGCCGCAGGAGACCGGTCACCGCGGGGGCCTTCGTTCGCTCAGCCTGCTCCGGGGCTCAGAACCGTGGGTACGGTTCGACGCGTTCCCGGATGCACGGGGCCGCCTGCCGGGCTTCACCTTGAGCCGCTACACGGCCCAGGAGCTGGCCGCAGCTGGACACCCGCACGAGCTGCCTCTTGCCACGCGCTCATGGCTATACCTCGATGCGGCTCAGCACGGGCTCGGCACCCGCTCGTGTGGCCCGGATGTTTGGCCCGAGTCAGCGTTGGCGCCGGAGGCACGAACGCTCACTTTCCGCCTGGGGGCCCCTAAATGACCAGCCTCGTAATGCCCAGGACGAGCACCGATACCGTCCCGATCTCGGATCGACAGACCACGCTGCGCTACGGCCCCTACACCGCCGAAATAGCCAGCGTAGGTGCAACGTTGCGCTCCTTGCGCCACAACGGCAGAGACCTGATTCTCCCCTTTTCGGAACATCAGGTCCGCCCCGCCTACCGAGGTGCAGTCTTGGCCCCTGGCCCAACAGCGTGATCGCAGGTCGGTATGAATTCGAAGGCGTGGAATACCAGCTCGGTATCAACGAACCGAGCCGGGGCCATGCGCTCCATGGGTTGCTGGCCTGGCAAGAGTAAGCGACGTTTCCGATGATCGACGCTACGACTTTGTGTCCCCCCGACCTATCGGTTCCACAACACTAGACCATGCCTTTACCAACCTTGTACGTGACGATGAGGGCTACTCAACTGCATGCCTGACGACATGGGACGGGTCGGGAACTTCGATGACATGGGGTCGGGACTGTCCCTGGGTTCAGATACACACAGCCGACCTTCCGGATGTGGAATCCAGCAGAGCTGGCCTGGCGGTAGAACCAATGACCTGTCCGCCTAATGCCTTCAACACTAGGACGGACCTCATAGTCCTCCTCCCGGGGCAAAGTCATACCGCGAGCTGGAACATCGAAGCGATACCTGCAAACCCAACCCACACTCGCTCATGAAAATCTTGGTTACAGGCGGCACAGGCTATATCGCTTCCCACACTGTTTTGTCCCTGCAGGAAGCCGGCCACGACGTGGTCGTCATCGACAACCTGGTCAACTCCAGCGAGGAGTCACTGCGTCGCGTGGCTGAACTCAGCGGCAAGACCGCGGAGTTCCACCACGTTGACCTGGTCGACGAAGCCGCCGTCGAGGATGTCTTCGCCGGCGCCGGCATCGATGCGGTCATCCGTTTTGCCGGGCTCAAAGCCGTGGGCGAGTCGGTGCAGGAGCCGCTGAAGTACTACTACAACAACCTGGTGGGCACGTTGAACCTGATCCGCGCCATGGACCGGCATGACGTCCGCTCCATCGTGTTCAGCTCCTCTGCCACCGTCTACGGCGAACACAACGCCATCCCCTACGTGGAAACGATGGAGATCGGCGCCAACAACCCCTATGGACGCACCAAGGAACAGATCGAGGACATCCTCTCCGACCTCGGAACCGCCCACTCCCGCTGGCACATCGCACTGCTGCGCTACTTCAACCCG
This sequence comes from Paenarthrobacter sp. AR 02, assembly GCF_021538675.1. Lineage (GTDB taxonomy): Bacteria > Actinomycetota > Actinomycetes > Actinomycetales > Micrococcaceae > Arthrobacter. Next base: position 72,882 of record NZ_JAJUKH010000010.1, read on the forward strand.
GTGGGCGCACACCCCTCCGGACGGATTGGCGAGGACCCGCAGGGTATCCCCAACAACCTGGTCCCGTTCATCGCCCAGGTGGCCGTGGGCCGCCGAGAGAAGCTCATGGTCTTCTGTGGCGACTACGACACCCCCGACGGCACCTGCCTGCGCGACTACATCCACGTGGTGGACCTCGCCGAAGGACACGTCGCGGCGCTGAACTACCGGCGTCTTCCGCTGGAACCTCGGCTCCGGCAAGGGCTCTTCCGTCCTGGAGGTCCTGCGCTCGTTCGAAAAGGCGGTGGGTAGGCCCATCCCCTACGAGCTCACCGGCCGCCGCGCGGGAGACCTGCCCGCATTCTGGGCCGACTCCAACTCCGCTCTGGCTGACCTGAACTGGTCCACCACCAAGACCGTGGACCAGATGTGTGAAGACCACTGGCGGTGGCAGAAGAACAACTCCCAGGGCTTTATATCCCACCGCGAATGAACTGTAGGAGCAGTGGATAAATGCAGACAGAGAATTCCACCTGCACGGACTTCCACGAGCATGAACGCACGCAACACGATTCCATCACCGTTCATGTGCACACACGAACCCGTTTGGAGGCCGCCGTCGAGGCCGTCGTCCAAAAACTCGCTGTTTGCGCGAGATATCGGAGGCAGGGAATTCGGGTGACCCGGACGGCTCCGGGGACTGTCATCGTAAGCCTCGACCCCGATGTTCCCTGCGGCATGAGCTACGAACAAACTACCTGGTAGTACACGAAGGCGATAGGGCGAAATCAGCCTTATGCCTGTCTTGGGCTTTTCTGATGGCCCCTTTCCAACATGGCAACTGAACCTAGGAATCACGCATGAAAATTGGAATCTTCACCAGCGGTGGCGACTGCCCCGGATTGAACGCGGTCATCCGCGGCGCCGTGCTGAAAGGCATCACCATCCACGGCCACGAGTTCGTCGGATTCCGCGACGGCTGGCGCGGCGTGGTGGAGGGCGACATCATCGACCTTCCCCGCACCATGGTCCGCGGCATCGCCAAGCAGGGCGGCACCATCCTGGGCACCTCGCGCACCAACCCGTTCGACAACGGCGGCGGCCCGGATGTCATCAAGGCCCACATGGACCGCCTGGGCATCGACGCGATGATCGCGATCGGCGGTGAAGGTACCCTGGCCGCGGCCAAGCGCCTCACTGACGTCGGCCTGAAAATCGTCGGTGTTCCGAAGACCGTGGATAACGACCTCGACGCCACTGACTACACCTTTGGTTTCGACACCGCCGTGCAGATCGCTACCGAGGCCATCGACCGGCTGCGGACCACCGGCGAGTCCCACCACCGGTGCATGATCGCCGAAGTGATGGGCCGCCACGTGGGCTGGATCGCGCTGCACGCCGGCATGGCGGCTGGCGCCCACGCCATCCTCATCCCCGAACAAGAAGTCAGCATCGACCAGAATACCCAGTGGGTAAAGGAAGCCCACCACCGTGGCCGCGCACCCCTGGTGGTCGTCGCAGAAGGCTTCATTCCCGAACATATGGACGGGGCTTATTCCGAGCGTGGCCTGGACACCTTCGGCCGTCCCCGCCTGGGCGGCATCGCCGAGCAGCTCGTCCCGGAGCTGGAAGCCCGGACTGGCATTGAAACCCGCGCCACCATCCTGGGCCATATCCAGCGCGGCGGCGTTCCGTCCGCCTTCGACCGGGTTCTGGCCACCCGCCTCGGGATGGCGGCCATCGACTCCGTCGTTGAAGGCTACTGGGGCACCATGGTGGCCCTCAAAGGAACGGACATCCAGCACGTCAACTTCCATGAAGCTCTGGGTCAGCTCAAGACCGTCCCGCAGAAGCGTTACGACGAAGCGGCCGTCCTGTTCGGCTAACACTCAAAAGACAAACACTATTCGCGAACGCTATGCTCCCCGTCACAAAGCTGCTCAGCGTCTGCTGCAATGAAGCTCGAGGACGACATGCAAACAAGCACGACGCCGAATCAAGACCAAACAAACACCCACTCTTTCGCACCGTGGCAGCCTGTTGACGACTGGACTGTGCTGACCAACCAGGACGTCGAAGTTCACACTCACGGCAGCGTGACCGACCGCGGGCGGGTCGAAGCTGTCATGGCCGACGGATCTCTACTGTGGCTGATGCAGGACGGAGCCCACAGCCGGCGCGTTGTAGAACAACAACCAGGAACGTACATTCGCCGTATCTGAAACTGACAGCGATCGTGTCGGGGGGAAACTAGATCTGAGCACTCAAGCTTCGACGACCAGCGGCTCCCACCCATGGCGTCCGGATGGTGTAGCTCCGAGGCCGTCTCGTCATTGAAGAGCACACCCCAACCTGACGTGTAGGCCGTTTGACGAGGGACGACTCCTCCAGAAAAAGTGGGTCCGACTTTCTCTCGAAGCCCCGATCCACACATATCAAGCGCACAACGCTAGTGCGTGTCATCAAAGGAGTTCTTGGGGCATTTAGACCGTGGAGGGCGGTTCCGGAGCCCGTTTGCTCCTCCTGGGATTGTCAGGATGGGGTCTAGAGAGGTCATGGACCACTGTCAGACAAAGGAAACTTCACATCATTCTGACGTCAGCGCTCGGCTGTCTCGGTTGGAGACCCGTTCGGAAAACAGATATAGTTGAAGCACTACGACCGGTTCCGCCTACTTCGGTAGGTCCAGGGCCGGTCTTCACTTTCCCTGAGCAGGAGGCTCAGTTGCCCGCACCCGTGAAGGCCTACAAGACCTACGAGGAGCAAGTCGACCTCCTTGCCTCCCGCGGGATGGCCATCGCGGACAGAGAAGCCGCCATCCAGCAGTTGCAGCACACGAACTACTACCGCTTGAGTGGGTATTGGTATTCCTTCAGACGCCAAGGACCTTCAGGGCGTGAGGACAGCTTCTACACCGGAACGACGTTCACCGACGTCGTCAGGCTCTATAACCTCGATGCGAGTCTGCGAACAGCGACCTTTGCCTCCCTCGCACCGATCGAGCTGGCCTTGCGCGCACTACTCGGCCACGCCCTCGGGACGATCGACGAATGCGCCCATCTCAAGCCAGCACTCCTGGGTCCGAGAGCCGGCCAGGGAACTTCTTATGCCACCTGGATGCGGCGGTACAAGAAGAGCCTGGCTGATTCGAAGGAAGACTTCGTCAAGCATCACCATTCCAACTACGGGGGAACCCTTCCTGTGTGGGCAGCCGTTGAAGTCCTCGACTGGGGAGCACTCACCTACCTGTACGGCTTTTCGCCGCGGCAGACCCAAGACGATCTCGCGGCCACGTTTGGCCTGACCGCCCCGCAGCTCGAGTCCTGGATGAAATCACTCAACGTCCTGAGAAACATCTGCGCCCACCACGGACGACTTTTTAACAAGGTCCACGCCATAAAGCCCAAACTTCCAAGCGTCGGCCACATACCCGAACTCGATCACGCCCGCTACGAGATGAACCGCACCTTCGGCCAACTCACCCTCATCCAGTACATGCTCCGGACCCTCAACGTCGGGCGGACCCAACTCCTCCCAGCCGTCCTACGCTCATACCCAGATGTACAGCTACTCCCTATTTCACACATTGGCGCCCCGACCAACTGGGCCACTTCCCCGCTCTGGAACTAGCTACCCGAACCCATTCGGCGCCTGCGATATCTGTCCCAGGACAGCTTGACGGAATATCCGTTATCGGCATCCAAAGTACGGGAGTAGAAGTAGCTGCGGGAACTCCCGTCCATCAACGAATCTGGCGTTTCCGCCGGACAAGCAGGCTTTTGTCGAATGCGGACGTGCTGGCGTCCTGGCGTGAACTCGCGCTTGGGTCCTTGCGACTGTCGGTTTCATGCATCTAATGCATGTTTCCATGGTTTAAGGGTCGTTGTGAGTGGTGTCGTTCCGGGTTTTGTCCCGCGGAGGCTGGTGGATCCGGACATTGGGCTGTTCCGTGCTGATGAACGGGTTTTTACGGCCATGCTGGATGGCTGGCGGGCGCAGATGCTTGCCCGTGGCCTCACGACGGACACCATCAAGCAGCGTTGCCAGCTGCTGGAGCGTTTTCAGCGGTTCACGGGTGAATTTCCGTGGCAATAGCGCCCCGCGGACATCGATGATTTCCTGGCCTCGGCGCTTTGGCCCAGTGAGCGTGGCGCCCGGATGTCCCTGGGCTCGTTCGGTGATGCGTTCGCTGCCGCGCGGGATGCCGTCGGTCTGCCGCACGAGTTGGGTCTGCATTGCCCGAGGCATTTCTACGTGACGCACCTGGTCGAAGCTGGTTATGACGCGGCCTTCGTGCAGACGCAGGTTGGCCACTCCTATGCGTCGACTACCGGCCTCTATACCTCGGTATCGTCGGACTTCAAGCAGAAAACCGTGCAGCAGATGATTGCACGCCGCATCGCGAACTTGGAGGACCCAGGTGCCTGAACAGCGCCGGATTGGCTACCGCTGGAAACCTGCGAGCCCTGATGACAAAGCAGAACCTCTGGAAGACCACCGAACTGATGCCGCTCCTGAAATCCCGTGGCATCAACCTCTCCGAAAGCCAGGTCTACAGGCTGGTCACCTCGACGCCGGAGCGCATTCCGGCAAAGACATTCGCGGTGCTCTGCGACGTCCTGGGCTGCACCCCGAACGACCTTTTCGAACCTTTCGTGGAGATGCGCGCCGCGGCGACAGCGAACGCCCCGAAACGCAGCGAAGACCTCGGCATCCAACCAGGAAACCCGATCGCACGACGTGTCCGACTCGTCGCTCCCGAAGACGGTGAGTAGGCCACGCAAAGAAGAGGACCCCGTTCGCTGGCCGGTCCCCTGCGTTCGCTGCGGCTAGCACCACCAAACGGTTGCGCGTTGGCCCGACGGCGGAGTCTGCGGCTACTGCTATCAGCAGGCAAAACGCACCTGCGGGGTCTGCGCCTGCGGCCATGACCGGGCCGCCGCCATCCTCATCCTCGTCTTCGGACAACAAGCTGAAAACATCGCACGTCTAACCTGGGACGACATCAGCGTCACCGGCGGCGTGGACCAACGGCCGACTAACGGTCGTGAGCAGTTTCCTTGCTCCGCAGCTTTTTGCCCTTGCCACGGTGTTTCGCTGAGTTGCTAGCCTTGCCGACATCTGCAGCCGTGAAGGTTAGGGCCATCGCTCGGTGGCAATCCTAGCTATGACTTTTCGCAAATTCTGCAGCCGCGGACCAGACAGACCCATCTACAACCGCAACATCACAGTTACGTCAGTGTGGTGTCCTCGACAGGGACAGTTTGCTGTCGTGGCGCGTTGTCCTTTTTAGCGGGATAGCTTCTCCCTGTCCGGCTCCATATCACCGATGTGTCCGGCGGTGTTGGCTGCTAGGACTCGGGCAACGAAGGCGCTGTACTCGTCCATGTAGTGGCGCAGGAATTTCGCGGTGCGTTCATCCTTGACTTCGCCCCCTTCCCCAAACACGTCCGCGTCGTAGTGAACGTATGCTTCAGGCGAATTCAGCTGGGGTGCGTCTAGGAAGCTAAGGATGCTGCGGAAGGATGACTGCATCACGGCGGTGCCGATACTACCCGGGGAGGTCCCGATGATGCCGGTGGGTTTACGGGCGAACGAATTCGATCCCCAAGGACGAGAGCCCCAGTCGATAGCGTTTTTAAGGGCACCCGGAATGGAACGGTTGTACTCGGGAGACACGAAGAGAATACCGTCCGACGCTTCAATGGCACGCTTGAGCGCCCGGCCTTCCGGCGGGAAATCCGCGTCGTAGTCATAGCTATAAAGCGGGAGATCCCTAATCGGAATTTCGCTGAACTCGAGGTCCTCTGGTGCAAGATTTATCAAAGCTTGCGAGAGAACCCGGTTGATAGAGCCGGTTGCCAAGCTCCCCACGAAATATCCGATCCTGTATTTTGCTGCCAAAGTTTCAATCCTTTCTTTTCCGATTTACGGCGGCCGCAGGCTAACTTGTGCGTTGCTGCCGGTTTATGTGGTCAGCCAGCCGAGCCAGGGAAGAAGATCCTGTACTTCGGGATTGCGATTTTCAACGGGAGTCCTCAATGCCTGAGAAGGAAGGGCAGCCTTGCTAAATTTTTCGACGAACGTGCAGTTACCGAGTGGTGTCCGATCTTGGAGGTGGCGCGCACCATGGTTAGTTGACCGCACATGGCAAAACCCGGGGCGGAACAGGTGGAACGAGTGCTTGTTCACGTCTAGACCTTTTGTAGAGCTATGGATACAGCGACTTTCGCTACGATGAAGGGTAGAAAACTTTTACGGCACAGGTGCTTGTCCCGTTTCAGTTCAAAGGCGAACTATTGCGTAGGACTTAATGAGGGTGCTTTTGATACTCCACCGACCGCTCCAGCCGTTCTCAAGGATTAGGACTGTTCCGGGCTTGAGGGTGATGCGTGAGCCGTCATCATGAATCAGTTCACCTTCTCCTTCTAACACGCTAATAAATTCCTCGTATCCCTGATGGACTGTACTAAATTCACCAGGACTCACCCGCCACAGACCAAGCTCCGTTTTGCCGTCCGTAAAAAGCACGTGGGTACTCGCGGCGGGTGTGCCCTGAATGACTCGTTCGGAAGTAATCGAAACCGGTTTTGGCCAGTGTATGGAAGATGCGTGAAGTACGGTGCTCATGCTTTGCTTCTTTCAGAGTCAGAGTTACCAGACTTAGTTTCAAGGCGCTGCATTACACGTCCGGCGGCTCGCTCGCCGCTGCGTATAGCTCCTTCCATTAGGCCTACAAATTCGGGTTCGCTGTATTCGCCGGCCCAGAAAACATCTCCTACCGGCTTTTCCAAAAGAGCTGTCCCCGCTGCCGTTACGCCTGGGGCATGGGCGGCGTAAGCGCCACCTGCCAGTTGGTCCTCGGACCATACAGTGGTCAGCGCGGCAGCGTCCTGTGGGATGGCGAGATCCGTGCGAAGTGCTCGTGCTTTGGCAACCCATTCCGCTGGGCGCTGTTTAAGGCTGGCACGGGTAATGGCTGATGGTGAGCCCATGAAGGCGTTCAGCACCGGGGCCACGGCCCCGGATTCGTCCGTGGCTGTCCAGGTCCAGTAGCGGCCTTCGACGGACATGACAGCACTTGTGGCGGGCTGGGTTTCCAATGGGAGGTGTAGTTTTGCCGCATGTCCTTGAAGAACGTGCTTTAGGGCTGCGTCACGTGCCTCGGTTGTCGGAAGGTTCAGTTGCGAGTCACGGATTACAGCCAACGGAAGAGCAACAACGACGGTGTCGAAAACGGACGTGTCGGTGTCGGTGGTAACAAGAACACCGCCGTCACGAATGTTTTCAACCGCCCTCACGGTTTCGCCGTAACGAACAGCAGAACCAAGTGCAGCTGCCATCGCGTCGGGCAGCCGCTGATTGCCGCCAGCCACCCGCCAGCTGGGTTTGGGTTCGAACGAGGCGATATGTTGTAAGGATCTCGCCGTGACCTCTGATGCGCTCACAGCCGTAGAGATTTCGATTCGGGCACGAAGGGCGTCGACCAGTTCCGGTTCGTCGGGCAACTTGGCAAGCAACTCTTCGGCGGTCCCCTGAAGGCCACTGCCACTGGCTAATTCCAGTGCTTCCCGTCCGGTACGGATAATGTCATCACAAGTGATTCCAGTCGTGTCGCCGGGTTCCCGAACGTAATAGCTCATGCCAGTGTCAACCAAGCTAAGCCCAAACTGGGAAAGCAGCCGCCGCATGGAGGTGTAGCCATCTAGAACGAATTCTGCACCTCGTTCTATCACATAGCTGCCTTTTGGTGTGTCAAGCGTTTCGGACCACACACGACCACCGGGGCGGTTGCGGGCTTCGAATACCGTGACGTTTTCACCGGCTTCGGCGAGTTTTGTAGCAGCTGCAAGGCCAGCCAAGCCGGCACCAAGAATTCCTATGCGGCCCACACAGCCACCTCCGTTTCGTTTTGTTCAGGGGCGAAGACAGTAGAAGACGCTGTTCCCACCCCAGATTAGGTCGCTAGGAGTGCTAACAAAATCATACGAGTATGATAAATCTGTCCTCGTTTTTGTACTTCTGAATAGTCGTTGCGGTGTCTGCCGGGTGGCGCGTGGCCGAGTGGATTGTTGCCCTAAAAGCCTCGGCGAGGGAAAGTTCCGGATGTGCTTACCCCCAAGCGACAGGCCGCTGGAGACGTCCAGCCTGACCTCGTGGAGGATTTTCCCGGTTTCATAGCCGGGTTCATTTTCGGACTCAAGTACGGAATTAGTACAGAAATCATCCTCTAGAACTGTTTGGGACCACCGCGGGGCGCTTCATACTGACTGCTTAGACGTGAGACCGTAACCGCCTTTGCGTTCGCTTCGAAGCAACAGAGCACTTTTATGTCTGAAACATAGCGCGGTAGAGACTCGCGCACCGCCTCGGAAGGAGCCACCGGCATGCCACAGCACACGGGCATATTTAGCAAGGTCATCACAGTTGATCACCGCTGCGAGGTGGATGAACGACTCACCGCCGTGGTCACCGAGGCAATGGCGCATGCGTTACGGACGTCAACCCATGGAATTGTTGTCACGCGTCACGACCAAAGAACGTTCAGTGTCCGCCTTTCGCCGGACATATCCCCAGGGACGACAGTGGAGCGCGATCTCTGGAGAAGCAATGTTGGATGTCGACCGAATATCTAATGTTGGACTCCGTGCTCCTAACATAAGAGTCAATTTCGCCGGCACTCATGCGACGCCTACCGTCACAACTTTGTCTCACCATGGTCCGCGTCTTGCGCTTTCCTTAGCGGAAACTTACTCACCCCCAATGTGCCCACCCACCACAATCAGTCGCTTACAAAACAATCTTCTGAGGACTACAAATGACAGTTGAATCGGCTGTGTTCCCCGCCGCTCCCCTAGAGCGCGAGGCCCCTCTGCTCGCGTCTGTGCCCACCGGCTTGCTTGTTGGCGGCCAGTGGCGGGATGCATCAGACGGCGGAACGTTTGATGTGCGTGATCCTGCTACGGGGGAGGTGCTCGCTACTCTAGCTTCGGCCACTAGCGAAGATGCCGTCGCCGCTCTGGAGGCTGCTTGCGCGGCGCAGACCTCGTGGGCGCGGACCGCTCCGCGGGTGCGAGCCGAGATTTTGCGCCGTGCCTTCGACCTGGTAACAGCGCGATCGGAGGACTTCGCGCTTTTGATGACGTTGGAGATGGGCAAGCCATTGGCTGAAGCCCGGGGCGAGGTTGCCTACGGCGCCGAGTTTCTGCGTTGGTTCTCGGAAGAAACTGTTCGGGACTACGGCCGATACCTCACCACCCCCGAAGGTAAGAACAAGATCCTGGTCCAGCACAAACCCGTAGGTCCCTGCCTGCTGATAACGCCGTGGAATTTCCCGTTGGCCATGGCTACTCGCAAGGTTGCTCCCGCGGTCGCCGCTGGTTGCACGATGGTTCTTAAACCAGCAAAGCTGACGCCGCTAACTTCGCAGCTATTTGCCCAAACGATGATGGAGGCCGGCCTTCCTGCAGGAGTTCTCAATGTCGTTTCTTCCTCCTCGGCGTCGGGGATATCCGGGCCACTCCTGAAAGATTCCCGGCTGCGTAAGGTTTCCTTCACAGGGTCCACTCCGGTCGGCAAGCGCCTGATGTCAGACGCTTCCCGACATGTCCTGCGGACTTCCATGGAATTGGGTGGAAATGCTCCGTTCGTCGTGTTCGAAGATGCAGACCTGGACAAAGCTGTAGAAGGGGCAATGGCGGCCAAGATGCGGAACATGGGCGAGGCCTGCACAGCAGCCAACCGGTTCCTCGTTCAAGAATCCGTGGCGCAGGAATTCACCCGGAAGTTCGCAGCCGCGATGGGTGCCCTCTCCACCGGCCGAGGTACGGACCCTGCCAGTCAGGTCGGCCCGCTGATCAATAACGGTGCTCGCGACGACATCCATGCCCTAGTCACTGCTGCGGTGGACGCCGGCGCTGTCGCTGTCACCGGCGGGGCCCCCGTGGACGGGCCAGGCTACTTCTATCAGCCCACCGTCCTCGCCGACGTTCCCAACAATGCGGCGATCCTCGGCCAGGAAATCTTCGGACCCGTCGCTCCTGTCACCACCTTCACTACTGAACAGGACGCAATCAAACTGGCTAACGCCTCGGAATACGGGCTCGCGGCCTACCTTTACAGCCGCGACTTTAACCGGCTCCTGCGGGTGGCGGAGCAGATCGAGTTTGGCATGGTTGGCTTCAACGCGGGCATCATCTCCAACGCCGCCGCCCCCTTTGGTGGCGTTAAACAATCAGGGCTAGGCCGCGAAGGCGGGTCCGAAGGTATCGCCGAATACACCACCACCCAATACATCGGCATCGCCGATCCCTACGAGAACTGAACGACTGGTAGGGGCTTACATGCCGTCTGAACCAGTGAATAATGCGACTTGCTAGGATACAAACGAGCGCAGGCCCACGGCATGCAGTATTTCGGAACGGTGAGTGGCACCATCTGGAAGACCCCTTTGCCGAAGTCATATCCTTCACTGGGCAAGTCACACCGGCGGATGGTGCGAAGCTACTCGCCCCGGTACGTCCGTCCGTCCTCATAGGAATGAGCCATAACCGCCCTACCAATAAGCATCCGCTTCCCGTACAGGCATGGCACAAATCCGTACATACCCTGGCCAACCGGGTGATCAGATAAAGACGGCTCGGGACGCTGGGGCAGTCCACGTGGAGGGCGAGTTGGCAGTTGTTATTCGTAAACGCGCTGCCGGTCTCACCACGGAAGAGGCGATGGACCATGCGCTGGGGTACACGATCGCGAATGATGTCACGAACGCCGACCAAGGACTTATCGACGAAAAACTCTTCCAAGCCAAAGCCGGTATCAATTACACACCTCTTGGACCTTGGATTGAGACCGACATTAGGGATCCTGAAAAGGTCAACATCACCGTGCGAGTGAACGGCGAGGTTAGGGCCAATTCCGGGACATTCAATCTACCCACGAGCGTCGTGGACTGCCTGGTGTATGTCGCTCGCTGGACGACTCTGAAGCCTGGTGACATCGTGATGACGGGGGCGCCGGGTACCTTCGCAGCTGTTAACCCCGGAGACTGCGTACAAATCAGTCTCGAGGGAATTGGTACGTTGACCAGCACAGTCGTCTAAATACTGCAAATAAAGGACCCCTTCCGAGAGGGGTCAGGCACAATCCTTCGCAAGTCCATGATCTGACCCTTGGCGCCGTTCTTCAAGCGGCCCGGATAGTCCGATGTGCTTCGTCACCTAGCCCGACTTCCTTGAGTTCGCCGAGCGCCGGCTCTCCCGAGCTATGAGAAGACGCGGAACATCGGCTGTACCCAACCTCTTAGACGTCTTTGCGTCGTGCCGAGTGTTGGCGCGTGGTGGCAAGGTTCAATATAACGATGCCCCCGATCACTGCAGTAATGGCTGTTATCCTTCCCAAAGTGACTGCCTCTCCGTGGATAATCGCGCCAGCAAAGGCAACGGCTACTGTGCCTAGACCAGACCACGTAGCATAAGCGACGCCTAGTGGTACTGCCCTAAGCGCGCGGGTTAGCAGAAAGAAGGAAAAGGCGTATAGTGCCATGGCCGCGGTTGTCTGTGCCGGGAGTTGAAAGCCCTCGGAAAAGTCGAGAATTACTGTGCCAGTCACCTCGGTGGTTATGGCACTTCCAAGATACAACCAAGCATGAAGGCGATGTCTATGAAGTAACGGCGCACGTTTCTGCCCCCTGTTACCTTTGTCAGCCGCCACGCTTCCTGCCTCTCCTGTGATGATCTGCCGAATCGCTGTGCAAAAGTTCAAGACCGTCCTGACTGGAGTTCGTCGTGCATAGCTACTCATGCCCCCGATTATCAGCCTTCATGGTCTGAACTCGGGAGGCAGAGTTTGAGTCATTGACCGGCTTGGAGGTTGAGGGTGACCACGCCCGTGACCACAAGAGCCAGTCCGATGGCATGTTTCCAGCTGAAGCGTTCGTTTCTGAACAGGACGCCAATAACTGCTACAGACGCAGTTCCCAGGCCGGCCCAAAGTGCGTAAGCAATTCCGATGTCGGTGAACTTGAGGATCTGAGCCAAGAGGGCGAAGGCAACCGTGTATAGGCAGGCGACTGCCACAGTCGGCTTGAGTTTCCTGAATCCGTTTGTTTGAGGGAGCAGACTGGTAGCTGCTACTTCCGCAGCGATCGCCAGTAAAAGAAGGGGCCAGATGGTTAATGCCCTCCTTCCATACCTGGTCTGCAAACGAAGGGTGGTCCTGGCGGGGCGTTTCTACGCATACGAAAGATCCCGTTCGGCCGCCTCAACGACGTTTACAAGAAGCATCGCCCGGGTCATAGGACCAACACCGCCGGGGTTGGGTGAGATCCAGGCGGCGACCTGCATAGTGTCGGCATCGACGTCTCCTTGAAGGGCGGCTTTGCCGGTGCTGGCGTCAAGGATCCGTGACACTCCTACGTCTAAGACTATTGACCCCGGCTTCAGGTGTTTACCTTGCACGATCCCCGGTACACCGGCAGCGGCCACGACAACATCTGCGCGCTTTAGCAGCTTGGGGAGATCAGCCGAACCGGTATGCGCTGAAGTGACGGTTGCGTTGATAGCGCGCCGTGTAAGCAGTAGCCCCAGGGGCCGGCCCACTGTCACTCCTCGACCGATGACAAGCACTTCCAAACCGTTGAGAGCGATCCCGTGTCGGGATAAGAGCTCCACGATGGCGTTTGGAGTGCATGGTAGAGGAGAGGTGAGGTCGCCGCTAACGTTGAGTGCAAGCTTTCCAAGGTTGATCGGATGTAGTCCGTCTGCATCCTTTTGAGGGGAAATTTTTTCCAAGACAGCATTTTGGTCGATATGTGGGGGCAGTGGTAGCTGGACTATGTAGCCTGTGGTTCTGGCATCTTTATTCAGCTCATCAAGAACGCTCTCTAATTCCCTCTGAGAGATTGTCGACGGTAAGTCCCGACGAATGGATTCAATCCCCACTTCCGCACAGTCTCTATGCTTCCCCGCTACATAGGAATGGCTTGCAGGATCATCACCAACGAGGATCGTTCCCAAGCCAACCGTCTTGCCATGGTCCTTCAATGCTGCAATTCGACCCGCGAGTTCGGTTTTCACGGCACGAGCGGTTGCCCTGCCGTCCAGGATGTTGCCGACGTTCTCCAACGGGTTCGGTTCGTGCATGACGTTCTTGGCCATAGGCCTTCCTTTGTAGTGGTCCCGTGAGGCTTTCATCTGTCCAGAGGCCGAACCATGCGATATCTGGGCCAAGGGGGGTCGAGGGGGATGTCGCTCCTAACCGCGGAGCCGTTCGCCCTTTGGATCGTAGAACGGCCGCCGGGAGACCTTCGCGGGGTAAAGCCGTCCCTTGCACTGGACCTCGAAGTCACCGGAGAGATCTGCATCAGGTTCAAGAGCGGCAATTCCGACTGCGCGTCCCAGCGTGTGGCCATAGCTGCCGCTCGTCATGCGTCCGACTGGAAGGCCGTTACAGTATACGGTCTCGTCATGTACGAACACCGGATCGGGGTCTTCCAGTGCTACATACACCGTTCGATGATCGGGCGCTGTGGGGTCGAGCTTGAGGAGGGCGTCTTTGCCTAGGAAGCCTCCCGGTTTGTCCATCGAGATAGTGAAACGAAGGCCTGCCGAATAGGGATCGTCAATGGGCCCGATGTCGTGACCCAGGTGCCTGAATCCCTTCTCGCTGCGCAGTGAATCCAAGGCGTGGTATCCGGCCAATTTGAGTCCAAGATCCTGCCCTGCTTCCCACAGCGCGTCCAGGACGTTGACTGCCATGTCGGCACTTGGGTACAACTCGTAGCCCAATTCGCCTACGAAGCTCACGCGCAAACTGTACGCATAGCCGTCTGCAATCTCTACCATGCGTCCGTGGGTGTATCTCTGTGCTTCGTCGGACCAGTCTTCCGGCGAAATCCTGCTAAGAAGTTCTCGGCTTTTCGGTCCCATGACTCCGATTGTGGCCAGAGCCGCCGTGCAGTCAAATACCGCGGCCGCTTTACCCCGAGCGATTCGTTTGAGGTATGCTGCCGTCTTTTGCTGGGTAAATGACGGGGTAACGACCAAGAACCGGTCAAGGCCAAGACGAGTGATGGTTCCGTCTAGTTCGATCCCCGCTCGGTCATTTAAGAAGAGGGTATAGACCGCTTTATCGGTCTCGACGTCGATGTCTGCTGTTGCGGCCATCTGACACACCTCAAGAGCATCAGGACCAGCAACTTCGAATTTTGCAAAAGGACTCAGATCGAAAAGGACCACTCCCTCACGCGCCGCTTTATGTTCTTCGGCGACACGGTCGAACCAGTTCGGGCGTCCATAGCTGTAGTCGTAGGTGGGAGAGGTTCCCGGGGCCCCGTACCAGTTTGCCCGCTCCCCACCGTTAACTTCACCAAAGCAGGCCCCGAGCTCAGCGAGGCGCGCGTGAAGGGGCGTTCGACGGACGTTGCGGCCAGTTTCCATCTGCAAGTTCGGCCAGTGCATTGCATAAAGTCGACCAAGGCCCTCCTTAGTTCGGGCCTTGAGATAGTTTCGGTTGTTTTGGTGTCCCGAAAAGCGCTGCACGTCCACCGCGGATGAGTCAAAACCGGGCGTACCTGAAATGACCCACTCCGCCAGCTCCTTACCTATGCCGGGAGCAAAGATAATCCCCTGAGAATTGAAGCCTGCTGCCACGAAGAGATTGGAAAGTTCGGAGGTTTCACCCACGGCAAAGTTGGCGTCTGGGGTGAAGCTTTCGGGAGCGTTCAGGAATCGGTCGAATCCCGCCGAAGCAAGTGCAGGCACTACCCCTTCGGCCTTCGCTCTGATCGGAGCGAAGTGTTCCCACTCCGGTCCGAACTCGGCGAAGCCGTTGGAGGGAATCTCCTCAACGGGGCGTGGAAGCCCGTCAGGCTCGAATGCGCCAACCAAGAGCCTCCCGGCCTCGTGACGGATGTAGTAGCTGTTGTCTAGATCCCTATATACGGGCAGCTCAGGGACAGCCCCGTCAATTTCTGCAGATCGGACGTGGATGTGTTCGGCGGCGTACAAGGGGACCTTCACCCCGGCGGTGGCCGCGAGATCACGAGTCCACAAACCGCACGCCAAAATCACCCGATCGCAGTGCACGATTCCTTGATCCGTGAGTACGCCGACGACGAGATCGCCCTGACGAAGTACCTTGTGTACGGCAACGTTTTCGCGTATTTGGGTCCCAAGGCTATGGGCGAGTTTAGCGAGAGCCACTGTTGCGTGACCCGGGTTGATGTGACCATCGTCAGGCAGCAGGAGCGCTCCGGCAACCCCTGAGTAGGTTGCGAGAGGCCACAATTCCTTGTATCGGTCCTCAGTTAGCCATTCAGTTCTTACGCCCTGCTGGTCGGCCACGTCCTTTGCATAAAGAAGCTCGTCAACGCGACCGGCGGTTCGCGCAACACTGAGGGACCCGCAACGCTGAAATGAGACGTCCAGCCCGGACATCTGCTCGAGCCGGCTATAAAAGTCCAAGCCGTACTTGGCCAGCTTTGTCATAGTCGTGGTCCCGCGCGCTCCAGTGACCAAGCCTGCGGCGTGCCAAGAGGTGCCGCTGCCCAGGACGTTGCTCTCCAAAAGTAGGGTGTCGTTCTCACCCGCAGCTGAAAGGTGGTAGGCGATGCTGGCACCGATAATGCCGCCACCGACCACGACTGTACGGACGTGGGTCGGCAACGGGTCATGGGAAGTAGCTGTAAACATGCTGGCGCTTATGTCGCGGTCGACAAGCCTGTCCATCAGGGTCTCATTTCTACTCAGGTCGATGTACGACTCTGGGCAAGGGTAGTTGTGCTTAGTTGAAGACGACGGTGCGGTGGCCGTTCAGCAGGATCCGCTGTTCCGCGTGCCATTGAACGGCACGGGACAGTGCAAGTCGCTCAGCATCCTGCCCTGCCACTGCGAGTTGAGCTGGACTGTAGTCATGTCCAACTCGAAGAACTTCCTGTTCGATGATTGGTCCTTCGTCCAGTTCGGCGGTGACGTAGTGTGCTGTCGCCCCAACGAGTTTCACCCCGCGGTCAAATGCTTGGTGGTAGGGTTTGGCGCCCTTAAACCCTGGAAGGAATGAGTGGTGGATATTGATGGCCTTGCCAGCAAGTTCGCGGCAAAGATTGTCGCTAAGGACCTGCATATACCGGGCTAGAACGGTCAGTTCCACTTCATGTTCTGCAAGGAGAGCCAGCAGATGTTCCTCTGCTTCCTGCTTGGTTTCCGGCGTTACCGGAATGTGAAAGAAGGGGATTCCATGGGCATCTGCAACTGGCTGAAGAGTCGCATGGTTCGAGGCGATGAATGGAAAATCCACTTTGAGTTGTCCTGAGCGCCAACGGAAGAGCAGGTCGTTGAGGCAATGCTCGGCTTTGGAAACCAGCAGTGCAACCTTGGGTCGATCAGAGGCGTCGACCAAGGTCCACTCCATCTCGTATGTGGAGGCCACCGCTAGAAACGCGCTTTTCAGATCGCCAATGGATACAGTTGCTGGGCAGGAGATGTGCACGCGCATGAAGAATCTGCGTTCCGCGGCATCGTCGAACTGCTGACTGGCAAGAATATTGCAGCCATGGGATACCAAGAAGCCTGAGACAGCGTGAACGATTCCAATCCTGTCTCTGCAGCTGAGTGAAAGAATTACTTGGCGGAATTGGGCGTTTTCCATGGGGCTCCTAGGGGGGAGGTTCGTACGTGGGGTGCCCTTGCGAGGAGGGACGGTTCGGGCAGTGCCTATAGATAGGCCTACGCCTGCCAGCTGCACCTGCATCGTGTGTTGACCATACGCGCCAGAACGGGCCCCTTCCATGCGGTGTTTGTCTGAAAAGACCATGGTTTTGGTACTAAGGTCTAAACTGCGACTTTGATACGTCCAGTGGTGGGGCGGCTTGCGTTGCAGCCTGCCGAGCGGAGCGTGGCCTGGGCTGGGGACGCAAAACCTTCGAGCGAGTCGTTTTGCCACTGCCCCTCACCTTCGCGCCAGCGCCGGAAGAAATGCATGAAGCCAGCGACCGGAGGTGGCATCGCTGGCAGCTATACCCAGGTGATCAGCTCGGCAAAAAGGAGGCCTGGCCTCAAGCTCATGGACCGCCTACATCGTGCTGGTCTTAGACCCTCAACCGCTGTCACATGGCTTGCTCAATCAGTACCTGTCGACGTGCTGCTGCTTCCCGGGCCCAAACTCAGCGGGTACCACCCACCTTCAACGGCCCGTTGGATTCAGCCCCGGTGAAGTTCCCAATTTCACAATGGGTCCTTGTTGGATGTTCCCCGCATCTGTTCGGACAGATGCGGGGAACGAAGCATGGCTCCCTTCAGCTCACTGTCCTCGTGGGTCTCTTTTAGAAGGTTCATTGTGGTAGCAGGAGGCTCCCGGCCGGGGTTGGACGGGAGCCTCCTAATTGCGCGCTATTTGGGAGCGGGCGCTACTCGCCGGTGCAGTTTATGCAACCTGCGCCTTGACTCCTAGGGAGATCATGCAATGCGCCCTAGGCGGAAATCGAGGTCCTCCTTTTGCTGCGGACAGATGCCACAAAGCCGACGAGGAACACCGCGACTGTTCCGATCATTACATAGGGTAATGCGCTCAGGGGCCCCGGCGCTGGGTACAAGATTCCGTTTACATAGAGCCACAGAACAGTTGCCGACGCCAGAGCAGCGCCTATGTTTACCAGAACCGATTTCCGCGGACTGAGGCGATTTAGCAACACCGCACCGCCGATGCAGATGAGGAAGTATGGAATTACCCAGAAGTAGACCAACAGGGTGGCAATGTATCCGTAAATTTCCAGGGGGGTGGATGATGTCAGCCAGAGCATTACAGGGGGGCCAACGAGCGAGGGAACTCCAAGGAAGGCAATGGCTGCCAGCGGACTCTTGTAACGCTTGCTGACTTTGGTTAAGGCAGAAGGCAGGAGGCCGTCAGAAGCCGCGCTGACAACGACTCGCGACCCGTAGTTGAAGAATCCAATCAGGCTGGCAAAGACGGCAGCAGCCAGAACCAGGTCGCTGATGTTCGATAGAAAACCTACCCCTGCTGCTTCAGCAAGCACCGCATTCGGTGAGACACCAAGGGCAAGCTGGTCAGCAGAATCGACAAGAGTCGGCACCTGGATAACTGTGGCAGCAAGGAAGGCCATACCGAGGACGACGGGGATCACCATGATTGCCCGAGGAATCGCGCGGGTAGGGTTTCTGGTTTCTGCGCCAAGGGCCGCGCTGCTTTCGAAACCGATGAAGAACGTCGAGCCTATTGCTAGACCTTGCAGGAAACTGTTGAAGGTGAAGTCGCTGAGACTAAGCTGGCTCGCCAGGTCAACATTTCCGCCGAATGCCGTTGCCACGGTAATGACCAACATAACGGGCACAGAAACGACCGTGAGGATGACGCTGGAACGGACTGATACGTCCAATCCTCGATAGGCGATCCCCATAGCTACCAGCGCCGCTAAGACGTAAATTACCAGTTGTATCTCTGGTCCTGCTGCGCTAGAAACGCCCACGGACATGAGGAAACTTCCGACATAGAGACCCAGTGAGACGACTAGGACCATGACTACAACGATGTAACCTGGGACCATCGCCGCCGCGATGACGAGCGGGCTCCACGAGCCAAACACGTGCCGAATATAGGAGTAGAGCGACCCAGTTCCTATAAACCGTCGGGCGAACGCAGTAACGAATAACCCAATGATGGTGAATGCCACAACGGAGGCAGCCATAGCCAGCCACGACGAACGCCCTGTGTAGGCGGCGAGGAAAGCGGGGACTGCTGAAAGACCGACGGCGGGAATAAAAGAAGATATTGAAAGCCCCATCACCTGCGGGCCGGTGAGGTGTCCCAACTGTAGATCTGCATGGGCTATATCTTGAGGAGGTGGTGCTTGGCCACCGTCCGCCGATGTTCCTGTGATATCAGAAGAAGAAGATTGCAAAGGTGTACGCCTTTCAGGTGAGTCGCGGTCACACGACCACGACGCTTAAGCGGCTTCTTCGAACCTGTCGAAGAAGTCGGTTGGGAAGATGCGCCCTTGCACCTACCAGATGGCGACTTGGGTTCGGATTGTGGTTGCGACCAATTCAGTCTTGTATGCTCACCGAGCCAGTTCGCCAGCAATGTTTTCGGCTGTTCAAGCTGTTTAGCCTTCTAACAGCGTTCGATACCAGCGGGAGGGGTTGAGTCGAGCTGGTCTCACAAATGACGGCCACGCTCCGATGCTGTGGGAATACTTGTGTGGCCGGTGTCAGGTCAGTGCACGGTGCCTACAAAGCTCCCTAAGGGTCATGGCTGCCTGCGTGTGACACACCTTACGCATCCGTTCCGTGAGCCAAAACTCGACAAAAGACCAAAGTTTGCGAAATATTCGTGTTGGCGTACTAGAGAGTTACCTCATACACGAGTACTAAGATGCCCGTATGGAACAGCAAGTGCTGACGGTCAGGGACCTCGTTACCGCTCAAAGCCTGGGTATGAAGGTACTTTCTGGCGCCGGCGGCCTTGACCGGCAGGTTCTATGGGCGCACAGCTGCGAGTTGAGTGATCCCGACCGCTGGCTTGGTCCGCACGAGTTACTCATGACAGTGGGCCTGTGTGTTCCGCATAGTGCCGTGGAACAACGGAACTTCATTGTCAAACTCGACGAGGCCGGCCTTTCCGGTGTTGCCTTGGGGGATCACAACAGCCTCCCCCCACTCACTCGGGAACTATACGAAGAAGCAGACAGACGTTCTTTTCCTGTACTTCTCACGAACCAGGCCACTCCCTTCGCAGCAATTGGGAGAACAGTTGCCGCTGCTACCGCAACCACCCAAACCATGCAAGTACTCAAGCTGAGCAAGCTCTATCAGTTGTCCACGTACGCCCGTACTGACCCGTTACGGATGATGAACGACTTACAGGCTCTTCTAAGGGCGGGTCTCAGCGTCTTCGATGTGCAAACCGGCCTAACGATTGTAGAAGGGGCACCGCTAGAATTTATGCCCACGTCCGTCCGGGAACGTACCTATGCGCTCCCGGGGGACAGCGACTCCAGGCTCATGATTTCCGAATATCCCGGCGAAGAGGTGAGCAGCTTCCTGCTAATCCATGTCCTGCAGGTGATAGATGTCGCGTTGAGCCAACTTCTACGGTCACTTCGCCGCCGTTCCGAACGGTCGACTCAAATGCTTGCGTCCATTTTTGAAGGGCGTAGCCCTGATGGGTTGGGGAGCATTCTGGGTCCGAGCGGTACTTCGTCAGGCTATCAATTCGTTGCAGTGGCATTGGAAGATAGCGAAAAGGTAGCCCGGGCCGCGTCCATCAAGTCACTGCCAGTTCTGGCCGGGCCCGGAAGCAGCTCGTTTTTTATCCTGATGCCTGAGCAGAGTCGAAATGACGTCCGGAACTTGCTCCACGGCCTCGACGTCCGGGCCGGGGTATCGTCAACCTACCTCGACTTGCGGGATGCTAAAGCTGCTGCGGATGAAGCCGCAAAGATCTTTTCATCTGGTGGGACGAACGGTCTATGGACGGACTTCACCGGGGTCCCGGTATCGCTACTAACCCGCTCTAGAAAGGAAGCCTCGGCCATAGTCCAACAGGTATTAGGTAGACTCGCGGGTACGGATCCTAAAATAACTGTTCTGCGTGAAACGCTGTTTGCTTTCCTTGCCAATGACCGTCGCTGGAATGAAACGGCAGCCGCTCTTGGCATCCACCGGCAGACCTTGTCCTATAGACTCACCCGGATCAAAGAGATCACCGGGCGGGATATCGCGTCGTCAGCGGATCTGTCTGCCTTCTGGCTTGCGTTTCAAGCCTGGCCCTCCTTCTCGGACAGATCCGACTGAAGACTTCCGTCATTCACGAGTTCCTCGTTCCAGGCTGTCGTAGTGACGGACATTGTCAAGGGCACCGCTCATACACCCTGCGAAGGGCGTCTTCCAAAGAGCAGGTTCTACTTGCGATCCAAGGAATCAGACAAAAGGGTTTCTTGTTTTTGGCTTTCCCTATCATGACTGCCGCTTCCCGAACGTCTAATGTCGAAGAACAGGGCTTGTTGTTGAGTGCACCTGTGAGCAGCAAAATCGGCTGACGCGACTCGCCCCGGTTCCTGCTCCGGTTATCCCTGCTCTTACATAGGAGCCTTCCGTATCAGCAGTCGAGCTCCCTTTGTCCCTCAACACCCTCGTCCACCAACGCGTGGCCTCGAGGAACAGAAAGGTTACCCCATGATGACAGCCGCCGTTCCGGACGGGCACACTTTAGATCCCCGCTTACGCACCCTCACCCCAGGACAGCACCCGCGTCTTGCCCTTGAACCTGCCGGTTCTGGTTGCGAAGAGCACCCCTGCAGATTCTGCAACTTGCCGGAAACGGATTGAGCAGCCAACGAAAGCAAGTTAGCGGTGCTGCTGTCACGGACAATGGCTTCCCCAGAACCCGCCTCATCCCGTCGGTGTTCTTAGGACTACTTGTGCAAGCGAAATCGAGAAGTGAGGGTGTGCAATTAGGCGGTCTTGTTTTTCGCTGGTCGTCGATGTGTCAAACGTGTCGGCGCCGCCGCACAAAAATCGGTTTTGACCGCGGTGGATGTCGCGGACGCTGCGGACGTTCTTGGCGTCGGAGGTGACGCCCTTCCCACAGTTTACCGCTCAGATGTTCCCTTCTTCGCCTTACCACCAGTGACGGCAGCCCGCTGCTCCGGCCCACAGCAACAGGTGTACGATCTTGGGCCGTTGGGACGTGGAGAGAAAGCTGGCGAAAGCACCATCGGCCTCTGATGCGAGATGGGGGCATATCGCAGGCCTTCAAGCTGTGTGGAGTCAGTGGGCTGGTTGTTTGTTTGGTTCGGGAAGGTTGATTCCTACGTAGGTTTGCGGTGCTGGTGTGGTGGGTCGGTCTCGGAATCTGTGCGGGTACGGGTCGTAGTAGCGTTGCAGGGTTTGGTCGCGTTCCTTCCGAATGCTTTTCCATGTGCCGTCGTGGACTTGCGCTGAGGAGAACAGGGCGATGCCGGAGTGTTCGTGCTTGGTGTTGTACCAAACCCAATTCCCATTTACAGGCGCCCTCGTGTGGTTCATCGTCGAGGTATGCGAGTGGCCGGAATTCTCCCCTCAGACGCTCCTGACCCGCGGGCCGGACGGGCCGAGCGCCTGAAGCTGATGCCCATTCCGGTGATGGGGCTCGCGCCTCAACCATCGTTGGAGGACACCGACAGCGTTGGTGTGACCTATGGCCAAGATGATCGTGGGTACAACGAGATGACGGCGAGCATCACCTATACGCTCTGGCGAAACCCGGATGACCACTCAGACCCGGTAAACCTCGCGGACCTCAACGAGAAGACACGCAGATCGATCGAGGAAGTTCCGCCATGGCCGCGGCCCCCTTGGCTGATCGAGTACGTGGAGCGCCTGCGTTACCCGCAACTTGAGGAGGCCGTGCGAACCACCTGGCACCGTGATCCATCCGAGCGTTCTTCGGTTCGAAGCCTGTTGGTTGACCATGTCAACCACATCCTCATGAACCAATATCGGCAAGAGCTCTGGCCGGGCAGCAACCCGTGGGACCAGCACGCCCCCACAGTTACCGGCCGGATGGTCAACAGCCAGGCCAGGACCGTCATCAACGGAGTCGATATGCCCGGTGCAGAGGTCGATACGGACCCGTTCGTCTACGGTATCGGAGCCCAACTGGCAGGCGGCGGCGTGGTGACCGCTGTGCTTCCCCGCACTGAGCTCAAGCACATCCAAGTCCAATTCATGCCCCGGACCTAACGGTTCCATTCCAAACACAGCAACACCAAGCTTGACGTCGCCCCCTAGGGGAACCTCGTCCGTAAGCCGATCCCCAACCGGGTCAGCGATCCAGTCCATTGGCGGGGCCGGGACGAAGGATGCATGGTCGTTGGCGGTAACGGGTGGCCAGTGTCGCCCCGAAAGGGGCCGTCATCGACATCGATGAGACCGATCTCGCCGAGGCTTTCTAACTGCCCGGCGCTGACCTTTCCAACGAAGAACTGCTGGTCCAGGTCATTCCGATCCAGTCTGACGAATTCACGTTTATGTCCTGTTTCCTTGTCCACCACCGCAGCCAGCTCGCCAAGGAAAGGGACGGAAACAAGTATTGCACCGAATGCGAAGGCTGAACCATTTCACCTGCTCGAAGGGCGACGGCTGACCCTGGGAAATATGTGGACAGGGCTGCAGCGCAACAGCAGTCCCAGCGTCTCCTCGACCTCACGAACCCGACGCGCCGGCCCCGGACTAAGCTTCACCACCTGGATGGGAAACAACGCATTCCGCAGCTTCCAAACCTGTCACAGTCAGCCCTTTCTAACGCGGACCACTCGCCATTCGTGCGGGCCATGTTCCCATGCTCTCGTGGAATCAGATTCGGTCGAGGTCACCCTCCTGGATCATCCGCCGCCACTTCCGGAACGTCCACCGTGTCCCGTAGCGCCACACATTGCCCGATATATGGCTGATGTCCACAACCGGCACGCTGCGCGATTGCCATGCACAGTTTCACCAACTGCTCATATCGAGCATCGGAGGCACTGGACTTCCTAGACACATATTAGGTCTACCGATGAAACTCCTAAGTCGCTGAGGTTAACTCCAAGCCGTAGGAAAGGTTCAATTTTGGCCCGTCACCGGCAATGGCTTTTATTCACGCAAAGACACCTTCCGCCCTTTGTGTCCGCTGCCTGGCAGAGACCAAGACCGGAAGGCGGCAGGTCGGTCATTCTTCCCAGCCAAGTCCATTGGTCGTCGCGAGAGGGGTGCTTGCATTCGGCACATTCTGTCTGTCCGCTGCCAAATAGTGCCGTACGTAGTCGATCCATCCGGAATAGGAAAGCCATAGTGGAACGTCCTTCTGTTGAGAGAATCAACCTAAACGTGCTTTTGAGACCCACGAGAAATAGGTGGGGTGCAGGCTGCGGGGCATCGTCCTACAGGAGGCGATACATCTGCTCCACGGTGTCTACGTCCTCACCGGTAGATTCATCACTGCAATCGATAAGATCTACGAGCCACGGTTTCTGGCGTAAGAAAACCCTGGCTCCGGCATCACCGGAAACGGTACTGGCCACTGCTGGCCGAAGTCCTGCATCGATGACCATTGGATGACCTCTTCGGAGCACCCGAGGGCTGTCTAACGATGAGTACGCAGCCGAACTGATGCGCCCCGGCCGGTGGGAGACGAGTAGCCGGCCAACAGTGGTGACGCTGAGCCCTGGTTGATCTACCAGAGCCACGAGGATGTGGTTCTTTGTATGTGCAGCAGCATCACCGGCAAGGTAGGAACTTCCCATACCTGATGACCAGTCATGGTTCACCACTATCCGATAGGGCTCAAGGTTTGCACGGGCGCACACCGCTTGTGCATTCGCTCCAAGAACAATTACTACCTCATGACAGCCGCCGACAAGCATTGTCTCGGCGGCGTCCTCAACGAGGTTTCGTCCGCGGTATGGCAGGAGCGCCTTCGGACCACGCCCAAGACGTTTTCCGGCGCCGGCGGCCAGCAACACTCCCGTCACACACGGCAAATCCGTGTCACCCACCGTGAGGTTCCTGTTCGCAAGATGGAAGGACTGTCAGATCCCATTGCTTGGTGCGATCCCGACGCAGTCGATAGTCAGTACAAAAGATTAGCCTTCTCTCCCCAAGCCCTTCTAGGCGAATCCAGATGATGCCAAGGGAAGGAGCGCTCGTGTCCACGACGCCGGAGTAGGGTAACGTGCCATCTTCACACACCTGGATCTGGTCACCCTGCGCCAACATTTGCAGATCAAATAGCTGGCTTTCGTCGAAGTTGCCGGGTGCGGGATTTTCTACTGACTTTGAAACTGCCATGGTCTTGTTGTCCACCGGGTTTTGCCAACTTCGGTTGTCTTCAGAAGGTTGCATTGCTAGCTCTTTAGGGTTGGACATTGCTAGGCCGGGTCCGAGTGCACAGCGCCAGTGGAGTCGCGCAGAGGGCGGCCACTCCCCTGCCAACGCTTGGCTATTATTTCGGCCACAACTGACACTGCTGTTTCCTCCGGTGTCCGGCCGCCGAGATCAAGTCCGATGGGACTATGAAGCTCGGCAATTTGCCGCTCTATCACTCCAGCCTCCAGAAGGCGGTTTAGCCGATCTTCATGGGTCTTTCGTGAGCCCATAGCGCCTATGTAGGAGGGCCTGCATGCCCCCTCCAGCCGCAGGGCGATTTCCAAGACAGGGACGTCGAACTTGGGATCATGGGTAAGAACGCAGATGACCGTGCGGTTGTCCACCTTTCCCTGTGTCACTTCCTGCTGAAGGTAAACGTGAGGCCAAGATACGATCACCTCGTCCGCACCAGGAAAGCGCGCGGTGGTCGCAAATACAGGGCGAGCATCGCAGACGGTCACATGAAAGCCCACCATTGACCCAGCCCGCGCGACTGCTGCTGCAAAATCGATGGCACCAAAAATGATCATTCTGGGCTTGGGCTGATAGGAAGAAACAAAGACCTTTGTTCCGGTTTCCATCCGTTCCCCGCTGGGACCGTACGTGAGCACCTTGGATTCACCCGAAGCCAGCAGGCCTCTCGCATCGTCGGCAATCGCATGGTCCAGCATGTTATTGCCGAGGGTCCCGCCAGTATGGGCTGGCCAGACTATTAGCCGCTTACCCAGCATTTCTGGCTGGTCATGTTCGACCACGGTAGCGGTGGCAACGGGGTTGCCCTTCTGAACGTCCTGAATGATCGTTCGTAATTCTGGGTAACTTTCTTTGGTGACTCGTTCAACGAAGACGTCGATTGTTCCGCCACAGGTCAGTCCTACGGCTACAGCGTCATCGTCGCTATATCCAAACCGTTGCAGAACAGGAGTACCGTCTTCAATGACCTCCTGCGCAATTTGGTAAACAGCTCCTTCGACGCAACCCCCGGAGACTGAGCCGACGGCCTCCCCCGGGGTGCTTACGGCCATCGCAGCGCCCGCTGGCCGGGGGGCCGATTTAGACGTGCTGACGACTGTGGCGAGGGCGAAGGTTTCTCCGTGCGTCGTCCATTCTGCCAGTGCTTCAATAACGTCACGCATGTGCTATCCGATCTGCTAGGTCCCTAAAAGCTGCCATGGTGTGGCCGGCGACCAGGGCATCAACGTGCGGGAGAACGGCCTTAATGCCGCTCTGTATAGGTTCGTATCCAGACTTTCCGCGGTGGGGGTTGGCCCAGATAACACGATGAGCCAAACCATGGAGGCGGGAAACCTGACGGGCAAGATCTCTGGGATCCCCACGTTCCCATCCGTCACTGGCGATCACCAGCACAGAACCTCTGAGCATTGCGTGTTGTCCCCACAGGGTAATGAAGGCCGCTAGGGCTTCGCCCAGTCGCGTGCCTCCGGACCAATCGGGAACGACGAGTCCAGCGTCCAACAGTGCGACCTCCGGATCCGGGTGCTGCAATGCCGAGGTCACTCTGGTTAGGCGTGTGCCGATAGAAAATACTTCTGTTGTGTCGGACGCGCCAGCTAAAAGGCGGTGACCGAAGCGGAAAAAGCTGTCAGCATAGGCTTCCATAGATCCTGAAACATCTACGATCAAGACGACTCGTCGGGGCTTTTTCGTTCGGAAGCGATATTGCAGGCGCCCTGGTTCGCCGCCTCTCCTCAGATTGTCTCGGACAGTGTGTGCCGGATCGATGCGCTTGTGGCGATGGGTCCGCTTGTAACGCGCCCTTCTCAGCGGTTCTCTAACAGGTAGAGCAGCAAAGGCCTCCGCAAGATAACTCTTTTCCTCCGCTGACATGAGTGCCACATCTCGGTGTTGCAGGGATTCATCTTTGCTAGCCAGTGCAATCTGCTGCTCCAATTCCGGCTGAGGGCTGTCGCCGTCTGCTGCGTCGGGAAGGCTTGCTTCCTGTCCCTCCGAAAGGGGCACAGGAATCGGCGATTCCGATGAAAACCACAGGCCGAACGTCCGGTCGTAGGGCCCGAAGTCAGACCTGCTCCTACATAACGTCGCGCGTCCGGCCCAGAAGACCTCGTCGCGACGCTGAAGATCCAAAACGCTCAGAGCCTCGAGGTAAAGCTGGGCCTGTTCGGCCCCTATGGTCATCCCCTCATCTCTGAGAGCACCTACGAAACCATAAAAAATTTTCAGACCTACTTGTGAAGACATCGCCAGTACCGTTCACGTTAGGTAGGAAAGACGGTTCTTAGGGCGTTCAAGATAAGCTCCTGGTCGTCTTGGTCTTTGCAGAGGGCGCCAATTGTCAGGCTGGCACTGTCGGCGTCGATGTCACTTCCGCCAAGGCGGTTCAAAGCCTGGGCCCAGTCAAGCGCTTCGGCTACCCCAGGGGAGCGTCGCAAACGTCCCTGATTGCGCAAGGACTGGACTACGTCCACCACCTGCTGCGCTAGCTTCTCATCCACGCCGGGCAGCCGTGTCTTGATGATCTCCAACTCACGGGCCGGTTCTGGGTGGTCTATCCAATGAAAGTAGCATCGCCGTTTCAGAGCCTCGTGTAACTCACGGGTCCGGTTGGAGGTCAGGATCACGATGGGTGGAACTTTGGCGGTGATAGTACCCAACTCGGGTATAGATATTTGGTTTGATGCGAGCACTTCCAGGAGGAACGCTTCAAATTCATCGTCAGCTCGGTCAACCTCGTCGATGAGGAGAACGGCCGGTCCACTTTGTAAGGCCCGAAGAATCGGACGAGGCAGCAGGAAACGTTCGGTATATAGGGACTGCTCTAGTTCCTCCGCACTCGTTGTCGAATTTGCTGCCTCCAGTGAGCGTAAGTAAAGAATCTGACGTGAGAAATCCCAGTCATAGAGCGCTTGGGTGGACTCGATGCCCTCGTAGCACTGCAGTCGGATCAACGGGATTGCCAGCATCTTAGCTATTGCTTCGGCCAAGGACGTTTTTCCCGTGCCTGGAGCACCTTCAACAAGCAGCGGCTTGTTCATCGCAACAGATAGAAAGACGGTGGTGGATAGACCCTCGTCAGCCAAATAGTTGACAGCCTTGAGCCGCGCAGCCATCTCACCGGGACTTTCCGGTTTGGTCACTTTGTCGTTACTCATTGTCTCGCCTTGCTAGTCGGTTTTCGAGGTGTGGCATTGCGGCTTTTTGCGGTGTCTACTTATGCAGGTGCTGAATACCGCCAGTAGAAGGGCGTCCACCGGCCGTACCAACCGTAAGAACAGCCGATTCCGGGATGCCCCGCCCTACCCGAATCGGCAGGACATCCCGGCCGAGTCTGCTCGGATTAGACCCTTACTATTCCTACAAGTGGCTTGCGATCACGGTCTTGCCCTTAGCAGCCCAGATATCTGCCCGCCGGTCGTTCAGCACCGGGAACGAACTTCGCAGTTCGTTCAGTGAATCGAAATTGAGAGTTGCACGGAGAACGGCTTCCTCTTTGTCTGCCTGAGCGAGGATATCTCCGTTGCCATCCACAATCTGACTGTGACCACCCAGCTCCACCTCCTGGTCAACCCCCGTCATGTTGCATTGCACGACAAAGGATTGGTTTTCGATTGCTCGAGCGCGACCCAGAGTCTGCCAATGCTGAATTCGCGTAAGTGGCCAGCATGCTGGTATCACATTGAGCGCCGTACCTTCTGCTGAGATGTGTCGATATAGTTCGGGGAAGCGAAGATCGTAGCATGTGCTGAGCCCAGTGATGGCAGTGGCTCGTTCTGTCTGCAGCTCCACCACCCTGGGTTCATCTCCCGCTGCTATCAGCTTTGGCTCTCCGTCGGAAAAGCCGAAGCGGTGGATCTTTTTATAGGTCGCCCGGAGGGATCCGGTCGGGTCAAAAAGAACCGATGTATTCCACATGTCAGAAGCAGCGCTGCTTGGTTCCGTGACCATGAAAGAGCCGGCGTGAAACCAGGCCTTCTTGTCCCTGGCCACTTCGGACAGGAAAGTGAACACTTCACTTTCCAGCGAAATGGCGTTCTTTCGCCAGCTGTCGTAGGAGAACCCGCCATGAAGCCAGAGTTCAGGCAGGACGATCAGGTCCGCTTTGCCGACGCCAGAAACCAAGTCCTGGATACGCGAAATCCTGTCCTCGAGCAGCTCTGTTGAGTCAAATTTCACCTGAACAGCTGCTACGTCAAGTTGCCCTCTACTTGGTGCTAGTTCGCGCACTTCCATCAGGTTCAAGACCTTCGGTTGCTTCCTGCGGCAACACCGGCCGAGAAGACCGCAATCAGCGCAGCTACGATGGAAACGATTGCGGGCAGCCACTGTCCAACTGCGGGAACTTCGACCTGAGTGCCAGGGCCCTTTTTGGCGGCCCGCGTGTCCTTTGCCAGCTTGATGAGGTCCAGTACTTCGGATTCTGCCTGAAGAGGTTGCTTTACTTCTCTTCCGAGGGCTGCTTCAGTTTTTGAGAGCTCAGATGCTTCGCTGCTGCTCTCGCTTCCTGAAGTCATCTCTACAGCCAACCGTTGGGCGAATACTCCGAGGATGGCCGTGGCCGCTTCATTGATTACACCTCGCCCGAACTGAGCGATTTTACCTGTCATGTCCAGCTCGGTCTGAACAATGACGGTGGCACCGTTTGCTTCCGGCTCAAGTCGGGCGGTGATAGTTGCGGACATATTTCCTTGCCCGCGAGCATCCTTCGCACGGGCCTGAATTACCGCGCGGCGGCCCTTTTCATCGACCTCAATGAATCGGGCAACGCCGACATACTCGGCCGTGATGGGCCCAACCTTGATTTTTGCCTTGCCCTCGTACTCGTCACCGTCAACACTGGTGATGGATGCTCCGGGAAGCATGGGGGCGATTCGCTGCAAGTCCAGCAAAACCGGCCACGCCTCGTCCGGGGGTACGGGCACGGTAAAAGTGTTGGTCATCTCCATGATGGTTTTTCCTTATTAAGAATTAGTGACGACGGATGGTTCATCCACTTTAGGGAGCCCAAAAGCAAACGCGGGGTTTCCGGGCTCAAAGCTTCCCCCGTGCTGCAGACGGGACGCCATCTTTTTCACTTTGTTGAGATAAGCGTGTCCCTGCTGCAGCTGTCTGGTTTCCCAACTCTGCAGGGACCCCCGCAGATCATGGTTCTTTGTGAAGACTTCGGCAAGGGTTCGTGCGTCATCACAAGCTTTAGCACCCCCCGCAGCGGCGTGGGGCCTTGGAGTCACCGCCGCGTCTCCGATCAACAGGACACGGCCATGAACCATGCGGTCGACGGTGGCATCTGCAACAACAGTCACGAATGGGGAGGAGGCGTTGAGTACGAGGTCCCTGAAGGGCTTGAAGAGGCTCTCGCCCTTACTGTGGAACTGACGGAGATTGTGGGGATTCAGCGAGTTATTGTGGACCGATGTCGGGAGCCTGATGCCGCGAACGTCTGTCATAAGTTCGTCGAGGTCCGGTCCTTCAGCGACGTTCCAGTACCACTGAAAATTCAGACGCGGGGACTCGGCGTTTTCCCGTCCTGGAATCGGGTAAGCGATGAGGTGGCCATCGTCCAGAAGTCCATACGTGAACTTGTCGTTAAAGTAGTTCCACACGTCGTCGGCAACTTCGCCCGGCTGAAGCACGCCTCGCCAGGTGACGTAGCCCGCGTATGTGGGCTCAATACCCAGCAGGCGCTTGCGAACTACCGAGGCTCCGCCGTCCGCGCCGATCACCCAGTTCGCTTCGGCCTTTGTGCCATCTGAGAAGCGCATCTGCACTGTTTCGGAATCTTGGCTTAGGCCGACCAGGCATTTACTGGTGTGGTATCGCTCGGGTCCGAACAGCTCGTAGAGCCCCCCGTATATCGAGTCGTAGCTAGTGAAGCGCCAGTCTGCAGGAACGGATCCGACTCTTTCTCCAGTCAGTGCGTCCACATATTCCATGGATGATGACGGCACGCTGATGGAGTCCAGCTCAACGCCTTGCTCCAGCAAGTAATGAACAAGCTCCGGCTGGACGACAATGCCTGTGCCGAAGCCTGAGAGGGGCTGAGGTGATCGCTCATAGACATCGACGTCAACGCCAGCATCTCGAAGCATCAGCGCTGCTGTCAGCCCAGATATCGAACCACCAACTACCGCGATACGGTCGGTCGTGGGACTCATGCGTTATTCCTTAGTGCCATGGCGAGCGGGCGCATCGGGGCACCGCTCGCTCCCCGAAGACGGATAGGAGCAGCGATTAGGCAAAATTCCTTTACTCCATCCGCTGCCAGTTCCTCCAGATTCAACAGTTCCACCATGGGCACACCGGCTTCGGCAAGGAAGTGGGTATGCCCGGGAAGCCAGTTGTCCTCATGCTCCGACGGACCT
Source organism: Paenarthrobacter sp. AR 02 (assembly GCF_021538675.1). Classification (GTDB taxonomy): domain Bacteria; phylum Actinomycetota; class Actinomycetes; order Actinomycetales; family Micrococcaceae; genus Arthrobacter. The sequence goes on from NZ_JAJUKH010000010.1 coordinate 104,098, forward strand.
ACCTCTACGCACTCCTGGTCAGCACCGATTGCGGAAATGTTTTGGCTGGTGAGCCATCGGGCAGCATCCAGGCTTAGGCCTGGAGGGTTTCCAAGAGTCTTGGTTCCGTCCGGCCAGTAACGCATACGTCCGGTACGGACCAAGGGCACATCCCCCGTCTGCAGTACGAGGCCGGCTTTATCCAGTGCCTCTTCGATGTCTGCAACAGTGATCGCGTAGGAATCAGGGAGGCAGTCAACGTTCTTGAGACCAGCAATATCCAACAATACGCCGCGGGTGATGATTGGCGGGATCGTCTCCGCCCCGCCCTTGGTCCAGGTCCGGCTGCCCAGATTCTCTTCCGGCTTATACCCATTGTAGATCTGTCCGTCGACACCGAAGTGGTTCAACGAGTCAATATGCGTCCCGGTGTGGGTATACATGAAGACGACGTCACCCGAGTAGCACACGTGCCTGTTGACATCCTCGCCGACGCCGTTGAGGTTATCCACCACCGTGCCTTGAGGGGTGTGGCTCATGAAAATTTGGTAGCTAGGGTCACCGGCTCCCTGAAAGCTGGGCATGCCTACGAAGTAGTCAACACTGAGGTCATAGACCCGAGACGGGTCGGCCCGGTGAAGGACGTCGGCGCGTACAGACTCGTCAAGGAGGTTTAGTGCGCCCCGCTCGTCATCGGCGCCCCACGGGCTCATCCCGACCTTTACGTCTGCAGTCTGGCTCATCAGACGGCCTCGACTTCGTAATCAACCACAGCCCTGTCCGCGAACATCGGCATAAGTGTGGCGACTACCTCGAGGTGGAAGGGATCCGTGGAGTACTTGTCCAGATCAGCCCAGCTTGCAAAGTCAGAAATCAGAACTCCGTCCCACGGCGCACCGTTATCCCCGGGGTCGCCAGAGTGAGTGCCAATCTCCCAGCCCTGAATGAAACCTAGGCGCGGGGGAAGAGTGTTGAGAATTTCAACAATTTCCTCCTGGCTGCTGCCTTCAGCTACGCGCCATGCAAATACGTGTCGAACCTTAGTCATCAGTAGACCTCTCATGTGTGTCTTGGATTACCCGCCGGGTTGTGTCTGTTCAGTTTGGTAAGAGCAGCGAAGTTGTCCCACTGGCGGATTGCACAAGTTACCGTTCTGCTTTGTTCAAACCTTGACAGCGGCTGAAGATCTGCTCGGGGGTGACTGGCAAACGGTCAGTATGTACGCCATCGGCGATGGCATCATCGATAGCTGAAGCGATTGCCGCGCCGGCCGCAATGATGCCAATTTCCCCAAGGCCCTTGGCGCCAAAGGGGTTGTCCGGTGACTTGGCATCTTCAGTTACAAAACAGTCGACGTTCGGCATCTCCTGAGCGCTTGGCAACAAGTAGTCCATGAACGACGTCGTAATCGGCTGTCCATCCTCTTCGTAGAGGAACTCCTCGTACAGGGCGCCTCCAATGCCTTGAACCGCCGCACCTATGATCTGGCCCCTCGTGGTCAGGGGGTTGATTACCCTTCCTGCTTCCGTGGAAGTGGAAAAGCGAAGAATCCTATGACCGCCTGTGTCAGGATCTAGTTCGATTTGTACGAGTGTTACCCCGTATGGATAGTTCATGGCGTTGTTCATGTAGACCGCGTCCGCTGCTAGGCCGGGTTCATCATTGTCGGCCCTCGCCGTGAAGGGGTCCCTCGCCGCTGCGATCTCGTACAGCGAGATTTGCTGATCAGTGCCCTTGACCTTAAAACTGCCTGCAGTTAATTCGAGGTCGTCCGGATCAGCTTCCAGCATCTCACTGGCCAAGCGTCTGGCTTTTTCCACAACTGCAAGCGCAGCTTTGCGGGCAGCACCTCCAGCAAGAACAGTTGAACGGCTGGACCAGGAACCCACACCGTCCGGAATAAGCTCTGTATCGCTATGGACGATGTCAATGTTTTCGGGAGCGATCTGTAGCTCTTCGGCGACAATCTGGGCCAGAACCGTTTCGATTCCCTGCCCGACCGAGGAACCTCCGGTTTTGACCGTAACGCGGCCGGCACGGCTGACTTCAACGCCGCCGGTTTCGAAAAGCCCCAGACCTGCCTTATCCATCAGCACGCCGAGGCCTACGCCGACTTTTCGGCCATCCGCCCGTAGTCGTTTGGATTCCTCAAGCCACTCCGAGAAGTTTGCTGCCTCCAGAGCTTCGTTGAAATGCTTAACTACGTCTCCCGAGTCGAAGTGGTAGGGCTCGTGGACGATGTCAAGACCCGGTGTCCAGGGGAGGTCTTCAGCCGTAAGAAGGTTTCGTCGGCGAAATTCCGTCTTGCTGAGACCGATTTCTTCACACGCCAGATCAAAGATCCGCTCTCGAGCGAAAGTGGACTCGTAGCGTCCAGGCGCGCGGTAAGCTCCGACAGGTGTTTTGTTGGTGAAGACGGCGTGCAGAGTAGCATCGTAGGCAGGGACCCGATAGGGGCCGAACACAATGCCGGCAGTAATGTCGCTGACTAGCGGCTCCGCCTGCCTGAAATAGGCACCATGGTTGTGGAAAATTTCGTCCTTCATACCCAGGATTCTGCCCTCAGCATCGAGCGCGAGTTCGAGCTTATGCACCATTTCCCGGGCATGGGACGTGGAAGTCATGTGCTCGACTCGGTCCTCAGTCCATTTGATCGGGACTCCCAACGTACGGGCTGCCCATGCTGCAACAACGTTTTCTGGGAAGACTCCGCCCTTCACGCCAAAACTGCCGCCGATCTCTACGTGTTTCATCCGTACGTTGACCTCGGGAAGATTCAGCATCTTGGCGATGATCCTCCGGTTGTCATGCACATGCACGGTGCCCCAGATGAACAGCGTGTCCCTTGCTGGGTCGGGCTGTACCACTACGGCCCGCGGTTCCATAGGTACACCGGAATGGCGGTTCGTGACGTACTTGTGGCGAATGACGTGCTCTGCTTCGGCGAAGGCGCGATCAATATCGCCGTAGGCCTTTTTGATGCGCGCACCTTCATTGCCGCGCCCCGGAAAGAGCTCGACCTTACCGGTCAATGCTTCTTCCGGATCCAAGAGGACCGGGAGCGGCTCATACTCGATAGAGACAAGCTCAGCTGCGTCTTCGGCAAGATAAGGATCAACAGCAAGTACAGCAACCACCGGCTGCCCCACATATAGCACCTTGTCTACTGCTAGGACGGGGTGACTGAAGTCCTCAATGTTTTCATAAATTTCGTGATATCCCAGCTCTTCCAAGAGAACCGAACCCAGGTGCCGCGTGTGCTCAGACGTGATAACCATTCGTACGCCTGGAGTCTTTTCAGCTTCAGTGGCGTCTATGGACACGATCCGGGCATGAGCCTGTGTTGAACGGACAATGCGCATATGCAATTGCCCGGGCACTCCCAGATCGCCAGCAAATGTTGCTGTTCCAGTGAGTAGCCGGCGGTCCTCCCGCCGCAGAACCTCCTGGCCTATCCATGCCTGTCTGTTGCCCTCGTCCGCGCCGGCTCTACCGTTGTCAGGGATGAGCGCTTTAGCCTTTGCCATCATGCGCTCAGTATGTCATCGGGCCGTCCAGCCTGGATGTTCAGGCATTGACAAAAACGCGGCCTAAGTCTCCGCAGTTAGTAGGCGCCCTCGCGCAGCTTCCATAGCATGATCATTTCGCAGACCCCTTGCGCGGGGTCACGGAAGTCTGACTATAGGGAGATAACGGTATGACTGTAACTTCGCAGGTGAAACCTGAAGATGAAATGCTGAACTGGGGGCGTCTTATCCTTGACGGCGTTTCCTACTCAGACATGGTGGGTGCTCGCGATAGGCCCAAGGAAATCACCTGGTTTGACTACTGGATGAGTCTCGCAAATGAGTATGAGCAGGAAGCGGAAAGGAAAGTGGCACTGGGCCATGACCTGTCCGCCGGTGAACTCCTGATGTCAGCCGCACTCTGTGCCCAGTACGCTCAGTTCCTCTGGTTCGACGAGCGCCGGCAGAAGGGCCAAGCTCGGAAAGTTGAGCTGTATCAAAAGGCAGCTCCACTGTTGTCCCCGCCTGCAGAGCGTCACGAGCTAGTCGTCGACGGTGTCCCGATGCCCGTCTATGTGCGCATTCCGGAGGGACCGGGACCACACCCCGCTGTGATCATGCTTGGTGGTCTTGAGAGCACAAAAGAGGAAAGTTTCCAGATGGAAAATCTTGTGCTCGATCGGGGAATGGCTACTGCCACATTTGACGGTCCCGGCCAGGGCGAGATGTTTGAGTACAAGCGGATTGCGGGTGATTACGAAAAGTACACGTCCGCGGTAGTGGATCTGCTCACCAAACTTGAAGCGATTCGGAATGATGCTATCGGAGTGCTGGGGCGGAGCCTGGGCGGTAATTACGCTCTCAAATCTGCCGCCTGTGAACCGCGTTTGGCCGCATGCATTTCTTGGGGCGGATTCTCAGACCTGGACTACTGGGACCTCGAAACTCCCCTGACAAAGGAAAGCTGGAAGTACGTCTCCAAGGTTGACACTTTGGAGGAAGCAAGGCTGCACGTCCATGCGGCTTTGGAGACCCGGGACGTCCTTTCCCAGATCGCATGCCCGACGTACATCCTGCACGGGGTGCACGACGAGGTTCCACTGTCCTTCGTGGATACCGTCCTCGAATTGGTGCCGGCAGAACACCTGAACCTAGTGGTTGAAAAGGACGGTGATCACTGCTGCCACAACCTTGGAATCCGTCCCCGGCTTGAAATGGCAGACTGGCTCTATGATGTTCTGGTTGCCGGAAAGAAGGTCGCCCCAACAATGAAAGGGTGGCCCCTCAATGGATAAGATCAGGAAGATCAGTACCGCGACCGCGCCGCTTGAATCCTGGCAGCCGGACGGTGTAACCGTCCATGAGGGAAATCCCAATGGTCATGGGTTCACGCTTTTCGAACGCACTTCCTCTCCCCAGTTCGGCACGGGTATCTTCACTTCGCAGCCGAGCACAACAACCTATGAACTCACTGACAACGAGATTATCTACGTTGTCGAAGGCTCAGCAACGCTCACACTTGCATCCCAAGAGCCGGTTTCCGTGACTGCCGGCGATTTGGTATTTCTGCCGAAGGGGCACACATCTACCTGGGAGTTTCACGAGCCATTCAAGGAAATCTGGTTCTTGGTGGAATAGGAGATGTTAGCAGCGACGCCGTGAGCAGGTTCATTTACGGTGCAGGTTGCGGGAGGCCGGGAGATTCCTCCAACCCAGTAAGCTCGAGCTTCATGGCCTCGACCATCCGCGAAAGTCTGATGGCAACGGGCAATTCATCTCGCAGCACTCCCCTTGCACCAATTTTGCCCTCGATGAGTTTCAGTCGATAGGCGATAGTTCGGCTGTGCACTCCGAGGCGCTGTGCCGCGGACGCCGCATTCTGACCCGAAGCAAAATAGGCTTCGAGGGTTTCCACTAACCTGCTTGGGGGGTCTTGGTGCAATCCGAGACCCCCCAGTTCGTCGGAGATGAATGTGGTTACGGCAGCGAGATCGCGCATAGCCAACGCCTCGAGCATGACATCTTCATACCAAGTGACCTGAGTGCCCAGTTTTTGGGCAACCGAATCGGCCTCCAACGCCCGTCTATGGGAAACTATAAATCCGTCCACACCTTCGCTCAGAGTCCCAAACGAAATTCTGGTGTCCTTCGGCAAGGCGTTTGCGAGGACAACTTGCGGTGAGGGCAGCCGATTCGACCACTCCGCCCAAATATAGCCGGTCTCATCCTCGGCCGTGATAACAAGGGGGCGGATCCGAGAGGCAGTGCCCAGTGTCCGAGCAACAGCCTCCGTGCTTTCGCCAGGTACCACGGCTGCCAGGTGCCGGCCGGAAAGGTTATAAGAAAAAACCGTCGAATCGATTGGCAGCCCAGCGAGGAGAGCCCTCAGCGTCGATAGCTTCCTCCGGTTCTGGCTCTGCCTTGAAAATGCGGTGCTCTCCATTTGGTACGTCTCAATAATGGAAGCGGAAACTTTATCGTTCCAAGCGAAATGGCTTGCACTGGCGTGCCGCAGAACCTTTGACCGTCGGACGGGATCGGCGATGATTCGATGCGCCTCTTCCAAGACAAACTCCCACAAAGTGGCTTGGGCCGCCCTAGATCCCCTGAGCAGATGATGAAGGTCGACGCCCGCCCGCGCAGCCAGCCTCACCTCGCGAAGAGTTTCGTTGGAAGCCCTAGTGGCTCCTACGCGCCCCTGACCGATGTATTCGAGGACATCGCGCAAGGAAGCCGTGATGGTTTCCGATTCCGCCTCGGTAAGAGAGGCGTTACGTGTCGCGGTCGAATAGTCTTCGTACGCATACTGCAGTCTCGCCCGTATACAGTCATAGATTTCGGGAATCCTTGCCTTCACGGCAACGGAAAGTTCATCCAGTCCTTCCTCAATGGTCATACACTGAGACTATCAACAGAGCTCGCCTGCGCCGAGACTCAGGCGGCGCATGAATTTAGGAACATGATCCAGACACAACATCTATCGGCAATATCGGTCGCCATTACATCGGACATAAATCAACTGTCCGACTCTATGGTCCGTCGACTCCATGATGATGTTCAGGCTGGTGTGGGCTTAGACCCTGCACTGGCGCAGCGGAGATCTGAGCGGCTGGCCGCGGCCCTGCTATCTATCAGCAGGGCCTTGTCCGGGTCAGAGGAACCAGACGACAAGTTTCTTGCCGAGGCCACCTTGGAGGCTCGCGAGACAGCCCAGGCCGGCGTGGATCTACTCGAGCTCATCCATACCTATCGAGTGCTGCAGTCTGCGACCTGGGATGTGCTCCTGGACCTTACAACTACTCTTATCCCGGATGCATCACAGCAATTGGAAATTCAAAAATGGGTCTCTCAGTTGCAGCATCGGTGGCATGACGTTGTAGTTGCCAACGTCATCGACGCGTATCGTTCAGAACAGCATCGGTTCTTTTACAAGTCGGAGGATCACCGGCTTAGAAATGAGTTGCGGGATTTCATTGCAGGACGGCGCACTGCCCGACCAAACACGGGGTACCCCTTTGAAGGACAACATTTATCCGTGGTGGCCTGGGGAAATGATCCAAAGGGTACCATCGACCTCGCCGCCACGCTGATCAACAGCGAAGTACCTTTGGTACTCGAAAGCACCGGCGGAGCCTTTCTGGGCTGGTTGGCGGTAAAGGATGGACAGAATGCCGACGCGCAAGTCATTGAAGGGGACTTTCCCGACGGTGCACATTTGGCTCTAGGGTCCATTGATAAGGGGTTCTCCGGTTTCCGGCGCAGTCACCAGCGTGCTTGGAGGGCTTATAAAGTTGGCCGCTTGACCGGCGCACGGATAACCCGGTACACGGACGTGGCTCTCGAAGCTGTCTTCGCTACAAATATGCAGGCGGTGCGTGACTTGGTCTTGCAGCAGTTGGGCCCTTTGCTTGCTGACCCCCGCAAAGACATACTTTGCGACACTCTCCGGGCCTATTTCTCTGCTGGTTGCAATGCCGTAGCGGCTGCAGCAGCACTCCAGGTTCATGAGCGCACCGTTGCCTACCGGCTCAGATCCATTGAAGAACGGCTTGGCATAAGCGTTGCAGAACGTCATGTCGAGCTCCTCGTAGCCCTAAGACTTTATGGCTTGCTGAAGTCAATCGCCGAGACCGAAATCCTGTAGCGAACGGGAGCGTCAGGGCTGGTTCGTCGCGGGATTGTCTGTTCTAGATAGGTCGGGGTGTTGATTTGTCCCATGACGCAGAGCGCAAAGTCATACCAAAGGGGCAAAGTGGTGACATGAACAATGAGCGCGGCCGGCGGTACTGCCCGTGAAGCCACCTTCCTTCGATTACGTTGTTGCCGATTCGGTTGAGCATGCGCTCCGCCTGCTGGCGGACGGGGGCGATGACGCTAAAATCATTGCCGGCGGTCAGAGTTTAGTCCCGCTCCTAAATTTCCGGATGTCCCGCCCGTCCCTTTTGGTTGATATAAACCGCGTTCCCGGTTTGGCAAACATCAGGAAATCAGATCAAACCATTGCGATTGGCGCGCTGACACGTCATGCGAAGCTAACAACCTCCAAAACCATTTCGCAAAACCTTCCAATCCTGTCGGAAGCGGCGGCGTGGATCGCGCACCCTCAAATTCGTAACCGAGGAACGATCGGTGGCTCCCTTGCACACGCTGATGCTGCCGCAGAGCTGCCCGTAGTCCTGCTAGCCCTTGACGCCTACGTCACCGCACAGTCTTTGCAAGGTGAGCGGAAGATTCCTCTCAAGGAACTATTGGTCTCACATTTCGTCTCAAGCATCCTTCCCGGCGAGCTCATTGTGGAGGTAAACGTACCTCAATTGCCTCACGGGAGCGGTGCTGCATTTGATGAATTTTCTCGTCGGCATGGGGACTACGCCATAGGTGGCGCTGCGTCCATCGTTACCTTGGATGAGCAGGGCAAGTGTTCGCGGGCGAGGATTACTGTCCTGGGTGGAGGGTCCACCGCCATCCGCTGCCAGGAGGCGGAAAACATCCTAATTGATAGCACTCTCTCCAGCCATGATATTGCCGCAGCTGCGCACGCCGCGGTACAGGGGCTTGACCCCGTGCCCACGGTGCATGGAAGTGCCCAATATCGCGCGCAAGTTATTCGGACAATGGTCGAACGAACCCTCGCCAAAGCACTGCACCGGGCGAGACCGACAAAGGAAAGCATGGATCACTGATGAACGCCTTTCGCCTCACGGTTGAAGTAAACGGAGTCACCCACGCAACGGACGTCGAGCCTCGTAGGCTCCTTGCGGACTTCCTACGAGACGACCTGCACCTCAGGGGTACACGAGTAGGCTGCGAACACGGCGTATGCGGTTCCTGTACTGTCCTATTGGATGGTCAGCCCGTTCGATCCTGCACCGTGCTGGCCGTACAGGCCAATAATTCCAGGATTGAAACGGTCGAAAGCCTGCAGAAGGACGGACAGCTTCACCCGCTGCAGAGGTCGTTTTCTAAGTGCCATGCCCTGCAGTGCGGATTTTGCACGTCAGGGTTCTTGATGACGCTCAAGCCTCTTTACGATGACGAAGACGTCACCCTCGATGCGACATCTGCTCGTGAAGCTATCTCGGGAAATATTTGCCGATGTACCGGATACCAGCAAATTGTGGAAGCGACAGTCGATGCCTTCCATTGCAGAGATCACAACGACTGACGAGGATCTGGGCCCCTTCGCTGCTCTACTTGTAGACCGCCAGCCTTAACCATGGCAATTCCCGCGCCGATCGCGCGAGTATTTTGCGATTGACCTTCAGAAATCCCATGAGGGGTCTGTAGGAATACAGAATTTCGAAAGTGATGATGCAACAGCACTTGATGAAGCGCGATGACGACACGGCCGGACCGAACCAACCGAGCGAGGGGCGCTGGCAAGCAGCTTCTTTGCAGAAGATACTTGTCAGCGCGGCGTCCGCATATCGAGATCCTGAGCATGTCTCGATGTGGGAATCCTGGCCTCATGGCTGAGTGTCTATAGAAGGGTACAAGAACGAAAATGAGCTGAAGCTGGTTATCCGGCACCCGCCAACACGAGCGCCAGGCTAAACAGCACTATTTGGCCTTCATGTTTCCGGGCCAGACACGACTCCTCCTGGCTCGGAATTCACCGTCCATGAAAGGTTGCGGGGAATGCAGCATCTGCATTCCCCGCAACCTTCTTACAGTGACACTACTCCGGACAGATTGGATGTCTGCCGCGCGCCCTCACCGGTCAAGCGAACTTGGCCCCGGGGGGACTCTATCGCGTGATGATTCTCGTCTTGAGCCCGATGACCGCATAACGCGGTTTGCAGGGTGTAATCCTGCGCACTGTCGACAAAACCACGTACCGCTGTGCAGGTAGGTCAAGACGGGCCTGCAAGATATTCTTTGATGCTTGAGCTCACATATCCTCGCCGGGTTGCATCCGTAGGCCGCCACCGTGGACGAAACCTGCAGCGGCGCCGTAGAGATCGTCCGAAACTGTCAGTCAACAAGGCGAGAAACATTTCCGCGGTCGCCTGCCGGCATTATGGGTGGCGCAGCAAGACAGTTGAACGAAGTTGTGAAGCCTGCGGTCTGCCTTGTCGCAGGTACTCATGCGTTCCAGAGGGCGGGAGTGGTGGAGCTGACCCTGCTCCCAGAGGGCGGGGGATGAGTCCAATGGGCAAACCAGTTCCCGTAGACCTCGTTCCTGCGGCGTAGTGTTTTATTCCAGCGGAGATTTAACGCCAGGTAGGGCACTGGATTCCGACGGCCAATGTCCGGCCAGTCATCCGGTGAGGCATACGGCCGACGATTTGAGCAAGATGCTGTCAGGTGCGCTATACCGAGGCTGTCGCCCCAGTTCCACTCCACCACAGTGTCAGTCCAGGGCTTCTGTTCGAAGAACGGACTAATCCCGAATAAGAGCCATGGTCAGCACCCTAGGCGAGGTACCGGTCACTTCCCGAAAGATGGTCCTTGAAACGGCCCAGATATTTGCTTGTGTCCAACGAGCTCTGGAAGAGACAGTTGCGCTGTCCCTACAGCCGGCTTCGATGGTCATAGGTCGCTTGGCACTTGGACCGCGCTACTTGCCTTAAGCGCGACGCGAAGCTCCGTGTCCCGTTCGCGCATTCCTGCGCGGACGGCGTCGGCAAAATCGTAAATTCCCTGAGTAATGCCGGCTACTGCCCGCTCTAGGCCTTCATGCCCCAATCCGGACTTTTTTTCATCCACCTTCCGAAGGGCAATGATTCCAATAGCCACACCGATTCCCATCCAAACAAGTCGTTTCATGCTTCTCTCCGGAACTCAGCGGCTTCGGCGGCCGGTGGCGGGTTTGGAGTGATTCACCAAGGCCGTTCTGACACCGTGACTAAAAGCCAATACCTTGATCAACGGTGACCCTATACTGGCAGCGACGAGAGAGGACAGGGCGGAGACGTTGGCGCTGGCGTCAGAAACGTTAGTCGCTATGGTGTCCACCTTCTTGAGTTGGTGGTGTGTGGTGGTCACAATAGCTGTCACCTCATCCAACATCGGTGCGGTGCCGTCACTTAATGATCTGACTGCCATTCGCACCTCGTCGAGTACCTGGCCTAGCTTCATAATGGGCACCGCCAACAGCAGGACAAGGAGTGCAAAGACCCCAGCGGCAATCAGCCCGGCGATAGCACCAACAGACATAGATTCATCTCCAACAAGATTGATGTGTGAGCACAAAGGTGCCCGCAATGACGGGGAAAGAGTGGCACTGAAAGCGCTGGCCTTGGTGCCGGCGAATCCTAAGGCAACAAGGCGAGACAGCAGCCTTTTACGCACCAAAGCCACCTGGTTAGCCTGAAACCTGATGGCAGCGTGCCACGAGAGAATCGGCCGATACTTATGGCTCCTGCCAGACACCCGCTGGAGCAGGAGAAACAGGCGTTGGGCACCGTAGCGGCACCAAGTTATGCGAAATACCCTGTATCAAGTCCTTGAACCAAAATCCGATGACCACGAAGCCCAAGCGGGGCGACCCTTGACAATCAGAAGGCCACCGGCCGCCATTCCTAACGGCCGGTGACGTTCATCAGACTCAGTGCAACTGCTTGCTGTCGTGGTTGCAGCAGGCGCCGGCGTCAACCCGTACGCTGCAGACGGTCACCTGTATCTGGGAGGTACCGCTTGCCTTAGTAATGCTGTCTTGGGCCGAAGTCATCCGAGAGCGCCGAGGAATGCATCAGTGAGGCTGCAGGTTCTACGAATGCAGAATTGCGTTCACCGCGCATTCAGCGGTTTCCAGTGCGCCTTCAATATATCCGGGGAACTCTAACGAAACATCGGAACCTACGAAATGAATCCGGCCAGCGGGCTCTCCAAGTTCCTTATGCACTCGACTAAATTGTCCCACGCGCGGTGCTACCCAGGGCCCTTCGAAAAGCGGGTCTGCGATCCAGTCGTGGTAGTCGATACCCAGAACTTCAACCTCCGGCAAGTAGTAAAGCACCGCGTCCTTGACTGCGCCGATATCGGTCGGATCGAAGGATCCTGAGTCCGTGAAAGCCACCAACAGTCGTTCGCTTTCCGACACCTCGCAATAATCGTAGAGAGTGGGAAATATTCCGTCTCCGACGCATTCAATTCCTGCCTCGGCTCCACGCACGTGGATAAGAATTTTCAGACCCTGACCACCATGCCCTTCCTCGATTACTGACCTGCGCCGTTCAGGAAGTGCGGGGGTGAAAACGATCCTTCGCCAAGTGTTCATTGGAGTAGCAACAATCACGGAATGAGCCTGGAAGGCATGCCCATCCTTGACCGTCACGTTCACTACATCGCCAGACTGGTCTATTCCGGTCACGACAGTCTGCAGTCTGATTTCAGGAATTTCTTGGCTCATTGCATCGACAAGGTCAGCGGAACCATTGGAAAAAACTTCATCCAGCGAGAGAACAACACCTAGGATGCTGTAGTGATGCGCTGCAACAAGTTGCAGCATCCAAAGCGCGGATGCTTGGTCAGCCGGCTGTCCAAGCATGTTCCATGCCCAAGCGAGCAAGAACTGCCTAGAAACAGGGGGCAAATCGAGTTTGTCAACATACTCGTTCAGTGGGATGTCCAGGTCCTCAAGGTCCTGGTTTTCCAATCCCTTTTCCAGATCTATCCTGTGCGCATCACGCAGCAATGTGTAGGTGGCTGCTTCCACCGCAACTGCTTCTGAGCCAGGAATAGGAAATGCCTGGTCTACTGCGGTCGGTCCAAGGCGATGCCTAAACGAGGTGAACTCGCTTGCAGCTGCAGTGGGAATTCCATACCGGTCCAATTCAGCTGCCAAACGCGGGTGGTGCTTCCGGTGAAGGTATGCTCCACCGATCTCGACCCGCAGGCCAGGTACATTCCGGGACTCCCGGGAATACGCCCGTCCTCCCAGACGTTCACCGCCTTCAAGCAGAAGTACCTTCTTGCCGGCGTTGGTAAGATCGCGTGCTGCTTTCAGCCCGCTGAAACCCCCACCAACCACAATCGCGTCATACAAAGTTTTCCTTCTTTCAAGTTTCTAGCTCGGGCGCTTTGAGCTGCATCAAAGATGCAGGAGCAATGCGTTACTCCCTGTCCATAGGGCCGCGATCAAGCGCGGGTACCCCTGCCCGTTCCCATAGCTCTGACCAGTCCTGGGGGCCCTGCAGGTCAATGATGCCTTTCGTTGCACGAACAACCTTCTCCGGAGTGGCAGGGAGTTCATAGAGGACAGAACCAAACGGAGATAGCGCATCATTTACGGCGTTCAGCACCGCAGCCGGCGCCGAAATCAGACCCGACTCCCCCATGCCCTTCACCCCAGATGCTGTCATCACGGACGGTGTTTCAATGTGCCTGATTTCAAATGGCGGAGAAACATCCATAGTCGGCGTCTGGTAATCCAGGAAAGATGTCGTAGACAAGTTTCCTGCGTTGTCATAAGCCAGCTGTTCGAAGAGGCCCATACCAATTCCTTGTACGACCCCACCTCGAATTTGACCTTCAACAATTGTGGGGTTGATAATAACGCCGCAGTCCTCTACAGAATAAACCTTTTCGACTTTCACAAATCCGGTGACAGGATCCAGTTCAACAATAAGGGCATGGCCGCCGTTCGAAAACATCGGCCGGGATGTGTCCCACGCCTTCGTGAACTCCAAACCAGGTTCAAAACCGGCGGGCCACTTGGATGAGTCCCAGTAGACTGCCATGGCCACGTCGGCGATGCTCACTCGTGATTCCGCAGCGCCTATGACGGACGCGAAGCCGTCTTCCAAAACGATATCTTCCTCAGAAGATTCGAGCATGTTCGCAGCTACGGCCACCAGTTTCTGTCGAATGGCATAAGCTGCACGGTTGACGCACCCGCCCGCGATGACAGCCGCTCGGCTTCCAATGGTACCGCTGCCATAGGCCCCCTTAGTGGAGGTCCCCGCATCGACACTGATCGATTCAAAAGGAATACCCAACACGTCCGCCGCTACCTGAGCGAGCGTGGTTTGATGGCCCTGACCCTGTGAGTTCAATCCAGATGTTATAGTGACCGACCCGGTTGAATCCATCTTGACGGTAGCCGTGTCATGAAATACATCCGTTGCGCCGTGAGCCTGCATCATGCCGGTGCTCTCGCCGCTACTTTCGACGAAAACGCTGATTCCCAGCCCTAGGTACTTTCCGGCTTTGCGGGCTTCATCCTGTCGCTTAAGAAAGGCCGGGTAATCGACCATTTCTTCCAACGCATCGATTACTTCAAGAAAGGATCCCTCCTCATAAACGACGCCCTGGGGATTTGTCCAGGGGAACTCCCTGACAACATTCCGTCTCCTGATTTCAAAAGGAGACACCTTCATCTTTCGCGCCAAATCATCCATGAGGGATTCTCTGGCAAGAGTTCCCGCCGTGTAACCAACGCCACGGAAGGCACCCATGGGGCACTTGTTGGTAACGGCCCCCTCGTAGACGTACTCAGCGGCCGGGATATCGTATACACCAGTTGGCGTGACTGCGGCGGTCGCCCAGCATTCCACAGCCATGGTCTGCGGGGGCATGTGGTAGGCGCCTCCATCAACTAAGGCATGCGTACGAACGCCGGTTATTCGTCCTTCAGCGTTGGCCGCATATTGGATCGTGACGAACTGTTCGTGGGCGTGTGAGCCCGCCAGAAGATTTTCCCGGCGATCCTCTACCCATTTCACCGGCGTCTTCAGGTGCTTCGAGGCCAAGGGCATGAGCATTTCCTCAGGAAATACGTGCGCCTTCTGACCAAAGCCTCCACCCGTATCGGGAGAAATGACCTCACTTCGGGACTCATCGAAACCAAGAAAGAGGCTGAGGCACATTTTTACGTAATGGGGCATCTGCGTCGACACCCAAAGTTTAAGCCGGTCCTCAGTCCATTCGTAGTCCGCTAGGCACCCCCTTGTCTCCATCGGTGCGGCGGCCACCCGACCAGGGTGATACAGGGCGGAAACCACATGCTCAGCATTGCTAAAAGCCTCATCCACGTCCCCAAAAGAAGCCCGCCCGCGAATGCCTACATTGTCGGGGCGTTCGCCATTCGCTACGGGGCCCCCTTGAATCGACTTGCGCGGGTCAAGCACTACCTCGAGGTGCTCAAGCTCAAGGCCTACAAGATCACAGGCATCTTCTGCAGCCGCTCGCGACTCGGCGACTACCAATACAACCGGTTCTCCAACGTAACGTACGACGTCCTTGGCCAAGAGCGGCATGGTCATAGCTTCGCATCCCTCAGCGGTGTACTGCGCTTCGATGCCGGCGCAGTATTGCTCAATGTCGGCGGATGTCCAGACAAGGTGAACGCCAGGCATTTCTGAGGCGGCCGACGTATCAATGCCGGTTATTTGAGCATGAGCAGCAGGGCTGCGCACGAAACAAGCATGCAGTTGGCCGTCGACGTTGATGTCGTTCAGGTACTTCCCGCGCCCGGTCAGAAGTCTTGCGTCCTCAGTTCGCGGAACTCGCTTACCGATGACGTTTCTTGTTATGGGAGGAGAGTAATAGTGTGGGTTATCCATTTTTGTTTCCAATCTGGCCCGCTGCGTCCAGGACGGCCTCAACAATTGTCTGGTAGCCGGTGCAACGGCATAAGTTACCGGAAAGAGCCTCGATAACTTCCTCTTTTGTCGGGCTTGGGTTTGCCTCGAGCAACTCCGTAGCCGACATGAGGAAGCCTGCAGTGCAAAAACCGCACTGGAGGGCGTGGTGCCTTTTGAAAGCTTCCTGAAGCGGGCTGAGGGCTCCGTCCGATAGGTCCTCGACGGTCCGTATGCTCCTCCCATCGCCCTGAGCGGCAAGAGTCAGACAAGATCGTACGGCTGCCCCGTCCATGAGTATCGTGCACGCACCGCAAACCCCGTGTTCACATCCGAGCTTAATACCCGTAAGTTTTTGGTCATTCCTCAGGTGGTCGGCCAGAGTTTCCCGCGCGTCCACTGCAACAGTGCGGCGACGTCCGTTTACTTCCACGTCTATTTCGACGCGATCTGATGGCGATGGTGTTGTCACGTACGTGCTCCTGCTTCAACTATGGTGCGGCGGATCAGCTCCTGCACCAGGCCATGCCGATATTCGGCCGATCCGTGGATGTCTGAGATATACGAGAGCGATTTCGCTCCAGCTTCTGAAGCGGCTTCAGCCCTTTCCGGTGACAGTTCGGATCCGTTGAGGACGTCTTCTGCATCGGGCACTCGTTGTATTTTGCCGACAGCGCCTCCTACGGCAATCCGGACATCAGAAATTCGCGAATCCGCAGTCGATAGAACGACTGCGACATTGGCGAGCCCATAGTCCCCGGATCGCCTGGCGAACTCCCCGTAGCCCCAGCCATTGGGCCGTGACGGTATCCAGACATCAGTGATGATCTCATCAGCGGCCAGGCTTGTCATGTACGGACCGACGAACAAGTCATCGGCCTCAATGGTGCGACGTCCTCTTACGCTTTGGACTTCCACCATTCCGTTGAGGGCAAGCAACACGAGCGGCCATTCCCCGGCTGCATCGCCATGGGCCAAGGAACCACCCAGGGTCCCCCGATTCCTGATCTGGGGATGGGCTATGTGGCGACCAGCTGCCGCCATCATTGGCAGGTGCTTGGCAACGGCAGGCGAATTTACGATTGTTGCATGGGTGACCATAGGCCCGAAGCGGACGTAGTCTCCGACTTCTTCCAGTCTAGTCAAGCCAGGAACGTTCCCGAGGTCTATAACGACGGACGGTTGGGCTAGTCGCATAGCCATGACAGGTAAAAGACTTTGGCCTCCGGCAATGATCTTGGAGTCCTCGTCGGTTGACAGTAGATCGCAGGCATCTTCAATAGATGCAGGTGATGCGTATCTGATAGCAGGTAGTTTCATCCTTCACTCCCTCGAATGACCTTCATCTTCCCCTACTCGCCGGGGCTTCTTGCATGACATGGAAGAACAACTCCATCGCACCATTTGTCGAAGTGCGCATAAGGAGCACCACGTCCGACATTCGGGGATAGACCGGGCAGAGGTGCGCAGGACAATGGTTCCATTTGAACGTCGTGAACCGTTTCATTAGGCACGTCTGGACGGGCATTCCTGGGTCCCTTGGGTTCTTTCCCGGCACAGCCTGTTAGAGCGCCGGTTAATTCACCAGCCGGAAGCCGCGGTGCGGCTTTGTCGCATGCCATTTGCGCCCGTCACCGGAGGAAGTAGCTTTCTACCCAGCACCCTCTGAGGAAGGTACGAGTACTGATACTCCTGAGGTAGACACCAAGCGAGCCTCTCTTGTTGGGCAACCATTGGAAGTCCACAAAAAGCCCCGGCAGCAACTAGTTGTATTGACCTGAGAGGTTGGTGACGCGGCTGGCTGGCGTCTGACCTTTGAGCGCAGTGGCGGCTCGATGGTGATTGTAGGCATGGAGCCAGTCGGGGAAAGCAGCAACCCGCTCGGCTTCTGAGCGGTAGGGGCGGATATAGGCCCATTCCTCGAGCATGGTGCGGTTCGGGTCCCTCCTTGAGGTAGCGCTTCGCCCAACGTTCAGCGGTCGGGACCGAGACCGGAAACCGCTCCGCGGCACGGCGCAGGCTCCAGCACTGATCAACAACGCACTGCGCGAGCTGCAACCGGCCACGAGGAGTGAGGAAAGCGTTAGGGTGGGACACGAAGACCTCCGTGTGTGGAAAAGGACTCTAGACAAGCCCCACTCCACCCGGAGGTCTTCTTCATGTCACCAAACCACGCCGAGCGTCACTAACGTCCGTGGTCAATACAACTCCAAAGATCCACAGGCTGCCTCTTCATCAGGGCTAGGGTCCAAGTAGCTATCGACGATCCCTAACTACGGCGTCGTGCGTAAAGCAGGCCTTCAGTGGAGTTCACTCAGACAGTTACTCTCGGTAACAGCGAGGTGTCGGCCGGATGCACGAGGACAGAACCGGCTTATCCCCCAGCGAAGGGGGGCAGTACGTCAACCACGTCGTCCGGCCCCAGCACCGTCGCCTGGTTGCGGACGGCAACCTCATTGAGAAGGAAGCTGCACCGCGCCAGGATCCGGGGGAGCGGAGGAGTGCCAGCCGGAGGTTCCGGCCGCTGCACAGACTGGATGGCCTCCAAAAGCCCGGCCACGGTTGTTCCCTCCGGCAGGTCGAACTTCTCTTCCTCAAGTCCCGCAGCAGCGCGAGCGGCAGCGAAGTAACGTACGTTCATAACAGGTCAGCCTCCGATGGCGCTCATGCTGCGGTCCGGTTGGACGAAGTCCGGAGCGTCAAGTCCCACGTGGTCCATGCCGTGGGCCTTTGGCTTGAGCCACATCGCATCCTGCCACCGGCGAGCCAGATCATCATCGGAGGCGCCCGAACGCAGGAGCCCCAGCAGGTCGAACTCCTCCCGGGAGAACAGGCAGCTCATGATCTTGCCCTCGGCAGTAATCCTGGTACGGCGGCAATCGGAGCAGAACGGCTCCGTAACAGACGCGATGATGCCAACCGTCCCAAGCACGGGACCGAGCCCGGCACCGGACCCCGCCACCCGGCGTCGTACCTCAAACCGCTCGGCCGGGGCACCGTCCCGTGCCCGCGGGTCCGGGGTGAGGACAAAATCAGTGGACAACAGATCGCGGATCTCCGCCGCGGTAATCATGTTGCGCCGGGTCCAGCCATGGTCGGCGTCCAGCGGCATCTGCTCAATGAACCGCAACTCGTAGCCGCGCTCCACTGCCCACGTCAGCAGCGAAGGAGCTTCAGCGTCGTTGATCCCCCGCATCAGCACCGCATTCAGCTTGACCGGGCCCAGCCCGGCTGCCCACGCCGCATCCACCCCTGCCAGGACCTGGTCCAGGAACGGCCGACGGGTCAGCTTGGTGAAGGTCTCCTCATGAAGCGAATCCAGCGACACGTTGATTCGGGTCAGCCCGGCAGCCTTGAGCGGCGCAGCCTTCTTGGCGAGCCCCACGCCATTGGTGGTCATGGAAATCGGCAGCTCAGGATGGTTGCGGCGCAACTCCGCGATGATGTCCACCAGGTCGTGCCGCACCAGCGGCTCGCCGCCGGTAAGCCGCAATTCCCGGACCCCCAGGCGCCCCACGCCAATCCCGACAATCCGGACGATCTCCGAAGCCGACATCACCGCCTGCTTGGACAACCACTCAAGCCCCTCGGCCGGCATGCAGTACGTGCAGCGGAGGTTGCATTTATCCGTCAAGGACAGCCGCATGTCCGTGGCACGGCGGCCGTAACGGTCCACCAGCCCGACACCCGCGTCTGCAGACCGAGCGGCGGGCACGGACAAGCCTGCGCCCTCCCGGGGTTGCGGTATGCCTAGCTGGACAGTCATGAATTCAGGCTACGCGAAAGCAGGCCAGGTGCGTTTGTGCTGGAACTGACAATTGCGGCAGCCAGTTGTGGCAAGTAGCTATAGCCCGAAGCGCCGCTTTCCTGCTGGAATCATTTTGCACTCAGGAGAACACGTTTGCGCGGTGCGGCGGACGGAAGGCGCACACGAAAACAACAGAGTTTGCTTATCGTCAATAGCTTTGTCGGAAATAAATCAGGTTGGCATGGCCGAGCAGGACCGACAAAATCTCCCGAAGGCAGGACATGCAAAGGCAACCCGAAAGCAGGACATGCAAAGGCAAGAAGAGCAGCTGACCGGACTGGCTGGCAAGCGGCCCGGCGTGGGGACCATTGGAAAGTCACTGCCGGAACATGAACACCGAAGCGTTTCAGTACACAGGCAGGCAATCAGGGATGTTCTCTTTCCGCTGTTGACCCCACCGCGGGTGGAGCGAATACCTCTAATGCAAGCAATGGGACGCGGCCTGGCCGAAACCATACATGCACCGACAAACTTGCCACCCTTTACTAACTCCCAAATGGATGGCTATGCGGTTAGATCCCGCGACACAGGAGACGGCCAAGGAGGTTTGCGTGTGGCAGCGCCCATCCCGGCGGGCGCAGTACCGGCCCCATTGGCTGGAGGGACGGCTGCTCCAATCATGACGGGGGCTTTAATACCCGATGGAGCCGATGCTGTCGTCCCCGTTGAGCGCGCAGAGCCAAACCATTTCCCTCCTCCCGGTTTGGATGTGACAGTGCGGCTTCCTGAGATAGCCGCCGGAACGTACATCCGCAGCGCCGGCAGCGATATAGCTACAGGCGAATGCGCGCTGTCCGCTGGAACCGTTCTAGGCCCGCGTCAGCTTGGTCTGCTCGCCGCGTTGGGCATCACTGAAGTAGTTGTTAATCAGAAGTTGACGGTGCTGCTGGCTACCACTGGGGACGAGGTCCTTGAGCCCGGAGAGAAACTCGCCCTGGGCAAGATTTTCGATGCAAATAACACGCTCTTGCAGTCCTCTATGCTTCAGGCGGGGCTCAACGTCATCAGGGCCGGGATAGTCAAGGATGAACCGGGGGCTCTCTCGAAACTCTTGAGAAGCCATACCGCGCATGTCGACCTGATTGTGACCAGTGGCGGCGTGAGCGCTGGTGCCTACGAGCCCGTTAGACAGGCCATGATAGATCATGACGTTGAGTTTTCGCATGTAGCCATTCAACCTGGCGGTCCTCAAGGAGTCGGCACCTTCGAGGGGATTCCAGTCCTCGCATTCCCCGGGAACCCGGTGAGCTGCTTTGTCTCGTTTGAGATGTTCCTGCGTCCCCTCCTCAGCGAAATGTTTGCAGCGCCCACACCTCGACTCTCCTTCCGCGCCCCCCTTTCGCATCCCCTGACGTCACCCCCAAAAAAGCACCAGGTCAGAAGGGGCGTCCTCTCAGCGGACGGCACTATACGACTGGAGGGCGGCGAAGGTTCCCATTTGCTGGGAGCACTTGCACGCTCGAACGTTCTGGTGCACATCCCAGAGGGAATTTCGGAACTGGCCAAGGGATCGGAAGTGGAGGTATGGGCGGTATGAGGCTGGAAAGTTGGTCTCCAGGCCTCACCCACCTGCGAACGGACGGCACTGCCCACATGGTCGATGTATCAGAAAAAGTTGAGTCCACCCGGGAGGCGACAGCTACGGGAACAGTTCGTACAACTCGTGAAGTTCTGCTGCTGCTCACATCAGACGGATTGCCCAAGGGTGACGCCCTGGCCGTGGCCCGGATCTCGGGCATCCTGGCGACTAAGAAGACGTCCGAATTGATTCCGCTGTGCCACCCCCTGCCTGTTTCTCAGGCGACTGTCGACTTCGTGCTCGGGTCTGACAGGGTGCAGCTCTTTGCAACCGTGAAAACACGCGGTGTGACAGGTGTAGAGATGGAAGCACTGACTGCAGTGAGCGTCGCCGCTTTGAACCTTTACGACATGTTCAAGGCTATTGATAAGCACGCTGTTCTCACCGACATTCGAGTACTGGCTAAGAGTGGCGGCAAGAGTGGGGATTGGGACCTGGGAACCTATGAGGAGAGAGCGTGACTGCAAACACCAGTGGACTTATCGGACGAGGGGACTGCCATCTATTGAGAGGACGGAAATGAGCGCTGTCCAGCCTAGGGGTACCGGGGAATCCGCCACCGGAGGGCAGTCAATGAGGCAAGCCTTTGCCGTCGTCCATTCCGCGCTCAGCGATCAGCCAATTTCCGTCGACGTGGCCATTGCGGCTGTGGATTCACGTACGTCTGGAGCAGTGGTGAGTTTTTGTGGAGTGGTGCGCGATCACGACGGCGGCAAAGCAGTCGACCGACTTAGCTACACCGCTCACCCCACGGCACACCAGGCCCTAAGCGACGTCTTGGAAGCGGTTGCTGCCAAGTACTCGTTCAGTGACGAGGCGGAGGAAGGCGTTCCCGTGCGAATCTGGGCGGCGCATCGTGTGGGCGCACTCCAAATTGGGCAAGCGGCACTCGTTTGTGCTGTAGCCGCCGGACACCGGGGACAGGCATTCGCCGTGTGTTCGGAACTGGTTGACCGCATCAAGGAAGAGGTACCCATTTGGAAGGAACAGTTCTTTTCCGATGGAACCGTGGAATGGGTCGGTGCCGGTGTCGCAGGTTGATTTATTCCGCTTGTGCACCGGCGCGCTGCTGGCCGCAGGCGTCGTTGCAGCAGGACTGGCTGCGTGCGTTAACTCCACCCCGGACAAAGCCCCGAGCGCGAGCACGGACGGACGCAAAGCGGCCGCCAGCTCCGTGACGGTTTACGCTGCCGCGTCGTTGAAGTCGCCCTTCACCGAGATCGCTTCCAAGTTCGAGGCCGCCAACCCGGGCACGAAGGTTACGCTGAACTTCGCTGGGTCCTCAGCCCTGGTCTCGCAGATCACCCAAGGCGCTCCGGCCGACGTATTCGCCTCCGCCGACAGTAGGAACATGGACGAGCTTTCCGCCGCCGGCCTCATTGACGGAACGCCGACCAACTTCGCCACGAACGTCCTGACGATAGCAGTTTCGTCAGCGGACCCGGCATCGATTTCATCCTTCGCGGACCTGGCGAAGCCGGGCATCAAAGTTGTTGTCTGCGCACCGCAGGTTCCTTGCGGCGCCGCCACACGGAAGGTGGAAAAGGCTGCCGGAACGACATTGATGCCTGTCAGCGAGGAATCCTCCGTTGCCGATGTCCTAGGCAAGGTCACCTCCGGGGAAGCCGATGCCGGCTTGGTCTATGTCACCGATGTCAAGACCGCGGGCGATAGGGTCAAGGGCATCACGTTCCGCGAGTCGGACCAGGCCGTGAACACATATCCGATCGCCGCTATGGGCAGCAGCAAGAACAAGGAACTGGCCAATGCCTTCATCGCCATGGTCACCGGCAGCGAAGGCAAGAGGGTCCTCGGTGACGCCGGTTTCGGTGCCCTGTAGGAAACGCTGGACAGCCAGCAAGACAAACGGGCAGAACACCGGCTACACCGGTTTCCCGCCGTGGGTTTTCGCCCTCGCGGCAGCAGGAGGGCTGTTTGTCCTGCTGCCGCTGGCCGCGATGGTGGCCAGGATCAACTGGGGGCAGTTCATCCCGCTCATCACGTCGGAATCCTCGCTGACGGCGCTCGGCCTTAGCCTGCGGACGTCGGCTGCTGGCACGGTGCTGTGCATCGTCTTCGGGGTACCGCTGGCGTTCGTCCTGGCCCGTGCCAGCTTCCCCGGCCAGCGCCTGCTCCGGGCGTTCGTGTTGCTGCCCCTGGTCCTGCCCCCCGTCGTCGGCGGCATCGCGCTGCTTTATACTTTTGGCCGCCAGGGCCTGCTCGGGCGAACCCTGGAACTAGCGGGGATGCAGATCGCGTTCTCGACCACCGCCGTCGTCCTCGCGCAAACGTTCGTGGCGTTGCCGTTCCTGGTGGTCAGCCTCGAGGGTGCTCTGCGCACCGCCGGCATCAAGTACGAGGCGGTCGCGGCGACCCTCGGCGCCCATCCCACGACGGTGCTGCGTCGCGTCAGTATCCCGCTGGTCTTGCCCGGTATCGCCTCCGGATCCGTGCTGTCCTTCGCACGCTGTCTGGGCGAATTCGGCGCCACCCTCACCTTTGCCGGCAGCCTGCAGGGTGTCACCCGCACCCTGCCGTTAGAGATTTATCTTCAGCGCGAAACGGACGCCGATGCCGCTGTCGCGCTTTCCCTGCTGCTGGTGGCGGTGGCGGTAGCCGTCGTCGGGCTTTCCCGCCCCCGGCCCCGGCCGCTGGCGGAAGAGGCGGAATCAGAATGACCCTGGACTTCAACGCCTCGCTGCGCGCGCGCAACTTCAACGTTGCCTTCACAATGGAGGCCACGGAAACAGTCGCCGTGCTGGGTCCCAACGGGGCAGGCAAGTCGACGCTTCTCGGGATCCTCGCCGGGCTCATCCGCCCGGATAGCGGGAACGCCATGCTCGGCCGGAAACGGCTGTTCAAGCTCGACGGAGGCACTAACCACTTCCTGCCGCCTCATACCCGGGGAACGGCACTGCTCGCCCAGGAACCGCTGCTGTTTCCGCACATGAGCGTGCTGGAGAACGTAGCCTTCGGGCCGCGGGCGGCCGGCGCGAACCGGTCCAAAGCTCTGCAGACGGCACGGCACTGGCTTACAGAAGTGGAAGCCGCGGGGTTCGCCGATCGGCGGCCCGGCCAGCTCTCAGGGGGCCAGGCGCAGCGCGTCGCCATCGCGCGTGCCCTGGCTACGGACCCCGAGCTGCTGCTGCTCGATGAACCCATGGCGGCCCTCGATATTCACGCCGCTCCTATGCTGCGTCGCCTTCTGAAGCGTGTCCTAAGCAACCGCCGTGCCATCATCATCACGCACGATGTCCTGGACGCGCTCGTGCTCGCCGACCGGGCCATCGTCCTCGAAGGCGGGAGGATCACCGAGGAAGGCCCCACCCGCCGGGTTCTGGAAAAACCGCGCAGCAAGTTCGCTGCCGGACTCGCGGGCATGAACCTGCTCCCCGGAACCATCACCGGCTATGGGCTCACATCCGACGGCGGACTGGACATTACCGCGCATCCCGAGGACGGGGCCGTCCCCGGCCAGAACGGCGTCGCCGTCTTTTCGCCGACCGCAGTTTCGGTCTTCCCGAGCGCCAAGCACGGAAGCCCTCGGAACTCGTTCGCCGTGAACATCACAGAGCTGGAACCCCAAGGCGACCAGATCCGCGTCCACGCAGGCGGCCTGTCCGCAGACATCACCCCGGCGGCCTCGGCAGACCTAGGGCTCATGCCCGGGATGACCGTCTACTTCGTCATCAAGGCCACGGCCATAGCCGTCTATCCGGCGTAGCACACAAGACATGCAAAAGCCCCGTCTTCTCCCCGCCACAGTGCTGCTCCTATGCGATGGCGACACGCTCCCAGAGAGTACGCCTGCGGTGAGTAATGGCGCACAACACCGGCACTAAGCGCGGCAAGGTACGGCTATATCTTGGCTGCTGGTCCTTCCGTTTCAGACAACTGCCTTCAGAGAACGGAGTCGATCACTTCATGGTCTGCCTTCGCGGTCGCCGCAGGACCCGTTACTCCGCCGCATGAAAGCCCCACCTGCATGACCCTTAGCCTGTTAACGATCTCTCGGCTCCCTGACGGAGGCTTTGATGTCAGCTGACGGTGATAGTGCCCTTTTGCCGTAAAGAAATATTGATGGCCGCTATGAGAGGAAGGAGGCGCCGCGGACCTCTTCAAGTCGCACGGCTCGATTCCGACGTTCGGCGGAAAAACCTCAGGTGTCTCCGAATCCATCGAATTGAACGGCGCTCTCTCCGCTCCCCTTCAGCGGGGATGTAGAAGTCCGGATCTGTGCCCCCGGGAGGAAGATAGACCTCCTCACACGGCGCTGGAAACGACGTTGCTGGTTTCGTATCGTTAGAAGTCATCTAATCCTCCTTCGGCCCTCCCTGAAGGGCGTTCTTGATGAACCTGCGTTTCACAGGGAAATTCTGGTTGGCAATGCTCAACCTATGAACGCGCCCCCTCGACCAGTGATGGATTCACGATAGCCTCAGCGTGGCTGAGCGTCTTTAGACGCGTCCGTCATATTTGTCGTTCTGGCAGGGTCGAGGAACCCTTTACTTCCCGCCAGGTGCATGATATGCATCATTGCGGCAGGCGAAGAAAGCACCCTGTGCCGTGGCAAGAGCTCGTCACATCTGCCTTTTACGTGAGCTATTTATGGATTCTTGCGAGTCACCGGTTGGGTGAATAGGGGCTTCTCTCCCTGCCTTTGCCACTTGTTAACGCTTGGTTCCACTCCGGAGGCGAACTTCCCTGGACCCTTTTGGATACATCGGTGACCAGCTAGTTCGAACAGTGACTATCCAAGCGGACGACTTCCGCTACGAGAGAAGAATAATCATTGCAGGCACTCGACCGAACTCCTGGGTCTGACGACATTTCCAGCACCGTACCCGTGGAGTCAGCAGGCTGGAAAGATCACGCCCCACATCCCTGATGGCGCACGAGGTCAACGGGGACTGCTGGATGTGCCCTTACTACGTACTGACCCATTCCAAGATCAGTGACCAAGATCCCCATGGCGTTGCGTTGTGCGGCCTGAGCCACCAGATTGATGGCGGCATCAACTGCTCGCCCCTTTTCGGCACCCTCGGTTACCGTTACCTCAAGCATTCCTGGAGACCTTGAATCTTCGTTCCGGACAGTTGGGGCATCCTGCCTTCTCGGATCAGAAGCCCTGCTTTGAAGGTAAAGACCGTTGTTCGTGGCCCCCGGCATGGTAGATCCTTCTTGTCGTTGTGAGGTCGGCGGGTAATCAAACTTGCGTGATTCCTTTCGCGAGGGCCGTGCTGCCGTCAACGCCTAGCGGGCATTAGACGGGTTGGGAGAGGCTAACTGAGTGACGTGGGGGTTAGGCCCGCATTTAGCTTCAGTCCAAAGCCGGCGCGGAAGAGCGGAACCGCCATGTCGAACGGCACATCTTCCCGTGAGGCCTCGATATCGGCCATGGACGACGGAAGGTCAAAAGGAAGGCTTCCCCTGAACGCGGTACGTCCAGTAAGTGCATCCAGCAAAACCTCGTCGCTACAGCCAAACTCACCGATAATGGCTGACGCAACGCCGATAAATTGGGTGAGCACTGCCGGGCGTTCCAGGTATACCGCGAGGTAGACCGGGGCTTTTTTGGCATACGCGTCAATGCGCTCCACCGTCTCCTGGGAAAATTCGAGGGTCCCGCCATGGAAGAAGTCGCCGAGCGAGCCGCGACCGGGTTCGAAGGGCGCGTCAAGCCTCACCACAATGGCCTCAGCGTCCACGTCATTGTCAACGACAATTAGCTCGTTGCCTACATTTTGGGCTGACAACCCGTCAAGATACACACGGCTTCCGTGCCTAATGGGCAGTAAGGCCTCGTCTGCAGTGAGCAGCACCAGCGAATCTTTTTGAGCTACAATTCCTCTCTCGACGAAGACTGGCGAACCACACACTTCCAGGGTCCTTTCCAGATCCACACGCCGGTGTTCGAAGGCTCCCAGCCGAAATTTCTCACGCAGGAGCCGCAGCACTGATTGGTCGATGCGTTCTTCCGTTATGCGGCCGGAGTCGATGAGCTCCTCGATAAGGGCTGGGTTGCGGTCGCCACCAAACTGGTCCACGCCGACGTCTATTGCGATGGCAGCGCGTTCCTTCGGGTCGAGATGCTCAAGTCCCCAGCCATTTGGACCGAACGACAGCCCGCCGATCTGCTCTGCCTCAAGTAAATTCCAGTCTGTTAGAACGACGCCGTCGAAACCTAGTTCCTTTCGCAGGATGTTCTGTACAACAGGGGCATTGAATGCAAAGCCGACTTCTTCCCAGGATGTTCCCATCGGCTTCCCGTAGTACGTCATAACCTGCGATGCCCCTGCCGCAAATGCGCGCCGGAACGGGGCCAGATGCAGGTCCTGCATTCCCCCGGGGTACACCTGTTCCGGATATCGCGGATCGTGGGCGTCGTCCCCTTTGAGCTGAGGGCCTGCACCCGGGAAGTGTTTCACGACGGCAGCCACCGACTGCGGGCCCAGATGGGGCCCTCCCCGCAAGGCCTCAATGAACGCTGCGGTGAGCTCGGAGACGCGTTCGGGGTTCTCGCCAAAAGTCCCCGAACCGCGTGACCACCGTGGTTCACTGAAAATATCTGCCATAGGCCCGAGGAAGACGCGGATTCCCATGGCCAGCAATTCTTGGCGCATAGTGTCGGCGTAACTGCGGACGGTGGTAAGTTCTCCAGTCGCGGCGATTCCGGTGGTCTCCGGCCAGCGCGAAAGACTTCCTAGCGCCTGCCCGGTAAACGGATTACTACGGAAGCCATGCCGGGGGTCTGTCGAGAGGGTGACTGGGATAGCTAGCCGGGTTCCCTCGGCAATCTCCTGTAGAGTATTGTGCCATTCCGCAACGGAGAGACTGTCTTCGCCGGCGAGCACATTGAAGTGGGTGATGCCGATGTTGCCAACGTAAAGTTCCGCAGCAGCGAGTAGGCCACCATCACCTGGCGTGGTTGATGGGTGAAACATCAAGGCCGCTTTTTCAGCGACTGTCATGCGGCTGAGCCGGTCGTTCGTGCTGCATTCAAAGCCGCCGCCGAAGTGGGCTACTACCTCATGGCCCATCCCGTCGCCGGCACTAAAGGTGGAGCCGCCGCGATTGTCGAGGCACTTGCCAACGTACCCACCGACGGCGTAATCGTAATCGGGGTGCCGGATCAAGATGGCGTGTGCGAAGCATGTGACCGCATCGCACTACCTGCTATCGCAATTGATGATACAAGTCGCACTGTCCGGTTTCCGACGATTTCTGCACAGAACCGGGAGGGTGCCCGACTTGCGGTCGAGCATCTGATTTCTCTTGGCAGACGGTCGATCGCGCTGCTGCGACCAAACATCGGAGTGGAGACGGACAACTGGGGTGACGGGCTGTTCATTGACCACCGCACCCTGGGTTACCGGGACGCCCTGGATTCGGCCGGAATTGCCTTCAACGAATCGCTGATTATCGACTGCACTGATCCCTTCAACGAAACACGAAAGCACTGGAGGGAACTGGAAGCCGAACTTTCGACAGGCGTCAGAATCGACGCCATGTTCTGCGCTGCAGACACTATGGCGGCTGCCGCCCTACGGACCCTTCGTGCCCACGGGTTGAAAGTGCCAGAAGACGTATCGATCGTAGGTTTTGACGATGAGCGCGCCGCCATCCTGGTCGATCCGCAATTAACCACAATCCGGCAGCCCTACGAAGAGATGGGTTGCTACGCGGTTGAGTTACTACTGCGTAAAATTCAAGGCGAACACGTCGATATCCGCCGCTACGAGTTCGTCACGGAACTCGTCCGACGATCATCAACTGACGAGCCCGAGAGATTAGCAAAACCTGACGGCACAACGTAATGACCCGAAACCCGTCGGGGTTCGGCAGGCACAGCCGGAGGGTATGACTGAGCGCCTCGCGGCGGTAGACGGCGGTCGTCGTGACACGTCGGACGAGTGCGCAGGGTGTTGCGGCAGGCTTTTAGCTTCTTTAGGACAAGCGCGAACTCAGATATATTGCAGTCTCGGTACGCGCAAAGTGGCCTATGGTTAGCCCCCTGTCGACTCTTAGAACCCAAACGATCACAGGCACGTCGAAATCCTGTTTCTGAACCGATTCCCGCCCGACAATGCTCGGCCCGATTTGAAGGGAAAAATACGGCTGGGGTCTTGGTTGGCCAAACTAGTTGCTGGCCTGGGCGCCCTCTATTACGTCGTACAGTGCGGTCTGATGGTCTATATGCTGTAGTTCGTCAAGCCTTCTCCGCGACGTGAGAAAGGCAGGATCCTCATGCCAAGCCTCCCAGTCCTGTCGGCTTTTCCAAGTCCCGATGATGACACGAGTGTTAGGTGCGTCAGAGGGGGCGAGCAACTGACCGGAGATCCACCCCACCCTATCCCGGGCTGATCTGAAGCGCTCTCGGATTAGTTGGTCCCACTCCTTCTCTGAGTTCGATTCAAGCTGCATAGTGCTAACGACGGTTATCATGCGACCTCCTCATAAGGATCCACCTCTACCACGAACGGTTAGTAGGTTCTTAAGGTTAGTTGCGGGCCTGTAAACGAAACAAGAGTGGCACAGAAGGGAGTCGGTTTCGTAAGACCCGCTAAGGGATTCGGAATTTTCCCTTTTGCTGCGCCACAACCTTGGTCGTCCACCAGCCATAAAAATGCATCTACCGAGGGGACCCGCTCGACTTTGGAGCAGGTCCCCTCGATCATTGCCGAAAGAGCGGGTGCCTTACCGAAGTTTCTTACCGCTGTGCCAGCACTCGTTTCTTCTCTTTGGAACGGATAGATACTACTAAAGCGATGAGAAAGACCACGAACGTGCCGATCATGACGTACGGCAGTGCGTTCAGAGGTGCAGGACCGGGATTTATTATGCCGTTGAGGTATAGCCACAAAACAGTTGCTGAGGCTAATGCTGCTCCGACGTTGACGATGAAAGATCTACTGCCCTTGGTCCGGTTCAGTAGAATGGCGCCGCCAATACAAATGAGGAAGTAAGGGATCACCCAGAAATAGACCAGCAATGTCGCGATGTAGCCGTTGATTTCCAATGGGCTCGCTGGAGTAAGCCAAAGCAGCAAGGCTGGTCCGATCAATGAGGGAACCCCGATGAAAGCGATGGCAGCGCCGGGGCTTTTGTGTAGCTTGTTGACCTTGACTAGTGAAGATGGCAGGAGTCCATCGGATGCGGCGCTGACAACTACGCGGGATCCGTAGTTGAAGAATCCGATAAGGCTGGCGAAGATGGCTACTGCCAGAACGAGGTCGCTGACGTTGGACAGAAATCCAACGCCTGCCGCTTCTGCAAGTACTGCGTTGGGGGAGATGCCCAGGGCGAGTTTGTCGGCTGCACTAACAAGGGTCGGTACCTGAATCACCGTGCCGGCCAGATAGAAGAGACCTATGCCGACGGGAATGACTATGATCGCGCGGGGTATGTTGCGGTTGGGGTTTTTGGTTTCGGCGCCGAGCGCGGCGCTGCCCTCGAAGCCGATGAAGTATGCCGAACCGATCGCCAGGCCCTGGAGGAAACTGTTGAGCGTGAAGTCGTTGAGGCTGAACTGTCCCGCCAAGTCGACGTTTCCGCTGAACGCGGTGGCTATCGTGATGACCAGCATCACCGGCAAGGAGATGACAGTAAGAATAACGCTGGATCGGACTGAAAGGTCAATCCCCCGATATGCAATGGTCATAGCTACCAATGTTGCTACCACGTAGATCAACAGTTGAATTCCTGGTCCCGCCGCGTTTGCGACCCCTACCGACACTAGGAAACTTCCAAAAAAGACCCCCACTCCCACGATGAGCGACATGATCGCGACAATGTAGCCCGGGATCATCGCGGCGGCGATGACGAGGGTGCTCCATGAACCGAACGCGTGGCGAATGTAGGAGTAAAGCGACCCGGTTCCAATGAAGCGTCGGGCGAACACGGTAATGAACAGGCCAATGAGGGTGAATGCCACCACCGAGGCGGCCATCGCCAGCCACGAGGACCGCCCGGAGTAAGCGGCAAGGTATGCCGGCACTTGTGCCAGACCTACAGCTGGAACGAAAGAGGCTATAGAAAGGCCCATCACCTGACGTCCGGTTAAATGCCCTAACTGCAGGCCAGGGTTGGCAATATCACCCCCCGTCCTGCCTGTTTGGGGACCAACGGCCTCTCGCTGGCTCTCAGAAGAAGAAACTTGCAATGCAATACGCCTTTCAAATAGCTCGAGGAGCCGTTTGGCCACCATACTCGAGGTTTCGACAGCAGATGGTGATCGACTGCGAGATTTGGGAAAGTGCCTTTTCGTCCACCTTCAACACATCCTCCCGGGGAGTCCTCCATGACTCATTAGCACCCCGAAGGAAGACCGGCCTAGGCGCCGCGGCCTTGAATGCCCAGCGAGCAGATCGCCCGCCCTTTGCAGCCCTGCCTGCTTCTGTTCAACTGGATGCCTGCCCTCTATAACCGCAGCATTCGCTACACGGCGAAAAAGCGCTGACGTAAAGTTGTCGTGCTCCCCCACCAAAGACCAAGGGAAGCCGCTGACTCATGATCTTCTTTTTTTGGGCAAGGAATCGCCATAGACGGCAGGATAAAATTTTTCCATCATTTTGACTGGACATGGCCTTGACAAGGACAAGTGTCCATGTCAGGGACAAAGTGCGATGTGTTCCGGCCCCCCTAGTCGCGCAAAAAATAAACCCCATTGACATGGACAGCTGTCCATGTATCAATAGGGTGATCACTCTCTCGAAGACGAGAATGCTGATTGTCAGCAGACAAAGGAGTTGGAATTGGTGTCATCAAAACTAGCCACCCCCCTTAGTATTCAAGGTGAAGTTATTTACCCTGATGACAGCGGATTTGATGCCATCGCGAATATTTGGGACGGCCGTCATTTGCAGCGGCCGTCGCTAATTGCCCGGTGTCTGAGTGCGGGCGACGTTGCAAAGTCCATCCGCTACGCATGTGACAACGGCCTGGAGATCTCGGTTCGATCCGGTGGCCACAATCCGAATGGCTATGCGACCAACGACGGTGGCATCGTCTTGGACCTCAGACTCATGAACAGCATCCACATCGACACCGCCGGGAGTCGCGCGCGGATCGGGGGTGGCGTAATCGCTGGCGATCTCGTGAAGGAGGCGGCCAAATTCGGTCTAGCGGCAGTCACCGGCATGCATCCCAAGGTCGGGTTCTGTGGACTAGCGCTCAATGGGGGCGTCGGCTTCCTCACCCCCAAATATGGTCTCGCCAGTGACAATATCTTGGGAGCGACTCTGGTGACCGCAACTGGTGACGTTATCTACTGCTCTGATGATGAACGCCCGGAATTGTTCTGGGCGGTCAGAGGTGCGGGCCCCAACTTCGGTGTCGTCACAGAGGTCGAGGTCCAGCTCTACGAGCTACCGAGGAAGATGCTCGCCGGATTCATTACCTGGGCCCCCTCGGTCAGCGAACTCGCAGGGCTCCTGACATCCCTCCTTGATGCGCTCAATGAAATGGCGGATCACATCTACCCCAGCGTTTTTGTCGGCGTGGACGAAAACAGGGCACCTTCCGTTACAGTATGCGTGGGGCACCTCGGAGGGCTCGATATCGCTGAACGGGACATAGCACGGCTTCGGAGTCTGGGTCGGACGGTGTCCGATTCGATCGCCGTCCGATCATATGACGAGGTAGTGGCTCTTAACGCTGAGGTGGGCAGTTTCGAGGACGGAATGTCCAATCTCTGGATCGACCGGGAGATCGCGATGCCGAACGCTCGTTTCGCCGAAGCGATTGCAGGCAATCTTGACAAGTTTGTTAGTGAACCCGCAAGCGGAGGCTCCGTCAAACTGGAGATCGAGGGAATGCCGTTCGGAAACCCCAAGGGGACGCCCGCTCGACATCGCGATGCGATGGGCGTGCTGGCCCTGGCGGAATGGAGCGGGGCGGCTCCTGGAAGTGAAAAGTACCCCGAGTTGGCACGTGAACTGGACGCCGCGCTCCTTCGCGCAGGCGTGACGACTTCTGGGTTTGGACTGCTAAACAACAACTCAGAGGTCACAGCAGAGATGGTCGCCGAAGTTTATAAGCCGGAAGTTTATTGTCGTCTTGCGGCAGTCAAAGGTGAATACGACCCTGAGAACCGTTTTCGTCACAACTACAATATAGATCCCGAGGGATCTTGAAACAGCCCCACCGCCACTGCACTGACTGCGGGTGCTTTGACGGATTAAGAAGAAGTGGGAGCTACGGGAAAACTATGCCGTCTCCTGCGATGCTGAACGCAGTTATACCGCTGGCCATGCACACCATTGAAACGCCCTAGCTAGTGTGATCATTTAAGCGCGAGGAGCGACCTTCACTGAAGGTAAGCCATAGTGCCGGCTAACTTTGCCGTTCAGGCTTCATTACCCCTGGCACAACCTGCACGGAACGGGCTACCAAAAGCTGTAGCGTTCTGGCATCTGAGCAGCGTCTGACCTTAGAAGCATGGAGAGCCCGGCCGCAGATGTCGCCGTTTCAGATCTGGTGGCTCGTCTTGTGAAAGGGACCGTGCATCAGATCCTGTCTTCTACGACTGACGGCAGGCCTCCATGCGGGTGAGCGGCGGGTAAGCCCTGCCGCCGAATGGCGCGTCGCACTTGAGCTGACTAAACAAAAGCTTTCCCCTCTACATACAGAAGGTGATACCTATGTCTGAGTCCTCGTTAACTCTTCCTGGGCGGAAGGGCCTGCGGGCCCGCGACACCGTTGCTATGTGTACACCCCTCTTGAACGTCGTTTTTGTCGTCGCTGGGTCAACGGCCGGGGCACTCGGCATTTGGGGCGCCGCAGTGGTGTGCATTGTGCTTGCCGTGGTATCACTGTTGCAGAACTATCTTTTTGCAGAAATGGCTGCAATGTTCCCCGGCAAACCAGGTGGGGTCGCTCTGTTCGCAGCGGAAGCCTGGAAACAATTCTCTCCATTGCTTGCATCGGTTGCCGCGTTTGGCTATTGGTGCGGCTGGGGGCTGTCTCTGTCTCTGGCTTCTTTGCAGATCGGTCAAATTGTCACAGCGCAATGGTTCCCCGCAGCCACGAACCTCGACGTTAATCTGGGTATTGCCTCCATAGGTCTACCCCAGATACTGGCGGCAGCAGTTATGATCACGGCCGTGGGTGCCAACCTCTTGGGACTGAACGCAACCGTAAACCTGAATAAGGTGGTCGCCGCGGCCATGGTCTTCGTCCTGGCGGGATTGCTCGTACTGCCGGTGTTCTTCACTGAATGGTCGACAGCGAGCTTCAGCTTTAATCTTCTCGGCGAAGGAAGCAGCGTAGTGTCCGTGCTGGTTTGGATGTACGTGGGTGCTTGGTCGATTTACGGCAGCGAGCTATGCGCCACTTTTGCCCCCGAGTACCGCCGGCCCGTGCGTGATGTCAAGCGTGCGCTCAAGACCATGGCGATGATTTATATTTTGGTCTACGCACTTGTACCGGTAATCACCGCCGGCGCGATTGGGGAGCAGGGAGTCGTCACCGATCCGGTGAACTTCGGTGTCAATTTCTACTCGCAGATGCTCGGTGAGCCCGCAGGCGGAGTAGTAGCGGTCATTCTGGTTGTTGCCACCTTTGCCGCACTCTTGTCTTCTTCGGCGGATGCCTCCCACGCTCTGAAGGGCCTTGCCCAGGAGAAGCTGACCATCAGTCAGCTCGCACACACGAACCGGCGGGGTGCTCCATCTGGCGCATTGGTCTTCACACTGGTCGTAAACCTCGTTGTGCTCTTCTTTGTGGGCAACATAGTGGCAATTATTATCGCCGCCAACCTTGGCTACATGATTTCCGTTACCCTTGCCACGGCCGGCTTCCTGATCATGCGCAAAACTCACGCTCACATTCCGCGCCCCATCAAACTGGGACGTTACTGGGTCCCTGTCGCAGTCGCGGTTACAGCTTTCAACGCAACCATCCTCATAGCCGGCGCATTCAATCCGGGTCTTGCCGCCGGTGGCCAGGGAATGGAAATCCTCATCGCCCTCCTCCTACTTCTTCTCGGCGGCCTGTTTTACTGG
Source organism: Paenarthrobacter sp. AR 02 (assembly GCF_021538675.1). Lineage (GTDB taxonomy): Bacteria > Actinomycetota > Actinomycetes > Actinomycetales > Micrococcaceae > Arthrobacter. The sequence goes on from NZ_JAJUKH010000010.1 coordinate 138,999, forward strand.
GTCCGGTGGCGCTTCCAGGCAACTAAAGTTGCTGATTACAAGAGGCACTCGGCCCAATAGCCTGAGCGGAAAAAGACGTCGGCAGAAAGGGGCGCATCCCCATAAGGAGCAAGGGTTATAGTCCTACCCGATCGAGGTATGCATCTACGAGGTTGTCGCAGAGGTCCTTGTGGCGAGGGTCGGATGGGTCGGCAAAGTACTGAAGACTGCATCCATCCATGATCACAATCAGCGCCCTAGCAACGTTTCGAGCAGCTATGGTCTGCTTCTGTCGCTTTGCGGCGGCGACCAGCAGTTTTGAGATTTCCTTTTCGTAGTCGCTGTAAACGGTGCGGGACAGATCACCGTGATGCGGGTTACGCTTCGCCCAGATCCCTATTTCAAATTGGGCCAGGATATTCAACTCGTCTGAAACCATCTGGGCCCAAAACAAGTCCATGACCCGATGCGCGATAGCTCGAACGTCCTCCGAGCCGTCGACCACGCGCGGAATGGACCGGACCAGTTGCTGAAGCAGCTCTGCGGCAGCTGCCTGCATGAGCTCATCTTTGTTCGTGAAGCAAACGTGCACGGCTGCTAGAGAAGCCTTCGCTTCGCTGGCTATCGTTCTTAGGCTGGCACTTTCGACTCCATCCCGCCTAATTACACGAATAGCTGCGTCGATGAGCTGTTGGCGACGATCCACCGTGGAAATACGCAACTTGTCTCCTTGCCCCTGGACTCAGGTCTACTCTAAATGCCGTAGCGGTCCCATGAGGGTAGTCGCCCGGTTGGACCGTTCTGGTTTGGCCTCACAGCAACGCGGATCAATTGAGGGAAGTAAGCGTTCGGCGTGTAGCGGAGACGGTGCGGCATCCCAGGTGGCAAGTCCACAAAGACCATTCGGGCTGAACTTCCGGGGTGACCTCACAAGTGAGTGCTAAAAGCCCTGGAAAGCCAGTATCGGGACTCCGCGATTCTGCCCCTGCCTATTGGTGCGCCTGCACCGAAGACGATGGTCAATCCGTATTTGCAAGATGAGGAGCTTTCCGGCCGAATCGTGCGCAGAAAACCGTACACCTCAACCTGACGTCAGCCCGATAGCGAAGAAGTGTCAGAATAGGATCATATTCGACCTTCTTGACAGCATGTTGCACGGCTCCTAGATTCAAACCTGACACTTACTTAGGGGTGTGCCATGGGTGGTCAGCGGATCGGGTACGTGAGAGTCAGCAGCTTGGACCAAAACGAACAACGCCAGCTCGAGGGGCAAGCCCTCGAGAGAACCTTCACGGATAAGGCTTCGGGCAGGGACACCAATCGCCCGGCGCTGGCCGAGTTGCTGCGTTTTGCCCGCGAGGGAGACACCGTCGTGGTGCACAGCATGGATCGGCTGGCCCGGAATCTCGATGACCTTCGTGCTCTCGTCAAAGCTCTCACCGGCAAGGGCGTACAGGTGGAGTTCGTCAAGGAGCGCCTGCTCTTCTCCGGTGAAGACTCCCCCATGGCCAACCTGATGCTCTCCGTCATGGGCGCTTTCGCCGAGTTCGAACGCTCACTCATCAGAGAACGCCAAAGAGAAGGCATCGCTCTGGCCAAACAACGCGGCGCCTACCGCGGCCGGAGAAGGGCACTAACCCTGGAACAAGCCAACGAATTGGCAAGAAGGGCAGCTAGCGGAACACCAAAATCTACCCTCGCGAAAGACTACGGGATCAGCCGGGAAACGGTCTATCAATACCTGCGGAATGCCGCTACTTCCTGACCCCCGCTGCCCTCTCTTGATGCTGGGTCAATAGGCAACACGACGTATGGGTGCTTATCGGCGTTATCCGGTGCGCAGCGCAGGCGACCCAGGCGACCATGGTTGCGTTGGGGGCAGTTGTCCAGAGCTCTTTGAATAACTTGGTCTCCTAAGTGGGCCATTAGCTTCTGCCGAGCTCTGGTCCGGGCTATTCGGCGTTGGGCTGGTCCTCGGGTTCGGCCCATTCGAGGGCTGCGACGAGGTGTCCTTCGGTGGGGAGCGCTTGTTGTTCTGCTGGAGGGAGTTTGTCGTAGGTGTAAGCGGCGACGGCCATGGGTGAGGTGGAGCGGCCGAGGCTGTACCGGACGCTGCGGTCATTTTTTGTGCCGCAGATGAGGATGCCGATGGTTTCGTTGTGGTGCTCCCGGCGGAGCATGTCATCGACGAGGGCGACATAGAAGTTCAGTTTGCCGGCGTACTCGGGCTGGAATTTTCCGGTCTTGAGTTCGATGACGACATACCGGTTTTGGTCCATGTGGAAGAACAGCATGTCGACGTAGTAGTCGTCGCCGTCGACGTCGAAGTGGACTTGCCGGCCGACGAAGGAAAACCCGGGTCCTAACTCTCGCAGAGTTTCGGTGATCCGGCTGGTCAGAGCCAGTTCAAGGTCCCGTTCGGCGACCTCCCCAGACAGGCCAAGGAATTCAAAGTTGTAGGGGTCTTTGGCGACCTGCTGGGCGAGTTCGGAATCTGGTCCAACAAGCCGTTGGACAAAGTTTGAGGGCGCCGCGCCGGTCCTTTCCAAGGTCCGGTTCATGATCATGTTCAGCAGCACATTGCGGGACCACCCGTACTCAACGGCCGCTCCCGCGTACCAGTCCCTGTCGCGCCGGGTCTCCAGTTTGTCCAGCAGCACCGTGATGTGGCCCCACGGCAATTGTCCAACAGGCTGTTGGACAATTGGGTCCGGCCAGGCCGTGGCGAATCCACGCATGTAAAAGAGGTTGGACCTGGAAAGGCCCTTCATCTCCGGGAACTCGGCCCGGAGGTCGTCGGCGAGACGGCCCATGACCCCGCTCCCCCATTGCTCGATCTGCTGGCGTTCCAGCACTGTCTTGCCGATGGACCAGTAGAGTTCGATGAGCTGTGTGTTGACGGTTCGCAGGGCGGTGATGCGTGCTGCTCGTACGCGGTCCTTGAGCGTGGCGAGAAGGTCAGTGTAGCTCTCGGGCAGGGACAGTGCGCGCGAGTCGGTCATGGCTCCACTCTATCGATCGGTAATTGTGCAACGGCTTGTTGCGCTATTCGTATCTATCCCCGGGTCTGAGGATCAGGGCTGGATGGTTCAGACGTCGGGGAACCAGCCCTCGGGCGCTCTGCGGGGTTCGAGGTGTTCGGGTTCGCGGTGTTCTTTCATGTCGCAGTTGTAGAACGGCCCTTGCGGGTCCAGGAGGACGCGCATGTGGTGGTCTGCGTGGTCTCTCCACCAGACGCTCATGCCGGTTGCTGGGTCCAGACGCAGGTGCTCCCAGGCTCGCCAGAGTGCTGCGACCCGGGAGACGGCCTCGGGGTGGAAGTACCATTCGGTGCACCACTTCGCAGACTTCCCGGTGACGTTGCGAACATAGGTGGGTAGCAGCTGTTCATGGAGGAATTCTTCGGCCGATCCGTAGACGAGTTCCGGCGCTTTCCCCGCCCCCTGAGGCTCGGTGTCCGGTGGCGGCGTGTCCGTGTCGTAGAGGTCGAAGTCATTGGCCATGGGACGTGGTCCTTCCTACTTTGTGACCCAGGGATTGGCCGCCGGTCCGGCGGGCAGCGATGCGGCCGGCTCTTCGGGGCGCGGGCTGTAGGTCTTGATGGAGGACTCCACGGCGTTCTTGTGGGGTCCGGTGTACCAGGGCATGGTGCGGACGAGGGTGGCGGGGGCGCCGGAGGCGAGGACGACGGCGCGGCCGCGGTCGAGTTCGGCGAGGTTGGAGACGTCGAAGATGCGCTCTTTGCCTTCTTGGCGGGAGCGGCTGGACCCGGACTTCCCGGCGGAGACGGAGACGTTGATGTAGCTGTAATCCCCGATCAGATCCGAGAGCGCGCGAAGGAACCCTTCTTCAGCGACGCCGCCGCCGTAGACTTTGACGTTCGCTGCTGACCAGATTTTCCGCATGTTCGCCTCGCCCCACAGCTCGACACCTTGGGACCAGGACTGCAGGATGCCCATGACGATCAGGCCTTTGGAGCCGTAGTGGCTGAACTGGTCCGGCAGCCCGGCCCACCGGACGACGTTGGCCAGCTCATCAAGGGCGAACAGACCGGGTTTGGGCAGGCGGCCGCCGGAACGTTCGGCCCGTTCTTCCATGGCCTCAGCGATCGCGACCGTGAGGGCTGTGGTAAGCGGCGCAGCCGAACCGGCTCCTTCCTTGGAGAGGATGTAGATGGTCTCCTGTGACGCGGCGAACGCATGCGGGCTGAACGGGCGGCGGGTGTCGGTGTCCACTGTCGCTCCCCCGGTCGGGGCGACCCACCGGAGCGTGTTGCGGCTCTTGAGGCATTGGATCATCTTCTCTGCCGTGCCGAAGATGCCATCGCGTTGCTTGTCGGCCAGTTCGAGCGTGGATTCCAAGCCTTTGTACTGCAGCTCGTAGTCGTGGGCTTTGAGGATGTTGATGGGTTCCCGGTTCACCTGCTCGGTCACCCACAGATATACCTGTGTGATGGGGAGCCTGCCGAGCGCGGCGGCGAGGAAGTAGGAGGAGAGGACGTCTTCGGCTTTGGGGTCGAAGTAGGCATCGGGCTTGGAGCCGGGCACACGTGAGCCGGCCGAGAAGTGCTGGGTGAGTTTGTAGGCCTTTTCTTCGTCGGTGACGTAGGAGAGCGGGTTCCACCACCAGGTGGGTTCTTCCTGCGCGATCTTCTGCGGATCGAACACCCACACCGGGGCCGTGGCTTCCCGGACACCGCGGGTGCCGTCCACGACGTCGCGCTTGTTCGACGTCGACACCACCGCACCAGGTGCGTCCAGTATGGCGGGTATGACCCGTGAGGTTGATTTACCGGTCCGCGGCCCCCAGATATCGAGGGACAGGTCTTCCCACGACTGGATGAACTTCTGGCCCGTGGAGACGACCTTGCCCACGACGATGCCTGGAGTGTCCGTGACGCCCAGGCGCTCGGCCGTGGCCTTGGCTCCCTTCTCCGAGAACGCATGCATTGCCTTGCCCCGCCCAAGGTAGCGGGCGGCCTTATCGACCCTGGCACGTTGGGGGGCACCCTTCCGCCAGGCCATGAGCACCACGATGACCAGTGCCAGCACGACGCCGGCCATCAGGCAGACAACGATCGTGGCTTCGGTGGGCCACGGTACGCGGCCCTTGATCAGGCCGGCGATCAGATCAACCGGATGGGCAGGTGGTGCTTGGAGGCCTGCCATCGCCGAACCGAGGTGCAGGGCGGCGTAACTGCCGCCTCCAAAGATGACGATGAAACCGATGGCCAGCCAGACGAGCAGGGCATCACCGAGGCCGATCCCTTTGCGGTTGGGGGCACTCACTGGTTGCCTCCTTCATCGGGCATCGCCGGGGCTGCCGGTTCAAGCAGGGTCTTCGATGTGGTGCTCCACTTGGCGTCGGTGTCGTTGATGCCTTCGGGGCCTTTCTCCGGGGACGTGAGTGCGACCTGGACGGGGATCCCGGGGCGGCCGCCGACCTTGATGAGGAACTTTCCCCGGCCCGGGGGTTCGGCGTCGAGGCCGCGGGAGTCCCACGCGGGCGGGTCCTGCCAGCCGATGAGTTTGTGCTGCTCCTGGCGGGACAGCGGGATGGCCGAGGTCAGCTGTGGCATTTCCGAGGCGGGCAGTCCGCCGCAGATGACCATGCCGGAGCGTTCGACGAAGCCGCGAGCTTTCATCCGGTCCTCTTCGGCCGGCAGGGCCAGCAGGTCGGACATGGTGTGGGAGATCATGATTTGCCCGACACCAACGGAGCGGTTCAACCGGGTCAGAGCGTCCACGCGGTCGACCATGCCCTTACCTGCCCGGAGTGCCCGCCACAGCTCGTCCAGGACGACGAGGTAGTTCCGGCGCGGTTCCAGACCCGCGTCGGCGAGGGCGTTGGCGACGTTGACCGTGCCGAAACCATAGGACCAGCACGCCAGCAGTACCGCGGCCTGCAGGTCCGTTTCGGTCTCGTCAATGCTGGAGACGTCAAAGACCACGGCACGGTCCCGGACCATCGGCTCGGAGGTGTGCCGGGAGAAGATCTCACCGAGTTTCCCGCCCCCGGTCAGGCCCAGCAGTGTCGCTTCCAAGGCCCGGGTCTCGCGCTGGTAGATGTTCATGTCGCCGCGGTCCAGGGCGACCTGACGCAGCTCGTCAGGTGCCGATACGATCACGTCCAGCAGGTCTTTCAACACCGGAACTCCGTCAAAGCGGTCATCGAGGATCCGCAGGGCCCGGTCCAGGATCGTCTGTTCCTGGTCAGCGGGTGGGCTGTTGCGGCTGATCGTGATCAGGGAGACAACCATGGTCAGGCGGCGACCATGCGCGTCGGCACGGACCCGCGCCGCGTCCTCGTGATGGCCGCTGTCTTCCAGCAGCTGGGCTGCCTCGACAGCCTGGCCGGGGTCAAGGATGTTTAGGTACCCGACGCCGCGGCCAAGCCGGATGACCTGCCCACCAAGTGCCCGGACGGCTTTGACGTGCTCGCCTTTGATGTCGCCCAGGATCAGGGGGTGGACGCCTTGGGCGGAGAGGCCGATGAACATGCGTCGCACGACCGTGGACTTCCCTAGCCCGGGTTTGCCGAGGATGAAGGCTGAGGGGTTGGAGATCAGCCGGGCGCGCTGGAACCAGCTGATCGGGTCGCAGCAGACTGTGGCCTGGGTTTCCTCATGCCGACCGAGCGGGACACCGATCATGGGCGAGGACGCCCCGGAGGAGAACGGCCACAACCCGCACACCTGCACGGTGGTTCCCCGGTACTCCTTCACGGACGGGACGAGCCGGGCCATCCCCCCGCCACGGCCGGGCCAGCCACGGGCAGCCGGGCCAACGTCACGCGGCTGCTTCTCAGCCTTCGCAGGTGCAGCTTTCGCCGTGCTAGTGCTGTGCCTGGAGCCCCGGGTGAAGAGTTTCATCCGGGCCATTACAGGGCATCCCTAATCTCGGACGGGACCATGCTGTGCCTGGGCAGCACCAGCCCCAGAGGCAGGGACGCGGCGAACGCGGTGTCCTGGGCCCCGTAGGCCCGGCGCAACAGCACCCGCGCGGTGCCGGAAGTCTGCTCCACAGCTGCGATGGCATCAGAGAGCCGTTCCCGGGCCGTGACGGTGGCGGTGACGACGAGGCCGAAGTTCACTAGACCGGCCCCTTGGGCTTCTTCCTGCGCGGTCTGCGCCGCTGACCGGGCGTCCACCAGGGCACGTGCGGAGGGTCGGGTGCCGGAGGTGATGCGCACATTGGCGTTGTTCTGGTCCCTCTCAACCACGGCCGCGGCGCGTGCCGAATCCATCGGCCGGTACAGCAACGACACGCGTTTGCGGTCGATGTCTCCGTGCGGGGCCAGCAACCGGGACAGGACCGAGGAATTCACCGAACCGCGCGGGGCACCGGTCATCGTCCAGGAGACCGAGTACGCGGAATCGTGCCGGTAGTCATCCCAGCTGGCCTGTGTCGCGGTGGGGCCGACCTCACCCCACGTCAGGGACACCGGGGAACCTGCCGCGTGGGCTTCATCGATGATCAGCGCCGCCGGCGGGTCGTAGGCGATCCGGACGACCTCGCAGAGTTCTTGGGCCGACATCGGCCGGGCAATCCCGGCGCCGGTGGACTGCAAGCGCGCCGAGAGGCCCGGGATCCGCGATGCCAGGTCGCGGGCAACATCTTCCGGGGTACGCTTCTTGGCCCCGGACCGGACGGCGGAGTTGAACGTCAACGACACCCAGGCACGGACCGTTGCCGACCCTTCCGGATAGGTGTCCACAACCTCGTGGAGCATATCCTTGGCGAAGACGGGTGCGGCCGGGTCGATGGTCATCATGACTTCATTCCGGAGCCGGTACCCCGAATCGGGGGCGGTTTCCACGGTGACGGCCGCGGCGTCCAGTCCTGCTTCGTCGGCCAAGGAGGCGAGCCAGCCGCCCCAGTTCGCCACCCACGCATCGACCTGCTCGGGGTCAACCAAGGAGGCCCCGTCAGGTTCGGTGGAGAAGATCACGGTGAAGTGGCCAGTGGTGGGAACGTGCAGCAGGGCGAAGGGGCGCTTGTAGGAATCGGCGAATTCGTACAGGGTGGACTTCGCCGCGAGCCCGGGGAGCTGGTACATCCCCCACTCAGTGACACCGAGCGGGCCGGAACGGTACAGGTTCGTCCCGGAGGACCTGGAGACCTTGAACGCCATCCGGGTCCCGAGGCGGTCAACGATGGACTGGCCGTGCTTGTCCTTGACTGTCAGCAGCAGGGTGCTGACACCGGCAAAGGCAAGGACGCCCAGGCCGGCGAACAGGCCCCACAGAGCGAAGCTCACAATGCCCGCCAGCAGCCCGGCAAACACCATAGCGGTGCCGATCGCGCCGAGGTTGGCCAGCCCGGCGGAGCGCGGAACGCGCCAGTTGCCGTAGGACGGTTCTTTGTACTCGGTGCTAATTGGTGCCACTAGGGCCCTCCCCTACTGAATCCTGCGCTGTTTGTTCAATGGCCTGCGACGTCCTGGACGCCACCTTTGCTCCAGTAGCGACGGCCACGCCCGCCGGGCCGGCTGCCGCTGCTGCCCCACAGGCTGCGGCCGATGCTCCGCCGCCGCTCGTTGCAGCTCCAGGAGAGCCTGCGCCGGGCACGCCTGCCTTTGCAGCTGTTGTCGTGCCGGCGGCTCCGCCCGGACCCATTGGGCCAGGGACGGGTTGCCCTCCCCCGCCTCGCGGGCCCGGGTTTCCATCACTGCCCTTGGGCGAACTACCGGGGTGCGTGCTTTGGGTGTTCGACGTGTTCGTTGACGAGGGGATGGGAGAAGCGTTGCCCCGGCCGCTTCCACCCCGGCCAAGGGAAACGGCGCCGGTCGCGATCGCTCCGACAGCTGCTCCTGCTGCCGCACCACTGCCTGAGGCGACGGCACCGACCATCGGAGTGACAAACCGCATGAGAGCAGGAAGAGCGAACAAAGCCACGACCATCAACGTGAAACCCGTGATTGAACCGATCAACGCGTCCTTTACTCCACTGTTGCCCATCAGGAGGAACGCCACCGAGTAGACGATGGCGGCGGCTGGTTTGTAGAGGATAAAAGCGATGGTCCAACCCACGGCTTTCTGAAACCACTGGCGTCCCATCTCAGTGTTCGTGAACGCGGCAGTGGTCGGCAGAATCCCGGCCAGAATCACCAACATGCCACTGCGAACGACCATGAGCACTATTTGGACAAGGGAAGCGATGAGGCCGATGAGACCCAAAACGATCAGGATGAAAACCCCGACACCGGTCTGGTTCGTCATCACCAGCAGCTGCATGGACTCTGCGAATCCCTTGCCGTCCGTTGATCGTTTGATGATCTCGGCAGCAAAAGCGTCGGCGGCGATCACAAGAATCGAGATCACACCCAAGCCCAGGCCAGAGACCAAAGTCAGGGTGAGCAAGGAACGCAGCAGATCTTTAAGCGGCGCGCCACGCTGCTCCCAGATCAGCCGAATGCCACCGAGAATGACGGCCAGAACTGCCAGCGCCAACGTCCACGGCACCAACTCGCTGTTGACGATGGAAACAACCGGGCTCGCCGTCGACCCGTCTTGACTCGTCAGGTTCACCGTTGGAGTCGAAACCCAGAAAGTAGACAGAGTCGTCACCATCTGGCTCATGCCCTCCATGATGGCTTTAGCCAAATTGCCAATGGCGTCATCGAGCATCCCGGAAACCGCATTGCCGCCCTGGCAGATGACGTCCAAGGGTACGCACTCAGCCATCTCAGACGCCGGCCCATGCGATATAGCCGCTCACGTCGCTGAGCTGGGCAACATCGTTTATGAGCTGACCGGCATCGGAAACCTTTACTTTCCAATCTCCATCTAGCCATTGGAGAGGAAGCACTGCGTGAAACAGTTTTCCGCCGGAGGTTTGGAAAGCAAGGTCAATGTTGGCTTCGTTAGGCGTGTACGACTTGAGCAGGAACCCCCGGACCTGAACCGTGTCATTGGAACCTGTAGAGGGATCCAACGTCATTGCTTGCTGCTTGGCTGCCTCACGTCCAGCACCAGGGGCCATGAGCTTGTCGGCCAGCTTGATATTCATCTGCTGTGACTTGGACGAGCCGAGAGCCACAAGGTTGACGGCAGAGTACAGGGCGCCGGTTGGCGATTGAGCAAAGCAGGATCTGAATCCCGTATCGTCCGTCAGCCCCGGCCCGAATGTTCTTGGATCAGTGGGGGCTGCCATTTTGCCCACTAGTTCCCATTTGGACTTTGGCGCGGCGCCGAGTGCTGTTTCCTTGCCGGCAGGCAGTCCGCAGACGCTCTTGCCTGCCGCAGCATGCGCGCTCGGCGAGGCTGCGGCAGCGCTGGATGAGTCAGCGGCTACTGGTTGGGCATTTTCCTGTCCTTTGGGGACCAGGAAGATCACGATGGCTGCTGCGATCAGCGCGACCACCAGCGCGGCAGCGATGATGAAACCGGGTTTGGTGAATGGATTGGCCTCGGTGGTGCTCTCAGTTGACTGGTTCAAGGGTGAACCTCCCGTTGTTGGTGCTGGTTTAGACGAAGGCACGGACGATCCCGGCGGCGCCGGTGATGATGATGCAGCCGAGCAGGACCCAGCCGAGCTTGGCAATCGACTGTGCGCCTTCGCCGCGCTGGAGTTGGATGACCATGCCGATGCCGACGATGATCACGCCGAGGACACCCAGGACGAGCCCGATACCGGAGGCCCAGTTCAGGATAGTGAGCAGTCCGCCTGCTTGCGGGGGAACGACTGGGGTCGGGTTGGGAATGGTACTGGTGGCGATGGCAGTAATGGAGTTCATGGTCAGGCCTTTCAGTGATTGGTGCTTGGCTTGGTGTGGGCAACCAGTGCCGTTACGTCGGTGATGAAGCGTTGATATTCGCGGGCGGATGGAAGCGTTGTGGCGTTGCCGTGCCGCCAGGTCTCGACCCAGGGAAGGGTCCAGAGGCGCGGCGCTCCCCCGCCAACGATCGCCGTGAAGTCGCGCAGTGCTTTGGGTGTCTTTCCCGGTGCGTCCGCGAGGACGGCGAGGCCGATCAGGTCAACGGCGGGTGTGGCCCCGGATGCCCATTGGGTCAGGGCGCTTTGTGCTGTGGTGAGGCCGCGCATGTCGGCGCGGCAGACCAGAAGTACCCGGGGCTTGCTGCCGTTTTGCAGGAAGGGCCAGCAATGCCCGGTGGCGCGTGCCCCGTCCAGCAAGTCAGCGATGCTGCTTTCGCCTGCTCCCCCATGGCTACCGACAACCCACAGGTCTGCGTCGCCCGTCATGGCCCGGCTTGCCAAACGGTCTGCGGTGTCGGGTTCGACCATTCCTTTGAGCGGGGAGCTGATCACGGCCGCCGGCGGGACGTGCACGTCAGGTACTCCCTCCTCGGTACTCTCGGCCGGGGTGGTGACCCAGGGGTTCAGGGACAGTTGCATGGTTCCTCCTTTCGTCAGACGTAGGTGGTGGGTTAGAAGCCCCTGGCGACGGCAGCGGCTGCGGCCAGCCACGCCCGCTGGGTTGCCGGCTGGAGGGCTTCGTAGCGGATGGGGCCGTTGATCAGGGCCGGATCGTAGGGGATCCGGACAACGGCCCGGACGAACGGTTCGAAGCCGTCTGCGATGCGCTGGGCTTCTGCCTTGGCCCGCTTGAGGGCCTCGCCGGTCATGCTGCGCTTGGCGTCGGTGGACTCGGAGACGATCACGACGGCGTTGCGCGCCAGTTCGGCGTAGTGGCCGCCACGGGATTCGAGGGTCTGCAGCGTCAACCTCGCGGCCTCTGCCCGGTCCTCGATCGCCGTTACCGGGACGACGAGCTGGTTGGTGTGATCGATCATCCGGCGCCAGTTCGCCGCCCGGGCGGTGTTGCCCGAGTCCATGACCACCAATCGGTAGTAACGGGTCAGGACCTGGTGGGCGATGTCCACTTCCTCAGCAGTGACTTCGTGGTCGCCTTCTTCGTTCTCATCCGAACGCAGCACATCGAACTTGTCAGCCGTCTGGTGATGCACGAACTTAGCGATTTCGGCCGCGTTCGTCGACGGCGAGAGCAATTCGGTGGAGGAATCGATCAAGTCCAGCACGCTGCGGTTATGGGCGCCTTTTTCGGTGCGCCAGCCCAGGGTGCCTTGGGATTCGTTGTTGTCCCAGGCGACGGTTGCCGCGCCGCTGTAGCGGGCAAGGATGGCCGAGAGCATCACCACGGTGGGGGTCTTGTTGGCCCCGCCCTTGCGGTTGACCACGGCAATGGTCCTCGGTCCTGGCCAGTGCTGGCTCACCGTGCGGATGTCCTCCCGCTCAGCCACTTCCTCAGGCGAAGGGGCCATCCGAAACCCCAGGCGGGTGAGTGCCCCACGCCAGCCCTGCGTGGCCGGTCCCAGCGCCGGTGTACTGACCAGGAACGAGGTTTCTTTCAAACTGCGCCGGGTCAGAGGCTCCTCTGGAGCGACGGCATCAGAGACCGTCGGCCCGTTCGCGCTGGCTGGCTCAAGCGCAGCAGCGCCCTTGACGGCTGGCGCGTCGGGTTCCGTGGGCTTCGGGGCCCAGGGCTGGTGCTCCACTGTGGCGGTTGCTTCTTCGCGTGCTGCCGGCACTGTGAGGGCAGGGGTTGCTTCCGCGGCGGCCGTGGGGGCTGTCCCGTTGCTGTCAGGGGCTGCGGTCTCGGGTGTTGTTTCCGGAGCTTGTGCCCGGCGGCGGGTCGGGCGGGGTTCGTAGAGGACGGATTCGATCTTGTTGTCCGGGTGGACGATCAGTTCGCCGTGCCCTTCGGGGTCCTCGATCTGGACCCGGACAGGGCGGTGGAGTGTTTGTGCTTCTCCGACCACGAGAGCCAGGGCGTTGTTGCGAAGGTCCTGCAGGGTGTCCCCGTCGGGGACGACGCGGGAGTTGCCCGCGACGACGACTTCGGCGGTTCCGTTGTCGCGGACGATGGCCCTGATGCTTGGGAAGGCCAGGACCTCGGTTGGTGTCGTAACCATGAACGTTCTTCCTTTACGTGTGTGAGATGGACAGGTGCGGCGCTTAGGGCGTTGGTGGTGTCAGGCGGTTGACCTTCCACTGAGCGTCCTTGCCCGTACGGAGCAGCTGCAGCGTGTAGGTCCCGGCGTTGGTGGGCACAGCTGCTGTGGCGCCGTAGCCGTTGGCCTCATCGACGTTCAGCGTGGCCGGGCCGGTCACCCGGGTGGCAGGGATGTTGGCCGGGTCCACGGCTGAGTAGTCGGCGGTGGCCTGCGGGGTGAGCCACCGGGCAAGGTCGTTGGCCCACTGCCCCTCCTCCACGGACGGGCGGGCGAAGTCGGCCATGGCCTTCTGCGCGACGTCCACGGCCCGGTCCTTGCTGGCCTGATCCCAGGGAATGCCCACGGTGGGTGGGACGGTTCCTCCCGGTGCCTGCGGGCCGCTGCCAGCGCTCAGGGAGACTGGGGCGGATGGTGTGGCCGATGTCTGTGTTGGGGCAGGGGTGGTGTTTGATGTCGGTGCGCATCCGGCGAACACGAGGGCCGCGGCGGCGAGAACCAGGGGCTTTTTCACTTCTTCTCCTCTTGGTTGGGGAGGTACAGGAACGCGGACGGGGCACTGCTGCTGACGGTCCGGGTGTAGTAGTTGTGGTCGTCCGGTGGTGGGTTGCCGTTGTAGCCCTCTTCGACGAGCGTGCCGTCGCCCTTGACCTCCTTGACGACGGCGACGTGGCCGAAAACCGGGTCCGATCCCCCGACCCCTGGTGCGTACCAGACCACTGCACCGACCCGGGGCGTGTGTCCTGTGGGCCAGCCTTTGGCGTCCCAGCCGGCTTTCCACGTCAGGGCAGAGCCGAGGGTCTGTCCGTCCGGGCGGAAGTTGCCGTTGAGGAACTTGAACGGGGCGTTGGTGGAACCTATCTGCTGGTTCACCCGCCACAGGGCGAAGTCCACGCATTCGCGGTAGTACATGCCCAACGGTGAAGCGGCAGCTGAGCCTGCTCCGGCCTGCATCCAGGTCGGGGAGTCCTTCCACGGGTAGTCATCCCCTATGCCGGATTTGCCCGGGATTCCGCAGTTGCCGCCCTCAACGGAGAACTTCCCGTCAGAGAGTGCCTGGACGATCTTGACCGCCTCGGGCCAGTACTTCCGGTAGTGGTACGGGTCCGCGTTGCGCTGGACCTTGTTCCCGGCGATGGTCGGCTCCAACAGCTCCCAGCCCGGCACGCCCTGCAGGGCTTTGATGAAGTTCGTTGCACTGGTGGTCGGGTCCATGCGGTCCGTGTAGGTGCCCCACGCGCCGTTGTCGCGCTGTTGGAACAATCCACGGGAGTCCGGCCCGGGACCGTCGCCGTAGTCCAGAACACGCAGCCCCGACTCCCCAAGGGCCACCATGATGCTGATGGTCTGACCCTTCACGGAGAGATTCAGAGCCTTACCGGCTCCCAAGACACTGGCCGCGTTCTTCAACTGCTCCGTCGAGAACCCGGCAACTTTTGCGGTGCCGTTCAGGACAACTGATACAGGACCACAATCTGTAGTCGCTGGCTTCGCCGGAGTCAGAATCAGCATCAACGTGAAGACAAGCCCAATGAAAAGGCTAAAAGTAGCCGTCAGCGCCACGACAGTTAGAGACTTACGCTGGTCCATTAGGCACCCTCGTCAAATGCAACCGACCGGCGAGCCGAACATACAGGGTTAGACCCAGTTGCAGAAAGTTGCCCCGCGGACTCTAAGCGAATCCCAGCAGAGGGTGGGACATTGAGCTGTGTTGGGCATGTTGGAATCGCAGGCTCCCAGGGACTGGCAGCCGTCAAAACAGTCCCTACTCTTCTATTTAATGAAAGAGTAGGGCAAATGGAACGAGTAGTACCCGTGCCGAGATCAGGCAAGATGAACTTATGCCGCGCCTGATTAGACCGACACTGCCTGCCGACGTTGAGTTGGCCATCACTTACATGGGGAGCCGTGCTCAGGTCGACATCCTGCGGCAGCTGGCAGTTCTCGGTCCGTCTACGATCAGCCAACTGCAAGAAGTAGTTCAAATAGGGCGATCGAGCTTGAATCGACACCTTGATGGGCTGGCTAGCGCGGGGCTGGTGGAAACGGATCCGCCTGAGGGGCTGCGCCACGGAAAGGACGTTACTTATGCTGTGCGGACGCGCCGTATCCGTGACCTGGCGCTGGCTTACCTTGAATATATCGAGGGTCGCTAAGGCAGCCCCTTTAGGAGCGAGCCGTCGCCAGGTGTTCTGCACGTCGAGCATGCAGCTACACTAACACGTTTGAAACATGTTTCGAACATGATTCACGGTGAGTTGGGACCGTCTTTTTCCAACTCGTCCACTTCGTCCAGGAGCGCGTTTATAGCTTCAAGGGTCTTCACATCAATGTCACCCAAAGTGCGGGCTGCGATGTTCTTGAGCCTGTTACGCCGCATTTTCTTAAGGAGCTGAAGTTCCCGCTCGATACGTTCAGGAAGATCGCCGGCATCCTCCGTGAGGTAAGCAGGATTGATATCAAAGAACTTGGCCAGGGCGACCAACGCTTCGGCCGGCACGACCTCCGGTGACTCTCCTGACCTGATGCGCCACCACCGGGTTCTAGATAGCTCATATCCATGCTCACGAACACCGGCCTGGATATCAGCGAATTCGTAGGGTTGTCCACCCTCCGCAACAACGACGTCCAGCAACAAGTTCACCTTGCGCGCAAGAGTCTCTGCTCGCGCAAGCCGATCTCGTGCAAGCTCACCGCCTGCCATCACTCAACCCCATCCAACGTTAAGGTGGCCGTTCGTGCCGCCTCTTCTCTGGCCGTATTCGGCTGGACCAATTTTCCATACCACCGGCGAACTGCCAAATCCCACATTACCGGTTCAGAATTCCACTCCTGTGTGTGGCCAGAGCAGTTGAACTCTATGAGTTCGACGAGGTGCCCATGAGACTCGGCAAAATGTCTTGAGCTCTGGATAGGAACCGACCAATCGTTTCTGCTGTGAAGGATCAGGGCTGGCACCTCAATTGGATTGGTGAAACGTGCGGTGTCGGACGCGCTTATCCTTAGGGGTTCGTCGAGTCCTGCCAGCCAGTTCAGTCCTCTTATAGCCGCGACATGCGCGACCATTGCCCCCATGAACCCTGGCAACCTTTGATGCCGAGCGTTGGCCCGCAAGACGTCAAGCCAAGAAAGTACAGGCGAAACCAGGACGAGGCCTTTGATCATGTGTGCAAGACGCGAACGGTGAAGGGTATTAACGGCCATGGTAGCGCCAAGAGACCATCCGAAAACAATGCACTGGGTTGCTCCACGGGAGGCGGCGAAATCCAGGGCGTCTTCTAGGTCCATCCATTCTGACTCGCCAAGGTGCGAACAGGAATCAGGCGAAGCAGGCCCCTCACCATCGTTGCGGAATGACATGACGAGGGATGTCATGCCAAGAGCGGTCGCAGTCGCCACACCGCGAAGAGTCTGCCGACGGTCACTGCCGTGACCGTGAACGTGGATTGCCCAGCGTGCATTGCCGGGATTTACTATCCACGCTGGGGCCGGGCCCAAGGAGGTGGTGACCACATCATCAATATAAGGATGCTCGGGAGACGAAGTGGTGATACCGCTCCACAGGCATCGTGACTCTGAAGATAAAGCTGTGGGCCGGTGAATGAGTCGCCGGCTTACTTCACGCTTCGTCTCGTACAAGATTTCGCCGACAACGGCCGGCTCTTCCCCGCCAAGAATGTGAAGTCCAAACGTTCCGGGTGCAGTTGTTCGACGACTTGAACGCAGTACGACTCTATCCTCTGTGACCATGAGTGGAACAATGTCGTATTTTCGGCTGAACGTTGGCGCGAATGCCCGCCTCGACGCCCACCGCATGAGCCACGTCCCAATCGCGGATGTGATGCACGCAGTTGTAAACAGCACGAAGGTTGTGGTCAGTTTTGTCGCCAAGCCAAGCCCTCTAGAAATTCTGTGGCTTCTGACAAGCTAGTCATCCCCTGAGTGCCAATCCGTTTTTTAGCGTCTGGGTCTCTGGCCAAGGAGTCTTGGATCTCCACTACCATACGATGCAGCTCACGTCCTTGCCTTAGGTCCTGCTTGGGCACAACGTGAAGGTCCAAGGTGACTTGCGAGTTGCCTACCACAGCTTTGGCCCAGACAGGCCGCAAGTCTTTGAGCACCTTGCTTGTTCGGGCACTAACCAAAATCGACAAAACTCTCCGACCTACCGGAGGGATCGCCAAACCCATACAGAGCAACGCGAATGTCGTAAAGTTCAGCATTGCGTATACACCACCCAGCTGACTCATGACTTCCAACTGACCCATAACGTGCAAGGCGTCTAATACTAGGACCTGAAGTACGAGGAGAACGGCGGACGTACACCCCAGGCCTACGAGCGCGAACGCAATGGCATAGACACCTGTGCTCCAAGACTTGCGAAATCTCAGGCAGGTCCAGCCTGCCGTGGCCATTACCGAACCGATGTACGCGTATTGGATAGCTGAATACAGCGCCGCAGCAGGTTGAGACCCAAAGTCCCGCATAAAGCTGGTTGAGGTGAACGGCGCCTCAATGCAGATGAAGAAGAAGAACGTCAGAGTGGTAGCCACCACGACCCCCGACTTCCCAAGAACCCGCGGCGAAGAACGGTCTGCCGTAAGCGGGCTCGCGGCCCTATGGATCGCGCGAGCCAAGAAGTAGACGCCAACCAGGAGCAGGAGATTGGCGCCTAAATCGGTGTAGTTTCGTTGTCCCAAAAAATGGTCTGTGAAGACATAGGCGGAGTTGATGTTCAGGACAAGTGAGACGGAGATGAGCCCAGACGCCCAGAGCATACTCGTGTCCTTCCCTGGCCGCCGAGTCGCCATCACAATTAGGGTCAAGGTCACCATCAGGCACGCTGTAAGTAGTTCCATCAGCCGAAGACCTCTTCAAAGGCTCCAGGCTCGCCCGGGGCTTCTCGCAACGCTTCAGCCATAAGGTCCGCCAGGTATTCGGCGGTTGCTTCCTCAACAGTTCCGAACTCGGTCCGCATAAGAGCTCTCTGTACAAGTTCGGGAGACAGGCTTTGCAGCCCCTTGTCGAGGAGAACTCCAGCCCCAGGATGGGCGTCATGCCCCAAAATCATGTGCGCAAGCTCGTGGAGAACGAACTGTCGCCGTTGCAGTTCCCATGGTGTGGGAGGATGGAAGACCCATTCGAAATGCCTGCCCGGCAACCAGAGCCCACATATGGAAGTTCCCACAAGTTGCTCTGTAGCCCGGACACGAATCTGTCGGCCGCGCATTGCTTCGACAGAGCCAATGAGCGCATCAAGACTGAGTCTGGAAGGCAGATGCAAGCTGGTAAAAGCACGTGATGCATCCCGGAACGCCCTTTTAGATGAACTGACCGACAGAACGGGCATCACATGCGCCAAGGGTGACTCCTCTACTAACTTGAGTTCAGCCAGACTAAGCTGAAACATGTTTCAAACATGTTGCGCTCATCCCGACTTTCCCTATGCTAGCCGGGAGAAAGCGGGCCAACCATATCAAGGAGCGTCGGCAAGCGCTTGTCACAGCATGAAAGGGGGGGCGTACCGTGGAAGTGTTCGACTCCATCGAGGCGAGGAGCCTTACCGCGCCGGGATCCACTTCGGGAACCTGTGCTCGCTGGCGGACGGCGACAGTATCGCCTGCTCCCTTGCCAGCCGGGGGCGTGCGCCGCGCGTCTCGCCTGCAGTCGACGCGTAGCAGGAATTGCCTCCGTTGGACGCGAGGGGACGGTGCGCGACACGCGCATCTGTTTTCTGTAAACAAATCCACCGATCACGGCCCGGGCGGTGCTAGGTTCAAGTCAGTCGATAGCTGTAAACAGAAACTCCGCATCTGTCGGCTGCATGTGGCACCAACGATGAACCAGTTACAACCCATGGTTGTGCGAGATTCAAAGGACCTGACAATGAGCGCAGTAATCAATCGTGGAGGCGGTAGACCCAGTAAAGGTCTCCGCAAATACATTGGCTTCCGCACCCCGGCCAAGACTGCGGAGGACGTTCACAAGATCGCTGCCGCAAAAGGCATGACTGTCACCGACTATGTTGCTTCTGCAGTCGACCGATCTCTGCGCGAAGACCTGGCACTGCTGGATCAGTTCAACCAGCAGGAGGAGTTGCCGATTCGTATGGCCTCGTAAAACAAGGAAGGCCCGCACGAAGCGGGCCTTCAAAGCTGTAGATTCACGATCCGGAAAGCTTGCCGGCGAACAGATCGTAAATCGAAATATAAAGACCTTGGACAGGTCTCCCTTTTTGTTGTAACAACCGATCTTGCAGGATCGGTCCCTACGTATTCCCTGGCAGGAACAAAATCATCGTACATCAGCACGCTCGCGTGCTGCCAGCACTCATACCCGCTGGCGTGTCTCGCGACTCCTCCCCCGGCTCGGACGCCGCTCAGGCGTGGGCAGCACTTGCGCCTCTTCTCGCAGGTCAACCCCGCGTCAGACTGTCACGTGACGGCGGAAAAACGTATCCTCAAAAGCACGAACGCAGCCTGACTGAGACGCTCCCCACATTTCCAGCCGCCGTGAAAATCTTCGGCAAGGACGGCACTTGTGCGGCAATCTTCTTAGACTTTGACTCCTCCGTCGCTGGCATTGATTCGGTCGACGTCGACGTGCGCGCACTTCAGACCTGGCTACACAACTGTGGTGCTCGCTGGATCGAAGATCGATCCCCGAATGGCGGCCGTCACATCTATGTTCCGCTTAGTAAGCGTGTTCCCTTTTCTGAAGCAAGAGATTTCGTTGAGGCCCTCGGTACCCGCTATCGGACTTTGGACAAGACTCCGCACCAGAACCTGATGCACGGTTGCATGAGGACGCCCGGGTCACCCCACAAACGCGGCGGGTACCAAGAATTGGCCATGAGTTTGAGTATGGCTTACGACGTTGCACGCCGCCCGAACAGCCAGAGTGTTTGGGAGACCATGCGCTCGGAGCTAGAGCACGAGATCACCGGAATCCGGGCCCTGAGGCTGACTCAATCGCTTCCGTCTTCAGACCAAGGGGTTGAGGACTCCATACCGGCCACCCGGATGTCTCGTCTCATGCAGCAGATGGCGCAGTCCGGCCTCTACGATGCGAACCGTTACTCCTCGGACTCCGAAGCACGTCAGGCAATCCTGACAGCAGCCGCAGCTGCCGGCTTGAAGCTCGTAGATGTGGAACGGAGGATTCTCCAAGGCGCTTGGCCAGGGCTCGCATCGTTCTACGCACGCTACTCCGCACGCCACCGACTGCCGGCGCTAAAACGCGACTGGACCAACGCCGTCGGCTACATCCAAAAAAAGCAGGCCTCCAAAGCAGCGAATGACAATGCCCATAAATCCCCCACAAGCCAGCCAAATACACAGCCCCTGCTACCTACTGCTCTAGCCTCTGATCCCAGTTCAGAACATCGCTACATCCGGACTTGGAGAAGTGCACTTGCACTTAGGGAGCACAGCTATACAGCTTCCCGAAACGGCTTGGCCAGAAGGATGGTCTTGCGTGCACTAGGGGAAGCTGCTCATATGACGGCATCTCGCTTCATTGAGTTTGGAGATCGTTCCTTGGCAGTTGCAACGGGACTTGATCACACAACTGTCGGTTCTCACCTAAGGGCGTTGCGCGCTGAGGCGGACCCCCTCGTTACGTTGGTAGAACGTGGCAGAGGGACAAAGGGCGATCTGTATATGTTGTCGATCCCCCAAGACCTGCAAGCGGCCGCTGAAGATTTGTCATGGCGGAAAGGAAAGCTTCACGCCTTGCGGCCCGTTTTCAGGGAATTAGGCCTACCTGCCGCCTTTATTTATGAAGCTCTAGAACGTATCGCTGGAGGTCTCACCACAGCGGAAATCGTAACTTTGACCAGGTTGTCGCGAACGGCAGTGAGTGAGGCCTTGGACCTCATGGCTGCGTGGAACATGGTGTCTCGTGATTCCGGACGTTCATGGTCAGTAGTGTCCACGACATCCTTGAGAGAGCTTGCGGAGTCTTTCGGGGTCCTGGAGGCTGTGGCTGCTCAGCTTCACCGATACCAAATAGAACGAACGATTTGGCGAGAATGGCTCTCGAAAAACGTCAATACGCTCGCTGAACTACTCTCCCCTACCGACGACTACCCGTGGGAAGAGTACGAGGGACCACCAGACGAATGGTCCCTCGTAAATATGGCCTTCTCACCTGCGTCCTGAGTGGCCGATGCGGTACCAATTCATAGCAGACCACTGGCCCTAGGTTTCGTGTCCACCATATGTAGTGCCATAAGGCATGCCATAAGTACTGTTGGTAGCTACGCCATGATTGGTGGGAGTAGATGCCGGCTCGTCATGACGGTGTGGCAACTACTCCTAGCCGAGGTGCAAAGGCTATTCCGCGAGATACAGTCTGTAGGCAGCTGATACCAGAGCACTGCGTGATGGCGCGTTAAACTCAATGACCTTGTCATCAAGCCAAGAAACCTGATGGCCGTCTAGGCGGACTTGAATTTGGATGCCCGCTTCTCCCCTTCGACGAGGGGTTCGGCGTGGCATCCCCGAAGCAGAAGGGACACTCTCGGCCACAAATTCTTGAGCGAGAGTTTCGGCAGGTAGCGCGTCAAAGGCATCCAGGAGCAGGTCTGCGTATGTTGTTCGCTCGACGTGGATTCTTTCTTTGACCGTGAGTAGCAGATCTGGTGCCAAATACACCCCTACGTTGCGAAGGGCACCAGGAACGGAATCGGAGGCTTTGGCCTTCGGGCCCTTGACCTGTTTCTGTCGTTGCTGGGCGTCGATTGGCCGTGGTTCAGCCGGAGACTTGGCTCGCTTGGTGCTGTCAACGACGGCGATAGGGGTTTCGTCAGGGGCGACAGCAGAAGTCGTTGTCTCCTCGGCCACATCCCGGACAACAGACATAGGCGGTCGCCCCTGCGTCTCGGACTCGACCTGCTCGACGTTTTCAGCTCTCCTGCGCTTAGGGGCCAAAAGCCCTTCCAGCTTCGCGCCACGGGGAGAAACGGGGGCAAACGCCCCTGAAAGATTCGGACGGTCGTTGCTCATCAGATTTATTCGCTTTCGATGGAGTTGAGTCGAGCGAGAATTTCCCCTGTCAGTTGCTCAAACTCTTCGGCTAACCCGCCGGCATTGCGGGAGAAGAAGCCGTCGGCTGGCTTCTCGCCGGCACGAAGTGCCTTCAGCCGCTTCTTTTGTGCGTCGGTCACTGCCCCTTCCAGTTCGTGGAAGAGTAAGCCTTTGCGGCGTGCATCCGCACTTGCGCTTTCGAGGTTTCGAATCCGTGTCTCGAAGACAGGTGCAACCTCCCCCAGCATCTCCGACAATGTTTCACGGACACTGCGTTCGAGACGCATGGACCTTGGGCCCACGCCGAAGAGTACGACTCCAGCCAGCTGCAGGGAGGGGTTGCGATCCCGGACTGCCATAAACCTTCGTGCAATACGTTCGACACCGTCAATACTGGCGTCATCAGATTTTGTAGGTATCACTACCGCGCTTGAGATGGCAAAGGCTCCTTCGACAAGTGTCCTCTCCCCCGGCGGAGTGTCGATAAGAATCAGGTCGTAGTCATCTGCAAGAGGCGCCAGCACGGAGTACAGCATGTCGCCGAAGTCGGCAGCGTCTGAACGACTGGACCTCGACACCATGAGGCCTTGTATATCCTCCAAGTCCTGCCCTCCCGGGATAACGTCGAGGTTCTCTCTGACGTTACGGAGAACCAGAGGAGTCGTGCCAGCAATTAGTGCGTGGAACAGTTCACGTCCTGTCTGGCGTTCGAAACCTAGGTCCCTCGCAAGGTCTCCCTGGGGATCAAGATCAACCAAGAGGACACGCGAGCCAGCGAGTGCGACATAGCCACCGACGTTGGCAGCTGTGGTGGTCTTACCCACTCCCCCCTTGCCGTTGGCGAACGAGATCACACGATCTATTGCTCGTGCCTGGTTCACCTGCGGGCTACCGGTGGTTTGCAGCGACGGTCGTGCCATTGGTTCTGACTCCCCTACTGGTTTTGCTTTCAGTTGTTCAGCTTATGGGGTCCCTCGCAAGAGCTTCCATTACGACACGGGTTGTTCTTCAAGTTCGATCCAAAGTAGTTCTCCCTATGTGTCCTGTGGTTGCACGGCAGACGATGATGCTTGTTAGTCGGCTGATAGCTAGCTCAATTGAGCTGCTAGCCCTAATTATGGCTGGCGCTCAGGTATGCCGTATTGCAAGTCGCTCAATTATGCCTATGGCTCGTGCTCAGCCGTGCCGTATTGCAAGTTGCGCAACTGTGCCTATGGCTCGTATCAACGCTGCCGATCATGTTGTGCGATCAAGTGATAAGCAAATGGGATGGAAAGCCTGCCTATTCACCGGCTCTGTTGCTCTATGGGTAGTTGAGCAACAAGCTAAGTCTCCCGTGGGGACTCATGTTGCTGTGCGGGTGTCGCTTCCAATAGGTCTTATGGCGTGTCTTATGGCATGAGTTTGGGCGTTGTCTTTAGCCTTGTGAACGATTGAGGTGAATGCCACCCACACGTATCAGGTCGAAGGCTACTCCTGTGCCCGCCATCGGGCATGCGCCGACTGGCGAGTGATGCCTAACGCTGAGGCCACTGACGTCCACGAGAGTCCCACGGATCGTCCCCGGGCTACGGCGTTCGAAAGACTGGCCTCCGCGGCAGCAAGCCTACGTCGTGCGCTTTGAAGGTCATTGATCGCTATGGCTTGACGGGCATGCAATAGCCACTCTTCGTGCATCTCCGCTTCAGCTGAGACAGGGGGAGTGGCGAACCCGAGAAAAGGCACAAATGCTGTTCTGCCACTCAGTCGCGCTTTAGAACGTTCCTTAACCCTGGACCAGTGGGACCCTTCCCATCCGCAAAGACAAACACTGCGCCAGCCAATAACATCGTCGTCACTTACGACCTCGTGATCACGCCGAACCGTATCTCGGGGATACATCCCGCTGACTCCTTGAACTAGGACGCCCAGTCCACCTATGTCATAGGACAGTCGGCCATCCGGGACGACGCTGCAGACGCGTCCGACATGGCTTTCGCTCCCAATATTCCACTGCACATGCACTCCTGCCTACTGCCCCAGCTGTCAGGTTATCCTGACCTTGTCCGATGCCCGTTCTACATTCCAGCCGAGCGCTGCTGCCTCAAACAGCCGGCAGTCGTCCTGCCTCACCCAAGACGGTGAAAGGTCAGCGAGCCGCGCCAAGTTGAGTGATCCCCGAACGGTCTTCTATACGTGCCCCGGAAACGCCAGGGTGACGCCACGCTCTAAGTCGGAAGTGACATCGGCACGCTTCGCGGGCAGACCACGCAGCGGCACTACTTTGTGACGGAGGCCGCCAGATAGTCTGGCGGCCTCCGCTCCCGTTTAGGGGATGTTGTGCCAGAACAGGCGGGCGACATCAACGACTAGTCGGATGATGTTGACCACCAGGTTCCAGGCGCCCCATGGTTCTTCACGTTTCCGCTTGGATTCCATGCCGGCACCTCCTCCCGGAGGAACAGGGCACGGCGCGCACGTGTTTGTAGGCCACAACAGCGTTGCGCCTAACGTGCACAGGGCCATAGACTCAAAGTGTGGCGTTCGAGGTTCTATGGCCCTCTTACCGCACCAATGAGCGAACCGCTCAGAACGAAGACCCGAGGCCTAAGTCGGGTCTTCAGTTCGTTAACGGCACAGCAGGCTGTTGCCTGATGGCTCAAGCCTATCGGTCCTCGGCCTCTGCCCGGCATGATGAACCAGGTCTTTGCGGGCTGGTTCACCCGCCCGTGTTGCCGGGGGAGCGAGGCGGAAGGTGCCGATACAGGGTGGTTCGCGCCAAGCCGGTCTTGGTGACTATTTCGCGCATGGGCGCGCCTTTATCACGAAGCATGAGTGCGTGCTCAAGTTTGGCCGCGTCAACCACGGAGGGCCGTCCCGTGCGACGGCCGTTAGCGGTCGCCACGGCGCGGGCGTGGGCAGCCCGTTCAGCTGCGTAGGTGCGTTCCATCTCCGCGAAGAGCGCCAGCATGACGACGGCCAGCTGCGCCATGGGGCTCTCCGGGTCTGAGGTATCGATTCGCAGCGGATCGGCCAGCGTCCTGACACCTACGCCGCGCTCTTTTAGCTCGTGCATCAGGTTCAGGGTGTCTCTGACAGTGCGGCCCAGACGGTCCAGGGTATGGACCACGATTACATCTCCCGCCCTGGCGTGGTCGAGTGCCGCGTGGAGGCCTGGTCTGTCCCTGGTGGCTCCTGACCTTTTATCGGCAAAGACCTTGGTGATGCCGGCGGCTGCCAGGGCATCGAGCTGCCGGCTCAGATCCTGTTTGGCGGTTGAGACGCGAGCGTATCCGATATCCATGCGTGCACCGTACCGAAAGTTGCTCCCGTGACGCGCGCTCACGTCGTGTGTTTTGGCATAACATCCGATACGCAAAGATTTCCGTGCGTTGAACGGATCCTACCTAGGGGAGTGTGTCCCAGTAGATCTGTTCCAGTTCCAAGGAAGTGGAACACACCCATCACTGGCGAAGTTCAACCATCGGTGGGATGTAGACGGGTCTGCATTGCAAAATGGTCGCTGAAGGCCGGGGCGGTGTAGGAGTCGAACGCCAGGCAGTGTCTTCCAAGGAGGTTGGTTACCGAATCCGAGAGGGCAGGAGTTTCCGGCCGTCTCCCTTGGCGAATTTGTCCTATGTTATCCACTTTGATGTAGCCCCATTCGAAAAGGGGGTCGCAGCCCATCGTGCAGATCAGCATGGCAACGGCTCTGAAATTCCTGCGCTCCTCATCTGTGCAAAAGCTGCGGGGCTTGATATGCCCAGCGATGAGTAGACGGGCTGGAAACGTTGAGCCGCACATCGAGCAGTTCGCTGTCGTGCGACCAGCAAGGAGGAACCGGCGCAGCTCGGCCTGCTCAGCGCGGAGCCGGGCCAGAGCCTCTGCATCGGTGTCCTGCCCGCCCCACCAGTGATCCGGGCGCCCCATAAAGCCTTCATCCATCGGTGGCAGATCAACCTTGAGCGCTGCAAGCAACCGAAGCCCTTCGTCCTTGTTCAGACTGGCCAGGAACCGTTCTGCGGGGCGACCGCCCGAGTGGAACGGCGCATCCTTGCGGCCATATTCGATCATCTTTGCCACCGCTGTGTAGTGCAGCCGGAGCCCGGTCGCTATTGGCTGCACATTGACAAGCCAGCCATAGTCTTCTTCGTCCTCGCGAGCACGTGGGTACGCTGAGGGGCGCTGACAGTCTTGCCATTCCTGGCTGACTACGCTGACAGCGCGCAGGTAGCTGTGGGCGTGGTGAAAAACGACATCTCCCGCCCTGAGCTCTTTAATGAATGCACGCGAGTTATCCAGCTTGCGATCGTTGGGCCTAGGGCACGTCCACAGCGTGCCGTCCTCAATTGCGTCGTCGTAGTTGCGGTTTTGCGTTGCCCACCAAAACCTCCTGCCTTCTACCGCGTCAGGCATCCGAAGAATCCTGTGCACCATGGGCACTAGCGGTTGGCGCCTTGGCATACACAGCCAGAACGTACGCGTTACGTCTGGAACGTTCCACTCTCCACTGGCCACTGCGGCCGATGCGAATGACGGGTAGCTTAAGCTCACGGATGGTGCTGCCGGTATTGAACTCTGGGGCTACCTGCAGAGTAAGGAACCGCGGTGGCTGCGGCTGGTCATCGAGGCTATGGTCTCTCATTTGCTCATTCTTTCAGCACCTGAACTGAAGCTGACTTCTGCCAACCGCCTCCACCTTGAGAGCAGCAACTACACGCACCCGGAAGTGCTGTGGGCCCTGAGTGGATGAGAATGGCAATCTGATTTGGGCCCTCTCCGACTTGGGATCACAGCCTAACCGGAGACCACCCGAGTGGTCGCGGAAAACCAACCGGACACCGGCAAATGACGCGCATTTGTTCCCATCCAGACGTGTTCCAGTTCTAAGGATGTGGGCGAGCTTTGGGACGTTGTAGGCAACGCACAACGGAAGGTGCCACGACACAGTCCAAAGAGTGGCGGCCAGATGCGGCAGTCCGTTCCTGAAAGAAGTTACCGAAACAGCGACACGATCGTGGTCCACGATGCACCTTGGCTTGGGGGAGTCTTTGTTGGGACTCGGAGGCGTGACTTTTCAACGGTAAGTGGCAGTGGCTTTCACAGCACCGTTTCTCGTACGGCTCAGCCCGTCAGAGGATCCTTCAACGGGCACCTTTGAGCGAACTTGAAGCAGTCACACCTGTGATCCTGCATGACCTTCGGATCTACTGCACGTCTTGGGGATATCACTTTCGGATCACGCTACCGTGAACATTTCAAGACCCTTCGGCCAGAGGACCACGAACCTTTCTCCAACTACTTCCCTACATGCGGCGCGGACTTCGTCCCGCCGCGGGTGACACCCAAGGGCCGCCATCGCATGCTGAAAGGTGGGGTTGCCCGTTGGTACAAGCCGCGCTAAACGGGCGTCACTTGCCGCGCATCGTGCGCGACCAGATTGCCTTTATCTCCCAGTCGCGGTCATAGCGCCCCAACTGTATTGCGGCAGGATGCCATGCCTTAATCATGGCTATGCGGTCAATCCTCGGAATCTTGTCCCACTCGTCGAGGGCGGGCTCCGGGTAACAGACCTGGCATGCGTACAGAAGGCAAAACAAGAGCATTGGGGCGAGCATGAGGCCTCCAAAGCTCGCCGTTGCAATGGCTGTGACCAGTCCCGCCCCACAACTGATGACCCAGATAGCCGTGCGCACCCCGCGATAAGTGGCCGCCCGCACGGGCGTGCGCTGAACGAGTACTCCCATGACACGAGGTTAGCTGTAGAAGGGCTTATTTCTCGGGACATTCACAGGATCGGCTACATTGCGCACTATGGCCTACGACCATAGAACTTCCGACGAAAGGACTCGCGACGAGCGCAGCGCTAACGTGGTACACAACTGGACCATGTTCGTCTTCTGCTCGGGAAGTTCTGCGGGCATCTCCGCGCTGATGTGGTTGATTCTGGCGAATGACTCGACGCCCGATCCAGACGAGCAAGCTTGGTTGCCGCTACTGCAGTTCGTGACTGTCGTCGGCGCGCTTGTCGTCGTGGCATACGCTCTGTGGTGCTTCAGCCTGGAGGCTCATGCGTGCGGTCGTGGCCGACGACGCGCGAAGCGCGCTTGACTTGAATTAGCACCATAACGCGGGAAGGTTCACCATCCTCCCAGCGGCCCCGGAAGAGGCGTGTCCGCATCGCCGCCAGGCTCCTAGCACTGGCGGCCGCCATCTGGCACAACTGGCGAAGCGGAAACGCTCACTGAGCGCCTGCGACCACTGAACCCGAAAGGACTCACTCATCTATAGGTTGTTGCGGCCGTGGCCGGGGGAGTGGTTCCGCTGTGAAATGCGGCGATAAATGGTGGCGTTTTGGAGAAAGGTCGCGTCACTCTAAGCTCTCGAAGAGTGCTAGATGTCCAGGCCAAGAGGGAGCAACATGACGACAGCAACAGGTGTGAAGTACGAGACGAGGTCCGTTAAGACGGTTCGCGGCCTGGAGGCCAGGACCAGATCCAAATTAGAGAAAGAGGGCTGGGAGTTCGTCTCCCAGGAACAGGGGACCGTACGGTCGGAGCTGACCTTCCGGCGTCCGAAACCAGAGACTCCGTGGAAATTGATCGGAGCGGGTGGCGGCCTGCTCGCACTCATCATCGTCGGATCGCTCATCGCCAGCGCATTTGGGGGAGAGCGTAGTTCAAACAGCAGTGCAGAGGCGCTTCCGTCACCGACCCCGTCCTTAATCGTAGAAACCCAAGCCCAGACCGCTCCGACTGAAGCAACTGCGCCGGCTGAAGCAACGACACCATCAGCCGAGCCCCCGACTCCTGCTCCTGTGGTCACTTGCAACATCGATGAGAACTTCGGCAAATGCTTGTATGGGCAAACTGCGATATATGAAGATTCTCGACGTAATGGGGAGAAGGTTTTGCTTGAGATCACGGTGCAAGAACCTCAAGAATTCGAGCCTGGGAAGGACGCGGACTTCGCTATCAAAACGCTTGGGGGTACACAAGAGAAAGGTGCTGACAACCTTTACTTCGATGTCACTATCAAAAATTTGTCTGAAGAGGCCATCTTGGGACGTAGCGACGTCCAGTTAGTCGCCAACAGTGCTTTGGATGGCGACTATGATGTCCGTTCCGTTCAGGATGACGTAGTAGAAGCCTACTGGGATGCAAAACTCGAACCAGGACAAAGCTCAACTTTGAGAAGTGGCTGGAACTTCAACGATGCTTCTGAACCTACCTTCAAAGTCCGTATCGATGGACTCGGTGGAAATAGCGTCACTTTCTCACGCAAGTAGCAACAAGACGCTTCATCGAAGAAAAGTGACAATCCACTTGGATTATTACTCCCATAGCGCATGCTGTGCGTTGTCGATGCGGATGCTACGCGCCCCCTCCCGCGACAACGGTTCCGCTCCTACGCCATCGGGCCGGACCGGCTCAAACAGGCAAGGTGCATGCGCGCAGAAAGATTCTCTTATCGACGCATCGGTCAAGCCCTAGGTGTACTGTCCCGGCAGGTTGATGACACGGGGCTGGAATTGACGAAGTAAAGAGGACCTCCGGGTGTTATGTGGAGCTTGTCGAGAGCAAACACAGATACCAGGAGGTCCTCGTGTCCCACTCTAACG
>NZ_JAJUKH010000011.1 GCF_021538675.1 Paenarthrobacter sp. AR 02
GAGTGGGACACGAGGACCTCCTGGTATCTGTGTTTGCTCTCGACAAGCTCCACATAACACCCGGAGGTCCTCTTTACTTCGTCAATTCCAGCCCCGTGTCATCAACCTGCCGGGACAGTACACCTAGATGGCCGCCGCGCCCCGTTCACCCGTCCGGACCCGGACTGCTTCATAGACATCCACGGTCCATACCTTGCCGTCGCCGGCCCTGCCGGTATTCGAGCTGGCGATGAGGACATCCAGGATGTCGTCCGCCTGTTCGTCCGTAGCCAGGACCTCGATCCGGATCTTTGGCAGCAGGTCCACGTTGTACTCGGCTCCGCGATACACCTCGGTGTAACCCCGCTGCCGGCCGTAGCCGCTGGCTGCACTGACCGTCAGGCCCTGGACCCCGTATGCTTCGAGGCCTTCCCGGACTGCTTCGAGCTTTTCGGGACGGACGATGGCTGTGATGAGCTTCATGCCTGGACACTCTCCTTGCCTTCTGCGGGAGCCTTCTCTTCGGACTTTCCGATCATGGCCTCGTGGAGCGGCTGGAAGCTGCCCCCGTGGCCGTTGACGCCGAACTCGTACGCCGTCTCAGCGTGCAGGCTGAGGTCGACGCCCACGTTCTCCTGCTCCGTGGAGACCCGGAAGCCCATGGTCTTGTGGATGGCGAGGGCGATGATTGCCGTCATGATGGCCGAGAAGACGATTGCGATGCCGGCCGCTGCGAGCTGTGCCCACAGTTGGGTCAGGCCGCCGCCGTAGAAGAGGCCGCCGGCGGTGACGCCTTCGCTTGGAACTGCAATGAAGCCCAGAGCCACCGTGCCGATGATGCCGGATACGAGGTGGACACCCACGACGTCCAGGGAGTCGTCAAAGCCCCAACGGAACTTCAGTCCAACCGCCAGGGCGGAGGCGACACCGGCCACTACGCCCAGTCCCAGTGCACCGACCGGGCTGACGTTGGCACAGGCGGGAGTGATGGCCACCAGGCCGGCGACCACACCGGATGCTGCGCCCAGGGAGGTGGGGTGTCCGTCGCGGATGCGTTCGGTGATGAGCCAGCCGATCATTGCCGCTGCGGGAGCTGCGAGGGTGTTGACCCAGATCAACCCACCCTGCTCAGCAGTGGTTGCTGCGCCGCCGTTGAAACCGAACCAGCCAAACCACAGGATGGCCGCACCGAGCATGACGAACGGGATGTTGTGGGGGCGGTGGTTCGGGTCTTTACCGAAGCCGCGACGGTTACCGATGATCAGGACCAGGACAAGTGCTGCCACACCGGCATTGATGTGCACCACGGTGCCGCCGGCGAAGTCGATGGCCGGGCCGAGGGCCTTTCCGATTGCACCCTCCGGGCCGAACAGGCCGCCACCCCACACCATGTAGGCCAGGGGGCAGTAGACCAGCGTGACCCAGACCGGGACGAAGATGGTCCACGCGCCGAACTTGGCGCGGTCTGCGATCGCGCCACTGATGAGCGCGACAGTAATGATGGCGAAGGTGGCTGCGTAACCGACCTTGATCAGGCCATCAGGGGTGGAAATGCCTTCGAGGCCGAAAGTGGCGAACGGGTTGCCCACGATTTCAAGGAAGCCTTCGCCTGAGCTCATGGAAGCGCCCCACAGCACCCAGACAACTCCGACGATGCCGATGGAGATGAAGCTCATCATCATCATGTTCAAGGCAGCCTTGGCGCGTGTCATGCCGCCGTAGAAAAATGCCAGACCAGGTGTCATGAACAGCACGAGTGCCGCCGCCACCATGACCCATACGTGACCTGCGGTAAGTTCCATGGTGCACGTTCCTCTCTTGCTTTGGTTCTGCGGTTCTACCGCTGTCCTGACGCCTTTTGCGTCCTGCTTAAGAGTTTTGTGCCGCTGTGTTTCACCTGCGCAGGTTTTATATTGCGGGCCGGTTACAACAACCTCCCCAACGTAAATGGTGCATATCCCCGCTGTTACGGATATGTTTCAGGCGTCAGACTTCACCCGAAAACCAAACCGAAGGACCCCAACCGCATGACCCAGCCGCCCCGATCCGTCAAAGCACCAAGGATCCGGCCTGAGAAGACTCCCCTGCCACGCGATATCAAGGTGATGTTGGCCGCGGCGTTCCTGATTGCGTTGGGCTTCGGCCTGGTGGCACCCGTACTGCCGCAGTTCGCCACCACTTTTGACGTTGGTGCAACTGCAGCCGCCGTGATCGTGAGCATCTTCGCTTTCATGCGCTTGGTCTTCGCCCCGGCCGGCGGTGCTTTGATCGGCAGGTTCGGTGAGCGAAACGTCTACGTTTCAGGTCTTCTGATTGTTGCCGTGTCCACAGCGGCATGCGCCTTCGCCCAGGACTATTGGCAACTGCTGATCTTCCGTGGGCTCGGTGGTGCGGGCTCTGTGATGTTCACCGTCGCGGCCATGGGCCTGCTGATCCGGCTGGCCCCGCCCGAACGCCGCGGGCGGGTATCGGGGGCGTATGCCTCGGCATTCCTGATCGGCAGCGTGTTGGGTCCGGTGGTGGGCGGCTTGCTTGCAGGCTTCGGACTCCGCGTTCCATTCCTTGCCTACGCAGGAGCGCTGCTCGTGGCCGCTGCGGTGGTCCGCACCATGCTGAGCGGCGAGGGACAGGCCGCGACCAATGCAAACCCTGCTCCTGCCATGACCCTGAAGGAAGCACTTGCAGACTCGGCCTACCGCGCCGCAGTGTTCTCCAGTTTCGGCAACGGCTGGGTGACTTTCGGCGTTCGTATGGCCACCATCCCGCTGTTTGCGGTGGCGGTGCTGCAGTCGAAGCCGGAGACGGCTGCCTGGGCACTGGCCATCTTCGCGGTGGGCAATGCCAGCGCCCTGACATTCTCCGGGCGGCTGGCGGATGCCTGGGGACGGAAACCCCTGGTGGTGCCCGGACTCGTCATCACAGGGTTGGCTACCGCCGTGATCGGATTGACCACAGATTTGCCGGCATTTCTTGCCGCTTCGGCTGTGGCGGGGTTCGGCTCAGGTTTGCTGGGGCCGGCGCAACAGGCCGCCGTCGCCGATGTCATTGGCCGGGGACGTTCCGGCGGCAAGGTCCTCGCAGTGTTCCAGATGGCGGCGGACACCGGCGCCATTATCGGCCCCATCGTCGCCGGGCTTTTGGCCGATGTTCTGGGCTACGGCTGGGCATTCGGCATTACGGGTGCGGTGCTGCTGGTGACTGCCATCGCGTGGCTCCCCGCGCGTGAACCCCTGGGAAACAAAAACTGACCGACAGCAAGAGGTGTGGGACACCCCTGCTGCCGGCCAGTTAACCGTGTTGTGTGGCTGGGCTGCTAGTTGAGCAGCGCGTCCACGAAGCTTTCCGCATCGAACGGTGCCAGGTCATCCGGGCCTTCGCCCAAGCCAATGAGCTTCACCGGAACACCGAGGGACTTCTGGATGGCCACCACAATGCCGCCCTTTGCCGTACCGTCCAGCTTGGTCAGTACGATGCCGGAGATGTTGACCACCTCAGCGAAAACGCGGGCCTGGTTGAGGCCGTTCTGGCCCGTTGTGGCGTCCAGGACCAGCAGGACCTCGTCGACGTCGGCGAGCTTCTCGATGACCCGCTTGACCTTGCCCAGTTCGTCCATGAGGCCGGTCTTGTTCTGGAGTCGTCCGGCGGTGTCCACCATGACGACGTCGACTTCCTGGTCGATGCCGGCCTTGACGGCCTCATAGGCAACCGAGGCAGGGTCCGCGCCGTCAATGTCCGACTTCACGGTGGGCACGCCCACGCGCTGCCCCCAGGTTGCGAGCTGCTCAGCTGCGGCTGCACGGAACGTATCAGCGGCGCCGAGCAGAACGTCCTTGTCCTCAGCCACCAGCACACGTGCAAGCTTTCCGACCGTGGTGGTCTTGCCCACGCCGTTGACACCGACAACAAGCACGACGGCGGGTCGGTCGCCCTTGCGTTCGACGTTCAGGGAACGGTCCATGCCGGGGTCCACCAGCTTGACGAGCTCTTCGCGCAGCATGGCCTTGACCTCTTCCGGGCTGCGGGTACCCAGAACCTTGACACGTTCACGAAGCGCGTCAACCAACTGCATGGTGGGTTCGGTGCCGAGGTCGGCGAGCAGGAGGGTCTCTTCAACCTCGTCCCACACGTTTTCGTCGATTTTGTCCCCGGACAGAAGCGCCAGGAGGCCTTTACCCAGGATGTTGTTGGATTTGACCAGGCGGGCACGGAGCCGGTTCAGGCGGCCCTCGACGGGGTCCGGTGTATCAATGGCGATGGTTTCGAGCCCGGCGGCGTCGTCGGGAACATCGGTGCCGGCAACCGTTCCGTCAAAGGTGGGTGCCGGTGCTTTGACGGCGTCCGGGTGGTCCTCCACCAGAGTTCCGCCGCCTGCTGCCGAGGACTGGACGGGGTCGTTAGCGTCCCGCGGCCCAGGGTATTTGGCCCCGGATTTCCGGGCCTTCAGCAATACCGGCACGAGTCCGCCGACCACTACGAGCGCAGCGACAATGGACAGAATTATGGGAAGGAAATCGTTCACTCCCCTACCTTCTCATATTGCTAAGCCCCGGCACCGAGCCTCTGGCTGATGACGGTGGAGACTCCGTCGCCGCGCATGGTCACCCCGTAAAGGGCGTCCGCTACTTCCATGGTGCGCTTTTGGTGGGTGATCACGATCAGCTGGCTGGACTCACGCAGTTCCTCGAAAATGGTGATCAGCCGGCCCAGGTTGGTGTCGTCCAATGCGGCTTCAACCTCATCCATGACGTAGAAGGGCGAGGGCCGCGCCTTGAAGATTGCCACCAGCAGCGCAACGGCCGTCAGGGAACGCTCGCCGCCGGAAAGCAGCGACAACCTTTTGATCTTCTTACCGGCAGGCCGTGCTTCCACTTCAATTCCTGTGGTGAGCATGTCGTCGGGATCGGTCAGGACAAGCTTGCCTTCGCCCCCTGGGAACAGGCGCGCGAAGACGTGGTCGAACTGGGCGGACGTGTCAGCAAAAGCTTCGGTGAAGACCTGTTGGACGCGGTTGTCCACTTCCTTGATGATGTCCAGCAGATCCTTGCGGCTGGCCTTAAGGTCCTCCAGTTGGGAGCTGAGGAATTGGTGGCGTTCTTCCAGTGCGGCAAATTCCTCAAGCGCCAAGGGGTTCACCTTTCCCAGGGATGCGAGGTCACGCTCGGCCTTCCTGAGACGTTTCTCCTGCTCCGCGCGGACGAACGGGACGCCCTGAACCACTGGTTCACCATTCTCATCCACCGGTGCCCGCAGCTCGGCCCACTTGTCGTTGCTTGTTCCGGCGGGCACGGGCACGGGCTGGTCCGGACCGTAATCGGCAATCAACTGTTCCGCAGATAGCCCCAGTTCTTCAATGGAGCGCGATTCGAGGGCTTCGATACGCAACCGCTGCTGTGTGCGCGCCATTTCGTCACGGTGCACGGAGTCGGTCAGCTCAGCGAGTTCCTTGGCCAGGGCATCGTTTGCAGAGCGGACCCCTGCAAGTTCCCGCTCCAACTGCTCCCGGGTTTGCTCCGCAAGATCCCGCTCACGCCCGGCAAGGTCAACTGATATGTCCACGAACCGCAGGGTCTGCTCCACAGCCGACGCGACGGCGGCCGCTCGTTGAGCCTGGGCACGTCGACGCTGTGCCCTGCGCGCGGCCTCTTCACGGGCGCGTCGCTCGGTAGCGGCAGCACGCTCCAGGGATGCCGCCCTGTTACTGATGGCGCCGAGTTGTTCTTCCGCAGTCCGGAGGGCCAGCCGGGCTTCGGTCTCCAGCGCACGGGCAGTCCTGGCCTGCGCTCCGAGCTCGTCACGCTGGTCTGTGGACGGCTCTTCCTCGGGAGCTTCCTGGGCCGCTGCAAGGCGTTCCGCGGCGACTTCAAGGTCCAGTTGGGCCTCGGCAATATTGGCCTCGGCCTTTGCCATGGACGCGGCAAGGCGGTCGCTTTCGCCAACGGCGCTGCGCAGGATGGAGTTCAGGTGCCCCAACCTCTCCGCGACGGCGGCCAGGCGGGCATCCGATTCGTGCAGCCGTTCCAGCGCGGCGTCGGCGCGGTCCTGCGCTTCGGCGCGCCGGGCCTGGGCGCCGGCCAGGGCAAAGCGTCCACGCTCCAAACGGGCAGTAACCTCCTGTAGGCGGGCCCCGGCGTCGTCCACTGCGGCCTGGACTTCCAGCAGCGACGGTGCATTGGTTGAGCCGCCCACGACGGTGAGGGTGGTCAGGACATCCCCCTCCAAGGTGACGGCCGTAAGGTCCGGCCGTTCCGCGACCAGCGAGGCTGCCGCCTGGACGTCATCGACGACGACGGTCCCGGCCAGGAGCGCCAACGTACCGTGGGCAGCGGGATCGCCGATTTTCACGACGTCGGCAACCCAGCGACAACCGGCCGGAAGCGCGTCGCCGCTCTGAAGGGCCTGAACGTCGGTTCCACCGACGGCCAAGAGCAGCGTCGCACGTCCGGCGTCGTCCTGCTTCAACAACCCGATGGCGGCAACAGCGTCGGCGGCACCGCCAACCACTACCGCATCGGAAGCGCTTCCCAAGGCGGCGGCAACGGCGGCCTCATATCCCGGCTCGACACTGATCATGGCTGGCAGCGGACCAAGGATCCCCTCCGCTGTGAGGAGCCGGCCGGAGCCGTCCTTGCGCCTGAGTCCCAACTGCAGCGCGTCACGACGGGCCGTCAACGAATCACGCTCGCGAACAGCGTCCCTCTCGGCGGCTTTGAGCTCTTCGATTTCCGCGAGGACTGCGTCAAGGACCCCGATGGCTTCCTCATACTCTGCGTCGAGGCTCTCTTCCCCATCCTCGACACCGGCCACCTGGGTTTCCAGTGCCGTGAACTCGCTTTGGGCCTTCCGGCGCCGCTCGTCGCCCGATGCGAGGGACTCCCTGAGGCGGCCGCGCTCAGCTTCGGCAGCTTCTGCACGGGAACGTGCCGCGGCAACCTGGCCAGCCAACCTGGCCAGGCCCTCCCTGCGGTCTGCGGCGGCCCTCAGCATTGCCGTAAGCCGCTTGTCCTCCGCGGCCGCGAGCGCTTCCGCCCCGTCCTTGGCGACGGTGGCTTCGAGGAGCGCCGCTTGTTTGGCGAGAATGTCATGTTCCAGGGCCGCTTGTTCCTCACGGACGCGAGCCGCTTGCCGTTCAAGCTGGTCCGGATCGCGCCCGGAGTCCACGGCCGCTTCGGAAGAACCGAGGAGCCGACGGCGTTCGGTAGCCAGGGAGCCAAGGGACCGCAGGCGCTCCCGCCCGGCGGAGAGCTGATACCAATGGTCGCGGGCCGCGTTGAGCCGCGGGGTCGCCTCTGCGGCCTGCTGCTCCAGGGCCGCCTGACGTTGACGGCCCACCAGCAGGCCGGCCTCGACCACCTGGCGCCGTTCCTTGAGTGCAGCTTCGTCGGCGACGTCCTGTTCGAGGGAGGTTGTCAGTTGCACGAGGTCGTCCGCGAGGAGCCGGGCGCGGGCGTCCCGGACGTCGAACTGGACCGTCTGTGCCCGTCGTGCGATCTCCGCCTGCTTGCCCAACGGTGTGAGCTGCCGTCGGATTTCCGCAGTCAGGTCGCCAAGCCGGGCAAGGTTGGCCTGCATGGCCTCGAGCTTCCGGACCGTCTTTTCCTTCCGGCGGCGGTGCTTGAGGATCCCGGCTGCTTCCTCGATGAAGCCCCGACGGTCTTCAGGGGTGGCATGCAGGACACGGTCCAACTGCCCTTGCCCGACGATGACATGCATTTCCCGGCCGAGGCCTGAGTCGGACAGCAGCTCCTGAATGTCCAGGAGCCGGCATGGCGCACCATTGATGGCGTATTCGGACCCACCCGTGCGGAAAAGGGTGCGGGAGATCGTGACTTCGCTGTACTCGATAGGGAGGGCGTTGTCAGCGTTGTCAATGGTGAGGGACACATGTGCCCGCCCCAAGGGAGGGCGGCCTGACGTCCCGGCGAAAATCACGTCTTCCATCTTGCCGCCACGCAGCGTTTTTGCGCCCTGCTCGCCCATGACCCAGGCCAACGCGTCCACCACGTTGGATTTGCCCGAGCCGTTGGGGCCGACGACGGCGGTGACGCCGGGTTCGAAGTCGAACGTCGTGGCCGACGCAAAGGACTTGAATCCGCGGACAGTCAGACTTTTCAAATGCAAGGCGCTTCGGTTCTCCTGGATGGACCGTTGGTTGTATCCCCAAATCTACTGCCGATAGGGCGAAATACAGGGATCTGATGCCGGAATGCCTTGCGGGCGGCCAGCCGCACCCCTACACTCCTGCCAAGGGTTACATGGACTTTTCGTTCCGGTGATCCGGCCCAGGCTCGAACTGTTGTTGGCCTGCACCGGATCCGGTCCCGTTTTTCGGAACGACGCGCCCATGTGGCGAACCCGTGTTCCACAACTGAAGATCTAGGTTTGACCCTGGCTGGGGAGTGACAAGCCGGGACCTGCGCATTACCCCGCGGGCCCGTCTTAGCTATCGGCGTACCACTCCAGGAGTTCTGATGCCCGGTCCTTCAGCTTCCCGACCACAGCGAATCTTCAAGGGTCTCCTTTTGCCCGTGGTGATCGCCCTGGTGGGGGCCCTTTTGCCCCTCAGCGCAACGACGGCGATGGCTGTGGGACCCTGCGACCCCGTGGTGAACGCGGTGGCCTGTGAAAATTCGAAGCCCGGCAGCCCGCCCTCGGAGTGGGACATCAATGGCGCGGGCGATGACACCATCCAGGGCTTCGCCACGGACATCAGCGTTAATGCCGGCCAGCCCATTCGGTTCAAGGTCGACACCAAGGCGCCCACCTACACCATCGCGATTTACCGGACCGGCTGGTACGGGGGCAACGGGGCCCGCAAGATCGCCGATGTGACACCGTCCGTATTGCGCCAGACCCAGCCGGCCTGCCGCAGCGATGTCACCACCGAGCTTTACGATTGCGGTACCTGGGCCGTTTCGGCAACGTGGCAGGTTCCGGCGACAGCTGTGTCCGGTGTCTACATCGCGCTCCTCACACGCCCTGATACCGGCGCAAAGAGCCACATCACGTTCATTGTCCGCAATGACGGCAACCGTTCCGCCGTCGTCTTCCAAACCGCGGACGAGACCTGGCAGGCCTACAACACGTACGGCGGCTCGGACTTCTATCAAGGTGCCGCGAACGGACGGGCCTACAAGGTCAGCTACAACCGTCCGATGGCAACCCGTGATGGTCCGAACGGACGGGACTTTTACTTCGCCAACGAATACCCCATGGTCCGTTTCCTTGAACAGAACGGCTACGACGTCAGCTACATCAGCGGCCTGGACGCGGACCGCAGCGGCGCGGAGCTGCTGAACCACAAGGTGTTCCTTTCGGTGGGGCACGATGAGTACTGGTCCGGTCCGCAACGGGCCAACGTCACCGCCGCCAGGGACGCCGGCGTGAATCTTCAGTTCCTTTCGGGGAATGAGATGTATTGGCGGACCCGGTTCGAACCCTCAATAGTGGACGGCACAGCGAACCGCACCCTGACCTGCTACAAGGAAACCTGGGGAAATGCCAAGATCGACCCCAGCACCCAGTGGACCGGCACCTGGCGCGACCCCCGTTTCGCCTCGCAAGCCAACGGTGGTGGCCTGCCCGAGAACGCGGTGACCGGGACCATGTACATGTCCAACCACTCCGACTTGCCTATTACCGTGAGTTCGGACGAAGGCAAGACAAGGCTTTGGCGGAATACGTCCCTGGCATCGATGCCTGCAGGTTCTTCCACGGCGCTGGCAGCCCACACAGTGGGTTACGAATCCGACGAGGACCTGGACAACGGCTTCCGGCCAGCCGGCCTGGTCCGGTTGTCAACCACCGTGGGAAGTGTTCCCGAGTACCTCCAGGACTTCGGTAATACCGTCAAGCCAGGCAATACCACCCATAACGTGACCCTCTACCGGGCAGCAAGTGGCGCCCTGGTCTTCTCAGCCGGCAGCGTCCAGTGGACGTGGGGGCTGGACCAGGAGCACGACGGCGCCGGCGCACCTGCCGATGCCAGGATGCGCCAGGCGCAGGTCAACCTGCTTGCCGACATGGGCGCACAACCCGCCACCCGGGCGGCCGGCCTTGTTGCCGCAGTTGCGAGCACTGACACCACCAAACCCACAGCAACCATCTCTGCTCCGGCCAACGGTGCCACGGTGGCACAAGGCAGCAGCGTCACCGTTACGGGAACTGCCAGCGATGTTGGAGGCGTCGTGGCCGGCGTCGAAGTCTCCACCGACGGGGGCACAACCTGGCACCCAGCCCAGGGCAAGACGAGTTGGAGTTACACCTACGTACAGAAGGGCCTTGCCACGGCAACCGTCCAGGCACGGGCCATCGACGACAGCGCCAACGTGGGTGCTGCCGTGAGCCGCAACCTCACCCTCAACGGCCCCTACAGTGTCTTCGGCCAAACAGTTCCCACTGTCCAGGACTCCGGTGACGGCGGGGCTTATGAAATGGGCTTGCGCTTCACGCCCTCCGTGGATGGCTTCATCACAGGCGTCCGTTTCTACAAGAGCACCGCCAACACCGGAACCCACACAGGCTCCTTGTGGAGCTCCACCGGCGAGCGCCTGGCCACGGCCACATTCACCAATGAGACCGCTTCGGGGTGGCAATCAGTCCTGTTCGCCCAAGCAGTCCCCGTGGCTGCAGGCCAGAAGTACACAGCCTCGTTCTGGGCACCCAACGGACACTACGCCACCAAGGACTATCAGTGGGCCAGCTTTGGCTTCACTGACGCCCCGTTGAAGGTAGCGGGAGGATTCGGGGCGGAGCCGGCCGGCGTTTACAGCACATCGCAAAGTTTCCCGACCACCAGCTACAACGGTGGCAACTACTTCGCAGACGCCATCTTCAGCACCGTAGATACCTCCCCCATGACAGTTTCGGGCCAGACACCTATCCCGTCGTCGTCGAGCGTACCGGTCGACACCA
Organism: Paenarthrobacter sp. AR 02; assembly: GCF_021538675.1. Taxonomy (GTDB): domain Bacteria; phylum Actinomycetota; class Actinomycetes; order Actinomycetales; family Micrococcaceae; genus Arthrobacter. The sequence goes on from NZ_JAJUKH010000011.1 coordinate 10,891, forward strand.
AGGTGAGCGCGGTATTCTCCAAGCCGGTCACCCCGGCCAGCGTCCAACTGACGTTGCAGTCGCCGTCCGGGCCAGTAGCGGGCACTACCGCATATGACGCCGCCACGCGGCGGGCTACTTTTACGCCGTCGAGCGCGTTGGCGTTCAGTACCCAGTTCACGGCGACCTTGGCCGGCACTGACTCAACCGGTGGTCCAGTGACGGCGGGTGGGACCTGGTCCTTCACGACGGCGGCGACCCTCCCGGTTCCCGGTGCGTGCCCCTGCAGCCTTTTCGATGACTCTGTCACACCAGGGATAGCGGAACTGCGGGAAGGCGTACCCGTAACCCTTGGTGTGAGGTTCTCGAGTGTTTCGGCAGGCCAGGTGCTTGGTGTCCGCTTCTACAAGTCCGCCGGCAACACGGGCACCCACAACGGCGCCCTGTACACGGCAACCGGCCAGCAGCTGGCCACGGTCGCGTTCACCAACGAAAGCAGTTCCGGATGGCAGACGGCCATGTTCAGCCAACCCATCCAGATGGCTGCGAATACGGACTACATCGTGTCCTACAAGTCCCTGACCGGGACGTATTCGGCCACGACCAACGGATTCGGTTCGGGTATGAGCGTAGGACCACTGCGGGCAGCTTCTGACGCTGGCGCTTACACGTACAGCGGAGATTTTGCTTCCTCCAGGTCCACAACCAGCTACTTGGTGGACGTCGTGGTCACAGTGCCGAACACTCCATTCACTGTGGGTTCCCAATCGCCGTTGCCCAACGCGTCCAGTGTCCCCCTGAACACCACGGTCAGCGCCGTGCTCTCCGAGGCCGCCGTAGCGTCGAGCGTGAGCACGACGTTGAAAGTAACCGGTGGAGCCGCCGTAGCCGGGACGTCCACCTACGATCCAGCAACGCGTAAAGCCACGTTCACTCCCACAGCCGCCCTCGCAGCAGGGACGGGTTATACGGCCACGGTGACAGCTACGGCGCAGTCCGGACAGCCGATGTCGGGTGGCGGGACCTGGACCTTCACCACGGTTCCGGCACCGAGGACCCCTGGTGTGTGCCCATGCACTCTGTACCAGGACACGGTGACGCCAACGACGCCGGATGCCAACGACGGCGTGCCATTGTCCCTGGGCGTCAGGTTCGCGAGCGACACAGCCGGGCAAGTCACCGGCGTGCGCTTCTACAAGGCGGCCGGCAACACCGGCACGCACACCGGTTCGCTCTACACCGTCAGCGGACAACTGCTCGCTACCGTCACATTCACCAATGAATCCAGCAGCGGATGGCAGACAGCCGTGTTCAGTCAACCGGTGAACATCGAGGCCAACACGGAATACGTGGCCGCGTACAAGTCCCCCACCGGCAGTTACTCCTACTCTGCGGGCGGATTCGGTCCGGGCTTCACCAGTGGACCGCTGCGCACGGACACAGATTCTGGAGAATATGCCTACAACAGCGACTTCCCCAATGCGTCCACCACTGCCAGTTACCTGGTGGACCTGGTCTTCGCTATGCCAACAGCACCCCTCACTGTAACGGAGCAGGTTCCGGCACCGGGCGCCACGGACATCCCCACCGACGTGAAACCGTCCATCACCTTCTCCTCCGGGATCAACGCCGGTTCGTCCTTTACCCTGACGGCGAACGGCTCATCCATTGCAGGGACGGCGGCTCTCTCCTCCGATAGCCGGACGGTCACGTTCACGCCGGCCGGACCCCTTCCCAACAGCACGGTCATCTCAGCCAGCGTGGCCAACGTGGTCTCCCAACAGGGGCAGGCTTACCCCACCACCAACTGGCAGTTCACAACTGCAGCCCCGACCGTCCAGGTGTCCACCATCTTCGGTTCACTGAGCCCCCAGACAGCGTCCGCCTCGGATGCCCTGTCTGTGGAGTTGGGCACGGCCTTCACCGTTTCCCAGGCGGGCAACGTCACCGGCATCCGTTTCTACAAGGGGACCGGAAACACAGGAACCCACGTCGGCTCGCTCTGGAACTCGGCGGGCACGCGGCTGGCACAGGTGACCTTCACCAATGAGACGGCAACAGGATGGCAGACCGCCACACTGGCCACGCCCGTGGCGTTGTCGACCGGCCAGACCTACGTGGTTTCCTACCGTGCCCCCGTCGGCCGGTACTCGTATACGCAAGGCTTCTTCAACCAGACCTGGACGAGCGGTGTGTTTACCGCTTCCGGACCCAATAACGGGCTGTACAGGTACGGCTCAGGAGGCGTCATGCCGGCCAGCTCGTTCGGGGCGACGAACTACTTCGTGGACGTTGTCTACTCAAGTGCCGCACCCGCCCAGCAAGCGGCGGCGGCACCGTCCCCGTCGCCTACCGCGACAGCTACGGCAACGCCTACCCCGACAGCTACGGCAACGCCTACTGCGACACCGAGCCCGACGCAGTCCGGTGGTTTGCTCTGCGGGCTGTTGCCGCTCTGCTGACCACACAGCAGAGGACCTAGTTAACGGGTGGCTTGCTCAACGGATGACGCTGGGCGACCACGCGTGGGCAATGAACATAGCCGGTTGCGAACCGGGATTGGTGCCCAGCTGCCAGATGTTGCTGTCCCCTTCCACGGCCTCATCCGCCAACCCGTAAAGAAGGTTCTGGTTGTCCAGCCATTCAATCTGGTCATCGACGCTTCGCTTCTCGGAAAGGACCGTCTCCTGCCCGGTGGCGAGGTCAAGCACAGCCACCTTCCAATGCGCAGCCAAAGCACCGCCGTCGTTCTTCTTGAAGGCAATCTTGGTCCCGTCGGGCGAAATCGATGGGCACTCCACATTGTCGTGCACAGCGGTCAGCGTCTTTGCTGAGATACTTCCGCGGACCAACCATATACGCCCCGACGACGCCGCCGTGGCGTAGAAGGCATCCTTTTGTCCCGGCACGAACGTCACTCCCCAGATGTTCCTGTCCGTGGCCACCAGCCGTTGTCCGTTGACCAGGAGGGCGTAGTCCTCCAGGTTTTCCGGCGTTCCTCCCGACTGTGTGATCTCCGTGGCCGTCGAGAACCCGGCGGTCGCATACGAGTGGCCCGTGACAAACACGGTGGTGGCGATCAGTGAGCCATCAGGACTGATCCGGGTCCTGCTGGGTATGCCCTTGATGGGCCACGAGCTTTGGGGTTCCCAGTCCCGGTTCAAGAGCGAAGCTTCGAACGCGGTCACCAGCCCGCGGTTGGTCTTCAGGCAGACGGAAGACTCCTTTGTTCCATAAACACGGTCGCATTCCCGTTCGCTGACGGACCTGGTTCCCGCCGGAGCCGAGAGGGGAACGGTTGCTGCGTGGCCGTATCCCTGCCCGGAAGCTGTGTTCCGGAAGAGGACAAAGGGAACACTTGGCAGCGGTTGCGCTGCCGTGACACCCACCGTCGAGGCCGCAGAGCGGCTCTCCTCAAACCGCTGGTAGGCCCCCACCGCGTAGATTCCCGCCCCTGCCAGGACCAAGGCAGTCACGGCCAGCAGAAGGCCCCATCTAACCTTTCCCAGGCCCAGCGCTTCACTCATGCGTCGGCGTCAACGACATTGGCTGGCGAAGTGCCCCGCAGGATGAAAATGACGGCCACAACCACGCACCCAAGCAACGCGCCCGCAATCAGCATGGCTGCCGATGCACCCACCGCGTACCAGAGCACACCGAACCCGGCTGAAGCGATCATCCTGGTGAGCGCCACAACTGTCTGGGCCGAAGCGATACCCGTGGCCAGTTTGCCGGGCGGGGTCAGTTGGCTGGCCAATGCGGCCAATACGCCGTCGGTTGCCGCGTAAAACGCACCCAGCAGAACCAGGCAACCCACTGTGGTACCAAGTCCACCGATGGGCGAAGCCGCAAGGAGATAGGTGGCCAGGAGCGCCACGTGGCCGCCGACAAATACCGGGATCTTGCCTAGGCGGTCAGCCAATCGTCCCAGGGGAACCGCAAACGCCAGGAAGACCACGTTGGTGCCCACGAACAACAGCGGGAACCACTGGACAGCAAAAGAGTCCCTGGCCTGCAGGACCAGGTAGATAAAGCCGTCGCCAATGGTCACCAGGCCCAGGAGCCCTGCAGCGATCAGCACCTTTCCCAGGCCCGGCTCCTTCAGGTGGCTCCACGAAAAAGCGAACAGCCGGCGCCCCTCGCGTTCCGCTGCGTCCGGCAGCCCATCCGCCCGGACGTCCGGCACAATCAGCCCCAGGACGGCAACGCCAATCACAGCGAAAGCAAGCGAGACGACAAAAACCGTGCTGAAACCATTGGGAATCATCAGCAGTACAAAAAACGCGATCAACGGTCCGGCTGCTGCCCCGATATTGTCAAGCATCCGGTGCACCCCGAAGGACCTGGCAAGATGCTCAGGCTGCGCGGACACTGAAATGAGCGCATCCCTGGGGGCAGTGCGTATACCTTTGCCGATCCTGTCCCCCGTGACAATCGCGGCAATCGCCCAGAATCCCCCGGCGAACAGGAAACCTATCCTTGCAACCATGGACAGGCCATACCCGGCCAACGCAATTCGTTTTGGATGGCCACTCCGGTCCGCTGCCCAGCCCGCGGCAATCCTGACGATCGCGCTGGCGCCTTGATTGATCCCGTCAATGAAACCAAATGCGATCGTGGACAACCCCAGGAAGCCGGTCACGTACAACGGGAGAATGGCTGTGACCGACTCCGAGGAGACATCCGTGACCATGCTGACGATGCCCAGCCAGATGATCACCGGTGACAACCGGAACGACACTCCACTCGGCAGTGCCGTTTCCATACCTTGCGGCTTGGCCCGTTTGCCGCCCCGGTCTGAAAGCGAAATGTACATGGCCGCCCCTAGCCCGCCGTCGTATGCAGGGTGCCCAGGAGTTGGAACCGCGAAGCGCCGGTACCCGTCGTCGTCACGGAAACTGTCACGGTATCGCTGCCACGAACGAACCGCGTGGCCACAGCACCGTCAGCGGCGGGAGCTTGTTCAGACCAGAACCCACGGGACACCAGGGACTGGCTGAAGGAGCCCAGCACTTCGCTTTGGGGTTTGGCCACGATCCCATCCGCTGCCACTTGAAGGGCATTGCCCGAGGTCGACACTGAGGTGGAACCTATGGTTGTTCCGGCAGGCAGGGTGAGAATGTCAGCCGGCCACCCGTCCACCACCTTGCCGGCAGCCGTACCCGGCGCAGGCAAGGCACCCGAGATCAAGGGGGCGGGCGCGGATGGTTCGGGCAAGCCGGAAGGGGTCGCGGTCACCGGTGGAAGGACTTCCAGGGGTTTGGCGGTGGACTGGCCGTCGCCGCCGGTCTCCGGGCCGGCGCCAGCCTGGCCCGGCGACGGACTGCCGGACACCGGGGTGCCCTCGCCCGGGCTTGCGCCGGCCGGAGCACCCTGGGTGCCGCTGGAGCTGGGGGCTGGGCGTGAAGTGGAGGAATCCTGCGCAGTGGTGGAGCCGGTCCTTCCAGCCATCTGATCGAAAATGACTGCCACGGCGGCGACCAGCAGGGCAAGGCAAATGCCTGCGATGACCAGCCGCCGCGCCATCATGGTTTGGCCGGGCTGGGTACGCCGCAGAGCGGCTGATTCGGGGCCACGCGTTTCATGGGGACAGTCTGCCATCGCGACCCGGATTCCGGAACAGTTTTGGCGCTACCAACGCCCATTCCGCGGGCGCGGTTGGCACACAGGGCAGGTGTAGGAGGAGCGGTTCATGAACTGCTCCCGTTTGATGACACTCCTGAGCCCGGTTGCTTCGCAGCGCGGGCACAGCTCACCAGCCCGCCCATAGGCGTTAAGGGAACGGGAAAAGTACCCCGAATCACCGTTCACATTCACGTAGAGGGAATCAAAACTCGTCCCTCCTGCAGCCAACGCAGCGTTCATGACCTCTTGCGCGGCCACTACAAGGCGCTCGGCATCGGAACGGCGAAGGGTGTCCGTGGCCCGGGCGTAGTGGAGGCGGGCGCGCCACAGTGCTTCATCGGCGTAGATATTGCCAATTCCCGAGATGACACCCTGGTCCAGGAGCGCCCTCTTGAGGCCCGTCTTGCGGTTCTTGATCTTTCGGTAGAACGCATCGAAGGAAAAGTGAGGGTCGAGCGGGTCCCGGGCGATGTGCGATGCTTCTTCTGCGATCTCGGGCAGGGGCGTTTCGCCAAGGCCGCCAGGGCCGCCGTCGACGGTTGGGATCAACGACGTGACGAAGAGTCCACCGAAAATGCGTTGGTCGACAAACCGCAGCTGCTCCGGCATGCCGTCCACCGGGCTGAGCTGGATCCGGACCTTGAGGTGCTTCTCATCCGGCACCGCCGGATCCTGCATCAACAGTTGGCCGCTCATTCCCAGATGGGCCATCAGCGCCACGCGCGGCATCTCCAAAGCGGGGGCCGCGTGCGTGGTGCCAGCAGGGTTCTCCATGGCCAAGGGCATCCACAGGAACTTCCCGCGTCGAACGACATCCAGGACGGTTGCATGTTCGAGGTTCCCCACGAAATCCTCGGTACCCAAGGCATGCCGCCGGATGGAGCGGGGATCAATGACGTCCACGCCGGTGATGGTCCGGCCACGCACCCAGCGGGCCAGACCTCGGCGTACTACCTCTACTTCGGGGAGTTCCGGCATCCGTCAGGCTTGGGCCGGACCGGCAGCTGATGAGTCCATGGCGGTGAGTGCACGCCAGGCATCGGCAGCAGCTTCCTGCTCCGCCTCTTTCTTGGAATGGCCAGAGCCGCGACCATAGGGGGTCCCACCGATGTTCAGGACGGCTTCGAAAGTCCTGGCGTGATCGGGACCGGAGCCCTCCACGGCGTAGTGGATGGCCCCAAGCTGGCGGCTGGCCGTCAGCTCCTGGATGCTCGTTTTCCAGTCCGTGCCGGCACCAAGGGCGCCTGCGTCCTTCAGGAGCGGACCTACGAGGCGCATGACCAGTTGGCGGGCGGTTTCGATATCGTTCGAAAGGTACGTGGCACCGATCAGGGCTTCCATGGTGTCAGCCAGGATGGACGCCTTGTTCTTGCCGTCGGTCAGCTTCTCGCCTTGCCCGAGGTAAATGAACTCGCCGACGCCGATGGAGCGCCCAATGCCGGCCAAAGCCCGCGTACTGACGACGGCGGAACGCCGCTTGGCTAGTTCGCCTTCAGGCAGCGAGGGGTTCTCACGGTACAAGGAATCGGTGACCGAGAAGCCCAGGATGGAGTCGCCGAGGAATTCGAGGCGCTCGTTGGTGGGGATCCCGCCGTTCTCATACGCGTATGAGCGATGTGTGAGAGCAAGACGAAGCGTCTCGGTGTCAATGGAGACACCGAGACGCTTCAGAAGCTCTTCAGTTGAAGACATCCTTAGTCAGCCTGTACGGCAGATTAGGCGTCTGCGACCTTGCGGCCCTTGTATTCAAGGAACAGCGCGGTGCCGGCAGAGTCAGTGACGACCTTTGCCTGGTGCGGCAGGCTGTAGGTAACCTGACCGTTTTCGATGGTCTTGACCAAGTTGGGGGCAGTTGCCTTCCACTGGGCACGGCGGGCGCGTGTATTTGCGCGAGACATTTTCCGCTTGGGAACAGCCACGGCTATCTCATTTCTCTCTTAGACGAACACTTACTAATCGGTTTGCCGGTCAGTCTTAGCCAGATCAGCTAGGGCAGCCCAGCGAGGGTCAATGACCTCGTGGTGGTGCCCCGGCTCGTCTTCCAGGCGCGCTCCACATTCGGAGCACAGACCCTGGCAGTCTTCCCGGCACACCGGCTGGAACGGCAGCATAGTGACAACTGCGTCCCGCAACACCGGCTCAAGATCGATCAGATCGTACTCGACTCGACGTTGCTCTTCATCGTCTTCCTCGTCGGAAAGCTCAGCGCCTTCGTAGAAGAAAAGTTCTTGCACATTGACCTCAAGGTCATACGCAAGGGGATCCAGGCATCGCCCGCACTCGCCGGTTACTTCGACGACGGCGGAGCCAGATACCAGAATTCCTTCGTGTACGGCCTCCAAGCGAAGATCCAGCTCGATATCCGAGCCTTCCTTCACGCCAATGAGCGCCACACCAAGGTCACTTGGCGCAGGTACATGCTCGTTGAGTGTCCGCATGGTCCCTGGACTGCGTCCAAGGTCCTTGACTACCAGCGCCAAGGGCGAACTTGCATCTCGCTTAATGAGAACTCCTGTAGAACATATGACCGACGTACCATCTTAGCCTGATCTCGCTGGAGGACTCAAACCGACGCCGGGCGCACGCAAAGGCGCGGTGGTTTCAGCTGGGGACTCTGCGTGAAGGCGCAAGGTACCCGGCAAGCTTACCCTTTGCGCGGCGGTTCGGTGGGCGGCTCGCCAGCGAGGAGCCGTTTCAGCACGGACTTGGGAACAAAATCGGAGATATCGCCCCCCAGGACGCTGATTTCCTTGATCAGGGTGGAAGACAGGTGGACGTAATGCGCTTCTGCCGGCAGGAAGACGGTCTCGACGCCGGTCAGCTGACGGTTCATGGTGGCCATGGGCAGCTCGTAGTCAAAGTCCGAAGAGGACCGAAGGCCCTTGACGATTGCGGACACACCCCGGTTCCTGCAGTACTCGGCGAGGAGCCCTTCGCCCATGGGCTCCACGATGATTCCGCGCAACGACGCCAGCGTTTCGCGTGCCATCTCCATGCGGTCTTCGAGGCTGAACCGGTACTTCTTGGCGTAGTTCGTCGATACCGCCACGATAACTTCGTCAAACAAGCCGGCAGCCCGGGCGATGACTTCGAGATGTCCGTTGTGGATAGGGTCAAAAGATCCAGGGCATACCGCGCGTCTCATGAGACGAACCTACCCCATGGCTCTGCCGGGATACCATGGCTCCCATGGCATCCGCAGGCATCAGCCCCCTTGATACCCACGCCGGCAACGGATCCCCCCAGGGTACGGGCAGCGCCGCCCCGTGGCAGCGGGCAGCCCTCGGAGCGAACCTGTTGTCGCCCAATGGAGGGCTCGGAGTCACCATCTTCGAGGAAATGACCACGCTGGCGGTATCCACGGGCGCCATCAACCTGGGCCAAGGCTTCCCCGACGAGGACGGCCCGTCGGAGATCAAGGCCGCCGCCCAGGATGCCATTGCATCCGGAGCCAACCAGTACGCTCCGGGCAAGGGCATCCCCGCGCTGAGGGAAGCAATCGCGGCCCACCAGAAACGGTTTTACGGACTGGACCCGAATCCCGACTCGGAAGTGCTGGTCACTACCGGCGCTACCGAGGCCATCGCCGCGGCCCTGCTGGCCTTCGTGCAACCCGGCGATGAAGTCCTGACCTTCGAACCGTTCTACGACTCTTACGGTGCCATTATTGGCATGGCGGGCGCCAAACACGTCACTGCTCCCCTGCTGGCACCGGACTTCATGCCGGACCTCAATGCCTTGGAAGACGCGTTCAGCAGCAGCACCAAGGTTGTGCTCCTCAACAACCCGCACAACCCCACAGGTGCTGTCTTCCCCCAGCAGGTCCTGGCAAAGGTCGTTGAGTTGGCGGCAAAGCACGACGCCATCATCGTCAGCGATGAAGTGTACGAGCACCTGACATTCGGCCCTGCCCACATCCCCGTCACGTCCCTGCCGGGGGCGGCCGGGCGGACCATCACCATCTCCTCCGCCGGAAAGACGTTTTCCTTCACCGGCTGGAAGATCGGGTGGCTGAGCGGCCCGGAACACCTCGTGGCGGCTGTGCGCACTGTGAAGCAATTCCTGACCTACAGTTCCGGCACTCCATTCCAGAGCGCCATCGCGGTGGGCCTCGCGCTACCGGACGAGTTCTACACCGGCATCGCAACGACCCTTAAGCACAAGCGCGATATCCTCGCCGCGGGCCTGCGTGCCGCTGGATTTGGGGTGTACTCCCCCAGCGGAACGTACTTCGTCAATGTCGATACCGCCCCCCTGGGCATCAGCGATTCCGTAGACCTGGCACGGCGGTTGCCCGGCCTGGTGGGAGTGGCAGCAATCCCGGTTCCAGTGTTCTGCCACCCTGAAGGCGCCGAGCGGACCCGCTCCCTGCTGCGCTTCGCGTTCTGCAAGAAAACCGGGGTTCTGGAAGAAGCTGCCGAACGCCTGGCCACGCTCAAGGACCGGCTCTGAACCCCGCCCAGCCCCATGCCACCCGCTTCCTGCGGACCACGGGCCAACACGCCACCATCGAGGCCGACACCCTGATAAACGGCAGCTTCGTCCTCAGCATCGGCGGAGCAGAACAATCCCACGTCAACCTCCAGGACCCGGCAGAGATCTTCTACGAGTACCTGCGCAGGATCGGACACGTGGTGGACCTTGCAGCAGAACCGGGCAAGCCCATCACCGCGTTGCACCTCGGTGCCGGCGCCCTCACCTTGGCCCGCTACATCCAGGCCACCCGTCCGGGTTCGGACCAGTACGCCGTTGAGCTCGAGCGCGAACTCCTGGATTTCGTCCTCCAAAAGCTGCCCATGCCCGACGGCACGGCGCTGAGCACCCATATCGGCGACGCCCGCGACGCGCTGGGTGAGCTGCCCGCCCACCTGAGGTTCGACGTCGTTATCCTTGACATCTTCTCCGGACCCGAGGCACCAGCCCATATCGCCTGCCAGGAGTTCTACGAAGAGGCAGCCGCAAGGTTAAGCCCGAACGGCGTCCTGATCATCAACGTGGGCGATGAGCCCGCACTGACCTTGGTACGCAGCCAGGTAGCTGCGCTGCGGGAAGCGATGACGGACGTCGCCGCCTTTGCCGAATCAGGCATGTTCGAGGGGCGGTACCCGGGCAACATCGTCCTGGTGGGCACCCAAAAGCCATGGCCGCCCGGTTGGACCGCTGAGCTCCTTGCCCGCGGACCGCATCCGGCCGCCGTACTCACAGGCGTCGACCTCGATCGCATTACAGGCTAGGCACGGACACGCCTCAGGACGGCTCCGCGAACCACAGTTTGGTCTCGCCGTATTTCTTGTCCGCGAAGCATTCCAAGGACTGCGGCCACGCGGGTTCGGGACTTCGCGAACTTCGCTCCACAACTACCACGGCAGCCTCGTCCAGGTGCGGTGCCAGTTTGGCAAGCACAGCGCTGAGGGCCTCTTCGTCCAACGGGTACGGCGGATCCAGGAAGACCAGGTCCCACACATCAGCTTCGCCGGCACGTTCAAGGAACGATTCCACCTTTGACCTGTGGACCGATACCCTCTTGCCTCCAAGCACCTGGTTCACCAGGTCGGCATTGCGCTGGCAGATATCGCTGGCCTTGGCGTCAAACTCCACCAAATCAACACTGCGGGCGCCTCGGCTGGCGCTCTCAACTCCCAGCGAACCCGAACCGGCGTAGAGGTCCAGGACCCGGAACCCGTCAATAACCGCCAATGACTCCAAGCGGGAGAAGAGCGCCTCCTTGACCCGGTCCGTCGTGGGCCGCGTCGCTGTTCCGGGCACGCTCGCCAAGGGATTGCCGCCGGCGACACCGGCGATGATGCGGCTCATAGGGTGGTAGCTTTCAGGTCACAAAGCGTCCCTGGACTCTTAACCGCGTTCAAGGAACGCCTCCTTTTCGGGATTCAAATAGTCGTCGATCGCCGCAGCGAGGGCCGGCTGGTTACCCAAGACAGGGTCCTCTGACACGAGGGCCTGGGCGTCAGTGCGTGCCCGCGCAATAATGTCCTCGTGGTCAAGGACACGAAGCAGTTTCAGTGTGGAGCGGCCGCCGGATTGGGAAGCGCCAAGGATGTCGCCCTCCCTGCGAAGCTTCAGGTCCTCTTGGGAGAGCTCAAAGCCGTCAGTGGTTGAGGCAACGGCTTCCAGGCGCCGCCGGCTCGGGTGACCTGGTTCCAAGGTGGTCACCAACAGGCATGTGCCGGGCAGTCCTCCGCGGCCCACCCGCCCACGCAGCTGGTGGAGCTGCGAAATCCCAAAGCGGTCCGCGTCCAAGATCACCATGAGGGTGGCATTGTGGACGTCCACACCCACTTCAATGACGGTGGTGGACACCAACACCTTGGTTTGGTTGGCCGCGAACGAGGCCATGGTGTCGGACTTGAGCTGCGGGTCCTGCCGGCCGTGGAGCGGTGCCACCGGAACTCCGGACAAGGACGGCTCATCCAGGAGGCTTTCGACGACGGCAGTCACCGACGCGAGCTCCCGCGACGCACCGTCGTCCGCGAGGTCGGCGTCACTTGGTTCCGCTTCACCGGGACTGAAGTCCCCGTCGTCGTCCGATCCGATCTTGGGGCAGACGACGTACACCTGGTGGCCCGATTCGACTTCTTCACGGGACCGCTTCCAAATCCGGTCCACCCAGCCGGGGTTCTCAGCAAGGCCCACCACGTGGGTTGAAATGGGGGCGCGCCCCGCCGGAAGCTCGTCAAGGATGGACGTTTCAAGGTCGCCAAACACCGTCATGGCAACAGTCCGCGGGATAGGCGTGGCCGTCATGACCAGCAAGTGCGGGGGCCGTTGTGCCTTTGCCCTCAGGGCATCACGTTGCTCCACGCCGAAGCGGTGCTGCTCATCCACCACAATCAAGCCGAGATCCTGGAAGCTCGTTTTGTCGCTCAGCAAAGCGTGCGTGCCGATCACGATGCCTGCATTCCCGGACGCGGCATCCAGCATGGCCTGTTTCTTCGCGGCGGTGGGCATGGAGCCCGTCAGCAGCGTCACCTGGACGGTACCCTGAGCGGGATCGCCACCGAGCATCCCAGCGCCGCCAAAGACGTGGTCCCGCGCAAGCTCCCCCAATGTCCGCCGGATGGAGTGGAAATGCTGGGCGGCCAGCACCTCAGTGGGGGCAAGCAGGGCGGCCTGGCCACCGGCGTCCACCACCTGAAGCATCGCGCGGAGGGCAACGATCGTCTTGCCGGATCCCACCTCACCCTGCAGCAACCTGTTCATGGGCGTGTCCCGGGCGAGTTCTTCCGCAAGCGTCTTTCCGACGGCGGATTGTCCGGCTGTGAGGGTAAACGGCAGGTTTTGGTCGAACTTGCCCAGCAAACCACCGCTGATCGGCCGCCGGGCCGTTGCTTCCTCCGCCGCAAGCTGGGCCCGTCGGCGCGCCAAGGCTGTCTGCAGGACAAGGGCTTCCTGGTAACGGAAGCGCTCCTGTGCCCGCTGCCAGTCCTTGGGGGTCTCCGGCGAATGGATCAGGCGATATGCCTCGGCCACACTGAGGTGCCCGTCGCGATGAACGATACGCTCCGGAAGGGGATCGCTCATCGCATCCAGGTCCATGGTCTCCAAGAGGGCGCTGATGACTTTGTGGATGGACCAGCTGGTGAGTTTCGCGGTGGCCGGATACACCGGGATGGGCATCGCGGCGAGCTTTTCGGGGTCCATGGAGCCTTCAGCCCCGGGATCCTCGTCAAGTAGCAGGAAGTCAGGGTTGGTCAGGCCCAGGGCACCACCGTAGCGGGTCACCTTGCCCGAGAACATTGCCCGGCGGCCCGCGAGAAGCTCCGACTTGGCCCTGAAACCGTTGAAGAAACTGACCTTCAAGGTGCCAGGCACGCTGGTTCCGCCGGCTTCATCGGTGACCACGACATCGGTAATGGAACCTCGCCGGGCACGCATTTGCCGGGTGGTGTTGGACAGTACCCGGGCAATCAGCGTGACTTCCTCGTCCAAGGGAAGGTTGCTGATGGGCGTCAGCTCACCGCGGCTCAGGTAGCGGCGCGGAAAATAGTTCAGCAAGGAACCGACGGTCTTCAGGCCCAGGTGTTTGTCGATGACGGAAGCGGATCGCTTGCCGATTCGGCGTTCCAGGGGCAGTTCGAGTTCAGAATTCATGCCGTGGCTGGCCCGGGTCACCGGGTACTTCCTTGTCCTGGGCAGCGGTGTCCTGGGCGGCGCCGGACGGAACCGCAAGCTGGCTGACAGCGATGTCCGTGGGTTCCCCCAACGAACGGATCAGGGCCACGGCGGGCTCAGGATCGGGGACGTGCACATGTACCCGCCAACGGTAGCTGGGCTCCACGGCTGGCTCGTCGTCGTCCTCCGGGCCCTGCGCTCCGCCAACCTGGCTCATGATCACGGAGTCGCCCATTTCGTCCAGGCGTTGCCGAAGGATGGCCGCGTTCAAGGGAGACAGGCTGATGGTGCACATGACTTCCACACCGTCGTCGGCAGGCATGTGCTCATGGATATGGGGATCCTGCAGTTTGTAGCCGTGCAGTCCGTCCAACAGCTCATCCTGGAGCTCTTCGCCGAGGACAGCCGAGCGGAGGCAGTCGAGCACCAGCAGCATGCCAACGCCCCCGGCGTCGACCACGCGGGCTTCGTGGAGTTGCGCGAGTTCGTCTTCGGTGCGGACAACGGCCTGGTAGGCGGCATCCACCACGGCATCAAGCGAAAGGCCCAAGGCATGGTTGCTGTCATCACCGTTCTGGGCCGCTTCCACGGCCTGGGCCGCATTGGCGGCCGCTTCCAGGACCGAGAGCATGGTGCCGGCAACAGGTTCACTCAACGCCGACCACGCCCTGATTTGTGCCCTGTTCAAGGCAGTTGCGAGCAGCGGCGCGCTCAGGCGCGACTTGCCGTTCAGGGGCTCAGCTGCTGCGCAGAGAAAGACGGCGAAGAGGGTACCGGAGTTGCCGCGTGCCTGCTCCATGGCAGCTTGGCCGGCCCGGGAAAGAACCGCTCCCACGTCGTTGCCCGTTTCGGTGGAATCCGGCGTGGTGCCACCCAGGGCCGTGACCGCAGCCCGAACCGTGAGGTAAAGGTTGGTGCCGGTATCGCCGTCGGCTACAGGAAAGATGTTGATCGCGTTGAGGCGGTCACTATGGTTCCCCAGGACTACTTCCGCTTTGCCGAGCCAGCGTTTCATGGCGTGCGCATTCGCGGCGATCTTAGTCTGCAAAGTGATCCCATCCAACGGTGTCAGCGGCGTGCCCGGCAATCCGGATACCGCTGCCTGGCGGCTCGACAACGGCTTGAACCGAGCCTATCGCAGTGAAGCCCTCCGGTAGCTGAATTCCAGCTGGGAACGTAGCCAGGAGGCCGTGGTCCTCCCCGCCACCCAGGACCCAGGACATGGCATCGGCGCCCAGAAGTGTTGCTGCCGGCTCCAAGGGTACCGCGTACGCCTTCAGGGCCGTGGGGTCGAAGTCCAGGATTACCCCGCTGGCCGAGGCGAGCCGGTTGCCGTCGCGTAAAAGGCCGTCCGAGATATCCAACATGGCGGAGGCGCCAGCCCGCGCGGCGGCAGGGCCCGCCGCCAGAGGAGGCAGGGGGCGGCACTGGTTGTCCACCAGGGCGCGGAGTTCTGCTGCCAGGCTGCCCAGCGGAACGTCGCTTTCAAGGAGTGCCCAGCCGGCCGCGGCCCGGCCCAGCGTGCCGGCCACGGCGAGTTGGTGGCCCGGTTTCGCGCCCGAACGCACCACCGGTGCAAGACCGTCCAGCGAACCGACGACGGCGACCGTCACCGCGATCTCGCTGCCACGGCCAAGGTCTCCCCCTGCAACGGAGCAGTCGATCGGGCCCAACGCGGTGATGGCCGCAGTCAGGCCATCGGCAAAGGACTCGACCCATTCCACCGGAGTGCTCGGGGGCATGGTCAAGCTGACCACCAGCGAAGTAGCCGTACCCCCCATGGCGTTGATATCGCTGAGGTTCTGGGCCGCAGCTTTCCACCCGACATCAAACCCTGTGGTCCGGTAACCGTTGTTCCATTGCAGCCGGAAGTCCTGGTCCTGGGTCTGGGTGTCGATGGAGATCAAGGTGCGGCCATCCGGAGCGGCAACCAGGGCAGCATCGTCCCCGGGCCCCAACAATATGCCTGGACTGCGGTTCAGGCGCGGAAAGATCCGGGCAAGGAGCTCGGACTCCGAAAGGTCTTGGACGATCAATTGTTCTGCTGGCACGGCTCTACGCTATCGCGATCCACCGACAGGATAGCGTCGGGGTCGTTTCCATGGGTCATACCGGATTGTGACCCGGACAACGCTAATCTGCGGGCCAGCACACGCGGGATAGGCTTGATTCATGCACCACAAGACCCTCCGACGGACTGCCATGTCCGCGTCACTGGCCGTTGCTTCAACCCTCGCAATCACGGCCTGCTCACCGGCCGTGGACGTCACGGCAGCTTCGGATGCGGCCAATCCTGCCTGTGCCCCGATGATGGTGGCCCTCCCGGACCGGATCGGGGACGCCGCGCTCCGCAAGACCAACAGCCAGGCCACCGCAGCATGGGGTGACCCGTCGCAGGTGATCCTCCGGTGCGGCGTGAATGTTCCCGGCCCCACCACAGACCGCTGCGTGAGCGTCAACGGCGTCGACTGGGTCATCAAGGAAGGCGACCCCGTTTACACCTTGACAACGTTCGGCCGGGAACCGGCCACGGAAATCCTGATCGACCCCGTCAAGCTGGAAGCGGCCAACATCAGCTCCGCCACGGTCCTGACCGAACTCACCGCGGCAGTCGGCAAGATCAAGGCAACCGGCAAGTGCGTCGGCCAGGAAGACCTCCAGAACCTGCCGACCGGCAAGTAGTTTGCGCAGGCCAGTTCTGAGTTAGCGCAGGCCAGTCGTGAGTTAGCGCAGGCCAGTCTTGCGGGTCAGCGCCAGCTGGATCAGTTCATCGATCAGTTCGGCATAGCCCAGCCCCGATGCCGCCCACATTTGCGGGTACATGCTCTTGGGGGTGAAGCCCGGCATGGTGTTGATCTCATTGATGATCAGCTCGCCGGCCGGGGTGTAGAAAAAGTCGACGCGGCTGAGTCCTTCGGCACCAACGGCGTCGAAAGCGACGGCGGCCAGCTCCCGTACGCGGGCGATGGCCTCGTCCGGCATGTCGGCCGGGCAACTGAGGGCCGCAGCGCCGTCCTCCACATATTTGGCAGCAAAGTCGTAGAACTGGTGCTCTCCGGCTGCCACCGCAATTTCGCCGGGCATGGAGGTGCGGGGAACGTCGGTGCCCCGTCCTTGGAGAACGGCGCACTCAATCTCCCGGCCAACGATTCCTGCTTCGATGACCAGCTTGAGATCGTGCCGGCGGGCTTCCTCGATGGCGGCGTCGAGCCCCTCCAGTGAATCCACTTTGGAAATGCCCATGGAGGAACCTGCCCGGGCCGGTTTGACGAACACCGGGAACCCCAACTTGTCGACGCGCTTCCGGACAGCCTCCGCATCAGTGAGCCAGTCACGGTCAGTCACGGCCACATACGGCCCCACGGTCAATCCGGCGGCTTCGAAAACCACCTTCATGAAGTGTTTGTCCATGCCCACTGCGGAGGCCAGTACACCGGCGCCAACGTAGCGTGTATCGGACAATTCAAGGAGACCCTGGACAGTTCCGTCCTCGCCCCACGGCCCGTGCAGCAGCGGGAAGACGACGTCGACCGAACCCAGCTCCTGGGGAACCGCATTGGGCTCGGTGACGATCAGCTGGTGTTCGCCGCCGACCTCCGCCAGGGTCACAGTCCGGCCCGACGGCGTCACCTCGGGAAGCGCTGCCGAGCTCAACGACCATTGGCTGGTGTCGCCTGACGCCAGGACCCATTGTCCCGACTTCGCGATACCGATGGGAATGACCTCATACTTTTCCCTGTCGATGGCACCCATGACACCGGCCGCCGTGACGCAGCTGACCGCATGCTCACTTGAGCGCCCACCAAAGAGGATCGCGACCCGGGGGCGGTGTGTAGCAGGAGTGGAATCTTCAGTCACCATCAGTAGTCGCCTTCGGACTTCAGCGCCCGGGCCAGCAGTCGCGGCCCCAGGTCATCAACGGACATTCTGCCTTCAAGCACAGCCACAACGGCTGCCGTGATGGGCATTTCGACATTCAATTTGCCGGCGAGCTCGTGGACGGCCGGGCCTGATTTGATGCCCTCGGCAGTCTGGGTCATCTGTTCTGTCACTTGTTCCAGGCTGAGCCCTTCGCCGAGCAGCCGGCCGGCAGTGTGGTTACGGGAAAGCGCCGACGAGCAGGTAGCCACGAGGTCACCGAGACCGGCAAGCCCGGCCATGGTCAGGGCCTCTCCACCCAAAGCCAGGGCAAGACGGGAGGTCTCCGCCAGCCCACGGGTGATGACCGATGCCTTGGTGTTGTCCCCCATCTGGCGTCCCTCGCAAATACCCACCGCCAGGGCAATGACGTTCTTGACGATTCCGCCGATCTCCACACCAACCACATCGGTGCTGGTGTAAGGGCGGAAATACGGCGCGGTGCAACAAAGCGCAATGGCAGCCGCTGTTTCGTTGTCGCTGCAGGCAACAACTGAGGCGGTGGGCTGCTCCCTGGCGATTTCCATGGCCAGGTTTGGTCCGGACACCACGGCTACCCGTGAATCGGGGAGCCCCAGTTCCTGCGCAATGACTTCGCTCATGCGCGCATCCGTGCCCAGTTCCAGGCCCTTCATCAGGGACACCACCACGGCGTCGGGTGCCAGGAGGGCTTTCCACTCCCCCAGTTGCGGTCGCAGGGACTGCGCGGGGACGGCCAGGACCACCAGCGTTGCGTCCTTCAGCACTTCGGCGACGTCGGTGGAAGCCGTAATGGACGCAGGCAGTTCGATGTCCTTGAGGTACTGCCCGTTACGGTGAAGCGAGTTGATCTCAGCCACGACCTCTGCGCGCCGCCCCCAGATCCGGATGCTGCGTGTGTCACCGGACGCGGCAGCCGCGTCAGCCAGGATCTTGGCGAAGGTGGTCCCCCATGATCCTGCCCCCAGGACAGCGATGGTCTCCGGAATCCCGGCAGGGCTCTCCACGAGGGTCATTCGCCGTCCTCCGGTTCCGGAGTGCCCGTGGATCCACGTTCGACAAAGCGGCCGTGCTTGGACTGCTTGTGCATCGCCGGGTCCCACCGTTCCTTGGGAGCAGTCTCGCCCCGAAGTGTTTCAAGGAGCGTGGTGATGGCATCCATGATGACGTCCGTGGCCTCGGACAGCGTGGCCCGATCCAGCGGCCGGTCTGCGAAGGCGCTCAAGTCCACGGGTTCTCCCACGAGCACCCGCACAGTCTTGCGCGGGAAGACGTGGAAACGCTTTGCGTACCTGGGAAAGACTTCATGGGCACCCCAGTGGGCTATCGGCACCACGGGGGCCCCGGTCTGCAGCGCCAGCCTGGCAGCACCAGTGTGCCCCTTCATGGGCCACAGGTCCGGGTCACGGGTCAGTGTTCCTTCGGGATAGATGATGATGGCGCCACCGGCGTCCACCACCTCCTTGGCGACCTGCAGCGAGCGGTTGGCACCCGCCGTCGAGCGTTCGACCGGAATCTGTTTGGTGGCCTGGAGCAGTGCACCCAAAACCGGGACTTTGAACAGTCCGGCCTTCGCCAGGAAGTGCGGTGGCCGCTTCTGGTTGTAGACCATATGCCCCACGACGATGGGATCGATCTCGGTGCAATGGTTGGGTACCGCGATGAAACCGCCCTGCGGCAGTTTCTCCAGCCCCTCCCATTTTTTGTTCATCAGGATGTTCATCAAGGGGCGTGCCAGGCCCGCCAGCAAGATGAACGTGGCACGGCTCTTGGCCGATTCCTTCACAGGATCTCCCGCTACTTGGTGGTAGTGATGTCGAAATCGGCGCCCAGGCCAGCCAGTTTCTCGGTGAAGCGCTCGTATCCGCGGTTGATGATGTCAATGCCGGTCACCTTGGAGGTGCCCGTCGCAGCAAGGGCTGCGATGAGGTGGCTGAAACCGCCGCGCAGGTCCGGGATGTCGATGTCCGTTCCCCGCAAGGGAGTGGGTCCGGAGATGACAGCCGAGTGCAGGAAGTTCCGCTGTCCGAAGCGGCAGGGGACGCTGCCCAGGCATTCGCGGTGTACCTGGATGTTCGCACCCATCCGCGCCAGGGCTTCGGTGAACCCGAAACGGTTCTCGTAAACGGTCTCGTGGACGATCGAAACGCCTTCGGCCTGGGTCAGCGCAACCACGAGGGGCTGCTGCCAGTCAGTCATGAAGCCGGGGTGAACGTCGGTTTCCAGGACCAGCGGGGTGAGCTTGCCGCCCGGGTGGTAGAAGCGGATGCCGTCGTCGCCGATGTCCATGCCGCCACCGACCTTGCGGTAGGTGTTCAGGAAGGTCATCATGTCGCGTTGGGAAGCGCCCTCGACGAAAATGTCGCCACGGGTAACCAGCGCAGCAGAAGCCCAGGAAGCGGATTCGTTGCGGTCCGGGAGCGCGCGGTGGTTGTAGCCCCCAAGGTCCTTGACGCCTTCGATGCGGATAGTGCGGTCCGTCTGGACGCTGATGATCGCGCCCATTTTCTGCAGCACCGCAATGAGGTCAATGATCTCCGGTTCCGTCGCCGCCCCGATGAGTTCGGTGATGCCCTCGGCCCGGGTAGCACTGAGCAGTACCTGCTCGGTGGCTCCCACAGACGGGTACGGCAGGGAAATCTTGGCGCCATGCAGGCCATGGGGAGCAGAAATGTGGATCCCGCCCGGACGCTTTTCCACCACTGCGCCGAACTGGCGGAGCACATTCAGGTGGTAATCGATCGGCCTGTCGCCGATTTTGCATCCGCCGAGATCAGGAATGAAGGCCTCGCCGATGGCATGGATCAACGGCCCACACAAAAGGATGGGAATCCGAGAGTCGCCCGCGTGTGCGTCAATAGCGGTACTTGAAGCAGTTTTAGCGCCCTGGGGATCCAGCGTCAGGTCACCCGTCACGGGGTCCTTCACGACAGTCACGCCGTGGAGCTGCAGCAGGCTGGTGACAACCTCTACATCCTTGATTTCCGGCACGTTCCTCAGCACCGATGGTTCACTGCCCAGCAACGCCGCCACCATGGCTTTGGGCACCAGGTTCTTGGCACCGCGAACGGTCACTCGCCCGGTTAACGGGACGCCACCGCGGATTGTCAGAACACTACTCATCTATACCGGTTTCCTCACGACTACTCGCCCCCCAAACTTACAAAGGCTCCAGCTAAGCATAGAAGCTCGCGTTACCGAACCGAAATGGACGCACCCGGCGATACAAGGATTGCCGTCGCGCCGAAGTCCAGTGACAAGGCGGTCATTGGCCCACGAAAAAGGACCCCCGGGCCCCCAAATAGGGCTCCGACGGTCCTCTCTCAGCGCAATTCTGGCGCCATCAGTATGGCTACTGAACCTTCGCCGGCAGCGTCTTGGGTTTGAACGACGGCCGCGTTGCTTCGTATGCCGTGATGTCTTCCTCGTGCTGGAGGGTCAGCCCGATGTCATCCAGGCCTTCCAGGAGGCGCCAGCGGGTGTAGTCGTCGATCTCAAACGGAGCTACGACGTTGCCGCACTCCACCGTCTTGCTGACAAGGTCCACCTTTACCTCGGTGCCGGGCTGGTTCTCCAGGACCTTCCAGATCAGCTCGATGTCGTCCTGGGCAACCTGGGCTGCCAGCAGGCCTTGCTTCCCGGAGTTACCGCGGAAAATATCGGCGAACCTCGAGGAGAGCACGGCCTTGAAGCCGTAGTCCTTCAGGGCCCAGACTGCGTGCTCACGGGATGACCCCGTGCCGAAGTCAGGCCCGGCCACCAGTACGGAACCGGCATTGAACGGCGCCTGGTTGAGGATGAAGGACTCGTCCTTGCGCCAGGCAGCGAACAGGGCGTCTTCGAAGCCGGTCCGCGTGATGCGCTTGAGGTAGACCGCAGGGATGATCTGGTCGGTGTCAACGTTGCTCTGTCGCAGCGGTACACCAATGCCTGTGTGGGTTGTGAATGCTTCCATGGGATCCTCCTAGACTGCGGTTCCGGTCAGTGTGCCCGCGGAAACGGACTCGAGGTCCGACGGCGAGCTCAGTGTTCCCCGGACGGCTGTGGCTGCTGCCACCACGGGCGAGACCAGGTGCGTGCGCCCGCCCTTGCCCTGGCGGCCTTCAAAGTTCCGGTTGGACGTGGACGCGCAACGCTCCCCCGGCTCCAGCTGGTCCGGGTTCATGCCCAGGCACATGGAGCAACCGGCGAAGCGCCATTCTGCTCCGAATTCCTTGAAGACCTTGTCCAGGCCCTCAGCTTCGGCTTCCAGGCGGACCCGTGCGGATCCCGGGACGACCAGCATGCGGACGTTGGGGTCTTTGGCCCGGCCGCGAATGATGTCCGCGGCGATACGGAGGTCCTCAATGCGGGAGTTCGTGCAGGAGCCCAGGAAGACGGTGTCCACGCGGATGTCCTTCATGGGCGTGCCTGCTTCCAGGCCCATGTACTGCAGGGCGCGTTCGGCGGCAGCCTTTGCGTTCTCATCGCCAAAGTCTTCCGGGGAAGGAACCTTGGCGGAGAGCGAGACGCCCTGGCCGGGGTTGGTACCCCAGGTCACAAAGGGCTCCAGCGTGTCGGCGTCCAAATCGACTTCGACGTCGAAGGTCGCGTCAGCGTCCGTGTGCAGCGTGTTCCAGTACTCGACGGCGGCATCCCAGTCGGCACCTTCGGGCGCGTGGGGGCGACCCTGCATGTAGTCGTAGGTGGTCTGGTCCGGAGCCACCATGCCGGCACGTGCACCAGCTTCGATGGACATGTTGCAGATGGTCATGCGCGCATCCATGGACAGGGACCGGATGGCCGAGCCGCGGTATTCCAGGACGTAGCCCTGTCCGCCGCCTGTGCCGATCTTGGCGATCACAGCCAGGATGATGTCCTTGGCTGTGACGCCGGGGCGCAGGGTTCCCTCAACGTTGATGGCCATGGTTTTGAACGGCTTGAGCGACAACGTCTGGGTGGCCATGACGTGCTCAACCTCGGACGTGCCAATGCCCATGGCCAGCGCACCAAAGGCGCCGTGCGTGGAGGTGTGCGAGTCGCCGCAGACCACTGTCATGCCGGGCTGTGTGAGGCCCAACTGCGGACCGACCACGTGGACGATGCCCTGCTCTTTGTCACCCAGGGAGTGCAGGCGGACGCCGAATTCCTTGCAGTTGGCACGCAGCGTTTCAATCTGGGTGCGGCTAGTCAGGTCGGCGATCGGCTTGTCGATGTCCAACGTTGGAGTGTTATGGTCCTCCGTGGCAATAGTGAGGTCCACGCGGCGCAGCTTCCTGCCCGCCAGGCGCAGGCCTTCGAAGGCCTGCGGAGACGTCACTTCGTGAACGAGGTGCAGGTCGATGAAGAGAAGGTCGGGCTGGGCATTGGCTCCTTCGCCCTCACCTTTGCGCACGATGTGCGCATCCCAGACTTTCTCGGCCAGTGTCTTTCCCACGGCCTGCTCCCTTCACTGCGGTTTGGTTGTTCCTAGACCACTGAAGCAGCACCGCTGCGAAATAGGCCAGCGAAACAACTTGCATCTCAGATATTGAGACGGCAATATCATTACATGGACAATTCTAGTGGAGTCGGTGTCATTGATAAAGCGGCCCAGGTCCTCGATGCCCTCGAGGCCGGACCAACGACGCTCGCGCAACTTGTAGCTGCCACGGGCCTCGCCCGGCCCACGGTTCACCGGCTGGCTTTGGCGCTGGTTCACCACCGTTTGGTGAGCCGCGACATCCAGGGCCGGTTCGTCCTCGGCAGCAGGCTCGTGGAGTTGGCATCGGCTGCCGGAGAAGACCGGCTGATCGCTTCGGCGGGCCCCGTCCTCATCCAGCTTCGCGATGCCACCGGCGAAAGTGCCCAGATCTTCCGCCGGCAGGGCGACTGGCGCGTTTGCGTGGCTTCCGCGGAACGCCCCATCGGCCTGCGCGACACCATTCCCGTTGGTACCCAGTTGTCCATGAAGGCCGGCTCCGCCGCCCAGGTACTCCTGGCATGGGAAGATCACGACCGCCTGCTGGAGGGGCTGCAAAATGCCCGCTTTACGCCCACCGTCCTGGCAGGAGTACGACGCCGGGGCTGGGGTCAGAGCCTCGGCGAACGCGAACCTGGGGTCGCCTCGGTTTCGGCCCCCGTCCGTGGGCCTTCCGGAAGGGTGATCGCGGCCGTCTCCATCTCGGGTCCCATTGAGCGCCTCACCCGCCAACCGGGCCGCCTGCACGCCGAAGTGGTCTGTAACGCTGCCCGTGTCCTGACCGAAGCACTGCGGAAGAACAACGACTAGTCCCCCACTGCTCTACGCTGTTCCAGCATCCACCCCTCCGGACGGGAGCCCGGCATGAACAACTACGCGATATTCCTCCGGGGCATCAACGTCGGCGGGATCAACATCAAAATGGCCGACCTCAAGAATGCGCTCCAGGACTACCCGTTCACCAAGGTCAAGACGTTACTGGCCAGCGGAAACGTCGTGCTGCAAACCGAACTCAGCGCCAAGGATGTCAAGGACCAATTCGAGAAGTGCCTCAGGGATGCCTTCGCCTACGACGCCTGGGTGGTGGTTCTCTCCGCCGAGCGGGTTGCCGAACTCGTCGAGGCTTGTCCCTACCCTGCCGACGACAAGTCCACCCACAGTTATGTGACACTGGCATCCGATACCGCCATGCTCGACGAACTTTTCGACGCAGGCCAGGCACTGGACGGCGTTGAACAAGTACGGCTTGGCCCCGAAGCGTCCGCCTGGTTGGCGCCCGCGGGCGGCACGCTGGACAGCCCTTTCAGCAAGCTCTCTTCGAAAGCGCGCTATAAAGCCAGCACCACCACCCGGAACCTGCGGACCCTGATCAAAGTCAGGGACGCGGCGGCAGCACTCTAGGTCGAACGGGCATCCTTCAACGCCGCGTTAAAGGCCTTCAGGCGTGTCATCTCCACCTCGACGGGCTCAACGATCCGCTTCTCGGCCACTGCGGCCACGGACACCTTCAACCTTTTCGCAGCTCCGGAAGCCCGTAACTTAGCTGCCCAGCCACCCAGGAAGCGGCCAACAATCGCCAAGAGGATTCCTAACGCCACTCCCCCGGCCACCATCAAAGTGGGCCAGGGCCAGCCCTCCGTTCGCGGAACGTCCGGCACCGGCATCTGGAAGTAACCCAGCGCGGCCAGGACTCCGAGCCAGCCAAGTCCACCCACAGCCACCACAAATGCCAACCATTGCAGGGCGTTGAACATCGCCCACCACACAGGCCTCTTGGTGGTCTTCAGGTCGGTTCCGGCGATGGCCTGGTCCAGGGCATCGGGCAGTTGTTCGCGGCCGTCCCTGGCGACAGCGCGGATAGCGGCGCGCCACGGTCCCGGAGCACCTGTGGAGGCGTCATCCACGAAGTCCCGGACAGCGGCATCCGTCCGCGCCCGCTCGGGCGCGCCTGCCGGAGGAAGGGAGGTCCGGCTCAGCTCCGGCTTAGTATCACCCCGGCCCAGGTTCAGCCGGCGCAAGGGGTCCGGTCGGAAGCGCAGCAGCCACCGCGTCACGGGCCACCCTGTCCTCCGGGCCGACTCCCTCATGAACGAGCGCTGGACCGCGTCCACCACAACGGGCACGTTAGCTGCGGCAGCCAAATCCGACGCGAGCCGCGCCTTGGCATTTGCCTTGATCCCGCGCGCTTCGCCCTCTCCGGAGGCTCTGGCCAGTTCCGTGGCCGCCTTGGCGACGTCGGCCGCCAGACGTTGCGTCGTTGCCTCCCGCTGGACCACGACGTTCCTGATCGCAGCGCGGACGGCCGTTACGCCGTCGCCCGTCAGTGCGGAGGCACTGAGCACGCGCACCTTACCCAGGCCATCGCGGGCCAGGATGCCTTCCAAGGACTGCAGGACGGCGGAGGCGTCCGTGGGGCTGAGTCTGTCCACCTGGTTCAGGACCACCAGCGTGACGGCGCCATGGGAGGCCATGGGCCTCAGGAAATCATTATGGACCGCCGCGTCTGCATACTTCTGGGGATCAAGGACCCACACCAGAACGTCCACCATGCCCACCATGCGCTGGGCGATCTCCCTGTTCTCTGCGCGGGTGGAGTCGAAGTCCGGCAGGTCGAGGAGGACCAGGCCTGTATCTTCGTCCGCAAGCCCGGCCACCGGTGGCAGGGTGTGGCGCTCCTTGACGTCCAACCAGTCCAGGAGTGGTCCGCTGCCCTCTTCTCCCCAAACCCCTGCCAAAGGCTCTGAGGTCGTGGGACGCCGCGCTGTCGCTGTCGCCAGGTCACTGCCGGAGACTGCGTTGAACAACGAGGACTTGCCGCTGCCTGTGGCACCAAAAAAGCCCACCACCGTGTGTCCTGCTGATAACGAACGCCGGGACGCTGCCCGCTCCAGGACGTCGTAAACCGATTGAAGCTCTTCGTCAGGAAGCACTCCTTCGGCAAGTTCCCGGGCTTCGTTGAGCGATTCAAGCCTGCGCTGCAGGCGGGAGGATTCACGGACCTGGCTGTGGCGGCTCATGCGGCTTCCGCCATGCGGCGAAGTGCGGTGGCGTGCCGGGCGAGGTCGTTGCCGGACCGTGGATGCGCTGCTTCAAGGCGGCCCAGGAAGCGTTGCTTTTCATCGTCCAGGAGCCGTTGACATTGTGTGTGCAGGTCTTCCGTGGCCTGTTGCGCCAAGCGCCTGACCGCATCCTCCCCAAACACAGCTTCCAAGAGTTTCTGCCCCACTACTGCCGTTCCACCCGCGATCCCGATCTCAAGGCCTGTCAATCCGGCGGTCATCGAAAACACCACCACCATGAGCGCGGCACCCAGCCCGTTGATGCCGAAAGACAGCCAACGCGCCTGGGTCCGCTTGCCCTGTCCCTGCGTCCGAATCATCTCCATGAGGCCTTCCTGCCACGCGCGGATGGCGGCGGCAGACCTGGCATCGAATCCTTCGCTGGTGCCGGACAGGTCATCGGGGCCCAGCAGCTGGCGCCCCGCGGGATCCGAACGCCATCGCCTGTCCACGTTCTCCGCGGCGTTGGCAGCCTCGTCCAGGATCACTGCCTGCAGCCCGGTTTCGATGGCCGTCTCCACCTTCACGGCGGGGGCGGGTTCGCCCCGGAAGAAGGCCCCCATGCGGTCGCGCATGCGACCTATGTTTTGCTCGAGGGTCCTGAAGAACTCACCCGTGCCCACAAAGTCCTGCCAGCGTGCCAGGACTTCACCCCGCAGGAGCGCTCCGTCTTTGGTAGCGGCGAGAATGCGCGAAAGTGCCAGCTCATATTCCTCCACGCAACTTTCCTCCAGCTCGTGCGCCACGGTGTCCTGCGCTGCCGCTGCGCCGGCTATGCCGTTCAGGCGGGTACTCACCGCCTTGACGGCTCCGTTGAGTGTGCGGCGGGCGACGTCAGCACGTCCTGCTGCGTTGGCAGCCAAGGCGCCCAGCCATTGACGCAACGGGACCACCGCCTCGTGGGGCAGCATGCCAAGCGCGTCCAGCTCGCTCTCCGGAACCACGAAGAGCTTCGCTTCGCCAAGGCCCTGCCGGTCAAGCATCGCCTGCAGATCGGCCCTCACCTCATCCTCGGCGGCGGCCGGTACCCGGTCCAGCACCACAGCGACGGTGATGTCCCGTGAAGCCGCATCCAGAAGCAGACGCCAGGGGACGGCGTCGGCGTATCGGTTTGCGGTGGTGACAAACACCCAAAGGTCCGCAGCGGCCAGGAGCTGCCCGGCCAGCCTGCGGTTGTCATCGGAGATGGAGTCGACGTCGGGCGCGTCCAGCAGTGCGATGCCTTGGGGCACGTTGTCATGGCCCACCAGTACCAGCGACGTGATCGCCTGGGCGTCAGGGGCAGCTCCTGCTTGGTTGGCCGGCACAGGGTTTGCCGACACCGTGCCGCGGATCCGGTGCAGGTTTGGCAGGATGCGGTTCCCTTCGAACCACTCGGCGTCCTGCGGGTGGTGCAACAGGATGGGCTGGCGCGTCGTGGGCCGGATGGCCCCGGCGCGCGTCACCGGAAAGCCGACCAGCGCGTTGACCAAGGTGGATTTACCGGCTCCGGTTGAACCGCCGACGACGGCCAGCAGCGGTGCGTCCAGGCTCCGGTATCGGGGAATGACGTAATCGTCGAGCTGGGCCAGCGACTCACGGATCCACTGGCGGGCTTCCTGCGCCTCAGGCACCGCCAGCGGCAAGGTGGTGGCCGCGAGTTCGGCGCGTGCGGCTTCCAGGGTTTCGACGGCGGCCGCCGCTCCCCTGGGAACTGGACTGGCCCCGGATGCTGATGGGTCTTGGTTTGCGATCACAGCATCATCATGCCAGCCCGATCACTATAGAACGCTCGGGGCAGGCGCCCGGGCAAAAAGAAATCCCCCGGAACCGTGAAGTTCCGGGGGATTCGACTGTGACCCCAGCGGGATTCGAACCCGCGTTACCGCCGTGAGAGGGCGGCGTACTAGGCCGCTATACGATGGGGCCTTGCACTTTTTATCACCGTTTCCGGCGATCAAGCTGAATGAGTATTTCATACTTTCAGCTCCGCTCCAAATCGCTTCAGCGAAGTGGAAGGTTCCGATTTTCCGCGTATTCACGCGGATTTTCAGAGCTGGGATACCAGGACTCGAACCTAGAATGACGGTACCAGAAACCGTAGTGTTGCCAATTACACCATATCCCAAAGTGACTTTTGGACCGGAGTTCTCACCGCGGTTTCCCTTGGCTTTTCCCTCCGTGCCCCTCAGCACGAGTAATGACTCTACCGGAGTCTCGCCACCTGCACAAATCGTAAAGCCGTTACCTGCATCACACGGATCTCAGGCTGCCGTCGGAGCCGTCATCAGCAGGCGGGTCAGGGAATCCACCTGTCGTCCGGTGAACTCCTCCACCACTTCCCCGGTCCTGTTCAACCACACGCCTACCAGCCCCGCCGCGGTTGCTCCGTCCGCATCGAGAAGTCGGTTATCGCCAACGTAGAGGGTCTCCGCCGGCGAAGTCCCCAGTAGGCGTACACCTTCGAGGTATATGGCAGGGTCCGGCTTGGGCACGCCAACGGTGTCCGTTCCCACCAGTGTCGCGATCCTGGCCAAACCGGCACTGTCCAGCTTCGCGCGCTGGTAGTCGTGGACGTTGTTACTGACCGCACCGTAGGGAATCCCCGCTGCATCCAGGGCGTCCAGGACTTCTTCAACGTCGTCGAAAGCCCGCACGTATGACGTCTGGCGCTGGTGATACTCGGCCACCCATGCCTGTGACTCCTCGCCGTCCCCCAGTTCCACGCCAAAGTGGCCCAGGGCAGCCCTGCCGCGGAGCAGCCGCTGCTCGTTGAACGTCAGCTCCCCTGCCAGGTAGCGGTCATAGAAATGCGTGGTTTCGTGCGTGAAGATGCGTCCGAACTTCGCCCACCCGGCCTGGTCCAGGCCGGGCAGGAGATGTTCGCTGACATCGCGCAACGCCGTCGTCATGGCGTACTCAAGGTCCACCAGGGTGTCATCAATATCGAACAGGACACCACGGATAGTGCCAAAAGTGCTTGCTATCGCCATGACGTTCGCCGTTACTGGCCGCGGAAAGCGCGGACGCGGGCCAGTGAGGAATCCTTCCCCAGGATCACCATGGACTCGAACAGCGGCGGGGAAATGCGACGACCGGAGATGGCCGTGCGCACCGGGCCGAACGCGGCGCGGGGCTTGATGCCCAGGTCCTCGACAAGGGCCTGCTTGAGCGCAGCCTGGATGTTCTCGGCAGTCCAGTCGGTAATGGGCTCCAGTGCCGCCAGGGCCGCATCAAGGACTTCCTCCAGGTTCTGGGGCAGACCCTTCCGGGCGTCGTCCGCGACGTCGATCGCGTCATCAGCCTTGAACAGGAAAGCCAGCATTTCCGGAGCCTCGCCCAGGAGGGTGATCCGTTCCTGGACCAAGGGAGCTGCCTCTGCGAGGATCTCCTCCTGGCGGGGGGTGAGGATTTCACCAACGAATCCGGCGGCGCGGAGGTAGGGAACCAGCCGCTGCTTGAAGTCTTCCGGAGCGAGCATGCGCACGTGGGTTCCGTTGATGGCTTCGGCCTTCTTGATGTCGAAGCGGGCCGGGTTGCCAAGGACATCATGGATGTCGAAGTTGGCAACGAGCTGCTCCACGGTGAAGATGTCCTCATCCGCGCTCAGGGACCAACCGAGCAGCGACAAGTAGTTGAGCAAGCCTTCCGGGATGAAGCCACGCTCGCGGTGCAGGAACAGGCTCGACTCGGGATCGCGCTTGGAGAGCTTCTTGTTGCCCTGGCCCATAACGTATGGAAGGTGCCCGAACTCCGGCATGTACTCCGCAACCCCAATGGCGTAGAGCGCCCGGTACAGCGCAATCTGGCGCGGAGTAGAGCTCAGCAGGTCCTCTCCGCGCAGGACGTGGGTGATCCCCATCAGGGCATCGTCCACCGGGTTGACCAAGGTGTAGAGCGGGGCTCCGTTGGCGCGGACCACTGCAAAGTCAGGGACCGAGCCGGCCTTGAAAGTAATTTCCCCCCTGACCAGGTCGTTGAAAGTCAGGTCCTCGTCCGGCATGCGCAGGCGCAGGACAGCCTCCCGGCCTTCAGCCTTGAACTGGGCGAGCTGCTCCTCCGTCAGGTGGCGGTCAAAGCCGTCGTAGCCGAGCTTGGGGTCGCGGCCGGCTGCCTTGTGGCGGGCTTCGATCTCCTCCGGGGTGGAGTAGGACTCATATACGTGTCCCCCGGCCTTGAGCTTGGCGATGACGTCCTGGTAGATGTCGCCGCGCTGGGACTGCCGGTACGGTTCGTGCGGTCCGCCGACCTCGACGCCTTCATCCCAGTTGATGCCGAGCCACTTGAGGGCATCCAGCAACTGGTGGTAGCTCTCTTCGCTGTCGCGGGCAGAGTCGGTGTCCTCGATGCGGAAGATCAGCTTGCCGCCGGTGTGGCGTGCGTAGGCCCAGTTGAACAGGGCCGTCCGAATCAAGCCAACATGCGGAGTTCCGGTCGGTGACGGGCAGAAGCGGACGCGGACCGGAGTCTCGGCATTGACGGCAGGGATGACGCTGGGGGCAGCGTTGGACGCAGAAGCAGTAGTCATAGTGGTTCCAACTTTACCGCTTGGCGCAGCCTGGGTTTCCCGGCCCTAAAGGCTCGACGGCGGCACCCGCCTTTCGTGCGAAAGGCGGGTGCCGCCGTCGTGGTCTGGCTTTGACTGAATGCCTAGCGTCGGACCACCGGGTTGGAGAGGCGGCCGATGCCTTCGATCTCCACTTCGAAACGGTCGCCTTCACTGACCAGGCCGACGCCGGCCGGGGTGCCGGTCATGATGACGTCGCCCGGAAGCAGGGTGAAGGCGTGCGAGACGATGGAGACGAGCTCGCGTACGCCGCGGATCATCTGGTTGGTGCTGCCGTCCTGGCGGAGTTCACCATTGAGGCGCCCCTGGATGGACAGGTCTTCGTGATCCAGCTCTGTCTCGATCCACGGCCCAAGCGGCGCAGAGGTGTCAAAGCCCTTGGCGCGTGCCCACTGAAGGTCCGTCTTCTGGACGTCGCGGGCAGTGAGGTCGTTGCCGCAGGTGTAGCCGAAGATCACGTCATCCGCACGCTCTTCGGGAACGTCCTTGCAGATGCGGCCGATGACAACGCACAGCTCAGCTTCGAAGGAAACTTCCTCCGAGAACTCAGGAAGGATGATGGGGTCATTCGGGCCGATCACGGACGTGTTGGGCTTGAGGAACAGCAGCGGCTGCTGGGGAACTTCGTTGCCAAGTTCCGCGGCATGCTCAGCGAAGTTCCGGCCAACACCGATCACTTTGCTGCGCGGAATGATCGGGGCGAGGAGCCGCACGTCCTCAAGCTTGTGCTTTACGTGGGTACGTTCGACGCCATTGAAGAAGGGGTCGCCGTTGATGACAGTGATTTCCTCACTGCCGGCCTCGCCTTCAACAACGCCGTAAAGGGGATCAGAATCAACTACAAACCGGGCGATACGCATGGGCCCAAGCCTACCGTCCCGGCTCAGCTTCGCAGGTAATCCAACTGGGCAGCCACGGACGTCTCGGCCGCCCACCTGACTGAGGGGTCGACGTCTGGATACACGGCGTCGGTGACTGCCGCGATGGACGCGTCTTGGCCAAGGCGGTCAAGGGCTGTCCTGATCTGGTCCAGCCGCTGCTCACGGTGATTGCGATACTCCCGGCACTTCTCGTCCAGGGCAGGGAGCATGGGGCCATGTGCCGGGAGGAGTGTCGCGGGCCCGAGCGCCTCCAGCCGAACCAAACTGGCCAGGTAGTCCCCCAGCCTGCCGTCCGGATAGTCCAGCACAGTGGTGCCACGGCCCAGGATGGTGTCGCCAGTGAGGACCGAACCATGAGGGCCATCAGCGGGGAGATGGAAGCACACCGAGTCGGAGGTGTGGCCGGGCGTAGCGATGACGCGGATTTCAACGCCGCCAATTGTCAGCACTTCGCCGTCGGCGAGCGGTTCTCCACCATGGCAATACTCGGGCAGGAAGGCACGCACAGGTGCGCCGGTCAGTTGGTGGAATCGCGCTGAAGCTTCAGTATGGTCCGCGTGCCGGTGCGTGATGAGTACGACGTCGACACCTCCTGCCGCCGCCAGCTCGGCCAGGTGCTGCTCGTCCTCGGGTCCCGGGTCCACCACGGCAACACGGGCGGAACCGGATGCACCAATGACATACGAGTTGGTGCCATCCAAGCTCATCGGACCCGGGTTGGGGGCCAGCCGGAATCGCGTCAATCCGCTGCTGCGCTGCAGAGAAGACGAGCCGCCGCCCTGGGGTGCGCTGCCTGGTGTGGGGTCGTCGGTTGTCGAGCTGCTGGAGGGTGAGTTGCCGGAAGGTGAGTTGCCGGAAGTCGCCATTGATTCAGAAGTCACCAGTCCATCTTGGCACTTCCCAACCCTCACTCACATCCCACCCCCTTCCGCCCGACCCTCACTCACATCCCACCCCCGTCACCCCAACCCTCACTCACTTTCAGGACAGCCGAAGTATGCTCGACGGCGATATTCGACGCCTACGGTTTGTGGCAACTTTGGCCCCTTGCACACTGAAGGTAAGAGAGCTTCCCGGGAAGCAGGCGGGACGTGAGAGAAGCAGGCGGGACCTGAGAGAGCGTTCCGGGGAAGCGGGTGGGAAGTGAGAGAGCGTCCACGGGAATCGGGTGGGATGTGCCCGAGCGTTTGGATCAAGCGTGCGGGAAGCACGACGGCGGCCCTTCCGCCTGATTATCAGGGGAAGGGCCGCCGTCGTGCGGTGGTGTTTCGGGACGTTCCGAAGGCTAGACCAGGCGGGTGAGCCAGCCGTGGGTGTCCTCGACGGTTCCGGTCTGGATGCCGAGGAGCTGCTCGCGGATGGCCATGGTGGTCTCGCCGGCCTTGGCGTCCTCGGCACCGATGAACTCGGTGGCGTCCTTGAGGACACCGATGGGGGTGATCACCGCAGCGGTACCGCAGGCGAACACCTCGATGATCTCGCCGGAGGCAACGCCATCGCGCCATTCATCCAGCGTGATCTTGCGCTCGCTGACTTCGCGGCCCATGTCCTTCGCCACCTGGATGACGGACATGCGGGTGACGCCTTCAAGGATGGTTCCGCTCAGTGCCGGGGTGACAAGTGAGCCGTCCTTCATCACGAAGAAGACGTTCATGCCGCCGAGTTCTTCCACGGCGTCGTCGTTGAAGTGGTCCAGGAAGAGGACCTGCTTGCAACCGTTCGCTTCGGCTTCCTGCTGGGCGATCAAGGACGCTGCATAGTTACCGCCGCACTTGGCCGCTCCGGTCCCGCCGCGGCCCGCACGGGCGTATTCACGGGAGATCCAGATGGAGACCGGCTTGAGTTCGCCACCGAAGTAGTTACCGGCGGGAGAAGCAATGACGCGGAAGGAGACCTCGCGCGCAGCACGGACGCCAAGGAAAGCCTCGGTGGCGATCATGAACGGACGCAGGTACAGGGCCTCGCCGTCGCCGGAGGGAACCCATTCCTGGTCCGCCTGGACGAGTTCACGGATCGCTCCGAGGAAGTACTCTTCCGGCAATTCGGGAAGGGCGAGCCGGCGGGCCGACTTGTTGAGGCGGGCGGCGTTGGCTTCCGGACGGAAGGTCCAGACCGAGCCGTCAGCGTGGCGGTATGCCTTGAGGCCCTCGAAGATTTCCTGGCCGTAGTGCAGGACCGCAGCCGACGGATCAAGGGAAATCGGTCCGTAGGGCTCGATCCGGGCGTTCTGCCAACCGCCATTGCCATCGGCGTCGACTTTGTAGTCGACGACGGCGGTGTGGTCGGTGAAGTAGTCGCCGAATCCCGGGTTCGCCAGGATGGCTGCACGCTCCTCAGCAGACTTCGGTGTTTCCGAAAGCTGCTGGCTGAATTCGACGCCATGGGCAGTCTGAGTCATGTTTCCTCCACAGTCAGCTACCTGGCAGGGCGAACGCGGCCCCGAAGGGTGTGGTTCAGCGATGGACCAGGGAAGCAGGTAAATAATTCAAGACAAGCTTACGCCTGAGATTTGGGCCTAAAGTGCGGCCGCAATGGCGTCGCCAACGGCAGCTGTGCTGCGCGGCTCGCCGGTGCGGCTTTCGACGTCGGCGACTACTGCCGCTTCAATCTTGCGGGCCGCCGTGGTGTAGCCAAGGTGGTCCAGGAGGAGCACTGCGGAGAGGATGGCCGCGGTGGGGTCGGCTTTCTGCTGTCCGGCGATATCCGGAGCGGAGCCGTGGACGGGTTCGAACATGGACGGTGCTGTGCGGTCCATGTTGATGTTGCCCGATGCCGCCAAGCCAATGCCGCCGGTAACGGCTGCCGCGAGGTCGGTGAGGATGTCGCCGAAGAGGTTGTCGGTGACGATGACGTCGAAGCGGGAGGGCTCGGTCACCATGAAGATAGTGGCGGCGTCGATGTGCAGGTAGTCGTGGGTGACCTCAGGGAATTCCTTGGCCACTGCCTCGACGGTCCGCTTCCACAGGTGTCCGGCGAAGACGAGCACGTTGTGCTTGTGGACGAGCGTGACGTGCTTGCGCGGACGCTCGTTGGCGCGGCGGAAGGCGTCGCGGACAACTCGCTCCACGCCGTGTGCTGTGTTCAGGGAAACTTCGGTAGCAACTTCGTGCGGAGTGCCGCCACGCAAGGTTCCACCGTTGCCCACGTAGG
This sequence comes from Paenarthrobacter sp. AR 02, assembly GCF_021538675.1. Classification (GTDB taxonomy): domain Bacteria; phylum Actinomycetota; class Actinomycetes; order Actinomycetales; family Micrococcaceae; genus Arthrobacter. The sequence continues at coordinate 45,598 of NZ_JAJUKH010000011.1, forward strand.
GACCCTCGGTACCCTCACGGACCACGACGAAGTCAATGGTGCCTGGGTTTGCCAAGGGGCTGCCGACGGTTCCGTACAGCCGGGACGGGCGCAGGTTCACGTAGTGGTCGAGGCTGAAGCGGAGCTTGAGCAGCATCTCCCGTTCGATGATGCCCGACGGGATACGGGTATCGCCGGGAGCAGCTCCCACGGCGCCGAATAGAATGGCATCACGGGTGCGCAGGTCGGCCAGGACCTCGTCCGGGAGGGTCTCGCCAGTCTCAAGCCAGTGCTGGGCACCAAGCTTGTAGTGGGTCTGTTCGAGGGTGACGCCTTCGGCGGCGACGGCCTTTTCGAGGACCTTGACGGCTTCGGCGATGACCTCGGGGCCAATGCCGTCGCCAGGGATGACAGCGAGATTGATGGACGTTGCACTCATACGTCTATCTAGCCAAGCAATCCACATGCTGGTCAAAATCGTCTCACTCTTCGAACACCCCGTAGCGCTGGGTTCAGACCACGGCATGATGCCCTGACACTCCGGCTCCGCATAGAGTCGTATGCGTGGATAGACGGCATGCAATATACGACTGGTTCCGGGTCAACCGCTTCAAAGTGGACCTGACGGCCACGTCGCTTCTGATCCTCCTCTTTGGGCCGGTCTATCTCCTGGCCGGCCACCCCTGGCTCGCCCTGCTTTCCTGCAGCCTCCTGTTGCCCCTCGCGTGGCGACGCACCCGCCCCGCCACGGCGGCCGTCGTCGTCATCCTTGTGTGCCTGGTCCAGTGGGCCGTGGGCGCGGAACCCGTGGCGGGCCAAATCGCGGTTCCGCTCGTCATTTACGCCACCGCCGCTTACGGACCTGCCTGGGCAAGTCGGACAGTGCTGCTCGCAGGGATGGTCGGCGGCATCATGCTGACCACACGCGAGTTCTCCAGCACTGCGGAGTCGGGCATCATGGGCCTGACCATCGGCGCCCTCTATACGGTCCTGATTTGGATGCTGGTGCTGGTGAGTTGGACGCTGGGTGACCTCACCCGCGTTCGACGGCTCCAACTACAGGCACTGGAGGACCGCACACGGCGCCTTGAAGTTGAACAGCAGCAGGAACGCCAGCTGGCGGCAGCTGACGAACGATCCCACATCGCACGGGAAATGCACGACATCGTGGCCCACTCGTTGTCCGTGATTATCACCCAGGCGGACGGAGCACGCTACGCGGCCGCTGCGAAGCCCGAGCTCGCCACCGAAGCGCTGGCCACCATCGCCGCCACAGGCAGAGATTCCCTGGGCGAAATGCGACGCCTGCTGGGAGTCCTCCGTTCCGACGACGACTCCCCCACCCGCCCGCAGCCCCGGCTTTCGGACCTTGACGAGCTCCTCCTGGGTTTCCGCGCCGCGACACTGCAGGTGTCCTTCGACCAAAGCGGTGTTCCCCGCAGGGCGCTTCCCGCAGGAGCGGAGCTGACCGCCTACCGCATCATTCAGGAGGCCCTCACCAACGTCATGAAGCACGCCGGGCCGAAAGCGACGGCGGGAGTCACCTTGACGTGGCAGGCCAGGGGCCTGCAGCTGGACATCCTCGACGACGGCCGTGGCGCCGCCGCTGATCCGCCGACGGCAGGTGGCGGCAACGGGCTCCGTGGCATGGGCGAGCGCGTGTCCCTCTACGATGGTTCCTTGACTGCAGGCCCGGAACAGGGCGGCGGTTTCCGCGTATCCGCATTCATCCCCTATTCGGAGGCCTAAAACCATGTCCGATGTTCCTGCGCCCATCCGGGTTGCCCTGGTTGATGACCAACACCTGGTCCGCTCCGGATTTGGCATGCTGATCAACTCCCAGCCGGATCTGGAAGTCGTGGCCGAAGCGGCGAACGGCATCGAAGCCGTGCAGGCTCTAGGGGCCACAGCGGCCGACGTCGTCCTCATGGATGTCCGCATGCCCGGGATGGACGGCATTGAAGCAACCCGGCGCATCCTTGAGCAGGCAGCAGCCCAACCCGCGGGATCGCAGCGCGCAGAGGTCAAGATCGTGGTGCTCACCACCTTCGATCTTGATGAGTACGCCTTGGCTGCCATCCAGGCCGGCGCGAGCGGGTTCCTGCTCAAGGATGCCCCGCCCGAAGAGCTCCTGGAGGCGATCCGCACCGTGTACCGTGGTGACGCCGTGATCGCACCGTCCACCACCCGTCGATTGCTGGACCATGTGGCGCCCCTTTTGAGAACGCAGACGCCTGAGCAGAGCGAGCACGCCGCGGCCGTCGAGAGCCTCACCGCCCGCGAGCGCGAAGTGTTCCAGCTGATCGCCCAGGGGCAGTCGAATCCGGAGATCGCGGCGGGCTTGTTCTTATCCGAGGCCACTGTGAAAACGCATGTTGGGCACATCCTGGCAAAGCTCGGCGCCAGGGACCGCGTCCAGGTTGTGGTCATCGCGTATGAGACCGGTGTGGTTGCGCCTGGGGCCTAGCCTCATCCCGGGTTCCTGCCAGGCTCAGACCACGGTATGAGTTGGTGTCCCCGGGAATCGGTCCCCGGCCCGATCCGGCAAGGGTGCACCGAAACCTAGCGTGGAACCATGACAACATTCACGCCTCTCCCCCACCCTTCAGGAACGAACCCGCCGCAGGGATCGGATGCCGCCCAAGCCCGTCCCGCCGTCGAAGCATTTGAGCTGACCAAAAGCTACGGACGCGCCGATACAAGCGTTACGGCCCTGAACAAGGTGTCCGTGAGTTTCGACGCCGGGAAGTTCACGGCCATCATGGGCCCCTCCGGATCCGGCAAGTCCACCCTCATGCATTGCCTGGCGGGCCTGGACTCGGCGGATTCCGGGCGCATTGTCCTGGGTGGCACGGAGCTGACCGGCCTCAACGACCGCCAGCTCACGGCACTGAGGCGGGAACGGATTGGCTTTGTCTTCCAGGCTTTCAATCTGGTGCCTACTTTGACAGCCGAGCAGAACATCACGCTTCCGCTTGCGTTGGCGGGTACAACGGCCGACGCCGGATGGCTGGATACCGTTGTCAGCACGCTTGGACTGAAGGATCGCCTGAAGCACCGTCCACATGAGCTCTCCGGGGGCCAGCAGCAACGCGTGGCAGTAGCCCGGGCACTGTTGACCCGTCCCGACGTCGTGTTCGGTGACGAACCTACTGGCAACCTGGACTCGAAGGCCGGCGGCGAAGTTCTTGCTCTGCTTCGCCGGAGCAGCCAGGAAATGGGCCAGACCATCATCATGGTGACCCATGATCCCGTGGCTGCAAGCTACGCGGACCGTGTGGTGCTGATGAGCGACGGCGGCCTGGTGGGGGAAATCCACGATCCCACGGCAGATTCTGTCCTGGCGGCCCTTGGCAAGCTGGGGGCGTAAGGCATGTTGCGCGTTGCACTGTCCCAACTGACTACGCATTACCGGCGCTTCGTGGCGATCGGCCTTGCCGTGATGTTGTCGGTGATGTTCCTCGCTGCCACCCTCATGGTGGGCGCAAGCACCAACGCGTCCTTGGGTGCGAGTATTGGCGAGGCCTACCGTAAAGCGGACCTCGTGGCGACGTCCAAGAACGGCGAACCTTTCACCCAGGCCGCCGTGGACGCTGCTGCTTCTTCGCCCGCTGTGGCTGAGAGCTACGCGGAACGGTCGACGTATGTGACCTTCCAGGCCGGCGGGGGTGAGCAATTCGGCCGGCTCCGGAATGCTGCCCCTGCTTCCTTGGAGGGCGCTGTCCTTTCATCGGGGTCCATGCCCTCGCAGCCTTTGGAAGCGGCCGTGGATGTCAAGACCGCAGAGCACCTGGGTCTTACCGTCGGCAGCACCCTGGAATTGCACGGGGCCGGTCCGGTCAAGAACGCCAAGGTGACCATTACCGGGCTGACGCAGGCCACAAATGACCCCTTCTCTTCTTCGGCAGCCCAACTGCTTGCCTCCGAGTCGGTACTCAACGCGGTGCAAGACGCCGGAGCCGGGTATACGGGCTTGCAGTTCGCACTGAAACCGGGCGAGGACGTGTCCGCGGCGAAGGATTACATCTCCCGCCGAATGGACGCTGCCGGGGTGGTGTCGCCCGTCGTTGAAACGGCCCAGGAGAAGGTCACCTCAACGGTCGCGATGCTCAGCGCCGGGCAGGACCAGTTGACGGTGGTCCTGCTCGCCTTCGCCGGGGTGGCCATCCTTGTTTCAACCTTGGTGGTAGCCAATACGTTCTCTGTGCTGGTGGCCCAACGGACCCGGGAATTGGCCCTGCTGCGTTGTCTGGGCGCCGGGCGTTCCCAGATCCGCGGCTCTGTCATGCTTGAGGCCCTCGTGGTCGGGTTCGTTTCCTCAGTGCTGGGTGTCGTTGCCGCCACTGGCCTGATGTCGGCGCTGATCGCCTGGGCCAAGTCCCAACCGGAGCAGGCTTTCGCGACCTTGGCAGTCCCGCCGTCGGCCATTGTTGCCGGACTGGTGGCAGGCACCTTGTTGACCGTCGTTGCGGCGCTGGTTCCGGCCAAGGCGGCAACCGCCGTCGCGCCTCTTGCCGCCTTGCGTCCCGCCGATGACGCGTCCGTCCGGAACCGGCGTGGCAAGCTCCGGCTCCTCATCGGGCTGCTGGCCTTTCTTGGTGGTGCCGGCCTGCTGGTCTACGGCAGCGTAGACGTGTCGTTGCCCGTTGCCTTGCTGGGTGGCGCCGCATCGTTCGTGGGCATCCTGCTCTGCTCCTCCCTTTTCATCCCCTCTGTGGTCGCCTTGGCAGGCCGGCTCGCGGCACCGGCCGGCGTGCCCGGCAAGCTTGCCGCCGTCAATGCCACCCGCAACCCGGCGCGTACGTCCGCGACGGCCGCGGCCCTGCTGATTGGCGTGACCTTGGTGTCCCTCATGATGACGGGCGCTGCAACGTCCCGGCAGGCGTTCAACGACACCCTGGCAGAGAACTACCCTGTTGACCTCTCTGCCCCAACGTCCGTGGACGGCACAGCAGACCCTTCCCAGGCGGTGGCCCGGATCAAAACCTTCGACGGCGTCAGCGCGGCGGTCCTGCTGCAGGCCGTGGGAACCTTGAAGGACGCGTCCACCCCCGATGGCGGACAGACCGTGTACGCCCTCCCTGGAGCTGACGCAGGATCGGTGCTGCGCGATGCCAACCTGAAGCCGGCGCCAGGCGTGCTGTACCTGCCCGAAGACTCCGCCGCCGGGCGCGCAAGTATCGGCACGACCTCCGGCGATGTTTCACTCGACGCAAAGGTCCTGCGCACCCGGAACGTCCCTGCCTTCGTCAACGCAAGCAGCATCACCTCAGCGGCGCTCCCGGAGACCCCTGGCATGGTGTGGGTGAAGTTGGACGACTCCGTCCCGGCGGACCGGGTCCAGGCCATCCAGAAGGAGATCGCGTCGGCCCTCGGCGTGCAGGAACGCACAGTCAGCGGCGCAGCGATCGAACGTGTGACGTTCAACAGCATCATCGATGTCCTGCTGCTCGTGGTCACAGGGCTGCTGGGCGTGGCCGTGGTCATTGCCTTGATCGGCGTGGCCAATACCCTGTCGCTCTCGGTTCTTGAACGGACCCGCGAAAACTCGCTGCTCCGTGCCCTGGGGCTGACCAAAGGCCAACTCCGCGGGATGCTGGCCATCGAAGCTGCGCTGGTGGCGGGAGTGTCAGCCCTCCTGGGCGCAGGCATGGGCATTGTCTATGGCTGGCTCGGCGCGCAGGCTACCCTCGGCGGCATGGCGACGGTGGTTCCCGCCGTGCCATGGCTCCAGCTGCTGGCAGTCTTTGGCGTGGCTGTGGTGGCCGGTCTCCTCGCGTCGGTGATTCCGGCCCGTCGAGCCGCGCGTCTGTCGCCGGTGGAAGGACTCGCCACTGCCTGACGCTCCATCACCAAATAGCGCTTAAAGCCGAACGCTCCCGCATTTTCTCCGGTCCTGCCGGTGGAAATGCGGGAGCGTTGCGCTGATGGGGATGGTTTGAGAGCTAGGCCTCTGCGGGTTCCTCGAAGCGCGGGAAGACAGGGGCAGGTGCCGGCAGTTCAGTGCCAGCGACAATCGGCGTGGCGATCGCAGCAAACTGGCGCGCGTCACCTTCCGGCTGTCCGAGAACCTCAAGGAGCTTGGCCGACGACGACGGCATCACGGGTTGGGCCAGGATCGCCACGATTCGGACCACTTCCAACGTGACGTAAAGGACCGTGTTCATCCGTTCCACGTCTGTTTTGCGCAGCACCCAGGGGGCCTGCTCTGCGAAGTAGGCGTTGGTATCACCGAGCACAGCCCAAATAGCTTCAAGGGCGCGGCTGAATTCCTGCTTTTCGAACGCAGAACGCGCGATGTCCAACAGTCCACCGGCCCGGGCCAGCAGGGCGTTGTCCTCGTCGGTGAACGCACCGGGCGTGGGTACCTTGCCTTCGCAGTTCTTTGCCACCATGGACAACGAACGCTGGGCCAGGTTTCCGAAGTTGTTGGCGAGGTCGGAGTTCATCCGGCCCACGATCGCTTCGTGGTTGTAATTGCCGTCAGCGCCGAACGGAACTTCGCGCAGGAAGAAGTAACGGCACTGGTCAAGGCCGTACTGCGCCACGAAATCCTGCGGTGCCACAACGTTGCCCAAGGACTTGGACATCTTGACACCGTTGTTGGTCAGGAAGCCGTGGATCATGACGCGCTTGGGCAATTCAAGCCCTGCGCTCATCAGGAAGGCAGGCCAGTAAATGGCGTGGAACCGCGAAATGTCCTTGCCGATCACGTGAACATCGGCTGGCCAGAACTTCCTGAACTGTTCAGACTCGACGTCGGGGTACCCCACACCCGTGAGGTAGTTGGTCAGGGCGTCCACCCAGACATACATGACGTGCTTCTCGTCGCCCGGGACCGGAACACCCCAGTCGAAGGTGGTGCGGCTGATGGACAGGTCTTCGAGGCCGCGTTTGACGAAGCTGATGACCTCGTTGAAACGGGACTGGGGAGCACCGAACTCCGGCTGCTCGCCGTAGAGCTCCAGGAGCTTGTCCTGGTAGTTGGAGAGCCGGAAGAAGTAGCTTTCCTCAGCCGTCCAGGTCACAAGCGTGTCTGTCTCCTTGGAGTAACGGAGGCCGTCCTCCTTGACCACGGTGTCGTCCTCGACGTAGTACGCCTCGTCGCGGACCGAATACCAGCCCTCGTACTTGGACAGGTAGATGTCGCCGTTGGCTTCCATCTTCTTCCAGATGGCCTGCGATGCGGCGTAGTGGTCCTGGTCCGTGGTGCGGATGAAGCGGTCATGGGAGATGCCCAGGTCCTGGCTCATCTGCTTGAACGCCGCCGAGTTCCGGTCCGCGAGCTGCTTGGCAGTGATGCCTTCCTTCTCCGCGGACTGCTGCATTTTGAGCCCGTGCTCGTCCGTTCCGGTCATGAAGAAGACTTCATGACCATCAAGCCGCTTGAAGCGCGCCATGGCATCGGTCGCAATGACCTCATAGGCGTGGCCGATGTGCGGCACGCCGTTGGGGTAGCTGATTGCGGTGGTGATGTAGAACGGGGATTTCTCTGGAGACGTCACTCTAAAAAGTTACCTTTATTTCGGATGAAAGAGCTTAGTTAAGTTCGGTCAGCGTATCGCTGAGGCGTACCAACTCGTGGTCGTGGGAAGCCACCATGACGGCGATACCGTCGCTGGTGGTGTCCTTCAGGATTCCGATGATGCGGTTGGCCGCGGCACGGTCGAGGCTGGCTGTGGGCTCGTCCACCACCAGGACCCGGGTGCCCAGGATCAGTGCGCGTGCAATGGCCACGCGCTGGCGCTCACCACCCGAGAGCTGGGCCGGACGGTGCCGCATTCGGCGGCCAAGTCCCACCAGGTCCAAAAGGTCCTTGGCCATTTCCGTGCGCTGTTCCACCTCGCCGTCAGGAACGGCAGGAAGCAGGACGTTCTCCAAGGCGCTCATGCCATCGATCAGGGCGCCGCCCTGGTCCACGTAACCGATGAGGGCACGACGACGGTCGGCAATTTCGTCGTCGCCCATCGTGTCCAGGGGGACGCCTTCCCAGAAGACCTTGCCCGACGTCGGCAGCGTCAGTCCGGCGCTGACCGTCAGGATGCTGGTCTTGCCGGAACCGCTTCGGCCGGCGATGCAGTGCATCTCACCGGCGTGCAGCGTCAGGTTGAAGTCGTCGACGACGTCGACTTCCTCGGCTCCGCCTTTGTCGCCACCGTAGTGGATGGTGACGCGGCTCAGTTCCAGGGGCGTGGCGTGGTCCGCTGCCCGCACGATCGTGTTGGCGCGGGTCTGCAGCGACTCTTCGGGGGATTCCGGGGTGGCCGCCAGCTCGGGGTTGGGAGTCTCGGTCATTTGACTACTTTCGTTGCGATCGGAATCCAGCAAATAACGGCCAGCAACCCGGCCAGGCCGGCCCAAAGGGCCGCGTAGGGGGCAAGGAGCAGACCCAATCCCAGTGCGCCAAGGACGCCCAAAGGAAGAGCCACGGTGCCCACCAGTGCATTTTCGAAGAAGCGGACCTGTCCCAGCATGTCCGGGTTCCAGCCCATGGCACGCAGTGTGCCCAGGTACTCACGCTTGGCATGGAGCTCAAAGCGGCCGGTGACAAGCGTCAGGAGAAGCCCAACCACCACGCCAAAGACGGCGAGGATCACGCTGGGAGCCGCAATGCTGGCAGCCGCAAGGCCACTCAGCGCGCTGGCCCCTGCCGCACGGGGAATGTCGATCAACAGGGCGATCAAGGCACCTACTGCGGCACCGAAGACCCCAACGGCGACAGCCAGCGAGATGGAGTTGAACCTGTTGGTGGTGAGCTGCCTGTTGGCGAACGTCAACGGGGAATCCACGGTAACCAGGCGTTCATCATGCTGCGGTTCCTGGTCAACCACGACGCGGTGGCGCAACTGCTGGGCGGCCAACAAGGCCGCTCCGATGTAGATGACCAGCATGGTCGCCGAGACGATCACGGTGGCAATGTTCCAGCTGAGGAGACTGAGCACCACTCCGGCCACCGTCAGTGCAGCGGCACCCACGGCGAACTCTTCAAGGACCCAGGACCGGATCCGCTTCTGGGTCCAACCCATGGCCCGCAGGATGCCGGCCTCGCTTCTCCGCTGGCGTATGTAGCTCACCGTCGAGGCACCGGTCAGGAGCGTGGCGCCCAACAGGGTCAGGAACAGGAGGGTGATGTTGGTTCCCGTCAGAGACCCGGAGACTGCATCTGCAGCATCCTGGCGTACCCACGACTGCTGGACGGTGCCCAGGGGCGACTCCTTGCCGGCGTCGTCCTTGCTGTAGCCGGGAACAAAGATGTTGGCGTCTTCGCGGGCGGATCCAGCCACCACGGTGGCTTCGAGGCCGAGTTCGCGGATCTGGGTGGCCAGCTTCTCAACCTCGGGCTGGGCTGTCTTCCAGTTGCCCGCGGCGTTGGCACGGACGCGGACGGCGTCGATCACGTTGGCGTTGGAATCGTAACCGCGGGCAGCGGCAAGGCCGTAGTAGTCAGTGATGGCGCCGGCAGACTGGCTGACCAGGCCTGTAGCGCTCAAGGAAGGCTTCAGGGCCGTGCCTTGGACGTCCTTGCCGTTGGCGTCCTTGCTCAGTGTCATCGGCGCGGGGTCGTAGCCACCCAAAGGCAGCTTGTTGACGTCACCGGCTGCTGCTTGGACGGCGGCCGGATCAAAGGTGCCGTAAACCATGGGCAAGGGGGCAGCGGGCTTCTTGCCCGTTTCGAGGTCTTCCCGGTACGACCGTTCGTCGACCGGCTTGCGCTGGGTCTGGTCCACCGGCGCACCGAAGGAGGACTTCTCCGGCAAGCGGTTCACAGTGACCCAGTCCCCCGGCGTGGCGCTCTTGTCCGAAGCGCCGTTGGCGGCGTCCTCGCCGTCCTTGTACTTCGGCGCAGCTGCGAAAGCGGTGCTCCACGTGGCCGGGTTGTACAAACCCTGGCTGAACGAGGCCGTGCTGCCAAGCAGTTGGCTGTGGTCGGTGGAACCGGGCCACTCCAGGGCAAACGGGGACTTGGAAACGAACGGGAGGTAGTCCTTGTCCAAAGAACGGGTGACCGTGCCGACGTCCTTGACGACCTTGCCGCTTGCGTCAATTTCCTCGATCTTGACCGAGTACTGCAGGTCCAGGGAAGTACCCGTGCGCACGATCAGCGGGATCGCCTTGGAGTCGTTCGTCAGCAGGCCATCGCGCTTGGCTTGCTGGTACTGCGTCATGAGCGGTGCCCAGTACTTGAGCTTGACGCCCAGGAAATCGGGGCCCTCCTCGAGCTGTTGCATGCTCAGGCCTGTGGTGAAGAGGCTCTCAAAGTGGCGGCCGATGGCTCCCGCGTCGCGGGCATCGGCCGGGGGTGCCTTTTCAAGCGGCGCCAGGAAGTCGCCCGCTGAGCCCAGCAGGGCCCTTTCGGCAGCAGGATCGACGGCGACGACGGACTCAGTCACCTCAGGCGCCAGGGGAAGCGCGACAGAAAGGTTGAACAGGTTGTGCTCGGACCCGAGGGCCGGGGCCGGGAACTTGACGCCGGTCTCCCCCTCAGGACCGGCGATCCGGACGTTGCTGCCGCCAGCTGCCTGCTCCTGCACCAAGCGGCCCTTACCCAGGGTGCCCTCGGCACTGGTCTTGAAAAGGGTCTGCTGGTTGACTCCGTCCGAGCTGGTTGCCGATGCTGTCAGGCGGTACTTCTTCGGTGAATCGGACAGCACGGACTCGGCCGCAGGCCATTTGCTTGAATCCATGGCAGAGGGGTCGCCCGCAGTGATAGCGCCGGCAAGGCCGGCGTTGTATCCCAGGTAGTCCATCGCGTTAAGCCGGGGGGCTTCGAGGTTCTGGGATACGCGCGAGACCAGGCTGATGGGAGCCGCTACGGCCGTCTGGCCCATGCCGCGGATCTTGTCCAGTTGATCAAAGCTGATGCCGCCCTGACCATTGGCAATCTCCGGCTGGATCAATGCACCGCCGTCCCCGTTCCGGGACTGATCAGGCTTTGCCTGGACCAGGATGTCGTAGAGTCCCCGCGAGTTCTCGTCCACTGTACGGTTCAGGGCTGCCTGTGACTGGCTCTGAACTAGGACGGACAAACACATGGCGACGATCAAAATGGCCGCGGTCAGCAGCAGCACACGGCTTCTGATGAACCTTTGGACGGCGTTCATTGGGCTCCCTGAGACCTTGATTGCGGGCGCGCACACATGGTCCGGCATTTTGCGAAAAACGCGGGAAACACCGGGCTGTATGTGCAAAAAGTTTGTGGCCGGCCTGCTGCCGGGTCCGAATCCCGGACCCAGCCATTGTAAGCAGACCGGCCACTCCTGCGTGCCTTAGGGTGTGTCGCAGGCACGCGAACATCAGCTGATACGGATCAGTCCTAGTCCTCCAGGTCCACTTCCCGGACCATGTCTGCACCGATACCGGCCTTGATGGCTTCCAGGACCTGCTGCGGAACGGAGCTGTCGATGGTCAGGAGGGCAAGGACCTGCCCGCCCTCGGTCTGGCGGGCAACCTGCATGCCGCCGATGTTGATGTTATTCATGCCCAGGATGTGCCCAATGGTGCCGATAACGCCCGGGCGGTCGGCGTATGCCACTACCACCAGGTGTTCGCTGATGGGAATTTCAACGTCGTATCCGTTGACGCCCACGAGCTTCTCCACCTGCTTGGGGCCCGTCAGGGTTCCGGCAACAGAGATCTGCGACCCATCGCTGAGGGCTCCGCGGATCGTCAGGACATTGCGGTAGTCCTCAGCGTCCGGTGTGGTGATGAGGCGGGTGTTGATGCCGCGCTGCTCCGCGATGACAGGAGCGTTGACGTAGGAAACCTGCTCGGTGACCACATCAGCAAAAACGCCCTTCAGGGCAGCGAGTTCAAGGACCTTGACGTCAAGCGCAGCGATCTCGCCTGCCACTTCAACGTCGATCTGCGTGAGGGAAGCATGGGTCAGGGCTGTGAAAATGCGGCCCAGCTTTTCGATCAGCGGAATGCCCGGACGGACATCCGGTGCAATGACTCCCCCGGCGACGTTCACGGCGTCCGGCACGAGCTCGCCGGCCAGGGCAAGGCGCACGGACTTGGCCACGGAAACGCCGGCCTTTTCCTGTGCCTCATCCGTTGATGCTCCAAGGTGCGGAGTAACCACCACGTTGTCGAGCTCGAAGAACGGCAGGTCGGTGCTCGGCTCCTTGACGAAGACGTCCACGCCGGCACCAGCGATCTGGCCTTCCTTCAGTGCGGTGTAGAGGGCTTCCTCATCCACCAAGCCACCGCGGGCAACGTTGATGACGTACGCCGATTCCTTCATCTTCGCGAACGCATCCGCTCCCAGCATCCCCACCGTCTCGGGTGTCTTGGGCATGTGGATGGTGATGAAGTCGGCGTTTTCCAAAAGTTCATCCAGGGTGACCAGCTTGACGCCGAGCTGGGCTGCGCGCGCCGAGGTGATGTAGGGGTCGTACGCGAGGATCTCGGTCTCGAAGCCCTGAAGACGTGCCGCGACCAAGGCACCAATACGTCCGAGGCCAATGATGCCGATCTTCTTCTCGAAGAGTTCGATCCCGGTGTACTTGGAACGCTTCCACTCGCCGTTCTTCAACGCCGCGCTGGCCTGAGGAATGTGGCGGGCCAGGCTGAGGATGTGGCCCACAGTAAGCTCAGCGGCCGAGACGATGTTCGACGTCGGGGCATTAACCACCATGACGCCGGCCTGTGTTGCGGACTTGATGTCCACGTTATCCAGTCCAACGCCGGCACGGGCGATGATCTTGAGGTTCTTGGCAGCGGCGATCGCTTCGGCATCCACCTGGGTGGCCGAGCGAACCAGGATGGCGTCGACGTCGGCGATTGCGGACAGCAGCTGGGAACGGTCGGCGCCGTCGGTCTGGCGGATTTCAAAGTCCGGGCCCAATGCCTCGACGGTGGCGGGCGAAAGTTCCTCGGCGAGGAGGACGACGGGTTTGCTGGCTGACACGGGGTGGCACCTTACTTTGGACAACTTTGGGACAGAACTGGACAAGGAGCGGATGCGTGGCCCGGGCACGGCACCGGGACCAGCCCAGAATATCGAATCCGGGCTCTGTTTCCGGTGCCGGGGAGGGATGTTACGGCCGGCCGGACCGTTGCTGTGAAGAAGTTCACAGCCAAGGCTGCTGAGTATCTGGAAGGAAAAAGTGTGAGGAAACAACGACGCCCGCCCGGTTGTGTAGGCCGGACGGGCGTCTGCTGCAGTTCTTGGGCCCTAGGGTCCAATCAACCGGAAATCAGCGGGCTGCGGAACCTTCGACGTAGTCGGCGTCCTGCTGCTGCCAGGAGAAGAGCGAACGCAGTTCACGTCCAACTTCCTCGATCGGGTGCTGCTCGGCCTTGGCACGCAGTTCCTTGAACTCGACACCGCCGTTGTCCTGGTCATCGATGAAGCGCTTGGCGAAAGCGCCGCTCTGGATGTCGGCGAGGACAGCCTTCATGTTTTCCTTCACCTCTGGGGTGATGACGCGCGGGCCGGAGACGTAGTCGCCGTACTCAGCGGTGTCGGAAACGCTCCAGCGCTGCTTGGCGATGCCGCCTTCCCACATGAGGTCCACGATGAGCTTGAGCTCGTGAAGTACCTCGAAGTAGGCGATCTGCGGCTGGTAGCCGGCTTCGGTCAGGGTTTCGAAGCCGTACTGGACGAGCTGGGAAACACCACCGCAAAGAACGGACTGCTCACCGAACAGGTCGGTTTCGGTTTCTTCGGTGAAGGTGGTCTTGATGACGCCGGCGCGGGTGCCGCCGATGGCCTTGGCGTAGGACTTGGCCAAGTCCCAAGCGGCACCTGAAGCGTCCTGCTCGACAGCGATGATGTCCGGGATACCGCGGCCGGCTTCGAATTCGCGGCGGACGGTGTGGCCCGGAGCCTTCGGGGCGATCAGGATGACGTCGACGCCGGCAGGAGCCTCGATGTAGCCGAAGCGGATGTTGAAACCGTGTGCGAAGGCAAGCGCCTTGCCTTCGGTCAGCTTGTCCTTGATGGAGTCGTTGAAGATCGAACGCTGGTGCTGGTCCGGAGCCAGGATCATGATGACGTCTGCCCATTCGGCGGCGTCGGCAACGTTCTTGACCGTGAAGCCTGCGTCCTCTGCCTTGGCGGCCGACTTTGAGCCGTCCTTGAGTGCGATGACTACCTCGACGCCGGAATCGCGCAGGTTGAGGGCGTGGGCGTGGCCCTGGGAACCGTAGCCGACGATGGCTACCTTGCGGCCCTGGATGATCGACAGGTCTGCGTCGTCGTCGTAGAACATTTCAGTCACTTGCGTAACTCCTCTTGAGTGGTTTCTTGGATATTGATGGTGGTGCTGCGGTACTGGGCGCGTGCTCACGCGGAGCGGAGCGCCCTGTCACTCATGGAGCGGGATCCCCGTCCAACGGCCAAGGTGCCGGACTGCACTATTTCACGGATGCCGAACGGCTCCAGCACTGAAAGCAGCGCTGCGAGCTTCTCGGGGGTACCGGTTGCCTCAATCACCAACGAGTCTGTGGACACGTCGACGACGGCGGCACGGAACAGGTCTGCAGCCTGGGTAACCTGCAGACGTGTCGCGGCATCCGCACGTACCTTAACCAGGATGTGGTCGCGTTGTACGGAAGATTCAGAAGTGAGCTCCACAATCTTGATCACGTTGACCAACTTGTTGAGCTGCTTGGTGACCTGCTCGATCAGGTCGCCGTCGGCGTCGACGACGACAGTCATGCGGGACATGCCGGGAACCTCAGTGGGTCCCACAGCAAGGGAGTTGATGTTGAACGCGCGCCGGGCGAACAGGCTGGCCACGCGGGTCAGCACGCCGGGCTTGTCTTCTACCAGAACCGACAGTGTGTGGCGGGTCATGCCTAGTCCTCCTCTTCCCATTCGGGGGTCATGTTGCGGGCAACCTGGATCTGGTCATTGCTGACCCCCGAGGGCACCATGGGCCAGACCATCGAGTTGGGGCTGACGACGAAATCGATCACCACTGGGCGGTCATTGATTTCGAGGGCCTTCTGGATGGTGGCGTCGATGTCCTCGTCACGCTCGCAGCGCAGGGCTGCGCAGCCGTAAGCGTCGGCCAGCTTGACGAAGTCCGGAATCCGGATGGTGTCGTGGCCTGTGTTCAGGTCCGTGTTTGAGTAGCGGCCTTCGTAGAACAGTGTCTGCCATTGGCGGACCATGCCCAGCGAGGAGTTGTTGATAATGGCGACCTTGATGGGGATGTTGTTGATGGCGCAGGTGGCCAGCTCCTGATTGGTCATCTGGAAGCAGCCGTCGCCATCGATGGCCCAGACCACGCGGTCCGGCTCACCAACCTTGGCGCCCATCGCAGCCGGAACCGAGTATCCCATGGTTCCTGCACCGCCGGAATTCAGCCAGGCGTGGGGGCGCTCATACTTGATGAACTGTGCCGCCCACATCTGGTGCTGGCCGACGCCTGCGACGTAAATGCCGTCCGGACCGGTCAGCTCGCCAATGCGCTTGATCACGCGCTGGGGTGCAGTCAGGCCGTCCTCGGGCTCGGTCCAGCCCAGCGGGTAAGTGTCCCGGAGGTTGCCCAGGAAAGCCCACCAGGAATCCAGGTCGGGGGTTCCGCTCAGCTCGAACTGCGTCTTCACGGCCTCGGTCAGTTCCGGAATGATTTCCTTGACCGATCCCACAATCGGCACGTCGGCGGTGCGGTTCTTGGAGATTTCCGCAGGGTCGATGTCGGCGTGGATGACCTTGGCGAACGGCGCGAACGTCTTCAGCACGCCGGTCACCCGGTCATCAAACCTGGCACCGAGCGTGATCAGCAGATCGGCCTGCTGGAGCGCGGTAACCGCGGACACGGATCCGTGCATGCCTGGCATGCCCACGTGCTGCGGGTGCGAGTCCGGGAATGCACCGCGTGCCATGAGAGTGGTGACGACGGGAGCGCCAGTTGCCAGGGCAAGCTCCATGAGCTCCGCCGAGGCGTGGCCCTTGACGACGCCGCCACCGACGTAGAGGACAGGCTTGCGTGCTGCGGCGATCAGCTTGGCAGCTTCGCGAACCTGCTTGTTGTGTCCGCGGACCACCGGACGGTAGCCCGGCAGGTCCACCTTCGGCGGCCAGGAGAACGTCATCTGGCCAACTTGGGCGTCCTTGGCGATGTCCACCAGCACAGGGCCGGGACGGCCCGTGGAAGCGAGGTGGAACGCCTCGGCCATGACATGGGGAATGTCGTTGGGATCGGTGACCAGGAACGAGTGTTTGGTGATGGGCATCGTGATGCCCACGATGTCCGCTTCCTGGAAGGCATCGGTGCCGATGACTCCACTGGAGACCTGGCCGGTGATGGCCACCATCGGCACGGAGTCCATGTGGGCATCCATGATGGCGGTAACGAGGTTGGTGGCGCCCGGGCCTGAGGTGGCGATGCAAACGCCAACCCGTCCGGTAACCATGGCGTAGCCTTGCGCGGCGTGGCCGGCTCCCTGTTCGTGACGGACCAGGATGTGGTTCATGCTGGAGGCCATCAAGGGGTCATAGGTGGGCAGGATCGCGCCACCGGGCAAACCGAAAATATCATCCACGCCGAGTTCTTCGAGCGAACGGACAATTGCTTGCGAGCCGGTCATCACCGTTGGGGGTACAACGTTGTTCGGCCCAAGTACAGGAGAGAGAGGTGCAGCAGCGTCGACGACGACGGCCTCAGCCGTACGGTCGACCTTTTCCGGAGCTTTGTGGGCTCCAGCGGACTTTGCAGCCATCAGCGAGGGGCTGATCGGCGATCCTTTGCTCATCGGACTCTTCCTTAGTGGATCTTCATTGGTGGGACTTGGGAATAAAAAAACCCCTCAGCCTTCCGGCTCTTCGAGGGGTTTGCGCGTGACGGTTCGTTACCAGTCGGGCTAAGCCACGCGCTTGGTAAGGACGACGACGCCGACGGTAGCGAATGTGATCATGCGTTCAGTGTTCCCTCTTAGGGAGATACGTGTCAATTGACGACTATCGTATCTCACTATTTGGACAGCGATGTCCGCCTGCCGGACTCCGACTGTCTCAAAACAGTCGGAGTCACCGGCAGGGATCAGCCGCAGTAAGCCCCAGTGGAGGCACTGTGGACCAGCTTGGCGTACTTGGCGAGGACACCCTTGGTGAACTTGGCCGGCATGGGCTCCCAGCCGACCTTGCGGGCTTCGAGCTCGGCTTCGTCGACCAAAAGGTCGAATGAACGGGCCGCGATATCGACCCGGATCCGGTCCCCGTCACGGACAAAGGCGATGGGACCGCCGTCGACCGCTTCCGGTGCGACGTGGCCGATGCACAGCCCGGTGGTACCGCCCGAGAAGCGGCCATCGGTGAGCAGCAGGACATCCTTGCCCAAGCCAGCGCCCTTGATGGCTCCCGTAATGGCCAGCATCTCGCGCATGCCCGGACCACCCTTGGGACCCTCGTAACGGATGACCACAACGTCGCCCTTGTTGATTTCCCCGTTGTCCAAGGCATTCAGGGCACCCTGTTCGCGCTCGAACACGCGGGCCGTGCCTTCAAAGACATCCGCGTCGAAGCCTGCGCTTTTCACGACGGCACCTTCCGGGGCCATCGAACCGTGGAGGATGGTGATGCCACCGGTCTTGTGGATCGGGTTGTCCAGGGCGCGGAGGATTTTGCCGTCGAGGTCCGGCGGATTGATCGAGGCGAGGTTTTCGGCCAGCGTCTTGCCAGTGACCGTGAGGCAGTCACCGTGCAGCAGCCCGGCGTCGAGCAGTGCCTTCATGATGACCGGCACGCCACCGATCTTGTCCACATCGGTCATCACGTAGCGGCCGAAGGGCTTGAGGTCGCCCAGGTGCGGGATTTTGTCACCAATGCGGTTGAAATCGTCCAGTGTCAGCTCGACCTCGGCCTCGCGGGCGATGGCCAGCAGGTGCAACACCGCGTTGGTGGAACCGCCAAAGGCCATGGTCACCGCAATCGCATTTTCGAAGGCCTTCTTGGTCATGATGTCGCGGGCGGTAATGCCCAGGCGCAACAGGTTGACCACAGCCTCGCCTGATTTCCGGGCAAAGTCGTCACGACGGCGGTCTGCCGAGGGCGGGGCCGCGGAACCCGGGAGTGACATGCCGAGGGCTTCGCCGATGCAAGCCATGGTGTTCGCTGTATACATGCCGCCACACGCACCCTCGCCGGGACAGATGGCCTTTTCGATGCGGGTGAGGTCTTCCATGCTCATCTTGCCGGCCGCGCAGGCACCCACCGCTTCGAAAGCATCGATGAGGGTGACCTCCTTTTCGGAGCCGTCCTCCAGCTTCACCCAGCCGGGCATGATGGACCCGGCGTAAAGGAAGACCGAGGCGAGGTCCAGGCGGGCGGCAGCCATGAGCATTCCCGGAAGGGACTTGTCGCAGCCGGCCAGCAGCACGGAGCCGTCAATGCGCTCGGCCTGCATAACGGTCTCCACGGAGTCGGCAATGACTTCGCGGGAGACGAGGGAGAAGTGCATACCTTCATGCCCCATTGAAATGCCGTCGGAAACGGAGATGGTGCCGAACTGCATGGGGAATCCGCCACCTGCGTGGACGCCTTCCTTGGCGCCCTGCGCCAGGCGGTTCAACGAGAGGTTGCAGGGGGTGATTTCGTTCCAGGAACTGGCGACACCAATTTGCGGTTTGGCGAAGTCGTCGTCGCCCATGCCGACCGCGCGGAACATGCCGCGGGCGGGCGCCGCATGGATGCCGTCGGTGACGACCCGGCTACGGGGCTTGATGTCCGGAGTGCTATCTGTCGCGTTGTGGGTGGTGTCACTCATGGAGCAAAGTCTATGTGCACCCGGTGCCGCAGCACGCCGTTCGCTCCCGGGTTAAGCGCCACCGTCCAATTGTTGCGGACGTCCGCCGTCAGGCCCCACCCGCTCCCGGGGCGACGGGACCGGACCCGTCGAGTTCCCTGGCAAGAGCGGCCGCTTCACTTTCGAGCATGTCGAGGACGCCCCTGATGGTGGTGCGGGCAGCAACTTCCTGGCGCGCCAACGCCACAATGCTCCTGCTCGCCTTGACATCCGCGAGCGGGCGGAGCACCAGGCCCCTGCGGGCGCTCGCCCTGGCCGTGTACCGCGGCAGGAGGCAGATTCCGTGGCCTGCGCCCACCAACGCCTCCAGGACCCGGAGGTCAGGATAGCGCTGACCCCTTTGGGCAGGTCGCCCCGCATGCAGCTCGATCTGGCGAAGGACCGTATCGAAGGGAAATCCTTCAGGTACGCCTATCCAGGGAAAATCTATGACATCGTCCGGACGCAGCTCGTTCCTGGCAGCCAAGGGATGTCCGGCAGGCATGGCCACGTCCAGGGCCTCTTCCAGGAGCGGCACTACGGTGAGCCCGCTCCGGGCGAACACGTCCGGACCATCCACGCTGTGGGCAAGCACAATATCGTAGTCAGCCACCAAGGGGGCGAAGTGGGCCGTCCCGGGGTCCTCGAAGTGGGCATCGAAGGCCAGCCCTTCCACCGCCGCCACCCGGTGAAGCACACCAGGCAGCAGCATCTCGGCGGCACTGGGGAAGAAGGCAACGGACACCCGTGCCTGCCAGCCCTTCCTGTAACTGTCCACGGTGGACTCCGCCCTGGCCATGGCCGTGGCTATATCAGCGGCAGCGGCGGCCATGGCTTGTCCCGCTTCGGTCAGTTGCACACCGCGCCCGACTTTCTCCACGAGGACAACCCCGATTTCGGCCTGCAATGTCTTCAACTGCTGCGAGACCGCCGAAGCCGTGACATTCATGGCGTCCGCTGTGGCGCCAACACTTTGCCGGTCCGCCAATTCACGCAAAATCTGCAGCCTTTTGAAGTCCATGCAGCCAGACTAGGCGACCTGCGGGAATTCGGAGACCGTGAACATAAAGGCCATAATCACTAAGCAGACTGACAAATTTGGGTAAACCAGCAGGTCAAACGCTGGACAGCCCAAAGGCGGACACGTAACGTCGGAAATACCACGAGCTGCACCCCTGTGAGCAGAAGGGCACCCGCCATGGATTGGTTAATTTGGGTCATTGTCATTGTTTTGGTCGTCGCGATTATTTGGTGGCTCATGAGCCGCAACAAGGCGCCGGATTCAACCCCCACCAGGACCGGGGCAACAACAGCCCCAGCGGCCATGGAGCCGGGAAACCGGGGGGCCATCCCCGATACCGCAGCAGCAGCAGCGGGCGTGGCGGGTTTGGCAGGCGTAACGAACCTGGGCACCACAGCTGCCGAGGGCAGCGGGCCTACCCGCGAGGAACCTACGGCCGAGGAACCTGACGTCGTGGCGGAACCTGACGTCATGGCGGAACCTGAGGTGGCCGAGGAAGCTGTGGTCATCGAGGACTCGTCCTCCGCCGGTTCGTCGGACATCCAGCAGGACCAGACTCCCGGCCTCACAGTGGAGGAGCCGGTTGTTGCCGCGCCTGTTGTGGATGAGCCCACGGTGAGCGAACCCAGGGTGGACATCGAACCCACGGTGGACATCGAACCGGTGGTGGATACGGACGTTCAAGTGGATACGGACGCCGTAGTTGATACAGACGCAGCGGTGAATACGGACCCGGCAGTCGATCCTTCCGTGGCCGGCGGCAGCCACGCCGACAAAGAAGCCGACAACGCCGAGTGGGAATCATCGTGGACGGATGAGAGCGGGGCGCCCGTGCATCACCACGAATACACGGACTCCCACTCCCCGACCCTGCCGGGCGCCGAAAGTGCAGCAGCCGAAGAAGCGGTTCCTTCAGGGCACCTGGCAGTTGAGCATCCCTACGGTACGGGTTCCTCGAGCTCGCCGAACGACGGCTACCCCGTGAAGGCGAGCGCTTCTGCCATGACCTATCACGATGAAGATACGGCTGGCTACGAAGACGTTGCCGCGGATGTCTGGTTCGAATCCGCGGCACATGCAGAAGCGGCAGGCTTCCGGCCTCCCCGGCGAAGCCGGCAATAGCGGGCGCTCCCGGCCTTGTTCCGGCGGCAGCGGGCAGGACAGGACCGTCCACCAGCAGGCGGGCGGGCGGGACTGGCGTGTGCCATCGCCACGGTCCTTGTCCTGACCGCCTGCACCGGCAACCCGTCGTCGCCCGGTTCGGCTGCGACTCCCGGTGGCAGCGGCGGCCCGGTGTCGCACGAAGCTCCAAGGGGCCTCCGGGTGGAGCAAAAGCTCGACGTCGGGTTGCAGCTGCCGTGGTCGGTCATCTTCCTGCCGGACGGCACAGCTCTGGTCTCCGAACGCGATTCGGGCATGATCAAGAGCATCCGCCAAGGCAAAGCAGCCACCATTGGCCAGTTACCGGGCGTGGTCCCCGGCGGGGAGGGCGGACTTCTGGGCCTTGCGTTGTCCCCGACGTTCGCATCCGATCACTGGCTGTACGCCTACCTGACAGCCGCCAGCGACAACCGGATTGTCCGGGTCCGGCTCAACGGCGATGCGGACGGCAGCCTGGCCCTGGGCGAAACAGAGGTGATTTTCTCCGGGATCCCCAAGGCATCCACACATAACGGCGGCCGTATCCGGTTCGGCCCGGACGGGCTCCTGTACGTGGGCACCGGTGACTCCCAGCGACGTGACCAGCCACAGGATCCCAGCACCCTCGGGGGAAAGATCCTTCGCCTGACACCGGATGGCCGGCCGGCACACGGAAACCCTTTCGGCGATGACAACCCCGTCTACAGCTACGGACACAGAAACGTCCAGGGCCTGGCGTGGGACAGCGGAGGGAGGCTCTGGGCCAGCGAGTTTGGGCCCGATGTGGACGACGAGCTAAACCTGATTACCCCTGGCGGCAACTACGGATGGCCGACAGTAACCGGAGCACCAGGACGGAAAGGCTTCATCGACGCCAAGGTGGTCTGGCCGTCAACGTCGGATGCCTCACCCAGCGGGTTGGAGATACTGGACGACGTCGCGTACACGGGCGCACTCCGCGGGCAGCGGTTATGGGCCATTCCCCTCGAAGGCGAAGCGACGGGCGCGCCTGTGGCCTATTTCACAGGCGAATACGGGCGCTTGAGGGACGTCGCCGGCGCTCCGGATGGGACATTGTGGGTCATCAGCAACAACAAGAACCCCGATTTTGCGCTGATTTTGAGGCCTTGACCCCGGGACAAACCTCCACGTGGGCCTCGATTTCACACTGACGGGCAAGTCGTGTAGAGTTACTTGTCGTTGCGGAGATCGCCGGGGAAAACAAAGCCCAGCGCGATCGAAGACAACAGATGCACCTCTAGCTCAACTGGCAGAGCAATTGACTCTTAATCAATGGGTTCCGGGTTCGAGTCCCGGGGGGTGCACCATTGGAAAAGGCCTTGGAGATCAAAGATCTCCAAGGCCTTTTCTTTTTAAGTATTGCGGTAAGAATAGCCATCCCCAAAGTGGGACAGGCCACCAGGCCGATGGTCATTAGCGCTCAAAAAGTAGTGTAGAGTTATTTGTCGTTGCGGAGGTCAACGAGGAATGCGAATTCTTCGAATTGATCTTTGTAATTGCTGCACCTCTAGCTCAACTGGCAGAGCAATTGACTCTTAATCAATGGGTTCCGGGTTCGAGTCCCGGGGGGTGCACCACAAGGAAAGGCTCCGGATCGTTATGACGATCCGGAGCCTTTCTGTTTCCCGCACAGGCTGAACCCGGCGGGGGGCGTGTTGTTACAAGGGGCCGTACGGGCTCAGCCTTGGGACGGCTCGGCGTCGTCGTCATGGACCTGCTGCTCAGGCGCCGGGATACCGGCAAGTCCCCGGACCACAATCCTGAGTTCTTCACGCAACCTGGCGGTGTCCACTGCTACGGGCGACAGGACATCCTGTTCAAGCTTCACGGCTTCCGCAAGGGCTGCCGTGCCGGCCTCCGTCAGTGTCACCACGTGGCTCCTGCGGTCGGAGTCACTGCGGTGGCGCGTGACGTGACCGTGCAGCTCGAGCCTCGCGAGGGTAGTTCCCATGGTCTGGGCCTTAACCCTTGCAACCTCGGCAAGTGCGGCCTGGGTTATGGCGCCCTTGGCGGCAAGCACCTGCATGGCAATGACGCCGGCGTGGGTAAGGCCGATGGACTTCAATTTTTCGTTCCACGAGATTTCCACCAGGCGCGCAGCCGTTGAAAGCAATCGGGTAGTGGGCCATCTCTCCATATCTGGCATGCCGACAGTATATGCGCGCAAGAGCCCAGGACGTGCCTTTTCCCCACTAAACTGGTAAATCGCGATCGTTAGCAAGGAGATTATTGTGGCTGAACGACTTATGCCGGGCGACACCGCACCGGACTTCACCCTTCAGGACCAAACCGGCAATAACGTGGGATTGTCGGACTTCCGTGGGCGAAAGACCATCGTCTATTTCTACCCGGCGGCCTCCACGCCCGGGTGCACCAAGGAGGCCTGTGATTTCCGCGACACGCTGGCTTCACTGCAGGCCGCCGGCTACGGGGTTGTTGGCATCTCCCCCGACACGGTCAAGGACCTGGCCACGTTCGCGGAAGCGGAGGCCCTGACATTTCCGCTGCTCTCGGATGCTGACCACGCGGTGGCAGATGCGTACGCTGCCTGGGGAGAGAAGAAGAACTATGGCAAGACTTACATGGGGCTGATCCGTTCCACCGTCGTGGTCGACGAGGACGGAAAAGTGTCGCTGGCGCAGTACAACGTACGGGCCACAGGGCATGTTGCCAAGCTCCGGCGCGATCTGAAGCTGGATAAGTAGCGGGTACACTGGAGGCCGGTAGACGGCAGCCCAGTGCTGCCAGGCTGCCGCCGGCGCGAGTGGTGAAATTGGCAGACACGCAGGATTTAGGTTCCTGTGCCTTCGGGCGTGGGGGTTCAAGTCCCCCCTTGCGCACAGATGCAGTGAAACAGATGCAGTGAAGAAGCACAGCGGCTTCTGGCCGCAGGAGTGCCCCCTGGCGAGACATCCGGGGGCACTCTCCTCCAGCAGCCGGGGAGCTTCCTGAAGACGCGCTGGGGAGCGCGCTCAGGACGTTCATTTACACTGGAATGCGGTCTGGCCGAAGCCGGCCACAGCACTTCCAACCGGCTTGAGGGGACAACAGTGGCAAGCAGCAAAAGGCGGCGCCTGACCGTACAGTTCGGAGCCGTGGTTGTGGCACTGGGGCTCTCAGCATGTACTGGATTAACGGGCCCCTCGCCTACCCCCAGCAGCACCACCACCGCTGAGCCCACCGCCACGTTCAACTTCGGAACATCCTCCATGCCGTTGGGCCTCGATCCGGCCTTGACCTCCGATTCCGAGTCCTACCGCATCACGCGCCAGGTCCTCGAAGGCCTGGTAGGCGTCGACGGCGAGACCGGGCAGACCACCCCGTTGCTGGCGACGGAATGGAAAGACAGCAACAATGGCCTCAGTTACGATTTCACGCTCCGATCCCAGGTCACCTTTCACGATGGCACCCCGCTGGATGCGGCCGCTGTCTGCGCCAACTTCGACCGCTGGTTCACCTTCTCCCCGGACCTCCGGAAACAAGCCCCGGGGATTTCCTTCCAGAGCGTCTTCAAGGCGTACTCGGACTCCCCGGTCTTCTCCATCTTCAAGGACTGCAAGGCAGTTTCAGCCAACAACGTCCAGATCAACCTGACGCGTCCCTTCACCGGATTCCTGAAGGCCCTCACGTTGCCGGCATTCGCGATCTCCTCTCCGGCAGCTTTGGCAGCCCAAAAAGCAAACGTCCTGGACCAGATCCGCAACGGCGAAGCGATCTCCACCTACGCAAGCCACCCTGTAGGAACCGGCCCTTACGAATTCAGCGCCTGGGACGACAAGCACGTCACCCTCAAGAGTTACAGGAACTACTGGGGTAACCGGGGCCAGATAGCCACCATCAACTTCATCCCTTACGACCGCGCCGAGACCCGACAGCAGGCTTTGCTGGATGGAAAAATCGACGCCTACGACCTCGTGACGTCCGGGACCTTCGACCAATTGGTCAAAAAGGGTGTCCAGATCATCCAGCGGGACCCCTTCTCGGTGATGTACCTCGGTATCAACCAGGCTGTCGCGCCCTTGGACAAGCCGGAGATCCGCCAGGCGATCGAAATGGCCATCGACAAGGAATCGCTGATCCGGAAGTTCTTCATCGACAACACCACGCAGGCGTCACAGTTCGTTCCGCCCAAGCTCAGCGGCTTCAACAACAATGCCCCATCTCTGGGGTACAACCCGGACAAAGCCAAGGACCTGTTGTCGAAGGCGGGCTATAAAGGCGAAGAGTTGAAGTTCTACTATCCGTTGAACGCCACCAGGGCCTATATGCCCACGCCGGAGAAGATCTACGCCGAAATCAGCCGTCAACTGGTTGCCGTGGGCTTCAACATCAAGCCTGTGCCCGTGGACTGGGAGGATGGCTACCTCCAGAAGGTGCAGTCACCCGGAGACCGCGCCCTGCACCTGCTCGGCTGGAACGGCTCCAATGCCGATGCCGACAACTTCCTTGGGCCCCTGTTTGGGGAAACCCGCGCCGAGTTCGGATACAGCGATTCGGACGTGTTCCACAGGATCGAGCGGGCACGCGCACTGCCCGACGGCGATGAGCGCAACGCGCAGTACCAGGCCATCAACGCTGCCATCGCTGCGTCCGTGCCGGCTGTCCCGATCGCTTTCCCCATCTCGGCGCTGGCTTTGTCCGACAAGGTCGAAAGCTACCCGGCCTCCCCCGTGCTCAACGAAGTTTTCACGAACGTCCGGCTAAAGCCTTGACGATTGGCCGTAATTTCAGTATTGGGACTTCGCGGGGATATTCTGTAGCAGCCAGTGCCGCCGCTAACGGAGATTGATTGTGACCTTCATTTCCAAGACTCAACATGCCGACGTCGTCCTTATTGGCGGCGGAATCATGAGTGCCACCCTGGGTGCGTTCATCAAGCAGCTTGAACCCTCCTGGACCATCTCCATGTTCGAACGACTCGACGAAGTGGGGCTTGAGAGTTCCGGACCATGGAACAACGCAGGCACCGGACACGCCGCGCTGTGTGAGCTCAACTACTCCCCGGCAGCCAAGGACGGCTCCGTGGACCCGTCCAAGGCGCTGCACATCAACGAGCAGTTCCAGCTGTCCCGGCAGTTCTGGTCCCACTTGGTGGACAGCAACGTCATTGGCTCCCCCAAGGGCTTCATCAACACCGTTCCGCACATGAGCTTCGTCATCGGCGATGACCACGCGAACTTCCTGAAGACCCGTTACGAGGCCCTTAAGCCCAACACGCTGTTCCGCAGCATGGAGTACACCGAGGACCAGGCCCAGATCGCCAAGTGGGCGCCCTTGATCGTCAAGGGACGTGACCCCAAGCAGCGCGTCGCCGCCACCCGCGCGGCTGAAGGCACCGACGTCGACTTCGGTGCCCTGACTCGCGAACTGACCGGCTACCTGCAAGCCACCGGCGCCGAAGTCAATTACGGGCACGATGTCACCAACATCAACCGAGCAGCCGACGGCGGCTGGGACCTTTCCCTCAAGCACGCCAAGTCGGGCGAGCACGGGCGTATCCACGCGAACTTCGTCTTTGTTGGCGCCGGCGGCGGTGCGCTCCACCTGCTCCAGGCCTCCGGCATTCCGGAAAGCAAGGGCTACGGTGGATTCCCGGTCTCGGGCCAGTTCTTCCGCTGCACAGATGACGCCATCACCTCCCAGCACAGCGCGAAGGTCTACGGCCAGGCATCCGTTGGCGCCCCTCCGATGTCCGTCCCCCACCTGGACACCCGGTTCGTGGATGGGAAGCGCTCCCTCCTGTTCGGCCCGTACGCTGGTTTCTCCACGAACTTCCTGAAGACCTCCAGCTACCTGGACCTTCCGCTGTCCATCCGCCCCGGGAACATCATTCCGATGCTGGCAGTGGCCAAGGACAACATGGACCTCACGGCCTACCTCATCAAGGAAGTTGCCAAGCGGCACGAAGCCAAGGTCGAGTCCCTGCGCGAATACTATCCGGAGGCTTCCGGCGGCAATTGGGAACTGATTACTGCCGGCCAGCGTGTGCAGATCATCAAGAAGCACCCGCAAAAGGGCGGCGTGCTCCAGTTCGGCACCGAAGTCATCGCCTCCCGCGATGGATCGATCGGCGCCCTCCTTGGCGCATCCCCGGGAGCTTCCACTGCCGTGCCGATCATGATCGAACTGCTGCAGAAGTCCTTCCCCAAGAACTTCAAGGGCTGGCAGTCCAAGCTCAAGGACATGATGCCGGGTTACGGTGTCAAGCTCAACGAGAACCCTGAATTGGCTGCCGAGCTGGAAGCAAGCACCGCACGTTCCTTGCAGCTGGAAGTGGCCAACGCCATCCAAAGCTAGGCCATACCCGGGGCTGCGGCCGGTTCCCGTCAGACGAATCGTTACGTAGACCCTGGGAGTCAATGCAATGTTCCGCCTGGCCAAGCTTTCTCTGGGAAACCGGGCCCTGATCGCGCTGATCACCGTCTTTGCGGCGGTGTTCGGCGTGATCACCATGGGATCGTTGAAACAGGAACTCATTCCTTCGATCGAGTTCCCGCAGATCACCGTGGTGACCTCCATGCCGGGCGCCTCCCCGGAAGTAGTGGACAAGCAGCTCAGCCAGCCGCTTGAGACTGCGCTGAACAGCGTCGAGGGCCTTGAGTCCACTACCTCAACGTCCCGCAACGGCGTTTCCCAGATCACCATGGTGTTCACCTACGGTTCGAATCTGGACCGGGCCAGGAACCAGATTGACCGGGCAATTTCCAACACCAAGCGGGCGTTGCCCGCCAATGTGGAACCCCAGTCCATCGCCGGGAACATCAGCGATTTCCCGATCGTCTTCCTGGCGGTTTCCTCGGACAAGCCGCTCAGCGAACTCAATGCCGACCTGCTGCGGCTCAGCGTTCCCAGGCTCCAAAAGATCGACGGCGTACGCGGCGCCGATGTGACCGGTGGCGCGAGCCAGCACGTCCTGATCCAGCCCCGGCCGGCCGATCTTGCCAGCACAGGGGCGTCGGTCCAGTCCATCAGCAGCGCGCTGAAGAACAACGGCACCCTTGTCCCCGTGGGCACCATCGAGGACCAGGGCAAGACGTTGTCACTGCAGTTGGGCAGCCCGGTGGACTCCCTGGAGATCATCAAGGGACTTCCCTTGGCTGGCGCCAAGAACGCCGCAACGATTGGCGCTGTGGCCGATGTCAGCATCCAGGATGATGCCGCGACGTCCATCACCCGCACCAACGGTAAACCCACGCTGGCGTTGTCGGTCACCAAGAAACCCGACGGCGATACCGTGGCCATCTCCCATGCCGTGCGGGATGCCATCGGACCCATGCAGGACGAGCTGGGCAACAATGCGGCGTTCACCCCGGTCTTTGACCAGGCTCCGTTCATCGAGAAATCCATCAAGGACCTCACTACTGAGGGCCTCCTTGGCTTGGGCTTTGCTGTGGCCGTCATCCTGGTGTTCCTGATGTCCGTGCGGTCCACGCTGGTCACGGCCGTGTCGATCCCGTTGTCGCTGTTGATTACGTTCATCGGCATTTCCGCCACCGGCTACTCGCTGAACATCCTGACGCTTGGCGCACTCACCATCGCGATCGGGCGCGTCGTGGACGATTCCATCGTGGTGATCGAGAACATCAAACGGCACCTCAGCTATGGCGAAGACAAGCTGACGGCAATCCTGACATCCATTCGGGAGGTGGCCGGGGCTATCACCGCGTCCACGCTCACCACTGTTGCAGTGTTCCTGCCCATAGCGTTCGTCGGGGACCTTGCCGGAGAGTTGTTCCGCCCCTTCGCTTTGACGGTGACCATCGCCTTGTTGTCGTCGCTGCTGGTCTCGTTGACCATTGTCCCCGTCCTGGCTTACTGGTTCCTGTCTTCCAAAGGCAAGGGAGTGGAGGATCGTTCTTCTGCCAGGGAATCCGCGGAAAAGGCTCGGGAAGCGGAGCAGCGAAGCCGCCTCCAACGCGGGTACTTGCCCATTCTTGAAAAGACGCAGAGGCACCCGGTCCTGACGTTGTCCGCGGCGGCAGTCGTCCTCGTTGCTACCATCGCGGTTTCACCGCTGCTGTCCACGGACCTGCTGGGCCGCTCAGGCGAAAACAGCATGACGGTGCGGCAGGTCCTGCCCGCCGGAACGAGCCTCCAAGCCACCAGCGATGAAGCGGCGAAGATCGAGGACGCCCTCAAGGGCATGGACGGCATCAAGGACGTGCAGGTTACGTCGGGGAATGCCCAGACTGGCTTTACAGCACTGACGTCCACGGGATCCTCGAATTCCACGTTCACGATCGTCACAGACGAAAAGGTGAACCAGGCCAAGCTCCAGGACGCAGTCCGCGCCAAGCTCGAAGGGGCAGCCGGCAAGGTCACCGTCGGATCCCAGCAGGGCGGCTTCGGTACTTCCTCCACGGTGGACATCACCATCAAGGCCGCAAACTCCGCGGACCTTCGGACAGCCAGCGACGCCATGGTCCAGGCAATGACGGGCGTCCCGGGAAGCACCGAGGTGGCTACCAACCTTGCCTCTACCCAGGCGGTCGTCCAGGTCCGCGTGGACCGCGCCAAGGCCGTAGCTGCCGGGCTGACGGAGGAGCAGGTGGGTGCTTTCCTTGCTTCCACCGTCAGCCCCATCCCCGCCGGCACGGTACGCATAGCCACCAATGACTATCCGGTGCAGATCGGCGAGGGAACCCGCTTTACCAGCATCGCGGCCGTGCGCTCCCTGCAATTGCCGACGGCGCGTGGTCCCGTGGCGCTGGAAAGTATCGCCGCCGTCGAACTGGTGGACACGCCAGTGTCCGTTACCAGCAGCAACGGTCAACGGACCGCGAAAGTGACCGTGACGCCGTCGGGTTCCAACCTTGGCAGCGTCAGCAGCGCAGTCCAGCAGCGGCTGGCTTCTGTCGAATTGCCCTCGGGCGTCACCGCCACGATCGGTGGTGCCACCACGCAGCAGGCTGAATCCTTCCGGCAACTCGGCCTGGCATTGCTTGCTGCGATCGCGATTGTCTACGTCATCATGGTGGCGGCCTTCAAGTCCCTGATCCAGCCGTTGATTCTGCTGGTTTCGGTCCCCTTCGCCGCCACCGGCGCCGTTGGCCTGCTGCTGCTGACCGGCGTTCCCCTGGGCCTGCCCTCATTGATCGGTATGTTGATGCTGGTAGGCATCGTGGTCACCAACGCGATCGTGCTCATCGACCTCATCAACCAGTACCGCAAGCCACAGGATGGCCGTGCCGGCATGAACGTGGCCGACGCCATCACGCACGGGGCACGCCAACGCCTGCGCCCGATCCTGATGACTGCCCTTGCCACCGTGTTTGCGTTGACTCCCATGGCGCTGGGCCTGACCGGGGGCGGCGGCTTCATCTCGCAACCCCTGGCCATTGTGGTCATCGGTGGCCTGGTCTCCTCTACCGCACTGACCTTGATCCTGGTTCCGGTGCTCTACAAGCTGGTCGAAGGGCGGCGTGAGAAAAGGCAGCTGCTGAAGGACCTTCAGGATAAGCCAACTCCGCATCCCCAAGAGGGCGCGGGCGGAACCGAGGAATTCCAGGACTGGACCACGGGCATGATTCCCCGGGTGAAGGGCCGCCGCGCGGCCCACAATCCCGCGGAGTAACCGCAGACAACCCATCAGGCAGGGCCGGGAACATTTCCCGGCCCTGCCCTGTTACAGACAGCGATACATGCAAATGCATCTAGTTTGAGGTACACTGTTTACAACGCCCGGGACCACGGGCAGGGAGAAAGGCACATCATGCAGATCGGTGTATTCAGCGTCAGCGACATCACGACTGACCCCACCACGGGCCGCACGCCCACGGAAAACGAGCGCATCAAAGCCTCGGTGGCCATCGCCAAGAAGGTCGAAGAAATCGGCATGGATGTCTACGCCTTGGGCGAGCACCACAACCGCCCCTTCTTCTCCTCCTCCCCCACCACCACCCTGGCCTACATCGCGGCACAGACTGAGCGCATTACGCTCTCAACTGCCACCACCCTGATCACCACCAACGATCCGGTCAAGATCGCTGAAGACTTCGCCATGCTCCAGCACCTCTCCGATGGCCGTGTGGACCTGGTTCTCGGACGGGGCAACACCGCGCCGGTCTACCCGTGGTTCGGGAAGAACATCCAGGACGGCATTGAGCTGGCCATCGAAAACTACAGCCTGCTGCGCAAGCTGTGGGATGAAGATACCGTGAACTGGTCGGGCAAGTTCCGCACCCCGCTGCAGAACTTCACCTCCACGCCGCGGCCGCTGGATGACGTCGCTCCCTTTGTGTGGCACGGTTCCATCAGGACTCCCCAGATCGCAGAAGTTGCCGCCTACTACGGTGACGGATTCTTCGCCAACAACATCTTCTGGCCGAAGGAGCACTACCAGCAGCTGATCGGCTTGTACCGCGAACGCTACGCACACTACGGCCACGGGACTCCGGAGCAGGCGATCGTGGGCCTGGGCGGTCAGTTCTTCATGAGGAAGAACTCGCAGGATGCGGTCAAGGAATTCCGGCCGTACTTCGACAACGCTCCGGTGTACGGCCACGGACCGTCCTTGGAGGACTTCACCTCCCAGACGCCGCTGACAGTGGGCAGCCCGCAGGAAGTGATCGAAAAGACGCTGACGTTCCGCGAAGCATTCGGGGACTACCAGCGCCAGCTGTTCCTGATCGACCACGCCGGCCTTCCGCTGAAGACCGTACTGGAGCAGTTGGACCTCTTCGGTGAAGAGGTGCTGCCGGTCCTCCGCAAGGAGTACGCGGCCATGAAGCCGGCCAATGTACCCGACGCACCCACGCACGCTTCCCGTGTTGCGGCAGCGCTGGAGGCCAAGGTCAGCGAGTCCGCTGCTGCCGGGGCCGCGGGTCAGGACGCCTGATGTCCGCCCCAACAGGTACTGCCTCTTCCGCTGTTCGCCTCGCCGCCGAAACCTGGGAGTCGTTGTTCCGCTCCCAGGTGGCGGTGATGCGGAAGCTTCAGTCCGGACCGGCCTTCAAGACGCTCCCCGTCAAGGAGTACGACGTCCTGTTCACGCTGTCCAGGTGCCCGTCAGGGCAGCTTCGCCTCAACGAGATCAACGACAAGGTCCTGCTGAGCCAATCCAGCTTGAGCCGTTTGGTTGACCGTTTGGAGAAGCGTGGTTTGGTGGAGCGGACCGCAGCGCCCGACGACGGCCGTGGAGTCCTGCTCTCACTCACCGAATCAGGGCGCGAGTTACAGAAAACCATCGGCCGGGAGCATGTGCGAGACATAGCCCACTTGGTGGCTCCCGCGCTAACGCCGGAGGAGCAACGCGAGTTGTTGCGGCTGACCGAAAAGCTCAGGGCTTCGGTTGCGGGCCACTAGCGCAGGCTGACAAGCTCCCGGGGGTTCTCCTCCGGGAGCATCCCGTTAACGGATGCGCTGACTTTGAGTGTCTTCAAGGACAGGCTGCCGCCCACCGTGGACAGGAACGCCGTGTCCGAGGAGTCGCGTCCCGCGGTGATGCGCAGCATGGATCCGCGCGGTGCCAGGCCAGTGGGGTCGATGACGTGCCAGGCACCGTCGATGAAGGCCTCAGCCACCGCATGGAAATCCATGGGGCTCAGGCCGGGTGCGTAGACAGCTGCCAAGCGCGCCGGAACATCCTTGGATCGCAGCAGTGCGATGGCCAGATGGGCAAAGTCCCGGCAAACACCCTTGCGGTGGAGCAGGGTCTCCACTGCCCCGTCGGTTCCCCGTGATGAGCCACTGACGTAGCGCAGCTCACCGTTGACCCAATCGCGGACGGCCTGGAGCAGCTCTACACCCTGCAGTCCGCCGAACTCGGCGTAGGAGGTCGGCAGCAACCTGTCGGACTCCGCGTAACGGCTCGGCCTGACGTACCTGATCAGTTCCATGGGATCCGAGGTAGTGGGCTGCCCTACCCCGAGGACAGTGGCCCGGTAATCCACCGTGACTTCCGTGGGTTCAGCGAATTCCAGGTAGTGGAAGCGGCCCCCGTGGTGGTCGCTGAGTTCGGCATACGGAACCTCGTTGCCGGCGGCGGTAATGGAGAGGCTCTCCGTGACCGAGTCGTAGCCTGCGTTGCTGGCCACGGCAATGGCCATGGCCACTTTCGTGCTGGCTGCGGTCTTGAAAACGAGCGTGGCAGCTACGTTGCGTTCCATTAATCTCCGGAGTGGGTTGCGGCAGGCAGGCCCGTGCCGCCGTTTCGTGAATCAGCCAAATCGCTGGGCTACAAATTGACCTTCAGTGACAGTAGCATCCGCTGGACGTTCGCAAAATCGGAGCCGTGGACTGCGTATTTGGCGGCCAGGTCCAAGGTATCGAATGCCTTGGCGGGAGCCACTTTCTCGTCTGCGGCATACGCATGGATGGCTGGAACGTCCGCGAAGGAATAATCGCCCTTGCCGGCCGGCCCCTGGACCCGGTTCCGGAGTTCGCAGGACTGCCCGTCACTTCCTGCCACCACATTGGTGACGCCATAGGATCCAAAGAACTTGTAGCCCTGGATCACGCGGAAAACAACCCTGGGATCGATGGTTTCGGGACCTTCGGAATGCGGGAGGTCCAAGGGAACGCTGCTGATCACCACGTAGGGTCGCGACTGCCCGGCAGGGCAGGCAGAGGGGGCCTGTGCCGGCAGGCCTGTCTGGAGTGTAGCGATGTACTTCCCGGCCCCGTCCTTCACCTCGACCTTCACCGCGCCTGGCAGGGAATCTGCCTCCGGCGTGAGGGACTGGGCTATCCAGTCTTCGGGCAACTCGAAGCTGACCGTCTTCGCGGGGTCGCTAAAGGTCTTCCAGGACAACGCTGTCGCCACGGGGCTGGCCCCTGCGCTGGGCGATTCACCCTGACCAGCCGACACGGAAGGCGAGCTGGACGCGGACTCGGCGGCCGTCGTCGTGCTCTCCGGCGTTGCTGTCCCGGATTCCGAGCTGTTGGGTTTGGAACTGATGGTGGGGCTGACCTGAGGGCCCTTGTTGTCGGCCGAACAGGCCGCGCCAGCCAAAAGCACGCCGCACGCCAGTACCGCCGCGGCAACAGGCCGCATTGCCGGCCGGGTCGGGATCATCAAGCCCTTCATGGACCCAGCCTATCGGCGGGGATAGTGCGACACGCACAGGGCTAGGCTGATGGTATGTCTCCTGACCAGTACGACGAATTTGAGGACACCCTGCCCACCATGTCGGCGGTCGATATTGCCGACTGGCGGTTGCGGACCTTCGCCCTCTACGACAAGGTACGGCAACTCGCAGCCACCAACCCGTTCGACGCCCATGTGTTCTGGCGCCAGGAACGGGATCTGATGTTCGCCACTCACCCGGCATCGGCGCTCACTGCGGACATGAAGGCGCGCTTTTCCGGATTGCGCACCGCCGACTACGACCCCTCCTTCCGGATGTACGCTGCGCTCTCGCCTGAAGGTACCGGCCAGGAGATGAACGTCGAAACGGGCACGGACGGCGTGGTGCCCTTCACCAGGATCGGCACCTTCGAACTTCCCGGGCTCGGTTCCCTGGCCGTATGGCGGCTGAGGAGCTACGGCGGAGGAATATTCGTTCCCTTCCGTGACGCCACCGCCGGAAAACCAGGCGGAAGTTACGGTGCTGGCAGGTACCTGTTGGATACGGTCAAGGGATCCTTCCACGGAACGAGGGGCTCTGGAGGGGAGCAGGAGTTTATTCTCGACTTCAACTTCGCCTATAACCCGTCGTGCGCCTACAACGAAGCCTGGGCTTGCCCGCTGGCAGGACCGGCCAATCGGCTGGCCGCGGACATTCCAGTAGGCGAACTGTATCTGGGCTAGCCAAAAAGCCCGCCCGGGCTTACCCCGGCGAGAGCAGCCACCGCGGCGACGATGGTTAATGGGGCCACGATCAGGCCGAGCAGTGCATACCCTTTCCATTTGATCAGGACGTTCATGCGGACCAGCCGATCGTGCCACAGGAGTGTGGCCAACGACGCCCACGGCGCCACCAGCGGTCCGGCGTTGACGCCCATCAGCAACGCGGCCATCCTTTCCGGGGTTCCAGCCAGGGGCTCGGCCAGCAGGTAGGCGGGCAGGTTATTGACGACGTTGGAACCCAGGGCACCTGTCATGGCCAACCGCAACAGTTCAATGAAGCCATTGCCTTCGCCCGCTGCTTGCCCCAGCAGCGCTGATGCGCCAATGTACTGGGCGGCTTCCACCACCAGGAACAGCCCGCAGGTAAACAGCAGCAACGACCACGGGATCAGGGTTATCGTCAGCACCTTGGGTCGCCGGACGGCGAACGCCACTACCAGGATCGCGGCCGCTGCAGTTGCGGGAATCCAGATAGCCACGCCGGAAACCAGCGCCGGCAAGAGAAGTGCCAGCACAATCGCGCTGACCAGCAGCAGGGTCTTGTCCTGCGACGCCTTGGACTGGGCCGGGACTGCCGGCCGTGTGGAATCCCGCGCATAGGTCCTGCGCAGATCGCGTCTGAAGACAACTGCTATGAAAGCCAGTGGGACCACAACCGCGGCCAATGATGGCGCCCACATCAGCTGGGCGAACTGTGCCGGGCTGATTCCGCCCAGATTGTGCTGCGCCAGGAGATTGGTCAGGTTGGAGATGGGAAGCAGGAGGCTGGCCGTGTTCGCCAGCCACACCGTCGTCAGGGCGTAGGGCAGGACAGGCAGGCCCGCCTGGCGTGCCACAGTGACAACCACCGGAGTGAGGAGCACGGCCGTGGTGTCCAGGGAAAGGAAGACTGTGCTGAGCGTGGCGAACAGGGCCAGCAGCAACCACAGCAGGACGGCGCGGCCACGTCCCCACCCGCGCAAATGCCGGGCGATCCACTGGAAGGCACCGCCTTCGCTGACGAGCTCGGTCACCACCGTCATGGCGACGACGAAGGCCAGGATCGGGGCTACCCTCTCGACCAGAACGGTCACTTCGTGCCACGGCAGGATACCGGTGGCAACGGTGACCCCGCCCGCCACAAGGAGGATCAAACCAATTATCGCCAGACGCATGGAACGGATTCTAAGCCCGCGTTCTGTGTTCTTTCTGCGCGGCACGGCCCCACAGCCGCCTGCGGGCCAGTTAACCCCGACGGGCCCGAGCTGCTCACCGGATGAGCGTTGCGAGGCCCGCTCTGCGCGGATCGGATGGGATGTGGGGCGTCAACCGGGCCTCACAACGCAGTGGACCTTCACACAGGACGTAGGATGTCTTCATGACATCACGCCTTCCCCGTCGTATCGCCCGTGTTCGCCCTGTTGCCACAGAGTCCTCCACGGGCCACGCTCCGGACGAACAATTCTTCGTGGCCAACGATGCCGCTGACTTTGACTCCGCTGAGGGCAGTACGTGGACGATCATCGATTCACCCTTCCCTGCATCGCGGGCCAATGCGTCAAGCTCCAGCCGCGAAGGGTGGGAATTGGGCGCCGAGGTCAGTGCAGACAGCTTCCACTTCCTGGCGCCCTCCGTACCGGTCAATGTCTTCGGGATGGCCCACAACACCGGCCAACCAGGCCGCGCCCTGCCGCCCCAGGCATTCCACAAAGCGGCGTCCAGCGTGATCGGCCCGGGCGAGGCGATCCAGCTGGGCTCGACGGTGGGCCACGTGGACCCCGAAGCCGAGTTGACCGTCGTCGTGGGCCGTAAGGCGCGGGGCCTGGCCCTCGAAACGGCGAGATCGGCAATCCTGGGCTACACCATAGGCAATGATGTCTCTGCCCGCGAGCTCCAGAAATCTGACGAACTGTGGATCAGCGCCAAGAGCCAGGACACCTTCACCCCGGCGGGCCCCTGGATCGTCACGGAGCTGGACGACTCAGCCCTCTCCATTGGCATTGTCCACAACGGCACCGAGCTGAAGACCGCCAGTTCGGCGGACCTCGGCTGGAAAGTGGATGAGATCCTGGTTTACCTGACCTCGTTCATGACCCTGCAACCCGGCGACCTTGTGCTCACGGGATTCCCGGCAGAGTCCGCGCGCATCCATCCCGGGGACACTGTGGTGTGCCGGGTGGAAGGCATCGGCGAACTGCACAACCCCGTCACCGGCGCATCCTGGGAGGAGCACCCGGCTTAGTGTGTCAGGCTTAACCCATGGAGATCGCCGCGGAAGCCACTGAGCTTCGCTCCTCTCCCCCACGCAAGCCGCCCAAAAAGCGGCATCGCGGCGTCCTGAAGTACCCGGTGGTGCGCCAACTGGTGCGATTCACGGGCGTCGGTATCGTATGCACAGCCAGTTCGTTGGCCCTTTATGCGTTGCTGCGTCCCGTGATTGACCCACAACTGGCCAACGCTGTTGCCCTGATCGTGACGTCCTTGATGAACACTG
The DNA here is from genome assembly GCF_021538675.1 of Paenarthrobacter sp. AR 02. Classification (GTDB taxonomy): domain Bacteria; phylum Actinomycetota; class Actinomycetes; order Actinomycetales; family Micrococcaceae; genus Arthrobacter. The sequence goes on from NZ_JAJUKH010000011.1 coordinate 82,758, forward strand.
CGTTGAACCGGCGGCTCACCTTCAAGATCACAGGCAAAAAGAAGCGGGCCAAGGACCACCTCAGCGGCGCCATCGTCATCGGCATTGCGCTGATCATCACGGGCGGCAGCTTGGGGCTTCTGCATCTGTTCAAGCCCGGAGCCACAGTAACCGAGGAGCTCTGGACCACCACATTGTCCGGGTTCGTGGCCACGGCAGTTCGTTTCACCCTGCTGCGGCACTGGATTTTTCGGCGCGCCCGCCATGTGTAGCCGGGCCGGCTACTGAGGGGCCAACTTACGGACACGTCCGACGGCGGTTTCCACGGCTGCGGCGGCCTGCTCCAGTTCGGCGTCCGTAACAGCTGACGTGAAGCTGAAGCGCACGGCGGTTTGCGCAGTTTCGGGGGCAATGCCGAGGGCCAGCAGAACGGGCGACGGCGCATCGGAACCGGCCGCGCACGCCGAGCCACTGGAGCACACCACACCCAGCCGCTCAAGCTCGAGCAGCACCGATTCGCCGCTGGTTCCAGGGAAGCAGAACGACGCAACCGAGGGCAACCGCAGGCTTCGGTGGCCTGTGAGCATGGAGTCGGGCACGGCCTGAAGTACCCGGTTGATGAACCCGTCGCGCAGCACCGACACCCTGGCTGCCTGTTCCTGTTGATCGGCGTGCGAGAGCCTCAGTGCTGAGGACAGGGCAACGGCCCCGGCCACGTTTTCGGTGCCCGAACGCCTGCCCCGTTCCTGGCCTCCGCCATGGACCAGGGGCTCAACCCGCAAGCGACCCCTGGTGAACAGCACGCCGGATCCCTTGGGTGCTCCCAGCTTGTGCCCTGAGATACTCATCGCGTCCACGCCGAGGGCCTTGACGTCCACGGGGAGCCACCCTGCAGCCTGCACGGCGTCCGTATGGAACGGCACGTTGTACTCCCTGGCCACGGCAGCAAGTTCGGCGACCGGTTGGACGGTCCCGATCTCGTTGTTCGCATACATGATGCTCACCAAGGCGGTGTCCGGACGCAGCACTGCCCGCAGCGCCGCCACAGTGACCATTCCTTCGCTATCGACCGGGACGACATCGACGTCGAAACCGTGTACGCGCTGGAGGTAGCGGGCCGATTCTTCAACAGCCGGGTGTTCGATCGCGCTGATGACCACACGGCTCAGCGACGGATCCGTCGCCCGCCTGGCCAATGCAATGCCCTTGACTGCCAGGTTGTCCGCTTCTGTTCCTCCCGAGGTGAACGTCACCTCGCCGGCGCGGCAGTTCAATACCTTCGCGACGCCGGTGCGCGCCTCTGCGAGCGCAGTGGCAGCGGCCTCGCCCAGGCTGTGGTGGCTGGAGGGGTTGCCGAACTCGCCGCTCAGGTACGGCCACATGGCATCCAGGGCTTCGCGACGGATCGGAGTGGTGGCTGCGGCATCGAGGAAGATCATGGGAATGACGTTGTTCCTAGGGCTGCGATGTGGTGAGTTCGATGTCGAGGCCCAGGTCCAAAGCGTTCACGCTGTGGGTCAGTGCGCCGACGGAAATGACATCCACGCCGGCCGCTGCGATCCCGGTGACGGTGTTGATGTTCACGTTGCCGCTGGCTTCGACGATGGCACGGCCGTCCACCTGCTTGACACCGGCGCGGAGTTCTTCAACGGAGAAGTTATCCAGCATGATGGTGTCAACGCCGGCCGCCAGTACCGGTTCGATCTGTTCGGCGCTGTCCACTTCGACTTCGAAGTGCGTGGTGTGGCCCAGCTGGGCCTTAGCCGCTGCCAACAACTCGGTGAGTTTGGTGGTGTCACCGCCTGTCATGACGGCCAGGTGGTTGTCCTTGGCCAGGACAGCATCGGAGAGGCTGTACCGGTGGTTCGCTCCCCCGCCACAACGCACGGCGTAGCGTTCGAGCACCCGAAGTCCAGGGGTGGTTTTCCGCGTATCCGTAATACGGGCGCGGGTGCCTTCAACCAGCCTGACGAACTCGGCCGTCTTGGTGGCTATCGCGCTCATTCGCTGCACCAGGTTGAGCCCTACGCGTTCAGCCAGCAGCACGGAGCGGGCGCTGCCGCTGACCCGCGCAAGGTGCGCGCCGGCGTCGAACGCTTCACCGTCGGCGAGCAGCAGCTCAACGTCGGTGTCCGGGTCCACCAGCTTCATGGCGTCGCGGAATACCGTGCCACCGCTGAACACGCCAGGCACGCGCGCGTTCAGCACCGCCGTGGCCCTGGCCTCGGCGGGAATCAGCAGCTGGGAGGTGATGTCGCCGCTCGGCGCGTCCTCCGCGAACGCCCGTTCAAGAATTTCCCGGACTGGGGCTGCGGGGAGGGTCAGGTTAGTCATGGACGAGGCTCGCTTTCCGGCTCATGGTGTAAGTCTGGTCAAAATGTACGACGGCGGCCGGTTCGGTCACGCTGTCGCTGCGGTAGTGCGCCCCCAGGGACCCACGCCGCTCCCGGGCAGCCTGCACCAGCAACTGCCCAGCGAGCAGCAGGTTCGCATCCTCATGCTCCCGCACCTCAAGGGAGTCAGGAACAGTCAGTGGAAGCACTCCACTCTCCCACTCACCCAGAGCCTCGGCAGCCTCAGCCAACAAAACCCCGTTACGCAGGACCCCGGCCTTGGCAGTCATGAGTTTCTGGAGCGCACTCCTGGAGAACGCGGAGCGCGAAGCTTGTCCGGGTGACGTGCCGTCGTCGGCTGACGGGGTCCCGGCAGCGTGCGTAAAAGCGAGGCCGCCAGCGGCCGAGTTAGCACGCAGAGGGACCGCGTCAGCCGAACCAATGAAAGCACTCACAGCCCGCCGCCCGAACACCAGTCCCTCAAGCAACGAATTACTGGCCAAGCGGTTGGCACCCTGCACGCCGGCACAAGCGACTTCGCCGGCAGCGAGCAAACCGGGAACAGAGCTCCGGCCGTGCAGGTCGGTCACCACCCCACCCATCCAGTAGTGCGCGGCTGGCGCTACGGGAACGGGTTCCCGGGTCCAGTCGATACCGGCTTGCCGGGTGTGTTTGCTGAGGGTCGGGAATCGCTTTTCCAGAAATCCCTGCCCTCGTGCCTCTTCGACCACGGTGGCGTCCAGGAAGACGTGGCCGTTGGGGTCGTTGAGTTTTGCCAGGTGCAGGGCGATGCTGCGTGAGACCACGTCCCTGGGGGCGAGTTCGGCATCCGGATGGTAGTCGGGCATGAAGCGGTGGCCAGTGGCGTCCACCAGGGTGGCCCCTTCACCGCGGACTGCTTCGGAGATCAGCAAAGGGGCGGTGCTGCTCTGGCTGCCCGATGAGTCCCAGCCGATGCCGACACGGACCATGCACGTGGGGTGGAATTGGAAGAACTCCAGATCGGACACAGCAGCGCCGACGCGCCACGCCAGCGCCAGTCCGTCAGCCGTGGCCACGGAAGGATTGGTGGTCTGCGCGAACAGCTGCCCAGCGCCTCCTGTGGCGAGCAGTACGGCGTCGCCCTGGATGCTGTGGTGGCGTCCGTCCTGGATATAATCGGCACCCGAGATGCGAACCTCGCCAGCGAAGCCGACGCCCTGGGTCAGGGACGTGACAAACGCATGGCTGATCACCCGGATCCTGCCGGCGGCCTGGAAGTCCAGGACAGTCCGGATCAGTGCGGCGGCAACCCCGGCCCCGGTGGCGTCGCCGCCTGCGTGAAGGATGCGTGGCGCTGAGTGGGCGGCTTCCAGGCCCAGGGCGGGGTCGCCGTCGTCGTCAACGTCGAAGCGGACCCCGAACCGTTCCAGCCCGGCGATGTCCAGCCTTGCCTCGGTGCACAGCACCCGCACGGCTTCTTCGTTGCAGTGCCCGGCGCCCGCTTTGAGGGTGTCAGCGATGTGGGCGGCGACCGTATCCCCGGGCGCCGGCTCGTCCAGGACCGCTGAGATGCCACCTTGGGCGTAATAGGTGTTGCTGTCCGCAAGGGCCCCCTTGGTCAGCAACACCACCTCAGCGCCCGCTTCCGCGGCCAGCAACGCGGAGTACAGTCCCGCGATACCGCTTCCGACGACGATCAGCCGCTTGGGCCGGGGCCCTCCAGCAACGCTCTCTGTGGTCATGCGAGGCTCTCTTCAGCTAGGGGTAATGCCTGGTGCTAGGCAGGCTTGGCGGCCAGCATGCGTTCCAGGGCAACCTTTGCGTTGTCCTGTACGGCGTCGTCCACAGTGATGCGGTTGACGATGCGTCCTTCGACGAGTTCCTCCAGCACCCAGGCGAGGTAGCCGGGGTGGATGCGGTACATGGTGGAACAAGGGCAAATGACGGGGTCGAGGCAGAAGATGGTGTGCTGCGGGTTTTCCGCGGCAAGCCTGTTGACCATGTTGATTTCGGTGCCGATGGCGAACGTGGTGGGTTCGGTGGCGGCGGCTATGGCCTTCTTGATGAAGTCGGTGGACCCGGCGGAGTCAGCTGCGTCCACTACCTCCATGGGGCATTCGGGGTGCACGATCACGTTGACGCCCGGGAAGTCCTGGCGGGCTTTCTCGATCTGGCCTACGTTGAACCGCTTGTGCACCGAGCAGAAACCGTGCCAGAGGATCACCCGGGAATCGAGCAGTGCCTGCTCATCGTTGCCGCCGAGTTCCTTGCGCGGGTTCCACATGGGCATCTGCTCCAACGGGACGCCAAGGGCTTTGGCTGTGTTGCGCCCGAGGTGCTGATCGGGGAAGAAGAGGACGCGCTGTCCGCGTTCGAAAGCCCATTCCAGGACCACTTTGGCGTTGGAGGACGTGCAGACAATACCGCCGTTCCGGCCACAGAAGGCCTTGAGCGCGGCAGAGGAATTCATGTAGGTGACGGGGATGACCGGTACCCGGCCATCAGCATCCGGCCCGGTGCCGAAGATTTCCTCCAGCTGCTCCCAGCATTCCTCCACGGAGTCCTCATCTGCCATGTCTGCCATGGAGCAGCCGGCTGCCAGGTTGGGCAGGATGACGGCCTGCTCGGGTGTAGAGAGGATGTCCGCAGTCTCGGCCATGAAGTGGACGCCGCAGAAGATGATGGCTTCGGCATCGGGCTTGGTCAGCGCGGCGTTGGCCAGTTGGAAGGAGTCGCCCACAAAGTCCGCGTACTGGATGACTTCATCGCGCTGGTAGAAGTGGCCAAGGATGACCGCCCGATCCCCGAGCGCGGCCTTGGCGGCCCGGATGCGGGCGTCAAGTTCGGCGTCGGAGGCTTTCTTGTACTCTTCCGGCAGCTGGCCCTGGCGTGGCGTGGCCTTGGGCGCGACATCATTGCTGGAGGCACCCGGGCCGTAGGCCGGCTCGCCTGCGAGTGCCTCGGCAAGGTCGTATTCCCATGGGCCCCTGGCCAATGCCGGGCTGCACGTGGACCCTGCGCGGGAGAGCCCTTCCTCGGCTTCTTCGCGAGTGATCAGTTGGACGGCAGTGTTGACGCTGCTCATGGTGTACTCCTGTTATCTGGCCCGAGGCCGGGCGTGCCGGTGAAGCGGTAGAGGCGTGGCGGACGGTGTTTTCCGCCTTGCAGGTATTCACCGGTTTCTTCGATCTCCGGTGTGGCTTTGATGTGTCGGCGGAAGTTGGCGGGATCCAGCTGGCGGTCCAGCACGGCTTCGTAGACTTCCCGGACCTGGGCGAGGGTGAAGAACTCTCCCAGCAGGTGGTAGGCAATGGGCCCGTAGGCCATCTTGTTCCGAAGCCGCCACAGCGCGTAGTCCACGATGGCGTTGTGGTCGAATGCCAGCTCGCCGAGTTTGTCGGCACGGAACCACCGGACATTCTCCGACTCGTCCGCCAGTGCGGCCTCGGTGGGTTGCACCAAGGCCCAGTAAACGATGGACACGACGCGCTGGGTCGGTGATCGATGGAGTCCGCCAAAGGCGTAGAGCTGCTCAAGGTAATGCGGGGTTAGTCCCGTGGTGTCCCGCAGATTCCGGGAGGCTGCATCCTGCAGGGACTCATCATGCGCCAGAGGGCCGCCGGGCAATGCCCACATGTCCCGGTACGGTTCACGGATCCGGCGGACGAGCGGCAGCCACAGCGTCGGGCGGCCGGACGTCTCGCTGGGGCGGAGGGCGAAAATCACCGTTGAGATGGCCAACGACGGCGGCGCGAGCCGCCGTTCGGCGACATTGGCTGAGCTGGTGTTCACGGCGTTCACCTCGCTTCGTCGCCGCTGCAATCCTGATCGGATCTTAGTTAAAGTCATGTTGACTAGAACTAATGGTACGACTCAATCCGCAGTCCCGCAAAATGCTTTGCGTCACACTGACTTGGCCGCCGCCTCCATCAGGGGAAGGGTCCGCCCCTGAATGTGGCTGTTCAGCACAATGACCGAGGAACAGCGGACCACCGACTTCGTGGCGATCATGGCATCGAGCACCCTCTGCATGTCGGGATTGGACCTCGCGGCTATGCGGACCATAAGGTCCGAGTTCCCCGTGACCGTGTGGACCTCGATGATCTCCGGAATCGCGCCCAGGCTTTCGATGATCGCATCATGGCCGATTTCCTGCGTGATGGTCACCGAACAGAAGGCCACTACAGGGAACCCGAAGTTTGCCGGATCCGGCTGCGGCACCCAAGAGCCTATGACCCCGTTTTCGATCATCCGGTCGATCCGGGACTGCACCGTAGCCCTCGCGACCTTCAGCACCCGCGACGCCTCCAGCACCGAAGATCGCGGCGAATCGGTGAAGAAACGTACAATTTTTGCATCAAGCGCATCGACCAGCATCAAAGTTCCTGTCCCCTGGGTTTCATACCCATCACATCGCCACGGCAAAAAGTGATGTATCATACAAACTGCGAGAATTATTCCACGGCTCTTGCTGCGTCGTCGACGCCCGCGTGCCAAGCCTATGAAGCCGGCACGCCAAACCAGCATGAAATCCATAGAAGGTAGACACGTATGACAACGAAGTCCATCGCGGCTCCTGCATCAACGGCCGGCCTCGGCCACTCACTCAAACCGCGCCAGCTGACCATGATGGGACTGGGCAGCGCCATCGGCGCCGGCCTCTTCCTTGGGTCAGGGGCGGGAGTCCAGGCCGCCGGGCCGGCTGTCCTGATTTCCTACCTCGTCGCCGGAACGCTCATCATCCTCGTCATGTGGGCGCTGGGTGAGATGGCAGCTGCGAACCCCAACAGCGGGGCATTCTCGGTCTACGCCGAAAAGGCCCTCGGCAAAACGGCCGGCGGCACCATCGGCTGGCTCTGGTGGCTCCAGCTAGTGGTGGTCATCGCCGCTGAAGCCCTCGGGGCGGCAGGGTTGCTGTTCTCCGTCTGGCCAGTCATCCCAATATGGATACTGGCCCTGGTCTTCATGGTGGCCTTCACCGGGATCAACCTCGTAGGCGTCCGCAACTTCGGCGAGTTCGAATTCTGGTTCGCCATCCTCAAAGTCGCCGCAATTGTCATCTTCCTGCTCATCGGCGCAGCGCTGCTGTTTGGTTGGCTGCCGAACGTACCCTCACCGGGCCTCTCCGCGTTCGGGGATTTCGCTCCCCACGGTATTGGTGGCATTGCCGCCGCACTGTTCGTAGTGATCTTCGCCTTCGGTGGAACCGAGATTGTCAGCGTTGCCGCCGCGGAAACCGAAAACCCCGCCCACAGCGTCGGCAAGGCGATCCGCACTGTCGTATGGCGCATCCTTGTTTTCTACATCGGTTCGGTCTTCGTCATCGCAGCCGTCCTCCCCGTAGGTTCAGAAGGCCTGAAGTCCCCGTTCGCCGGAGTCCTGGACCTCGCAGGGATTCCCGGCGCAGGCGCAGCAATCACCCTGGTAGCTGTTGTGGCGTTGCTCTCGGCACTGAACGCCAACCTCTACGGTGCCTCGCGGATGATCTTCTCCCTCTCCGAGCGCGGGGAAGCTCCCCGGCTCCTGTCCCGCCTGAGCGCTTCGAAGGTTCCGGTAGCCGCCGTCGGCGTTTCAGTTGCCTTCGGCTTCATCGCAACCATCCTGGAACTGCTGTTCCCGGACAAGATCCTGCCGGCGCTCCTGAACCTGGTCGGCTCCACCTGCCTGGTGGTCTGGGGCACCGCACTGGTGTCCCAGTTCATCCTGCGCCGCAGGGCGGACCGGGAGGGAACCGAATTGCCGCTTCGGATGAAAGGCTTCCCCTACCTCACCATCATTGGCCTGGTCCTGCTGGGCCTCATCCTTGTGGTGGGCTTCGCCAACCCCGAAAGCGCTGGCCAACTGGTGGGCACCTTCCTGCTGATCCTGGCCATTGCTGCCGGCTGCTTCCTCAACGCGAGGGCAAAAGCCGCCAAGGCCGCAGCGGGCGCCTAAAAGCCCCCTGCTAACAAGCATCCAGAAGCCCTGCACAGTTTGTACTGTGCAGGGCTTTTGCGTGTGCCCAAATTGTACAAAATGTTCCGTTTGAAGTGAGCTGATTGCGCACAGTCGAGCGCGGTGACTAGGGTCACAGCCATGACTCTCAAACCTGTGCTGGCCGCACTCGATGATGATGCGGCCCCGCTCACCCACCATCAACTCCGTGAGCTGTACACCCTGATGGCTGCCGTCCGCCACCTCGACACTGCCGCAGTCGCCTGGCAGCGCCAGGGCATCATTCCCGGCTACGCCCCCGAGCTTGGCCAGGAGGCCGCGCAGGTGGGCAGCGGATACGCCGTGGACCGCGCCCGCGACTTCGTTTTCCCCACCTACCGCGAAATGGGCGTTGCCCGCGCCATGGGCGTGGACATGGTGGGCTACATGTCCACACACAAGGCAACCTGGCACGGCGGCATGTACAACCCGCTGGAATCCAGGTTCGCACCCATCCAGGCAGTGGTTGCGGGTTCCGTCCTGCACGCCGTCGGATGGGCGCATGGCCAAACCCTTGCCGGAGCACAAGAGACGGGGGTTGCCGTGACGTACTTCGGGGACGGCGCCTCATCCCAGGGTGACGTCCATGAAGCCATGAACTTCGCAGCCGTTATGAAGGCCCCGGTGGTGTTCTTCATCCAGAACAACGGCTGGGCCATCTCCGTCCCGACCGAACGGCAGGTTGCCGGCGGTTCCGTCGCCGCCCGCGCCGCCGGATACGGCATCCCGTCACTCCAAGTGGACGGCAACGACGTGGTGGCAGTCTTCGAAGCCACCCGTTCGGCCCTCGCACATTGCCGCTCCGGCAACGGCCCCGTGGTGATCGAAGCCATGACCTACCGCCGCGGCCCGCACTCCACCGCAGACGATCCCGGCAGGTACCGCACGCTCGATGAGGAACGGCTCGGCGCGGGCGAGGACCCGCTGGAACGCTTCAAGCAGCGCCTGCTCGCGGACGGGGTGGCCGACGAGGCCTTCTTCGCCGAGGCTCAGCGCAAGGCAGCCGAGGAAGAGGAAACCATCCGGGCCGGGATCGCAGACCTCGGCCCGCGCCCAGGCGCTGAGATGTTCAGCCTGGTCTTCCAGGAGCCAACGCCCGCCCTTCAATCCCAGGCCACCGCGTGGCGCGAGGAGTCCGAACATGCCTGAGACCACCATCACTGAGGCCACGGCAACCACCGCCGTCGGCATTCAACAGCTTTCCATGCAGCAGGCCCTGAACCGGGCCCTCGACGAAATCCTTAACGAGAACCCCAAGACGGTGATCTTTGGAGAGGACTGCGGCCAACTCGGCGGAGTTTTCCGCATCACCGACGGCCTCCAGGCCAAACACGGCGAGGCGCGCGTTTTCGACACCCCGCTCGCCGAGTCGGGCATCCTGGGCATGTCCGTTGGTTTGGCCATGGCCGGCTTCCACCCCATCCCGGAGGTCCAGTTTGACGGTTTCGCGTACCCGGCGATCAACCAGATCGTCTGCCAGATCGCCCGGATGAACTACCGAAGCCGCGGCACGCTCCCCATGCCGATCACGCTGCGCGTCCCCAGCTTCGGTGGCATCCGCGCCCCCGAGCACCATGGCGAAAGCCTTGAAGCACTGTTCGCCCATGTGCCCGGCCTGAAGGTGGTTTCGCCGTCGAACCCGCACGACGCCTACCATCTCCTCAAGTACGCTGCCAGCCGTCCGGACCCGGTCATCTTCATGGAACCAAAGTCCCGGTACTGGCAGAAGGGACCGGTGGACGTCGGGTCCGCCGACCAGGACACAGCCGCGCACGACGGCGGAACGGACGACGCCGGAAGCCTCACTGGCGCCCGCGTGGCCAGGGAAGGCCGGCACCTGACGCTGGTGGCCTGGGGTGCCATGGTCTCCCGCTGCCTTCAGGTTGCTGAACTGGCGGCCGAAGATGGCATCGACATCGAAGTGCTGGACCTGCGCTGGCTCAAGCCCATCGATGCCGAAGCACTGGCGACATCCGTGGGGAAGACGCGGCGCGCCGTCGTCGTCCATGAAGCGCCGCTCACCTCCGGCCTTGGGGCCGAAGTTGCGCAACTGATTACGCAAAGCTGTTTCGCGACGCTCAAGGCGCCGGTGGAGCGCGTGACGGGCTTCGACGTCCCTTATCCCTCCGGTGACCTGGAGGACGAATACATCCCCAACATCGATCGCATCCTCTTTGGGATCCAACGAGTACTGGAGTACCGCCGTGGCTGAAATTTCCTTCCCGCTTCCCGATCTCGGTGAAGGCCTCATCGAAGCAACCGTGCTCGAATGGCTGGTCGAACCCGGCCAGCAGGTCGAACGCAACCAGGCGATCGTCGAGCTCGAAACCAGCAAGTCAGCCCTCGAATTGCCCAGCCCGCAGGCAGGTAAAGTGGTGCGTATTCACGGGGCGCCCGGTGAGACCATCAACGTTGGCGAACCGCTGATCGTGTTCGAGGTTCCGGATGACACCGCCGGAATCGTGGGCACTGTTCCGAAGGACGAAGCACCCAAGCGCCGGGTCCGCCTGAGCGCCGTACTCGATGAGGACTGACACCATGACCGGCAGGCACACCGTGGAACACAGCAGGCACACCGTGGAGGGCACAGACCCGGGACTGTTCGTGGAAGTCCATGAGCCAAGTGCCGACGCCGGACTACGCCCGGTGCTGCTGATTCACGGGTTCTCGTCCTCCAGTAAGCTGAACTGGGTGGACAGCGGATGGCTTGCAGCCCTCCAGGATGCCGGCCGCAGGGCGATCACCGTGGACCTTCCAGGCCACGGCCGAAGCCACTCCCCCGAGGACCTGGACTCGTACACGCCCAGCCGCATCCGGGCGGACCTCCTTCAGATAGTCACCGACGTCGGCGCCCGGCCGCTGCGCGACGGCGACCCGTCCACCGGGCTGGACATCATCGGCTATTCGCTGGGGTCCCGCCTGGCGTGGGAGTTCGGCGCGACCCAGCCGGACCTGGTCCATCGGATCGTCCTGGGTGGGCCCAGTTCGGCTGATCCTTTGGCCGCTTTCGACCTCGCAGCCGCGCAACGGCACCTGGCCGACGGCACGCCCATCGCGGACGAATCGACGGCCGGACTGCTGAAGATGGCGCAAATGCTGCCGAGCAACAACCTGTTCGCCTTGCTCTCACTCATCGAGGCCATCAAGGGGGAACCTTTCGATCCGGCCGAGGCGGCCCCGCACATGCCTCTCCTGCTGGTTGCCGGCGAGAAGGACGAACGTGCTGCGACGATGCCGGAACTGGCCTCCATTGCTGGCAAGCACGGTGGCATGGTTGAGACTCTGGTGATTCCGGGCCGGACGCACACCAATGTAGTAACCAGCCGGGCCTTCAAGGAAGCTGCCCTCGAGTTCCTGGGAGTGTAGGCCCGACTCCCCTTGCAGGCGGCTGGTGGAAGGCGGCTGGTGCTGCTGGCTGAGGTCAGCGGGCCAGCCGCTCTGCATTGAGACTCATGCGCTCCAGGACGCTGAGCGCCATGGCGTACTCGTCGATGCCGATGCCCATGGACAAGTCCTGGCGGGCATCTTCGACGAGCCGTTGGGCCTCGTGGTACGTTTCCCGGCCCCGCTCACTGAGCGTCAGCCGGTCATCGACCATGGTGATCAAACCGCGGCCCACCAAGGCAGCGAGCTCCCGCTCACGCAAACGGATATCGCTGCCCCACAACGGTCGCAGGCCTTCCTCGAGTTCGTCAGGAAGCATGGCACCCCCCGAGAGGGTTCCCAAGGCATGCCACTGACGTTTGCTGAGCTTGATCCGCGCCAACGTCCTGTCCAACTGGACATCCAACGCGGCGTCGAGCCTCTTGATCCAGTATCCGATGGGCTTGTTCACACTGCCATGCTTTCAGTGGAGGCCTCGCCCGGCAAGGCATGGACGGTAGGCTTGGGAATGCAACGAATTTCGTGGAAGTGGAGCAGATGGGCATGCGTTTCAAGGACCGTGCGGAAGCCGGTCGCCGCCTGGCCGAAGGTCTCCCCCAGCTCAGGGAACGCCCTGACACCATCGTCCTGGGCCTCGCCCGCGGGGGGATTCCCGTGGCCGCCGCCGCGGCCGCCGAACTTTACCTGCCCTTCGGAGCCGTACTGGTCCGTAAACTCGGCATTCCGGGCCGGGACGAGACCGCATTCGGCGCCCTGGCATGGTCCCGGGGCGACGTCCTCCGGATCGTCAACAAGCCGCTCAAGGAACTCATTCTTTCCCGCGGCATTTCCCAATCCGCCCTGGACGCCGTGGAAGCCCACGAGCGCTCTGAGCTCCTTCGACGCGCCAAGCAGTACCCGGGCACAAGCCATGACCTCCGCGACAAGACCGTGGTCCTGGCAGACGACGGACTCGCCACCGGCGCCACCATGCGCGCTGCAGTGGAAGCCGTCCGGGCCGGGGGTGCCAAAACGGTGGTGGCCGCCGTTCCGGTGGCATCACTGGAGGCGTCAACGTCTTTGGGCAGGGTGTGCGACTTCGTGTTTGCCCTGCATACCCCCGGTAAGTTCCATGCAGTCGGCGCCTTCTACGAGAGATTCGATCAGCTCTCCGACGCCGACGTCGTGAGCCAGCTGGAAGCTGCCGGTGCCAGCGGTCGCCGCTGACCGCCGTCGTGACGCTGCAAGACCTGAGGCGTATCAAAAGGGTGCGGCCCAGAGGACCGCACCCTTTTGATTCGCCTGATAGCGGAAGAGCCTAGTGGTGGACGCTGTAACCCAGGGGCCGTCCCTTGGTCTCCTTGGCGAGGATGACGCCTACCGAGGAGATGATGCAAAGACCCATGATGTACAGGCCCACTGAGCCCGACCACTTCGTGGAATCCAGGAGTGCTTGGGCAATCAGCGGTGCGAAAGCACCACCAAGGATGGCGCCGAGCGCGTAACCGATGGAGATGCCTGAGTAACGGACCTGTGCCGGGAACATCTCGGCGTACATCGCAGACATCGGGCCGTAGGAGAGTCCGAGTCCGATGGTCAGGACAAACAGGGCCGTCCCGTAGAGCAGGATGTCCTTTGAATCGATGAGCACGAACATGGGGATCATCCAGGCGAAGACAAGGCCGTAGCCGATGAGGAAGGTCTTCACGCGTCCGATCCTGTCCGAAAGCCAGCCGCCCACCATGGTGAAAATGAGCCAGCCGAAGGAAGCAATGGTTGTCGCCAGGAGGACCTGGGGTGCGGGCATCTTCAAGGTCTTGGTGGCGTAGGAGATGAAGAATGCAATCAGCAGGTAGCCGGCGGCGTTGTTGGCAATGAAGATCAGCGCGGCGAGGACGACTTCCTTCTTGTTCCTGCGGAAGAGTTCACCAAGAGGTGCTTTGCTTTCTGCCTTGCGCTGGGCAAGCTCCTTGAACACGGGGCTCTCGCCAACGGCGCGGCGGATCAGGTACCCCACCACGATCAGGACCACCGACAACAGGAACGGCACGCGCCAGCCCCAGGCCGCGAAAGCCTCCTTGGACATCCCCGACTGCAGGAAGAACAGCAGCCCGGTAGCGAGGATCATGCCGATGGGCACGCCAATCTGGGGGTAGGCACCAAAGAGGCCGCGCTTCTGGATAGGCGCGTGCTCCACGGCCATCAGGGCTGCTCCACCCCACTCGCCACCAGCCGAGAAACCCTGGAGGACACGCAGGAAGATGAGCAGTACCGGCGCCCAGAGCCCGATGGTGTCGTAGGTCGGGAGGACACCGATCAGGGCGGTTGCTGCACCCATCATGACCAGCGTCATGACCAGCACCGCCTTGCGTCCCATCCTGTCGCCCAAGTGCCCGGCAACGAACGCCCCGAGCGGACGGAACAGGAAGCTGATGCCAATCGTGGCGAAGGACAGGAGCTGGGCTACACCCGGGTTGGATTTTTCCAAAGGAGAAAGAAACAACGGAGCCAGCAAGGTGGCCGTGAGCTGGGCGAAGATGAAGAAGTCGTACCACTCGATAGTGGTGCCTACCAGCGTCCCGGCAAGCACCCGGCGCTCTTCGCGCTTGCTGCTGGGGCCTGACGGTGAGTCGACAGTGGAAGTTGCGGTCATTGGAACTCCATGTGGGGTGAGGGTGCGGTCAGCGAGTGACGTACATAAACCGACAGAACGGTCAGTTAGGAAAGGATACTACATGCTGTGACGCAAGGCACAGGCACGCGCCGAAGCCGGTCCAACATAGGATGGTTCGCATGAATCCCCGCAGCGGCACCCAGGGCACCACCGACGCGTCCACCCAGGCGCCGCCGTCGCAAACCCTCTCCCGGGGGATCCGTGCGCTGGAAATACTGGCAGCAGCAGAGCGTCCCCTCAGCATCGCGGAACTGACCGAGGCCCTGGGAGTGCACCGCTCGGTGGCCTACCGCATCCTGCGGACCCTCGAGGACCATTCACTGCTGGTCCGCGACGACTCCGGACGGGTCCAGCCCGGGCCGGGATTGGCCGTGCTGGCCCGGGGCGTGTCACGGAACCTGCAAGCGGCAGCGCTACCCGAACTGACACAGGTGGCAAACGAACTGCACATGACCGCGTTCGTGGCGGTCTGGGACCACCAGGAATGCGTCACTCTGGTAACGGTGGAGCCCCGTCACTCCGGTGCGGCACTCGCCCAGCATCCCGGCAGCCGGCACCCCGTTGGCACGGGCGCCCCAGGGATCGCCATCCAATCCACCATGACCGAGGAACGGTGGCAGCAGGTGGGAGCCGGCATCCCCTACCGGGAAGAAGCCCGGGAGGCACACCGCTTGGGCTATGCCACCAGCCACGACGAAGTCATCGCCGGACTGTCCTCCATTGCCGCTCCCATCCGGGTTCCCGGCGGACGGCCGGCCGCGATCGCCGTCGTCTACATCCGCCTGGACCAGGATCCGGACGCCGTGGGCCAGGCACTGGCGGCGAGCGCAGCGCGCATCGAAAGCCAACTCGCCTGAACCATTCCTTCCACGCCAAGCAGCGTGCCGGGCAGCACAAGACGGCAGCCGGGACCGGACCGAATACTCGAAGAAGGACCGGACACAGTGTCCCGTCCTTCTTCCGAGACTGAGAAGGAACCATGAGCCTGAATCTTCTTGACACCTCCAACTGGCTGCCGCTGGAGGGTTTGGCACCCGGCTTCGACGCCAACAAAGCCCCCACCGTCCAGGACCTTGCGGGACAACAGTTCTCCGTGCACAGCACCGGCGGATCCATGTCGTTCAGCTTCGACGACAAAGAGGTGCAATGGTCAGCCGCGGGGCACAACAGCACATCCGCGTACGAGGCCTTCGCCGTGGCAGAGGAACTGTATTACGCCCAATGGCAGGATGCCGGGGACCCGGAACTCGCCGTTTCCCTCATCCTGGACCTTTCCCACGGCCGCGCACTCTACATCGGCGCCGCACTTGGCACCGCCACCGCCTCCAGTGTTGATGTCCGTCACGACTTCCGGCCCGGAACCCTCGGCGGATACCAGGTAACCGGCAATGACATTGCTGAAAGCACCGGGCTCATCGGCCGCCGCGTTGAATGGGTCTACAGCGGATCGCACGCCTACGAGCACATTTACCTCAGCCCCACCTGGTACACCTGGCAATGCCTGGCAGGGCCGGAGCGCGGTTTGGCAGACACCGATTCCAACACCGTCTTCGAAATCCGCCCCGGCATTTTTGTGTTCACGTGGCGGGAAAAGGTCATTCCGTGCGGCTCGGTCACCATTGCCGACCACCGCGACCCGAACGCCATCCGCTCCCATGGAAGCCTGTTCGGCTGGGATGAGGCAGGAACCACCCCCGTGCACTTCACGTTCGGCGCGCACGGCCGCCTGATCAGCATGACCCGGCACAGCCCCGAACTGGACCCGGCCAAGGGGCTCTAACCCCAGGAACAGCCACGGCACAAGAAAGCCCCGGCGCGGAATGCGCGCCGGGGCTTTCTTGGCAGATCAGGGTCAGTCTTCGGCGCCGTGGCCGATCCGGGCGTAGAGTGCCGGTTGCGAGCGCCTGAGGCGCAGGCCCCAGACGATGCCCACGACGCCGGGCAGCAGGACCAGCGCGGGCAGGACAAACGTGGCTGGTGTCGACTCGGTTTGGCCCAGCAGGACGTTGAAGTTGGTGGCGATCAGCACAAAGACCACAGCCAGGAGAACGAAACCCAGGCCCGGGGCGACAACCCTGACCCACAGGCTTGCCCCATGCTGCTGCCGGCGGAAGAAACCTATCACGGCAACAGAGACCACGGTCATGAGCAGCACCAGGCCCATGGCGCCGCTGTTGGTCAACCACGTGAACATGGTCAGCACGGGGTACAGCTCGCCCAGCTCGGAGCCCGATCCCGCGATGGCAAACCCAACGGTCACGACGACGGCAATCACCGTTTGCGCCAAGGAACCGGCGAACGGTGCCCCGCTCTGCGTGCGAACCTTGGCCAGCGCGGCCGGAAGGACCCGTTCGCGGCCCAGGGAGAAGAAGTAGCGCGCCACTGCATTGTGGAAACTGACGAGCGCGGCAAAAAGGCTTGTGACAAACAGGACCTGGGCGATGTCGCTGAGCAGCACGCCGCCATTCGCGCCCAGGAAGGCAAAGATCATGTCAGGGCCGGAGGTTGCCGCGTTCTCAATGACAGCTGAAGGCCCCGTTCCTACGGTCATCGCCCAGGCAGATACCGCGTAGAAGACGGCGATGATGCCCACGGCGGCAAAGGTGGCACGGGCGACGGTCCGCTGGGGGTCCTTGGATTCCTCGCCGTAGATAGCTGCCGATTCAAAACCCATGAAGGCGGCGATGCCGAAGGACAGTACCGCGCCGATGCCGGGAACGAACAGGCTCTCAGGGCTGAAGGTCGCTGCGCTGATGCCCTCAGGGGCCACGGCGAGGCTGATGATGTCGTACACGATCACCACCAGGAACTCGAGGGCCACCAGGACACCAAGGACCTTGGCCGACAAGTCCACCCTGTTCACGCCCAGCCAGCCCACGATCGCGATGCACACCAGTACGGGCACCCACCAAGGAACGCTGATGCCCAGCCGCGCGGACAGGAGTGATGAAACTGTGAAGCCGAAGAGTCCGTAGATCCCCACTTGCATCAGGTTGTAGGCCATCAGGGCAACCAGGGAAGCGCCCACTCCGGCCGGCCTGGAAATGCCTTGCGCTATGTACGCGTAGAACGCGCCGGCGTTGGTGACGTAGCGGCTCATAGCGGCGTAGCCCACAGCGAACAACGCCAGGATTCCGCCGAGGAGCAGGAAGGACAGCGGGACGCCGGTCACCCCCGTGACGGCGAACGTGGTGGTTACTCCGCCCGCCAGGACGGTCAGCGGCGCGGAGGCCGCGATGATCATAAAGGTCACTGCTGGTACGCCCAGCCGCTTCTTGGTGACGGCGGCTGCGGGGGTCCTGCCCTTGACGGGGTTGTCCACGCTCATAGTGTGCTCCTGCCTCGGTGCCGCGGGGAGAGAGCGCGGCACGGTGTCTGTCATTCCGCAATCTTCCACCGCCGCGCCGCTGCGTGACTTGTCTCACACGGCAAGGTGTTTGTCGCTGGACGCAGGCACAGGGCCATATGTTCCCCGGTGTAGAATCGTGGGCAAGCTCACGTCCCGCAATGCCGGCTTTACCGGCCCACTCGCAGCGTCACCGCGGGCCTCTGAAAGGGAGTTTGATGACCGTCGCGGCCGAAACCGGCCCCGCAACCGTGGAAACCATCGTGGCGGAGTCGTTCCAGGAGTGGAGCAGGGCAATCTCCGCCTCCTTCGTACCGTTGCTGGCCCAAGGCCCACGCAACTCAGCCTTCCACGGAACCATGCGGGCACGTGTCCTTGGCCAGATCTCCGTAGTTGAAGTCACCGCCGGACCCCATGCTGTCCTCCGCACTCCTGAGCTGATAGCCAAGTCCACCGGCCGCTTCTTCAAACTCAGCATCCAGCTCAGTGGGTCCGGTCGCCTGGTGCAGGACGAACGCGAAGCCGTGTTGCGCCCCGGCGACCTCTCCATTTACGACACCTCACGCCCGTACCAGCTAACGTTCGACGACGACTTCCGCACTTTGGTGCTGATGTTCCCTCACGTCCTGCTGGACTTGCCGGCCGAAGCCATGGGCCATGTGACAGCTTTGCGGATTCCCGGTGACGAGGGGCTCGGCGAACTCATCAGCCCCTTCCTGGTGAAACTGGCCGACAACCTTGAAGCCCTGTCCGGCACCAACGGCCTGCGGCTGGTCCGCAATGCCCTGGACCTGGTGACAACGCTCTTTAACGGCGAACTCGACCAAATGATCGAGACGGGCCGCGATCCCCACCTGCTGTTGCTGGGCCGCATCCACGACTACATCGAAGCCAACCTCGGCGATCCCGGACTCTCCCCCGGAACCATCGCCGCAGCCCACTACATCTCCACCCGCCACCTGCACGACCTCTTCCAGGAGATCGGCACTACGGTGGCTTCGTCGATCCGGCAACGGCGTCTTGAGCGGTGCCGCCGCGACCTGATGGATCCGGTGCTGGCAGAACGCCCTGTCACGGCCATCGCAGCGCGGTGGGGGTTCACTGACGCAGCCCATTTCAGCCGCATCTTCAGGGCAGCTTTCGGCAACTCGCCCACCGGGTACCGCAATGCCGGAGCGTGACCAGCCCTAACGTCGGGGCTTGGAAGGTCAACCCTGGGGCCGACGCTTCATCACCAGGAACGTGACGACGCCCAGCATGAAAAGACCTGCTGCTGCGCCCATGGAAACCACGAACGCCGCCCCGTAGCCCTGGGTTTGGGCCAATTGCCCGGCCAGGTAGGAGCCAAGTGCGGTGCCCGCCACGATTCCGCTGGCGAGCGCCGTCATCACTGTCGCCATCCGGCCGGGAGGTGCCACCACACCACCGATGCTGAAGACGGTGACCATGACCGGTCCCACAGGAATGCCAAGGACCAGCAGCACCAGGACCATGGGCCAGATTCCGGCCGGGAGCAGCAACAGCAACGACAACACCGACATCGCCAGGGCGGCGGCTACCCAGCGCGCAGCCAAGCTGAACCGTTGCGGCCAGAAAGCGACAGACAACGCCGCAACCGCTGAGCTCATGCCCATGACCGCGTACAGAAGCCCGGCGATCTCGGCTGTCGCGTATTGCGCCGAGAACGCGCTCAAAGCGTTCTGGGTCGCGCCGAAAAAGGTGCCCATGCAGACCATGGCCAGGACCGGAACGGCAACCACGGCACCGGCCCAGCGGTTACGCCGCTGTGGAACTTGGTCTCCGCCGCTTTGCCCTGCGGCGGGTACGACGCCGGTACGCGCCTTTCGTGGGGCCGGCACCACAGCTTGTTGGCTGGGATGGACGGCAAAAGCAGGAACGAGGGTGATGGTCATGACAGCAGCCAGGGCAAGGGGCAGCCAAGGGGCTACGATGCTCGCCAGGACGCCCACCAAGGCGGGACCAAGGACGAAGGTGATTTCGTCCGCGGTGCCCTCGTAGGACAGGGCAGTATCAAGATCGGTTCGGTTGGCCGCGACGCACCTGCCCCCGCTGCCTGCCGCAGGCGAAAGATTCCGTGTGGTCAGCGCCATCCATCGGACCCTTGCCATGGGACCTACCTGGGGACAGCTCGCGCCAGCCAGGAACGCGGCGACAAGGACGGCGATCGCGTCAGCCGCCGATTCGTAGCCGGGAGTGAAGTAGGCCGCGGCAAGCAGTCCGGCAACGGCCAAGGTGTTGACGATGGCCGCAACGACAAGCACGATGCGTTGGCCAGCGCGGTCAGCCAGGGAGCCCAGGACCGGAGCACCCAGTGCAGAGCCGATGCCGACGGCTCCGGCTGCCATCCCGCCGATCGCGTACGAATGGCTGACGGCTGTCACCAAGGTCAAGGTACCCACGGTAAGCATGGCCAAGGGGAGCCGGGCGAAAAGACCCAAAGGCAGGAAGCCGGGTCCAGCCAGTTCGGGAAGCCGGGCGAAACGGCCTGGCAGGCGTGAGGGACGTGCTGGCGCCAATGACAAGGGCTCGGAGGCCACAGAAGATTTTTCCATTAATCCGGGTTCGCTAAAAGGTGCGCATCGTCCCTCCTCCCGATGCGCGCGACCCGGTGTAACGGGTTAAGTCTATCGGATATGGGTCATGTGGGAACTACCTCGGCGATCCGCACGCTGGAACCATGGCGCCCCTTGACCACCTGGAGCTGGCTGGTGATGCGCTGCTTCATCTCCGCAACGTGGCTGACCAGTCCGACGACCCGGCCGCCGTCGCGTAGTCCCTCCAAAGCGTCCATGACCTGCTCGAGCGCTTGCTCGTCGAGGCTGCCGAAGCCTTCGTCGACGAAGAGCGTTTCAATGTCCACTCCACCTGCCTCGTGGTGGACGACATCCGCGAGCCCCAACGCCAGGGACAGCGAGGCCATGAAGGATTCACCGCCCGAAAGCGTGGACGTGTCACGATGTTGGCCGGTCCATTCGTCGACTACTTCCAATCCAAGGCCGGACTTCGCGCCCCGCGCAGCCTTGGCATCGGTGTGCTGCAAGGTATAGCGGCCATCGCTCATGGCAACGAGCCTTTCGGAGGCGGCGGCGGCCACCTGCTCCAAACGAGCAGCAAGAACATAGGTGTTCAAGCTCATCCGGTAACTGTTGTCCCCGGCTCCCCGCACTGTTTCAGCCAGCCCGGCAAGCACCCGGGCCTTCCTGCGCGGTTCTTCAGCGGCCTGGGCAAGGGAACGGTATTCCGCCCGATAGCGGCGAATGGCCTCAACCGACTTGCCCGCGAGCCCTGCAGCCAGGGCAGCAGACCGTGCATCCTCTGCGGCCTTGGCAGCACGGAGCCGTGTTTCCGCGCGTTCGGATTCAGGCATGGGCAGTTCGCCGATGCTGGCTTCCTTGCCGGCCAGGACCAGTTCTTCGCTGGCAAACAGCTCGTCCAGCTTCGCTGTTTCGGCGTCGAAATCGGCGAGGTCCTGCTCAAGTCCAACGACGTCGGCAGGGGACAACAACTCACGACGGGCTTCTTCAGCGGAGGCAAACCCTGATTCGGGCAGCGCGCGTTCCAGAGCGGTTGCGGCCTCGCTCATGACACGCCGGGCACCCTCCAGCTCCTGATCCCCTTCGACAGCCTCCTGGAGGAGGGCACTTTCCCTGGACAGCGCTTCCAGACGTTCACGCAGGCTGGGGAAATCCCCCCTTAGACCTGCCAGCTCGGCTGTCAGGGCATCGTATTGCTCCTGAAGAAGCTGGACACTCGAGGCCGCCTGCGCTGCCGCGCCGACTGACGCGGAATGTTCTTCCTGCACTTGTGCCACTCGTTTGCTGAGGGTCTCATGCTCGCCCCGCAGCTCCGCCAGCAAGGTGGACGCCATCCGGGCTTCCAGCGCAGCAGCCTCAGCCGCCACAAGGCTGGCCTTAGCCTCGGCGAGGTCAAGTGAACCGCCTTGGGCCGCCAAACCGGCGACAACCTGGGCCGCAGCGGAAACGTGCCCGGCCAACTCTGCCAGGGCTTTCTCGCTGCCCTCAAAAAGCTGCCTGGCTTCTTCCTCGTCCTGGGCCAGAGACAGGGCCGAGCGCGCAGCTGCTGCAGGCTGCGGATGGTCCGCACTGCCGCAGACGGCGCACGGCTTCCCGTTCTCCAACGCCGCGGCAAGCTCCCCTGCGGCGTTGGCGAGGCGGAGCTCGCGGAGATCAAGCCAGCGCTGACGAAGATCCTGCGACGCTGACCGTGCTTGGAGGTGTTGGCCGTTGAGGGTGTCGAGTTCGTGGGCTGCGGTGGAATAGCGGGCTACGATGCCTACCAATTCGGCTGCTGACGCGGCATCCCGTTCCCGGTCTGCGAGGTGGGCAGCGAGAGGTTCCAGCGGCTCAATCCTTGACTCCAACGTCGAGGCTTCTTCGCGTAATTGAGCCAGCAAGAACGTTGCTTTCGCCGCCGCAGCCAGATGGGTTGTCTCTTCAGTCCCCTTGGCAGCGAGGCGTCCGGCGATTTCCTCCATGCGTTGCTCGTCCGGCAGCCGGGCCTGGAGTACCGCGTGCGACGCCTTCGCTTTATCCAGGGCCACTGTGGGATCTTCGGTCGCGACGCCCGCCGCAGCCAGTTTGCCGCGAGCCTTTGCCACCCGTTCAACAGCGGCATCGACCTTTCGGATCGCAGATCCAACAGCGTCGAGCTGGCCGCTGAGAACGGCAGCACGACGGTGCTTTGCCAGCGCTTCCCTGTTCTCAAGCGCCCGGGGTGCCGCCAATTCAGCCACGATCTTCCGCTGCAAGGCGGCAGCGAGGCGGGCATGCCGCAGTGACTTCTCCTCGCCTTCCTTGAATTCCTCGGCGTACCGGACGGATCGCGTTTCCGCTTCGGTGGCGGCGGCCTCCCGGCGTTTCCGTTCGGCCTCAACGTCTTCTTCGACAGCTTGGAGCCAAGCCTCAGGGTCCTCGTTGTCCGCCTGGGGTGTCTCTCCAGCGGTAAGGACAGGCCCGTCGTGGTCACCCGGTGCATCCTCCCCCGTGGCGCCGGAAACACCCAACTGTGCCTGTTCTGAGGCAATCCTGTCCAGCAGCATCTGGAGCCCCGATGCGTTCTCCCCAACCTCTTTGGCTGCTGCCGCCGCTTGCTGGGCGAGTTGCTGTTCGACGGCCTCGAACCGCTGAGTGCCGAAGAGTTTCTGGAGGAGGTCCAGGCGGTCGCCGGCCTTTGACCTCAAGAAGGCTGCAAAGTCCCCTTGGGGGAGCATCACTACACGGGTGAACTGGTCCCGGTCCATCCCCAGGACGTCGGAGAGCTCGGCACCTACCTCGTCATTCCTGGATGACTTTTCCTCCCACGTGCCCCCGATGCGTTCCCGGAGAAGTGTCTTGGCCTGCTGGGTTGTGTACCCCTTGCGGCCACGGGCGCTGGGTCGTTCCCATGCCGGAGAACGGCTTACCTCGAAACGCCTGCCGCGGGCTGTGAATTCGCAGACCACGCGCGGTTCGGCCCCCGGTGCCGCGTGGTCGCTGCGAAGCCGCTTACCTTCCTGGCGGGCGCCGGGCACAGATCCGTACAGGGCGAAACAGATGGCATCCAGGATGCTCGTCTTGCCGGCTCCTGTGGGGCCATTGAGCAGGAAGAGTCCTTGGGAGCTCAACTGGTCGAAGTCGATGTGTTGCGGGGTCGCAAAAGGACCGAACGCTTCGATGTCCAGGCGGTGGATTCTCACAGCTCCGCTTCCTCCAACCGAACGGCCTCAAGGGCTTCCCGCAGCGCAGTTTCTTCGGCCTCGCCTGCGGTACGGCCGCGGACATGGTCCAGGAAGCCGCAACATACTCCGAGGTCGTCCTCAGCCTCGGCAAGCCGGGTGCTGTAGCTGGTCTTGGACCGGGCTTCGGCGCCTTCGGGGTCGAATGCCAGGACCAGGGTGTCTGGAAAACGGCTGCGCAGCGTCTCCATGGCTTGGGCGGGCCGCTGGGCGTCCGTCAACGTGATGTGGCAGTACGCAGCTTCCGCCCACGCATGCTCCGCGGACCCCAGCAGGTCTTCGAGCTTTCCCCTCAACACGGCGAGTGTCCGGGGGGCCTCCCATAGGACTTCCTGGATGTCCGGCACGCCATCGGCACCGATCTCCACCAGCCAGGCGCCTTTGTGGTGCCTGGCCTCCGAGAACGAGTAGGCCAAGGGTGAACCGGAGTAACGGACGTGGGGTGCCAGCTCCTGGCGGCCATGGAGATGACCGAGCGCGGTATACGAAAAGTCCTCGAAGAGATCCAGCGGGACGGCGCCCAGGCCGCCGATACTCAGGTCCCGCTCACTCTCCGAGGTGATACCGCCGCTGGCGAAAGTATGGGCCAGCACCACCGGATGAACAGGCCCGGAAACGCGGCGTTGTGCAACGTCGTCCTTGATGCGCTCCACCGCAGCGAGCGTGACCTCGAAGTGGGTGGCGCTGGGGGCCTCCAACCGCTCAGCCACGAGCCGCGGTTCAAGGAACGGAATGCCGTAAATGGCCACTGTCGCAGGGTTTCCTTGGCCGTCCGGACCTGCAGGCAACATGACAGGTACGTCCAGGTCCTCGATCCGGGTCCGCAAATGCACTCCCCCACGTTCCAACAACCGTGAGGCGAAGCCCAGCCTGATCGCGGAGTCGTGGTTGCCGCTGGTCAGCACAACCTTGGCCCCCGCCTGGGTAATGCGCACCAAAGCCTCATCAAGCAGCTTGACGACATCCAATCCAGGCAGCGCGCGGTCATAGACGTCACCGGCAATCAGGACAACGTCAACGGACCTGGCTTCGACGAAAGACACCAGCTGGTCCACGAAGTTGCGCTGGGCTTCAAGCATGCCAACGCCGTGGAAAGACCGGCCAAGATGCCAATCGGAAGTATGGAGTAACCGCATATTCTCAAGTTATCCGGGAGCACCGACATTAAAGCGGAGGCGAGCCGACCGCCGTCGATCCTGTCCGGCCGCTAGCCTTTCTTGCCCTCGAAAAAGTCGCGTGCGTCATCGTCGGCGACGGGAGCAGCCGGAGCCGGACGGGCCGGTGTGCTGCCTTCATCCTCGCTGCCCTTCGCATCACGGGTCACTGCAACGTCCTCGGTGGGGTCGGCCTCAGCGTCGAAGGAATCGTTGACCCCGCCATCCGCCAGCACGGAGCTTGCCTCGGCACCCCGGTTGCCGGCAGAGAAACCCTGGAAGCCCCTGAATGCCAGACCTGCGAGCGCGGCACCCATCAAGGGAGCCACCCAGAAGAGCCACAAACCATCCAAGGCCCAGGACGGGCTGAAGAACGCCTGCCCCGTGGCGCGTGCAGGGTTGAACGGAAGGTTGCCCAGGACCTGTCCGAACTGGAGCAGGACCGCAGTGGCAAGGCCTACTGCGAAAGGTGCCACTGCAGGCAGTGCGCGGCGGCCCGAAGTAGCGCCAAGGAACACGGCGACCAGCAGTGCCGAACCGATAACCTCTACAAGCAGGACCCCGGCCATCTGGGTTTGTGCAGCGGCGTGTTCGCCATAACCGGCAGCCACAGAGCCGAAGGCTCCACGGGCGTCCGTCAGCACGGGAACTGTCAGCACCACGCAGTATGCAAGGGCGGCACCCACGACGCTGCCAATCACCTGGGCCACGATGTATGCGATCGCGGCCACGGCGCGGATGCGGCCCGCAATCAGATTGCCCAAGGTGATCACCGGGTTGAAGTGGCCGCCGGAAACGTATCCGAAAGCCAGCATCGCCACGGTAACCGTCAGGCCGGTTGCCAGTGCTGCAGGCAGCGGGGCACCGGAAGGGTTGGAGAAAATCGAGACACCGACCGCAACCAGCACGACGAACATGGAGCCCAAAGCTTCAGCCGACAGCCTGGCGATGAGTCCCGGCTGGGGATCGGAGGTGGCGTGCACAGGAGAGGTCATGAAGAAGTTGTCCTTACGGTTGGTGCGCAGGCCGGTATGGCCTGCCGCGGATCGCGCTGCACGGTGGCGTGCCCATGGTTCGCCGGAACGTCCGGAGTCCTTGAGCATTTTGCCAGCCGAATCTGGGCAGTTGCTGAATCCCGCCTCCGAGCTTATCCGCCCAGGGCTATCGCTGCGATGGCGGTGCCCCCAAGGCCCATCACCGCAAGCGTACTGACCAGGACCAACCGGGCCGATGCTGCGTGGCTGCCGACCTGGAGCTGGCGTGAGCGGACCCACACCACGGCGGCGAGCACTACCGTGGCCGCTGCGGCCATAAGAGCGCAAAGCCCCTGGTAGTCCAGCCCTGGCACGCCGGGGACGACGTTGCCGGCGGCAGGCTCCGATGTCAGCCAGCTTCGCCAGATGAAAAGGTCCACCACCACCAGCGAAATCAGTGTGCGTCGCCATGCCAAGGTGGTTCGTTCGGGTTGCAGGCCAGGATCCCGGGCTTCCACGCTCACGGTTCCGTCCTGTTCAATGCGACCATACTCAACGCGCCACGAGGATCAACACGGCGAAGGCGAAGGCAGCCACGGCCACCACGATGGTCATGACCAACATCACCCGGGAGAAAGGAAGGGCCCGGTCATTACGCATCGCGGCTTCCATCTGACCCCAGCGACGGTACGACAAGGCGGCCAGCCCGGCCCCGACGAGCGCCAACAGTACACACAGAACCAAGCGCACCGGTGTTGGCGCGATATTGGGGGCCAGTTGGTCAACCGCCACCGCACCCGCGAGCAACGCCAGGGATGTGCGGATCCATGCCAGGAAGGTACGTTCGTTGGCCAGCGAAAACCTGTAGTCAGGTGTCTTGCCCGTCCGTCGCCAAGCAGGTTCACGCACGTTGTCTCTCCAGGGTTTCATCGGTGCCGGCAGCTTCCCCACCATATCAGCGGGGGCCTGCGGGCACGGTAAGTTACTGGCATGAGTGTTGACGCTTCCTCCCCCGCCGTTCCGTCCTTCGAATCCCGGGTTTACGGGTCACTTTTGGGAGGGGCGCTGGGTGATTCCCTGGGCTACGAGGTGGAGTTCGATTCCCTTGCCGCCATTCGCGCACGGTTCGGGCCCGCCGGCCTGACCTCGTTTGCCCAGCTCGACGGCGGCAGCCACTTTTCGGACGACACCCAGATGACGCTGTATACGGTTGACGGGCTCGTAGAAGCCCTCGAATGGGCGAACGACGGTGTAGCTGCGGACGAGATCGCCTGTCTCTGGCTCGCCTACCTGCGTTGGCTTGCGACCCAGGATGTCGCCGTTTCGTCCTCCGCTCCAGCGCCGCAGCCCCGGTGGATTGACTCCCAGGACGTGCTGAAGCATCGCCGCGCGCCCGGCAACGCCTGCCTCAGCGGCTTGGCGACCGGCGACATGGGAACAGTAGCCCGGCCCGTCAACCCGGACTCCAAAGGATGCGGCACAGTGATGCGCTCAGCCCCGTTCGGGCTCATCCCCCACATCTCCCGTGAAGCGGTCTACAAGCTCAGCTCCGACGCCGCCTCGTTGACCCATGGACACCCCTCGGCACGGCTCAGTGCGGCCGCCTTCAGCCTGCTGATCCACAACATCGTGGCAGGCAGCGACATCCATACTGCCGCCGTCGACGCCCTTGAGTACGTCAGCGCCGTTCCCACCAAGGCACCCGAGCTCGGTGAAAGGCTTAACGCGGCCCTGCGACTGTCCGCGGAATCCACCACGCTCGGCCCGGAAGAACTGACCGCGGCACTCGGTGAGGGATGGGTGGCTGAGGAAGCACTCGCCGTCGGGCTGTACGCCGTCCTGTCCACGGGTGGCAGTGAACCGGCAGAACATTTCCGCAACGCAATCGCCGTCGCCATCAATCACAGCGGCGACAGTGACTCAACCGGGTCGATCGCGGGCAATATCCTCGGCGCATACTACGGCGAGAAGTGCCTTCCCGCGGATTGGCTGGAGGCTTTGGAAGCACCGGAGGTCATCCGCGGAATGGCCGACCGTCTCCTGGCCGTCACCACCGGCTGAAGGCCGGGGCTAGGTTCTGCGAAGCGTGATGTTGTTGCAGGCCTCGCACACGTCCTCCGGAATGAGGCCACGGCGCTGCAGGAAACCGAAGATTGCACACCCCAGGCAGAAACCGGCGAATGCCTCCAGCGAGGCCGCAACGATCAGCAGAGCAAGCAGAATCCATGCAGCCGGCTGGAAGCCAGTGAAGAACAGCACGACGGCGGCACTGGTCAAGGCGGCCCCGATGCCTTGGGCGAACCTCTTGGGAGGACCGGCAACCAGCTTGGCATGACCAATCCGCGGAGCCAGGACCTTGACGGACAACAGGGCCAACGGGGAAATCCGCGGACCAAAAAGCACGCGGAGCCAGAAACCTGCGGCGAGGGCAACCAACCCCCAGCCCCAGCCGGTCACCAAAGTCACGACAGCGAGCACCACAACAAGCCCAGCCGTAATCCGGGCGGCGTACTCGTTGACGGGATTGGGAAAGGCAAACACGGCACGCCAATCAATTCGGCCGGCAACGGAAGTGTCCGCTGCTTGGCGGGCCGGCGCTTGGGCAAAGCTTGGTTTGGTCATGACCCAAGGCTAGGAGCGCTGCCGGAGCGGCGGGAAGCAATGTTGCGCAGTGTGACCGTTTGGCGGTCAGGCTCCGCCCACCATCTGCAGGAACTCGCCCTCGGAGACTACCTCGATCTGTTGGCCCTTGGCGTGGAGTTCAAGGACCCGCTTTGCCTTGCCCGTGAGCCGGCCGGCGCGGAGGTCCCCGGCAACGAAACCGTCTCCGACAATGAGCACCGTGGTCCGAGCAGTCACACGGCTTTCGGGGCGGGCCCCCATGTCTGCGGCCCGGGACTTGGCTTCCGGCCGTGTAATGGCAAGATCACCGGTGAAAACCACTGTTTGGCCGAAAAGGGGGTGTCCCGGCTCGGCCGCGGGGTTGGGCAGCGGGTTGGGACCCTCCTCCGGCCATGCCGACCAGCCGCTTGGACCGCCCAGGGCCCCTTCCAGAGCACGTTCCAGGGAACTGCCGTTCTTGGCGGCCAACGCCGAGACTGTGGCTTTTGATAAGCCCAACGCGGGATCGAAAGCCGGTTGATGGGGCAGGTTCAGGCCCAGGGAAAGATAGAGTTCGGCGATACTGTTGGCATTGTTGCGCCGGGCAATGTCCACCAGGATGCCGGCGCACGCGCGGGCGTCCTCGGCTGCGTCGTGGTGGTTTACCAGGGGGACCCCGGCTTCCTCTGCCGCGTACGGCAGGGAATTGGACACCAGGGAATAGCATCGACGCGACAGCATGACGGTGCAGACGTAGTGGTAGGCGGGCCCGGGCAGCCCGGAGACCTCCAAGCCCGAGCGGATCACACCGAGGTCAAAGGCCGCGTTGTGGGCGGCAAGTACGTCCCCACCGATGAATGCCCCAATTTCGGGAAAGAGGTCCCCGAACCGTGGGCGCCCGGCGACGTCTTCAGCACGGATACCGTGGATCCGCGTGTTGTGGAACTCGAAATGATCGTGGTTCTCCGGAGGGCGCATCAGCCATGAGGCTTCTTCCACCACAACTCCGTTGCGGACCTTACTGAGTCCAACTGAACACGGGGAGCCCCTGAAGCCGTTGGCTGTTTCAAAGTCGATCGCCGTAAAGTCCAATGCCACTGGTCAAGATTACAGCGGGAAAAGTCCGCCCCCGCCGATTTGGGCGGCGGGGCGGCCATTGCATGGGTGATTGTGGTGACATGCAGCCGTTCCTGCCTACGGAAATTTCCGCGGACTGGCTTCAAGTAGGCTTAATGGGTGATCTTTTCTGCGATAAGCGATATGGCCGTATCCACTTTCGGGGGCGCGGGCCCAGTGCAGCCGGCCATGGCGTCGTTCCTGCCGGACTGGTTGAACCCCGACGTCTTCCTGCGCGATTCACCGCTGGGACCCTGGGTGGTTCTGCTGGTCTGCGCCATCGTCTTCGCCGAGACCGGGTTGCTGGTGGGCTTCTTCCTGCCCGGCGACTCCATGCTCTTCACAGCCGGGTTGCTGGTGTCCACAGGCGCCATTGAGTTCAACCTGTGGGGCATGTGTGGCCTGATCATCGTCGCGGCCATCCTGGGTAACCAGACCGGCTACCTCATCGGAGCGAAAGCCGGCCCCGCGATCTTCAACAAGCCCGATTCCAGGCTGTTCAAGAGGGAAAACGTCGAAAGCGCCCACGCATTCTTCGAGAAGCACGGCGGCAAGGCGTTGATCCTGGCCAGGTTCGTGCCGATTATCCGCACCTTCGTGCCGGTCATCGTGGGCGTGGCCCAGATGGACAAGCGCAAGTTCTTCCTCTTCAACGTCATTGGCGCCGTCCTGTGGGGTGGCGGAGTTACCCTGCTCGGTGCATGGCTTGGCCAGTTCGAGTGGGTCGGCAAGAACATCGACATTATCTTCATAGTCATCGTCCTGATCTCCGTGATTCCGATCCTGATCGAGGTGGGCCGCGGATTCGTCGCCAAACGCAAGGCGGCCGCCCAGGGTACCGATCCGGTGGAGGAATTCATCGACGAGCACGACGGCGGCAAGACCGGCGAGCTGTAAGGCCGCCCGGCGTTCCGCTCAAGCAAGCAAAAAACGAATGGCACCCCGCCGCGCGGGGTGCCATTCGTTTTCGTGTGTACAGGCTTACTTCAGTTGCGGCTCCGACAATGCGTCCACGATGGCAGGCAGCAATGCCCGGAACGCCTGGCCCCGGTGGCTGATGGCGTTCTTTTCCTCGGAGCTGAGTTCGGCGCAGCTGCGGTCCATTCCGGCGGGTTGCAGCACGGGGTCGTAACCGAATCCGCCCTGGCCCCGGGGTTCCCGCAGCAGCGTGCCCTCAAGCTGGCCGTACTCCACGGTTTCGTGGTCGATTCCCTCCGCGCCGGGTACCGCCAACGCAGCAGCGCAGACAAAGGCCGCACCACGGAAGGAATCGGGAACGTCCGAGAGCTGCGCCAACAACAGGTTCAGGTTGGCAATGTCATCGCCGTGCCGCCCGGACCAGCGTGCAGAGAAGATCCCGGGGGCGCCGCCCAGTACGTCCACTGCCAGGCCGGAATCATCGGCAATGGCCACCAGGCCGGTCGCTTCCGCCACCGCGCGGGCCTTCAACAGGGAGTTCTCCGCAAAGGTGACACCTGTTTCGGCGACGTCCGGGGCACCCGCCGCAGCGGCGTCCACCACCTGGGTGTCGACGTCGAGCCCTGGCACCTGGCCCCGAAGGAGTTCGCGCAGTTCCTTCAGTTTGCCCTTGTTGTGGGTGGCCAGCACCAGCCGGGGTCCGCCTGGCTCTACGGCGCTCACGGAGCCTCCGCCAGCGTTTCACGCTGGATGGCCGAGAGCTGCGTGGTGCCCAGCAGGGCGAGGTCCAGGAGGGCGTTGAGTTCGTCGCGATCGAAAGGTGCGCCCTCAGCGGTGCCCTGCACTTCAACGAATTTGCCGGAACCGGTCACCACCACATTCATGTCGGTCTCAGCGCGGACGTCTTCAACGTAGGGCAGGTCCAGCATGGGGACGCCGTCGATGATGCCGACAGAAACGGCCGCGATGGTGTCCACCAGGGGCTCGGCGTTGCGGGCAATGAGCTTGTTCTCCCGGGCGAAGCGGATGGCTTCCGCGAGGGCCACGTAGGCGCCGGTGATCGCAGCCGTACGGGTACCGCCGTCGGCCTGGAGGACGTCGCAGTCCAGGACGATGGTGTTCTCGCCCAGGGCCTTGGTGTCGATGATGGAGCGCAGCGAACGGCCAATGAGGCGCGAGATCTCGTGGGTGCGTCCACCAATCTTGCCCTTCACGGACTCGCGGTCGGATCGGGTGTTGGTGGCACGGGGAAGCATGGCGTACTCGGCCGTAACCCAGCCACGGCCTTCTCCTTTGAGCCAGCGCGGCACGCCCTCAGTGAGCGAAGCGGTGCACAGGACCCGGGTGTTGCCGAACTCGATCAGCGCCGATCCCTCGGCCTGCTTGGACCAGCCGCGGGTGATGCTGATGGGGCGCAGTTGGTCGGGGGTCCGGCCATCGGCGCGGATGACGGGTGTGGCTGTTGCTTCAGAAGTCATGGTCCAAGCTTAGCCAAGCCGACCAGGCCCCCGACGACGGCCCACCTAGATGGTGTAGTGAACCCCTGCGACAGCCACAGCCACGTCTCCGAATACCGGCTTGGCCTCCGAGAGTACTTTGGTCTGCGAGGTCCACACGGGAATGTGCGTCAACAGCAGCCGTTTGGCCCCTGCGTTGGCGGCGGCCTCGCCTGCCCGCTTGCCTGTGAGGTGGACATCCTTGATGTCGTCGTCGCGGCCCTCCTCGAAGGCCGCCTCACAGAGAAACAGATCCGAACCCTTGGCAGCGTCCTCGAGCCCCTGGCAGGAATCAGTGTCCCCGGAGTACGTCAGGACCTTGGTAACCGGAATGCCGTCCTTGCCCGGTTCCGTAGCGGTAACACGCAAGGCGTATGCCTCTTCAACCGGGTGGTTGACGGAATAGGGCGTGACCGTGAAGGGCCCCACAGTTACGGGCTTTTGTTCGGCCCAGTTGGTGAAGTCAAACTCCTCGTGCATCCCAGGGTCCAGGTCCAGCCCATAGGCTGTCGCCATCCGGTCCGCGGTAGCTGCAGGCCCCCACACCGGAAGCCTGTCACGACCCCAACCGCCTGGCTTCCAGCGGACGGCGACATGCAGGCCGCAAAGGTCCATGCAGTGGTCCGGGTGCAGGTGGGTCAGGAAAATCGCGTCAATATCCTCAAGGTCCGTGTAGCGCTGGATCGCGCCCAGGGCTCCACTGCCGAGGTCCATGACAATTTTCCACTCACGTTCGCCATCGTGAGCCGTCACCAGGTAACAGGACGCGGGCGAACCGGGGCCCGGGAAAGATCCGGTGCACCCCACGATCGTCAACTTCACAGGCCACGTCCCATGGCCGCACCCGAGCCGAAGGCAGCGTTGCCCTCTGGCTGGACGAAGTAGGAACGTCGCGACAACCCGGATCCCGATCGGGCAGCTTCCAGCATCTCGGGGGTAATCCGGGCCAGGCTCCCCGTGGGGTACTGGGCAGCCACATGGTCAACGTGCTTGACGGAAAGAACCTCGGGTCCCAGGAAGCGGCGGGCCAGGGTTTCGAAATGTGCCGCATCCCCGGTGGCGATGAACTCGTGGCTGGGCGCTGCAGGCTCCGTCCGTTGGATACCGTGGTTGGCCAACGCACGGTAGACATCCTTGGCCGTCTCTTCGGCGCTGGAAACGAGCGTCACGTCTTCGCCCATGACGAACGAGATGACCCCGGTCAGCAGGGGGTAGTGCGTGCACCCCAGGACAACGGTGTCCACGTCGGCGGCTTTGAGCGGCTGCAGATACTCGTTGGCAGCCGACAGAAGATCCGGGCCGGTGGTGATTCCGGCTTCCACGAATTCAACGAATGCCGGGCAGGCCGCGGACGTGATGGTCAGGTCCGGTGCAGCAGCGAACGTGTCCTCGTAGGCCCGGGAACCAACCGTAGCGGAGGTGCCAATAACGCCGATCCTGCCGGAGCGTGTGGCTGAGACGGCGCGGCGGACGGCCGGCTGGATGACCTCGATAACAGGAATACCGTAGCGGGCCGTGTAGCGTTCACGGGCATCCCGGAGCACGGCAGCCGACGCGGAATTGCACGCAATGGTGAGCAACTTGACCCCGGAGTCCACCAGCTCGTCCATGACGCCCAGGGCGTTGGCCCGCACTTCGGCTATCGGAAGCGGGCCGTAGGGGCCGTTGGCGGTGTCCCCCACATAGAGGATCGACTCATTGGGGAGCTGGTCAATGATGGACCGAGCTACCGTCAGCCCGCCAACTCCCGAGTCGAAAATACCGATCGGGCGCGCCCCCACGATTTCCCCGTCGCTGAGGTGGCCGCCACTGGCTGAAGCGCCGCTTGGTGAACTGCCCGATGCTGAAGTCATAATTATTCGAGAATAAGGCTTCCCATGGCGTCCGGCCATTACCTGTGGTCTCCGCCTCGTGTCTGATGTGTCACAAGGCGGCAGCACCAACCCACGGGGCGGATCAGGATTTCGCCTGCCTGGCGGAGATCATGGCCTGCACCAGGGACTCCTGGAGCCACGTCGTGAAGTTGTAGACCAACGCCAAGTAGCTCTCAACGTCCTCCGCCTGGCTCCAGTCCTGCATGCTGTGGATGTGCTCCGCGTCAGCCTCATCGCGGATGTCCAGGCGTTCGGACAGAACAAGCCGCACATCGTTCAGTGCCATGGACCAGCGGGTGGCATCTTCGAGGGTCAGGACCAGTTCGTCCTTGTCCAGTCCCATGGCGGTGGCCCGCAGGGCACCGACCTTGCTTTCCCGGACAGAACGTTCGGTGAGCTGCCGGAACTCCAGCGAGCCGTCGTCGTCGTCCTTCAGGACGTTGGGCAGGAGCCGCAGAAGGGCACGGTCACTCGGCTTCTTGACGTCCATATCCAAGCCGATCAAGGCCGCCAGCGGGTCCTCATTGTCCCGGGCATCGGAGTCCAGCATGGAGATGACGTCGTCCAACAATCCGCGCAGGAGGTCCCGCTCGGCCGGCTCCAGGTATCCGGTGATGCCCTTAAGTCCAAACTTGAATGCCTTAGCCACGCTGGCGGCCGCCCTTTCCGGGTGTCTCATTGCCGCTCGCGGCCTTTTCCACGGTGGCCCAGAGACCAAATCCGTGCATTGCTACGGCGTGCTGCTCAACTTGTTCCTTGCTGCCATGGGCAACAATGGACCGACCCTTCTTGTGGACCTCCATCATCAGTTTGTGCGCCTTGGACTCCGAATAGCCGAAGTAACTCTGGAACACATAGCTCACGTAGCTCATCAGGTTGACGGGATCATTCCAGATCACAAGGTTCCAAGGGATATCAGGGGCGGTCAGGACACCGGTGGACGACTGCTCCGCAGTTTCCGTCCGCTCATCGATGTCCGTGCCAAACGCAACGCTAGGGCTCATCTGTCCATTCTATGGCGGCTCGCACTAGAGTGAATTCGTGAGTAGAGCCACGTCGTGGGACCACCCCGCAACTTCCTTGTACACAGACCACTACGAACTGACCATGCTTCAGGCAGCCTTGCACTCCGGGGCCGCGCATCGCCGATCAGTGTTCGAAGCCTTCGCCCGGCGGCTGCCTGACGGTCGCCGCTACGGCGTTGTGGGAGGCACTGGACGATTGCTGGAGGGCATCGCCAACTTCCGGTTCGGCAACGACGAACTGGAGTTCCTGGAGCAAAACAACGTGGTCAACCGGGAAACCCTGGATTACCTCGCCAATTACAGGTTCAGCGGCGATATCTGGGGCTACGCCGAAGGCGACGCCTACTTCCCCAACTCCCCCATCCTCATCGTCGAATCAACGTTTGCTGAAGCCTGCATCCTGGAAACGTTCATCCTCTCGGTCCTGAACCATGACAGCGCCATCGCCTCCGCTGCCTCGAGGATGACCTCTGCCGCCGGCACCCGCCCGTGCATCGAGATGGGCTCCCGGCGCACCCAAGAGGAATCCGCGACGGCGGCCGCCAGGGCCGCTGTGATTGCCGGCTTTGCCAGCACCTCCAACCTGGAAGCCGGACGCCGCTACGGCATCAAGACCGTGGGCACTGCTGCCCACTCCTTCACGCTCCTGCACGACACGGAGCGGGAGGCCTTTGAAGCCCAAATTGCAACTTTTGGCCCGGGCACCTCGCTGCTCGTCGACACGTACGACGTCGAAGCAGCCGTCCGGACCGCCGTCGACCTTGCCGGTGACAAGCTGGGCGCGGTGCGCCTGGATTCAGGCGACCTCGTCGCCCAGGCACAGTGGGTCCGGCAGTTGCTCGATGACCTGGGCAACGTCAACACACGCATTGTGGTGACCTCGGACCTCGACGAATTCGCCATCGCGGCCCTGCAGTCCGCCCCCGTGGACTCCTATGGGGTAGGCACATCCCTCGTTACCGGTTCCGGCGCACCGACGGCCAGCATGGTCTACAAACTGGTGAGCCGGACCAACGACGACGGCGAATTCATCCCGGTGGCCAAGGCAGCCAAGAACAAGGTCAGCGTCGGGGGCCGTAAATACGCCCTTCGCAAGCTCAACGAACGCGGCAAGGCAACCCACGAAATCGTGGGGATCGGCCACCGTCCCGAGGACGACGGCAACGACCGGCAACTGCTCCAGCAGTTCGTCAAGAACGGCGAGGTCCTTCCCGGCTGGACCGGCCCGGAAGGCGTCGTCCGTGCCAAGGAACGGCACGCCGCAACCATGGCTGAGCTACCCGCCGTCGTCAACCGGCTGCAACGTGGCGAGCCCGCCATTCCCACTGTCTATGAGGAGAACTGATGTCCAGGGCACTGATCATCGTCGATGTCCAGAACGACTTCTGCGAGGGTGGCACCCTTGCAGTTGAGGGAGGCGCAGCCGTAGCCGGCGCCATCACCGAATACGTCGATGCCAACCAGCATCTCTTCGATCACATCGTTGCAACCCAGGACTGGCACATCGAGCCGGGCGCCCACTTCTCGGACGAGCCCGACATGGTCGATTCGTGGCCTCCGCACTGCCGGGCAAGGACCAAAGGGGCTGAGCTCCACGAGGACCTGGACCCCGAGTACATCCAGGCCTATTTTCGCAAAGGGCAGTTCACCGCTGCCTACTCCGGCTTCGAAGGCATCCTGGCGCCCGAAGACGACGTTCCCTCCGGCGACCTCAAAGCAGGGGCCGCGGTGCCCGAAGTCGTCGATGAAGAGGCCATCGGCCTGGACGACTGGCTGCAGAGCCACGACGTGGAGGAAGTGGTGGTGGTAGGCATTGCGACCGACTACTGCGTCAAGTCCACGGCCTTGGACGCTGTCCAGGCCGGATACAGCACCACAGTCATCGCGGACCTCACGGCCGGCATTGCCGAGGACCTCACCGAGGCATTCGAGGAGATGGAAGCAGCCGGCGTCGAGGTTGAACACAACTGACCTGGACGCCATGAATGCCAAAGGGCGCCGCAACCGCGGCGCCCTTTGGCATACGTGCTGAAACGTGGGCCGGCTACTTCCGGCCTATGAACCAGTCCTGGAGTTTACGCAGGCGTGCCTGCAACTGCTCCTCATTGGCCTGGGCCACAGCCGGGCCACCGCACACTTCCCGCAGCTTGGTGTGGACCACTCCGTGCGGCGTTCCTGTACGGGCGGACCACGCGGCCACGTTCTTGGCCAGTTCGTTCCTCAGGTCCATGAGCATGCGGTGGTCGGGGATCGCCGGCGACGCGGCTGCCGCCAAGGGTGATTGCCGTTTCTTCCGCGACTGCTGTTCGTGTTGGCGCTGGCGCAGCAACGTGCCCACCTGCTCGGCGTCTAGAAGCCCCGGTATGCCCAGGAAGTCCAGCTCTTCATCGGAACCGATGTCGGCCCCCGTACCGAACTCGCCGCCGTCGAACAGGACACGGTCAAAGGAGGCCTGCGAGTCCAGCGCTTCGAATTTACCCTTGGTGAGCTCGTCCGAGGCCTTGTCTTCCCGGTTTGCTTCAGCCATGAGGTTCTCCTCGGGGCTGAAGAGTCCGTCGTCGTCCTTCTCCGGACGGTCAAGGGCGTGGTCGCGCTCCGCTTCCATGGTGTTGGCAAGGATCATCAACGGCGGGACCGAAGGCAGGAATACCGACGCCGTTTCGCCCCTTTTGCGGGCACGCACGAAGCGGCCCACGGCCTGGGCGAAAAACAGCGGGGTGGACGTCGAGGTGGCGTAGACACCCACCGACAGGCGCGGAACGTCCACGCCTTCGGACACCATCCGAACGGCAACCATCCAGCGCTTGTCCCCTGCAGAGAACTCTTCAATCTTGCTGGAAGCCTTGGAATCGTCAGAAAGAATCACTGTGGGCGACTGCCCCGTGATCTTCTTCAACTGTCCCGCATAGGCGCGGGCGTCGTCGTGGTCCGTAGCGATCACCAGGCCACCAGCGTCCGGAACCGTCCGCCGGACCTCGCTCAGGCGCTTGTCCGCGGCAGCCAGGACAGCCGGAATCCATTCGCCAGTAGGGTTCAGGGCCGTTCGCCAGGCCTGGGACGTAATGTCCTTGGTCACGGCGGCTTCGCCCAGCGAGGCCGCCATCTCGTCACCGGCGCTGGTCCGCCAACGCATCTGGCCCGAGTAAGCCATGAACAGGACGGGACGAACCACGTGGTCTCGCAGCGCATTGCCGTAACCATAGGTGTAGTCGGCCTTGGAACGGCGAATGCCATCACGGTCCTCGGCGTATTCGACGAAGGGAATGGGAGAGGTATCCGAGCGGAACGGCGTACCCGTCAGGGACAACCGCCTCGTTGCAGGATCGAACGCTTCGCGGAGACCATCACCCCAGGACAAAGCTTCACCGCCGTGGTGGATCTCATCAAGGATCACCAAGGTGCGGGCAGCTTCAGTCTTCGCTCGATGCAGCATCGGCTTGCTGGCCACCTGGGCGTAGGTGACGGCCACCCCAACGAACCCACGGCCGTGCTGCCCGTCGGAATTCTTGAAGTTGGGGTCGATGGCAATTCCGACCTTGGCTGCAGCGTCCGCCCACTGCCTTTTCAAGTGATCCGTGGGCGCCACGATGGTCACGCGGTTGACCACCCCGCTGTCCAGCAGCGTGGTGGCGATGCGCAGCGCAAAGGTGGTCTTACCTGCACCGGGCGTTGCCACGGCAAGGAAGTCCTTGGGATTGCGCGTCATGTAGAGGTCAAGTGCCTCCTGCTGCCAGGCACGAAGCTTGGGCGCGGTACCCCAGGCGGCGCGCTCCGGGTACGCGGGAGGCAGCGAGGGGCCACCAAAGAGTGTTTCGGTCATGCTGGTTTCCCCCGCAAGCTGGCAGCGTCGGCGACGCCCTGCTTTCCGGACACGCCGCAGCGGTCCGGAAAGCGGTAACGATCAGATTGGGCCTGTGTTTGCTTCCTGCCCACTACTTGGAGTTGTCCGGGCCGCCGTTTTTTCCACCGTCGTTGCCGGGGCGGAGGCCTTCGTAAATCTCCTTGCACTCCGGGCAGACCGGGAACTTCTGGGGATCGCGTCCTGGCGTCCACACCTTGCCGCACAAAGCGATCACAGGTTCACCGGTCAACGCCGATTCCATGATCTTTTCCTTGCGGACGTAGTGCGAAAACCGCTCACGGTCGCCGGGCTCCACTTCCTGGCGCGTTTCCTCGCGCTCAATGGTGGCAGTGGACGTTCCGGCTCCGGAAAGCTCGCGCATGGGGTCGTTTTCGAATGGATCCGGAGGAAGCGTAGTCATGCCAAACATCTTACCGTCTACAGCCCCTGCCACTCCGGCTTGTTGTCGTAAGTGTGCCGATAGTAGTCAGCCAATTTGAGTGAGGAAGCAGCAGCCTCGTCCACCAGGATGGTCGCGTGCGGATGCATCTGGAGGATGGAAGCAGCACATATGGCGGCAACAGGGCCTTCGACGAAGTCACGGACGGCCTGCGCCTTTTGGGCACCGGTGGCCACCAGGACTACGTGCCGGGCATCCATGATGGTTCCAAGGCCTTGTGTCACTACGTGGTGGGGAACGTCGTCGATGTTGTCGAAGAAGCGTGCGTTGTCCTTGCGTGTCTGCTCAATCAAGGTTTTGATGCGGGTACGCGAAGCCAACGAAGAACCCGGCTCATTGAAACCGATGTGGCCGTCCGTTCCGACGCCGAGGATCTGCAGGTCCACTCCGCCCACGGCCTTGATAGCGTCCTCGTATGCCTGGCACGCCGCTTCGAGGTCATCGGCGGCACCATCGGGACCATGGACGTTTTCCGGCTTGATGTTCACGCGGTTGGTGAACTCGCGGCGGATCACTTCCCGGTAGGACTCAGGATGGCCGGCTTTGAGGCCCACGTACTCATCCAAAGCGAAACCGTGGGCTTGGCTGAAGTCCAGTCCCCCGGCTTCGTAACGGCTCGCCAGTTCGTCATAGACGGGCAATGGCGAAGAGCCTGTTGCCAAGCCCAGCACTGCGTTCGGCTTACGGCGCACCAGCGCCTCGATGGCGTCGGCAGCGAGCGCACCGATCTGCTTGGTGCCAGGGAGAATGACAACTTCCATCGTCACGCCTTTCTACTTATGGGTTCTCAAAGTATCTTTCACAGAGGTTATCCCATGTCCCATCTGTGGGCATGGATATTACGGAATCAGCGATTAACGCTGAGCTGGGCGAACATTTCCGGCCCGCGCGCGTCCAACCATTTTCCGCCCAGGCGCACGCCAAGAACGAAGAGGACCAGCCCCAACAACGGCCCCACCGCCAGGTTGATCCAGCCCGCTTCGGGCCCACCGCTGAAAGCCTGGACAGCCACCAGCGCCAGTTCAGGCACCAGCAGGAGGGCAAGAAGTCCCATACCCACTGCCTGCACAGCCAGGGTCTGGGCAACGTTTCCTGGTGGCTTCTTGAAGGGGCTGTCTCCCGGCAACGGAACCGCAATGTTGTAGCGGGCCGAAATCACGGAAGCAAGACCCAGACCGGTGAAGAGCGTCCCCAGCGACAAGCCCAAAAGGTTCGGCAACCAGTGCCAATCCCCCGTGACGAACAACGGGGCAACCGTGAACAGCAAGACGACGGGAAGCGAGATGGCCAGGCAAGCCAGCGCACGCCCCAGCCGATCATCAAGGCCGCGGACCCCAGCTGCTAGATGGAGGGCGAAAGCCGTGTTGTCATACGAGACATCAGCGCAAATTGACCACGCCATGGTGAACGCCGTCAACGGTCCGAGGATCATGAGCAGGCCGTAGCCGCCGCTTTGGGACCCGGCAAAAAAGAACAGGACCGGGAACATTGGGACAATCACCAGGGATGCCGCGTACCTGGGATCCTTGAACCAATAGATCAAGGCCCGGGCCGCTACCGCGCCTGCCGGCGTCCCTGGCAGAAGGCCGAACAGTCCAAGTTTTCCGCCCTTCTTCGCCGAACCGCCGGAGTACGGCGGAGTGACCAACGCGCGTTGCAGCAACAGGTGCCAGCAAAAGAGCAGGGCAACAATGGTCGCAACCGAGATCAGGACCTTGACGGCCGCAGCAACAACATCGCCTGCCGCAAGGTCTCCACCCAAGGACCATGGGGCGCCAAAAGGTGTCCAGGACACGGTGCGGGCCAGCGCTGGAAGATACTCCGCGCTTCCCCGGACGCCATCTACCACTCCCGCCATGATCGGACCAAGCAGGACAAGTGGGATGAACACGATAATGCTGCTGACGTCCTTGAAACGCCGCGAGGACGCCAGGCCGGCGGTAGCCGTAGTGACCACCTTGGACAGCACCACGCAGGTAACAGCACCAAGGACAGCGCCAAGCAGCGCCCCTGATACGGCCGGGACGCTCCTCCACCAGGTCCCGACCGTTCCCAAGGCCGCGATCAACGTGGCCAGCCCAGGAATGCCTATGAATCCTGCAAGCGCCAGGCCAGTCAGCAGTTGCCGTGGCGGAATCGCAAAAGTCGTGAAGCGGGCGGGATCCAGGGTCATGTCAGCTGCCGAAGCGACCAGTGGAATGATGGCCCACCCCAGTACGGTTACCGCGCCACCCAGCACAACCACGGTGTGCGCGATCCCGGCGTCGGCCCAGCGCAGGGCCACCAATCCACCCACAAGGAGGGTCAGGACACCCAGTGCATAGAGCAAACCGAGGGCCATGCCCACCAGCTGCCAAGGACTGCGCTTGAAGCCGTTCAGCAGCAACCGCCACTTCAGGTTCAGAAGGTGCGCAACCATTCCAAGCCCTCCGTCCGGTGTCCGCCGCCCACCAACTGAACGAAACGCTCCTCCAACGTGGAACCACCACGGACCTCATCCACGGAACCGGCCGCCAGCACCCGTCCTCCGGCAACGACGGCGACGTGGCTGCACATACGCTGCACCAGGTCCATCACGTGGCTGGAGACGATGACAGTGCCGCCGGATGCGACGTAACTTTCCAGGATGCCGCGGATGTTTGCGGCTGAAACGGGGTCCACCGATTCGAATGGCTCGTCAAGGACAAGAAGTCGCGGGGCATGGATGAGCGCCGAGGCCAAGGCAATTTTCTTCGTCATGCCGGCTGAGTAGTCAACCACCAACGTGCCGGCGTCGGACTGGAGATCAAGGGCGGCAAGCAACTCGGTGACACGGGCGCCGACGACGTC
Organism: Paenarthrobacter sp. AR 02; assembly: GCF_021538675.1. Taxonomy (GTDB): domain Bacteria; phylum Actinomycetota; class Actinomycetes; order Actinomycetales; family Micrococcaceae; genus Arthrobacter. The sequence goes on from NZ_JAJUKH010000011.1 coordinate 124,451, forward strand.
CCGGTCCATACCGCGCAGCAGCCCCGAATAGGTCACCAACTGCTCGCCTGTGAGGCGGTCGAACAAACGCACACCATCAGGAAGGACACCCATGAGCTTCTTGGCCTCAAGGGGTTTGGCCCAGACATCCACCCCGTGCACGAATGCCGCACCGAAGTCGGGCCGGAGCAAACCGGTGGCCATGGACAGGGTGGTGGTCTTGCCAGCCCCGTTCGGACCGACCATTCCATAGAACGAGCCCGCAGGGACCTCCAGGCTCACGCCGTCCACGGCAATCTTTTCGCCGAACCGCTTGGCCAGGCCCTGGATGGAGAGCGCGGCAATGGCGCCTCCAGCGGGGGAACCACCTGGTGCCGGCGGCGTAGCGTTGGCCTGGGCTGGTCGGTTTACGTGCGGCTCGGGTGCTTGCGGTGGTGTGGACATGGGTTCATGGCGTGGTTCCGTCATGTGACCAGCCTAACCTCGCTGGTGTGTACCTGCCCGGACGTCCTAGAAGCCGTGGCGGGGCACAGCGCGCTGGTATTGCGGCACCCATGGGATGTCATGTCCAAGTTCATATGCCGCCCGGAGCCACCAGTGCGGGTCCCGCAGTGCAGCACGGGCCATGAAGACGGCATCCGCACGCCCGTTGGCCACGATGTCTTCGACCTGGGCGGGGCTGGTAAGCAGGCCGACTGCCGCGGTGGGAACACCGGCGTCGCGCTTTATTTGCTCGGCGAACCCTGCTTGGTATCCAGGAGCAACCGTGATTTTCTGGTGGGCCACGGCACCTCCGCTGGACACATCCACCAGGTCCACTCCACGCTCAGCCGCAGCGCGGGCCAGGCGGACCGACGCTTGGACGTCCACTCCCCCTTCTGCCCAATCCGAAGCTGATATCCGCAGCAAAAGCGGCATCGACTCCGGAATGACCTTCCGGACGGCGTCCACCACGGTGAGCATCAGCCTGTTCCTGCCATCTTCGTCACCACCCCACCGATCGGTCCGGGTGTTGATCAGCGGGCTCTGGAACTGGTGCAGCAGGTAGCCATGGGCGCCGTGGATTTCGACGGTGTCGAACCCTGCGGCAACGGCGCGGTAAGCTGCCGCAGCGAAATCCGCCACCACTTGTGAAATGTCGGCTTCGCTCATGGCAGCCGGCGCGGCATACCCATCAAACGCGTCCGTGGTCGGCCCAACGGTGGCCCAACCGCCGTCGGACACTGCAACTGATCCCGAACGGCCCGAGAAAGGCCAATAGGTTGATGCCTTGCGGCCCGCATGGGCCAGCTGGGCCCCGATCCTGCAGTCCACGGCGCCGTTTTGGTGCACAAAACGGACTATCCGTTCCCAACCCGCCGCTTGTTCATCGGAGTATAGGCCAGCGTCCAAGGGACTGATCCTGCCCTCCGCGTTCACCGCAGCGGCCTCGCTCATGATCAAGCCGGCACCGCCCACCGCGAAAGAACCGAGGTGCATCAGATGCCAGTCGTTGGGGACTCCTTCCCCGGTTTCGGGATGGCAGCTGTATTGGCACATGGGCGAAACCCAGCCACGGTGCGGGACGGCCAGTGAGCGCAGCTGAAGCGGGGTGAACAGTGCGGACGGCATTAGAAAAGCACTCTCGCGAGTCCTTGGCGGGCCTTTGCGACCCTGTCGTCCTGTGTTCCGACAACCTCGAAAAGTTCCAGGAGGCGAACCCTCGCCGCCTCGCGCTCCGGTCCGAAATTACGGCCAATGAAGGTAATGATGCGGTTGAAAGCGTCCTCGATGTGGCCGCCGGAAACATCAAGGTCGGCCACACCAAGCTGGGCTTCGATGTTGTCCGGTTCCTGGGCAGCCACGTCGCGGAGCTTTTCGGCGTCGGGAGCAGAGAGGCTCTCCAACCGTGCCATGAGGTCCACTTGGGCCAATCCGGCTTTGGCGTCGGCGTCGGCCGGTTGTTCCAAAAGAGCCTGCTTGTAGGCCGCAGCCGCCCCCGCGTAGTCGCCCTCCTCAATGGCATCGATTGCTGCCTGGTGGAGCGGCGGAAGCGCTTCGGGTTCGTCCGTCCCTTCAGGCTGGGCGGAGTCGCCGATGCTGCCGGTAACGCCGTTGGCCGCAGCGACCTTCAGGAGTTCTTCAACAAGGTCCCGGATCTGCGCATCATCTGCGGGTCCTTGGAAGAGCGGAACCGGCTGGCCCTTGATGACCGCTACTGCGGTGGGCACAGCCTGGACCTGGAACGCTTGTGCAAGCTGGGGAAAGGCATCAACATCGGCGGCAGCGAGCACCAGGCGACCACCATAGCTTTCAACAACCCGTTCGGAGGCCTCAAGGACAGCGGGTGATTCTGCCGCATAGCGGGACCAGAGAAGGAACAGCACAGGGATCTGGGCGGAAAGCTGCACCAGGTCCTGGAAATTTGTTTCGGTGGCTTCCACACGCAGCGGGGCCTTACCGGACCCGCCTTCGCCGGGGGTGCCCCCATCCGGTGACGCGGAAGCAGGCGGCGCGGGTGGCGCTGCCGGGCGGCGCAACGACGAAAGGTCTACTGCACCACGAAGGTTGAGCTGGCTGGCAGCGGCTGGAGTGGGTCGGTATCCGGGCGAACTCATACCGTCCACTCTAGCCGCTGCCCCGCCAGGGGAATGCTACTTAAAGCTGGCTCCCACCAGCCCACGCGTTGCTGCAACCAGCTTCATGGGATCAGCGGAGCCTGCCGGCGGAATGTAGACCGCAACGGACTCGGCAAAGTTCAGGACCATGCCCGTCGTGGTTTCCTTGCCTCCGGCAAAGACTGCGGAATCATCCTCCAACAACAGCTTGTCACCGGCAGCCTTCGGCGTGCCTTCGAAAGCGAAGTCCAGTCGCCCAACCACCAGCGCACCGCCGTCGGCCGTGCGCAACACCACAGTCTGGTTGGTGACCGGGGTGTGGGTGAACTTGAAGTTGGCGCTGGTGCCGTTCTTCACGGTGTCTGCCTGGTAGGCCAACGCACCGGCGATGTAAGGCGAGGACTGCCCATCGGCGAGCTTGCTCCGGTTAGGCGAATCGGGGTTCGTCAACATCTCGCCGAGGATGCCCAAGGCCTCGTTACCGCTGTACGCAAGGCCGGTTTTGTCACTGGCAGGAACGGGTTGGGTTCCTTCACGGGGTACGGGGAAGGACGGGAAGTTGGTTCCCGGCTGCAGCGGAGCGGTGCCCCACAGCTTGTAGTTTTCACGCGGGGACAGTTGAACCAGCGTCAGGACCTGCGGCACAACGTTTCCGTCGCCCTGGGTGAGGGCGAAGACTGTGCGGGGCCAGTCACGCTTGGTGCTGATAACGCTGCTCTGCAGCTTGGTGGCACGAACCGGCATACGCGGTTCGTAGGCGGACACTGTAGACCGGATCTTGTAATTCGCGGTCCGGACCTGGAGTTCCATCTTGTCCACCCGGGGAGCAAGCTTGGCTGCGTCCTTTGCGGCATCGGCTGCGTCAACGGTACTGGCAACCTGCTCCAGAATGCGCTGCAACTGGGATTCCAGCATGACCGGCGTGCCGCCGTCCGCGGCTGCCGGGGCTGAACTGGCAGAAGGCTGGGGCGTGGTGGTGGCCTGCGCGGCGACGGCCGTTCCGCCCACCATGACAGCAGCCAACGCTGCCGCTACTGCCGTCACCCGCAATGCGGGGCCTTCTTTTTTGGTCTCACCGACCGGCGTCGTGTCGTCCGCGGGCGACTGCACCGGCAGCGACGTTGTTTCATCAGCGTTCCCCCGGCCGTCATCTTCGCCATCCCTGCGGCGGTTAATGAGGGCCTTGGCAATGAATGGAAGGGCAGCGCCAATCAGGATAATGATGATGCCCAGGACGATCAGCGGCACGGCCCAGGGGGTCGTGGCGTTGTTCGGGAAAGTCATGGAAATCGACGACGGCGCGGGCTTGGTTCCGTCGCTGGCTACCAGGAGGGACCACTCGCCATCAGCCGGCGGGTTCCAGGTGTAGTCAAGTTCGCCGCTGCCGTCTTCAGTGCTGACCCAAAGGTCGGATCCTGCGGGAGAAGGCGCGGTGGCCTCACCGTCGGCAGAGGAAACCTCCAGGGACTTCTGGTCGGCCGACACGCCCGTCAGGGTGGTGTGGGCAGTCTTGCCAACCCAGGCGTTGACGTCGTCCGGACGCCCGGTAGCAACCGTGAAGTTGCCTTCGCCCTGGATCTTGATCTTCACCGGCCCGTCGTGGAGTGCAATCAACTTCTGGTCGATCACGGTCAGCGGGGCAGCTTTGGTATCACTGGGTACCGAAGCCGTCACAGTCTCGGAGGGAGCCCAAAAAGTCAGCTGGCCAATGCCGGCCAGCATCGTCAGCAGGCCCAGCAGCACCAGCAAGGCTGCAGTCTTCAAACGCACAGGATCACCTATCATCAGCGGTCGTTGAACTTCAAGGGTAACCGTTTTGTTATCAGAGAGTCAGATCGGGCCGACGGCGGCATGGTCCCTTAAAGCCCGGGATGGCGCCGCTGCAGCGCGATTACACGGTCCTGATAGTGTGGCGATGATCATGAACACAGGACCTTCCTGCGTGCCGGTCAGCCCCGTACCACCAATGAAAAGGCAGCTAAACCGCGTGAAAGAACCGTTGGAGCCCCGTCCCGCCAATGAGCCCGGGTCAAGTGCGGTGGAGGCCACGTCAGACGGAACCGCCGCGACCGTTCCTGTCCGCACCGGACGGCTTGCCGCCATCAGCCGGAGACTGAGGCAGCCGATACCGGGAGCGCGTACCCGCGTCCGTTTCGAAATGCCTCCCGAGGAAGAGGGCACAGATGTCCGCGAGGACTTCCGTCCCGAGGACGATCATGGCTTCGGCTCCCCTGGCCCCCGGATGTCGTCCCAGCACCCGCTGTACGTAGGGTTCATGGGCACCGCCGGAGTCGGCGTTGCCCTTGCAGTGTTCTACATCGCAAGCAACACCACGCAGCTCATTCTGTGGATCGTTGCGGCCCTTTTCATTGCGCTCGGACTTGACCCTGTGGTCCGGTGGCTGGAGGGCCGCAAGGTCCCCCGCCCCGCCGGTATTTTGATTTCCGTTTCCGTGCTGGTGCTGGCGGTAGCCGGTTTCTTCGCCACCTTGATTCCTACGATTGTCGAGCAGGTTTCGGAAATCGTGCGCCAGGCCCCGGACTGGATCCGCGGCTTCCTCGACTCGGACTTCTTCCGGACAGCGGACAGCCAGTTCGGTGTCCGGGACCGGATCACCACGGAACTGGATAAGTTCGTCAAGGACCCTGAGACCATGGGCGGAATCTTTGGCGGCGTGGTCGGCTTCGGTTCCACCGTGGCCAACGGGCTGTTCGGTTCCTTGATAGTGCTCGTGCTGAGCCTGTACTTCCTGGCAGCCTTGCCGTCCATGAAGAAATGGGCGTACCGCCTGGCTCCCCGTTCCCGCCGGCCCAGGGTCCAGGCTTTGTCGGAGGCCATCACTGATTCCGTGGGCAACTACGTGATCGGCCAGGCCTGCGTCGCCCTCCTCAACGCGATCTTCGCGTTCATCGTGATGACAATCCTCGGCGTCCCGTTCAGCGTGCTCCTCGCGTTCGTCGTGTTGCTGCTCGCGTTCATTCCGCTGGTGGGAGGCCTGATCGCCGCGGTCGTGGTCATCCTCGTTGCACTCACGGCCGGATGGCAGACCGCCGTCGTCTATGCCATCGCCTACTTCGCGTACCTGCAGTTCGAGGCCTACTTCATCTCCCCCCGCATCATGCAACGCGCAGTCGCGGTTCCTGGCGCCGTTGCCGTGATTTCCGTGATCGCCGGTGGCAGCCTGCTCGGGGTGCTGGGCGCGCTGATCGCCATCCCAACGGCAGCGGCCATCATGCTTCTGATCAAGGAAGTCTTTATCGTCCGCCAAGACCGGCACTGACCTTCCGCTGTTTAGTACAGAGAATGCCCCTGAACCCTCGGGTTTAGGGGCATTTTTGCATAACCACCCAGTCAGCCGCTGGCGACCGGGTCAGGCGCTGGCGACCGGGTCAGGCGCTGGCAACCGGCCCCGCCCACTGGCGCGGCAGGCCGTCCACTCCGGCACCCGCGGAAGTGACGTCGTCGACAATTTCATCCAGGACGCGCGCCGCGTACTTCTCGCCCACCCAGAGGTGCTTGGCACCGTCGACGCCGACCAACCGGACCTGCGGAACCAGGCTGAAGCGCTGCGCTGCCTCGGCAGGTTGCAGATAGTCATCGTGCTCGGGCACCAGGACCGTCAGCGGCTTCCCGGAAGACGCCCACTCTTTGAGGTGGACGTCATTGGCACGATGCAGCGGGGGCGACAACAGCACAGCCCCCTGGATCTGTGAAGCGACCGGCTCCACCGCGCCGTACATCAGGGCGAGTTCGGTACCAAAGGACCACCCCACCAGCCAGCGGTTCGGCAGGCCACGATCCACGGCAAACCGCACCGCCGCTTCGACGTCGTAGCGCTCACCGATGCCTTCCTCGAACTCTCCGTCGCTTGTCCCCCGCGGCGACTGCGTGCCACGGGTGTTGAACCGCAGCACTGCAACGCCGGCCAACGCCGGAAGCCTGTAGGACGCCTTGCGGTAAACATGCGAGTCCATGAACCCACCGTGCGTCGGCAACGGATGCAGGGTGATCAAGGTAGCGGTGATTTCACCGGATTCGGGAAGCGCGAGTTCCCCGCGCAGGACTTTTCCGTCCTCGGTGGTGAACTCGATATTTTCGCGCCGGGCAGGCAGGACCGTTGAAGCGCGGATCTCGGAAGGCGCGTCCTGTGGCGTGAAAACAAGCGAGGCGGGATCGAAAGTCATGCGTCCAAGCCTATTCGAATCAGCGGTAGCGGTAAGTCCGCGACGTCCAGCAGTTGGTGTGCCAGTGACGGCGTTCGGCCAGGCCGGCTGCCTGTCCGAACAAATGGCTGTCAGACCACACCACCAGATGGGCGATGCCCGGCAGGATCGCCGTGGAGCAACCCGGGCAGATGTATTCCTTCTCTGCCTTCTTGGCCGTCATGGTCCGCACCATCCAGTCCCCGTCAGGTGCGCTCTCGCGCCGCGCAATGCCGCTGCGGGCCCGCTCCAGGTCAAGTTCGGGCACCGGCTCAGTCCACTTGCCGCCGTTGCTGCCCGAGCGTGTACCGGACGCGTTGCGACGGGGGCGGTTGGAGCGGGGCATGGTTCCATTCTGCCCCAGCCACGAGGTCCCAGGCGGTATTGTGGGGCGGGTGCGACTCGTCATAGCCCGTTGTTCTGTTGATTACGTTGGCCGCCTCAAGGCCCATCTCCCCCTCGCCACCCGGCTGCTGCTGGTCAAAGCGGACGGCTCAGTGCTGGTGCACTCGGACGGCGGTTCCTACAAACCGCTGAACTGGATGAGCCCTCCCGCCACGCTCCGGGTGACGTCACCCGAAGAGACCGAGGTTGAAGAAGGCGTGGTGGAGCAGTGGACCGTTCAATCAGCCAAAACCGACGACCGCCTCATCATCAATATCTACGAGCAGCTCCACGACACGTCCCATGAGCTCGGAACCGACCCCGGCCTGATCAAGGACGGCGTGGAAGCGGACCTCCAGAGGCTGCTTGCCGAGCAGATCGAAACCCTCGGAACGGGCTACTCCCTGATTCGCCGCGAGTACTTCACCGCCATCGGCCCCGTGGACATCCTGGCCAGGGACGCCAACGGAGCCACGGTTGCCATCGAGCTCAAACGGCGCGGCGACATCGACGGCGTCGAGCAGTTGACCCGTTATCTTGAACTGCTCAACCGCGATCCCCTGCTGGCACCCGTGCGCGGTATTTTCGCCGCCCAACAAATCAAGCCGCAGGCCAAAGTCCTTGCCAACGACCGCGGTATCGACTGCGTCACGTTGGATTATGACGCGATGCGCGGCGTGGATGACAGCGAATCCCGCCTCTTCTGATCCCCTCCCTTCGGGGGACTGTGCGTTGGGCCACTAGAATCGAGACCATGACTGCCGCCACTTCTTCCGCGCCGAGCCATCAGATCATCAAAGGGACGCTTGTCAGCGACGGCGAGGTGGTGGAAGACGGCCTTCTTGCCATCGACGGCGACAGGATCGCCTATGCGGGTCCTGCCGGGGGTTTTGATCCCGAGGCCTATGAGGGCTTCCAGAGCGCTGTCCGACTTGGCGTTCCCAGCGGCAGCTACCTCATTCCTGGCCTTGTCGATGTGCACTGCCACGGCGGAAACGGTGGAGATTTCCCGGGAGGCGATGAGGCGTCGGCACGTAAAGCCGTGGACTTCCTGCACCGCTCCGGTACCACCACTTTCCTCGCCAGCATGGTCACGGCACCCAGGGAAGACCTGCTTCGTGGCATAGAACTGTACGTGAAGCTGGTGGACGAGGGGCTCGTTGCCGGCATCCACCTCGAAGGCCCTTTCCTCTCCCATGCCCGCTGTGGCGCCCAAAATCCCGATTTCCTGCTGGAGCCTGACCTCGAACTCATGGCTGAGCTGGTCGGCGCCGCTGCTGGCAAGCTCGCCACCATGACCTACGCCCCCGAGCTTCCCGGGGCCGGAGCGCTGGTGGACCTGATGACGTCCCACGGCGTCACACCGTCACTGGGACACACCGACTGTGACGACGCCACTGCGGCGGCGTCGCTGGCTGCGGCCCGGGAGGGGCTTGAGCTGGCAGGGTTCGACGGCGTCAGCTCACTTCCCACGGTGACGCACCTTTTCAACGGTATGCCACCCCTCCATCACCGCTCACCCGGCCCTGTCGCCGCCTGCCTGCGCATGGCCCAGTCAGGCAAGGCCGTCGTCGAGCTCATCGCGGACGGCACCCACCTCGATCCAGGCACTGTGGCGACCGTTTTCCAGCTCGTAGGTGCCGCCAACATTGTCCTTGTGACTGATTCCATGGCGGCAGCCGGCCTCTCGGATGGAAACTACATGCTCGGCCCGTCGCCCGTGACCGTCAGCGGCGGAGTAGCAACACTGGATGCGACCGGATCCATTGCGGGAGGCACCGCAACCCTTCTTGAAGTGGTCCGCAAAACGGTGGCAGCCGGCGTCGCACTTCCTGACGCCCTCTGTTCGGCAACAGCGGTCCCCGCCGCAGTCCTGGGGCTATCCGATGAAATTGGCGGGCTGCGCCGCGGATTGCGGGCCGACGTGGTTGTCACCAATGCGGACCTGGAACTCACCGGCGTCCTTCGAAACGGACAGTGGTTGCACCAGTAATGACGGCATATGAATTCGGGTGTCGGCGTTACCTTCTTTTTACCGAAAATTTTCCCGAATTGCCCAAAAGACCGTTGACCTCCGGCAGGCCGCATGAAAGTGTTGTAGCAGTCTTTGTGTAGGTGGTTTTCATGCTCGCAAGACGAGTTGCGAGCGTGAAGCTCCTGCGAAACCAGCCGGGCCAGGCCTGGCGGGAATCCATGGTCTTCTCGCGGAGTAACAAAGCCGGTACGAGGTGTATCGGACTGCTTTTCCATAATGAGGAGAAATACATGGCACTGGGAACCGTCAAGTGGTTCAACGCTGAAAAGGGCTTCGGCTTCATCACCCCGGATGACTCGGATGGGGACGTTTTCGTTCACTACTCCGAGATCCAGACCGGTGGCTTCAAGACCCTCGATGAGAACCAGCGCGTTCAGTTCGAGATCGGCCAGGGCGCCAAGGGCCCCCAGGCAACCGGCGTTACCGTCGTCTAGCATTACCTGTTGAATTCTGCTTCCGGCAGGAACAACACCGTTGGCCCCGGCTTACCAGCCGGGGCCAACGCATTTAAGAAAAGCCTCCACCAATAGGCGTTGACAATTCAACCAACCAATGTTCGAAGAAGCCTTGCAGAATGTCGTACCGACAATCCCGGCAGATACGCGCGACTCAGCGCACGTCCCATTGCGGGAAGGTGCAGCGGGTCTTGGTAATACATGTACAAGGACCGGTACTCAGGTTGGAATCGTGACTTAAAGGATGCCAATGACCGGAATCCATAAACCGGTTCCAGCGCCTGGCCCACGGCGTCGAGAATTCCGGCAAGTCCTTTCGCCTGCTGCTCGATTTCACCCTTGTCACTGGCAAGCGGGGAGCCCGACAACGAGATAACTTCCACCGAGTCCCGCAGATGCAGGACGGCCGAGGCTATGAGGAACTCCATCACTCCGGGAAAGGCATCACCGCGCCGCCGCATGAAGTCCAGCGTCCAGCTCACAATCTTTCCGTCCTGGTGCACCGGAAGCCAACTGGTCACCCCGTAGACATAACCCGCCTCGTCCACGGCCACGCAGCACAGAACGTCGTCGTCCTCGAGCTCGTCCAAGCCACCGAGCGTGAAGCCCATCTCGGGAATCTTCTTCTGTGCAGCCCATTCTTCGGAAACCTCGCTGACCTGGGCGCGGACGCCGAGCGGCAGCTCCGAATAGCGGCCCCAACTGGCTGTGATGCCACGTTTTGCTGCGCGGTTGAGGGACGTCCGGACGTTCTGCCACTCCTTGCCCCGGAACTCCAGGTCCCTGATCCGGAGACGGGTTTCCTGGGCCACCGCGACCCTGCGAAAACCCTTGGACTGCAGCATGGGCCATAACTCATCGGTGCAGGAGTAGAAGCACGGGATCAGGGCGTGCTGGGAACAGAACTCAAGGAATCCCTCAGCCGTAGCTACGTGGTTCTCCGCGGCGCCAAGGGGACCGGCGAGCGTCAGGGCCACGTGACCGTGTTGCTGATAGGCAACTCCCCCGGTGCCATCTGCCGTGAACCAGTACTTGTTGGGCTCCCACAGCGCCATCCATGACAACGAATCGCCGCCTTGGATGGCCAACATCCGGGCCTTCTGGCGTGATTGGTGGTCCAAGCCTCCAGCCAGGTGCCCACGGACCAGGAGGACCCAGACCCCCGCCAGCGCGACGAGCCAAAAGACCGTGCCGGAGTAGGAAAAAAGGAAGACCTCAAGGACGTCACGGTCGGCAAAAACCTTCCGGTAGACCCCCGGCAGTGGGACCGGGAGGTACTGGCGGGCAAGCTCAGCTGCCAAGCCAAGCAGTCCACCGTCGCGGTCCATCCCGCCCGACGCCAGCCAAACCGTTGTGTAAGCGATGATGAGCGCACCACCGGTCAGCCCCACCCACCAAAAAACCCTCCGGCGAAGCCGCTCTGAGGACCCCACCCTGAAGTGCCCCCGGTATACGAACATCAGAAGCGCAAGCACCAGGGGAACAAGTACCAACGGAATCAGGTGCACCACGGCCGAGTTCAGCATCCCAACGTGAGGACGCCCCTGCGCCCGAGGCATTCCGGCGAAGAGGGCCAGGTAGATTGCTGACAACGCGACCACTACCAGCTGCACTCCGATGGCAATCCCCAGGGCCAGCCGGCGGCCCCGCCGCATTCCGTCCGCGCAAATGAGCAGGAGCACAACCGGCACCACTGCCAGGGCCAGCCCGAAAGGTCCCGTATACGCTTGCCGTCCCGATTCAAGGCACGCGACGTCGATCGTTCCGCCACAGCTGGTTTCCAACTGGCTCAGGGTGGGCAAAGGATTCAGGATGACATCACGCAGCAGGGACAGCGGTCCAGAGGGGCTCTTCGCTACAGCCGTCACGATTGGCCCCACGGCGAAGATCGCCATGGTCAAGGAAAGCAGGTTGCGCACTTCCCTGCCCGTGGACCGGTAGAGATGAAGATGCCCCTGGCTGCTCTGCATCCACCACCCGGCGGCGAGCCCAATCAGCGCACCGAGGAACCCCACGACCGTCTCTGCGTGGCCAACGTACAGCAGCAGGAGCAATGAAATGGATAGCGTCACCGTCCGCAGGCGTCGCTGCCACAGGGTGGGAAGAAGCGCACTCGCTGCCATGGCCGTAGCCAGGATTGCGCCGTAAGGACCAATCAACCGGGTGTCGGCCATGCGCGACAACCAGCCGTCGTCAGCTTGGCGGGCAATTTGGGTGACCAGCAAGAACGCGGAAACGCAGGCGAACTGGCCGCCCAAAAAAACCCCTGCCGTCTTGAGTGGTCCGAAGCGCCGTTCGGCCAAACCAAGCAGGAAGAGCATCATGAGAATGGCTGTGACGTAGGCGAGGGGGTTGGTGGTGAAGAAGAGGGAGGTCCAGATGGACCACCACTCCCCAGCTTTGAGCCCAGCCAGTGAAACACCGGCCACTGGAAGCCACGGCTCCGGCGGGCCCGTCAACAGGCTTCCGGACGCTACGGAGAGCACAACAAAAAGCATCAGCGCAAAGAGAGTGAAAGGTGTGGAACGCAGGTGCCTGCCCGCTTGCCTGATCGCTGGCATCACCATACGGCTCAGGGCGAGGCTCACTGCGGGATTCCCCACCGCTTGGCAAGGAATCCGAGCGCACCCGGCATCCCTTCGATGACGGCGTCCCAGGAGTGTCCGGCACGGGCAATGGACTGCTCATGGGTGTCGAATCCCGAGTTCCGCGCCGCGTCTGCCAGTTCATGCATGTACGCGGTGAACTCGTGGTCGGCTTCACCGGAAACCAGATACACCCCGCTGCCGGAATACCTGCGTTCAGCCATCAGAACCAACGGCGTCCTGGACTCGAAAGCTTCAACATCCCCGCCGAACGAGTCGGCAATCGTCTTGCCTCGGTCCTTGGCAAGGGCCGGCTCACGCTCGGCGGAGAAGGCAACAACGGAAGGAAACAGGTTCGGGTGCAGGGTTCCCATTTGCAGGGCGCAGGTGCCACCGAAAGAGAATCCGCCAACTGCCCTCTGCCTGTGGTCAGTGGAGACGTCCAAAGTGCTGCTGATCCAGGCTGGCACGTCTTGGGACAGGTACGTGTCGGCGTGAGCGATGTTGCTGTCCATGCACATAGTGTTTGCGTTGGCCGACCCATTGGGATCCACCACTACCGTCACGGGCGCCAATCCCCCGTGGTCCTCGGCGAAGCGGTCCAGGAGCGCCCGGAGCCGCCCGCCACTCAGCCAGTCGGTAGGACCGCCGGGCTGACCCGCATAAAGAATGAGAACAGGCAGACTGGGCCGCGGCGTCGACAAGTAGGCAGGCGGAAGATAAATGTAAGCGTCCCGGGCATCGAAGCCTGAAGCCGTACCGGGAATGTGGGCTTTGCGGAGGACTCCGCCTCCAGGCAGGGAATCAGGAGCTTTCCATGCACTCAGCGACGGGCCGGGCACACTGCCCGCTGACCGTTGGAGACTTGGCTCCAGCGGCTGTATCCGCGCCACGGCCGTGCCGAGCAAATCGGCCACAGTCTTGTTGAGTCCAAAGTAAAGATTTACCTGGGCAACGCACAGGAGAACCACGCCCAACATCGCCACACAACCCAGCAAGCGACTTTTGGCGCCGTTTCGTGGAAGGCGCGCAATACTCAGGAGCAGGGCTGTGACTGCAATGACAGACCAGACCAACGTCTCAAATGGCAGGTTCTCCGAGAACGATGCCATGAGGTCAATCAGGATCCAATGGACCAGGGCCACTACACCTACGGACAGGAGAAGGCAGGCCAGGACTACGACTGGCCAGGACCGCTGGCGGCGCCACAGCAGGTACAAGCCCCCAACAGCCCCGAATCCGACGCAGAACCACATGAAGGGCCCATCAACCAGGCTGACATCCGAAAGGAAGTCCATGTCGCCTATCGCCAGGTTCCCACGCCGATGACCGGACCGGCCTCCAGCCAGGACGAAAGTCCTGCATAGGCATCAAAGTTCATGGCAAGCATGAACTTGGTGCCTTCATACTGCAGTTCGACGACCACGACGCCGGGTTGAACCCTCACGAGTTCGTCCTCAGTCGGCTGGCGCCGCCCGAGCAGCTCCAGTGAGCTGCGGGTGAACTTGTACTTGGGAATCACACTGAGCGACATTAAGCGGAACCACTCAAGCTCATTGTCCTGATAACGACAAACCCCCATCTGCCAGCTGTTTCCAGCCATGCAAATGGAGGCGTCTACCGTGCCGAGGGCACGCCGCAGATTGAAGCGGCGCACCCCCAGAAGGCACAGTGAAATGATCAGCAACGTAAACGCTGTTGCCAGGGCGATGAACGGAAAAAGGGAATCGTCCATCAAGGTCGTGCTATCGGATCCCCGCTGTAGCCGCTTCGCCCAGTTTGGCGTTGTCAGCAACAATGACCACGCGATCGTTGTCCACGGAGAAGAATCCACCGTCAACAACTACAGCGATCCGGTCACCGGAAACCGGCTGGATTGCCAGCTCGCCCTCGGCCAGGATGGCCAGAAGGGGCGAGTGGCCCGGCAGGATTCCGATTTCACCATCGCTGGTGCGGGCCTTCACCATCTTGGCCGCCCCGGACCACACGAAGTGGTCCGCTGCGACAATCTCAACCTCGAGCTCAGCCATACTACTTGGTCTGTTCCTGGATCTTGGCCCAGTTGCGCTCGACATCATCCAGGCCGCCGACGTTGAAGAACGCCTGCTCTGCGATGTGGTCCAGCTCGCCGTCGCAGATAGCGGTGAAGCCTTCAACAGTGTCCTTGATGGACACGGTGGAGCCTTCGACGCCGGTGAACTGCTTGGCGGTGTAGGTGTTCTGGGAGAGGAACTGCTGGATACGACGTGCACGCGACACGACGATCTTGTCCTCTTCGGACAGTTCGTCAACACCAAGGATGGCGATGATGTCCTGGAGTTCCTTGTTCTTCTGCAGGATCTGCTTAACACGGACAGCCGTGTTGTAGTGGTCCTTACCGATGTACTGGGGGTCCAGGATGCGGGAGGTCGACGTCAGCGGGTCAACGGCCGGGTACAGACCACGGGATGCGATTTCACGGGAAAGTTCCGTGGTCGCGTCGAGGTGTGCGAAGGTCGTTGCCGGAGCCGGGTCGGTGTAGTCATCAGCGGGCACGTAGATGGCCTGCATCGACGTGATGGAGTGACCCTTGGTGGAGGTGATGCGCTCCTGGAGCAGACCCATCTCATCAGCAAGGTTCGGCTGGTAACCCACAGCGGACGGCATGCGGCCGAGCAGCGTGGAAACTTCCGAACCTGCCTGCGTGAAGCGGAAGATGTTGTCGATGAAGAGCAGCACGTCCTGGTTCTGGACATCGCGGAAGTACTCCGCCATGGTCAGGGCGGACAGGGCCACGCGCAGACGCGTTCCCGGCGGCTCATCCATCTGGCCGAATACAAGGGCGGTGTCCTTAAGAACGCCTGCCTCTTCCATTTCAACCCAGAGGTCGTTACCTTCACGGGTACGCTCGCCGACACCGGCGAAAACGGAAGTACCACCGAAGTTGCGGGCAACACGTGTGATCATTTCCTGGATCAGAACGGTCTTGCCGACGCCGGCGCCACCGAACAGACCGATCTTTCCACCCTTGATGTACGGGGTGAGAAGGTCGATGACCTTGATGCCGGTCTCGAGCATCTCCGTGGAGCCCTCGAGGGAAGCGAAGGACGGAGCCTTGCGGTGGATCGGCCAGTAAGCGTCAGCCTTGATCTCGGACTCTTCAACGTCGAGGGGCTTGCCCAACACGTTGAAGATGTGGCCCTTGACGCCGTCGCCAACAGGAACGGAGATCGGAGCGCCGGAGTCCTGCACGGTGGTACCGCGGACAAGTCCGTCGGTAGCCTGCAGGGAGATGGCGCGAACGAGGTTGTCACCCAGGTGCTGGGAGGTCTCGAACGTGATGGTCTTGGTCTGCCCATTGAGGGTGATCTCAGTGGTCAGAGCGTTGTAAATCGACGGGATTGCGTCAGCCGGGAATTCGACGTCGACAACCGGACCAATAACACGGGCAATGCGGCCGGTGGCACCGGCCGTTGCTACGTGTTCGGTAGCAGTGGCAGTCATCTCTCTCACTTCACTCAGTAGATGGCGTGGGGTTAAGTTTATCTGTTGTTGCAGGTAGGGCTTTACAACCGAAACAGCTGCGGGCTAGGACGCGAGAGCGTCGGCGCCGGCCACGATTTCGGAAAGCTCCTGCGTAATTTCGGCCTGGCGGGCCGTGTTGCGAAGGCGCGTGTACTTCTTGATCAGATCCGTAGCGTTGTCACCGGCCGACTTCATGGCACGCTGGCGGGCAGCGAGCTCGGAAGCTGCAGCCTGCAGCATTGCTGCGAAGATGCGGGATTCGATGTAACGCGGGAGCAGTGCATCAAGCACCTGCTCGGTTTCCGGTTCGAATTCGTACAGCGGCAACAGCTCGGACTCCGAGGCTGCTTCCTCTTCGACGACCTCCAGCGGGAGCAAACGGATAACCGTGGGTTCCTGCGTCACCATGGACTTGAAGCGGGTGTAGACGACGTGGATCTCGTCCACGCCTCCCTCTTCGAAGTCTGTGGAGAAGTCTTCCAAAAGTGCAGCGCCGACTTCCTGGGCGGTTTCGAATTCCGGTGCGTCCGTGCCGCCGGTCCATACGCGGGAGTATGACCGGTTGCGGAAATCGAAGTACGCCTGCGCCTTGCGGCCAACCAGGTACGCTTTGACTTCCTTGCCTTCTGCGTGAAGAAGCTCGAAGAGACCTTCAGCCTGCTTGAGCACGCTGGCCGAGTAGGATCCTGCAAGGCCGCGGTCTGAAGTAATAATCAGGACAGCGGCACGGCGGATCTGCTCCGGTTCCGTGGTCAGAGGGTGATCGATTTCGCTCTGAGTTGCGACAGCAGAAACGGCGCGGGTAATCGCGTTCGCGTAAGGCAGTGAAGCTGCTACGCGTGCGCGGGCCTTACCGATGCGCGAGGTAGCGATCAGTTCCATCGCCTTGAAGATCTTGCGCATCGACGTCGTCGAGCTGATCTTCTGACGGTAGACCCGAATCTGGGCTCCCATACTTATCCTTTCCTATGTTCCCGATGTGCTGCCCTGCCGGGGCCCTCGCGGACCCCGGCAGGGCAGGTTATCGAAACTAGCGCTTCTGCTTGACGATCTTTTCCTGGTCGACGTCGCCGCCGGCGATCGCTGCGTGCTCTTCGTGGCCTGCGCCAACCAAGTGGTTGTCGCCCTGGCCGAAGAAGCCCTTCTTGAAGGAAACGATGGCTTCCTTCAATGCAGCAGCGGTGTCGTCATCCAGGACGTTGGTCTGGGCCAGCGTGGTCAGGATGGAGGACTGGTGCTTGAGGTGCTCCAGGAACTCGGACTCGAAACGGCTGATGTCCTCAACCGGAACGTCATCCAGGTAGCCGTTGGTACCGGCCCAGATGGAGACAACCTGGTTCTCGACCGGGAACGGCGAGTACTGGCCCTGCTTGAGCAGTTCCATCAGGCGGGCACCACGGGTCAGCTGCTGACGGGAAGCAGCGTCAAGGTCGGATGCGAACATGGCGAAGGCCTGCATGTCGCGGTACTGGGCCAGGTCCAGCTTCAAAGTACCGGAGACCTTCTTCATGGACTTGACCTGTGCGGCACCACCAACGCGGGACACAGACACACCAACGTCAACAGCAGGACGCTGGTTGGCGTTGAAGAGGTCCGACTGGAGGAAGATCTGGCCATCGGTGATGGAGATCACGTTGGTCGGGATGTAGGCCGAAACGTCGTTCGCCTTCGTCTCAACGATCGGAAGACCGGTCATCGAACCTGCGCCGAGCTCGTCGGAGAGTTTTGCACAACGCTCCAGCAGGCGGGAGTGCAAGTAGAAGACGTCGCCCGGGTAGGCTTCGCGTCCCGGCGGACGGCGCAGCAACAGGGACACGGCGCGGTAAGCCTCGGCCTGCTTGGACAGGTCATCGAAGATCACCAGGACGTGCTTGCCGCCGTACATCCAGTGCTGGCCGATGGCAGAACCTGCGTAAGGTGCCAGGTACTTGAAGCCAGCGGGGTCGGATGCCGGGGACGCCACGATGGTGGTGTACTCCAGCGCGCCGTGGTCCTCAAGGGTCTGGCGTACGGCTGCGATGGTGGAAGCCTTCTGGCCAACACCAACGTAGACACAACGGACCTGCTTGGTGACATCTCCCGAAGCCCAGTTGGCCTTCTGGTTGATGATGGTGTCCACTGCGATTGCGGTCTTACCGGTCTGGCGGTCACCAATGATCAGCTGACGCTGGCCACGGCCGATCGGGATCATGGCGTCGATAGCCTTGAGGCCGGTCTGCATCGGTTCGTGAACCGACTTGCGCTCGGTAACGCCCGGTGCCTGGAGTTCCAGTGCACGGGTGCCCTCTGCCTTGATCTCGCCAAGGTCGTCGATCGGCTGGCCCAGGGGGTCGACAACGCGACCCAGGAAGGCATCGCCAACCGGAACGGACAGGATTTCACCGGTGCGGTGAACTTCCTGGCCTTCTTCAATACCGGTGAAGTCACCGAGGATAATGACACCGATCTCGCGGACGTCGAGGTTCTGGGCGAGGCCCAGCGTGCCATCTTCGAAGCGAAGCAGCTCGTTCGCCATGACCGAGGGAAGACCCTCAACACGGGCGATGCCGTCACTTGCGGTGGTCACACGACCAACCTCTACGCGCTCTGCGTTACCGGGTTCGTAGGACGCCGCGAACTCGTTCAACGCATTACGGACGTCGTCGGCGTTGATGGTCAATTCGGCCATCTGCAGTCCCTGCTCTCCTGTTTTCGTGATCATCGTTGCTCACGATGACCGGGATTTATATCAGTTAAGTTGTGCTTTGTCTTTGCTTAGCCAGCGAGCTGGCGGCGAAGTTCGGTCAGGCGGGCTATGACCGAAGCGTCAAGCACTTCGTCACCTACCTGGACGCGGACTCCGCCGATCAGTGCCGGTTCGACATTGACGTTGACCTTCAGTTCGCGGCCGTAAAGGGCGTTCAGCCCGGCCTGCAGACGGCTGGCCTGCGTTTCCGTCAACGGACGGGTAACGCTGACGGTTGCAATCCAGCGCTGCTGGCGCTTGGCTGCAAGCTTGGCGAAGGACTCGACAAGCTTGCTCGGCTTGACACCCCGCGGATGCGTCACTGCCTGGTTGATGAGAACCTTGGCTTCCTCGCTGATGCCAGGAACAAGCTTCTCGACCAGTGCGATCTTTGCCGCGGGCGACGCCTGCGGCTCAGACAAAGCACGTTGTACTTCGTGGCTGGAAGCGACGGCCTGGTTGAAAGCAAACAGATCGTTTTCCAGCTCTTCCAGCCCCGTGATACCAGAGGCAGAAACGGCCGACTTGTTTTCAGCTACAGCAATGACCACCGTGGCGGCAAGGGTCTCGAGTGCATCGCCGATATCGCGTGCAGATGCCCAGCGTGAGCCAGCCAACCCGCCCGCAATCTCAGCAGCATCAGCGGAGACTTTCCCGCCAACCAGCTGCTTGACCAGCGCCGACTTCTCGTCTCCGGTACGGGACGGGTCAGTCAGGGCGCGGCGCAAGCCAGCCGAGCTGTCCACCGTTCCCAGGATTCCGAAGAGGTCCTTAGCCAACTGCAGCGAGGCGAAGGGAAGCTTGGCTTCCAACTGCGCCAGCGCTGTGGTCAGCGATTCGCTCGATATACCTGCCATTACTTAGCTGCACCTGCGCTCTGGGTCTCCAGATCTGCAAGGAAGCGGTCCACAACGCGTGCAGCGCGCTCGTCATCGGTGAGTGCTTCACCAACGATGCGGCCGGCAAGCGTCGTTGCCAGGGTGCCAACCTCGGAGCGGAGCGAGACAACTGCTGCCTGGCGCTCCGATTCGATAGCGGCGTGTGCCTGCTCGGTGATCCTGGCAGACTCGGCAGCGGCCTTGGCCTTCAGGTCCGCGAGGATCTGGGCGCCTTCGGCACGTGCTTCTTCGCGGATGCGGTTGGCTTCGGCGCGGGCATCGGTGAGCTGCTGCTTGTACTCTTCGAGTGCTGCAGATGCTTCCGCCTGTGCCGCCTCGGCCTTGGCAATGCCACCTTCGATCGCTTCGGCGCGCTCCGCGAAGGTCTTCTCGAACATCGGGACAACAAACTTGACCACGATGTACAGGAGGACTGCGAAGCCAACGAGGACGACACCCATTTCCCAGATATTGGGAACGAGCGGGTTGGTGCCCTTTTCGCCTTCAGTGGCGGCTGAGATGATCAGCTGATTCATATTTCACCCGTCCTATCTACTCGTGCTTGGGATTCGCTTGGTTCTAAGGACTAGGAAAGAACGAAAGCGAAGACCAGGCCGAGGATGGCAAGAGCTTCAGTCAGTGCCAGACCAAGGAACGCGATCGGCTGCAGCACACGCTGAGCTTCCGGCTGACGTGCAACACCGTTGATGTAAGCGGCGAACACGAGACCCACACCGATACCACCGCCGATGGCCGAAAGACCGTAGCCGATGAGGTTGAGGGAGCCGTTGATGGTGCCTTCCATTTTTTCTTCCTTTCAAGATGCCGCCCGTGCGGCAGGTTGTTTGGGTTGCTTCATCCCCGCAAGGGGAAGTGTTGTGAGCCTTAGTGGCTGTCGGCGTGCAGGGCGCCTTCGATGTAGATCGCGGTCAGCAAAGTGAACACGTATGCCTGCAGGGCCATGATCAGGGCCTCGAGCATGTACATGGCGATCGCACCAACCAGAACCAGGACCGATGCACCCTTGAGCAGTACGTTCTCCTGCATGACAAGGAACTCGATGCCGGAACCGGCAAGCATCACGATCAGGTGGCCGGCCAGCATGGTCGCGAACAGACGGAGGCTGTGCGTGACGGGGCGGACCAGGAAGTTGGAGATGATTTCGATCGGTACGACGATCAGCAGGATGTACCACGGGATTCCCGACGGCACGGTTGCGAGCTTGAAGTACTTCAGGCCGTTCTTCTTGACACCGATTGCGATCCAGGTGAAGAAGACGATGCCTGCCAGCACGTACGCTCCACCAACGTGGGAGAAGCTTGGCAGCTGGATGACGGGGATCGCGCCATAGATGTTGTTGACCAAAATGAAGAAGAACAAGCTGAACAACAGCGGGACATACTTGATGAAGTCCTTGCCGCCGATGATGTCCTTGGCGATGCTGTTGCGGACGAAGCCGTAGGCCATCTCGCCTGCGAACTGCAGCTTGCCGGGAACCAGCTGCTGCTTACGTGCAGCGAGGATAAAGAATGTAGCAATAATGACGACCGATAGGATCACCAGCAGCATCTGCTTGGAGAAGCCATCGTGCGCACCCCAAGGCAGGATTGCCGGCAGGTGCATTTCGTCGATTCCGGGTGGGGTGAAGGACCCCGAATCCTGGGCGGGGAGCGCAAGCGCGATCAACGCGTTTCCTCTCTGCTGTGTCCATCATTGGGCATTGGTTGGAGTCCGGACGCGTTGGACGCATTCGTCATCCGTGTGAAATTATTTGGCATTACTGTCCCCGTCCGTGGACGGACCGCTGTCTGCGTTACTCTCGCCAGGAGTGGTGCTTTGCCTGGTGAGGCCATGCATATGGGAAAGATAGAACCCTCCTGCGGCTCCCAGCAGAGCGCCAAGGAGCACAATCCAGCGGGTCCCCCACAGATTATCCAGACCCCAGCCTACCAAACTCCAGACAATGATCCCGCCAATGATGTAGCTGAAGACAGCCATACCGGCGTTATATCCGCCGTCGTTTCCGTCGTTGCCGGTTTCGTTGCCGCTGGCAGGCTGCTGGGCAGTAAGGGACGGGCGTGAATAGCGCTTACGCGGAGACATCCGGACCATCCTTCTGCTCGGCTGGGTCGTTGTAGATCTGGAGGCGGGCCTTGCTGAAGCCGTAGATTTCTGCAGCCTGCCAGAAGACAACGGCAACCACAGCACCAATCAGGAACCAGCGGTGGTGGAGCCAGTCCGGAGCGCCGAGCACAAAGAGCACCACGGCGAATCCGATCACTTTGATGAAATACGTGGCAACAAAGAGCCCGACTGCGCCGGAAGGGTTGTCACGGCCAACAAAATGGCCGATCAGGAGGCTGATTCCGAAGAAGAGCATGACCAAGGCGGAGCCAAACGCTGCTGAAAGAGCGCCCTGCCCGCCGTTCATGAAGGCCGCGATGACGCAGGTTATGGCTGTTGCTGCCACCGCTGCTGCGGCACTGAGCATGAGCAACCGGAGCCACAACGAAGACTGGCCGCCAACAGATCCAACACCACGTTTACCGGACGGTCGTCCGGTTTCGGCGTTGGATGTCATGGGGATACCAATCCTTGTGGCACAGGTGCCATCTTCTCAAAGGGGGATTTACGGGCGAGTGACTGTCCGCAGTAAGAATTCTACATGAGATAGAACTGTGACTCTAACCAGACTTCATCTACTGCTCCCCCGGCCGCGTCGAGTTCCGGGTGAAGTAGGGCCACGCCGTGACTGCCGCCATGACGAGCGCTGCCGCGATGACAACGATGAGTACCACCTGCCACGGGAAGACCGCGAAGGCGACGCCGCCGAACGCAAGGATGCAGGTCCACACATACAGCATGACGACGGCGGTGCGGTGCGAGTACCCCAGGTCGACCAGCTTGTGATGGAGGTGCCCACGGTCGGCGGACCATGGTGACTGTCCCCTTGCCGTCCTCCGGATCACCGCCATTCCCAGATCCAGGAGTGGAAGGGACAGGACCGCGAAGGGCAGGAGGATGGGAACCACTGTGGGGATACCGTTGGCGCGATCGTAGAGGCCGGACCCGATCTGTCCCGTCGCCACGACGCCGGCGGATGCCATGAGCAGCCCGATCAGCATGGCTCCCGAATCCCCCATGAAGATCTTTGCCGGGAACCAGTTATGGGGCAGGAAGCCGATGCAGCTGCCGACCAGGATGGCCATCAGGAGTGTCGCCAGGTCTGAATTGTCGGTGGAGGGGTTGTTGCGGTGGACCCAGTAGGCGGTGAGGAAGAACGCTCCCCCGCCAATGGTTGCGACCCCTGCTGCCAGTCCATCGAGCCCGTCGATAAAGTTCACGGCGTTCATGGTGGTGACAATCAGGCCCGCGGTGAGGACAATCTGGACCACCTCGGAGCCCAGGAAGATCGGTTCGGGGATGAACGGGACGACGGACATCCGGACTCCCCAGACAGCCACAATGAGCGCAGCCGCTCCTTGTCCGAGCAGTTTGATCCACCAGCGGATGTCCAGGATGTCGTCCGCAACTCCAACCGCCACGATGACGACGGCGCCCGCGAGAATCCCCCATGGAGCATCGTTGTGCCTGAAAATGTCCCTGACGAAGAAGGAATTGCTGGCAACAACCAACGCGACGAAGAAGCCGGCGAAAATGCCCAGGCCGCCCAGCTTGGAAATCAGCACGGAGTGCATGTCGCGGCTCCGGATGGGCCGGTAGAGCCGCAGCTTGTTCCCTGCCACGCGTGCGCCCCACGTCCCCGCGTAGGACACCACGGCAGCCGTAAGCGCCATCAGCAGATACATGATCATGCTGCGGCTCCCGGAAGTTGTCCGCCGGTTGGATCGGAAGCGCTTGTCAGCGAACGTGGCCGGATCCCCGCCTGGATGCCGGGGAATCCCGGGCAGCTCAAGGTGTGGAATTCTGTCTGTGGATAAATGGAACTACTCCGTCGCCATGCCTGCACCGGCTCTGCCGAATGTTGCGGGATTTTCGTGGACTCTTGTCACGATACTAATGCCATCGGCCGTGACCAGCCTGTGACGCAGCCGCAGTACCCCAAGTTGTTTAGCTGCCTTAGCACCGCTTTTTTACTGCCGGACGGGCTGCCGGACATCACGCAGCGCGTAGATACCGGCCAACACTTCGGCGTTGGGTCGCGGGGCCTTAAGGCCGTCCCGGAGGCCGTTGAAAAGTCCTGCCAACAGTACTTTCCGGTTCTTGGAAGCGATGATCGTCAGGGTCCAGTTTCTCAGTGAAGCACCGGTGAAGAGCACCTTTTCCCACGGCGCCAGTGCGTTGGACCGCGTGTAGACCCACACCTTGTTGCGCACCTCGTAATAGAAGCGGGGGCCCGGGTCGGCGCCGGCGTCACCAAAGACTTTCGTGTGGTGGTTGGCAACCGACGCGTTGGTGCTCAGTGCGATGCCCTTGCGGCTAACCCTGGCGGTGTACTCCAGGTCATCGTTCCAGATGAAGTAGTCCGCTATGGGCAGTCCGTGGCGCCTGATTTCCGCTGCCTGAATGAGGACCGAAACGAACGAAGCGCTCCGGATTTGCGTGGCACCGAGTCGGGCAGCCGCGCTTCGGGATTCTTCGCTTGCGGCCATCCGGGGGCGCATGCGGTTCATGGGATGGTCACGACCATCAGTCCACACAACCCGGCTGGCGATGAAACCAGGGACGTCTCCTGTGTCCTGCCCATATGCCTGGGCAAGGTCCAGTGCTTCCTGCAGCGCCGGGCGCTGGGGCTCAGTGTCGTCGTCCATGATCCACACGTGGTCGGCGCGATGGTCAAGGACTGCTCGTTCCATGCCGACTGCGAAGCCTCCTGCGCCGCCTACGTTGGTATTCAACGTCACCACGTCCGTGGTCACCGGCCCCTGGTAGGTCCGCAGGAACTCCGCTGTTCCGTCCGTGGAGGCGTTGTCGACGACGACGACGACGTCCGGCACCCGGGTGCCAGAGGCGATCCCAGCCAAGGTTGTCTGGAGAAGTTCACGTCGGTTGTAGGTCACCACGACGGCGACCACTATGGGTTGGGAGGTCATTCACTGGCCTTCGGTCTTGGATGGTTGGAAGCGGCGGCGAATCAAGAGGCCTGCCAGCTTCCACGGTTCAACAAATACCCTGTAGGCAACCCGCCCCGGATGGAGCAGCAGTCGCCAGGCCCATTCCAGGCCCAGGCGCCCCAGCCAGCGTGGAGCGAGTTTCTGGACGCCTGCAACCTGTTCAATGGCCCCTCCGACTGCGCAGTACACAGCCGGTGGCAACTCCGCGAGTCGTCGCTGGAGGACAGCTTCCTGGAGGGGCATACCCAAACCCAGGAGGACCAGTTGCGGACGGAAGTCGCTGAGCCAGTTCACTACGGCGGCCTCCGTGGCGCCATCCCAGTCTTCACCGGGCATTCCGTCAACGGTTACGCCGGGCGCAATGGACCGCAACCGCATGACGGCCTTCGTGTTGGCCTCACGACCGGCGCCAACCACTGCCACGCGCTGCAAGCCGGGCACTTTCCCGAGGTCAGGAATCCAATCCATTGACCCAAGCCGGTAGGCCATGGCTCCTTGGCCGAGTGGATGTAATCGCTTCCTGTGGGCCAGGCCCCACAGCAAGGCCACGGGCGCGCCGTCCAGCAGGACAATGGAACTGTCCCGGTAGAGGGAGCGGAACTCCGGGCAGGAGTGGAAAAGCGTAATGCTGTGGAGGTTGTGACCCAGCACCGTGGCGGTGGTGCCCGCTGCAATGAGGCCGCCCATGGCATTGATGAGCTCATCAACGCGCAGCGGAGTGGCGTCGACGTCAAGGACGGGGACGCGTTGGCGGTCGGGAATCATTCGGGCTTGGATTGGACTGGAGCGCCTGGTTCCGCGATGTCGGCCGCAGGTCCCTGTTCGACGGCGTCAGGTTCCGATACGTCCCCCTGCGCGTCACCGGAGGCAGTTTCCTCGGGTTCGGCCTGCGGTCCCGGGACCTCAGCCCCAAGGGTTTCCCCAAAACCAAGGATGGACGGAACGATTTCGCGCAGGCGTTCAAGCTCGATGGCGCCTTGGCGAACCACACGGAATGGCGTGGACGTGGCATCGACGATCGTGGACGGCAGCGCTGCGGTGCCCTTGACGGGCCGGAACCCGCCTTCCAGGTAGACCTCCACCGATTCAGCCAGTTGGAGGCGGGCCTCGGAAGCTGTCTGGGCCGCCTCCTGGCCTGTGCGGTTGGCGGAGGAGACCGCGAGCGGGCCGGTCAGGCTCAGGAGGTCCAATGCGATCTCGTCGTCTGGCATCCTAAGGGCTACGGTGCCTTTGGTATCGCCCAAATCCCAGTCCAGGGATGGCTGGGCGTGCAGAATGAGGGTCAGTCCACCGGGCCAGAAAGCCTGCGCGAGTGCCCGGGCATCGGCCGGTACATCGGTGGCCAGCCCATCCAGGGCATTGATCCGGGGAATCAGCACCGGCGGAGGCATCTGGCGGCTGCGGCCCTTGGAAGCGAGCAGCAGGGTGACGGCCAGGGGTGAAAAGGCGTCCGCACCAATGCCGTAAACAGTGTCAGTGGGAAGCACGATGCACTTCTTTTCGCTGATGGCGCGCTGGGCGTGCTGAAGGCCTTCAGTCCGCTGGTCATCGGAAGTGCAATTGTAGGTTGTGGTCACAGCCCTATTCTTTCACTCATCAGGAGCGGCGCTTGCCAGCACTGCGCTGGTGGCACGTTCCTTGCCGTTCAGGTCAAAGTGCGTGGTGACGTCATTCCAACGTCCCGTTCCCCGGAGCATCCCCGCGATCCACGCCGCCTGGACTTCAGCGTGTTCCATCACAAAGTAGCCGCCTGGTTTCAGGAGCCGCGCCGCAGAGGCTGCTGCCGCCGTCGGGAGTTCCATGCCGTCCGCTCCCCCACCGTACAGTGCCTCGGGTGGATCGTGGAGTGCAACTTCCGGTTCTGTGGGTATCGCCTCCGCCGGGATGTACGGCGGGTTGGAAACGACGACGTCGAAGGTTCCGTTATGTTCGGGCAGCGCATCCCTGAGATCACCCTGCAGGAGCGTGACCCCCAAGGGTTCCAGGTTCTTCGCGGCCCACGCGTGCGCAAAAGTACTGAACTCAACCGCGTGGACTTCGGCACCCGGGACCTCGTGGGCAATCGAGCCGGCGATCGCGCCGGATCCGGTGCCAAGGTCCACTACTTTGGGATGTGGCATTCCTGCCAGGTGGTCGATGACCAACTGGACCACCGATTCCGTTTCAGGCCGGGGTATGAACACACCGGGGCCAACGCGCAGT
Source organism: Paenarthrobacter sp. AR 02 (assembly GCF_021538675.1). Taxonomy (GTDB): domain Bacteria; phylum Actinomycetota; class Actinomycetes; order Actinomycetales; family Micrococcaceae; genus Arthrobacter. Next base: position 151,072 of record NZ_JAJUKH010000011.1, read on the forward strand.
TCAAGGTACCGGAAATACGCGACGCTGGTGATGTGCTGCAACGGCACCCGCCCGGCACGTTCGGCCACCAGGTCCGCATAGCCTTCAGGCGCAGGATCACTGCCGAGGAGCATCGCGCGAAGACGGCCAAGACCGACTCCCAGGAGGTGCTCCGCGAGAAGTTCCGCGTCCACGCGCGGCGTGGGCACGCCCGCCTCGGTAAGAATGGCAGTAGCCTCGCGAACTGCGTCCGCGAGGCTCTGGCCTGGGTAAAACGTCATGGATCTACTCTGCTGTTGGAGTGCGGCAGGGTGCTATTCGCCGATGGCGTCCAGGCGCGCCTGTTCGTCAGCCTCAATGGCCGACTGGATGACGGGCTCAAGATCGCCGTTCATCACGGCATCAAGGTTGTAGGCCTTATAACCCGTGCGGTGGTCCGCAATCCGGTTTTCCGGGAAGTTGTACGTGCGGATGCGCTCCGAACGGTCCATGGTGCGGATCTGCGACTTGCGCTGTTCCGAGTTGGCGGCGTCGATCTGCTCCTGCTGGTGGGCAAGGAGCCGGGCACGAAGAACGCGCATGCCGGCTTCACGGTTCTGCAGCTGCGACTTCTCGTTCTGCATCGCCACAACAATGCCCGTGGGCAAGTGGGTGATGCGGACGGCGGAGTCAGTGGTGTTCACGGACTGGCCACCGGGACCTGAAGAACGGTAAACGTCGATCTTGAGGTCGTTCTGGTTGATTTCAAGCTCTTCGGGCTCATCCACTTCGGGAAGAACCAGGACACCTGCAGCGGAGGTGTGGATACGACCCTGCGATTCGGTCACGGGAACGCGCTGCACACGGTGGACGCCGCCCTCAAACTTCAACCTGGCGAAGACACCTTCAGCGGGATCGTTGGAGTTTCCCTTGATCGCGACGGAGACGTCCTTGTAACCACCGAGGTCAGATTCGGTGGCCGAGATCATTTCGGTCTTCCAGCCACGGGATTCGGCGTAGCGCATGTACATGCGCAGGAGGTCGCCGGCGAACAACGCAGCTTCATCGCCACCTTCGCCACCCTTGACTTCCAGGATCACGTTGCGGGCATCATCAGGATCACGCGGGATCAGCAGCCGGCGAAGACGTTCCTCAGCGGCGGGGATCTGCTCTTCCAACTGCACTACTTCAGCGGCGAACTCGGGATCCTCGTCAGCCATCTCCTTGGCCGCCTCAAGATCGTCGTTGAGCCCGCGCCACTTGTTGTAAGCCTCCACAATGCCCTGAAGCTGAGCAGACCGCCGCCCCAACTTCCTGGCCGCAGACTGATCAGCATAAACGGCAGGATCACTCAACTGCGCCTGAATAGCAGCATGCTCATCAAGCAATCCCTGTACGGACTCAAACATTTAGAACAACCTTTCAACGCTGCGCCCAAGTTTAGCGGCGCAAACAGCGGAAGGTGACACGACCGCCGTCGAGTATTAACTACCGGCCCGGGTAGGCGGGCCGAAAACGGAACGAGCCGCTGATTCTGCTGCCCCGGGAGTGGCTTCGGGCCTGCCGGAGCGTGGTGGCCAAGTCCGAAGGGACTTGGCCACCACGCGTAGGGGCGGGGGCAGCAGAATCAGCGGCTCAGTAAAGCAGCTACTTGTCGTTATCCGACTTCGCTCCGAGCGTCGTCTTCTGAACCTGCATGAGGAACTCGACGTTGCTCTGTGTCTCCCGGATCTTGTTGGTCAGCAGCTCAAGGCTCTGCTGCTGCTCCAGTCCGGAGAGGACGCGGCGCAGCTTCCACATGATCTTGACTTCTTCAGGCGAGAGCAGGTTCTCTTCGCGGCGCGTGCCGGACGCGTTGACGTCCACAGCCGGGAAGATGCGCTTGTCAGCCAGCTGGCGGGACAGGCGGAGCTCCATGTTGCCGGTGCCCTTGAACTCTTCGAAGATCACTTCGTCCATCTTGGAGCCGGTCTCCACGAGAGCCGTTGCCAGGATGGTGAGCGAGCCGCCGTTTTCGATGTTGCGGGCAGCACCGAAGAAGCGCTTGGGCGGGTACAGAGCTGCGGAGTCGACACCACCGGACAGGATGCGGCCGGAGGCCGGTGCTGCCAGGTTGTAGGCGCGGCCCAGGCGGGTCATGGAGTCCAGGAGGACTACCACGTCCATGCCCATTTCCACGAGGCGCTTGGCGCGCTCGATGGAGAGCTCGGCAACGGTGGTGTGGTCGTCTGCGGGACGGTCGAAGGTGGAGGCAATGACCTCACCCTTAACTGTGCGCTGCATGTCCGTGACTTCTTCGGGACGTTCGTCAACGAGCACCATCATGAGGTGGACCTCAGGATTGTTGGTGGTGATGGCGTTGGCGATGGACTGCAGGATGAGGGTCTTACCAGCCTTGGGCGGGGAGACAATCAGGCCACGCTGGCCCTTGCCGATCGGAGCCACGAGGTCGATGACACGCGGGCCGATCTTCTTGGGGTCGGTTTCCAGGCGGAGGCGCTCGGACGGGTACAGCGGAACGAGCTTTGCGAACTCGACGCGGTCCTTGAGCTCTTCGGGAGTCTTGCCGTTGACGGAAGTGACGCGGACAAGCGCGTTGAACTTCTGGCGGGCGGACTGCTGGCTGCGGTCTTCGCCATCACGCGGTGCGCGGATGGCACCCACGACGGCGTCGCCCTTACGGAGGTTGTACTTCTTGACCTGTGCCAGCGAAACGTAGACGTCGTTGGCACCGGGGAGGTAACCGGACGTACGGATGAACGCGTAGTTCTCCAGGACGTCCAGGATGCCGGCTACGGGCAGCAGCACATCGTCCTCGGTGACCTCGACGTCGTCAACGTCCGGTCCCTGGGCGCGGCCACGGCGGCGTTCGTTGCGGTCACGGAAACGGTCGCTGCGGGTGTTCCCGTCACGGCTGTCCTGACCGCCGCGGCGATCGCTGCGGTCGTTCTGGTCGTTGCGGTCACGACGGTTCCGGCGGTTACGACGGTTGCCCGTGTCATCGCCGTCGTTGTTGTCATCACGGCGGCCACGGGTGTTGTCGCGGCGGTCGCGCTGCTCGCCGGAATCGGCCTGCTCGCGCTGTTCAGTACGCTGCTCGCGCTGTTCGGTGCGGTCGCCACGCTGTTCGCGCTGCTCGGTGCGGTCGGCACGCTGTTCGCGCTGTTCGGTGCGGTCGCCACGCTGTTCGCGCTGTTCGGTGCGCTGCTCAGCGGCCGGAGCCTCCGAAGCCTCGGCGGGGGCTGCGGCTGCTTCGCCACGGCGGCGGTTACGGGTGCGCGGCTGGCGGCGTTCAGTGCCTGCCTCCGGCGTTTCCACTGAAGCAGGTGCATCAGCAACGGGTGCAGCTACGGGCTCGGCCGGAGCCGATGCGGCTTCAGCCGCCGCTACGACGCCGTCACTGGTGGCGCGGCGGCTTCGACCACGTCCACGGGCACGCGGGGCTTCCTGGGCCGGGGCTTCAGCCGACTCGACAGAGGCGCCGTTGTCCGAGGCCTTGACCTCCGCAGCCGGAGCTTCCTTGGCTACGGCAGCGTTGGCCTTGACCGGGGCTGAGGCCTTGGCGGGAGCCTTCGTGGTGGAAGTACCTGCGCGGTGGGCCGAAATGGCCGTGACCAAGTCCCCCTTGCGCATGCGCGATCCCCCGGAAATGCCCAGCTGGCTCGCGAGAGCCTGAAGCTGGGCAAGCTTAAGGCCCGCAAGCCCGCTGCTCTTGGTGGTTGCTGCCGTTGACGACTCGGCAGCAGAAGATGTTGTGTCCACAGCTGAAGACAGCTCAGTGGTTTCTGTCACGAAGGATCCTTCCCCCTCGACGGCGTCCAGAGCGAGAGCTGGACGCGATGATTTGTTCTGGGCTGCAGTTCAGATCTGCAGCCTGCGATTTGGCCGTGCCTGATGGATTGTGGCCACCAGGGCCGGATACTGATCGTCATCACTGGATCCAGTTACCCGGACAGCCGGCCAATTGATCAGGAACAGAGAAAGATCTGCGGCACCTGAGGCCGGAAAGAGACGGCACCACCAACGTTGGCACAGTTGACGAAAGGTACGGCAAAGGTGCCGCAATCCAAAATCAGGGAACTGCCCGCGGTTTTACCGGCGGTGCACTTCCACTCTAGCACCTTGAACGTCTACAGCCAGCGTCATCACACGCCAACCGACGTCGGGTGTGTTGGACGCCGTGTACGCCTCGATGAATTCAGTAACAACCGCGGCTTCTTGTTCGCCATGGGCCAGCACCATCACGGTGGGTCCGGCGCCCGAGACGACAGCTGCATGTCCGGCGGAACGGAGCGCCGCAATGAGGTCCGCACTGGGACGCATGGCCTGGGCCCGGTAACTCTGGTGAAGGTAGTCTTCGGTGCCCGGCAGCAACAACTCAGGCTGCGCTGTCAGAGCGTGGATGAGCAGGGCTGCGCGTCCGGAGTTCATGGCTGCCGCGTGATGGCCAACGGATGCAGGAAGCAGTCCGCGGGCAGTTTCCGTGGACAGCTCGTAGTCCGGCACAGCCACCACGGGGATAACCTCGGGCGCCACATCGGCGCGGGTGCTGCTGTACTGCTCGCTGTCCTGCCATGACAGCGCCAGTCCGCCGAAAATCGCCGGTGCGACGTTGTCCGGGTGACCCTCGATCTCACTGGTCAACTGGAGAACCCAGTCGAGGCCCTGCCGGGATTCCTCCGGAACCAAGGCGTTGGCAGCAGTAACTGCCGCCACAACAGCCGACGCGGACGAACCCAGCCCCCGGCCATGGGGATTGACGTTTTCAGCCGTAATTTTCAGGCCCGAGCGCTGAAAGCCAAGGCGATCCAGCGCCAGGTCGATCGCCCGCACCACCAAATGGCTGGCATCGCGGGGGAGAGTATCTGCCCCCTCACCGGAGAGCTCGAACTCGAGCTCTCCGGTGCCAAGGGTTTCAACCGTCAAAGTGTCATAGATGGACAGGGCCAAGCCAAGGCTGTCGTAACCGGGGCCCAGGTTGGCACTCGTACCGGGGACCTTGACGGTCAGCCGCTGGCCTGCCGCGACGAGTGCACGATCGGTCGCGGTGGGCTGCGTTGATTCCACTCTTAGTTTTCTTCCAGTCCCAGTTCCGCGGCAACGGTGACGACGTCGTTCGGCACCTTGACGGGCTGGACATCACTGCCATCTTCGGTACGAAGTGCCCACTGCGGATCCTTGAGGCCATGTCCGGTGACCGTGATGACGATGGTCTTTCCCGAAGGAACCTCGCCGGCCGCGTGCTTCTTGATGAGGCCGGCAACACCAGCGGCTGAGCCGGGCTCGACGAAGACACCCTCCTTGGCGGACAACCAACGGTGGGCCGCCAGGATCTCGTCATCGGTGACTGCCTCGATCAGTCCGCCTGATTCGTCACGGGCCGCGACAGCGGTATCCCACGATGCCGGGTTGCCGATGCGGATGGCAGTGGCGATGGTGTCAGGCTCGGTGATGGGGTGCCCTGCCACGAAGGGCGCGGCACCTGCTGCCTGGAAGCCCCACATGATCGGGGTCTTGGTGGAGACGGCGGGAAGCGTTCCGTTGGCACTCTCAAACGGTGCGGAGTACTCCTTGTAGCCCTTCCAGTAGGCGCTGATGTTGCCGGCGTTGCCGACGGGCAGCACGTGGATGTCGGGAGCGTCACCCAGCGAGTCAACAACTTCGAAAGCACCGGTCTTCTGGCCCTGGATACGTGCCGGATTGACGGAGTTCACCAGGAACACCGGGTAAGCCTCGCCGAGCTTGCGGGCGATGTCCAGGCAGTTGTCGAAGTTGCCATCCACCTGAAGCAAGGTGGCGCCATGCGCGATGGCCTGGCTCAGCTTGCCCATGGAAATTTTACCTTCGGGGACAAGCACTGCGCACTTGAGTCCCGCCGCGGTTGCGTAGGCAGCCGCAGAAGCGGAGGTGTTGCCGGTGGAGGCACAGACAACGGCCTTCGCGCCGGCTTCCACGGCCGCAGTCATGGCCATGGTCATGCCACGGTCCTTGAAGGAACCCGTGGGGTTCATGCCCTCCACCTTGAGGTATACCTCGGAGCCCGTGAGCTCGGAGAGCTTCTGCGCGTGGACGAGCGGCGTACCGCCCTCGCCGAGGGTGATGACCTTGGTGGCTTCCGTTACGGGCAAACGATCAGCGTATTCGCGGATTACTCCGCGCCATTGGTGAGCCACTTAGACCCCTTCTACCCGCAGTACGGATGTCACAGAATTGATGACGTCAAGGCCCTTCACGGCCTCGACGGTTGCTGCGAGTGCAGCTTCGGATGCACGGTGCGTCACGATTTTCAGCTCCGCCGACTCGACCTTGGAGGCAGCGTCGCGGTGGATTGTCTGGCGCATTGTCTCGATGGACACGGCGTGCTCGGCAAAGATGTGCGCGATGCGGGCCAGGACGCCGGCCTGGTCGGCGACGTCCAGGCCAATGTAGTAGCTCGTGTTGGATGCATCGACGGGCAGCGCAGGGACATGGCCTGTGGTGGTTTCCGTACGACCCGGACCGCCCAGCACGAGTCGGCGGGCCGCGGAGACCAGATCGCCCAAAACGGCAGATGCTGTGGGGGTACCCCCCGCACCCTGGCCGTAGAACATCAGTTCCCCAGCGTTTTCGGCCTCAATGAACACCGCGTTGAAGGCACCGCGTACTGCAGCCAGCGGGTGCTCGCGGGGCAGGAGGGTGGGGTGGACCCGCACCGAAATGCCGCTGCCGTTATCCGAAGATTCGATCTTTTCGGCAATGGCGAGCAACTTGATGACAAAGCCCGCTTCCTTGGCCGAAGCGATGTCCGCAGCGCTGACCTTCGTGATGCCTTCGCAGTAGACGTCGTCCAGGGAGAAGCGCGTGTGGAAGGAAAGGGACGCGAGGATGGCAGCCTTGGCCGCGGCGTCGTGTCCTTCGATGTCGGCAGTAGGATCCGCTTCTGCGTACCCGAGCCGCTGGGCTTCGGCGAGGGCGTCAGCGAACTGTGCGCCTGTGGTGTCCATCTGGTCGAGGATGAAGTTGGTGGTGCCATTGACGATGCCCAGGACACGGGTGATGCGGTCGCCTGACAGGCTGTCGCGGATGGGACGCAGGATGGGAATCGCTCCCGCAACGGCCGCTTCATACGAGAGCTGGACGCCTGCCTTGTCAGCCTCTTCATAAAGAGTGGGGCCGTCCTGGGCGAGCAATGCCTTGTTGCCGGTAACCACGCAGGCACCGTTCTGGATGGCCGTCAGGATCAAGGAGCGGGCGGGCTCGATGCCGCCCATGAGCTCGATGACGAGGTCCGCATCCTTGACCAGGGTGTCGGCATCGGTAGTGAACAGTTCGCGGGGCAGCTCGACGTCGCGGGGTGCATCGATGGTGCGCACGGCAATGCCCGAAAGTTCCAGACGGGCTCCGGTGCGGGCAGCCAAAGCTTCGGCGTCGTCAATCAGAATCCGCGCAACCTGGGCCCCAACGTTGCCACAGCCCAGCAGGGCCACCTTCAAGGTTTGCACTTCAGACATTCGCCACTCCCATGTCGCGGTTCAAGAGATCTTCTTCGGTTTCCCCGCGGACAATCAGCCGGGCGGCTCCGTCGCGTACAGCGACAACGCCAGGCCGGGCCAGGTAGTTGTAGTTGCTGGAGAGGGCCCAGCAGTAGGCGCCGGTACCCGGTACTGCGAGCAAATCACCGGCTGCCACATCCGCGGGCAGATATACATCTCTAACAACTATGTCGCCGCTCTCGCAATGTTTGCCCACTACGCGGGACAGCTGCGGAACGGCCGTGGAGTCGCGTGAAGCCAAAATTGCCGAATAATCCGCGTCGTACAGCACCGGACGGGCGTTGTCGCTCATCCCGCCGTCCACCGACACATAGCGCCGCGGATACGTAACGTTCTTGTCCTCCGTTTCGCTCTCCGGGACGTCGACGCGGACCGTTTTGAGCGTGCCAACCTCGTAGAGGGTGAAGGTGCTGCTCCCTACGATCGCGCGGCCTGGTTCGATGGAGATCCGGGGGGCGGTGATGCCCAGTGCGGCACACGTGGAACGAACGACGTCGGCCATGGCCTGCGCGATCTCGGCAGGCGGCCGGGGAGTGTCCACCGGCGTGTAGGCGATGCCGTAACCGCCGCCGAGGTCCAGCTCGGGAAGGTTGATGGAGTATTTCGCCTGCATGGCAGCAAGGAATCCCAGGAGTTTCTCCGCTGCCAAGGCAAAGCCGTCAGGCTCGAAAATCTGTGAGCCGATATGGCAGTGCAGGCCCAGCAGCTCGATGCTGTCGTAGGCGGTGGCCGCAGCGACTGCCTCTTCTGCTGCCGAGAGCCCGGCTTCGTCGGTGGAATCGCCTGCCATCGAGAGGCCGAACTTCTGGTCCTCGTGGGCCGTGGCGATGAATTCGTGGGTGTGGGCGTGAACGCCAGGGGTCAGCCGCAACATGACTTTGGCTGTTTCGCCCCGGCTGGAGGCGATCTTTGCCACCCGTTCCAGTTCGTCGAGGCTGTCCACCACGATCCGGCCAAGGGACATATCCAAGGCACGGTTGATTTCCGCGTCGGATTTGTTGTTGCCGTGCAGGCCAAGGTTGGCACCCGGGATCCCCGCACGTGCAGCAACCGCAAGTTCACCGCCGGAGCAGGTGTCCAGGCGGAGGCCCTCGTCGGCCACCCAGCTGGCCACTGCGGTGCACAGGAAGGACTTACCTGCGTAGTAGACGTCCACTCCCCCGCAGATGTCCGCGAAGGCTTCGTCGAACGCGTCCTTGAACGCCCGGGCGCGGGACCGGAAGTCCGACTCGCTCATGACAAAGAGCGGCGTTCCGTATTGTTCCTTCAGCTCACTGACAGTAATGCCGTCAATGGCGACCTCACCGGCGTCGTTCTTCTCAACGCCGGCGGCCCACATGGGCGACTGCAGGGCGTTGAGGTTCTCGGGAACTGCCAGCCAATCAGGAGCGAGCGGAGAAGCATGTGCTGCGTTGGTGTTCATGGCCTACATCCGTTCCGGCGCTGACACGCCCAGCAGTTCGAGTCCGTTGGCCAGCACCTGGCTGGTGGCGTCGTTCAGCCACAGGCGGGTGCGGTTGACGTCCTGGACGGGTTCCTCACCCTGGGGCGAGACACGGCAGGCGTCGTACCAACGGTGGTAGGCACCGGCGATGACCTCAAGGTGGCGGGCCACCCGGTGGGGTTCCCGCAGCTCGGCAGCTTTGGCAACGATGGACGGGTAGCTGCCCAAATAGGAGAGCAACTCGTTTTCCGTGGGGTGATCCAGCAGCGACGCATCGAAGACTGAACGGTCCACGCCGGCCTCTTCGGCGTTCCGTGCAGTGCCGCGGGAACGGGCATGCGCGTACTGCACGTAGAACACAGGGTTCTCGTTGCTGTGCTTTTTCAACAGTTCCGGGTCCAGGGTCAGCGGGGAATCTGCGGGGAAGCGGGCCAACGAGTAACGGACAGCGTCCTTGCCGAGCCAGGAAATGAGGTCCTTGAGCTCGATGATGTTGCCCGCGCGCTTGGACAGCTTGGCACCGTTGACCGACACCAGCTGACCGATCAGGACCTCAATGTTGACCTCGGGATCGTCACCGGCACACGCGGCAATGGCCTTCAGGCGGTTGATGTAGCCGTGGTGGTCCGCGCCGAGGAGGTAGATCTTCTCAGTGAATCCGCGGTCCTTCTTGGACAAGTAATAGGCGGCATCCGCTGCAAAGTAGGTCGGTTCGCCGTTTGCACGGATCATGACGCGGTCTTTATCGTCGCCGAAGTCGGTAGTGCGCAACCAGACAGCACCGCCGTCGTCGAACACGTGGCCCTGCTCGCGGAGGCGGGCGACGGCAGATTCGATCGCACCGGCGTCGTGCAGTTCCTTCTCGGAGAAGAAGACATCAAACTCCACGCCAAATCCGGCCAGCGTGGCCTTGATGTCAGCCATCTGGGCCTCGTAGGCTGCCGCACGGATGACCGGCAGCGCTGCCTCGTCCGTCAGTTCGCGGACATCCGGGTGGGCCTTCAGGACTTCGTCGCCGAGTTCCCGGATGTACTCGCCCGGGTACCCGCCTTCGGGGACTCCCCGTCCATGCAGCCGCGACAGCACGGAGTTGGCGAAGACGTTCATCTGCGAACCGGCGTCGTTGATGTAGTACTCAGCGGTGACGTCGGCGCCCGAAGCACGCAGGACGCGGGCAATCGAATCACCCAGGGCAGCCCAGCGCGTGTGCCCGATGTGCAGCGGACCGGTGGGGTTGGCGGAAACGAATTCCATGTTGACCACGCGGCCAGCGAGGGCCTGGTTTGTACCGTAGCTGGAACCGGCTTCGACAATGGCCTTGGCCAAGGCGCCGGCTGCAGCAGCATCGACTGTGATGTTCAGGAAGCCGGGACCGGCGATATCCACGCCCGTGACACCGGGAATGGCCTGCAGCCGGTTACTGAGGATTCCGGCGAATTCGCGGGGATTCATGCCTGCTTGCTTGGACAACTGCAAGGCAATATTGGTGGCCCAGTCTCCGTGGTCCCGGTTCTTGGGTCGCTCCACGCGCACGGCGTCTGGCACGGACGTTTCCGTCAACGCGATTTCGCCGGCAGAGACGGCGTCCTTGAGGCAGGCGGATATGGCAGCAGAGAGTTCTTCGGGAGTCACGGATCTAGCCTACCGGGGGCCCGCAAAGTCGCGGAATTGAGGCTGCCGTATGTGGATACTTTTGACACAGCCCCTGCACAGGCCTGGCTGGCGGCCGGCACAGCCTGAACCATTAGGCTCATTTCAACGTTATGAACACGTAAGGGGACGGCATGAGCGGCCACCCCGGACAGGCAAGGACTTTGCAGTCATTGCCCCTAATGCAAACCGGTCCCGTCGAACGCCCAGTTGAAACGAGCAGAACCATGACTACGCCACTCCGCAAGAGCCTCTACGTTGGATTTGCCGGCCTCTCCATCATCGGGACGGCTGCGGCCTGCGCCCCCAAGGCCGAATCGCCGGCCGTGGAGACTCCCGCTGCCCAGAACGGTGGCCAGGTCTCCACCACCGCTCCCTCGTCCCAGGGATCCGCAGCCAACGGGGCATCCGGTTACAAGGACGGCACCTACAGCGCTGACGGCACCTACACCTCGCCCAACGGCCAGGAAACGGTAGGCGTAGAGCTGACGTTGGCTGCGGATAAGGTCACTGCGGTCAACATCACAACCCATCCCTCCAATCCGAACACCAAGAAGTTCCAAGGCGAATTTGCCAGTGGCATCGCAGCCCAGATTGTCGGCAAGGACATCGATGAGCTGAACGTCTCGAAAGTGGCTGGCTCCTCGCTGACGTCCGGCGGTTTCAACGATGCCGTGCAACAGATCAAGTCCCAGGCCAAGTAGCAGCCATGCCGCACCCTGGCTGGAGCCTGTTCGACTTCGAGGGGATCGGTACACGGTGGGAAATTTCGACGCCGGACACCCTGGGTGCTGGGCTCCGGGGCCAACTGCTTGACACCGTGTCCGCGTACGACAAGGCGTGGTCGCGGTTCCGGCCGGACTCATTGGTGGCGACCGTGTCACGGGACCCCGGCCGCATCACCCTTCCGGACCACGCACCTGCCCTGCAAAAGATCTATGCGGCCCTGTACCGGCTCAGCGGTGGAAGGATGACGCCACTGATCGGCAGCAGCCTCGAGCATCTCGGCTACGACGCAAACTACGCCCTGGCCAGCCCGGGCAGCCCGGAGGCGCCACCCCCGTGGGAAGGCACCCTTGAGTGGACAGGCAGGGAGCTGATGGTTACCAAAGCGGTGGTCCTGGATATCGGCGCCGCCGGGAAAGGCCAGTTGGTTGATCTTCTGGGCGACGTCCTGCGGGCTGCCGGACACACCGATTTCCTGGTGGACGGCAGCGGCGACATGCTGCATTCCGGTACGCATCCGGTCGTCGTCGCGTTGGAACACCCGTACAACCCGAAGCAGGCCATTGGCACCGTGGAACTGGCCAACTCCGCGCTGTGTGCCTCGGCATCCAACCGGCGAGCCTGGGGCGATGGGCTGCACCATGTACTCGATGGCGCCACCGGCCAGCCCATCGAAACCACTGTTGCGACCTGGACCATGGCTGCGAGCGCCTTGGAGGCCGATGCGCTGGCCACGGCATTGTTCATGATGGATCCGGGGCCGTTGGAGGATGAGTTCGAGTTCTCGTGGCTCAAGGTGTCATCGGCTGGTGGTGCCACGTATTCCGCGGCATTTGAGGGGAGACTGTTTTCATGATTGCCGTTAAGTCCCGTCTGGATACCTGGCTGGGCCGCTTCACGATGTACCGCCTGATTCTCTGGGTCCTTGCCATCCTGGTGGCCTACAGCATGGTTCTCGACGTGCTGGGTTGGCTGACGTTCGGTATCCCGGAGATGCTGGTGCACCTGGCGCTCTGCGTTGGCTTGACGTACTTGTCGAGCCGCTTGCTGGCCCTGGTGTTCCGGGTCAGGCCGCACTCGGAGTCTTCGCTCATTACGGGGCTGCTGCTCTACTTCCTGTTCTGGCCGGCGTTCGGGGCGGCTGACATGGCCGGCGTGGCACTGGCCTGCGTGTTGGCGAGCGTTTCCAAGTACGCGCTGGCGTTCCGTGGCCGGCACATCTTCAACCCGGCCGCGGCCGGGGCTTTCCTGACTGGCCTGACGGGCCTGAACATTGCGACCTGGTGGGCTGCGACACCGGCGATGCTGTGGCTGCTGGTGCCCGGGGTGCTGGTTGTCCTTTACCGCACCCGGAAGATGCTCATGGCAGCGGTGTTCATGGTAACCGCCACCGGCATCATCACCACCGAACTCCTGAACCGGGGCATGACGTTCGGACAGGCCCTGTGGCAGCCCCTGGCCCAGCGTCCTTTGCTCTTTTTTGTCGGCTTCATGCTTTCCGAGCCGCTCACCCTGCCTCCCCGGCGCTGGCAGCAGTTGGCGCTTGCCGCCGTCGTGGGTGTTGTCTTCGCTGTCCCCTATAACCTCGGATTCGTCGCCAATTCTCCGGAACTGGCGCTGCTGCTTGGCAACCTGATTGCGTTCTTCCTGGGCCAGCGGGGCGGTGTCGAGCTGGTCTTCAAGGGCTCCCGGCCTTTGACACCTGGAAGCACGGAGTTCAGGTTCGAACCACAGCGTCCTGTCAGGTTCGCGGCCGGGCAGTTCATGGAGTTGAACCTGCCGCATTCCGGCTCCGATGGGAAGGGCCGCCGTCGTGTCTTCAGCATGACCAACCCGCCCGGTGCGGCGGAGGTGACGTTCGGAGTCGGCACGGCAGAGCCGCTGTCCACTGCCAAGAGGGCATTGTTGGCGCTCCACCCCGGGGATACCGTCTCGGCCACCGCGGTGGGCGGTGATTTCCTGCTCCCGCACGACGCCGGCAAACCAGTCCTGCTGATAGCGGCAGGAATCGGCATCACGCCTTTCCTGTCGCAGCTGGCGTCCGACTCCCGCGGGAGTCGGGACACGGTGGTGCTGTACCTCGCCAAAAGCCGCACCGAGCTGGCCGGAACAGACGAGTTGGAAGCCTCAGGGGCGAAAGTCATTGCCCGGCTCGCGGACGGTTCCACTCCCCCGGCCTTCATGCACGACGCCGGAACGTCGCGGATCGATGCAGGGCGCCTGAAGGAGTTGGTGCCGGATATTGCCGAACGTGAGGTGTTTGTCTCCGGTTCGCCCTCCAGCGTGGACTCCTTGCGGGCGGCAGCCCGAGGCGCAGGTGCACGACGGGTTCATGTGGACTCTTTCGCGGGGTACTGAGCAACCTGCCGAACAACCTGCTGAAGGAAGTGTGTTGCAGTTTTCCTTTGCGGCTCAGTGGCTGCTAAGCTCTAGGACGTCCCACCGGCAACGGAGGGATCCCTGGATGCCCTCGTAGCTCAGGGGATAGAGCGTCTGCCTCCGGAGCAGAAGGCCGTAGGTTCGAATCCTATCGAGGGCACAATGAAAATACCCCGCCAGCCTTGCTGGCGGGGTATTTTTGTCTCCCGGTCAGCCGCTATCACTTCGGGGCTTGCCGGGCCTCCAACACTATTTTGTCCGCCCCTGCTCCTAGGCTGATCCCAAAGGGTCCTCGTCCGTAGCCAAAGGGGTTTGCCGTGATTTGCTCAATCGTCCCGCCTTACATGCTCCGCAGGATTGCTGCCCAGAATGAACCGCGCCTGCGGGCAGTTGCCAGGGCGGCCAAGGAATCCTTGCTGCACGTCAAAGGCCTGCAGGCCCTTCGGACGGCACCCCTTCCAGCAGCACCGCCCAGCGCGCGGCAGGCCAAGCCGGGCCCTCCGAAGCGGACCATCTACGATGCCGGGAGCCTGGAGACGCTGCCGGGCCGTCTCGTCCGGAAAGAAGGCGCCCCCGCCGTCGGGGATCCCGCAGCAGATGAGGCCTATGACGGCTTGGGGAACACCCACCGGCTGTACGGCGAGATCTTCGGCCGGGACTCCATCGATGGCGCCGGTCTCCCCCTCGACGCGTCCGTTCATTACGGCAAGCTGTATGACAACGCCTTCTGGGACGGAAGCCAAATGGTCTTCGGCGACGGAGACGGCCAGATCTTCCAGCGCTTCACCAAGTCCGTGAGCGTCATCGGCCACGAACTGGCCCACGGTGTGACCCAATACACCGCCAATCTCGCCTACCGCAACCAAGCGGGGGCCCTCAATGAGTCGATGTCGGACGTCTTCGGAGTCCTCGTGGAGCAGTACGCGAAACAGGAGTCGGTTGAGCAGGCGAGCTGGCTCATCGGCGAAGGACTCTTCACCGATCAGGTCCAGGGCGCCGCCCTTCGCTCCATGAAAGCCCCCGGAACGGCGTACGACGACGACGTCCTGGGCAAAGACCCCCAGCCTGATTCCATGGACACCTACGTCAGGACCAGTGCCGACAACGGCGGTGTGCACATCAACTCGGGTATCCCCAACAGGGCCTTCTACCTGGTCAGCGCCACCCTGGGCGGCAATGCCTGGGAGGCTCCGGGACAGATCTGGTACGGCACCCTGACCAGTGGGGCCTTGCCCGCGGCCTGCACCTTTGGGAAGTTCGCCAGGACCACGGTTGCTACGGCCGAAGAACTGTACGGTGCGGGCTCCGCGGAGCATGACGCCGTCCTGAAGGCGTGGGACACTGTGAAGGTCAAGGTTTAGTCAGTTGGCGGGACCCACGGCCGTGTTCGGACCCGCCGGGTGACTGGCATCCGAGGGTGGAACGAGAAACAGCCGGGTCATGAAGATCACCGTCCAACGCAGTGGAGGAATCGCAGCGATGACGCGCGTCTGGATCGTCGAAGCCATCTCTTCCGAGGAGAAGGAACGGTGGGTTCCCATCGTTGAGGCGTGCCCATGGGACGAGGCACAGGGCATGGACCGTACGCTGAACGAACCGGATCGCTTCATGTACTCAATCCGGGCCGGCCAACGCCGCGCAACACTTCCCGAGCGGGCCATTACGGGCCCGTGGCAGGAACTGGTGGAGTGCGCCAAGGCGGAGGGCTCGGAGTTGCGGGGAAAATCGGGCAGTCGGCGCTGACGCCTAGATGTACTGTCCCGGCAGGTTGATGACACGGGGCTGGAATTGACGAAGTAAAGAGGACCTCCGGGTGTTATGTGGAGCTTGTCGAGAGCAAACACAGATACCAGGAGGTCCTCGTGTCCCACTCTAACG
>NZ_JAJUKH010000012.1 GCF_021538675.1 Paenarthrobacter sp. AR 02
TCCGCCGGGCCGCCGCCGTCGGAATCGCCGCGCTCTGCGAGAAGCCCATTGACCTGGACCTGGACCGCGCCCGCGAAACGGCAGCCTTCGCACAGGAGAGCGGCGTGCCCGTCATGGTGGACTTCAACCGCCGCTTCGACCGCGACTATGCCGAGCTCAAACGCGTGGTGGACTCGGGGGAGATCGGCGCAGTGGAGCTCATCCAGCTCACCTCCCGAGGCCCGTCCATGCCGCCGTTATCCTACATCGCCGTATCCGGCGGCCAGATGCGCGACCAGACCGTGCACTTCTTCGACCTCGCCCGCTGGCTCTCCGGGCTGGACCCGGTAGAGGTCTTCGCCATGGGTTCGGCCCTGGCGGAGCCCGGCATCGCGGAGTACGACGACGTCGACACCTCTGCGGTCACGTTGCGGCTCCCCGGCGGGGCATTGGTCCAAATCGATTCCGTGCGCCGCACTGGCTACGGCTACGACGAACGGATCGAGATCATGGGCTCCGAGGGGATGGTGGAAGCCCGCCGTCACCGTAACGGCGCAGTATCCAGATACTCTCGCAGCACTGTGGTGGACGACGGGCTTCACCCGGGTTGGTTTGAGCGCGTGCAACCGACGTACGCCGCGGCCCTTGCTGCCTTTCTGTCTGCGGTGGAAGATGGCAAAGCCCCGACCCCCTCATTGGAGGACGGATGGAAGGCCCAGGCGATTGCGGAGGCAGCGGCGCTCTCCCTGCGCTCCGGCCGTCTGGAACCCATTAAGTACTGAGCCCTGCTGTGTCCCACCCGCCGACCATGCGGGGTTTAGCCGGTGATGTAAGCCGAGTGAGGAGCTGGGTCGCTCAGCCGATGGGCCACCAATCCGGAAGAAGCTCGCGCAGGTCGTCGAGGAATTCGTCGACGGGCCGCGGCGGGGTTTCCAGGAGGCGCGACTCCAACGCGCCCACCACGCCGTAGGCGATGTACCGGGCAACCATGGATGGTGGGACTTCACGGCCGCCCGGTGCCGGTATTTCGATGGCACGACGGGCGAGCAGCAGGCGGACAGATGCCTCAAAGTGGGATGCCAGCATCGCGTGCAGCGCTCCGGTGCCCGAATCGGTAACCAGGCCCCGGCGGTAGATGTCGCGGTGCCGGTCCACGTGTCTGGCAACATCGGCGGTGACTGCGACGATGGCCGGGCCAATGTCTCCGGGCCCGCTGAGGTGAGTTTCGCGGAGGGTGTCGAGCTCTTCGGACAGAACCTGCCGGAGAAGCGCTGCGGGAGAGGCGGCGTGCTGGTAGAACGTTGATCGGTTGACCCCGGCGGTGGCGGCGACCTGCCCCGCGGACAGTGTTCCGGCGTCGTGCCCCGCTGCGAGGGCAAGGATGGCCGAGGACAGTTTTTCCCGGCTACGCAGGGCCCGAGGGTCACTGGAAGTCTCGGCGGACTGTTTCGGTTCCAGCATTATTCAGGTCACACTCCTCAGTGATCTTGCCCTCCGGCGGTAGAAAATCGGCCGACTCAAGCGTACCGTTCTAACTATCCAACAAATGTCGGATAGTTGCGCCGGTTCATCGTACCGAAGGCCGTCGGCGGCGGATTTGCAGCCCCTTGATTGACGCAACAAAGAGACGCAACACAGACAGGAAGGACATTCAATGCGCGCAATCGTATTCAAAGAATGGAAGCAGTTCCCCGTGCTGGAGGACGTGGCCAGGCCCGTACCCGGGCCAGGCGAAGTGCTGTTGAAGGTAGCGGGCGCAGGTGCTTGCCATTCGGACGTCAGCATTTTCCAGGACTTCACCGCCGAGGTCCCGGGGAATATCACCAAGGGCTTTGTGCTGGGGCACGAGAACTCGGGCTGGGTCGAGGAGTTGGGGGCTCGTGTTGAGGGTATTGAGGTAGGTGACGCGTATCTGGTCTACGGGCCCATCGGTTGTGGGCATTGCAAGGCGTGCTCCCGCGGCCAGGACACTTACTGCGAGAACGCTGCGACCAACCCATACCTTGGCATAGGTTTGGGTCGCGACGGCGGAATGGCGGAATACGTCACGGTTCCCGTCCGCAACCTGATCCCGCTTGGAGATGCAGACCCCATCGCTGCGGCACCGCTTGCAGATGCAGCTCTGACCCCGTATCACGCCATCAAAAAGGCGTTACCGCACCTGAACGGCGGTGGCCGGTTCGCGCTGGTGGTGGGGCTGGGAGGCCTGGGTCAGATCGCCGTCCAGATCCTCCGGGCACTGACTGGCGCAACCATCATTGCCACCGATATGAAGCCCGAAGCGATGGCCAAGGCCGAGGCGGCGGGGGCCCTGACGGTTCCAGGCGGTCCCGACCAGATTTCCCGGATCCGCGAAATCACCGGCGGACGCGGCGTGGACGCTGCGTTCGACTTTGTCGGAGTGACTCCGACGATTGCCACAGCCACCGGTTCCATGGCCCAGGGTGGCCGGCTGACCGTCGTCGGAATTGCCGGCGGCCTGCATGAGTGGACCTTCTTCAACACGCCTTATGAATCCACTATCACCAACACGTATTGGGGCACCATCGAGGAGCTCCATGAAGTAGTGGATATGTACCGGGCGGGGCAGATCGTCCCCGAAGTAGAAACCTTCAGCCTCGAGGACGGTCTCTCGGCCTACCGCAAACTCGCCGACGGGCAGCTGAGCGCCCGGGCGGTAGTAGTCCCGCACCAGTAGTAGTCCCGAGCCGGCACGGTTGGGGACCCCGCTCCTTCTTGGTACTGTTGAAAGCCCCTTCCGGGGGGCTTTCCGCACATTCCAGCGCGGCTTTGGGGGACTTATCATAAGTATGCTTATGATATTGAGTAGAAGGGATCCTGACCGGCAGGGTCGGGATCCTTATTTCCCTGTTGCGGAGAGTAGTCCATGTTCAACTTCCGGCCACTGGCCCGCATCGCCTCGGTCTTGACCACGCCGCTGGCCCCGGAAGACGTCCTGGCGTTGTTCAACCCGGTCTACTCATCGCGCCAGTTGCGCGGGGTCGTCACCAGAGTGGTTCAGGAAACTGCGCAGTCAGTCACCATTTTCTTCCGGCCCGGCCGCGGCTGGCATGCCCACCTCGCGGGCCAGTGGGCAAGGATCGGCGTAGAGCTCAATGGGGTGCGGCACTGGCGATCATATTCCCTGAGTGCGCCGGCCGGTCAGGACCCAGCCATCACTGTCACGGACGTTGGGTCGGTGTCCGGTGTTCTGGTTCGTGAGACCAAGGTTGGTGACATCCTTTTCCTGGCCCCGCCACAAGGTGACTTCGTCCTGCCTGAGCATCCGCGTTCCCTGCTCATGCTTACTGCCGGAAGCGGCATCACTCCCGTCATGTCGATGATTCGGACCCTCGTCCCCGGACGACCCGACGCCGACGTTGTCCTGATCCATTCCTCCCGTGGGGAGGATGACAGTATTTTTCGAGAGGAACTGTTCGAGCTCGCTGATCAGTTTCCCAATTTCCGCCTGGTGCAGTGGCAAACGGGTGGCCGTGGACGCCTGAGCTTGGCGACTCCGGCTGATCTTGAGAGCATTTGCCCTGACTGGCAGGACAGAGCCGCCTACGCCTGCGGCCCTGAGAGCTTCCTGGATGATGCCGAAGCTCTCTGGAACCAGGCAGCGCAGGCAGCCTCAGCGGGCTCGCTGACCATTGAGCGCTTCCATGCCGAGCTCAAGGGGCGGGATGGAGGCGAGGGTGGCTTGGTCACCTTTGAAACATCGGACCGCGAGGTCATGGCCGACGGCGGCGTCCCCCTCCTTGACGTCGGGGAGGATGCGGGCATCCTCATGCCCAGTGGCTGCCGCATGGGGATTTGCCATAGCTGTCTCACTCCGCTGCTTTCCGGCAGCGTCCGCGACCTGCGTACCGGTGAGGTGCGTGGCGAACCGGGTGAACTCATCCAAACCTGTGTCTCGGCTGCCGCCGGGCCCGTCAATCTCAAGCTCTGAGGAGTACCACCGCATGTCAGTAGCTTCGGCCAAAAACCCCGCCACCGCCGTCGGGCTCAAAACGCGGCCCGGCGCCCTTGCCGAGGCGGGTCGACCCACGATGCGTCCTCCGGCGGCTGCGCACTTGAGTGACGAGCAAGTGGCCGAATTGGGACGCGAGCTCGACGCTATCCGCGACGGGATCCTGGCCAAGCGCGGCTCCAGCGATTCGACCTACATCAGGCGCATGATCAAGATCCAGCGGGGTCTGGAAGTTTCCGGTCGGGCGGCGCTGCTCGTCAGCAGGAACAAGGGCGCGTGGGTCACTGGAACAGCCCTCCTAAGCGTGGCCAAGATCCTTGAAAACATGGAGCTGGGGCACAACATCCTCCATGGACAGTGGGACTGGATGCGCGATCCGGACATCCACTCCACCACCTGGGAATGGGACTTCGTCACCCCATCGCGCTCGTGGCAGCACACGCACAACGATCTTCACCACCGCTGGACCAACGTGGTAGGCAAAGACCGCGACGTCGGGTACAACCTTCTGCGGATGGACCCTGATCAGGAATGGAAGCCCTTCAACCTGGGCAACCCCCTCTATAACGCCCTGCTGGCGCCCGTCTTCGAATGGGGTATCGCCATCTACGACCTGGAAATCCCCGAGTACAAGGAGGGACTGAAGTCCAAAGAGGCGATGGTCAAGGACCTCAAGGCACTGGGTCGTAAAGCCGCGAAGCAGTTCGCGAAGGACTATGCGGCCACCCCCGCTTTGGCCATGCTCACGGGCTCCGGGAAGCAAGCCCTTTACGGCACCCTCGTGGCCAACGCCGTACGCAACGTCTGGGCCCACGCAGTCATTTTTTGTGGCCACTTCCCCGAAGGTACGGATACTTTTACCGAGGAAATGGTCGAAGGCGAAACCCGGGGCGACTGGTATGTACGTCAGATGATCGGATCCGCGAACATCTCAGGCCCGCGGTTTATGCATCTCATGACCGGAAACCTTTCACATCAGATCGAGCACCACCTCTTCCCGGACCTTCCCTCGAACAGGTACTCAGAGATTGCACCGAAGGTCCGCGAAATCTGCGATCGTTACGGCCTGAAGTACACCACGGGGCCGTTGTTGAAGCAGGTCGGCTCTGCGTGGGCCAAAGTCTTCAAGCTCGCTCTTCCGCCACAGGGTTAGAGCAGAATCGCTAGCTGCCCTGCATCCCTTCCATTGCCCAGGCGATGAGGGTTAGTTCGAATTCATGAGGCTCTAGCGCGTCGTGCACGTAGGCATCCAATTCCACGGGGGTGGCATTGCCGCCTTCCGCCCAGTATTTGATCCATAACTGTTCAAGCGTGATGGCCTCTCGTTGGAGAAGGTTTCGAGCTGATTGTCGTGGGTCCATTGCAGCTGTCCCGTTGTTGTCGGGGGCCTCCTTCAGAGCTTGATGCGCAGGCTCCTTACTATTCACCGTAAACTCTGCTCCCCAAGACGGGCAAATGCCACTGGCTATTTCGGTGCTTCAGCCGTTGACGTAGCCCATATGCGTGGCGTTGTAGCGATCGCCATGCACTCCTACATTGCGGGCTAGGGCATTGAGGGCGGCAACCTCGTCGGCAGTGAGCGCCACGCGGGTAGCTTGGGCGTTCTCCTTTATGCGTGCGGTACGTCGAGTGCCCGGAATGGGGACGATCCATGGCTGCTGGGCGAGAAGCCATGCCAGCGCGATTTGGGCAGGAACCGCATCCTTCGCCGCAGCGAGTTCGATGACGTGTGCAACAAGAGCCTGATTGGCGGTCAGATTTTCGTCATTGAAACGCGGGACAAGGTTGCGGATGTCGCCCTCGGCGAAGGTGGTGTCCGCGGTAACCGTACCGGTGAGGAAGCCCTTACCCAAGGGGCTGAAGGGAACAAGGCCTATACCGAGTTCGGCAAGGGTTGGAAGTATTTCGACCTCGGGGTCGCGCGTCCACAGCGAGTACTCACTTTGTAGGGCAGCGACGGGCTGCACGGCGTGGGCCCGTCGGATTGTGGCGGCGGAAGCCTCGGATAGTCCGAAGTGTCGTACTTTGCCCTCCGAGATCAGATCCCGGACGGTGCCGGCGACATCCTCGATGGGCACTTCGGGGTCGACCCGGTGCTGATAGAACAGGTCGATGGCGTCGGTACGGAGCCGCTTGAGGGATTCTTCGGCGACTCGGCCGATCTGTTCCGGGCGGCTGTTCAGCCCGATGCTTTCGCCGTTTTGGATGTCCCAGCCAAACTTGGTGGCGATCACCACCTGGTCGCGGATCGGTTCCAGTGCCTCGCCGACAAGTTCCTCATTCACATAGGGGCCGTATACCTCGGCCGTATCGAAAAAGGTGACGCCATGGTCGACGGCTGAACGGAGCACGCTGACCATTTCATCGCGGCTGCCGGGGTTGGGCCCGTAACTTTGGGACATGCCCATGGCACCTAGGCCGATGGCCGATACCTCAAGTCCCTGTCCGAGAGTTCTTGTATGCATGCTGGTGCCTCCATTGTGCTGTTGAATGCGGTGGTGTCTTCGTTTGGAACGTGTTCGTGCCGACCAGGGAGATCCAAGGTGCGGGACGACGGAAGTTGCCCTTAGGGTTGCGTCCCCCTGGGCGAGTCGACGTGCGGCACTATCGGCCCGGCGTCGTTCTGTTGTTGGAGCGTGGCGGCCCAACTGGCGAGGAGCCGTAGGCGTTCCTCGCTGGCAGAGCCAGGTTCGGCTGTGTAGATGAGCATTGACAGGCCCGGCTCTGCGGTTAGCTCCAGGCCTTCATATGTCAGCGTGAGTTCGCCTACCTCATGGTGGTGGAAGCTCTTGGTGCCGGATCCATGCCGCCTGACATTGTGAGACCCCCACCGGATCCGAAACTCTGCACTTCGGGTGGAAAGCTCCCCAACCAGGTCGTGAAGCCGTTTGTCCTCCGGGTCGCGTCCCGCCTCAGTTCGCAGGATTGAGACGGTGACGTTTGCGGCCGCGTCCCAGCCCGGATAGAAATCCTTGGCCCGTTCGTCGAGGAAACAGAACCGCGCCAGGTTGCCCTGCCCTGGACCGTCGAAGACGTGATCGTAGAACGCCCGTCCCAGCGCGTTGGTGGCGAGGATGTCCATCCGGCCGTTACGCACGAATGCCGGCCCTTCCGTTATCACGGCGAGGGCGCGTGTCAGGCTTTCCCTCGCCACCCAATTCTGCGACTTGCGCTTGCGCACGGCGCGGACAGCGCCGTTGGCGATACGTGAAAGGTCGAAGAGGTGTTCGCGTTCAGCGTCGTCCAGTTGGAGGGCCACCGCAAGTGCATCGAGAACAGCATCTGAGACCCCGGAGAGATTCCCGCGCTCAATCTTGGCGTAGTACTCGACGCTTACAGCGGCGAGGGCTGCTACCTCGTTTCTTCTGAGACCCGTGACGCGGCGGTTCCCGGTAACTGCCAGCCCGGCCTGCTGGGGGGTTACCCTCGCACGGCGGGACATGAGAAATTCTCGAACTTCATTCCGGTTGTCCACGTTCCCAAGGCTACGACGTCCACACGTTGCGAGGGATGCCCTGCTGGTACGCCCCTCAGCGGTGACTCCCATAACTGGCGTCGTTGAGGTCCTATGGAATCTCAACACCCGCAGGGCATGCGGCCGCTGGCCGGTACACGCCCAACTGGCGAGGGAACCCATACACGAAAGGAAAAGACATGGCGAAGGACCCACGTGCAGGATGGACCGGCGGGCAAAACGCGTTCGGTGACTTTGCGCCCGGAATGGTCCACTACACCGACAAGGTGCTGTTCGACGAAGTATGGGAACGCGCGGGCTTGTCCAAGAGAGACCGTAGCCTGATCACCGTCGCTGCATTAACGGCTACGGGAAAAGCCGATCAACTGACGTTTCACCTCGACTATGCACGCCAAAACGGGGTAACCGAAGAAGAATTGAAGGAAGTCATCCTCCACCTCGCCTTCTACACGGGCTGGCCCAACGGAATGAGCGCGATGACCGTGGCCAAGAAGGTCTTCACCAAGGAGAAGTAGGGTAGATCTCCATTTCCCGCTGCCCGTCCGGTTGCGTTCCGTTGGGCGGCGCCCCCCCTGGGAGTCCAAGCGCTTCCGCTCCGAAGCCGCTGCTGAAGCCGAAGCCGTTGCCGGCGTCGCTGCGCTGTTGCGGCTGACTCTGCTTGACAGGGCCAGGTTGGGGACCACGAAGAGCCGGCCCGGAATGCCGAAACCGGTGGCCTCAACCTCCTGCAGCAGCGGGCCTGAGGAACTGTTGAGTTCGGCTGCCGGCAACGCAATGGAAGATGCCATTCCGATAAGGACTTAAACGACGCCGGCAGTCAGCAGGGTGCCGAAAAGGGCTTTCGGGTACACGCGGTTGACGCCTCGAACCTCTTCGGCGACGTGGGCTGAAGTCTCGAATCCAACGAAGGATCAATAGGCAGCGGAGATGCGGCCAGGATTCCAGCCCCCGGCGAGACTTCCGGATTGAATAGCTGTCATGACCACGTTGGCGCGAACGGACTCTTTGACGCCGCGGGCGTTCAGCAAACCGACCCGTAGCAGGAAAGCCAAAAGTTGTCGGCGCCGGCGGTGGGTCCAGGAAGGGTTTGAGGTAATCGCCGGCGAAAGCCAAGCTCAGCCCCGCGGCGCTGGTCACGCCGGCGCCCACGAGCGCATATATTCCTGCTCCCAGGACGTCGCCCAGTATCGAAGCAAGGCCGCTTTGTGATGTAGTGAACATCACCCTAGGATTAGTAAGCAAGCTTAGCTTCCGGGTTAAGGCAGCGAATCAAAAGGAGAACAAATCGTGCCAGTTGAGGACAATACCGTGATTCCCGGCGCTCCCTCCAGTGAGCCTCCCACAGTCGACGAGCCGACGACCCCACGTGAGCCTTTGCCTCCCAAGCCCGATCAGCAAGCACCGGAGGCGGTCTCCCCGACGGGAAGCCCGACGGGCGCGCCACTGAACTCGCGCGCGCAGTCGGGTCAGTACCTGACCACTGCCCAAGGGCTCCGGTTGGGGGACACCGATCACTCCCTACGGGCAGGCACCCGCGGACCTGTTCTGCTTCAGGACCACCATTTGCGGGAAAAGATCACCCACTTCGACCACGAGCGCATCCCGGAACGGGTTGTCCATGCCCGCGGCGCAGGCGCGCACGGCGTGTTCCGTTCCTACGGCACGGCATCGAAGATCACGAAGGCAGGGTTCTTGGCGGCCGATGTGGAGACTCCGGTCTTTGTGCGCTTCTCGACCGTGCTGGGCTCCCGGGGTTCAGCGGACACGGTTCGGGACACCCGCGGTTTCTCCACCAAGTTCTACACTGACGAGGGCACCTACGATCTTGTCGGGAACAACATTCCGGTCTTCTTCATCCAGGACGGCATCAAATTCCCTGACATCATTCACGCTGGAAAGCCGCATCCTGATCGGGAAATACCCCAGGCCCAGAGCGCCCATGACACGTTTTGGGACTTCGTATCCCTGCACACCGAGGCCCAGGCCCACACGATGTGGAACATGTCCGACCGCGGCATTCCCCGCTCGTACCGGACCATGGAAGGGTTTGGTGTCCATACTTTCCGGTTGGTCGCCGCGGACGGGAGCACCACGTTGGTGAAATTCCACTGGAAGCCCAAACAGGGCGTGCACTCGCTTGTCTGGGAGGAAGCCCAGATCATCAACGGCATGGACCCGGATTTCCACCGCCGCGACCTTGCTGACGCCATTGAGTCGGGCGCCTACCCGCAATGGGAGCTTGGCATCCAGACCTTCCCGGACACTGAGGACCAGATGTTCGAGGGCATCGATCTGCTGGATCCGACCAAATTCATTCCCGAGGAATTTGCGCCTGTCCAGCCGATTGGGCTGATGACGTTGAACGCAAATCCGACGAACTTCTTTGCGGAGACCGAACAGGTAGCGTTCCACCCGGGACATCTGGTCCCTGGCATTGACGTCACCAATGACCCGCTCCTTCAGGTCCGTCTGTTCTCCTACCTGGATACCCAGATCTCCCGGCTGGGCGGCCCGAACTTCGCGCAGATTCCCATCAACCGGCCGCAAGCACCCGTCAACGACATGCTTCGCGACGGGATGCACCAGACGGCGGTACACAGTGGGGTCGCCCCGTACCATCCAAACTCCCTCGACGGCGGTTGCCCCTTTATGGCCGGACAGGACGTTGGAGCATTCGTGGATGTTCCCGAGGCCCTTGCGGAGTCCATTAAGGAACGGCGCAACCCGGCTTCGTTCGACGACCACTTCAGCCAGGCCCGGCTGTTCTTCCGGAGCATGACCCCGGTGGAACAGGACCACATTGTGCAGGCGTACACGTTCGAGCTCGGCAAGTGCTACGAATCCAACGTCAGGGAACGGCAACTCATGGCCCTGGCCAACATCGACGCCGGGCTTTGCGCCGCCGTCGCCCGTGGACTGGGTATGCCGGTTCCCGGGGCCACGGTCCAGGTCCCCGATTCCGAACCGAGCGCGGCCTTGTCGCAGGTCGGCGGGACGTGGCCGGCTGCGGGCCGCGTAGTGGGGATTATTGCTGACGACAGCAGCGACCTGTCCCAGGTTGCCGCTGCACGCGAAGCCCTGGATGCCGAAGGCATCACGCCCTTGGTTGTTGCACCGGTTGGCGGGTTCCTGGGCGCGGAGGACGGCGCCGCCGTCGCCGTCCAGCGGACCTACCTCACCGCCCGATCCACAGAGTTCGACGCCGTTATCGTCGCGGGAAGCGGGGCTCCGGCGCCGGACGCAGCAGCGGGAAGGGACGCCAAGGCCGGCGCACCCTCACCCGGTCTTGATCCCCGGGTAGTCCTTCTGCTCACGGAAGCGTTCCGCCATGCCAAGGCCATCGCGGCGTGGGGAACCGGTGCGACGGCTCTGGAGGCGGCCGGTATCCCTGCAGACGGTACCGGGGTCGTGGTCGGCGACGCGCCGGACGCCGTGCTTACTCCAGTCCAGGAACTGCTGGCCGCCCACCGGGTGTGGGAACGATTCCCTGCAGCAGGACCGAGCAGCAGCGAGGCCTGACAGGGACGCGGGATCAGGGCAACCGCATGACATGATCTGCACGGCGGGCCGGCATCAATTCCGATACCGGACCGCCGTGCAGTGTGCCCGCGGCGGCCGCCGAATAGTGCTTCGCGAGGGCACGCGGGTTTCCTGACCGGCGTGCTTTACGCGGCCTTTATGCTTGGGTCATGTCTACTGATGAAGAAAAAGACCCACCTGTACCCGCCGACGTGGAGGGCAAGATTCCGAAAAAAATACATGACGGCCCAAACGATGACAAAGCACCGGACCACAAGCCCAAGGAGGAGGACTAGCGTTCTCGTCAGGAACGGTTTCCAGGGGGTCGAAGGAGATTGATGGCGGCGGCAGAAGCTTCGCAAACGCCCGGCAAGTGGGAAGTGTTCCACCAGAAATTCGTGGTCGAGGAGCGTTACATGGAGCCCCGCGCCAGAAAGGCGCTCTACTCAACAGCCGCGATGTTGGCACTCCTTGGCGTGACGCTCTTTGTGGTGACACTCATGGGCGTGCTGCAGAAGAATGGGCTCGCACTGGACGACGCAGCGGCTGAAAGCGGACTTCTGGCCATCCGTTCAGAGCCACTGACGGTGGTAATGATCGTTTTGGCAGTCGTCTTCGGGCCAATCGGGTTGCCGATCATTGTCTTGGTTGTCACCGTCGCATGGGGATTGCTGGCCAAGCACGCATGGCGCCCGATGCTTCTTGCCGCTGCCATGCTCACGGGGGTGGGGTTGGCGCAGATCATCGGCCGGTCAGTGGCTCGGGAGCGGCCTCCGGTGAGCCTGATGCTTTTCGGAGCTGACACGACATTTTCCTTTCCGTCCGGGCACGTTCTTGGCGCCTCGGATTTCCTGCTGGTCCTGACGTTCCTTGTTTTCTCCCGGCACCGAAACCCGAAGATCGCCGTCATCAGTTTTGTGTGTGCCGGCGTCGGTGTCGTCCTGGCGGCACTTAGCCGGATTTACCTCGGTTATCACTGGCTCACTGACGCAGTGGCGTCGGTGGCATTGTCGCTGGTGGTGCTCGGGGCGGTAATTGCCCTGGATACCTGGCGCACCGCTCGCGTCCCCGGCGAAACAGTCACAGGGGAACTCGCCGACCCGGAGTCCTAACGTCGCTTCTATAGGTGCCGTTGCGGTTCAGAACGAGTGGACAGCCACCCGGGTGGGAGAGTCCAGTATTACAGTGGATGTATGGCTGCCAGCCGCAATCCGCTCGATGACCTCCGGGAGTCCATAGGCCATCTGGCCAATCAGCTCAAGCTGCCCGGTTCGGAGCGTGTGGACGATCTGGTCGGGGACCTCATCGGTCCCAGGCCCGGTCCAGCCCGGCCGCTGTACGAGGTGCAGGCTGAGCTCGACGCCTTGGTCGGGCTCGAGACCGTGAAAGAACAGGTCCGCGCACTTGTGGCGCTACTCCAGGTTCAAGCCCGACGTAAGGCCCACGGTCTGCCGGAAGTAGCCACCTCGCAGCACCTGGTGTTTCTCGGAAACCCAGGCACGGGCAAGACTACGGTCGCACGGCTTCTCGCCGAGATGTATCGCGCTGTCGGCTTGCTGCAGAAGGGCCATCTGGTGGAGGTCGATCGTTCGGGGCTGGTGGGGCAATACGTGGGGGCTACAGCCATCAAGACAGACCGGGTGATCCGGCGGGCGCTGGACGGCGTCCTGTTCATCGATGAGGCGTACTCCTTGGCCCCGGAAGACGGTCGTACAGACTTCGGCCCGGAGGCAATCGAGGTCCTGCTCAAAAGGATGGAGGACCATCGGCACAGGCTGGTCGTGATCGTGGCCGGGTACCCGCGGCTGATGGAGTCATTCCTGCTTTCAAACCCGGGACTGCGTTCCCGGTTTGCCCGCGAGATCACGTTTCCGGACTACTCCGTGGACGAACTCCTGACGATCTTCCAGCGGATGTTGGTCCAACATGAGTACACGTTGGAGCCGGGCGCGGACCACATGCTGCGCCGGATACTCAACGGGCTCCATGCGGGAGAGGACTCCGGTAATGCCCGGTTCGCCCGCACACTGTTTGAGCAGGCGCTTAATCGGCAGGCGTTGCGGCTCTCGCTCAACGAGGAACAAAGCCTCGATTCCCTTGACCGCGACGCCGTCATGACCCTCACCGCAGCGGACATCGTCGAGGCCGCCTTGGCGCTTGGCGAGGAGCCGGAACCGGAACCAACGCCGGAACCGGAACAACCGCGTTGGTGGCGCTGGCTGGCCTGACACCGGCCGTTAAGGATTCATCAAGACCGGCCACCGCAGGGGAGTGGCGGTGCTATGTTCAGCAGAGAACAGGCCAGGAACGCCCGCGGAAGAGGCCGGAATGACAACGATGAGCCGGCCACCGGCGGATCCGTCAGCATTGCATCACGACGCGCGGAGCCGTTTCCGGAGCTGGCTTCTCTTCGGGCTTCAGGACAGCAAAGGCACGCATCAGGGACCCGGCGCGGTCAGCGACGCCCACGCTAGGAAGCACACCTGGTGGCAGGTCATGTGCCTGACCGGCGTCGATTACTTCTCCACTCTCGGCTACCAGCCAGCCATTGCTGCCTTGGCCGCTGGCGTCATCTCGCCCTTGGCAACACTGGTTTTGGTAGCCGTTACGTTGCTCGGTGCCTTGCCCGTCTACAGAAGGGTGGCCGGCGAAAGCCATCGCGGTGAGGGGTCGATCGCCATGCTGGAGCGTCTGCTGCCCCGGTGGGGCGGAAAATTGATCGTGCTGGTCCTGCTGGGGTTTGCGGCCACGGACTTCATGATCACCATGACGCTCTCCGCCGCCGACGCCACCGCGCACCTGATCCAAAACCCCTTGGTGCCCGATTGGTTGCACAACCAAAATGTGCCCGTGACGCTGTTCCTTTTGGCGCTGCTGGGAGCGGTTTTCCTTCGGGGGTTCAAGGAAGCAGTGAATATCGCCGTCGTTCTGGTTGCGCTCTACCTCAGCCTTAATGTCGTCGTGGTAGCCGTGTCCATCTTCGAAGCGGTCATGCACCCCGTAGCCATCAATGACTGGTGGCTCGAGCTCACCACCTCCCACGGGAACCCGCCGCTCGCTGTGGGAATCGCCCTGCTCGTCTTCCCTAAGCTGGCGCTGGGACTTTCAGGTTTCGAAACTGGTGTGGCGGTGATGCCGCAGGTCCGGGGGAAGGCCGGTGACACTGAGGAACGGCCTATAGGCCGCATTCAAGGAACACGTCGGCTGCTGACGACTGCCGCCGTGATCATGAGCAGTTTCCTGATCACGACGAGTTTCACCACCGTCGTACTGATTCCCCAACAGGAATTTCAGGCCGGCGGTGAAGCCAACGGGCGTGCGTTGGCATTTATGGCCCATGAGTACCTTGGCGTCGGATTCGGCACGGCCTATGACATCAGCACGATTGCCATTCTGTGGTTTGCTGGTGCGTCCGCCATGGCCGGGTTGCTCAACCTGGTGCCCCGCTACCTGCCGCGCTACGGCATGGCTCCGGAATGGGCCAAAGCTGTGCGGCCACTCGTGCTCGTTTTCACGTTGGTCGGTTTCCTGATCACCGTCATCTTCAACGCCGACGTCGATGCGCAAGGTGGCGCGTACGCCACCGGCGTGCTGGTGCTGATGATGTCGGCGGCGACGGCCGTGACCCTCTCCGCCCGCCGTCGTCACCAAGGGAAGCGGACAGTGGCATTCGGAATCATTGCAGTGGTCTTTATCTATACCGCCGTGGCCAATATCTTCGAGAGGCCCGAGGGTCTTCGAATCGCAGCAGTGTTCATCGCCGGCATCATCGTCGTCTCATTCCTGTCACGCGTCCGCCGTTCCTTCGAGCTCCACGCCACCAGGGTCCACCTGGACGAGCAGGCTCTCGGCTTCATCTCAGAGACCTGGGAAGGACCCATCCGCCTTATCGCCCACGAACCACTCCGGCTGACCCCGCAGGCCTACAGGGAAAAGTTCGAGTCCGCCGTAGAAGTAAGCCACATTCCTGTCGGTGAACAGCCCTTGTTCCTGGAAGTGGTCGTGGACGACTCATCGGACTTTGAGACTGAGTTGGCGGTTCACGGCATCACCCGGCACGGCTACAGGATTCTGGAAGTCCACGGTCCCGTGGTGCCCAACACGATCGCTTCCGTGTTGCTCCACATCCGTGATGTGACCGGGCTGATGCCACACGTCTACTTCCGCTGGACTGAGGGGAATCCCGTGATCAACCTCCTGAAGTTCCTGTTCCTGGGGGAAGGCGAAATTGCGCCGGTGACACGGGAGGTGCTGCGTGAGGCCGAACCCGAGGTCAGCCGGCGCCCGTGGGTCCATGTAGGTTGACTCGACGTTACGGGGTCCGGGGTGGAATCACGAGGGGAACAAGAGGCGTAACGGTGAACGGCTTGGCCAACAAAGGCTCCACGGCTTCCACAAAGGCCGTCACATGGACTTCCTGGTTGTGCGCTTCAAGGTCCCCCCTACTGACCCACCCCTCAAACAGCACGAAGGTGCCCGGTCGCTCTTCATCAGAGAAAACGGTGTACTCCAGGCATCCGGGATCGTTGCGGCTTAGGGTTTGCAGGGAGCGGAGGGCTTCCTGAAGTTCGGCTTCACGCCCTGCTTTGGCGATGAAAACCGGCTTGAGCCACACTTCTGTGGCCCTTCCGTGGGTTGGCATGGGACGGGACATCCTGTCTTCCTAAATTTGTTCAAGGAGTGGGAAGGACGGGGGATTCCCCCGTCCCTCCCAGAGTGGATCACGCGTTGATCTGTGGAACTTCCACCCAAGATTCTTTTGCCGCTGATTCGACGATGGCGTCGTCGATGAGGGCTACTTGATAGCCGTCAGCGAAGTTGGGGTTCACAGTCCCGCCTTCGGCGATTGCCTTGAAGAAGTCGTAGGCTTCGATAATTTTCGTTTCCCCGTAGCCGATGCCCAGGGCCGGAATGGGCCAGAGGGCGTCGCCGTACGGGTGGGCCGGGCCTGTGTATACGGTCCGGAATCCACGACGGTCGGCCTGGTCCGACGCGAAGCACACCTGCAGTTCGTCCCGGCGCTCGTAGTTGAAGACAATGCTGCCTTCCGTGCCGTGGATTTCGAAAGTGATGTAGTTGTTCCTTCCGTGCGCGTTTCGTGTCGCTTCGACGGATCCGACCGCTCCGTTGGCAAAGCGGATCATGGTCATCACTTCATCATCGACATCAACCTGGCCGCGTGGACCTTCCCCACCCCGAACCGTACCGAGTGCGTCGGCACCGCCGGCCTGCAGCGGACGTTCCGGGATCCATGTCGAGAGGACAGCATTGACGGCGCTGAACTCCCCAACGAGGTACCGGGCCATGTCTATGACGTGCGTTGCAATGTCGCCAAGCGCCCCAGAACCGGCGATGGACTTCTGGAAGCGCCATGAGAGCGGGGAATTCGGGTCGGCACTCCAGTCCTGCAGGTACGTTCCGCGGAAACTGAGGATTTGGCCGATGGACCCTTCTTCGATGTACTTCTTCGCCAAGGCCACAGCGGGGGTACGCCTGTAGTTGAAGGCGACCATGTGGACAATGTCCTTGTCCTTGACGGCCTCGTACATGGCTTTGGACTCTTCGCCGGTGCGTGCGAGCGGCTTCTCGCAAATGATGTGTTTACCGGCTTCTGCGGCTGCGATGGCGATTTCCGCGTGAAGGTGATTGGGAGTGGCGATGTCGACGACGTGGATTTCGGGATCGTCGATGATGCTGCGCCAGTCTGAAGTGGAGGTTTCGAAGCCGAAACGGCGGGCCGCTTCGTCGGCAAGCTCCGGAGTCGCCTCCGCGATCACCTTTCGAACCGGCAGCGCCGGCGCGGGCCAATAGAACATGGGCATAGCGGCGTAGGCGAGGGAGTGGGCTTTGCCCATGAACCCTCCGCCGATGAGGCCGACATTGAGGTTCTGCATGTGAATCCTGTTCCTTCCGAAAGTTTGCGGGTCTGGCCGATGAAGGCTTCCCCAGTGGTGATTGGGTGGTTAGAGGAGTTTCTCGAGGTACTTTTTGCTGAGCTCGGCCGCTGCCCGGGGGTCGCCGTCGTAGTTGTCCAGTTCGACCATGAGCCAGCTGTCGTATCCGCTTTCGCGGATGGCGGCGATGATGTCCGGGAAATCGAGTTCGCCTTCGCCGAGCGGCAGGAAGTTGAACGGGTCCCGCTGGAAGTCCTTGAGGTGAACGTGCTGGATTCTGTCGGCGTATTTCCGGATGACCGCGGCCGGGTCCGCACCACCAGCTGCGAGATGTGCGGTGTCCGGGCAGAAGCCGATCCTGGTGAGGGGCATGAGCCGGTCCAACTCATCGGGGCTCTCAACGATCGTGCTCAAGTGGGGGTGGTAGCTTGCCGATAGGCCAAAGCTTTCGGCAATGTCGGCAACCCGGTCCAGCGCGTGGCCCAGGCGGTGGTAGTCCTGGTCCGTGGTCCCGGACGCACGCCGCGCTCCGCCCCCAACGACCAGCCGTTCAGCCCCAAAGTTCGCCGCCAATTCCGCTGCAGTGTAGAGCCGGTGCACCTCATCAGGGAGGATATCGGTGTAAATGAAATTCGCTCCAGTGTAGACGCTGGTCAAGGCCACACCGTTACTGCTGAGGACCTCCTTCAGCTCCTCAGGCTTGTCGGCGTACTCTGCGAGGTTGCCGTCGAACATCTCAACACCCTGGAATCCGACCGAAGCGATGTCCTTGACGGCGTCCCGCATTGATCCATGGGTCAGGTAAAAGAGGTCTTTGACGCTCGTCACGCCTTGGGCGTGACCGACGACGCCGCCCCAGGTGATGGAGCAATATCCGAGTTTCATTGCATGGTCCTTTCGAGTGCAGGGGAGGTCATGGGAGATTCGAGCGTGTACTCGGGGACGCGAACGTCGACCCACGATTCTTCCCTGGCGGAGGTGACGACGGCCTCTGTCAGGTGTGCCGCCCTGAGGCCGTCGTGGAAGGTGGGGAGGCCCTCGGGTTTGTGGCCCCGGACGGCGGCATATGTGTCTGCGACGAAAGCGTTGAAGCTGTCCTGGTATCCCTGGGGATGACCTGGCGGAAGCTTGGCGTAGCGCCGGCCGCCGCGGGTGGTCAGCGTCTGCGGCCCCACGGGGACGGCGGAGGTGGAATCAACGCGACCTATGTGCAGGGTGTCCGGTGATTCCTGGTTGAAACTGAACGATGCATCAGTTCCGTCGAAGGAGAACCACAGGCGGTTTTTCCTCCCAGGGCTGACCTGGCTGACCACCAGCGAACCCGTGGCACCCTTGTCGGTATCGAACAGGAGGGTTGCGCCGTCCTCGGTGGCCACGGCGGACAGTTGTCCCCGGGTTTCGCGCTTGTCATAGGCGCGGCCCGTCCTTGCCATGATCCTGGTGATGCGATGTCCCGTGGTGAACTCCATCAGGTCGCACCAGTGCACGCCGATGTCGCCAAATGCCCTGGACCCTCCGCCCAGCTTTGGATCAACCCGCCAGTTCGTCGCGTCGGCACCTGCCAGCCAGTCCTGGAGATAGGAGCCGTGCAACAGCCAAAGGCGGCCTGCCTCGCCGTCGAGTATGCGGTCGCGTGACTCGCGGATGGCCGGATAAAACCTGTAGACGAAGGGCACCGCCGTGACGACGCCTGCCTGGTCTGCGAGGCGGGTCAGTTCGCTGGCATCCTCGACGCTGGTAGCCAGAGGTTTCTCGCAGATAACGGCTTTGCCTGCCGCAATGGCCTTGCGTGCCAGGTCCGCGTGGGTTGAATTCGGAGTGCAGATATGGATGACGTCAACGTCGTCCCGCGCGATCAGCGCCTCAGGGCTTTCGGCTGCGGCCAGAGCGCCGAACCGTCCGGTTGCCTCCTCGGCGGCGGCCTGACTGCTGGCGGCAACTGCACTGATGGTGCTCCCCGCCGCGCGTACCGCGTGGGAATGGACGGCGCCCATAAATCCGGTGCCGATGATCCCGGCGCGTGGAGTGGAAGACATGGGAGCGTTACTTCTTCCGGGCAAGGGCGACAGCCAGGATGATGATTACGCCGCGGACAACCTGCTGCTGGCTGCTGTCGAGTCCCGCCAGGATCAGGCCATTGTTGATCAAGCCAATCAGCAACGCGCCAAATAGTGTCCCGACGATCGAGCCGAAACCGCCGAACAGGCTGGTGCCGCCGAGGATGACTGCCGCGATGGCGGAGAGTTCATCGCCGGCTCCCCACTGGAATCGGCCTGACTGGAGACGGCCGGCGTAGAGCATCCCGGCAACACTCGCGACCATCCCGGAAATCAGCAGCACCTGGAACTTGATGCGCTTGGTATTGATCCCGGTGAAGTCGGCGGCGTTGCGGTTGCCGCCTGTGGCAAGGACCTGTCGGCCGAACCTGGTGCGGTTGAGGACGACGGCGCCGATGGCTACGAAGATGGCGCTCCAGACAACAAGGCCTGGAATGGGCCCGAAGTTGCCCGATCCGAAGAGCGTATTGAACGTATCGTTCAGGATGGGCTGCGGGGCCGAGGCCGTGATCCACTGCGCCACCCCGACAGCTATTCCCAGCATGCCAAGGGTCACCAGGAAGGACGGGATACCGAGGAGGCTGACGAGGGCACCGTTGATGGATCCGACCACCAGACCGACAGCGAGGCCGGCCAGAATGCCGGGAACCAGGCCCCACTGGGAGAGTGCCATTGCAGTGCAGACGCTTGACAGGCCGGCGACGGATCCCACGCTCAGGTCGATTTCAGCGCACGCGATGACGTAAGTCATGCCTACGGCGATGACAGTGATGGTGGCTGTCTGCCGAAAAATGTTCAGAAGGTTGTTTGGCGACAGGAAACCTTGGTCGCGCAATAGAACGGCGAAAAAAAGAAAGACGACGACGAAGCCGATGTAGATAACGTAGCGTCGCCAGTCAAGTTCCTTAAGGATCGTGCCTAGTGTGCGGCTAACCCCGGTATCCCGGGATGCGATGGTGTTTGTCTTGCTCACTGTTCATACTCCCTGGACTGCAAGTTGGAGATATTCCTCGTCAGCGATGCCGCTGCGGGGGATGTCACGGATGATTGAGCCGTCCTTCAGGACGAGGACGCGGTCGCTGACCGCTAGTAGTTCCGGATATTCGGAGGAGATGACGATGACGGCCTTGCCTGCGCTGGCAAGCTCACGGATCATGTCCAAAATTTCACTCTTTGTGCCGATGTCGACTCCCGCCGTCGGCTCGTCGAGGATCAAAATATCCGGGTCAGTACCCAGCCACTTCGCGATAACGACCTTCTGCTGGTTGCCTCCGGACAGCAGCCGCACGGGGCGATGGGGATGAGCCACTTTTACTGCGAAGCGCTTGATCAGTGAAGTGGATAACGCCTTGGCCTTGGAGCCATCCAGGAGCCCGCCCCTGCGGATCTGCCCAAGCAAAGGCAACAGCAGGTTGTCCTGCACCGAGTGCTCCAGGACAAGGCCTTGAGCCCGACGGTCCTCCGGAATCAGGGCGACGCCGGCGTTGATGGCCTGCTGCGGCGAGGACAGAGATACCGCCTTGCCGCGGATCAGGACCTGCCCACTGTCCAGTTTGTCTATGCCAAAGAGGGCGCGTGCAAGTTCGGTGCGTCCACTGCCCATGAGCCCGGCCAGCCCGAGGATCTCGCCGGGCCGAAGTGCAAAGGATACGTTCCGCACACGGGGGCCCGCGTTCAGGCCCCGCACTTCCAGCAGGGGCTCAACCTCGTGGGAGACCTCATTTCGCGCACGGTAGCTGAGATCGCCCTCGACCTTTTTTCCGACGATCCCTTCCACGATCTGTTCAGGTGTGACGTCGGATAGTGCCTTGGTAAGAAGGTGTTGTCCGTCGCGCAATATGGTGATCCGATCCGCGAGCCTGTACACCTCATCCATTCGGTGGGAGATATAGATGATGGAGATACCTCGCCGCTTCAGGCGGTCAATCAGCTCGAAGAGGGCTTCACACTCATGCCGGGCCAGGCTCGCCGTGGGTTCATCCATGATCAGAACCTGGGCGTTCTGCGAGAGGGCCTTGGCAATTTCGGTCAGCTGCCAATAGGCCGTGCCCAGCCGGGAGACCTCGGCGCTGGGGTCGACGTCCACTTCCATCTCGGCAAAGACTTCAGTGGCCCGCCTTACCGCGGCACGGTCATCGATGAGGCCGCCCCGGCCCAGCGGTTCAGCCGCCAGGCAGATGTTCTGGGCGACAGTCAGGCTCGGCACGAGGCTGAATTCCTGGAAGACCATCCCGATTCCTGCTGCCTTCGCGTCGTGGATCGACGTGATGGAAGCTTGCTTGCCTCCGATGAGTATCTCCCCGGCGTCCGCCTGGTAGACGCCCTGCAGGATCTTCATGAGCGTGGACTTGCCGGCCCCGTTGCCGCCTGCAAGTGCGTGCACTTCTCCCTTTCGAACATCGAAACCGACATCCTTCAGGACGGAGACGCCGTTGAAGCTTTTGAAGATGGAGCGCATCTGGACAACATTGTCTGCGGTGTTCATTTCTGCCCTTTCGGTGCCGGTGCGGGAGTTGTGGGCCCCCGCACCGGTCGGGTCTGCCTAACGCTTGTAGGACTCTTGGATGTCCTTGGGTGCGTCCTCGTGGTAGACCTGCTTCCATGCTTCGAGGACGTTGGAGTGGTCCACAGGAAGGGCACTCAGGGCAACATATGCCGGGGCTTCCTTACCGATCAGTGCCCCTGCCGCCAGCCGGGCTTCGGTGACACCCTGGTCGAAGGGGACCTGGGCGCCGAGGCCGACGACGAGTTCGTTCTTGGCCAAGGCGATGGCCACGTTCTTTCCGAGGTCTTCTGTGGCGATCTTCAAATCCTGGCGGCCTGCGGCGCGCGCTGCGGCCATGACCCCTTCTGCGGGGACATCCCATACGGCCCAGATTCCGGCCAGGTCGGGATACTTACTGATCATTGCGTTGGCAGCCGCCTGGGCGTCTCCCGCAAAGTCCGGGCCAGCGATACCCTTTTCTTCCACGATCTGGATCTCCGGGTATTCCTTGGTGATCGTGTCCTTGAATCCTTCGTGGCGCTGTTTGGTGACGAAGAAGTCGGCCTGGTGGTAGACGAGCCCGACCTTTCCCTTTCCACCGAGCGCTTTTGCCATTTGGTGGGCTGACACGACGCCGTTGCCGTAGTTGTCAGCGGAGACCACCGAAACATAATCCTTGCCGGCTGTCAGTCCCTGGGGGACGTTGTCCATGAAGACGAGCTTGGTGCCGGCGGCCGCTGCTTTTTTGTATGCGGAGGCTGTGGCCACAGGGTCTGTGGGGATGGAGATGATCACGTCCGGGTTTTGCGTCATGACTGTTTCGATGTCCGAAACCTGCTTGTCCGGCTTGAAGTTCGCGTCTGTAGTGGCGATGACCTTGATGCCGAGCTTGTCCAGTTCGCTCTTGAGTCCATTGACTTGGGCCGTGGCCCAGTCATTGCCGCCGTAGTGCATCACGATCGCTGCTTTGGCGTTCAGGCCCTTGATCTTCTCGATCTCTTCGGGCGTCAGGTCAGCCACGGATGCCGGGGACGGCGTCTCGCCGTTAGGTCCTTTGCTCAGCACCTGGCCCTTGATCTTTTCCAAGGCCAGTTGTGCCTTTTCAGACACGCCTGAATCGGGGGCGTTTGAGGCGCCTGTTGCCGAACTGCTGCACGAGGTGACGGAAAGTGACAGGACTGCTGCCACGGCCAGGAGGGGAAGCCTGCGGATCATCATTGTTCTCCAGTGCTTTTGAGTGGATGGATGGTTTTGAATGTCAGGCGAGAGCCAGGGCCAGTGCCGTTGGAATGGGCGACAGTACCAGCCCGCCTGTTGCCGCCGCGGTCCGGACAGCGCCAGCTTTGTCTGATGCCCTCAGGAGGGCTTCGGCATGCGCTTTCTCGACGAAGAAGCCAACTGAACATGGCCCGTGGTTGGACTGGACCCATGTCACCGCTTCGCCTGCTGCGGTGCTATTTCTCTGGCATCTTTTGCGACAGGGCCGCCGATGGTGGAGACCGTTTCGGCCGAGCCAAAGTCGTCGACCGTGATGACCAGGCTGGTCCATAGGCCGACGCCGTCGAAGACGCCCAGTACTGCGGTGGAACCGGGGGAGACAAAGGTGCTTACTGCCCCGCCAAGGTCGTTGCGGGCAGCGTCCGTAAGGAGCACTTCCAGATTCGTCCACTGGTCGTGGTCGATATCCCGAAACCCGGCGGTGGGGTTGAGCGCGAGTACGTCTGCGACACTGCCAGGCATTGCGCTCCTTCCTCATTGAATATCCGGGTCGTAAATGTCAACGAGATTGGACCGTAAACGTTTACGGAAGTGATCGTAAACGTTTACGGTCATGAGTGTCAAACCTCACACCAGAACAATGCATCGCGTTGGAGAGTCGATCCGTCAACGTAGGATGAGGAGGCACGAAGTCCGCCGCCGGTGTTGGTACGGCGGCGCGAGACAGGAGAGAGCATGGCAGACGCTGGAGTCACGCACGGAGCGAATGGACGTGGTCCGGAAGTCTCGTTACGCCGGAAGCCAACCATCAACGATGTGGCCAAAGTTGCCGGAGTCTCGTTTGGGACCGTCTCACGCGTCCTCAACGACGCACCGGACGTCAGTGCCGCCACCCGCCAGCGCGTTCTGCAGGTTATTCAGGACATCGGATATCGCCGGAACAGGGCGGCAACCGCGCTGGTCACGAGCAGGTCCACTTCCATTGGCATCGTCACTGACGGTTCCCCCCGGTTCGGCCCCGTCGGGACACTGATGGCTTTGGAAAACATCGCCCGAAAGAAGGGCTATGCCACAACAGTTATCAGTGCCGAAATGCCGTACGCCGATTCCGTACAAGCGGCGCTCGACACCCTCGATGACATTGGCGTTGGCGGGATCATCGTTATTGCACCGGTGGTGGATATGGCATCAGCTGTCTGGAACGCCACGTGCCGGGTTCCCGTGGAGATGATTGCCGCGGGAGCGTCGTCGACCCCCAACGTCTTCACATACTCCGAGAACCAGGAGCTTGGAGCCCGCCTGGCCACCCAGCACCTCATCGACCTGGGCCACACCGACATTGCCCATCTGGCTGGCTCCATGGACTGGTTCGACGGACGGATCCGAAAGCGGGGCTGGGAGTCCGCGCTGCGTGACGCCGGGCTGCCGCAAGGGTTCTGCGCGGAAGGGGATTGGAGCCCGCGATGGGCATACGAAACCGGCGTCCAGCTTGTTCGGGAAGGCAAAGTTCCCCAGGCGATTTTTGCTGCGAGCGACCACACTGCCCTGGGACTCATCCGCGCCTTCACTGAGAATGGCGTGCGTGTCCCGGAGGACGTCAGCGTGGTCGGATTCGACGATATCGAAGGGTCGGACTATTTCCTTCCGCCCTTGACCACAGTGCGCCAGGACTTCACCGCTTTGGCGCTGATGAGCATGGAGGTGCTGGTTGGAGCCATGGAGGGGCGGGAGGTGGACCGCACGCCTACGGCGCCCACACTGGTTGTCCGCAACAGCTCCACCCGTGCAGCGTCCGGACGTGTCTCCCCAGCAAAAGACAGCTGACGTCCTGCGGTCCCGCTGCCCTCCGTGGTTAGGTTCCGGCGGCGGTAAACTGCCGCAGGGAGGGAGGCGGACAGGTCACTTTCGGCCCTGTCCGCCTCCGCCCGAGGGGCCTTAGGCAGTCCGCCGCTTCCTGAGGGCTCTGAATGCGGCTACCAGGCCGCCGGCAGCCAACGCCCAAGGAACTCCGGCGATGATGGGATCCATCCACTGATGGCTCAGATCGGTGCGCTTTCTGCCGAACCGGGAGCGAGCCCCATGACGGGTAAATTCACTCATGACCCCGGTCTCAGTGATCGGGTTGTCCGGGCGCAGCGTGGCCAATGAGCGAAGATGGTGTTCCCATGCATCGATCCTGTCCCCGGCAATGAGGAGCAGCCAGTGGGCAGCCCGGCCCTCGCTGTATTTGTAGGCGAATTTCCGGACAGCGCCCGAAGCACCTTTGGGAGGTGCGGACGTGCCGAAAACAGGAGTGACGAAGGCATGTTCGACCGAGCGCTCCCGGGGCCACCTTTCTTCCTGGCGTTCCGGGAAGTCCCAGCGGGCACCTGTCTCTATGCCGGGCTGTTCACGAGGGTACGATGGCCGGTCTGCCGGGTCGAGGTCCGCGCCCCATCCTGGGATGCGGCTACGGAGGTCCCCTGCAGATTCCTTCAGGGCTGGTCCAGTGGAGGCGGCATACGGAGTTGGGATCTCATCCATGATTGTCGTCCTTTCAGGCTGGATTGGGTACGACGAGTGGCTTGATGCAGTCATCGAGCTTGGCGGAGAAGATGTGATAACCCTCAGCGATGTGCTCCAACGGGATGCGGTGGGTGACGATGTCGCTTGGCTTCAGGTAACCGTTTCGGATGTGGTCGAACAACCTGGGCCACTGCCTTTTCACCGGACACTGGTTCATCCGAAGGGTGAGTCCCTTATTCATGGCATCGCCGAATTTCACTGCGCTGAAAAGCGGTCCATAGGCGCCTACAACCGACACTGTTCCGCCTTTGCGGACTGAGTCGATTGCCCAGTTGAGCGCTATGGGGGAACCGCCCTGCAGTTTCAGCTTTGCGGCTGTCACGTGTTGGAGGAAGTTGCCATCCGCCTCGGCGCCTACGGCATCGATGACGACGTCGGCGCCCAGATAGTCGGTGGTCTTCTTCAGGTGCACAACAATGTCGTCGTACTCCACAAAGTTGTACGTTTCGGCGTGCGCGAAGGTGCGGGCCTTCTCGAGCCGATAGTCCAGGTGGTCGATAACGATCACCCTGCCCGCCCCCATCAGCCATGCTGACTTGGCTGCGAACAGGCCCACAGGACCGGCGCCGAACACCACCACCGTGTCACCTTCTGCGATGTCGCCCAATTGGGCGCCGAAATAGCCGGTAGGCAGCGCGTCCGTGAGCAGCAGCGCGTCCTCGTCATCCATCCAGTCCGGTATCAAACCGGGCCCGACGTCGGCGAAAGGGACGCGCACAAACTCTGCCTGGCCGCCGTCGTACCCTCCGCACGTGTGCGAGTAGCCGTAAATGCCGCCGACGGCGGTCGCGTTGGGGTTTACATTGTGGCAGTTGGAGAACAGTCCGCGGGCGCAAAAATAGCAGGATCCGCAGTAGATATTGAACGGAACCATGACCCTGTCACCGGGCTTGAGCCGCTCCACCGAAGGCCCTACCTGCTCCACCACGCCGATAAATTCGTGACCGAACGTCATGCCGACCCTCGTGTCCGGCATCATCCCGTGGTAGAGATGCAGGTCGGATCCGCAAATAGCGGCCAACGTCACGCGCACGATCGCATCGTTTGGATGCTCGATCGGTGGCATGTCCTTTTCTTCAACGCGCACCTTGTAAGGCCCGCGATACACCATTGACTTCAGTTCCGCCTCCCGTAAAAAGTCCTTCTAGACATCCGAAATCCCCTGTCACGCTTTATGCGTTGGAAGGGTGGAGGACAACTTTGGTCCAGCCGTCTTCGCGGTTGTCGAAGTTCTTGTAGCCCTCGGGAGCCTGGTCCAGCGGAAGCTCGTGGCTGACGAGGAAGGAGGGGCTGGCTTTACCGCCGGCAATGAGGTCGCGCAGGGCCCTGTTGTACTTCTTGACCGGGCACTGTCCCGAACCCATTGTCTGTCCCTTGAACCAGTAGTTGCCGTAGTCGAAGGCCACTTGGCCCTCCTTGGCGAGTTTGTCCGGAGCTCCGGGATCCTGGGGCAGGAAGACGCCCACCACGCCCAGGCCACCGACGAAGCGTACGGAGTCCACCAGCCGGTTCAGGGTCATGTTTGGGTGCTCATTACCTTCGGTATCGTGCGCCTGGTACCCAACGCATTCGCATCCCCGGTCTGCCCCGAATCCCATGGTTTGGTCCTTGACGAATTCCACTGGATCCACCGCGGAATCATCAACCGGGATGGCGCCGATCTGTTCAGCCAGCTTCAGGCGGTCGCTTTGACGGTCCACGACCATGACCTTGCCGGCCCCTTTGAGGATTGCGGAGTAAGCCGCCATGAGGCCTACAGGTCCTGCGCCGTAGATGACTACGGAGTCCCCGGGGTACACCCCGGCCATCTCCGTGGCGTGCCAGCCGGTGGGGAAGATGTCTGCGACCATCACGTAGTCGAGTTCCTTTTCCACAGCATCTTCGCCCAGGCGTAGACAGTTGAAGTCACCGTACGGTACGCGGAGGTACTCGGCCTGGCCGCCCTGGTAGGGTCCCATGTCCGCGAAGCCGTAGGCCGCGCCGGCGAGCTTGGGCTCGGGCTGCATGGTGAGGCAGTAGTTGGTAAAGCCACGCTCGCAGTTTTTACAGAACCCGCAGGCAATATTGAACGGCAGAACTACCCGTTCGCCCACTTTGACATTGTCCACCGCGGGACCGACCTCGACCACCTCGCCGAGATTTTCATGCCCGAAGGTTCGACCGGGTTCGAAGCTGGTCCGGCCTTCGTACATGTGGAGGTCCGAGCCGCAAATATTTGTTGTCGTAATCCGCACCAGAACGTCGGCGGGGTGCTCTATTTTGGCATCAGGAACGTCCTCGACGCTGACGTCGTTTGGCCCTTTGTAAACTACTGCTTTCATTTTTCTGCCCTTTTCTTTTTGCCCTGCTGATTCGACCATGTCGATGGTGCTTCCGGCGGGGGAGTCGCAGAAGAGTGCGGAACCATGACCGGAGGGAAGGCGCGGCCGTCACCCAGGAGAAGGGTGTTAAGTCAGCCAGGAGATGGGTCGTGCAGGTCCTTGCCAGTGAGTCGCTTTTAGGGGGTTGGTTGGCCCAAGGCGTTCAGACGGCAGGCTGTCCAGTACTATCTTCCTGCCGGTCCGTCCGCAAAAGAGAAACTGCTTGAGGCTCAATACTAAGCACGCTTATTATGAGAGTCGAGGGTAAACCGAAAAGAATTGGCCAGCCTGTTTGCTTCATTCAGCGGTTCCCGCTGAGGGAGAGGCAGGGCACCAAATCTGCAGGCTCCTCTGCGTTGCAAGGCAGGTCAACAGAGCTGGTCGAAGTCTCCCCGGGACCACGCGGCGTGCCTTTGGGCGGAGCTGAGCAAAATATCTTTCGCGCCTGACGGGATCCTGTTGTTGAAGTTGCCGTAGATCCGGTCAAATTTCAGTTCGCCGAGCTGCGCGGCAATGCGCAGTGCCATGGAACCTGAGAGCGGGAGGTGGTTGGGGTAGCTTCGCATGAAGGCAACGGAACGGCGGTCCGGGTTTGGAAAGACGCTGTCCCCGGTAAGCAGCACGCCTTGGCCGTCCGCACCGTCCGCCCAATGCGCCACGGCGCTGCCGGGGAAGTGGCCGCCGGTCTGGTGAAGGACCAGGCCGGCCGCGATCGTCACGCTGCCTGACCAGGTGGTGACGTTACGGCCTCCGCGGCCCAACCAGTCCCGGTCTGCTTCGGACACCAGGACCGGGACGCCCCCGAGCATCTTGGACCATTCGACCTGGACGCCAAACATGTGTGGGTGGCTGGCGGCTATCGCGAGGACGGGACCGTGTTCCAGGACAGCCTCCACTGCATGCTCATCGACGTAGCCGACCGGATCCCACAACAGCGATCCGGCAGGAGTCACCACAAGCTGGGCCGTCTGGCCGATCCCCACCTTGGGCTTGGTCCCTATGCCTATGAGGCCAGGCTCGCTTTCCGCCAGG
Organism: Paenarthrobacter sp. AR 02; assembly: GCF_021538675.1. Taxonomy (GTDB): domain Bacteria; phylum Actinomycetota; class Actinomycetes; order Actinomycetales; family Micrococcaceae; genus Arthrobacter. Next base: position 28,558 of record NZ_JAJUKH010000012.1, read on the forward strand.
GTGATGTGCTGCCCGGCGCTGGCCAGCTCGGCCAGCGTAGTCCACCGCTGACCGTCTTCGGGCACGTACTGTCTCTCGTCCACGCAGATGGGACAGAGGGCAGGGACAGGTTCGTCACGTTCAACAGCGCAGGTGGCGCAGATCAGCATGGGCCCAGACTATGGCATGCCCTAGCCAGGCCGTAAGTGTACGGGCCTCAGCTTTGCCGCCTTGAACCGTAGTATTCTTCGAGTTTCGCCAGTCCTTGGTCGATGGAAACCGTGGGCTTCCAGCCGAGCAAGTCCTGCGTTTCGCGCTGGTCGAACCAGTGCGCAGTGGAGAGCTGCTCAGCGAGGAACCTGGTCATCGGCGGTTCTTCTGTGCGTCCTGCCACGATCCAGAGTTTCTCGACCACTGAGCCCACAGCCCGGGCCACCCGCCCCGGTACGGCCCACGCCGGTGCGGGAACTCCCCCCGCAGCGCAAATGCCGGCCAGTAATTCGCCGATCGGCCGGGGCTCGCCGTTGGTGACCACCAGGGCCTTGCCGTGCACATGGTCCATACGGTGCAGCGCAGCGACAATGGCCGACGCCGCATTGTCCACATAGGTGGTATCGATCAGTGCACCGCCGGCGTCCAGCAACGGCAGGCGCCGTTGCTTTGCTCGGGCCAGGACGCGCTCCACCAGTTGGGTGTCGCCTGGTCCCCACACGACGTGCGGGCGGATGGCGGTGACGTGAAAGTCGGGTGAATCCGCCGCGAGGGCCAGCAGTTCGGCCTCAGCCTTGGTCCGGGAATAGTGGCCATGCGCACGTTTGGGGTCGGCGGGCTCGGCTCCCATGCCGGCGATGGCGGCGCCTGAATTGGCCACGGACGGGGAGGACACGAAGACCACGTCGCGGACCCCGGCGGCCCTGGCCGCTGAGAGCACATGCGCGGTTCCGCGGACGTTGACTTCGTCAAACTCGGCAGCCCGGCCCGTAAACGACACTTTGGCGGCGAGATGGATCACCCCGGTCACGCCGTTGAGTGCGCCGCGGAGGGCGTCCTCGTCCGTGACCGACCCCCTCACATCGGTGACGCCGTCGATACCGGAAGGGCTTCGCTGGAAGGTCGTGACATCGTGTCCCTGCCGTACCAGCAGCCGGGCCACCTCCCGTCCCAGCAAACCGCTCGCGCCGGTGACCAGAACCCTCATGGCTTGCCCGGACGGCCGCCGGCCAGCACCCTGGCAGCCCAGGCGGACAGCCGGGCCCTGTCGATTTTGGCGTTGTGCCGAATGTCGGTGGGCTGGGAGGCAACCACCAGCACAGCGGAGACATCGACGCCGACCTCGCGGGCCGCGGCGCGGACGCGCTGGGCCAGGTGCGGTGCGGCGGGACCCGCCTTCCGGACCTTAGGGACGGTCTCGACGACGGCGACAATCGCCTGCGTGCCCGCGGGACCCACGCCTGCCACGGCGGCCAGCCCAACACCGTCCAAGCGCTCGACGGCCTGCTCCGCACCAATAGGGGTCACTGCCTTGCCGGGCGCGGTGACCACGTGCTGAAGGCGGCCTTCCACCCAAAGGCGGCCTTCGGCGTCGAAATGCCCTACGTCGCCGGTCCGGTGCCAGCCGGCAGGACTGGCGCTTCCTTGCTGGGTCAACCAGAGCCGGTCGTAGGAGTCCTTCACATGGGGTGCGCTGACCAGGACCTCGCCCGTCACGCCCGCTTCGAGCGTGGGAGGGGAGTCTGATGCTGTCCCGTCCTCAGCGAGCGGAAGGACAGCAATTCGGGCACCATGGACCGGCCTGCCGACACAGACGCCGTTGCCGGCTCCCTTAACGGTCCCGACGCCGGCTTCGGCGGCCTGTATTTCCTGGAGGCTGATGTCCGTCACCGGGAGGGCTTCGGTCATCCCGTACGGCGTATGCAGCGAAGCACCCGGCACCAACTGCTGCACCTCTGCCAAGAGAGGCTCCGGGATAGGGGCGCCGGCGGAGAGGAGCAACTGGACCCCGTCCAGCGCTGTTTGTCCCGCTTCGCTGATCCCGTCCCGGGTGGCCAGGACGTTGCGCAGCGCTGCCGGAGCGGCAAAGACCACTGTGGCGTCGATCGCAGCAACGGCATCTGCCAACGCGCGGGCGGTCAAGGTGCGGGGGGCAGTGACGTCCATGTCCGGGGTGACCGAGACGGCACCCAGGGCGGGCCCCAGCAGGGCAAACGGTGCAAAGCCGGCCACGAGCCGGGCGCCGGGACGGATGTCGAAGGTTTCCGCCAGCGTATCCCGCGTCGCAGCCAGTTGCCGGTGGGTGTAGAGCACGCCCTTGGCGGGGCCCGTTGATCCGGAGGTGAACAGCACGGCCGCTGGAGCTTCCGGGTCCACGGAAGCGTTGTGCTCGGCAGCGCCGTCCGCGGCGCGCCGGGCCAAGGTTGACAGCGAGGTTTCAACCTTAAGGGCCCGACGGCGGATCACCGGAAGGTCCTGGACGCTGATCCGGCGCCCCGGCCACCCAAGCGCGGCGGCCGCAGCGAGAGCCTTGTCGATCCCGATCAGGAAGTCAGGGGTCGCGCCTTTGACGGCGCGGCTCAGGCCCTTGGTTCCCAGCCCGGCGTCCGCCACGACCACCACGGCACCCAGCCGAAGGCAGGCGTAGAGTGCCACGGTGAGATCCACGCCCGGAGGAACCATGAGGCTCACCCGGCTGCCACTGGCAACACCGGCTTCGCGGAGACCGGCCGCAACGTCCAGCACCCTGCGGTTGAGTCCGTGCCAGCTCAGCGACCGTGCAACACTGCCATCGGACGCCATTTCCGCAACGGCCGTCTCGGCGGCGGAGTCAGAGTCCGCCAGGGTGCCGAGCTCGTCCCAGAGGGGACGGAAAGCTTCTGGTTCCGGAGTAGCCGCTCCATCCGCCATGGCTTCTGGCCGGGTGCCGGCACCGTGTCGGTCTTTGTCCTGGGCTTGCCCTGCCAACCATTGGAAAACAGGTGTGGCAATGTCCCGGTCTTCTGCGAGGAGGTGGCCGGCGCCTTCGAACCGGTGGACCTGCGCGTGGGGAAGCCGGTGGATCAGGTCTTTGAGGTAGCGGTCGGAGAAAATGGGGTCGCGCGGGCCCCACAGCATCAAGGCGGGGACCTTCAGTGTGCGTAAGCCCTCGGCCACGGCGTCAAGTGCGGGGAAGCTGGGGTGGTCCGCATCAACGGGAATGTCGGCCACGAAGTTTCCCACTCCACCACGGCGGTGGGTGCCCCTGTAAGGGGCCATGTAGGCATTCCGCACTTCAGCGGGCAGAGGAGGCGACGCCAACGAATGTGTAACCCGCAGGAAAGAGTCGGATGTCCTCGTTCCCCAGGTGTGGACGGCCGGGTGCAAGGCAAGCCGCAGTGCAGGCGGGATCCTGGATTCGGATGGCTGGTGGACCGCTGTGTTGTTGAGGATCACTCCGGTGAGCTGGGTGGGGTGGGCCAACGCCCAGCCCAGGCTGATCACGCCTCCCCAGTCGTGGCCCACGGTGACGACTGGCCCTTCCAAGCCCAAGGTCTCGGTGAGGTCGCCCAGGTCGTTGATCCGGTCGGCGAGGCGGCGGAATGCGCCGGTACGTTCCGAGTAGCCCATGTCCAGTTGGTCGACTGCGATGACCCGCCAAAGCTGCGCCGGATCTGTTCCGGCCGCCAGCAGTGATCGCCACAGGTAGGACCAGGTGGGATTCCCATGCACGCAGAGCAGGGTGCCGACCGGGGTCATGCCCCTCCGCGCGAGCTCTTCGCCGTTGTCCAGGAGATGCCATGTGCGTACGGTTCCGGGGGCATCTGCGGCCGAAGTGGAGGGTACGTCTACTGTCCGTGACCATTCCGGGCGTACTCCCGGCCAGGTGGCAGTCACCATACGATTTCGACCATGCCTGCGTTCAGTCCGGAACCGACACCCATGCACAGGACCCTGTCTCCGGCGCTCAAGGACTGCGCCTCGGCCGCGAGGGTCATGGGCAGTGAAGCAGGTCCCACGTTTCCCCAGTGCGGGAACGTGATAGGCACCTTGTCGGGGTCCAGTCCCACGGCGTTGATGATCGCCTGAGTGTAGGCATTGCTGACCTGGTGGGTCACGTACCGATCCATGGCCGTCCAGTTCCATTCGGGCTGGGCTTCATGCCAGGCGTCGACCACCAGTTGCAGGCCGCCGTCGAGCAGGCCCTTCGTATCAGTGGTCATGCCGTCAATGCCACCCACGCACAATTCATGGTGTTCGGTTCCAGCCCGCATCACCCCGCCCACCAGGCGGTGGGCGCCGGTGTGCTCGTCCGCCGGTCCCAGGACCGCGGCCGCGGCGCCTGACCCGAGGGTCAGCGTGGCAAATTCCCGGTTGAAATCGTCCCGGGTGGTTTCGGGACGCTGCAGCCTGGCGAGGGTCGCCTCCTGGGTCAGCTGCGAGTCTTCTCCGTTGACGATGATCGCGTACTTGATCTGGCCGGAGTCGATCATGTTGGCGGCCAGGATCAGTCCGTTCACGAACCCCAGGCAGGCGTTGGCGAGGTCGAAGTTCATGGCTGAGGATGGCAGGCCCAGTTCGTGGTGGATCTTCACTGCAACGGATGGTTCGAGGTTGCGGCGGGTCACCGAGGTGTTGATCAGCAAGCCGATCTCGGAAGCTTCGACGCCGGCATCGGCCAACGCTTTCGCTCCGGCTTCGACGGCGGCATCGTCAAAGGATGTTCCGGCCGCCCACCAGCGCCGATGCGTGACGCCCGCGACGCGTTCCAGCAGCCGCGGCGGGAACTTCAACCGCTTCAGGGTGGTAGCCAGCTTCCGATCGAAGTCCGAGGAGCTGACGATCCGTGGAGCCTCGACGCTACTAACCGACAGCAGAGCGGTGTTGCTGTGCCTGAAGGTTGCGTTCCCTGCCAATTCAAGCCCCTGTTCGTTTCTGTCCCGCGTTCCTGCGGTGACTGTACCCCTATTACGCCGTTCCAAGCCCAAAAGCGCCGTTGTGCTCCGGGTACGGCTTTCCCCATAACTCCGCGGCAGTGCCCTGCGCTTAAAAATGGCGACCCTTAAGCATGACAGACAACCGGAGGATGTTATGACGTGGCAGCCAGGACTATCGGGAAATGATCATGATGCTTACTATTAGGGAGCATCTTAGGGGAGACCACCACTTACCAGGAGCGGACATGACGTTGAGCAAAGGGACCCGCGTGGAGTGGAACACCTCCCAGGGCAAGACCACGGGCAAGATCGTGGAGAAGAAAACCAGCGACTTCGAATTGGACGGGAACACGCACCGCGCCAGCGAGGATGAGCCGCAATACGTCGTCGAGTCGGAAAAGACCGGGGCCAGGGCGGCGCACAAGGGCGCAGCCTTGACCGAGAAGAAGTAGCGCATGGCGACGCGGCACGAGGTATTGATCATCGGTGGTGGCAACGCCGGCGTCTCCCTGGCCGCCCGCCTGATGCGGTATGGAGACAAGGACGTTGCCCTCATCGAGCCCCGCGACCACCACCTGTATCAACCGTTGTTTTCCCACATCGCGGGTGGACGTGCCGAAGTGAAGGAAGCTGTCCGCAGCCAGCAATCCGTGATGCCCAAGGGAGTCACCTGGATCAAGGACAAGGCAGCAGGCGTCGATGCGGGAGCCAACACCGTGCTGCTTGAGTCCGGGACGTCGGTGGACTACGGGCACTTGGTAGTGTGCCCAGGGTTGCAGTACCACTGGGAAGCAGTGCCAGGTCTGGCGGAGGCCGTGAACTCGCCCTATGGATCGTCCCACTATGAATTCGAGCTGGCCCCCAAAACCTGGAGCCTGCTCAGCGCCCTGCGTTCGGGCACGGCCATCTTCACCATGCCTACCGGCCCCGTCAAGTGTGCGGGCGCCAGCCAGAAACCGATGTACCTGGCCTGTGACTACTGGAAAGAAATGGGCGTCCTCGACAAAATCCGCGTCGTGATGGTCCAGCCTTATCCAACGGTGTTCGGCGTTCCGGAGGTGGACCGGGAGCTGGACCGCAAGATAGCCGAGTACGGCATCGAGCTGCGGACCAACAGCGAACTGGTCTCCGTGGACGCTCTCAGCCGAACAGCAAGCATCCGCGACAATTCCTCGGATACCATCGAAGAACTGCATTACGAGGTCCTCAACGCTGTACCACCGCAATCGGGGCCCGATTGGCTCACGTCAACCGATCTCCCGGCGGCAGGGGACCAGAGTGGTTTCGTCGAGGTGGACACTGAAACGCTGCAGCACCCCCGGTACCCGAATGTCTGGGCCCTGGGCGATGCCGCCGGCACCTCCAACTCGAAGTCCGGCGGCGCGTTGCGGAAGCAGACCAAGGTTCTCGCCAGGAACCTCGTGGCGGCCCGGGAAGGAAAACCCGTCACGGAGAAATACAACGGCTACTCAGTGTGCCCGTTCACGGTTTCCCGCAATACGGTGGTTTTTGCCGAATTCGGCATTGGCTACAAGCCCATGCCAACCATCCCCAAGGTGCCAACGTGGAAGGAGAGCCGTCTTTCCTGGTGGGTGGACAGGATCATGTTCCCGCAGGTTTATTGGCGGCTGATCCTTCGGGGTCGCGCCTGACGGCACGGTCTCCAGGAGCTTAGTACTCGCCTTTGATGACGAAGTACGAGCCGCGGATGACTCCGGCCAGTTTGGACTTCTGCCTGGCGAACTTGAAGTTGGCGGCCAGTTCCGCCGGAATTTCCATGCCGTCCGAGAGCTTGAAGCCGACAGCCCTTTTGCCGCCCTCGATGCCGTACATCACGTTGATCGACAGCCCGGACTTGTAGAAAACGTAGGCCATGCTCAGCCCCTCGACTTCGAAGGCAGTGGCTTCAAGGGCCGGCGAGTCGATAACGATCCCGCGTTCTTCGCGGAGGATACGGCTCACCCGCTCAACGACATCGGGGACCTCGCTGGCTGGACTCACCGAGAACACGTGCTGGTACTTGTTCCGGAAATAACGGGCCTCGTTGGCGCGCAGGCCCGCAAGGGCCTCTGCCACCGGAGAGGTCTCCAGCCCTTCGGTGGAAACCTTCTCGAAATCAACGATGTGCGGCATGCAGCCTCCTTATGGAAAGTGTCGGCACCATGCTAACCCGGCCGCACGTCCGTCCTGAGCCGTGGCCGGACCTGACGGAGCGCCAAGAGTGGGAAGAGCAGCAGCGAGATCATCCCGGCCCCTACAAGTGCCGACGCGATTCCGCTGGTAATGAGCCCTTGGTCGCGGCCGATGGCGGTCACGGCAACAATGATGGGCAGTCCGGTGGCCCCGAACAGGATCAAGGCCCGCTTCTCGTTGGGTGAGGAGCCCGGCGGAGCGACGAGGAGTGATGGCAGCCCGCGAATGACCAGCAAAAGGACCACGAACAACGGGACCAGCGCCAGGGTGGCGGGGCTGGAGGTCAGGGCAGTGAGGTCGAAGTCGATACCGGCGTCGATGAAGAAGACCGGAACCAGGAACCCGAACGCAATGGCGTCGAGCTTCGTTTCGACCACCTTCCGGTCCTGCTCCGGCGCCCTGGCCATGACGGTTTTCCAGAGGACTCCGGCGGCAAATGCACCGAGCAGCATGTCAAGGCCCAACACCATGCTCAGCACAACCAGGGCGCTCAAGATCAGCATGATGGACCTGACAGCAAACTGGCTGCTCGTGTGCAGGGTCCGGGCCACGTGGGCGTGGAACGCGGTGTGGCGTGCGCGGGAAGCGACGAAGACCGCAACACCGGTAAGGACAACGAAACCCACCAATACCACCGACGCAATGCCTACGTGGCGCCCGCTGAAGAACAGCGAGATGGCGATCAGCGGCCCAAACTCGCCGGCTGCCCCGAGAGCCGTTACGGCGATCCCAAGAGGCGAGGCTGAGGTTCCCGTATCACGAAGGATCGGCAGAATGGCACCCAGCGCAGTGGAGGATAAGGCGATGCCAATGATGACGGCCGCTTCCGGGCCTGGAGCCAGCAGGAGTCCGGCGCCGATGCCCGCGGCGAGGGAGATCACCCAACCCGCTGCTGCGCGGTTGGCAGGCCTGCCCCGGATGGTCGAAAACTCGATCTCGTTTCCGGCGACAAAAAACAGCATGGCAACGCCGAAGTCGGCCAGGGTGTCGGTGAAATGGGTCGACTCGATCCATCCCAGCAGGCTCGGGCCCAACAGGATTCCCAAGCCAATCTCGAAGACCACGATCGGGACCTTGGCTACACGATCCAACAACCGGGCCGCAAGCGGCGCTGCCACGGCGAGCAGGGCTATCAGCACCAATGAAGTGGACAGATCCTGCATGGGCGTCGCCGATGTCACGGCCGGCCGGGCCAATCCTTGCCGGCCCAGAGATCATAGTTGGCTACCAGGGCTTCCTGCGCAGGACGGTGTTCTTCCGGTATGTGTTGGAGGTTGATGCGCACCCGGTACCAAAGGGAACTCGAACCCCGCATCCCGTCAATAAGGACATCCGCAGGGCGTAGCGCGGAGGTGAGGTCGGAATGGCCTGCCTTCCACTGTTCGAGTGCTGCAAGTGCTTCCGGTTTGGTTTTGGTCCTGGCCACCTCAATGAGCGGCATGCTGGACATCCTCCTGCCCGATCCGTCACCGGCCCGCGGCGCCTTCTCTGCCGGCCCGAGCTCCGTGGCCAGTGCGAGAAGGCCGTCCAGTGAACCCGCGGCGTCATCAATGCCCGCGTGGGGATCGCCGGATTCGGCGAAGCGGACCGGAACCGTAAGTGCGGTGAACTGTTCAGGTTGGGCGGTCCGCACTTCCTCCCAGCTCAGCGGCGTCGATACCCTGGCATCGGGGAGTGACCGGATCGAATAGGCTGATGCCACGGTGCGGTCCTTGGCGTTTTGGTTGAAGTCGACAAAGACGCTTTCGCCGCGTTCTTCCTTCCACCACCGCGCTGTGGCGAGCCCCGGGGCGCGGTTCTCCACTTCACGCGCCAGCGTTTCTGCAGCCAGCCGAACATCGCGGAAGGACCACTGCGGCGAAATACGCGCCAGGATGTGGAGCCCCCGCGAACCGCTGGTTTTGGGCCACCCCACGAGTCCGACATCGGCCATTACCTCGCGCGCGACGTAGGCGGTGTCCACGATCTGTGACCAGTCCACCCCCGGCATCGGATCGAGATCGACCCGGAGCTCGTCCGGGTGCTCGAGGTCCTCGGCCCGTACTGGGTGCGGGTTCAGGTCAAGGCATCCCAGGTTGACCACCCATGCCAGGCCCGCGGCATCCCTGATGACGGTTTCTTCAGCGGAGGTGCCTGATGAGTAGTGCAGGGTTGCTGTATCGATGAACTCCGGATGGTTCTCAGGCACGCGCTTTTGAAAGAACGGCTCAGCATCGATGCCCTTCGGGAAGCGTTTGAGGACCATGGGGCGACCCCCGGCTCCCCGCAAGGCACCGTCAGCGACCGCCAGGTAGTAGCGGACCAGGTCCATCTTGGTCAGCCCGGGCTCGGGGAAAACCACCTTATCCGGATTGGAGATGCGGACTTCGGCGCCGTCGACGTCCAGGATCTCCGCCGGCGTCTTGGAGGGGCTCATGCGGCCACGCTAGCAAGCAACAACCGTTCCAGCCAGAGTCCCAGAAGAAGAAGTCCGGTAAAAACATCCTCGAAAAGCGGGCGGAAAAGCGGGCCGACATTGAAATGCAGAAATTGCTGGTTGAACTTATTGATCCTGCCCGGCTTCACGAGCCCGTCAGGGTCGAAAATTCGGGTTGTCCCTTGCCGATGAACCCCCGCGCTGAGCAGACTCATGCCTCGGCACCATGATGCGCAGACCGCTCGGAGGCTGGGCGACTATATTTGGCCATGTCAGCCCACCGCCACAACTGAGGGAGCCTGCACATTATGGCGAAGGAACTTGCCACCCAGCTTATCGAACAACTCCAGGCTGCCGGGGTGCAGCGGATCTACGGAATAGTGGGGGACAGCCTCAACCCGGTGGTCGATGCAGTCCGCCAAACAGGCGGGTCAAGCAAGGGCGGCATCGACTGGATCCATGTCCGCCACGAGGAAGCTGCCGCCTTTGCTGCCGCTGCCGAGGCCCAGCTCACCGGCAAACTGGCCGTTTGCGCTGGCTCCTGCGGCCCGGGGAACCTGCATCTGATCAATGGCCTCTACGATGCCAACCGCACCGGCGCACCCGTTTTGGCCATAGCCTCCCACATTCCAAGCAAGCAGATCGGAAGTGGCTTCTTCCAGGAGACCCACCCGGACCGGCTCTTCAACGAGTGTTCCGTGTACTCCGAAATGATCAGCACGGCCGAACAGGCGCCCAGGGTCATGCACAGCGCCATCCAGAGCGCACTTGGCCTGGGTGGAGTCGCCGTGGTCACCTTGCCTGGCGATATTGCGGGACTGGAAGCCACCGCGCCAACGCCCCTGCCCGCGACCTTCCGGCCCGCCAGCCTTGTCCCTGATCCAACCAGCGTCCAGGAACTGGCGAAAGCAATCAACGACGCCGGAAAGGTCGCCATTTTCGCCGGCGCGGGCGTCGAAGGTGCGCACAGTGAATTGATTTCGTTGGCTGAATTGATCAACGCTCCCATAGGCCACTCGTTGCGGGGCAAGGATTTTGTCCAATACGACAACCCATTCGACATAGGCATGACCGGACTGCTCGGTTATGGTGCCGCCGCCGAGGGCATCGAGGACGCCGATCTGCTCATCCTGTTGGGTACCGATTTCCCCTATGACCAGTTCCTGCCCGACACCCGGACCGCCCAGGTGGATCGCGCCGCCCAGCGGTTGGGGCGTCGGACCGACGTCGACATCGCAGTCCATGGCGACGTGCTCCCCACGCTGAAAGCACTCTTGCCGCTGGTGCAACCGAAAAAGAACCGCCGCTTCCTGGACCAGATGCTCAAAAAGCATGATCGCCTCATGAACAAGGCCGTGGGTGCCTACACGCGCAAGGTCGAGAAGAAGCAACCCATTCACCCCGAATACGCGGCATCGCTGCTCGACCAGGTAGCTGCGGAGGACGCCGTCTTCACGGCCGACACCGGAATGTGCAACGTCTGGACCGCGCGGTACATCAACCCGCTGGGTACCCGTCGCCTGATCGGGTCCTTCCTGCACGGCTCCATGGCGAACGCGTTGCCCCATGCCATCGGTGCGCAGCTGGCCTATCCGGGACGGCAGGTGGTTTCCGTGTCCGGTGATGGCGGCTTGTCCATGCTCCTGGGCGAACTCGTCACTGTGGCCGCGCATAAGTTGCCGGTCAACGTCGTGGTGTTCAACAACTCCACGCTGGGCATGGTCAAGCTCGAAATGCTGGTGGACGGGCTGCCCGACTTCGGTGTGGATGTGCCCGAGGCCAACTACGCGGCCGTGGCCAAGGCCCTGGGCTTCCATGCCGTGCGCGTTACGGATCCTGCTGACATTGAGGCCGCCTACCGGGAGGCCTTCGCGCATCCCGGCCCTTCCTTGGTGGAGCTCATTACGGACCCGAACGCCCTGTCCATCCCGCCGAAGATCTCCGGTTCACAGGTCATCGGCTTTGCCACTGCGATGTCCAAGGTGGTGTTGAACCGCGGTGCCGGTGAGGCTGTCAGCATGGCCCGCAGCAACCTGCGGAACATCCCGCGACGCTGACTCAGCCCCCGTAGGTGGCGGCCAGGTAGGGTGCCGTCCGGCTGCTGGTGGAACGCGAGACGACGGCGGGCGGCCCGGCGGCAATGATGGTGCCGCCGGCGTCGCCGCCGCCGGGACCGAGGTCGATCACCCAGTCGGCCCCGGCAACGACGTCCATCTCGTGTTCGACCACGATCACGGTGTTCCCCGCGTCGACGAGCCGGTGCAGTTGCGCCATGAGGAGCTGCACATCAGCGGGGTGAAGCCCCGTGGTGGGTTCGTCGAGGACGTAAAGGGTGTGCCCCCGCTGAACGCGCTGCAGCTCAGTGGCGAGCTTGATGCGTTGGGCTTCACCACCGGAGAGTTCGGTGGCAGGCTGGCCCAAGCGAAGGTAACCCAGGCCCACCTCCAGCAGGGTTTGCAGGCTGCGTGCGACGCCTGGCAGCCCGGACAGGAAGTCAGACGCAGCCTCCACTGTCATGCCCAGGACATCGGCGATGCTCTTACCGTGGTACTTCACTTCAAGGGTTTCCGGGTTGAACCGTGAGCCCTGGCATTCCGGGCATGGACCGTAGCTGCCGGGCAGGAACAAAAGCTCCACGGCGACGAATCCTTCGCCCTGACAGGTTTCGCAGCGGCCCCCGGCGACGTTGAAGGAGAAGCGGCCAGGGCCAAAGCCGCGGGCTCGGGCGTCTTCGGTGGCAGCGAACTCTTTCCGCACACCATCAAACAGGCCGGTGTACGTCGCCAGGTTGGACCGGGGTGTACGGCCAATGGGCTTCTGGTCGACCTTGACGAGCCGGTCCAGCCCATGGAGTCCGGAAACTGTTCCCGCGCTGTCGGCTGCGTCCCCGTCCGTAGTCTCCAGGCTCCCGGGATGAAGCGCCGCGCCCACCACCTCGGCCAGGACCTGGCTGACAAGGGTTGATTTTCCAGAACCTGAAACTCCTGTCACGGCTGTCAGGACACCCAGCGGGAATGTGGCCTCAAGGTCGCGCAGGTTATGCCGGTTGATGTTGTGAAGCGTCAGCCATTCTGTTGCTTCACGGGGTGGGCTTGTGCGTGGCCGACGCCCGGTGGCGGCAGAACCGCCGTCGTTCTTTTGCTTGCCACCAGAGCTGCCGGCAGGGAAAAGGAAGGGCCGCGTCACGGACTCCTCAACGTCTGCGAGGCCGGATACGGGCCCGCTGTAGAGAATCTCCCCGCCACCTTCACCTGCGCGCGGACCAACATCAACCAACCAATCGGCAGCCCGCACGAATTCCATGTTGTGCTCCACCACAAACACGGAGTTGCCGGAGGCCTTGAGCTGGTTCAGGACATCGAGCAGGGACTCGGCGTCGGCGGGGTGCAGGCCCGCCGACGGTTCATCGAGCACATACACCACCCCAAAGAGCCCTGACCGCAGCTGCGTGGCAATCCTGAGCCGCTGCATTTCGCCCGGGGAAAGCGTGGGCGTCTGGCGGCCCAGCGCCAGGTATCCGAGGCCAAGGTCAGTCAGTACCGTGACGCGTTTGAGCAGGTCTCGGGTGATGGCAACGGCTACTTCGGTGACCTCGCCGGAAACATGCTTTCTGGAAGCTGTTCCAGCTGACTCAAGCTTGGTCGTCGGCCGGATGACGTCGGCCAGCTCAGTCATGGGCAGCGCATTGAGTTCGGCGATGTTCTTCCCGGCAAAGGTCACCGCCAGCGCCTCCGGCCGCAGACCGCTGCCGCCGCAGCGCGGGCACGGGCCGCTGACCATGAAGCGCAGCACACGCTCTCGCATGGTGGTGCTCTTGGAATCGGCCAAGGTGTGCAGGACGTAGCTCCTGGCGCTCCAGAACCGGCCTTTGTATGGCTTGGCCACCCGATCCCGCTGCGGGGTCACTTCGACCACCGGTTGCTCCTCGGTGAACAGGATCCACTCGCGGTCCTTCTTGGGAAGTTTTCGCCAGGGAGTATCCACGTCGTAGCCCAGGTGTGTCAGGATGTCGCGGAGGTTCTTCCCTTGCCAGGCCCCTGGCCAGGCTGCAATGGCACCATCCCGGATGCTGAGGGTCGGATCAGGGACCAAGGACGCTTCGGTGACGGTGTGGGCGGTACCCAGACCGTGGCACTCGGGGCAGGCTCCTGCCGCGGTGTTCGGGGAGAAGGCGTCGGAATCGAGTTGCCCTACGCCCTCCGGGTAGGTCCCGGAACGTGAAAAGAGCATCCGCAACGAGTTCGACAGGGTTGTCACTGTTCCCACGCTCGAGCGGGCAGTGGCGGTACCGCGGCGTTGTTGGAGAGCGACGGCGGGTGGCAGGCCGGTGATGGAATCAACCCTGGGGTTGTGGCCCTGTTGGATGAGTCGTCGGGCGTAGGGGGCCACGGATTCGAAGTAGCGGCGTTGGGCTTCGGCAAAGATGGTGCCGAAGGCCAGGGAGGACTTCCCTGAACCGGAAACCCCGGTGAAGGCCACGATCGAATCGCGGGGGACACTGACGTCGATGTTGCGGAGGTTGTTCTCGCGTGCCCCGTGGACCCGCACGAAGCCGTCCTCGGCAGGGGACTGCGCTGCAGCAGCATCGGAACCGGGCCCTTGAGTCATCATCAGTTTGCTGTCCATTGATACGACTCTATCGGCGTTTGGCGCCCGTGCCGTTCCCTAACCGCTGACGACGGCGGCTACCGCACTGATCTCCACCAGCGCACCAGGGACGCCCAGGCCTGCAACGAATGCCGCAGTCACCAGGGGTGGCTCCTTGGAGGCGAGCTGGGCGGCAATCGCTCCGTAGCCTGCCGGGAGGTCGGCACCTTCGACGAAGAGCACAGTCCACTGGATGACGTCTTCCAGGCCCGCGCCCGCAGCCTCGAGGGCAGTTTTGGCGTTGTGCAGTGCGCGGGCAGACTGGATGGCCGCGTCGCCTTCTCCAACCAGTTTTCCGTCCTGGTCGACGGCGTTCTGACCACCGACATAGATGGTTGTTGCGCCGGGGGGAACGACGGCGACGTGGCTGAAGGCGGGGCTGTTGACCAACCCGGGTGGGCGGAGACGCTGAATAGGTGACATGAGGGTATGGTGCCATCCGGCGTCGACGGCCAAAAGGGGGCGCCGCTAATCGGCGGCAGGCCGACGTCGTTGTTGCTTGGTTGCCGACCGTTGTTCCTTGGCAGCCCTGTGGCGTCGTGCCGAGCCACGGGTTGGTTTGGAAGGCCGACGGACGGACTCGGGAACGAGGGCCGCCGCAATGAGGCCGGCCAGTTTGGCAAGGGCGAGCTCCCGGTTGCGAAGCTGGGACCGCTCCTCGGACGCCGTCACGGTGACGACGCCGGAGACGAGTCGTCGTTCGAGACGCTTAAGCAGGAGTTGGCGTTGCTCATCAGTGACGGCAAGGGACTCAACGACGTTCCACATCACTTCGGCGCGGGTGTCGGTGGTGTTGACGTGCTGCCCGCCCGGGCCCGAGGATCGCGAAAATCGCCAGCTGAGTTCAGCGGCGGGGATTTTCAGCAAGGGCGGGATGTCCAAGTCCATGGATTAAGCGTTGCACGCCCCACGCTAGGATCTTGTCATGGCCGGTTCCCTGGATTTCCTCGGCCCCATTCTTGAGATGATGACGTGGGTGGGGTTTGTCCCCGGCGTGCCTCTGCTGATCATCGCGTGGGTTGTTGCGAGGCGCCGCTGTCCATGGACGACGGCCGACGGCGAACAGTTCACCGCCGGGGGATACCTGGGACTTCACTGGGTGGACCAACGCAATGAGGAACAGAAAGTCCTCCTGGACGTCGCGGCGACAGATGGCAGCCTCACATCACGGTCGGTGTTGGTCCACTACGATATCTGCCACCCCTCCAGATGCTCCCTTGAGCCGCCAAGGTATGACAACACGGTGCTGATTCTTGGCTGGATCCTCACTGGCATTGGTTTCCTGAGTACCGTCGGTGGACTCCTCCTGGTGATCATCTAGCTGCGGGCCCTTGAACGCCCGATCGGTGCGGGGCTAGCATTTGCGCACGGCAGGTCCGTGCGGCCAAAACCAGGAGACCCAGATGAGCGAATCGTCCGCCACGTTGACAGTGGACTTGATTATTTCCTTGGACGGTTACGCCTCAGCCGAAGGCTGGCCGGGGTGGTGGGGGCTGGAGAGTCCGGAGTACCTGGCGTGGCTGGAGGAAGAAGGCAAAAAGGAGTTCACCACTCTGATGGGGGCAAATACCTACAGGGTCATGTCAGGTATGTCCGAACAGGCCGCGGGCCAGGATTCAGGTTTCTCCGAACAAGAAGGCGCCGCCCTCACCGGGTTGGCCGCCATGCGTAAAGTGATCTTCTCATCCACCCTGCAGGAGCCGTTGGCGTGGCCCAACTCGGAGCTGGTCAGCGGTGACGCAGTGGAGGCAGTGCGAAGGATGAAGGAATCCGGAACCAGAAAGTTGATGACCCTGGGCAGCCTCAGTCTTAGCCGCTCCCTGCTGGCCGCTGGCCTGGTTGACAGGTATCGGCTGGTCATTTTCCCGGTCATCACCGGCCGGACGGGACGGGAGCGGATTTACGACGGCTATCCGGATGTCTCTCTTGACATGGTGGGCAGCAGGAGGTTTGAAGGCGGGCTGCAAATGCTCGAGTACGTTCCTACTCTCATCGACGGCCCACGGGCTGGTCGAGTGTGAAGAGCTCGCGAAGGTACGGGAAGCGCCGGGGCTTGTCATCCTCACCCACTCACATCCGGACCATGTGGGCGGTTTGGAGGAGGTAGTGCGGAAGGTCCCCGGCGCGAGGATCCGGATCGGCCGCGAAGACCTCGGCTCGGTTTCGTCGTCGGCGCCCCTCCGGTCCCTTTCCGAAGGTGACCGGATCTGGGGGCTGCAGGTCATCGAGACACCAGGTCACACCAAGGGCCACATCAGCCTTCTCTCCCACGATGAGGGCCTGTTGTTTGTAGGCGATGCCGTGGGCAGCATGGGTGGCATGGTTGTCAGGCCTCCAGCGGCCTTCACTGCCGATGCGGCGATGGCGGAAAAGTCGCTGCGGAAACTCTGTGCCTTGTCACCCGCGAGGACTCTCTTCTCCCATGGTGCCGAGGTTCCCGATGCGGCCCTGCAAATCCAGGCCCTGTTAAGCGGGCAACCGGAGAGCCTCCCGGAGTCGGGTCACTAAGCTGCCGGGGGGTCAGGGCTCCGTTGGGAGCAAACCCTTCAAGCAGTCGGCATAGTGGGCCATGGCTTGGGAGAAGGTCAGGAGTTCAAAGCCCGCCCCGCCGTCGTTGGTCTCCCGCCATAATATGGGCTCGCTGCTGGTCCCGTTTGCCATGAGCGTCGCAATACCCCACGGATGGCGGGGATCCGCCACGGTAATCCCAGTGGCATCGAACGCGTCACGCAGGACGTAGGTGGTGACGGTCCGCCATGACTGCAGGAACGGTGGCCTTAGCTGCTCAATAAGGTCCTCGTCCTGAATGTTGTAGGCGTCCAACAGACTCTTTGATAGCGCGTCCCACTCTTTGTCGTCGCGGACCATGAGGTGCGCTGCCTCAACATGGGCGATGGTTTCGTTCAACGTCATGGCCAGTCCCCACACTTCCTGTCGTCGCTCAAGCCCGTTCGCTCAAGCCCAGGCGCCCGTGGTCATTGCCACGTCACACCATCATGAAAAGTAAACGGACAGGAGCCCGTCTTGATTCCCTTTGCTGCCGTCGTCGGCCACCACCGGTGGTCAATAAGCAAACTGACTAATAGGCTGGCCGCGGGGGTGTTCCCCGAATGGGAAGAGATGAGGCGAACATGACAGAAGAGCGCGACATCAGCAAAGTTACGGACATCATCAATGGTTCCAGGATCGGCATGGTGACCACAGTCAATGAAGACGGTGCCTTGGTGAGCCGTCCACTGGCAGTCCAGGACGTCAAGGACGACGGCGATATGTGGTTCTTCACCGGACTGGGCACCTCCCAGGTGGCGCACGTCCGGAGTGATCCGCGGGTCAATGTGTCATTCGGCAAGAACACGGAGTGGGTTTCTATTGCCGGAAACGCCGAAGTCATCACGGACCGGCAGACAATCCGCGACATGTGGAACCAGACGGTGGAAGCCTGGTTCCCGGATGGCCCTGAAACGCCGGAAGTCTGCCTCTTGCGCGTCGACTCGGAATCGGCTGAATACTGGACCAGCCCTGGTGGCACGGCTGCGACCGTGCTGCAGTGGGTGAAATCCAAGGTCACCCACTCGCGGATGAGCGTCGGCGAAAGCGGCACGGTGGAACTGTGAGCTGCCGTGGATGATCCGGAGCGGTTCCGGCGCTTACTGGAGGAAGAGAAGGCGGTCAAGCTCAACCTGCTCGCAGCGCTGCGCAGCGATATCACCTCGGTGAACCATGCGCGGCAGGACTCGAACGTCGATGATGAACACGACCCCGAGGGTGCCACGATTGCCTTTGAACTTTCGCAGGCGTCCGCCCTCCTGGAGCAGAGCCAACGTGGCCTGGCCCAGATCGACGCCGCTCTTGAGCGTATTGCGGCCGGAACCTACGGATTGTGCGCGGTGTGCGGCGTGGTCATACCGGAGGGCCGGCTGGAGGCCCGTCCGTGGACGCCGGTGTGCGTGCAACACGCCTCCAGCAGGCTCTAGCGCTTCAGGGCGCAGGCGTCTCCGGACGTTGCCGCCCAAGGTCGACAGGCGTGTGCGCTACGTGCCCATTCCGGGTTTAACCGGCACATACTCGATGCCCTGTTGGACCTTCTTTTGCGGCCCACGGGAGAATCCCTTGGCATCGAGATGGTTGCCCGCCCGGTAATCCGCCAAGGCCTTGTCGTAGGCCTCGTTGAGTTGCTGGCCACTGAGGATCTCTTGCGTACCGTCAGTGAAGGTGATGTGAATGTCTACGCCGCTGGGGAAGTGGCGTTTCATGCGGATGAAGCCTTGGGAATCCTGGAGTAGTGAAATCAAAGTCGGCCACGCTTTCAGAAGAAGGTCCACCCATCTTCCCGCAAGGAGCTTCACCCTGCGCCTTTTAGTTGCAGGCTCAACTAATCGGCTGTACGGTTAACTTGAAGGTTCAAGTAATGCCTTCCTGTCGACCCTGAAGGACCCGCCATGACCGCCAGCCTGGATATCGCACCGCCCGCTGCATCCCTGCCCAGGGCGACCGTTCGCAGCAACGTCACGGTGCCGCTGCAGTTTCCCGACGGGTACCGAACGACGGCGGAAGTCTTCACCTTCTACGGTTTGGCGGACGGGAAGGAGCATCTCCTTCTGGCCCTGGGCTCATGGGAGCAGTCCCTGCTCGCCCAGGACGGCGAAACAGCCGAGGCACCCCTGGTACGTCTCCACAGCGAATGCATGACGGGAGACGTCTTCGGCAGTGAGCGCTGCGACTGCGGTCCACAGCTGCGTGAAGCGGTCGAAAGGATTGCCGCCGTCGGAGGTTTCCTGTTGTACCTTCGCCAGGAGGGTCGGGGTATTGGCCTGTATTCGAAGCTGGATGCCTACGCGCTCCAGGACGACGGACTGGATACCTACGAAGCCAACCTGGTTCTCGGGCATGGCGAAGACGAACGCGACTATTCCGCCGGAGCGCAGATGCTCCAGGCCATGGGAGCCTCCCGAATCCGGCTTCTCAGCAATAATCCGGACAAGGCAGCACAGCTCTCGGCCCTTGGAATCGACATCGGCGACCACGTCCCCACCGGCGTCCACGCGTCCGAGGCCAACATGCTCTACCTGGCAGCCAAGCGCGATCGGACCGGACATGTGCTGGAACTGCCCCAGCCAGCCATGCCGGGCCCTGAAACTCTGCTCTCCCGGGCAGGAGCCCTGATCCCGCACCTCAGGGCACGCGCATCCGAAACCGAAGAACTCCGCCGTTTACCCGAAACCACAGTGAACGACCTTCAGGAGGCGGGCGTTTTCCGCCTCCTCGCGCCCAAGGGCGTTGGAGGTTACGGGTTTGGCGTTGAGGCCTATGCCGGGGTGGTCAGGCAGCTTGCCCGTGGTTGTGCATCAACTGCTTGGACCGCCGGGCACCTGATGGAACATGTGTGGATGCTGGCCCGCTGGCCCAAGGAAGTCCAGGACGAAGTCTTTGCCTTTGGCGGCGTTCCCCTGGCGGCCGCGACGGGTGCCCCGTTTGGTGCCGCCATAAAGGTTGCCGGTGGCTACAGCATCTCCGGCCACTGGAGTTTTGCTTCCGGAGTCATGCATTCGGAATGGGCGCTCCTGGCTGTTGACTGCGACGGTGTCCGGCTCCAGGCGCTGGTCCCCATCGCGGCGCTCGAATTGATCGATGCCTGGCATACTGCAGGGCTGCGGGGGACAGGCAGCAACGACCTGCGCGCGGACCAGCTCTTCGTTCCTGACCAACGGGTTTTGGAATGGGCCACCCTGGTCGCGCCGGACAACCCCGGGAGCGTGGTCCACCCCGACCCCATGCTTCACATCCCGATGGCGACGCTGTTGAACCTGGTGGCACCGTCCACCGCTTTGGGTGCCGCAGAGCATGCCCTGGAACTGTTTCAAGAGCAATTGCTGGTGCGGAAGGTCAAGAACACCACGGAGCTGCGCCAAGCGGACTCCGTCCTGGCCCAAGCGCGTTTCTCAGAGGCCTTCGGACTGGTTACCACCGCGAGGATGCATTGGGAGGAGGGCATCCGAATCCTGGCTGCGGTGATCGGACGGTCCGACACGGAGCTAACAGATACCGAACGCTCGCGGTACCGGTTGTCGCTTGCCCTCAGCGGCCAGGCGTCGGAGGCCGCGGTCAGGCTCATCGTCGCGGGTTCGGGCGGCAGCGCACACCGCTTGTCGCATCCCCTGCAGCGCATCCAGAGGGACGTGAATGTCCTCCTCAACCATCCCACGCTCAGCTTCGACCCCATTGTTGAACAAGCAGGCCGGGGACTGCTGGGCCTGGGGTTCACCGTCAGGTCGTTCTAGGCGTTTCTGCTGGGCCCTCCCGGGACGGCTCCGCAGCCAAGGTACTGGCCCGGTCCGCCGCCGCCCCTTGCTTCCTGCTCGCCAGCAGGAACGGCACCGCAATAAGCTCGATAACGCCGGCCATGGCCAATGACGCCGGATAACCGTAAAGGTCCGCGCCGCGGCCCAGGAGTGGTTGGATCACCACTCCGCCGCTGGAACCCATCAGCGAATCGAAACTGAGGACGGTGGCCCGCTGTTTCGACGGGATCATGTCATTCACGTACGCCTGCCGGACCGGAGTAGCCGCAGAACCCACCACGGCCCACAACGCCAGCAGCACCAGTGCTACCCAGAACACGCGTGTAGATCCAAGGACCAGGAGAATCGCGGCACCCACCAGGCCGGCGAGGATCATCACCGACGTGCGTTTGTGGAACAGTCCCCGGGCGTGCGGGGCCAACCAGCCGCCCAGGATCTGCGAGCCTGCGACAATCGCGGCGGCCAGGCCTGCGATGGAATAAGCTTTCGGGTCCCCGAAAAGGTCGAGAAGGTACGGCTGCAGGGCGTAAAAGACGTAAATTCCGACGCCGGCGCTAAAGGGAGCGGCCAGCATCATGTACCGAACGGGCCGGTTTCTCAGGCCGTTGTCTATCGAGGCCGTAAGTACGGTCCGGACAGCACGCAGGGGGTGCGTTGAGCGCTCAGGCGAGAAACCGACGTCGTGCATCAGTCCGAAGGCCACTGCAAACATGGCAAGCAGCACCCCCACGCGCAAAAGGAAAGGCACACCCAGGTTGGTGACCTGGGCAATCACGCCACCTGCGACCGAACCAAACAGCATTGCGAGGCCCTGGACCATTTGCCCGCGGCCAAGCACGGATTCGAGCCCGCCCTCATAACCGGAGAAACGCAAGGCGTCCACGAGCCACGCTTCGACGGCCCCGGAAAAGAATGTGAAGCCAAGGCCCAGCAGGACCGAAACCACCGCCCACATCCAAAACGGTGCTGAGAGCTGCCAGAGCACGTAATACAGATAGGTGGACACGGCCAGGGTCACGGTGCCGAGCAGGAACGATACGCGGCGGCCCCAACCGTCGGCGACCACCCCGGTGGGGACCTCGAAGAGGACCATGCCCGCCGTGAAGAAGGCATTCGCGGCGAAGGCTTCCAGGTTGCTGAGGCCCGCATCAAGCAGGAACAGGGTGTTGATACCCCAGATGAAGGACGCCGCCACGGTATTACCCAGCGTCAGTGTGAGGTACACACGTTGGATCGTCCGTGCGGCGGGATTCATGGTGTCGCCGCTTCCGCCAGGGCGGGGAAGGACCACACGCCCATTCTCGCGCTGATCGCTCCTGTTTGCCAGATCCGCGAGCGGCTTGGTTCGACTTTCAGTACCGGTTGAAAGCACGGTTAATTACCAAATGCCGGGGAACCCTGCGTGGGTTCCCCGGCACTTGGCGGTACATCGTCAGGCCTGGTTGCTCACCAGGCCATCTGCGGCGGCACTTTCCGTATGGTGCCCCGAAAGCACGGTCCTGAAGAATTCGGCGAGCTCGGCCGTTGCGGTCAGCGGCAGGATGTTGGCCACGTACTGGTCCGGGCGGACCACCACTACGACGCCTTCGCGGCTGAGGCCGCGGGCGTCGAAGATGTCGTTGCCGGGGTCGGTGCCGAAGACCTTTTCAAGGTACGTGAGCTCGAACGGTCCCACGGAGGGCTTGAACACCGCCGGGACGGCGTTGATGTCCACTCCGGTGTGGTCTTGCTGGTAGATCACCTTGACGTCGAACCAGGCGTCGCGGTCAAGGCTCGACGGCGTGGCCGCCAGCGGGGAGTCGGGTGCGGTTTCCAGCCACTGGGCCAGGTCCGCCACGGCACCGGGGGCGCCTGCGGGATTGGCGTCGGCGAAGACGTAGATGCGCCAGCGCCCGTCGGCTTTTGCGTGGTGGCCCAGGTGCATCGGGTTGGTGTCACAGACACGCTGCACCGGTGCGGACTTGAAGCGTTTGCCCAGGGGGAAGCCGGTGGCGAGTTCCTGATGTGCAGCTTCGGCAACGACCATGGAGGGGGCGTACTGGGTCATGAACCCGGCAGGGAACTCCGCGGTGCTCGTGTAGAACGTTTCCAGCTCCGTAGGGTCCTTGAATTCCTCGGGCTTCTTAGCCATGAGGGTGGACCATTCCTTGTCGAAGTCGATCAGGTTCTTGGCCACGACCTGGCGTTCGGCGGAGTAGGTATCCAGCAGCGATTCCGGGGACCGGCCTTCGAGGACGTGGCCGAGTTTCCAGCCGATGTTGAACCCGTCCTGCATGGACACATTCATGCCCTGCCCGGCCTTGGCGGAGTGGGTGTGGCAGGCGTCGCCGGTAATGAACACCCGAGGGGTGCGCGTGCCGCGTTCGGCCGGCAGGACGTCGTCGAACCTGTCGGTAAGTCGGTGACCGACTTCGTAGACGCTGTGCCACGCAACATTGCGGACATCCAGCGTGTAGGGGTGCAGGATGTCGTTGGCCTTGGCGATGATCTGCTCGATGGTGGTCTTGCGGACCGCGCCGTGGTCATTTGCAGTGACCTCACCCAAGTCCACGTACATGCGGAACAGGTGCCCGCCCTCGCGGGGGATCAGGAGGATACTGCCGCCCGAGCCGGACTGGATGGCGCACTTGGTGCGGATGTCGGGGAAGTCCGTGACGGCGAGAACGTCCATGACGCCCCATGCATGGTTGGCCTGATCGCCTGCAAGATGGCAGCCGATGGATTCGCGGACCTTGCTGCGGGCGCCGTCGGCGCCCACTACGTACTTGGCACGGATCTCGCGTTGCTGGCCTTCGTTCGGACCGGAAGTGTGGCCGAGCGTCACAGTGACTGGGTAGTCGCCTTCGCCTGTGACATTGAGGCCAAGGAACTCGTAGCCGTAGTCGGGAACCATTCGGGTGGGGGAGTTGGCCATGAATTCCGCGAAATAGTCCAGAACACGTGCCTGGTTCACGATCAGGTGCGGGAATTCGCTGATTCCCGCCGGATCGTCCACCGCGCGGGCAGCCCGGACGATGCGCGAGTGGTCCGCCGGGTCCGGCTTCCAGAACGCCATCTCGGTGATCCGGTACGCCTCGGCAATGATCCGCTCAGCGAAACCAAACGCCTGGAAGGTTTCCACGCTGCGTGCCTGGATGCCGTCGGCCTGGCCTATCGCGAGCCGGCCCGGGCGCCTCTCAATAATGCGCGTAGTGACACCCGGGAACTGGGACAGTTGTGCCGCGGTGAGCATGCCAGCGGGGCCGGTGCCAACAATCAGCACGTCAACTTCATCGGGAAGCCCGGCTGGTCGATCAAGACCGACGCCGGCTGCCGGCTCGACTCGGGGGTCCCCGGATACGTAACCGTGGTGGTGGAACTGCACGGGCTTTCCTCACTTCTTCGTGGGCTGGTGCTTCATGGGTGTTCGGGCTGTGTTCGATAATAGAACAGGCTGTTCGATTATCGCTCATACAATCGTAATGCGGGTCACACACGCGTTCAAGTCCTTTCGGATTTGACCCCGGTTGCACTCCAGTTCCTTCGGAATAGTGGTTGGGCATGTGAGGATCAGGTATGCCTCGACTGATGCTTCTGGACACTGCCTCGTTGTACTTCCGTGCCTTCTATGGCGTGCCGGATTCGATCCGTCGCGCAGACGGAACACCGGTCAATGCGGTACGGGGCCTGATGGACATGATTGCCCGCCTCATCACCGACTATGAAACAACCCACCTGGTGGCATGTTGGGACAACGACTGGCGACCCAAATGGCGGGTGGCGCTGATCCCCAGCTACAAATCGCACCGTGTCGCAGAGCTCGTCCCGGACGGTCCCGACGTCGAAGTGGTTCCCGACCCGTTGGAGGCGCAGATCCCCATGATCAAGCGCGTGCTGGAGCTCGCCGGCATTGCGGTCGTTGGCGTGGATGATCACGAAGCCGACGACGTCGTTGGCACGTACGCCAGTCACGCACAGTTCCCCACCGATGTGGTCACCGGCGACCGCGACCTGTTTCAACTCGTCGACGACGACCGCGGCGTCAGGGTCATTTACACCGCCCGGGGCATGAAGAACCTTGAGGTGATGACCGATGTCGTGGTGGTGGGTAAGTACCGGGTGCTGCCCCAGCAGTACGCAGATTTTGCGACCCTGCGCGGTGATGCTTCCGACGGGCTTCCCGGCGTGGCCGGGATCGGTGAAAAAACCGCAGCATCCTTGTTGGGCGAGCACGGTTCGCTGGCTGGGCTGCTGGAGGCTGCCGAGGCGCCCGACGGCGGACTATCGGCTACGGTGCGGGCCAAACTTTCCGCGGCGGCGGACTACCTTAAGGTGGCGCCCGCCGTCGTCAATGTTGTCCGGGACCTGGAGGTTCCTACGCTGGAACAAGCCGGCGCCGAACTGCGGCCAGTGACAGGGGATGCACGCGCTGAACTTGAACGACTCACTACCGAATGGAACCTGGGCGGCGCTGTAAAACGGCTCCTTGATGCCTTGGACAGGCTCGGCTGAACCGACAATTCACAGCGGAATAACAGGTTCACAACAGCGTGGGCTGGGGTTGCCCCTCCATCGTATCAAGAGGACGGCACTCCTGACCGTCCCTCAGGCACGGATCGTGGCAACACGTCCATTGAGGAGAGGTATATGTCGAGAACCAAGAGAATCACACTCGGAATCGCGGCCGGAGCCCTGGCCCTTGGCGCGGGGATGGGAGTGACAGGGATGGCGACAGCAGCCACTACCCCGTCGCCGAGTGCCACATCCTCCACGGATGCGGGCACGGCCCCAGCTGATCACGCGGGCAAGTCCGGAGGCCACGGCCATGGACGTGACGGGGGCCAGATCGCCTCCCAGCTCGCAACCAAGCTGGGTGTTGATGAAGCCAAGGTCACCGAAGCCCTCAAGGCTTTCCGCGAGGCCAACAAGCCTGCCACGCCACCTGCTGAAGGATCGGAAGGCACCAAGCCGGACCGGACGGCGCAAGAGGCCGCACTGGCCAAGTCCCTGGCCACGGCATTGGGTGTTGACGAGGCCAAGGTGACCAGCGCGCTGGAGGAGATCCGCACCGCAGGCAAGGCTGAGCGCGCAGCTGCACTGAAGACCAGGCTCGACAAAGCCGTCTCAGATGGAAAGCTCACGCAGGCCGAAGCTGACGCCGTGACCAAGGCTGTCGAAGCCGGGGTCATCGGGGGCGGCGGCGAGCGCTAGGCGCCCGCACCTCCCTGGCTGGAAGCCAGGTGACAAGGGGTCCCCCAGGTTCAGCCTGGGGGACCCTTCGCATCTTGGTCCCCGAGGGACGCTTCATCCCGGCGGGTCAAAGCCCTCTTGAAACTCGTTCGGGCAGGTTGTCGATTTTTTCCTCGACCCATTCGACCTATGGATGAGAAAGTCGAAGGGACTTTCCACTACACAGGAGATTGAGTGAGATGGCGAAATACATGTTGATCATGCGGGCCGACGACGATTCCTACGCCAAGTTCGAGAACATCGACTTCAACGAGATCCTCGAAGCCATGGGCAAATTCAATGATGAATTGATCCGTGCCGGGGTGCTGCTCGCTGCAGAGGGGTTGGAGGATGCCAAGGAAACCGTGGTGGTGGACTTCACTGGCGAAACTCCGGTAGTCACAGATGGCCCCTATGGGGAAACGAAGGAACTTTTTGGCGGCTTCTACATCCTGGACGTCGCTTCCAAGCAGGAGGCCGTCGAGTGGGCACGGCGGGCACCCATGACCGCTGGAACCAAGACCGAAATCCGCCGCGTCACCAGCATCGACGAGTTCCCCCAGGACAACGAATGGATCCAAAAGGAACGGGCATGGCGCGAGCAGACCGGACAACTCTAGGAGGTCGTGGACCGAACCCGGCCGCGACTGGAGTGAGTTGCAATTGAGATGAGGAGCAACGAGGCAAGGGCCGCCGTCGAAGCGGTGTGGAGAAGTGAGTCTGCCCGCATCGTCGGCGCCCTGGCCCGCTATACGGGCGATTTCAGCTTGGCAGAGGACGTCGCACAAGAAGCCGTTGCTGAGGCTTTGGTGTCGTGGTCCGTTGATGGCGTCCCCGCCGAGCCAGTGGGTTGGCTGCTGACCGCAGGCAGGCGTCGGGCGATTGATGCGTTCCGCCGTCGGGCCGCCCGCGACGAAAGGTATGCGCTCCTTGCCAACGACCTTAGCGAAGAGGAACCCGGTGCGGACTCCCTGTTTAACCCGGAGGCGATCAACGACGACGTGCTCGCTTTGATGTTCATCGCCTGCCACCCGGTGTTGTCCCGGGAAGCCCGTATCGCCTTGACCCTGCGCGTGGTGGGTGGCATGGGCACTGAGGAGATCGCCAAAGCGTGCCTGGTGCCCGTGCCAACGATTCAGGCGCGCATTACGCGTGCCAAGAAGACCCTCTCCGCAGCCCACATACCATTCGTGGTGCCCGAACTACCTGACATCCCGGAGCGGCTGGGGTCCGTGCTTCACGTCGTGTACCTCATTTTCACGGAAGGATCCTTTGCCTCCGGAGGAGACTCGTGGATGCGGGCGGAACTGGCCAGTGAGGCCCGACGACTTGCCCGTATTCTGGTGGGACTTACACACCAGCCCGAAGCCTACGGGTTACTTGCGCTGATGGAATTGACGGCAGCCCGCTTTCCGGCCCGGCT
Source organism: Paenarthrobacter sp. AR 02 (assembly GCF_021538675.1). Classification (GTDB taxonomy): domain Bacteria; phylum Actinomycetota; class Actinomycetes; order Actinomycetales; family Micrococcaceae; genus Arthrobacter. The sequence continues at coordinate 55,630 of NZ_JAJUKH010000012.1, forward strand.
CGACTCGGCAGGGAATCCCGTCCTCCTTGAGGATCAGGATCGACGACGGTGGGATCAGGCGGCGATACGTCGTGGCCGGGCGGCGCTGGCGACGTCGGTCGCCCTGGGGCGCGGACTGGGTGCCTACGGACTCCAGGCAACCATCGCGGAATGCCATGCCTTGGCATCGACAGCGGCCGAGACCGATTGGCCGCGGATTGTGATCCTCTACGAAGCGCTTGGCCGGCTGGCTCCGTCGCCGGTGGTTGAGCTGAATCATGCGGTTGCCGTAGCAATGGCCACGGGTCCGGCCGCCGGGTTGGACCTCGTAGATGCACTGGCGGGCCGGGGCGCGCTGAAGGGTTCGCATCTCTTGCCCACTGTACGGGGCGTGCTGCTCATCAGGCTCGGACGGTTCGGGGAAGCAAAGGAAGCCCTGGATTTAGCCTTGAATTTGTGTTCGAACACCGCTGAACGCTTCGCGTTGGAACGCAGGATCGCCGAGCTGCCGGGGCCGGTTGTCCATGGTTGAACGGTAAGACAAGACTTTTGGCCGGCTAAGGGAGTCACTGGCAGTACCCCTATCAGCAGTGCCTCCCTTCCTCTCAGGCAAAGAGTGTTAGATGGAAACATCCACTCATGACAGACACGCAGGAGAAACATGCCTACCGCTTCCGCATTTGCCTCACCCTCGGCCACGGGCGACCTGACCCTGACCACCATCGAACGCCGTGAGGTTGGCCCGAACGACGTCCACATCGACATCAAGTTCGCCGGAATCTGCCACTCGGACATCCACACCGTCCGTGGTGACTGGGGACCCCAGCAGTACCCGCTGGTCCCAGGCCATGAAATTGCCGGCATCGTCACCGAAGTCGGCTCCGAGGTTACCAAGCATCAGGTCGGCGACCGCGTCGGCGTCGGCTGCATGGTCAACTCCTGCAAGGAGTGCAAGAACTGCCTTGCAGGCGAGGAACAGTATTGCCTTAAGGGCAACGTGGGCACCTACGGCGCAGTGGACCGGGATGGCACCATCACCCAAGGCGGCTACTCAACAAACGTTGTGGTGAACGAGGACTTTGTTGTCACCATTCCCGAAGGTTTGGACCTCGATGTTGCCGCACCACTGTTGTGCGCCGGCATCACCACTTTCTCCCCGTTGCACCACTGGGGTGCCGGTCCGGGCAAGAAGGTCGCCATTGTGGGCCTGGGCGGCTTGGGCCACATGGGCGTCAAGATCGCGCATGCCATGGGTGCCGAGGTGGCCGTCCTGTCGCAGTCACTGAAAAAGATGGAAGACGGCCTCAAGCTCGGTGCGGACCACTACTACGCCACCAGCGACCCCGCCACCTTCGAGGAGCTCGCAGGCACCTTCGACCTCATCATCAACACTGTCAGCGCTTCCATCGACATCAGCTCCTACCTGCAGCTGTTGACCCTCGATGGAACGTTGGTCAACGTTGGAGCGCCGGCTGAACCGCTGCCGGTGAACGCCTTCGCCCTTATCGGCGGCCGTCGACGGTTCGCAGGTTCCATGATCGGCGGCATCCCGGAGACCCAGGAAATGCTGAACTTCTGCGCCGAGCACAGCCTTGGCGCCGAAATCGAGGTCATTCCCGCGAGCCAGATCAACGAGGCGTACGAGCGGGTCCTGGCCTCGGACGTCCGCTACCGCTTCGTCATCGATACCTCCACCATCGGCTAGGGATCACGGCGCCACCGAAGCACGACGCCACCACCAGCATGGAAAGGCCACGTTTCCTCCATGGGAGCGTGGCCTTTCCCGTGTCCCCAGCAGGGACAATGGTCTGGTGACTTTCAGACTGGACACCATTGGCAGGGGACTGGTCTTCGCCGATTCCCTCGACAACCTTGCCGCCGCCCTCACCAACCAGGGTGACGCCGGCACGGCAGTCGTGCAGGCACCTCCCGGTACGGGCAAGACGACGTTGGTGCCGCCGTTGTTGTCCAACCTTGTAGCCGAACGGCACCCCGGCCAGCCTCGCGTCGTCGTTACCCAACCCCGGCGCGTCGCTGCCCGGTCCGCCGCCCGCCGGCTTGCCGGCCTGGACGGTTCGCGGCTTGGTGGCAGGGTTGGCTACACCGTCCGGGGTGAAAGCAAGGTAGGCGATGACACCGTGGTGGAGTTCGTCACGCCCGGCATCCTTCTCCGTAGGCTGCTGGTTGATCCGGGGCTCGACGGTGTCCATGCCGTAATCCTGGACGAGGTCCACGAGCGCGGGTTGGAAACGGACCTTCTTCTCGGCATGCTCGCGGAGGTCCGCGAACTCCGGGACGACCTGTCATTGGTGGCGATGTCGGCGACCGTCGACGCGCCTCGTTTTGCGGCGCTTCTGGGGAAATCCGGTCTCGACGGCGCCGGTCCTGCTCCGGTGGTTGATTGCCCGTCGGCGCTGCATCCGTTGGAGGTCCGGTGGGTGCCGTTCCGGGACCGGCGACTGGATGAGCGGGGTGTAACCCGGAGCTTCCTTGACCACGTTGCCTTCACCGCGGCGAGCACCCACGCTGCCGCCTTGACCGATCCCGGGGTGGACGCCCTGGTGTTCCTTCCGGGCGCCCGCGAGGTGTCCGACGTCGCTGCCCGCCTGCGGGGGCAGGTGGCCGACGAAATTGAGGTGCTGGAGCTGCACGGCCAGATCGGACCGGAGTCCCAGGACCGCACAGTATCAGGCCGGGAACCCGGAGGCTCGCCCCGGATCATTGTTTCCACGTCCCTGGCGGAATCGTCGCTCACGGTTCCGGGGGTTCGCTTGGTCATCGACTCGGGGCTCTCCCGGGAACCGCGCCGCGACTCGGGGCGGGGCATGTCCGGTCTGGTGACGGTCTCCTGTTCCCGCGCCTCGGCGGAGCAGCGGGCCGGCCGGGCTGCGCGGCAGGGTCCGGGCACGGTGGTGCGCTGTTATGACCAGCAGGCATTCGCCGCGGCCCCTGCACACCAAACCCCGGAAATTACCGTCGCGGACCTGACCGGGGCGGCATTGGTCCTCGCTTGCTGGGGCGCGCCTGGCGGCGAGGGCTTGTCACTTCCCGACGCACCACCGGCCATCGCCATGAGGGATGCCGTGGAGGTGCTCCGGGAATTGGGAGCGGTGACGGACGATGGAACCGCCACCAGTTTGGGCAAAACCCTGGCCCGGGTCCCGGCCGATCCCCGGCTTGCCCGCGCCTTGCTGGAAGGATCCAGCGTTGCCGGCCCACGTTCGGCCGCTGAAACGGTGGCCTTGGTGGCGGGGGACCAGCGGGCTCCCGGAGCCGATCTCACTGCATTGCTCTCATCGCTGCGTTCGGCTTCACACCCCGGCGCCCGGCGATTCGCGGAGGACACGCGGCGGCTGGAGTCGATGGCGCGCCGCGAGGCTGCCAGCATCGTGCCTTCCGTGGTCAGCAAAGAGCTCACCGCGAGGGAGGCGCCTGGCTTTGTGGTGGCCTTGGCGTTCCCGGATCGGATCGCCCGGCGCGTTCCCGGCGATGGAAGCACCACGTACCTCCTCTCCTCCGGGACGCGTGCCGGTCTCCCGGCTGGTAGCCCGTTGTCGGCCCATGAGTGGCTAGCTGTCGCCGAGGTGTCCCGGGCCCATGGCCGTGACGCCGCAGGTACCGGTGCGGTGATCCGATCGGCAGCACCGTTGTCGGCGGAGCTTGCAGAAGCGGCCGCGCCGCACCTCCTGGTCGGGGAGACGAAGGCAACGTTCGGCCAAGGGCGCGTAACCGCCACCCTGGAACGCCGTTTGGGCGCCATCGTCTTGTCCGCCACGCCTGTGCGACCCAGCGTGGAAGCCGGCCGGCATGCCGTGGCGGAGGCTCTGGAGAAAGCTGGGCTCTCCATGATTGGGTGGTCGGCACCGGGCGACGCCCTGCGCAGGCGGCTCGCTTTACTGAGGCGCGAGCTCGGTGATCCCTGGCCGGACGTCAGTGACGACGGCTTGCTCTCCAGGCTGGACGAGTGGTTGGCCCCCGAGCTGGAGGCCATCGCCTCCGGCTCGCCCGCCGGTTCGGTCAACCTCCTGGAGCCCCTGCGGCGCCTGCTGCCCTGGCCGGAAGCATCGCGGCTGGACAGCCTGGTGCCCGAGCGCCTGGAGGTGCCGAGCGGTTCGCGGGTGCGGATCGATTATCCGGACGTGGACAACGACTCTGGCAGGCCTGTTGTGGCGGTCAAGCTCCAGGAGTGCTTCGGCTGGGACCGTACGCCACGCCTGGTCGATGGCAAGGTTCCGGTGCTCTTCCACTTGCTGTCACCGGCCGGACGGCCGTTGGCGGTAACGGACGACCTCACGTCGTTCTGGTCCGGACCCTACGCGCAGGTCCGGGCCGAGATGCGTGGGCGCTACCCCAAGCATCCCTGGCCCGAAGACCCGTGGACGGCGCCGGCCACGGCCAAAACCAAGAACCGGATGCAGGCCGGCTAGCCCAAGCGCTCCACCATGAACTGCATCTCGCCATCCACGAAGGTTCCCACAACGCTGCTGGCGGCGAACTCGTCAGGCCCGGTGGTCAGGGGATCGAGCTCGAAGGCTGTGAAGTCTGCGCGCTTGCCCACGGTAATGGAGCCTGAAACATCCCACAGCCCTGCGGCCTTGGCTGCATGCGAGGTGTATCCCTCCAGGGCCTGGAGCGCGGTGAGGGCCTGGGCCGGGGCGATGGGTTGCTGCTCGGGATGTCCGGATCGCCGGCGTAGCTGCGCATCGGCGATGATGGGAAGCGGCTCGTAGGGGGCGATGGGCCAGTCCGAGCCGATGCCCAGGGTCACTCCGGCATCACGGAGGTCCCTGCACCGCCATGCCCTGTCCGCACGTTTGGGGCCCAGGCGTGTGGACCAATTGTCGCTGTGGTCCGCGAGCGAATAGTGCGTGCAATGCGTCGGTTGCATGCTGGCCACCACTCCCAGGTCCTTGAAGCGCTCCACCAGGTGGTCCGGTACGGATTCGATGTGCTCGATCCTGTGGACAGTCCGGCGCAGGACATCGGCAGGAACAGTACCGGCCAGTGACTCCAAGGCATTCAACACATGGTGCACGCCGGCGTCCCCGATTGCGTGGGTCGCTGTGGGGATTCCCCGGGATGCGAAGTAGTGGACGGCAGCAGTGTAATCCTCGGGACGGGGCCAGAAAGCTGCCGTGGATTGGCCGAGGGTGTCGGGCTCGTAGAGCCAGGCGGTGCCATTGTCCACTGTCCCGTCGACGAAGAGCTTGATGGCCTCAATGGACCAGCGGCGGCCACCGGTTCCGATGCCGCGGGCCATGTCCTTCCACTGGGCCTCGCCACTGCCGGGCATGCACCACGGAGCCGTGCGCAGCCGAAGGGGCAGCTCGCCGTCGGCCTCGAGTGCCTCGAAAAGGGCGGTTGATTCGTCACTGTGGTCCATGATGTGCCCGCCGGTCAGTCCGGAACGCGCGAAGTCCCGCAGCAGTCCGGCCAGCCGCGCCTTACGCTCCTCGAAGGACTCCTGCGGGATGTGGCGCTGCACGAGTTCCATGGCCGCCGCTTCCAGCAGGAGCCCCGTGGGTGTGCCATCGCCGTCGCAAACAACCTCTGAAATCTGGTCGAATTCCTGAGGGCCGTGGATGCCTGCCCGCTCCAGTGCCCGGCTGTTGGCAAGTGCCGAATGGCCATCGAACAGCCGGACAAGGGCCGGTTTTCCGCCGCTGACATCGTCCAAGGCATTCCGGTGCATGGGGGTGGTGCCAAAGGCGTTCGGGTTCAGGCCCCAGCCACGCAACCACTCGCCGTCGTTCGCTGCTTCCGATCGCAACAGAGCGCGCACGTCCGCCAACGTCGCCGCACCGGAAAGGTCGACCCCAATGGTGAGGTCAAGGCCAAAGACAGGATGGATGTGGCAGTCCACCAGGCCGGGAGTCAGCGTAGCCGTACCGAGGTCCACCACCCGGGTTCCCGCCTGGCGCCAGCTTTGGGCGTCCGTGCGGCTTCCGACGGCGGCAATCACACCACCGCTGACCGCGACGGCTTGTATGGGCTCATGGTGTGGCCGGTCATCCAGTGTGTGAACGGTGTCGGCAAGGACGATGAGGTCAGGAGTCATGGGTTTCAAAGCTTCCAATCCGGGAAAAGACGTCGGGGCGGTTGGTGCGCAGGCTACGGGCGATGAGCAGGCCGGCAAGGAACACCAGCGGTGATACCAGGAGCAGGATGGTATTGGTCAGCGCATCGGCGAAGGTGAGGAGTTCGATGTTGATGGCGATCAGTGCCACCACTCCGAACAGGAGGATGGCCGAGGCTACTGTCAGAGGGATGATCAGGCGGTTCGTGACAGCGGCAGGGTTACGGCGCAGGTAGATAAAGGCGGCAACGGACACCAGTCCCTGGAGTGCAACAATCCCGAAAATACCCGGTGTGTTGACCCAGATCAGGAGTTGCTTGTAAGGGTCGGCGCCGGCGATCGCGCAGATGATAATGACGACGGCGGCCAGGACAGTCTGGATCTGACCTGCACGATGCGGCGACTTGTATTTGGGGTGTGTCCTGCCGAGGAATGCTGGCAGCACACCGTCTTTGGCCAGCATGTAAACGTAGCGGTTAATCGCGTTGTGGAAGGCCAGTTGGGATGCGTAAACACTGGTCACGATCAGGATGTACATGACCACTTCTGCCCAGGGCCCAACGTACTGGTTGATGGTAGCGAAGAACATCCCGTCGGCCAGTTCTCCGGCGGCCGCCACCACGTTCCCGTCCCCGTACGCCTGGATAACAGTCCAGACGATGAACGCGTAGAACACGGACATGAAACCTACGGCGATGTAGGTTGCCCGCGGTACTGATTTGTCCGGATTACGTGCTTCGCGCCGGTAGAGCACCGTGGATTCAAAGCCCATGAAAGCTGCGAAGCAGATGGCCAGGATTGCCAGGACGCCCGGGGTGAAGGCGTGCTCGGGGGAGAAAGAGGAAAAACTGATGCCTTGGGCACCGCCACGGGCCAGGATGCCGACGCCCATGACGGCGAGGATGGCGGTTTCGGCGATGAGCAGGACCCCCAGGACCTTCGCTCCGACGTCGATTCCCCGGTATCCAAGGAACCACACCGCAGCGATCGCTACGAGGGCAACGGCGGGCCAGGGAACGTCCAGTCCGAACAGTGTGTGGAGCATGGCTTGGGTCTGGACGGCGAAGAGACCGTAGACGCCGATTTGCAGGCAGTTGTAGGAAACGATGGCCAGGATGGCAGAGGCCAAGCCAACTGTCTTGCCCATGGCCAGGGTGATGTAGGTGTAAAAGCCGCCGGCGGCCTTGACGTGTTTGGTCATGGCCATAAAGGAGATGGCAAACACCAGGAGTACCGCGCCGGCGATGACATACCCCATGGGGGCGCCGATGCCCCCAACGCCAAGGGCTACTGGTGCCACTCCGGCCATCACGGTGAGGGGGGCTGCTGCGGAGATCACCAGGAAAGCGATGCCGCCGGTGCCGATGGCATTCCGTTTGAGCCCATTCCCGGCATCAGCTGCCGGGGGTCGGGTTTCGAGGTCAGACATGGGGGTCCTCTGGGGTTCTGTGGGGAGGGGAAGTTTTGGAGGTTACGGAACCTAAAGCGAAAGGCTTTCGTTTATCGTAAGGGCCTGTGACCCTCCGCACAATACTTCGACGCAAACTTCTGGCTAGAGTCGTAACAACAACCTCGAATGGAGACACCCGCATGGCACGCCCGCTGGTCCCGCTGATATCGATCGACGCACTCGTCACCGCCGCCCTCGAACTGGTGGACGAGGCAGGGGATTTCAGCCTGCCGAAACTGGCCAAACGGATCGGGGTCAGCCAGTCCTCCATCTACAACCACGTCAGCGGGCGCGAGGAAATACTTGAGCTCATGCGTGGGCGCATCATAGCGGCATCGCCCTACATCCTGGGCAAAGACCAGGATTGGGAGGCATCCTTGCGGGCAATCGTCCGCAGCTACCGCGATGCTTTTGCCCGCCACCCCCGCCTCGCGCCGCTATTGGTACTTCAAACCGTCCAGGACCCCCAGGTCCTGGCACTCTACGAAAACCTCGCTGTCGCCCTGAGTACGGCCGGGTTCACCGGCGGGGACGTGGTCTCCGCGATCTCCACCATTGACAGTTTCGCACTGGGGTTCGCCCTGGACCTTGCCGCGCCTGACGTCGTGTGGGCTCCGCCCCTGGACGGCTATCCCACCCTGACCAGTGCCCTGAGCCATGCGGGCCTTCCCACCGAACGCGGGGAGGCGGCATTCGAGTTCGGCCTGGAAATCCTCATCGCAGGCCTCCACTCCCGCCTCCGTTCGACGGTGCAGTAAAGGTGGATTCTGCTGGACAGGTGATCCAAAACTGGTGGGACGCCGTACTTCGCGGTTTCACCGATGCCCACACCACTGCAGTACCCCTCCCTGCCCTGCTCGGCATCCTCGCATGTTCAGTAGTCCTGAGCATCCCACGGCTCACATGGCGCTGGTTCGGCCTGTACGTGACCTTCGTCCACGAACTCGGCCACGCGTACGCAGCCCTGATGACCGGCCGGTTCGTGCACGGACTTCGCATCGGGCTGGACCATTCGGGCCGGCTGGTCAGCAGCGGCCGGAGTTCCTTCGGTGCGGCATGGTCAGGATTCTGGGGTTATCCGGCCCCGGCGGTTGTGGGCCTAAGCCTGATCGCCGCATGCGCTGCCGGGCGTTCGGGGGCGGCAATGTCCGTGGGCGCCCTGATACTGCTGGTTTCGCTGGTCTTCCTCAGGAACCTGACGGGCATACTGGTGGCCGTGTGCAGCGCGGTCATTGCCCAGGTCTTGATCCTGTTTGCGGCGCCCACCACCGTCAATTACGTCGTGCTGGCACTCGGTGTTGCGCTCTCCGTGGGCGGTGTCCGCGATCTCTTCAAACTCGTCGGTGTTCATACCCGGCGACGGAACCGGTTGGCGGCCTCGGACGCGTTCATTCTGGGCCGCACCACGGGTGTCCCGGCCTACGTCTGGCTGGCCGGCTTCACAGTGGTAATTGCGGGGTGCTCACTCGTGGCTGCCTGGTTGCTGTGGGGCATGCTCACGGTTTAGTCCAAAGCCGGGCCGGTGGATCAAAGGCCGACGCCGGCAGGCTGGTTTTGCTCGCTGCAAGCCCTTGTCCTGCGGCCACCCCAGGGTGTCCAATCCTCTTTAACGTTCCACGTTCAGGGCGTTTGCATGAGCGCCGGAGAGAACACCAGGAGGTGCCCATGTCCGTGAAGGGTACGCGCGAACCGGCAAAAGGAAGCGGCCCAGGCACTGCTGAGGCCAAGGGCGGCGATAATGGCTCGACCATGTCACCCACGGATCCTGCCGGCATCCGGAATGTGGCACTCGTCGGACATTCCGGTGCAGGTAAATCCATGCTGGTGGAAGCCCTGCTTGCAGCCACTGGCGCCATTCCCAGGATGGGGACCATCAGCGACGGGACCACGGTCAGCGACTCGGATCCGTCCGCGATCCATCAGCAACGGTCCGTGACCTTGTCGGTGGCGCCGATCCGGGTCGGTGCGGTCAAGGTCAACCTGATCGACACCCCGGGCTACACCGATTTCACCGGCGAACTTCGGGCAGGTTTGAGGGCCGCAGACGCGGCCCTTTTTGTTGTATCCGCGGTTGACGACATCGACGGCGCCACCGTTGCGTTGTGGGGCGAGTGCCAGAAGGTCCGGATGCCGCGTGCGGTGGTGCTCAGCAAACTGGACCATCCGCGCGCTGACTTCGCCGCCGCCGTCGTGCGCTGCCGGGAAGCATTCGGTGACTCTGTCCTTCCCCTGTACCTTCCTGCCGCCGACAACGCCGGCCTCATTGGCATCATCCATGGCACCAGCAGCGAGACGCGGGTGGAGGAAGCCCGGGGACCCCTGGTGGAAGGCATTATTGCCGAAAGCGAAGACGAGACGCTGATGGACCGGTATCTCGGTGGTGAAGAACTGGCGCTGGAGGACCTCATCAAGGACCTCGAAACAGCGGTGGCCAGGGGAAGCTTCTTCCCCGTCATTCCCACCGCCGCAGAAGCCGGCATGGGGCTCGCTGAGCTCATGGCCCTCATGACCGAAGCCCTGCCATCACCCTTGGAACGGGTTCCCCCGCCGGCCATGACGTTGGACGGCACATCGCTTAAGCCCCTGCGCTGCGATCCGGCAGCTCGATTGGCGGCCGAAGTAGTGCGAACCACCGTGGATCCGTTTCTTGGCCGTGTATGCCTTGTCCGGGTCTTTTCGGGAACCCTGCGGGAAGATTCGTCGATCCACGTAGGCGGCAGGGGACTCGCCGACAGGGGCCATGAAGACCACGACGCCGACGAACGCGTCACCCATCTGTACTCACCTGTCGGTCAGGGACTGAAAGCAGTTCCGCAGTGCATTGCAGGTGACATCTGCGCGATCAGCAAACTCGCCAACGCCGAGACGGGCGACTCGATATCAGACCGTGAGGCGCCGCTGCTTCTTGAGACCTGGAACATGCCCGAGCCCCTGATGCCGGTCGCCATCGAAGGCGCTTCCCGGAGTGACGAGGACGCGCTTGCCAAGAGCATCGGCAAGGTGGCGGCCGCCGACCCCACGCTGCGCCTGGAACGGAACCCGGACACCCACCAACTCGTCCTCTGGTGCATGGGGGAGTCCCACGCGGAGGTAGTCCTGGACCGGCTCCGCAACCAGGGCGTCAAGCTGCAGACCGTGGACGTGATCACGCCTCTCCGGGAGACCTTTGCCACGAAGGCAAATGGGCACGGCCGGCACGTCAAGCAGTCCGGGGGCCACGGGCAGTTCGCCATCTGCGACATAGAAGTCGAGCCCCTCGGCCGCGGCGAAGGATTCGTGTTCTCGGACAAAATCGTGGGCGGCGCAATCCCGGGAACTTTCGTTTCTTCCGTGGAAAAAGGCGTCCGGGCGCAGATGCTTAAGGGTGTCTTGGCCGGTTTCCCGGTGGTGGATATCAAAGTGACGCTGGTGGGCGGTAAGACCCACAGCGTTGATTCCTCTGATGCGGCTTTTCAGGCGGCCGGAGCCCTGGCGCTGCGCGAAGCGGCAGCCGCGGCCAAAATCCAACTCCTGGAACCGGTATCCGCGGTGGTCATCAGCGTTCCCGATGAGTATGTAGGGGCGGTCATGAGCGACCTTTCAGGTCGGCGGGGACGCGTCACCGGGACGACGGCTGACGATACCGCAGGGACCGAAATCACCGCCGAGGTCCCGGACCAGGAGCTCCTGCGTTACGCTATCGAGCTGCGCGCACTGACCGCCGGGACGGGCCGCTTCCGGCGGTCCTACCTCCGGCATGAAGCGCTGCCCAAGTAGGACCTACGGGTTGGCCCGCAGGAACGCGGCCACAGCCGGCGCCAGCGACGCGCCCACTTCGGCTGCGCCCCGCTTCACACCCTTAACCGCAAAAGAATGGTCGCCGCCCTCACACCACTGGAGTGTCGCCGTCGGGCCAATCCTTGCCACTACGCCCTCCAGCAGTTCCGGCGTGGCAAAGGTATCGCGGGTACCTTGAAGAAAGAGCATGGGCACAGTGACTCCGTAAAGGTGCTCGTCGCGAAGCTTCTCCGGCTTACCCGGTGCATGCAACGGGTAGCCCAAGTACACCAACCCCCGTGCGGGCATTCCCTCAGCCACTGCCATTGATGCCATGCGTCCGCCGAAGGATTTGCCGGAAGCCCAGAGGGGTTCCGCATTCCCCAGCTCAGTGGCCCTGTCCATCACGGCCCGCCACGTAGCGATAGCCAGAGGCGGCCGATCAGGAAAACGCCGGCCGGCTTCGCGGTACGGGAAGTTGAAGCGCAGGGTTGCGACCCCTTCGTCCGCCATCGCTTCAGCGAAACCCTGCAGGAACGGATGTTCCATTCCCGCGCCGGCGCCATGGGCCATCACCAGGGTGGCCGAGGGGTTGTCAGGCCGGATGGAAAGGGCCGAAATTTCGAGTTCGTTGACGGCGATCCGCAAGGATGTTTCAGGCGTTGGCATGCATCCATCATCCTGCAGTGAGGCGGTCCGCGATGGACATGCGCACCGGAACGGGCCCGAATGCTGACGCGGGCGGTTCAAACACGGTAGCTTGTGGCCATGGCGAGCGAAGCAACCATTGTCACCGTGCCCGGCCCCGACGGTCCCCGGGAGGTTCGAATCTCCAGTCCCAGCCGAGTCATGTGGCCGGAGGCAGGACTGACCAAGCTGGACCTGGCCCATTACCTCATTGACGTGGGCGAGGCCTTTGTCGCAGCCAACGGGAACCGTCCCGTCAGCCTGCAACGGTATTCGGGCAACATCGAGGGCGAGATGTTTTTCTCGAAGAATCCGCCCAAGGGAGCGCCGGACTATGTGCGTTCGGTGCCCGTCACGTACCCGAGCGCACGGTCCCATCCGCAATTGGTCATCGATGAGCCGGCGGCCGCGGTGTGGGCCGCACAAATGAACACCGTGGTGTTCCATCCGTGGGCTTCCCGGGCCGACGATCCGGATAACCCGGACCAACTCCGGATCGACCTCGATCCCCAACCAGGGACGGACTTTGATGACGCCAAGCCGGCCGCACTTGAACTTCGATCAGTCCTGGAGGAGGCGGGCCTCACGGCGTTCATTAAGACCTCCGGGAACCGCGGGCTTCACGTCTATGCCCCCATCCACCCCAAGCATGAGTTCCTGGACGTGCGTCACGCCGTGATCGCCGCCGGCCGTGAATTGGAACGCCGCATGCCGGACAAGGTCACCATGGCGTGGTGGAAAGAGGAGCGCGGAAAGCGGATCTTCGTAGACTTCAACCAGGCCAACCGGGACAGGACCATCGCCGGTGCCTACAGCCCGCGTGCCGTACCCACAGCGCAGGTATCCTGTCCGCTGACGTGGGACGAACTGGATCACGCCGATCCGGCGAAATACACCATCGCCACAGTTCCCGAGCGCCTCAGGAAAGCCGGTGACCCGTGGGCGACCATGCACTCGCAACCGGGGGAGATCGACGTTCTGCTTTCCTGGTGGGAACGCGATGTCAGCAACGGCCAGGGCGAGATGCCCTTCCCGCCGGAATTTCCCAAGATGCCGGGAGAGCCCATGCGGGTGCAACCAAGCCGGGCGCGCAAGCCGGAGGAGTAAACCTCCGGAACCTTCGCCTGCGCCCTGGGTTCCGGGGCATCGATCCGGGGGTTATTCGAACCGGGACGGATCTCCGGTTCCGCGACGCACGACTTCGGCAACGCCGCTGGAAAAGTCCACCACGGTAGTCGGCTCTGCCCCGGTGTCGCCGGCGTCGATGACACCGTCCACCTGATTGTCCAGCCGTTCCTTGATTTCCCAGCCCTGCGTCAGGGGTTCTTCCTGGTCGGGCAGCAGGAGCGTGCTGGACAACAGCGGTTCGCCCAGCTCAGCCAACAGGGCCTGGACAACGCGGTGGTCCGGGATGCGCACACCCACCGTCTTCTTCTTGGGGTGCAGGAGCCGCTTGGGTACTTCGCGGGTGGCCGGGAGGATGAACGTGTAGCTGCCCGGAGTGACCGCCTTGATGCTCCTGAAAACGTCGTTGTCGAGCATCACGAACTGGCCCATCTGGGCGAAGTCCTTACACACCAGCGTGAAGTGGTGCTTGTCGTCCAAATGCCGGATCGCCCTGATGCGGTCAAGCGCTTCCCGGTTTCCGATTTGTGCCCCCAACGCGTAGCAGGAGTCGGTGGGGTAGGCGATCAGGCCGCCGTCCTGCAGCATTTTGACCACCTGGCCGATAGCGCGTGGTTGGGGATCTTCCGGGTGCACATCAAAGAATCTGGCCATGGGAAGAGCCTACGACAAAGCTAGGACAGGATGTCCTTGTTCGAGAATTTTGCGTAGGCCAACGTGCCGCATACGGCGATGTATCCGGCCTGCAGCAACGCATTGGCGCCGAACGACGTCCAGTCGATCGGCTGCCGCAGCAGATCCGCGAACCCCAGCCAATGGTGGCTGAACAGCCACGGGTGCAGCCAGTCCAGTTGCGGGAGGTTGTCCAGCACCTGGGAGACAACAGAGAGGACAATCGTGGCGGCCATGGCGCCCACCGGAACATCAGTGAAAGTGGAAATCAGCAGTCCTATGGCCGACAAACCCAACAGCGACACCGTGATATAGCCGGCGATCACCAAGGACCGCAGCATCGATTCGCCCACGCCGATGGTGTCGCCTGAAAGGAGCGTCACGGGTCCCACAGGAAAAAGCACGACGCCGACCAAGGCACCTGACGCTGCCACGGTCACCGTCGCGGCGAAACAGAACGCAACGGCCCCGGCATACTTGACCAGCAGGAGCCGGACGCGGCCTGCGGGTGCAAGCAACAGGTAGCGCAAGGTCCCCATGTTGGCTTCGCCGGCGATGGTATCCCCAGCCACCACGCCGATGGTCAGGGGCAGGAATAACGGTACGCACACCACCAGGGCGGTCACGGCCACAAACAGCCCGTTCTGGGTGATGCGGTCCAAAAAGAGCGGCCCCCGGCCTGGGGCGACGGGTCGGGACGACAGTTTGACGGCCACAGCTATGAGGATGGGTACGGCCGCAAGGGCGAGCAGCATCGCCCATGTACGGAGGCGACGGAACAGCACCGACAATTCAGAGCCAAGCAGGGACCACCCAACCGCGGGCCGCACCCCCGGGGCCAAGGGCTTAGAGGTGTCAGCCGACAACGTCGAACCCCTCTCCGGTCAGGGACACGAACCGGTCTTCCAGGCTTGCGTCTTCAACAGCGAACCCCCGTACCCGAACGCCATCGGCAACCAAGGCTGCCACGATCACCTCGGGGGCAGGCCCGGCCAGTCCACCGTTCATGACAGCCCTCGCCTCGATGGGGCGTTCACCATCCGGTGTGGCCGCCGGGACCAACCCCAGGCGCGCCAGGACGCCGTTGGCGCGTTCGGCGTCGGGCGTTTCAACCACAACCTGCCTCTGGCCCGCGGACCGCAACTCCGCCAGCGGTCCTTGGGCGACCAGGCGCCCGGCACTCATGACGCCGACGTGGGTGCACATTTGTTCCACCTCGGCCAGCAAATGGCTGGAAACGAACACTGTGGTCCCTCCCGCGGCGAGGGACCGCACCAAGCTACGGACCTCGCGGGTGCCCTGGGGGTCCAGTCCGTTGGTGGGTTCGTCCAGGACCAGCAGCTCCCGCGGCCTGAGCAGCGCGTTCGCCAAGCCAAGGCGCTGCTTCATGCCCAACGAATAGGCCCGGACCTTCTTACCGGCAGCGTGAGTAAGTCCAACACGGTCCAGGGCGTCGGCGACGCGTTGTCGACGTGTCGCCGGCAAGGCGTGGCGGTCAGCTGAATCGAGGCGCATGAGGTTTCCGGGTCCCGTGAGGAAGGGGTAGAAACCGGGCCCTTCCACCAAGGCACCGACATCGGGGAGGACCGATGCCAGCGCGGCCGGCATGGACTGGTCCAGGACCCGGACATCGCCGCTCGTGGCGGAAGCCAGCCCCAGCAGTACCCGGATGGTGGTGGTCTTTCCCGAACCGTTGGGTCCAAGGAAGCCGAATACCGCCCCGCGCGGTACAGCGAGGTCGATGCCGTCAACGGCGGCGCGTTGCCCGAAGCGTTTCACCAGCCCGTGGGTCTCAACAGCCAGCTCCTCAGCGGCGGCCCCGCGCTGCGTTGGTGAGGGCTCCTTCACTGGGCGGCAGCCGCTGACTGGAGCCGCTCCAACGGGACCAGCCCTGCGAGGACGCGGCCGTCGTCGAGAATCAGGACGCTCACCAGCGAAGAGGTCAATGCCCGGCCGCCGGAAACGCTTTGCAACACCTGGGAGATTTGGGGATTCGAAGTAAGCCCGGCAGGCACGGCGGCGGCAGGCAGCATGACGATCGATCCCCACCCTTCGCCGGAAACCCGTGTGCCGTGAGGCGATGGCGCTTTGGGGCTGGAATCGGCATCAGGCACCGGAGTGAGCCGCGCCGGGAGTACCTTCGTGGTGACAGTGGAACCCGCTGGCGGTGTGAACTGGAACAAGCCGGGATCGGGAGCGGTAAGGCTCAGATCGGTGAAGGCCAGGGAGTAGGCAGGGTCGGCTTGGTTCTTCGCCTGGACGTGGACGCCCAGCGGGAAGCCGGTTTCGGAGTCGACGTCGATGGACACCGAGGCCACCAGGGTGCCGGGGTCCTTCGGGGCCAGGCTAAGCCTGTACGCACTACGACCGGCAACCGATGAAGCCTCTCCCACCGTTACCTCGGTTCCGGCGTCAACAGCAGCCAGGAACCGGTTGGCCAGCGCCTCGGGCGTGGGCATCGCCGGCTTGCTGGGAAGAGTCTCCGTGGGGGCGCCGGGTTTTGGGGCCTGGAGGTGGGTGGCGCTGTTGTCTGCCGAGTTGTAGAACCACGCATCCTTGCCGTTGACGATGAGGTCGCGCTCAGCCATGGCGTCCATGATTTGCAGTCGCGCCTTGGTGGGATCGCCAACGAAGACACGCGCGGTGTGGCTGCCCGCCAGGAACTCAAGTGCGGTACCAGCACCCGGAGTGACGCCCGGGGTCGACGAGGGTATATCCGGGAGTCCCAGCTCCGCAGTTTGTTGGAGCGTTCCGGAGAAGGCACGCACTTGCGTGCGCGCAATCATGGCAAGAACCTCATCCGCCGTCTTGGGCGGCAACGACACTGTGGCACCGGCCTGGACCGAACCGGTGAGCACCGCAAGGACAAGGGCAAGGGGGATCAGGAGAGCTGGCAGCCACCGCCGCTTGGCCCGCGTCATTGCTACCGACCACCGCACGTGAAGGGCATGGATTAAGACTACTCCCGTTCCTGTCCGGAATTGGGGGCAGTCTCGCAGAAGCGCGAGTTAGTCCTGGATCAGCTGGCGCGCCAGTTCCACCGCACCGTGCACCGGGGCCTGTGTCAGGATCCGGACGGATGACGGGTCCTCGAGGGAAACTTTCCTGGCTACGGCACCAGCCAGCTGGCTCTGGTTGACCAGCAGGCCCCCGGCCATGACGAGCGGCAGGTCTAGGCCCAGTTCCCCCAGTACCTGGCGGGCAAGTGTTGCCAGGGAATGCGCGGCCTCGGCCTGGATCCGAACGGCAGCGGGGTCTCCCTCAGCTGCAAACTCCAGGACGAGCGGGGCCAGGCTGGCCCAGTGGTCAGGTTCCGGCTTCGCGTAGAAGAAGTCCATGAGCTGCAGGGCATCGGCGCTGGAGGTTGCTTCCATCAGCGCCCGAACCAGGATCCCAGGCTCCAGTCCGGCGTAGTACTCGCGCAGGGCTTCCCGGACGGCGTCGCGCACCACTGAGTAGCCGCTGCCCTCATCGCCCAGCAAATAGCCATACCCGCCGCTTCGCGCTTCGCGTCCCTCGGCGTTTCGACCCCAGGCTACCGAGCCGGTGCCAGCGACCAGCACGGCGCCGGCGTCGAGGCCGGCGGCCGCGAGGACAATGCGGGTGTCGTGGACCACCTCGACTTTGGCGCCGGGGAAATGTTCCATGAGGAGGGCGGAGAGGACAGCACGGCTCGCTGGCGTGTCGGCGCCCGCTGCACCCGCACAGACGGCTTTGACTCCACCTCCCACGCTTGCGGCAATCCGGCGCAGGACCGCGTCAGCGCCCTGATGCCCGACCGATGACAAGTTGGCGCTGGTTTCCGTGATTTCATCACCGGAGCTCCCCGGTGATCCGCTGACTCCCTGCGCTTGGTCCGAACGGACGGCGTGTGTCTTTGAGCCGCCGATGTGGAGGCCGAGGACTCGCGGCGTCACGGGAGCATCGCCGATGCTTTGGTTCTGCCGGGTGCGATGGCGCGGATCAGGGTCCCGGCCCGCTTCGCAGCGGCGCTCCTCAAGTTCACGGTGTCCTTCAACTGGCGTCCCTTCGGTTCAGGTGCGGACTGTCTGTGCGAAGGTGGGGGAGTGCCCCTGGCTCGCCGCAGTTGGTTGAAACCAACAGTCCCTAGATTGGCATAGACCAATCCAGCTGTCTACAAGTAGGATGTCCAACATGCAACCAGAAGCTGCACCTGCTGCGCCGAAGTATTACCTCCTCAAAACGGAGGTCTTGGCGCTGATCGCGGGTCTGCAGCCCGGGACGCTTATCCCCACCGAGCGGGCACTGGCGGAAAAGTATGCAACCTCCCGCACCACGGTCCGGCAGGCGATCAGCGAGCTCGTCGCGGAAGGCAGGTTGGGCAGGATCCAAGGGCACGGAACCTTCGTAGCACCACCCAAGGTGACGCACGTCCGGCAATTGACGTCCTTTTCCGATGACGCCCGCACGCAAGGCCTCCGTCCCGACTCCACCCTGATCGGCCTCGACGTCGTCCGGGCGGACACCGTCGTCTCGACGCACTTGGGATTGGAAGAGGGCGCGCAGGTCACCCGGTTGGAGCGGATCCGCTTGATCGAGGGCGAGCCGTTGGCCCACGAAGTCGCCTGGCTGCCGGGCAAGCTGCCGCGTTTCAAGTCGAACCTGTCCAAATCCGGGTCGCTGTACGCGGTCCTCGAGGACGTCTACGGGATCCGGGTCGCTGACGTGGAAGATACTGTGGAAACTGCCCTGGCAGGTCCCGGCGACGTTCAGCTTCTCGGAATCGAAATGGGTGCACCATTGCTGGTGGTACACAGGCTGGCCAGATCCGCCACAGGTGTTCCGGTGGAGTGGACCCGCAGCACGTTCCGTGGGGACAGGTTCAGGTTCGTCTCACGCGTGAAATCAGGCGATTAGCATGGCCAACTCGGCCTCAGGCGAGTCCGTCATCAGCCGCGTCGTTCGGCTGGTGGGAGCATTTGATGACTCCCACCGCACCATGAATGTAGCCATGCTGGCGCGCCGATCCGGGCTTCCAGTGACCACCACGTATCGCTTGGTGGACGAGATGCTGGCCGAGGGACTGCTTGAACGCGAAGCCAATGCTGAGGTCCGCGTGGGCATACGGCTGTGGGAGCTCGTCTCCAGGAGTTCGCGGATGGTGGGCCTGCGGGAAGCCGCGTTGCCGTTCATGGAAGACGTTCAATCGGTGGTCCAGCATTCAACGACGCTTGGGATCCTGGACTCCGACGAGGTCCTCTACATCGAACGCATCGGCTCCAGGGATTCCATGGTGGACATCACCAAGGTGGCCGGCCGGCTTCCCGTGCACGGTACATCGTCCGGGTTGGTCCTGCTGGCCTACTCGCCGGCTGCCTACCAGGACATCTTTCTGTCCCGGACGCTGGAGAAGTTCACCGATGCCACGCTGACCAATCCAGCCGATCTGCGCCGTCACCTCGCAGCCATCCGCCAACGGGGATTCGCGTCCATGCCCGGAATCATCGTGCCGGAATCAAGCGGAATCGCGGTTCCCGTCTTCGGGCGAACGAACACCGTGGTGGCTGCCTTAAGCGTTGTGGTGCCCAGGAATGAAGAAAACGCGGCCGTGCGCGTGCCGGTATTGATGACTGCCGCGCGCGGTATTTCGAGGGCCCTGGGTTGGCGCGGAGAGCTCAAAGGCGCGCTCCGCCAAAGCAACGGCAACATCTGATTCCCGTTCATCGGTAACGCTGTGGCCCCACTCACAAGCGCGCTGGCAGAGTGGAGCGCACAGCAGGGCACTGCGGACCGGAACCCCGGCCGGCGCCATACACGAGGACATTGACCCTCAAGGCATTCAGCCCAAGTACATCAACGGCCCCCGGGCCCTCTTCCGTGCTGCCCTGCGCCGTAGTGATGTTTGAACGCCGCTATGCCGCGGCAGGAGGAGTTTTGGTCATGGAGTCAGCAGTACACGGAATGCCGTCCCAACGCGTGGCCGGGAAAGTGGCTGTGGTTACCGGCGGCAGGGGAGACCTGGGAAGCGCAACCGCCCGGTTGTTGGCTGAACATGGGGCGTCCGTAGCCTCGTTGGACCGGGCAGGGACGCCGGCCGGGGGCAACCATCCCGGTATCACCGAATACGACGTTGATGTCACCGATGAGTCCAGCGTCGCAAGGACGATCGGAAAACTCAGCGAGGAGCTCGGCGCTCCGGACATCCTGGTCAACGCAGCCGGCATCATCGGCGTCGCCGGAGCAAGCCACACCGCGTCCATGGAAGATTTCAACGCCATCTTTGACGTCAACGTCAAAGGGGTTTGGCTCATGACCAAGTACGTGGTTCCAGGCATGATCGCCAGGCAGTCCGGAAGCATCATCAACTTTTCCTCCATCCACGGACTGACCGGCGGACGCAACGTGCCGCTCTACCACGCAACCAAGGGCGCTGTCCGGCTCCTCAGCAAGTCCGACGCCGCCGCCTACGGCTCCCACGGTGTCCGGGTGAACTCCATCCACCCGGGTTCCATGAACACCAGGATGAGCCGCCGGTCGGCGGAACAGTCCGAGATCGGGGCAGAGGCCTATTACCGGCAGTTGGTAGGCAGCAACCCACTGCCCAGGCAGGGCGAACCGGACGAAATTGCCTACGGCGTGCTGTACCTCGCTTCCGATGAGTCCCGGTTCACCACGGGATCCGAACTGGTGATCGACGGCGGCTACACCGCGGTCTGACCCGCCTGGCAACTGCAACCCCATTTCATTCCCGAAAGGCTCCACCGTGAAATTCCTGAACGGCACACAAACCGATACCTATGACGTCGTCGTGGTCGGCTCGGGCGCAGGCGCCCTGACGGCAGCGGCCACCGCCGCAAAGGCGGGCAAATCCGTCGTCGTCCTCGAAAAAACCGAGCTGCTGGGCGGTACCTCCGCGGTATCGGGAGGCATGCTGTGGGTGGCCGACAACCACCACGCCCGCGAAGCCGGTCTGAGCGACTCCAAGGAAGCCGCGGCGCAATACATCCGCGCTGTGGCCCGCGGACGTAGCCGCGAAGAGCTCCTTGATGCTGCCCTCGATTACGGGGACACCATGCTCCGTTTTACCGAGGACGAATGCGGGGTCCGTTTCATCTTCCTGGATAATTTCCCGGACTACCGCCAGGACCTTCCCGGTTCCGTTGAAGGCGGGCGGACCGTTGAACCCGAACTGTTCAACATCCGCGAGGCACTTGGCGAACTTGCCCACCATGTCCGGTCCGACGGCAGGGCGCCGTTCACTATGCAGGAGTATGAGAACTGGGGTGCCTTCACCAAATTCCCGTGGAATGAACTGAACCAGCGGCAGGAACAAGGACTTGTGGCCAAAGGCCATGCCCTGGTAGCCATGCTGCTTGCGAGCCTGGTCCGGGATGGCGCGGCACTGGTGGTTGGCGCCCGCGGTCAACGACTCCTGCTCGACGGCGGCAGGGTAGTGGGCGTCGAACTCGAGTCGGGTGAAACTTTCCACGCCAACGACGGCGTCGTCCTCGCTACCGGTGGCTTCGAGTGGGACAAGGCGCTGGCCGATTCGTTGCTGGCCTCCCGCCTGTACATCATGTGCTCACCACCCTCCAACACTGGCGACGGACTAAAGATGGCACAGCGGATCGGGGCACAGACCCGCGGAACCCGTGAAGCCTGGTGGGCGCCGATGTCCATCACGGGAGACACCCGCGATGGAGCGCCCATTGGCACCTTGCTGAGGTTCGAACGGCAAGGACCTGGCTCGCTCATGGTCAACCGGCAGGGACGCCGATTCGCCAACGAGTCCCAGAATTACAACGACCTCGCACGCTGCCTGCAGTCCTGGGATTCGCCGAACAACCAGACCCTGAACACTCCGGCACATGTGGCCTTCGACCACGGCTACTTGGAGCGCTACGGCGTCCTGGCTCACCGGGCCGGCCAACCGACGCCGGACTACCTGATCGAAGCACCCACGCTGGAAGAGCTGGCCGAAAAGATGGGTGTCCCTGCCGACGAACTCAACGCAACGGTCAGCCGCTTCAACGAATATGCCGTCAAAGGTGAGGACCCGGACTTCGGCCGGGGTGAAAGCGCCTACGACAAGTACTGGGGCGATGACGACTGCCCTTGGCCCAATCCGTCACTAGGCCCGCTGTTGACCGGACCGTTCTACGCAATGGAGGTGGTCAACGGTGCGTTCGGAAGCAACGGAGGCGTAGCGACGGACGGCCGGGCCCGCGTCCTGGACGTGGACGGCAACGCCATCCCAGGCCTTTTTGCCGCCGGTAACACCACGGAGAATGCCTACGCCGCAGGCTACCCGGGGGCGGGAGCCACCCTTGGCCCCATCATGACCATGGGATACCTTGCGGGCCGGACCATTGCCGGCCAACCGGCCGAGTATGCGGGTGACAGTGTGACGACAGGAGTGGGAGCATGATCCGCCACGCAGTGTTGTTCAAGTTCAAGCCTGACTTTCCCGCAGCGGACAAAGCCGCATGGGTGGCAGGCCTGGATGCGATGGACGGCAAGATTCCGGGCCTTCTGAAACTGACCCACGGCGCTGACGTCTTCCAGCACGAACGGTCCTTCGACTACGCGATCGTTGCCGACTTCGCCTCTGCCGAGGACATCGATGCCTACAACACCCATCCCCTCCACGAGCCACTCAAGAAGTACTCGTTTCCCAACAGCGAGCACATCATCGCCGTCGATTTCCACCTCTAGCACCATTTGGACGCCGTTCGAAGGAGAACAGCCATGTCTACAACTGCCCAGCAAACGACGCTGCGCAAGACCCCCGGAAAAGCGGCTTTGGCCTCGTTCCTCGGAAGCACCCTGGAGTACTACGACTTCTTCATTTATGGCTCAGCCGCCGCGCTGGTCTTCGGTCCGCTTTTCTTTCCCTCCGATGATCCTGCGGTGGGCCTGATCGGGGCCTTCGCCACCTTCGGCGTGGCCTATGTGGCCCGGCCGGTGGGTGGGCTGGTCATGGGCCACTTCGGCGACAAGCTGGGCCGCAAGAAAATCCTGCTCATCACCCTGGGCGTTATGGGACTGTCGTCCCTCGGCATCGGGTTCCTGCCAAGCTACAGCCAGATTGGTTTCTGGGCACCGGTCCTCCTGGTCATTGGCCGCCTGGCGCAGGGTTTCTCTGCAGGGGCGGAATCGGCAGGTGCGTCCACACTGACCCTGGAACACTCACCCGAGGGCCGCCGCGGCTTCTTTACCAGCTTCGTCATGACCGGTTATGCCTCCGGCATGGTGCTCGCGACACTCGTCTTTATCCCGGTGTCCGCACTGCCCACCGAGGCGTTGATGAGCTGGGGTTGGCGCATCCCGTTCTGGTTGTCCATTGTGGTGTTGGGCATCGCCTACTGGGTGCGGACGCACCTGGATGAGACTCCGGTGTTTGAGGACGCCAAGGACCGGCAGGCCGTGGCCCCGATGCCGCTGCGGGAAGTCCTTCGTTTCCAGTCAGCCGATGTGGCGAGGGTGGTTGGCATGTCCATCATGTCTGTCATGCAGACGATCTTCACAGTTTTCGGTTTGTCCTACGCCACCGGCGCCGCAGGCTTCGACAAGGCATCCATCCTGACCGTCAACGCGGTGGCCATTGGCTTGTCCATGTTCGTGATGCCCCTGACGGCGAAACTGTCCGACACTTGGGGACGCAGGCCGTTGCTCCTCACAGCGGCAATAGGCTGCTCAGCGACGATCTTCGCCTACTTCATGGCGTTGTCCAGCGGAAACATCTTCCTGGTCTTCGCCGCCGCGTTCATCAACATGACGCTGCTCTATTCCTGCTTCAACGGAATATGGCCCGCCTACTTCGCCGAACTCTTCGCCGCACCGGTCCGGTATTCGGGCATGGCTTTGGGGAACCAGTTGGGATTGGTGGTGGCCGGCTTTGCTCCCCTCATCGCAGGACTCCTGCTGGGCAAGGGCCAGGACGGGTGGCTTCCTGTCGCCGGGTTCGCGGTGCTGTGCATGGCCATCGCCGGCGTCTCCGCCTATTTCTCACGGGAAACCGCCAAGACTCCCATCGAAGACCTGGGGGAGCCGTACTGGCGGGGAATCGCCGTCAGGAAACCGTAGCTGCGGCCGTGCCCGCCAGGCAGCGACGAACGAATTCGGCACTGGGTTCGGCATAGGCGGCAACAATCCGTTTGAACAATTCAGCACCCTCGGCCCCGGGCCAGTCGGCTGGCAGGAAGGCCGCCGGCAACCCGGGGTCGAGGTACGGGATGATCCTCCATCGGTCGATGCACTGGACGTACGTGGCGAAGGCCTGCGCAGAGACGTCAACGGCGCGGCCTGAAACCGCGGCACCATGCTCCCTGATGAAGTCCTTGTGAAGGCCGGCCACCGCCTCCAGGTCCCACCAGTTCGACGCGGCATCCCGGAGGCTGCCACCTACCAACGGGGTTTCGGTCACGAAGACGGTTGCCATGTCCCGCAGGTCCAGGTCGGCCAGGATTTCCTCGACCTCCCCCCGCAGGGAGTCAGGGCAGATCCACAGACCCGCGGCCACTGTCCCGCAGCCGATCCAATGGAGCCTGCGCCGCAGCTGGTGTCGCTTTTCGCGTTCGGTCTCCGGAATGGAAAACGAGATCAGGCACCACGGATCGGCGTCGCCCATGCTGCGGGGGTTGTAGATCCGGCGGTCACCACGGGCCAGCATCGTGGAGGCGCCGTCGGTGAGCGTATAGCCGGGGAGTCCGTCACGGTTTTCCTGCAGGACCACATCCTTCTTGCGCAACCGGCCCAAGGCGGTCCGCGTGACTGTGCCGGACGTGCCGAGGGCCTCCATCAGGGCAACGATGTCCTTCGCCGACATCCAGCCCCCGGCATCCCTCAAGTACAATCCAATGACGGTCCGCAGCAATGAAGTGGTACTCCCGGGGCGGGAGTCCATATCGTCCAGTACAGCGCTCACTTCAGGCTCACAGCAGTTCGGCGAGGGCGTCCCGGATGGCGGTCACTCCCAGCTCGACCTCGGCGTAGCTGGTGCTCAACGGCGAGAGGCCAATGCGCAGCCCGTGCGGCGGGCGGAAATCGGGAATGACCCCCTTTTCCCAGAGGGCCGCAGTGACATCAGCGAAGAGCGGGTGGTCCACGGTGATGTGCGAGCCACGCTCGGCAGGGTCCCGGGGGCTCACAATTTCGGCGCCGAGAGGCACCAGGTGTTCCTCGGCCAAAGCGATGGCATACTCGGTGATCTTGACCGACTTCTCCCGGACGGCCTCCATGCCTACCGAAGCGATCAGTTCCACCATGTCCTTGAGGGGCTGCATGGCCAGCACCGGCGGTGTTCCCGTGATGAACCGCCGGATTCCCTGCGCAGGCTCGTAGGAATCCGTCATGCCGAAGGGGTTCGCGGCGCCCATCCATCCCCAAATGGGCTGTTGCAAGCGGTCCTGCTGCGAGGCATTCACATAGGCAAAGGCCGGTGAGCCGGGTCCACCGTTGAGGTACTTGTACGTGCAGCCCACCGCGAGGTCGACTCCCCATGCGTCCAGTTCCAGTGGCACGGAACCGACTGAGTGGCACAGGTCCCAGAGCATCAGCGCACCGGCCTCGTGGACCTTGGCGGTGATTCCCTTCGCGTCCGCAAGGAACCCCGAGCGATACGCCACATGGCTGAGGACCACGACGGCGGTCCGCTCGCCAAGCAGTCCGTCCAGGTCGTCCGCGCGGACACCACTGGCGGGGTTGGCAGCGATCCACTTGATGGTTGCGCCGCGTTCCTTGGCGATTCCCTCAATAATGAACCGGTCGGTGGGGAAGTTGTCGCGGTCAATGATGATCTCGTCGCGTCCGGGTTGGGAATCCACCGCGGCGCGGATCATCTTGTAAAGCATTACCGACGTCGAATCGCCAACTGTGGTCTGTCCCGGCGCCGCGCCAAGAGTCACTTCACCGATGCGGTCGCCAACGTTTGTGGGTTCGTCCATCCATTGTTCATCCCAGCCCCGGATGAGGCGGCTGCCCCAGGCGTCGTGGACGAAGGACGCCAGATGTGCGGCGGTGGCCTTCAGGGGGCGTCCGAGTGAGTTGCCGTCCAAATATGAGGTGAGCTGATCGGCGTCGGGCGCGTAAAAGGCTTCACGCTGGGCGGCGAGGGGATCAGCGGCATCCAGTTCGGTCGACGTTGGCCGGTGGGTTTGCTGTGCGGTGGTCATGGTTCCTCCTGCGGTATAGGCGGGCAGTGTTGCTTAGTTGCCGATCTCGGTCCGGACGGCGTAGAGCTCGGGGAAGAAGGTCAGGTCCAGGGCGCGCTTGAGGAAGTCCACTCCGGACGATCCGCCGGTTCCTACCTTGAACCCGATGGTGCGCTGGACGGTCCTGAGGTGCCGGAACCGCCAGGCCTGGAAGTTGTCCTCGATGTCCACCAGGTCTTCGCACGCTTCGTAGAGTCCCCACTGTGTGTCATCGGACTCGTAGATCTTCTGGAAGATGGGAACGAGGTCCTGGCGGAAGGTCCAGGGTTCGCTGGTGTCCCGCTCCAGGATGTCGGCAGGAATGTCGTAGCCGGCACGGGAAAGGACGCCTAGGAACGCATCGTAGAGAGTTGGCTCCTCCAGCAACCTGCCGAGCAGTGCGTGGGCCTCGGGCTCACTTTCGAACACGCGCAACATTCCCCGGTTCTTGTTTCCCAGCAGGAATTCGACGCCGCGGTATTGGTAGGACTGGAAACCCGAGGAACTCCCCAGGAAGCCGCGGAACTGGGAGTACTCGCGAGGCGTCAGGGTGCCCAGGACGGACCATTGTTCCGTCATGGTGCGCTGGATGGCCTTCACGCGGGCGATGCACTTGAGCGCCTTTCCCAGGTTGTCGGCGTCGAACAACCTCCGGGCTTCCAGGAGTTCGTGCAGGACAAGCTTGAGCCACAGCTCGCTGGTCTGGTGCTGGATGATGAACAGCAGTTCGTCATGGTGTTCCGGCTCGCTGAGCGGGTGCTGGGAACTGAGCAATTGGTCAAGGTCCAGATATCCGCCGTAAGACATCGCATGGCGGAAATCGGTCCGGACACCTTCTTCGATGTGGCGGACACTCTGCGGGGAATGGACGGGGGGCTTTTCCATGCCTTGAGAATATCACTTACATGACGAACGTCAAGAGTTTGATTCTCCCCAACCCCAGACCGACGATTGCGCCATCCCGTAGGCTGATGCTGAACCGTTGGGGAAGGGGGAGTGGACATGGAATCCACCCAAGGGCGGACAGCTCCGGTGTCGATCTACCTGGATGTCGACGGCGTGGTGAACCCCTTCAGTCCCATCGGAACCACTGACTGGGGTAACGAATGGACCTTCGCCGATGCGGGCATCCTCGAAGTTGCTTTCGCGCCCGAGGCCGTGGCCGAGCTTAATGACCTCTCCGGCCACCCGGCTGCCCGCTTCGTCTGGCTCACCACCTGGGAACGGTTGGCGCCTGAGTTCCTCTGCCCTGCCATTGGATTGAGGGGTGAGGACTGGCCGGTACTCTCCAGCCAAGGCTGGGACGAGGGCCCCGAATGGTGGAAGCTGGTGGCCCTCCAGAAGGATCTGGCGTCGGCCGGTAGTGATCGGATGATCTGGCTGGATGACCAACTCAGTGCCGAGTCCGAGGCACGTTCCTGGGCCGAGTACCAGCAGGACCGTGTGCTCTGCATCTCCCCGGATCCGCGGAAGGGGCTGACGCGCAAGGATTTGGCGGCCGTCCGGGCATATTTGGGTTGATGCCTGTCCCGGGTACGTTTGTCCGCTCAGGGCCCCGCCACGTAGGATTCTTAAGGTTTCAAGCCCGCCAGAATGAATCCCGCAAGTCGAGTCAGTTGAACAGATGCTGAACTATGCTGTGGATGGCAGGTACGGGGAAGTGGAACTGCTGAACGTCGACTCTGCAGATTGGGCAACAGGTGGATATCACCTTCATGGTCGCGCTGGTAATAGCGTTGGCCCTATTTTTTGACTTCACCAACGGGTTTCACGACACAGCCAATGCGATGGCTACACCCATCGCTACGGGGGCGATCAAGCCCAAAACGGCTGTTGCCCTGGCGGCTGTGCTCAACCTCGTGGGCGCGTTCCTCTCCACCGAAGTGGCCAAGACCATTTCCGGAGGCCTGATCCGGGAAGGTACGGACGGCATCCACATCACGCCGGACATTATCTTCGCGGGACTCATGGGCGCAGTTCTTTGGAACATGATCACCTGGCTCAAGGGTCTGCCTTCAAGTTCCTCGCACGCCCTTTTCGGCGGCCTGATCGGCGCCGCAGTGGTTGGCATTGGCTTCCACTCCATCAACTTTGAAACTGTCCTGCAGAAGGTCATTCTGCCCGCAGTCATCGCACCCCTGATCGCGGGGTTCGTGGCCTACATTTGTACCCGCCTCGCCTACGCGCTCACGTCGCGGCACGATCCCGAGACCGGCGACAAACTCACCCAGAAGCGCGGTGGGTTCCGCACGGGCCAGATCTTCACGTCCAGCCTGGTGGCCCTCGCCCACGGTACGAACGACGCCCAAAAGACCATGGGCATCATCACCCTGGTCCTGATCGCTGGAGGCACCCAGGCCCCCGGCAGCGGCCCCCAGTTCTGGGTCATCACCGCCTGCGCCCTGGCCATTGCGATCGGCACCTATGCCGGCGGCTGGCGCATCATCCGGACCATGGGCTCCGGTCTGACCGAGGTGAAGCCCGCGCAGGGATTCTCCGCTGAAACAAGCACGGCCTCGGCCATCCTCGCGTCATCTCACCTGGGTTTCGCGCTCTCCACCACGCAGGTTGCGTCGGGTTCCGTCATCGGTTCCGGCCTGGGTCGTAAAGGCACTTCGGTCCGTTGGGGAACTGCGGGCAAGATTGCTTTGGGTTGGCTGTTCACCCTCCCGGCCTCGGCGATCGTCGGGGCCCTGACGGCGCTCCTGGTGGGGACCGGCGTCGTTGGCGTCGTCATCGCAGCAGTGGTTGGAACGTCCGCTGTGGTGTTCATGTTCGTGGTTTCACGTAGGTCCCATGTCGGCCACCATAACGCCGTGGAAGTCGACGAGGCCGGCCACGCAGTGCAGTTCAGGAAAAAGAAGAAAAACCGAAAGACCACCCCGAGCGGAGACGTGCAGCGATGAAATGGTTGGAATTGCTGCAGGTTGCAGGTGTCACCCTCGTGGCTGCGGTTACCCTGGTTGTCCTGTATTCACTGGGGGTACGCCTGACTGCCATCGCCGGTGACGCCCAGCAGAAGTCACCCGCATTGATCCGCTCGCTTGCCTACGTGTGTTTCGGCGTGTGCGGAATAGCCGTCCTGTTCGGCATCTACCTGATCGTCCCTTACTTCGGTAAATAGCGGCCGCTCTGGCAGTCACACCCCATCGGGAGAATAATCAGCAGTGTAGTTGTGCACGTGACTGCGTGATCGTGATCCGGCAGATGTGGGGCTGTCATGAAATGCCAATCCCGGAACCAAGTCATTGGGGTGGCCTTGGCGCCGATCCTGATGCTGGGACTCTCTGCCTGCCTTCCCCCATCCACGGAAGGACTCCGGCCTGACCAAGGCTCCAGCGCAGCCACCCAGGGCACCTCGCAGCAACTGCAGCCAACCATCGCCGCCCCAACTACCGCCCATCCCCGCGAAGCTACCGATCCGGCAGTCTCCGCAGCGCCAGCCAGTTCCAGTGCGCCGGAACCGGCCGGCGCGCCAACCACCTCTGGCGGGCCGCAGGCGGACGCGCAAGTTGTGCAGTGGTTGCCTGCCGGACCCATTGGGCCCAACGACCCAGTGTCGGGACAGCGATATCTCCTGCTTCAACAATTCCAATGCGACGCCTTGGCCCAAAGCCTTGAAGGCGCTGAGGACGCCGCTGTGTGGCAGGCGGGAGCGGCTGTCTGCCGGGCTGTGCAAAGCGGAAGCCAGCAGGACTGGCAACGGGCATCCAAAGCCGTGGGCGCAACTCCGCAGATTCCACAGAGCAAGTGCCTGGAATTCAGGGTTGCCATTACCGCTGCATCATTGCTTGCCCAGCACCGCACTAATCCGCAGGCGGCCTTCAACGTTCAGCCCGGGCAAGGAGAGGCCTGCCCCAGGCAGCTCGTCGGGTTGACCGTGGTGGACGAGGAGCTCAACCCGCTTCCCGGCACAACCCGCGCAACGGGTCCCAGCACGGGCGGCACCATTGTCCGCCTGGACGGGTACTACGTGCATGTAAGCGAGGTCCTGTTCGACGGCGTACCTGCGGATGTCGACTTTGTTGGTGACCGGCACGACTATGGAACGGTCTACCTCCGGATGCCCCCGGCACAGGGTCGGGACTCGGTCAGGATCTCGATCACCGACACGGTGGAGGTCGCAGGAACTGTCACGTTCTTCTACGAGGACTCCGGCCAGTCCACGGGTACCCGAAGTCCGTCGGAGCCCACCCGGACCAGTCCCGCAACACAGCCGCCGGACGCCCTCTCGGCCCCCTCCACGTCGCCTGAACCGTCCACCACGGCCGCACCTTAAAGGCCAGGTCCAGGTCCTCACCTGTGCGTGACGCTGGCTAGTCTGGGGACATGTCACTTTTCCAGTACTACGTAGCGGCAACCATTGACGGCTTCATCGCCTCACCTGATGACGACCTCGCCTGGCTCCTGCAGTTCGACCAGGTGGACGGCGTGAACGAGAGCATCGGGTCCTTCATGGCGGGAGTGGGCTGTATCGCCATGGGCGGTGACACCTACCGGTGGCTGATCGACCACGAGCCGGACAACTGGCCGTATCCCGAAACGCCATGCTGGGTCTTCACCCACCACGACTACGTTGCGCCGGCGGGATCGGATATTACCTTCGTCCGCGGTGACGTTCGCAGCTTCGCCCCTGACCTTCTCAAGGCCGCAGGCGACAGGAACGTCTGGTTGGTCGGTGGCGGAGATTTGGTGGCCCAATTTGCCGACGCGGGACTCCTCCACGAAATGATCGTCACCATCATTCCGGTGGTGCTGGGCGCCGGCAAGCGGCTCCTGCCGTTGAAAGGCCCGACGGCGCCCCTTGAGTTGGTCTCGTCCCGCATCCTTGGGGGCGCCGCGGCGGAACTGCATTACCGGATGCCGCAGTCCGTCACCACTGGCTAGTGCCGGTTGTCCCGGATCATATTGGTGATCCGGGCCGTTGAGAGGCGGCGGCCCTTGTCGTCGGTGATGACGATCTCGTGTGTGGCAAGGGTTCCTCCCAGATGGATGGCCGTGCAGGTTCCCGTCACCAGGCCGGCAGCAACCGAGCGGTGATGGGTGGCGCCCACTTCGATGCCGACTGCATGCCTGCCCCTTCCGGCATGCAGTGATGCGGCGAAGGATCCCAGTGTCTCGGCGAGGACCACGTGGGCCCCGCCATGGAGGATCCCGGCCACCTGGGTATTGCCCTCAACGGGCATCGTCGCCACGATGCGTTCGGCTCCCATTTCGGTGAAACGGATGCCGAGTTTCACCACCAGGGCACCAACTCCGTGGGCCGACAGCCAATCATGGAACTCTTCAGGCACACCTGCCTCATTCAGCTCGTCGACAAACGGGTTCGGCGTGAAATTGTCCTTCATGCCAACTAGGCTGGCACCTGTGAGTGAAACAACCAAACCGGACCAGGTTCCAACGGCCCAGGCTGCTGCCGTCGCTACAGCACCCGCACCTTCCGCCAACAGCACGGGGGAGGGCCGGCCCAGGTTGCTGGTCCTCGATGGCCACTCCATGGCGTTCAGGGCGTTCTATGCCCTTCCCGCCGAGAATTTCTCCACTGCACGGGGGCAATACACCAACGCAGTGCACGGCTTCACGTCCATGCTGATCAACCTGATCAAGGATCAGAAGCCCACCCACGTTGCCGTGGCTTTCGACGTTTCCGACGACACCACGTTCCGCAAGGCCGAGTACAGCGAATACAAGGGCGGACGCAACGCCACCCCCGCGGAGTTCGCGGGCCAGATCGGACTCATTGCCAAGGTCATGGAGGCATGGGGGATCCGGACCATTGCCATGCCCGGATATGAAGCGGACGATGTCCTGGCTACGCTGGCAGCACAGGGCGACGCGGCGGGCTTCGAGGTCCTCCTTGTCTCCGGTGACAGGGACGCCTTCCAGCTCATCAACGACAACGTTTTTGTGCTCTACCCGAAGCAGGGCGTCAGCAACATCCCCAAGATGGACGCTGCTGCCATCGAAGAGAAGTACTTCGTCAAACCGAGCCTCTACTCGGACCTCGCCGCACTGGTCGGGGAATCGGCGGACAACCTGCCCGGTGTTCCCGGCGTTGGCCCCAAGACCGCTGCCAAATGGATCAACCTTTACGGCGGCCTTGAAGGCATTCTGGAAAACCTCGATTCCATCGGCGGCAAGGTCGGCGGTGCCCTCAAGGAGAACCTGGAGAACGTCAAGCGCAACCGCAGGCTGAACCAGTTGCTGTCCGATCTTGATCTGCCCCTCACCCTGGCGGACCTGCACGAACCACGCCCTGACCGCCAGGCAATTGAGGAGCTCTTTGAAGAGCTCGAATTCCGGACGCTCCGCACCCGGCTCTTCGACCTTTACGGCGACGACACGGCCGGTGCCGCACCGGACACCATCGACGCTCCGGAGTTTTCCAGGATCACGGACGCTGAGTCGCTGGAGGCGTTCTTCGGCGCAGGGGCCGGCATGCGCTCAGCCCTCGCGGTGCAATTGGTTCCCGGGCGCATCGGTGACGACGCGAGTGCCCTGGCAGTAGTCCGCAACAACGGTGCTGCGTACATTGAACTCGCGGACCTGGATGCGGCGGCAGAGTCCGTGCTGCTTCGCTGGCTTCGGGACCCCGAAGAAGCCAAAGTGCTGCACGAGTTCAAATCGGCGCTCAAGGCCTTGCACAACCGGGGCCTTGGACTTGAGGGCGTGGTGGATGACACCTCAATTTCCGGTTACCTGATCCAGCCCGACCGTCGCAGCTACGACCTCGCCGAGCTCGCCCAGGTGCACTTGAAAATTTCGCTCGCGGCGGCTGCAGCCCCCTCCGGCCAGCTGGAGCTGGACCTTTCCGGGGAAACCGACGAAGTTGCCGCAACAGCGCTCGTCCAGCATGCCGCCGTCGTGCACGCACTCAGCAAGCACTTCGAAACCGAACTTGCCGACATCAAGGCCGATGCCCTGCTGACGACGCTTGAACTTCCCGTCGCGCGCGTCCTGGCGCAGATGGAGCTGACGGGTATCTACGTCTCCACGGACCGAATGGATGAGCAACTTGCCGACCTCACCAAGGTGATCGGCAATGCCCAGGAACAGGCGTTCGCTGCGATCGGCCACGAGGTAAACCTCGGATCGCCGAAGCAGCTCCAGACCGTCCTCTTTGACGAACTTGGGCTCCCCAAGACCAAGAAGATCAAGTCCGGCTACACCACGGATGCTGCGTCTTTGAAGGGGCTGCTGGAGAAGACCGGACACGAGTTCCTGGTCCAGCTCATGGCGCACCGGGAGTCCTCCAAGCTGGCCCAGATGGTGGAGACCCTCAAGAAGTCCGTTGCCGACGATGGCCGCATCCACACCACGTATGCGCAGAACATCGCAGCAACCGGCCGCATCTCCTCCAACAACCCCAACCTGCAGAACATCCCCGTCCGCAGCGAGGAAGGACGGCGTGTTCGGGGTATCTTCGTCGTCAGCGAGGGCTACGAGTGCTTGCTGTCCGCGGACTACTCGCAGATCGAGATGCGCATCATGGCGCATCTGTCCGGCGATGAAGCCCTGATCCAGGCTTACCGCGACGGCGAGGACCTGCACCGCTTTGTGGGCTCACGGATCTTCAACGTTGAGCCGTCCGAGGTCACCAGTGCCATGCGCTCCAAGGTCAAGGCGATGTCATACGGCCTGGCATATGGCCTGACGTCCTTTGGCCTTTCAAAGCAGCTGGAGATCTCCGTCGATGAGGCGCGCACCCTCATGAAGGACTACTTCGACCGTTTCGGTGGAGTTCGCGATTACCTGCGCGGCGTCGTGGACCAGGCCCGCACGGATGGCTACACGGCCACCATCGAAGGCCGCCGGCGCTACCTGCCGGACCTGACCAGCACCAACCGGCAGGCCCGCGAGGCAGCAGAACGCATCGCATTGAACTCACCCATCCAGGGCTCGGCGGCGGACCTTATCAAGCGTGCCATGTTGGGCGTTTCCGCGGAGCTGGCCACCCAGGGCCTGAAATCCCGCCTGCTGCTGCAGGTCCACGACGAACTGGTTCTCGAAGTGGCACCGGGGGAGCGCGAGGCTGTGGAGAAACTGGTCATCGAACAGATGGGCTCGGCAGCTGACCTTTCAGTCCCGCTGGATGTGCAGATCGGCGTGGGTTCAAGCTGGTACGAGGCCGGACACTAACCCGGGCAGGCATTCAATGGATCGCGGAGGGCGCGCCGCCGAGATGGTGGCGCGCCCTCCGGCGTCTGATTAGGCTCGGGAGCGTGGCTGATCCCAATGAACCAAACCTTGAAAAATACTCCGCCCGGCGATTTCCTGCCGTAGGAAACCCGGAAGATGCCGATTACGGCCGATGCGCCACGTGGGTGCAGGCAGTTTCACATGGCTTCCACCAGCAACGGCGCGATGACGAATTCCTGGCCAAGACGCTCGCTGCTTACGAGACTGACCAGCGACAGCTGACCGGCGTATACGTCAACGGCACTGTGCCGGACCATTCCTTGGGGGCCGACGTACCCGTGGCGACGTACGCCACGATGCGCAAGTCCCTGAACATCGGCTTCGGACGCCACCTGGAAACCAATTTGGTTACGTCAGTGACGGTCCGTGGCACCCACCGCAGGAACGGAATCCTTCGCGGAATGATCACGGCAGACCTGGAGTCTGCCAAGGACGATGGCTTGGCCATGGCTGCCCTCACGGCGTCCGAAGGCTCCATTTATGGCCGCTTTGGCTTCGGGGTGGCTACGTTCGAACGGAGCATCAAAGTTGATACCGGGCCACGCTTCCGCCTGAAGGGCGAATCGGAGGGTACCGTCGAGGTCGCCGATCCTGCGGTGCTCCTGGACGTGGCGCCAAAGGTATTCGAGCGCGTCCACCGGCTATCGCCGGGTTCCGTGGACCGGCAGGAGTATTACCGGCTGATCGCGTCCGGCTCCATTGGCCCCGACGGCAAGCCCGACACCAGTGTTCGCTGTGCCCTGCACTATGACCTTTCCGGAGCGTTGGACGGCTACGTCTCTTACCGCTTCAAAGGGTGGGAGCACAAGCCGTACACCATGGAAATCGTTGACCTGGTAGCGGCGACAAATGCCGGGTATCTTGATCTCTGGCGCTTCCTGGGCAGCATCGACCTCATTGACGAGATCACGTGGGCTGAGGCTCCCGTGGACGACCCCCTGGCATGGGCCCTTGAAGATCCGAGGTGCATTGATGCTTCGGAAATCCGGGACATGCTGTGGCTCCGGATCCTGGATACTCCGGCAGCCCTGCAGGCCCGCCACTACGCGTCAGCAGGGAGGCTGGTCATGGAAGTAGCAGATCCGTTGGGAATGGCGGATGGTGCATGGGTCGTGGAGTCCGACGGCGGCAGCACCGCCGTCGTGCGGGACGCTGCGGGCGAGACGCCCGACCTCAGGCTGGACGCGGCGGACCTCGCGTCGATCTATTTGGGCGCCGTGTCGCCGGTGACGTTGGCCGCCGCAGGACGCATCAAGGAGAAGCGTCCGCGCGCTGCGCTCCAAGCCCAGCAGCTCTTCGCAGTTGAGCGGTCCGCACACTGCATGACCCACTTCTAAGCCTTCGCCCGAACCAAACATCATCAGATAGCCACAACAAGACGGGACATCCATGGGGGATTCCACGCGGCGGCCGTTGGTCCGCCGTCGATCAGTGCTGCTCGGAATAGCGGGCTTCGCGTCAGCGGCCCTGGCAGCATGCTCGGAGACAGCAAACGCATCCGGCACGGATGCCGACGCAACGGAAGAGGCGACGCTTCCGGCGTCAGGCCCGGCAACGGGCCCCGCTACTCCGCCGCCGTCCATCGCTGCCAGGTCCCGTGAGCAGGCCGCTGCTGCCCTGGCCCCGGCGGTGCCGGACAAGCAGCAGATCCTGGCGGAGTTCGCCGAACGCCGCCCCAAGGAATGGGGCCTCCACGTGACCGGGGTGGTGAACAACTCGCAGTCGCGGCAAGTAGCCCTCACCTTTGATGCTTGCGGCGGACCGGGAGGGGCAGCATGCGACCAGAAGCTGCTGGAAACGCTGCGCCGGCTCAACATCCCCGCCACCCTCTTCTTGAACAGCCGCTGGATCCGTGCCAACCAGGGGCTGTCTGCGGAGCTGGCCGCCGACCCGCTGTTCGAGCTGGCCAACCACGGAACTGCGCACCTTCCCTTGTCCGTGAATGGTAAGTCGGCATACGGAATCGCCGGAACCGCTACCGCTTCGGCGGCTTACGACGAGCTCATGGGCAACCAGGACGTGGTGCACGAACTGACCGGGACAAGGCCACGCTTCTTCCGCCCAGGGACTGCCTACTACGACGACGTGGCTGCTGCCATGACGCACCGGGTGGGCCTGGTGCCCGTCAACTTCTCCTTAAACGGCGACGGCGGAGCCACGTATCCGGCGGCAACCGTCGCCGCCGAGGTGGGTCGGGTAGCCGCCGGTGACATCGTCATTTCACACTTCAACAGGCCGGCCGGGGGCACGGCGGAAGGCTATGCGCGTGTTCTGCCGAGGCTGCTGGACAGGGGCATTGGGTTCGGGCGGCTCAGCGACGTCCTCACCTCGTAGGACTCCTTTTGACCCTGCTTTGCCAATGCGACTAGAATAAACGGGCGTGTACTACGTGCATGCATCCATTTTGTATTAATCCACAAATCAGGATGAGCCGGTAATTTGCCGTGTTCTGCCGTCCGGACCCGGGCGGCAGCGGTTCGCCTGACCGACTAACTATCCACAACGGAGCCCCTACTACATGACCATCACCTCCACCGAGAAGCCCGGTACCCCCGTAGTCGCCATTAACGACATCGGTACCGCTGAGGACTTCCTCGCAGCTGTCGACGCCACCATCAAGTACTTCAACGACGGTGACCTCGTCGAAGGTACCGTCGTCAAGGTCGACCGCGACGAAGTTCTGCTCGACATCGGTTACAAGACCGAAGGTGTCATCCCTTCCCGCGAGCTTTCCATCAAGCACGATGTTGATCCCGGCGACGTTGTCGCTGTTGGCGATCAGGTCGAAGCTTTGGTCCTCACCAAGGAAGACAAAGAAGGCCGTCTGATCCTCTCCAAGAAGCGTGCTCAGTACGAGCGTGCCTGGGGCGACATCGAGAAGGTCAAGGAAGAAGACGGTGTCGTTACCGGTACCGTCATCGAGGTTGTCAAGGGTGGCCTCATCCTGGACATCGGCCTGCGCGGCTTCCTGCCCGCATCCCTCGTCGAAATGCGTCGTGTCCGCGACCTGGCTCCGTACATCGGTCAGCAGATCGAAGCCAAGATCATCGAGCTGGACAAGAACCGCAACAACGTTGTCCTGTCCCGCCGTGCATGGCTCGAGCAGACCCAGTCCGAGGTTCGCTCCACGTTCCTCAACAAGCTGGAAAAGGGCCAGGTTCGTCCCGGCGTTGTTTCCTCCATCGTCAACTTCGGTGCATTCGTGGACCTTGGCGGCGTAGACGGCCTCGTTCACGTTTCCGAGCTGTCCTGGAAGCACATCGACCACCCGTCCGAGGTTGTCGAGGTTGGCCAGGAAGTCACCGTCGAGGTCCTCGAAGTGGATCTGGACCGCGAGCGTGTCTCCCTGTCGCTCAAGGCTACGCAGGAAGATCCGTGGCAGACCTTCGCCCGCACCCACGCCCTCGGCCAGGTTGTTCCGGGTAAGGTCACCAAGCTGGTTCCGTTCGGTGCGTTCGTTCGCGTCGAAGACGGCATCGAAGGCCTCGTGCACATCTCCGAACTGGCTGTCCGCCACGTGGAGCTGGCCGAGCAGGTTGTCTCCGTTGGCGACGAACTGTTCGTCAAGGTCATCGACATCGACCTCGAGCGTCGCCGCATCTCCCTCTCCCTCAAGCAGGCCAACGAGGGCGTGGACGCTGACAGCACCGAGTTCGATCCCGCTCTGTACGGCATGGCCGCTGAGTACGACGAAGAGGGCAACTACAAGTACCCCGAGGGCTTCGACCCCGAGTCGAACGAATGGCTCGAAGGCTACGAGAACCAGCGTGCAGCCTGGGAGCAGCAGTACGCTGACGCCCAGACCCGCTGGGAAGCCCACAAGAAGCAGGTTGCCCAGCACGCTGCCGACGACGCTGCAGCTGCAACGTCGGGCGAGAGCGACTCCGGCACCACCAGCTACTCCTCGGAGCCGGCTGCTGCTGAGTCCAACGCCGGTACCCTGGCGTCCGACGAAGCACTCGCCGCTCTGCGCGAGAAGCTCACCGGCAACTAATTCCGCCTCCCTCACGGGATGTGCTGAATAGCCACAAAGGACCCCTGCCTCCGGGCAGGGGTCCTTTTGCGTTCGTCGGATCGCGACGGGTGCGGGCAGATCAGAGGGGCATGTCAATCCATTCAGTTCCCTCGGGGCTCAACTCTACGGACCCTGCCGTCAGCGACGCCAACTTGCCCTGGGCCTTGGCTATCTCTGCGGGGTTGTCCGCGAGGGCCAGCCGAAGGATGGTGTGCCTGGCCTCGTAACCGGTTTCGGCCATGACGTAACCTGCGCCTCGGAGTTCATTTTCGAGGCGGCCCGCTTCTGCGTGCGGGACTTCCACTGCACATAGCCGCAACCGTCGGCGGTTCACCAGGGGAGCGGACTCCAAGGCTGACGAGACGGACTCCGAATAGGCGCGCACCAGCCCTCCCGCACCCAGCAGGATCCCACCGAAATAGCGCACGACGACGACACTTACGTCGCTCAGGTCGGTCACCTGCGGTGCTGTTTCGCGTTTGATGAGGGCTTCGAGCATGGGAATGCCGGCCGTTCCCGAGGGCTCACCGTCATCACTGGAGCGTTGGACCATGCGGTCCGGCCCGATGATGAACGCAGAGCAATGGTGGCGGGCGTCATGGAATTCCCGCCGCAAGTCCGACACGAGCGAACGGGCGGTCTCCTCGTCAGGCGAACGACGCAGGACGGTAATGAACCTGGATCGGCGGATTTCCAGTTCGTGGCGGATATCAGGTCCCGCGGCCAGCGTTGTGTAGGTTGTTGCGCGGCTGTCGTCCTCAATTTCCACCGCTTCAGTCTAGTGTTGAGTGGTGTTGAAGATTGGGCTGACGGGCGGCATCGCCTCGGGAAAATCACTGGTCGCGTCACGGCTGCAGGAATTGGGCGCTGTCCTCGTCGACGCTGACGCCCTTGCACGGCAGGTGGTGGAACCCGGCACTCCCGGCCTGGAGCGGGTGGTGGAGGCGTTCGGTCAGGGCATCCTCGACCAGGACGGACGGCTGGACCGGCCCCAGCTGGGCTCCATCGTGTTTGGCAACGCCGGGAAGCGGGAAGTGCTCAACGGCATCATCCACCCGCTGGTCCGTGAAGCCGCCGCGGCGGTCGTAGCAGCTGCCGGCGCCGGTGACGTCGTGGTGCAGGACATTCCGCTGTTGGTTGAGACAGGGCAGGGCAGTAACTTCCACCTGGTGTTGGTGGTGGATGCGCCGGACGACGTGCGCCTGCAGCGGATGGTGGAGTTTCGCGGTATGGCACCGGACGATGCCCGTTCCCGTATCGCTGCCCAGGCGACGCGCGAAACCCGCAATGCCGCCGCTGACGTTGTGTTGACCAACGTAGGCACGCGGGAGGAACTGCTGGCCCGCGTCGACGTCCTCTGGGAGCAACGCCTGGTGCCGTTCGTGGAGAACCTGCGCCATGGCAAACGCGCTCCAAGGCCGGGTGCAGCCGTCATGGTCCCCGCCGACCCCACGTGGAGCCTGCAGGCCGGGCGGCTCGCGGCCCGCATCGCTGCGTCCGCTCCGGGGGAGATCCTAGCCGTTGACCACATAGGCTCGACGTCCGTGCCCGGTTTGGCAGCCAAGGACGTTATCGATCTCCAGGTCACGGTAGCTGATCCGGGAACGGCAGACCGGATAGCACCGCTGCTCGCCGCTGCCGGCTATCCCGCTGTCCCAAACATCACCCATGACACGCCAAAACCCTCCCTTCCGGATGCCCGGCAGTGGGAAAAGAGGTTCCATGCCAACGCGGACCCGGGCCGGCCGGTGAACCTGCACGTTCGGGCGGCAGGGTCAGCCGGGTGGCGCTATGCCCTGCAGTTCCGTGACTGGCTGCGAGCCGAACCCTCTGCTGTGCGTCTCTACGAAGAGCACAAGCGGGAGCTCGCAGCCCAACATTCCGAAGACCTGGACACCGCTGCCTACGCGGACGCCAAGGAACCGTGGTTCACCGTTGTGGCGTGGCCGCTCATGGATGAGTGGGCTGCCCGCACGGGGTGGGTGCCGCCGTCGTATTCCTCTTCCGCTGATGGCAAACGCGGACAGTAGCTGTCCTCGGACGGGGGTAGATTTGATTCATGAGCCTTGCCCAGGAAATCAACCGTGTCGTCGCACCGTTCGAAGTGATCAGCGAGTTCAAACCCGCCGGTGACCAGCCGACCGCCATTGCTGAGCTGACAGAACGCATCAACAACGGCGAAAAAGACGTCGTCCTCCTCGGCGCCACAGGTACAGGCAAAAGCGCCACGACGGCGTGGCTCATCGAGCAGGTCCAGCGGCCCACCCTGGTGATGGTCCAGAACAAAACCCTCGCTGCGCAGTTGGCCAATGAATTCCGCGAACTGCTGCCCAACAACGCGGTGGAGTACTTCGTCTCCTACTACGACTACTACCAGCCGGAAGCATATGTAGCGCAGACGGACACCTTCATCGAGAAGGACTCCTCCATCAACGAGGAAGTCGAACGTCTGCGCCACTCCGCCACCAACGCGCTGCTCACCCGCCGCGACGTCATCGTGGTGGCAACGGTGTCCTGCATCTACGGCCTGGGCACGCCGGAAGAATACATTGCCGGAATGGTCACCCTCCGCAAGGGAGCGGAGATGAACCGGGACCACCTGCTGCGCAGGTTCGTTTCCATGCAGTACACCCGCAACGACATGGACTTCCACCGGGGAACATTCCGGGTCCGGGGCGACACCGTGGAAATTATCCCGATGTATGAAGAACTGGCCATCAGGATCGAATTCTTTGGCGATGAAATCGAGAATATCCAGACCCTGCATCCGCTGACCGGAGAAGTGCTCCGGGAGGAAGAGGAAATGTACGTGTTCCCGGCCTCCCACTATGTGGCCGGACCGGAAAGGATGGCACGTGCCATCAAGCGGATCGAGGACGAACTTGCCGACCGCTTGAAAGTGCTCGAGGGGCAGAACAAGCTGGTGGAAGCGCAACGGCTTCGGATGCGCACCACGTACGACCTCGAGATGATGCAGCAGATGGGCTTCTGCAACGGCATCGAGAACTATTCGGTACATATTGACGGCCGCGCACCCGGGACGGCGC
The DNA here is from genome assembly GCF_021538675.1 of Paenarthrobacter sp. AR 02. GTDB lineage: Bacteria > Actinomycetota > Actinomycetes > Actinomycetales > Micrococcaceae > Arthrobacter. The sequence continues at coordinate 96,788 of NZ_JAJUKH010000012.1, forward strand.
CCCACTGCCTGCTGGATTACTTCCCCGACGACTTCCTCCTGGTCGTTGACGAGTCGCACGTCACGATTCCCCAGATCGGTGCCATGTACGAGGGCGACATGTCCCGCAAGCGAAACCTGGTTGACTTCGGTTTCCGGCTGCCCTCCGCCATGGACAACAGGCCCCTGAAATGGGACGAGTTCCTGGAACGGATCGGCCAAACCGTTTACCTCTCCGCCACCCCTGGCAAATATGAGCTGGGTAAGGCCGATGGCTTTGTCCAGCAGATCATTCGTCCCACGGGGCTCATCGATCCCGAGGTTGTGGTCAAGCCCACCAAGGGCCAGATTGACGACCTCCTGGGGGAGATCAGGACACGGACCGAAAAGAACGAACGCGTCCTTGTCACCACCCTGACAAAGAGGATGGCGGAAGACCTCACCGACTACCTGGTGGGCCACGGCGTCAAAGTGGAATACCTCCACTCCGACGTCGACACCCTGCGCCGCGTCGAGTTGCTCCGCGAGCTCCGCATGGGCGTCTTCGATGTCCTGGTGGGCATCAACCTGCTCCGTGAAGGCCTCGACCTGCCCGAAGTCTCCCTTGTCAGCATCCTCGACGCGGACAAGGAAGGCTTCCTGCGTTCCTCGACGTCCTTGATCCAGACCATCGGCCGTGCTGCACGCAACGTTTCGGGCCAAGTGCACATGTACGCGGACAAGATCACGGACTCCATGGCCCACGCCATTGAGGAGACCAACCGTCGCCGTGCCATCCAGGTCCAGTACAACACCGACCATGGCATTGACCCTCAGCCGCTGCGCAAGAAGATCGCCGATATCACCGACCAGCTGGCCAAGGAGGACGCCGACACCCAGGAGCTGCTGAACAACAACCGCCTGGCCAAGGGTGCCAAGCGGGGTAAGTCAGCCGCGAAGGGTGCCGCGACGGTCCGGCAGGACGGGCTCGCTGCAGCTCCCGCTGAGGACCTTGTTGGACTAATTGAGCAGCTCACGGAGCAGATGCACGGGGCGGCGGCCGAGCTGCAGTTCGAAGTGGCTGCCCGGATCCGGGATGAGGTCAAGGAGTTGAAGCGGGAACTAAGGCAGATGCAGTCCGCGGGCCACGCCTAAGGTAAGGTTGGAAGCACGTAGGGGAGTATCCCAAGCGCTAAGTCCGTCAGCACGCAAGGCATGGTTGCCTCGCCGGGCCTAGCGGGTCGCCACGTCAGAGCACTAAGTCTCCAGGCGGCCGGAGAGACTTACACCGCTTTCACGTACCCTGCGAAAGGCCCCTAAATGGAGCTCCCTGTCTGGTTCGAGGTCGGCTCGTTCGTCGTCCTTGGAATTATTCTGCTGATTGACCTCTTGCTGGTCGTCAAACGCCCCCACGAACCCTCAATGAAGGAAGCCGGCCTGTGGGTCGCCTTCTATGTGGCCTTGGCCATGGTCTTCGCCGGAGCAATGTTCTATTTCACCGGTCCGGAGTACGGTAGCCAATTCATCGCGGGCTGGGTTACCGAGTACAGCCTGAGCATCGACAACCTGTTCGTCTTCATCATCATCATGGCCCGGTTCGCGGTGCCCCGTAAGTACCAACAGGAAGTGCTGATGGTGGGTATCATCATCGCCTTGGTCCTTCGGGGAATCTTCATTGCACTCGGCGCTGTAGTCATCGAGCAGTTCAGCTGGGTGTTCTACATCTTTGGCGCGTTCCTGCTGTGGACTGCCTGGAAGCAGGCCAAGGACTCCGGTGAAGATGAGGAAGAAGGCGCCGAGAACCCGCTTATTGCGCGCCTCCGCAAGGTCCTGCCCATGTCGGAGAAGTTCGACGGCGGCAAGTTGCGGACCACCGTTAACGGCAAGAAGGTCTTCACCCCCATGCTGATCGTCTTCGTGACCATCGGCCTCACAGACCTCCTGTTTGCTGTCGACTCCATCCCGGCGATCTTCGGGCTTACCCAAAGCGCGTTCATCGTCTTCACCGCGAACATCTTCGCGCTGATGGGCCTGCGCCAGTTGTACTTCCTGCTCGGCGGTCTGATGACACGCCTGGTTTACCTGAAGCACGCACTGTCCGTGATCCTGGCGTTCATTGGCGTCAAGCTGGTCTTCCACGCCATGCACGTCAACGAACTGCCCTTCATCAACGGTGGCCACCACATCGAGTGGGCTCCGGAGATCCCCACGTACGTCTCGCTCGCGGTCATCGTCGGAACCATCATTGTGGCAGTCGTGGCCAGCCTCCTGAGCCCGGCAGCCGGCAAAGCCAAGATGGATGCCAGGCTGGAAGAGGACGCACGAAAGAGCCTGAGCGAAGCCGAATAACAGGCTTGGATCGTTGTAGTCTCATGAAGTGAACACCACTTCGACGACGGCGCTGGACCCTCAACGGGTCCAGCGCCGTTCCGTTTTCCTGCTCAGCTCAGCCCAGCTCCTGAGCGGAGTCGGCAACGGAGCCACGTTGTCCATCGGGTCACTCCTGGCTGTGGACCTGACCGGTTCTGAGGCCTGGGCGGGTTCCATTACAACGGTCCTGACCCTGGCCGCAGCGATCGCGGCCCTACCGTTGGCACGGTTGGCGGAGTCGCGGGGGCGCCGTGTTGGTCTTGTGACGGGTTTGGTGGCAGCAATGGCGGGGGCGCTTCTCATCATCGTTTCCGTGATGAGCCAACTCTTCGTCGTCCTGCTGTTGGGTGCGGCGTTGCTGGGGCTTGGTAACGCGGCGAACCTCCAGGCGAGGTTTGCCGCCGTCGACCTTGCGCAACCCGAGCACCGTGGCCGGTCGCTCTCGACGGTGGTCTGGGCGATCACCATCGGCGCGGTCGCAGGGCCGAACCTGATCCAGCCCGGCGCTGTCGTCGGAGCCGCTTTGGGCCTGCCTCCGATCGTTGGACCGTTCGTGTTTTCCGCGGCTGGGCTGCTGCTGGCAGCCGTTCTGCTATTCGTCGGCCTACGGCCGGATCCCTTGCTGCTGGCCCGTCGTCTGGCCGCCGCCGATGGGCCAGGCGAGGCAGGGGAGAAACCCATCAGGGGCACTGTCGGGTCCGGACTCCGGGCTGTCCGCTCGTCGCCGCAGGCGATGCTGGCGCTCACGGCGGTGGTGGGCGCCCACGGCGTGATGGTGGCTGTCATGTCCATGACGCCATTGCATTTGCAGCAGCTGCTGGGTGGATCGCATCAGGGGCACCACGGCGGCACCACCGACAGCACGGACGCCTTGGTGATCATAGGCGTGACCATTTCGCTGCACATTGCGGGAATGTACGCCTTGTCGCCATTATGGGGCTGGCTGACGGACAGGGCCGGGCGGCTGCAGACCATCGCTCTGGGGCACGGCCTCTTGCTGCTGGCCGTGTTCATCGCCGGCTTCGGGCAGCACGAACCCGTCCTGGTCACCAGCGGACTGATCCTGCTCGGCCTGGGCTGGTCCGCAGCCACGATTGCCGGCTCAACCTTGCTGGCAGAGAGCGTCGCACCAGGCCAACGCGTCACTGTGCAGGGCGTATCGGACACGCTGATGGGCGCAGCCGGAGCGGTGGGCGGTGCCACCTCAGGGTTGCTTCTGGCCTGGATCGGCTACCAGGGCCTCAACATCGCTTCGAGCATGGTGGCGGCGGCAGTGCTGGCCCTCGCCGGCGTTGCGGCCTTACGGGGACCCCTCCGCCACGCAGGGTAGTCCCGCGACAGAGCTAGCGGGCAGTCCGGACCATGCCCAGCAACCGTCCGAAGATGCCTTCACCGTCCTCGCCAATGCCATCGTGGTGGAAATCGGCGGTGACCCACGGCTGGAGCCCACGCACGGCGGCTGCCGTCTCCAGTGAAAGGTCATGGTCAACGTAAATGTCGTCCTTGTACACCGCAGCCGCAACAGGCACAGTGTTGGTTGCCAACCGCTCGGTGTCGTACAAGGGCTTCCAGTCCTTCTTGCTGGCCAGCAGGGCGGCCACCTCGCGCATTGGGGCGAGGGATGGGTCCTGCTCGAAGTACCACGGATACACCATTTCGCCGGTGAGCAGCGGCGCTTCAGCACCGGGCTCGAACTCGGGGTAGTCCCGCAGGACCCTCCAAGCGGCCCAATCCGTGGCCTCGTCCTGGCCGTAGATTGACTCGTGCATCACGGCGTAGAGGGGATTGGTTCCCCTGCTCACCAGCGCCCGCACTTGTTCGAGGAACGACTCAGAGAGCCGCGGGCCGTTACTGGTCTCGATGAACGCATCCTCCAGGAGGTAATGCAGTGCATCAACCCTGCCGTTGCCTCCCAGGAATGATCCCACCATTTGGAACCGCTCAGGCGTCAGCCGCTCGCCACTGGCCAGGAACTCCGGCTGCTCCTCCAGATGGCGCACAATCCGGGTGACAAGTTCCCGGTCCTCGGGATACCAGGAAAAGTACTCGGCGTTACGGGCCGCGACACGGCGGAAGGTGGCCTGGTACACGCGGTCGGCCGCACCCTGGAGTGGGGCCAGCCCGCCCGTAATCAGCACTTCCCGCAGTCCTTCGGGCGCAAAGGACAGGTACGTCAAGGCACAGAACCCGCCGAAGCTTTGGCCCAGGACGGACCAGGGTCCCGAGTCCAGGACCGATCGGATGTGCTCAGCGTCGGCAACGATGGAATCCGCGCGGAAATGCGTCAGGTACTCCGCCTGCGCCTCCGCATCTCCCCGTCGTTCCAGACTCTTGGGCTCGACGGGGGTGGACAACCCCGTGCCGCGTTGGTCGAGCATGAGGATCCGGAAATCCTTAGCGGCGGCTTTCATCCACCCGGAGAGGGAAGTGACCCTGTTGCCCCGGCCACCCGGGCCGCCCTGGAGGTACAGGAGCCAGGGCAAGCGGCTGGCAGCTTCGGGGGTGTGCGCGGTGGAGGAGTATTCACGGGCGAATACCGAGATGGTTTCGCCGGAACCGGTCGGGCTCTCCGCTGCGTGGTCCAGGGGGACTGTGAAGTAGTGCTCCACGGTTCGGATCCCACGGAATTCGTGGCGGCCGCGGATACTGTGGCCGTCGTTGGGCAGCACGGTTTCAGCCACGGGTGAGTGCCTGGTTAGCGGGGTCGGAAGTCGCGCCAAAGGCTTCAAGCGCGTCACCTGTCAGGCGGAATGTTGACCACTCCGCCATGGGGAAGGCTCCAAGGTTCTTATAGAAGTTGATCGAGGGCTCGTTCCAGTTCAGGACACTCCACTCGACGCGCGCATATCCACGTTCGACGGCGGTTGCGGCCAGGTGCTGCAACAGCGCCTTGCCGTGGCCCTCGCCGCGCGCATCCGGTTCCACATAAAGGTCCTCAAGGTAGATACCGTGGACCCCCTCCCACGTGGAGTAGTTCAGGAACCACAAAGCAAAGCCCTGCACCGTGCCCGCGGCATTCTCGGCGATGGTGGCGTATACCCGGGGGTTGTCCCCAAAGAGGACGTCCGAAAGCATCTCAGGAGTGTTCTTGACGGCGTCCGGTTCCTTCTCGTAGATCGCAAGATCGTGGATCATACGAAGGATTGCGGGAACGTCTTCAACTGTGGCGGGTCGGATTACACTCATGGCATCGAGCTTACTAGGGGAGATCGGCCTGCCGCCGCCAGGCCAACACCGAGGATCCGTACCTTACGGGCGGCTCCCGGTACATCAGCTGCGTGCCTCCCACCAGGAGGGGCGGCGCCACGTACTTGAGAGTCCCATAGGGACTGTCCGTGACAACGACGTCAGGTTCCGGCAGCGGACCGGTTGCAACATCCCCGTAGTCCCGGGGCAGGGCAAAAAGTTCCTCGGCGGTCCGCGCCAGTGACATCCTGGCCACCCCACCGCGTCCTGTATGAAGCCGTTCGCCCAGCAAAGCGATGACGGCGGCAGCCAGTCCGTACCCTGTGGCATGGTCCAGCGCCTGGACAGGCAAGGCGCCGGGCTTCCACCCTGCGTCGTCGTGCTGACTGTATCGTTCGGCGATCCCCGTCGCTGCCTGGACCAGACTGTCGAATCCGCGTCGCCCCTTCCACGGTCCGCCCTGGCCCCACGCCGTCAAGGTGGCGACGACGAGGCCGGGCCTGCCAGCCAACAGCGCACCGGGCCCCAGACCGAAACGGTCCAGGCCGCCGTCGTGGTATCCCGTGACCACAACGTCGGCCGAAGCAACCAGCCCGTTGATGACGCCCAAGTCCGCGGTCCGGCCGAGATCCGCCTCGGCGCTTCGCTTATCGAAACCTGAATCGACGAAAGCGTCCGTCAATTCCGGAAGCTGGGGCGGGTCGATGCGTAGTACGTCCGCGCCGAGGGCCCCCAGGAGCCGAGTTGCGGTGGGGCCGGCAATGACACGGGTCAGGTCCAGGACCCGTAATCCGTCCAGCGGCAGCCTTGGGTTGCCGGCAGGAAACCACGCCGTCCGGTGCAAGGCGGCAGCATGCTCAGCCGAAGATTCGATGTCGATCCAGCCGCCGGAGGCCGCCGCATGATGCATCGGCGAGGCGAGCCATTCGGTGCGGCTCCGGACGGCCGCAGCCACGCCCTTGTTGGCCACGATCGCGGCCTCGGCCTCCAGGGAGGTCATCGACAAGAGCGTACGGTCCACGTCCTGTGGGCTGGTCGCTGAAAGGGCTTCCAGCAAACGGGCAGCATGGTGGGGATAGTTGGCGTGAAGGCGGATCCAGCCATCCTTCGTGGGCCTGAAGCCCGACATCGGAGCAAAGCCCACTGGTTTCTGCCCAGCGATTCTCAGGTGCCCCAGTGAATCGAATGCAGCCGCCGCAGGAGCGGCTGAGGTGGAATACCTGCCGGGAGATCCGGTGAGTGCGTTGAGCGCAGTTGCCACCGCTTGGACTGAGCCGAGCGCGAGGCCTTCGACGTCCAATGCACCACCCCACCACCGGCGCGGACCGTCGCAAGCAGCGGGAGGCACTTCAACCAATGCCTCAAGTTTCCGCAGGCCTGCACCGAGGTCGGGGATGGTTCCCATGGGATTCCCGCTCAGAGCCTGTTGACGTCCGTCACGCGGACCACTGCAGTGCCGGACTCGTCGGAGGCTGCCAGGTCCACTTCGGCCGATATGCCCCAGTCGTGGTTGCCTGCCGGGTCATCGAAGATTTGCCGGACCTTCCACGTGCCGGGCTCTTCGGTGATGATGAGCAAACCGGGTCCGCGCGCGTCGGGTCCGGTGCCGATGTCGTCGTGTTCGTCAAAGTAATCGTCCAACACGTCTTCCCAACGCCCGGCATCCCAGCCGGCATCGGCGTCGAGTTCGCCCAAGGCACTGGAATCCTCGTCGGCGAAAAGTTCGACCCTGCGGAACATCTCGTTACGGACCATTACCCGGAAAGCCCGGATATTGGACGTCAGCGACGGAGGCGGGGGCGGTGGCGCATCGTGCGGCGTTGGGGCAGCCCCTGAGGTGAGTTCTTCCCATTCATCCAGCAAGCTGGAGTCCACCTGGCGCACCAGTTCCCCCAGCCATGCGATCAGGTCTTCGAGATCCTCACGGAGCAGGTCCTGGGGAACGGTCTGCCGGAGGGCCCGGAAACCGTCCGCCAGATAACGGAGGACGATGCCCTCCGAACGCGCCAAGCCGTAGAACTGGACGAACTCCCCGAAGTTCATGGCGCGCTCATACATGTCACGGATGATCGATTTCGGTGCGAGCTCAAAGTCGCCAACCCATGGGGCTGCCTTGCGGTACACCTCGAAGGCTTCGCCCAGGATTTCGGCCAACGGCATGGGGTAGGTTACTTCGTCGAGCATGGCCATGCGCTGGTCGTACTCGATGCCGTCAGCCTTCATGGCCGCAACAGCTTCACCCCGTGCCTTCTTTTGCTGGGCGGAGAGTATTTGCCGTGGCTTCTCAAGCGTTGACTCGATCACGGAAACAACATCAAGGGCGTACGACGGCGACTCCGGATCAAGCAACTCCAACGCGGCAAGGGCGAAGGGAGACAACGGCTGGTTCAGTGCAAAGTTGGCCTGCAGGTGCACTGTGAGGCGAACCGAGCGCCCCTCGGCTTCCTGCTGGTCCTCAGGGATCCGTTCAACAACTCCTGCTGCCAGGAGCTCACGGTAGGTTCCCAAGGCTTTCTTCATCAGTTTCAGCTGCGCGGGCCGGCTCTCATGGTTTTCGCTCAGAAGCCTGCGGGTTGCCTGGAACGGGTCACCCGGACGTTCCATGAGATTCAGGAGCATCGCGTGGGTGACGGTGAAGCTGGACGTCAGCGGCTCCGGTATGGACTCCACCAGTTTGTTGAACGTCGGCTCGCCCCAGGAAACAAACCCCTCCGGCGGTTTCTTCTTGACCACCTGGCGCAGCTTCTTTTGGTCGTCGCCGAACTTGGCCGTGGCCTTGGCCATGGCTTTGGTGTTCTCCACCACGTGTTCGGGAGCCTGGACCACCACCGTGCCTGCAGTGTCGTAGCCGGCACGGCCTGCGCGGCCGGCGATCTGGTGGAACTCACGGGAGTTCAGGGGGCGGGTTCGAACGCCGTCGTATTTACTTAGGGCCGTCAACAGCACAGTGCGGATGGGCACATTGATGCCAACACCCAACGTGTCAGTGCCGCAAATAACCTTCAGGAGTCCTGCTTGGGCCAGTTGCTCCACCAAGCGGCGATACTTCGGAAGCATTCCGGCGTGGTGGACGCCGATGCCGTGGCGGACCAGCCTGTTGAGGGTCTTTCCGAATCCGGCGGCAAACCTGAAGCCCGCGATGAGTTCAGCGATCCGGTCCTTCTCGTCACGGCTGCACATGTTGATGCTCATGAGGTTCTGGGCGCGCTCAATGGCTTCGGCTTGGCTGAAGTGGACCACATACACCGGAACCTGCTTGGTGGCGAGCAGCTCCTCAAGGGTCTCGTGGACAGGCGTCACCTGGTAGTAGTAGTGCAGCGGGATGGGGCGTTCGGCCGAGCTCACAGTGGTGGTGGAGCGGCCGGTGAGATCCGTCAGGCCGGCCTCGAAGCGCGTCACATCGCCCAACGTCGCGGACATAAGGAGGAACTGGGCCTGGGGGAGTTCCAGCAATGGCACCTGCCAGGCCCACCCCCGTTGCGGGTCGGAGTAAAAGTGGAACTCGTCCATGATGACGGAGCCCAGCTCGGCAGAAGCACCCTCGCGGAGGGCGATGTTCGCGAGGATCTCAGCTGTACAGCAAATGATCGGCGCATCCTGGTTCACCCCGGAGTCACCGGTGATCATGCCAACGTTCTCTGCGCCGAAAATGTCGCACAGGGCGAAGAACTTTTCCGACACCAGCGCCTTGATGGGGGCGGTGTAGTAGCTCCGTTGGCCGCGCGCCATGGCTTCGAAGTGCGCAGCGATCGCCACCAGGGACTTTCCGGAGCCCGTGGGAGTGGCAAGGATGACGTTGGCGCCCGAGGCGAGCTCCATGATCGCTTCGTCCTGGGCCGGGTACAGCTGAAGCCCGCGGCTCTCCGTCCACTCCACGAACCGTGTGTATATTTCGTCCGGGTCCAGGGGACCGGTATCGGGGGAACCGGGAAGCTGCTCAAGAAGTTTCATTGGTTTCCAGCTTAGTGCCCGCACGGTTTAGGCTCGGCCCAGCAGCGATGCCAGAAGCGAGGAGGCTCTAATGAAGTGGGACCCGTCCAAATACATCGAGTTCGGTAACCACCGGGACAGGCCGTTCCATGACCTCGTGGGGAGGGTCCAGGCCAGTCACCCGCGCAAGGTGGTGGATCTCGGTTGCGGCCCCGGAAACCTGACGGCGACGCTGACCGATCGCTGGCCTGGAGCCCGCGTGGTAGGTATTGACTCCTCTGCCGACATGCTAAGCAAAGCCGAATCGTTGGCGAAAGACACCGCGCAGTTGTCGTTCCAGCTTGGCGACATCGCACAGTGGGAACCGGATGCGGATACTGATGTGGTTGTCACGAACGCCGCACTCCAATGGGTACCGGGGCATCAGGAGATGGTGTTTGCTTGGCTGCGCGACCTCAAACCCGGCGCATGGTTCGCCATGCAGGTACCGGGAAATTTCACTTCTCCGTCCCATGCACTGATGCGCGGACTTGCGGAGTCACCCCGCTGGTCGCCCCACTTGTCGGGCGTCCTTCGGCACGATGGCGCGGTAGGCAGTCCTGCGGACTACCTGGGGATCATGCTCGACGCCGGTTGTACGGCTGACGCTTGGGAGACCACCTACCAGCAGGTACTGACCGGCGAAGACCCTGTTCTGGAGTGGGTCCGCGGCACGGGCTTGCGACCTGTGCTGGCGGCTTTGTCCGCGGAGGAAGCCGCAGACTTCGAGCAGGAATACGCCGCGATGCTGCGGGAAGCTTATCCGGCCACGAAACACGGCACAGTTTTTCCTTTCCGGCGGATCTTTGCGGTCGCGCGCAAGAATTGAACCCCGGATTGCCGCCAATTCCAGCAGCCGACAGTTTCCCCCGCCGGACCGGCTTGTCCCGTACCGGCGTCGCTGGTCTAATTTTCGACATGGACCATGGACGTTTCGAACCCCTCACGCCGCGCACGACGCCGGTGACCGGCCGGAGTCACTGATGACTCCTACAGGCGATTTTCCCGGCACCTGGCGTCCCAATACCGGGAGCGCCGTCGCACTCTTTGAACAGTTACGCCTTCGGATCATTGAACTCGTGGACTCCGGAATCCTTGCGGTCGGGTCGAAACTTCCTCCCGTTCGAAATCTTGCAGGTGCACTGGATGTTGCGCCGCATACAGTGGCCCGTGCCTACAAGGAGCTCGAAGCGGCCGGCGTTGTGGCTACCCGGGGGAGGAACGGCACGGTGGTCTGCGCGCGGGATGACCGATGGGGAGCGCTGGCAGGCGTAGCTGCCGAATATGCGGCCGCCGCAAAAGCACAGGGGGCTTCCTTCGCTGAAGCGGTGCAGCTTTTCGCGGCCGCCTACGACGCCGACTGATACCGATCAGTAGGGTGTGAGGCACGACATGGAAATTCGAAGAAGTTTTCGATTAGCATTGGTAGGTGCCCAAAGCCTTAGCTGAAGATACCGCCATCGAATCGCCGAACAGCATCCCAGCCGTTCTTGAAACCAAGCCCGCCAGGCCGGACCTGTCGCGCCTGGTGGTCAAGGGCGCCCGGGAACACAACCTTCGCAACGTGGACCTGGACCTGCCGCGGGACGCCATGATCGTGTTTACGGGACTCTCGGGTTCCGGCAAGTCATCGCTGGCTTTTGACACTATCTTCGCTGAAGGCCAGCGCCGGTACGTGGAATCGCTGTCCGCCTACGCGCGCCAATTCCTCGGCCAGGTGGACAAACCCGATGTCGATTTCATCGAGGGCCTGTCACCTGCGGTGTCCATCGACCAGAAGTCCACCAGCAAGAATCCGCGCTCCACCGTGGGCACCATCACTGAGATTTACGACTACATGCGGCTCCTGTGGGCCCGCGTCGGCCGCCCGCACTGCCCAGTGTGCGGCGAGCCGATCACCCGCCAGACTCCCCAGCAAATCGTGGACCAGCTCCTGGAGCTGGAGACGGGTACGCGCTTCCAGGTCCTCGCACCCGTGGTGCGCGGACGCAAGGGAGAATTCGTTGACCTTTTCAAAGAACTGACCGCCAAGGGCTACTCCCGTGCCCGCGTGGATGGTGAGCTGGTACAGCTGAGCGATCCTCCCAAGCTGGGCAAGCAGTTCAAACACACCATCGAAGTTGTGGTGGACCGCCTGGTGGTCAAGGAAGACATCAGCCAACGGCTCACCGACTCTGTCGAAACAGCCCTGGGCTTGGCCGAGGGGCGCGTCCTGGTCGAATTCGTCGACCTCGATGCTGAAGATCCTGGACGCATCCGGGCGTTTTCCGAGAACCTGGCCTGCCCCAACGAACATCCCCTGGCCATCGATGAGATCGAGCCACGTTCTTTCTCGTTCAACAATCCCTTCGGTGCGTGTTCCGCCTGCAGTGGTATTGGCACCAAGCTTGAAGTCGACGAGGAATTGATAGTTCCTAACCCGGAACTTTCGCTTGGCGAGGGCGCCATCGCCCCATGGTCGCTGGGTACGGCGACCACCGAATACTGGAACCGCCTCCTGGAGGGCCTGGCCCACGAACTGGGCTTCTCCATGAAGACCTCGTGGGAGAAACTCCCGAAGGACGTCCGCAACACCGTGCTCCACGGCAAGGACCACAAGGTCGTTGTCCAGTACAAGAACCGTTTCGGCCGGGAGCGCAAGTACAGTACCGGCTTCGAAGGCGCCATCCAGTATGTCCACCGGAAGCACGGGGAAACGGACTCGGATTGGGCCCGCGACCGTTACGAAGAATACATGCGCCAAATCCCCTGCCCTGAGTGCAATGGCGCCCGCCTGAACCCGGCATCTCTGTCGGTATTGATCAACGGCAAGTCGATCGCCGCAGTCGCAGCCCTGCCAATGCGGGAGTGCGCGGAGTTCCTGGGCAGCCTGACCCTGACCAACAGGGAGGCGCAGATTGCCAACCAGGTGCTGAAGGAAATCCAGGCCCGGCTGACCTTCCTCCTGGATGTCGGTTTGGAGTACCTCAACCTCGAACGGCCCTCCGGCACCTTGTCCGGCGGCGAAGCGCAGCGGATCAGGCTGGCAACCCAGATCGGCTCTGGCCTTGTGGGTGTGCTGTATGTCCTCGACGAGCCATCGATCGGACTCCACCAGCGCGACAACCGCAGGCTCATCGAGACGCTGACGCGCCTCCGGGACCTCGGTAACACGCTGATTGTCGTGGAGCACGACGAAGACACCATCCACGAGGCCGACTGGGTGGTGGACATCGGACCGGGCGCCGGCGAGCACGGCGGCCAGGTTGTGCACTCCGGAACCTACAAAGAGCTCCTGGCGAACACCGAATCGCTGACTGGCGATTACCTGTCTGGCCGCCGCACCATCGACATCCCCAAGAAGCGTCGTAAATACGACAAAAAGCGCGAATTGAAGGTTGTTGGCGCCCGGGAGAACAACCTCAACAACGTTGACGCGACGTTCCCCCTGGGACTCTTCACCGCCGTCACAGGTGTCAGCGGTTCCGGCAAGTCCACCCTGGTGAACGAGATCCTCTATAAGGTGCTGGCCAATAAGCTCAACGGCGCCAAGCAGGTCGCCGGTCGCCACAAGACCGTGACGGGGCTGGAGCACCTGGACAAGGTGGTCCACGTCGACCAGAGTCCCATCGGCCGCACGCCCCGGTCCAACCCGGCAACGTATACCGGTGTGTTCGACAACATCCGCAAGCTGTTCGCAGAGACCACCGAAGCCAAGGTCCGGGGCTACCAGCCGGGACGGTTCTCCTTCAACGTCAAGGGTGGGCGCTGTGAAGCCTGCTCCGGTGACGGCACCTTGAAGATCGAAATGAACTTCCTTCCGGACGTTTACGTTCCCTGCGAAGTGTGCCATGGAGCCCGCTACAACCGGGAAACCCTTGAGGTCCACTACAAGGGCAAGACGATCGCCGACGTCCTCAACATGCCCATCGAGGAAGGCGCGGAATTCTTTGCGGCCTTCACCCCCATCGCGCGGCACCTGAGGACCCTGGTGGACGTTGGCCTGGGCTATGTACGGCTCGGCCAGCCTGCCACCACGTTGTCCGGGGGCGAGGCACAGCGCGTCAAGCTGGCAGCCGAACTCCAGAAGCGCTCTAACGGCAGGAGCATCTACGTCCTGGATGAGCCCACCACCGGGCTCCACTTCGAGGACATCCGGAAGCTCCTGATGGTTCTCCAAGGCCTGGTGGACAAGGGCAACACCGTTATCACCATTGAACACAACCTGGACGTCATCAAGTCTGCTGACTGGATTGTGGACCTTGGCCCCAACGGTGGATCCGGCGGTGGCCGGATTATTGCCACGGGAACACCCGAGCAAGTGGCTAAATCCACGGAGAGCCACACCGCGACATTCCTGGCCGAGATTCTGGGATAGAAGTATTCCGGTAGCGGCATGCGAGTTTCAGGCATGCCGCTACTCGTGAGAAACTAACCCGGTGACTCAAACAAAGGTGCCCGTAATATTCGATCTGGACGGCACCCTTGTCGATCCTGCCGGCGGCATAACCGGGGGAATCTCTGCCGCCCTCAGGGAAATGGACCTTCCTGTTCCAGGGCAGGCAGTCCTGAATTCCATGGTGGGCCCCAAGCTCAGTGATTCGCTCCTGCATTTGGCCAATGTCCCCACAGAATTGGTGGACGAGGTCATTGACCGCTATCGGCGCCACTACAAGGAAAGCGGAATCGCCCAGAGCAAGCTTTATCCGGGTATCCACGATCTTCTTCAGGACTTTGCTGAGTCCGGCCGTCCAGTGGCAGTAGCTACCCAGAAACCACAGTCCATTGCCCGCCTTGTCCTGGAGCATCACGGGATTGCCGGTTTCTTCGTCTCCATAAGGGGCGCGGCTGACGACGAGTCCTTGGGCGCCAACACTGCTTCCGGCAAGGTTGAAATCGTGGGCGCTGCCCTGGCCGACCTGCACTCGCAACCCGCGGTCATGGTGGGGGACAGGCATCAGGACGTCGCAGGTGCCATGGCCAACGGGCTGGACTGCATCGGCGTCGGTTGGGGTTTTGCCCCCGACGGCGAACTCGAGCAGGCCGGGGCAGTGGCCGTGGTGGGCACCGCGCTCGAACTGAAAAGCACAATTGAAGAACTTGACGCTGTCCGCGCGGCAGCCCTGAGCGAGGTACAAAACGATGGCAGTATTTGATGCGATCCGGTGGACTACCCGCGGGCTCATTTCGTCCACCTGCCGCCCTACGGTCATTGGACTGGAGAACGTACCCACCGACGGCCCGTTCATTGTGGCCCCCAATCACCTCTCCTTCCTTGACAGCGTGATCGTTCAGGCGCTGATGCCACGACCGGTCGCGTTCTTTGCCAAAGCTGAATACTTCACCACCAAGGGCGTCAAGGGCGCTGTGATGAAGTCCTTCTTTGAAGCTGTTGGTTCCATACCCGTAGAGCGGGGCGAGCAGGCGGCCAGCGTCCAGGCGTTGAAGACCCTGCTGGATATCCTTGAATCGGGCAAGGGCATCGGCATCTACCCCGAGGGCACCAGGTCCCGCGATGGAATCCTCTACCGTGGACGCACCGGCGTGGGCTGGCTTGCCCTGACTACGGGTGCACCCGTCATCCCCGTGGGGCTGATCGGCACAGAGAAGCTCCAGCCGGCGGATAAGAATGCCGTCCGTCCCCAGCACTTCACCATGAAGGTTGGCGAACCGCTCTACTTTGATAAGACGGGCCCGGATCATTCGCTGCCCGCCCGCCGCGAGGTCACGGACAAGATCATGGATGCCATTGCTCTGCTCAGCGGACAGGAACGCTCCACGAGCTACAACCAGAGCAAATCCGTGGACTAGCCACCCGGGCCCTGGCTTGGCCGTGGCATCTGGTGTCGGTCCGGTTCACTAGACTGGACATGTGGCAGATCCAGCAAGTTACCGACCCCAAACAGGTGAAATTCCCACCACGCCGGGCGTCTACCGTTTCCGCGACCCCCACGGCCGGGTCATTTATGTAGGCAAGGCCAAGAACCTCCGTTCGCGGCTGAATTCGTACTTCGCCAACCCGGCAGGTTTGCTCCCCAAGACCCACGCCATGGTCCATGCTGCCAGCAGCGTTGAATGGACCGTGGTTGGCAGTGAACTCGAGTCGTTGCAACTCGAATACACATGGATCAAGGAATTCAAGCCACGCTTCAACGTCGTCTTCCGTGACGACAAGACGTACCCGTACCTTGCTGTGACGATGGGCGAGAAATACCCCCGGGTACAGGTCATGCGGGGCGAGCGGAGAAAAGGGACCAGGTACTTTGGCCCCTACACAGCCGGTGCCATCCGGGAAACCATGGACACGCTGCTGAGGGTATTCCCTGTCCGCAGCTGCAGTGCCGGTGTGTTCAAGCGGGCCGAGTCCAGCGGAAGGCCCTGCCTCCTTGGCTACATCGACAAATGTTCTGCGCCATGTGTCGGCAGGGTCACTGCCGATGAGCACCGGGTGCTCGCAGAGGACTTTTGTTCGTTCATGGGAGGTGAAGCCAAGCGCTTCATCAGCCGGCTCGAGAAAGAGATGGCCTCAGCGGTAGCCGACCTTGATTACGAGCGCGCGGCGGGGCTCAGGGATGACATCATCGCCCTGCGAAAGGTCTTTGAACGCAATGCCGTAGTGCTTGCCGAGGACACCGACGCCGATGTCTTCGCTTTGCATGACGACGAGCTGGAGGCCTCGGTACAGGTCTTCCACGTGCGCGGAGGCCGCGTCCGGGGCCAGCGCGGATGGGTGGTGGAGAAGGTCGAGGATGCCACCACGCCCGAGCTCATCGAACATCTGCTGCAGCAGGTCTATGGCGAGGACAGCGAAGTCCAGGGCCGCATCCCGCGGGAAGTCCTGGTCCCCGAGAACCCCAGCAACCACGCTGAACTGACTGAATGGCTGGGAGGCCTTCGTGGTGCCAAGGTGGACATCAGGGTTCCGCAGCGTGGGGACAAGGCTGCGTTGATGTCCACGGTCCGGGAAAACGCGGAGCAGGCACTCAAGTTGCACAAGACACGGCGTGCCGGCGATATGACCGTCCGGTCCTTGGCCCTCCAGGAACTCCAGGAAGCCTTGGACATTCCTGTGCCGTTGCTTAGGATCGAGTGCTTCGACATCTCGCATGTGCAAGGGACCAACGTGGTGGCGTCCATGGTGGTCGTGGAGGATGGCCTTCCCAAGAAAGCCGACTACCGCAAGTTTTCCATCACCGGTGCCGCCGCGGCGGACGACACCGCAGCCATGCATGACGTCCTGACGCGCAGGTTCCGGCATTACCTGGCGGACAAGGTGGCACAGGTCCCTGTGGTCTCCGGCGAAATCAGCAACCCCGCCCGGCCCGGAAGTGCCCGCGCAGGTGAGGCACCGCCGTCGGACCCCACCATGCCGGCACCGAAAGCCAAGTTCGCCTACCCACCCAACCTGGTGGTGGTGGACGGCGGGCAACCACAGGTCAACGCGGCATCGCGCGCCCTGGCGGAACTGGGAGTCGACGACGTCTACGTCGTAGGACTGGCCAAGCGGCTTGAGGAAGTCTGGCTGCCCGACAGCGACTTCCCGGTCATCCTGCCCCGAACCTCCCAGGGCCTGTACCTTCTCCAACGGATCCGGGACGAAGCCCACCGCTTTGCCATTACCTTCCACCGGCAAAAGCGTGGCAAGGCCATGACGGTTTCGGCGCTGGACGGGGTTCCTGGCCTCGGTGAAGCGAAACGCAAGGCGCTGGTGGCACACTTCGGCTCGCTGAAGAAAATCCGGGCCGCGTCCGTCGAGGAGCTCACCTCCGCCAAGGGCATCGGCCCGGCACTGGCAGCCGCTGTTGTCCAGCACCTGGGCTCCACTGCGGACTCCGAGGAGGCAACTCCGGCGATCAACATGACCACCGGCGAAATCCTTGAATCTTAGCTAGGGTAAGAAGTTGCGGCAACGACCATTCCGAACTGAACGGGGAACACTTGATGGATGAGGCAACAGGGTCCGGCACGGAGCAGGACGGCCTCACGCCGGTCAAACCACCGGAGGCGGAACTGCTGGTAGTGACTGGCATGTCAGGGGCAGGGCGCAGCACGGCCTCGGACGCCTTGGAAGACCACGGCTGGTACGTCGTGGACAACCTGCCCCCGCAAATGCTGGGTACGTTGGCTGAAATTGTTTCGCACGCCCCCAAATCGATACCCAAACTGGCCGTTGTGGTCGATGTCCGCAGCAAGGACCTCTTTACTGACATCCAAACGGCACTGGGAGCCTTGAGCGCCACGGGCATCACCTTCCGCGTGCTTTTCCTGGATGCCAGTGACGAAGTATTGGTCCGCCGGTTCGAGCAAGGCCGCAGGCCCCACCCGCTTCAGGGCGGCGGCAGGATCCTCGATGGCATCGGCATCGAGCGCGAGGTCCTGCGGGAACTGCGCGAACATGCTGACGTCGTCCTGGACACCACGGAGTACAACGTCCACGGGCTTGCCACGGCCATCACCGAACTGTTCAGCGACACCGGACCTGTCACCCTGCGTCTGAACGTCATGAGCTTCGGCTTCAAGTACGGGCTTCCCGTGGACGCCAACTTCGTTGCCGACGCACGCTTCATTCCCAACCCGCACTGGGTTCCGCAACTCCGGCCGCACACCGGCTTGGATGAGGACGTCAGCAACTATGTCCTCGCGGCCGATGGCGTCCACGAATTCGTGGACCGCTACGTCAGCGCCCTCGAACCGGTACTGGACGGCTACCGGCAGGAGAACAAGCATTACGCCACCCTGGCCGTTGGCTGCACTGGAGGCAAACACCGCTCGGTGGCCGTCGCCGTCGAGCTGTCCAAGCGCCTGGCGCAGTATCCACGCGTCACGGTCACCACCACCCACCGCGACCTGGGGCGCGAGTAGTGGGGGTCCTGACCGGCCCGTTGCCGCTCATTCCTCCAAAGGGTGTCCCCGGCAGCCAACAGAAGAAAAGCCCGTCGGTGGTCGCCTTGGGAGGCGGCCACGGGCTGGCAGCGTCATTGTCGGCGCTGCGGCTGCTGACGTCCGAGCTGACGGCAATCGTGACGGTAGCCGACGACGGCGGCTCTTCCGGGCGTCTCCGTGACGAGTACGGCGTCCTCCCGCCCGGGGACCTGCGGATGGCCTTGAGTGCGCTCTGCGACGATACCGACTGGGGACGCACCTGGCGGGACGTCATGCAGCATCGTTTTGACGCCGGCTCGGCCAAGGGCGGGTCGCTGGACAACCATGCCATGGGCAACCTCCTCATCGTCACCCTGTGGGAGTTGCTCGGGGACACGGTCGCCGGACTGAAATGGGCAGGAGCGCTGCTCGGTGCCCGCGGGCAGGTACTGCCCATGTCGAGTGTTCCCCTCACCATTGAGGGTCGGGCCAGGGTGGAGCTTCCAGACGGCGGCTACGAACTGCAGACCGTTCGTGGCCAGGCGAAGTGCGCAGTAGCCGGGAAGCTGGAAGACGTCACCCTCCTTCCCGAAGCCGCTCCGGCCTGCACGGAGGCGCTCACCGCCATCGAACTCGCCGACTGGGTGATCCTCGGGCCCGGCTCCTGGTACACCTCGGTGCTCCCGCACCTGTTGCTCCCTGAGCTCCGCCAGGCGCTGGGGGACACTGCGGCCAAGCGCTGCCTGACCATGAATCTGGACGTCGAGACCAAGGAAACCTCGGGTATGACGGCAGCGGACCATTTGGATGTCCTGCGCCGATACGCACCGGAGTTCAGCGTGGATGTGGTTCTCGCCGACCCCGCCGCAATCCAGGACCTGAAGGCCTTCGAGAAGGCTGCCGGGATGCTCGGTGCGGAAGTGGTGTTGGGTAGAGTAGGGGCGTCGAGGCGGCGCCCCGTCCATGATCCATTGCTGCTGGCAGCGGCCTACCACGATATTTTCGGGAACAGTTAGGAACACACGATGGCACTTACTGCGTCGGTCAAGGACGAACTGTCCCGGCTGGACATCAAGAAATCTTCGGTCCGCAAGGCCGAGGTTTCGGCAATGCTGCGCTTTGCGGGCGGCTTGCACATCATCTCCGGGCGCATCGTCATTGAGGCGGAGGTGGACCTCGCCTCCACGGCGCGGCGCCTGCGCGCTGCGATTGCCGAGGTTTACGGCCACCAAAGTGAAATCATCGTTGTTTCCGGGGGCGGCCTGCGCCGCGGGAGCCGCTACGTTGTCCGGGTAGTCCGGGACGGCGAGGCACTGGCCCGCCAGACGGGCCTGCTGGATGGGCGTGGCCGCCCGGTCCGGGGGCTCCCATCGGTTGTCGTCAACGGTTCAGCAGCTGACGCCGAGGCTGTCTGGCGTGGCGCTTTCCTCGCGCACGGGTCCCTTACGGAGCCGGGACGTTCGTCATCCCTTGAAGTTACTTGCCCCGGGCCGGAGTCGGCCCTTGCCCTGGTGGGTGCGGCCCGGCGCCTGGGAATCCAGGCCAAGGCCCGCGAAGTGCGCGGCGTGGACCGCGTTGTCATCCGTGATGGTGACACCATCGCCACCCTCCTGACCCGTATGGGGGCCCACGATGCCCTGATGGTCTGGGAGGAACGTCGGATGCGCAAGGAAGTCAGGGCCACGGCCAACAGGCTTGCCAACTTTGATGACGCCAACCTGCGCCGCTCGGCCCAGGCTGCCGTTGCGGCCGGCGCAAGGGTGGACCGTGCCCTGGAGATCCTTGGCGACGACGTTCCGGACCACCTGAAGTACGCGGGGGAGCTCCGCGTTGCCCATAAGCAGGCAAGCCTGGACGAACTGGGCCGGCTCGCTGATCCGCCCATGACCAAGGACGCCATCGCGGGTCGTATCCGCCGCCTGTTGGCCATGGCTGACAAGCGCGCCCTGGACCTGGGTATCCCGGGCACCGAGGCAAATGTGACTCCCGAAATGATGGACGAGTAGGCCACACCCATAGAATCGAAAAAGTGCGGAGGAAATACTGTGAGGGCCCGGCGGGTTGTTCCCGGTGGACGCAGGAGCAGGCTTCTTCGCCAAGGATTTCCGGCCGGTCCGCTGGCCGGATGAAATAACGAGTTACCAACCCGGACGTCAGTCCATTACATTGGAGGATTTCGTGACAGAGTACGTTCTGCCCGAGCTCGGCTACGACTACGCAGCACTCGAGCCGCACATTTCGGCAAAGATCATGGAGCTGCACCACAGCAAGCACCATGCGGCCTACGTCGCAGGCGCGAACAACGCGCTCTCCCAGCTCGCAGAAGCACGCGACAAGGGCGACTTCGCCAACATCAACCGCCTCTCCAAGGACCTCGCGTTCCACACCGGTGGCCACATCAACCACTCCGTATTCTGGAACAACATCTCCCCGGACGGCGGCGACAAGCCCGAAGGTGAACTGGCAGCAGCCATCGACGACGCTTTCGGTTCCTTCGATGCCTTCCGCGCACAGTTCAGCGCTGCTGCTCTGGCCCTGCAGGGTTCGGGCTGGGCATTCCTTGCCTACGAGCCCATCGGCGGAAACCTGGTCATCGAGCAGCTTTACGATCAGCAGGGCAACGTTGCGCTCGGCACCACCCCGCTGCTGATGCTGGACATGTGGGAGCACGCCTTCTACCTGGACTACGTCAACGTCAAGGCTGACTACGTCAAGGCTTTCTGGAACATCGCAAACTGGGCAGACGTCGCCAAGCGCTTCGAAGCCGCACGCACCAACGCCACGGGCCTCATCGTCCTCTAGTGGTGAGCAAGGGTTCACGCAGATGTAACAAAAGTCACTTTTAGCGTGAATTCCGGCTAAATGCTGAAAAGCCTGCCTCCGCAGTTGCGGGGGCAGGCTTAGTTAAACGTAAGATGGATCACGGAAGGCGGTTAGCCTTCAGCAACGTGGCTGGTCGCCCTCCGATCTGATAATCACCTCTGCCCAACGGCGTGCGGGGTCTGTTAGTTGGAAATATCTGATCCGACTCACTAGGCGTGCTTGCAAGAGCACCAAGGAGATTGACACATAGTGACCACCCGTATTGGTATCAACGGCTTCGGCCGCATCGGCCGTAACTACTTCCGCGCAGCACTGGCCCAGGGCGCAGACCTTGAGATCGTCGCAGTCAACGACCTCACCAGCCCCGAGACCCTCGCCCACCTCCTGAAGTACGACTCCGTCGGTGGACGCCTCGCCCAGACCGTGGAAGTTGTCGATGGAAGCCTGGTTGTCGACGGTAAGTCGATCAAGGTCCTGGCAGAGCGCGATCCCGCGAACCTTCCGTGGGGCGAGCTGGGCGTGGACATCGTTATCGAGTCCACCGGTTTCTTCACCAAGGCCGCCGCAGCGCAGAAGCACATCGACGCCGGAGCCAAGAAGGTCCTCATCTCGGCACCTGCCAGCGACGAAGACATCACGATCGTGATGGGCGTGAACCACGAACTCTACGACCCTGCAGCGCACAACATCATCTCCAACGCATCCTGCACCACCAACTGCCTCGGCCCGCTGGCCAAGGTCGTCAACGACGCCTTCGGCATCGAGCGTGGCCTCATGACCACGGTCCACGCCTACACGGCCGACCAGAACCTGCAGGACGGCCCGCACGGCGATCTCCGCCGTGCCCGTGCAGCAGCCATCAACATGGTTCCCACCTCCACCGGTGCGGCCAAGGCAATCGGCCTCGTCCTGCCCGAACTCAAGGGCAAGCTCGACGGCTACGCCATTCGCGTTCCCGTCCCCACCGGTTCCGCAACGGACCTCACGGTGACGGTTTCCCGCGAAGTCACGGTCGAGGAAGTCAACGCCGCAGTGAAGGCCGCAGCAGAGTCCGAACAGTGGGCTGGCATCCTCTCCTACACGGACGCTCCGATCGTGTCCTCGGACATCGTTGGCGACCCGGCGTCGTCCATCTTCGACTCCGGCCTCACCAAAGTCATCGGCAACCAGGTCAAGGTTGTTTCCTGGTATGACAACGAGTGGGGTTACTCCAACCGCCTCGTCGACCTCACGGAGCTCGTCGCATCCAAGCTGGGCTAGGGTAGACACATGACATCTCACACCCTCAACGAACTCATCGCTGAAGGTGTCCGCGGGCGGTACATTCTGGTCAGAAGTGACCTGAATGTGCCGCTCGACGGCTCTACAGTGACCGACGACGGCCGCATCAAAGCGTCCCTGCCGGTCATCAAGAAGCTCTCGGACGCCGGTGCCCGTGTGCTCGTAACCGCCCACCTCGGCCGCCCCAAGGGTGCCCCCGAGGAAAAGTACTCCCTGAAGCCGGCAGTGGACCGCCTGGCTGAACTCGCGGACTTCTCCGTGCAGCTCGCCAAGGATACCGTTGGCGCCTCCGCCAAGGAGCTTGCCAGTGGCTTGCAGGACGGGAACGTGCTGGTCCTCGAAAACGTTCGCTTTGACGCCCGGGAAACCAGCAAGGACGATGCCGAGCGCGGCGCGTTCGCTGACGAACTCGTTGCACTGACAGGTGGCAACGGTGCGTTCGTGGACGATGCTTTCGGTGCGGTACACCGCAAGCACGCCAGCGTTTACGACGTCGCCACGCGGCTGCCCTCTTACCTGGGCGACCTCGTCCACACCGAGGTTGAAGTTCTTCGGAAACTGACCAGCGACACGCAGCGCCCTTACGTCGTGGTCCTCGGCGGTTCCAAGGTCTCCGACAAGTTGGCTGTCATCGACAACCTGCTGGGCAAGGCTGACACCATTCTGGTTGGCGGCGGCATGCTGTTCACCTTCCTGGCTGCTGCCGGGCACAAGGTTGGAGCAAGCCTCCTGGAGGAAGACCAGATCCCTGTCGTCCAGGACTACCTCAACCGTGCCGCCGACGCCGGAACGTCGTTTGTCATTCCAACTGACGTGGTGGTAGCCAGCCGCTTCGCAGCGGATGCCGACCACGAGGTTGTCAGGGCCGATGCCATTGAAGAAAGCTCTTTCGGAGCTTCCGGCATCGGCCTGGACATCGGACCCGAAACGGCCTCGGCTTTCGCAGCACAAATCGAGGGAGCCAAGACCGTCTTCTGGAACGGCCCCATGGGCGTCTTCGAATTTGAGGCCTTCTCTGCCGGCACCCGTGCCATCGCGCAGGCGCTCACCGACACTGTGGCCTTCACAGTGGTGGGCGGCGGCGACTCAGCGGCCGCGGTTCGCACCCTCGGCTTTGACGATTCGCAGTTCGGCCACATCTCTACCGGTGGCGGCGCCAGCCTGGAATACCTTGAAGGCAAGGAACTTCCGGGGCTCAGCGTCCTGGACCGCTAAGCACCAAACCGGCCGGCAGGACGCCTATGCGTCCTGCCGGCCGTTCCACATCACAACGTAATCTTTGGAGTTCATGTGACTACCTCTGCCAACGGCAACTTCGTTCGCAAACCCTTCATCGCCGGCAACTGGAAGATGAACATGGACCATGTCCAGGGCATCACCTTGCTGCAGAAGCTCGCCTGGACCCTGTCCGACGCCAAGCACGACTACAACCGGGTAGAGGTAGCCGTCTTCCCTCCGTTCACCGATCTCCGCGGCGTCCAGACCTTGGTTCAGGGCGACGACCTGGAAATCGTTTACGGCGGCCAGGACCTGTCCCAGTTCGACTCCGGCGCTTACACCGGCGATATCTCCGGTCAGTTCCTCAACAAGCTGGGCTGCGCCTACGTCCTGGTGGGTCACAGTGAGCGCCGCACCATCCACAACGAGTCCGACGAAGTCGCGAACGCCAAGGTCAAGGCAGGCTTCCGCCACGGCGTCACCCCGGTGCTGTGCGTGGGAGAAGGCTTGGAAGTCCGCCAGGCCGGAACGCACGTCGAACACACTTTGGCCCAGCTGCGGGCCGGCGTTGAGGGTCTCACCGCCGAACAGGCTGCTGAGCTCGTCGTTGCCTACGAGCCCGTCTGGGCCATCGGAACCGGGGAAGTAGCCGGTCCTGAGGATGCACAGGAAATGTGTGCCGCCATCCGTGCCGAGCTTGCGGTGCTGTTTGACGAAACCGTCGCGTCCAAGACGCGGTTGCTGTATGGCGGTTCCGTCAAGGCCAACAACGCTGCGGCCATCATGGCTGAAACCGACGTTGACGGTTTGCTTGTGGGTGGCGCGAGCCTGGACCCGGCGGAGTTTGCTAACATTGTCAGGTTCGAGAACCACCTGGTCACCGACTAGTCCGGCTCCCGATTTCCGCTTCTTCGAAAGGCCGTCGTGGACGTTCTTCAAGTCATTCTGCAGATCCTGCTGGGCATCACCAGCCTCCTGCTGACGTTGCTCATCCTCCTGCATAAGGGACGTGGCGGCGGTTTGTCCGACATGTTTGGTGGCGGCATGAGCTCGGGTTTGAGCTCCTCAGGTGTTGCCGAGCGCAACCTGAACCGCTTCACCATTATTCTCGGAATTACCTGGGGCGTAGTCATCATTGGCTTGGGCCTGATCATGCGTTTTGCTTCAGGTGGCGACTCCTAGTCGTCCCTGAACAGGGGAGGTTCCTTCACGGGAGCCTCCCCTTTTTTCTTGATCCGCACCAAACAGCAGTGCCGCCGTCGGGCTCCCCGGATTAGAATTGGCGTGTCGGCCGCAAGGCCTGCAGGGCCGTGACGGCCGACCACCGACTCGCTAGGGGTTCGAAAATGGTTCATGGCACGCCCGGTTACCGGGGCACTCGAGTAGGGGTCGCCCAAGGATCCGCACCAAGAAATCACAGCGACCATGGCGAAGGGCAACAGCTGCCCCGCATCCGCGTGCCGTATTGGTGCGCCAAGGGCCACGAAACGCAACTGGTGTTCCTGAAGCTTCCGGAAGAGCAGATACCCAAGTACTGGGACTGCCCCAAATGTGGGCTTCCTGCTTCCAGGGACCCCAGCCATCCTGTCTCGTTGAGGCCGGAGGACGAAATCTTCAAATCGCACTTGGACTACGTTAAAGAGCGACGCTCCAGCCAGGACGCTGAAGTGGTCCTGGCTGGAGCGTTGGAGCGGTTACGCGCCCGCGGGGTCCTTCCGGACAAGTTGCTGGGGGACACGTGACGCTGCGTTCTCGTCGATAAGCCACAGCGTCCTCGAACGGCCCACAGGGCCCGCTGCCGGGACTTGTACCGGGTTGGCGCCGGCCAGGGCCAACCCAACGGCACCGGCCTTGTCCTCACCGGCCACCACCATCCAGATTTCCTGGGCGGTGTTGATGGCTGGAAGCGTCAGCGAGATGCGCGACGGCGGCGGCTTCGGCGAGTTCTCGACGCCTACCACCGTGCGGGTCTTCTCCCGGATGCCCGCCTGTTCAGGGAACAGCGACGCCACATGCGCGTCCGGGCCAACGCCGAGAAGAAGGATGTCGAATCGGGGGAGTACTCCCGGGCGCTCCGGCCTGTCATCGGACATGTCTGCTGCGTGTTCCGCTTCAGCGGCAGCCTTGAGCTCATCGGCGTAGGCAGCAGCTGCTTCCTCGGAGGAAGCGAACTGGTCGGTCGAACCGGGTTCGTGGACACGGGCCGGATCCACATCCAGGTGGGACAACAGAGCCTGGTGTGCCTGGCGGGTGTTCCTGTCATCGCTGTCCGCAGAAACGAAACGCTCATCGCCCCACCAGAAGTTGACCTTCGACCAGTCCACCGCGGGAGCCGCAGCCGAGTCGGCCACTGCCTTCAACGTTCCAATGCCAACAGTGCCGCCTGTCAGGACTACCGTGGCTTCACCGTGTTTGTCCTGGACGTCCACGAGCTTGGTGATCAGGCGGGCCGCAATGGCGGCCATCAACACCTTGGAGTCGGGGTGGATGCTTACTCTTGGCTCAGCGTGCACTGGTCTGGACTCTCCTCGGACTGGTAAGTGGCAGTCCCATCGTAATCACTTCTCCGAAGACTTCGTCGGGATCGAGACGACGCAGTTCCTCGGCCAGGCAGTCCTTGAGGCTCCGGCGGGGAAGTGTGATGCGCTGGGCCGGCTGACCGGGCTGGGTCAGTTCCGCCACGGACAGGCCGGGACGGAACAACTGCACGTCACCGCTGGCACGCGTCAGGCGTACCCGGCGAATGCCGGTGCCTGCCGGATCGGCCACAATCGTGACAGGGGCCTGCAGGGCAAGGCTCAACCACGCAGCGAGCAGCAACGTACTGGGAGAATCCGAGGCACCCTCGACAGCAATGGCCGAAACGGGGTCTCCGTCCACCTGGTCGAAGACTGCGGCCAATTGCATGCGCCAGTTGGTCAGGCGCGTCCACGCGAGGTCGGTGTCGCCGGCCTTGTACGTGGACCGGATGTTCTCCAGCGCCAGGCGAGGATCGGGTTCGTTGGCCGAGTCTGTGATCCGGCGGTGCGCAATGCGGCCGATCGACGTCTCGCACGCGCTCTCCGGTGCACCGTGCGGCCACCAGGCAACGATGGGGGCATCCGGAAGCAGCAAAGCGTTGACCAGCGATTCGCTTTCGTGGGCCATGTGGCCGTGTCCGCGCAGGACAATGACCTCCGACGCGCCGGCGTCGCCCCCGACGCGGATTTGCGCGTCCAGGCGGTCAGGGCCTTCAACGCCGGCGTCAGCGAGCACGATAATCCGGCAGGGGTGTTCCCGGCTGGCTTCGTTGGCTGCCTCGATGGCTTCCTCTTCCTGCCCGGACTTGGTGACGACCACCAAGGTGAGGACGCGGCCCAGGGCGATCACGCCGCCCTGTTCACGGAGCGACATGATCTTCTTGGAGATCTTGGAAGTGGTGGTATCGGGAAGATCTACGATCATGGCCTTCTCCAGGTTCGTCCGTCACGTGCCAGCAGGGCGTCGGCCGAGGCCGGCCCCCAACTGCCGGGGGCGTAGGGTTGCGGTTGTTCGTCGAGCCCGGCCCAGTAATCCTCGAACGGGTCGAGGATCTTCCATGACAGTTCGACTTCCTGGTGCCGGGGGAACAGTGGCGGCTCGCCCAGCAGCACGTCCAGGATGAGGCGTTCGTACGCTTCGGGGCTGGACTCCGTGAAGGAGTGTCCGTACCCGAAGTCCATGGTGACGTCGCGGACTTCCATTTGGGTGCCCGGTACCTTTGACCCGAAACGGATCGTGGCGCCCTCATCTGGCTGGACGCGGATCACCACGGCGTTCTGGCCGAAGTCGTCCTCACCGTGGTCACGGAAAAGCAGGTTTGGTGCACGCTTGAACACCACGGCAATCTCGGTGACGCGACGGCCCAGGCGCTTGCCCGCACGCAGGTAGAACGGAACACCGTTCCAACGGCGGGTGTTGATGTCCACCCGGATCGCAGCGTAGGTCTCGGTCTTGGAGTCGGCGGGGATACCGTCCTCGTCCAGGTATCCGAGGACTTCCTCGCCGCCCTGCCAACCGCCGGTGAACTGCCCACGCGCCGAATGGGTGGACAGGTCTTCGGGCAGCTTGACGGCGGCGAGGACCTTTTCCTTCTCAGCGCGCAGGTCATCGGCGTTGAAGGAGATGGGTTCTTCCATGGCCGTCAGGGCCAGAAGCTGCAACAGGTGGTTCTGGATGACGTCACGGGCAGCACCCACGCCGTCGTAATAGCCTGCACGGCCCCCTGTGCCGATGTCTTCGGCCATGGTGATCTGGACGTGGTCAACGTAGTTGGCGTTCCAGAGCGGCTCGAACAACTGGTTCGCGAAGCGCAGGGCGAGAATGTTCTGCACCGTCTCCTTGCCCAGATAATGGTCGATCCGGAACACGGCGTCCGGCGGGAACACCGATTCGACAATGTCGTTCAACTGCCGCGCGGATTCCAGGTCGTGGCCGAACGGTTTCTCAATGACCACACGGCGCCACTGGCCGGGCTTGGCCTGGGCCAAGCCATGCTTGGACAGCTGGCGGCACACCTGTTCGAAAGCCTTGGGTGGGATGGACAGATAGAAACCATGGTTGCCGCGGGTACCACGTGTCTCGTCAAGTTCGTCCAGGACGTCGCCGAGGCGCTCGAAAGCGTCGTCGTCGTCGAATTCGCCTTGGACAAAGCGGATACCGGACGCAAGCTGCTCCCAGACCCCTTCATCGAACTTTGTCCGGGCGTTGGCCTTGACGTTTTCCTTCACCTCAGCGGCGAAGTCGGCGTTGTCCCACTCACGCCGGCCGAAGCCCACCAAAGCGAAGCTGGGAGGGAGCAGGCCACGGTTTGCGAGGTCGTAGACCGCGGGCATGAGTTTCTTACGGGCGAGGTCGCCGGTGACTCCGAAGAACACCAACGACGAAGGCCCGGCGATGCGGTTCAGGCGCCGGTCCCGCGGATCCCGCAAGGGGTTCCGCAGGCCGGCGTTCTTCCTGCCGTTTTCAGTTTCTGGCATGTTGTGTATTGTGCCTTAGCTTTCGAGTGCGCTGGCCTGGCCGGCAAGCGCAGCGACGACATCCTGGAGCTGCGCTACACCTGCGGCGCGCTCGGTGAGGTGCAGGCGCAGCACGGGACGTCCGTGTCCTTCAAGGACCTGGGCGTCACCCGACGCCTGCGCCGCGATGAGCTGGCCGAACGTGAACGGACGCTCCGGGATTTCAAGATCTGTGGATGCGGCGGCGGTGACCTGCAGGAACACGCCGATGGCCGGTCCGCCCTTGTGGAACTGGCCCGTGGAGTGCAGGAAACGCGGACCCCAGCCGAACGTGACAGGGCGGCCGCTCACAGCAGCAAGTTCATCCCGGACACCTTCGAGGGGAGCATAGGAAATGCGGTCCAGGTACGCCTGGACGCTCAGGTAACCGTCAGCGCCGAGCTGGTCCAGAAGCGCCTGAACGGCTTCGGCCACGGTTGAGGCCGAGCCGAGCCAGTCGCCACCGCGAACCTCCACCACACCGTCGGTGAACGCGGCAGGTGTGGGCTCCGGGCGGGCATCAAGCAGGCCGCGGGCAGCCACTTTGGCGGCTTCGACGTCGGGCTGGTCAAAGGGGTTGATGCCCAAAAGACGGCCGGCAACCGCGGTGGCAAACTCCCAGACGAACATCTGGGTGGGCAGTCCGCCGGCGATTGCAACCTCGTTTTCGCGAAGTTCGACGTCGGCATCGGCACCTACCAGCCGAACCACCAGGACATCCTCGGCTCCGTTGAGGGCCTCCGGGGATTCAGGACCGGCCACGACCGGCAGGAGACCGGTCCCCAGCTTGCCTGTGGATTCCGCAATGAGCTGTTCAGCCCAGTCGGCAAAGCCAACAATGCCGGAGCCGTCCTCTGCAATGACGATCTTGTTGCGAAGGGGGTTGGTGCCGCCCAGGGCGCTGCCCAAAGCCAGGCCGATGTTGTCTGCCGAGTCCTCGTTGAGGATCTCGGCTGCTTCCTCGGCTTCATCCAGGAACGCCTGGATGTCCACTCCGGCAAGGCCACAAGGAACCAGGCCAAAAGCAGTGAGCGCAGAGAACCGGCCGCCGACGTTGGGATCGGCGTTGAACACCGCGCGGTAGCCTGCCTCGCGGGATGCCTTGTCCAAGGGGGAACCAGGATCGGTGACGATAACGATGCGGCTCTTGGCATCGATGCCGGCGTCTGTGAACGCCTTCTCGAATACGCGCCGCTGTGAGTCGGTTTCAACGGTGGAGCCCGACTTGGAGGAAACGACGATGGCCGTCTCCTCCAGCCGGTCAGCCAGGGCAGCACCTACCTGTTCGGGGTCGGTGCTGTCCAGCACGGTCAGCTC
Organism: Paenarthrobacter sp. AR 02; assembly: GCF_021538675.1. Lineage (GTDB taxonomy): Bacteria > Actinomycetota > Actinomycetes > Actinomycetales > Micrococcaceae > Arthrobacter. The sequence goes on from NZ_JAJUKH010000012.1 coordinate 126,765, forward strand.
GACGCCGGCGGTGCCGGCAATAACCTCGGGAGCCAAGGACGAGCCACCCATGCCACAGAGGACAATGCGTGAGACTCCTTCGGCACGGAGGGAATCGCGAAGTTCCAGGATGTCCGCGACCAAGGCCTGGGACACAGTGGCGGCTTCTACCCAGCCGAGGCGGATCGCCGACTCGGACTCCGCATCGGGGCCCCACAGTGTGTGGTCCTTGGCGAAAATCCGCGTGGCGATCTTTTCCTCGACCAGGCCGTCGATGTGCTGGGCGATGGCCTGCTGGGCGGCACCGCTGGCGTCGTAGCTGATTGTGCTCATAGTGGGTTAGGAAGCCTTCCGTGCGGTGACGAGTGCGCCTTCGACGTCGGCGAGGAGTTCCTTCCAGGAGCCAACAAACTTCTCGAGGCCTTCGGTCTCCAGGAGGGTGACGACGTCGTTGTAGGAGACTCCCAGTGCTTCGAGGGCGTTGAGGGTCTCGTTCGCTTCGTCGTAGGTTCCCGTGATGGTATCCCCGGTGACGACGCCGTGGTCGAACGTAGCGTCGAGCGTTTTCTCCGGCATGGTGTTGACCACTCCGGCGGCAACGAGCTCGGTGACGTAAAGGGTGTCCGGGTATGCCGGGTCCTTGACGCCCGTGGACGCCCACAGCGGCCGCTGGGGCAGGGCCCCGGCCTCGGCCAGTACTGCCCAGCGCTCGGTGGAGAAGAGCTCTTCGTAGACCTGGTAGGCCAAGCGTGCGTTGGCTACGCCTGCCTTGCCCTTGAGTGCCTTGGCCTCCTCGGTGCCAATGGCGTCGAGGCGCTTGTCGATCTCGGAGTCAACGCGGGAGACGAAGAAGGAAGCCACGGAGTGGATCTTGGAGAGGTCGTGGCCGTTCTCCTTGGCCTGCTCCAGGCCGGACTGGAAAGCGTTGATGACGGCGCGGTAGCGCTCCAGGGAGAAGATCAGGGTCACGTTGACGCTGATTCCCTCGGCCAAGGTTGCCGTGATGGCTTCCAGGCCTTCCAGGGTTGCCGGGATCTTGATGTGGACGTTGTCCTTATTGACCTTGGCGTAGAGGTTCTTGGCTTCGGCGATGGTTCCCTCGGTGTCCCAGGCGAGGCGGGGATCCACCTCGATGGAGACCCGGCCATCGACACCGTTGGTGGCAGCGGCGATCGGTGCGAACAGATCGCAGGCGTCCGCAACATCCGTTGTGGTGATTTCGAAGATGGTCTCTTCGACGCTGGCGCCGGCAGCGGCCTTGGCGGCGATGGTTGCGTCGTAGTCGGTACCGGCGGTGATGGCGGCGTGGAAGATGGACGGGTTGGTTGTCACGCCAACCACGTTCTTCTCGTCAATCAGCTTCTGCAGGGTGCCGGTCTCAAGGCGTGTACGGGAGAGGTCATCGAGCCAGATCGAAACGCCGGCGTCGGAGAGTTGCTGCGTGGGAGTAGTAGACATGTGTTTTTCTCCTGTTTTGGGGTTCAGACTGTTACGCGTTGGTGTCCGCGAGGGAGTCTTTGGCTGCGGCGGCAACGGCTTCGGCGGTGATGCCGAACTCGTTGAAGAGCCGCTTGTAGTCAGCGGAGGCGCCGAAGTGTTCCAGGGAGATGGAACGGCCGGCGTCGCCGACGAATTCCTTCCAGCCCAATGCCAGGCCGGCCTCAACGGAAACGCGGGCCTTTACGGACGCGGGAAGGACGGACTCGCGGTAGGCTTCGTCCTGCTTGTTGAACCATTCAACGCAGGGCATGGAAATCACGCGGGCAGCGATGCCTTCGGCCTGCAGGGCTTCGCGGGCAGCGACCGCGAGCTGGACCTCTGAACCGGTGCCGATCAGGATCACCTGCGGGTCGACCGTCTCGCCGTCCTTGGAGGCTTCGGCCAGGACGTAGCCACCCTTGGCAACACCTGCGGTGGAGCCGAAGGTGTCACCGGCAGCCTCGCCTTCGCCGCGGGCGTAGGTGGGGATGTTCTGGCGGGTGAGCACGATGCCGGCCGGGTTCTCGTGGTTCTCCAGCATGGCCTTCCATGCGGCAGAGACCTCGTTGGCGTCGCCGGGGCGGACAACGTCCAGGCCCGGGATGGCGCGCAGCGACGCGAGCTGCTCGACGGGCTGGTGGGTAGGTCCGTCTTCGCCCAGGCCGATGGAATCGTGGGTCCAGACGTACAGGGACGGAACACCCATGAGTGCGCCGAGGCGGATGGCCGGGCGCTGGTAGTCGCTGAAGATCAGGAACGTACCGGAGAATGCCCGGGTGCGGCCGTGCAGGGAGATACCGTTCACGATCGACGCGGCAGCGTGCTCACGGATACCGAAGTGCAGGACACGTCCGTACGGGTTGCCCTTCCAAGCCTCCGTGGAACGCGACGTCGGGATGAACGACGGCGAATCTTCGATGGTGGTGTTGTTGGACTCGGCGAGGTCGGCGGAGCCGCCCCAGAGTTCGGGAAGGACCGGGCCGATGGCGTTCAGGACCTTGCCGGAGGCGGCACGGGTGGATACATCCTTGCCGGCTTCGAACACCGGAAGTGCGGCGTCAATGCCAACGGGAAGCTTCTTGGCTTCAACGCGCTCCAGCAGGGCAGCAGCGTCCGGGTTGGCGGCCTGCCATGCCTCGAACGAGGTCTGCCAGGCGGCACGCGACTCAGCGCCGCGGTCCAGGACCTTGCGGGCGTGGGCCAGGACTTCTTCGTCAACGTCGAAGGACTTGGCCGGGTCGAAACCGAGCACCGTCTTGAGCGCTGCGACTTCCTCGGCGCCCAGGGCGGAGCCGTGGATCTTGCCCGTGTTCTGCTTCTTCGGGGCCGGGTAGCCGATGATGGTGCGCAGGGAAATGATGGACGGCTTGTTCGTCTCAGCCTTCGCAGCCTGCAGGGCCGAGTACAGTTCCTGGACGTCTTCGACGTAGTCGCCGGTCTTGGTCCAGTCCACGCGCTGGGTGTGCCAGCCGTAGGCTTCGTAGCGCTTGAGGACGTCCTCGGTGAAGGCGATGTCGGTGTCGTCTTCGATGGAGATGTGGTTCTCGTCGTAGATCACTACGAGGTTGCCCAGTTCCTGGTGCCCGGCCAGCGAGGATGCTTCGGACGTGACGCCTTCCTGCAGGTCGCCGTCGGATGCGATCACCCAGATGGTGTGGTCGAACGGCGATTCGCCGGCGGGAGCATCGGCGTCGAACAGGCCGCGCTGGCGGCGCTGCGAGTAGGCGAACCCGACGGCGGACGCGAGGCCCTGGCCGAGCGGGCCGGTGGTGATCTCCACACCGGCGGTGTGCTTGTACTCGGGGTGGCCCGGGGTCAAGGAACCCCAGGTGCGCAACGCCTCAAGGTCCTTCAGTTCCAGGCCGTAGCCGGAGAGGAAAAGCTGGATGTAGAGCGTCAGCGATGTGTGGCCGGGGGACAGGACGAAACGGTCGCGGCCGATCCAGTCCGGGTTCTTCGGGTCGTGGCGCATCAGCTTCTGGAACAGCAGGTACGCTGCCGGAGCCAAGCTCATTGCCGTACCAGGGTGGCCATTACCGACCTTCTCCACGGCATCGGCGGCCAACACGCGAACGGTGTCAACAGCCTTCTTGTCCAGATCGGTCCATGACAGTTCTTGCTCTTCCAAATGTGGCACGAAAACCGAGCCCCTCTCTGTGCTGACGGCAGGCGTACGGACAGCACGCAGGAAGCACAGGATGGCGCCCGCTGCAATGTGTCTACCAGCCGTTCACCATTGAAACGTTGATCTCTCATCCAGACGCACGGATATCCGAGAATACGGTTTCCCGGATGGTCAACGTGTGCTGATCTGCTCACCAGCTTAGCCCCAAACGTGTCATGGAACTCAGGGAATCCCATTAACTGGACAGAAATTCCCTTATATGAATCACGATGGCCCGGCAGGGGAGTGAAGATTCGGAAACATTGACGAATTTTGCGGACATTGGGCCACTTCCGGCCACGGTATGATATTTGGAGGCCACCAGCGGTTCATGCGCCCGTGTTTGCTTTCGAAAACCGGGACGGCAGCCGCTGCGAGAACCCCAGAGCATAGAACAGAGTGACTGCCGCCGTGAGCACAACTGATACGCCCGTCAACGCGTCCCCGGCCCGGGGAAGCATTGGAATGTCCCGTAAATTCAAGGCGTATCTGGCTCTGACCAAACCCCGTGTCATCGAACTCCTGCTGGTCAGCACACTGCCCACCATGATCTTTGCGCAGCGGGGATTCCCTTCCATCGGGCTGATCCTGGCAACCTTGGTCGGTGGCGCATTCGCTGCCGGCAGTGCCGGCGTTTTCAACTGCTACATCGACCGGGACATCGACAAACTGATGCACCGCACGGAGAAGCGTCCGCTGGTTACCGGTGAAGTGACTCCGCGGGAAGCACTGGTCTTCGCCTGGATCCTGGGAGCCGCTTCCATCGCAATCCTCTGGTTCGGCGCGAATCCGTTGTCCGCATGGCTTGGCCTGGGGGCAATTGTCTTCTACGTGGTGATCTACACCATGATCCTCAAGCGCCGCACAGCCCAGAACATCGTGTGGGGCGGCGCCGCCGGTTGCTTCCCGGTCCTCATCGCCTGGGCCGCTGTGACCAACACCGTTGAGTGGCCGGCGATTGTCCTCTTCATGGTGATCTTCCTCTGGACGCCTCCGCACTACTGGCCGTTGTCCATGCGCTACGGCGAGGATTACCGCAATGCCAACGTACCCATGCTCGGAGCAATCGCCGGAGCCAAAGTGGTTTCAGTGCAGGTTGTCCTCTATGCCTGGGCCATGGTTGCCTGCTCGCTCCTCATGGTTCCTGTTGGCGGTGCCGGTTGGGTTTACACCATCGTCGCGGTTGCTGCCGGCGCCTGGTTCCTCTACGAGAGCCACGCCCTCTACAAGCGGGCACAGGTCGGCGACGTCTCCAACAAGGGCGCCATGAAGGTCTTCCACGGCTCCATCAGCTACCTGACACTGCTGTTCATCGCGCTGGCAGTCGATCCCTTCATTGGTTCACCGCTTATCGGCGGCTAAGCCGACTCTTCAGTTACCCCAACGCAAAGGCACGACGCCGCTACTCACCTCGGGTGCGGCGTCGTGCCTTTGCTTTCACCCACCACACCGCGCCTGCCCACACCACCTACATGGCACCCTTCAGCACCTAGTTCAGGGCTTCCACCACTCATTTTCAGCGCAAACAACACCTAGTTGTGGTGGATGGCGACTAGGTGTCGCAATACACCCCCTACCGTTCGAAGCGGAACAAGGCTGTTCCATTTCCGACGAAGACTTGGGGAAGCGATGAAGAAGCTATTGCGTACCACCGGAGTGATGACCATTGCAGGGGCTTCGGTCCTGACGGGCGTCTCCGCCGCCCAGGCTGCACCGGCTTGCTCCACGGCAAGGGTGTGCCTCTACGACGACTATTGGTTTACAGGAACGCAGCGAACCTTCGGCTGGGTAACCTCCAACGTCGGAACAGCAGCGAACGACAAGGCAAGTTCCTTGGTGGTAGGTCCAGCCGCTGATCCGGCTTCTCCGTACGTCTATTTCTACGTTGATGACAACTTCTCGGGTAACAGCATCATCTTCCGGGGCGGGAACGCCATGAACGACCTGAGGGGCAGTGCCATGGTGGCCGGCAGGAACTGGGACGACGAAATCACGAGCGTCTGGGGCTGACCGATTGCGCAATGCAACAACCCTGCTTCAAGCCGTAAGCGGCGCTGTGACGATGCTGGTGATTTCGGGCATCGTCACAGCGTGCTCGCCCGTGGGGCAAGTCGCGCCCGCGCCAACGTCAACGCCAAGCCTTCCTGTTGTGAATCGCGCAGCAGGAGCAGGTGCACGGGCGGTCCTCAATGATGCCACGGGAGAGGTAGTGCTCCCGATGAGTGCCTACTGGTACTCCGACCGGGAGAATGTCCTGGTCAATTCCGCGGTGGCATTCCTCGTCTACGACTGCGTCGAGCACGCAGGATTCACCGTGGCGCCCTGGGGTGGCGACGGGAAAGCGCTTCAAGACCGCCGTTACGGGCAGTGGTCCGCAACGCTGGCCGCGAAGAACGGTCAAAAGCCAGAGATCCGTAAGATACCCGGCGTGATGCCCGAACAGCCGGCCAGGCCTGCCTTGAGCCCGGAGCATCAGCGGGCAGAAACCACGTGCACGAACTCTGTAGGACGGGCCGGGTTCCCGGAGCTCCTTGAAGGGCTGGCAGGTGACCTGTCTGTCCAGCAACAGATAACCCAAAATGCTGTAGGGCTGACAGAACAGGATGCCGAGTACGTGGCATATCGCGAGGCCTGGCAGAAGTGCCTCGCCGCGAAGGGACTGAAGCTCAGGGCCGGCGATACGTGGACTGTTGAGTCGAGCGGGTCAAAGGAGGATGAAATCCGCGTGGCTTTGCTTGACGTCGAATGCAAGGAATCCAGTGGCGGAGCACGCAAGCCGTATGACATTTTTGCGCAGTACCAGGCGGCTCAAATGAAGGATCACCAAGCCGAACTGAACGCCTTGGCGGAACAAAAGAGCGCCGCGGTGGAGCGGGCCAGGCGAGTCCTCCGCGATCATGGCGTGGCTGATGCCCGACTCTGAGACGGCACTCAGCCGCCATGCCATGACGCGCGTGCCACGATGGTGGTTGCTCCTGTCCTGTGTCGCACTGGTGGTGGCAGGCTTGGTCGCAGCTTACTGGGCCGGATCGGCTGCAGCGGCTTCCGCAGGGCCACACTACGAGCCCCCTGCGGAGATTCCCGTCTCTGCAACTGTCCAGAAACGGGCGGTGAACCAGCAGGCCATCCTTACCGGCAGGGTGGTCGCCGGGGCAACGTCCGCTGTCCGGGCCAGCCTGCCTGAGGGTACAGACAGGCTGATTCTCACATCAACGCCGAAAGCGGCAGGGGACAGCGTGGCTCCCGGGGAACTGCTCGCCGTCGTATCCGGCCGCCCCCTCCTGATGATCCAGGCCAGCGTGCCGCTCTACCGCGACATCAAGCCTGGCGATGCGGGCATGGACGTCCAAGCGTTGCAGCGGGCCTTGGCCGGGCTCGGTCTTGCTGTGAAAATCAGTGGAATCTTTGATCAGCCCACGCAAAGTGCGTTGAAGACCTGGTACGGCAACGCAGGCTTCGAGGCGCCTTCACCGCTGGAACCTGTTTCCGCAGCCACGAACGGCGGCGGCAAATCCTCGAAAGCTTCGACCGTCATGTTTTCCTGGCGGGAATTTGTGCAGGTTCCTGGTGACACAGGCAGGATCGCCTCCATGGCCGCCGTCGGAACGCTGCTGCCGGAGGATGGTGTCGTTGCCCATATTGCCATTGCTGAGGACACGATCGTGGCGAGGGCGAATCTTCTTCAAGCCAAGGATTTCGCAGTGGGTGCGCCGGCCACCGTCAGGGCAGGCTCCACCAGCATGGATTCCGCGGTAGCCGCCGTCAGTGCCTTCGTAGAAGGAGATGAGAGCAAGAACGAAGTCCCGGGCGTGGACATCACCCTGCCCATACCCGCTGGAGCCCAGGGACTCAGTCCTGAACAGTCTGTGACCGTGACCTCGGGAAGTGTTCCTCCTGAATCGCTGGCGGTACCACTTATCGCAATCCGACAGGAGAACGGCATAGCATACGTCCAGCTCAGCGCCCCTGATGGCCCCCGCCGGATCGATGTGACCGTTACGGCGCAGGCCGACGGTTGGGCCGCCATAGACGACGGCGGAGGCCTCGCCGTGGGAGATTCGGTCCTGCTGCCATGAGGGAAGGAGAACATCAGCTACAGCCGCACGACGGAAGGCCGCTCCTTTCCCTGCGAAATGTGGGCCGTGCATTCCCGGGCACCAAAGTCCTGCAGGAGGTGGACCTCGATGTCCACCCCGGTGAATTCCTGGCGATCGTGGGCCCATCGGGTTCCGGAAAATCCACGCTCCTGAACATCCTTGGACTCCTTGATACCCCCAGTTCAGGCACCTACCTCCTCCACGGCGAGGACATTGCAGCAGTCCGGACCAAGCAGCGGGCAGAGCTGCGGGGGAGGGTCTTTGGTTTCGTCTTCCAGGAGTCGAACATGGTGGGCCGGGACTCAACGGCCCGTAACGCAGTACTTGGGCTTAGGGCGCGGGGCATTGCTCCGAAGACACAGGCACAGCTGCTGGTTCCGGCTTTGCCCAGGTTCGGGTTGGAGCACCGCAGGAACACACCGGCTTCCTTGCTCTCCGGGGGCGAACGCCAACGCCTTGCGATGGCGAGGGCCGTCATTGGAGCTCCCGAGGTGGTGTTGGCTGATGAACCCACGGGCAGCCTCGACTCTGCCAATGGGCAGATCGTTGTGGACCACCTCCGAGAGCTTCATCGGTCCGGCACGACCGTCATCCTGGTCACGCACGATCCGGGCCTTGCCGCCTCGGCGGACAGGGTCGTGACCATGCAGGATGGCTGGATCGTCGCTGATACCGGCAGCTGCGAACCCGCAAGGACCGCTGCAGGCACGGATCCTGCCCCAGCCTGCCACCGATCCGGGCTGGTACGGCGCCGTCGTCATGAAATCGTCGACCTTACGGCGGATGCACTCTCATCACTGACACTTCGCCCTGCGAAAGCCCTTCTCCTGGTTCTGGCGTTCCTGTTGGGAAGTGGTGGGCTTGGGGCGGCCGTGGGACTCAGTGAAAGCGCTGCCATCAAGGTTTCGACCCGCCTGGACGACGAAGCCCACGACGAGGTTAAAGTCTCAAGGAAAACCGGGTATTCATCCTGGGAAGCAGTGCGGAGCGACGTGTCGTCGGTGCTGGCGTTACCGGGGGTGGTTGACGCTGGTGTGGTGGCAGACCTTCCAGCCAGCGAGGTGCAGCCATCGACATTCCGTCCGGGGTCCCTGCCGGCACCGGATCCTTTCAACGGTGCCGTCCGTGTGGCGGATTCCGCCTATCTGCGCATGCAAGGAGCAGCTGTCCGGTACGGTGACACGGCTTTGCTTGACCAGTCATTCGGAAGGCCCGTCGCTGTCATTGGCTTGGACGCCGCCCGTCAACTGGGCGTCGGCAGGCCAGGACCCGGCGTCGTGCTCTGGCTGTATGGCCAACCCGTGCCCGTGGTGGGAGTGATCGAAGAACCGGGCCGCGATCCTGTGCTCTCGGGGGCCGTGGTGGTGGGCGTTGGTTCCTATCCGATGACGTCGAAAATGGCAGCGCAGGTGGTGGTGCGTACCCAGCCCGGAGCGCCTGCTGCCATAGCTGAAGCGCTGCCGAAAGCCCTGGATCCGGCAGCGACAGATGCTGATAAAGTACAGACCGTGGCGGACCTGAGGGACCTCAAGCACGGCATCAACACGGACCTCGGACGACTGGTGGCGATCGTTTCGGTGATCCTGCTTGCCATCGCCGGCCTCAGCGCGGGAACAACGATGTACGTGGGTGTTCTTGCAAGGTCGGCGGAGATTGCACTGAGGCTCGCCTTGGGCATGCGGAGAAGCACCGTAGCGGCGATGTTCCTGGTGGAGGGGGCAGTAGTGGGCGTCCTCGGAGGTGCTGCAGGGGCAACCGTTGGTATCTTCGCGGCGTTGGCCTATGCCTCCAGCGAAGGTTGGGTGCCGATCCTCCCCGATTACACGGCGAGCTGGGGAATCCTGGCCGGACTGCTCAGCGGGATTCTCTCTGCGGTCTACCCTGCAGTGATCGCCTCACGGGCCAACCCGGCCCAATTGATCCGAAGCTAGCGGACCGGGCTGGACGTTGCGATGTCGGCGGCATTGGTGGCGGCGCTCATCAGGACGGCCGCTCCGAACATGTGCGCACCAACAAGCAGGGCCGGAATACCGTTGTAGTACTGCGTGAAGCCGATCACGGCCTGGAGCAGTGTCACCCCTAGCAGCAAGTAGGCCGCAGTGCGGAAAAGCCCCGGTATGCGGTGGCGGAGTACCAGGTAGATGGCGAAGAGGGTGCCGCCGGTGATGAGGTACGCAGGCACGGCGTGGATGTGCGAGAAAAGGTCCCAGTCGAGGTCGTTGCGTGGCGCGTCGGCGTCGCCGGCGTGCGGCCCGGCACCTGTGACCACGACGCCCAGCATGACGGAGAGAGCAGAGAACACAGCAACTGCAAGCATGAGCGGACGGGCTAAGCTTGGGAGCGCCGGCAGGGTGCGGTTCATGAAACGGCCCGTCCGGCCGTAGGCCCGGTTCACCAGGAGTGTCGCAAAGACAACAAGTGCCATGGACACCAGGAAGTGCAGACCCACCACCCAGGGGTTAAGGCCGGACAGGACAGTGACTCCGCCGATGATGGCCTGCGCCGGGATGCTTGCCAGCAGGCCCAACGCCAAAAGGAAGAGATCGCGCCGTTCCTTGCGGAGGTTCCACAAGTAGACCAACATGAGCGCGGCGACGGCCGCGAGGGCGAATGTCAGGAGTCGGTTGCCGAACTCGATGAATCCGTGAACTCCCATTTCGGGAGTGTTCACCAGCGAGTCGCTGGTGCATCGGGGCCAAGTGGGGCAACCCAGGCCGGAGGCAGTGAGGCGGACAGCGCCGCCGGTGACAACCAGGACGGTCTGCCCGATCAGCGAGAACAGGGCCAGACGGCGGACAGTCGTGTTGACCTCGGTCGGCAACTTGGACGTCAGGCGCTGGACGGTTTTCGGAAGGCGCGAAGCCGTGCTCACAGTTTTCTCACTTCTCAGTTCTGCTTGGTTGGTTGATTGCGGGCCGGGTTAGTTCCACTTGAACCAGCGGATGGCCGCGGCACCGGCCAGTACCGTCCACAGGAGGAGGACCAGGACGGCGGGCAGGGCGACGCTACCGTGCAGGAACGCTTCCCGCATGGCCTCGCCCAACGCTCCGGATGGAAGGTAGTGCACAATGCTCTGCACCAGGGCGGGGAGGCGTTGGGCCGGTACGACGATTCCACCCAGGGCCCCGAAGAGTATCCACACCAGGTTGGTGATGGCCAGGGTAGCCTCAGGGCGAGCAGTGCCGGCCACCAGCAGACCCAATGCAGTGAAGGACGCAGCGCCTAGCACCAGCAGGCCAAGTCCAGGAAGCCAGGCTTCGGGACTGGGCTGCCACCCCAGGAAGCCCGCAACGGCCCCCACCACCAGGACCTGGAGTACCAGGACCACCAGGACTGCCAGGACTTTACCGGCGATCAGCCCGGTCCGGCCGAGGGGAGTGGTGGAGAGGAAACGCAGCACCCCGTAGCGGCGGTCGAAACCCGTGGCGATGCCCTGGCCGGTAAAGGCTGTCGACATGGCGCATAGGGCCAGGATTCCTGGAGTGGCAACATCTACCCGGGAACCGCCAAGGCCGTCGAGCAGGGGGGTAACAACCAAACCCACCAGCGCCATCAGCGGCAGGACGATCGCGAGGATGAGTTGCTCGCCATTGCGGAGCATAGTGATGGTTTCGTAGCGCCCTTGCTGCATGATCCTGCGGGGCAACGAAGCCGGCCCGGCGTTGGGTGTTAGCAGTTTGCTCATCGGACGTCCCTTCCGGAGATGTCAAGGAACACGTCTTCAAGGCTGCGGGCTTCCAGTCGCAGCGACGCGGGCATGATGCCCCGTTCAGCCCACCATGCGGTCAGGGCGGCCAGGTCACCTGGAGTGAGTTCGCCGGTAACTGAGTAACTGCCTGACCGGTTCTCGCTGACCCGCAGCTCGCGGCCAAGGACCCCTGTGAAGTCCAGGCCGGGGGGAGCGTCGAAGTACAGGGTCCGCTCGCCAATGCTGGCCTCAGTACCGTGGTCGTGCCGGAGGAGATCGGCAACAGTACCCTCCACGACGTTATGGCCGCCGTCGATGATGTAGACATAATCCGCAAGGCGTTCGGCGTCGTCCATGAGGTGCGTCGTCAGGACGATCCCCATACCGGCGTCGCGAAGTTCCGCAATCAGGTCGAAGACCACCTGCCGCGATTGCGGATCCAGTCCCGCGCTTGGCTCATCCAGGAACAGGATTTCGGGGTTTCCCACCAAAGCCGCTGCCAAGGCCAACCGCTGCTTTTGGCCCCCGGAGAGCCGGCGGACAGTGGTCCGGCTGAACTGGTTGATGCCGAGCCGCTCCACCAGCGCGTCGATGTCCATGGGGTTTTGGTACATTCCGGCGATGTGCCGAAGCAACGGGATGGGACGGGCCGACGGCGGCAGGCCACCGTCCTGGAGCATCACGCCGACCCGGGACCTCAGATGGGCACCCGCCGTGTCCGGGTCCTCACCGAGAAGGGAGATGCTGCCTCCGGTCCGCTTCTGCAGTCCCTGGGCACACTCAAGGGTGGTGGTCTTGCCTGCGCCATTGGCTCCAAGCAGGGCCGTCACTTGGCCGCGCTCAGCCACCAGGGACAGTCCGCTGACTACCCGGAGCATTTTGCCGTCAAGGGAGGCCAAAGGGCCTACATCCTTAATTAGTCCGTCTATGGTGAGGACAGGGGATTCGGGTGATCGCACCAAAGTATTCTACGTGAAGTAGTACGGTCACACTTGGTGGGCAGCCTGAGGTCAGTCTTGCCTTACTGGATGCATGAAACAAATTACGACATGATTGTGTTGTGTATTCCATGAGCAGTCCAGTTTCCATGCCCCCTAAACGGCATGCTGCAGCAGCAGGGGCACCCGTTGCCGCGCCTGCGTTGCCGGACGCGGATGACCGCACCCGTGACCGTGTCCTCAGCGCCGTGCTTGAGAACGGTCCCGTGAGTGCCGCCGAGCTCGGTGATCTCCTCGGATTTACGCCCGCCGCTGTTCGCAGGCACCTTGACCACCTGGAACGCTCGGGCGTCATCGAGGTCAAGCGGGTAGCGAAGGCCGGATCCGGCGCCGGCCGCCCCGCACGCCGGTACGTGCTCAGCTCCCAAGGACAGTCCAAGCTCGGCGACGACTACCTGAACATCGCCAGTTCCGCGCTCCGGCGCCTCCAGGAGCTGGCCGGCGAAGACGCGGTCCGCGAGTACGCAGAAGAACGCTTCTCGGATATGGAACGCCGGTACGCCCCGGAAGTGGAAGCGGCAGGGGACGACATCACAGCCCGGGCCTTGGCCCTGTCAATGGCCCTGAGCCGCGACGGATTCGTCGCTTCAGCTCATTCCATCGAAGCCAAGGCACCCCTTCCTGCGGCATTGTCGAGCGTGCAACTGTGCCAGGGACACTGCCCCATCCAGCGGCTCGCTGCGGAATTTCCCGTATTTTGCGACACCGAGACCAAGGTCTTTTCACGCTTGGTCGGTGTCGATGTCCGGCGGCTGTCCACGCTCGCGCAGGGCGGACACGTCTGCACCACCCATATACCTACCGGGCGCTTGGCTGCCACGGTGCCTACAGGCGTCGAAGTGCAGTCCGGGAACCCGTACCAGGAATCAAACAACCAGCAAGAAAGGCCGTGATGACGGACCAAATAGCAGAGAAAGCGGTAGCCGACGGCACTGTGATCTCGGAGATTCTGGAGAAGAATCCCGAACTGCACGGTATCGGAAACTACGAGTACGGCTGGGCCGACAAAAACGACGTAGGCGCAAATGCCCGTCGTGGCCTCAACGAGGAGGTCGTCCGCGACATCTCCTCGAAGAAGAACGAGCCCGAATGGATGCTCGATCTGCGCCTCAAAGGCCTGAAGTACTTCGACCGCAAGCCCATGCCCACCTGGGGTGCAGACCTCTCCGGCATCGACTTCGACAACATCAAGTACTTTGTGCGTTCCACCGAGAAGCAGGCGGCAACGTGGGAAGACCTTCCCGAAGACATCCGCAACACGTACGAGAAGCTCGGCATCCCCGAAGCTGAGCGCAGCCGCTTGGTATCCGGTGTCGCGGCACAGTACGAATCCGAGGTCGTGTACCACCAGATCCGTGAGGACCTGGAAGCCCAGGGCGTCATCTTCCTGGACACCGACACCGCACTGCGCGAGCACCCCGAGATCTTCCAGGAGTACTTCGGCACCGTCATCCCGGTGGGCGATAACAAGTTCGCTTCGCTGAACACTTCCGTATGGTCCGGTGGATCATTCGTGTACGTACCGAAGGGGGTGCACGTCGATATCCCGCTGCAGGCCTACTTCCGAATCAACACCGAAAACATGGGCCAGTTCGAGCGCACGCTCATCATCGCCGACGAAGACTCCTACGTTCACTACATCGAAGGTTGCACGGCTCCGATCTACACCTCGGATTCCCTGCACTCGGCGGTTGTGGAGATCGTGGTGAAGAAGGGCGCACGCGTCCGCTACACCACCATCCAGAACTGGTCCAACAACGTGTACAACCTGGTGACCAAACGCGCCATCTGCGAAGAGGGTGCCACCATGGAGTGGATCGATGGCAACATCGGTTCCAAGGTGACCATGAAGTACCCGGCCGTCTACCTCGTTGGCGAGCACGCCAAGGGTGAGACGCTCTCCATCGCCTTCGCAGGCGAGGGCCAGCACCAGGACACGGGTTCCAAGATGGTTCACATCGCCCCGAACACCAAGAGCTCCATCATTTCCAAGTCCGTGGCCCGCGGCGGCGGCCGTGCAGCTTACCGCGGCCTGGTCCAGGTCCGCGAGGGCGCCAAGCACTCGGCCAACACGGTCCGTTGCGATGCCCTCCTGGTGGACACCATTTCCCGCTCGGATACGTACCCGTACATCGACATCCGCGAGGATGACGTTGTCATGGGCCACGAGGCCACCGTTTCCCGCGTCAGCGAAGAGCAGCTCTTCTATCTGATGTCCCGCGGCATGCCCGAAGACGAGGCCATGGCCATGATCGTGCGCGGCTTCATCGAGCCGATCGCCCGTGAACTCCCCATGGAATACGCCCTTGAGCTGAACCGCTTGATTGAACTGCAGATGGAAGGGTCCGTCGGTTAACAATGACTGATATCACAACAGAAAAGGCGCGCATCGGCGCGCCCTCGGCCCAGCCGTTTATCGACGGCTTCACCGAGGAAGGCGAGAACCTCTCGCCCGTCAACACCGGAACAAACACCAGCACGACGGCGGAGCAGCCTTCCGCCGGCCCGCTCGGTGGCGCTTCGGCCAAGAGCCACTCGCACGGTGGCGGCGTGGGCATCCCTGACAGCTCCCGTGCAGGCCGTCTCACTTCGTACAAGCTGGCTGACTTCAAGCCGTTGAACGGCCTCGAGGAAGACTGGCGCTTCACCCCGCTGAAGCGCCTGCGCGGCCTCCACACCGAGGTGCTCAACGGTGCAGCTCCCACTGTCAGCGTCACGGCGCCTGCCGGCGTCGTGGTTGAGACTGTTGGCCGCGACGACAAGCGGATTGGCCAGGCAGCAATCCCGGAGGACCTCGTGTCCGCCAATGCGTGGGAGAACTTTGCCGAAGCCACGGTCGTCACCGTGCCTGCCGAGCTGCAGGCCGAAAGCGAAGTTTCGGTTCTGGTCACCGGCGCCGGCGAGGCACCGTCAGCCCAGCACATCGTGATTGTGGCGGAGCGCTTCTCCAAGGCTGTTGTCGTCCTCGACCACCAGGGAACTGCCGTGGTGTCCGAGAACGTCGAGATCATCGTCGAAGACGGTGCTGAGCTGACCGTTGTTTCGCTCCAGGAATGGGCTGACACAGCGGTTCATGCTTCCTCGCAGCAGGCAAAAATCGGCCGCGACGCCAAGTTCAAGCACATCGTGGTCAGCCTTGGCGGCGACCTCGTGCGTGTTACCCCGTCCACCCGCTTCACCGCACCGGGCGCCGACGTCGAGATGTTCGGTCTCTACTTCGCCGATGCCGGGCAGCACCTGGAGCAGCGCCTGTTCGTTGACCACGCGGTGGCCAACTGCAAGTCGAGGGTCCTCTACAAGGGCGCACTGCAGGGTCGGAATGCACACAGCGTGTGGGTCGGCGACGTCCTCATCCGCAAGGAAGCAGAAGGCACTGACACCTACGAGGCCAACCGCAACCTGGTCCTCACCGATGGCGCCCGCGCAGACTCCGTGCCGAACCTGGAAATCGAAACCGGTTTGATCGAGGGTGCCGGCCACGCCAGCGCCACCGGCCGCTTCGATGACGAGCACTTGTTCTACCTGATGGCCCGTGGCATTCCCGAAAAGGTTGCCCGCCGCCTGGTAGTCCGGGGCTTCCTCAACGAGATCATCCAGCAGATCAAGGTTCCGGCAATCGAAGAGCGCCTGACCGCAGCTGTTGAGCGCGAACTCGCCGCGACCGATAACTAAGACAGGCCAGGCAGGACAACCATGAGTGAAGAAACCAAGGGCGAACTGGTATGCAACGCCAATGACATCCAGGTCAAGCAGGCGCTGCGCGTCCTGATCGATGACTACCCCGTAGCCATCGTGAGGGACTCGATGGGCGAAATCCACGCCATCGGCGATACCTGCTCGCACGCAGACATCTCACTGTCCGAAGGCGAGGTTGAAGGCTGTGCAATCGAGTGCTGGGGACACGGTTCCCAGTTCGACCTGCGCAGCGGCCAGCCCCTCCAGCTGCCTGCCTATGACCCCGTCCCGGTTTTCGCCGTCACCATCGATGGCGACGACGTCTACGTGGACGTGACCAACGTTGTGAACGGTGCCTCGGTAGATAACTACTGAGCACTCAGTACCGCCAGACTTACGAACGAAAAGAAAGAAGAGCATGTCAACTCTTGAGATCAAGGACCTGCACGTCAGCATTGAGACGGAGCAGGGCACCAAGGAGATCCTGAAGGGCGTCAGCCTGACCATCAAGACCGGTGAAACCCACGCGATCATGGGTCCCAACGGTTCGGGCAAGTCCACCCTCGCCTCCACCATCGCCGGCCACCCGCGTTACACGGTGACCAGCGGTACCATCACCCTGGACGGCGAAGACGTCCTGGAGATGAGCGTCGACGAGCGTGCACGTGCAGGCGTTTTCCTGGCCATGCAGTACCCGGTAGAGGTTCCCGGCGTGACCATGACCAACTTCCTGCGTACCGCCAAGACCGCAATCGACGGCGAAGCACCGGCCCTGCGCACCTGGACCAAGGACGTCAAGGCAGCGATGCAGCAGCTTCGCATCGACGCTGACTTCGCGCAGCGCAACGTCAACGAGGGCTTCTCCGGTGGCGAGAAGAAGCGTGTTGAGATCCTTCAGCTGGAACTCTTCAAGCCGAAGTTCGCCGTCCTCGACGAGACCGACTCCGGCCTCGACGTCGACGCCCTGAAGGTTGTATCTGAAGGCGTTAACCGCGCGCACGAAACGGGCAACATGGGCACCCTGCTCATCACCCACTACACGCGCATCCTGCGCTACATCAAGCCCGACTTCGTTCACGTCTTCGTTGACGGCAAAGTTGTGGAAGAGGGCGGCCCCGAGTTGGCAGACCGCCTTGAAGAAGAGGGCTACGACCGCTACGCCGCAGGCGCCGGCGTTGCCGTTGCTCCTGCCGTACAGGCCTAGTTAGGATCATTCCATGACCGAAATCAACGCGGCGCGCACCAGCCTCGAAGACGTCGAGGAAGCGCTCAAGGACGTCATTGACCCGGAACTTGGAGTCAATGTCGTGGACTTGGGACTCCTCTACGGGCTCAAGTACTCCGAAGAGGACGGCGCCCTCCTGATCGACATGACACTGACAACAGCGGCCTGCCCGTTGACGGACGTGCTTGAAGAGCAGGTCGGCAAGTCCCTTGACGGAGTCGTTGACGATTGGCGCCTGAACTGGGTTTGGATGCCGCCGTGGGGTCCCGAGCGGATCACCGACGACGGCAAGGACCAGATGCGGGCCCTCGGCTTCAACATCTGATCAGCATGTTTCACCCGCTGCCGGCGGGCAAAAGAATGGTTCCGGGCGCTGTGCCCGGAACCATTCTTTTGTTAACGCCCGGCTACCTAGGGAGCCGCAACTCCGAACGTGTCGCACTTGTTGATGTCACCCGTGGAGTAGCCCTGGTAGAACCACTTTTGCCGTTGGGCGCTGGAACCGTGCGTCCATGATTCAGGGGACACACGTCCGGTAGCCGCCTTTTGGATGCGGTCATCGCCGACGGCGGAGGCAGCCGAGAGCGCGTCCTGCAGGTCCTGTTCGGTCAGTGGATCCAGGAACGGCTTACCGCTGGCATCGGTTTGCGTCGTTGCATGCCGGACCCACAATCCTGCGTAGCAATCGGCCTGCAGTTCCACCCTGACACCACCGGACTGGGGACCCTGCGGGTCCTGCTGGGCCTTGTCGAGGTTGCCCAGGATGTTCTGCACGTGGTGTCCAAATTCGTGGGCCACCACATATTCCTGCGCCAGGGGACCACCCGAGGAGCCGAAGCGAGTCACCAGTTCATCGAAGAAGCCGGGATCGAAATAGGCTTTCACGTCCGTGGGGCAGTAAAAAGGGCCCACATCCGTTGTGGCGGGGCCGCAGCCAGTGTTGGTTGCTTGGCTGAAAATGACGGTCCCGGGGCGGGAATACTTCACGTTGTACTGGGCCAGATACGTCGGCCAGAACGCGTTGAGGCTGTTCACCGTGCCCGTGATCCGGCAATCCAGTCGCTTGTCGGCGTCGGCGCCTGTCTGGCACTCCTGGAGGCCGCCGGCGCCTGCGGTACCGCTTTCGATGGCAGGCGGTTGGGTACCGCCGCCCGTCAGGTCTCCCAGGATGCTGGGGTTGATCCCGAAAAGGGCCAGGAGCAACACCACAATGCCGCCACCGATTCCACCACCGATCTTGGTTCCGCGGCCCATCCCGCTGCCACGTCGGTCTTCCACCTGGGAAGGGTCAAGCTGCGCACCGTCATTGAAACTCATACAGTCAGAATAGACGTCACTTTTGGTGCTTGGTGTTGGACACTGCCGTAAAATTGGCTGGATGCCATTCCTGGACAAACTTCAGCTCTGGGCCGATGAGCGCCCACACGACACCGCCGTCGTCGTGGGAAATGCCGGGCTCACCTGGGCCGGACTCCGCGACGCCGCAGCAGCGCTGCTCGGCACTGCGGGCGCCACCACTGTTCTTGCCGAACCCAACTCATTGCGTTTCGTGGAACGTTATGCGGCGGCCGTGGCCGGGGAACGGCGGTGTGCTGTCCTTGATCCGCAATGGCCGGCCCACATGGTTGCCGAAGTGACGGAACGCATCCTGGACCCGGGTGCCGCCGAAGGTTTGGGACTTCATGACGGTGATCCGTCCAGCACGTTCCTCATCGGCCTCACCTCCGGAACCACGTCCATCCCCAAGGCCTTCACGCGTTCGCGCAGCTCGTGGCAGGCGTCCTTCGAAGCATCCATAGAGTTCTTTGGCCTCACAACATCGGACCGGACATTGGCCCCGGGACCGTTGTCAGCCAGCCTTAACCTGTACGCCCTCTCGGAGTGCCTGTACGCGGGAGCGGCCTTCCACACGCTTGAATCCTTCGACGTGGGTGAAGCACACTCCGCAATCAGCCATGACGGCATCACGCGCCTGGTCCTTGCACCCACCATGCTGCGGCTGCTCAGCGAACGTGGCCTTGCGGGGGATGTTGACGCTTCGGGCCTTCGAAGCATCATTTGCGCGGGTTCAAAGTTGGACGCCCGCACCTTGGAAGCGGCCCGGCGATGGGCCCCGCATGCCGCAATTTACGAGTACTACGGCGCCTCGGAGTTGAGTTTCGTATCCGGTACCCGGCTCCCTGCGGGCGAACGGCTCGACGCCGGCGGCACCGGCATTGGCAAGCCGTTTCCAGGCGTGGAACTGCGCATCCTGGATGACAAGGGCCGGTCCCTTCCCGACGGCCGGCACGGAAACATCAGCGTGCGCAGTGCAATGGTCAGCAACGGCTACCTGTGGGGCGATGACGGGCAGGCCCTGCGTTGCCTGGACGGTTGGGACACCGTGGGTGACCAAGGCTATGTGGAGGACGGGACCCTCCATATCCTGGGGCGGCGCTCGGACATGATCCTTACTGCCGGTAAGAACGTCTACCCGCACGAGGTGGAGCTTGCCCTCGCCTCGGTTCCGGGGATAGAAGTGGCTGTTGCTGCCGGGGAGCCTGACGATATCCGCGGGCAAAAGGTGATTGCCGGCGTCGTACCTGCCTACGGAGCCGTCACCGCGACGCAGCTGCGCACCGGATTGGACGGACTGCTGGCAAGGGACAAGTGGCCGCTGCAGTTTTTCGTGCTCGCGGAGCTGCCCATGACGGACCGGGGCAAAATCAGCAGGAGTGTCCTTTTGGACTGGATCAAGAACCACGACCCGCGGGCGCAGCCCCTTGGCTGACTCAGCACCCATGAACGTGCACACGGACGAGTCCCTCCAACCGGTGATCATAGCGGCGCTCCGTACCCCCATTTGCCGTGCCAGTGGCCAATTGAAGCACTTCCGCGCGCCGGACCTCCTGGCGCCAGTGATCCGTTCGTTGGTTGAATCGGCGGGCGTGGATGCCGCCGCGGTGGACGACGTCATCATCGGCAACGCGGTGGGCGGCGGGGGAAATGTGGCGCGCTTCGCCGCGCTGCAGGCCGGTTTGCCAATCTCGGTTCCTGGACTCACGGTGGACCGGCAGTGCGGCTCGGGACTGGACGCCATTGCGTTGGCGTCCAGGCTGGTGTCGGCCGGAGGCGACCCGCTGTACCTGGCCGGTGGCGTTGAAAGCATCAGTACCGCTCCCGCCCGGGGCAACAGGAACGACGACGGCGGCCTGGACTTCTACTCGCGCGCCGCCTTTGTGCCAATGCAGTACAGCGACCCGGATATGGGGGTGGCAGCCGAAAACGTGGCACGGAAATATGGGGTATCGCGGGAACGACAGGACGATTACGCGCTCCGCAGCCATCAGAGGGCGCTCAGCGCTGAGGAAGACGGCAGGTTCGTGGACGAGATGGTCCCCCTGGGTGACCGTGGAACGTCGGTGGCCCGGGATGATGGTCCCCGTCCCTCGCTTCGCGCGCCGATGATGGCGCGGTTTCCTGCGGCCTTCGTGCCCGGAGGAACAGTCACAGCAGGGAATTCGTGTTTCGACGCGGACGGTGCCTCCGCCGTCGTCGTTACGTCCCTCAAGCGCGCACGGGCCATGGGCGCGAAGGACGGCTTGCTGGTTTTGGGCTGTGATACCAGCGGTGTAGATCCGGAACTCCTGGGCATCGGTGCTGCGTACGCGGCCGAAAAGCTCCTGTCGGAACTCGACGTGGCACCGGACGACGTCGACCTCGTCGAATTCAATGAAGCATTTGCTGCCCAGACTATTGCGTGCCTGGACCATCTGGGGATCCCGCCGCAACGGGCGAACCTGGACGGTGGAGCGTTGGCGCTGGGCCACGCCTACGGTGCGTCGGGGGCGGTCCTGGTGACTCGCCTCATGGCCCAGGCGCGCCGCCGGTACCTGCAGTCGAGGGAGTCGCCCTTGGGGCTGGCAATGATCAGCATCGCTGGCGGCATGGGAACAGCTGCACTTATGCGGTACTCAAGGCTCTAACGGGTCTTCCGGCTCACCCAGGCCGCGGGCAGCCAACGCATCGCCCGTCTGCCGGGCGTACGCCACGGTAGTGATGAAGACAGGGAGCACCAAGGCCCGGGGGTTGCGCTCCAGGCCACGGGCCCGGGCTGAGTCGCGCACATCGGCGAAAGCTCCGGCGATGAACGGAATGCTCCGCAGCATCACGGCGATGGTCAGGGCAAAGCGTTCGGGGTCGGCTCCAAAGCGCCGGAACGGCTTGGCCAGTGAGACAACGCCATCCAAGAGGTCCTGCACCGGAGTGGTGGCCGTGAGCACGGATGCTGCCACCACGCACACCAGGATATTGAGGACGATCCGGGCCGCCGTGGGTCCTCCGAGTTGCCACCACTGGAACAATCCAATGACCAGCACGATAGGCGCCACCATCCGGATGGCTCCGGCCAGTCGCCGCAGGCCTGCTCCGCTGAGCAGGAACAGGCCACACATGATGCAGAAGACCACCAGGGAAACGGCCCAGTCGACCACCAGGAAGGATGCTGCCCCGCAGGCAGCAACCACCAGGAACTTCAGCAACAGGGGTGCGCGATGGATCACGGAGTTCCCGGGAACGTAGTTGGCGATCAGGAAACCATGGCCCCTCACCTCGGCACGTCGCCTTTCCTGCTGCTGGTCGGAAGCTCGTCCAGCGCCGCCGCGCACAGCATCCGGTACCGTGCGACGCCTTCTTCCGCATCGCCGTCGAATACTATCCGGCCCGACTCGACAACCAGGACACGGTTCATATCCATCGCCAGGTCCAAATCGTGGGTGGACATGATGACCTGCTGGTCCAGGCCTGCGATGGTGCGGCGAAGGAGTTCCCGGTTGCGCAGGTCCAGCAGCGTGGATGGTTCGTCGAGGACCAGCACCTTGGGGTCAACCGCCAGGACGGCCGCCAACGCCAGCAACTGCCGTTCTCCGCCGGAAAGTTCGTAAATACTCTGGTCGGCCAGGCCCAGGAGGCCGAAACGGGCAAGGACTGTTTCGGCCCGGGCAGCGCGTTCTTTGGAGTTCTTGATGGAACGGCGGAGTGAAAGCTCTACGTCTTCACGGCCCGTCGGCATGACCAGCTGCGACAGGGGATCGGTAAACACGAAACCCACGTTTCGCCGAATCCTGCGAACGTTCGCCACGGTGTCATCGCCGTGGACTACGATCCTGCCCTCGCTGGGTGCAACCAAGCCATTGAGCAGGCGCAGCAGTGTGGACTTGCCGGAACCGTTGGCCCCTATGACGCCTATGCGCCGCTCAGTGAGCTCCAGCGAAACGTCATGCAGTAGGGTCTTGGCAGTGTCGCTGCCGTCGACCGAAACGCGTACCGAGACGCCGTCGAAATGGATGGAATTCATGCGGTGATAGTTCCTGGCCTACTTGACCCGACGGACCAGGACATCAGGAAAGGCCTTGTGGATAGCAAGTGCAATGACCACGGCAAGCACGTTCTTGAGAATGTCTCCCGGGTAGAAGGCCAGGTCGACAACGAAAGCCTTGCCAAAGTCCAGTTTGCCGTTCACCATCATGCCCAGTACACCGAGACCGTGGATGATGACGACGCTGCTGACCATGGCGGCGGCGAAAAGCCACAGCCCCCGGTACTTCACCGTCCGGCGGATCACGACGGCGGCCAGGTAGCCGGTAGCGGCAGCGGCCAAGGGGAAGGCCACAATGTAGCCTGCGGAAGGTGTCGCCAGGATCCCCAAGCCGCTGCGTCCACCACTGAAGATGGGCAACCCTGCCAGGCCGAGCAGGACATAAAGCCCGACGGCGGCGAAACCGCGTCCAGCACCCAACACCAGTCCGCTGAGCATCACGGTGAGGGTCACCAAGGTGATCGGGACTCCCAATGCTCCCACCGGGATTCCGGGGACGATCGAGGAGGCTGCGACGAGCGCTGCGAAGACGGCGATAAGGCCGATATCAGTAGCGGTCCACCGCCGACGGTCCGGTGTAGTGGTGCGCTGCGCTGTGGCAGAGTCGGTCTGGCTCATGAAGGGTCCAATCAGGTGTGATGCGGTGCGGTGTGTGCGGAACTTCCCCCTGTCTTCGAGGGTACGGACGCCACGGGACCCTCATTTTGGAGCCTTCCCACAACACACGCCGCGGAATCTTTGAAGGGTGCCCCAAAATTTCGCTGGGCGGGCAAATGCCAGTCCCCGGCCAGGGTACCGGTAGACTTGAACAGGCTGTTCTCACAGCCCACCCCGCCGCAGCTGTCAGGCTCCGCACCTGACCGGGCCCACCGGTCCCCGCAGGCGTTCCCCATTGAAAGGCATCACCCGAATTGATTACCGTCCAGGACCTCGAACTCCGCGCCGGCGCACGCCTGCTCATGGACCAGGTTAACTTCCGGGTGGACAAAGGGGACAAGATTGGCCTCGTTGGGCGCAACGGTGCCGGCAAAACCACCCTCACCCGCGTCCTCGCAGGCGAAGGGCTCCCCGCTGGCGGCAAGGTAACCCGCAGCGGCGAGATCGGCTACCTGCCGCAGGATCCGCGGACACCCGACATGGAGCAGCTCGCCCGCGACCGTATCCTCTCCGCCCGTGGCTTGGATGTCGTGGTGGGCAAACTCAAGAAGGCACACGAGGACATGGCCAGCGAGGACGCCGCCGTCCAGCGTAAAGCCATGGGCCGTTACGACCGTCTCGAGGCAGAATTCCTGGCAGGCGGAGGTTACGCTGCCGAAGCCGAAGCCGCGGCGATCTCTTCGAACCTGGCGCTGCCGGACCGCCTCCTGAACCAGCCGTTGAAAACCCTCTCCGGTGGACAGCGCCGCCGCGTGGAACTGGCACGAATCCTCTACTCCGACGCAGAAACCCTGCTTCTGGACGAACCCACCAACCACTTGGATGCCGACTCCATCACCTGGCTCCGGGACTTCCTGAAGAACCACCAGGGCGGCCTGATCGTGATCAGCCACGACACGGACCTGCTCGAGGCCACCGTCAACAAGGTCTACCTCCTTGATGCCAACCGCGCCCAGATCGACTACTACAACATGGACTGGAAGCGTTACCTGCTCCAGCGCGAAACCGACGAGCGCGCCCGCAAGCGCGAACGTGCCAACGCCGAAAAGAAGGCCCAGGTCCTGATCGACCAGGCGAACAAGATGCGGGCCAAGGCCACCAAGGCAGTAGCAGCCCAGAACATGGCCAAGCGTGCCGAGCGGCTCCTTAGCGGCCTGGAAGCTGTCCGTGAGAACGATCGCGTAGCAGCACTGCGCTTCCCGGATCCTTCACCGTGCGGCAAGACCCCTCTCACGGCCGAAGGACTCAGCAAGTCCTACGGCTCGCTGGAAATCTTCACGGATGTGGACCTGGCCATCGACCGTGGCTCCAAGGTGGTTATCCTGGGCCTCAACGGTGCCGGCAAGACCACCCTGCTGCGCATGCTCGCCGGAGTCGACAAGCCCGACACAGGCGACATCATCCCCGGGCACGGCCTCAAGGTGGGGTACTACGCCCAGGAGCACGAAACCCTGGATGTTGATCGCACCGTTCTCGAGAACATGCGCTCATCGGCGCCGGACATGAAAGACGCCGAAGTCCGCGGCATCCTGGGTTCGTTCCTTTTCTCGGGCGACGACGTCGACAAGCCCGCCGGTGTGCTTTCGGGTGGAGAAAAGACGCGCCTGGCCCTGGCCACCATCGTTGCCTCCAGCGCCAACGTTCTGCTGCTGGACGAACCCACCAACAACCTCGACCCTGCCAGCCGCGCCGAAATCCTGGGCGCGCTCAAGAACTACAGCGGCGCCGTCGTCATGGTCAGCCACGACGAAGGTGCCGTGTCGGCGCTGAACCCGGAACGCGTAGTGCTGCTTCCTGACGGCGTTGAGGACCACTGGAACGAGGACTACCTGGACCTCATTACGCTGGCGTAAGCGTCGCCTAGCGGACCGGCAAAGGTTCGGCGTCGGTGATGCGCGCCAGCTCTTCGTAGCTGATAGAGAACATGGAGTTGTGGTCTCCGGCTCCTGCCCAGAGCAGTGGGAATTCCCGCAGCGAACTGTCAAGGATGGTTCGGAGTTTTTGAGGGTGGCCTATGGGGGCTACACCGCCAACTTCCTGACCGGTGTGCTTCAGCACGAATTCCGGTGTGGCGCGGCGGATCTTGCCCGTGCCCAACTGTGCTGCAACCAATGCTGTATCAACCTTGGCGGCGCCGCTGGCAAGGATGAGCAGGGGAGCTCCGTCGAGCTCGAAGATCAGGCTGTTGGTGATTGCGGCGACGTCGCAGCCCAACACGGAAGCAGCGGCGGCCGCCGTGGGAACCTTGTCCTCGAAGATTTGCACCGTGTCCGAAACTCCGGCGGCAGTCAGGGCTGACTTTACGTTCAGTACAGGATCCGGAATCATTCAGTAGCCTTGGGCATCAAGGATGGCGTCTTCCTCTTCTTCGGACGTGGGCCTCTTGTTCTTTCGCGCCACCGGGGTGCGGGGCTTGGGTGTCCCGCCGGCGGCGGCAATGATCCCGTCGTCCTCTTCCTCTTCGGCGTCGATTGCCGCGTTGCGGGCCTGCTGGCGGGCGGCATAGCCGAAACCGATAAACATCAGCACACCGAAAGCGAACCATTGCAAGGAGTACGAAAGGTGCGTACCCTCTTCCGTGGCCGGCTTCGGGAACGGAGTGGGCATCGGTTGCACCGCGGGATCCTCACTGGCCAACTGCCCGTAGGCTCCCGTGGCGATGGGGTACGGGAGTTCTTTGGCGAAGCCGGCAAGGTCGATTGAGGCGAGCTGCCCATCCACGGCGCCGCGGTCAAGCTTCGGCTCGGCAGGTTTCAGCCGGGCGACTACGGTGACTTCGCCCGCCGGAGGAGCCGGCACGACGTCGGGTCGGCCGGGCGTGTTGTTGCCGATCGGCAACCAGCCACGGTCAATCACCACGTTCTCGCCGGTGCTTAGCCGGAAGGGAACCACGACGTCGTAGCCCGGCTGGCCGTTCAGCGGACGGTTACGGACGACCCGCTGCCCGTCGAGGTCGTAGCTGCCCCGCAGCTGGACCTGTGTCCACTCGCGTTCGGGGTCCAGGGCACGGAACTGGTCACTGATCTCAGAGAAGGGGATGGGGTTCGCTGAGTAGTTGCTGACCACGCGGTTGATTTCGGCAAGGGTCTCGGCCCTGCGGTCCATCTGCCAGCGCCCCAGGAAGACGCATGCGGTGGCAAAGATCACGGCCAGGACAAAATATCCCAGCCACTTGCTGGAGAACAGGAAACGGTACATTCAGCCGGCCTCGTTCGCAGGGTCCTGGTGGGCCACGAAGGGCACGGTTTCCTTCCACAGGCCGCGGGTCTGAAGGTAGTCTTCCAGCCACTCCCGGTGGTCCCCGCAGGAGAGCCACACTTTCCGCCGCTCGGGAGTATGGATGCGTGGGTTGTTCCACAGAAGCTGCCACTGAGCACCGGCACGGCATCCCTTCCTCGAGCATGTCGCCCGTCCCTGGGCCTGTCGGGATTCCTGGTCAGACAGACCAGGTCCGCCGAGGCTAAAGATGTTCATGAAGTCGCCTGTTCATCGCCGGGTTTCCCGGCCTCGCTTGCTTCGTCACTGGTGTGTTCGGCACTGCTGGACGGCGGATCATCATCCACCAGCTCGCCTTGGAGCACCGTTGGCGTGTCCGCGGATCCATCGTCCGCAGCTTGGTATGGCCTTTCGATTTCCGGCACCGCCACGTAATCCAGGAGGGACTCGCTGTGCACCTCGGCCTTGTCGCTGCCATTGGCGATGACGACGGCAATCCAAGGAAGGAAGACAGCACCTGCAATGGCGATGATTTTAAACCAGCCGTCCACCACAAAGATCAGGATGATGCAGACCATGCGGATTCCCATGGCGATCGCATACTTGGCCATGCGCTGGCGCATGTCCTCGGAGTGGGCAGCTGCCGCATCGGTGATGCTGTGGACTTCGGGGTCGCCGGAAACAGCGTCCGGATCTCCGGGCACTTGCTGCAGGGGACTGCTTCCTGGGGTCACAGTTGAATCATCACGCTCCAAAGGCCTCTTCCAATTCTCTCACCAAGCCGGTAGCCACCCAAACCGCGCAGTGCCCTTCATGCCCGCAGGTTGCTGCGCATGGCGGATAGGATCGACAAAGGAAAATCCCTGCCGCAGCGGCACCGAATGCCGCGGAACCTGGAGCACATGTATGTCTGAAGCAGTATCGGCCCCCCGCAGCGTCCTCATTACCGGTGGCAACCGCGGCATCGGCCTCGCCATCGCCCAATCTTTCCTCGCCAACGGCGACAAGGTCGCTGTCACTTACCGCAGTGAAACAGAACTGCCTGAGGGAATCCTGGGCGTCAAAGCCGACGTGACCGATGAAGCTTCGATTGATGCAGCATTCAAGATCATCGAGGAAGCGCACGGCCCGGTCGAGGTGCTGGTGGCGAATGCGGGGATCACCAAGGACACCCTGCTGCTGCGCATGAGCGAAGAGGACTTCACGTCGGTCCTGGACACCAACCTGACCGGCGCATTCCGCGTCATCAAGAGGGCCTCCAAGGGGATGATCCGTTTGCGGAAGGGCCGCGTGGTCCTGATTTCGTCCGTGTCGGGCCTTTACGGCGCTCCTGGCCAGATCAACTACTCCGCGTCCAAGGCCGGAATGGTGGGTATCGCGCGGTCGCTGACCCGCGAACTCGGTAGCCGCGGGATCACCGCGAACGTCGTAGCTCCGGGCTTCATCAATACCGACATGACTGCGGAACTGCCCGAAGAAACGCAGAAGTCGTATCTGGCCAACGTTCCGGCCGGCCGCTTCGCGGAGGCAGCTGAAGTAGCCGACGTCGTCCGCTGGGTAGCCAGCGACGAGGCTGCCTACATTTCAGGCGCTGTCATCCCCGTGGACGGCGGACTGGGAATGGGCCACTAGCCACTACGGCAGTTTTTTGTCCGGGGGCGACAAAGGCTTTGGTCCGTGCCACTGGCAAGATGGAAACCGAGTCCACGGAATTTGGATGAAGTGAACAAAAGGAGCACGAATGGGAATGCTGGATAACAAGACCGCGATCGTCACGGGGTCCTCCCGTGGTATCGGCGCGGAAGTTGCCAAGATCCTCGCTGGCGAGGGTGCCGCCGTCGTCGTCAACTACCGCCAAAAGGCGCCCCGCGCCAACAAGGTTGTAGCTGACATCCAGGCGGCTGGCGGCCGGGCTGCGGCCGTGGGAGCGGACCTCACCACGGACGAAGGCGTACACGCCCTGGCCAGCACCGCGATGGAGGAATTCGGCTCCTTGGACATCCTGGTGCTCAATGCTTCGGGCGGCATGGAATCCGGCATGGAGGAAGGCTACGCGCTCAAATTGAACCGCGACGCCCAGGTCAACATGCTCAATGCCGCTGTGCCGCTGATGCCGGAGGGCTCGCGGGTTGTCTTCGTCACCAGCCACCAGGCCCACTTTGTGGAAACCGTGCCCACGATGCCCGAATACGAGCCCGTTGCCAAGAGCAAGCGTGCCGGCGAGGACGCACTGCGCGCCCTCCTGCCGAACCTGGCCGACAAGGGCATCTCCTTGGTGGTCGTTTCCGGTGACATGATCGAAGGAACAGTGACTGCCACCCTCCTGGACCGTTCAAATCCAGGCGCCATCGAAGCACGCCGCGCCGAAGCCGGAAAGCTCTACTCCGTACAGGAGTTTGCCGCGGAGGTTGCCAAAATGGTTACCGCCGACGTGGAATCGGGACACACCGAATACGTTGGCGGCTCTGACTACTTCAACAAGTCAGGCGAGTAGCAGCAGTAGATCGCCTCATACGGAACGGCCCGGGACAGCGTCCCGGGCCGTTCCGCTTTAAGTCTCCGGCTGCATTTCGAGGTAGAACAATGCTCGATGACAATTAGATAAATATCACCAAAAACCGCGTCACGAATTTCAAAAATCTGTTTCGCGCTTTTCCTTTTGCATTTGTTCCGGACGTCTGATTGACTCTGAAAAGCGCCTCCTTCGAGGCCTGTCACACAGGAGTTTCTTTGGACTTACTACTGCATGCGGATGATATCCATGCGTCCTATGAACAACGGCAAATCCTCAATGGGGTCAGCCTTTCGCTGAATCGCAGCGAAATTCTCGGCATGATCGGAACCAACGGCGCCGGAAAAACAACGCTCATGGGCGTCCTCGCAGGAACCCATCAACACCAGGCCGGCCACATCATGCTGGCGGGGGAGAAGTATCGGCCTGAGTCCGCAGAGGAAGCGCGAGCTTGCGGCGTCGGGCTCATCCCGCAGAACTTCCGGTTGGACCCGGAATTGACCATCGCCAAGGCAATCTTTCGAGGAACATTCCAGGCCGGCAAGCCCCATGAAGAACTCCGCGGCCGGGCCGCCGAACTGATCCGGGACATCGGCGTCACCATGGATCCGGACGCCAAAGTGGGCACCCTGATCCGCGCCGAGCAGGCTCTTGTGGAAGTTCTCAGGATGGTTGCCGAAGAAGCCCAGTTGGTCATCATGGACGAGGTCGCCGCGTCACTTCCGGACCACGATGTTGCCGTCCTTCATCAGGTCCTGCGCATGCTGACCAGGCAAGGCCGCGCAATTATCTACATCACCCATCGCCTGGACGAGGTCCGTTCCATCGCCCACCGCATCGCCGTGCTCAGGGATGGCAGGGTCCATAAAGTCCTGGAAGCCAGCCGGACCAACGTCGACGAACTGGCGTTCCTGCTCCTCAATCACGAGCTGGAAGGCAACGCCAGGCCCACCGGGCGATCAGACACGGAGGAGGCCTTGCGCGTGGTCGACCTTAGCGTCGATGACGCCGTGAGGGGAGTCTCCTTTGACGTCTCCAAGGGGGAGTTTTTCGGACTGGTGGGAACACATCGCTCCGGCGTATATCAGCTGGTCGAGGCATTGGCAGGCGTACATCCAAGCACCTCCGGCGAGATCCGCATACGGGGTGAGCGCGTGGAGATCCGCGGGGTCCACGACGCAGCCAGGCTGAAGATCGGCTACCTCTCGGATTCGGCCGGGTCGGTGCCGACCGACGCCAGCATCACCGAAGGCCTGCAGAGCGGGAGCAACCCAAACCGGGCCCTGGAGGAGGAGATCGCCACCTTACGGAGCGTGGTTGAAGTGGTTCGCCGCATGCGCATCAACACCACCAACATCCACGGTGCCTTGGACACACTTTCCGGAGGTGACCGGCAAAAGGTGCAGCTGGCCAAATGGATGAGTGCCGGCTGCGATGTGCTGATCCTCAGCCACCCCAGCCGTGGCATCGATATTGGCGCCAAGGAAGTCGTCTACGAGATGCTGAGCGAACTCAGCGGGCTCGGGGTCGCGATCATCCTGTTGTCGTCGGATTTGTCGGAGTTGGTTGGCTGGTGCCATCGGATTGGGGTGATGCGCGAGGGCGAGCTGGTCACCATTGAGGCCAATGCCAACACGAACGAGGACGTCTTGGTCCACCACATGCTGGGCGTGAAGTTTGAGTCGGGGACCAGAGACGCGCGGCGGGTCATGACCTGAACAGCAGCCGGCTATCCGGAAGTGGTTACTGATGACGAAAAAGGACGGTCGCGGCATTCGCGGCCGTCCTTTCCCGTTCAAAACGCAGGAGCTAGATACTGACGCCCTTGGAGATGCTGCTGAGTTTGTGGCGTGCCAGGGCCAGGTTCGCGTACGTGCGATCAAGCACCAAATACACGAAAAGGCCTTTGGAGCCTTCAGAGTTCAGGACGTTGATCAGGTGGTACTGGGTGCCCAGGGTGATGAGGATGTCTTCGATGTTGCTGTCCAGCTTCAGATCCGCCATGGTCCGCAGTTTTGAACTGACCACGTTGGAGTTGCCGGCCGCGGCCACCCCGAGGTCGAAGCCGGGGTTTCCCCCCTGCGCCAGGGCCATCCCGCTGGAGTAGTCAACGATGGCCGCCCCCGTAGCGCCCTCTATGGACAGCAGTTGCTTCATGGCGTCATCAAGTGAGCTCATAATGGATTCTTCCTGTTCTTTTTCGTCATGGCTGGAATCCGTGAAGTACATGGTTCGGGTCTCCTGGTACCGAGGCGTTCCGCTCGAAGATTCAGGCTCGAACACCTCCGCTGCCGGCAGTTCGTCCCCATGAGGTTCGACCCCGAGGAATTCATGAAGTGGTGTCGGACTTTCTTCTGCGGCAAAGGACGTCAATTCCCCGGCATCCAGGCCGTCACTACGCTTCCACCATTTCCATGTGCGCCCCGAACGGTCCACCGCCTGCCCTGCACTTCCTTCATCCCGGACCGTTATTGCATAACGGATGTCCTTTTGAAGTTCTCATCCTCACACACGGAAATGGGCGCAGCATATTCCACTGGACATTTAATGCGATTGAGTGACAATCGAATAAACTAACGCGAATTCACCGTCATGAAATGCAATGCGCCTACACTTATGCGCTTTCAATCTCATGGCAAAGAGGGCAGGAGCCAAGGAAGACTACGGCCACCTAGATGTACTAACCCGGTAGGTTGGTGACGCGGCTGGCTGGGGAGGCGCCTTTGAGTGCCGTGTGTGGCCTGCTGCGATTGTAGTGCTCGATGAAGTCCTGGTAACAGGCTTGGCGTTCGGTTTCTGAGGT
>NZ_JAJUKH010000013.1 GCF_021538675.1 Paenarthrobacter sp. AR 02
GGCGCGGAGGAACTGTGCCGTGTTCGGGTACCCGTCATCGAGCAGGGCCGCGTCCCCGGTCCGGGCGACCGCAGGAGCGTCGCTGCCCTGAGCGGCCTGAGCGGCCTGAGCGGCCTGAGCGGCCTGACCGGCCTTACTGGTGACAGCGTGCTCCTGAATGCCCGGGGCGTCAGTCCATCCCGTGCGCCAGCCGGGTTCGGCTGAGGACTGGGCGCCTCGAGCTTCATTCCGGGTCCGTTCCACCGCATGGGCCGCTACGACCTGCAAATACTCCAACGACCGCGACAGCTCCTCCACCCGACCAGCAAAATCCGCAGCCGCCTGGAAACCCAGCAGCCCGGCCTCGGTCGTGGCTGTGGTGCGCAGTTCTTCCACCGCCGAGGCACTTTCCTCCAACCAATGTGAAAGGTCGCCCGGCCGGGCGGTGGTGTCTGGTCCATCAGGGGTCCATGGGATAGGGGAGGCGGTCGCTGGGGAGGTCGTCGCTGGTGAGGCCGGACCGTCGAAACTCGTTGTTGCGGGACCCTGACTCGTTGCAGGACCCTGACCGGAGGCAGCAAGCAGAGTGCCGGCGCCCGACGAATCCGTCCGCCGCTCCATCACCTGCCCGTCGCTGTCCATAGGAAAACCCTGTCACCCCGAACCCCCTACAGATCAGCCCCCAACCGGCCTATGTGGAAAACCACGTGCCGGCGTAACCAACGCCGTGCCCAGCGGCTCGCGTGCGGGCACCTACCTACGCGGTCAGCGCCGCAAATGCCATCTGTTCGAGGATGGGTCGGGCTGATTTCGTGGCGATCTTCCTCCCGTGGTGGCGCACTGAGTGTGGGGTGGAGTTGATCAAGCCAAAGGCGGCATGGGCGCGTACCCGGAGCTCGGCGGTGTCGGTGCCTGTGTGGATTTTCCCGAGGACTCCCACCCAGGTCTCAACGTAGGAGCGCTGCAACTGCCGTACTTCGGCCTGGTCGGCATCGCCGAGGCTGCTGAAATCCCGGTCCTGCACACGGATGACGTCGGGGTTGCTCAGGGCAAAGTCCACTTGGAACCGGATCAAACCCCGCAGGGCTTCCGTGGGAGTTCCAGCGTCCGAGACCACTCGCAGTCCGCCGTCCAGGAGGTCCCGGCTAACGCTGAGGAGCAGTTCGCCAAGCACGGCTTGTTTGCCGGGAAAATGGCGGTACACAGCGGGTCCACTGACGCCTGCTGCTGCGCCGAGGTCCTCAAGGGACACCCGGCTGAAGCCGTTTTCCGCGAACAGCCCTGCGGCGGCGGACAGCAAAGCCAACCTGCGTAGCTCCTTTGCGTGGCTGCGTTGCGTCATGGCAGTGCGGCTACCGTCGGTGCTTGTTTCCGGGCCTACGGTCACGTTCTCCTCCTTGGCGCCCACGCCGGCAGAGCGGGCGTTGCTGTGCTGGACATCACAGTTAATAAAGACTAACCTAAATTTCAGTTACGTGGCACTAACCGAAATGGCCTGTGGCCGGGAATGGAACAGGGGTCGATGGAGACAATCGCCAGCTTGACGGGAACCGCCAGCGGCACGTTTGAGGCCAACGAGGAAGCGCAGCGGGCCCTGGTCGAGGAGTTAAAGAACCGCTTGGCAACAGCGGCATTGGGCGGGCCCGCAGCCTCCCGCGAACGCCACATCAAGAGGGGCAAGCTTCTCCCCAGGGAACGTATCGATTACTTGTTGGACGAGGGAAGCCCATTCCTGGAGATCGCACCCTTGGCCGCAAATGGAATGTACAATGACGATTCGCCCGGTGCCGGTGTCATCGCAGGCATTGGACTCGTTCATGGCCGCCACGTCCTGGTCATTTCCAACGACGCGACGGTCAAGGGCGGGACCTACTACCCGATGACTGTGAAAAAGCATCTCCGGGCCCAGGAGATCGCGTTGGAGAACAAGCTCCCGTGTATCTACCTGGTGGATTCAGGCGGGGCGTTCCTGCCCAAGCAGGATGAGGTCTTCCCCGACAAGGAGCATTTCGGCCGGATCTTCTACAACCAGGCCCGGATGTCCGCGGCGAAGATCCCACAGATCGCCTCCGTGATGGGTTCGTGCACCGCGGGTGGGGCCTACGTCCCCGCGATGAGCGACGAGACGGTGATCGTCCGCAACCAGGGGACCATCTTCCTGGGCGGCCCGCCCCTGGTTAAGGCCGCCATCGGCGAAATTGTCACTGCGGAAGAACTCGGCGGCGGTGAGGTACATTCCCGGATTTCCGGGGTGACGGACCACCTGGCGGAAAACGACCAGCACGCACTGGAAATCGTCCGGGACATCGTGGCGACGTTGCCGAAGCCGGCACAGCCTGCGTGGGACGTGCTCGACGTCGTCCTGCCGCCTTTGGCCGAACAGGCGGAGCTTTACGGTGTGGTTCCCACAGACGTCAACGCCCAGTACGACGTCCGCGAAGTCATTGCCCGGCTGGTGGATGGCTCCGAGTTCCATGAATTCAAGAAAAACTACGGCACCACTCTGGTCACCGGGTTTGCGCATTTGCATGGGCATCCCGTGGGCATCGTCGCCAACAACGGTGTCCTGTTCAGCGAGTCCTCACTCAAGGGCGCCCACTTCATTGAGCTCTGCGACCAGCGGGGAATCCCACTGATCTTCCTGCAGAACCTCTCCGGTTTCATGGTGGGCAAGGACTATGAGCAAGGTGGCATCGCCAAGAACGGTGCCAAGATGGTCACCGCGGTGGCAACGGCCCGCGTACCAAAACTGACCGTGGTTATTGGCGGTTCCTTTGGTGCCGGCAACTACTCGATGTGCGGCCGGGCGTACTCGCCGCGGTTCCTCTGGATGTGGCCCGCCGCCCGTATTTCCGTCATGGGCGGCAACCAGGCATCCAGCGTCCTGGCGACGGTCAAAAGGGACCAGTATGAGGCTGCCGGCCAGGAATGGTCCGCGGAAGACGAAGAGGCGTTCAAGGCGCCCATCAAGCAACAGTACGAAGACCAGGGGAGTCCGTACTATTCCACCGCCCGGCTGTGGGATGACGGCATTATCGATCCCGCCGATACCCGCCGTGTCCTGGGCCTGGCACTTGACGTCGTCTCCCGCCAACAACTGCCCGAGACCTCCTTCGGCCTCTTCAGGATGTGACCATGACCCTCCCGACATCAACCAAGACCCAGCACGCAAGCCCAACCCCGCAGGCAAACCCAACCGCGAAAGCAACGGCACCCCGGACCTTCAACGCCGTCTTGGTGGCCAACAGGGGCGAGATCGCCTGCCGGGTCATCCGGACGCTAAAGAAGATGGGCATCCGCTCCGTCGCCGTGTATTCGGACGTCGATAAGCACGCAAAGCATGTAACGCTTGCCGATACCGCGGTAGCTATTGGAGGTACAGCACCCGCAGAGAGCTACCTTCGGATCGACACCATCATCGAGGCGTGCCGTCGCAGTGGGGCCGATGCCGTCCACCCTGGTTACGGCTTCCTGTCAGAGAACGTTGAATTCGCTAAAGCTTTGGACGCCGCGGGCATTACGTTCATCGGCCCTGGGATCGGTGCCATCGAGGTGATGGGCGACAAGATCCGGTCGAAAAACCACGTCATGGCCTACGACGTCCCATGCGTACCCGGCATCGCCAAGCCCGGGCTCACGGACCAGGAACTGATTGATGCTGCTCCGGGAGTGGGCTTTCCCCTGCTCATCAAGCCTTCAGCGGGCGGCGGCGGCAAGGGCATGCACGTGGTGGAACGGCTGGAAGACATGCCCGCCACACTCCTCACGGCCAGGCGCGTTGCTGCATCTGCCTTCGGGGACGACACACTCTTCCTGGAACGCCTCATCCGGGCTCCCAGGCACATTGAAGTGCAGGTCCTGGCGGACAACCATGGCAACGTCATTCACCTCGGCGAGCGCGAATGCTCGCTGCAACGCCGGCATCAAAAGGTCATCGAGGAAGCCCCGTCGGCGCTTTTCGAAGCACTGCCTGACGGCCAGGCGCAGCGGGAGCGGATCGGTGAGGCTGCATGCCAGGCGGCGCGGAGCGTCAATTACAGCGGCGCCGGCACAGTGGAGTTCCTGGTCTCGGACGAGCACCCGGACGAGTTCTTTTTCATGGAAATGAATACCCGGCTGCAGGTGGAGCACCCCGTCACGGAGATGGTCACGGGCGTCGACCTCGTTGAATGGCAGGTGCGGATCGCCGCCGGTGAGGTGCTCACCGTCGCGCAGTCCGACGTCGTGCTTAACGGCCACGCCGTTGAGGCGCGTGTCTACGCCGAGGTGCCCGAGCGGAATTTCATGCCGTCGATGGGGCGTGTCGTGGCGCTGGCCGAGCAGGGTGCTGTCGATTCATCAGTGTCAGGAGTGCAGTACGGGCATGCCAGCGTCCGGATCGACTCTGCCATGCGTGAGGGTTTGGAGATCACCGGCGACTACGACCCCATGCTTGCCAAAGTCATTGCGTGGGGCGAGGACCGCGCGGCGGCGCTGGATACCCTCGATGCGGCCCTGGAGCGTTACACGTTGCTTGGTGTCAATACGAACGTCGAGTACCTGCGGCTGCTCATCAATGATTCCGCGGTCCGCGCCGGGCATTTGGATACGGGGCTGATCGAACGGAAACTCCCGTCCATGGCGTTCCGGCACGCGGGGCCGAACGAGCTGATCGCGGCCGCCCTCACGCTGTGGATGGATCGCACTGGTGCGACGCTGGCCGGCAACGCCTGGAAGGTTCCTGACGCTTGGCGGGTGGGCGCCCCTGCCGCCTGGACGGCGACGTTGGGTGTTCGGGAAGGTGCCATGGCTACGGTGTCCGTCACCGAACACAACGGTGCCCTCACGGCAAGGATCGACGGCGG
This sequence comes from Paenarthrobacter sp. AR 02, assembly GCF_021538675.1. Classification (GTDB taxonomy): domain Bacteria; phylum Actinomycetota; class Actinomycetes; order Actinomycetales; family Micrococcaceae; genus Arthrobacter. The sequence goes on from NZ_JAJUKH010000013.1 coordinate 4,824, forward strand.
CGACCCCTACAGTGCCACTGTGGTGGAACGCAGCGGCGACTGCATCGTCCTGGAGCTCGACGGCGGTCTCCTCACCTACGCGGTGGGCGTGGCGCCGGGCGCCGTCCCGGAGCTGTTCGTAGGCAACGACGGCTGGGCTTGCCGCTTTGAGGTCCTGAACCGTGCCGAACGGCTGCGTCGGATACTCGCCGGCATCCAGCGCGAAGAGGGTGCCGCTGATCCGGAGGTGCGCTCACCGATGCCCGGAACGGTGGTGTCCCTGTCTGTCGCTGATGGCGACCTGGTGGAAGAGGGCCAGGTGCTCCTGGCCGTCGAAGCCATGAAGATGGAGCACCAACTGGTGGCGTCGGTCGCTGGGACGGTGCATCTGGGCAGCAAACCCGGGGACTTGGTCAAAGCAGACCAAGTTCTCGCCACCATTCACGTAGCCGCCGGCACAGACAAGGCCGGCACAGACAAAGCCGGCACAGACAAAGCCGGCACAGACAAGGCCGGCACAGACAAGAGCAGCACGGCACAGACCAGCACAGACAAGGAAGTCCAGCCATGAGCACCTTTGAACTCAACGAGGAATACCAGGACCTGAGCGACTCCGTCCGGGAGTTCGCCGACGAGGTGGTAGCCCCTGTCTCGGCAAAGCACGACGAGGAGCACAGCTTTCCCTACGAGGTCGTCAAGCAGATGGGGGAGATGGGGCTCTTCGGGTTGCCGTTCCCGGAAGAGTTCGGCGGCATGGGCGGAGACTACTTTGCTCTCGCGTTGGCGTTGGAACAGCTGGGCCGGGTGGACCAGTCAGTCGCCATCACTTTGGAAGCGGGTGTTTCCTTGGGTGCCATGCCTGTCTACCGCTTCGGCACTGATGAGCAAAAGGAGAGGTGGCTCCCGGAGCTGGCATCCGGGCGTTCCCTGGCCGGTTTTGGCTTGACGGAGCGCGAGGCTGGTTCCGATGCCGGAGGCACCAAGACCCACGCGCACACGGAAAACGGCGAGTGGGTCATCAACGGCAGCAAGGAGTTCATCACCAACTCCGGTACGGACATCACCACCCTGGTCACGGTCACCGCCGTCACCGGCACCCAGGAGAAGGCGGACGGCGGCACCAAGAAGGAGATCTCCACCATCCTTGTGCCCACCGACACGCCCGGTTTTACCGCCGAAAAGCCGTACAACAAGGTGGGTTGGAACGCATCCGACACCCACCCGCTCACCCTGGACAATGTCCGCGTCCCGGAAGCGAACCTCCTGGGCGAGCGCGGCCGCGGGTACGCAAACTTCCTGTCCATCCTGGACGAGGGACGCATCGCCATTGCCGCCCTCGCCACCGGCGCAGCCCAGGGTTGCGTGGACCTTTCCGTGAGGTATGCCAAGGAACGCAGTGCTTTTGGGCAGAACATCGGCAAGTACCAGGCCATCCAGTTCAAGATTGCCCGGATGCAGGCCAGGGCCCACACAGCACGCCTGGCGTACTACGACGCGGCCTCCAGGATGCTGGCAGGGAAGCCGTTCAAGACCGAAGCGGCCATAGCTAAGATGGTCGCAGGCGAGGCAGCCATGGACAACGCGCGGGACGCCACCCAGGTGTTCGGCGGCTATGGCTTCATCAACGAATTCACGGTGGCACGCCATTACCGCGACTCCAAGATCCTTGAAGTCGGTGAGGGCACCACCGAGGTCCAGTTGATGCTGATCGCCCGTGAGCTGGGTCTGTAACCGTACGGGAAGGATCAAGGATGATTGACAAGGTTGTTGCCAGCGCCGCGGAAGCGGTGCGGGACATCCCCGACGGCGCCTCGCTCGCCGTCGGAGGTTTTGGCCTGTGCGGTATTCCCGTGGCATTGATCGATGCGCTCCACAGCCAAGGCACTACGGACCTGGAGACCGTGAGCAACAACTGCGGGGTGGATGACTGGGGTTTGGGCATCCTCCTCAAGGACGGCCGCATCCGACGCACCATCAGCTCATATGTTGGCGAAAACAAAGAGTTCGCCCGGCAATACCTGGCAGGGGAGTTGGAGGTGGTCCTCACCCCGCAGGGCACGCTGGCTGAGAAGCTTCGCGCCGGCGGTGCCGGTATCCCGGCGTTCTTCACCAAGGCCGGTGTGGGAACCCAGGTGTCCGAAGGCGGACTTCCGCAAAAGTACGACGCCGACGGGAACGTTGCGATCGCCTCCTCGCCCAAGGAAGTCCGCACCTTCAACGGCGCCGACTACGTCCTGGAGGAATCGCTGACCCCGGACTTCGGGCTTGTCCATGCGTGGAAGGGCGACCGGCACGGCAACCTTGTGTTCCATGCGACGGCCATGAACTTCAATCCCCTGTGCGCGATGGCGGCCAGGACCACCATTGCCGAGGTCGAAGAACTCGTCGAACCCGGTGAACTGGACCCGGAACACATCCACACGCCGGGTATCTTCGTGCAGCGCGTGGTGGTGGCGCCGTCTACCGAAAAGCGGATCGAGAAGCGGACTGTCGCCTTGGGGGCACCGGCGTCCGACGGTACGAGCGAACAGGCAGGAGCCTAGCCATGGAATCGAACAGTCTCCAGGACATCCCGCCCCGTCCCGAAGCCGTGCGTCACGAGTACCGGCGCGCCGACGTCGAACATCACGAAGCCAAAGGCTGGACCCGCAACGAACTGGCGGCGCGGGTCGCCCAGGAGCTGGCCAACGGCCAGTATGTGAACCTGGGAATCGGGATGCCAACCCTGATCCCCAACTACATTCCGGACGGTGTGGAAGTCATTCTCCATTCCGAGAACGGCATCCTCGGTGTCGGTCCCTACCCGGCAGAGGACAGGGTGGACCCCGACCTCATCAACGCCGGCAAGGAGACCGTCACCACCAACGCGGGCGCGGCGTTTTTCGATTCGGCGTCGTCCTTCGGCATGATCCGCGGCGGGCATGTGGACGTTGCTGTCCTGGGCGCCATGGAGGTGGCTGCCAACGGCGACCTCGCCAACTGGATGATTCCGGGCAAGATGGTGAAGGGGATGGGCGGCGCCATGGACCTGGTGTTCGGCGCCAAGAAGGTCATCGTGATGATGGAGCACGTGGACCGGAGCGGCAGGCCGAAGATCGTCCAAAGCTGCACCCTTCCGCTGACGGGCAAAGGCTGCGTGGACCGCATCATTACGGACCTCGCGGTGATCGACGTTGTCAAGGACGAAGGCGATCCGCGTTTGGTGCTGCGCGAGCTGGCCCCGAACGTCAGTCTCGACGACGTCGTTGCCGCTACGGGGGCCGAGCTGTTCGAGGAAGACCAGGAGCTGACCGTATGACGCGGATCGTCGAGCAGCGTGGGCTCTATTTCGATGAGCTTGAAGAGGATGTGGTCTACGCGCATAAGCCCGGGCGTACGGTCACCGAAACGGACAATGTCCTCTTCACCACCATGACCATGAACACGCAAGCACTGCATTTGGATGCCGCGTGGAGCGCAGGGCAGCCCTTCGGGCAGCGGCTCATGAATTCCATGTTCACGCTGTCCACCATGGTGGGGCAGTCCGTCACGCAGCTGACGCAGGGCACCATCATTGCGCAGTTGGGGTTGACCGACGTCACCTTTCCGCACCCGCTGTACCACGGGGATACGCTGTACACGGAGACGGTGATCCTCGGAAAAAGGTTGTCGTCCTCCCGCCCCGGACAGGGCGTGGTGACCATGCAGCACACCGGCCGCAACCAGGACGGGACCGTGGTGGCATCGGCCACCCGTACCTGCCTCATGTGGACCAAGGAAGCGCACGCCGCGCAGTCCTGACCTCCGCTTGACGCCACCGCCCCCACACCCCAGCAGCGAGGTAATGCATGTCTTCTCCCTTCACCATGGGCCCGGCCCTTTTGTTCTGCCCGGCTGACCGGCCCGAGCGTTTCGGGAAGGCCGCCGACAGGTCCGATGCCGTGATCCTGGACCTGGAGGACGCGGTAGCTCCGGCCGACAAGCCCGGCGCCCGCAACGCGATCATCGAGCAGCCGGAGGGGGAGCGCCTGGATCCGGCCAGAACCATCGTCCGCGTCAACCCTGTGGGCTCGCCTGAGTTCGAGGCAGACCTGGAAGCCTTGGCCGCAACGCCTTACCGCACTGTGATGCTGGCCAAGGCGGAAAGCGCCGGGCAGCTCGCGGCGTTGGCGGGTTACCAGGTCATAGCGCTGTGTGAAACGCCCACCGGAATCGTCAACGCTGCCGCGATCGCGGCGCAACCGAACGTTGTCGGCTTGATGTGGGGCGCCGAGGACCTGCTCGCCTCCCTCGGCGGCCTGTCCAGCAGGAACGTCGACGGCGGGTACCGGGCTGTCGCGCTGCACTCACGTTCCGCTGTGCTGCTTGCCGCCAAGGCTGCGGGCAAGGAAGCCATCGACTCCGTCTATGTGAACATCCCGGACCTTGATGGCCTGGGCGTGGAGTCCCGGGATGCGGTGGCCAGCGGGTTCGGTGCGAAGGCCTGCATCCACCCGAACCAGGTTGCCGTGGTCCGGGAAGCGTATGCCCCCGCACCCGAAGCAGTGGAGGCGGCCACTGAGTTGCTCGACGCCGCCGCAGCAGCCGGTACGGGCGTGTTCCAGTTCAAAGGGAAGATGATTGACGGCCCCATCCTCAAGCACGCCGAAGCGACGCTGCGCAGGGCCGGTCGCTAGCGACGGGTCCGGCCCTTGTTCGCTGCACTCACCGTTAGACGGCGGGGACAGCAAACAAGGGCCGGAATCGTGGGCGCCGCAGCGCGCTAGGCGCGGACCGCCGTCGAGAGTTCCGTCAGCTCCACCGTGGCAGGCCGTGCAGCCGTGCTGGTGATGGCTACGGCTTGCCCGCTGCGGGCAGATTCCAGCACCGATTCCATGACCTCCAGGGCGTGGAAGGCCAACTGTCCACCGGCACGCGGTTCCTGTCCCGCCGGCGTGGCCGCGAGGTCGGCGATGCCAAAGCCGCGTCCCGAGTCCACATAGCCCGCAGAGACCGGGAGCGTCTCCCAAGCCTCGGCGCCGAGTGCGAAAAGCTCCACGTCGCCGTCGAAGTAGTTGGGGTCGGGCACCACCAAGGAACCTTTTTCGCCGTGGATTTCGATGTTGGGGCTCTTGGTTTTGACTGCGTCGAAGCTCATGAAGAGCGTCGACAAGGCCCCGGAGGCGTGGACCAGGACACCCGTGACGTGCGAGTCAATGGCAACCGGCACTTTTTGGCCTTCGCGCGGACCCGATCCGATGGTCCGTTCGTCACGCGTATGACTGGCTGCGCCTACCACCGAAACCACAGGTCCGAGCAGGGTGACCAGTGCAGAGACGTAGTACGGGCCCATGTCCAGGAGGGGCCCACCACCGGGCTGGTAGTAGAAGTCGGGGTTCGGATGCCACCGCTCGTGCCCCGGAGTGGCCATGGTGGCCGTGGCGGAGATGGGCGCGCCGATCAGGCCGTCGTCGATCGCCTTGCGGGCAGTCTGGATGCCAGTGCCCAACACGGTGTCCGGTGCGCAACCAACCACCACCCCGGCAGCGGCGGCCGCGTCGAGTACTTCCCGGGCCTCCGTGGTGGTGGCTGCCAACGGCTTTTCGCCATAGACGGACTTGCCGGCGGCGATGGCCTTCAACGCAATGTCGGCGTGTGCAGCGGGAATGGTCAGGTTGAGGACGAGCTCAACGTCATTGGCGGCCAGGAGCTCGTCCACGGTGAGGGCCCTGACGCCGTCGTAGGAGTCTGCCACAGCCTGCGCCCGGGCGGGATCGAGGTCGGCAACGGCTACCAGATTGATGGTGTCGAGCCGGCGGAAGTTGCTCAGGTACTGCGCGATGATGGCGCCGCAGCCAATGATTCCGACGTTTAGCGGCTTGCCCACAGCATGCCCCTTTCGATAATGGTGCGGACGTTGCTGTCCTGGAGGATTTCCACGCGGTGGCCGGGGGTGCAGACAAAGATCCTGCCCTTGCCCCATTGACGGGTCCAGATTGCCGGCGAAGTTACTTCACGGTTCCACGGATCCCACTCCCGCACTTTCTGGGTGGTGGTCGCCAGGACGTCGATGTAGTCGTCGGACAGGACCCAGTACTGCTCCGTGACGAGATCGAAGTCCCCGATGCCCTGGGTGATGGGGTGTTCGGCGGCCGCTGGAAGCATGTTCACCGTGTACGGGACATAGTTATCGGACTGTTCGCCCGACAGCTCGTCAGGATGCTTGCCCGGGTGGCAGGCAAACTGGCCGCCGATCAGGTGCAGGTAATCCGAGTTGTTGCGGTAGGAATCGGCGATGCCTCCGTGCCAGCCCGCGAGTCCCGTGCCGTTCTCGACGGCGGTGCGGAGCCCCTCGAACTCGTCCTTCTCAATGGTGGTCATGGTCATGCACTGGACGATCAGGTCGACGCCCGCCATGTAGTCCGGATCGGCGTAGATCTTGGGGGATTCCTCCACCCGGACGTCGTAGCCGTTCTCCCGCAGGTAGGGGATGAACAGCTCGGTGGCTTCCACCGGCTGGTGTCCGTCCCAGCCGCCGCGAACCACCAGCGCTGTCTTGTTGTTGCTTGTCATGGTTTCCTTCGATTTCGGGGCGTTGTGTCGTTGAGTCGGGTGTGGTGCTGTCAGCGCGTAGCAAACGCAGCATCGAAAGCTGCCGTCGGGGGCCGTATGGCGGCCAGCCGGCGAACCATGTCCAGCGCCTGGGGAGCGCCGATCAGCCGGTCCATTCCGGCGTCCTCCCATTCGATGCTGGTGGGTCCTTCGTAGCCAATGGCATTGAGCGCCCGGAAGATCGGCTCCCAGTTCACGTCCCCGTGCCCGGCAGTGACGAAGTCCCATCCGCGCCGTGGATCAGCCCACGGCAGGTGGGATCCAAGGCGCCCGTTGCGCCCGTTGAGTTGCCGGACGGATTCCTTGACATGGACATGGAAGATCTTGTCCGCAAAGTCCTGGAGGAACATCACGGGGTCCAGGTCCTGCCACAGGAAGTGGGAGGGATCGAAGTTCAGTCCAAATCCTTCCCGGTGTCCGATCGCGTCGAGTGCGCGCTTCGCAGTCCAGTAGTCATAGGCAATCTCGGAAGGGTGGACTTCCAACGCGAACCGGACGCCAACCTCATCGAACACATCCATGATGGGATTCCAGCGGTCGGCGAAGTCCTGGTAGCCGCGTTCAATCATGGCCTCAGAGGCCGGGGGAAACATCGCCACGCATTTCCAGATGGACGAGCCCGTGAACCCCGTGACCGTTGTGACCCCCAGCCTTGCCGCGGCGCGTGCTGTGGTCTTCATGGTTTCGGCCGCACGTTGCCGCACGCCTTCCGCCTCGCCGTCGCCCCACACCGCCGGCGCAAGGATGTCCCTGTGCCGCTCATCGATGGGATCGTCGCATACTGCTTGTCCGGCCAGGTGGTTGGCGATGGCGTGGACGGTGAGGTGGTGCTTATCCAGGATGTCCAGTTTTGCCTGCAGGTAGGCATCGTCCTCGACAACGCGCTGTGGATCCAGATGGTCGCCCCAACAGGCGATCTCCAGACCGTCAAAGCCCCACTCTCCAGCCAGCCTCGCCACTTCCTCGAAAGGCAGGTCGGCCCACTGTCCGGTGAAGAGGGTGATGGGTCGGTTCATCATGTTCCTTTCAGACGTTCTGCCAGCGGCTTGAGTTGTCCGCGCTCGCCTCGACTGCGGCAAGCACCTTTTGTACCTGCAAAGCATCAGCGAACGACGGCGACGGCTGCTCGCCCGCGCCGATGGCCGTCACCAGGTCCACTACCTGGTGTGTAAACCCGTGCTCGTAACCCAGACCGTGGCCGGTTGGCCACCAGTTGGCGGTGTAAGGATGGGAGGGTTCGGTGACCATAATCTTCCGGAAACCCGCATCGGGTTCCAGGGCAGCATCGTAGAACTGCAGGGAGTTCATGTCCTCGAAATCGAAGGCCACGGAACCCTTGGTGCCGTTGAGCTCCAGGCGCATGGCGTTCTTGCGTCCCAAAGCGAACCGGGTGGCCTCGAAGATGCCGATAGGGCCGGCGGCAGCACCGCCGTCGTGCTTTGATTCGAAACGGGCGGTGAACAGCGCTGCGTCGTCCACCGTGACCGGACCACGTGGGCCGTCGGAACCCCCACGGCCGCCAAGACCCACAAAGTCTCCGCCCACGGGCCGTTCCTTCACGAACGTTTCCAGGAGCGCAGAGACGCCGGTGACATTCAGGCCGGTGATCCACTGGGCGGCGTCGATGCTGTGCGCACCGATGTCCCCCAGCGAACCGGACCCCGACTTTGACTTGTCCAGCCGCCAGGTCAACGGCGCGTCCGCGTCGCTGAGCCAATCCTGCAGATACTGCGCCCGCACATGCCGGATGTCGCCCAGGCGGCCGTCATCCACCATCCGCTTTGCCAGGGCCAGTGCTGGAGTCCGGCGGTAGCTGAAGCCGCACATGGACAGCACGCCCCGCTCGGCTGCGGCCTGGGCCACCGCCGTCATCTTCTCGGCCTCTTCCACGGTGTTGGCAAGGGGCTTTTCGCAGAGGACGTGCTTGCCGGCCTCAAGGGCGGCGATGGCGATCTCGGCGTGGGTGTTTCCCGGGGTGCAGATGTCGATGAGGTCGATGTCGTCCCGTTCGATCAGCCGGCGCCAATCGGTCTCCACGCTGTTCCAACCGTATTTGTGGGCGGCTGCGCGGACGCCGTCGGCATTCCTGCCTGCCACTGCCGTGAGTTCAGGGGCGAGCGGCAAGTCGAAGAACCGCGGCGCAGTCCGCCAGGCGTGGGAGTGCGCTGCACCCATGAACGCGTAGCCGACCATGCCCACCCGCAGGGGTTTCGTTTCAGTCATGACGGGATCCTTTCTGCTGGCAGACGCCAGTCACTTGCTGAAGCCCGCGGTCAGGCCGCTGAGCAGCTGGCGGCGTGCCACCACATAGACCACAAGCAACGGCAGGGTAGCGAGGACGACGGATGCGAGTACCGCAGGAATGTTGACGCTGAACTCGCCCTGGAACGTCCACAGGGACAGGGGCAGGACCCGGGTATCAGGGCTCTGCGTGAGGATCAGCGGAAACAGGAATCCATTCCATACGTTGAGCGCGTTGTAAATCCCGACGGTGATGACGGCCGGCTTGGTCATTGGCAAAGCGAGCCGCCACAGCATGGCCCAGTCAGAGCAGCCATCCAGGCGCATCGACTCGAACAACTCGTTGGGTACGTCCCGCAGGAAGTTGGAAAGGATCAGCACGGAGATCGGAATCGCGAAGGCAATGGACGGCAGGATCAAGGCCAACAAAGTGTCGTACATGTGGGCTTTGGTGATCATCCAGTAGATGGGGATGATCGTGGCGTGAAGCGGGATGGCCAGCCCCAGCAGGAAGATGTTGTTGGTCAAGCCGAGGAATTTGCCCCTGCCCCGGACAATTGCATACGCCGCCATGAAGGAAACCAACAGAGCCGGAATAACACTGCCCAGCGTGACGATCAGGCTGTTGGCGAAGTACTTGGCGAAGTCGTTTTCCAGTACCAGTTTGTAATTGTCCAGTGTCGGCTCGGAGGGCGGCAGCATGGGGTTGGACGTAAAGAAGCCTGCCTGGTTCTTCAAGCTGGTGATGACCACGTAGTAGACCGGCACAATGATCACGGCCAGCCAGGCCCAGCCGCCCAGTCCGCCCAGGATGTTGGGCCGCGACCTGCCGGTCTGTGGAGTCCGACGGCGGGTAGCGGCCGGCTTCGGCGGTGCTGCCGGTGACGTGGGGAGCTGTGTGGTGGAAGCCATTACGCACCTTCCAATTGGCTGGCATTGCGGTTCTTGCCGCCGAGTCGTTGGAGGAACAGCGCCAACGCCAGGCCGATGACCACGAGGATCACTCCCAGGGCGCTCGCCGCTCCCATGTCGTTGGCTTTGAAGCCGGTGAGGTACATGTGCAGCGGAAGCAACCGGGTGGAATAGCCCGGCCCGCCGGCAGTGAGGACGAAGACCAGGTCGAAGTAAGCCAGGGAACCAACCACCATCAGGGTGGACGAGGTGATGATCGTGTACTTCAACTGGGGGAGGGTGATGTTGAAGAACTGCTGGACCCTCCCGGCACCATCGATCTGCGCCGCTTCGTACAGCGACGTGGGTATCTGCCTGACGCCGCCTTGGTAGATCAGGGTGTGGAACGGCACGAATTGCCAGGCGATCACAAAGACCACCACGAACAGCACCAGGTCCGAGTTGCCCAGCCAGTCCTGGGCCAGAAACGGCAGGCCCAAGCCAGGGCCCAGGCCGAAGTTCGGATCCAGGAGCGCTTTGAAGGCAATGGCGACAGCCGCGGAGGAAAGGAGGAGCGGCACAAAGTAGAGCACTGCCAACGCGGCGCGGTACTTCTGGCTGGCAGCGGTGAAGACGCCGAGCAGGAGGCTGATGGGGGCCTGGACGACGAACGAGAAGAACATGATCTTGGCCGTCACCAGCAGGGCATTTCCTGTAACGGGGTCGGTCAGGACTGTTTGCCAGCTCGAGAGTCCGTCGAGCTTGATTTCGCCTAGCCCGTCCCAGCGGGTGAAGCTCAGGAAAAGGACGCCCAGGAGGGGAAGAATCGCGAACAGCGTGAAGAAAGCGAGGGCCGGGACTGCCAGCCACCCCGACGGACCCTTTTCGAGGGTCCGTCGGGACGGCTGCTCCCGCCGGGAGGTCTGCTCCCGGGTAGCAGCAGTAGTGGTTGACACCGGATTACTTCCCGATCGTCGCGTTCATGGCTGAGGCGAACTGCTCGGGCGTGATCTTCTTCAGGAAAATCTGGTCAAGGTTCGCCAGCATCGCATCGCCCTGCGCCGGGCTGAGTGCCTGGTCCCAGGACAGCGTGAAATCAGGGGCGTCCTTGGCCATGCCGTAGACGTACGTCAGGAAGTCCTTGTCCGGCGATGCAGCAAGCTTGTCTTCGATGCCCGTGACCACAGGAACGGCGCCGGAGTCGATCAGGGCCTTGACGTTGTCGTCATTGAACATTCCGTCTTTGACGTAGCTCAGCGCTGTCTTCTTTTGTTCCTCGGTTGCCTTGGAGGAAACCGACCAGAAGTTGGAGGGGTTTCCCACGACGTTTGCCGGGTTTCCCTTACCGCCGTCGATGGTGGGGAAGGGGGTGTAACCGAGCTTGCCGCTCTTGACGAAATCGGCGGCGTCCTTCTTCATGCCCTGGTAGATCCAGCTGCCCTGCAGGATCATGGCCGCCTTGCCGGTGTAAAGAAGGGCCTGGTCGGCGTTGCTGTCAGCTGCAATGGAGGAGAAGCCGTTGATGAAGCCACCGGCATCCACCAGTTCCTGGATCTTGGTCAGCGCTTCAATGACGGCGGGGTCGGACCAGGCATCAGGCTTGTTGGCTGCGATCTTGGCGAAGACTTCGGGTCCACCGATACGGTCCACGAGGTATTCGAGCCACATGAGGTCCGGCCATTTGGACTGCCCGCCCAGCGAAAACGGAGCTACGCCCGCGGCTTTGAACTTGGGCACCAGGGCCATGAGATCATCCCAGGTCTTGGGTGCTTCGGCGCCGATCTTGTCGAAGACTTCCTTGTTGTAGTAGAGGACCACCGGCTGCACTTTGTTGTTCGGCAGCGCGTAGGTCTTGCCATCGATGACGCCACTTTCCAGGATCGACGGGAGATAGCGGCTCTGTACGTCGGGGTTCTCCTTGAGGAATCCTGTCAGGTCGTCCACCTGGCCGGCGTCGACGTAGGACTTCAGGACACCGCCTCCCCAGCCGTAGACCAGTGTGGGACCTTGTCCGGCGCCGACGGCCGTGCGGACCTTGGTCTTGTAGGCATCGTTTGCGAAGAAGTCGAGCTTGATGGAGGAATCGGGGTGTGACTTGTTCCAGGAGTCCACGGAGGCCTGGAAGACCGGTTGGTCACCGCCCGTCAGGCCCCACATGGTGGCAGAACCCGCGGAAGCTCCCGTTCCGGCGGGGCCTGAGGAGCCGCAGGCTGCGAGCGAGATCGACAAGACGGCTGCCGAGACCGCCATTCCGGCGGTGCGCAACTTCAGATTATTCATGTGCTGTTTCCATTCGTCCTACGGGCTCGACGCTGATGGCCCGGCTGCTCGTATAAAAAGCCGCACTTTGCGGGGGAGGGATCTACTTCGATCGCCAGTTACCCTGAAAGCTTTTTCGAAATGTTTCGGAAGTTCTTTCGAAAGTGCCCACCAAATTTAGCCGTGAGCTACGTCACCGTCAAGGGTGTCCGTTCAGAATTTTTGTTGCCGTAGCTTCACGATTGACGCCGAGGCCAACACTGCTGCACACTAAAGCAACACCGAAACTTTTCGAAAGCAGACTGTTATGGCCCCCGAAGACCAACCGTCAAAAATGACGCTTTCCGCTGTGGCCCAAGAGGTTGGAGTGTCGGTCCCCACGGTCTCCAAAGTGGTTAACGGGAGGGCCGACGTGGCCCAGGGAACCCGCATGCGGGTCCTCGAAGCGCTCCAGCGGACTGGCTATAAGACGCCCCTCCAACGCAAGGGCAAACCCGTGCAGCGAACGGTGGAAGCCGTCTTCGACTCGTTGAATTCCGCCTACAACATGGAGATCCTCAACGGCGTCATGGAGCAGGCCAACGTTTCCGGCATGGAAGTGGTGCTCTCGGTGACGGGCCTGCAGGCTCCGCCGTCCCTGGGGCCCGAGGAGCGGGCGCAGCGCATGATTGATGAAGGACGCAGCGGAATGATCGTGGTCACCTCGGCCTTCGGGGCAACGCAGCTCGAAGCATTCCAACGCCGCCAGATCCCGATCGTGGTGATCGACCCTCTCAACCCGCCACCGTCGAACCTGTTCAGCGTGGGCGCGAGCAACTGGGCCGGCGGCAAAGCAGCTGCCATGCACCTCCTCGAACTCGGGCACCGCCGGATCGCGTTCATCGGCGGTCCCGACACCGCCGAGTGCAGCCAGGCCCGCCTCCATGGCTACATGGCTGCCCTCATGGCCGAAGGCATCACTGTGGAACACGAGTATGTCTCGGCCGGGAAGTTCCGGCCGGAGAACGGTGCCGCCGCCTTCAAGGCGCTGTTGGCCCTGGAGGATCCGCCCACCGCGATCTTCGCCGGCAGCGACAGTATCGCTTTGGGCGTCTTGGCTGAGGCGCGGCGTCAGGACGTGCGGATTCCGGAGGAGATGAGCCTGGTGGGCTTCGATGGGACCTACCAGGCGGAGGAGTCCATCCCACCCTTGACGTCGGTGAGCCAGCCGCTGCAGGAAATAGGCCGATCAGCCTTGAACTTCATTCTCCGCCAAATGCAGGGGGAAGAAATCGACTCCAGAAGGGTGGAACTGGCAACCCACCTCGTTGTCCGCGAGTCCACTGCGCCGCCGCGCGCAACAGCGCTACGCTAGGTCCCGCCGTCGTGGGTTCAGCTGCAGTGGCGGGATGGCCTCATACAGCAGCACCCGCACCCACCGGTCCCCGGTTTCGCGGAACTCCGCGCGACTGGCGAAGCGGTAAAGGTAGCTTCGCGCCCGGACCCACCGCGGGCGGCCGCCGTCGAACGGATCCCGTCGAAGCAGGCCAAGGGTGGGCTTATCGGCCTCCAGCAGCCTGTCCAGGAAAGCGTAGAACCAGTCCTCATGGACGGTCCGCAGCGGCAGGAACCACATGAGCCAGTCCAAGCGAAGGTGGTACGGGGCCCACTGCCGCGGGAGCCGCCGGACCTCCCCGGGCTTGCCCTTGAAACCGTACTCCAGCCAGTTTTCATCAGGTGCGTCCGGCTCCTCAGCCATGGTGCCCTCCACCACAATCTCGACCCGCTGCTTCGTCACCGTCCCGAACGCGCCGTAGGCGTTGACCAGCCGCCAACGGTTGAAACTGGCATTCATCAGTTGGCGGCGGGAGAACAAGTTGAGCAGTGGACGGTAGCTGAGCACCAGCAGCAGCGCCGTAACAAGCACGACGACGGCGAGCCACCACGCCGGGGCTTCGGCACCTGCGTGCCACTCCAGCGGGATGGACGGAACGACCGCGTGTGCGACGGGATCGCTCACGGCGGCGAAGGCCAGAACGATCGCAATCCAGTTCAGCCACGCAAAGTTCCCGCTTGCCACCAGCCAGAGCTGGGTCACGATGATGATGCCCGCCGCCGCACTGGCAGCTGGCTGTGGAGCGAACAGGAAGAAGGGGACCACGAGCTGCGCAAAGTGGTTGCCCAGCACCTCAACTTTATGCAGGGGACGCGGCATCAGGTGTGCCTGCCTGCTGAGTGGGCCAGGCATCGGTTGGGTTTCGTGGTGGTAGAACATCGCGGTCATGTCCCGCCATTCACGACCCCCGCGGATCTTGATCATCCCGGCGCCGAACTCAAGCCGGAAGACCAGCCAGATGATCATGATCAGGATGGTGGTGGGCGGGGGAGTCTGGTCCGACCCCAGGAAAGCCACGGTAAACCCAGCTTCAAGGAGCAGGATCTCCCAGCCGAAACCGTAGAACGTCTGGCCGACGTTGACGATCGACATGTATAGGAACCACAGGGCCAGAAACGCCAGCATCGGCAGCCAGGGAGGGCCCGTTTGGGGGAGCCCGACCACCAGCACGGCGGCCACGCTGATACCCGTCCAGCACACGGTTTTGAGCAGCCTGTCCGAGTAGCGCCAGCGAAAAAGGGTGGGCCGGGCCAGCCGGCGCGCCATGTCCAGAAACGCCGGCACGGGAAGCAACCCGCGCTCGCCGAGAAGCGCGGGAAATTGGTTCAGCGTGGACAGGAAAGCAACCAGGTACAGCGCGGCCGTGCCGCGCTGCAGGACCTGCCGCGCGAACTCGTAGTCCCGAGCATCAAACCAGGACAGCCACTCCACGGTTCCACGGTACGCCCGGCCTGAGGTTCTCCACATACGTTTGGGTCCGGTCGCTGCCCTCCTCGGTGGCTGGGATACTTAAGGAATGCAGCCGCGCAAGATCGTCATCCTCGGGTCCACCGGTTCCATCGGCACACAGGCGCTTGACGTCGTCGATGCCGCGCCTCACCGCTTCGAGGTGGTGGCGCTCAGTGCGGGCGGCGGAAACCTTGGACTCATCGCCCAGCAGGCCGTCCATACCCGCGCCCAAGCGGTGGGGATCGCCCACGGCGACCCTGCGGCGCTCCGGCAGATGATCGATGCCGCTGCCGCCTCCGAGGGCATCGGAGGATTCACTCCGGAAATCTTCGTCGGCCCGGATGCCTCCACCCGGATCGCAGCCATTGCGTGCGACGTTGTCCTGAACGGCATCACAGGCTCCATAGGGTTGGCCCCGACGTTGGCCGCGCTCGGCGCGGGAGCAACACTGGCCCTGGCCAACAAGGAATCACTGATCGTCGGCGGCGCGCTGGTCAAGGCTGCAGCCCGCCCTGGCCAGATCGTCCCCGTGGACTCCGAGCATTCGGCCATAGCGCAGTGCTTGCGCTCAGGCACTGAGCAGGAAGTCGAAAAGCTGATCCTCACCGCTTCGGGTGGCCCCTTCCGTGGCCGCACGCGTGAACAGCTTCATGACGTCACACCGCAGGAGGCCCTTGCCCACCCCACCTGGGACATGGGCCTGATGGTCACCACCAATTCGGCCAGCCTGGTCAACAAGGGTTTGGAAGTGATCGAGGCCCACCTGCTCTTCGATGTTCCGCTGGACAGGATTGACGTGGTGGTCCACCCCCAATCGGTGGTTCACTCGATGGTCCAGTTCGTGGACGGCTCCATCATCGCCCAGGCGTCGCCGCCGGATATGAGGTTGCCCATTGCCCTGGGGTTGGGGTGGCCTGACCGTGTTCCGCGCGCCGCTCAGGCCTGCGATTGGAGCCAAGCCACCAGTTGGACGTTCGAGCCACTTGATACCGTGGCTTTCCCAGCCGTGGATCTCGCCAAGGACGCCGCGAAGCAAGGCAGTACGTTCCCGGCCGTGTTCAACGCTGCCAATGAAGAAGCGGTCGAAGCTTTCCATGCCGGGCGCATCAGGTTCACCGACATCGTGGACACGGTGGAGTCCGTCCTCAGCGAACATTCAGGCTCCTCGGAGCTTACGGTGGAGTCCGTGCTGGATGCTGAGAAGTGGGCACGCGCCCGAACCCACGATCGTTTAGCCAGCAGCAGCGCCCTGTAGCCTACAAACCCTTATGGAAGCAGTCCCACCGGTATGAGTCCCGTCCTTCTCTTCATTCTCGGAGTCGTCTTCGTCGCCATTGGCGTAGCGGTCTCCATCGCGTTGCACGAGGTAGGCCACCTGGTGCCCGCGAAGCTCTTCAAGGTCCGAGTCACCAAGTACATGATCGGCTTCGGGCCCACATTGTGGTCCCGGAAAAAGGGCGAAACGGAGTACGGCTTCAAGGCCCTTCCGCTGGGTGGTTATGTGGCCATGATCGGCATGTACCCGCCCAACAAGGACGGCGGCGCCGTCCGCCCTTCCAGTACAGGAATGTTCCAGACACTGGCCACCGAAGCGCGTTCGATGGCGCATGAGGAAGTGGGTCCGGGCGACGAGAAGCGCGTGTTCTACAAGTTGCCGGTCTGGAAGAAGATCATCATCATGCTCGGCGGTCCCGCCATGAACATGATCATCGGCCTGATCCTGCTGGCGGTGCTGCTGATGGGATTCGGCGTGGCCCAATCAACCACCACAATCGCCGACGTTTCCAAGTGCCAAGTCGCTGCGGGCCAGACTGTGGACCCTGATTCCGCGGACTGCAAGCTCACCCCTGCCGCAGCTGCCGGGCTCCAGCCGAATGACACCATCACCTCCTTCGACGGCAAGGAAGTGACCAACTGGGACGAGCTGACCAGCTGGATCCGAGCATCTGCGGGCAAGGATGTCCCCATAACCGTGCAGCGCAACGGCACGTCAGTGGAGACCACTGTGACGCCGGTACTCTCCTCCCGGCCAGTGGTCGGACCTGACGGACGCGCGGAGCAGGACGCCAACGGTGTCCTGAAATACCAGGAAGTCGGATTCCTGGGAATCGGCGCCCAGAGCGCACTGGTACCCCAACCGGCGTCGGCTGTCCTTCCCATGGCAGGGGAGAACATCAAGCAGATCGCCGGTGTGATCTTCAACCTGCCCGCCAGGGTGGTGGGCGTCGCGAAAGCGGCCTTCAGTGAGGAACCCCGGGACCCCAACGGTCCCATCAGCGTAGTGGGCGTCGGCCGGGTGGCCGGCGAAGTCGCCGCCATGGAACAGGTGCCCATGCAGGCGCGTATTGGAACCTTGGTGGGCTTGTTGGCCGGGCTCAACTTTGCGCTGGCGATCTTCAACCTGATACCGCTCCTGCCCTTGGACGGCGGCCACGTTGCTGGCGCCCTGTACGAGGGCGCACGCCGCCAAGTGGCCAGGTTGAGAGGAAAACCGGACCCCGGGGCCTTCGACATCGCCAAACTGCTGCCTGCTACCTACGTTGTGGCCGCGTTGCTCATGGCCATGGGTGCGCTATTGATCTACGCAGACATCGTCAAGCCCGTGAACATCTTTGGCTAAGCGGGCGGGATAGGCTAGCTCCATGACTGTTTTCGCTGTTGAGTACGTATACGCCGCCGATTCCGAAGCCCTTCGCGATGAAACCCGGCCGGCGCACCGTGCCTGGCTCGGCGGACTGGCCGAGGAAAGCACGTTGCTTGCCAGCGGCCCGTACGGTGACGGAGCTGGCGCCCTGTTGATCTTCAAGTCTGCGGATGAAACCCAGCTCAACGACCTCCTCAAGGAGGATCCGTTCGCTGCAGCCGGCGTTATCGCCGGAATCCGAACCACGGAATGGTCCCCGGTCATCGGTGTCCTTGCCGCCCACACGTCCTGACACGGCCGTCCTCCACTACACCGCCCCACCTCAACCCAAGGAGTCCACGTGACCTCGGTCAGCCTGGGAATGCCAGCAGCCCCACCACCCGTTCTTGCCCCGCGACGTAAGACGCGGCAGATCAAAGTCGGTTCAGTGGGCGTTGGTTCTGATTCGCCCATCAGCGTTCAGTCGATGACCACCACGCCCACCACGGACATCAACGCCACGCTGCAGCAAATCGCGGAGCTCACAGCATCAGGCTGTGACATTGTCCGCGTCGCCTGCCCGTCCGCCGATGATGCCGAAGCGTTGCCCATCATTGCCCGCAAGTCGCAGATCCCGGTGATCGCCGACATCCACTTCCAGCCGAAGTACGTCTTTGCGGCCATTGAGGCCGGCTGCGCAGCGGTCCGTGTCAACCCCGGAAATATCCGTAAGTTCGATGACCAGGTCAAGGAAATCGCTGCGGCGGCCCGCGATCACGGCACGTCCATCCGGATCGGCGTCAACGCAGGCTCCCTCGAGCCCGGCATCCTGAAGAAGTACGGCAAGGCCACCCCGGAAGCCCTTGTTGAGTCCGCTGTCTGGGAAGCCTCCCTCTTCGAAGAGCACGGATTCCACGACTTCAAGATCTCGGTCAAGCACAACGACCCCGTCATCATGGTGGCCGCCTACGAGATGCTCGCCGAGAAGGGCGACTGGCCCCTGCACCTCGGTGTGACCGAGGCCGGACCTGCCTTCCAAGGCACCATCAAGTCGGCCACGGCCTTCGGTGCGCTCCTGTCGCGCGGTATCGGCGACACCATCCGGGTCTCCCTGTCTGCCCCGCCGGTGGAAGAGATCAAGGTTGGAAACCAGATCCTGCAGTCCTTGAACCTGCGCCCCCGCAAGCTCGAGATCGTGTCCTGCCCATCCTGCGGCCGTGCCCAGGTTGACGTCTACACGCTGGCCGAGCAGGTCACCGCAGGCCTTGAGGGCATGGAGATCCCGCTGCGTGTCGCGGTCATGGGCTGCGTTGTCAACGGCCCCGGCGAGGCACGCGAAGCGGACCTTGGCGTGGCTTCCGGTAACGGCAAGGGCCAGATTTTCGTGAAGGGCGAGGTCATCAAGACTGTGCCTGAGAGCCAAATTGTTGAGACACTGATCGAAGAGGCCATGCGCATCGCCGAAGAGATGGGGGAGGCCGATGGCGAAGATGCTGTCAAGGGTAGCCCCGTGGTTAGCGTCTCGTAACGGGACCGGCTTGGGAGTCAGGGTGCTCGGCAGTGCCGACACTCTGGCCCTTCGCGAGCTTGCAAGCGAAGACGTTGTAGCCAACGTCTTCATACTCTCGCACTTGGACAGTACGGGTACGGCGGCGCCCACCAGCGGCGGTGCCAGTATCTTCGGAGTGTTCGACGATACGACCCTCCTGGGGGCCTGTTGGGCGGGAGCAAACCTGGTCCCCGTGCAACTCGATCCGGGACTGGCTGGGTACGTAGCCAACGCTGCCCACCAGACGGGTCGACGTTACGCGTCCATCTTTGGGCCGGCCGTCACAGTGCTCGCGCTGTACTCCCGTTTCGAGCAGTTGGGGCACTCCGCCCATGAAGTCCGCTCCCAGCAGCCGCTCCTGACGATTTCCGGCAAACCGACCACAAGCCCCAATCCTTCGCTGACTTTCGGCAGGATGGAAGACTTCGATCGCATCCTGCCTGCCTGCGCGGCGATGTTCGAGGAAGAAGTTGGCTATTCGCCCTTCCTGGGCGGCCAGGAGTTCTACAGCAGGCGGGTTGCGGGGCTCATCCGACAGGGCCATTCGCTGGTGCACATTGATGCCACGGGCACGGTGGTCTTCAAGGCCGAGCTGGGTGCCGTGACCCCGGACGTTACCCAGGTCCAGGGTGTGTGGATGAATCCGGAACTGCGTGGGCGCGGCCAGAGCGCCGGGTACATGGCCGCCGTCGTTAATCTTTCCCGCACCTTCGCTCCGGTGACCAGCCTGTACGTGAACGACTACAACGCCAAAGCCCGCGCCACCTACGAGCGGGTGGGCTTCGAACAAGTGGGCACGTTCGCGACTGTTCTTTTCTAGGCCAATCCGCTGCTCAGCCGGAGGCGTCAAGGTCCCCAGTGAGGTAGCGCTGGATGTTCGGCGCAGTCAGCCGGACAACTTCGTCCCGGCCGGCGGAAGCCAGGGGTTCAAGCCGGATCACGTAACGGACCAGCATCAATCCCACCACTTGGGTCGCCACCAGGTTGCCCCGCATCCGGACCTCCTCGGCTGTTCCGGGAACGCCGGCCATGATCCTGGAGAGGATGGTGCGGTTCACCATTTCCCGCATCAGCGCCGTCTTGGCTTTGGACCCGATGGTTCCCCGGACAAAAGCCACCAGGCCGTGCTGCGCCGGACCTTCCCACAGCCGAAGTACAGCACGGACGATCGCCTCCGCCCGCGCCGCCGGGTCCAGGTCTTCGACGCCGGCCAACACCTCGGCAGGATCTGCGGGTAACTCAACGCTCGCAGCAAAGAGCTCGTCCTTGCCGCGGAAGAAGTGGTGGACCATGGCCGGATCCACGCCCGCATCCCTGGCGACTTGGCGGAGGCTTGTCCCCTCGAAGCCACGCTCAGCAAAAAGGTGGCGGGCTGCTGCGAGGATGGCTTCGCGTGAATGGTCGCTGGCGTTGCGTCGGCCCCGCCGCACTTGGGGGAGGCTCACCGGCTCTGCCTCCGCAGGGTCAGCGATGCCAGGACAAGGACGCCCACCACGATTCCGCCCATGATCAAGGTGTCCTGCCACAGTGCCGCTGTGGCGTCGGCGTTTCCCGCGATTTCCTTGAGTGCATCCACGGAGAACGTCAGTGGCAGGACGCCCGAGATGGCCTCGAGGACCTGGTTCATGTCGTCCCGGGCCACGAAGAGGCCGCACAGCAGGATCTGCGGCACCACCACGACGGGCATGAACTGCACGGCCTGGAACTCGGTGCGGGCAAACGCGGAACACAGCAGCCCCAAAGCGACACCCAGGACGGCGTTGATGACGGCGATCATCACTACGAATCCGGGGCTTCCCTTGATGTCGAGGCCAAAGACCCAGTACGCAACGGCCGTGGCCACCAGGGATTGCAGGGAGGCCATGATGGAGAAGGCCAGTGCATATCCGAACAGCAGGTCGGCTTTGTGGATGGGTGTCGTCAGGAGCCGCTCCAGGGTCCCTGACGTCCGTTCGCGCAGCATGGTGATGGAGGTGACCAGGAACATCACCACGAAGGGAAAGATGGCCAGCATCATGAGGCCAACACGGTCGAAGGTCCGCGGGAATCGGGGTGGAAGCGTCTCGTTTTCGTACAGGAAGTAGACCGCTGCCAGCAACAGGGCGGGGACCACCAGGATCAGTGCAACGCTGCGGTGGTCGTGTCGCAGTTGCTCAAGGACACGCCGGGTTGTGGCGATGGTCATCCGGAGGTTCATGATGCCACCTCGCTTTCTGCCTGGCCGCGGTCGGCGGCCTTGATGATGGTCAGGAACGCCCGCTCCAGGTCATCGCTGCCTCCCCGGAGCGCCAGCTCGGCCGGAGTGAGTTGTGCCAGCAGGAGCCCTTCACGCAGCAGCAGGAGCGAGGAGCAGTGGGAGGCTTCTTCCATGACGTGGCTGGACACCAGCAGCGTCGTGCCCGACGCGGCCATCGCCGCGAAGCGCTCCCACAGTTCGGCGCGGAGTACCGGGTCCAAGCCAACGGTGGGTTCGTCCAGGATGAGCAGTTTAGGGTGGGCCACCAGCGCGCAGGCCAGCGAAACCCTGCTGAATTGTCCGCCGGAAAGGTCGGCGGCTTTCTGCCGTGCCAGCGGGGCGAGTCCGACGGCGTCAATCGCCTCGGTGACGTCAGCCGCCGTCGCGCCGTGCATGGCTCCGAAGTACCTGACGTTCGCTTCGACGCTGAGGTCCCCGTACACGCTGGCGCCCTGGGTGACATATCCGACGTCGTGCCTTAGCGAGGCGCTGCCCGCAGGGATGCCCATGACGGTGACGGTTCCGCGGGTAACCCGCTGGACGCCCATGATGGCACGCATGAGTGTCGTCTTGCCGCTGCCGGAGGGACCCAGGAGTCCGGTAATCCGGCCGGGCCCGACCGTGAAGTCCAGGCCGCGGAGAATGTGTGTCCGCCCTCTGGAGACGTGCAGTTCCGTGGCCTCGATGGCCGCTGGAGCAGGGGACATGGTGGCCTCCGGCAATGCTAATAATTCATCAGTTGATGAAATTAAATTAGAACTGTCCGCTCGCTGGGTCAAGGGGTGAAACGAAAGGTCAAGGGACTCAAGTCCTTGAAAATGTGTCGGCTATCACATAGGTTCTTCCCAAGCCGTGTCGTTGGGGTACGGGTGATTGAGGGGGAATCGTGACAATGACCTTGAAGGGTGCCCTGTGCGCCCGCATCATCCGTGTGTTCGGCAATGACCAATACGTCCCAGCCGCAGGCAGTCCCGCTCCGCTGGAGGGAACGGGGAACTAGTCCCAGGACAGAGTCTGCGGCCACCGGCCGCTGAGCCACGCCATCGCAGGATGACCAGCCCACCGCGGCCAGGGGCTTCCACCACGCGACGGCGTGGCTCTTCTGTGTCCGCCGGGGTGACAGCCCCGCTTGTTCCGGGCGCGGCCCGCTGAGCCGGTAGATTAGTAGGCAGTTGTTTTTGCCACATCTGCCATAGAAACGGATACGTACCCGTGGTCCTTCGCCTTTCCCAGTTGTTCCTGCGCACCCTGCGTGAAGATCCCGTCGACGCCGAGGTCGCCAGCCACAAGCTGTTGGTACGTGCCGGCTACATTCGCCGCGCGGCACCCGGTATCTACACGTGGCTTCCGCTTGGCCTGAGCGTCCTGCGCAAGGTCGAGGAGATCATCCGCCAGGAAATGTCCGCGATCGGAGCCCAGGAAGTCCATTTCCCGGCGCTGCTGCCGCGTGAACCCTACGAGGCCACGAACCGCTGGACCGAGTACGGCGAGGGCCTGTTCCGGCTCCAGGACCGCAAGGGTGCGGACTACCTCCTTGCGCCGACGCATGAGGAAATGTTCACCCTTCTGGTCAAGGACCTGTACTCCTCGTACAAAGACCTGCCGTTGAGCCTCTACCAGATCCAGAACAAGTACCGCGACGAAGCCCGTCCCCGGGCAGGCCTCCTCCGCGGCCGCGAGTTCATCATGAAGGATTCCTACTCCTTCGACGTCGACGACGCCGGCTTGGATGCCAGCTACGCTGCCCACCGCGCCGCGTACCTGAAGATCTTTGCCCGTCTCGGCCTGGAAGTCATTCCCGTTGCCGCGACCGCCGGTGCCATGGGCGGCTCGAAGAGTGAAGAGTTCCTCTTCCCCACTGAAATCGGCGAGGACACCTTCGTGCGCTCGGCAGGTGGGTACTACGCCAACGTCGAAGCTGTCACCACCGTAGTTCCGGACGACATCGACTTCACCAACGCGCCCGCTGCCCGGGTCCTGGACACGCCCAACACTCCCACTATCGATACTTTGGTGGACGCAGCCAACCAGCTGGCACCCCGCAGCGAGTCCGACGGCGGCGCATGGGCTGCCGCTGACACGCTCAAGAACGTGGTCCTCGCCGTGACGCTGCCCACCGGTGAACGCCAGATCGTGGTGATCGGCGTACCCGGCGACCGCGCAGTTGACCTCAAGCGCGTTGAAGCGAACATCGGCGCGTTCCTGCCGATCGCCGGTGAAATCGGGCTCGAGGCCGCCAACGAGGACGACCTCAAGAAGCTGCCGTGGCTGGTCAAGGGTTACATTGGCCCCGGCCTGTCACTTGATGAGCCCGTCCTGGGGCTTGAGGGATCGTCCAAGGTCCTCTTCCTGGTGGACCCCCGCGTTGTTTCGGGTACGAGCTGGGTCACCGGTGCCAACGCGGAGGGCAAGCACGTCTTTGGGCTGGTCGCCGGACGCGACTTCACCTGGGACGGCGTCATCGAAAGCACCGAAGTGCGTGCCGGCGATCCCGCTCCTGACGGATCCGGCCCGCTGGAAACGGCGCGCGGCATCGAGATGGGACACATCTTCCAGCTCGGCCGCAAGTACGCCGCTGCCTTGGACCTTAAGGTGCTGGACCAGAACGGCAAGCAGGTAGTAGTCACCATGGGCTCCTACGGTGTCGGTGTTACACGCGCCGTGGCAGCCCTGGCCGAAGCGAACCATGACGACCGCGGCCTTGTCTGGCCACGTTCCGTTGCTCCCGCCGACGTCCACGTGGTGGCTGTTGGCCGTGGTGACGAGATTTTCGAGGCCGCCGAGAAGCTTTCCGCTGAGCTGGAGGCCGCCGGCCTGGACGTCATCCTCGATGACCGCCCAAAGGTCTCTCCCGGCGTTAAGTTCGGCGACGCCGAACTCGTAGGCGTACCCACCATCCTGGCCGTTGGCCGCGGACTCGTGGACGGTGTCGTGGAAGTCAAGGACCGCCGCAGCGGCGATGCCGAGAACGTCCCGGTGGACAAAGCCGTGGATTACGTGGTCAACGCCGTACGAAACCGGTGATCTCCGGCTTCGAATCGATCCAGCTCACCACCCTCATCCTGATTGTGGTGGCTGGTTTCGCGGCCGGCTGGGTGGACGCAGTGGTTGGTGGCGGGGGACTGATCCAGCTCCCCGCCCTGCTGCTGGTGCCCGGCATCACGCCTGTCCAGGCCTTGGCGACCAACAAAATGGGTTCCATCTTCGGGACCACCACCAGTGCGGTCACGTACTACCGGCGGGTCCGTCCTGACCTGAAAACGGCGGTCCCCATGGCCGTCATCGCCTTGGCCGGGAGTTTTGGCGGGGCGATCCTGGCGGCGTCGCTTCCAGCCAGTGTTTTCAAGCCCATCATCGTGGCTGCCCTGATCGCCGTCGCAATTTTCACCGCCCTGCGTCCCAGTGCAGGGGAGCTGACAGCGCTCCGCCACGATGGCCACAAGCACTACGTCGTGGCCTGCCTGATCGGCGGGGTGATCGGCTTCTACGATGGTTTGATCGGCCCTGGCACGGGGTCGTTCCTGATCATCGCCCTGGTCTCGGCCATGGGCTATGCCTTCCTCGAAGCCAGTGCCAAGGCAAAGATCGTCAACATGGCCACCAATGCCGGAGCCTTGATCTTCTTCCTACCGCATGGATCCCTGCTCTGGGGCGTAGGGCTTGTCCTCGGCCTTGCGAATATGGCCGGCGGCTACTTGGGCGCCCGTACGGCAGTAGCCAAGGGGAGCGGCTTTGTACGCGTGGTCTTCCTGGTTGTTGTGGCCGCCCTCATCATCAAGCTTGGTATGGACGTCTGGAACGACAACTTCGCGGGCTAGCTTCTGCCTAAGCCGATTCCCCTGGACCGGGAAGGTCGTGCGCGGCCGGAAGGCCATCCAATGTCCGGCCGGCCAAGGTGCTGGCAACCCAGAGGGAACGGGCCAGGTCCCCGCCGTGCGCGGGTTTTCCGGCGTACCACAAAGCATTCTCCACCTCACGGGCGATACTCCATTGCCGGGCGGCCTCGGGATCGAGCCCGGCGGCGAGGCTGAATTCGTGGCAGCGGTCGCGCAACGCAGCCTCCGGGTCAGTCCGTGAAAGGTCGCCAATGCGGTTCCACAGGATGGGTGCGACGGCGAATTCGGCCTCACCGATCTGGGGCTGCGGATCGATGGCCAGGTAGGCGTCGCGTCCGGCCTCGTTTGCATCCAGGGTGGCCAGGATGTTCATGAAATGCAGGTCTGTGTGGACCAGGACGTCTTTTCCGGCGCGACGCCCCACGGCACCCCGTGTTTGGCACACCTCCAGTGCAGCCTCCAGCAGCCACCTGGGGAACGGGCGGTCCAGCCGTTCCCATTCAGCTGGCAGTTCGTCGCTCCACCGTTCAGCTGTGGCGGCAATATGGTCCAGGTCCCGCCATTCAGGCCTGTCGTCCGGCGCGATGGACAGTTCACGCATGATGGTTCCCCATACATCCCGTGCTTCCGCCAGCGGTGCGTCCTGGAGCCAGCGGGCAGCGTCCAGCCGTTCCAGCAGCATGGAGCAACTCGGCGCATCTGCGGCAAGGAGCCGGACCGCGCCGCGGCCTCCCCACAGAGTGAGTGCGTGGCGCTCCACCCGGGCTTCGTCATGGGGAAACGCGATCTTCAATGCTGCGGGCTGACCGTGCCGCACCACGGGCACCACCAAGGCTCCGTGGCCGTTCCAAGGCTCGGCGCCAGGAGCGAGGTCTACTGCGAGCTCCCAACGGTCCAGGGCGTCGGAAATAAGGCCGGGGAGGCTGGCCAACCAGTCCCGGCCCGCAGTGTCACGGTTATACCGGGCGTGGAGGTCGCCTGGCATCGGAATCATCGCGTGAAGGGTCACGCGATCAGCCTAACGCCGCTGCCGCGCCAGCTATCTAGAAAACGCCGCTGGCACCCAAGAGCGTTCCGATGGAGAACGTCGCCGCCAAGGCAAGCGCGCCGCCAACAACAACCCGTGCTGCGGCGCGGAACCGGGGAGCGCCGCCGATCCAGGCCCCCACTGCGCCGGTGATCGCCAGGGCCAGCAAGACCGCCGCGAAGGTGAGCGGCACCCGCATCTCGGGTGGTGGAAGCAGGATGGCCAGCATGGGCAGCACCGCGCCCAGCGTGAAGGCAACCGCCGAGGCCAGTGCTGCATTCCACGGGCTGACGATGTCGTCCTCGTGGATGTTCAGCTCGGCAGAAAGGTGCGCGGCCAGTGCGTCGTGCTCCGTCAGTTCTTCGGCCACTATCCGGGCAGTCTTGGGGCTGAGGCCTTTTGACTCATAGATAGCCGTCAGCTCGTTGAGCTCTTCCTCGGGTTCCTCGGCAAGCTCGCGGCGTTCCTTTTCGATCAAGGCCCGCTGGGTGTCGCTCTGGCTGCTCACGGAGACGTACTCGCCCAACGCCATGGAGATGGCACCGCCCACCAGGCCGGCCGTGCCCGCGGCGAGGATGCTCCCTGAGTTGGTGGTGGCTCCCGCCACGCCCACCACGATGGCCGCGACGGAGACGATGCCGTCGTTGGCGCCCAGGACCCCGGCCCGAAGCCAGTTCAGGCGGTGCGCCAGATCGTCCCGGTGGGGTTCGTTTTCATGCATGGTCGCAGTTTCTGTGGAAGCCATGGTTTAAGCCAAGCACCGCAGCGCGGGCTTGGCCAGCATGGCTAGGCTGCCCTATCTGATGCTGGCGGTGGGGGAGGCGGTGTCACCGGGCGTCGGAAGGGCAGGCAAGTCACCGGCGTCGAGCGGCAAGCCCGGGAGTGCCGGCAAAGCGGCGCCCCAGGCGGAACTGCGCCGGCCAGCGGCAAGCAGGCCATCGATGGCCCAATCACGGGTCCCACCGGTGGACAACGCCACGAGGTCGCCGAACCGCGGCAAGGATGACGCTTCGAGGTCCGCCAATGCGGCGGCAGGGTCTTTGGCGAACTTCGCCGGGAGCCTGTACCCCGCCTCGCCTGTCGGGACGTCCCCGCAGTTCACGCCGGTCAGGTCCTCGGCCTGACGGAGCAGCACCTCGTGCACTTCGAGGTCACGGGCAGCTGCAGGGACGCTGGAAGCGCCGAGCTTTTTGACCGCTACCTGGTAGACATAGACCGCCTCGTGCTGGGCGCGGACCAACGACGCCAATGCAGTGTCGGTGGTTGCGGCATCCGCGTCCGGGCTCGGGCTGGCCGAAGGGCAGGATCCGGCGGCAGGCGCAGTGGCGGGAACCCTGCTGGTGGTGGGCAGTGTGGGGGCAGGCAGTTTCCACGCGGCGGCCAGCTTCTCGGCGGACAGCAGCTGGGCGGATCCGACGGCGGCGAGCAGGCGTGCCATGCCGCCGTCGGACTCGTGGGCGTCGGTGAGGCGCTGCTGTCCGCTCCGGGACAGCTCCGTGACGAATGCGGACGGCGTCGCTTTCGGGGACGAAGCAGTGGCGGTTGGTGACGCAGCGGCCGGGGACGTGGGGAGCTGACCGTCGGGGTCCAGCAGGGCGCGGGCATGGGTTGTCAGCAAAGTCACAGCGTCGTCGGCGCCAGGTTTTCCGGCATCCGGTCCAGGGGCGTCAGCCAGCGCAACGGCCGAATCACGGAGCAGCAGGGTGTCTTCCAACGCCGCAAGGCGGGCATTTTCGGAGAAGGAACGTGGTGGGGGAGTCCCGGAATCACGCGGAATAAGCACCATGCCGGTGCCAACAACCAGCAGGGCCACCACAGAAATGAGCACGAGCCGGCCCCACGCTGGTACTCGTCGCTTTTTGGTTCTCTGCTCGTCCACAACAGACCATGGTGTCATGTGGGCGGCGAAGTCCGTGCACGCAAGTTCCCGCGAAAATCGTTAGGCTAGTAGTCACAACAACATCTATCGGGAGGCGGCGGGCAACGTGAGTGACTCGGAAGCCACGACTTCACCGGACCGTTCTGAATCGAACTCAACGGCCACCATCCACAACCCGGAAGAGAGCAGGCTCAAAGCGCTGCTCGAACCGGCCGTCCTTGCCAGCAGGCTCTACCTCGAGGATGTTTCCATCCACGTGGCCGGCTCACACCGGACGGTCCACGTCGTAGTGGACCTGCCGCAGGAAGAGACCGGAGGCGTCAGCCTGGACGCCATAGCCGATGTCTCGCGCGGACTGTCCGATATTCTGGACAACGATCCCCAGGACGACGGCCGCCCGTACGACCTTGAGGTCTCCTCGCCCGGAGTCGGGCGTCCACTGACGGAACCGCGCCATTGGCACCGTGCCCGCGGACGCATGGTCAGGGTCAACGTCATCCAGGGCGACAACCTCCTGGGCCGGATCGCCTCAGTGGGCGATGACGCCGTGACGCTGATCCCGGAGCACGAGGTCAAGAAGGGCATGAAGCCCAAGCAGGGTGACCCCATCACTATTCCTTTCGACAGGATCCGCCAAGGAAAAGTCGAGATTGAATTCAGCCACCTCCACGAGGCTGCGCTGGAAGACGAACACAATGGACCTTCCGAGGAGGCCTAATGGATATTGACATGAGCGCACTGAGACTCCTGGAGCGTGAGCGTGAAATCCCGCTGGATCTCCTGATTCCCACCATCGAGCAGGCACTGCTGGTGGCGTACCACAAGACGCCCGGCGCCTTTGAAAAGGCCCGCGCTGAGCTGGATCGCAAGAGCGGCCACGTGACCATCTGGGCCACGGAAATCGACGACGACGGCGAACCGATCGGCGAATTCGAGGACACTCCTGCCGGTTTCGGCCGTATCGCCGCGAGCACCGCACGGCAGATCATCCTCCAGCGTCTTCGCGACGTCGAGGACGACAACGTGCTGGGCGAGTTCAAAGGCCGTGAAGGCGAACTCGTTGCCGGCATGATCCAGCAGGGAAACAACCCGCACATGATCCAGGTCAACCTTGGAGCTGTCGAGGCCCTGCTGCCGCCGCCCGAGCAGGTTCCCGGTGAGAAGTACCTCCACGGCAGCCGCCTGCGCGCCTTCGTGGTGGACGTCCACCGTGGCGCCAAAGGCCCGTCCATTACGCTGTCCCGTTCGCACCCGGGCCTGGTCCGCAAACTTTTCGAAATGGAAGTTCCGGAGATCGCGGACCACTCCGTGGAGATCGTCGCGCTTGCCCGCGAAGCCGGCCACCGTACCAAGATCGCCGTTAAGGCAAACATCCCCGGCGTCAATGCCAAGGGTGCCTGCATCGGTGAGATGGGCTCGCGTGTCCGCGCAGTCATGACGGAACTGAATGACGAAAAGATCGACATCGTCGACTTCAGCGACGACCCCGCGACGTTCATTGCCAACTCGTTGTCGCCGTCGCGCGTGAATTCGGTCACTATCACCGACGAGTCGACCCGCTCGGCCCGCGTAGTGGTACCGGATTACCAGCTTTCGCTGGCGATCGGCAAGGAAGGCCAGAACGCACGCCTTGCGGCCAAGCTGACCGGTTGGCGGATCGACATCGTCTCCGACGCAGCACCGGCCAAGTCCGAATAGCGCCGCCGCCGGGGTCGGTTCAATGCCGCACCTGCGGTGTGCCCGGTTTCGGGAGTCCGTAGCCGGGGGCTAGACTAGAAGGAACCGGGCTTACGTCCGGTATCCGTGCGCCTTGGCGTGCCTCAGCTGCATTCGCAGGACCGGGGCCCGTCGGGTGCCAGAAGCGTAAGGCAGGTTGGACACATCGTGGCTGAACTGCTTGAGCACGGCCACGGGCCTGTTCGCACGTGTATCGGATGCCGGAAGCAAGGCTCCCGGTCCGAGCTTGTCCGGCTGGTCGCCCAAGGCGGCAGTTCTTCCACCGTCGTGGTGGATGAACGACGCCGGATGGCCGGCAGGGGTGCGTGGCTGCACCCCAGCGAAAAGTGCTTGGCATTGGCGATCAAACGGCGCGCTTTCGGCAGGGCCCTCGCGGGCGCTTCCGAGACAACCGCCGTCGAACGCTACCTGATGCCGGGCGCGCCACTCGTGGAGGCCCACGCTTCCACTGGCAAACCGTCCAAACCTGAAAGCGGGTCAGAAAACTGATGGAAACCCGATGAGTTCCCAGCGATGAGTGCGTAACGATGACAACTTTGTTGCGCTCTGCAATGGGCCTTTCCGCCGTGCAAACGGCTGAGGCCCGCATAAAGAAGTAGACGGTTCGTGCCTGGCTCGGTGCGGACCGAGACAGGAGAAATGTGGCCAAGGTCCGCGTACATGAGCTCGCCAAAGAGCTCGGTATTACTTCCAAAGATGCAGTGACAAAACTGCAGGAATTGGGCGAATTCGTTCGCTCCGCCTCTTCCACCATTGAGGCCCCCGTCGTGAAGAAGCTTCGCGACGCCTACCCGGGTGCCGGCGCTGCAAAGTCCGCCGCTCCCGCGGCAACCCGTCCGGCAGCATCCCGCCCGGCTGCTCCGGCACCGGGCCCGGCAGCACCGAAGGCTCCGGCCCCGGCGCCTTCAGCTCCGTCATCGGCAGCGCCTGCACCGGCAGCTCCGGCTCCCGCGGCACCTGCCCCGGCAGCCCCTGCCGCGCCTGCTGCATCCACCCCGGTTTCGGCCAAGCCCGGTGCCCGTCCTGCCCCCAAGGCAGAGACCCCGGCTCCGGCACGCCAAGGTGGCCAGGCTCCGCGTCCCGGCGGTCCCCGTCCGGGCAACAACCCGTTTGCTACGTCCCAGGGCATGCCCCGCGGCCGTGGTGGCGATGGTGACCGTCCGCCGCGTCCGGGCAACAACCCGTTCGCTCCGTCGCAGGGCATGCCCCGTGGCGAGCGTCGCAACGATGGCGAGCGCCCCGGTGGTCCCCGTCCGGCAGCTGGTGCCGGTGGACCCCGTCCCGCAGCAGGTACCGGTGGTCCCCGTCCGGGGGCTCCGCGTCCGGGTGCACCCCGTCCGGGCGCTCCGCGTCCCGCCGGTGGTCCCGGTGGGGGAAACCGTCCTACTCCGGGCATGATGCCCAACCGCACTGAGCGTCCGGCTCCGGGTGGCGCTGGCCGTCCCGGTGGCGCAGGCCGTCCCGGTGGCGGACCCGGTCGTCCCGGTGGCGCACCTGGTACAGGTACCGGTGGCGGAGCTCCCGCCGGCGGTGGCTTCGGCAAGGGTGGTCGCGGTCGCGGCGGTACCCAGGGTGCCTTCGGCAAGGGCGGCGCCGGTCGTGGCAAGCAGCGCAAGTCGAAGCGTGCAAAGCGCCAGGAACTTGAGCAGATGAGCGCTCCGTCGCTGGGTGGCGTATCGGTACCCCGCGGCGATGGCGAGACCATCATCCGCCTGCGTCGTGGCTCGTCCATCACGGACTTTGCCGAGAAGATCGATGCGAACCCCGCGTCGCTGGTAACCGTTCTGTTCCACCTCGGTGAAATGGCCACGGCTACGCAGTCCCTGGACGAAGACACCTTTGGCCTGCTCGGTGCTGAACTGGGCTACAAGCTCCAGGTTGTTTCGCCGGA
Source organism: Paenarthrobacter sp. AR 02 (assembly GCF_021538675.1). GTDB lineage: Bacteria > Actinomycetota > Actinomycetes > Actinomycetales > Micrococcaceae > Arthrobacter. Next base: position 36,366 of record NZ_JAJUKH010000013.1, read on the forward strand.
AGACGAAGAGCGCGAGCTCCTCGACCAGTTCGACATCAACATCCAGGACGAACTCGACGCCGAGGGCGACGACGTCCTTGAGCCCCGTGCACCGGTTGTCACCGTCATGGGTCACGTTGACCACGGTAAGACCCGCCTGCTTGACGCCATCCGCAACTCCAACGTTGTGGCCGGCGAGCACGGTGGAATCACCCAGCACATCGGTGCTTACCAGATCAGCCACGTCCACGAGGGCAAGCCCCGCGACATCACCTTCATTGACACCCCCGGTCACGAGGCCTTCACGGCCATGCGTGCCCGTGGTGCCAAGGTCACTGACATCGCGATCCTGGTTGTCGCAGCCGACGACGGTGTTATGCCGCAGACGGTGGAAGCACTCAACCACGCACAGGCAGCCAACGTGCCGATCGTCGTCGCAGTGAACAAGATCGACAAGGAAGGCGCCAACCCTGACAAGGTCAAGGGCCAGCTGACCGAGTACGGCCTGGTTCCCGAAGAATACGGTGGCGACACCATGTTCGTTGAGGTTTCTGCACGCCAGAACCTCAACATCGACGAACTGATCGACGCTGTCCTGCTGACGGCCGACGCTGCCCTGGACCTGCGCGCCAACCCGGACAAGGACGCTCGAGGCATTGCCATCGAAGCGAACCTGGACAAGGGCCGCGGTGCTGTTGCTACCGTCCTCGTGCAGTCCGGTACCTTGGCCGTTGGTGACACGATCGTGGCCGGTACGGCTCATGGCCGCGTCCGTGCCATGTTCGACGAGAACGGCGAGGCACTCGATGTCGCACTCCCGTCCCGTCCGGTCCAGGTCCTTGGTCTGTCCAACGTGCCGCGTGCAGGTGACACCTTCCTGGTGACCCCTGACGAGCGTACGGCCCGCCAGATCGCTGAGAAGCGTGAAGCTGCCGACCGCAACGCTGCACTGGCCAAGCGTCGCAAGCGCATCAGCCTGGAAGACTTCGACCAGGCCGTTGCCGAAGGCAAGATCGACACCCTCAACCTCATCCTCAAGGGTGACGTGTCCGGTGCCGTGGAAGCCCTCGAAGACGCCCTGCTCAAGATCGACGTCGGAGACGACGACGTTCAGCTCCGTGTCATCCACCGCGGTGTGGGTGCCATCACGCAGAACGACGTCAACCTGGCCACGGTGGACAACGCCATCATCATCGGCTTCAACGTCAAGCCGGCCGAGCGCGTTGCTGAACTTGCTGACCGTGAAGGCGTGGACATGCGCTTCTACTCGGTCATCTACGCAGCAATCGATGACATTGAGATGGCTCTTAAGGGCATGCTCAAGCCGGAGTACGAGGAAGTCCAGCTCGGTACCGCCGAGGTCCGCGAAGTCTTCCGTTCCTCCAAGTTTGGCAACATCGCAGGTTCGATCGTCCGCACGGGCATCATCCGCCGTAACTCCAAGGCACGCGTCAGCCGCGACGGCAAGGTCATCGGTGACAACCTCACCGTTGAGACGCTCAAGCGCTTCAAGGATGACGCCACCGAAGTCCGCACCGACTTCGAGTGTGGTATCGGTCTTGGTTCCTTCAACGACATCAGCGAAGGCGACATCATCGAGACCTTCGAGATGCGCGAAAAGCCGCGCGTCTAGGTTCCATGTGGAGCGGGTCCGTCGGGTAGCCCCGGCGGACCCGTTCCGTACCCGTTTCTACTTTCCAGGAGGAAGTCATGGCTGATCCCGCACGCGCCGCCAAATTGGCACAGCGGATAAAGGTCGTCGTCGCTGAGGCCCTCGGTCGTCGGGTCAAGGATCCGCGCGTCGAGTCCATTACGGTCACCGACGCCCGCGTCACCAACGACCTTCAGCACGCAACCATCTACTACACCGTCTTTGGCGATGAAGTGGCCCACACCGACGCTGCCAAGGCGCTGGAAAAGGCCAAGGGTGTGCTGCGCCAGGAAGTTGGCCGCAACATCACCGTCCGGCTGACCCCGACTCTTGAGTTCGTCGCCGACCAGATTCCGGTCAACGCCTCGAACCTTGAGGAACTGTTGCGCGAGGCCAAGCGCCGCGACGCCGAGGTTGCTGCCTTGGCGGCCGGCGCCAAGCCGGCAGGCGAGGCCGATCCGTACAAGAGCGACACTCTGGCTGACATCGACGAAGACGACTTCGACGAAGAGGACATCGACCTCTCCGGCGACGACGAACTCGACGAAGACGCCAACCGCTAAGACCTCAAAGTTTTTGTTCAGATAATGCCCCTAAGAGACGCTCTTAGGGGCATTATCTGTTTACAAACTGGTTAGGATCGGAGCATGTCGGCGCACGATGCTCAGCAGCGGGATGAATATTTGAACCGGGCCATTCGCTTGGCGGTACAAAACGTTTCCGACGGCGGCGGCCCTTTCGGCGCCGTCGTGGTCACCGCGGACGGAACCGTCCATGAGGGGGTCAACCGGGTCACGCGCGACCACGACCCCACGGCGCATGCGGAAGTGGTGGCCATTCGTCGTGCGGCTGCCGAGCTGAGGAAGTTCGACCTCAGCGGCTCCGTTCTCTACGCAAGCTGTGAGCCTTGCCCGTTGTGCCTCTCGGCGACGCTTTGGGCCAGGATCGGTGCCGTCTACTATGCCGCAGACCGGCACGGTGCAGCACGGGCCGGCTTCGACGACGCCGTGTTCTACGAGTACTTTGCCGGCAGCAGGCCCGAGCTGCTCCCCGTGGAGCACACGGAGCTGGCGGCATCGGAAGACCCCTTCGAGGCGTGGAAGCACCATGTGCGCCGTACGGCGTACTAGTCCCCGCGGCAGCTAGGCCCTCGTTGGAAGGCGATTGACGCCGTCGAGCAGGTCCTGGTGGCCGCCACAGAGGGCGATCCTGATCCAGCCTTCGCCAATCGACCCGAACGCCGTGCCCGGTGCGAAGGAGACGCCGGACTCCGCCAGGAATTTGCGTACCCATGTGCGGACGTCGCCTTCGCTGACGTGCGAAACGTCAGCCCAGAGGTAGAACGCGCCCTGCGCCCCGAGGAACGGAATCCCCTTGGCTTCCAGCACGGCCGAGGCCGCGTCCCGGTTGTTCCGGTAGTGGTCGCGCGCCTGGGAAACGTAGTCCTGTGGCCCGGTCAAGGCCGCAAGGGCAGCGTACTGCGAGGGGGACGCGACGCAGGACACGATTGATTCCATGACGTTGTTCATCTTCTGCTCAATCCCCGGAGGGCAGATCAACGCCCCGATGCGCAGGCCTGTCAGCCCGTACGTCTTGGACAGGGTCAGGGACGTGAACACGCGGGCTTCCCCAGGGACGTCGCTGTCGAAGCGCGCCGGACTGACGTGTGGGACGTCAAAGGTGAACGCTTCGTAGCATTCGTCCGCGATGATCCAGAGGTCGTGCCGTACGGCGAGTTCCACCAGTTCCCGGGTGGCTTCTTCACTGATGACCGCCCCAAGCGGGTTGGATGGCGAATTCAGTACCAGGACACGGGTCCGAGGCGTGATGAGGGCTTCGATGTCCTCGATGTGCGGCTGGAAGTCGTTCTCCGGATACAACGGATACTGCACTGGCACGGCGTGAAGCAGGCGGCTGGTCATGGCGAACGTGGGGTAGCCGGGGTTCGGGATCAGGATCTCGTCGCCGGGGGAGAGGAGAAGGCTCATGGCGAAATGCAGGCCCTGTTGGGCGCCGTCCACCACATAGACGCGTTCAGCGCCGATGTCGACGCCCTGTTGTTCGCGGAAGCGGGCGGCGAACGCTTCACGGAGCGCGGGTATCCCGGCGTTGGGTGTGTAGTTGGTCTCATCCCGGTCCAGGCAGGCAATGCCGGCGTCGAGGACGTGCCGTGGCAGCGCAAACCCGGGCTCGCCGATGCTCAGGACGATCGCGCCGGGGGTGGCCCACGCGGCCTCGGTGATTTCGCGGATCTGGTTCACGGGGACGTCGCGGACGTGCAAGGCAAGCTCAGGCATGGGAGCCATCCTAGCCACCCATATACTGGTAAGCGTGCTTTCTGGACTGGTAATCGTTGACAAACCGCAGGGATGGACCAGCCACGATGTGGTTGGCCGGATGCGGCGGCTGGCTGGTACCCGGAAAGTGGGGCATGCGGGGACGCTGGATCCCATGGCTACCGGTGTCCTGGTGCTGGGCATCAATAAGGCGACGCGCCTTCTGACGTACATCGTGGGTACGTCCAAGACTTACACCGCCACCATCAGGCTCGGCGAGACCACCATCACGGACGACGCCGAGGGCGACGTCACGGAGGCCCGGAGCGCCGCGGACGTCACCGATGACGCCATCGCGGCCGGGGTTGCCGCGCTCACTGGCCCTATCCAGCAGGTGCCCAGCAGCGTGAGCGCCATCAAGGTCAACGGCGAACGCTCTTACGCCCGGGTCCGCTCCGGGGAGGAAGTGAAGCTCGCAGCGCGCCCCGTGACGATCCACCGCTTCGAGGTGCATGCGATCAACAGGCTCGACGGCGGCAGGGTAGTTGACGTGGACGTCACCGTGGAGTGCTCTTCCGGGACATACATCCGGGCCTTGGCCCGCGACCTTGGAAACGGCTTGGGCGTCGGCGGGCACCTCACGGCCCTGCGCCGGACGCAGGTGGGGCCGTATACGCTCGAGCAGGCAAGGACGCTGGAGGAACTGGCCGAAGAGCTCAACGTGCTGGACATGTCCCTCGCTGCCCGCTCCTTGATGCCAAACCGCGAGCTCAGCGAGGACGAAACAACGGAGATCTCGTTCGGCCGCCGCATCGCCGCGGGGCCGGGAGCAGGCACCGACGAGGCTGCCACGGCAGAAAATCCCGCAGCTGCCTTCGCACCATCGGGCGAATTGGTGGCGTTGCTGGCTGACACGGGGAGCTTTGCCAAGCCCGTGTTGGTGTTCGCTCCGGGAACCGGTTCGGGGGAGGCGAAGTAGCCATGGACGGATATTTCTATGCCCTCCTGATTGTCGGACTGGTTTCGACCATCATGTGCGTGGTGGCCGGGCTGATGAAAAAGGCCCCGAATGATCCCACCATCTACTCGGTACTCGCCGTTGAACTGGTCCTGGTGGTCTACCTGGTGGGTTCAATCATCCGGGTTGCCATGGGCGAGCAGATTGCCGGGGAAGCCTGGGAATTCTGGGGCTACCTGATCACGGCGCTCATGATCCCGCTGGGGGCGGTGTACTGGGCCATCCTCGAACGCACCCGCTGGAGCAACTTCGTCCTCGCTGCGGTAGGCGTCACGGTCCTCGTCATGGGCGCACGCATGAACCAGATTTGGTACTGACCTTGAAAGAAGAACCCATCGTGACTGGAACTGAGACCAATCCGGCAACCCCGCAGCCGAAGAAAGATACCAGGAACACCGGGCCTGGCCGCCTCCTGATCGCGGTGTACGCCGTTTTCGCCCTCTCCGCGACCGCGCGTGCCGGATATCAGATCGCTACGAAGTTCGCCGAAGCACCGCTGGCGCATATCCTCTCGGCCCTTGCCGCCGTCGTCTATATCGTGGCGACCATCTCGCTGGCCAAGCCGGGACGCACCTGGTTCAAGGTTTCCGTGGCCGCCGTGCTGACGGAGCTCATTGGCGTGCTGGTGGTGGGTGCCATCAGCCTCTTCGACCCCGTGGCGTTCCCGCACGATACCGTGTGGTCGCTGTTCGGCCGTGGCTACGGTTTCGTCCCCCTTATCCTGCCCATCCTTGGGCTCCTCTGGCTGAACAAGCGCCGCCCGTCCTGACTCAACCGCCCTGGCGGGTAACCTTAGAATGTTCCGGCGCCGGAAGGTTGCCGGGCGCACCGAACATCTGCAGTAAAAGGCGAGGTTGATGGTCCACATCTGGAACGATCCCACTGAAGTCCCCAAGGACTTCGGACCTACTGTCGTTACCATTGGGAACTTTGACGGCGTCCATCGCGGGCACCAGCATGTCCTGTCGCAGCTGACGGGCACCGCCAAGCGGCACAACATTCCCTCGGTTGCAGTGACTTTTGATCCCCATCCTGCCCAGGTCCACAGGCCCGATTCCGCTCCCGAGCTGATCATGGGCCTCCAGGACAAGCTCGATGCCCTCGGGGACACCGGCGTCGATGCCGTGCTGGTCATGAAGTACACCTTGGACCTGGCGGCGATGACTCCGGTCGAGTTCGTCCGCGATGTCATCCTTGACGGACTTCACGCCGCGCACGTCGTCGTAGGCCACGACCTCCGCTTTGGTGCCGGGAACGTGGGGGACGTGGTCACCATGCAGCAACTGGGCGAGGAGCTTGGGTTCGGCGTGCAGGTGGTCAACGAGTACGGCGCCGGAGGCTCTCCGGTACACGACGACGGCGATGCCGACCGCCGCTGCTCTTCCACCTGGGTGCGGGAAGCCCTGTCCGAGGGCGACGTCGTGACGGCTGCCGCGGTGCTTGGCCGCCCGCACCGCATGCGTGGCGAAGTGGTGCACGGCGCAGCCCGCGGACGCGATCTCGGTTTTCCCACAGCGAACCTCGCCCACGACTCCACGGGGTACGTTCCCGCGGACGGCATTTATGCAGGGTGGTTGATCGACCAGTCCGGCACACGGTGGCCCGCCGCTATTTCCGTTGGTTCCAACCCCACCTTCGACGGCGTGAGCCGCCAGGTGGAGGCCCACGTGATCGATCGTCCCGAGGAAAAAGTGGAGGACTTCGACCTCTACGGGCAGACCGTTGCTGTCGAATTCACGCAGCGCTTGCGCGGCATGGTTGCCTACCGTGGACCTGAGGCCCTGGTGGAGCAAATGTGCCTGGACGTAGCCCAGGCGCACGAACTGCTGACCCGGCGCTAGGCGGATTTCGACAACACCGCTGACCTGCCGGTAAACTGATGAAGGATCCGGCCGCAGTCCGTGGCAGCTGGACCTGTTTTTGTGTGCGGCAACGCACCAAGGGCAACCCGTCAGCGCAGCGCTGCACCGGGACGCACGGCACAACTCTAGGAGTTCACGTGGCACTTGACGCCGCTGTAAAGCAGTCCATCATCAAGGAATACGCAACCTCTGAAGGCGACACCGGTTCGCCGGAGGTTCAGGTTGCTGTCCTGACCCAGCGGATCAAGGATCTGACTGAGCACATGAAGGAGCACAAGCACGACTTCCACACCCAGCGCGGTCTGCTGGCCATGGTTGGTCGTCGCAAGCGCATGCTTTCCTACCTGAAGAACACCGACATCGCCCGCTACCGTTCGCTCATCGAGCGCCTCGGCCTGCGCCGCTAGTCTGTCTTTAGGGGCGGCCCGCTCCTTTCGGAACGGGCCGCCTTCTTTACCAACAACTAAAAACAGGAATCAACCGCATCGCGCATTCGCGGTCCTCGGTAGTGATTCCCGGGAAGTTCACCAGTGGTGATGACGCCCGTGGATCTCGATCGATGACCGGGTGTAGTACAGGCCAGAAATAAAGAAGAGGCCTGGGTTGATGCGGCGGATTTCCGCTAACAGAAACGGAGGTGACTCTCTATGGAGGGTCCCGAAATCCAGTTCTCCGAAGCCATCATCGACAACGGCCGTTTTGGCAAGCGCGTCATTCGCTTCGAAACCGGCCGCCTTGCCAAGCAGGCCGCCGGCGCCTCGATGGTCTACATCGACGACGACACCGCACTGCTCTCCGCAACCACCGCCGGCAAGCAGCCGCGCGAAGGTTTCGACTTCTTCCCGCTGACGGTGGACGTCGAAGAGCGCATGTACGCCGCCGGCCGTATCCCGGGCTCGTTCTTCCGCCGCGAAGGCCGCCCGTCCACGGAAGCCATCCTGGCCTGCCGCCTCATGGACCGTCCGCTGCGCCCCGCGTTCGTCAAGGGCCTGCGCAACGAAGTCCAGATCGTCGTCACTGTCCTGGCGATCAACCCGGACGAGCTCTACGACGTCGTCGCCATCAACGCGTCCTCGATGTCCACGCAGCTTTCGGGTCTGCCGTTCTCGGGTCCGATCGGTGGCGTTCGCGTTGCACTGATCGCCGATGAGCAGGGTTCCCAGTGGGTTGCATTCCCCAAGCACTCGCAGCTGGAGAACGCCGTGTTCAACATGGTTGTTGCCGGCCGTGTCGCCGGTGACGACGTCGCCATCATGATGGTTGAAGCCGAAGCGACCGACAACTCCTGGAACCTCATCAAGGAACAGGGCGCAACCGCTCCCACCGAAGAGGTAGTTTCCGAGGGCCTCGAAGCGGCAAAGCCGTTCATCAAGGCTCTCTGCGACGCACAGGCAGACCTCGCGGCCCGCGCTGCGAAGCCGACCGTTGAATTCCCTGTCTTCCTGGACTACCAGGACGACGTTTACGCCGCCGTCGAGGCTGCTGCCGCCGACAAGCTGGCCAAGGTCTTCCAGATCGCTGACAAGCAGGAGCGCGACGCCGCTTCCGACGAACTCAAGGACGAAGTCCTGGGCTCACTTGCGGGCGAGTTCGAGGGCCGCGAGAAGGAACTCTCAGCAGCGTTCCGCTCGGTCACCAAGCACGTCGTGCGCCAGCGCATCCTCAAGGACCAGGTCCGCATCGACGGCCGTGGCCTGACGGACATCCGCCAGCTGACCGCAGAGGTAGAGGTTCTGCCCCGTGTTCACGGTTCGGCCATCTTCGAGCGCGGCGAGACCCAGATCATGGGTGTCACCACGCTGAACATGCTCAAGATGGAGCAGCAGATCGACTCGTTGTCGCCGGTAACGCGCAAGCGCTACATGCACAACTACAACTTCCCGCCGTACTCCACCGGTGAGACCGGCCGCGTCGGTTCCCCGAAGCGCCGCGAAATCGGCCACGGTGCCCTCGCAGAGCGCGCCCTGGTTCCGGTTCTGCCGACCCGTGAAGAGTTCCCGTACGCCATCCGCCAGGTATCCGAGGCCCTCGGTTCCAACGGTTCGACGTCCATGGGTTCGGTGTGTGCCTCGACGCTCTCCTTGCTCAACGCCGGTGTGCCGCTGAAGGCAGCTGTTGCCGGTATCGCCATGGGCCTGGTTTCCGACCAGGTTGACGGCCAGACCCGTTACGCAGCATTGACTGACATCCTCGGCGCCGAAGACGCTTTCGGCGACATGGACTTCAAGGTTGCCGGTACGTCCGAGTTCGTCACGGCCATCCAGCTGGACACCAAGCTCGACGGTATCCCCGCCTCAGTGCTGGCAGCAGCCCTGAAGCAGGCCCGCGAAGCCCGCCTCCACATCCTCGAGGTCATCAACGCAGCGATCGACACCCCGGATGAGCTGTCCGAGTTCGCTCCGCGCGTCATCGCCGTCAAGATCCCCGTGGACAAGATCGGCGAGGTCATCGGCCCCAAGGGCAAGATGATCAACCAGATCCAGGAAGACACGGGCGCGGACATCTCGATCGAAGATGACGGCACGGTCTACATTGGCGCCACCAACGGCCCGTCTGCCGACGCAGCACGTTCCGCCATCAACGCCATCGCCAACCCGCAGGTTCCGGAAATCGGTGAGCGCTACCTGGGTACGGTCGTCAAGACCACCACCTTTGGCGCCTTCGTTTCCCTGACGCCGGGCAAGGACGGCCTGCTGCACATCTCCGAGCTCCGCAAGCTGGCCAATGGCAAGCGCGTGGACAACGTTGATGACGTCGTCTCCGTGGGCCAGAAGGTCCAGGTCGAGATCACCAAGATCGACGACCGTGGAAAGCTCTCCCTCTCGCCGGTTGTTGCCGACGAAGAAGGCGCAGCTTCCGAGGACGCTCCGGCCGAGGTCGTTGAAGAGTCTGCAGAGTAGTCTGTAAGCAGTACACCCGGCGGGGCCGGTGGGCTTGAAAAAGCTCCACCGGCCCTTCCGGCCTTAACCCTGAAAGGCCTTAATGACTGTCGTACCCTTGCCGCTGGAGCAAACCCTTCCCGGCGGCGAACTGATCCATGGTGCCGAGGGCGGTTCCGTCGTGCGGCGCTCCGTGCTTCCCGGCGGCGTGCGCGTCCTGACCGAGGCGATGCCCGGGCAGCGTTCGGCCACCATAGGTTTCTGGGTGGCAGTGGGTTCGCGCGACGAAGCGGACGGCCAGCATGGTTCCACACACTTCCTTGAACACCTGCTGTTCAAGGGCACCAAGAGGCGCACAGCGCTGGAGATAGCGTCTGCGTTCGACGAGGTAGGCGGCGAATCCAACGCAGCCACCGCCAAGGAAAGCACCTGCTACTTCGCACGGGTCCTCGATACGGATCTTCCCATGGCCATTGATGTCATTGCCGATATGATCACCGGCGCTGTCCTTGACCCTGCCGAACTGGAGCAGGAACGCGACGTCATCCTCGAGGAAATCGCCATGGACAGCGACGACCCCACCGATGTGGCGCACGAGAAATTCGTGGCAGCAGTGCTCGGCAACCACCCGCTGGCCCGGCCGATCGGCGGAACACCGGATGCGATCAAGGCTGTGGCAAGGGACTCGGTGTGGGAGCACTACCAGCGCTACTACCGCCCCGAGGAACTGGTCATCACCGCAGCGGGCGGCCTGGACCACGACGTCGTCTGTGAACTTGTCCTTGATGCCTTGAAAGCGGCCGGTTGGCAGCTGGATTCCGGTGCAGCGCCCGTGGAACGCCGTGGGACGGAGCGTGCCGTCATCACTGGCACCGCCGGCCTCCACGTCGTGAAGCGTCCTGTGGAGCAGGCAAACATCATCATGGGTTGCCCGACGATCGTCGCCACGGATGACCGCCGCTTCGTCATGAGCGTGCTCAACGCAGTCCTGGGCGGTGGCATGTCCTCCAGGCTCTTCCAGGAGATCCGCGAGAAGCGGGGCCTGGTCTACTCCACGTACTCCTTCACCGCCGCTTACGCCGACGCCGGGTACTTCGGCATGTACGCCGGCTGTACCCCGTCCAAGGTCCGCCAGGTGCTGGAACTGCTGGGCGTGGAGCTGGATAAGCTCGCCAAGGACGGCATTACCGAAGAAGAGCTCAGGAAGGCCGTGGGCCAGCTCAGCGGTGGCATCGTGTTGGCCCTTGAGGACACGGGCTCACGGATGTCCAGGTTGGGCCGGGCGGAACTGGTGTCCGGAGAGTTCCAGGACATAGATGAGACCTTGGCCCGGATCCAGGCCGTCACTGTGGGCGACGTCCAGGAGCTCGCCCGCGAACTCGCGGCCGCTCCGCGCACCATCACGGTGGTAGGCCCCTTTGAGGAAACCGAGACGTTCGGCCTCTGACTCAAGACAGATTCCGACTCTGGACTCGCACACTCCCGGCAGGGCAGCATGATCACACAGTGATGATGCTGCCCTGTTGACGTTGGAGATGTGATGGAACTGCCCCCACGCGGCCACGCCGCGGAGATGCTGCAGGATTTCCTTGGCCATTGGCGTGGAGTCACGGAGATCGCCCCATCACCGTGGGGGAGTGCGCGGACTGCCGAGGCCGAGGTGGTGTTCAGCAGGGCTGCCAGCGGCTACGCCGTCGTGCAGAGTTACCGGCACCGTGAAGCGGATGGGACACACTTCGAAGGGCATGGCATGTTCACTGTGGACCGCGAACACGGTGAAACGCTTTGGTACTACGTGGACAGCATGGGCCGGCCGCCGGCCAGTCCCGTCAGGGGTTCGTGGAACGCGGGGACTCTGACGCTGGACCGGCGCACTGCCGACGGCGTGGCCAGGCACACGTTCCGCGTCGAGGACGGGGTACTGGTGCACACAGCCGATCTGCGGCTCGAAGGTACCTCGAGCTTCAGTCCCTTGCTGAAAAGCGTCTTCCGGAGGGAATCAACGCCTGACGCCTAGCCCCCGGCGAAAGGTGGCAGGACGTCGATGACGTCGTGCGGGCTCAGCGGGGCCGAACGGTCGCGCACAGCCACTTCGTTGCGGAGGAAGCTGCTGCGTGCAACGATGCGTGCGAGGGGCGGTGTGCCGTCCGGGGGCACGGGACGTTCGACGGCGAGGGCGGCTTCCAGCAGCGCCTCCAGGCTGGTGCCTTCCGGCAGGTGGTGGACTTCTTCTTCGACTCCTGCGGCCGAGCGTGCGGCAGCGAAGTAGCGGACAAGCAAGGTTTCAGCCTCCGATTGCACTCATGCTGCGGTCCGGCTGGACGAAGTCCGCTGCGCCGAGACCGGTGTGGTCCATTCCGTGGGCCTTGGGCTTGACCCACATGGCGTCCTGCCATCGCTGCGCAAGTTCCTCGTCGGTGGCTCCTCCACGAAGGAGGCCCAGGAGGTCGAACTCCTCGCGGGAGAAGAGACAGCTCATGATCTTGCCTTCGGCGGTGATGCGCGTCCGCCGGCAGTCGGAGCAGAACGGCTCCGTGACCGAGGCGATGATGCCTACGGTACCGAGGACCGGACCGGTGGCAAGACCGGAAGCCGTATCCCGGCGTCGTACTTCAAAGCGTTCCGCGGGGGCGCCGTCCCGTTCGCGGGGGTCGTGGTCCAGGACGTAATCGCGAGACAACAGCGTCCGGATCTCCGCGGCCGTGATCATGTTCCGCCGGGTCCAGCCGTGATCGGCATCCAAGGGCATCTGCTCGATGAAGCGAAGTTCGTAACCGCGACCCAACGCCCAGGCCAGGAGGTCCGGCGATTCGGCGTCGTTGATGCCGCGCATCAGCACGGCGTTCAGTTTCACTGGGCCCAGGCCGGCCGCCCAGGCAGCATCGACGCCGGCCAGGACGCGATCCAGGAATGGACGGCGGGTGAGCTTGGTGAACGTTTCTTCGTGAAGGGAATCCAGCGAGACGTTGATCCGGGTGAGCCCTGCGGCCTTCAACGCTGCGGCTTTCTTGTCCAGCCCGACGCCGTTGGTGGTCATGGAGATGGGGAGGTCGGGATGATTGCTTCGAATGCCGGAGATAATGTCCACCAGGTCGGCGCGCACCAAGGGCTCACCGCCGGTAAGGCGGAGTTCCCGCACGCCCAGGGCCGTGACCCCGACGCGCACAATGCGGATGATTTCATCCTTGGTCATTACGGCCTGCTTGGACAACCACTCCAGGCCCTCGGCGGGCATGCAGTAGGTGCAGCGCAGGTTGCACTTGTCCGTCAGTGACAGGCGCATGTCCGTGGCGCGCCGCCCGTAACGGTCCCACAACCCTGCGGGCGTGCCTGCGGGACGTGGCGGCGGAACCCCCACGCCACTTTCCGTGCTGCCTATGGCGGCACCCGACGGGGGCACCGGCATGCCCAACTGAACAGTCATAAATTCAGGCTACGCCACCCCGGCCGGATCAGTGACACCAGTTACAGTCACAGAGTTCTTACGGATTCAATACGCTTCCCCCGCCGACGCCACGATCGGGTGCCGGGTGCCGCCGGCAAACCTATGCTGAAAGCGTGACCACAAATACGGCATCAGCAATGGACCCGGGAAACCGCCGGGTGCTCCTGGTAGAGGACGAACAGACCATCGCCGATGTCGTCCGCGACTACCTGCTGAAGGCAGGCTTCCAGGTGGACATGGCTGCGGATGGCTTCACCGCGCTCAAGGTTGCAGCGTCCCGGCAGCCGGACCTGGTGATCCTGGACCGCATGCTGCCCGGACTGGACGGTGTTGAGGTCTGCCGGAGGCTGCGCCAAACCATGAGTGTGCCTGTCATCATGGTCACGGCCCTGGGAACCGAAGATGACCGGATCCTCGGCCTGGAGATGGGCGCGGACGACTACGTCACCAAGCCCTTTTCGCCCAGGGAACTGGTTCTTCGGGTCAAGTCGGTCCTCCGCCGCAGCGTCAAGGAGTTTGCCCCGGAACCATCGGTGGAGGCCGCGGGACTCGAACTCGATCCGGCGTCCAGGACGGTCACCCACAACGGCAACCCGTTGGCGCTGACGGTCCGGGAATTCGACCTCCTGGCGTTCCTGATGCGCAGGCCAAACCAGGTGTTCAGCCGCGAGGAACTGATCAAAGCCGTCTGGGGTTGGGACTTCGGAGACCTCTCCACCGTCACCGTGCATGTCCGGCGCTTGCGGGAGAAGATCGAAGCCAATCCCACCACGCCCGAACTGATCAAGACGGTCTGGGGCGTTGGCTACCGTTTCGATGACACAGGAGGTGGGCATGGGAGGCAGTGAACTGTGGACCATCCTCGCCTGGGTCCTGTTGTGGGCCGTCCTCATCGGTGCCACCACATTGGTGCTCCTCCGCTTGCTCCGCCGCGCCTCGGTGCTCACTCAGATCTGCCTGGTGGTGGTGGCAACCGTAGCTGTCCTGGTGGCCGGGATGGTCAGCGCCTTCAACGCCATGTTCATTTCCGCCAGGGACCTTGAGGTGATGTGGTACATCCTCGCCACCGCCTCGGCTGTTGCCGTTGCACTCTCCCTGATGCTCGGCGCGGGGGTGTCCCGCAACGCGGCACGGTTGGTGGATGCGGCCCGCAGGCTGGGGCGGGGCGAAACCCTGGACAACACCATGGACGCCCGCCGGGGGAGGGCTCCCGCCGTGAGCTCCGAGCTCGCCGAACTTGCCCAGGAACTGGAAGCAAGCAGCCGTAGCCTTGCCGAGTCCAGGGAACGCGAGACCGCCATCGAAACGGCCAGGCGCGAACTCGTGTCCTGGATTTCGCACGACCTCCGCACACCGCTGGCCAGCATGCGCGCAATGACCGAAGCCTTGGAGGACAGCATGGCGGCCGATGTCCCCGGCTACTACCGGAAGATCATCGGGCAAACCGAACAAATGACGGCCATGGTCAATGACCTCCTGGAATTGTCCAAGATCCAGGCGGGCAGCCTGCAGCTTCGCGCCGAACCACTGGACCTCTACGACCTCGTCAGCGACGCCCTCTCGGACCTGGCCCCGTTGGCGGCGAAGCGGGGCATAAAGCTCGACGGCGGTGGGGACCGTGAGTGCATGGCCGTCGCCGACGGGCCAAGCCTGGCGCGGGCCATACGGAACATCCTGTTGAACGCCATCATCTACAGCCGTCCGGACAGCGACGTGCATGTGAGCGTCGGGCGGGACAACGGGAATGCCGTGGTCGCAGTACAGGACCAGTGCGGCGGTATCCCCGATGCCGACCTTCCCCACCTGTTTGAAACCGGCTGGCAGAAGAACCCGGCGCGCGGAACCACCGCGGAGTTGCAGGGTAGCTACAGCGGTGCCGGCATTGGCCTGAGCATGGTGGCCGGAATCGTCAAGGCCCACGGAGGAACGGTGGGCGTCACCAACCTCGACGGCGGTTGCCGCTTTGCGCTGTCACTCCCCGCCGGATCCACCCGCGATGGTAGCCCGTCGGCCACCACCCGGACTTCAGCTGAATATCGCCCAGGAGGCGCATCATGAGCATGCCCGGCAGCATGAACAAACCCAGCCCGCACGTGGACCCACCGGATCCCGTAACGTCCCTGCCGCGACGAGGCCGTGTGCACCCCCGCCTGTGGGCTGCGGCGGCCGGTGTGGCCGCAGGGGCAGCCGGGATAGCAGCGGGGGAACTCACCGCGGGCCTGGCAAGCCCCCTGGTCTCTCCAGTGACCGCCCTGGGTGGCGCTGTCATCGATGCTGTGCCGCCCGGCGTCAAAGACCTGGCCGTCGAATGGTTCGGAACGGCCGACAAGATCGTGCTCATCGCTTCCATCGGACTGGTCGCCGGGATCCTTGCCGCTCTGGCCGGAGTCCTGGAGCACCGCAGGACCGGATGGGGCCTGGCACTGGCAGGGCTGGCAGGTGCGGCGGGGCTGACCGCCGTCGTTACCCGCGCGCAAGCAGGACCGCAGGCTGCCCTCGCGCCCATCGTTGCGGCCGTGGTCACCATGCTGCTGTTGCGCACCCTGATCCGTAGATTGACCACCTGGGCCCCCTCCCGGGGGACACCCGGGCAGGACGAGGCGGATCCCGCGCCCCTGGCCCGGCGCAGCTTCCTCAACGCGCTCGCCGGGACGTCCATCGCCGCCGTCGTGGCCGGAACGGTGACCGCTGTCCTGACGCGTGCCACAGCGGCCGCATCTGGTTTCCGCAGTACTTTGAAGCTCCCACAGCCCACGACACCCCGCCAAGCCATCCCCAACGGCGCGGCACTGGCCGTGGACGGGATCAGCCCCCTGGTGACGCCCAATGCCGACTTCTACAGGATTGACACCGCCCTGACGGTTCCTGCCATCGACCCACCCTCGTGGAAGTTGAAGGTCACTGGAATGGTGGACCGGGAAATCGAACTGGATTTCGCGGCCCTCCTCACCAAGCCCATGACGGAGCGGCACATCACCATCGCCTGCGTGTCCAACAACGTCGGCGGAGACCTCATCGGCAACGCACTCTGGCTGGGCTGGCCGGTCCGCGAACTCCTCGCCATGGCGGGTCCCAAAGCCGGCGCGGACATGGTGCTGTCCACCAGCAACGACGGCTGGACTGCCGGTACGCCCCTGGAGGCACTCACGGACGGCAGGGATGCACTGCTGGCCATTGGCATGAACGGTGAACCGTTGCCGCTGGAGCACGGCTTCCCCGTACGCATGATCGTGCCCGGACTCTACGGATATGTGTCCGCCACCAAATGGCTGACCGAACTGAAAGTCACCCGGTTCGCCGACGACATCGGGTATTGGACCCCCCGCGGCTGGAGCGACCACGGACCCATCAAAACCCAATCGCGAATCGACGTACCCCGCAACGGCCGGACAGTTAAGGCAGGCAAGGTGCAGTTCGGCGGCGTGGCCTGGGCCCAGCACCGCGGCATCAAACGGGTGGAGCTGCGCGTTAACCGGGGTCCGTGGCAACAAGCCACCCTGGGAAACGGTATCTCCACCGACACCTGGTACCAGTGGCAGCTCGGCATCGACCTCACAGCCGGCGACTACGAAGTCCAGGTGCGGGCCACGGATTCCACCGGTGAACCCCAGACAGAAGACAAGGCTCCCGTAGCTCCGGATGGTGCCACCGGCTACCACACAATCAGCGTCAAGGTGGCCTGAGGACCTAGTCTGGGTACGTCCGGGTAATTCCCGCACGCCAAAGTATCCACACAGGAGGATGTCCGTGCCCCGATCTGTTGCTTCCCATCGGCAGGCCGTGGTGGAACTGCTGACCACTGCGAGGGCTGCCAAGGGCAACCTCCGCCTGCCCTTGCTCGAAGCACTGGGACAAGCGCTCGCCGGTGACGTCTACGCACCCCTCTCACTGCCGCCGTTCCCCAACTCCCAAATGGACGGATTCGCCGTTCATTCCGCAGGGATTCCCGACGGCGGTGCGGAGCTCAGGGTCGCGGCGCCCGTCCCGGCAGGTGCCGCGCCAGCGCCACTGAAGGCCGGCTTCGCCGCCCCCATCATGACCGGCGCCATGATCCCGGAGGGGGCCGACGCCGTCGTGCCCATTGAAAAGGCAACGCCGAACGTCTTTCCCGAGCCTGCCACCGAAGACGCTACCGTGCGGCTCCCATCGGTGGCACCCGGAACCTATGTGCGTAACAGTGGCAGCGACATCGACGCAGGCGACTTGGCACTGGCCGCCGGGACGCTCCTGGGCCCCGCCCAACTTGGCTTGCTTGCCGCCCTGGGCCTGGACACCGTGGAGGTCCGTGAACCATTCCGCGCGCTGCTGGTCACCACTGGCGACGAAGTGGTGGAGCCCGGGCAGGAACTGGCGCCCGGCAAGATCTACGATTCCAACGGCACGCTGCTTGAAGCCTCCATGCGCCAAGCCGGCATGGACGTGACGCGGACGGGCATCTCCGACGACAACCCCGAAACCCTCCTGTCAGTCCTCCACCGCTACACCCAGGATCCCCGGAACCCGGTGGACATCATCGTCACCACCGGTGGCGTGAGCAAAGGCGCCTACGAGGTAGTCCGCCAAGCGATGTCCGGCCAGCCAGTGGATTTCCTGCCGGTCGCCATGCAGCCGGGCGGTCCACAAGGCCTGGGAACCTTCGAGGGGACACCCTTCCTGGGCTTCCCCGGAAACCCCGTCAGCTGCCTCGTGTCCTTCGAGATGTTCCTCAGGCCCGCACTTTCCCAGGTCCAGGGAACACCTGCGCCCCGGCCCGTGCAGACGGCCCGCCTCGCCGAACCACTGACCTCGCCCGACGGCAAACACCAGGTCCGGCGCGGAAGCGTGGACCCCGATGGCACAGTGCGCATGGAAGGCGGGGCAGGCTCCCACCTTGTCCACGCACTGGCCCGTGCCAATGCCCTGGTCCAGATCCCCGCCCACGTCACGGAACTCGCCAAGGGTGACGAAGTGGAAGTATGGATGCTGTGAACCACACTCCCGATAACCCAGACGGCCCCGCGGGCCTGACGCATCTCAGGCAGGACGGCACCGCGCAGATGGTGGACGTCTCCGGGAAAGCCGTCACCACGCGTGAGGCCACCGCCACGGCCACTGTCCGCAGCACCGCCGAAGTCCTCGCCTTGTTGGGCGCCGGCGAACTTCCCAAGGGCGACGCGCTCGCCGTGGCGAGGGTAGCGGGCATCATGGCGGCAAAGAAGACCCCCGAACTGATTCCGCTGTGCCATCCCTTGCCGATCTCCAAGGTCACCGTGGACTTTGAGCTGGGCGCGGAATCGGTGGAAGTCCTGGCAACGGTCAAGACAAGGGGCGTCACCGGGGTCGAAATGGAAGCCCTGACCGCCGCGTCGGTTGCGGCGCTCAGCGTCTACGACATGATCAAGGCCGTCGACAAGCATGCCGTCCTGGACGATATCCGGGTCCTCGCCAAGAGCGGCGGAAAAAGCGGCGACTGGGACGTTTCCTCCGAACCACGGCACGGGGAGGCCGGAGCATGAGTGCCTGCGAGCCCAACGCGCACGGACCGCGGAAGGCCGGCGTCGTGATCGCGTCCACCCGTGCCGCCGCAGGAATCTACACGGACGAGACCGGGCCGATCATCCTGGACTGGCTGAACGAGCACGGATTCGACACTTTTCCCACCATGGTGGTGCCGGACGGTGAACCTGTAGGTGCTGCCCTGCGTGCCCTCCTGACGCAGGAACCCGCAGTTGTCATCACCAGCGGCGGCACGGGCCTCAGCCCGGACGACCGCACGCCGGAGATGACGCTGCCACTCCTTGACCGCGAAATACCGGGCATCATGGAAGGCATCCGGCGCGCAGGTGCTGCGAAGACGCCCATGGCCATGCTGAGCCGCGGCCATGCAGGAGCGGCGGGAAAATCGTTCGTCATCAATCTTCCCGGTTCCCCCAAAGGGGTCATGGATGGGCTGGCGGTCCTGGACCCCGTGATCGGGCATCTCTGTGAGCAGTTGGAAGGAAACCATGGGCACTGAAACAGACTTCGAGGTTGTCAGCGCTGTCCTCAGCGCCGAGCCGATTTCCGTGGACCAAGCCATCAGGGCAGTGGAATCGGACACTGCGGGTGCGGTGGTCAGTTTCAGCGGCGTCGTGCGTAACCACGACGGCGGCAAAGCTGTTGATCGGTTGAGCTACAGCGCGCACCCCACGGCCCACCAGGTGATGTCGGACGTGGTGGCTCAGTTGGTCGCGGAGCACTCCGGCGAAGCCAATCAACCCGTGCGCATCTGGGCCGCGCACCGGATCGGCATGCTGGAGATCGGTGATCCCGCGTTGGTGTGTGCAGTTGCGGCTGCCCACCGGGGCCAGGCGTTCGCCGTCTGCTCGGAACTGGTGGACCGGGTCAAGGAGCAGGTTCCCATTTGGAAAGAGCAGTTCTTCAGTGACGGCACTGTGGAATGGGTCGGCGCAGGGGAGTAGGCGCAAGGTAACGGTTCCCGCCCGTGCCCGGCCCGGCGGTAGGGTTAAACGCATGACCGAACAACTTGCTGTTGCAGTGCTGGGCGCCAACGGGCGTATGGGAATTGAAGCCGTTAAGGCTGTTGAAGCAGCCGAAGACATGAAGCTGGTGGCCGCTTTGGGCCGCGGCGATTCCCTGGACAAGCTGCTCGACGCCGGTGCGCAGTATGTTGTTGATCTCACCGTCCCGGACATCACTGAGACCAACGTCCGGTTCGCCGTCGAGCACGGCATCCACGCCGTTGTGGGCACCACAGGCTGGAACGCCGACAGGCTGGAATCCCTCCGCGGACTGCTGGAGTCCAAACCGGAAACAGGCGTGCTGATTGCCCCGAATTTTGCCTTGGGCTCGGTGCTGGCATCCGCCTTTGCTGCCAAGGCCTCGCAGTACTTCGAGTCTGTTGAAATCATTGAGCTGCACCACCCCAACAAGGTGGATGCTCCTTCCGGCACGGCTGTGCGCACGGCCCAGCTGATCGCCGAAGCCCGCCAGGAAGCAGACGTGCCGGCCAGCCCGGACGCCACCGAGACGGCATTGGACGGTGCGCGTGGCTGCGACGTGGACGGGGTACGGGTGCACAGTGTCCGCCTTCGCGGCCTTGTTGCCCACCAGGAGGTCCTCTTTGGCGGTCCCGGCGAACAGCTAACGTTGCGCCACGATTCCTTCGACCGGGCCTCTTTCATGCCCGGCGTCCTTCTTGGACTGCGGAAGGTGGCAGCCAACCCCGGCCTCACGGTCGGCTTGGACGGCTACCTGGATCTGGGGCTCTAGGACATGGGAAATTTCTGGACAGCACTGAAGAAGAACCGCACCAAGATCTGGGTAGGTGCCATCACCTTGTTGCTGGTGCTGTACCTGGTGGTGTCCGTCCAACGCTCCTTCCTCCTGCTTGGCGATCCCAACCTGGTGGCCAAGGGCATAGGAGCCGCCTATCTGGTCCTGCCCGTGGTGGGTGCGTGGGCGCTCATCCGGGAACTGCTTTTTGGTGCCCGCACTGAGCAGATGGCCAAGGTCCTGGAAGCCGAAGGCGGGTTGCCGGAGGACACGCTTCCCCGAACGCCCGGCGGCAGGATTGTCCGGTCGGCAGCGGACGCAGAGTTCGAAAAGTACCGGGCGGAAGCCGAGGCCGCCCCGGAAGATTGGCGCTCCTGGTTCCGGTTGAGCTGCGCCTACGACGCCTCCGGTGACCGCAAGCGGGCCCGCGCGTCCATGCGGGACGCGGTGAAGCTCTTCCGTTCTCAGCCGACTGCCGCCGGACGGTAGCTGCCCAGCCTGGACGCTTGGTGGGCCACCCACTCAAGTGGCCCCCGCCGTCGGAGCAGGGCGAAGCAGCTGCCGATGATGATCGCGGTGATCGCCTGGGTCCAGTACATCCCTTCAGGGGTCCAGCCGGCCGGCAGTGGCCTGTCGGTGAATCCGGAGACCACCCAAACATGCGCTGAGTAGAGGCTCAACGTCATGGCTCCCGGACCGCTGAGCAGGACCAGGACGTTGACCTTTGCCCGCTCAGCCACTGTGCCCAGCAGCAGGAACAAGCCCGCGACGGCGGCAGCCGTGCCCCCGGTGTGCAGCAGGTCCAAGGTTGTGCCCGCGTGCGGGGAGGCGGTGGCCAGCCACCACCACGAATCCACTTGCTGAAGGCCTGTCAGGTTGACCTGCAGCATGCTCTCCAAGGGGTACCCGCGGGTACCGGGGAGCGCCTCCAAGGCGGACCTTCCACCCCACGATTCCATGGCCAGGAAGCCCACCGCTTTCGCAAGGACGGCTACAGCGCTTCCGCCGGCCAACAGCAGGACCTGTACCTTCGCCGTCGTGAGCGCCATGCGGCCTATGGCAAGCCCCAGCAGCAGGTACGACATCCACTGGAAAACGGGGTAGTAGCCGGTAAAGAAGAGATCGGCCAGAAGCCGTCCCGGTGTCTCCAGGTCCTCAACCTTTGGGTTGTGGCCCAACTGGAGGGGAGGGGTCGTGTCCAGCAGCAGGGGGCGGACCAGGTACGCCAGGACCGGCGAGGCCAGGATCCAGCCCAACGCCAGGAAGCAGAGGGCTTTCAGGCGCAGGCCCAGGAACGGCAGGACGCAGAGGAACAAGACAGCGTAGTGGACCAGGATCACCGCGATGTTGACATCAAGCCCACCCAGGACGAATCCGACGACGGCAATCACCAAGGCGCGCATGGCCACTCCGCCTCTCGCCGACCACAGCCCAGCGCCGCTGGGCGGCTGCTGCTTGCCCGTGCTGAGGGCCAATCCGACGCCGGCCAGCACAGCGAAAAGGGCCGAGGACCGACCTGAAAAGACCAATCCCACGAAAGTCGGGTCCCACTGGGGAGAAGGACCGTACGTCGGGATCAGATGGGTGGACATCATCCCCAGCAATGCCGTACACCGGGCGGCATCGATCCCCTGGAGCCGGGCGGACGCCGGGCTGGCCCCGTGGGCCTCCTGTCGTGGCGCCGTCCCGTGCGAAGTCATGCAGCGATCGTCTCATAGGCTGCTGGGCGGCAACCCGGCACGGAGCAGCTGGCGAAGAGCGGCCCTTGTCTTCGAATATATGTTCGAATAGCATTACGGCATGAACGATGTTCCAAAGCCGCAGGACCGCCTGTGTGGACCCATGAAGGCAATGAGCCCCGGTGTGGTCGACTTCCTGTTCAGGCAGCTTGTCACCGGCGAACCACCGGAGGACACCCAGTGGCGGAGCGAAGGGACGGTCCTGGCCGAGCAGATGCCGGGAGCTGAGCTCGCCCGCCGGCTGGCGGATACGGATCTTGATTCGCTCACGCCCATTGAACTCTTCGAGTACGTGCGGGCCTCCCAGAGGCTGGTGGCCTGGGCGGAGCAACTCAAGGAGCGGGCTGTGGCGCAGTATTGTTCGGAGCAGCCGGCCCGGACGCCCGGATCCGCCTGACGTTGCCGGTCCGCCTAGGCTGCCGGTGCGGCTGTTCGCCGGAATAGGATGGCCCGGTGACCCAAGCGCACCCCCAATCACCGTCCCCATCGACCATGCCGCGACCCGCCGGGCCTGCGCCAGCGTCAGCAACGCTGCTGGCCGCCGTCGTTCAGTACGAAGCGCTGGGAACGGGCAGTGGGGGAGCGGCTGTCGCCCGGAAAGTCGCCGCCCACGTGGAGCTTATCGAAAAGGCCCATGCTGACGGCGCACGGCTGGTGCTGTTTCCAGAGCTCTCCTTGACGGGCTATGAGTTGGACTCATTCGATGCCCCGGAGCATGCGGGTGAGCCTTCGGCCTGGCTGACTGACGGCGATACAAGGCTCCAGCCGCTTCGGGACGCCTGTGCCGATACCGGGACCACGGCAGTGATCGGTGCAGGCTGGCGGGAAGCTGACGGCACTCCACGGTAGGCATCACTCATCATCGGGCCGGATGACTCCCTGCGACCGGCCTTCAAGACCCATCTGCATGGCGCGGAGCATGAGCTGTTCGTCGCCGGGAACGGCCCCGAAATCCTGGAAGTAGACGGGTGGCGGGTGGCTCTTGCCGTATGCGCCGACGCCGCCCAACCGTCCCACGCCGCGGTTGCCGCAGAGTCAGGGGCCGACGTCTACGCAGTGTCAGCCCTGTACGTATCCGGCGAGGAATTGCGCCTGGGACTGCACCTGGGCTCCCGGTCCGCTCCAGCTTGGATGGCTACAGGTCCGGCCCTGGTGCATGAGGACCATCACGCGGAACCCATTCTTGTAACAAGCCGCTGACAGGGTAACGTTTTTCTTATGTCTGACTTGCGCGCCCACAATCCCGCCCTTGGTACCCTGCTGACCGCCATGGTCACCCCGTTCACCGAGGACGGCAAGGTTGACTACGACCAAGCCGCAGCATTGGCAGAGAAGCTTGTCCAGGATGGTTGCGACGGCCTCGTCGTCACCGGCACCACTGGCGAGACCTCCACCCTCACCGACGATGAAAACCTTGGCATGTTCCGTGCCGTCAAAGAAGCCGTCGGTGGCAAGGCAGCCATTATTGCCGGGACCGGCACCAACGACACCGCCCACTCCGTGCACCTTTCACAGCGTGCAGCAGAGGTAGGCGTTGACGGCCTGCTGATCGTCACCCCCTACTACAACAAGCCCAGCCAGGCTGGCGTCCGCGCCCACTTCGAGACGATTGCCTCCTCCACGGACCTGCCCGTCATGCTCTATGACATCCCGGGCCGCTCCTCCATCGCGATCGCCCCGGAGACCATGATCGGCCTGGCGAAGCACCAGAACATCGTGGCCGTGAAGGACGCAAAGGCCGATTTTGCTGCCGCGACACGCGTC
Organism: Paenarthrobacter sp. AR 02; assembly: GCF_021538675.1. Classification (GTDB taxonomy): domain Bacteria; phylum Actinomycetota; class Actinomycetes; order Actinomycetales; family Micrococcaceae; genus Arthrobacter. The sequence continues at coordinate 60,233 of NZ_JAJUKH010000013.1, forward strand.
ATGGCTGAAACCGACCTCGTCTTCTACTCCGGCGACGACGGACTGACCCTTCAGTGGATGGCGCTCGGCGCCGTCGGGCTGGTGGGTGTCACCACGCATGTGGCCACGCGCCGCTTCCGCGAATTGATTGACGCCGTCAACGCCAACGACCTTGCCACGGCAAGGGCCATCAACTTTGAACTGGAACCCGTGGTTCGTGGAACCATGACGCGGGTCCAAGGCGCAGTAGCCGCCAAGCAGATTCTCAAGTGGCAGGGAGTCCTGCCCAACTCGGTTGTCCGTTTGCCCCTCGTGGAGCCGGACGCGGCCGAGATCGACATCATCCGCGGGGATTTGGCGGAAGCCGGAATGGACTTCGACGTCCAGGACGGTTCCGCCGGAAAGTAGCAAAATATGACCCAAACCGCCCTTCCCGGACTGGTTACTCCGCCGAAATTGCCCAAGGGCACGCTGCGGATTGTTCCGCTCGGTGGACTGGGAGAGATCGGCCGCAACATGGCCGTCTTCGAAATCGACGGCAAGCTGCTGGTCGTTGACTGCGGCGTGCTCTTCCCCGAGGAGACCCAGCCCGGCGTCGATTTGATCCTGCCCGATTTCTCCTACATTGAGGACCGGCTCCAGGACGTCGTGGGTGTCGTGCTGACCCACGGACACGAGGACCACATTGGTGCCGTTCCCTATCTGCTGCGCCTCAAAGCAGACATCCCGCTGATCGGTTCCCAGCTGACGCTTGCCCTGGTGGAAGCGAAGCTCCAGGAACACCGGATCAAGCCGTACACCCTCACCGTCACCGAGGGCCAGGTGGAGCAGTTCGGTCCCTTCGAGTGTGAATTCGTAGCCGTCAACCACTCCATCCCGGATGCCCTTGCAGTCTTCATCCGCACCGAGGGCGGCACCGTCCTCCACACGGGTGACTTCAAGATGGACCAGTTGCCGCTGGACGGCCGAATCACGGACCTCAGGCACTTCGCGCGCCTGGGCGAAGAAGGCGTGGACCTGTTCATGGCCGATTCCACCAACGCGGACGTTCCTGGGTTCACGACGGCCGAGAAGGAAATCGGCCCCACCCTTGACCGTCTGTTCGGTCAGGCCAAGAAGCGCATCATCGTGGCTTCTTTCTCTTCGCATGTCCACCGCGTCCAGCAGGTTCTCGACGCTGCGGCCAAACACGGCCGCAAGGTGGCTTTCGTGGGCCGGTCCATGGTCCGGAACATGGCGATTGCCGCCAAGCTTGGGTACCTCGATGTCCCGAACGACATCCTGGTGGACATCAAGAACATCGATAACATGCCCGATGACCGCGTGGTCCTGATGTCCACAGGTTCGCAGGGCGAGCCCATGGCAGCCCTTTCCCGCATGGCCAACGGCGACCACCGGGTGGTCGTCGGCAAGGGTGACACTGTCATTCTCGCGTCCAGCCTCATCCCGGGCAACGAGAATGCCGTCTTCCGCATCATCAACGGTCTCCTCAAGCTCGGGGCCGACGTCATCCATAAGGGCACGGCAAAGGTCCATGTCTCGGGGCACGCCGCCGCCGGCGAACTGCTGTACTGCTACAACATCCTCGAGCCGCTCAATGCCATGCCGGTGCACGGCGAGACCCGCCACTTGATCGCCAACGGCAACATTGCCCTGGAGTCGGGGGTGCCCTCAGAAGGCATCATCCTGAGCGATAACGGCACCGTCATCGACCTCAAGGACCACAAGGCGGACGTTGTTGGCCAGGTGGAGGTCGGGTTCGTCTACGTTGACGGCTCCAGCGTCGGCGAAATTACCGATGCCGATTTGAAGGACCGACGCATCCTGGGCGATGAGGGATTCATTTCCATCATCACGGTGATCAACCGCACCACGGGCAAGATTGTTTCGGGTCCGGAGATCCATGCCCGCGGCGTGGCAGAGGATGATTCCGTCTTCGACGAGATCATTCCCAAGATCAATGCCGCGCTGGAAGACGCCGTGCTGAATAACGCCGATCACACCAACCACCAGTTGCAGCAAGTGGTGCGGAGGATTATCGGGACCTGGGTCAACCGCAAGCTTCGCCGCCGGCCCATGATCATCCCGGTGGTCCTGGAAGCCTAAGCTGCGACAGCCAGCAACATGCATGCCCAAGGGGGCCTGAAATCCGCGGATTTCAGGCCCCCTTGGGGTAGCGTGGCACTTATGGCGACCCGTACTACCTCCACGCCACGAGGCAGCTCCAGCAGTAAATCCGGCGGCACAGGCCGAGGCGCGGCTGCCCCCAAAAGCGGTGCAACGGCGGCCAAAAGCGGCCGGGGCAGCACTGCGCGCACCAAGCAAGCTGCCGCCGTCGAGCCCCAGGCTCCGCTCCCGCTGCGCCTGCTGGCAGGCGCGTGGCAGGGCATTGGGCACGTGGTGGGTGCCGGTGTCCGGCGTATCGGCCACGACGTCAGCGACCTCGATCCCGAGGACCGTCGCGACGGTGCCGCATTGTTCAATCTGGTGTTGGGCGTAGCGATTGCCACCTTCGCCTGGTGGGGCCTCACAGGCTGGCTGCCTGACATCGTCTACAGCGTTGTGAACGGAACGTTCGGCTGGATGTCCCTGGTCCTGCCGTTTATGCTGTTCATCTGCGCCTTCCGGCTGTTCCGGAAGCCGCAGGATGGCCGCGGCAACAACCGTGTAGGTATCGGCTTCATGATCATGACCGTCGCCGGATCGGCGCTGGCCCACGTCATTGGTGGCTTGCCCTCCGTGGCGGACGGCTTCGACGGCCTGCGCAGGGCGGGCGGCATGCTCGGCTTCCTGGCCGCCGCTCCCTTCGCCGCCATCCATCCAGCTATCCCTGTGCTCCTTTACAGCCTGCTGGCTTTCGTCTCGGTGCTGATCGTGACGGCGACGCCGTTCGGTGCCATCCCGTCCCGGATCCGAGGGGCCTACAACCACCTCATGGGCGTCGACCTGATGGACGGTTCCGGCAAGGACGACCACGACCGCAGCTATCTGTACGAGAATGAAGCACCCAAGCCGCGGAAGAAGAAGCGGGTGCGTCTCTTCGGCAAGGACGAGGAAACCGACGCCGGCCTGGAAGGTTACGTCGGGGACGAGGCCTTTGAGCACGCCATAGTGGACGACGACGAAACTCCGGGTCCGTCCGAACCTCGCGTACCGCCGGGCGTGCGGCGTCCGACCCAGGCCGAGATCGCTGTCGGGAAAATCAAGGCCGCCCAGGGACTCGCGGGCGCAACGCCGGGTATCGATAACCCCACCGAAGCCATTCCCGTCCTGACCCCGGAGATGACGGCGCCTGCACCTGCAATCGCCCAGGTGCCTGCGAAACCGGCAGGGGCGCCGCTTCCGCAAACACCCATTCCCCAGCGCACGGAGCAGTTGTCCTTGGCTGGTGACGTCACCTACACGCTTCCGGCTTCGGACTACTTGACGCCGGGTTCCATCCCGAAGGAGCGCACGGAAGCCAACGACGCCGTCGTCGCTGCCCTGACTGACACCCTCACTCAGTTCAACGTCGATGCGTCGGTGACAGGCTTCAGCCGCGGTCCGACCGTGACGCGCTATGAAATCGAGCTGTCTCCGGGAACCAAGGTGGAGCGGGTCACCGCCCTGTCGAAGAACATTTCCTATGCCGTGGCGTCCAGCGACGTGCGGATCCTGAGCCCGATTCCCGGCAAGTCGGCCATCGGCATCGAAATTCCCAACACGGACCGCGAAACCGTCTCCCTGGGTGATGTGCTGCGGAGCCAGAACGCGCGGCGCACGGACCACCCCATGGTCATGGGCGTCGGCAAGGACGTCGAAGGCGGCTACGTGGTGGCCAACCTGGCAAAGATGCCGCACTTGCTCGTTGCCGGTGCCACCGGTGCCGGTAAGTCCAGCTTCGTGAACTCGATGATCACTTCCATCCTCATGCGGGCCACACCGGATGAAGTGCGCATGGTCATGGTTGACCCCAAGCGCGTGGAACTCACGGCCTATGAGGGCGTCCCGCACCTGATCACGCCCATCATCACCAATCCCAAGAAGGCTGCGGAAGCGTTGCAGTGGGTGGTCCGGGAGATGGACGCACGCTACGACGACCTCGCCAACTACGGCTACAAGCACATTGACGATTTCAACAAGGCTGTGCGGGCCGGCAAAGTAGTGCCCCCGGTCGACTCCAAGCGGGTCATCAAGCCGTACCCGTACCTGTTGGTGATCGTCGATGAGCTTGCCGACCTCATGATGGTGGCCCCACGTGATGTTGAAGACTCGATCGTCAGGATCACCCAGCTGGCCCGTGCCGCCGGTATCCACCTGGTCCTGGCTACCCAGCGCCCGTCAGTGGACGTCGTCACCGGCCTGATCAAGGCAAACGTCCCATCCCGAATGGCGTTCGCAACGTCCTCCGTGACGGACTCCCGCGTGGTCCTGGACCAGCCGGGTGCAGAGAAGCTCATTGGCCAAGGTGATGCGCTGTTCCTGCCGATGGGTGCCTCCAAGGCGATGCGCGTCCAGGGTGCTTGGGTGACCGAATCCGAGATCCACAAGGTAGTGGAGCACGTCAAGGGCCAGTTGCAGGCCGTCTACCGTGACGACGTTGCCGCCGAGGCTCCGAAGAAGCAGATTGACGACGACATCGGAGACGACCTCGACGTGCTGCTGCAGGCGACAGAGCTCGTGGTCACTACGCAGTTCGGTTCAACCTCCATGCTGCAGCGCAAGCTTCGTGTGGGCTTCGCCAAGGCCGGTCGCCTGATGGACCTTTTGGAGTCCCGTGGCGTCGTAGGCCCTTCCGAGGGTTCGAAGGCCCGCGATGTCCTGGTCAAGCCCGACGACCTCGCCGCCGTCCTCGCGGCGATGAAGGGTCAGGAGTCACCGGCTGCGCCCGATGCCCACACTGCGGCCCTGAGCGACAACGCGAACTCGAATATCGCCGTCGGCGGTTATGCGGAAGACCTGGTCCAGGCGGACCTGGACAACCGGACGCAGGCCATTGAGTACTACGACGGGGCTGACGGTCCCGATGACGAAGAAGGCGGCGAAGACGCCTGGTCCCTCACGGGACGGTAACGCTCCGGACGACGGTGCCTGAGACGGTAGCCTAGAGGGGTGACTACAGCCGAGGGTGATAATGCAACGTCCAGCAGCTCCGACATCTGGAACCTGCCCAACATCCTCACGATGCTCCGCATTGTCCTGGTGCCGTTCTTCGTCTGGTTCCTTGTGGCCGACAACGGCAACAACGGGATTTGGCGCTGGGCCGCGGTGGTTGCTTTCGCAGTCGCCATCTACACGGACAAGCTCGACGGCGACATCGCCAGGGCGCGGGGCCTCATTACCAACTTCGGCAAGATTGCCGACCCCATAGCCGACAAGCTCCTCATCGGTTCCGCGCTGGTGCTGCTGTCCATACTGGGGGAGCTGCCCTGGTGGGTCACCATCCTGATCCTTGTCAGGGAATGGGGCATCACCGCCCTGCGATTCGTTGTGATCCGCTACGGAGTGATGCCGGCTTCCCGGGGTGGCAAACTCAAGACGGTCATCCAGACGGTGGCCATCTTCCTGTACGTCCTGCCGCTGAAGGCGATCGCGCCGTGGCTGGGAGACGTTGCTTTCTGGGTCATGATGGTGGCCCTGGCCATCACGCTGTGGACCGGCGTCGAATACGTTGTCCAGGCCATGCGGCTTCGGGCAGCCGGACGCCGCGCGTGAGTACTCACGCCTCAGGGTCCGGCGGCGCCCAAACCGCGACGGCGGCAGTTGCGGCGGCAATCGAACGGCACCTGACGGTGGCCACGGCCGAGTCGCTTACGGCCGGTTTGGTAGCTGCCACCCTCGCCAACACACCCGGAGCATCCGGGATGCTCCAGGGCGGCGTGGTGGCCTACCAGAATTCAGTCAAAGCAGATGTCCTGGGGGTACCGGCCGACCTGCTTGCTGCCGTTGGGTCCGTCGACGGCGGTGTCGCCGAGGCAATGGCCGACGGCGCGCGGCGCGCCTGCGGGTCGGACGTCGGGATTTCCACCACCGGAGTAGCCGGACCGGAGCCCCATGACGGCAAAGCAGTGGGAACAGTCTTTATCGGTGTGGCAACGCCAACGTCGGTTTCCGCGTTCGAGTACCGGTTTTCGGGGGATCGGCAGGCCATCCGGGAGCAGGCCCGCGAGGCCGCAATGGTGCGTCTCCTTGCCGCGCTAAGTGACGTTGGTTACCGTTCGTAAAGTAGCCGGGAACAAAAACAGATTGCCAATAGTTGTGTCATTGTGTCGCTTCGGAAGAGCCGGGGCGCCTAGGATGTAGAAACCAACCCGGTCCGCCAGCCAGCGAACCGGATGAACGAGGGAGCAAGGCGATACAGATGGTAAAGCAGCCCGTATCCGTGAACGGCGTTGTCCGCTGGAAGGATGTGGGCTTGGCTGATCAGACACAGAGCGAACAGAAGGAGCGCAAAATGGTTGTACTACGCCACGAGATCGGTGATGTACTGCGCGATGTCCGCCAGCGTCAGGGCCGTACCCTCCGCGAGGTTTCGCACAGCGCCCGTGTCTCACTCGGTTACTTGAGTGAAGTTGAACGCGGCCAAAAGGAGGCTTCCTCCGAGCTCCTGTCCTCAATCTGCACAGCCCTGGATGTTCCGTTGTCCCACATGCTCCGCGAAGTCAGCGACCGCGTAGCCGTTGCTGAAGGCGTGTCCGTGCCGGACACCGTTCCGCAGGAATTTTCACAGCGTTACGGTCGCGACCTGGACCTCACGGACGACTTCCCGCAGGGAATGCTCTCCGGAGCCCGGTAACCGTTACACAGGAATGAAGGAAGGGCCCCAGCCGTCGGCTGGGGTCCTTCCTTGCTGTATTCGGTGATTGTGGGCACTTTGTTCCTTGATGGGGGGCGCCGGCCTGTGCGCAACCTAGGCTGGGTCGGCCGGAGTGTTTTCCTTAAGAGTGACATCCCTCAATACGCCATCGCCGTAGATGGCGTTGAGTCGGCCCATGTAGTCCGCCAGCGTCTGGACGTCCTCCAGCGGCCACTCACCGAGCCGTTCCCGGAACACCTGCCGGCGGGCGTCCTGGACCTGGTGCATCTTCTCTTCGCCCTTCTCCGTCAGTCGGATGGACTGGGCGCGGCCGTCCTGCGGATCGGCTTCCTTGTACACGAGGCCAATGCTTTCCAGGAAGGCGATTTGGCGGCTGACAGAGGGCTTGCCCACCCCGATGCACGTAGCGAGCTCGGTGAGCCGGATGGGACCTTCCCTCCGTATGACGGTAAGGAGTCCGTAGGCAGCCGGCTCCATGTCCGGATGGACCTGTCGGGACAATTGGTGGGAGATTGAACGGGCGCGGCGCCAGAGCAGGCTCAGCTGGTGTTCCACCTGCTGGAGGGCGTCGTCCACGGCGTCGCCTGCAGGGACCGTGTCGGGCGCGCTCTGGAGAGGATTGCTCATGGCAACCATTCTAGAGTCCGGCGGCATGAGAGACTCTATCCGTGAGGGCAAGTGACTTTTGGCGATTGATGGACGACGAATTCGGGGCCGGCTACTCCCGGGTTCTGGCCAGCTCCCTGGTGCTTGCCGGCGTCGGTGGACGCACTGCGGTGGAGGCCCTGGCGGCCGGGTACCAGCCCCGCGAAGTGTGGTTGGCCCTGTGCGACGTCCAGGATGTCCCCCTCGAACGCAGGTTGGGCAAGGACATCAAGCCGGCCTCCAGCTAAGTACGTTGAGGTCTCCGCGGCGTGACACGCCGACCCATTGTTCGAATATCTGTTCGGATGGGGATATGCTCACGGAAGAGGAAAATTGATCCTGAAAGACGCATTCCACGGCATCCAGCGGTCCCGTTTATCCACATAGCGGGGGTCGGCTTGTAAAAATGTCCGGGCACCGTAATAGCGTCGGTCATGACAGGAAAGCGGCCCTTCGGGCCACTCCACAGCGAGAAAGCATCAGAGGTGTGAACCATGGCGGCAGCCCCGGATCGTGAGAAGGCGCTCGAAGCAGCGCTTGCCCAGATCGACAAGCAGTTCGGCAAAGGCTCTATCATGCGCCTGGGTGACGACACCCGTGCGCCCATCGAGGTCATTCCTACCGGGTCTATTGCCTTGGACGTAGCCCTGGGCATTGGCGGACTGCCGCGCGGGCGTGTCGTGGAGATCTATGGCCCGGAATCCTCGGGTAAGACCACCGTTGCCCTCCACGCGGTAGCCAACGCGCAGCGCGCCGGCGGTATTGCGGCCTTCATCGATGCCGAGCACGCGCTCGACCCAGACTACGCAGCAAAGCTGGGCGTGGACACCGACGCGCTCCTGGTCTCGCAGCCGGACACCGGCGAGCAGGCCCTGGAAATCATGGACATGCTGGTGGGCTCCGGCTCGCTGGACATCATCGTCATCGACTCCGTTGCAGCTTTGGTTCCGCGCGCCGAAATTGAAGGCGAAATGGGTGACTCCCACGTTGGCCTCCAGGCTCGCCTCATGAGCCAGGCCCTGCGTAAGATCACCGGCCGCTTGAGCCAGACCAAGACCACCGCCATTTTCATCAACCAGTTGCGTGAAAAGATCGGTGTCTTCTTCGGCTCCCCGGAAACCACCACCGGTGGTAAGGCGCTGAAGTTCTACGCTTCCGTGCGCATCGATGTCCGGCGCATCCAAACCCTGAAGGAAGGTGCGGATTCCGTGGGTAACCGCACCAAGGCAAAGATCGTCAAGAACAAGATGGCTCCGCCGTTCAAGATCGCCGAGTTCGACATCATCTACGGGCAGGGCATTTCCCGCGAGGGCGGGATCATCGACATGGGTGTCGAGCACGGCATCATCAAGAAGTCCGGCTCATGGTTCACCTATGACGGTGACCAGCTTGGCCAGGGCATGGAGAACTCGCGTCGATTCCTGCGCGATAACCCTGAACTGGCTCAGGAGCTGGAGCGTCTGATCAAGGAAAAGCTCGGCGTAGGTGTCAAGCCTGAGGAAGACTCGCCGAAGCTGAAGGCCGTTGACGGCTAGGAAAGGTCCGGACCCGGACTCTTCAGTTGCGGCTGATCCTGAACCAGATCCCGAGTCCGTGGCGCGTGCCATCGTCCTGAGGCAATTGACGATGGCGCCGCGGAGCCGGTTGCAGCTGTCCCGGAAACTGGCCGAGCGGAATGTCCCTGAAGACGTGGCCGAGGCTGTCCTGGACCGGTTCGAAGAGGTTCAGCTGATCGACGACGCCGAGTTCGCCAGGATGTGGGTCCGTAGCCGGTCGCAAAGCAAGAAGCTCGCCAAGGGCGCACTTCGCCGCGAACTTTCAGACAAAGGCATTGAGCTGGAAGACGCAGAAGAGGCGCTCTCCCAGCTCAGCGATCAGGACGAGGAACTGGCAGCGCGTGAGCTCGTTCAACGCAAGCTGCGGCCTGGCATTGACTTGACCGATCGCGCGGAGCGGGACAAGTACACACGTCGTCTTGCCTCGATGCTCGCACGCAAGGGCTACGCGCCCTCCTTGGCCTTCAGGATCGTCGGTGAGGTGCTGGCAGAAGCCGGTACCCTTGAGTAGTGAGTTTGACCATTCCTTCCCCAGCAGCTTCCGCCAATCCTTCGGCCGCGCCCCGGACTTACCAGGTCCGGACCTTTGGCTGCCAGATGAATGTCCACGATTCCGAGCGGATGGCCGGACTCCTCGAGGACGCGGGCTACGTACCGGCTGACGGTGACATCGCCGACGTCGTGGTTTTCAACACCTGCGCTGTTCGGGAAAATGCGGATAACAAGCTCTACGGCAACCTTGGCCAGCTGCGGCAGGTCAAGGAAGCGCACCCCGGAATGCAGATTGCCGTTGGTGGCTGCCTGGCCCAGAAAGACCGCGAGACCATCGTGAAGAAGGCGCCATGGGTGGACGCCGTTTTCGGCACCCACAACGTTGGTGCCCTTCCGGCCCTCCTGAACCGTGCTCGTCACAACAACGAGGCACAGCTTGAGATCCTCGAATCGCTGGATGTGTTCCCGTCAACGCTTCCCACCAAGAGGGACTCGGTGTACTCCGGCTGGGTGTCCATTTCTGTCGGCTGCAACAACACCTGTACGTTCTGCATCGTTCCCTCGCTGAGGGGCAAGGAAAGGGACCGCCGTCCCGGGGAGATCCTGGCAGAGATCCAGGCCCTGGTGGATGATGGCGCAGTCGAGGTGACGTTGCTTGGGCAGAACGTGAACTCATACGGGGTTGAGTTCGGGGACCGGCAGGCGTTCTCCAAACTGCTCAGGGCCTGCGGGGATATCGAAGGACTGGAGCGCGTCCGTTTCACCAGCCCACATCCGGCTGCGTTCACCGACGACGTCATTGACGCCATGGCCGAGACGCACAATGTCATGCCCCAGCTGCACATGCCGCTGCAGTCGGGCTCGGACAAGGTCCTTAAGGACATGCGCCGTTCCTACCGGTCCAGCAAGTTCCTGGGAATCCTGGACAAGGTCCGGGAGCGCATCCCCAACGCCGCGATCACCACCGACATTATTGTTGGCTTCCCCGGTGAGACTGAAGAAGACTTCCAGGCAACGCTTGATGTCGTGGAAAAGTCACGCTTTTCCTCGGCCTTCACCTTCCAATACTCCAAGCGTCCCGGCACACCTGCTGCCGATTTGCCGGACCAGCTCCCCAAGGCCGTTGTCCAGGAACGGTTCGAGCGCCTCACCGCCCTGCAGGACCGCATCGCCGCCGAGGAGAATGCAAACCAACGTGGCCGGCAGGTGGAAGTTCTGGTGACCGCCCAGTCCGGTCGCAAGGCCGAGGAAACGCATCGGCTGTCTGGCCGATCCAAGGACCAGCGGTTGGTTCACTTCTCCGTCCCAGCGGGGGCTGAAACGCCTCGTCCGGGTGATTTTGTCACGGTGACCATCACCGAAGCCGCGGCATTCCACCTTGTGGCGGATCCTGCCACCGCGGAGGACTACGTGCTGCGCAGGTCCCGTGCGGGCGACGCATGGGACCGGGCACAGGCAGATTCCTGCGGTGTTCCTGCACCCGGCTCACTCTCCGCAAAGGGTGGCGTGTCCCTGGGCATGCCATCGCTGCCCGTACGCCGCTCCTAGGGCGGGCAGCGCGACGTGTCGTTCTCCCACCCTGAACCTCAGCCTCCCGTCATTGCCGTGGTTGGACCGACCGGATCCGGCAAATCGGATCTCGGGGTCGATCTTGCCCTGGCTTTGGACGGTGAAGTGATCAACGCGGATGCCCTGCAGTTCTACCGCGGTATGGACATCGGAACAGCAAAGATCACCGTGGAAGAACGCAAAGGCGTTCCCCATCACCTTCTTGACACCATGGATGTCACTGAAGAGGCCAGTGTCGCGGACTTCCAGGCCGAGTGCCGCGCCGCCATCCAGGAGATCCATTCACGGGGCAAGCGCGCCATCATCGTGGGCGGTTCAGGACTCTACGTCCGGGCGGCGCTGGACGTATTGGAATTCCCGGGGACCGATCCATCGGTTCGGAAGGAACTCGAGCAGGAATGCGAAGCACATGGGTTGGCGCCGCTGAGGACCAGGCTGGAAGCTGTCGATCCCGTGTCTGCAGCGCGGTTGGGGGATGCCCGCCGCGTGATCCGGGCACTTGAGGTCCACCGGATAACGGGCCGTCCGTTCAGCTCCTTCATGCCTCAGCGTGAGTATTTCCAGCCCGCTGTACAAATTGGCCTGTCGGTGGACCGTGAGGTCCTCCGGGAAAGACTCGCCCAAAGGGTGCATCGGATGGTTGCAGCCGGGCTTCAGGATGAAGTGGAGCGCCTCGATGCCGCCGGTTTGAGGAACGGCAAGACAGCTTCCCGGGCCTTGGGATACGCCCAATTCCTCAAAGTGCTCGACGGCGAGGCTGACGTCCCCGCTGCCGCTGAAGAGACCATCGTTGCTACGCGGCAGTTCGCCCGGCGTCAGTTGACGTGGTTCCGGGCGGATCCGCGGATCACGTGGTTGGACTGGCAAGACCCCGGGCTCGTGGCCAAGGCAGCAGCTGCGGCCTGACGAATTTCGGACCGGCGAGCCGTGGCAGGTAGCCTAGTGCCATGGACGAAACCGCTTCCCTTTCCGCCGAGCAGCCCGCTGCTGCCGGCGCTTCCGTAACCGCTGCCAATCTGTCCGGGCTGGCGTTTTCCAAGGGCCACGGAACGGGTAATGACTTCGTCCTCATTGCGGACCCAGGCGACGCCCACGAGATCACCCCGGAGCAGGTCGCCCAGCTATGCGACCGGCACCTCGGCGTTGGGGGAGATGGCCTGATCCGTGCGGTGCCCTCGAGGTTCCTTCCCGAAGGCCGCGCCCTGCTTGAACAGGACCCTGCCGCCGAGTGGTTCATGGACTACCGCAACGGTGACGGTTCCCTGTCGGAGATGTGCGGCAACGGAGTTCGGGTCTTCGTCCATTTCCTCATCGCCGAAAAGCTGGTGGAACTGGGCCCAGGCGAGACTTTGACCATTGGCACCCGTGGCGGCGTCAAGAAGATCGTGCGCACCGCCACGGGTTATGCCGTGGACATGGGGCCTTGGGAGTTCATTTTCCCCAAGGAAGCCACCAGCAAGGCCATGGATGCCCTGGTCAGCGCGGACGGCCTCGAAGTCGCCCGGCCGGGCCTCTCAGTCAGTATGGGAAACCCCCACACAGTGGTCGCACTGGCGGAGCTCAGCGAGCTGACGGCCACGCAGCTGTTCAAGCCTCCTGTCGTGGATCCCAAGCCTGCCAATGGCACCAATGTCGAATTCGTCGTTCCCGCCGAACCGCTGGTTGAAGACGGTGTGGGAACCATCACCATGCGTGTCCACGAACGTGGCGTGGGGGAGACGCAGTCGTGCGGCACGGGAGCCTGCGCCGCAGCGGTGGCGATCCGCCACTGGGCCGGCAGTACGGCCCCGAACGACTGGCACGTCAAGGTACCGGGCGGCGTCGTGGGTGTGAAGTTCTTCCCGGGTGCCGGCGGCCGTGAGCACGTTGAGCTCAGCGGTCCCGCCGTGATCGTAGCTACTGGGACGCTTTCCTGACCCTGATGATCCTGAAGGACTTGGACGTGCTTTCACGGGACACCGTGAAGGTGCTGTCCAGTTCTTCGGCTAGCCAGCGTTGGAGCGAGTCCGACCCCAGGTTTTTCTGGACCACCAACCAGGCGTTGCCCCCCGGTGCCAGGCGCGGGAGCCACGTCAAGAGCAGCGTGTGAAGTTCCGCCTTGCCGATCCGGATGGGCGGGTTCGACCAAATGGTGTCGAACTCCAGGTCGGGATCCACTTGGTCGGGAAGACTGGCCGTTACGTTGTCCAGGCCAAGCGCCTCAGCATTCTCGTTGGTCAGCGTCACGCATCGCTCATTCACGTCCACGGCGTAAACCCGTGCATGGGGAGCCTTCAATCCGAGGGTCAGGGCTATGGGACCCCATCCGCAACCGACGTCCAGCAGGTTGCCCTGCGGTGCTGGGGGCGGAACTTCCGAGAAGAGGATCGCCGTGCCCTTGTCCACACCGTCGGGGCTGAAGATACCCGAGGAGGTCTGCAGGTGGCGGGTAGCGCCAGCTAGCTCCACCGTGAGTGGTTTGCGGATGAAGGGTCCAGCTGGCTGGGCAGTGAAATAGTGTGCAGACTCCATAATTTGCCAGATTAGTGGGCCGACGGCGACATGGGAAACTGCCGCATCCCGCTGATGGGTTGACAGCGGCTGCTAAAGTGGAAGTCATGTTCTTGATCTTTGAGTAGTCTGCCGAAACACGGCACCGCCCGCGATGCAGGTCCGCTTGGCCCCGAGCCAAGCGCACGGCCTTTCCGCCCGGCAGGTCCCACCTGGCAAAGTCAGCCAATGCACGGCGCAGCTGACTGACACTGAAGAAGATCACACCATCCAGTGCCTTGGCGTAACCGTTGACGACGGCTGCCAGGAAGAACGGATGTCAAATTCCTTGGTTGCCCCGGACCTCCGCGCGGACCCTATTTCGTTTGAATCGCAGCGGCCTTCCCTGCCGTGGAGGCACGGCCGCGCAGCACACAGGAGGCCCCTTTGGCCCAAGCCCGTCAGCCCAGCGCGAATAGCGCCCCATCAGCAAGCAAACAGCACTATTCTGGAATAGCCGAACAGTCTAAGGAGACCATGACCACCCAGAAGCACTCCGGATCCGATTCCGACGCCCAGGACATGAGTCCTGAACAAATCCAGGCCGTCATCGACCGGATTCTTTCCAAGGATGTACCTGCGCAGGCATCCAATGACAACGATGCCGGCAGTGTGTTCGGCAAGGCGCAGGCGATCTCGACGCTGGACCAGGAACACAGCATTTACGATGGCGACCAGGAAGATCTGGCTGAACGCCGGGCCCTGCGTCGTACGGCCGGGCTTTCCACGGAACTCGAAGACGTCACCGAGGTCGAATACCGGCAGTTGCGCCTTGAGCGCGTCGTCCTTGCCGGCCTGTGGACTGAGGGAACGCTCGCAGACGCAGAGAATTCGCTGCGCGAGCTGGCTGCTTTGGCCGAGACCGCCGGCTCGGAGGTTCTGGATGGTTTGGTCCAGCGCCGTACCAAGCCGGACCCCGGGACTTTCCTGGGATCAGGTAAGGCCCAGGAGCTGAAGGACATCGTGGCAGCCACGGGCGCCGACACCGTGGTGGTCGACACCGAACTGGCACCTTCGCAGCGACGTGGACTCGAAGACATCGTCAAGGTCAAGGTGGTGGACCGCACCACACTGATCCTCGACATCTTCGCCCAGCACGCCAAGAGCCGCGAGGGCAAGGCCCAGGTTGAACTGGCCCAGCTTGAATACCTCCTGCCGCGTCTTCGTGGTTGGGGCGACTCCATGTCCCGCCAGGCAGGTGGCCAGGTGGGTGGAGCCGGAGCCGGTATGGGTTCGCGTGGTCCTGGTGAGACCAAGATCGAACTGGACCGCCGTCGAATCCGCACGCGCATGGCCAAGCTTCGGCGTGAAATCGCCGCGATGAAGCCGGCGCGCGAGACCAAACGTGCCAACCGCCGTCGCAATGCCGTTCCGTCCGTCGCTATTGCCGGGTACACCAACGCAGGCAAGTCCTCGCTGCTCAACCGCCTGACGGACGCGGGTGTCCTGGTGGAGAACGCTTTGTTCGCCACCTTGGATCCCACAGTCCGCAAGGCCCAGACCCCGGACGGCATCGGGTACACGCTTGCCGATACCGTGGGGTTTGTCCGTTCGCTGCCTACCCAGCTGATCGAAGCCTTCAGGTCCACGCTGGAGGAAGTGGCGGATGCGGACTTGATCCTGCATGTCGTCGACGCTTCGCACCCGGATCCCGAGGGACAGATCGCCGCAGTGCGGTCCGTGTTCACGGAAGTCGATGCCCGGAAGGTCCCGGAAATCATTGTCCTGAACAAGGTCGATGTCGCCGATCCCTTCGTCGTTGAGCGACTGAAGCAAAAGGAGCCCCGCCATGCGGTGGTTTCAACCCGCACGGGCCAGGGCATCGCGGAACTGCTGGAGGATATCAGCCGGTCCATTCCACGGCCGGGTGTACGCCTTGAGCTGCTGATTCCCTACGACCGCGGAGACATGATCAGCAAGCTGCACAGCTCCGACTCGGAAATCCTGAGCCTTGACCACGAGGAATCCGGGACGCGCGTGGTTGTCATGGTCCGCGAAGGACTGGCAGCCGAGCTGGAGTCATTCGTCAGCAATGGTTGAGAAGTTGGCGGCGGACGCCGTCGAGTCGGTGGGCGAACAGGCCACCCTCGAATTGTTGGACCGGGCTGTTGCCGGCATGGGCGGACAAAGCCGTGCCGGCCAGCACGAGATGGCCAAACACGTTGCCCGGGCAATCGAGACCGGGGAGCATCTGCTGGTCCAGGCGGGGACCGGAACAGGTAAGTCGTTGGCGTACCTGATTCCGTTGATCGCGCATTCGATGGACAGCAATAAACCAACTCTCGTGTCCACCGCCACCTTGGCACTGCAGACCCAGATCGTAGGCCGGGACCTACCCCGGCTGCTGGAAAGCATCAACCCCGCTCTTAAGCGCCCCGTCAATGTGGCGTTGGTGAAGGGGCGGGCAAACTACGTCTGCCTGCAGAAACTTGAGGGGGGTTTCCCCAGCGAGGAGCCCTCCGAGGGACAACTGTTCTCACTGGGCGAGGACACCAGCGTTCCGCACTTTGCTGCGTCCATGGGCGGGCCGCAATCGCAGCTCGGCAAGGAAGTGGTCCGGCTTCGTGAGTGGGCCGGGAAGACGTCCACCGGCGATCGCGACGAACTCATGCCGGGGGTCACCGACCGTGCATGGCGGCAGGTTTCGGTCACATCCATGGAGTGCCTCGGGGCGCAAAAATGCCCCATGGCCGAGGAATGCTTCAGTGAACTCGCAAGGTCCCGCGCAGCGGAAGCGGATGTCGTCGTCACGAATCACGCGATGTTGGCCGTGAGTGCGTTTGAGGGCCTGGCCGTGCTCCCCGAGTACGACGTCGTGGTGGTCGATGAGGCCCACGAACTTCAGGATCGCGTGACCGGAGCCGTGTCCGGTCAGTTGTCCGTGGCCATGGTCCATGCTGCAGCGTCCAGTGCGCGCAAGCACACGGCCATTACTGTGGATGCCCTCAACGCTGCGGCCGACCGGCTGGATATGGCCATCGCAGGCGTGCCCAATGGCTTGTTGCCCAACGGACTCAACGATGAACAGCTCGACTGCCTTGACCAGTTGCGCGACGCCACACGCGCGGCACTCTCGGATTCGAAGACGGACTCTTCAAACGCGGTCGACGGCGGTCGGCAACTGGCGCGATCACGGCTCATGCTCATCCTGGAATTGTGCGAACGTTTGCTCGCCGCCAAGGAGAACAGGGAAGTGGTGTGGTTCTCGCGAAACAGCAACTTCGACCCCCAGCAGGGCTACTCCCAGCCTGATGAAACAGCACCCGCCCTCATTAACATTGCGCCGTTAAGCGTCGCAGGCCGTTTGCGTGAAGGGCTTTTTGCCGGCCACACGGTGGTCCTCACCTCCGCCACGCTGGCCATAGGCGCGGCTTTTGAACCGGCCGCCGGTGGCTTGGGCCTTATCGGTGACGGCGCCCCGAGCTGGACGGGCATCGATGTGGGGTCGCCATTCGACTACCCCAAGCAGGGTGTGCTCTATGTGGCCAAGCACCTGCCCAAGCCTGGTCGGGGTACATCGCCGGAAGCCCTTGACGAGTTGGAAGACCTCATCAGGGCCTCGGGTGGGGGAGCGCTCTGCCTGTTCTCCTCACGGAGGGCAGCCGAGGAAGCGGCCGATGCCATGCGGCTCCGCCTTGACGTCGACATCCTTTGCCAGGGTGAGTCCACCATGGCTGCGCTGGTCAAGCAGTTCGCTGATGAGCCGGA
Organism: Paenarthrobacter sp. AR 02; assembly: GCF_021538675.1. Lineage (GTDB taxonomy): Bacteria > Actinomycetota > Actinomycetes > Actinomycetales > Micrococcaceae > Arthrobacter. The sequence continues at coordinate 77,507 of NZ_JAJUKH010000013.1, forward strand.
CACTTGCCTGTTCGGCACCATGTCCCTGTGGCAGGGGGTGGACGTTCCGGGCGGCTCCTGCCGACTGGTGGTCATAGACCGCATTCCCTTCCCACGTCCGGACGACCCCCTGATGACCGCCCGTTCACGGGCGGTCGCGCAGTCCGGCGGAAACGGCTTCATGGCCGTGTCGGCCACCCACGCGGCCATTCGGTTGGCCCAGGGAGCTGGACGCCTGATCCGATCAACCGGTGACAAGGGTGTGGTGGCCGTACTTGATTCCAGGCTCTCCACAGAACGCTACGGCGGGTTTCTTCGGGCTGCCCTGCCGCCATTTTGGGCCACAACCGACCGCAAAGTAGTCCGAGGTGTCCTGGAGCGGCTGGGGTCGGCAAAGGGCTCCTAGCCTCCCAGGGGGGTCCTCAGGACCCGCGTGAGGGCTAGAGGGAGCGCAGCACCGAGACGACCTTGCCCATGATGGTGGCCTGGTCGCCAAGGATGGGCTCGTACTGGGTGTTCTGGGGGAGCAGCCACGTATGTCCGTCGCGCTGCCGGAAGGTTTTCACGGTTGCTTCGTCGTCCAGGAGTGCGGCGACGATGTCTCCGTTGATGGCGTCGTTCTGGCGCCGCACCACGACCCAGTCTCCGTCGCAGATGGCCGCGTCAATCATGGAATCTCCGGCGACCTTGAGCATGAACAGTTCGCCATGCCCCACGAGTTGCCGCGGGAGGGGGAGAACGTCCTCCACGGTCTGGTCGGCCAGGATGGGACCACCGGCGGCGATGCGGCCCACCAGCGGAACCATCGCTGTATCGCTGGCGCTGGCCAGTTCCGTCACAGCGAGTCCGCCCGTGCTGCGAAGCGCCGTGGGTGCTTCGACGCCGGGGATAGGACCGCTGTCCAGGGTCAAGGGCATCAGGACTTCCATGGCCCGGGGCCGCTTCGGATCGCGGCGGAGGTACCCGAGCTTTTCCAATTGGGACAGCTGGTGGGTGACGCTCGAGAGGCTGGCAAGGCCGACGGTGTCGCCGATCTCACGCATGCTGGGCGGGTATCCGTTGTCATTCACGGACCTCTGGATGGTCTCCAGGATCTTCTTCTGACGGACGGTCAGGCTCTTGGGGCTCTTTTGAGGCTGTTGGCTCCGCAGGGGTACTGCGCCGCCCGTGGCTTTCGCTGCCATGTTCGCCAATGCCTTTCCATTCCGTCCCCGGAGTGCGTCCGGGGAAGTGGGGCCCGCAAAAATGTCAGACCCTCCTGTTCCACTGAAACAGTGCTGTTTCTTCACTCAAACGTAGGGCAGCCACAGGCGTTTATCAAACATTTGTTCTAGCGAGTCTCGACACCGTTCGTTGATAAGTGCTAAAAATGTCATAGCAAGGTTCGAATATGTGTTCTATAAACCTGATGCTGAGTCCCGATGTTCGAAGAAAGTGTTCGAACATCCAAGGGCCGGCACAGGAGAACACCAAGAATTGGCAGCCAGGCGCCGGGCATCCGGCACATTGGCAATAGCTCAGAAGGGCTCAGCTCATGTCCGCAATCACTACGTTCGCTGATTTCCGCACCACCCAGGTTCCCGCTCGCCTGCGCCTGACCCGGCGGGGGCGGATTGTGTTCTTCGGCATCCCCGCCATGTTGCTGGTGGCTGCGCTGCTGAGCCTTGCCGGTTTCATCACCGCGCCCGCAAAGGCCTCCGACTCGCAGTCACAGCTTCGACCCCCAGTCGCCGTTACAGTCACTGTCCAGCCCGGCCAGTCCCTGTGGGGTATTGCAGGAGCGGCAGCCCCTGAGCGGGACCCCCGCGATGTCATCTCGCAAATCATCCAGCTCAATGACCTTCGTGGCGGCCGCATCCAGCCCGGTCAGCAGCTCTTCGTACCCGCCAACTAAGTGTCGGACCCTGCGCGAAACAGGGGTGGCCCGGCGTCACAGTTAGTTGGCAGTCGCAGCGGCCCCTTAAACTGACTGGGTGAGTGAGCAGCTTGAGCGACTTGACCGACTTCCCCTCCGGACCAACCTGCGTGGACTGAGCCCCTACGGCGCACCGCAGCTTGATGTCCCCATTTTGCTGAACGTCAACGAGAACACCCATGGGGTCCCGGCGGATGTGCAGGCCGCCATTACGAAGGCCGTCGCCGCTGCTGCCACCGGTCTGAACCGCTATCCCGACCGCGAGTTCACCGAGCTTCGCGAATCCCTGGCCGAGTACTTGGGTCACGGTCTCTCCCGTGACAACATCTGGGCTGCCAATGGATCGAACGAAGTCCTCCAGCAGATACTCCAGGCATTTGGTGGGCCTGGTCGCAAGGCGTTGGGTTTTCCTCCCACGTATTCCATGTACCCGCTGCTCGCCAGCGGCACGGACACGGAATATGTCCGGGGAGTCCGGGCTGACGACTACGGATTGGATGCCCAGTCGGCTGCCGCCCAGGTTCGGGAGACCGGGGCCAACATTGTTTTCCTGTGCTCACCGAACAACCCCACCGGGACAGGGCTCGGGCTGGATGTTGTCGAGGCTGTCTATGAAGCCGGGGAAGCGAGCCGGGCGATCGTGATCGTCGACGAGGCGTACCACGAGTTTGCCCACGACAACACGCCCAGCGCGCTGACCTTGCTGCCCGGCAGGGAACGGCTGATCGTCTCGCGGACCATGAGCAAAGCCTTTGCCTTGGCCGGCGCGCGCCTGGGTTACATGGCCGCTGCGCCGGAGGTTACGGATGCGATCAGGCTGGTCCGGCTTCCGTACCACCTCTCGGCCATTACGCAGGCAACCGCACTCGCGGCGCTGAGCCACAGGGAAGCGCTGATGGCCGATGTTGAGGACATCAAAGTGCAACGCGACCGCATCGTCACCGAGTTGCTGCGGATGGGCCTCAAGCCTGCTGCATCGGACTCCAATTACGTCTTTTTTGGCGGGCTGGAGGATCCGCAGACCATTTGGCAGGGCTTGCTCGATGCCGGAGTGCTGATCCGTGACGTAGGAATTCCGGGCCACTTGCGGGTGACTGCCGGGACTGAGCCGGAAACCACGGCCTTCCTTGTCGCCTTGGAAGGCCTTTTGGACAGCCAAGCATCACGGCCCGCCTAAACTTGTCAATAGACCCCATCCAACTTCCGTGTAGAAGGACGTCCCAATGAGCGAAACCGGCGCCACGCCGTCCGCTGCCCGCACCGCGCGCATGGAGCGCACCACCAGCGAATCCTCCGTCCTGGTGGAGATCAACCTGGACGGCTCCGGTGTCTCGGACATCAGCACCTCGGTTCCCTTCTATGACCACATGTTGACGGCGCTGTGCAAGCACTCCCTGATTGATATGACTGTCAAGGCCACGGGCGATACCCACATCGACGCCCACCACACCGTGGAGGACGTAGCCATTACCTTCGGCGAGGTCCTGCGGACTGCGCTGGGAAACAAGGCCGGGATCCGTCGCTTCGGTGAGGCAACCGTTCCGTTGGACGAAGCCCTCGCCCACGCGGTGGTTGATGTTTCGGGACGCCCCTACCTGGTGCATGGCGGTGAGCCTGCGGGCCAGGAATACCACCTCATTGGCGGACACTTCACGGGCTCGCTGACCCGTCACGTTTTTGAAGCCATTACCCTGCACGCGGGTATCTGCCTGCACATGCGGGTGCTCGCGGGGCGAGACCCGCACCACATCGTGGAAGCCCAGTTCAAGGCGTTCGCACGGGCACTTCGCGCTGCAGTTGAATCAGACCCGAGGGTCGAGGGAATCCCCTCAACGAAGGGAGCGCTATGAGCAGTCAGGTCCTCAAGGACGGCGCGGTTACCGATACCGTGGCCGCCATCAAGCCGTCCTCACCTGAAGGTAAGCCCACCGTGACGGTGCTGGACTACGGCTCGGGCAACGTCCGTTCGGCGGTCCGCGCACTGGAACGTGCCGGTGCCCACGTGTTGTTGAGCGCCAAGCCCGAGGACGTTCTCAACGCCGACGGCCTGGTCGTTCCCGGCGTCGGTGCTTACGAGACTGTCATGAAGGAACTTAAGGCCGTCGACGCCATCCGCATGATCGGCCGCCGGGTGGCCGGTGGCCGGCCCGTGCTCGCTATCTGCGTTGGACTGCAGGTCCTCTTCGAGGCAGGTGTCGAACACGGTACGGAGTCCGAAGGCATGGCCGAATGGCCCGGCAAGGTGGAGTTGCTCCCCGCAGCCGTTGTGCCGCACATGGGGTGGAACACCGTGGACGTCCCGGAGGGCTCCAAGCTCTTCGCCGGAGTCGAGCAGGAGCGCTTCTACTTCGTGCACTCCTACGGCGTCCAGGAATGGAACTTTGACGTCGTCCAGCCTCGCATGGCGCCTCCCATGGTGACGTGGTCCGAGCACGGCGCGCGCTTCATCGCCGCCGTTGAGAACGGGCCCCTCTGCGCTACCCAATTCCACCCCGAAAAGTCCGGTGATGCCGGAGCCCGGCTCCTCCGCAACTGGGTGGACGGCCTGCGCAAGCCTGCGTCAACAGCGGAAACCCCTGAAAGCGGTGCCGCCTAGATGTGGTCGGTTGTCCTCATGGGCCTCGCCGGCGTGCTGGTGGGAGGCGGAATTTCCTTCCATCAGCAAAAGAAGCCCACTTGGGTTTCAGTTTCTTTCTACGTGCTGGCAGGGATGTCCCTGCTGGCCGCATACCTCCTGACGCTGCCCGGTAACTAATCCGCGCCCCCACGATTTCAAGGACACTCATGACCACCTCCACCCAGTCCGTTCTGGAACTCCTTCCCGCCGTCGATATTGTCGATGGCCAGGCGGTTCGCCTCCTGCAGGGTGAAGCGGGTTCGGAAACCAGCTATGGAACGCCGCTCGAAGCTGCCTTGAACTGGCAGGACGCAGGTGCCGAGTGGGTGCACATGGTGGACCTGGACGCGGCCTTCGGCCGGGGGAACAACGCCGCGCTCATCAGTGAGGTCGTCTCGCAGCTCAACGTCAAAGTGGAGTTGTCCGGCGGCCTGCGGGACGACGAGTCGTTGGAGCGGGCGCTGGAACTGGGCGTGGCACGGGTAAACCTTGGCACCGCCGCGCTGGAGAACCCGGACTGGACCCGCCGGGCCATTGAGCGCTTCGGCGACCAAATCGCCGTCGGACTTGATGTCCGGGGCACCACCCTGGCTGGTCGTGGCTGGACCAAGGAAGGCGGCGACCTTTGGGAGGTACTTGCACGCCTCGAGGACGCCGGGTGCGCCCGTTACGTGGTCACGGATGTCACCAAGGACGGAACGCTGCAGGGTCCCAATGTGGAGTTGCTGCGCCAGATGGTTGAGAAGACGGGCAAGCCCGTGGTGGCCTCGGGCGGCATCTCAAGCCTCGAAGATCTCCGCGTCCTGCGCGAACTCGTGCCGTTGGGCGTCGAAGGGGCAATCGTGGGCAAAGCCCTGTATGCCGGTGCCTTTACGTTGCCTGAGGCCCTGGACGTCGCCGGTCGACGCTGATGCCGCACGAGGCTGGACACCAGCACGAAGAACAAGGCCACGGAGGGCGTCAGCTCCCAGGACACATCGCCGCTGCTTTGAAGGGTGCCGGGGGAGCAACTGATTCGGCGGGACGCCCTTGGGCAGGTCGGAGCCTCAGCGGGGACGACGCCAAGATCCACAACTTCGAGGACGACGACGGTACGGCTGATCCCGGCTACACCGCGGCCATCGCTGCACTCATCGCTGGCACCGCGACTGAGGCCGGCGTGGTGGAAGCTCTTGCCACCGCGAGGGTTTTCGTTCCGGTTGTCGCGCAACTCGCTGAAGAAGCCGACGGCGTCGACGGCCTGCATGCGGACAAGCAGGCCGATATGGCGTTGATCACACTCAAGGCCCCCGATGGCCGCACGGCGATGCCCGTCTTCACGTCCGCGGCGGCTTTGGAGGCGTGGCATTCTGAAGCCCGTCCGGTGGCTGTCTATGCCGCGCGGGCGGCCCTGTCCGCAGTTTCGGAAGATGCCCAACTGTTGGTGCTGGACCCCGGTTCCCAGTACACGTTCGTTGTGCGGCGGCCGGCTATGTGGGCTTTGGCCCAGCAGCGGGACTGGACGCCGTCATACCTTGATGATCAACTGGAGTCTGCTCTCGCTTCAGCGGCCCTGGAATTTCCGGCCGTGCGCCGACTTGAAACACGGCCCGGCGGCGGTGTGTCCACGCTGACGGCGGATGGCAGCACGGTTGCCGGCGGAGGTCCTGGCCCGGAACTCCAGGTGGTGCTCTACCTTGAGGACGGACTCGGTGCCGCGGATGTCCAGGCGCTTGTTGGTGGCCTGCATGAAGCGTGGGCGCGGATGGAAACCTTTGCCGAAAGTGTTGACTCCATTGAAGTGAAATTGCAGCGTGCAGCACAGGAGCCTGGGCGGCACTAACGGCAGTACCGGTCCCTCCGGGCTGCCCCGGGGGGAACAAGAGGATTTGCCAGTGAATTTCGCTCTCTACAAAGAGATGCTGTCCATCCGTCCTGTCCGGCGTCTGTTGGTGGTGGGCATGATTGCCCGTATCCCGCATTCGGCGGCCGGCGTGCTCCTGACGTTGCATATTGTCCTGACTCTGGGGCAGGGATATGCCGCGGCGGGTGCTGCTGCCGCTGTCATGACGATCGGCATTGCCGTTGGCGCTCCATGGCGTGGCCGTCGAGTGGATACCGTGGGCCTGCGGCGGGCTTTGATCCCTTCCGTTGTTTCCGAAACGGTCATCTGGACGATCGTTCCCCACGTGTCCTATGAATGGCTGCTGCCCTTGGTTTTTGTTGGTGGCCTCTTCACGCTGCCCATCTTCAGCGTGGTCCGACAGTCGTTGGGTGTCATGGTGGACGGTGAGCAGCGCCGTTCGGCCTTCGCCCTCGATTCCATCGCGACGGAACTGGTCTTCATGATCGGCCCGGCTGTCGGCGCCGTCGTGGCCACTGCCGGATTCTCGGCGGTGGGCCTGACCGCGGTGGGGATCTCGGTTTCGGTCGCGGGGCTTTTCCTCATGTGGTTCAACCCGCCAACACGCAGCGATGTCGCCTGTACGCCGAAAGAGTCCGCCGACCGGGCTGCAGCAGACCTGGCAGCCGCCGAGGCTGCCATGGTGGCGTCGGCTCCGGCCCACGTCCAGGAGGCTGCCTCGGAGATGGCGCCCGCCACGTCCCGTACGGCGGCGATCCGCAGCAAGGTGGCGCGGAACTTCAGCTGGTTTACCGTTTCGGTTGCAGCGCTCTTTGCGGTGGCGGCCGGATCGGGCATGGTCCTTAGCGGTTCAGATGTGAGCATCGTGGGCCTGCTCGAAAGGGGTGGCCACCAGAACCAGATCGGCATCGTGTTCTTCTTCTGGTGCGCAGCGTCCGTTATTGGCGGGCTCATCTACGGTTCCATGAAGCGGCAGATTTCGCCGATGCTTTTGCTGCTGGGCATGGCCGCGTTGACCATTCCGATGGGTTTCGCCCACGACACGTGGACCCTCGCCTTCCTGTCGATTCTTCCGGGACTGCTCTGCGCTCCTGTGTTGTCGGCATCGTCGGAGAAGGTGGCCGACCTCGTGGATGAGGAACGCCGTGGCGAGGCCATGGGCTGGTACGGTTCTGCGCTCACTGCCGGTGTTGCCCTCGGCGCGCCGCTGGCAGGCATCTTCATCGATAACGTCGGCCCGTCGGCCGGTTTCGCGGCCATCGGTGCTGCGGGAGTCGTCCTGTGCCTTGCCGGCCTGGCCCTGATGTCGATGCGTCGGAGATCCGCCCGCGTGTAAGGATTTCAAACGACGACGGCGACCCCACCGGATGTGGTGGGGTCGCCGTCGTCGGTTCTTGAGGCTGTTGGGGCTAGTTCACTGGTCCGGTGAACTTCTCGCCCGGGCCCTTGCCAGGGGCGTCGGGGATAAGTGAAGCCTCGCGGAAGGCCAGTTGCAGCGAGCGAAGGCCGTCGCGCAAAGGTCCTGCGTGCTGGGAGCCGATTTCCGGGGCGGCGGCCGATACCAGTCCGGCGAGGGCCGTGATCAGCTTGCGGGCCTCATCCAGGTCCTTGAGGTCCTCGGCGTTGGGGTCGTCGGCCAGGCCGACTTTTACGGCCGCCGCACTCATCAGGTGGACGGCGCCGGTGGTGATGACCTCCACGGCAGGTACTTCCGCGATGTCGCGGATCTGCTGGGAGACGCCGGCGTCAGCGGCCGGGGCGGCGTCTCCGCCAAAGGAGTTGCGGGAATTGCTGTCTTCAGTGCTCATACTGGTAAGCTTGTCACAGACCGACTGGAAGTCGTTATTTGCAGTCAAACGATCCCGCCGCCCGCAATGTGCGCTTGGCGGGTTGTTTCTGTAGAATTGTCTTTCAGTTAGCAAGCGGAGTTCTCTCCCACCCGCGTCAGCCGTTTCCCCCAGGGGACAGGATTCCGTAAAAGGACAAGAGGTTGCCGGGTACCTGGTCGGACACTTTGAGGGTGTGAACCCTGAAGTGCGTACTTCCCCTAGGGGAGTGCCCCCGATCTTCGAGGCCTTCGATTGCGCCAGCAATTGGGGGCCTTCTCTATTTGCCGGTGACATCACCACAACCACAGGAGCTTTAACATTAGCGAGCCAAGAATCAATGAGCGTATCCGCGTCCCCGAGGTGCGGTTGGTCGGCCCTGCCGGCGAACAGGTAGGAATTGTCCGCATTGAGGACGCCCTGCGTCTTGCTGCCGAATCCGATCTCGATCTCGTTGAAGTTGCGCCGCAGGCCAAGCCCCCTGTTTGCAAGCTGATGGACTTCGGCAAGTACAAGTACGAGGCCGCCGTCAAGGCACGTGAAGCGCGCAAGAACCAGACCAACACGGTTCTGAAGGAAATCCGCTTCCGACTCAAGATCGACAAGCACGACTACGAGACCAAGCGCGGACACGCACTTCGCTTCCTCGGCGCTGGCGACAAGGTCAAGGCCATGATCCAGTTCCGTGGCCGTGAGCAGCAGCGTCCCGAAATGGGCATCCGCCTGCTGCAGCGCTTCGCAGAAGATGTTGCTGAGGTTGGCATCATTGAGTCCAGCCCGCGCATCGATGGCCGCAACATGGTTATGGTGATCGGACCGCTGAAGAACAAGGCAGAAGCCAAGGCTGAAGCCCGCCGTGCTTCGCAGCGTGCAGAAGCCAAGGCCCAGAACGAGGCCAAGGCTGCAGGCCGTGTGGACACCACGGGGGAGCAGGCGACGCTCACGCAGAGCCTGGCTGACCTTCTTCCCGAGGGCTTCCAGGTAAGCGAAGCAGAGCCCACGCAGGAAACTGTTGAAGCTCCCGAGGTCGAGGCTCCCGCAGCTGAAGAAGCCCTGGCAGCCAGCGAGCCCGCGGTTGTTGAAGAAGCTCCCGTTGTTGAGGAAGCTCCTGTAGCCCAGGAAGCTCCCGCGCCGGCAGCCAAGGAAGCTGTGGCCGAAAAGGCTCCGGCAGCCAAGGCCGCACCGGCCAAGACAGAATCGGCACCTGCTCCGGCAGCTCCGAAGCCGGCTGTACCCGCAGCAGCTCCGAAGCCGGCAGTTCCTGCGGCTCCGAAGCCTGTCGCCAAGCCGGCAGCTCCCAAGCCGGCAGCTCGGCCCGCGGCCCCCAAGGCCACGCCGAAGCCTGCTGCACGCAAGACCAACTAGTTCAACGCCGCGGAGGCCTGTCCTCCATCGGCAAGCAACCAGCACGCTGGCCCCTGTAGGCCGGCTGCGCGAAAGAATCGCGGACTCGTCCGTGGATACGTAAGGAGATCGGTTCCCATGCCGAAGATGAAGACCCACAGCGGTGCTAAGAAGCGCTTCAAGCTGACCGGTACCGGCAAGCTGAAGCGTCAGCAGGCCAACCGCCGCCACTACCTGGAGCACAAGTCCTCCACGTTGACCCGTCGCCTTGCCGGCGACAAGATCGTCTTCAAGGGCGATGCCAAGGTCATCAAGAAGATGCTCGGCGTCTAAGTTCCAAGTTCTCTGGGTCCCGCCAACCGGCAGGAACCGACTACACCAAAAGCCTTCTCAGGCCCGCCGGATTTCCGGCAGTAGCAGCTTGGGATAAAGATTTCTGAAGGAGTACGCACGTGGCACGTGTGAAGCGGGCGGTAAACGCCCACAAGAAGCGCCGGGTTGTCCTCGAACGCGCCAAGGGTTACCGCGGTCAGCGTTCGCGCTTGTACCGTAAGGCAAAAGAGCAGCTGCTGCACTCGTTTGTGTACAGCTACGGTGACCGCCGCAAGAAGAAGGGCGACTTCCGTCGCCTCTGGATCCAGCGCATCAACGCTGCATCCCGCGCCAACGGCCTCACCTACAACCGTCTGATCCAGGGCCTGAAGGCCGCTGAGGTTGAGGTTGACCGCCGCATGCTGGCCGAACTGGCCGTTTCCGACGCCAACGCTTTCGCTGCACTGGTGAACGTTGCCAAGGCTGCCCTGCCGGCTGACACGTCTGCTCCGGCTGCAAAGGCTGAAGCTGCCCCCAAGGCTGCAAAGGTTGCTCCGGCTGCCGCTACGGCTACGGCTGTCAAGGCTGTTGTCTCCGAGAAGCCGGCCATCGACGGCGCAGTTGCTGCTGATGGCGACGAAGCTCCGGAAGGCTACGCCATCAAGGGCAACGCCGAGTCCAAGAAGTACCACGTGCCGGGTTCCACCTGGTACAACACCACTGCTGCCGAATACTGGTTCTCCACGGTTGAGGCTGCAAAGGCTGCTGGCTTTGAGCCGGCCGGCGGCGAAGCCCGCCAGCAGATCAAGAACTAGTCGCAACAGCCACTAAAGTTCTTATATGAACGAAACCGGGCGCCCGCAAGACTTTTCGATGACCAACCCCCGAGCTGATCGGGTGAGGGATGTCGCCAAGCTTGCCGGGCGCCCGGCGCGTTTAAAGCGCGGGCGCTTCCTGGCTGAGGGGCCGCAGGCCGTACGGGAGGCGCTAAGCCTGCACCGTGACCGGACAGCGGCAGGTGGCGCCGCCGTCGTGCATGAAGTTTTCGCCAGTGAAGCGTGCCTGGAGCGGCTTCCCGAACTTGCCGACCTCGCACAGGGCACCCAGCTCCGGCTCGCCAGTGATGAAGTCCTGGCAGCGATGGCGGACACCGTCAACCCGCAGGGGATTGTGGCCGTCTGCAGTTTTCTCGACGTCAGCCTGGAGTCAGTTCTCGACGCCAGTCCCCGCCTCATTGCCGTGATGTGCCAGGTACGTGACCCCGGAAATGCCGGCACGGTCCTGCGTGCCGCTGATGCTGCCGGCGCGGACGCCGTGGTCCTGACCGAATCCAGCGTGGACATCTACAATCCCAAAGCAGTCCGTTCAACCGCAGGTTCCTTGTTCCATCTGCCCGTGGTCCTGGGGGTGGAGGTTGAGGAGCTGGTTGCACGGTGCCGCGAGTTGGGCATCGGTGTCCTGGCCGCAGACGGCTATGGGACGGTCAATCTGGATAAACTCCAGGACGAAAACGCGGCGCGGAGGCTCGGTAACGATACAGTGGCGTCCGAGTACGCCCTTGAGGGGCCGACGGCCTGGTTATTCGGGAACGAAGCCCAGGGCTTGTCCGACGCAGAACTGGCCCTTGCCGATCATCGCGTCGCTGTGCCCGTCTATGGGGCCGCGGAGAGCCTCAATCTTGGTACGGCGGCCACCGTCTGCCTTTACGCCAGCGCACGCTCCCAGCAGGGCGTCAGGGTGGGGAATGCATAATTAGCCCGTCGCCGGGTACGGTAATGCTTGCAGGGGCAGGCAATGACGATTCTTCTTGACCCTTTCCAACCATTTCCCGAACCCGAAGAGGTGAAGCTTTCGTGGCTGCAGGTGGCGGTACCAAAGCGATCGTGGCGGCTCTCGCCGCCAATCTGACTATCGCTGTATTGAAGTTCATTGCGTTCTTCCTGACGGCGTCATCGTCAATGCTCGCGGAGGCAATACACTCCGTTGCCGACTCCGGCAACCAGCTCCTGCTCCTGGTGGGCGGCAAGCGTGCCAAACGTGCTGCGAGCCCGGAACACCCGTTCGGCTACGGACGTGAGCGGTACATCTACGCCTTCATCGTCTCGATCGTTCTCTTCAGTGTCGGTGGCCTGTTTGCCCTCTACGAGGCCTTTGAGAAGTTCCAGCACCCGCACGGCATCGAAGGCGACTTCTGGTGGGTTCCGCTGGCCGTCCTCGTAGGTGCCATCATCGCCGAGGGGTTCTCCTTCCGGACCGCCATCATCGAGTCGAACCACATCCGCGGCAAGCAGACCTGGGTAAAGTTCGTCCGAAACGCCAAACAGCCTGAATTGCCTGTGATCCTCCTGGAGGACTTCGGCGCCCTGCTCGGCTTGGTGTTCGCCCTCTTTGGCGTGAGCATGACCCTGGTTACCGGTGACGGTATCTGGGACGCCTTCGGCACGGCCATGATTGGTTTGCTGCTGGTAGCCATCGCCATCGTGCTGGCCATGGAGACCAAGTCTCTTCTTCTGGGCGAGTCTGCAACCAAGGAGGACGTGCAGCGGATCACCGAAGCCCTGGAGGCGGGCGGAACCCACATCATCCACCTTAAGACCATGCACCTGGGACCGGAGGAGTTGCTGGTGGCCGCCAAGATTTCCATGGGTGCCTCCGAGACTGGCCAGGAGATCGCCAAGGGCATCGACGACGCCGAGCAGCGGATCCGGGCCGCTGTTCCGATTGCGCGGGTCATCTACCTTGAACCGGACATTGAGCGGGTCCAGGCGCAGCAGGCCTAGGACTTAAACGAAGAATGGCTCCGCACCGGCGGAGCCATTCTTCGTTTAAGGGCCTTGCCCAGGCTGATGAGGCGATGTACCAGCCAGCCAGGCCATCAGCTTGCCAGCGGCTTCCTGCGTTCCAGCAGGCCGCTCACAACGGCAACGCCGAGGCCCAGAACGGCCAGGACCGCACCCACGAGTGCCGGAGCGACATAACCCCAACCCCACGCGATGACTGTGCCCCCGAGGAAAGCGCCCAGTGCGTTGGCAATGTTCAGGGCCGAGTGGTTCAAGGAGGAGGCAAGGGAAGCTGCGCCCGGAGCGGCATCCAGCAGGCGTGTCTGCAGGGCGGGGGTCAGCATGGATCCCACGCCGCCAACGACGAAGGCCATGATGAAGGCTGCCCATGCCCAGTGCGCCGCGATAGCGTAAACCACCAAGGCCACGGCGATCCCGGGCATGACCCAGTAAATGGTCCCCATGACGGACTTGTCCGCGATTCTTCCGCCAATGATGTTGCCGGCCACCATGCCAAGCCCATAAAGGGCCACAACGGCGGGGATAAGGCTCTCGGGTATACCGGCCACGGACGTCATCGTGTGGGCGATGTAGGTGTAGACGGCAAAGAAGCCGCCGAAGCCGATGATGCCGATCAACAGCGCCAGCCACACCTGGAGGCGTTTGAGGGCTCCCAGCTCACGCCGGATGCTGGCGTCCGGGTGGGCGGCTTCGAACGGGACGAACTTCCACACCATGACAACGGTGAGAAGTCCGATGGCGCCGACAATGATGAACAGCAGCCGCCAACCGAAAGTTTGTCCCACCCAGGTGGCTAAAGGCACGCCGATGACATTGGACACCGTCAGGCCGGCCATCACCATGGAAATCGCCCAGCCGCGCTTTGTGGGAGCCACCAGGCCCGCCGCGATAACAGCTGCCACTCCGAAGAAGGCGCCGTGGGGGAGCCCGGAGGCGAAGCGGGAGAGCAGCATGGAACCGTAGTCCGGGGCGATGAAGGACGTCAGGTTTGCCACGGACAGGAAAAGCATGAGACCCAAGGCAAGGTGCTTCTTGGGAAGTTTTGCGCCGAAGGCTGCAAAGATCGGCGCGCCGATGACGACGCCCAGAGCGTAGGCGGAGATGAGGCTGCCTGCCTCAGGGGTGCTGATATGCAGCCCTTCCTCGATTTCCTTCAGGAGGCCCATCATGGCGAACTCGGTGGTACCGATGGCAAACCCGCCCATTGCCAGGGCCAGGATGGCCATGCCAAGGTGGCGCTTGGTAGCTTTCGCTGTGGCGGACGGGGACACGGTGGTAGTCATAAGCCTGCTTCTTGAGGGGTGCCTGATCGGCCGGGAAACGCGGAGAAAATCCGATAACAAGTTTAGTCGCGCTCAGGCGAGGTGACGTCAGCATGTGACGATGCCCATGGACGAGCCGGCCATAGACTGTTCGGGTGACTGGACTCATTAACGTTGTTGGCGCCGCCGTCGTGGACTCCCTGGAAGCACCCACCCGTCTTCTCGCTGCACGCCGCACAGCCCCTCCCCAGTTCGCAGGGATGTGGGAGTTCCCCGGTGGCAAGGTGGAAACGGGCGAAACGGCAGAGGCCGCACTGCACCGGGAACTCGCCGAAGAGCTGGGGGTTGAGGTCCGTTTGGGCCAGGAGCTTGAATCCGGAAAGAGCGCCGGGTGGACCCTCAACGAGCGTGCATCCATGCGGGTATGGTTCGCGGAGCTGACCGCAGGGGAGCCCCGCCCACTGGAAGATCACGACGAACTGCGCTGGATGTCGTTGGACGGCCTTGACGACGTTCTCGGACTTGCATGGATTCCGGCAGACCTGCCGATTGTCCAGGCCCTGCTTGATCGGGTGGCTGCCGGCGAGTAAGCTCCCCAGCGACTTGTGCACAGCCCCGCAGGGCGCCTCAGAACAGCGGCTCTTGTCCCGGCAAGGGTGAGGCAGCTTTGGCCTCCGAAGGCGCTCCTGAACCGTCGGTGGGGCGGGCATTGCGGTGGCTGAAACCGGAGCTTCCAGTGAAGCCGTGCTTGGCCTTGAAGAAACTGATCCTGCCTGCCAACCAGCTCCGGTAATCCTTGGAGGCATAGGAACCCTGGCCGTACAGTCGGCGGTATCTGCCCACCAATTCCGGATGCTGGGCGGCGAGCCAACTCATATACCATTCCCTGGTCCCGGGCTTGAGGTACAGGGCCCCGGCGGTGACTCCCGTGGCACCCGCCTTGGCCAGTTCGGTGAACAAGGCGTCGAGGGCTTCATCGGAATCCGTGAGCCACGGCAGGATGGGCATTGCCATGACCCCGCATCCCAGGCCGGCGTCACGGAGTCGGGCTATGAGCTTCAACCTCGCACGGGGGGAGGGGGTCCCGGGCTCAATGAGCTCTGCGAGGTCTTCGTTGGTCATGGCAAGCGAGATGCCGAGGTCCACGGGAACCTGGGTTGCCGCATGCTTGAGCAGGGGGATGTCCCGGGCCAGCAATGTGCCTTTGGTCAGGATGGAGAAGGGTGTTCCTGAGTCCGCCAGTGCCCGGATGATTCCCGGCATGAGCGCATACCGGCCTTCGGCCCTCTGGTAGGGGTCCGTGTTGGTGCCGAGGGCAACCTGGTGTCGCTGCCAGGAGGGCTTGGCCAACTCCTTGCGCAGGACCTCCGCAGCGTTGATCTTGACCACCACCTGCGAATCGAAGTCCCGGCCGGCGTCGAATTCCAGGTAGGTGTGGCTCTTGCGGGCAAAGCAGTAGACGCAGGCGTGGCTGCAGCCCCGATAAGGATTCACCGTCCATTCAAAGGGCATGGCCGAACCGGAAGGCACCTTGTTGAGCACTGACTTTGCGGTGACCTCATGGAAGGTGACTCCGGAGAATTCGGGTGTCGAGACGGAACGCACAAGCCCGGCAAGCGGCAGCAGGGCCTCCATGGCCGGGGCAGGGCCGGAAGGCGTGTTGCCACTGTTATCGGACGCCAACCCACGTGCCGGTGAAAGTGCTTGTGCGTCCCATCTCATGGTCTCTATTCGAAGGTATGTTCGAATAAATGTCAAGGCTTCGGCGGGCAGTCCGTACACGCGGATGGCGGTGTTGCTAGGGTTGGCCCATGATTCTCCTGACTGGCTTCGAACCCTTTGGCGAGGATGCGGTCAATCCGTCGTGGGTAGCCGTGCAACGTGCCAGGGACATCCTCCGGAACGAGGGCCACGCGGTGGAAGCACTCGAACTGCCGTGCGTTTTTGGCAGGTCGGCTGCCGCCCTGAACGCGGCCATGGATCGGCTGGTTCCTGACGTGGTGGTTTGCGTGGGCCTGGCAGGCGGGCGTGAGCGCGTATCGCTGGAACGTGTCGCCATCAATTGCGATGACGCCAGGATTCCGGACAACGCCGGCCAACGGCCCATCGACCAGGAAGTTATCAGGGGCGGACCAGCTGCCTACTTCTCCAGCCTGCCGATCAAAGCAGCACTCCGGAACCTCCAGATCGCCGGCATCAAGGGCGAAGTCTCACAATCAGCCGGCACGTACGTCTGCAACCACGTCTTCTATGCGCTCATGCACGCGCTGGCGTCCAGGCCCGGGGTCCGCGGGGGCTTCATCCACGTCCCCTACCTTCCGGAGCAATTGCCACCGGCCGCTGCCACTCCGTCCATGCCCCTTGAAGTGATGGCCGAAGGCGTTGCCTCGGTTGTCCGCACGGCGCTTGGAACCACAACGGACATACAGCTGCCCGCAGGAGCAATCCACTAAACAGGAGCAGTCCACTAAAGGAGTTCCCACTCCACCGTGACAGAAGCGGAGACTGACGATTCGCCGGCCTCCACCGGGAGCGCTTCCGCGGAAAAGGAGGCCCTGACCAGCCCGCCCATGGGAATGGGGGAGCCTGGAACTGGTTGTTGGGAAATGGATCGAACGGCTCCAAGCCGCGCGCCTGCCAGACCGGCGTACTGCTCCGCCCTGGCCAAGGCGTCCTGCCACGCCGCCTCCTGTGCCTGTGCATTGATGGGAGCCGTATCCGCGAAGCCTTGCTCGATACCGTTGATTCTGATGTCGTCCCCACCGGCGGCAATCGCGGCAGCGATGGCAGCCGGAGCATCTGCCTGGGTGCGGATGCCCACCTGCAATGTGGTGGATGCGACGTAGGCGGTCACCTTTTGGCCCTGCCCTTCCACCCATGCGACGTCGGCACGGAGGTTCAAGCCACTCGTTCGCATGTCAACGCCGGCCACGCCGGCTTCATGCAAAGCCGTAGCGACAGCGGAAGCCGCCTTTCCGGCGTCGTCATATGCCTTTCCCGCAGTCTCGCGGCGGGTTTCCACGCCGAGAGTCAGCGTGACCAGGTCGGGGGCGGCCTTGGCGCTGCCGGTGCCGGTGACGGTGATGGTTCGCTTCATTCTTAAGCCTCGATTCGTTGGTCGGCTGGTCCGCCCTGCCGACGCTTGTGGTTGTCAATGTAGCCGCCGGCGGCGAGGCCGGCCTGGCGCTCAAAGAAGTTCATCGACGCCGGGTCTCCGCTGCGCAGCAGTGACCACCCGGCAGCGATCCCGTATAACGCCAGGAAGGGCAGCCCAAGGCAATACGCATACTGGGTGCTGTGCCGCTCCTCGTGTCCCAGGAGGGTGGCGTTGCTGCCTGCCAGGCCATGGGGTGCCCGGTAAAGAATTACATTCCCCACGGTGAACGCTCCCGCATGGGGCAATTTCCAGCGGTACCCGGCAGCGATCACCAGGCCGCGGGGACCGTGCGACAGGCGGGAGCGCGACGCCACCGCCACCCCAAGTCCCAACGGCGTGGACAGGTTGATGACATTTGCGATCTGCCTCAGGCGCTGCGCGGGAGTCATGAAGCCATGCTAGACCCGTGGGTCCTGCGGAGGCCGGACGGGAGACAGGCGTTAAATCAGGTCCATGACGTTCAACTAGACTGGACGTTAGTGCCAGCCGTCCGCGGCGAGCACTGCCCTTTTTCGTTTTCCAGGCCAGCATTGCCGGCCGCTCCCTACTCGTAGCTAAGAACAGTAGATGACTGACACTTTGCCAGGCGCTGCCAGCCCGAATCCGCTGGATGAAGCCGCCATCACCGCCGCCGTCGAGGACGCGCTCGCAGCCATCGCGGCAGCTTCCTCCCTCGAAGAACTCAAGGCTGTCCGCCTCGCCCACACCGGCGAGAAGTCGCCCCTGAGCCTAGCCAACCGTGAAATTGGCGGCTTGGCCAAGGAGCACAAAGCTGCTGCAGGCAAGCTCATGGGGTCCTCCCGCGGCCGGGTCAACCAGGCGCTCGCAGCCCGGACCGAGGTGTTGGAGGCAGAGAACGATGCCCGGATCCTCGTCGAGGAAACTGTGGATGTCACCGCCGCTCCGCGACGTCGCCGTGCCGGTGCACGCCACCCGTTGTCCACGCTTCAGGATCGCGTGTCGGACATCTTCGTGGGCATGGGTTGGGAAATCGCCGAAGGCCCCGAGGTCGAGTCGGAATGGTTCAACTTCGATGCCCTGAACTTCAAGCCGGACCACCCGGCCCGCGAAATGCAGGACACGTTCTTCGTGGAGCCCCCCGAAGCGCACCTGCTGATGCGTACCCACACCTCGCCGGTACAGGTACGTTCCATGCTGGAACGTGAAGTGCCCATCTATGTCCTGTGCCCCGGCAAGGTGTTCCGCACCGATGAACTCGATGCCACCCACACCCCTGTCTTCCACCAGTTCGAGGGCCTTGCGATCGACAAGGACCTCAGCATGGCAGACCTTCGCGGAACGTTGGAGCACTTCGCCCGGCAGATGTTCGGCGACGAAGCCTCCATCCGCCTGCGCCCCAACTACTTCCCGTTCACGGAACCGTCCGCGGAGTTGGACATCTGGCACCCCGGAGCAAAGGGCGGCCCACGTTGGATCGAATGGGGTGGCTGCGGCATGGTCAATCCCAACGTCCTCCGGGCAGCCGGCATCGATCCGGACATCTATTCAGGTTTTGCCTTCGGTATGGGCATTGAGCGCACGCTCATGTTCCGCAACGAAGTCGGCGATATGCGCGACATGATCGAAGGCGACGTACGTTTCAGCGAGCACTTCGGGATGGAGATCTAACAGTGCGTATCCCACTTTCCTGGCTGCGTGAATTCGCGCAGGTCCCGGCCGATGCAACGGCCGAAGACGTCATGGCTGACCTGGTCAAGGTCGGCTTTGAAGAAGAAGCAGTCCACCGTCCCACGGATGAACTCAGTGGCCCGATCGTCGTAGGCCAGGTCCTGAGCCTGGTCAAGGAGCCGCAATCCAACGGCAAGACCATCAACTGGTGCCAGGTCCGCGTCGTTCCCGAAGGACAGGAGCAGACCCTCACCGGCAAGGGGATTGATCCTTCCGGCGTGCAGGGCATCATCTGCGGTGCGCACAACTTTGTTGAGGGCGACAAAGTAGTTGTCACCCTGCCCGGTGCTGTGCTGCCGGGAAACTTCCAGATTTCCGCGCGCAAGACCTACGGCCACTTGTCCGCAGGCATGATCGCTTCCGTCCGTGAACTGGGCATTGGCGATGACCACGATGGCATCCTGGTGCTGTCCAGCATTGGCTTGGATCCCGAAATCGGCACCGACGCGATGGAACTCCTGGGCCTTTATGACCAGGCAGCGGAAATCAACGTCACCCCGGACCGCGGATATGCGTTCTCCATCCGCGGTGTTGCGCGGGAGTATGCCCATGCAACGGGAACATCGTTCGTAGATCCGGCGTCGAAGGTCAACGCGCCGGCCTCCCTCCAGGGCGGCTACGGAGTCAAGCTCAACGACGACGCACCCATCTACGGAAAGCCCGGCTGTGACCGCTTCGTTGCGCGCACCGTCCGCGGCGTGGATGCTTCGCGTCCCACCCCGCCGTGGATGTCCTCGCGCCTTCGCCTGGCCGGAGTACGCTCCATCTCCTTGCCCGTGGATATCTCCAACTACGTGATGCTGGAGCTCGGCCAGCCGAACCACTGCTACGACCTCGATAAGCTCTCGGGCGACATCGTGGTCCGGCGTGCCGTCACGGGGGAGAAGATCACCACCCTCGATGGCAAGGAGCGTACGCTCGACGTCGAGGACCTGCTGATCACTGATGGCTCCGGCGCCATTGGCATCGCCGGTGTCATGGGTGGCGCCCACACTGAGGTGTCGGATTCCACGACCAACATCCTGGTTGAAGCCGCGCACTTCGACGAAGTATCCATTGCCCGGTCGCGTCGCCGCCACAAGCTGCCGTCCGAAGCGTCCAAGCGCTTCGAGCGCGGCGTCGACTGGCACGTGGCCAACATTGCCGCCCAGCGCGTCGTGGACCTCTTGGTAGAGCTGGCCGGCGGTACGGCAGACGAGGCGGGGACCGACGTCGGAACCGCCCCTGACCCCGTCACCATCGAGCTGCCCGCTGAGTTCGCTGCTGCCCGGATCGGTATCGAGTTCACCGACGAGCAGATCACAACCTCACTTGAGGATCTGGGGGCCGTGGTGGAGAAGACTGCCGCCGGCTACCGGGTGACTGCTCCGAGTTGGCGTAATGACCTCGAAACCAAGGAGGACCTCTCTGAGGAAATCGCACGGCTGGTTGGCTACGACAACATCCCGTCAACCCTCCCGGTAGCGCCTCCGGGCCGTGGCTTGACCCGCAGCCAGCAGCAGAAGCGTCGTGTTGTCCAGGCCTTGGCTGATGCAGGGCTCACCGAGGTGCTGTCATACCCGTTCGTTTCCAAAGCCGCCAACGACACCTTCGGTGTTGCGGAGGAAGGCGCGGAACGTCCGGCATTGAAGCTGGCTAACCCGATCAGCGAGGAGAACGGCTACCTCCGTACGTCCATCCTCCCTGGCCTCATTGAGGTAGCACGCCGCAACCACTCACGCGGTTTCCGCGACCTGGCACTGTACGAAGTGGGTTCGGTCTTCCTTCCGGGCGACAAGCTTGGTACGGAGTCCATCCCGCCGTTGGGCGTCAGGCCTTCAGATGAGGTGCTTGATGCGTTGTACGACGGCGTCCCGCACCAGCCGCTGCACGTCGGCGCTGTCCTGACCGGCCACGACTCGCCGGCTGCCGCGACGCACCAGCCCCGCGCCTGGGATTGGGCAGACGCCCTGGACGTTGCCCGCCTCATTTCCGACGTTCTTGGGGTTGAACTGGTTGTCAGCCAGGGTAGCCACCAGGCGTTCCACCCGGGGCGTGCCGCTGAGCTTTCCCTGCGGAACGGCGATGTTGTCGGTTACGCGGGAGAGCTCCACCCGAAGCTCCTGGCAGCACACGACATGCCTGCGCGATCTGTGGCTATCGAAGTCAACGTCGAGGCATTGTTTGAAGCCGCTGCGGACGTGATTGTTGCCAAGCACATCTCCGGGTTCCCTGTTGCGACGCAGGACGTTGCGCTGGTGGTTCCGCAGGATGTACCAGCAGACCAGGTTTTGGCTGCCCTGCGCGAAGGTGCAGGTGAACTCCTTGAGGATGTCGCCTTGTTCGACGTTTACGTGGGTCCGGGCATCGAAGAGGGGAAGAAGTCGCTGGCCTTCGGACTGCGTTTCCGTGCCAACGACCGCACACTGACTGCCGACGAAGCGTCAGAAGCTCGGGCCTCGGCTGTCGCAGTCGCCGCTGAACGCTTCGGTGCTGTCCAGCGCTGATCCCGCAGTTGCACGCTAAATCCCCGGAACCTCCTCGGTTCCGGGGATTTTCGTTTTATCGAGATTCCACTCCCAGCATATTGACAGACTATTCACACATGTATGACAGTTTTGTCATGCACATGTGAAACATGTGTATCACATCCCTCGCACGGCTCTCCAAGGGCCGTCCCTTGAAAGGTACCCATGAAAAAGCAGAATGTTGCTGTGCTTGTCGGGGCTGCGGTAATGGCTTTGACGTCCTCGCTTGGAGGAGCTGCCATGGCGTCAGAGCCGACGCCGCAACCAGCGTCCGCCGAGGTCCAGCCCGTGTCCCACACCGTGGATAAGTCCCAGACGTCCGGCTCCGCCGCGTCCCCGTTGGCCGACCGTTATTCCATCGCCGCGCCCACCAAGAATGGGGGTGCCTCTACGGATTCAGTCATCGGCGCTGACGGCCGGGTCCAGATCACCAACACCACGGCAGCACCCAACCGCTCCATCGTGCAGATTGAATTCAACGGCGGTTACATCTGTTCCGGTTCGCTCATCTCCGACGACACCGTGCTGACCGCCGGGCACTGTGTCCACACGGGCGGCACGGGTTCCACAGCTGATTACTCCTGGGGGGTCAAAGTAGCGCCGGGTCGGAATGGGTCGAGCAACCCTTACGGTACCTGCGGTGCTACCCAACTCCTCACGGACCAGCGCTGGATCGACTCGGCCAACACCAACGCCGACTGGGGCGTCATTAAACTCGACTGCACCATTGGCAACACCACCGGGTGGCTCAATTACACCGGTACGACGGCCAGCCTGAACGGAACCACCGCAACAGTGCGCGGCTACCCGGGCGACAAGGCATTTGGAACCATGTGGTCCATGACGGGCACCATCGACAGCTCCGCAACCGAAAAGGTCTACTACAAGATGGACACCTACGGCGGCCAGAGTGGAGCACCTGTATACAACAGCTCCAACACCATCGTTGCCATCCACACCAACGGTGGCAGCACCAACTCCGGTACCCGAATCACGCCCACCCTGGCTAACTATCTGACCTCGGTGAAGTAGGCGCTACAGGATCTCGACTGGCCGGTCTGAGAAGCGCGCGGCTCGGGCGTCGAGCTCATTGCCCTGTGGTTGGCTGAGGGAGGCGTAGAGTTCCGGCCGGCGGCCCCGTATCCACCGCCGGCCGGTTGAGAGAGGCACCAGGCCGAGGTCCAGCTCGGCCGTAACGATTGCTTCGCCTGCACTCCAGGTTTCTGCGATGATCGCCCCATAGGGGTCGATGATCATGGCGTTACCCGTGCGGATCTCGTCGTAGTCAGGGCCGACGCCGTTGCTGAAGATGATGAAAAGGCCGTTGTCGTGGGCGCGGGAAGGCAACCAGCGCATGAGCCACCCGCGCCCGTGGGGTCCACGGAAGGCCGCTTCAATGGCGGCAGGATCTGCTGCACGGTTTTCCCACAAGGTGCTGGGGATGGGCTTCATTCCCCGGGGACTCCGGGAGTTGGTGCCACCGGTTTGATGAGGGGCCAGCAGCACTGTCGCGCCCAGGAGTGCTGTCGCCCGGACGTTTTCGACCAGGTTGTTGTCCCAGCAGATCAGGATTCCGGCTTTGACGCCCCAAGGGGTGTCAAAGACCGTGAACCGGGATCCGCTGTCGATCGCCTCGTGTTCAAAGGCGTGGATCTTCCGGTGGGTGTGCCGTGCTCCGTCGGGGAGGCATACCGTGTAGGAGTTGTAGAGTCTTCCGTCGCTGTCTGCCTCGAGGTATCCGACGCCGATGCCTACGCCCAGATCCCGGGCGAGTTTCTGGACGGCGAGGATGCTGGGGCCGCCCTCCGTCTCGGCTAGTTGATGCAAGCGTTGGGGCGTGTGTCGCCGGAGGTGCCAGTAGCCGAGCAAGCACATTTCCGGGAACACGACCAGTTGCGAACCATCCATGGCTGCAGCGGTGGCGAGCCGGTGAATGGTCTCGAGGTTGAGGTCCGGACGGTCCTGGATTGCTTCGAACTGGACTGCCGAGGCGCGAAGTATGGTCTGTGGATTATCGGGCATGGGTTCTCCTTGGGTTTGTCTCTCCCATGCTTCTTGCGATGACACATTCTGTCTAATGAAAGTTTTGGCCTAATCCATTCTGTTTTGGAATGGAATTGTTGGGTGTCTGCGTGCCGCACCGCAGTATGTGAACGGAACTTGTCCTGTCGATAGTGTTATGAGATGGAACTACGCCTTTTGCGGTCGTTTATCGCGGTTGCCGTGAACCAGAACTTCGGGGCTGCTGCCAAGGCGCTGTCCACAACCCAACCCGCCCTGACCAAGCAGATCCAGGTCCTGGAACGGCAGGCGGGAACCACGCTGTTCACCCGGGGGCGCCACGGTGCAGCGCTGACGTCTGCCGGCGAGGCGTTGCTGGTCGACGCGGTCGACCTGGTGCGCAGGGCGGATGCCTTGGCCCGGCGCATGGAGCGGGTAGCAGCGGGGGCTGAGGGTATTCTCAACGTGGGATTCGGGATGTCGACGATCGATGTAGCGCCCCAGTCTGTCGCGGCTTTCCGTGCGCGGCACCCCGGAATCGACATCAAGCTCGAAGACATGTCCTCCTCCCGGCAGTTCGACGCACTCCGTGACGGCACGCTCAGCGTGGGGTTTGTTCGCATGCCTGCTCCGCAGGACATTGCCGCCCGGGTGATTCGGCGGGACCATCTGGCACTCGCCATCCCTGCCGGTGAGCCTGTTCCCGGGACCGGTCGAAAGGGTCTGCGGGCTTGGCTCCAGGACCAGGCCTTGGTACGCCTCGTCCCCGCCCGCGGGCCGGGATTGGCCGCTCAAACAAGCGAGTTGTTTATGGATTTGGGGTGCAGTCCCACCACGGTGTACGAAACGTCCGACCTGCTCACGGTCGTGGCCCTCGTAGCCGCCGGAGCGGGCCCTGCTGTGGTCCCCGCCAGCGCCTCGGCCATCATCCCCGCCGGCGTGCAGTTGGTAAAGGTCGATCTGGAGTCCGCGAGCTGGGACATTGGCATTGCCTGGCTTCGCGGGAGCACCAACCCGTTGCTTCCCTTGTTTGTGGAATCAATCAAGGTCGTGGAAAAGGCATGATCGACGACCTTTTGCTTGAGGTGCACCGGCTCGATGACATGCTGGCTTCTGCTGGGCACCCACCGGACCTGGGACAACCGGCAAAGCGTCGGGCCTCCAGGTTTGCCAGCGCCAAGGACCGGGACGAATTCGTTGCGGCCCGGATTTCGCTGCAGCTGTTCGCTGCAACGCTCCTCAACGTGGAACCCCAGCAGCTCGTGGCGAACTATCACTGCCCGCAGTGCGGGCAAGGCCAGGACCACGGCCGTCCCGGGTTCCTGCTCGACGGCGGCCCCGCACCTCTCGCGCTCAGCGCGTCCCGGGCGTCGGGCTGGCTACTACTGGCCGGCGTCGCCCATGCTCCCGAAGAACTACGGTTGGGAGTGGATCTTGAATCGACTGGCACAGCAACCTTCGAAGGCTTCGACGACGTCGCGCTGACCGCAACCGAGAAACGCTTACTGTCCACCATCCCGGATCAGGAGCGAGATAGTCAGCGCGCGCGGCTGTGGGCGCGCAAAGAGGCTTGGCTAAAGATGACCGGGGAAGGCCTGCGGCACAACCCGGCAGAGTTGGATGTGCTGGAGCGCCGCGGTGTGCAGGACCTGGACATTGTCGGCGGCCGGGCGCTGCCGGACGGACTGGTGGCCGCCTTGGCGATCGGCTAACGCGGTGACGGCAGCGCGGGAAGTGCTGCCTCGTACAGCCACGGACGGAGAACGGCAGCGGCATCCAATCCCGGAATGAATGCGTTCGCGGCTACGATGAAGGCTTCCGTGGACACTGACCCGTGCCGGTTCTTGGCTGTCCAATGATGGAGGAAACCGAAGAACGCCTCGTCGCCGGCCGCCATTCGTATGGCGTGAACCGCCAAGGCCCCACGTTTGTAGACCCGGTCATCGAACATCAGCTCCGGGCCGGGGTCGCCAACCAGCAGGTCCTGCGGCCCGGCGTCGAGCCTCTTCCACGCGGCCGTAGCCCGCGCTGCGACAGTCATGGTCCCGGATTCCTCGGACCACAACCACTCGGCGTAACAAGCGAAGCCTTCGTGCAGCCAGATATCTTTCCAGCTGTTGACGGTCAGGGAGTTCCCGAACCACTGGTGGGAAAGTTCGTGGGCGATCAGCCGCTGGGATTCCCAGGCGTCGCGCATATGGTTGCGACCGAAAATGGAGACCGTTTGGGCCTCCAAGGGGATTTCCAGCTCGTCTTCGGTGACCACGGACGTGTAATCGCTGAACGGGTACGGTCCGAAGCAATCCTCGAAAGTCCGCATCATGTCCGGCTGGCGTTCCAGACCCCGCAAGGCGTCGGTCGCCATTTCGGGGGTAACGGCAACGAACTGGGGCACCCGGTGGTGGGTATCGTCGGCCTGCAAGGGCACCTTGGTGTAGCGGCCGATCTGCACGGTGGCCAGGTACGTCGCCATCGGCTCGGACTGCTCGTAGACCCAGGTTTCCCTGCTGGACTTCCGGGAGTGTGATACGAGCCGCCCATTGCATACCGGACGGTAGTTGTCATCGGTGGTCACCGAGATGAGGAAGCTCGACTTGTAGCGGGGGTGGTCATTGCAAGGGAACCAGGACGCTGCGCCGTTCGGCTGGCCGGCCACCAGTACGCCGTCGTTCAATTCCTCCCAGCCAACATCTCCCCACAATCCGCGGCGGGGTTGCGGATTGCCGTCGTAGCGGATCTCCAGTGAGAACTGTTGGCCGGGCTTGAGCGCGGACGGGGGAGCCAGGACCAGGTGCTGGGCCCTGTGGCTGAATTTCTGGAGCTTCTTGCCATCCAGCTGGACCTTGGTGGCCCGCAATCCCACCAGGTCCAGGACTATCTGCGCTGTCTGTTCCAACGCCGTGCACCGCAGGACCGCCTTGCCGATCAGCTTGTTGCTGCCCAGCCTGACGTCGAGGTCCAACTCATACCGGTCCACACGGTAGCTGGTGCTGCCGTGGTCCAGGGTGTAGGGGTCGGCTTCGGGCATGGGGGTGGTGATGGGTGCGGTCATGATCTGCCCAATCTACTTGAGACGGGGCGCTTGTGCAGACGGACCCACCCACGGGCTCACCGGGTTGCCCATCCAGTACGTCCCTGCAGGGACAGTTTCGCCACGCATGACCAGCGACGCCGGGCCCACCGTTCCGCCGTCACCGATGCTGGCCGCGGGGAGGATGACGCCGTGCGGACCCATGGTGGCCCCGTTGCCCAGCGTCACGGTATCCAGGCTCATGACGCGGTCGTGGAACAGGTGTGTCTGGACCACGCAGCCGCGGTTGACGGTGGAGTTCTCGCCAAGTGTCACGAGGTCGGCTTCGGGGAGCCAGTAGCTTTCACACCAGGTACCGCGGCCGATCCTGGCGCCGAGCCCGCGCAGCCACCACACCAGGGCGGGCGTGCCCGCAGCGGACCTGGCGAACCACGGCGCACTGACCATTTCGATAAACGTATCCACAACCTCGTTGCGCCAGATAAACGAGCTCCAGAGCGGATGTTCGCCAGCGCGGATAGTGCCCACGAGGACCCACTTGGCGACGATGGCGCTGAGTGCTGCCACGCCTCCGGCTGCCAACATCACGACGCCGCCGAGGATCGCCGCGATCCAGTAGCCCCATCCCCGGGCCAGCCAATCGAGGACCAGCATGACCCCGACGGCGATGGCAACAGTCAGGATGACAGGAACCAAACGGCACAATTCCCACAGTGCGCGGGCGATTTTGAGCTTGGGGGGCGGCTGGAATGTCCGTGTCTGGTCCGCGTCGACGGCTGTGCGGCGCGACCTGACCGGGGGACTGCCCAGCCACGACGTGCCCGACTTCGCCTTGGCCGGGGTGGCCGACAGGACCGCTACCAGGGAGTTCTTGGGCACATTGCGCCCGGCCGCCGTCATCCCGGAGTTACCAAGGAATGACCGTTTTCCGATCTTGGCCGGGGCGATTTTCATCCAGCCACCGCCGAGTTCGTAGGATGCCACCATGGTGTCGTCAGCCAGGAACGCGCCGTCGCCGATGGTCGTCATCCTGGGCACCAGCAGCACTGTGGAGGCTTCCACGTTCTTGCCCACCTTGGCTCCGAGCAAGCGCAGCCAAACAGGCGTGAACAGGCTTGCATAGACCGGGAAGAGCAGGTCGCGGGCCATGTCCAGCAGGCGTTCCGTGGCCCACACCTGCCAGCCAATCCGGCTACGGACACGGAAATACCCTTCCTTAAGACCGAGGCCAAGGAGCCGGGCAACAATGAGGATGAGCACCAGGTTTCCGAAGAACCACGTCAACGCCGCCAGGGGCAGGGCCATGGCTATCTGGGGGAACGCGCTCTCCAATGAATCGTGTCCTTGGATGAACGCCATAAAAAGCATCGCAGCAGCGAAAGCGGAGATGTACGGTATCAGGGCCAGAAGCGCAGAAGCGCCGGCAAAAGCGGTGAACCACAGCCGGTCCACAGCGGAAGGACGGGCGGGATACTCAGGCCAGTCGTGTTTTGCCTTGCCGCGTCGTTCGGCTGGGGATCCAGCCACGAAGTGCCCGGCCTTCACTTTGCCCAGGACCGCGGATCCGGCGTCTACGTGTGCGCCTGCACCAATGGTGGCACCGGGCATGAGGGTGCTTCGCGCACCGACCACGGCACCGGCTCCCACGTGTATCTGGCCGATATGGACCGAGTCGCCGTCCACCCACCAGCCGGAGAGATCGACTTCCGGCTCGATGTTGGCACCATTGCCCAATGACAGCAGACCGGTGACAGGCGGCAGGGAATGCAGGTGCACATCCCGGCCGATCCTGGCACCGAGGGCGCGCGCGTAGTAGGGCACGAACGGGGCGCTGGCGAGGCCGATGGCCCCGGAGAGGTCTTGTATTTGTTCGGCGAGCCACAAGCGAAGGTGGGTTTTGCCGGACCTGGGGTAGGTGCCAGGCTCGATCTTGCCGAGCAGCACGCGTGCCGCTATTACCGAAATGGTCATACGGCCCAGCGGGCTGACGAAGACCAGCCAGGATGCCGCGATCCACCACCAGGACACCACAGGAGCTGCGGCGAATCCGGCAAAGTCTGCCAGTAACCTGTTCGCGGCCATCAGGTAGGTGAGCCAACGCATTCCCACCAGGATGTGAAGGGGCACGCCCATGAGGACCTGGAAGATCTGCGACTTCAAGGCTGTGGGACGCACGGTGCGCTCGACAGGCGGACCTGCCGCACCGCCGTCGGGCAGTGATTGCCGGGCGGCATCGATCAGGGCTCCGACACGCGGGGTCGCGTAGATGTCAGCGACAGTGATGGTGGGGTACCGGACCCGGAGGGCAGAGACGAGCTGGGCTGCGGCCAAGGACCCGCCGCCGTAGGCGAAGAAATCCGCGTCGAGGGAGCTCACGGGACTGCCCAGCACCGACTCCCACTGGTCCACCACCCAACGGGCGTCGTCGGGCAGGTTCAGGGGCGCGTTGTTGGCCTCAGCAGCGCTGGTTCCCGCCAGCGGCCAGGGGAGGGCATGCCGGTCCACCTTTCCGCTGGTCTTGGTGGGCAGCGAATCCACCACGGTGAGCAGGGGGATCAATGCTGCCGGAAGGCTTTCGCCCAGCAGGCGGCGGGCCTGCTCCAGGTTTAGCCCGTGGCCGTCAACGGGGGCGAGATAGCCCACCAGGATCTGGTTGCCGGCAGCAGTGGTCTGAACTGCGGCGGCAGCGCCGGCAACTCCCGGGAGTGCCTGCAGCGCCGCGTCCACCTCGCCCAGTTCGATGCGCCGTCCACCCAGCTTGACCTGTTCGTCCGCGCGACCCATGAAAATCAGGCCCTCCGGTTCGAAGCGGACGAGGTCCCCGGAACGGTAGGCACGGTCCCAAGCCAGCGTGGCCATGGGTGCATACTTCTCGGCATCCTTGGCGGGATCGAGATAGCGGGCCAGCCCGACGCCGCCGATGATCAGTTCACCGATCCCGCCTTCCGCGACCGGGACACCATCAGAATCGACGACGGCGAGGTCCCAGCCGTCCAACGGCAGCCCGATCCGAACCGGGCCGGGTCGGCCCAACGGTGCGGCGCAGGCGACGACGGTGGCCTCGGTGGGTCCGTAAGTGTTCCAGACTTCGCGGCCATCGACGGCGAGCCGTTCGGCCAGCTCCGGCGGGCATGCCTCGCCGCCGAAGATGAGGAGGCGGACGTTTTCGAGGGACTCTGTCGGCCACAACGCAGCAAGGGTGGGCACCGTGGAAACCACGGTGATGCCGTGGTTGATCAGCCAGGGACCCAGGTCCATGCCGGTCCGCACCAACGCCCGCGGAGCCGGGACGAGGCAGGCACCGTGGCGCCAGGCGAGCCACATCTCTTCGCAGGAAGCATCGAAGGCTACCGACAGGCCCGCCAGCACTCTGTCCTGGGGACCGATGGGATCGGCTTGGAGGAAAATCCGTGCTTCAGCGTCAACGAAGGCGGCGGAAGATCGGTGTTTAACTGCAACACCCTTGGGCGTACCAGTGGATCCCGAGGTGAAGATGATCCAGGAGTCGTCATCCAGCCCCGGTTTTGAAGGTTCCGATACAGGCTCGCGTGCGGCACCGGCGGCTCGGATATCAAGTCCCGCCCCTACCACCGCGGCAACCTTGGCTTCCCCGAACACGAGGCGTGCCCGTTCCTCGGGATCGTCGGCATCAACCGGAACGTACGCGGCGCCGGCCATGAGGATTCCCAGGATGGCGATATACAACTCGTTGGTGCCGGAAGGGATGCGGATGCCGAGCTTGTCACCACGACCCAGGCCCGCAGCGTTCAATCGTGCGGCGAAGGCCCTGACCGCCCTGAGGAGTTCGGTGTAGCTGAGTGATTTTTGCCCGTCATCCAGAGCCGAAGCCTCGGGGAAGGACGCTGCGGTCTCTTCCAGAATGTCCACCAGCGTGCGCTCGGCTGGTGCAGCGGTGCCGCCCGGCAACTGGGGGCGGTAGGTGGTCAGGGCGGGTGCCGGCCCGGCCCCCACGGGATGTTCTGTGCTCACAGGCCTAGCTTTGCGCAGAAAGGTGAACAAAAGGTGTCTGTCGTTTCCTGTTCGTCACATTTTCTTGCACCACTGTTTGCCTGTAGGTCGCCAGTTGTTCGGGAGCCGGGCTTTGGAGTTACGGCAGAAGCAGGACTTTGCCGGTGGTCCGGCGGCCTTCCAGGTCACGGTGGGCCTGGGCAGCTTCGGCCAAGGGGTAGGTTGCGCCGACCCTGACCGAGAGCGTTCCGCTGGCGGCGGCGTCGAAAATCTCGGCCGAGCGCCACCGGCGCTCGTGTGTATTCTGCACGAAGTGGGCCATGGTTGGCCTGGTCAAGGTCAAGGAGCCTCCGGCGTTCAGGCGCTGGGGATCGAATGGCGGCACCGGCCCGGACGCGGCACCAAAGAGCACCATGGCTCCCCGGATGCGCAGGCTCTTGAGGGATTCGTCAAAGGTGTCTTTACCGACGCCGTCGTACACCACGTTGACGCCTTCGCCGTCGGTCAGTTCACGGACCTTGTGGGCGAAACCGTCGTAGCGGAGGACCTCGTCAGCTCCGGCCAGCCTGGACAGCTCGGCCTTTTCGTCGGAGGAGACGGTGGTAAGCACGCGTGCCCCGCGGGCCTTCAACAGCTGGGTCAGCAGGAGGCCAACGCCTCCGGCCCCCGCGTGCAGCAGGACGGTGTGTCCCGGCTCCACCCGGAAGGAGGAGTTCATCAGGTAATGCGCTGTGATCCCTTGCAGCGGAAGGGCAGCTGCAGTGTGGTCGTTGACGCCGTCCGGAACCGGAAGCGCTTTCGCAGCATCCACGAGAGTGTAGTCGGCGTAGGTGCGGGACCCTTCAGCCGTGGCAATACGGTCGCCAACGGCAATGTCCTCCACGCCCTCACCCACCGCCTCCACCGTGCCGGCGGCTTCTGCGCCGGGGGTGAAGGGGTAGTCAACCTTGTAGGTTCCGTTGCGCTGGTAGGTTTCGATGAAGTTCACCCCGGCAGCTGCGACCTTGATCAGCAACTGGCCGGGACCGGGGGCTGGTGCTTCCACAGAGGCGTATTCGAGGACTTCAGGTCCTCCGGGCTGCTTTGCGACAATGGCGTGCGTCATGGTGGCTCCTCACTCCGGGGCGGTCCTTCCGGTGCCCGGTTTCAGAATCCATCCTAGGGAGGTTGGGGCCTTCCATGTCGAACGGCTAGCGGCGTCCGTGCGTCGAAGCCACGGGACAGTCGAAGCCGCGGCCTGCTGCGAGGCCCACCTCGTTGAGGTAGCTGACCACGATCCCGTACGACTGCATGAGCGTGGTTTCGGTGTAGGGAATCGAGTGCTTGGCGCAGAATTCCTTCACGATGCCGGCGGCCTTGTGAAGGTGCGGACGTGCCATGTCCGGGAACAAGTGGTGCTCTACCTGCCGGTTGAGTCCGCCCAAGAGGAAGTCCATGAAGCGACCGCCGGAGATGTTGCGGGAGGTCAGGATCTGGCGGTTAAGGAAGTCCACGCGGCTGTCCTTGGGAAGCACGGGCATGCCCTTATGGTTGGGGGCGAAGGATGCGCCCATGTAGAAGCCGTAAACCATGATCTGGACGCCGAGGAAAGCGAACGCCATTCCGATGGGCAGGAAGGTGAAAGCCAGCACCGGCAACGCCGTCAGGCGTGCCACGAGGATGGGGGTTTCCACCCAGCGGTGCCGGACCTTCTGCTTGCCGAAGACAAAGCGGATGGAATCGAACTGCAGGCTCAGGCCAAGCAAGGTCAACAGCGGGAAGAAGAACCAGCCCTGCCGGCGCGTGAGGAATGCCAGGCGGCCCTTGCGCTCGGCCGCGGCGTCCTCGTAGAACACCAATGCGTTGTTCCGGATGTCGGGGTCCTTGGAAATGACGTTGGGGTGATTGTGGTGGGCGCCGTGTTTCTGTTCCCACCATGAGTAGCTGATGCCCGCAACGCCTGTGGCCAGGAGACGCGCCGACCAATCGTTGGCGCGGCGGGAGGCAAAGATCTGCTTGTGTCCGGCTTCGTGGGCCAGGAAGCTCAACTGCGTGCAGAGAATGCCGACGGCCGCGGCAATGAGGAGCTGGTACCAGGATTCGCCAATGAGGGCGAAGCCGAGCCAGGTGCCGGCCATGAGCAGTATCAGGGCTACGAAAACCCAGATATAGAAGCCGCTGCGGCGCTCGAGGAGTCCTGCGGACTTGACGCTCTTGAGGAGCTCTGAGTAGCTCTGAACGACGGGATTTGGCTGAATTGCGCGTGCTTTGGGGCGCTCAGCGGTGGACGTGGGTGCCATTTATATGCCCCGTATCACTAACGGGCAACGCTGCAGCCGACGTTCGGACTGCACGGTCTGGATCACCCTCCACTAAGCATACGCGCAATGTCCTAACAAATGTGACAGCTCACATTAGGCATGCATAAATATCGGACAGCATGAATATTCTTGCTGTATAGTGGAGTCATGACTATTTCTGTTGCCGTCTCCGGTGCCAGCGGCTACGCCGGGGGAGAAGTGCTGCGCTTGCTCGCGGGCCATCCGAACGTCACCATCGGTGCGATCACGGCGCACAGCAACGCCGGTTCCAGACTAGGGGAGTTGCAGCCGCATCTCCATGGTTTGGCCAGCCGGATCCTTGAAGACACCACGGTGGAAAACCTGTCCGGCCACGATGTGGTGTTCCTGGCCCTTCCCCATGGCGCTTCCGCAGAGATCGCCGCCCAGCTGCCTGAAGGCACCGTAGTGATCGACGCCGGCGCGGACCACCGCCTCCAGGACGCCGCGGCGTGGGAAAAGTTCTACGGCTCGGACCACGCGGGCACCTGGCCTTACGGCCTGCCGGAACTGCCGGGGCAGCGTGAGGCGCTCAAGGGCGCCACCCGCATCGCAGTCCCGGGCTGCTACCCGACGTCGGCCCTGCTCGCCTTGACGCCCGGGTTTGCCAAAAATCTCCTCCTGACGGACGACGTCGTCATTGTCGCCGCCTCAGGCACCTCGGGCGCCGGCAAGGCAGCCAAAGTCAACCTCATTGGCAGTGAAGTCATGGGTTCCATGAGCCCGTATGGCGTGGGTGGCGGTCATCGCCACACGCCGGAAATCGAACAGGGCCTGTCCAATGCCGCGGGCGAGCCGGTCACGGTGTCCTTCACGCCCACCCTCGCCCCGATGAGCAGGGGCATCCTCACGACGGCGACCGCAAAGGCCGGGCACGGTGTGACGTACGCCGAACTCCGGCAGGCCTGGGCAGATGCCTACGACGACGAGCCGTTCGTCCACCTGCTGCCAGAGGGCCAGTGGCCCACCACCAAATCGGTGCAGGGTTCCAACCATGCCGTCATGCAACTGGCGTTTGACCAGCACACAGGCCGCGTGATCGTGACCTGCGCTATCGACAACCTCACCAAGGGGACCGCCGGCGGCGCCGTGCAGTCCATGAACATTGCCCTCGGCCTGGATGAAACCGCCGGCCTGAACCTGCAGGGAGTAGCACCGTGACCATTACCGCCCCCAAGGGATTCCGCGCCGCTGGCGTCACAGCCGGCATCAAGGCATCAGGCAACCCGGACCTCGCCCTGGTCGTCAACGACGGACCGTCGAAGGCAGCCGCTGCTGTGTTCACCTCCAACCGCGTAGCGGCCGCTCCCGTGCACTGGTCCCGCCAGGTGGTCAGCGACGGCCGTGTGGACGCCGTCGTTCTGAACTCCGGGGGTGCCAACGCCTGCACCGGACCGCAGGGTTTCCAGAACACCCACGCAACCGCGGAGAAAGTGGCAGAGGTGCTGGGAGTCTCAGCTTCCGACGTCGTGGTTTGCTCTACTGGCCTGATCGGCGAGCAACTGCCCATGGACAAAATCCTCCCGGGCGTCGAAGCGGCCGCCAAGGAGCTCAGCGAGGACGGCGGTCCCGCTGCGGCCACGGCCATCATGACCACGGACAGCGTTTCCAAGGAAGCGGTTTTCACCGGAACCGATGCTGAAGGCAAGCAGTTCACCGTCGGTGGCATTGCCAAGGGTGCCGGCATGTTGGCACCAGGCTTGGCCACCATGCTGGTGGTCCTGACTACGGACGCCGAGGTGCCTGCTGACGAGCTCGACGTCGTCCTCCGCGATGCAACGCGCGTCACCTTTGATCGCACGGACTCCGATGGCTGCATGTCCACGAACGACACCGTGGTGCTGCTGGCGTCCGGGGCCTCCGAAGCCCTGCCTTCCACCGAGCAGTTGAGCGAAGCCGTGACTCGGGTCTGCGCCGAACTGGCCCGCAAGCTCATCGGCGACGCCGAGGGCGCCAGCCACGACATCGCCATCCGCACCTTCAACGCTGCCAGCGAACGGGACGCCGAAACCGTCAGCCGGTCCGTCGCCCGGTCCAACCTGTTCAAGGCAGCCATCTTCGGCAAGGACCCCAATTGGGGCCGTGTCCTCTCCGCTGTGGGAACAACGGACGCCGTGTTCGAAGCCGATCAACTCAACGTCGCCATGAACGGCGTCCAGATCTGCCGCAACGGCAGCATCGGCGAGGACCGAAATCTGGTGGACCTTGAGCCGCGCGAAGTGCTGGTCGAAATCGACCTGCAGGCCGGCGACGCCGAGGCGACAATCTGGACCAATGACCTCACGCACGATTACGTGCATGAGAACAGCGCCTACTCAAGCTGAGCGGAAAACGATGACTGCGCACACTCGGGAGACCACGTCAATGAGCGACGCCCAGGACAAGGCCGGGACACTGATCGAGGCGTTGCCGTGGATCCAGCGCTTTGCCGGCACCACCATGGTGATCAAGTATGGCGGAAACGCCATGGTCAATGACGAGCTGCGCCGTGCCTTCGCTGAGGACATCGTGTTCCTCCACCACGTGGGCATCCACCCCGTGGTGGTTCACGGCGGCGGCCCCCAAATCAACTCCATGCTCAGCCGGCTTGGCATTGAATCCGAGTTCAAGGGCGGCCTCCGGGTCACCACGCCCGAGGCCATGGACGTAGTCCGCATGGTCCTCACCGGCCAGGTAGGCCGCGAACTCGTCGGCCTCATCAACTCCCACGGACCGTACGCCGTCGGCATGTCCGGCGAGGATGGCGGCTTGTTGCGCGCCGTACGCACCGGCACCGTTGTTGATGGCGAGGAAGTGGACCTTGGCCTCGTAGGAGAGGTTGTAGGGGTTGACCCCGCAGGTATCAAGGACATCCTCGACGCCGGGCGCATCCCCGTGATTTCGACCGTCGCTCCCGAAATCCTGGACACGGGAGACGGTACCGGCTCCACCACCGGCCAGGTGCTCAACGTCAACGCGGACACCGCCGCCGCAGCCGTTGCTTCCGCACTGGGCGCCACCAAGCTCGTCATCCTGACCGACGTCGAGGGCCTCTACGCCAACTGGCCGGACAAGTCCTCGCTGATCTCCTCGCTGACGGCCACCGAGCTCCGTGAAATGCTGCCTCGCCTGGAGTCCGGAATGATCCCTAAAATGGCCGCCTGCCTCAAAGCAATCGACGAAGGCGTGCAGCGCGCCCACATCGTGGACGGGCGCCTCGCGCACTCGATGCTGCTGGAAACCTTTACGACCGCGGGTATCGGCACCCAGGTTGTCCCCGACGAGGAAGTGAACGCATGAGTACCGAACTGAGCCATTCCGCCGAAAGCCGCAGCAGCGATGGGGGGCCGGGTGTGGTCGGGCACCGCGAAGCGGGCGGGGCCCCCATCGCTGCGGAGGCTGCCGCAACCACCCTCGTTACCCAGAGCTCGGGAGCTGACTGGCTTGCCCGTTACTCGTCCTCGCTCATGGGCGTCTTCGGCACCCCGCAGCGTGTCCTGGTGCGCGGCGCCGGCTGCCTGGTGTGGGACGCCGACGGCAAGGAATACCTTGACCTCCTCGGCGGCATCGCCGTCAACGCGCTGGGCCACGCCCACCCGTTCGTCACGTCGGTCATTTCAAGCCAGCTCGCCACTCTTGGCCATGTGTCCAACTTCTTTACAAGCCCAACGCAGATCGCGCTCGCCGAGAAGCTCCTGGCGATCTCCAACGCTCCCGCGGGTTCCAAGGTGTTCTTCGCGAACTCCGGCACGGAGGCCAACGAGGCCGCGTTCAAGCTCGCCCGCCGGAACAACTCCGACGGCAAGCGCACCAAGATCATCGCACTCGAAGGTGCTTTCCACGGACGCACCATGGGCGCTTTGGCGCTCACGGCCAAGGAAGCGTACCGCGCCCCGTTTGAACCACTGCCCGGTGGCGTGGTCCACATCCCGTTCGATGACGTCGAGGCGTTGCGTGCCGCCGTCGACGATTCCACCGCAGCCGTTTTCCTGGAACCCATCCAGGGCGAAGCGGGCGTCCGGCCCCTCAGCGCCGACTACCTGCAGGCGGCCCGTGAGACCACCGCGGCCGCAGGGGCGTTGCTCATCCTGGATGAGGTCCAGACCGGCATCGGCCGCACCGGCAAGTGGCTGGCCAGCGAGGGTGGGGGCATCGTGCCCGACGCCGTCACGCTCGCCAAGGGCCTCGGTGGCGGCTTCCCGGTGGGTGCCTTGATCACTTTCGGAAGTACGACGTCGGCCCTGCTCACCGCAGGACAGCACGGCACCACTTTCGGTGGGAACCCGGTGGCCACGGCCGCCGCGCTTGCCACGCTGCACGCCATCGAAAGCCAGGGCGTCCTGGAGAACGTGCTGGCCGTCGGGGCACACCTGCGCGAGGGCCTGGCCTCCGTTGAGGCCGTCACCGATGTCCGCGGCGAGGGCCTGCTGATCGGCTTCGATGTGAACGCCGACATCGCACCCGCCATGGTGACGGCAGCTTTGGATGCCGGCTTCATCATCAACAGTCCGGGACCACGGACCATCCGCCTCGCACCTCCGCTGATCCTGACCACCGGGCAGGCCGACCGGTTCCTGTCAGCTTTGCCCGCCTTGATCGCCACGGCTACCGCCCAAACCGCTAAGGACGCACAGTGAGCACGTCAACCACCCGCCACTTCCTCAAGGACACGGACCTGAGCCCTGCCGAGCAGGCCGAGGTCCTGGACCTCGCCGTCAGGATGAAGGCAGCGCCGTACAGCGTGCAGCCCTTCGCCGCGGAGGGCAACGGCCGCAAGACTGTTGCCGTGATCTTCGACAAGACCTCCACCCGGACGCGTGTCTCCTTTGCCACGGGCATTGCGGACATGGGTGGCAACGCGCTGATCATCAACCCGGGTGAAGCGCAGATTGGCCACAAGGAATCCGTGGAAGACACCGCGAAGGTCCTGGAGCGCATGGTCTCCACCATCGTGTGGCGCACCGGCGCCCATTCCGGCCTCGTGGCCATGGCGGAAAACTCCAAGGTTCCCGTCATCAATGCCCTCTGCGACGATTACCACCCGTGCCAACTCCTTGCAGATCTCCTGACCGTGAAGGAGCACAAGGGCGAACTGGCCGGACTGAGCATGGCCTACTTGGGGGACGCGGCCAACAACATGGCCAACTCCTACCTGCTGGCCGGCGTGACCGCCGGTATGCACGTCCGCATCTCCGGTCCCGAAGGCTACCTGCCGGATCCGGAAATCGTGGCAGCAGCCGAGGAGCGCGCCGCGGAGACCGGTGGTTCCGTCCTGATCACCAGTGACGCCGCCAAAGCACTCAACGGCGCCGACGTCGTGGCGACGGACACGTGGGTTTCCATGGGCCAGGAAGCCGAAAAGGAAGCCCGCTTGCAGCTGTTCCGCGACTACTCCGTGGATGAAGCTGCC
Source organism: Paenarthrobacter sp. AR 02 (assembly GCF_021538675.1). Taxonomy (GTDB): domain Bacteria; phylum Actinomycetota; class Actinomycetes; order Actinomycetales; family Micrococcaceae; genus Arthrobacter. Next base: position 115,467 of record NZ_JAJUKH010000013.1, read on the forward strand.
ATGGCGCAAGCCGCGCCGGACGCCGTCGTTCTTCACTGCCTTCCTGCTTACCGCGGCTACGAGATTTCAGCCGGCGTCATCGATGGCCCGCAGTCGATCGTGTGGGACGAGGCCGAGAACCGCCTGCACGCCCAGAAGGCACTCATGGCGTGGCTGATGCACCGCTCGGGGCTTGCCTTCGTCGAGGGTCTTTCGCCGGTTGAAGGCACCGGGGAGAGCACGTTCTAGTGTCCACCAATCCGTCCGTGCCGGGCGCAAGCCCAGCCACCAAGACTGCCCGCCAGGCGCGAATCACCGCGATCCTGACGGGTGAGTCCGTGCGTTCCCAGGCAGAGCTTGCAGCTCTGTTGGCGGACGACGGCGTCCAGGTCACCCAGGCCACCCTGTCCCGCGACCTTGTGGAACTGGGTGCCGTGCGGGTGCGTGGAAAGGATGGCGCATTGGTCTACGCCGTCCCGGGGGAAGGCGGCGACCGCAATGCCAAGAGCGGGGTCACCCAGGAAATCCTGGACGCACGGCTCTCCAGGCTCTGCGGGGAACTGCTGGTGACGGCGGAAGCATCGGGCAACATCGTCGTCCTGCGCACGCCTCCGGGTGCGGCGAACTTCCTGGCACTCGCCGTCGACCACTCCGTGATGCCGTCCGTATTGGGTACGATCGCAGGCGATGACACTTTGCTGCTGGTCGCACGGGACCCCGACGGCGGGGCAGAACTGGCAGCCAGGTTCCTGCGGATGGCCGAAGAAGCCGGCCCGGGCAACTAACTGCTTTACACAGTATTGATTCAGCAGCACCTAATTCACACAGCATTGATTCGAATGAACCAAGCAACAACAAAGGAGCACACTCGTGACTGAGCGCATTGTTCTGGCCTACTCCGGTGGCCTTGATACGTCCGTAGCCATTGGCTGGATCGGTGAAGCCACCGGCGCCGAGGTCATCGCTGTGGCCGTCGACGTTGGACAGGGCGGCGAGTCCCTGGAGACCATCCGCCAGCGCGCCCTCGGTTGCGGCGCCGTCGAGGCTTACGTCGCTGATGCCCGCGACGAGTTCGCCAACGAGTACGCCATGCCCACGCTGAAGGCCAACGCCCTCTACCAGGGTCACTACCCGCTGGTTTCGGCGATCTCGCGTCCGGTCATCGTCAAGCACCTCGTGAAGGCTGCCCGCGAGTTCGGCGCCACCACCGTTGCCCACGGCTGCACCGGCAAGGGCAACGACCAGGTCCGCTTCGAAGTGGGCATCCAGACCCTCGGCCCGGACCTGAAGTGCATCGCACCCGTCCGCGACCTCGCGCTGACCCGCGACAAGGCCATTGCCTTCGCCGAGGAAAAGGGCCTGCCGATCGAGACCACCAAGAAGAACCCGTACTCAATCGACCAGAACGTCTGGGGACGCGCCGTCGAAACCGGCTACCTTGAGGACATCTGGAACGCGCCCACCAAGGACATTTACGACTACACGGCCACCCCGGAATTCCCGCCGGCACCGGATGAGGTCATCATCTCCTTCCAGGCCGGCGTGCCGGTAGCGATCGACGGCGTGAAGGTCACCCCGCTGCAGGCCATCCAGGAACTGAACCGCCGTGCAGGCGCCCAGGGCGTTGGCCGCATCGACGTCGTCGAGGACCGCCTGGTTGGCATCAAGTCCCGCGAGATCTATGAAGCCCCGGGTGCCATGGCGCTGATCACCGCCCACAAGCACCTTGAAGACATCACCATCGAACGCGAGCAGGCCCGTTTCAAGGCCACCGTTGGCCAGCGCTGGGCAGAGCTGGTCTACGACGGCCAGTGGTTCTCCCCGCTGAAGCGCTCCCTGGATGCCTTCATCGAGGACACCCAGAAGTACGTTTCCGGTGACATCCGTATGGTCCTGCACGGTGGCCAGGCAATCGTTAACGGTCGCCGCTCCGAGACGTCGCTGTACGACTTCGACCTCGCCACCTACGACACCGGCGACACCTTCGACCAGTCCATGGCACGCGGCTTCATCGAGCTGTGGGGCATGTCCTCCAAGGTTGCTTCCGGCCGCGACCTGCGGGTTGCGGGCGAGTAATGACGTCGGCAACAAACGAAGGCGCACTGTGGGGTGGGCGGTTCGCCGGCGGCCCTGCGGATGCGCTGGCCGCACTGAGCAAGTCCACGCACTTTGACTGGCGGCTGGCCCGCTACGATATCGCCGGTTCCAAGGCGCACGCACGCGTGCTCGCCAAGGCCGGACTGCTGGATGACGCTGAGCTTGAAGGCATGCTCGCTGCCCTTACCCAGCTGGACGAGGACGTCGCCAGTGGCGCCTACCTTCCCGCTGAGAGCGACGAGGACGTGCACGGTTCACTGGAGCGTGGGCTGATCGAGCGTGCCGGCACCCAGTTGGGCGGCAAGCTTCGCGCCGGCCGTTCGAGGAACGACCAGGTGGCTACCCTTGGCCGCATGTTCCTTCGGGACCACGCGCGCATTATTGCCCAGGGAGTGCTGGCCACGGTTGACGCACTGGTTGAGCAGGCGAAGGCCCACCACGGTGTCGCCATGCCTGGCCGCACGCACCTGCAGCACGCCCAGCCGGTCCTTTTGAGCCATCACTTGCTGGCCCACGCCTGGGCTTTGCTGCGCGATGTGCAGCGCCTCCAGGACTGGGACAAGCGGGCCGGTGTTTCGCCGTACGGTTCGGGTGCGTTGGCCGGTTCGTCGCTGGGCCTGGACCCTGAGGCTGTTGCCGCGGACCTGGGGTTCTTCTCGGCCGTGCACAACTCGATCGACGGCACCGCTTCCCGCGACGTCTTCGCCGAGTTCGCCTGGGTCTGCTCCATGATCGGCGTGGACCTGTCCCGGATCTCCGAGGAAGTCATCTTCTGGGCCACCAAGGAGTTCTCCTTCGTCACGCTGCATGACTCGTACTCCACCGGGTCATCGATCATGCCGCAGAAGAAGAACCCGGACGTTGCCGAGCTCGCACGTGGCAAGGCCGGCCGCCTCATTGGCAACCTGACCGGGTTGCTGGCGACGCTCAAGGGCTTGCCTCTTGCCTACAACCGTGACCTTCAGGAGGACAAGGAGCCTGTGTTCGACGCTGCCGACACCCTTGAGCTGCTGCTCCCGGCCGTGTCCGGCATGATCGCCACCCTGAAGTTCAACACTGACCGGATGGAATCCTTGGCTCCCCAGGGCTTTGCGCTGGCCACGGACATCGCAGAATGGCTGGTCCGCCAGGGCGTGCCCTTCCGTGAAGCCCACGAGCTGTCTGGTGCTGCCGTCAAGCAGGCCGAAAGCCGTGGCGTTGAGCTGTGGGACCTGACGGACGAGGAATACGCGGCGATCTCCGAGCACCTTACTCCCGAGGTCCGCAGCGTGCTCAGCACCGAAGGCTCGCTCAACAGCCGGAACTCCCAGGGCGGCACGGCACCAGCCGCCGTCGAACGCCAACTGGCGGCACTGGAAGCGGAACTGGACGCAGCCCGTTCTTACGCAGGCTAGTACAGCTGGACCTTGAACACCCCTGTGGGATGGCACATCATGTGCCGTCCCACAGGTGTTTAAGCGTGCGTTAGCATGGCGCTATGACTCAGATCACCCCTGGGGCGTTGCCCGCAGAGCTTCACAAAGCCGCCGGCACCGTCACCCGCCTCCTCGCCAAACTGGACGACGCCTCCGTCGCTGGCCCATCCCAGCTCCCCGGTTGGACCCGCGGCCACGTGCTGGCGCACATCACCGGAATCGCCAACGCGATGGCCCGCCAACTCGACTACGCACGGCGCGGCGAGAAGATCGAACTGTACGACGGCGGCATGGACGGCCGTAACAAGGCAATCGAACTTGCGGCGGGACACAGCGTGGCCCAGCACACGGAGTCAGTTACCAAGGCGGTGGAGTCCGCGGTTGCGTCGTTCGATGCCTTGGAACCCGACGATTGGCAAGCGCCCATCACCTACCGTGACGGGACAGTGCTCGACGGCGGACTGGCACTGTGGAGCGAACTGACCATCCATGCCTCGGACCTGGGGCTCGGCTTTGGACCAGAGACGTGGAGCCGGCCGTTCTGCGAACACCTCATCGGGTTCCTGGCGGCCCGTGTTCCGGGAGAGTACAAGCTGGTACTTCAACCCACGGGCCTTCCCCAGATGAGCATCGGCAGTGGCAGCACCTCCATCGCCATCACCGGAATGCTGACGGACATCGCCGCATGGCTAGCCGGCCGCGAACCCAGCCTCGGAAGCCTGCGTGCCACCGCAGCCGCCGACGGCGTAGAACTACCTGAGCTCCTGCCCTGGCCCGCGGCCCAGCCAGCCACCCGCTAACCGCTGACGCTCTCTCACGTCCCGGACGCTTGGGGCGGACGCTCTCTCACGTCCCGGACGTTTGGGCCGGACGCTCTCTCACGTCCCGCCCGCTAACCGCTGACGCTCTCTCACTTCCCGGCGGCTGAAACAGGGCGCTTGGCTGCCGCCCGCCACAGGTGCATGGTGGCGTAGGAGCGCCACGGGCTGACTTCCGTGAAGTCGGGGCTGAGCCCCGAAAGGACCGGCAGGACTTTCAACCCGTTCCGGACGGCGGCGTCGTTGGCAAGGAAGACATCAGGGGCGCCCAGCACACGCATGGCAACATACCCAACCGTCCATGGCCCCACGCCGGGGAGCGGGAGCAATTTGCGTTCCAGGCTTTCAAAGTCGTCGCCGTACCCAAAATCGAGTTTCCCTGTGGCCATGGCTTCACTGGCGGCCATGATCGAGTCGATCCGGCGCTGGGGTCCGCGCAGCAGTGCCCGACCCTTGTCGGCGAGGTCCGCCGTCGTCGGAAACAGCCTCTCCAGTCCTGGCCCGGCCCCTTCGATCGTGGAGCCGGCCGCGGAGAGCTGGGTCAGCGCGGTGCGGGCGGCAGCCACAGTGATCTGTTGACCGATCATTGCCCTCACCAGGAGTTCCTCGGGGTCGACGGCTCCAGGCATCCGGATTCCGGGGATCGTTGTGACGCTGGCCGCGAGTCGGGGGTCTGCTGCGAGGGCATCATCGATCGCCCGCGGATCAGCGTCCAGGTCGAACAGCCTCCGGACACGACTCAACAGGGTGGGGAGGTCATGGAGGTCTACAGCGCTGGCGTTGAGCTGCAACGGCTTGGCGGGGGAGGCCGGCTTGTAGGAAACCGAGAACGACGCGGTACTTCGGGGGAGGCGCAGGGTGCGTCCATAGGTCCTGGTTCCGTCCCCGGAGGTGCTGGCATATTCGATGCCTGGAATGGCACGAACCGCCAGAAAGTCGAAAATCCCGGGATCGAACGGTTCCCTGTAGGGCAGGTTCAACGTCAGTGCCGCGGGAGCTTCGACCGGCGACGTCCCAGCACGCCAGCGTTGCACGGACTTTGCAGCGGTGGCGCGCAGCGCCGTCGGGGTCATCGCGAATACTTCGCCGATCGTGTCGTTGAATTGCCGCACGCTGTTGAAGCCGGACGCAAACGCCACATCCGCGAGCAGCATGTCAGTGGAGACCAGCAGCGTCCTGGCTGTCTGCGCCCTGCTTGCGCGGGCCAGGGAGAGTGGACCGGCGCCCAGTTCCTGGCTGAGGATACGGTTGAGTTGCCGTGCCGAGTAGCCCAGACGGTGGGCAAGGCCGTCCACGCCCTCGCGCGTGATGACGCCGTCGTTGATCAACCGCATTGCCCGGCCGGCGATGTCCGAGCGGATGTTCCACGCCGACGTTCCAGGAACTGCCTCAGGGAGGCAGCGTTTGCACGCGCGGTAGCCGGCCTCGTGCGCTGCAGCCGAGGTCTCATAGAACGTGACGTTTTCGGCCTTCGGCGTCCGGGCGGGGCACGACGGTCGGCAATAGATGCCGGTGGAGCTGACAGCAGTAAAGAATTGACCGTCGAACCGGATGTCGCGGGCGTCAATTGCCCTGTAGCGCTGCCAGAAGTCCATGGCTCCATCCTGCCAGCGGAACTGGGCGACTGCTAGCGGAAATCGGACATAGCCGTTCGGGCGACTTTGCTAGGGTCTGGGCATGAGCCAGTCCGTGGAGAACTACCTTCTCGAGCCAGCCAAGGTCCGCGAATTCCTCGCGGGAGATCCGCGTGCCATCGCTCCGTTGATCCTCGGCGGCGTCCTGACGCACCACTCCGAAGCCGGTCCTGTTTCGGTCAGGCTTACGGAGGTGGAGGCGTACATGGGCCCACGGGATTCGGAACACCCGGATCCCGGATCGCACACCTTTGGCGGCCCCACGCCACGGAACGCACCCATGTTCGGCCCTGCGGGGTTTCTGTACGTCTACTTCACCTACGGCATGCATTACTGTGCCAACATCGTCTGCGGTCCCGACGGCGCTGCTTCCGCGCTGCTCCTGCGGGCAGGCGAAATTGTGGAAGGAGAAGGGCTGGCCGCCCTCCGGAGGCCGGCGTCCAAGGCTCACAAAGACCTGGCCAGCGGACCTGCCAGGCTCGCTTCGGCGTTGGGACTTACGACGGCGGACACCGGACGTGACGCGCTCGCGGAACCGTTCAGCCTCTGGTTGCCCAGGACCCCGGCGGCAGCGGTGGCGAGCGGCCCGCGAGTGGGGGTTGCCGGACCGGGAGGAAGCACTGACTATCCGTGGCGTTTCTGGATCGAAGATGACCCCACGGTGTCGCGTTATAAAGCGGCAAAGGCCCGAAACCGCACGCCCGCCACATGACGTCATCCGCCACATGACTCCAGCCCCACACGTTTACCGAAATCGCTGTAGAGTGGTAGGTCTGTCTTTTGCGATAGGGGTTACGGTTCGATGCACGACGCTGATTTGGTCCACGAGCAGGAATATGTGGCTGGGCTGTACGCCCGGCTCGATGAGCTGCGCGCAGAAAAGCGCGAGCAGCTGGCGCAAGTGCGCAAGACCGGCGCAGTGGGAACCATGCAGAACGTTTCCGAACGTGACGCCTTCGCGGCACTGTACGAAGACCGCCTGGCCCAGCTCGACGCCGTCGACGACCGCCTGGTGTTCGGCCGGCTGGATCTGGACTCCGGAGAAGCCCAGTACATCGGTCGCATCGGCCTGTCCACCGCCGACCTTCAACGGCTCATGGTCGACTGGCGTGCTCCCGAGGCAGGCCACTTCTACCAGGCGACCGCCTTCGATCGCCAAGGTGTGCGCCGTCGTCGGCACCTGATCCTGCAGGGCCGGGACGTCAAGGCGATCGAAGACGACGTCCTGGACGCCGGTCTGCTGGCCGACGACGAGTCCCTTCAGGGCGAGGGTGCCCTCCTGGCGGCGCTGAACTCAAAGCGCACGGGCCGCATGTCCGACATCGTAGGTACCATCCAGTCGGAGCAGGACAGGATCATCCGTTCCTCCATTTCCGGAGCGCTTGTGGTTCAGGGCGGACCGGGTACCGGTAAGACTGCCGTCGCCCTGCACCGTGCTGCCTACCTGCTGTACACGCACCGGGATCGGCTCAAGAGCGCCGGCGTCCTGCTGGTTGGCCCGTCGTCGTCGTTCATGCACTACATCGAACGCGTGCTGCCCTCGCTGGGTGAAACCGGCGTGGTGATGGCCAGCCTGGGCCGCTTGATGCCGGGCATCAACGCCGTTCCCGAGGAAGACGCGGACGTTGCTGCCCTCAAGGGCAAGCTGGACATGGCCAAAGTTGTTGCCAACGCTGTTGCCAACCGGCAGCGGACCCCCGCCGAAGACCGCATCCTGGAAGTTGATTCGCGGAAACTCACCCTCACGGTCCGCCAGGTACGGCGTGCCCGGGAGAAAGCGCGTGCAACGGGCAAGCCGCATAACGAAGCCAGGCTCACTTTCGTCAAGATCCTCCTCCGCGAGCTCACTGAGCAGTTGACGGACCTTGTCGAAGAATCGAACATCGGCAACAACGCTGATCGCGCCTACCTCGCCGAAGACGTCCGCTCCGCGCGCGACGTCCGTATCGCCTTGAATCTTTGCTGGATGCCGATGACGCCGGAGAAACTCATCTCCGAGCTGTTCAGCAAGCCCGCCATCCTTGAGGCCTGCACGCCGAACCTTACGCCGGACCAGCGCGCACTCCTGCAGCGGCCCGTTGACGCCCCGTGGACCGAAGCGGACGTTCCTTTGCTGGACGAAGCAGCCGAGCTGCTGGGCGAACTTGACCCGGCCGCCGGCAGGGGATTGGCCCAGCAAGAAGCAGATCGTGCCCGCGACCTTGCCAACGCCAAGCAGACCCTTGCCAACATGGAAGCCATGGGCGTGGACGTCCTGGTGACCGCAGAGGAGCTTGCTGAGCAGAACCAGGAGCGCGAGGGCCGCCTCACGGCGGCCGAGCGTGCCACCAGCGACCGTTCATGGGCCTTTGGCCACATTGTGGTTGACGAAGCCCAGGAGCTTTCACCCATGCAGTGGCGGCTCCTGGTGCGGCGCTGCCCGCTCAAGTCCTTCACGATCGTGGGCGATATTGCCCAGACGAGCGCAGCGGCCGGTGCCAATTCGTGGCAAAGTGCCCTGGCGCCGTCGTTCGGTGACCGCTGGAGGCTTGAAGAACTCACGGTCAACTACCGCACTCCGTCGCAGATCGCCGAGGCTGCCGTCCGGATGGCTAATCGGGCGGGCCTTGTGGTCTCGGCCCCCAAGGCTGTCCGCGAGGGCAAATGGTCGCCCATTGTCGATCACGTAGAGGCCGACGGAATTGTCCCGCGCCTGGTTGAGGTCCTGCCGGAGGAGGTGGAAGCGCTCGACGGCGGCCTGCTGGCAGTCATAGCCGACGGGCCCCTGCTTCCCCAGGCCACCGCTGCACTGCGGAAGGTCTACGGATCGCGTATCGGCACGGGTGCCGGAAGCTACGAGCAGGACATCGTCGTGATCAGCCCCAAGGAAGCAAAGGGCCTGGAATTCGACGGTGTTGTAGTCCTGGAACCGGCTGCCATGCTGAACCATGAACATGGCAAGGTGGGGGACCTCTACGTGGCCATGACCCGTGCCACGCAGCGCCTGCGCCTCATCGCCGCTGCGCCGGTACCGGCGGGCATCGAGCGCTAGGAAATTCACGGGCTGCAATCCTGCTAACTTAGATCTCGTGTCACACGTAAACAACCTCGAGTCCCAGCACAACGATCCCGCCTTTGCCAACGTCTGGCAGGAGCTCAAATGGCGCGGCCTTGTCCACGTTTCCACTGATGAAACGGAACTGGAAAAGCTGCTCGCCGGGGACCCGATCACGTATTACTGTGGCTTCGATCCCACCGCACCGTCACTGCACCTTGGCAACCTCGTGCAGTTGCTGGTGATGCGTCGCCTTCAGCTGGCCGGCCACAAGCCGCTCGGCCTGGTCGGCGGATCCACCGGCCTGATCGGCGACCCACGCCCGACGGCGGAACGCACCCTGAACACCAAGGACACCGTTGCAGAGTGGGTCGGCTACCTTCAGGGCCAGGTCCGCCGTTTCCTGAGTTTCGAGGGCGAAAACCCGGCCCGGATGGTCAATAACCTTGACTGGACCGCCCCGCTGAGCGCCATCGACTTCCTGCGTGAAATTGGAAAGCACTTCCGTGTGGGCACCATGCTCCGCAAGGACGCTGTCGCCTCACGACTGAACTCGGACGAGGGCATCAGCTACACCGAATTCAGCTACCAGATCCTGCAGGGCATGGACTACCTCCAGCTGTTCCGCGACTACGGCTGTGCCCTGCAGACCGGCGGCTCGGACCAGTGGGGCAATCTCACCAGCGGCACGGAACTCATCCGCAAGGTGGAGGGCAAGAGCGTGCATGCCCTGGGCACACCGCTCATCACCAACTCGGACGGCACCAAGTTCGGCAAGAGCGAGGGCAACGCCATCTGGCTCGATCCCGAAATGTGCAGCCCGTACACGTTCTACCAGTTCTGGCTGAACACCGCGGATGCCGACGTCGTGGACCGGCTCAAGGTGTTCACCTTCCTTTCGCGTGCAGAGATCGAGGCGCTGGGGGAGTCCGTGGCGGAACGTCCCTTCGCCCGGGAAGGCCAGAAGAAGCTCGCCTACGAAGTCACTTCGCTGGTGCACGGCGTGGACGCAACCGAGAAAGTGATTGCCGCTTCGGCCGCACTTTTCGGCAACGGCGACCTCACGGTTCTGGACGAACGCACCCTGGAAGCCGCCACTGCGGAACTTCCCTCGGCAACCATCGGCGCTGACGGCCTGGGGATCATCGACCTCTTGGTTGCCTCCGGTCTATCGGACAGCAAGTCCGCAGCCCGTCGGACTGTGGGCGAAGGCGGTGCCTACGTGAACAACGCCAAGGTTTCGGATCCCGACGCCGTCATCGGCCAGGACCAACTGCTTCACGGCCGGTACCTGCTGCTGCGACGCGGGAAAAAGAACCTGGCCACGATTGAGGTTTCAGCCTAAATCCAGTCAACAATCCAGCTCGAAAAAGGCCGGCAACCGTTATGGTTGCCGGCCTTTTTTGTGTTTAAGCCCCGTGGCTTTCGTTTTGGGTGGACGCTCTCTCACGTTCAGCCTGTTTCAGACCGACGCTCTCTGACGTTCCGCCGGTTTGGGGTGGACGCTCTCTCATGTTCGGCTGGTTTGGGGGTGTTCGACAGCGGTGGGTTGGGGTTGGGTGTTTGGCGTTGGGTGGGGGTGGTGGGTGGGTGTTGTGACGGGGTTCACGCCCGCGGTTTTGTGGTTGTTTTTGGCGGTTGAGGGGCTGTTTTGGGGGTTTTGGCCTGTGTTTGTCAGGGTTTGTGGTGGTGTTGGGGGTGATTTGTGTGGGGGCGTGTGGGCGTGTAATGTCTTCTGAGTCGCCGCGAGTGAGACAGCCTGGAGCTGGACGCCGCGGGGGCCGAACCCCCTTGATAACAGCCTGAAAAATGGTTCGCTTTTTAGCGTTCCTGTGCAGGGCGGGGCCGGTTGATTGGCTCGGGAATCACGGAAACGTTGATTTGCGAAGTGCTGGTTGATCGGGTA
>NZ_JAJUKH010000014.1 GCF_021538675.1 Paenarthrobacter sp. AR 02
GGCTCCCCGGCGGGGCATTGGTCCAAATCGATTCCGTGCGCCGCACTGGCTACGGCTACGACGAACGGATCGAGATCATGGGCTCCGAGGGGATGGTGGAAGCCCGCCGTCACCGTAACGGCGCAGTGTCCAGATACTCTCGCAGCACTGTGGTGGACGACGGGCTTCACCCGGGTTGGTTTGAGCGCGTGCAACCGACGTATGCGGCGGCCCTCGCCGCTTTCGTGTCCTCGCTGGATGGCAGCACGGCGTCCATTCCTTCGCTGCAGGACGGACTGAAAGCCCAAGCTATCGCCGAAGCAGCCGTGCTTTCCCTGCGCTCGGGCCGCATGGAACCCATTAAGTACTGAAGCAAAGGGACACACGGTAGGAGCTGGACGTTCCATCTATCCGCAGTTCGACCGGAGCGCCGACAGGCGCAATTCCGTCGGCTGATACTGCTGTTCGTTTGAGTCGAACGTCCAGGCATCCAAGATCGGAGACGCTAAGCCACGTGCGTCAGGGCATGCCGAAAATGCCCGCTGAGGTCCTAACCAGGCTTTTTCAAAGTTTGTTCCTTTGGGCCGTGCAGCCGCCGGAGCGGCCATGACGCTCTGACACTGTGTGTGCCTGGCGCCGCGGGGTCATTTGGGTTGTGGGGAACGGCTTCAGGCTCGGCCGCGGCCGGCGGGGCCCTCCGCATGCGTGCTCATGCTGGGGTTATGCGTTCTTCTCTTGATTCGTCCGATAGGTCGTGGTTGTCCTCAACCTCTGCAGGGGCAGGGGCAGGGGCAGAGGGACCGAGCGCAACGTGGCGTCGAGATGCTCCGTCAAAGTTAGTGGTTGGGCTGGTTGCTGCCGCGAGGCGACCGACCCCGGCCGGTCCTTTTGTCAGACCAAAGTGGGAGCGGACATTGTCCACCTAAATCGCCTTTATCGAGCGAAGGACGTGAGAACGTGTTCGCGGTCAACATCCGGGCGTCTTTATAGGTTCCGAGGCCATAGACCACTTGAGCGGCGATTGGCGATCATCAACATCATCTCCACTGCCGGCGGATGTAGGAAAGACTGTCTGAACCCATCCCTCAACATCATGTCCATGTGGTTCTCCATCGCATCGATCGACCACAGCAGGCACAGCATCAAAAGGTGTTGCGGATTCAGGAAGACCGGGGGTTGCCACGTACAGTCCGCCGGATGTGGTCCGGGGTAAGCCCGGTCAGCGAAGCAAGTTCCAAGTCATCACAGACCTGCTTCCGGCGTGCCATGAGAATGAGGGCTTCGCGGCGCCCAAGGATCTGGTCCCGATGAGCTTCGGCGGTCCGGAGCTCCTCGCTTTTCGCCCGTAACGGGGACAGATGGGCCTGGCGGGGGAGTCCGCTCGGATAAAGCTCTTCATAAGCCAAAGCGATGGTCCGGACTGCTTTGATGTTCTCTCCGGCGACGGCAGCAACAGTGCCGACGGGAAGCCCGTCTTCTATGGCTTGGGCGATCAACTCGTTTCTTGCTGCGGTCAAATTCCGGATGGCACTTGCCGCGTGGGAGAGGAGTTGCCGGTGGGCGGCGAGGGCGCGCGTGAGCTTGGCATGTTCCTGGTCGTCCGCAGCTTCGGGTCGGACGGGTTCCTTGGCGCGATAACTGTATCTGCCAGTAGGCGGTCGGCTCTGGACTGACCCGACTTGGGCGCGCATTGTCTCTCTCTCCGACGATTGGCGAACACTTCTGAGCTATGAATCTAGGCAGCCTTCGTCCAGCCGCGGAAATACCAATAACGTGTGAGCCCATAAGCAAAGTGCATAGCCACAACCCGTCCGGGCTGGAAAACACCCTAATCAGCACACGGATCACCGGTACAAGGCCGGACGTCATAAGACCCTCTTATGAATCCACGCACATTAGGTCTTATCCACAGCGCCCCCGGATCCCTAGTCTCGAAAAAGGGATACGCGAATCCGCGCGTCCCGAGTTCCACATTCCTGGAGGAGACATGTCTGAGTTCCTGCCGGCGTCGAGGGTCACGCGTATCAAGTCCTCCGCCAGCGTTGCCGCGGCCGCCCGCGTCCGCGAACTGAAAGCTGAAGGCATCCCGATCATCGACCTTACTGTTGGCGAGCCGGACTTCGACACCCCGGACCACATCAAGGCCGCCGCCATCGAGGCAATCCACGCCGGCGAGACCAAGTACACCTCGGTGACTGGTACGCCCGAGCTGCAGACGGCCATCCTTCGAAAGATCGAAGGCCACACCGGGCACCACTACGAGCGAAACCAGCTCACTATTGGCGGCGGCGCCAAGCAGGTCCTGTACGTCGCACTCATGGCATCGCTCAATGAAGGCGATGAAGTAATTGTCCCGGCGCCGTACTGGGTTTCCTACCCGGACATGGTCCTGGCCAACGACGGCACGCCCGTGATCGTCGCGTGCGGCGAAGACACTGGCTTCAAGCTCACGCCGGACGCGTTGGAAAATGCCATCACCCCCAAGACCAAATGGCTGATCCTCAACGCGCCATCCAACCCGACCGGTGCGGTCTACTCCCGCAAGGAACTTCAGGCTCTTGGAGCGGTCCTCGGTGAACACCCCCACGTCTTCGTCCTCACCGATGAAATCTACGACGAAGTCAACTTCGGCGACGGCCGCGTAACCAGCTTGGTCACTGCCGCTCCGGCTCTCAAGGATCGGATCCTGTTGGTTAACGGCGTTTCCAAGGCCTACGCGATGACCGGTTGGCGGCTGGGCTACGGCGTCGGGCCGGCGCCCTTGATCGCGGCGATGAACAAACTGCAGTCCCAGACGTCGTCGTGCCCGTCGTCCATCAGCCAGGCAGCCGCAGCCGCCGCGCTGAACGGCGATCAGTCCTTCGTTCGCGACAGTGTGGAGGTTTACCGCAAGCGCCGGGACGCCGCCGTCGAGGGTTTGAACGCAATCGACGGCCTGTCAGTTGCGCCGGCGGAAGGTGCCTTCTATGCCTACGTGAACTGCTCAGGGGTAATCGGCAAATCCGCGCCTGACGGCCGGATCATCGAGAACGATCAGGATTTCACGCTCTATCTGCTGGACGCCGCGCGCGTGGCCGTCATCCAGGGTTCGGCCTACGGCCTTGGTCCCTACTTCCGCATCTCCTTCGCCACTTCGCTGGAGACCATCAACGCCGGCGTGGATTCCATCCGCGATGCCGTCAACAATCTCACCTAGAAAGACCCAGGAAATGATCCACGTCAAGACCAAGTTCGAGCGGCCCGAGGCTGATGTCGTCAGCCGCCTCGCCGCCTTCTCTTCTGCAACGATCCATGAAGCGCAGGGCCGCCGGGGCGCCTTGAGCTCCAAGATCAAGCCGATTGACCGCTCCATGTCCTTCTGTGGTCCGGCCGTCACCGTCGCCTGTGCACCGCAGGACAACCTCATGCTCCAGGTGGCCATCCACTATGCACAGGCGGGTGACGTCGTGCTTGTTGGCGCACAGGAAATGGCCGAGGCCGGCACGTTCGGCGACGTCCTGGGCAACGCCATGAAGGCCAAGGGAATCGCCGCGATGGTCACCGATTCCGGCGTCCGCGACACCCAGGACCTGATCGCGCTCGGCCTGCCCGTCTTCTCCGGCAGCATCAGCATCAAGGGCACGGTGAAGGAAACGCTTGGCCCGATCAACCACCCGATTATCTTCGGCGACGAAATCATCTACCCAGGCGACATCCTTCGCGGTGACGCTGACGGGGTAGTAGTAGTTCGCCGCGAGGAGGCCGAGGAAGTCATCGCCTTGTCCCAAGCCCGCGACGACCATGAGCGCGAACTCATCAAGCTTTACCACGACGGCGGCAACACCATTGAGCTGTGCGGCCTGACGGAGAAGCTGAAAGAGAAGGGCCTCCTGGTCGAAGACTAGGAGCTCCGGCCCGGACCGGCCGCTGCTGGTACATCAGCAGCGGCCGGTCTTTGGCGTGCCGTTGACTCTTTGGCTTGCTGTATTCGAGCACAAGAAAGGCGCCTTGCCGGTGGCAGGGCGCCTCAACGTGGTGCAGATTCGGTTAAGGTACGACGGCGGGTGGCCGGGTCAGTCGAGGCCGGCGCGACCGGGCCGGGTGTCCAACAAGTGCCATTCAATGCTGTTGCCCGCGTGCGCCGGCATCAGGCTTCCTTCAAAGACGAACAGCGGTTCGCCGATCCCGCCAAGTGGGCGCCAGAAGCCGTTCCGTGGGCAATGGAATCCGGTTCGTGCGCTGAGGGTTCCGCGGGTTGGATTCGACACCCATCCGGCTGTGCTGATCTTTTTCACCGTTGTTTCCTTTGAACGTGCCCGCGGAATCCGTGAGCTGGTTTCGAATTGTTTGCTAATTCGATATTAGGAAATTAGAACGGTCTTGAATAAGACCAAAGCTGTCTGTCCGGATAAGGCTTTGTTATGGATGGGCCGGGAGTTGCACGGGGTCGGTCCCGTACTTGTTGATCAGTTGCTGATGGAGCATCTCTTTGACCACCAGCAGCACGGCAGACGCGGCCTCGGACAAGGGCTCGTGGTCCGGGGTGCACAGGGCGATCTTGCTCTGCAGGCCGGGTTCCACGATCCGCAGCACCTTGAAGTCCTGGTCCGGGAAGAGGGCATCCGCTGCTGATTTGGGCAACACCGTGCCGCCGAGGTTCGCCCGGATGAGCCTGGTCAGGGAAGGGACGGATTCCACTTCGCCCACCAGCCTCAAAGGCAGGTCCTGGTCCGCCAAGCCTTTTTCGATGAGCTGGCGAAGGGTGTGGTTCTTCTCCGGCAGGAACAGCCCTACTGTGCTGGCTTCCGCAAGCGTGATGGTGTTCTTGCCGTCTTTGCCGGGGGCGAGGTCCACGTCCGGGTGCACCACCAGGTGGAGGTCTTCGACGATCATGGTGGTGAATTGAACGCCCCGGATCTTTCCAGGCTCGTAAATCAACGCCATGTCGAGGCGGCCGTTCTTGATGGCTTCGCTCAGGACTCCGCCAAAAATTTCGGTCAGGTGGACCACGATATCCGGGTAGCGGCGGCCGACCTCGCTGATGATCTGGGGAGTCAGGCTGGAGGCCATGCTGTACGGCGCGATGGCAATGGACACCCGGCCCGAGGGTGCGGCGCCGGAGGAAGCGACGTCCTGGCGGGCTTGCTCCACCAGCCGCAGGATCGACTGTGCATGGCGGTAGAGCGTGTGCCCGGCTGCCGTGGGTTCGACGCCTTGCTTGCTGCGGATCAGCAGCCGCTGCTTGAGATCGTTCTCCAGTGCCGAGACTTGCTGGCTGAGGGCCGGCTGGGCCACATGGAGGGCAGCCGCGGCCTTCGTGATGCTCCCGGAGTCAACGATCTGAACGAAGTATGAGACCTTCCGCGTGTCCATGGATGTACCTTCCTGGAGCCGTGCCCCGTGGGTGGGAAGTCCCCTGGGTGGCAGGTCCCGATGTTCAAATATAGACGCATCTCCCAGCAGGGTTCCGCTGGGACCCATGCCACAGGGCCGGGTGGTGTACGTCATAACGGAGACCTATCACGGGATAGCTATTAGGTCTTTGTGCAGGGGTCCCGACGGGTGCGAGACTTTTGGAACGAACTTCAGGCAACGCCCCCGATTTACTCCGGCGACTGCCATTTACCGGGAATTCTTTTATGACCCATTACGCGGCGTTGGCAAATTCCCGCATTACCTGCAGAACCACACGGAAAGAGAACCACGTGAACCCGATAATTGATCTTGTAGCGGATCTTGGAGAGGGATTTGGCGCCTACACCATTGGCGACGATTCCGAGCTCCTGGAGATCGTTTCAAGCGCCAATATCGCGTGCGGGTTCCATGCCGGTGATCCGGACATCATGGCGGCCACGGTGGCTGAGTGCGTTCGCCGCGGAGTCGGCATCGGGGCACATCCAAGCTTCCCTGACCTGCGAGGGTTCGGACGGCGGGACATGGGCCTCACTGCCGACGAGGTCCGGAACGATGTTCTTTATCAGCTGGGCGCGTTGAACGGCTTCGCCGCTTTCCACGGCACCAAGGTCACGCACCTGGCCCCGCACGGCCGGCTTGGCAACCTCGTCGCAGTCCGCGACGACTATGCCAAGGCTGTGGCTGAAGCCGCGGTCCGCGTCGACAACGAACTGATCGTGGTGGCCCAGGAAGGCGAACTGGCTGCAGCGTCACGCGACGCCGGGCTGGACGTCGCAATCGTGGGCATCGTGGACCGCGCCTACCAGGAAGACGGCACGCTGGTTCCCCGCAGCCAGCCCGGTGCCGTGCTGCATGATCCTACGGAGATCGTGGACCGTACCCTGCGCATGGTGGTTGAGGGCAAGGTCCGCTGCGCCAACGGTGCGGACCTGGACATCGCCGTGGACACCCTCCTCCTGCACGGGGACAACCCTGGCGCCGTGCAGCTGGCACGTCGGATCCGTTCGGAACTCATTACCGCCGGTGTCCACATCGCACCCCTGGCTGAGGTCATGGACGCAAAGAAGAAAGCGGCCTGACATGTCCGTCCTCACAGCGTCTCCCACCGAGATCTACGAGTCCGGAGATTCCGCAGTGCGTGTGGTTGCCATCTCCGAAGCGAGCGAACAGAACTGGCTCACCGTCCATGGGCTGGCCAACTGGCTCGAAAACTGCGGTGCCGAAGGTCTACACGGCGCGGTTCCCACCTACGATTCGGTGTTGGTGGAGTTCGATCCCCTCCTCGTTTCTGCCCGCCAGGTCCGGGCCTTCGTAAAGCTGGGACTGTTGGAGCTCGCCCACGCCGACGAGTCCGCAAAAGCACCCCGCGAGTTCGATGTCCCCGTCGTGTATGGCGGCGGGTACGGCCCCGACTTGGAGCGCGTCGCTGAGCACCAGGGGATCTCCGTGGAGGAGGTCATCCGCCTCCACATCGAAAAGACGTACACCGTTCGCTGCCTCGGCGCGCCCGCCGGGTCCCCGATGATGGACGGGCCCGCATTCCCCAAGCCCGTGCCGCGGCTCAAGGATCCCCGGCTCAGCGTCCCGGCTGGAGCCGTCTCTGTGGCCGGTCGGCAGGCAGTCATCGCTCCGGCAATGGCCCCGGGTGGTTGGTGCGTCATCGGACAGACTCCCTTTTCGGTACTGAACATTCGCCGCGAGCCTCTGGTGCCTTACAAGCCGGGGGACATCCTGCGGTTCCGCCAGATCCGCCCAGAGGAGTTCAGCGACTACGCCGGCCTGGAGCTGGAACCCTTGGAACCAGGGGTGCAGCCATGACCGGCGAAATCCTCATCCAGCAGCCAGGCAACTCGGTGGTTACTGACCTCGGCAGGACCCGTGGCCCCCGCTTCGGCCTTCCGGTCAACGGGGCCCTGGACCAGTACTCGGCCCGTGCCGCCAACATCCTGGCAGGGAACCTGGACAACCATCCCCTGGTGGAGATCACGGCCCTGGACTTCCGGATGAAGGCCACCACCGACATCCTGATCGCCGTCACCGGGGCTCCACTCACGCTCACAGTTGGCGGACGTCCGGCCAGCCAGTGGGAGCCCGTGTCCGTACGGGCCGGCGAATCGGTTTCCCTTCGCGGGATCCATCGTGGCCTCCGCGCCTACCTTGCTATCCACGGTTCCGTCGAGGCAGAGACCTTGCTCGGCAGTGCAGCCCCGGACACGGTCGTGGGCTTCGGGCTTCAGCTCAAGGAAGGAACTACGCTGCTCACCCGCAGGAGCGTGGGCCCAGTACGCCAGCCGTACTTCGACCTTCCCCTTTTCCGGCTCGGCCTTGAACGCCCGAGCATGGGATCAGACTTGTTGGTCGACGTGACCGACGGGCCGGATGTCGCCGAGTTCGGCGAATCCGGTGAATTGCTCTTCACCACCGAGTACGCAGTCAGCGGCCGCAGCAACCACATCGGTCTGCGACTCGGCGGGGAGCTTCCGGAAAGAACCACCACCGGTGAGGTGCTTTCCCGCGGCGTGCCAGTGGGCGCCGTCGAGGTTCCCTCAAGGGAAGAGCTGCTGGTACTGCACCGTGGACGTGGCGTCACCGCCGGGTATCCGGTACTCGCAGTAGTCACCAGCACCGGACTGGATGTCCTGGCCCAAGCGAGGCCAGGGGACAAAGTCCGTTTTCGGAAAACAACAGTGGCGGAGGCAACTGCCGTCCACAGGCGCTCGCGGGCCCAACTCGAAACCCTCCGCGAATCCGTTAACACCGTCTTCGGACTCCTCGGCATCGGATGCCGTCCCCAGTGGCAGGACCTACCAGTTGCGGCATGCAGCTAAAACCCTGTCGTCATACCAGTAGGCGTTGCTACGCTCATCTCAGTAAGGAAAAGTCATGACCGCAAGCACCAACGCTGCGCCCGCGCAGCATGAGCGGCTCACGGGCCGCCAAACCCGCAAGGTTGTCACCGCAGGTTGTGTTGGCATCTTCGTGGAACTGTACGACAACGGCATTTTCGCCTTCATGGCGGGAACGCTGGCCCTCGTCTTCCTGGCGCCCGGGAACCCGGACAACGCCCTGCTCTTCGTGTTCGCAGGATATGCGGTCTCTTTCTTCGTCCGCCCGCTCGGCGCCGTCGTGTGCGGCTACCTCGGGGACCGGATCGGCAGGCAAAAGCTCCTGGTCTTCGTCATTCTCCTGATCAGTGTTGCCACGGCCGGCATCGGCCTCTTGCCCTCCTACGCGGCCATCGGCATCGCGGCCCCCATTCTGTTGGTTCTCCTGCGTCTCCTGCAGGGCTTCTCCGTCGGCGGTGAAGCTGCCGGCGCCATGACCTTCCTCGCTGAGCACGCCCCGGAAGGCAAGCGCGGCATCATCACCTCCTACGCCCAGATCGCATCCTTCGCGGCACTGCTTACCGGTACTTTGGTCGCTTACTCCATGTCGCCGTGGCTCACCCAGGCAGCGATCGACGGCGGGGGCTTCGGCTCGTTCGCATGGCGCATCCCGTTCCTTGTCGCCATCCCCATGGGCATCATTGGTTGGTACATTCGCAAGGCCATCAGCGACACCCCCAACTTCGTCAAGCTGAAGGAAGAGGGCGGCCTTTCCAGGAACCCGCTCAAGGAAGCCTTCAAGTCTGCCGAGCACCGCCGGGCCATGCTCCTGGCACTCTTCATCCCGCTGATGAACGGCTCCGGCTACTACGTCCTGTTCTCGTACATGCCCACGTTCCTCAAGGGCAAGCAGCTGAACTTCACCATTGGCGAGGCACTGCTGGTTACCGCGTGCAGCCTGGTTGTCATCTGCATCGCCATCCCGTTCATGGGCGCCCTCTCCGACCGAGTGGGCCGCAAGAAGGTCATCGCCGGGTCCGCCATCGCCATGGCAGTCCTCGGCATCCCGTCCTACGCATTGATCGCCACCGGGGAAATGGGCTTGGCCATCCTCGGTGCCTGCATCATGGCAATCGTCTTCGCCGGCCACACGGCAGTGATCCACATCCTCATCGTCGAACTGTTCCCCACACGCGTCCGCTACTCCGCTTACGGCCTTGGGTACAACATCTCTTCGGCACTCTTTGGCGGTACGGCCCCCCTTCTCATGACTTGGTTGATCAGCAGCACCGGCAACATCTACATGCCGGCGTTCTACGCAGTGATCACAGCGCTGGGCACCCTCATCGCGGTCAGCACCGTCAAGGACCGCGCCCACGAACCGCTGCGCGACGCCTAACCCTTCCTAAATAGCGAAGTGCGCCGGATCACCCGGTCCGGTGCACTTCGCCTACCGATTCCCCACCTTTTTGGAGAACCCAATGTCTTTTTCTGACTACACCACAGCCCTCGTCACCGGAGCTTCAACCGGTATGGGTGCCGCCATCGCCGAACGACTCGCCAAGCGCGGCCTCACCGTCCACGCCGTCGCCCGCAACGAGGAACGCCTCGCCGAACTGGCCGACCGCACCGGAGCAGTTCCGCACGTGGTGGACCTGACCGACACGGCCGCCCTGGCCGCCGTCGTGAATGACCTCAAGGTGGACGTCCTGGTGAACTGCGCCGGAGTTTCCCGGCCCGGCAACATCCTGGACTCGTCCGAAGAGGATATCGACGAACTGGTGGACGTGAACCTGCGCGGCCTGCTGCAGCTCACACGGCTGGTGCTGCCCGGAATGGTGGAGCGCGACCTCGGCCACGTCATCAACATCAGTTCGATTGCAGGCACCTACAACTTCTACGGACACACGGTTTATCACGCCACCAAAGCCGCCGTGCACCAGATTTCCCGCCAGCTCAGGAACGACACCGTCGGCAAGCGAATCCGCGTCACCGAAATCTGCCCGGGCCGTGTGGAGACCGAGATCTTCGGCCGCAACATGGGTGGCACGCCCGAGGCCATGGAAGAAGCCTGGCAGACCTACTACGAAGGCTACGAGTCATTGACCACCGACGACATCGTGAACGCCCTGGACTACGCAATCGAAACTCCCCGCCACGTCAACGTCGGCATGCTCGAACTCATGCCGACATTCCAG
Source organism: Paenarthrobacter sp. AR 02 (assembly GCF_021538675.1). GTDB lineage: Bacteria > Actinomycetota > Actinomycetes > Actinomycetales > Micrococcaceae > Arthrobacter. The sequence continues at coordinate 10,397 of NZ_JAJUKH010000014.1, forward strand.
GTCCCCGGCGGCCTCACCTTCGACCGCCGCTAGCCGCAGCCCCCACCAGACCGATTGATAGGTTTACCCATGCAAACTGTGCGCACCGTCAGCCTCCCGGACCGGCAGCTCCTCGATGATCTCTCTCCTTTACCCGAAGGGCTGCGGGGGGTGGTCTGGGACCTGGAAGCAGATCCCGACGGCGGGACGCTCGCAGAGATTGACGGCGTTGTCCTCCCGTACATCAACGCCGGCGCAGTGTTGGGTTCCCTCGCCAAGGTTGAGTCCCTGAAATTCGTCCAGACCCAGTCGACCGGGTACGACGGCGTGATTGAGGCAGCGGGTCCGGCGGTCGGAGTCGCCAATGCCTCCGGCGTCCACGCGGCAGCCACGGCAGAACTAGCCATCGGGCTAATCCTTGCCAAGCTGCGCGGTATCGACCAAGCGGTCCGGGACCAGCAGTCCGGCCTCTGGCGGCCAGAGCGGCGCCAGTCCCTGGCCGACCGGCGCGTCCTGCTGGTGGGAATCGGAGGGATCGGGCAGGAGATCCTCCGCCGCTTGCAGCCTTTCGAAGTCACGGTCACCCGGGTGGGCAGCTCCGCCCGCACCGATGAGCACGGTAACGTGCACGCCTCCTCGGAGCTCGTCGCGCTTGCCACCAGCCACGACATTCTTGTGTCGGTGCTTCCCCTGAACCAACACACCCATCAACTGATCGGTGAAGAGGTTCTTGCCGCCCTCCCGGATGGTGCCTTGGTGGTTAACGTGGGCCGAGGCTCCGTGGTGGACACCTCGGCGCTGACCAAGGAGGTCCTGTCCGGTCGCCTGCAGTGCGCCATCGACGTCGTCGATCCCGAACCGCTGCCGAAGGACCATCCTCTGTGGTCCACTACCAACGCCTTGATCACGCCTCACGTGGGCGGCAACGCGTCAGCGTTCCAACCGCGGATCCTGAAGCTCCTCCGGAAACAGCTCAAAGCCCTGGCAGATGGGCAGGCTCCAGCCAACCTGGTGCAGACAGGGCCGTTTTCATGAGTTCACTTTTCGACCTGACAGGTCGGGTTGCCTTGGTAACAGGTTCGAGCCGGGGGATCGGCAACGGACTGGCACGGGCTCTCGCCGACGCCGGCGCAACAGTGGTGCTGAACGGCGTCACCGAGGAGCGGCTCAAGGACGCCGCTGCCGCCATGGCAGCCGACTACGCGCCCGGCCGGATCCACAGTGTCGCTTTCGACGTTACGAGCGATACCGGAGTGGCGCGGGGCATCGCCTGGGTGGAAGAGCACGTAGGGCCGCTCGGGATTCTGGTGAACAACGCGGGCATCCAGCACCGCGTGCCGATGCTGGACCTGGACGTGAAGGACTGGGATCGGGTCATCTCCACTGACCTGACCAGCGCCTTCCTGGTGGGCCGGGAAGCAGCCCGCTTTATGATTCCCCGCGGCCACGGCAAGATCATCAACATCTGCTCGGTGCAGACCGACCTGGCCCGGCCCACCATCGCCCCGTATGTAGCGGCGAAGGGCGGACTGCGGAACCTCACCCGCGCGATGACCGCCGAGTGGGCTTCGTCCGGGCTGCAGATCAACGGGATTGCGCCGGGCTACATCCACACCGAAATGACCCAAAACCTGGTGGACGACGAGCAGTTCAATTCCTGGATCCTTGGCCGGACTCCGGCGAACCGGTGGGGGACTGTGCAGGATCTGGCGGGCCCGGCAGTCTGGTTAGCATCCGGCGGCTCGAACTTCGTCAACGGACAAACCATCTTTATCGATGGCGGAATGACGGTGGTGGTCTGATGAGTATTGATACAGCCCTTCCAGTGACAGGTCCCGCCGTGGTTGCTCATGCCGCCGGCGACTTACGGATCGAAGAACTCACCCTCGCCGCTCCAGCTCCAAACGAGGCAGTCGTTGAAGTTCACTACGGCGGTGTTTGCGGATCGGACCTGCACTACTGGCTTCATGGCGCAGCCGGGGAGTCGATCTTGAAGGCGCCGTTGGTCTTGGGGCATGAAATTTCCGGGACCGTGCTCCGCCCTGCTGCGGACGGAACCGGTCCCGACGCCGGGACCCCCGTGACGGTTCATCCCGCCACCCCCGGCCCCGGTGTTGCCCGGTATCCGGCAGACCGCCCCAATCTCTCGCCGGGCTGCACGTACCTGGGCAGCGCGGCGCGCTACCCACACAAGGACGGGGCTTTCAGCCGATTCGTGAACCTCCCGACGAGGATGCTCCGGGCGCTGCCCAACAGTATCGACCTGCGCACTGCGGCGCTGATCGAGCCCGCTTCCGTGGCCTGGCACGCTGTAGAGAGGGCCGGTGACGTCAATGGAAAGACGGCGCTCGTGATCGGCAGTGGCCCCATCGGCGCACTTGCGGTCGCGGTCCTGAAACGCGCCGGTGCGCGCCGGATTACCGCCGTCGACATGCATGAAAAGCCGCTTGAAATTGCCAAAGCGGTGGGGGCGGACAACGTCATCACCGCCGAGGACGCTGAGGCGATCGCTGCCGTGGAGGCCGACGTCGTGATTGAATCTTCCGGCAACCACCACGGCCTCGCCTCCGCCATCCAGGGCGCAACCCGCGGGGGCACGGTGGTGATGGTTGGGCTGCTGCCCACCGGCCCGCAGCCGGTGCTGATTTCCCTGGCCATCACGCGGGAGCTTGAGCTGAAGGGTTCGTTCCGGTTCAACGACGAGATCGACGAAGTCATTGAAGCACTCGCGGACAGCTCCCTGAGTATCGGTCCCATCATTACGCACGACTTTCCTGTGGAACAGGCGCTTGAGGCTTTCGCTGTGGCCCGCAACTCCGCTGAATCAGGGAAAGTGCTGCTGAGCTTCGGTACAGGAAGTGCATCGTGACGGTGCTGCCGCCGCTGGTGGTGATGGGCGTGTCCGGGTGCGGGAAATCAACGGTCGGGTTGCTGCTGGGGGAGCGGCTGGCCGTTGACTTCTTTGACGGCAACGACTTCCACCCTACCGCAAATAAGGCCAAGATGGCCGGCGGAGTTCCGCTGAACGACGACGACCGGGCGCCTTGGCTCGCAGAAAACGGCGCCGCGTTGGCCAACCCGCCCGCGGGGGGCGGACTCCTGCATCATCGCGTGCTCTGCGCTCAAGCGCAGTTACCGCGACCTGCTGCGGAGCCTCGCCCCGGATGTCGTGTTCATCCACCTCGCCGGGGACGCCGTCACCATCTCGAATCGGCTGAGCAGCAGGAAACACGAGTACATGCCCGGAAGCTTGCTGGGCTCCAAGCTGGCTACGTTTGAGGGTCTTGAATCCGACGAGGCGCACATCCCCGTAGACATCAACGAGGAGCGAGAAGGACTGGTGAATCGAATCGTGGCCCAACTGGTCCACGTTTCGGGCAAGGTTGTTAGTACATCCCTGAATCGCCGTTAGGTTCGTAGCACTGAGCCCCGGCTTTGACCTAAGCGATGTCTCTTGAGCGTCTGCAAAACGAAGTGCACGGCGGCTGGCCTGCTGCGACGTGGATCGTTCCTCTGTCAACGGACCTGCTGCTGTGGTCTCCCGGTAGATCTGGAATGGTGTGGCTGGGAAAGTCCCGCTTTTTTAGGCCATCAGGTTGAGCCCTGATTCTTATGGCATGTCCAAGTCGTTCCGGTAGGCGGTGTTTTTGTTGGTGTTCCAGCTTGGGATGATGCCGGCGCCGAGCATGTGGTCGGTGAGGCGCGAAGCGGTAGCCGGGGTCGGTGTCGAGGGCTAGTTGGAGGTATGGGTGGCCTTTGGATCCTCTGCCTTCCCACCAGTTGATGTAGCCGATGGTGGGGATGGGCGCGGCGTGCTCGGGGCTGGTGAGTGTGCAGTTAGCTGCCGCCGGCGGACGGAACTGGATGGTTTCCATGTGGTGTTCGACGGCGGCCGCGTCCTCTGGCCTGTGGGTCGCCGCCGGCAGGGTGACGCGGATGGTGGGTGCGATTGTGCTGCTGCGGTATACGAACTCAGCGTTGACCTGTGAGTATTCGGTGGAGCTGATCGGGATGGCGATGTTATCCCCTGGGGTGTCGTAGGGGGAAGTAGGTGGTGTTGGTGACCTCTGGCCGGCAAACGACAACACCGCCCCTTCTTTCGAGAAGAGGCGGTGTTGTCGAGAAGTGTTCAGGAGGCGGCTTCGGCTTCTCCGAGCGAGAGCATCAGCCGGTTGGCCCAGTTGAAGAATGCCGCGCCGTGGACGACGTCTGAAATCTTCAGGGGCTGGGAGCAGGACCAGCAAATAGCCGGTCTCCTGGAAATTGCTGATTTGCTGCCAGCGGATCTGACGTGCCGTTATACCTACTGCTCTCCAACGTGACCGCGAAAAGACCGGGCCGCATCGACCGTAAGGCGTGGCAGAACCAGCGCGGCCCACCGCTCGCGTACCGGTTCTGCCTGATCCAAAGGCACTGCCGAAATCGGATAACGCCGCCGCCGCACGGGTTTCATCGATGTCCGCGGCAGCCCCAAGAGCAGGAGCGGCAGATTTCGCGGCCGCGTTCAGCGCAGAAATCCGGACGACCTCGCGCAGGAACGAAATGATGATCAAAAGTGGCGAACCACGGCCGTTCTTGGCGTGATCGAGCGCCGACTCGGCTTCGACGGTGATTTGCTCGACGTACTCAGCGAGCACAGCCCCCACCAGATCCGTCTTCGTTGGAAAATGCCGATAGAGAGTCCCTAGGGAAACGCCGGCCAATTTAGCAGAAAAGTGTCCGCGGTCAGCAGGCAGAGTTCCGGGTTTATGCCCGCGCCGGCCAGTGCGGTGCCCACCAGCCCGCGCCGCCGCACTGTAACCCTGATTCACTGGCGTCGACATCGGCATTCTCTCTTGTGGTGACCACCGATCACTGCCAGACTGGGCAGTGAGTCGCGCCGCTCCCTCGATAGGTTGAGGTGGTTCCACGAGGCCCGTTCGGTCCGCATCATCCCAACGCAGTACCGTTCCAAGGAGACTCGCCATGAAAACTGTCGTGCAGTATGGAATCAACGGGATCCGGCTGGGTGAGCAGCATGATTGAGTTTGCGTTGTCGGTGACCTTGAAGGCCAAGCCCGGCAAGGAGAAGGACGTCGCGGATTTCCTCCGCAGCGCACGCTCCGTCGTAGAACAGGAGCTTGGTACGCGCGCTTGGTTCGCCCTCCAGTTTGACGAATCGACCTTCGGCGTCTTCGATGTATTTCCCGATGACGAGGCCCGGCAGGCCCACCTGGCCGGGGGTGTCGGGCAAGCTCTTGCCGCTCACGGAGCCGAGCTGTTCAGCGTGGAACCGAACATACAGAGCGTCGACGTGCTCGCTTACAAGCTGCCCGGCGACGACGCCTAGAGGCTTTCCGGCGTCACAGCACCAGCGAAAAAGCACCCAGGGCCAGCTGATCCTCAGGCATAGGAGCAGAAGGTGACTCGTTCAGACACCGGCCGTGCCGAGGCGTTCAGTGACGCTGTTATCGCGATCGTCATAACGCTCCTGGTACTTGAACTGCAGCCGCCAGAGACCGAGCCCGGGGGGGGGGGGGGGTGCTGGCGGCATTGCTGGGTCAATGGCCGACATATCTGGCGTACGCGGCCTCCTACCTGTACTTGGCCGTAATCTGGCTCAACCATAAATCCGCCTTCACCCGAATCCGGGAGATGGACATCGGCCTGCACTGGTCTAACCTGGGAATCCTCGCGACGCTGGGCTTTTGCCTTGGCCCACCGCGGTTATCATCGATACCGGCAAGACGGGCAACCTGACCGACGAAAGGGTCGGCGTCGCACTGTACGCGATCATCGGGGCCCTGCTGTGCCTGTCATGGCTGGTGTTCTTCTCACACCTTGCCCGGCATCCCGAACTCACCGAAGAGGAGGTGGAGGATTCCTACTTCGCACGTGAGCGGCCCCGTGCTGCGGCCGGCGTCGTGCTTTACCTTGCGGCGGGGGCGGTGGGTGTCCTCGTCCATCCACTGATCGCGTCGGTGATTTTTGTGATCCTGCCCGTCTTTTATGGCCTCACCAGCCACGGGATCGAGCACCGGCCAACCTTCCTCCGAGGTATTTAGGCCCCATGGCAGGAAAGCGGTCAGTGTGGCCCGCATGACGGCCGGCCGGGCTTCACGCGCGACGGATTATTCGCTTTGGTCGGCCGACTGTCGACGATGACGTTCCCGTTGGCCGTACGCCGCCCGAAGAATGTCATCCTTTGACTCGAATCCCGAGCCCAACGCCCCACCGATGAGCACCGCCGACGTCGTCATCCATGCGACTTCCGCAAAGTCCCAAACGGTCACCGGATGTTGCAGGGTCTGCGCCAATAGATCTGCGTCGATGGTAAACGCCGCCGCCAGCAGCACGGCGACGAACAACAGGACGTAGCTGATCACGACGCCGATCACCAGTGACCACACCGTAGAGGTGTTGTACAAGGAAGCCTTGTAGCGTTCGAGGGCATTGTCTCGCCGGGGGCTTTCCCATAGGTCGTGTTGGGTGATGATCCAGAACACCATCGAACAGATCGAAAGGATCATCAGCAAAATCAACCTCGTCGCACCCAGCAAGTCTGCGAGTTGCCAGATTGTGTTCGTGACAAGCGCGAAGGCACCCGTGGCAATGGCGGCAGCCATTGCGCTTCTCAATCCGAAGACCAGACGCCAAGGACGGTTCGCCCGGAGCATGCCCGCCAGCAACCGCCCCCGCCCGAGACGGGTTGCTGAAAGGTAGCGAAACCCGATCGGCCCCTCGTCAAGGACCGCACTCTCAATACGCCGCGATTGGTGCAGCGATGGTGGACCGAAATCCCCGTAGTCATCCTCGGGATCGAAATGGCGATGCATCGCCCACCCGAGGTCGGTGACGGCGGAGCGGACTCGGCGATCAATGTTGACGGCGCCGAGCGCGGGCAAAGAAACCAGGGAGATGGGCTCCCCGAGCGCGACTTCCGCGACCACAGTCCGGCCCTCAAGACGAATCGGAAGATCGGTCAGGCAAACCATGACATCCCATGCACGGTGGGTCCGGTGTTTCGCCAAGGAATCCAACATCGGGGTCAACCCGTTGCCCGCCGTAAAGTCCTGGTACTCGACTACCACGGACCAGTTGTGGCGTTCATCGGCAAGGTTCAGAAGATGGCCCACTTCTCTGCCGTTACGCTCGGCAAACTCGGCGGTGACCTCCGGTTCTGCGAGCACGCCCAGCGTACGGGCCGTTGTTGGGTCTGCGTCGCCTGAACTTTCCGGCACGCCTTGCCTCCTAAGGTTCAGTGTTTGGTAGCGGGTCCATTCCGAAGGAGGCGCAGGTGTTCGTGGATCATTGCCACTGCTGTTGAGCCTTCGCCGGCGGCAGCCGTTACGCGTTTCACCGAGCCATGCCGAACGTCTCCGGCAGCGAATATGCCGGGCACGCTGGTTTCCAAGGGCAATCGTCTTCGCCCCAAGTGGCTGAACTCGGGAGGAAGGTCTGCGAGGTCAGCCCCGGTGAGAACAAAGCCGTGGTCATCCAGGGCCAGGGTATCCTGCAGCCATTCTGTGTGTGGCTTGGCTCCGATGAAGATGAAGAGGTATCGCGAAGGGAAAATGCGTTGTTCGCCCGTGGTCTTCAGTTCTACGACGATACGTTCAAGGGCGCTTGGACCAACCAGGCCCACGATGTTCGCCCCCAGCAGTACCTCTATGCCGTGATGCTCTTCGATTCGATCCGCGAGGTAGCCGGACATGTCCGTCCGGAGGTCTTCCCCGCGCACCACCAGCCGTACGGGCGTTCCCGTGCCAGCCAGGAAAAGAGCTGCCTGGCCCGCGGAGTTTCCGCCACCGACGACGGCCACGGGCCGGGTTCCACAAAGCCTGGCCTCATGGACAGTGGCGGCGTAGAAGACGCTGATTCCCTCGTATTCCTCCAGCCGGGGGACTGGCAGACGGCGGTAGTGGACCCCCGTGGCGAGGAGCGCGGCACGTGATAGAGCCGGGCCGCTCTCGTCGAACTCGGCATGGAAGTCACCGTCCCGCAATGTTATGGAGTTTGCCTGGCATCCGACGTTGACCTGGACTTTGAACTTTCGGGCCTGCATGATCGCCCTTTCTGTGAGTTCCCCACCCGAGATTCCGGAGGGAAAGCCGAGAAAGTTCTCAATCCGTGGTGACGTGCCGGCTTGCCCACCTATCGCATGGCCATCCTTGAGGACCACCGATAAGCCGTCCGACGCCGCGTACACGGCGGCCGCCAGCCCGGCCGGACCGGCCCCGATCACCATGAGATCGTAGGGGGCAGAATGCTCCTTCACTGCCCGCAGGCCGAGGGCAAGGGCCAGTTCCGCGTTGGACGGGTTTTTGAGGACATGTGAAGCGTTCAACACCACTGCGGGCAAGTCACTGGCGAGGATTCCCGCTCGGTTCAGGATCGCCTGTGCCTGCCCGTCATCCTCCAGATCGACGAGGCGGTGGGGCAGGCGGTTGGCAGCTGCAAAATCCAACAGCCGAAGCGTGTCACGGCTGAAACGGGATCCGACGACGCGGATGCCTACGCCCGCGCTGATCAGGAAGACCCGACGCTGAAGATATGCGCGCAGGATGGTCTCACCGACTGCGGGGTCCCCCAGCACCACACGACGCAGAACGTCCCCGCTGATTTGGAGCACCTCACCTGCTTCGGCAACCACAGTACTGACGAAGGCCGGTTGACCCTCGACCAGTCCGAGTTCCCCAAGGAAACGTCCTGGACCGTGAACCTCGAGGATCCGCGTGCCCCGGCCCTCCGCAAGCTCTCTGCCTTCGGCGGCATGCAGCCCCTCCACCACCAGTACCGTGCCCTGGAGTACGACGAAGAAGTCCGCCTCGATGTTCCCTTCGTGAATGAGGACTTCGCCGACGGAGGTTGCCCGCCTGGTGCCGGTACGTCCCAACAATTCGATCTGGGCCTGGCTGAGCCGTGGATAGGCGCCGGAGACATCCGGCGTTTCGATCGGCGTCGATTCTGAAACAGGTTCCATCAGATGGTTGCACCCCACGGTGTACTAAACGAAGGCCTCATGGGGATAACACCAGCGCCAGTCTTCACCGGGCTCCAAGGAACGAACAATTGGATGCAACTCTGTAGCGTGGGCCCGGGCGTGCCGCATGGGTGAGGAATCACAGCACCCCACATGGCCACAGGTGAGGCACAAACGCAGGTGAACCCAGGGAGTTCCCAAAGACAGGCATTCCTCGCAGCCCTGTGGTGTACGTACCCGAACCGAACGAATCCGGGTGATATGTGGATCGTGAATTCCTGGAAACATGTTGGCTCCGGCGTTGGTTGGGGTATGGGAACGTTCCTAGCCCATGGAGAGCTCTCCATGGGGATTTATACCGCGTTGGCGAAGGCCCAGCCCCGTGGCCAGCAAGAGTATTCCGAACAGAATTGCGAAGGACGCAAGCAGCCCCAGGAGTCCGAGTATGCCCGGGCCGGGAAGAATGACCAGGAAGAGGCCGAAAACCGTGGTGACGATACCTGTGATCAGCCAGAGCCACCATTGTCCACCGCTCCTTTTGCCTTCCAGGGACAGTGCTATCTGAGAGACTCCGAGGATCACCGCCCACAGACCAATGACGAGCGCCAGCGAGAGGGCGGTGATGCCCGGCCAGACGAACGCGAGGAGGCCAGCGAGCACGGACACGATCCCGCCCACTACTTGCCAGACGGACCGGCGTTCCTTATGTCTGAAGTAGTGCACGATGTTCGTGACGCCGTCAACGACAGCGTAAGTTCCGAAGATGATCACCAGCGCGAGTACGGAGACGCCGGGCCAGGCGAGAACCAAAATGCCGAAGAGAACGGCAGCAATGCCCCGGATAATCAACGCGGTTCCTGACCCCTTGAGCAACTGTTGCGGCAATGCGTCAGACATGGGGAGACCTCTGTTTCTGGAAATGGATTTTTCGACATTTTGATGGTCGGGCTGCTCGAACAGGTCTATCCTTTCGCTGTGCTCCCCAAAGTCGCTGTCACTGACTTGTTTTCCTTGCCGCGCTGGAACTCGATGACGGACTGCTGTCCGGGATCTTTCTTCCGGATGCCGGCCAGGAGATCGGTCACACTGGCAATTTTCTGGCCGTCAAACTGGGTGATGATGTCTCCCGGCTGCAGCCCCGCGGAGGCCGCCGGTCCTCCTGGGGCAACTCCGATGACCAGTGCGCCCGACGCCACAGGCAGGCCGAAGCGGTCTGCTATCTCAGGCGAGATGTCGCTCGGGACAATTCCAAGGACAGGGTGTATGGCCGATCCGCTCTTGAGTATCTGTTCAGCGACGTCCGTCACCGTTGCCGTGGGGGTCACGAACCCGATGGACACGGCACCCGAACTGGGTGGCAGATAGGCCTCTGACAGGCCGATGATCTCCGAACTGCTGTTGACCACAGCTCCCCCCGAGTTGCCCGGAGAGATGGGGGCATCTGTTTGGATCAGGTCGATCAGGCCCTGCGGTGACTCTTCAGACGGTGGCATATTACGGTGCAGTGCTGAAACGATTCCCGCCGTCACGGTCTGCTCCAGCCCCAGTGGACTGCCGATCACGACGGTCAGCTGCCCAACCTGGGGGAGGGCCGTTGAGAACTTGGCAGCCGGAAGATTGCCCCGATCAGCCTTGACCACTGCCACATCGGTTGCATCGTCAACACCCACCACGGTAGCCGGCGCTTCAGACCCGTCCGCGAAGCGGATCTGCACGTTCTTTGACGGCTTCTTTTCCTGGTCCTCCACCACATGGGCGTCGGTGACTATGGTGCCGTCGCTGCGGTAGATGACGCCGCTGCCGATGCCGCCTGATGTTTGAATCGTCACTACTGAGGACTCGACTTCCCTGACGATCCCCGGAACGGCGGAAAGGTCCCCGGTGGAACCCGAACCCGCAGGGGCGGTGGTTTGTGATGGGGGCATCGGAGGCGACCCTGTGCACGAGGACATGAGGATGACTAACCCGGCGCCGAGAATGGCGGTCCACGCCCTGCCTGACATCGTTCCTGCGTCGGCCGCTGGTCTGCTCATGCTCATTGGATTCCCATTGCCTGTCCTGGCTGGTTGGATTCGACATGCACCACTTCGAGTCTCCACCACCGACACCAGGCCCGCATTGCCCTTGGGCGTCCAAAAACCGTCCGGATTTGAATCCCCCAGGTCAACTCCCGGCCAGCTGGCCCAGGTTCCGCAGCTTCCCGGAGCCCCTGATGTCTCAGCGCGGCCGCGCGCTTCGCAAGCGCCAGGCACGTGTGGCAACGTGCAGGTTGAGGCGGGTCTCGGGGTCACCAAGTTCAAAACCGGTGATCTGGCTGATGGACTTAAGTCTGTATCGCAGCGTGCTCCGGTGAATGGCAAGGCTGTCAGCCGCCTCGTCATAGTTGCCGCCGTGATCCAGATACTGCGCAAGGGTGTGCACCAGGTCAGAGCCCCGCCGGGCATCGTTGCTCTGCAATGCACCCAGCCACTCCTCGACGTAGCCGGAGAGGTCGATTTCGCTGCCCGGCAGGTCAAGGATGCGGTAAATCCCCAACTGGTCGTAGCGCGTGGACCCGTAGGGGTCGGTGGAGTGTACGCGGACGTGCAGCGCTCGCATTGCCTCCGCGTAGGAGCGGGGGATCTCTGTGACATCCCGGCTCGGCCCCCCGATGCCCACGGCTCCGGTGGCGCTGCGCAGGGTCCTTGCCGCAATGCTGAAGAGCTCTGTATCCAGCGGATCTCCCGCAACCACGGCCAGTGCCATGTCCGCGCGTCGCGAGACGAGAGCAGGGATCTGGAGTTCGTTGAGTGTCCTTCGCAAGGCGATCACCACAGTATCGTCCGTTCTGGGCGGTTGCCATTGTGCGACTATGACGTGCTGCGGACCCCTGATGTCGTATCCCAATGCCTCGGCACGCAGGGCGGCGGTTTCTTCATCCATTCCGGACACCAGTTCATACACAAGGTCGCGCCCCAGTTTCAGTTCCAGCTGGGCAATGTTGCGGCGGTGCGCCAGCTCGACCTGCAGAAGCCGAGTTGCATACTGCAAGGCGAAGACGTCTTCAGCTGTGTAGGGCACGCCGTTCTCCAGCAAGCACATTGCCCCGAGCACGTCCCTCTCCGGCAGAACCAGCGCCACGAGCCTTTGGGGTTCCTGGACCGGTAGCCCGGAAGCGACCCAGAGTTGGGCTGTGCGAGACCTGTCGGCCGTGCTGGGCCGGGGGTACGGGCGCTCGGATTTGGTCCCGGCCGTTGCGCGGATGTTGCCGAACCGGTCCTCGACGCAGACGGAGCGCCCCGTCACTACTGACAGCACTTCCGCCAGGAGGGAGTTCCGCGACTTCATTTGTCCCAGGGGAGCGGTAAGTGTGCCATCCAAGGCGTTCTGGACCGACGTCCGGGTTTCGAGTTGCATAACCGTGGCCGAGAGGAGACGCAATCGTTTGGCAACGGCCTGACCATTGGAGAGCGGCGCCATGTCCTCCTGCTGGTGTGTTCCTGACGTTTCTTCAGCTGGACCGGGGACTGTTCTACGGGCCGTTGCACGGAGCTCGGTCATCTGGGCCGGGCTTGGAACAGCGCCGGCATGCAGGACGAGGCATCCGTTCAATTCTCCGCTGTCGCCAAAGACAGAAAGCGCGAATCGCCACACCGGCCCCGCGGCTGAGGGTGCCTTATCCGTGTCCTGGAGTTGGTTGGCATCACGGTCGGGGATCGTCGGTGCCAGGTTGGCGCTCGGGATCAGGTGACCGTCCACCACGAGATAGGCAGCTGCTATGAAGCAGAATTCCAGAGCAGAAACAGATCGTACGGCCCTGCCGAGGACCTCCTCGGCCCCTCGTCGATCGAACATTAAGTTGCCCCGTCGTCTCTGTACACAGCTAGGACTCGTCCGCGCCGAGATGTGTGGCAACAGACCCCAAAACGATCCCGATACCTTCGACACTACGCCTGCGAGGTCTATTCTGGTAGGTCAGTTTCCTGGAGCAGATTGGACCCGGGAGGTCATGCCGCCGTTTCGCCCTACGGGGCAGACTCGACCTATAAGGCCACATGACAAAAGCCCTTCGAGCCTCACGGCACGGCAGACGGGGCGCGTAATCATGGGGTGGAATCTCGGGCGGACGCCGCCACAGGAGAGGGTCGCGCCCACAAGAACCGGAGCGAGTCATGGCCAAAGCAGTAGGAATCGATCTTGGAACAACCAACTCAGTAATCGCTGTCTGGGAAGGCGGGGAAGCCCGCGTTATACCCAACGCAGAAGGAGCCCGGACCACGCCGTCGGTCGTGGCGTACACGGACAGCGGGGAAAGGCTGGTGGGGCAACTGGCCCGCCGCCAGGCGATTCTCAACCCCAAGGGAACTATTACATCGGCCAAGCGGTTTATCGGCCGGCACTATGACGAGATCACGGATGAAGCCAAGGCCGTGAGTTTCGACGTCGTAGCGGATGACAACGGTGTGGCGCGTTTCCAGGTTCAGGGCAAGAAAGTAGCACCCGAAGAGGTCAGTGCGCTTGTCCTTCGCAAGCTGGTGGACGACGCCGCAAAGCAGCTTGGCGAAAAGGTGACGGAGGCCGTCATCACGGTCCCTGCGTACTTCAACGACGCACAGCGCACCGCCACCAAGGACGCGGGCAGGATTGCCGGGCTGGAGGTACTTCGCATCATCAACGAACCGACCGCAGCGGCCCTCGCCTACGGCATAGACAAACGACAGCATGAGACGGTTTTGGTCTTCGACCTCGGCGGCGGAACCTTTGATGTGAGCCTGTTGGACGTGGGGGACGGAGTTGTGGAGGTTCGCTCCACGGCGGGTGACACGCACCTTGGCGGAGACGATTTTGACCGCCGCCTTGTCGATTACCTGGCCGACGAATTCCAGAAGCAGGAGGGCATCGATCTGCGGTCGGACCCACAGGCGTTGCAACGCCTCTTTGAGGCGGCCGAAAAGGCGAAGGTCGAGCTCAGTTCCGTGAGCCAGGCTCAGGTCAACCTTCCCTTCGTCACCGCGGGCGCATCGGGCCCCAAGCACCTGACCACCACCATTCGGCGCTCTGTTTTTGACGAAATCACCCATGACCTGGTGGAACGCACCATGGATCCGGTCAAGCAGGCGATGACGGACGCCAAGGTTACTGCCAACGACATCGATGAAGTAATTCTGGTAGGTGGCTCCACCCGCATCCCCGCGGTACAGAACCTCGTCCGGCGCCTGACCGGCGGCAAAGATCCGAACATGAGCGTCAATCCGGACGAGGTCGTGGCTATCGGTGCTGCGATCCAGGCCGGCGTGCTTAAGGGAGAGGTCTCGGACGTCCTGCTGTTGGACGTTGTCCCACTTTCTTTGGGCGTCGAGACACGCGGCGGCGTCATGACCAAGATCATTGAGCGCAACACGACGATCCCCGCCCGTCGCAGTGAAGTATTCTCCACCGCCGAGGACAACCAGCCCGCCGTCGACGTCGTGGTCTTGCAGGGGGAGCGCGAACTGGCGGCGGACAACCGGGTGCTGGGCCGGTTCCAGCTGAGTGATATCCGGCCGGCGCCTCGCGGGGAACCGCAGGTCGAGGTTACTTTCGACGTCGACGCAAACGGCATCCTGAACGTCACGGCCAAGGACAAGGACACCGGCAAAGAACAAGGTATCACCATCAGCGAGGGCTCCAACCTCGACACCAAGGAAGTCGAGCGAATGGTTGCCGAGGCTGAGTCCCACCGAAACGAGGACCTGCAGAACCGGGAGCGGATCGACACCCTCAACGAGCTCGACGCGGTGGCTTACCGCGTTGAGCGGGCCGTCAATGAACTCGGCGACGCCGTCCCCGCGCACGACAAGGCACGGGCGGAACTGCTGATCGGCCAGGCACGCGACGCGGTCAGCAACCAGGCGGAGGTCGCCACCGCGAGGGAGCTCATTTCGGAACTCGAGCAACTGCAGGCGGCGCTCCGTGCCTCGGCTGCCTCCGCGTCCACCGCCGGGGCCGGGGCTAGCCAGGAAGCCGGAACGGGCCAGCAGGCCGGAGCGTCCAGCGATGCCGATGACGACGATATCGTCGACGCGGAATTTGACCGCGGCTAGGTAAACCGATGAGCGACGAGACTGCACTCGGGGGCCAGGCTCACGAGGGAAACGGGCAAGCGGGGGCCACCGAAACTCCGGAAACGGAAGCACAGTCCACGGCGCAGGCGGACGCCTTGGCCAAAATGGAGGACCAGTGGCGCCGTGCGCTGGCCGACGCCGACAACGTACGGAAGCGTGCGGCCCGGGACGGCGCACAGCTGAGGGCACAGGAGCGCGCCGCGGTTGCTTTGGCGTGGCTGCCTATCCTGGACAATCTGGAGCTTGCCCTGTCGCACGCGCCCGCGGGTGCCGCGGACCCGCTGGTCGAGGGCATAGCCTCCATCCGGGAACAGGCCATTGACACCCTGGCCCGTCTGGGCTATCCCCGCATCGACGCCGAGAATGTCCCCTTCGATCCGCGGCTGCATGAGGTTGTCAGCGTGGTGGAAACTGAAGAGGTTCCCCCGGGGACCGTGATGACCGTGCTGCGCCCCGGCTACGGCGGCCCGGAAAACACGCTCCGGCCAGCCGCCGTCGTGGTAAGCCGGGCGGTGACCCCCGACCGTGGCTAAGGACCACTATTCGGTTCTCGGCGTCCCGCGGACAGCGGAGGCCGACGAGATCCAACGCGCATACCGGAAACTGGCCCGAAAATTCCATCCGGACGTCAACCGTGAGCCGGACGCCGCTGACAAGTTCAAGGAAATCGGCGAGGCCTACGACACGTTGTCCAATCCCGAGACCCGGGCGCGCTATGACCGTTTTGGGGCGGACTACCGGCAGTACGCCGGCAGTGGCGCCGGGGCGTCGGGCGGAGGACGGCGAGGGGGTTCCGGTGGCCCCCGGCCTGGCCCGCGGCCTGGACCCCGGCCAGGTCCCCGGCCGGGTCCGGGCCCGTACGGAAATGGCGACGGCGGTATGGGGAGCGACGTTGACTGGGAGGACCTCCTCGGCGGCTGGTTCCGGCAACAATCAGGAGGACCGGCCCAAGGGGCAGACCAGGAAGCCGAGCTATGGCTGACGCTCGAGGAAGCCTTCCGCGGCGGCAAGCGCAGTATCCGGTTGGCCCAGGCCGACGGCGAGAGCCGGAGCTACGACGTCGACGTGCCGCCCGGTGTGGTGGACGGCCAGCGTATCCGGCTGGCCGGTGAGGGCGCCCCGGGCAGGGAGGGAGGCCCATCCGGCGACCTCTTCCTGACCGTACGAATCCAACCCAGCCCCAGATACCGGCTCAAGGGCCGGGACATCTACTTCGATCTTCCGGTGTCGCCCTCAGAGGCCGCACTCGGGGCCAAGGTCCCCACCCACGCGCCGGCCGGACCGGTCACAGTCACTGTTCCTGAAGGCTCCTCCAGTGGGCGCAGGCTGCGGCTCCGCGGGCAGGGGATGCCCAATCCTCGGGGGGTGCCGGGGAATCTGTATGCGGAGATCAAGATTATGGTTCCCCCCAGCCTTGGCAAGGAGGAGCGGAAGTTGTACGAAAAGCTCGCCACGATATCCACGTTCAATCCGAGGGAGGAAAGATGAGCGGCGTCTATCCGCTTGCCTATCCATGGCGCATGAATCTCGATGCGGTAGCCCGAAGCGCCGGCGTTCACCCCGACGTCGTCATGCGGTTCGTGGATCTGGATCTCATACGGCCGCTGGGCAATTCGCCTGGTGGCCCCTGGTTCAGTCCGCGGTCCCCGGAACTCATAGGGCGCGTCATGAGGCTCCATTCGGAGCTGTCGCTGAACTACGCGGCAATCCCGTTGGTACTTGATCTGTTGGTTCGGGTCGACGCGCTTGAACGACGATTGGTTGAAATCACGCAGGTCGAAGGGACTGCTTCACGATGAACATGGAGAGTTTGACACAAAAATCCCAGGAGGCCTTGGCGGAGGCTCAGCGGATAGCACAACGCAATGGGCACACGGAGACCGACGGTGAACACCTGCTGGCGGCCCTGCTCGAGCAGGAAAATGGACTGGTTCCACGGTTGATCGTGGCCATGCAGGTTGACGTGAACGAGCTGAAGACGGCGGTCGAGGCAGAGCTGAGGCGTAAGCCGAAGGTCACGGGACCGGGGGCAGCGCCAGGCCAGGTGTATGTAAGCCGCAGGCTGGGCACACTCCTCGATGCGGCTGAACGGGAAGCCAAGCGGCTTAAGGACGAGTACGTCTCAGTGGAACACCTGCTGGTGGCGCTGGCGGAGGAAGGGCGGTCGACGGCGGCCGGCAGGGTGCTGGCCGAGCACGGCATCACCCGCGAGGCGTTCCTCTCGGTCCTGACGCAGATCAGGGGAAACCAGCGCGTTACGTCTGCGACGCCGGAACAGACGTACGAGGCGCTGGAGAAGTACGGCCGTGACCTGGTGGCGGACGCCCGCACCGGAAAACTGGATCCGGTCATTGGCCGCGACGCCGAGATCCGGCGGGTTGTGCAGATCCTTTCCCGCAAGACCAAGAACAACCCTGTACTGATCGGGGAGCCAGGCGTCGGCAAGACAGCCATTGTGGAGGGACTGGCCCAACGGATCGTCCGCCAGGACGTGCCGGAAGGGCTGAAGGACAAGACCATCTTCTCGCTCGACCTGAGCGCCCTCGTGGCGGGGGCCAAGTACCGCGGAGAGTTCGAGGAGCGGTTGAAGGCGGTGCTCGCCGAAGTCCTGGCGGCGGAGGGAAGGATCCTGCTCTTCGTCGACGAGCTGCACACCGTCGTAGGGGCAGGAGCCAGCGAGGGGTCGATGGACGCCGGGAACATGCTCAAGCCGATGCTCGCCCGCGGGGAACTCCACATGATCGGGGCCACCACCCTGGATGAATACCGCAAACACATTGAATCGGACGCGGCCCTGGAACGCCGCTTCCAGCCCGTAATGGTTGAGGAACCCGACGTCGAGGACGCCATTTCCATTCTTCGTGGGCTCCGCGAGCGGCTTGAGGTTTTCCACGGCGTACGGATCCAGGACAGTGCCCTGGTGGCTGCGGCCACTCTGTCCCACCGGTATATCACTGACCGGTTCCTGCCGGACAAAGCAATTGACCTGGTGGACGAGGCGTGCGCACGGCTGCGGACCGAGATCGATTCGATGCCGGCGGAACTGGATGAGCTCACCCGTAAGGTCACACGGCTCGAAATAGAAGAGGCGGCACTCTCCAAGGAGTCCGACCCGGCCAGCAAGAACCGGCTCGAGGAGCTGAGACGCGAATTGGCGGACCTGCGCGGCGAGGCTGACGCGAAGCGGGCCCAATGGGAAGCCGAACGCCAGGCGATCCACAAGCTGCAGGATATCCGCAGTGAACTGGAGCGGGTGCGGCAGGAGGCTGAGGAAGCAGAGCGGACCTACGACCTGAACCGGGCAGCGGAGCTGCGTTACGGCAAACTTGCCGACCTCGAACGGCGCCTGGCCGCCGAGGAGGAACGACTGACCGCGAAACAGGGGGAGAAGCGCCTGCTACGCGAGGTGGTGACGGAGGACGAGATCGCCGACATCGTCGCGGCTTGGACAGGCATTCCGGTGGCGCGGCTGAAGCAGGGAGAACGGGAGAAAGTCCTGCATTTGGACGAGATCCTGCGCGCCCGCGTGATCGGCCAGGAAGAAGCAATCGGTGCGGTCACGGATGCCATCATCCGCGCCCGCTCCGGCATCCGGGATCCGCGTCGGCCCATCGGATCGTTCATTTTCCTGGGACCGACCGGCGTCGGCAAGACCGAACTCGCCAAGGCCCTTGCCGCGGCCCTTTTCGACAGTGAAAACGCGATGATCCGGCTGGACATGAGCGAGTACCAGGAGCGCCACACCGTGAGCCGGCTCTTGGGTGCCCCTCCGGGCTATATCGGTTACGACGAGGGCGGCCAACTCACCGAGGCCGTACGCCGCAAGCCGTATTCGGTGGTGCTTTTCGATGAGGTGGAAAAGGCCCACCCGGACATTTTCAACACCCTCTTGCAGGTCCTGGACGACGGCAGGGTTACGGACTCCCAGGGACGGACCGTTGATTTCCGCAATACCGTGATCATCATGACCTCCAATATCGGTTCCCAATATCTTTTGGAGGGTTCCACCGAAGGCGGGACGATCACCGAGGAGGCGCGCAGTATGGTGTTGGGGGAGCTCCGGGGCCACTTCCGTCCCGAGTTCCTGAATCGTGTGGACGATACCGTGCTGTTCACGCCGCTCGGCCTGCCGCAGATCGAACGCATTGTGGACCTGCAGTTCCAACAACTGCGCCAGCGGTTGGCCGAGCAGCAAATAGAGCTGCACCTGACCGAGGAGGCTCGTGTGTTGATCGCCGAACGTGGGTTCGATCCCATCTACGGAGCCCGCCCGCTACGCCGCTACATTTCCCATGTAGTGGAAACCCAAGTGGGCCGGGCCCTGCTGCGCGGCAGCATCGCCGAGGGGGGAGTCGTGACCGTGACCGCGGCCGAAGGCGAACTCCTCGTGGACTACACCGCCAGCGAAATGGAAGAGGCCCGAACCCCGTGAACAAAGCCATTACCAAATGTCCCCATTGTGGCAAGTCCAACCGCGTGCCGGCCGCTGCGGAGGGCCGGCCGCGCTGCGGGAATTGCCACCGGGACCTTCCCTGGGTGGTTGAAGCAAGCGACGACGACTTCGGCGACATCGCCGAGCGGTCCGGCGTTCCGGTGATGGTGGACTTCTGGGCGGTCTGGTGCGGACCCTGCCGGATGGTAAGCCCGGTACTGGACCAGTTGGCGCACGAGCGTGCGGGGCAAATCAAACTTGTGAAGGTCGATGTGGATCACTCTCCACAGCTCTCCGCCAGATTCTCCATACAGGCCGTTCCAACGTTGATGGTTATGGTCGACGGCAAGGTCATCGCCCGGCAGGCCGGCGCAGCTCCGGCCCCGGTGCTGAGGTCCTGGCTGGAAGATGCACTCAGGAAGTAGCGCAAACAGCGGATGACGGCGGGCAGTTAGCCCGCTGAGGGTCAGCGGCGCGGCCTTTACGCGCGGTCGAGCAGGTTATCGCGTGGCGGGGTCTGGCTCTGAGGAGTGCGCCTTTCGTGGGTGATGATAGTGGCGGCCAGAGCGATGGTGAGACCAATAACCGTCTCGAGGGCGCGCTGGCTCAGGAGGATGTCGATCGGGGCTGGCAGCATGAGATCGCCGAGCAGGAGGGCCATCGGGGTGAAGAAGACCAGGCCGAGGCTGTAGTTCCGCCCGGTCGTCAGCTCGGTGCACGCCTGAAGCACAGCGATCAAGATGATCGCGGCATAGCTGCTTGGGTGGGCGGCCAGGACGAGGGCTGCGACGCCGAGGCCGGCGGCGGTGCCGATGACCCGCTGGGCGGCGCGGATGAGACGGGCGTGCAGGTCGGGTGCCGACATGGGGACGGATGCCGTGACGTAGGTCCAGTAGGGGTGGCCGATGCCGGTGGTCGCGACGGTGACGCCGGCGGCGGCGATGCCGAGCAGATACCGGGCGGCGTGGCTGCCCACCGGGCTGGACGGGCGTAGGTCGCGCCACGACAGCCGGGGCCGCTCAGGGTCGCCGAGGTCTCGCGGGCTTCGACCGGGGAGGGCGAGCAGCAGTGCGAAGACGGCCGCGCCGGCCGCGGCGAGGGCTGCTGCGGGCACCGTGCTCAGCATGATCGGGACCGTGGCCGAGGCTGTGAGGGCGAAGACCGGGTTGAGGGCTCCGGCCGGATGCCATCGGCCCAGCTCGGCCAGCACTACCGCGAGGCCGGCCCAGGCGGCCGCGACCGGGACGAGCAGCCAGAGCCTGAACGGGACGGTCGCCACCAGGGCGCCGACGACGACGCCGACCACCAGCACCACGCCCGCCTGCGCCTGCATGGCCAGGCGTAACCGAACCGGCTCGTGTCGGCCGTAAAGGGCGGTGAAGGCGCCGATCGCCGCATACAGCAGCAGATCGCCGCGGCCGGACGCCAGGCAAGCCACCAGCGGCACGAAGATTGCCAGGCTTGCGCGGAGGGCGGTCCAATGGGCGCCGGCATGCGGGCCCAGGTCGAAGACTGCCGCCCACCAGGACCGTGCGGCGGTGGCTTGCGTCATTCTAACCTTCCAAAGTAGTACAGGAATGAAGTACTTCAAGGTTACTACACTTGTGAATTACTATTGTGGTTGACCGTGGCGGGGTGGGAGGAGTCGGATGGATCAGGACCCGGACGTACTTTCCGATCACGGCGACGTCGTGGATCAGATGCAACGTGAGTGGGCCCGGCTGCGCCCCGACCTGAGCTTCGCCAGCCTCGGGGTGATCCACCGCGTGCTGCGCGCGTCCCGCCTCATCCTCGAAGCCAGCGACGCCTTCCTCGCCGATTATGGGCTCACCCGCGGCGAGCTGGACGTGCTTTCGGCGCTGCGCCGCACGGACGAACCTCTGAGCCCAACGACACTGGCCCACACGCTGCTTGTCCCGCGTTCCGCGATCACCATGCGGCTGAAGGCCCTCCAGGTTCGGGGATTGCTGAGCCGGACGGCCAACCCGGCCGACGGCCGCTCGTCCCTGCTCGTCCTCACGGACGCTGGCTCAGCGCTGGTGGACGAGGTGATCCCCGCCCAGCTCGCCCTCGAAGATGCCCTGCTTGCCGAAATCCCGCCCGGGGTTGTGGAAGGCTTGGTCGATCCCCTGCGAGCGCTGACCTCCGTGTGGGAGCAAGGACGCGGCCACCAAGCCGGGTCCAGCAAGAACGGGCGGAGCGGCGCAGCGCCAACGTCCCCGGGCCGCTAAAAGTCCTCCAGGCCTCCACTGACTCGTTCAATAATCAGCGCACTCTGCGTCCGGATTGCCGGCAGTTCGTTGCCACGTCCGCAGATGATGAGCCCGGCGTCTGCGGCCTCGAGGGGTGAACTTGGAAGGACCAGCCCATCCGCGCGCAGGTTCACCAGCGATTCGATGAGGCGGAACACAAGGTCTCCGGGGTTCCCGGCCGCGCCCGAGGAGGGAGCGCTGGCGAGGACTCCCAGAGTCCCATAGATCGCGCGAAGTTCGCGCCGGCTTGCCAGGAATTGTTCGTATTGACCACCTCGGGCTTCTGGGAGGTGGTACAGGATACCCAGGTTCCAGCGGGAGCTGCAGAGTTGGGTGCCGTCGTAGAGCGCAAGGGCGTGCAAGACCACCTCGGCGGACGCTGAACCGCTGGAAACGCTGGACACAGCCTTCGCGAACGACAGGCTGGCGGCCACCGTACTTTCCAAGAGGTCCTTGAGAATGTCGTCCTTGGTTTTGAAGTGGTGGTACAGCGAGGACTGCCTCATTCCTACGGCGTCCGCAATTGAGCGGGTGGAGGTGTTGGCGAAGCCTTGGGTGGTGAAGAGTTCTGCCGCTGCGTCGAGGATTTCTTCCCTGGCGGTGGCGCCGGGGCGGGATGGTTGCTGGTTACGTGGGCGTCCTGGTCCGGCTGAAGTCACCCCTCATTCTTGCACCCACCGGCCCGCCTTAGACGCCGCGGAACCGGCGCCGGAATAGCGGTGAGAAGGCGGAAATCCAACTGAAACACAATGTCTATGCGCCTTTTACAGAGGTGAAACTGTTTGGGGACATCGCGCTGGAAAACTATCAAGTGACCGGTAACCAGCAGCTTTCGGCCGAGCGCTGCAGTGCCGGACGGTTTTTACCCTTCATCCCGTTCCAGCCCCGGAGAAACCGATGACCTCAACCGTAGTTCCAGCCGTCCATGTGGATGATGCGGACCTCACGTCACTTGGCTACGAGCCCACTCTGCACCGCAAACTCGGCCGTTATGCCTCGTTCGCTGCAGGCTTTTCGTTCGTCTCGATCCTCACCACGATCTTCCAGCTGTTCGCTTTCGGCTACTCATTTGCCGGCCCCGCGTTCTTTTGGACCTGGCCCGTCGTTCTGGTTGGCCAGCTCCTGGTCGCCTTGAACTTCGCTGAACTCGCCGCCCGCTATCCGCTCTCCGGAGCCGTCTACCAGTGGGCGCGCCGGATGGGCGGTGAAGCGGTGGGTTGGTTTGCCGGCTGGTTCATGGCCATCGCCCAGGTCGTTACCGCCGCGGCTGCTGCCATTGCCCTGCAGGTGGTCCTGCCCCAGCTTTGGGACGGCTTCCAGGTGGTAGGCGGCGATCCGGCCCTCAACACGGTCACCGGCGCCTCGAACGCAGTCATCCTGGGCGCCGTGCTGCTGGTAGCTACCACCATCATTAATTCCCTTGGTGTGAAGCTCATGGCCCACGTGAACTCTGTCGGCGTTACCTGCGAAATCGTCGGCGTGGCCGCCGTCGTGCTTGCTTTGATCAGCGCGGCTCAACGCGGTCCGGAGGTCGTGGCGGACACCACCGTGCTCCAGTCCTCGGACCTTGGCGCTGTGGGCGCCTTCCTGGTTTCGGGCCTGATGGCCGCCTACGTCATGGTCGGCTTCAACTCGGCCGGTGAACTGTCCGAAGAAACCAAAGACCCCCGCCGGACGGCGCCACGCACTATCCTCTCGGCGCTCCTGATCTCCGGAATCGGCGGTGCCCTCATGATCATCACCGCCCTGATGGCCGCGCCGAGCCTCGACGACGGCCGGCTCGCCACCGAAGGCCTTCCCTATGTCCTCACCGCAGTCCTTGGCACTTTCTGGGGCAAGGTCCTGCTGGTGGATGTGGCCATTGCCATCTTCGTCTGCACCCTGGCCATCCAAAC
Organism: Paenarthrobacter sp. AR 02; assembly: GCF_021538675.1. Classification (GTDB taxonomy): domain Bacteria; phylum Actinomycetota; class Actinomycetes; order Actinomycetales; family Micrococcaceae; genus Arthrobacter. The sequence continues at coordinate 34,000 of NZ_JAJUKH010000014.1, forward strand.
CGCAGGCTCCCGCCTCGTCTTCTCCATGGCCCGCGACGGCAAGCTCCCCGCATCCGCGCTTCTTTCCTCAGTGCACCCATCCCGCGGCACGCCCATGTGGCCGTCCATCGCCATCGGCGCCCTCGCTGTTGCCGTGCTGGCCATCAACGTCGGCAATGCAGCGCTGTTCACCACGCTCAGCAGCGTCTGCATCGTGATGGTCTACCTCGCATACCTGATGGTCACGGTGCCGCAGCTGGTGAACCGGCTCCGCGGTGACTGGGGCCGCGTGGCACAGACCACCCCCGCAGGTCTCTTCTCACTGGGCCGCTGGGGACTGCCGGTGAACATCCTCGCCGTCCTCTATGGCGCCGTGATGGTGGTCAACCTGGCCTGGCCCAGGCCGGAAGTATACGACCCCACAGGCGAGAACCCGGTCCTCCTCTACTCGGCACCGCTCATGGTGGCGCTGGTCCTGGTCCTCGGTCTCTGGGTCCGGCGCCGGACATTGGCAACCAAGGCGTAAGCAGCGAATTCCCCTGACCTCAAGAAACCAGCACAGGATTGACATGACACAAGTAACCGATCGCCCCGCAGGCACAGCCACCACGGCAGGCGCACGCGCCCACGCCAGGGAACAGCACGGCAGGACTGCCAAGACAATGCGCCACGTACCTGCCGCATCCGCTCCCGCCCACCTCCTGGACGCAGCGCCCGACGGCGTGGTCCCCACTTGGGCGGAATCGCTCGCTTTTGGCCGGTACACCACCATGGCCCTGGCACGGGGCACCAGGGTCAAGCTCACCGACGTCGGCGGGGACGCATGTGTGCACACACTCCTTTACCGCAGTGGTGCACTGCATGAACGCCTCAACGTGGCCGACACCGTGAAAGTCCCTTGGCAGGCTTATCCCGCTGCCGGACATCCGCTGCTCTCTGATGCGGGCCGTCTGATGGCCACGATCATCACGGACAACTCCGCACACCATGATGCGTTGACGGGTGCCACCACGCTGGCCGGCAACACTGCGAAGTACGGAGCCGGAAGTCCCCACAGTGCCTCACCGGCCGCACGTGAACTGCTCACCCTGGGCGCACTCAAGAACGGCTTGGGTGTCCGGGATGTTGCCCCGTCAATCTCCTTCTTCAAAGGCATCAAGGTGGACCCCAGCGGCACCATCACGTTCATCGGAAGCTCGGGGCCACGTGCCGCCGTCGAACTGCTCCTCCACATGGACGCAGTTCTGGTCCTCGCCAACACCGCCCATCCGCTGGATCCGCGGGACGCGTTCAGCGGCACGGCCGTGGACATCACTGCCTGGCAGGCGCCACAGGACCTTGTCGCCCTGGAAGCCGGCACCCTGCTCGGCCCGCTCGCCCCGGAGCACCTGCAGGCTCTCCGCAACACCGAACACGACCTCACCGCAAGGAACGCCCGATGACCACAGCAATCACCACCCAGATGTTTCCTGGAGCCTCCGAAACCGCCCTTCCCGTCGGCCCTGTGATTCTGGACGAGTTCGTTCAGGCGCGTGGCCCTTGGTCGGCAGTCGTGGCCGCCGGGGACGTGCTGACCATTGTGGACCTGGAAGGCAACCAGGCGGTGGACTGCCTCCTCTACGCAGCCGGAGACACCACGGTCCGCTACTCGGCAGCCGTTACCATCGCGGCCCAGGAATCGATTGTCCTGACCACTGGTTCGGTCCTCAGGGCGGACACGGGCGCGCCACTCATGACCGTGGTGGCAGATGAAGTTGGCGTCCACGACACCATCGGCGGGGCCTGTTCGCAGGAATCCAACACCCTCCGCTACGGCCAGCACACCCGCGAACAGCACGCCTGCGTGGAGAACTTCCTCATCGAGGGCTCGCGCTGGGGCCTGGGAAAACGAGACCTGGTGTCCAACATCAACTGGTTCATGAACGTCCCGGTGGACCCCGACGGCGCCCTTGGCATAGTTGACGGGCTGTCCGCCCCCAGCAAGAGGGTTGCCCTGCGCGCCGAGATGGACACGTTGGTTCTTGTCTCCAACTGCCCCCAGATCAACAACCCCTGCAACGGATTCAACCCCACGCCCGTCCGCATGATTGTCACCCGACCGGAGGCAGCACGATGAACACCTTTGACACCCTCCTGATCGCCAACCGCGGCGAAATCGCTTGCCGAATCATCGAATCCGCCAGGAAGCTGGGACTACGGACAGTAGCGGTCTTCTCGGAAGCAGACCGGGGCGCCAAGCACGTCCTGCTTGCCGACGAAGCCGTCCTTCTGGGGCCGGCACCCGCCAAAGACTCGTACCTGCGCGTCGACGCGATCCTTGAAGCGGCCAGGTCCACCGGCGCCGGTGCGATCCACCCCGGCTACGGCTTCCTGTCGGAGGACGCAGGCTTCGCCGAAGCCGTGGAGGCGGCCGGGCTTGTCTTCGTCGGCCCCACGGCCGCGCAGCTGCGCATTTTCGGCACCAAACATTCCGCGCGCGACGCCGCCAGGTCGGCCGGGGTGCCCATGATCGCCGGGTCGGGGCTGCTTGAGAATGTAGATGCCGCCGTCGCGGCAGGCCAGGAGATCGGGTTCCCGCTGATGCTCAAGGCCACCGGTGGTGGTGGCGGCATAGGCATGACCGTGTGCCGTTCCGAAGCAGAACTCGCGGAGAGTTTTCCCCGTGTTGCCCGCCTCGCAGACGCAAGCTTCGGGACCGCCGGCGTCTTCGCCGAACGGTATGTGGAAAACGCCCGGCACATCGAGGTCCAGGTCTTTGGAGACGGCAAGGGGCGCGTCATCAGCCTTGGCGACAGGGACTGCTCCCTCCAGCGACGGCACCAGAAGGTCCTTGAGGAAGCCCCTGCGCCCGACCTTCCGGATGAGCTGCGTGAAGAACTCCACCGCACCTCCCGTGCCCTCTGCGCTTCCCTTTCCTACCGCTCCGCCGGCACCGTCGAGTTCGTCTACGACTCCACGCGCCAGGAAGCGTCCTTCCTGGAAGTCAATGCCCGGCTCCAAGTCGAGCACCCGGTCACCGAAGCTGTGACCGGCGTCGACCTGGTGGAGTGGATGCTGCGCCTCGCCCAAGGCGGCGCGCAAGCCGACGCCGTCCTCGCCGACGTCCCGGACGCCATGCCCGTGACCGGCCACGCCGTTGAAGCTCGTGTGTATGCCGAGGACCCGGCCCGAGGCTTCCAGCCGAGCGCCGGCATCATCACGAACGCCACCTACCCGGGCGCGGAAGCAGCACGGGTTGATGCATGGGCAGGGACCGGAACCGAGGTTTCCACCAACTACGATCCGCTGCTCGGAAAAATCATCACTTCCGGCACGGACCGGACGGCCGCCTTCGACCAGCTGGCCCTGGCGCTTCGCAGCACGAGGATCGACGGCATCGAGACCAACCTGGGTATGCTCCGTGCCGCCGCCGACCTGGATGAGGTCCGCAGGGTCCGTCACTCCACCAGCACCCTGGACAACGTGGGGGACCCTGAACCACGCATTACCGTTAACAGCCCCGGGCTGCAGACGAGTGTCCAGGACTGGCCCGGAAGGACCGGTCTCTGGCAGATCGGCGTGCCGCCGAGCGGACCGATGGATGATCTCTCCTTCCGCCTGGGGAATACCGCACTTGGAAACGCCGAGGGCGCGCCCGGCCTTGAGTTCACCATGACAGGGCCGAGCCTCACCTTCACCCACGCGACCACCGTCTGTGTCACCGGGGCCGAGGTTGCGGTCACTGTTGACGGGCTCGACGTACCCGCCTGGACACCGGTCACTGTGCCGGCAGGCGGAACACTCGACGTCGGCACGGCGAACGGCAGGGGCCTGCGAGGCTACATCCTGTTCCAAGGCGGGCTGGACGTGCCCGAATACCTGGGCAGTGCCTCCACCTTCACACTTGGCCAGTTCGGTGGCCACGCCGGGCGCGTCCTGCGTGCCGGTGACGTGCTTCGTACGGTGACCTCCGCCGTCGGGCATGTACCGACGGCGGTTGTTCCGCTGGACAGCCGTCCCGCGCTCACCTCCACGTGGGAACTGACGGTCGTCGAGGGGCCGCACGGTGCCCCCGAGTTCTTCCAGCGCGAGGACATCGAGGAGCTGTACGCCACGGACTACGAGGTGCACTTCAATTCGGCCCGCACCGGCGTCAGGCTCATCGGACCCAAGCCGCGTTGGGCCCGGACCGACGGCGGCGAGGCGGGGCTGCACCCCTCCAACATTCACGACACCGCCTACTCAGTGGGCGCCCTGGACTTCACCGGGGACACCCCCATCCTGCTCGGGCCTGACGGCCCCAGCCTTGGCGGCTTCGTTTGCCCGGTCACCGTAGTCACCGCAGACCGATGGAAGCTCGGCCAGCTTCGGCCAGGGGACAAAGTCAGGTTTGTCCCGGTCACAGTCACCCAAGCCCCCTCTGCCAAGGACCTTGGCCCCGGCCGCCAGCTGGTGCTGCCGGGGGATGCTGCGTGGTCGTCGTTGACGGGAACTACCAGCCGTCCTCCCCGCGGCGACGGCGACGACGGCGTATTGGGCAGGGTGCCGGAGGCCGACGGCAGGCCTGCCGTGACTTACCGTCGTTCCGGCGACGACAACCTGCTGGTGGAATACGGTGAGATGATACTGGACCTTGGGCTCCGTGCCCGGGTCCACGCGCTGCACCAGCATCTTGAACGGCTTCGGGTTCCCGGGATCGTTGACCTGACCCCCGGGATCCGGTCGCTGCAGATCAAGGTTGACCCCTCTGTCCTGTCCACGAAGCGGCTGCTCGATGTGGTTCGGGAGGTCGAAGCCGTGCTCCCGGCAAGCTCCGAACTGGTGGTCCCGAGCCGGACGGTCCGGCTTCCGCTCTCCTGGGACGATCCGGCTACTCGCGAGGCCATCGAACGGTACATGGCCGGTGTTCGGGATGACGCACCGTGGTGCCCATGGAACATCGAGTTCATCCGCAGGATCAACGGCCTCGACTCCGTCAATGATGTCTTTGATACGGTTTTCGACGCCGACTACCTGGTCCTCGGGCTGGGGGATGTGTACCTCGGCGCGCCAGTGGCCACCCCTTTGGATCCGCGGCACCGGCTGGTGACTACCAAGTACAACCCGGCCCGCACCTGGACCCCGGAGAACGCGGTGGGAATCGGCGGGGCGTACATGTGCATCTACGGCATGGAGGGACCCGGCGGCTACCAGTTCGTTGGCCGCACCACCCAAGTGTGGTCCCGGTACGCGGACTCTGCGCCCTTTGAGCCTGAGTCGCCATGGCTGCTTCGCTTCTTCGACCGCATTTCCTGGTACCCGGTCAGTCCCGAGGAACTCCTGGACCTCCGGGCCGACATGGCAGCCGGCCGCGGCCGCGGCGTGGAAATCGAAGACGGCACCTTCTCCCTGGCCGAGCACGAGGCTTTCCTGGCTGAGAACCACGAGTCCATTGAGGCATTCCGCCAGAAGCAGGGCGCAGCCTTCGCAGTGGAACGGCAGGCATGGGCCGATGCCGGCGAGTTCGACCGTGCGGAAGCGTTGGTCGGCGTTGAGGCCCCCGCTGCAGAGGAGGCAGTAGTCCCCGAAGGCGGTTCCCTGGTTTCGGCGCCCTTCGCTGCCAGTGTGTGGAAAGTGGACGTTGCGGAAGGCGAACGGGTAGCGAAGGGCCAGCCGCTGGTGTCATTGGAGGCCATGAAGATGGAAACCATCCTTGAAGCCCCCTGCGATGGCGTGGTGCTCCGTGTCCTCCCGAAGGCCGGATCCCAAGTGGTAGCCGGGGAAGCGGTTGTGGTGCTCGGTGGGATGGAGCTGGAGCCCGACGGCGACGACCGGCAAGCACCCGAACTGGAAGAAGCAGCAGTATGAACACGGTGATGAACGGCAGCGCTACCACCCGTGTGCATGCTGCACTGGCAGCGATCGTCACGGTGGACCGCCCCGAAATCTGGATCACGCTACGGACACCGCAGGAGCTGTTGGCCGAGGCGGCGAGCGTTGACGCCGCAGTTGCCGGGGGCGCGGACCTGCCTTTGGCCGGTCTCCTGCTGGCGGTGAAGAACAACGTTGACGTCGCCGGAATCCAAACTACGGCGGGGTGCCCCGGCTTTGCCTATACACCGACGGAGGACGCGGAAGCGGTTGCCCGTCTCCGGGCAGCCGGCGCACTCGTGGTCGGAACAACCAACCTGGACCAGTTCGCCACCGGCCTGGTGGGGACCCGCAGCCCCTACGGTGCAGTTCGGGACTCACGGCGCCCGGAGTACATCTCCGGGGGTTCCAGTTCCGGTTCCGCTGTTGCCGTTGCCCTCGGACTGGTGGACATAGCGATCGGAACAGACACTGCAGGCTCCGGTCGTGTCCCCGCAGGCCTGCAGGGCATCGTGGGTATCAAACCGACCCTGGGTATCGTCTCTACCGTCGGTGTTGTGCCTGCCTGCCGGTCCTGGGACGCCGTCACCATCTTCGCCCGGCACCTGGCCACCGCCGAACTGGCCATGGGCATCATGGCCGGAAACTCGCGGGCTTGGCCGGCGGACATCCGGCTCGCCGCGCCGCAGAGACCCCGGGTGGCTTACCCGGCGGCCCTTCCGGCCCTTCATGGAACCTGGGCGACCGAGTTCGCCCGCCACGTGGACCGGCTGCAGGCTTCCGGTGTGGACATCGAACCCATCGGATTCGACGCTTTCCTCGAGGCAGCCCGGTTGCTGTACGACGGCGGCCTGGTCGCCGAACGCTACGCCGCGGTGGGCAGCTTCCTGGAAACGCTCGACGCCGGAACAGAGGCTTCCGGGAACATCGATCCCACTGTTGCGTCCATCATCGGGGCTGCCAGCAACGTGCCGGCGCATCGGTATGTTGCAGACACTGCCCGGCTGGAAGCGCTGAAACGGGAGGCCATGGCGGCCCTCGACGGCTTCGATGCGCTGCTGATTCCCACCACAGTCTTCCACCCAACAATTGCTGAAGTAGCCCCTGATCCCGTCGGCGTGAATTCGCTGATGGGCACCTACACCAACTTCTGCAACCTGTTCGATCTGTGCGCCGTGGCCGTCCCGGCAGGGGAGGTGGACGGTGCCCAGTTCGGGCTGACCTTGGTGGGCAGGACTTTCGACGACGCCGTCGTGGCCAGCCTTGCCCGCCGCCTCGAAGCGACGCCCGCACCGCCGCCGCTATTTGTTTCCGGAGCCGCCCCGGAGGCAGGCGCGGAAGGCGGCAGGCCGTCGTCGTCCCTTCCTTGGCCGGTGACTGCGGGTGCGGAGGCTGTTCCGTTGGTGGTGATTGGGGCACACCGCCGGGGCCAGCCACTGGCACCACAGCTGGAGGAACTCGGCGCCGTTTGGGACGGGCCCGTTCGGACAGCACCCCGATACCGAATGGTCGCCCTTGACACGAATCCGCCGAAGCCCGGAATGTACCGCTCGACGGATGGGACCGCGCTGGCAGGGGAGCGCTGGTACGTTTCCGAGGCCGGATTGGGACGGTTCCTGGCAGCCTTGCCCGAACCTATGCTCCTTGGCTCGATCGAACTCGACGACGGCACGACGGCGGTCGGATTCGCGTGCGACGCTGTCGCCTCCGCGGCCAGCGCGGACATCACCGACTACGGCGACTGGCTCGAGTATCTTCAAGAATCGGCCAATGCACACGGGAGGCCGTCCCGGAGTCTACGGCAGGGCCTGGGTGACGCCGTCCTGGCGGGGTTTGCCCGCGGCGGTCCCAGCTAGGACGGACCGAGTATTCATTGACGTCCGCTTCGACTCTGAAACCGATTACGACGCGTTCATGGCCCGCATCGAACCCATCAAGTCAATTGTCGATGCCACTCATATGACTGCGCCCTACGACTACCTCTGCGAGCGCAGGCGTGAGCCGGCCCATCGCCGCCCGACCGGGCAGTCAAAGGATGTCAGTCCGGCAGAAGCAGCGCCTCGAGTTCGGGAAGCCGCTCGAACAGGATAGGGAGCCCATGGATCCCGTTGTTCACGGACTCATGCGACAGGGCGAGTTCAGGGCCAGTGGTCGCCTCGACACCGGCGAGACACCTGAGGATGTTCCACCTGTCCCTGTGGGTCAGCACGACAGGACCCGGACGTCCGCACGTGTTGACGAGGTTGGTGATGGTGAGAAAGTTCTCGACGTGAGACGCGAGTTCGTCGGCCCATGGCTGTCTGGTTGCCTTCGCTCGCTTTGCCAACAGGGGCCAGTCCTTTGGCGCATGGTCTTGGACCGGCGGATGGTTCCAAGCGCTGTGAAGTGAATGAATGCCCGCGAGGATCTCACTTACCTCAAACGCGTACGCCTTCGATACCGGCGCTTCAGGCTTTTTCGGCGGCGGGGCTCCCTATGACAGCTGGGTGGGATGTCTGCCATAAGTCCGGTCTGAAAAGCCAGTCCAGTGACTTTCCGTTACCTGTTGAGGCTGTTGCATGGGTCACTTTCATTTGCTTCCAGCCGCAAGGACCCTGATCCTTGCAAGACCTAGTTTTTTCAGCGCTTGTCAGAGCGTGCCCAATGGAGGACACAATTTATGACTAACGTTCTTTGGTTTTCTGAGCTTGGCTTGACCGACCTTGACCAGGTTGGCGGCAAAAATGCATCACTCGGGGAAATGGTTCGGAATCTCGCCTCGGCTGGGGTGAAGGTTCCGGACGGATTCGCGACGACGGCGGACGCTTACCGGCGTTTCCTGGCGGAGTCGGGGCTTGATACACGGATTGAAGCCATCCTGGAGGGCTTGGACAGCGGCGACGTGGCCGCTTTGGCCAAGGTCGGCGGGCAGATCCGGGACCTGATCCGTCAGACGCCGTTCCCTGCCGGTTTCGAAGAGGAAATCCGCGCGGCCTACCAGCGCCTGACCGAGGAGCATGGCGGGGATGTGTCATGGGCGGTGCGTTCCAGCGCAACAGCCGAAGACCTTCCTGACGCCTCCTTTGCCGGCCAGCAAGAGACGTTCCTGAACATCCGCGGGATCGACAACATCCTGCTGGCTATCAAGGACGTTTTCGCATCCCTGTACAACGACCGCGCGATTGCTTACCGCGTTCATCACGGCTTCACGCATTCGGAAGTGGCACTTTCGGCCGGTGTGCAGCGGATGGTGCGTTCCGACGTCGGCGCTTCCGGCGTGATGTTCACGATGGACACAGAGACCGGTTTCCAGGATGCGGTCTTCATCACCTCCTCTTACGGCCTCGGCGAGGCCGTGGTCCAGGGGGCCGTGAACCCTGACGAGTTCTATGTTTACAAGCCGGCATTGGCGGCTGGCAGGCCGGCAGTTCTCAAGCGCGGGCTGGGGGAGAAGGCCGTGCAGATGGTGCACACGGATTCGGACGAAGTTGGCAGGACCATTGACTTCATCCCGGTGCCCCAGGATTCCAGGAGCCGTTTCAGCCTGACGGATGCTGAAGTCGAGCAGCTTGCACGCCACGCCGTAGCGATCGAGCAGCACTACGGCCGTCCCATGGATATCGAGTGGGGGAAGGACGGGGTGGACGGGGAGCTCTACATCCTGCAGGCGCGGCCCGAAACCGTGGAGTCCCGTAAAGCAGCGGGCGTCACGTCCCGCTACACGCTCGCTGAGCGTTCAACGGTTTTGGTCGAAGGCCGCGCGATCGGTCAGAGGATCGGCGCCGGGCAGGTGCGGGTGCTGTCCTCCATTGAGCAGATGGCCTCCTTCCAGGAGGGTGATGTCCTGGTGGCGAACATGACGGACCCGGACTGGGAACCGATTATGAAGAAGGCCGCCGCGATTGTCACGGACCGTGGCGGGCGGACCTGCCACGCTGCGATCATCGCCCGCGAACTGGGGATTCCCGCCGTCGTCGGAACCGGCTACGCGTCCCAGATCCTCAAGGACGGCACTCCCGTGACAGTCTCCTGCGCCGAAGGCGAAGCCGGGCTGGTCTACGAAGGGCTGCTGGAGTACACGCTCCAGGAAACCAGCTTGGAGACTATGCCCGAGGCCCCGGTGAAGATCATGATGAACGTCGGGACACCGGAGCAGGCGTTCAGTTTCGCCAAGCTCCCCAACCACGGTGTTGGTTTGGCCCGCCTTGAGTTCATCATCAACCGGCAGATCGGCGTCCACCCCAATGCCTTGCTGGCCGTCGCCGGCGAGATCGAGCGCCCGGCGAGCCTGGATGACTACACCGTCCGGCTGATACAGGAAAAGACGGCGGCCTACGATGGTCCCCGCGACTACTATGTCCGCCGCCTGGCTGAAGGCATCGCGACCATCGCGGCCGCGTTTGCCCCTGAACCTGTGATCATCAGGCTCTCGGACTTTAAGTCCAACGAGTACTCCAATCTGGTCGGCGGTCCTGCGTTCGAACCCGAGGAAGAGAACCCGATGATCGGGTACCGGGGTGCGTCGCGGTATCTCTCAGCGGCGTTCCGGCAGGCTTTCGAACTCGAATGCGAGGCGCTGAAGTACGTTCGCAACGAGATGGGCTTGAGCAACATCAAGCTCATGGTCCCGTTCGTGCGGACATTGGACGAGGCCAGTGGCGTGATCGACCTCCTCGCCGCCAACGGACTGCGGCGCGGCGAGGACGGACTGGAGATCGTGATGATGTGCGAGCTGCCTGCCAACGCGCTCCTTGCGGACGAGTTCCTGGAGTACTTCGATGGGTTCTCCATCGGTTCCAACGACCTCACCCAGCTCACTTTGGGCCTGGACCGGGATTCTGCGCTTGTGGCTGAAGGCTTCGATGAGCGGAACCCGGCAGTGACCAAGCTGCTGGAGATGGCCATCAGTGCTTGTCGCGCCAAGGGCCGGTACGTCGGAATCTGCGGCCAGGGCCCCAGTGACCACCCGGACTTCGCGGAGTGGCTCCTTGCCTGGGGCATCAGCTCCATCTCGCTGAACCCGGACGCAGTCACCGAGACCTGGTTGCGCCTGGCTAAGACCACCAGCACCGCGGTCTAAGTGGCAGACAACCAAACCGTGGGGGCGGGCGCGGCGTCCGCCCCTACGGTGTTCTTTCTCTCTGACAGCACCGGTATCACCGCTGAAACGCTGGGCAACACCTTGTTGACCCAGTTTCCCGGCCAGCGGCTTGAACGGCGGACCATTCCCTTCATCACCACCATTGAGCAAGCCCGCGAGGTGGTAGCGATTATCGACAAGGTGGCAGCCTCCGGTCCTGTGCCGATCATTTTCTCCACTGCGGTGGGACAGGACATTCGTGCCGTGCTGTCGGAAAGCCGTGGTCAGTTCTTCGACTTGTTCGGATCCCACATCGGGAAGCTCGAACAAACGCTTGGCGCGGCCGCCAACGGAAAACCGGGCCAGGCACACGGCGTGGGCGACGCCGTCCGGTACCAGTCCCGTATGGCCGCCGTCGAATATGCCATTGAGCACGACGACGGCCAGTCGCTCCGTGCGCTCGAACGCGCCGAACTGATACTGATCGCGCCCTCCCGTTGTGGGAAGACACCCACCACGATGTACCTTGCACTGCAGCACGGCATCCTGGCAGCGAACTTCCCGTTGGTCGAAGAGGACTTTGATGTCATGGCGCTGCCGAAACCCTTGCTGCCGTTCGCGGACAAGTGCTTTGGCCTGACTTCCCAGCCCGTCCGGCTGAGCCAAATCCGCCAGGAACGCCGGCCGGGCAGCAACTACGCGTCGCTGAACCAATGCACCTTTGAACTTCGCAACGCGGAGGACATGTACCGTGCAAACGACATTCCCTACGTGAACTCCGCCTCCATGTCCGTGGAAGAAATTTCCGCCACGGTCCTTCAACGCATGCAACTGCACCACTGACAATCGGAGGCTTCGGGACTGTCCCAACAGCGGTGGGTTGAGTCTGGCTTGATCCGAGGAGGCAGTCGTATCACTCACTGTTACTTCATCGAAGTTGCTGCTGAGGGATCGATCTCCGTGGCCGCCGATCTTCTCTATGTAGCGCAGCCGACAATATCCGCCGCGATGAAGGACCTTGAGGCCCGGGTTGGCGTTCGCTCCGCTCTCGCTGGTGTCCACCAGCGTCAGTAGGCTCCCTGTTGCCGTCGACGCCGGCGGTTCACGGAGTCGGAAACTGCAACGCCTATGAGGGGGAGAACAGCCGCGAAAGCGGCAAGGAAGACGGGAAACAGAAAGCTCAAACCTGCCAGCACTACCAAGGCTCCAATGCCGACAAGATCGGATGGTCGGCGGGTGCCGAGTACTTGTCGAATAAAAAGGCCCCGGCCAGCAAGGAAGAGAGCCGGCCCGCCGAACAGGAGCAGGACCGTCGGCAGATTGGAGTGGGCTGCCGGGTCGGTGATCACGAGCTGATCCCCAACCGCCACCAGAATCAGGCCAGCCAGTAACGCGAGCAGGGTGTTTCCCGCCAAAATGCCGGGTCGGAACTGATCATCGACAGAAGCAAGCTTCTCCAGAATGTCCTGTTCGAGGCCATGGAAGTAGCACCACCAGATCGCGACGCTTCCTGCCAGGCTGATGGTCCCGGTCAGGAATATCAGCGGGTCCTCAAGATTGCCTGCAATGGCCAAACCCGTGGAGAGGATCGTCTCGCCGAGCGCGATCAGGTAGAACAATCCGAACCGTTCAAAGATCCTCTCTCCCGGCAGCGGGACCCGGCTTCCTTCGGTTTTCCGGCCCGGCAGACGGTGGGCCAGCATGTGTCCGCCCAGATCGATCGCGGCAGCGACACCCCAGGACATCAGGCGAAGTTCCGTACCGAAGAGGACGCCGGCAATCCAGAACGGCATGCTCATGCACCCCCAGATCAGGGTGCGCACAAAATGGTTGTGGGTAGTCCTGTCGAGTCCGACGCTCAGCATCCACGCGCCGCGGCCCAGTTGGACCAACAGATAGCTCACAGCAAAGAGCCAGCCGAAGGCACCAAACGCTGAGCTGATGGATGCGTTCATGAACAGCGTGACGAGCATGACGGTCAGCAGCATCCACTGCACCTCAAGCCGCGAAGTGTCCAGCAATGTCGCCGACCAGGTCGTGTAAACCCACACTTTGTAGACCGCGAGAAGAAGCACGAACGTCTCTCCGGCACCCACCCATGAGAGATGTTCCAGCAAATGATGTGATAGCTGCGATAGTGCGAAGACAAAGACCAGATCGAAGAATAATTCAACGCGGGTAACACGGTCGTCGGAGGCCGCGGACCGAATCAGCGACCTGGCACGGACCATCAGTATCCTCCACTGGACCAGGAACGGACGGACGCCCCCTCCTGCTGTCTGCAAGAGTGACGACGGTGCGGAGGAAAGTCAAGAGAAACGGAAGATGCGGTTCGCCTGGGCCGGCCCGGTTTGGGGGGGGCGCCCCTGAGCGGCCGGTCCAACTACGGTCTAGCGGCGGTGCGTCATCGGTGCCGGCCAGCAACAGGCGGTTCTTAGCGAATCAGGTTCAGCGCAGCGTTCACGATGGATGCCTCGTCGATTCCGTGGATGCTGTAGGCGTCCTGCAGATCTGAGGACTGCCCGAACTCCCTTACTCCCAGGGAGACTGTGCGGTCCCCGCGCGCCCCAGCCAGGAAGGACAAGGTATGTGGGTGTCCGTCCTGGACCGTGACGAGCGGCGCTGGGGCGTGACGCGGAAAGAGTGCGTCAACGATGTCGAAACCGATCGCATTGGATCCTTGGTTCAGGGAGTTGCGGTTCTGGAGGGATTCGAAGACCAGGTCAGGGCTGGTGAGGCAAACGACGCCGGCATTGACGCCAAATGTCTTCAGCCGCGCGGCCGAGGCGATGACTTCGGGCATCATTGCTCCCACTCCGACCAGGGTCACAGTGTCCTCGGCCGGGTCATGGCCACTTAGCCGGTAACCGCCGGCCACCGCATGCCTACGGCGTCGCTCCAGCAGCACCGCGTCCGTCGGTATGGCAGCCAGGGCTTGATCCAGTGGACGGGTCGTGAGCCGGAAGTAGGCCGAGCGTCCTCCGGGAATGCCGATCCGGCTCATGGCTTCGAGCATGCACCATTCCAGATCCTGCGCGAAGGCTGGCTCCCAAGCTGTACATTCCGGCTGTTCCAGCCCGATGGAGGGAGTGGTGAGAGACTGATGGGCTCCGCCTTCCGGGGCCAGGGTCACACCCGAGGGCGTTCCAATCAGGATGGACTGCCCGCCAGCGTACATCCCAAACGACCAAGGTTCGAGGGCGCGGGCCACGAACGGGTCGTAGATGGTGGCGATCGGGATCAGCGGTTGGCCCCAACGGCTCCAGGTCGTTCCGAGTTCGGAGACCAAGCCCACGAGATTGGTTTCGGCGATGCCGAGTTCGATGTGTTGGCCTTGGAAGTTCTCAATCCAGCGGAGGACCCGTTCAACGTCGTCCGCGAACCAGTCCTGGCGTTCGCCAACGGACCAGACCCCGGTTTTGTTGATCCAGCCACCAAGGTTGGTGGAGGAGGCGACGTCGGGACTGCAGGTAACGACACGGTGGGCCACCTCAGGCGCTGCCCGCTTCAGGTCGGACAGGAACCGTCCCAGCGCGGCTTGGGTGGAAATTCTGTCACCGTAGCTCCATGGCAAAGAATCGGGGATTGGGAGGGTCGGAGCCGGATCGGGTTGCCGGCGCCGGAGCCGGAGGGACGTACGGGCGCAGGCTTGTTCTTCGACGGTGTCCGGCTGGAATTGTTGCCATGGATCGCCAAGGTCCATCCCGGAGGTCTTGGCCAGGGCTTCCATTTGATCCTTGGACAGGAGCGCCGAGTGGTTGTTTGGATGTCCTTCCGTGGCTAGGCCGCGGCCCTTGATGGTGTAGGCAAAGATAACGGTGGGCCGGGTAGGGTCGACTTGCTTGTAAGTGTCAAGCAGCAGTCCGATGTCATGTCCGGCGAGATCTCGTACCGCGGCGGCCTGTTCTGTGGCGGTGAGCGAACCGAGAAGGGTTTCCATGGCGGGGGTCGAACTGCTGGAGCGCAAGCGGTCGAAGATCTCAGAATCGGCTGAGCGGAGCATGCGCTGGTATTCCTCGTTCGGCATGGTCTCGAGCCGGCGGCGTAGATCCGCACCTCCCGGGCGGGCGAAGAGTTCCTGAATCCGGGTTCCCCATTTCCGGGTGAGGACCTGCCAGCCTGCGGCTTCAAACATGCCTTGCAGGCGCATGATCTGCGAGTCCGGTACCACCCGGTCCAAGGACTGCCGGTTCAAATCAACGATCCAGAGCAGTTCGCCAAGCTGCCCAACGGAGGGGTCGGCGACAGCTTCCCAAATAGCACCCTCGTCCAGTTCGGCGTCGCCCAGAAGTCCGATGAAGCGACCCGATTTCCGTGATGCGGCGTACCTGTCGCTCACGAAGCGGTGTGACATGGCCGCCCAGATGGTGGCCGTGGCTCCGATCCCCACACTGCCGGTGGAAAAGTCCACGGTGTCCGGGTCCTTTGACCGGCTGGGGTAACTCTGCAGGCCGCCCTTTTGCCGAAGCGTGCTGAGTTTGCTTTCGTCCAGGTCACCAAGGAGGTAACTTATGGCATGCAGGACAGGAGAGGCATGGGGCTTGACTGACACGCGGTCCGCCTCGGTCAGCTCGGAGAACCAGAGGGAGGTCATGATTTCAACCATGGAGGCGCTGGAGGACTGGTGACCGCCGACCTTGATGCCGCTGGTATTGGTGCGCCCGCGGTTGGCAGCATCCACAATTGCGGTGGCGGTCCAGCGCACCCGCCGGGCAATACTCTCCAAAACTGCCGTCGTGGACCCTGCATCCCCCAGACCGGCAGCGCCGGGACGTGTGGCTTTAATCTGAAAATCTTCGACCCTCATGGTGGTCTCCTCTACAAGTACGCGTTGGGGCACGGTGCTGAACTGCTCTGGTCATCCGGGGGAGCCCCTGAGGGGGCTTCCCCGGATGACGGTCCATCACAGCGGTAAAGTTCTCGGGGCTATTCGCTTAGCTGACTGCGAGTTCCCCCAGCTTCGACCAACCTTCTACCTTGACGTTGACTATGTCCGGCGTCGCAGAAAGATATCGGGGAAGCTCCTCGCAGGCCTTCCTGAAGTGGTCCGACTGCACGTGGGCTGCGCCGGACTCATCGTCGCGGAAAGCCTCGACCAGGATGTAGGTGCTCGGATCTTCGACGGAGCGGGCCCATTCGAAGAACAGGCAGCCCTCCTCGGCGTTCGTTGCGGTGGTGAAGTCCTTGGAGATTTCGGGCCACGCATCGGCGTGGGCAGGCAGGATGGCAAATTTTGCGGTGATGAAGATCAACTCTGTTTCCCTCTTGATAGGCCCGTTCGGAAGGACAAGGTCCGACGTTGCGGGTGATTGGTCAGGCTGTTTCGACCGGACGTTTCTGCCCGGCGGTCGTAGGCGCAGCGGGGGCCTTGTTGATAAGGGCTTGTATGCGGTCGCCCAGGAACGCCGAGGCCCAGCCCAGTCCGGCGCCGATGATGAGGGCAATGACGGTGGGCCACAAAGACAACTGTGTTCCGAAGAACACGGCGGTCCCGGCGAACGCTCCCGGGATGAAGGAGAGCGGCGCCCAGCCTGCCTGCAGGCACATGGCGAGTGCGGCAAGGGCCACGGCAACGGCGAGCACGCCGGGGAATTGCACCCAGGTGGTCAGAAGCGCCACCAGCCACCCGTAGATGACGCCGGACAGGTTGGCTGCAAGCCCTCTGGAGAATCCTGTCCTGTTTCCTCCTGCGGCGAAAAAGCATGCCCACGCGACGAACGCCACCCAGGTGATGAGGCCAAGTTCTGTGCTTACCTGCGTCCAGAGCCCGGCTAGTGCACCGACGGCGATACCCACGCCAATGTATGGTTTCATGTCGATTCTCTCTTTACGTTGATGCGAGCCCCCAGGGTTTGTTTGTTCCAGGGTTTGCTTGTTTCAGAGTTTGCTTGTCAGGGCACAAGGATCGCCCGGCCACGGACTTTCCCTGCGTCGAGGTCGCTGATCGCTTGTTGGAAGTCATCGAGGGCGTATTTCTGGGTATGGAGGGTGACGGCACCTCGAGCCGCCAGGGCCATCAGGTCCTGAAGGTCGTTGTAGGAGCCGACGAGGTTGCCGATGATGTTGATCTCGGCTGAGACGATGTCGATGGTAGGGACATCGATGTTCTCGCCGTAGCCCACAACGTAGTAATCCCCTGCCTGACGCAGCATGGCGAGGCCTTGGGCGGTGGCGCCGCCTTCGCCAACGAAGTCGATAAGTGCCTCCGCTCCATGACCCCCGGTGAGGGCAAGGACCTGCTCGACCTGTGACCCGTCGGCCAGGACGCCCTCATGTGCTCCGATCTTCTTGGCCAGGTCCAGGGCAGCCGGGTTACGGTCGACGACGATGATGCGGGCCGGTGTTAGGGCAGTCAGGACTTGGATACCTATGTGGCCCAGCCCTCCGGCGCCGATGACAACGGCCGTATCCCTTGCGGTCAGCCGCTTGGCAGCCTTGGCGGCAGCGTGATAGGCGGTGAGGCCGGCATCGGCCAGGGCTGCGACATCGGCAGGCTCGAGAGAGTCGTCGATTTTGACGACGGAGCGGGCGGATGTCAGCAGGTATTCGGCGTATCCGCCGCTGGTGTCGATACCGGGGAACTTGCTCTGCTCGCAGTGCACGTCGTCCCCGGAACGGCAGGCACGGCATAGGCCGCACGTGATGAGGGGGTGCAGGATGACTTTGTCGCCTTCTTTCACATTGGTAACGGCGCCACCGATTGCGTGTACCCAGCCGGCGTTCTCGTGGCCGATGGTGTAAGGCAAGTGGACCTGGGATTTTTCCGCCCACTGGCCCTCCAGAATGTGCAGGTCCGTGCGGCATACCCCGGCTCCGCCGATTCTGACGACGACGTCAAACGGTCCGGTCACCTGGGGAAGTGGCACTTCTGCCATTTTGAGGCCTTCGTGGTAGCCGACGACCTGTACGGCCCGCATGGTGCTCATGGGTGAATCTCCTTGACTGTCAGTGGAAGTAGTTCGTGGTGGTCCGCCGCTTCCGCGCCCTCGGTTCGTGGTGTCTGGTCCGCGCCGTATCCCTCATAGCGTGTCCGCAGCAGACCCCGGCAGAAATGTGCGTTTCCGTCAATGGAAATGCGTGTCGAGCGTGCACGACGCAGTGCCATCGGCACCGCATCCGG
Organism: Paenarthrobacter sp. AR 02; assembly: GCF_021538675.1. Taxonomy (GTDB): domain Bacteria; phylum Actinomycetota; class Actinomycetes; order Actinomycetales; family Micrococcaceae; genus Arthrobacter. The sequence goes on from NZ_JAJUKH010000014.1 coordinate 51,987, forward strand.
TGGATAAAGCTGCCCTTCGTGGTCAACCAGGACAATCGACTCCGAACCGTCCGGCAATCCAAGTGCCTCTCGTCGGCGCAGCAACGCTTCCTTATTCCGTCCAGGTGGAAGATCCCAGAGACGAATGGTTCCCATCATCGTCTCCTCGATGCCGGCGTTGGTGCGCAACAGATCAGTGAGGCATCGTTCCATCGCGGCGGTGTGGGCCTTGCGCTGGAACAATTGCCGCAGCTCGTCCAGGCTGTCCTCGGCTTCATGCAGGAACGTGCCCCTATAGCCTGCGTCCGCGGCGAGCCCGGCGTTGATGAGATCGGAGTCGTGGTGGTCATCGAGCTCCACCACCACCTGCGTCACCGCCGGCAGCGCAGAGATCACATCCTTGCTGTCGGACGCCATGAGGTAGGCGAAATTGGGCGAGCAGAAGGAGGTGGGCAGGCGCAGGTGAATTTCCACCCTGGCGCCACCGGCGACGGTTGTGACGTTGAGGGAGCGAACAAAGCCGAGATCGGTGATCGGTTCATCCAGTTCCGGGTCGAGCACCGCGCCCAAGGCATGGCGGATGTCCTCCTCCGTGACATCCCAGCGGGATGCAACTGCTGGACCGACGTGCAGCGCCGTCACCGGACGCCTGCCAGATCTGCGCGTTCGGGCTGCCGGGGTCCTGTCTTCGTCTCATCTGCAGCGGGGAGCTGCAGCTCAGCGGGCACCGGGATGTCGTACATCTTTGCGGCGTTGAGTCCCAGAATCTTCTTCTTTTGGGCTGTGGTGAGCGGGGCATACTCGGTCATGTCTTCCGGAATCTGGAAGTCAACGAACCGCTCAATCAGCCAGCGGGGCGTCCAAATGGCGTAGTCACTGGAGAATTGGATCCGATCCTCTCCGATCCAATAGATGAGCTCTCCGATGATCTGGGCAAAGTACCGCGGCCGCGTGTGCATGAAAGGCATCGCGACGGCCAGGCCGCCATGAACATTGGGCTCCTGAGTGGCTATCCAGCAGAAGTCTTCCAGTCGGGGCAGGCCGACGTGCTCGACCACAAAGTTCAGGTCTGTGAAGTCTGAGGCTGCATGGTCGACGTCGGCGACGTCGAAGGCGTCACGGTCGAGCGGGCGTACGGTAGGTCCTTTGTGGATATGGATGTTCTTGATGCCGAGTTTGCGGCACTCCTCGAAATACCTGTAGGACCACGGGTCCGAGAGTTTGTACCCACGCGATTCGCCGTGCCACTCGGCGGTGTACAGCTTCACGCCTTTGAAGCCCATCTTCTCGTGATCGGCGCGCAGCCGGTCTAGGCCCGCCTCACCATCCCGGGGGTCATAACAGTGGTTGTACGTGAGCTTGTCCGGATTCGCAGCGGCCAAGCCGTACGCCTCCTCGACCTGCGCGAAGCCGTTCTTGTAGAAGGCGCCAAGGTAGGCCGGCTGAAAGATCGCGTGGTCGACGTAGCCGTCCTCAAACAGATCCTTCATGAGGCGCTGACCGCCTTGGTAAAGGAACTCCTCATAGCTCCACTGTTCCGCGTCGGGAGAGAGGTTGCGGTGGTAGTCGTAGAAGCAGTCGATGAACTGCTTACCAGGGATGTTCCGCTGGTTCTCCGGGCGAGCGTCCCACAATGCGATGTGGGCGTCGACAATAAAGTAGTTTTCGCCGTCTTTGCTGTACATGTCCGGTCTCCTTCTGGCGACTGCCGTAGTCGCGACAAGTTCGAGAGTAGGCTGATGGAACAGGCGTCAACATGTGGTGTGTGTCTCATTTTGAGACGATCCTTTTCTGATTGGTCTGGTGAGACCAAGTAACCTCGAAACATGGAGACGAGGAGGTCGGCGATGATGCCGAACAAGGACGAGGGGACTGCCGGCTTCGCGCACGATGACGTGAACCAGCTCGCCACTCCCGCCAAACGCCTCCTTGCTTCCTGGCAACGGAGCGAGGAATACGGGGTTTCCGCCGAGGCAGTAGATCCGACGTGGGCTGGCCCTGCAGGGTCCGACTCGCTGTTTTTCCAATGCGGCCAGGAAGTGCTCACCAGCCTCTACGGCACGCTGGCAAACGAACCCCTAAGCCTGATGCTCACCGATGCCAACGGCCGGCTCCTCAACCGCTTCAGCGGAGATACTTCCCTCTTGAGGGCGCTGGACAAGGTGCATCTGGCACCAGGCTTCGCCTTCTCCGAAAGGGATGCCGGGACCAATGGCATGGGATTGGCACTCGCGGACCGCATCCCGACCCTCGTACGCGCGGAAGAGCATTACAGCGCCAGTCTTCGGACGTACACCTGCGCGGCTGTACCTGTCTTCGACCCCGTCACCGGCTTGCTGGAAGGCAGTGTCAACATCACAACATGGTCCCGCTCATCCCCGCAGTTGCTGCTGGCTTTGGCGGAATCAGCTGCGGGCAACACCTCAGCCCTGATGCTTTCAAGATCACAGGGCCGCAAAGGAAAAACCGGACCGAAGGGCGGCGTTTTCCGCATCCAGAGAGGCAAGCTCGAGCCGGCAGCGGGCACAGTGCGGAAAATCTCGTCGGCCTGGACAAACGCCCTCGACCAGGCCAGTGGTGCCTTGGCGGCAGGACGGGTTGTTGCCGCCGTAGGGGAGCAGGGTGCCGGGCGCGCAACTCTCCTGGCGCAGGCGCTGCGGCATGTTCAACCCGGGAGCCGTATCATCTCAGCGGCCGTCCCTGCTCCTGCCGACGTCGAAGCGTGGCTGTCCTTATGGGCGCCGGAACTGGCCAAACCCGCTACCGCTGTGATCGTCGAAAACGTAGATTTGCTGCCGGCTTGGGCGGCGCAGGAACTCCACGCGCAAGCCCTCCGGGCGGTTCGGTCGCTTCCACTCTCCCAGGGCGGGAGCACACCAACACTCGCATGGGGTGTCACAGCTGCAAGTCATGACGGTATCCCGCAACCCCTGGCGGGCATGGTCGATACGGTGATTCCTGTTCCTGCCCTGCGGGATCGCGGCGAGGATGTCCTGCACCTGGCCAGCTACGCCGCCCGCCAAACCCGCCTGCGGGAAATCAACTTCACCGGCGCGGCAGAAAAAGCACTGATGGCCCATAGCTGGCCAGAGAACATTGATGAACTTTTCAGCGTTATTCACGCCGCCGCTGTCCAGACAGAGACCATTGACGTGAGTCACCTCCCTGCTTATCTTCTGGGCGGGAGCAGCCGCCATCTCAGTCGGATCGAGGTGGTGGAACGCGACGAAATCATTCGCTGCCTTTCCACGCCGGGGGTAACAGTAAGCGGTGCGGCAGCAGAACTGGGCATCAGCAGGGCCACCATCTACCGTCGTATGGCCAGGCTTGGGATCGCAATCCCGAAGTAGGCAACCACCGGCCCGGCCCCTGGCACGGCTCCTTTGTCGACGAGTCGCACATCGTCGTCAGCTGCTCCAAAGGAAAGCGTCGCTCCATCCGCGGGAGCCCGCTGGCCGGAAAAGCCGAAGGCGGTCCGCAGCATCAGCTCCGGACCGCCTTTCCCCCAATATGCTTCGTGCGTGCTACTTCTTTTGCCCCTGCTTGGCCAGGACGTAGTCATAAACTACTTCCTCACCAATGCCGTCCTAGCGGGTCTCCGAGGTGGTGGTGCACCACCACGACCTGGATACTGCCTGGACCATCGAGGAAGCCGACCCGGATTCGCTGTTGAACGCCATTGAGGCCGTGGTGCGGACGATGCGTGCCAAGGGCGCGCCGGGGATGACCCTGCTTACTGAGGAACGCGACGAATGGGTGGTTGGCGACGGTGCGCTGCGGATTGAATCGGACCGGGAAGGCCTTCTGAAGTGGTTGGCCCGCGGTGATGCCGGTTTCATCGAGGCCGAAGGTCCCGTGCCCGTCCTGCCGCGCTGGTAGGTGACTCTCCCTCCTTATTTTGATCAAATCAAAATAAGGAGGTAAGCTGGGTATAGGCCAGAGCCGCCCTTGAGTACCGCACCGGTGAACATTCCCGGGCCGGCAGGGCGCGCCACAACCGCAAACACCCTTCCGCTTGAGCGGTACTGGAATCCCGGACTGGCCATGATCCTGAACCCCAAGGAGAACCCATGACTTTACTGACTGAACGTCCCGCAACGCCCGCACCCGCCTCCGACGCAGCTGCGGCAGTCACCGTGTCCAAAACCGCATTGATCGGCGGCAGCTACGTAACCCTGCCGACTGCCCTTTCCCGGACGCATAGTGAAGGTGCCTACGTCACCGCCCCCGGCAACCGAAACGTTTCCCTTGGCAGTTACGTCACAGTTCTCGGCGTCCACAAAGACCCAGTCGGTGGCAGCTACGTCACACTTTGCAAGGCAGCCTAAAGGCGGCGTCTGTGCTTGATGGCACTACGCGGCTTTGAAAGGGGGCCGACGACGACACTTTGTGCCGCCGTCGGCCTCCTTTTGTGCAAACGTTTGTTGGCGAAGCCTGTTCGGGTTTCCGCCTCACGTTGATGCTGTGCCGCTCAGCCTTCGAGCCTCGAATGCTCGCCCAGACGGTGCCATGAACGGTTGTGGTAGACCAGAGCATCGCCGGGCTCGCCGGCTTGGACGTCACGCATCACGTGTGACTCCAAAGCGTGGACGGCGATGATCGTGGAGGTCCCCACTTCCATACGATTGATGACGGCGCAGCGCACCCAGGCGCGGACATCGTCATACACCGCTTCGCCGGTCGGAAGGGCCGACCAGCGGTGCGTCTGGTCAAAGCGGTCGGTGCCTGGCGTCGCTCCAAACTTCGCCAAGTCGACGTCGTGGGCGTCCAGCAGGTGAACGACGACGGTTTCCGCGCGCGAAAGCACCTTCGACGCTGAGGACAGTGCCGAGACCGAGAAAATCAGCAACGGAGGTTCCGCACTTACTGAGACCACCGACGATACAGTCAGTGCCACCGGTCCCTCGCCGGCATCCGCCGTGATGACGGCGACACCTCCTGGGTGGCCACGGAACAATGCTTTGAAGTCGTCAGCCGAAAGGGAGGACGGGAAGCTTTGCTTCGGAGCCTCGAGCCAGGTGTCTGTGAGGTAGGCGTGAAACATCGTTATGAGACCCTGCGGGCGAGTTCCTCGCGAACGATGTTCGTGCCTGCGCTGAGAGCACTCAGCTTGGCCAAGGCGACATCCCGGGGGAACGGTGCCATGCCGCAGTTGGAGCTGGGGATGAGCTTGTCCGCATCGACGAACTGCAGTGCTTTGCGGAGGGTGTCGGCGACCTCTTCCGGGGTCTCGATCGTCTCGCTTGCGACGTCGATTGCCCCGAGCATGACCTTCTTGCCGCGGAGGAGCTCGATGAGGTCCATGGGCACGTGGGAGTTCTGGGATTCCAGCGAGATGATGTCAATGCTGGAGCTCTGAAGCAACGGGAATGTCTCCTCGTACTGCCGCCACTGTGAGCCGAGCGTCGCTTTCCAGTCATTATTGGCCTTGATCCCGTAGCCGTAACAGATATGCACGGCGGTCTCCGCGCGCAGGCCTTCTGCCGCTCGCTCAAGCGCAGCCACGCCCCAGTCCTTGACCTCATCGAGGAAGACATTGAACGCGGGCTCGTCAAACTGGATGATGTCCACGCCGGCCGCCTCCAGCTCCTTCGCCTCCTGGTTCAGGATCGCAGCGAACTCCCAGGCCAGCTTCTCGCGGCTCTTGTAGTGGTCATCGTAGAGCGTGTCCACCATCGTCATTGGACCGGGAAGAGTCCATTTGATCGGCTGGTCCGTGGTTGCGCGGAGGAACTTTGCGTCTTCGACAAATACCGGCCGCTCGCGGCGCACCGGTCCGACGACGGTCGGCACGCTCGCGTCGTAGCGATCGCGGATGCGCACGGTCTTGCGCTGTTCAAAGTCAACCCCGCTGAGGTGCTCGATGAAGGTCGTGACGAAGTGCTGGCGGGTTTGCTCGCCGTCGCTGACGATGTCAATGCCGCGTCGGCTCTGCTCGTGAAGCGCGATGCGCAGCGCATCCTGCTTACCCTCGAGAAGCGCATCTCCCTCCAGCTTCCAGGGGGACCAGAGGGTCTCCGGCTGTGCGAGCCAGGATGGTTTCGGCAGGCTTCCAACAACGGTGGTGGGCAAGAGTGTGTTCATGATTGGCGATTCTCCGTGGGTCAGTTGACGAGGGCGGGGTATTTGGCGGTCCACTGGTCCAATAGATCCTTGTGGGGCGTGATGAAGTGTTCCTCTGTGTACTTCGCCTGCGTGATCGCGAGCTGACTACGCTCGACGCGGTCATAAGCGATCTGCGTCCGCGAGAAGTCCTGCTCTCCCAGGCTCGGTTGATAGACGACGGCGGCGGCGGAGTTCGCGTTGTAGACCTCCGGGCGGTAGATCTTCTGGAACGTCTCCATGGTGCTGATCGTGCCGATGAGCTGCAGGTTTGAGTAGTCGTTGAGCAGGTCGCCGCGGAAGTAGAAGGCGAGTGGCGCCACGCTGCCTCGCGGCATGAAATAGCGGACCTGAAGCCCCATCTTCGCGAAGTACGCGTCCGTCAGCGAGAACTCGTCCTGCTGGTACTCGACGCCCAGGATGGGGTGGCGGTTTTCCGTTCGCCGGTAAGTCTTGCTCGTGGAGACGCTGATACACACCACTGGCGACTGCGGGAAGCGTTCCTGGCATGCCGGGGAATCGAGGAACTGCTGGAACAGTTTGCCGTGAAGGTCGCCGAAGTCCTCGGGAACAACGGGCTTGCCGGCTTCTGCTGCTGCAGCCGGCAGGACGACGCTGAAGTCGAAGTCACGGACGTAGGAGGAGAAATTGTTTCCCACGATTCCCTGGTGACGGACGCCGTTCAGCTGGTCGACGATCTGGATGTCGAGAACCTCGAACAGCGGGAACCGCTGATCCGTACCTTCCGCAGTGAACTCTATGTGCACGGAAACGATCTCAAGCTCGAGCGTGTAACGGTCCCGGTCCGGGTTGTCCCAGTCTGCGAGATCGTTGAAGCGGCGCCGAATCATGGTCAAGGCGTTGCGGAGGTTCTCCTGGCGGTGCTCGCCACGTGCCAGGTTGGCGAAATTCGTCGTGATCCTCGAGCCTTCGGACGGGGAGTAGTCCTCGTTGAAGGGGGTCGTGGTGATGCTGAAGGTGAAGTCGTCTGCCATGTTGCCAATCCGTTGTTGATGGCCGGAGACGGCCTTTCAGAAGGTGGTGTATCCATGGTGCAACCTTCCGAGGGCTATCAGGTAACTAGTGGTTGCTATGCGTGCATATAGAATCTCCCTATGGCCCAAATTTCGAGCGGATTGACCTTGCAGCAGCTCCGTTACTTCATAGAAGTTGCCGCTGAGGGATCGATCTCCGCGGCCGCCGATCTTCTCTACGTAGCGCAGCCGACAATGTCCGCCGCGATGAAGGACCTTGAGGCCCGGGTGGGCCGTGCGCTCCTGCTCCGCTCCGCCCGCGGAGTCACCCTCACGGCCGACGGTGTAGAGTTCCTCGGCTACGCGAGGCAGGTCGTGGAGCAGTTCGCTCTCCTCGAGCAGCGCTACCTTGGCAGGCCGCCGAGGCGACGTCTGCTCGGGGTGTCAACGCAGCACTACTCGTTTGCCGTGGACGCCTTCGTCCGGATGGTCAAGGCCTCTGATGTGGCCGAATACGAGTTCTCACTGCGTGAGTCCCGCACCTGGGACATCATCGAGGATGTCCGGACGCTCCGCAGCGAAATCGGGATTCTCTACCGGAATGATTTCAACCGGAAGGTCATCGACAAGCTGCTCAGGGAGTCCGGGCTCGCGTTTACTCCACTTTTCCTCGCTGATCCGCACATATTCATTTCACGGAAGAACCCGCTCGCTGCAAAGGAGCGTGCGACACTCGATGATCTTGCCGGTTTGCCGCGGCTGACTTTCGATCAAGGTGCCAACAACTCCTTTTACTTCGCCGAGGAAATTCTCTCCACTTTGTCCAGTAAGCAGGAGATCCGGGTCTCTGACCGCGCCACGATCTTCAACCTCATGATCGGGCTCCACGGCTACACGATCTCGACGGGCATCATCAGCGGGCAGCTCGACCCTGAGATCGTCGCCATCCCGCTCGACGTAGACGAACGCATCGAGATCGGCTGGATCGGCCACGCCGCAATTCCGCTGACCGACCAGGCGCAGCGCTACCTCAAGGAATTGCGGACCGTCGTCGCTGAGTTCGGCGTAGCGCTGCTCGACTGAGGGCAATTGAGCGGGCGGGGCAGGGAGGACATCTATTGTCCGATGTGGCTTGCGATGTTTATAACCCGGCCACGCTTCAAAGGCGCAACACAGCTTCACCACAGTCCGACCCTTGATTGCCAATGAAGGCTGTAAGCATTGATACCAGCAGTCGAGTGAGGAACCATGAGCAGCAGAATCCCTGAACCCGAGTACAGCGTCAACGGTCCCATGTATGAGGGACGGGCGCTCCACCGCGTCGACGACGAGGTCGTCGACCAAGGCATTGCCTTCGACATTGGGACTTTAGTAAGCCGCCGGTCGATGTTAGGGATATTCGGAGCCGGCATGGGAGCAGTCGCCCTTGCCGCTTGCTCACCCGGCAGCACGGGTAGCACCAGTGCCCAGACCCCGGCCGCGAGCTCCATGGCCAACGCTTCCACTGGGTCCGCCACGGGCGCTTCCGGATTGACTGAGATTCCTGACGAGACTGCCGGGCCTTATCCTGGCGATGGTTCCAACGGTGCGGATGTTCTTGAACAGTCAGGCATCGTGCGAAGTGACATCCGCTCCAGCGTCGGCGGCGGGACCACGGCAGCCGGCGTGCCCATGACGCTCACCCTCATAATCCTTGACATGGCAAACGGTGGCGTCCCCCTTAAGAACGCAGCTGTCTATGTGTGGCATTGCAATGCCGAGGGCGGGTATTCGATGTACTCCCAAGGTATCCAGAACGAAACCTACCTCCGCGGAGTACAGGTCGCCGACAGCGACGGGAAAGTCACCTACTCCTCGATTTACCCCGCCTGCTACACAGGGCGTTGGCCGCATATCCACTTCGAGGTGTACCCCACCGTGGACGACATCACTGATTCGACCAAGGCCATTGCAACTTCCCAGGTCGCGTTGCCCCAGGACATCAGCGAAAAGGTGTACGCGTTGTCTGAATACAAGGGTTCAAGCTCTAACCTTTCCCGGGTAAGCCTGACCTCGGACAACGTCTTTGGCGACGATGGGGGTGAGTTCCAACTCGCGCAGGTTACCGGCGACACCACTTCCGGCTACCAGGTGGCCCTTACCGCCGCCGTCGACACCACCACCACTCCGAGTGCCGGCAGCGTCCCGGGCGGCGGAATGCCACCCGGAGGCGGCCCTGGCGGAACCCCACCCACCGGGGCCCCGCCTGCCTAAGCGGACCGTTTAACCGGACTGTCCCAGGCTGACGACAAGGTTGATGGCGACTGCGACGACGAAGGTGGCGAAGAAGTAAGAAAGCAGCGCGTGTCCCAAGGCGATCTTGCGGGATGCGGTCGATGACTCCTTCACGTTGCTCGCGCTGTAAGACATGCCAATTGAGAATGCTGCGTAGGCGAAGTCGCTGTACGACGGTTCCTCGTCCTGGTTGAAGCGGAAGCGATGATGGTCGTCGTGGTAGTACATCCGGGCGTACTTGAACGCGTAGACGGTGTTGACGAGGGCCCATGCGAGCACCACGCTGAGGGCCGCCAGTAGCGCGGCGGCCACGCCTATTGGATCCTTTTGCTGGCTGCGGATCAAGGCAAAGACAACCGCCACAAGACTGAGGAACGTCGCGCCGGTGATAAGGGAGTCAACAAGCCGTCGAGAGCGATCCTCCTGGCGGGCGAGTTCACCTGTGGCCTCCGGGCCGGCGGGCCACGCCTTGATCCAGGCCCAGGTCAGGAAGACGCAGCCTGCGACAGACCACCCGATCAAGGGCGCAAGTTCGGGAGCACCCAGCAGTGCCGGAGCGAGCGCGACAACCAGTCCGATGAGGGCGGCAATCAGGGCCTTGCGATCAATGTGCGACATATAAGAGGCTGCCCTCCGGGTTTATGCATATATGAAGGACCCAGCCGGGAATTCTTGATCCCTGACCTTGCTCACCAACCGTGTGCTTACCCACGCAATGCTAAGCATGCTTAGTATTAGATGTCGAGGGTCAGTCTATGTAGTCCTCGTCCTCGGCGCGATGGATCACCATGGTGCCGGATGCGGTCTCGTCCCGTATGAGGCGGACGATTTGAGCCCGGGCCTCTTCAACCTGTGAAGCTCTTATTGGCCCGGAGTTTGCCATTTCCGAGAGCAGGATTTCCCGGTTGCGTTCGGAGATGTTGCGTTTCACGGATTCCAGAACGACAACGGGGGCTCCCTTCAGTGCAGTAGCCAGGCTCTCTGGACTTACCCTGCGCAGAATTTTTTGCAGGTCGCGTGGGTCCAGTCTGACCAGATCCTTGAACGTAAGCATTTGCGCCCGGACCTCACCCGCCAGTTCGACGTCGACCTGATCAAGGCCGTTAAGGATGGTGCGCTCGGTTCTTGAGTCTGTGCGCGTGATGATGTTCACAAGAGGTTGAACGCCGCCAAGGTTTTCGTTCGAACTTGCCAGCTTTGCTGCCGAACCGGCGCGCTCCCGAAGGACCTCCGCGACTGTTGCGACCACTTCCGGTGCTACTGGACCCATGGTGGCGATGCAGCATGAGACTTCAACGGCCAGGTTGTCATCCAGGCCCGTCAAAATGGCTGATGCTTTGCTTGGTCGTAGATGCGCGAGCACGAGGGCCGTGGTTTGTGCCAGTTCGCCGTCGAGTAGTGCGATTATCTGTTCGATCGCCATAGGTTCCAGGAACTCGAAGGACTTGCCTACCATCACACCGGTGAGCCTGTCCATGAGACCAGCGGCCTTGTCTGTACCGAAGGACGCCTCGAGTAGCCCTGCAGCGAAGTCGCGACCTCCACGGGCGGAGCGGCGGCCCTTCTTGACGTAGTCATGGAATTCGTTGACGACTGTGGTTGCCACAGCAGATGGGACACGTTGGAGGCGGACAATTTCTGCCGCAATTTCTTCGGCCTCAGGCTCGGAGAAGCGGGCGAACACAGAGGCGGCACCGGCAGGACTTAGCTGCATCAACACCACCGCGACTTTTTGCGCGCCAGTCAGGGTTGAAGCCGGGACCGCAGCCTCTACAGAATTCATGCAACCGGCCGATCTGTCAGGGTGCGAAAGGGAGATTTGCAACGAACACTGTGCGGCATTGCACAGACCCGCCCGTCCTGTCTGGGGGAGACCGGACGGACGGGAATACTCTTTCAGACTAGCCCCGGGCCAAGGGCTGCCCCGCAGTTCTGATGACGAACAGTGCAGAAAATCTCCTTGTAGGACTCAACGAGTGCAATGAGCGGCGATATCTTGTCTGCCGTGCACGAATCGATACCGCCAGGCAGCACTTACTGCACGATGTGAAGCTGATGCCGATCCGCTGGCCGGCTAAGGAACCATAGTGTTTTGCAATGCTGATCTTTAGGGCCAACAAGAAGTCTGGGGGCGGGGCATGCTCCGTAGAACAATAGGATCCAGCGAGGAAACAGCGAGCTGTCCTCGCTTGGCGCCCGGCAAGCGATGGGAGCGCGCTGGATCATTGCTGTCATTGCTGTCATTGCTGACGCGCTGGAGGCGGTCAGGCACATCGGAGTCCAGCGGGTTGGCTGGGCAAGGTGGTGGGGGCCGGCCTGGGATAGCCGCCGAACTTCGAGTTCAGGATTTGATCGCAAGCCGGACGCTGTCAACGGCTTTCCAGCCGATCCGTGACCTTAGCAACGGCCACGTGGTGGGAGTTGAAGCGTTGACTCGCTTTTCCGGGGAACCCGACAGGTCACCAGAGGAGTGGTTCGCTGACGCTGCCTCGTCAGGATGCGCGGCCGAGCTCGAGTTCCTGGCCATGAAAACGGCGCTCAACGCCGCCGCGGAATTGCCGAATCATCTCTTTGTTTCCGTCAATCTCTCCCCAACAGCCTGTCTTGACCGGCGGATGGTCGCTCTGCTGGAAGAGTCGCGGGTTGCGCCGACAAGGATCGTCTTGGAGCTGACGGAGCACTGCGCAGTGACAGATTATGAGAGTCTCAAGGCTTCCCTGGCGCGGGCGCGAGAAGCCGGCTTGCGTATCGCCGTCGATGACACGGGAGCGGGGTTCGCTTCGATGCGGCATGTACTTCAACTCAGGCCCGACTTTATTAAACTCGACAGGACAATCATCGCCGGACTCGACGCGGACGATGCGAAGAAGGCCTTTGGATCCGCGATGGTCAAGTTCGCCGAAGGTATTAGTGCAACCCTGGTGGCTGAAGGTCTTGAAACGATGGGGGAACTCGCCGCAGTGATGGAGCTCGGAGTCCCTGTGGGGCAGGGATATTTGCTCGGGGAGCCCATCGTCCATCCCGAGGAGTGGAGCAAATGGCGGAACCACTACCCACAGGCCGCCAGCACCTAGACTTATAAGTCCTCATTGCACTCGCTTGCTTCGTTGCCTTGAGTTTCCCTCGAACCACGGCTGTCCAGCAGCCAAAAGGCGTCACTTCATGAAATCCTCACCCTCGACCAGCGACATCGACCCATCCCCGGAAGGACTCACGCATTACAGCGTGCCGATGGACTTGAACCTGGAGGAGAAGTTTGAACACTGGAGGTGTTGGTACGGCAACGCGATAGATACGCCAGCACGGCTTGAAAAGACCGAAACACTGGTCCGGCCAGGCTTTAACCCCACTGCCCTGAGCCTTGGTGGGCCCGGTTTCAGTCTCGTGGATGTCAGCAACGAACCCGCCAACTGCCGTTGGAGGGCTCCCGCCCGTTCCCAGAACTGGTTACTGTATTTCCGAAGTTCATGCGCGGGTTTCAGTTTTTCCGGTCGCTCTGAGGAGATCGCCCCTGGCAGCGTCCGGTTCATGGACCACTCTTACCCAGGGAGCTTCCATGCCCCATCAGGTCTTAGCGCCGTAAGAATCCAATTCGACCGTCAACTGATGGGCTTGGACGATCAGTCGATGAAAAGGTTGGAGGGTCTCGGCGATATCCGGACGCATCCCATGGTCCGCGGGCTTATTTTGCCGGCGTTGTGCAGTTGGCAGGAGCCGGATCTGGGACGGGACCTACCGCGGTTGCAGCCGGTCTTCCGGTCCATGATGACAGCTTTGATCGGTTCACTCCTGGAAGCACCGGCCGAAGATTCCGACATGAAGCCGGCCCGCATCGCAGCGGTCAAGAAGTTCATTCGGATGAACTACAGGAACCCGGCATTGGACGTTGATGAAGTTGTGGCCTACTCCTTTCTGTCCCGTCGGGCCCTCTATTATCTTTTCGAGGACGAAGCCCTCCCGGTCAACAAATACATCCGGACACTGAGAACCGTGGAGGCTCTGGAACTCTTTGCGGAGCCCGGTTCGTGGCGACGTTCCTTGGGAAATATTGCCGAGGCCAGTGGATTTGCGAACTTACAGGCGATGCGCCGCGCAATCAAAGAAACTGGACTTGCGCTCAGCGAGCTTCAGGACAACCCGGAACTTGCACGGATCACTTCGTTTGGCCTCAGAAGGGTGATCGGCTTGTGACGTCGCTGGACCCAGTGCTGTCGGGGGCCCAAAACTCATGTCGTTCAGAGGAACAACGCGGGAATTGACGTTCCCGGTGAGATGATCGGATATGACCGAAAGCAACGGCTCCGCCAAGCCCGAACAGGACTTTGATACAACGGCGCATCACTCGAGACTGCGGGTCGCGGTGATGATCGCCGTGGGTCTGGTAACTGCCTTGATGGTCGGTCTGCTGAAGTCTTGGGCCTATGCCCCGGCGATCGGATGGGCCGCGGCGTCCGTAACGTATCTGGTTTGGGTTTGGACGGTCATAGGCAGGCTCCAGTCATCTGCGACAGCCGCACACGCCCGGCGCGAAGACCCTGGACGGGCAGGGGCGGATGCGCTGGTGCTGAGTGCAACGATTGCCAGTTTCGCCGGCGTTGCTTTGATTCTGCTGGACGCTGCCGACGCCGAGGGAGGCAAAAAGGCCGCAATCATCGCCATGGCCGTTGGCAGCGTGGCACTCTCTTGGTTTCTTGTCCATACCCTTTTCACCTTGCGCTACGCATCCATTTACTACCGGGACAAAACCGGTGTGGACTTCAACGAAAGCAAACAACCGCGCTACATGGATTTCGCCTACCTTGCCTTCACAGTTGGTATGACCTTCCAGGTCTCGGACACCGACCTGAAGACGGACGCAATCCGCACCACAGTTCTGCGCCAGGCTTTGCTGTCCTACCTCCTTGGCACCATCGTCCTCGCTACCACCATCAACCTCGTCGCCGGACTGATTCGCTAGGGACCCCAGCGCTGAAGCTCCAGGATCCTCCCGACTGGCCCGGCTACTTGCGGTCCAAGTCACTGGCGGAGGAGGCCCCGAGCGCCATGGAGAATTCTCGGGCGACTTTAGCGGCCAGCACTCCGGCTGGTCCACACCGTGGTTCCTCACGCTTTCGGGCACCGTTCATCGGCCGTTCGCGCGACCGTGTCCAGATATTTTTTCCCTCAAGGCGTAACCCCTGACGCCGCGCGTCCTACGGCACTGATTTGTTGCGCGCGGGTTGTCGGCAGGAGGGGCCCCGTCTATTGAGCGGCAGCTACGAGTGCCGTGAACACCCGTTCGGGTTCTTCTGCGATGCGGTTCAGGACGTACAACCACCATTGATCGCCAAAGATCGAATATTCCCGCGTGGTGTAGCCGTCCTTGTGCAATTGGTCCAAGGTGGCGGTGCCCAGCCCGAGCAGCATTTCGAATTCCACGTCCGGCCGACTGATCAGGTCCGGGTGCTCTGTTGTGAGTTTTCCGATAAGTGCTGCGTCGTGGGTTGCGATGGACAGCGCGTGTCCAGCCTCCAGGATGCGGCCCGCCAAACGGAGGTATGCGTCCTGTAGCTCGCTGCTCCCACGCTGGTAGGCCCGGTCGGCCGGTTCGAGGAAGGCTCCCTTGACCAACCGGATGACGCCCGGGCGTTCCAGCAGACGTTCCAGGTCGGCTGCACTACGGTGCATGCGAGCTTGGATGGTGATCCCCACTGGCAGTTCCTCCGCGATGAGGGCGTCATAGGTGTCCAGGACCAGGTCGGTACGGTCCGAGCCCTCCGCGGAGATCATGAGCGAAGTGCCCAACGGCGCGAGAGCTTTGGCCATCGCGCGGACGTTCTCCATTGCCAGATCCTGGCCCAGGAGCAGCCCAACGTGGGAGAGGTCGAAAGAAACGGTGCTTGCAATTTTTGCTTCCCGAAGTGCGCTGATCAGCTCCAGGAAGACGGTTGCTTCATGGCGGGCCAGGTCGGCATCGCGGACGCTTTCACCGGCGTATTCGATACTGACCAGGTGCCCGCGTGACATCGAGCGCTGAGCTGCCTCCACGGCGTCGGCCACGGTGTCGCCAGCCGAGTACTGGCGTGCGATCCTGGAGGCAACGGGTGCCAGCAGGGGCGAGGCCATCACCTTTTCCTTCAGATCTTCGTCCAGCGCCCAAGCTCGCAGCACATCCGCTGCTGCTTCACGATCACTCCCGTTCACTGCTCTCCCATTCGTTGCGGTATTCCGTAGTCGGCACTACCGTATTACAGCCAGTGCCGTGGCAAAGGAGGCTGGATGCACCACCGGGCTGGTGTTCCATACTTTCCCCACGAAGCGTCGCCTTCTTGTCCATGCGCGCAAGACACTGACCGAACGCGCCGTTGCCCGGCTTGAAGAGGTAGAGGCCAACGCACCGGACCCTCTCGCCGCCCTCCAGGATGTCGTTCGCGCCCTGCCCGCAGGTCTCCGTGGCGCCAGCGACGAAGCGCGGGTCTGGGTCAGTTTCCTGGCTGCGGCCGTTGCTGATGAGGACATCGCGGAACATCACCGGCAGGGCAACCGGATGTTGCTGCGCCGCATTGAACGGCTGGCTGCGGCAGCACGACCAGACTGGACCCACGACGACGTCACGTCCTTTGCGGTGGACGTTTCGGCGTTGAGCGAGGGACTTAACGCAGTGTCGCTGCTTGACAACGAGAGCTATTCCACTGAGCAGCAGGAGAGGTCCATCGACCGACTCTTGGAACGCACTAGACTTTGAGCTCACTCAGGCTGGGCAACGGAGGCCGGACAGCTTCCATTGTTGAACACTTCGAAAGGGAACCGCATTTGGCTTCTTCGACCACTATCAGCACGCAACGCAACGGTTCGTTTGCCATCTTCATCGGATTCGTCGTCATTGCAATCCAGTCCTTCCTGACCGGCTCATTTGTCCTTTGGCCGCTGGTTGTTGGCTCGCTTCTCGTGTTCATGGGTTGTTGCCTGAGGATTGAATCTGCCATCCTTCAGTCCCGGACGGAGGCTCCCGCTGCGGATGCGCAGCAGGCCAGAGAGCCCCGGACTTCGTCATCCTCCGAGGTTCCTGTGATGGAATAGCAAGGTGGCGCCGGATTGGTCCGCGCCGCTCGGCCGGGGCGTCCTGGCGCGGGACGGGTGCCACGGTCTGCATTCCCGTTCCCGGAGAGGAAGCCCGTAATGACGCACTTGGACGGTGCTGCAGTGGCGCCCCAAGAGCGCCGTCGTTTGGGCCAGCTCGTGGCCAGCGTCGCCGGTGCCCCGGTCAGCATTTGCTGCGTCCTTCTTATCGGGATTTTGGCAGCAGTTTTTGGTGGGTTCGGTGACGGTTCGCGGGTACCCCTGGGCGCGACAGCGCGGTCTTTCCCCGAGCATTGGTGGGTGCTGCTGAGTTCGGCTTTCTGGGCTCGCAACCCGACAAGTGCCGTGATCGGAATACTGCTGTTGTTGGGAGTAGGCGTCCCGGTGGAACGCCGCATCGGCAGCCGCCGGTTCGCCGTGGCTGCGGCCGCGGGCCATGTGGTGGGAGTTGCTGCCGCGATGGGGTTCGTGGCCGTGGCGGCTGGCGTGATGGGGGATTGGGTTGGCCAAATTGGTGGAAACGCTTTTGCCGGCCCCAGCGCGTTGGTTTGCGCCGTCCTGATGGCGTCCACCGCATCCATGACGACGCTATGGCGGCGCCGAATACGATTGGGCGTGTTTGCCCTGCTCCTGCTGCTGGCTTTGTACAACGGTGGTTTCGCCGACTTGGTACGGCTCTTCGCCGCTACCGTGGGAGCTCTTGTAGGACCAGTACTCTCGGGACGTAGACCGGTAACGCCGCATCCTGTAAGTTCCCGGCATGAACGCCGGGTGCTGATTGCGCTCCTCGTCGCTGTAACGGCCATCGGGCCGGTCGTAGCCGGGCTGGCGCCCCACGCGGTAGGTCCTTTGTCGGTTCTTCGCTTTCTCTTGACCAACCTCCAACCGGTGGACCCTGAGACATTGCAGACGCTTTGCGCGTACCCCGCCCTGGCCAGGGACTGTGCTGCCGCTGGTTTGCAATTGCGGGCCGGAGCGGGCGGCACTTTCATGGCGGTCCTTCCGTCGTTCCTGCTGCTCTTGTTTGCCGACGGGTTGCGTCGCGGACGCCGGTTCGCTTGGGCGGGAACCCTGCTCATTCAAGCAGCACTTTCCGCCATGGCTGTGGCTACCATCGTTGCGGTTTTGCAGCCCTCAGCTCCGGATACCGCTGCAGCAGAGAGTATGACTGCTGTGGATGGCGCCGGTTATGGCCATCCGTTTGCCCTTGTTCTGCCGTTGTTGCTGCCCCTGCTGCTCGCGGTGCTTCTGCTGACCCGACGAAAACTGTTTACAGTCCGCGCTCCGAGGGGGACCTACCTCCGTCTGGCTGTTTTCGTCGTGGGGCTGGCGGCGGTCCTGGCCTTGACATACGTGGCTGCGACGTCGGCCATGGCCCAGGATTTCAATCCGCAGCCCGGGTTGGCCGGGATTCTGGCTGACATCCCTGACCGGTTCCTGCCTCTGGGTTATATGTTCGACCTGACTCCGGCGTTCGTACCAATGAGCCCCGGAGCGGTGGCTGTGTACGAGGGTGTGGGCATCGTTTTCTGGGCCGTGACGGGAGCCGCGCTGCTCCGGACCTTCCTCAGGCCGGCCCATAACCGGCACAGCCTGGACGAAGATCGGGCACGGGCCATCATCAAAACCCAGAACGGGGGAACGTTGTCGTGGATGACCACCTGGCCGGGGAACAGGTACTGGTTCACTTCGGACGGACACAGTTTCGTGGCCTATCGCGTGATCGGCGGTGTGGCCCTGACACTGGGCCCACCGGTCGGCCCCATAGAGGACCAGCAAAAAACGTTCGACGAATTCTCGGTCCACGCAGCCGCGAACGGCTGGAGCCCTTGCTTCTATTCCGTGCCGCAGGACGTGAAAGACCATGCCACCGCCAGGGGTTGGGCGGGTGTCCCGGTCGCCCAGGAAACCATCCTCGACCTGGACCAGGTCACCTTCAAAGGAAAGAAGTTCCAGGACATCCGGACGGCAATGAACAACGCCGCGAAAGCCGGTGTCCAGGCTCAATGGACTACGTACAACGCCGCGCCACGAGGCGTCCAAGCACAAATCCAGGAGATCTCCGAAGAGTGGGTCGCGGACAAAAAGATCCCCGAAATGGGTTTCACACTCGGAAGCCTTGATGAGCTCGACGATCCCGAAGTTCGTTGTCTTGTGGCCATTGATAAGGACAAGAGAGTGCACGCAGTGACCTCATGGCTCCCTGTCTACAGTGACGGCGTCGTTGTCGGCTGGACGTTGGATGTGATCCGCAGGCGAAGCACGGCCATGCGCGCCAGCGCCGAGTTCCTCATAGCCTCCGCAGCCGTCACGTTGCGGGACGAAGGATACGCGTTCATCAGCCTGTCGGGAGCCCCGCTGGCGCCACCCCCACCCAGTGACGGCGGGACTGGACCGGACCCCTCCCCGAACGCCATGGACAGGTTCCTTGAAGGACTCGGATCCACCCTTGAACCCATCTATGGATTCCGCTCATTGCTTGGCTTCAAGTCCAAATTCCAGCCCCGGTACGTTCCGCTGTACATGGTTTATCCCGATCCGGCCGCGTTGCCGACCATCGGCAGCGCCGTTACCCGCGCCTACCTGCCGGAGGTGGGCTTCGAACAGGGGCTCTCGCTCGCCCGGACTCTTCTGCAGTCGGTCCTTTCCCGGGTGCGACGGTCCCGGCGTTCGCGGCCATGACGCGGCTTGATTGTCCCGCGCATTGCCCCGTGGCGATGGCCGTCCCTCTATAGGCTGGGCGGATGACAACTGTGGCCTTCTGGGGCACCATTCTCGGCGTCGTCCTCCTCGCAGCAGTGACGTGGGGAGTCCTTGGCGGGTACGGAGTGCCCCATCGGTGGGCTCCGGCGATGGCGATCCTGCGAGGGGCAGTCCAGCTCGCGGCCATCAGTGTCATTCTCAGCGGTGTGATCACCAACCCCACGTTCGTTGCTTTGGCGCTCTTGGTCATGTTCAGCGTCGCGGGGATAACTGCTGCCCGGCGTCTTGGCTGGAACTGGCGAAACCTTCGTCGTGTTGGGGCCTCCATGAGTTTGGGGATCGGGGTCAGCATGGGCATCATTTTCGCCTCTGGCGCGATCGAGTTGACCCCTCGCTATGCGCTGGCCATCGGTGGGATCATCATCGGCAATTCAATGACCACGGCGGTCTTGGCCGGTCGCCGATTCACCGGGGCGGTCAATGACCACTGGGAGGAAGTTGAGGGGTGGCTGGCGTTGGGTGCGACTCCCCGTCAAGCCACGTTGGACTTGGCCCGCGGCGCCGTATATTCCGCTTTGATTCCTTCGATTGACCAGACCAAGACAACGGGTTTGGTGACTCTGCCGGGTGCTTTTGTCGGTGCCATTTTCGGCGGTGTCTCGCCGCTGGAAGCAGGACGGTTCCAGATTGTGGTCCTGGCGGGGATCATGGCCACCGGCGCAATCACCGCAGTCTCGGTCGTCGCTTCCCGTGCGAACGTCCGTACACGTCCTGCTCCATTGGATCGATGAACAGATTGGGGAATGGTCTTACCAACTCTCATTGCTAAGACCGCTCTCACGCAGTTATTCTTCGACTGTGGAGCCGGCTCAGGAGGGCCTTTCCATCTGCCTCCGTAGCTGGCCCGGCGCTTCACGCGGCTAACTGCCGCCGTCAGGGTTTCACCCGTTCTGAACGCATGGTCTCCGCCCGATGGGTGATGCGTTTCCTTGCGAACCGTCAGGAGAGCAACGTGTGACCAACCATGCAACGCATCTTTTCCTCCCGGGCGCTCGTTCTGCTGGCGAGCTTCTCCCTTGCCGTTGCAGGCTCTGTCCTGGGTCTGCTCCCCGCTGCCGGGCCCGCAGCGGCTGCCGTTCCGCTGGCAACTGACCGGATTGTCAGCACGCACCAGAGCACCCCTTCGACGCGGATCGTCTCGCCTGCCTTCACTACAAGCCAGCCGAATGAACTCCTCGTTGCATTCCTGATGTCCGATGGGCCGAAAACCACTGGGGGAGAGTCCTTTGTGTCCGTCGCCGGTGGCGGCCTCTCCTGGCGGCTACGCAAACGCACCAACACCCAGTGGGGCACGGCTGAGATCTGGCAAGCCGTAGCACCGAACCTGCTAACGAACGCAACGGTCACCGCCACCAACGCGGGCTCGTTCCAGTCCTCAATGACGGTGGTCACCTTCGCCGGCGCCGATGTGGCGACTGACGGCGCCGTCGGAACAGGGAATGCCACCACAGGGGCTCCAAACGCTTCCCTGACCACAACCCGGGCGGGCTCGTGGGTGTGGGGACTGGGAAACGACTGGGACAAAGCCGTTGCCCGCACTGTTGGCGCCGGCCAGACCAAGGTCGATGAGTACCTGTCAAACCAAGGCGATTCTTTCTGGGTCCAGCGCCAAACTGCTGTGACGGCCCAAGCGCCCCCTGCCGTCGTGGCAATCAATGACACGGCACCGACGACTGACCGGTGGAACCTCTCCGTCATCGAAATTCTTCCGGCCGCGCCAGCAACCGGAGACACCACTCCGCCCGTGATTTCGGGTGTGTCAGCCGGCACACCGAGTACGAGTGGCGCAACCATCACCTGGACTACGGACGAGGCTTCCAGCACGCAGGTGGAATACGGCACGACTGCGACTTACGGCCAAAACACAGTTCAAGATCCCACGCTTCAGACCACCCACTCGGCGGCATTGTCCGGGCTGTCGGCGGGCACCCTCTACCACTACAGGGTGAAATCCGCGGACGCTGCGGGCAACCTCGCCGTCTCGGGCGATGCGGCCTTCACCACGGCCGGCTCCGGCACGGACCCGTCCGTGGTTGGCTCGTGGGGACCTGTCGTGGCTTGGCCTGAGGTGTCCATCCACGCAGCGCTGACGCCCACGGGCAAGGTCCTTACCTGGCAGGGCGACTTCTCCCAAGGCGGCCAGCAATACCTCCTCGATCCCGTGACAGGTAACTACACCCAGGTGCCCAGCGCAGCAGTTGACCTCTTCTGCGCAGGGCAGGCGGTCCTGCCCGACGGACGTATCCTCGTCGTCGGTGGGACGGCGACAAGCGGCGGGCTGGGGATCCGCGATGTCACGGCGTTCGACCCCACCACGGAAACCTGGCAAAGCCTGGCCCCCATGAACCACCCACGGTGGTATCCGACGGCGACGACGTTGGCTGACGGCCGGGTCCTGGTGACCTCGGGTGCGAACACCAACTCGACAGACATCGTGACCATCCCGGAGGTCTATTCACCCACCACGAACTCCTGGACCGACCTGCCGGGAGCGAACCGGAATATTCCGTACTACCCCTTCATCTATCAGTTGCCCGACGGCCGCATCCTCCAGGCCGGAGCCTCTGAACAAGCTACATCGAGCCTTGCCCTCAACATCTCCACGCAGCAATGGACCACCGTAGACGCCCGCGTCCTGGACGCCGCTTCGATCGCGAACTACGCGCCGGGCAAGTTCATCAAGGCCGGATCTGCCGCAGACGGCGGATTCACGGGCCAGTCCAGCAATACCGCCTACACCCTGGACATGAACGCGCAAAGCCCAGCCTGGCAGGCGACAGCGTCGATGGCGTTCCCGCGCAGCTTCGTGAATTTGACGAACTTGCCCGATGGCACTGTCCTTGCGACAGGAGGGGGGACCGACCAATCGGGCCAGGACATCAGCAAGGCCGTGATGCCGGCCGAGATCTGGCAACCGACCGCCGGAACGTGGAGCACCGTGGCACCGATGTCGGTTCCCCGCCTCTACCACTCGGTGGCCGTCCTGCTTCCGGACGGCAGGGTGTTCGTATCAGGCAGCGGCGGCGATACAGGCGTTGCGGACCAGAAGAGCTATCAGATCTACTCGCCGCCATACCTTTTCAAAGGTCCGCGGCCGAGCCTATCCAGCGTACCGGGCAGTGCCCAGTACAGTTCGACGGCGTTCATCGGCACCCCTGATGGGGGGCGGATTCAATCCGTGTCACTGATCAAGACGGGATCCGTGACCCATGCCTTCGACCAGAACGCGGTAGCCATGAACCTGGGCTTCTCGCAGGCCGCCGGTGGACTCAACGTCCAAATGCCGGCCAACGGCAACTACGCCCCTCCGGGGTATTACCTGCTCTCGATCGTTGACGGCAATGGCGTTCCGTCCACGGCCGCAATGATCCGATTGTCAGCGCCGAGCCAGGACACCACCCCTCCAACTGCTCCGACGAACCTGGCTGCGTCAGCATCTGCGGGACAGATCGCCTTGACGTGGACGGCCGGCACGGACAACGTAGGGGTCACCTCTTACCGGGTCTCGCGCGACGGAACAGTAGTCGGGAACCCGGTGTCCATCAGTTACAGCGACACTTCGGTGCTCGCCGGGACGACGTACACCTATACGGTCGCCGCCGTCGACGCGGCAGGCAACGTCAGTCCGCCGTCGAACACTGCAACGGCGCAAGCCGTTGCTGCGGGCAGTGGAATCACGGTCGACAAAATCGTCTCCGTCCACCAAGGAACCAGTACGTCGACGATCAGCGCTCCGGGTGTGACAACCACGGGCTCCAATGAACTCCTCCTTGCCTTCATCAGTTCAGACGGTCCGAACTCCGCGAATTCGGCAAGCATCAGTGCCGTCTCCGGCGGAGGGCTCAGCTGGACACTCCGACAAAGGTCCAATGCACAGCCAGGGACCGCGGAAATCTGGCAGGCCGTCGCCCCCGGACCGCTCTCGAATGCGACAGTCACCGCCACGCAGGCCTCGGGAAGCTGGCAGGCCGCCATGTCGGTTGTCGCCCTCCGCGGAGCGGATATCACGACGGGCGCAACACTGGGCGCAAACGCCGCCTCCGGCGCGCCAACTGCCACCCTCACCACCACGGGGGCCGGCTCCTGGGTCTGGGGCGTCGGTACGGACTGGTCCAACCCGATAGCCCGCACGGCAGGGTCCAATCAGACCCTCGTCGACCAGTACCTGGCGCCAGCGGGCGACTCCTACTGGGTTCAGCGCCAGAACTCCGCCACCCCAAGCAACGGCACGGCTGTGACGATCAACGACACCTCACCGACAACGGACCGTTGGAACCTCGCTCTCATAGAGATTCGTGCCGCACCATAACCGCCGGACTCCGGTGCCCGATCACGTGGATTCGGTGCGCTTCAGTGCCATCCAGGCTTGAAAACCGCCGATGAGGTCTGTCGCCTGGGCCAGCCCCAACCGTTGCAGGTTGTGTGCGGCCAGGCTGGAACTGTAGCCCTCATTGCAGACGACCACGATCCGCCGGGCGGCATCCCCGGCGCCCGGGATACGGTGCGGGCTGGATGGATCGAGTCGCCATTCGAGAACGTTCCGGTCGATGACCACCGCTCCCGGGAGCTCACCGTCCCGGTCCCGTTGATCGACCGGCCGTGTATCAACAACCAGGGCGCCCTCCTCGATCTCCCGCTCAAGATCCCCAGCGTGAACCCGGTCCAATCCAAGGCGGCTCTCAGCGAGTAACTGGTCAATCGTCAGAGGCCCGGGGACGAAGGTTGGGGCCAAACCCCCCGGGCCCGATGCATGTTCGTCGTCGGGAATATCCCGCTGCGTCATGGTCTACCTCCAATTGCTGCCGTCCGGTGCGCCTTCCACCATTAAACGAAACACTGCGGAAAAGGGTTAGCGGCGCCGGGGTGTTGGTCCTGTTGCTGCCGCAGTGGTTTGGGCTATGCTCCAGAAATGGTGCCGAGAAGTTTTCTTCAATGGCCGGTCGTCCGTCAACTGAGTACGGGCGACCTGTTTGGCCGTGGGCCTGCGGTCACATCGGCCAAGACCGAAGCAATAACTGCGCGAACAACCACTGCTGACCGGGTGGTCCAAAGCATCTGCCCGTACTGCGCGGTAGGGTGTGGCCAGCGCGTCTATGTCAAGGACGAGAAAGTTGTCCAGATCGAGGGCGACCCGGATTCGCCCATCTCCCGCGGCCGTTTGTGCCCCAAGGGTTCCGCCAGTGAACAGCTGGTCAACTCGCCCGGCCGCCAGACCAAAGTACTTTACCGGGCACCCCGGTCCACCGAGTGGGAACGCCTGGACCTGGGTACCGCCGTCGAGATGATCGCGGACAGGTTCATCGAGACACGCCGCAGGACATGGCAGCAGAACGACAGTGAGGGCCGACTGCTGCGCCGCACCATGGGCATAGCTTCACTGGGCGGCGCCACCTTGGACAACGAAGAAAACTACCTCATCAAGAAGCTGTTCACGGCTGCGGGGGCGGTGCAGGTCGAGAACCAGGCCCGCATATGACACTCTGCCACGGTTCCCAGTTTGGGAGCCTCATTTGGACGCGGTGGTGCGACGCAATCACTGCAGGACATGGCCAACGCCGACTGCATTGTCATCCAGGGTTCCAATATGGCCGAATGTCATCCCGTGGGTTATCAGTGGGTAGCGGAGGCGAAGGCCCGGGGAGCAAAAGTCATCCACGTTGACCCACGGTTCACGCGGACCTCGGCGGTCTCCGATAAGCACATTCCCATCCGGGCAGGCTCTGATGTTGTGCTCTTGGGTGCCCTGATCAACTACGTCATCTCCAACGACCTTTGGTTTAAGGAGTACGTGGGCGCATACACCAATGCGGCAACACTGGTGCATGACGATTACCGTGATGCCGAAGACCTCGGCGGGTTGTTCTCCGGCTTCGATGCCGGGAAGGGCGCCTACGATACCTCATCGTGGGGGTATGCCGAACGGGGGGAGGGAGCCATTGACGAACCCGGTCCCGGTTCCGAACACGGCGCCGACGCGACCGCCCGGGCCGCCGGTCACAGCTATGGCAGCGGTGGACCGCCCTTGGAGCATGCAGAGGTTCAGCGCGACGACAGCCTGCAAGATCCCCGGACTGTCTTCCAGATTGTGAAGCGGCATTATGCCCGCTACACCGCGGAGATGGTGCAGGACATGTGCGGCATCAGCGTGGCGGACTTCGAGTATCTGGTGCGCGCCATCACGGACAACTCGGGACGCGACCGGACCACGTGTTTCGCCTACGCCGTGGGTTGGACCCAGCACTCCCTGGGCGCACAGTTCATCCGGGCCGCCGCCATCCTGCAACTCCTGCTTGGAAATATGGGGCGCCCGGGCGGCGGGATCATGGCCTTGCGTGGCCATGCCAGCATCCAGGGCTCCACGGACATTCCAACCCTGTTCAACCTGCTTCCCGGGTATCTGCCGATGCCCAGCGCGGGTCGCCACGACAGCCTCGACGAGTATCTGGCAACGATTGGGTCCAAACAACAAAAGGGCTACTGGGCGAACGCCGATGCATACACCATCAGCCTGCTTAAAGCGTGGTGGGGCGAGGCAGCGAACGCGGACAACGACTGGGCCTATGACTATCTTCCCCGGCTGACGGGAGCACACGGCACCTACGAAACAGTCATGGGCATGCTGGACGACGAAGTGGAAGGCTACTTCCTTCTCGGACAAAATCCCGCAGTAGGTTCGGCCCACGGCCGCATGCAACGCCTGGCGATGGCGCACTTGAAGTGGATGGTGGTTCGCGACCTGAACCTCATCGAGTCGGCGACCTGGTGGAAGGACGGTCCGGAGATCGAATCGGGGGAGTTGCGCACCGAGGACATCGAAACGGAGGTGTTCTTCCTTCCGGCCGCAACGCATGTGGAGAAGGCGGGGTCTTTTACGCAGACCCAGAGGCTGCTCCAGTGGCGGCACAAGGCTGTGGCACCGCCAGGTGAATGCCAGAGCGAGCTGCAGTTCTTCTTTGAACTCGGCCAACGGATCCGGGAAAAGCTCGCCGATTCCGACGACGAACGGGACCGGCCGCTGCTGGACCTGACGTGGGACTATCCCACGGACAAACACGGTGATCCGGACCCCGAAGCGGTACTTGCGGAGATTAACGGCCGTCACCTTGATGGCCCCGACGCGGGCGCACCACTCTCCGCCTACACCGAACTTCGTGCCGACGGTTCCACGGCGGCAGGCTGCTGGATCTACACCGGTGTGTATGCCGACGGCGTCAACCACGCCGCCAACCGCAAACCGGGCCAGGAACAGGGCCCGGCCGCCTCGGAATGGGGCTGGGCATGGCCGGCCAACCGCAGGATCCTCTATAACCGGGCATCTGCGGACCCCGCGGGTAAACCGTGGAGCGAGCGCAAAAAATACATCTGGTGGGATCAGGACCAAGGCAAGTGGATTGGGGACGATGTGCCCGACTTCCCGGTTGACCGTGCGCCAGGGAGCCATCCCGACCCCTCCGTCGGCGGCCCTGAAGCACTGAGCGGAGACGATCCCTTCATCATGCAGGCCGACGGCAAGGGCTGGCTTTTCGCCCCCAAAGGACTCTTGGACGGCCCCCTGCCTACCCACTACGAGGCTCAGGAATCGCCGGTGGCCAACGCGCTCTACCCGCAGCAGCAAAGCCCCGCCCGGTTGGTGTTCCCCCGCGCGGACAACCCGAGTGCGCCGAGCGCCGGGACCAAGGGCGCCGACATCTATCCTTACGTGTTCACCACATACCGCCTCACTGAGCACCACACGGCGGGCGGGATGAGCCGGTGGCTGCCCTACCTGTCCGAACTGCAACCGGAGATGTTCTGCGAGGTCTCGCCTGAACTTGCGACTGAACGGGGACTGGAACCTTACGGCTGGGCCACGATCATTTCGCCGCGCTCCGCCATCGAGGCGAAGGTGCTGGTTACCGATCGGATGGTGCCCCTCAAGGTCGGTGGCCACACGGTGCATCAGATCGGGCTGCCCTACCACTGGGGCGTCGGAAACAACGCCGTCGTGAGCGGTGATGCGGCCAATGATCTGCTGGGCGTAACCCTGGATCCGAATGTCCAGATCCAGGAATCAAAGGTTGCCTCGTGCGACATCCGCCCCGGGCGCCGGCCCCGCGGCGAGGAACTCCTCGCCCTGGTTGCCGAATACCGGGAGCGGGCAGGAGTGACCATGGAGACCGGCAACGCCGCCGTGACAAACCCGTCGGCCGAAGGCGTCGACCCGACATTGGAGGACTAGATGGGCCAGTTGTCCGGACCGACCGACCCCACCACCGATGCCCATTGGGAGCACAACCATCCACGCAAGGGGTTCTTCACCGACACCTCCATTTGTATCGGTTGCAAGGCCTGCGAAGTCGCCTGCAAGGAGTGGAACCACAACCCGCAGGACGGGAACCTGGAACTCCTCGGGTCCTCTTACGACAACACCGGATCACTGGGTGCCAGCACATGGCGACATGTCGCCTTCATCGAGCAGGGCCAGGAACGCATCACCCAAGCAAGAGAGTCCGGCCGCGCCCTGGTCAACCTGGGCATGCCGCGTATCGGTCCTCCCGCGCCGGATTCCAGTGATCCTGCTGAAGCGGACACCACACCGCCGGACACTGCTGACTTCCGGTGGCTGATGTCTTCGGATGTATGCAAGCACTGCACGCACGCCGGTTGCCTTGACGTCTGCCCCACCGGAGCGCTGTTCCGCACCGAGTTTGGGACCGTGGTGGTGCAGGACGACGTCTGCAACGGCTGCGGAACCTGCGTGGCCGGCTGCCCGTTCGGGGTTATCGAGCGCCGCAGCAACGGTACGGTCAAAGTGGCAACCAGCAGGGAAGACCAGCACGACGAACATCCCGCGGTTCCCAATGCAGGCATCGCCCAGAAATGCACGCTGTGCTACGACCGGCTGGTGGATGACCAGACACCCGCCTGCGCCAAAGCCTGCCCGACGACGTCCATCAAGTTTGGTGACCACGACGCCATGGTGGAGACCGCCAAGGAACGCGTGGCCGACCTCCACGCCAAGGGCCTGACGGAAGCCAGGCTGTACGGTGCCAACGAAAACGACGGCGTCGGCGGAACCGGATCGGTCTTCCTCTTGCTGGACGAACCTGAAGTTTATGGACTTCCGCCGGATCCCCGCGTGCCGACTGCAGATCTGCCCACGATGTATCGCCGGGCCGGGCTTGCGGTCGCTGGTATGGCCGCGGCGGCTGCCCTGGCTTTCCTTGGAGGACGCGCGTGACCCTGTCTGAGTTCGACAACCTCCGCCCCTCCGGGCCTGCCCGACGCCGAGGGGCGGACGGCAAACCCGGCACCCGCCGTCGTCGGGAGAACGGTGACGGCTCCCGGGAAATGCCCATGGTTCCGGAAGCTGAATTCACCTCCTACTATGGCCGTCCAGTGGTCAAACCGGCGCCGTGGGGCGAGGACGTCGCTCTTTACTTGTTCCTTGGTGGCGTCGCAGGGGGTTCGGCCCTCCTTGGCCTGGGTGGACAGCTCACCGGGCGGCCGATACTGCGCCGCAATGCCCGGCTGGGTGCCCTGGCAGCACTGAGCCTGGGGGCCGGCGCGTTGGTGAAGGACCTCGGCAGGCCCGAGCGTTTCCTGAATATGCTGCGTACCTTCAAGGTAACTTCGCCGATGAGCGTGGGTTCGTGGATCCTGAGCGCCTTCGGTGCGGGGACCGCCCTCGTGGCGGCCGCCGAGATTGATCGGATGACAGGCTGCCGGATTCCGCTGGGTCCGTTGCGGAAGGCACTGCAGGCTGTTGAGGGGCCCGCGGGGTTTGAGGCGGCGGTGTTCGCGGGTCCGCTTGCGGCGTACACGGCCGTGCTGCTGGGGGACACCGCGACCCCGACGTGGAACGCTGCGCACGAGGAATTGCCGTTTGTCTTCGTGAGTTCTGCCTGCCTGGCATCGGCCGGGCTTGCCATGGTCACCACGCCGGTCCACGAGGCCGGTCCTGCCCGGAAGCTCGCAGTGCTGGGCGTCCTGGGTGATCTGGCAGCAATGAAGGTGATGGAACACCGGATGGATCCTGTGGCCGCGGAGCCGCTGCACCTGGGCAAGGCCGGGACCATGCTCACATGGAGCGAGCGGCTGGCACTCGGTGGTGGGTTGGGAGCCTTACTGGCCGGCCGCAACCGTGCAGTGGCCGCGGCATCGGGGTTTGCGTTGCTTGCCGCCTCAGCGCTCACACGGTTCGGGGTGTTCGAGGCAGGTCTGGCCTCGGCCCGGGATCCGCGCTACACGATTGAGCCGCAGAAGAACCGGCTGGCGGCGCGCCGTGCTGCCGGTGTGTCCGACGACGCGATCACCACAGCCAGGTAGTGCTTCCCCGGCACGTTAGCGGATCTCGATGCCCCGACCCGCCGTGGTGTGGCCAATCACCGGGTACCCGGGCAACTCGCCGATTACCAACAGTCCGCCGGAGGTCTGGGCGTCGGCCAGAAGCAGGAGATCGTCATCAGTGACGGTTCCCGCCGAACCTAGATGTGGCCGCACCCATTCGAGGTTGCGACGGGTTCCGCCGGACACAAAACCGTCCCGCAGGGCT
Organism: Paenarthrobacter sp. AR 02; assembly: GCF_021538675.1. Lineage (GTDB taxonomy): Bacteria > Actinomycetota > Actinomycetes > Actinomycetales > Micrococcaceae > Arthrobacter. Next base: position 81,672 of record NZ_JAJUKH010000014.1, read on the forward strand.
TCCAGCGAACCATCGAGCAGGGGCACCGCCTTGACGTCGATCACCGCCCCAATGCCCGAGGCCCGGACCATCTTGTGCAGGTGGCCCAGCAAGCCAAAACCGGTCACGTCCGTTGCCGCGCGAAGGCCTGCCGCCACTGCGGCCTCGGACGCTTCGCGGTTAAGGGCCGCCATCATCTCTACGGCTTCAGGGAACACCTCGCCAGTCTTCTTATGACGGTTGTTGAGAAGTCCGACGCCGAGCGGCTTGGTCAGCGTGATGGGCAGCCCGGGCCGGGCGGCATCGTTGCGGAGCAGCTGCTCGGGGTGGGCGACGCCGGTCACGGCCATGCCGTACTTCGGCTCCGGATCGTCGATGGAGTGTCCGCCCAGGACGGGACACCCTGCCTGGGATGCGACACTCAGGCCTCCGCGGAGGACTTCGGTCATCACTTCGATCGGCAAAACCTCGCGGGGCCAGCCGATCAGGTTGATGGCCGTGATCGGGCGACCTCCCATGGCGTAGATATCCGAGAGGGCGTTGGCGGCTGCGATCCGGCCCCAGTCAAAAGCGTCGTTGACCACAGGGGTGAAGAAGTCGGCGGTGGAGAGGACTGCAAGGTCCTCGCGCACCAAGACCGCAGCGGCGTCGTCCCCGCTGTCCAAGCCGACCAAAACGTCCGCGCCCGGTTGGCCAATCAGGCCGCGGACAGCATCTTCGAGTTCGCCGGGCGGGATCTTGCACGCGCAACCCCCGCCGTGGGCGTAGTCGGTGAGCCGGAGCGCTCCATGGGTTCCCTGTTCGACGTCGTTTGTTGTGGCCTGGGTCTCATTCACCCGTTCAGCGTACCCTCGTAAGCAACCTGCTATATTGAGGCGCGGTGGCGTCCGGGTCCTGGTGGGCCCCCCGGTCTTCAAAACCGGTGAGGCTGAGCATCTCGGCCTGGCGGGTTCGATTCCCGTCCGCCACCGCCAAAGCACCGCCGTGCAGTTGCCGTGAAGCGAGGAGCCGCCGTGGACCACGTAGATCCCCGCAGAATGATTCCACGTACGAATGACCTGCTTGCGCTGCCGGCCGTCGTCGAAGCTCGCCACCGCTTGAGCGAACACGTCATCCGACGAATCGTTCGCGACGTCCAGGAGCAGGCCCGGCGCGGCGAGCTCCCGCCGTCGGACGTGGAGCCGACCCTGCTGGCCGCCGTCGCTGGACACAAGGCGACGAGCCTGCGCCCCGTCCTGAATGCCACCGGAGTGATCGTCCATACGAACCTCGGGCGCGCGCCCCTTTCCGCTGATGCGGTCGAAGCCGTTGTCACCGCCAGTGGCTACGTCGACGTGGAGCTCGACCTGACGGACGGCAGCCGGTCGCGCCGTGGAGCCGGTGCCAGGAACGCTTTGCTGTCGGCCTGTCCGGCCGCCGAGGACGCACTGGTAGTGAACAATGGAGCGGCGGCGTTGGTACTGGCCACCACGGCGCTCGCCGCCGGCCGCGAAGTGGTGGTCAGTCGTGGGGAATTTGTCGAGATCGGTGCCGGTTTCCGGTTGTCCGACCTGATTGAGTCAACGGGGGCAAGGCTTCGCGAAGTAGGCACCACGAACAGGACCCACCTGCGCGATTATGAGGGTGCCCTCAGCCCGGACACCGGTTGCGTGCTCAAGGTGCACCCGAGCAACTTCCGGGTGGAGGGATTCACCTCGACAGTAGCGCTGGAGGACCTGGGCACGGTTACAAGGGCAAACGCAGTCCCGCTTGTGGCCGACCTCGGCAGCGGGCTGCTGGCCCCCGATTCGCACCTGCCCGATGAACCCGATGTTGCTTCGGCTTTGGCGGCCGGGGCCGACGTCGTCATCGCCAGCGGTGACAAACTTTTGGGCGGCCCCCAAGCAGGATTGCTGCTGGGCCGCAGGGAGACCATTGAACGGTTGGCACGCCATCCGCTGGCGCGCGCCGTTCGTGCAGACAAGCTCGCTCTCGCCGCCCTCGAGGCGACTCTTGCGGGCGGACCACCACCGGTTGTCCAGGCACTGCACGCCGACGTCGGGCAACTGCGGCGCCGCACGGACGCGCTGGCAGAAGCGCTCGGAGTGCCGGTCGTGGCCCACGATGGCAGGGTTGGCGGTGGGGGCGCTCCCGGGTTTCCCTTGCCAGGATGGGCGCTCCAGCTACCTGAGGGCCTCGCAGTCCATCTGCGCATAGGCGATCCGGCCGTGCTGCCGCGCGTCCACGATGGATCGTGCCTGGTCGACCTGCGCTGCATTCCCGTGCAGGATGACCACCGGGTCCTCGAGGCCATACAGCGTGCGCTCACACTCCTTCCTGGTCGCGACGCGGGCGGAGTCGGCTAAACAGTGCACGTCATCGCAACCGCCGGACACGTCGATTCCGGCAAGAGCACCTTGGTCCGCGCCCTCACCGGCATGGAACCGGACCGCTGGGAAGAGGAGCGCCGCCGTGGGCTGACCATCGACCTGGGTTATGCATGGACCACTTTGCCCTCCGGTCAGGAGGTGGCCTTCGTGGACGTACCCGGCCACGAGCGCTTCCTCGGGAACATGCTCGCGGGAATCGGGCCGGCGCCGGTGGTCTGCTTCGTCGTTGCTGCTGACGAAGGCTGGCAGGCGCAATCCAGCGACCACCGCGATGCAGTTGCTGCCCTCGGCATCCACAACGGGGTCGTGGTCCTGAGCCGTGCGGACAGGGCATCCGCCGCGCGGATCTCAGAAGTCCTCTCCAAAACCCGTATCGAGTTGGCTGCAACAGGTCTGCAGGATGCGCCCGCAGTAGCAGTTTCCGCCATTGACGGGACTGGCCTGGATGATTTGCGTGCCGCGCTCGGCGGTGTCCTGGCGCGGGTGCCTGCTCCTCCAGTGACTGGGCGGGTTCGGTTGTGGGTGGACCGCTCGTTCACCATCACCGGTTCCGGAACAGTGGTGACCGGTACCCTGGCAGCCGGAACAGTGACCCAGGGAGACGTGCTGGACCTGCTCGGCCACGCCGGTTCCCGGCCCGTCGTCGTCCGTGGCTTGCAGAGCCGTGACACGGCCCGCCCGTCCGTGGAGCCGGTCAGCCGGGTGGCGTTGAATCTTCGCGACGTCGCCGCCACGGACATTCGTCGTGGCGACGCACTGCTTACTCCCGGCGCCTGGCCCACCACTTCGGTTATCGGCATCCAACGCACCACCGGGGTGGAGTACACGGCGACTCCGGAGCAGCTCACTGTGCACGTCGGCACCGCGTCGGTGCCGGCACGGTTGCGTCCCTTTGGGGCTGACCACGCCCGACTCGTCCTCGACAGGGAACTGCCCCTTGTGCTCGGCGACCGCCTCGTATTGCGGGACCCCGGGAGCCGTTCGGTGCTGGGCGGTGCGCGTATCCTCGATGCAAACCCACCTGCCCTGCGGCGACGCGGCGATGGCGCCCGCTGGGCTGAGCGCCTCGCAGGCATGGATCCCGCCGGAGACGTGTTGGGTGAGGTGGCAGCCCGCGGAGCTGTCCAGGTGCAGCAGTTGCACAAGCTTGGGCTCGTGGCCGGCCCCGACGCGGAAGCCCCGCAGGGAGTCAAAGTTTTGAATGGCTGGTGGGTGCATGTCCCGGTTTTCGAGGCATGGCAGCGTCGCCTGCGCGCGTCCGTCGAGCTGTTGCAGGAACGCGATCCCCTGGCCCCGGGTCTTTCCATGGGCGCGGCGCAGGACCTGCTCAAACTCCCTGACGGAAAGCTCCTTTCCCACGTCATTGATGGCGCGGCCCTGGAGCAGGATGGCGGACACATCCACCTGCCCGGCAGCGGGGACAATCTTGGCCCCATCGAGGAGGCCGTCGCCACGCTGGAGGCCAGGATGGGGGCGGACGCATTCCGCGCACCCGAATCCGATGAACTGGCCGCGTTGGGTCTGGGCGCACGCGAACTCGCTGCTGCAGAACGCAAGGGTCGCCTCCTGAGGTTGCGCGACGGTGTAGTGCTGCTCCCGACGGCGCCGGCCCTTGCGATGCGAACGCTTGCCCGCCTTGACCAGCCCTTCACCACGAGCCAGGCACGCCAAGCACTGGACACGACACGCCGGATCGCGGTTCCTTTGCTGGAATATCTCGATTCGCGCGGCTGGACAGTGCGCCTGGACGCAGGGCATCGCAAAGTGGTGCGCTGACCCGCTGCTCCCAAGGTAGGACTCAGCGTCCTAGGAAGAACAGGGACAGGAAAACCTGCTGACCAGGCAGTGCGAAGTGGGTATCGTCGACTCCAGCCGGAACACCCCGCCCGAGATCCGAGGAGAGTTATGCAGTATCGCACACTAGGTAACAGCGGGGCAGTGGTATCGAACTACGCGCTCGGAACAATGACGTTTGGAGTCGAAGCCACGGAGGAAACGTCACACGCCATCCTGGACAACTATGTTGCCGCGGGCGGCAACTTCATCGACACAGCCGACGTTTACAGTGCCGGCACGTCGGAGGAAATCATCGGACGCTGGCTTGCACGCCGGCCGGAGCAACGCGACCTGGTGGTTCTGGCCACCAAGGGACGCTTCCCCATGGGCAAGGCCCCGAACGATGTAGGCACATCCCGCCGGCACCTGACCAAGGCCTTGGACGATTCCCTCCGCCGCCTCGGAGTGGAGCAGATTGATCTTTATCAAATGCATGCATGGGACCCCATCACGCCGCTGGAAGAGACCCTTCGTTTCCTTCACGACGCTGTCAGCAGCGGAAAGATCGCCTACTACGGATTCTCGAACTTCCTCGGATGGCAATTGACCAAGGCTGTCCACGTCGCCAGGGCTCATGGCTGGAACGCACCCGTTACCCTGCAGCCGCAATACAGCCTGCTGGTTCGCGGGATCGAGAGTGAGATCGTGCCGGCGTCCCTCGACGCGAAGATAGGCCTGCTTCCGTGGTCGCCGCTTGGTGGCGGCTGGCTGTCCGGGAAGTACAAGCGCGACGAGCCGCCTGTTGGCGCGACCCGGTTGGGGGAGAACCCCACACGGGGCATGGAAGCATGGCAGGCCCGCAACGATGACCCGCGCACGTGGGACATTGTTGGAGCCGTAGGACAAATTGCCGCTGACCACGGCGTGAGCGCCTCGCAGGTCGCGCTGGCTTGGTTGGCGGATAGGCCAGCCGTAACGTCCGTGATCCTGGGTGCCCGTACTGTTGACCAATTGATGGACAACCTTGCCGCTGCTGAACTTGAACTCACGTCCGACGAAACTGAGCGCCTGACCCATGCCAGCCAGCCGCGCGTCGGGGTTTATCCCTACGGGCCCATGGCCGATGAGCAGCGCAGCCGAAAGATCGAAGGCGGCAGGTAGCGGCGAGGGCCAATACGGCCGGAACTTGTGTTGAAGGCGCGATCAGTTAAGCGTAAAGAAGGTGCGTTCCCGCAGGCCGAGAATCGCCGTCCGGAGCTCCGGGTTGTCCTGGCGAAGGCACCTATGTGACCGACGGCAGACTATATCCGGATCCTACGGCAAGGGAGCAATTCGCTTGTTCAGGGGTTCCGGATCGATAGGCTGGCAACATGCGAAATGACTTTAGTCCTTCAGCGACGGCCCCCGGTGACTTTTACCGGTTTCTGACCGCGGTGGTGGTTCCCCGGCCCATCGCCTGGGTATCGACCGTATCGCCGGAGGGTACTGACAATGTCGCGCCTCATTCGTTTTTCACCTTGGCGTCAACTAAGCCGCCGATTGTGCAGTTCACGTCGGTAGGCGAAAAGGATTCACTTCGGAGCATCATCGGCTCGGGAGAATTCGTGGTCAACCTGGCCCCGGCAGGGCTCTTGGAAGAGGTTAACGCCACCGGCACCAACTTCCCGCCGCATGTCAGTGAGTTTGACGCGGTCGGCCTGACGCGTGAGCCGAGCCGGACTGTGTCCGTACCGCGCGTCAAGGAGTCACCGGCCGTGCTTGAATGCAGACTTCATTCCGTGCTGCCGGTAGGTAACTCAACCCTTGTTTTTGGCGAGGTGACGCATGCCGCCGTTAATGAGGCAGTGCTGGAGGGCAACCACCCGCGGATCGACCTCCTGGAGCCGCTGGCCAGAATGGGCCGGGACGAGTGGGGCACGTTGGGTGCCGTCCAGGACCGGAAGCGGATACGACTCGGGGACTGGCCGGGAGATTTTCGGCCGAAGGCCTAGGGAGAGCCCGCAGCCAGTTCCAGGGAAAGGAAAGGGACGTCCCGATCGGGACGTCCCTTTCCTTTCGGTGTGCAGCCCTTAGCCGAGCCCGAGCTGAACGAACAGGAACCAGACCAAAAGCGGTACAACGCCGATCATCGCTATGGCCCACAGCAGCAGTGCGCGGAAAAACATCCGCTCGTCCTTGGGCTGCGCGCTTGCCATCAGAAGTGCTCCACTGGTGGACATGGGGCTGACGTCAACTACGGAGGAACTGATGGCGATAGCCGTCACCACGCCTATTGGCGAAAGCAGGGGGTCCATGGCAATGGGCTCGATCACGGGGCTGATGACCCCCAACGTTCCCGTGGTGGACGCGAAGGCCGAAACAATGGCCACCACGTAGCTGGCGATCAAGGCAGCAATCGAACTGTTACCCAGGCCCGCAATGCCTTCCTGGAGTTCCTTCAGCGCACCCATTTTCTCAAGCATGCCCACATAGGTGACGATTCCGGTGACCAGGATGATGGCTGACCAAGGCATACTTTCCAACGCCGGCTTCTGCACGTTGGAGTCCGGGATGATCAGCACGCCCGCGATGACCAACGAGGCAACTCCCACATCCAGTCCCAGCACGGTGGTGAGCACCAGGAGGGATGCGATCCCGGCAAGCGTCAGGATGCGCATGGGGGTGGCAGCCACCTTGGCCGGGCCGGATGCCAGGGTGCTCTGCCCCGCAACTGAAGTTTGCGCCGGTGCCGTAAGCACGGCCACGCCGGATCCTGCAGTGCCTTTGGGTGAGGGTGCGGAGGCGCCGCCGTCGATGGCTATGGCGGGGGCGCCGTCGCCGATGGGGCCCGCTTTTGCTGCCCGGCGCTTCACGATGGCCTGCACCAGAACGTAGGCAATCACGGCCAGGGCGGCATTGAAGACGAAGCAGTAGGCGTAGAGCTTGAACGAGCCGTCTGAGGCTCCGGCGCCGTCCAGCATTTTGTTGCCCAGGACGCCGAAGGGGTTGACAGGGGAGAAGGCCCCGGCGTTGGCGCCCTGGACAATGACCAGGCCCATGGCCAGAGTGCTGATGCCGAATCGCATTCCAAGCGCCAGGCCAACCGGAGCGACAATGGCAATGGCGGCCGGTGTGAAGGCGCCGGCCGAAGCCAGCGCAGCAGTGAGCAGGAACATGAGGACCGGGACCAGTACTCTGCGGTTACCGGCGAGCCGTTCTGCCCAGTAGGCCAGCAAATCGATGGTGCCGTTGATCCGTACAATGGCGAAGAGCAGCGTGGCCCCTACCAGGATGAAAAACAGTCCGGCGGGGAACTGCCCGATGACGTCCTTGACGGACATCCCGGCCAGCAGTGTGCCCACGCCGAACGCGGCGATGGTGGCAAGGAGTCCGGCGTTGATCTTGGTGAACGAGCCGACGGCGAATGCCGCCACGAGCACCAGGAACGCGATGAGTGACAGCGACATAGTGCCCGCCGCCTAAGCTTTCGCCGCTGTCAGCACACCAGCGCCCGACAGCAGGCTGCCCGCTCCGCTGATGGCCGGCTGGTGGCCTAATGCCTTGAGGATTTCGTAGGTGGTGGCGGTGGCCGCTGTGATGACTGGGAGCCCCAGCTCGTCCTCGACTGCCTGGACGGCGGCAAGCGAGGGCATCTGGACGCAGGCGGAAAGGACGACGGCGTCGGCGCCTTCGCGCTGCAGGCTTCGGGCCAGTGCGGGCAGGTTCTGCGGATCAAGGCAGCCCACTGCGAGGTTATCGGCTACTTCAAGGCTGATGGCGTCCAGCACGGTGATGCCCGAGCCTTCGATATAGTCCACCACCATTTTGGTCAGCGGCTTCATGTATGGGGTGATCATGGCTACCTTGCCCGCGCCGATTTCGTGCAGGGTGCGGACCAATGCACCAGCGCTGCTGGTGACCGGCGCGGGGTGTCCATTGCTGGCGGCGGCATCTGCGATCACCCTTTCGGAGCCGTCGTGGGCTTCAGGGCCTTGGGCCATCACGGCCACCAGGCAGGCGTAGGCGATGACGTCCACGTCGGCGTCGGAAACCGCTTCGGCGCACTGGGCTGCCTTGCCGACCATGGCCAGCAGCTCTTCCCGGGTGACCTTCTTCATGCCTGCGCGGGCGGAGTGGAAGGTGTATTTGTGCCCGGTCGCTTCAGCTTGGCGCCGGAACAGTTCCGGCAGTTCAGTCTCCATGGTGGTGTTGGAGCTGGGGACGATCAGTCCCACGCGGCTGCTCCCGGGACGCTTGGGCTCGGGGGCGGTTTCGCAGGTGGTTGCGGCGTTGTTGCTCATGGGATTCTCCACGTCTTTGTGATGGGGCATTGGGGTAAACCCATAAAGTGGGTTCGCATCCCATGATGTGGGTCACAGGGAGGGATGTCAAATAGATCACGTTCACGTATTGCCGACAGCCTCGCTAAGCTGGAGCCTGCTGGCGAAGAGGACTGAAGGGGCATTGGACGTGGCGAAGGAACAGGGGGCTGGGGCTTCGCCCCTGTTGGTCCTGCATAAGGTCGCGGAGATTCTGGACTGTTTTTCCGTGGATGAGCCGGAGCCAACGCTGCAACAGATCATCCGCAAGACAGGACTGCCGTCCAGTACTTGCCAGCGATTGGTCCAGAACATGCTCCGCGAGGGGTTCCTGGATCGCGACGGCGACCGGTACCGGATCGGCATCGGACTGGTCCGCTGGGCAACCCCTGGGACGTTCGGACTGGACGTGGTCCGGCTGGTGAAGCCGGTTCTGCAGCAGTTACGCGACGAAACCGGTGAAACCGCCTGCCTGTACGTCCGGGATGGCGCGTTCCGCACCGTCGTCGCGGTGGCCGAGACCCGGCACGTGGTGATGCGTCCGTTCATGGTGGGTATGGTCATGCCGCTTCACGCGGGCGCTCCAGGAAAGGTGTTCCTGGCCTTTGACCCCGGCGCCTGGGACGCCTTGGACGAGGAGGTGCTCGAGGCCTTTACTCCTGATACCCCGGTGACACTTCAGACGTTGAAGGAGCAAGCTGCCGTGGCACGGGCGCAGGGATACTACGCGGCCTTCGGGGAACGTAACCAGGATGTGGGGTCCATCAGTGCGCCGGTCTTCGACCACGCCGGTCGTTTGGCATGCGCTGTGGGCCTGGGCTTCCCCACCCAGCGGGTCGGACCCGCCGATGTTGCGCGGCTGGGGCCCGTGGTAGCCCGCGCGGGTCGAGAAGCAAGTTACGCCCTTGGGTACCAAGGCAGCGACATCTTTGCCGGGCTCCACGGCAACGCATAAACAAGTGTGCCAACCCTGCCCCTGGGCACGATTACGGGCCCAGCGGCCCAGTACGACGCGGGTCCTGGCGGAGCCCGCCCTTGTCGTCCTTGAGCTCGTGGCCGGGGCTGTCGTCGGAAGCGTCCCGTTGACGAAGCCCACCTTTGTCGTCCACCCGGGCTGGCGGCAACGTGACCGGTTCGGCCGGGACGATCCGGGTCGCCGGGACGGGCTCAGGCACCGCCGCGATGCTTGGTGCGGGTGCTGGACTGACGGACGGCGGCTGTCCGGGTGCGGGCGTGTCTTCAGCAGCAGTGGCCCCGGTACTGGTATTTACAGTTGAGACCACGACGCCAGGGGCGACACCAGGCGGCGGTCCGGCACTCGCTTGTGCCCACACAGACAGGCCTGCAGCGCCGAGAACGGCAGCGAGTGGGAGATACCACATCTTTGACATTGGTCTTCCTTCCATGTGCTGGTTCCACCACTCTTCCTTGCCGCTGTGAAAGGGAAATGAATCTTCCATGAGAGACTTCTCATCCATGGTCCACAGGGGTGCTCCCGGTTGCTGCTTCAGTGCCTGCTTCGACAGGGGTGAACCGGTAGCCGGCTCCCCGGACTGACTGGAAATGCTCAGGACCAAGTTTGGCGCGCAGATATCCGACATAAACGTCCACCACGTTTGAGGCCCCGTCAAAGTCGTAGCCCCAGACCCTGCTAAGCAGCTGCTCGCGGCTCAGCAGCTTGCCAGCGTGGTCCAAGAACACGTGCGCCATGGCAAACTCGCGGGCGGTTAATTGGACCGAACGGCCCCGGACGATGGCGCTGCGGAGGTCCATGTCCAGCCTGACGTCGCCACTGGCAGGGGCCGCGGCCTCCTGCGTGGCTGGATTCTCCCTCAACCTGAGCCGTATCCGCGACAGCAGCTCCTCGAAACGGAACGGCTTGCTCATATAGTCGTCCGCGCCGCCGTCGAGCGCCGCCAGCTCGTCAGGGAGCGAATCCCGTGCAGTCAGGACGATTACCGGAACCGTGCACTTCATGTCACGCAACGCCGTCAGTACGCTCAGTCCGTCCATGCGGGGCATGCCAATATCCAGTATCAGCAGGTCGAATTCACCGGAACTGCCGTAGTCCAAGGCCTGTATGCCGTCTCCCGCCGAGGAAGTGGTGTGGCCGGCCGCCCTCAGGCCTTTGCCGATAAAGGCAACGATCCGCGGCTCGTCGTCGGCGATCAGAATGCGAGCCACGATGTTCCACCCGGCAGGGCAAGGGCGAACCGGCTGCCTCCGTTGACACGGGATGTCAGCCGGACCGAGCCCCCGTGCGCCTCAGCAATAGCTTTGACGATGGCCAATCCCAAGCCTGATCCTTCGGCGCCCCTGGACACCCCTGCCCTGGCGAACCGGTCAAATATCCGCTCCTGGTCCGCCGCGCTGATGCCGCAACCGGTATCGGCTACCCAGATTTCAATGATGGGCTCGTCGTGTCTTTCGCCGGAAGGGCAGTTCTCCGGCGCGACCCACGCTGCACCGATGGAGATAATGTCCCCGGGGTCCGTGGATTGTACGGCATTGGCCGCGAGTTGTTCCATGGCTTGGGTGAGGCGATTGCGATCTGCCCGGAACCAGCCGCCAGGCAACTGTTCAATCTGCCAGTGCCGGTCTCCCAGCACCCGGATCCGTTCCATGGCAGCTTCGAGGAACGAATCGGCATCGACCCAGTCCGGCTGGAAAAAGTCGGCCCGTCCGCTTCGGGCCAGAACAAGGAGTTCGTTGACAAGGGACTGCATTCGGTCCACCTCTTCGAGGAGCAGGCCCCTTGTTTCCGCGACCTCGAGAACATCCGAGGGCTCGACGAGCTGAAGGTGGCCACCGATGATGGTCAGGGGAGTGCGCAATTCGTGGCTGGCATCATCCACGAAGTGGCGCTGGTCCTCAATGCCTGCTTCCAACCGGTCCAGCATGCGGTTGAAGTCGGCTGCCAACTGGGACACGTCGTCATCGCCGGGGGGTACCGAAACACGGCTGCTGACGTCCTCGAAGGTGGTGTGTTCCGTTGCCTGGCGCAGCCGGCGGATGGGAACGAACAGGCGGCCCGTCACTACGTACCCCACACCACCGGCCAGCACCAGTATGACCAAGGAAACTGCAGCGAAGGTTCCGAATGAGGCCACCATCTGTTCCCGTTGTTGTCCGATCTGATTGGCTGCAACCAAGAGTCCGATTGCCGAATTTCCGCCCAGGGAAACGGGGGTGATGGCCAGCCGCACGGTATGGCCATCAAGGTTCAGATCCCGCAGGGCTATGGAGTCGTTGACGGGCACAGCGCGCACGGCGTCGAGGACTTGGGGGTGGCCCAGGTTGAGCGCCTGTTCCCCGGCGGGCAGGAAGGTGTTCCCGCCAATAACGGTGGCCATCACGGATTCGTGGCGTCCCAAGGTGCCGCCGCGGAGGAAGACGGTGAAGAGATCATCCAGGGAATCATAGGGTCGGCCCTCGGGAGTGCCCTGGTCCGCGATGGTCTGGAGGCGTTGGGACTGACGGAGGAGATCCTCGCTGACCCGGTTGTTCAGCTCCCCGAGGTCCACCGCAAGTGTGGTAGTGCCGGCCACGAACAGTCCCACTGCCAGGAAGGCCACGACTGAGGCCAATACGCGGGCCCGCACAGTCCGGAACCCTGCCCGAAGTTTTTGCACCCTTGTCCGTGTGACCTGCATGAGGGTCATGGCTGTATGCGGAACATGCTGTTGGAACCCTGGGCGAGTTGGACCGGATGGGGTGGCGGCGGGGGCTCTGCGCAGTTCCATGGGCGCTCCGATCGGCTTCAGGCTGGGTTCCGCGGCAGGGTGCTTCATTCCACCTCGGTTGACCGTCTATCTCCTAAACTAGAGGGCCCTGCTTGGAGAATTCTTTGGTGCGGGCAACCAGGATTCAGGCAGGCACTGCATGGTTTTTCCAACGTCCCCCGCAACGGGTCGGCGGCAACGTAACGAACCAGCCCCGTCTGCCATTCGGGTTGCCTTTCAGGCCCTGGAGCCCTTTCCGCCGGTTCTGTCAGCCCGCAGCTCTGTCTGCAAGTTGTTTGCGGTGATTTCGTCGGGTCGGCCGGACGGTGTTCAGGCCCGGCTCAGCCGGCCCGCTCAATGTCACATCGATGATGGTGCCGGCCCCCGGGGAGGATCTGACGTGAAAGGTGCCGCCGGCGTGCTTGATCGTATCGCCGAGAATCCTCAGCCCGTAGTGCCCTTCGTTGCTCTCCTGGTTCGGTTCAAAGCCGTGTCCGTTGTCGCTGACTGTAATCCTCGTGAGTCGATCAGATTGCCGGATCCGGATGTGTACTGAGGTCGCCGAGGAATGCTTCGTTGCATTGACCAGTGCTTCCCGGACCACCCGGTACATCAGTGCGGCCCGGTCCCGGTCTGCGACCAGATGGTCGGGAAATTCCATAGTCAGCGTGATGCCCCTGTCTACCAGTGGAGCCGCCAACCGCGTGAGGGATGCTTTGAGGCCCATGCGCTCCAAGTCCGGTGGATACAGTTCGTTGGTCATGGCCCGCAGTGTCCGTACAGTGTTTTGAAGCATCAATCGGGCGTTGCTGAAGACGGGCCGTAAGTTTGGCGGCCCCCGCCGCTCCTCGGATTCCAGTGCGTAAGCCAACCCCGAGAGGTCTTGGATGACGTCGTCGTGAAGTTCACTCGCGACCTGTCGCCGTTCCCGGTCGGAGGCTTCTACGGCGTACCTCAGGAGGGCGTGTTTTGCGGCTTGATGTCCCTGGATTCTCCGGGCCAACCGGACAGCCGGAAAGAGTTGGGCGAGCTGAAGTGCTGCAAGGGACAGGATCATCGGAGGGATCATGCCCATGAGGACTTCATGTTGCTCGCGGCGGACATTTTCTCCAGGGGAGTACGTTTCGAAGATCATCGGTGCGCCGCTGACCGAACGTGACCGGACGTAAACTTCCACCAGTTCCCCCGCACCTGATTCGTAAACATTCTCCTGCTCGGTTTGGGTTTCCAAAGTTGCAGTAGCCGGTCCGCCGTCAAGAAGCTTGCGGGCCCAGTCTTCCTGCTGAAATTGCTGACCGATCAGTGAGTCCATATCCGAGTAGACCACGGTGCCGTGTTCGTCCCACACCTTTATCCTGGTGAGCGTTCCGGTGGTCAGCCAGGGTGCCAAGCGCTGATCGAGCAGGTCCAGGGCCATACGTTCCCGGGCGAGCAGTTCCGTCGAGATGAGGGGGCCTACGACGTTATCAGCAAGGCGCTGTGTCATGTCACGGGCGTTCGCCAGCGCATGCTGTTCTGCTTCGGCGCGGATCCAAAAGATGACGGGCGTTGCAAGAAGGATGAGGGCCACGAACCCCGCGGTAACAAATCGTGCCACAGCTGCCTGGACTTCCCGGCGCTCAGCAGTACTGGGCTCGTATCCGCCTGGCGGCTGCTCCACCCTGACGCTTCCTGGTCAGCGGCCCGGATGCCCGGGAGCAACGGGGCCGCTGCCCAGTCCGGCTACCAGTGACGGGTGGACAATCATGTTGCCGGACCGTGCGTGCCGCAGGGTATCCAGCATGACGCCGAGGGATCCGTCTTTGGGAAGAAAGGCGCAGATTCCCATGCCGGCGGCTTCCCGCAGGGCTTCCTGGGACGGATTACCCGTCAGCATGACAATCCGCGTTCCAGGATCAAGGGCGAGGATGCGTTCGGCTGCCGTGAGCCCTGAACCGTCCGTGAGGTAGAGGTCCATGAGCACCACGTCGGGCCGGGTCTCTTGATACATCGTTACGGCCGCGGCAGCGGACCTGGCGGCACCTACGCTTTGCAAGTCGGGTTCCCTGTCCAACGCCCCGGCCAGCAGGTCGGAGAAGGTCGTGTGGTCATCGACGATGAGGATTCGCAGGCGTTCGACATCGGTCAGGGCTGTTCGCTCTTTGCTGGTCGTGGCGCGGGGAGGACCATCCACTGACCGGGTGTCCCGGACGGCCGTGAGCGCCAGCAATCTGGCCTGGGCCTCGGTCAGTGCCTGATTCGGTGTGCAGCCCAGTTCGCTGGCCATGATTTTGCGGCAGCGGTCAAAGGCCGTGAGGGCCGCGACCGCGTCTCCGTTGCGTTCGAGCCCGACTACGAGCGTGGTCCATGCCCGCTCATTGAGCGGGTCCAGCCTCGTGACAGACTCACTGATGGTTATTGCCTGATCCAGTTCGCCTACGGAGAGGGCAACTTCAGCGGCTCTGACCTTGACGGCTGCGACGCGTGTTGCATGCCCCGCCCGTTCATCCTCTGCCCACGCCGGCAGGAGCTCGTCACCAAGCAGCGGCGCGGAAGCGAGGTCCAGCGCCTCCGTGAGCAGGTCCAAGGCTCGCCTCGGTGGCGCTTGACTGGCCTGCTTGGTCAGGGTTCCGAACCGGTCCAGGTCCAGGTCCACCATGGTGGCATCGATGGCGTACCCGCCGGTGACTGTTCGGACGGGTCCGGATCTGCCGAAGCCGGGCTGCAGATGGCGGCGCAGAACACTGACATAGCTTTCGAGTGTTGGTAGGGCGACGGCGGGGTGCTTACCGTCCCAGAGCAGGTCCATCAGGCGGGTCTTGGAGACCGCAGTCCCGAAATTAAGGAGCAGAATCTCAAGGACCTGGCGGGGCTTCGGCCCGCCGAGGTCGTTGGCGCTCAGTTCGGTGTCGCCACGGTGGATGGTCAACGGCCCCAGCACTCGTACGTGGAGTCGGGGCCCGTTCCATGATGGCGTCGGTTCCTGTGGGATGGCCACCGGATGGTTGGCGAGATTGAGAGTGTTCACTGGTGTTCCATCGTGTAGTTCAGATGCATCCAGACCATTGAATCCACCGGCAGAATACCGGACAACAGTGGTGGGTACTCATTTTTCTGCTCATGTTGGTTCGCGGCTACTTGGTTCGGGAGTCCCGGTACTTGGTTTGCGTACCCGGGTTCTACCCATCCCGGCCTTTGCCCGGTAGCCGCAGAACACAGATCAGGGGCCCGGCGTCGTCCGTTTGGACGGACGACGCCGGGCCCCTGCGGCGGGGTGCAGTACTACTTGTTCACCACAGTGATGGGTCCTGCCGTGCCACCGAGCGTGGATTCAATCCAGATGGTGCCGGGGTTGGCTGCCGGTGCGTTCCCGTCCCTGAGCCGTAAGGTGAAGATCCCCCCTGTCCCAGGCGCGGCTGCTGCGGTAACAGGCGCCGTGCCGAGGACTGCGCCACCGGGCCCGCCGGACCGTACGGTGATCGTTCCGCCTACTAC
Organism: Paenarthrobacter sp. AR 02; assembly: GCF_021538675.1. Classification (GTDB taxonomy): domain Bacteria; phylum Actinomycetota; class Actinomycetes; order Actinomycetales; family Micrococcaceae; genus Arthrobacter. The sequence goes on from NZ_JAJUKH010000014.1 coordinate 97,290, forward strand.
GGTGCTGGTGCCGTCGACCCGGAAGTCACGGCTCTTCCATTGCCCTTGCGCTGTGACGCGGTCCGGGATAGGCGTCACAGTGACGACGTCGGTCTTCGTGCCTCCGCCTGCGGTTACCGTCAGCTCGAACGTGAGCGGTTTGTTGGTCATTGGGTATTTGTAGACGGGCAGGCTGAACGTGGGCTGCAGCGTGGTGCTGCCTGCCAAGTTGACTGCGTCCGGGTCGGTCGGGTTGCTCAGCACCTGCCTCCATTGGTAAGTGGCGCCAGTGGCGGTGGACCCTGTGCCGTCGAGCGTTACATTGGACGCTGTAGTGCGTCGGACGATGCTTTGGTCAGGTCCGGCGTTGGCTACTACCTCTCCCTGGACTGTGACCGGTTCGCTCTTGGCGGATTCGGGACTGTCGCCGTTGGCGTTGCTTGCCCTGACCGTGAAGCGGTACTCTGTGTCGCCGTCGAGTCCGTCGTAGACAAGGCTGGTTACGTTTCCCGCCACCTTTTTCTGTGACCCGAATGCACCGTTCCCGGTGTAGGCCTGGACGGTGTAGCCCGAGATGGTCAAACCTTCAGCGCCAGGGTTGGGTGCAGTCCAGGAAACTGTGGCGCTGCCCTTGCCGGCTACGGGTGCTCCGGTGAAGGCCGGGGCGTCCGGGACGGGGTTATTGGTGATGATGAATTCTACGGTGCCATTGTCCGAGACGTTTCCCGAAGGGTCGATGGCGGCGTACGTGAGCTTAGTGCTTGCAGATACTGGAACCGGCCCCTTGTAGAGGTTGGCATCCTCAGCGGCGACGCCACCGCTTCCGATGGGGTCGCTCCCGTCCAGTGTGTAGAAGATGTCGCTGCCCAGCTCGTTCGCAGTAAGAGTCAGCTCCTGGGCTGTTGGGAAGGTGCCACCGTTGGGGGAGGCGGTCACCAGGGGTTTGGTTGTGTCCGTCTCCGGGATGAATGGAACAGCAGGGAAGGTTTCTCCTGCAGCACTGACAGAAACGACGTACACGTCGTAGGCTTCGTCGGACCTGAGGCCCTTGATGACCGTGCTGGCAGCTTTGGGGTCACTGACGCGCACGCCGGTCTCGGTCTGTTCATTGCCCGTACGTGTGTGTCCGACGGCGGTGATCCGATAACCGCTGATGGCCGGGGTGCCGGGGATTGCCTCCGCCGGGGTCCAGTTGACCTTCAGGTCGGAGCCGGTCTTTGACACCTTGACGTTGGTGGGCCCTGCGGGGCCGGACTGTAGGGGCCCGTTGGGGCAGCCACCCATTCCCGGACCGCCCAGCTCACCAAACTCTGCGATGGTCAGGCCTTGGCGGTTGGCGTCCGCGTCTTCGACCTCCCAGGCCATGGCGCGCTCACCTGAGGCCGCCGCAGCAATCCCGGCGGTGGCGGCGTCGTTGAATTCGTAGGTGGCCGTGAAGGTCCCGTCAGGGCCGAACGTAAGACTTGAACTGTATCCGTTTTCGACCGTAAGCGGCCCTGGTACCGCGCGAACATCCCGGCGGCCAACACTGGTGTCCTTGAGGGCAGGCTCCACGATCCTCTGCTCCATTTGGGCTGGGTTGACGTTGGCTCCGGCATGGCCCTTGACCGTCAGGGTGGTGCCTGACAGTGATGAGTGCTCGGTGACGTACGCGTCTTGGACGGTCGTGGCCCCTGCCTCGGCGCCGTTGAATTTGATGGAAACGACGTCGCCGGGCCGGATGTCGGGGGTGACGTTCAGCCCGGTGCCGGCGCCCCAGCAATACCCCCCGGGGTGGTTGATCTCGAAGGCGACGTCGCCGGCGGCGACAACGCCCTGGGCGGACCCTACGACGCCGGCTCCCTTTCGCGTGACCTCAACCAACCCTGTTTGGCCCACTCGGTCCTGGTAGCCCTCGATGGTGACGAAGTCCCGGTCCGGGAAAACCACCAGGTTGTCCGGGAACGTTGGCACGGCAGCGTTGGCGGAGGGAATAGCTATCAGGGACGTGGCGCAAAGTACTGCGGAGATTCCGGCAATGGTGCCGGCCCTGCCGTACCTGCGGGGGAACTGCGGTCCTCCCGGTGCATGTAGTTTTTCATTCATGACAACCTCACTGGTGCTGGGTGCTGGGTGCTTGCGCGCGTTGACTGCGCATGAACCGACGTTAGGAAAGCGACCTTGCGGAAACGCTGTCCTGGCGGACCCCGACAGGACGCGCATCACCCTGTGGGCTGCTGCTGAATCACCAGTCAGCACTGATCCCAAGGGTTTCACTAGAATCGGCGGGAACACTCGGCGCCATGGCACTGACAGCAGCCCGTAGGCACGTGAGGGTCCTTGTACCCCTGGCCTTGCTCATACTCGTAGGGTCCTTAGTGGCCGGAATCGTGACTACAGGGCCGCGGAAGCCGCCGGCCATGCTGGGCGCGTCCGGAACAACCGACGGCGGATTGGGACGTATCAATGGCGTCATCCCCGTCGAAGCCGACGGCTGGACGCCGCCGACAGCGGCGGCAGCACTCGACAAGCCACCGGTCGGGGAAATGCACCGCGTGCGAATCCTCGTGGAGTTCACGGCCACGGGTAGCGATGGCATCACCTTCGACCCGTCGCGGTACTCCGTCTCGGCCTTGGGTGCTGCCAAGTGGAAGCCGGTCTGGGCCGCGCCGGGCCCGGCCGTTGTCAGGCAGGGACAGAGCATCGACGCCACGCTGGTCTTCGAACTTCCGGACCGTGCAGTGGATCTGACCCTCGAGTTGCCCGGAGGCCCCGGCCTGTCCCTCGGTGCAGGTCATCATCGACCCAAGTGATCAAGCAGGGCCCTCGCATGAACTTCCAAGGTTTTCCCAAGAACACGGCAATGCGGGCAGGGAATCCCCAAGCTGGTCCCGGCAGAGTCGGCGTATTGAGCAAAGGAGGCACCTAAATGACCATTTCACGCCGCCAGGTCTTGTTGATTGGAGGCCTGGGAGTTCTCGGGGCTGGAGCCGCGATGTTTCCGACCGGTTCGGTGGAGGCCAAATCGGCCAGCCGCCTCAGTGACAAGGAGATGCCCCGACCATTCCAGGCAGACTTTGTCCAAGCACCCTTCCTTGGACCCTATGCCAAAGGCATCGATCCGGTCGACGGGCTGCCGGTCAATTACTACAAGGTGACCGAACAGGCCGCAACAGCCAGGATCCTCCCGAGGCTGACCACGCCTATCCTTGGGTACAACGGAATCTTCCCCGGACCCACTATCAGCCTGGATCAAGGTACAAAAGCTGTGCTGAGAGTCCGCAACCAGCTCCCCGCGCAGCATGCGCTGGATGGACACGCCCTGTCTACTTCCACCCATCTGCACGGATCAGCCTCGTTGCCACAATATGACGGCTACGCCTCCGACATCACGCATCCTGGGTTCTTCAAGGATTACCACTATCCCAACTTCCAGCCCGCCCGTACCCTCTGGTACCACGACCACGGCGTCCATTTCACGGCGATGAATGCCTACTCCGGTTTGGCAGCGCAGTACCACATGCATGACCCGATCGAGCGGCAATTGCTCCCGCAGGGCCGGTACGATGTGGCTCTGACCATCAATGACGTCATGTTCGCCTCAGACGGCTCACTCGGCTACGACGACAACACCCACTCGGGACTTTGGGGAGACGTGATCCTGGTCAACGGCAAGCCTTGGCCCGTGATGAAAGTTCAGAAGCGTGTCTACCGCTTCAGGGTACTGAACGCCTCCATTTCCCGTTCCCTAAGGCCCACCCTGAGCACAGGGGATCCTTTGGTGGTGGTCGGAACCGATGGGGGCCTCATGCCCACGTCCCAAAGCGTAGCCAGCTATCGGCACGGCGGCGCGGAACGGTACGAGATCCTCATCGACTTCCGAAATTACAAGACCGGACAGCGGGTTGAGCTGAGAAACCTGTCCAACAAGAACAACGTGGACTACGACTACACCAACAAGATCATGGCCTTCGATGTCACCGACGAGGCCGTGGACACCACGGACCCGACGTGGAACCGGATACCCACCACCCTGACGGGGAGCGAGGCGATGACGCTGAAATCAAGCCAGGCGGTAAAGACCCGCACCTTCCGGGTCAAGCGCAGCGACAGCACCAACCTGTGGACCATCAACGACGACAGTTGGCAGCACGTCATTGCCAGTGGATACAAAAAGGTCGCCGCGGACCCGGCCTTGAACTCGGTGGAACTTTGGGAGATCGAAAACAAATCGGGCGGCTGGTTCCACCCGGTCCACATCCACCTGGTCGATTTTCAGATCCTCAGCCGCAACGGTCAGGCACCTTACCCCCACGAACGGGGACCGAAGGACGTCGTGTACGTCGGTGAGGACGAAAAGGTCAGGCTACTCATGAAATTCACGCCCCACCCTGGCCTCTACATGATGCACTGTCACAACCTCCCGCATGAGGACCACGACATGATGGTCCAGTTCCGAGTGGGCCTCAAAGAGTCGGATCCGGACGTCAACGACCCGATGACGGCGGCGAAAGCAGAGTGGGACGACACGAAAGAATGAGAGCACGTGGCCTCGCGCTGGCAATCATCCCGGTCCTGGTCATCCTCGCCACGCGAGCGTGGTTGGTGGAACCGTTCACTGTGTCCTCCGACAGCATGGAGCCAGCCATTGGCGAGGGTTCGGTGGTGCTGGTGTACAAACCGGCCGCATCAGCGGGGCTCATACGCAGGGGCGTTGTTGTGGCCTTTGCAAGCCCTGATGGCAATACGGCCATCAAAAGGGTCGTTGCCCTTGAAGGTCAGATTGTAGAGCTCCGAGACGCTGAGCTCTACGTGGACGGGAAACACGTGGAGGAACCCCGCATCGATCACAGCCGTATCGATGCGAGCTACTTCGGACCAATGACTGTTCCGGCCGGCACCATTTTCGTGCTGGGCGACAACAGGGGAGTCTCCATTGATTCCCGGGACTACGGGACGGTGCCCCTGACGTCCGTCCAAGGCACCATCATGGCCCATACCTGATTTCACGAGCCATGTGGTTCATGTCTGGACCCCTGCGTCGGGGTGTCCTATGGTGGGGGAATCAACGGCCTTTGGCCGGATGGGGCTCCACCGTGGAGGTGCATCTTGGGTATCATTTCGTCCGGATTCCGTGGACGGCGTGCGGAGAACCCTGCCCTGCCTCCAGGCCAGCATGAGACACCAGACTTTCCCGTACTCACGGCCGGACCCGCTCCGTCAATCCCTATCGACTCCTGGGAATTCTTCATCACCACGGAGGGTGGCCAGCGGTATTCCTGGTCCTGGGACGACTTCATGGCTTTGCCGCAGGAAGAAATTTCCCAGAATATTCACTGTGTGACCAGTTGGTCCAAAATGGGAACGAGGTGGCGGGGAGTTCTGCTGGACACGTTCTTCGAAATGGTGGAACCGACCAGCGACTTCGCCATGGCCCATTCCTTCGGCGGCTACACAACGAATATCCCACTCTGGGATCTCTTGGGCGGGAAGGCCTGGGTGGTGTGGGAATTCGATGGACAACCGCTGGCCCGGGCCCACGGTGGTCCGGCGCGGCTTCTGGTACCGCACCTGTATTTTTGGAAAAGTGCCAAATGGATTCACGGCTTGGAGCTGACGGGGGAGGACATTCCCGGTTTTTGGGAATCAAACGGCTATCACCTTCATGGCAATCCGTGGCGAGAGGAGCGGTACTCGTGAGGCGCGTGCCATGAGCTCCGTATGGCAGGTCGCTGAAGTGGTCGGCGGGACGCACGAAACCGACACAGCACGGACGATACGGCTGCGCGTGGAGGGCCTGAGGGGACACCTTGCGGGCCAGCATATCGACATCCGCCTTACCGCCGATGACGGCTATACTGCCATCCGCTCGTACTCGGTGGCATCTGCGGGTTTGGATGGACATCTGGAAATTACCGTCGATGAACTGCCCGACGGCGAAGTGTCCCCTTACCTTGTCCGGAACCTGTCCGTAGGCGATCAGTTGGAAATTCGGGGGCCCGTAGGCGGCTGGTTTGTTTGGCGGCCCAGCCGCGTGAACCCCGTGCAACTGATCGGGGGAGGTTCGGGGGTGGTGCCGCTCATGTCCATGATTCGCGCCCACCAGGCTTCCCGTAACGTATCGCCTTTCCGGCTGCTTTACTCCCTCAAGTCCCCTGAGACCTTGCTTTACCGAGACGAACTGCGCAGGTTGGACCGCGAATCGGCAAAGTTGTCGGTGGACTACGTCTTTACGCGTTCGACGCCGGAGGGGTGGCCGTCCGTACCGGCCCGTCTGACGTCGGACACCCTTTTGGCAACGATTTTTCCGATCAGGGAGATTCCGGACGTATTTGTCTGCGGACAAACAGTATTCGTAGAGGCGGTTGCGGACTGGCTTGTGAACGCCGGCTACCCGGCGGAGTCGATCCGGACCGAACGCTTTGGCGGGACGGGAGGCATCCAGTGAACAGCGCCGACAACTTCACTGCTTCCGAACCCGAGGATCAGGACATCGCCGCTGCAGCCCATCATGCGATCCCGTATCTCGACGGGAATGCAGCGGCGGGCGCCTTGTCTGAAGTCTTCCGGATCGACATCATCGCCGCCCTCGGACGCTGCCGGCATTGCGGTTCAGTACGCTACTTTGGGGCGGCCATGGTCTTTACCGACGCCCCCGGCCTGGTGGTGCGGTGTCGCGACTGCCAGGGTGTCCTCCTACGGGTGGTCGAGACACCAACCCGGTATTGGCTGGATCTGAGCGGTCTTAGCTACCTCGAGATCGACCGCGAGGAGTAATCCGCACCAGGGTGGATCACCCAGCGCCGGAATCGTCCGATCTCTTGCGGTTCCGCTCGCTTGCAGGCTTGGTGCGTCGCTCCTCTTCGGGCTCCCATTGACGTGCGAGTAGTCAGGAAGGTGCGTTCCCTGTGGACCCCCGCACCTGCAACTGGGATGGCACTTCGTGCAGCCGGGCCGGAAGACCCGGAGCTGCCAGGCGCTCGAGGATGAACTTTCCGGCCTCGACGCCCACTGCCAGATTGCCGTTGTCCACGGAGGTCAGCGAGAGGTGCCGGATTTTGGCCAGATAGGTGTTGTCGTAGCCCACGAGTGAGAGGTCCTTAGGTACCGAAAGCCCAAGGTCGTCAGCGGCGGATAATGCGCCGATACAGGCGATGTCGTTGTAGGCGAAGATCGCGGTTGGCCTGTCCGTTCCTGCCAGGAGGCGGCTCGCGGCAGCGTACGCGCTTTCCTCACTCATTCCGCCGGCAACCACCACCATTGGTGCCAGTCCGGCCTCGCGTATGGTTCGTTCGAATGATTCGCGCCGGATCTTGCCCACCTCGCCGGGCCCCTGCAGGTGCGCGATCCTGCGGTGCCCCAGTGTGAGGAGGTGTTCGGTCGCCTGCCGGGCGCCGTCGTCGTCGTCATTGACCACGATGTCGACGCCGGGGAGGTGCGGTTCGCGGGTTCCGGCCAAAACGACGGGAATACTCTGCGCCGCCTTTTCGATGGCGGCCGACTCCGGGGTGGTACCCACCACCACCACGCCATCGATCCGCTGCTCCAGCAAGGTTTCCAAGGAGCTGCGGCCCACGCGGGTGTCGGTGTAGGAATCGGCCAGAACCGGTGAAATACCGGCCGCGTGCAGGGACGCCGTCAGCCCTTCCAGCAGTTCCACGAACCAGGGGTTTCGGATGTCATTGAGCATCACGCCGATGGTTCCGCTTCGAGGGCCGGACAGGCGTTGGGCCAGCCGGTTGGGTCGGTAACCCAGCTCCTCCATGGCCTTCAGGACAGCACGGCGGCGGCCCTCACTGACGTTGACCGACCCCTGGAGGACCAGTGAGACCAAGGACTTGGAAACCCCTGCGGCGCTCGCGACATCGCGGATGGTGGGCTTGGGCCTTGGTGTGCTGGAAGCGTCACTCACGCACTGGTCCTCTCGTTGCGACGAATTTCATTCAAGCTTAGAGGCTTGACTGTGTGGGCTCTTCATGGCCACTATGGACCGGTCCAAGTATATTCCAAATAATCAATGAGGATCTATCAATGAGTGCACCTGACTCGCGCCGACTGGTCGCTGGAATGGTCGGTGGCGGTCCGGGCGCCGACATCGGCAAGACCCACCGTTACGCCATGCGGCTGGATGGCCACTACGATCTCCGGGCAGGAATTTTCGGGCGCGATGAGAGCAGTTCCCACGCCACCGCCGTCGAAC
>NZ_JAJUKH010000015.1 GCF_021538675.1 Paenarthrobacter sp. AR 02
AGTGGGACACGAGGACCTCCTGGTATCTGTGTTTGCTCTCGACAAGCTCCACATAACACCCGGAGGTCCTCTTTACTTCGTCAATTCCAGCCCCGTGTCATCAACCTGCCGGGACAGTACACCTAGACGTTGGCGATGTGCCGGACTGCGTCCAGATACGGCATGTTGATGGCGGCGTCCGCCACGGCGCGAACGGCCGGTTTGGCATTGAAGGCAATGCCGATCCCGGCTGCACCCAGCATGTCCAGGTCGTTGGCGCCGTCACCCACCGCAATGGTGTGCTCCAGGCTGATGCCCTCGGCAGCGGCCCATTCGCGCAGGTATTTCTCCTTGGCTGCGCGGTCAATAACCGCGCCCAGTACCTTGCCGGTCAACGCGCCGTCGACAATTTCCAGCTCGTTGGCGATCCAGTAATCCAAGCCCAGCCCGCCCGCAATCGGTTCAAGGATCTGGTTGAACCCACCTGACACAACGGCCACGGTGTGGCCCGCGGCCTTGAACGCCGCAACCAGTTCAGCGGCGCCGAGGCTGAGGCGAACTTCTTCCCGGACGGAATCGACGACGGCGGCAGGCAGCCCGGCGAGCACCGCAACCCGCGCGTGGAGGCTCTGTGCGAAGTCGAGCTCGCCCCGCATGGCTGCCTCTGTGACGGCAGCGACTTCCTCCCGCTTGCCGGCGTGGGCAGCCAAAAGCTCGATCACTTCCTGTTGGATCAAGGTGGAGTCGACGTCCATGATGAGGAGCTTGCGCACTGCCTGCCGGAGCCCCTGGGGAACAATGGCCGTATCAACTCCGGGGCCTGCCACCTCAGCTACCTTGCGTCGCACGCCGGCGAGGTCCGAGGCCGCATCCTCGAGGGGCGTGAGTTCCACTGTGTGAACGGCGAAGCGCTCATCTGCGGAGTGTGATTCGGACGACACTGTGACGCCGGCGCCAGCCAGGGCAAGGCGGACATTTTCCAGGGATTCGGGGGTCAAGTTCACGCCATAGCTGACCGCAGCCAAGTTCGAAGTCATGGACCCAATCCTACTGAGGGCACCGCACCCGCCCGAATTCATTTCATGTCACCGGGCATGCGCCGCAACCGGTTATCAGTCATGTGGATTTTTGTCCTAGTGTCTACTGCTATGAGTGATGTTCTGGAATTGGCTTCCGTCAGCGTTGTCCGAGGCAAAAAGACCCTGCTGGACAAGGTTGACTGGCAGGTCAACGAAGGCGAACGCTGGGTCATCCTGGGCCCCAACGGCGCCGGCAAGACGACCCTCCTCCAGATTGCCGCAGCGCGACTGCACCCCAGCAGCGGCCAGGCAGGGATTCTCGACGAAGTCCTGGGCCGCGTGGACGTCTTTGAACTGCGCCCCAGGATCGGACTGTCGTCGGCAGCACTTGCGACCCAAATCCCGGAACACGAGAACGTGCTCAATGTGGTGGTCACGGCAGCCTATGGCGTAACCGGCCGCTGGCGGGAAGGCTACGAACGTGACGACGAACGTCGTGCTTTCCGGCTGCTCAACGACTGGGGAATGGGCCCGCTGCTTAACCGCACCTTTGCCACCCTGTCCGAAGGGGAGCGCAAGCGCGTCCAGATTGCCCGGGCCCTCATGACCGATCCTGAACTGCTTCTCCTCGACGAACCTGCAGCCGGCCTGGATGTGGGGGGCCGCGAAGAACTCGTCCACAAGCTAGGCGAGCTCGCCAGCGACGAGGACGCCCCTGCCATGGTCCTGGTGACCCACCACCTTGAAGAAGTGCCCCCGGGCTTCACCCACGCCATGCTCCTGCGCGAAGGCGGTGTCGTGGCCGCGGGTCCCATCAAGGAAGTGCTGACCGACGAACACCTGAGCAATACCTTCGGCCTGCCCCTGAACGTTACCGAAAACGCCGGCCGCTACTCGGCCGTCGCCCGCCGATAGGCAGCCCCGAAACCACAATGGAAATCCTTAACGACATACTGGTCTTTTTCGCGGGCCTGTGGGCCGGAACCATCAATGCGGTGGTCGGCTCCGGCACGCTGGTGACCTTCCCTGTACTTATTGCCATTGGTGTGACGCCGGTGGTTGCCTCCATGAGCAATGCCATGGGCCTGGTAGCGGGCAACGCCGCCGGTGCATGGGGCTACCGGCGCGAGCTTGCCGGTCGCGGCAGGCAGTTGATGAAACTGTTGCCGGCCTCGTTGCTGGGCGGTATCACCGGGGCCTGGCTGCTCCTGCACCTGCCGGAGAAGGTGTTCCACTATGTTGCCCCGGTGCTGCTGGTGGTGGCCCTGCTGATGGTGGTCTTCCAGCCCAAGCTGCAGGCCTGGGTGCGCAGCAGGGAACAAAACCCCGAGCATGCGATCCGCGATCGAAGCCACGGCATCCTGCTGGTGGTCCTCGTGTATCTTGCCGGTGTTTATGGTGGCTACTTCGTCGCAGCCCAGGGGATTCTCCTGGTGGGAATCCTGGGGGTCTTCCTCTCGGGAACCATGCAGAACGCGAATGCCATGAAGAACATCCTGGTGCTCGGCGTCAACATGGTTGCCGCCGTTTCCTACCTGATTTTCGCCTTCGACCGGATCGAATGGTTCTTTGTCCTGATCATCGCCGTGAGTTCCACCATCGGTGGCCTCATCGGTTCGAAAGTGGGGCGGAAGCTCTCGCCGAAAGTCCTTCGGGCCGTCATTTTCGCGCTCGGCCTCGTTGCACTGGGCTTCATGATCGCCAACCTGCTGAAATAATCCCCTGTGACCTTTCACTACCTCGAGTCCGCCGATGATCCACGCGTCACGGACTACACCACCCTCACCGACGTCCACCTTCGCAAACTCCGCGAGCCGGAGGAGGGCATGTACATCGCCGAATCCTCCCGGGTTCTCCGCCGGGCGCTGGCTGCGGGACACCAGCCCCGTTCTTTCTTCCTCGCCGAAAAGTGGCTGGCGGACCTCGACGACGTTTTCCGGCAATACCCCGACGTTCCGGTTTTCATTGGCAAGGCCGAGCTGCTGGAACAGATCACCGGGTTCCACCTCCACCGCGGAGCGATGGCAGCCATGCACCGGCCAGCGCCTGTTCCCTTGGAAGAACTCCTCGCGAAAGCCCAGCGGGTGGCCGTGCTGGAGGACATAGTGGACCACACCAACGTGGGCGCAATCTTCCGGTCGGCGGCAGCGCTGGGCGTCGACGCAGTCCTGGTCTCGCCACGTTGCGGTGACCCGCTGTACAGGCGCAGCGTCCGCGTGAGCATGGGCACGGTCTTCCAGGTCCCGTGGGCGCGCCTGGAAAGCTGGCCGGATGACCTGTCCCGGCTGAAGGAGCAGGGCTTCACGGTGGCCGCCATGGAGCTGACGGACAATGCGGTTGACCTGGACGACCTGGCCGCACGGCAGATTCCGAAGCTCGCCTTGGTCTTGGGCACTGAAGGCGCAGGCATGAGCGAGGACACGCTGGCCGCCGTCGACCTCGCCGTCAAAATCCCGATGCGCGCCGGCGTGGATTCACTTAACGTAGCCGCTGCCTCGGCGGTGGCGTTCTGGGAACTCCGGCCGCGGGACTGACGCCGGTTCGTATGGCAAGGCCGTTTCCGCTATGATTGGTTGTTGGCCCGGCCGCTGGAATATTCACTGTCCAGTAACGGACCACCTCCATTCATACCTGGCAGCTGGCAAAATCCAGCTGCGTGAACAAAAGGTCCCATTATGAAGTCTGATATCCACCCGAAGTACGAAGCTGTTGTCTTCAACGACCTGGCCTCCGGTACCAAGTTCCTGACCAAGTCCACCGTGTCTTCCTCGAAGACCATCGAGTGGGAAGACGGAAACACCTACCCGGTTATCGACGTCGAAATCTCTTCGGAGTCCCACCCGTTCTACACGGGCAAGCAGCGCATCATGGACTCCGCTGGCCGCGTCGAGCGCTTCAACGCTCGCTTCAAGGGCTTCGGCGGCAAGAAGTAACCACTTCCCCCGAGTCTTTTCAAAAGCCCGCACTGCCGGATTTCCGGCAATGCGGGCTTTTGCGTTTTCCGGCAAGATGGACAGCATGACTTCCCAGCCCACGCCTGAAACCGTGAACCACGACGACGACACCCGCCTTCACGGCGAATATAAGGTTCCCGGCGGAAAACTGGTGGTGGTTGACCTTGAGGTGGCGAACGGCCACTTCGCCAATGTCTCCCTGAGCGGAGACTTCTTTTTGGAGCCCGACGAGGCCCTGCAGGACATCAACAAGGCACTGACAGGACTGCCGGGCACGTCAACGGCAGCGGACATTGCCGCGGCCGTAACCGCGGGCTTGCCTGAAGGTGCCGTACTGTTCGGCTTCTCCGCAGAAGCCGTGGCCATAACAGTTCGGCGGGCCTTGTCCAAGGCCACCGGCTGGTCAGACCACCAATGGGAAGTCATCCCGCCGACGGTCCTTCCAACGGAGGTCAACGTGGCCCTGGACGAAGTCCTCACTGAGGAGGTCGGTGCCGGGCTGCGGAATCCGACGCTGCGGTTCTGGGACTGGGAAGAGCCCTCCGTGGTGATTGGCAGCTTTCAGTCCGTGCGAAACGAAGTGGACCCCGAGGGCGTGTCCCGGCACGGCATCACGGTGGTGCGCAGGATCAGCGGCGGGGGAGCGATGTTCATGGAGGCCGGAAACTGCATCACGTATTCGCTGTACCTGCCGCAGACTCTTGTGGACGGCATCAGTTTCGCGGACTCCTATGCCTTCCTTGACTCCTGGGTCATGGCCGCGTTGGAGAAGCTCGGCATCAACGCTTTCTACGTCCCGCTCAACGACATTGCAACGGACCAGGGCAAAATCGGCGGAGCAGCACAGAAGCGGCTTGCCAACGGGGGCATGCTCCATCACGTCACCATGAGCTACGACATCGACGCCGACAAGATGGTGGAGGTTCTGCGCATCGGCAAGGAGAAGTTGTCCGACAAGGGAACCCGGAGTGCCAAGAAGCGCGTGGATCCCTTGCGTCGGCAGACCGGCCTGGCCCGGTCCGCCATCCTCAAGGCCATGCAGGAAGTCTTTACCGAACGCTATGGCGCAATCGAGTCCCGGCTCAGTGAAGCGGAGCTCGATGAAGCCCGAAAACGGGTTGACGCGAAGTTCGGCACGGACGAATGGCTGAACCGGGTTCCCTGACGGGTTCTATTCCGCCGGCCTAGCCCTTGGCGGCCTGCGCAGTCAGGGCACGCAACAGGTGGCTGCGCTGTTCGATAATGATGCGCCGCAACGCACGCGGAGCGTCACTGTGTGCAGTGAGCCATTTGTCGGTACGCATTACCACCGGATGCGTCTCAGCCTGCATGCCGGGCGCAAGGTCCTGGGCCGCCGGGAACAGTCCCCGGACGATCCTCCCGGCGATCTCGATGCTCCGCTCCGCCCACACCTTTTCGAGGCAGTCGAAGTACGGCTCCACGTAGGGTTCCAGCATGGCAGCCGGGGCCGTGGCGAAGCCGGCGATGGTGGCGCTCAGGATTTCATTGGAGAGTCCGGTACCCAGGACCGCCGAATCCCATGCCGCGGCCTTCACCGAAGGGTCTGGGCGGGCCGCCGAGGCAAGAGCGTGGCCCTCCCGTCCTGAGGCTGTCTTGTCCGCTTCCAGTTCCCGGTCGAGCTCAGCTTGCGTGGCCTGTCCGTGGGCTGCCAGCGCCTGCCAGAGGCTCCAGCGCAGTTCGGCATCCACTGCGAGGCCGTCAATGACAACGCCGCCGTCAAGGATGCTGCGCAGCAGCGGGAGCTCAGAGTCGCCGTGCCGGGAAACATCCGCGAGAGCCCTGGCCCAGGCGAGTTGGTGGTCCGACCCCGCTGGGGCAGCCTTCAACTGCGCGGCAGCAACGGCCAGGAAGTCCTTGCGGACAACGTCCCGCGTCGCAGCGGGCACGAAGCGCTCAATGGCGGTGGATGCGTTGCCCAGGACGTTGAGCAGGACTCCAATGCCGGTTTCGGCCGGAGCGAACTGTTCCACCGCGGCGACATACCGGGCTGCGGGGGTGACGCCGTCGCGGGCCGAATCCCATAGCGCCGTCCAGCACAGTGCCCGGGCCATGGGGTCCTGGATCTTGTCCAGCGAAGTCCTCACCGTGTGCTCGGATCCGGAGTCGAGCCTGATTTTTGCGTAACTCAGGTCGTCGTCGTTGACCAGCAGCAGGGCCGGCCGGGGCTTGCCGTTCAGCTCGGCCACCAGGGTGCTGGGACCGTCCACATCAATTTCGATACTTTCGGTCCTGACAAGGGCACCGTCTGCGTTGGGGTCATACAAGCCAAGCCGCATGCGGTGGGGGCGGAGTTCCTGGTGCCCTGTGATGGGGTCGATGGCGTCCTGTTGGAGCGTCACCGCGCCCAGCGTCCCGTCGTCTTCGACAATCCCGGCTGAAATGGTGGAGATTCCGGAAGTCTGCAGCCATTGGCGCGCCCACCCGGACAGGTCCCGGCCCGAGGAGGCACTTAGCGCTTCCAGGAGGTCCTTCAGGGAAGTGTTGCCGTAGGCGTGGTCGCGGAAATATTGGCGTGACCCGGCGATGAAGGCGTCAAAACCGACGTAGGCAACCAACTGTTTCAGGACCGAAGCGCCCTTGGCGTAGGTGATGCCGTCAAAGTTCTGCTTGGCCGCCTCAAGGTCAGGAATGTCAGCCACGATCGGGTGGGTGGTGGGCAGCTGGTCCTGCAGGTACGCCCAAGCCTTGCGTTTGCTGGCGAAGTTCACCCATGCGGAGTCCCAGTCAGTGGCACGATCCACGCCAAGGGTTCCCATGTAGTCAGCGAACGACTCCTTGAGCCAGAGGTCGTCCCACCAGTTCATGGTGACGAGGTCGCCGAACCACATGTGTGCCATCTCGTGCATCAGGGTGTTGGCGCGTCCCTGGTACTGGGCGTCGGTGGCCCGCGAGGCGTAGACATACTTTTCCGTGAAGGTGACCAGTCCGGGATTTTCCATGGCCCCGAGATTGTATTCGGGCACGAATGCCTGATCGTACTTGCCCCAGGGGTAGGGATAGTCGAAGAGGGCGTTGAAGAACTCCAGCCCGTTCTTGGTCAAGCGGAACAGCTCGTCGGCGTCGAAAGCGTCTGCCAATGAGGCGCGGCAGTAAAGTGCCAGCGGCACCTCAAGCCGGGTGTCGCCGTCGAGCGTTGCTCCCCAGTGGTCCGTCGCTTTGAAGTATGGCCCGGCCAGCACCGTGGTGATGTACGTGGACATCCGCTTGGTGGTTTCGAAGTTCCATTGGGCCGCTTTGGGGTCATCCACCAAGGGTTTCCGCGCGGACTCCACGCCATTGGACGCGACCTCCCAGCCAGCAGGCGCGATCACGTGGAAGGTGAATTCGGCTTTGAGGTCCGGCTGTTCGAAGTTGGCGAAGACGCGGCGGCTGTCTGCCGGTTCGTACTGGGTGTAGAGGTAGCACTGCCCGTCAGCAGGGTCCACGAAGCGGTGCATTCCTTCCCCGGAACGGCTGTAGAGCGCTGTTCCGGATACCGTCACCTGGTTGTCCGCAGCGAGGTTTTCGAGGATGACCCGGTCCCGGTCCACCACCGCATCGACGTCCAGGGCCTGGCCGTTCAGCACCACCGACTGCACGCCGCCGCTGATGAAGTCCAGGAACGTCGCAGAGCCGGGCTCGGCGGAGAAAGTGATGGTGCTGGTGCTCGGATAGCCGGCGACTGCGGGATCTGCCGCGTCGCGGACATCGAGGATGACGTCGTAGCTGTGGGTGGTGATCAGGGCTGAACGGGTGGCGGCTTCGTCGCGCGACAGATTGTGATTCGACACACGGCTATCTAATCATGATCCAGGCGGCAACCAGGCCCAGCGATGCGATGAGCAGCCAAGAGCCCAGGGCCACCATCACCGCGCGTCCACCCGTGTGGATCAGCGTGCGGACGCGCACGGCGGATCCCAGTCCGAAAAGCGCCGATGCGAGCAGGATGTCCTGGACCAGGGCGGCTCCTTCCAGGACCGCCGGGGGAGCCCAGCCCACGGATCGCACAGCGACCATGGCAAGGAAGCCGAGCACAAAAAGCGGAACGATAGGCGGGAACTTACCGTCGGTCCCGTCATCCTTGCCGGCACCATTGGCCCGCTTCCGCACATGGTCGACGCGCTGATGCAGTCCCGCCGCCGCCACTACCGGAGCCAGCAGGACAACCCGCGTCAATTTCACGACGACGGCGATCGCCAGGGCCGCCGTCCCCGCAGTTTGCGCCGTGGCCACCACCTGGCCCACATCGTGCACGGAAGCGCCGGTCCATGCCCCAAACTGTTCCGGGTTCAGGTTCAGGGGGTGCATGAGGAGGGGCAACACGCCAATGGCAAGGGTGCCGCATAGCGTTACGAGCGCCACCGGGAGCACAGTGTCCTGATGCCTGATGCGCCGTACCGCGGCCATCGCACCGATGGCCGAGGCGCCGCAGATGGAGAAACCCGTGGCGATCAGCAGGGCGGTCTCGCCACGCAGCCGCAGCAAGCGGGCCAGCCCGTAGGTGCCCACAAAGCTGACCAGCACAACACCGGCTATGAGGACCAGCGACAACCAGCCCAGCCCCAGCACGTCGTGGATGCTGACCTTGAGGCCCAGCACCACGATTCCGGCCCGCATAAGGTGCTTTCCGGCGAAGTCCAGGCCCGGGCGGGCGCGCCCTGCGGTGAGGACTGAGGTGCCCGGTATATTTGCTGAGAGCAAGCCCAAGGCAACTGCGAGGGTCATGGCGGGAATCGCTGGAAGCACCGCGTGGATGGTGAAGGCAAGGCCCGTTGCGGCGAAGCACAGGACCAACCCCGGCCCCAACCGGGACAGCTGGGAAGCGGGACTCTTGAAGGGCATGCCTCAACCCTGCCGGATGGGGGCACGGAAAGGCGAACCGGGGGTTCCCGGAAACAGCGACACAATCAACACGAAATGCGCTCGACTCGAAAAGGTGATTGTCTAATTCCCATGTCTGACCTATTCCAGGATTACTCCGAGGCCGCCGCCCGCAGTGGCGCCTACGACGAGATGTTTGCCCCGGGCCACGTAGCCAGAAAATCCTACGGTCAGGTCTCCGGTGCCTTGCGCGAGCTATCCCTCGCCGATGTCACCGCCAGGGCGGACTCCATGGCCCGCACCTTCCTGGACCGCGGAGTGACGTTCGACTACGCGGGGGAGGAGCGGCCCTTCCCGCTCGATATTGTTCCCCGCGTCATACCGGCCGACGAATGGGACGTTCTCGAACGGGGTGTAGCCCAGCGCGTCAAGGCCCTCGAAGCGTTCCTCAACGACGTTTATGGACGTATGGCGGTGGTGGCCGATGGCGTGATCCCACGGCAGCTCGTCACCACCAGCGCGCACTTCCACCGGGCGGTCCACGGCTTTGAACCGTCCGGCGGGGTCCGTGTGCACGTCTCGGGTATCGACGTCGTCCGCGATGCTGCCGGAACATTCCGCGTGCTGGAGGACAACGTCCGTGTCCCGTCGGGCGTAAGCTACGTCCTGGAAAACCGCCGGGCCATGGCAAAGGGCCTGCCCGAAGCGTTCGGCCAGCAGCACATCAGGCCCGTGGAGGAATACCCCCGGCGGCTGCTTTCGGCCCTGCGCAAAACAGCACCGGCCGGTGTCGACGATCCGACGGTTGTTGTCCTGACTCCGGGCGTCTTCAACAGCGCCTACTTTGAGCACACCCTCCTCGCAGGCCTGATGGGCGTGGAACTGGTGGAAGGGCGCGACCTCATCTGCCGTGGCAACCGCGTCTACATGCGGACCACCGCCGGTGAACAGCGTGTGGACGTGATCTACAAGCGCATCGATGACGACTTCCTCGATCCCCTCCAATTCCGCTCCGATTCGATGCTGGGTTGCCCCGGATTGGTCAACGCTGCCCGCGCGGGCGGAGTCACCATCGCCAACGCAGTAGGCAACGGCGTAGCCGATGACAAGCTCGTGTACAGTTACGTGCCTGACCTGATCCGGTACTACCTCCACGAAGAGCCGATCATCGCCAACGTCGACACTTTCCGACTCGAGGAAAAGGAAGCCAGGGAGCAAGTTCTGGACCGCCTCGATGAATTGGTGGTCAAGCCGGTTGACGGCTCGGGCGGCAAGGGCTTGGTTATTGGCCCGGACGCCTCCAAGGACGAACTGGATGCCTTGCGCAAGCGCGTGATCGCCGACCCCCGCGGGTGGATCGCCCAGCCTGTCCTGCAGCTCTCCACGGTGCCGACCCTTTCGGGCGACAAGTTCGGTCCCCGCCACGTGGACCTGCGTCCGTTTGCCGTGAACGACGGCGACGACGTCTGGGTCCTGCCCGGTGGCCTGACCCGGGTTGCGCTGAAGGAAGGGTCCCTGATTGTGAACTCCAGCCAAGGCGGCGGTTCCAAGGACACCTGGGTGCTGGCCAATTCGCCGGAGTTGCCTGCCGAGTTCATCCCGCGCCAGTCGGTGACCGTGCGTGAGCAGGTTTCTGTGTGGCCTGTGGAAAGCAACTGGCGCGACCGGCAGACGGAGCAACAGCAGTGAAACCCCTCCACCAACTACTTGAACTCCGACAGGCACCACGTGAAGGAGGCACAGTTCCATGCTGAGCCGTATTGCTGAGTCACTCTTTTGGATCGGACGCTACGTAGAACGCGCCGACGGTACTGCCCGGATCCTTGACGTGCACCTGGAGCGCCTGAACCATCTTCCCCTCGAGGAGCAGCGCAGCGTGGCGCGGGAACTGCTCGCCGTCATGGGCGCCAAGCCACAGAGTGAGGACTTCGGCCTGCCTGAACTGCTCCATGCCCTGGCTTACGACAAGCAGAGCGCCTCCTCGATCGCCGGTTCCCTCGGGGCAGCCCGGGAAAACGCGCGGCGTGCCCGGGAGACCGTCTCGCAATCCCTGTGGGAAAGCCTCAACACGACGTACTACGGCCTCAACCAGCACCGCAAGGACGTCGTTGGGACATACCGTTTCTGCAACTGGGTGCTTGAACGGACCGCGATGGTACGAGGACTGGCTGACACGACCGTCAGCCACGACGAAAGCTGGCTGTTCATGGTGCTGGGGCGCTCCCTTGAGCGTGCCGACATGACCGCCCGCATGCTGTCCACCCGTGATGTCCAGTCGGCTGGTATGTCCTGGGTCAACATGCTGCGCTGTGCCGGTGCCTACGAATCCTTCATCCGCACCCGCCGGGCAGCCTTCGGGGACCAGCATGCAGCCGAATTCCTGCTCCTGGACCGCTTGTTTCCCCGCTCGATCGTGTACGCGTTGCGCGACGCCGATGAGTGCCTTGCCAAGCTGGACCCCTCGGCGCAGCGCGTTGGTTTCATCAACGACGCCCGCCGGATCGTGGGCCAGGCCCGGACCTTCCTTGAGTTCCACCGCACCGATGACCTCATGTCTGAACTGCCCGAGCACATGGAACGTGTGCAGAAGGCCGTGACACAGGCTTCTGATGCCATTTCCCGTAAGTACTTCAATCAGGCTGATGAGCACGCCTGGGTGGGAGAAGTTTCATGACCCGGCTGAGCATCGTCCACAAGACGGCCTACAAATACAACCGCCGCGTGACCCTGTCCTACAACGAGGCGCGGATGACCCCGTTGACAGACGGCCAGCAGGTGGTCCTGGAAGCGTCCCTCAAGGTCTCACCGAACCAGGCTTCCGTGAGCACCTACCGCGACTATTGGGGCACCCGGGTCACGGCCTTCGATATGCAGATGCCGCACGAAAGCCTGGAAGTGCTCGCAACGGCCACGGTGGAGGTCCACCGCAGTGAGCGCGTGGCAACGGAAGACGACATTGTGGGTTGGGACGTCATCGCCTCGGACAAGATCCAGGACGAATTCAGCGACTGGCTGCCCCAGTCCCGGTTGAGCGGCCCCGGTGAAGAGGTACTCGACATTGTTCCCGGCATTGTCGAAGGAAAGAACCCCCATGAGGCGGCGTTGGCCGTGTTCGCGTGGATGGCTGGCGAGATGACCTACATGAAGGGCACCACCGGCGTGACGACGAATGCCGAGCAGGCGTGGTCGCAGCGCCAGGGTGTCTGCCAGGACCTGGCCCACCTTGCCATTGGAGCCCTGCGCTGCAGCGGTATCCCGGCGCGCTACGTGTCCGGTTACATCCACCCGCGGTCCTCGGCTGACATCGGGGAAACAGTAGCCGGACAGTCACACGCCTGGTTGGAATGGTGGGATGGCGAATGGCGCAGCTGGGACCCCACCAACCACAAACCGGCCGGCGACTACCACGTCACTGTGGCGAGGGGCCGCGACTACCGCGACGTTCCTCCGCTGAAGGGAATCCTTTCCGGCGGCGGAGGCTCGGGGCTCGCCGTTTCGGTGGAGATCACCCGCCTCGCGTAGGGGATTCTTAACAGCCAAGGCCCTTAAGACGAATTCTTAAGGGCCCTGGCTGTACTCAATATTTTTTTACCAGGGGGACGGCTTGTAGTCCTTGAGGAACACCCCGTACTGGTCCTCGCCCTTTTCGCCCATCACGATGGGGTCGTAGACGCGCGCGGCACCGTCCACGAGGTCCAAGGGAGCATGGAAACCTTCTTCCATGAGCCTGACCTTGGTGTAGTGCGGACGTTCATCGGTGATCCAGCCCGTGTCCACGGCAGTCATGAGGATGCCGTCGGAGTCCAGCATCTCCTGGGCGCTGGTCCGGGTCATCATATTCAACGCAGCCTTGGCCATGTTGGTGTGGGGGTGTCCGGGACCCTTGTAGGCGCGCGAGAACTGCCCTTCCATCGCTGAGACGTTCACGATGTACTTGCGATGTGCCGTGGAACGCTTCATCGCACCACGCAGCCGGCTGACCAGCAGGAAGGGTGCGGTGACGTTGCACAGCTGGACCTCGAGCATCTCCAGGGGATCCACTTCGTCCACTACCTGGGTCCAGCTGTTGATCGAGGCCAGGTCCGGGACGAGTCCGCCGGCATCAATGGCTGTCCCCGACTCGATACGCTCCAAGGACGCCGAACCCGTCGAGAGCGCCAAGGACGTGATCGCGTCTCCAGCCAGCACCGGATGTTCTGTGACGCTGCTGGCCAGAGCCAGGGGGTGCTTGTCATGCGCATGACCGAACGTCACCAGCTCGGGTCCGCCGTTGGCCGCTTCCAGGGCGGCAGGCAACGGCTCGTCTTCGGCATCCACCAGCGGTTTGTAGGCATTGCCTGAGCGCCGCACGGTCTGGGCTGCATTGTTGATGATGATGTCCAACGGACCGGCCTCGTTGAGCGAATCCGTGAGCGCCATGACCTGGGCCGGGTCGCGAAGGTCGATGCCGACGATACGTAGGCGGTGCAGCCATTCCGAGCTGTCTTCCATCGCGGCAAAACGGCGGGCGGCGTCCTTGGGGAAGCGCGTGGTGATGGTGGTGTGGGCGCCGTCCCGGAGCAGGCGCAGGGCAATGTACATGCCAATCTTGGCGCGTCCGCCGGTCAGCAACGCCCTCCGGCCGGTGAGGTCGGTGCGGGCATCCCGCTTGCTGTGGCTGAAGGCCGCACATTCCGGGCACAACTGGTGGTAGAAAGCATCCACCTGGGTGTAGTGCGTTTTGCAGATATAGCAGGGACGGGACCGGATCAGGTGCCCGGCGATCTCGCCTGTGGCCGACGGCGCAAGCTTGTTGCCGCGGGTCTCGTCATCGATCCGGTCCGGGGCTGCTGTTGCTGTCAGGGCAATAACAGCACGGTCGGCCTCTGCGATGGAGTCGCGTTTGGTGACACGGCGGTGGCGCTTGACGGCCTTGAACATCTTGCCGGTGGCACGCCGGACGGCAACATAGTCCGGGTGCTCTTCGTCATAGACGTGGATCGTTGTCAGAACCTTGAGGCAGGCCTGGATCTCTTCAGGCGTCAGATCGGTGGAACTCATTGACCTGATTTTACAGCCTTGGGAGCCTCCGGCCTGCCTCGGGTTCTGTCAGTGGACTGCGCGTTAGTGCGCGGCGCCCTGGGATGCAGCGTCCGCCACGCGGGCCTGGATTCCAGCGGCTACCTTTTCGGCGGAGTCACGGATGTCGGGATCGTGGTGTGTGGCTGCCTTGACCGCTTCCGGAAGGCTGCGGCGATGCTGGGCTGACAGAGCGAGCTCGGCTTCGCCTGGCTCCGGGACCACCTGGCCCTTCGCGAGGACAGTGATTCCGGACTCCGTGACCTTGTACCCACGTGCCCTGTCCAGCTCCGGGTCCAAGCCGATGGCAGCACCCGCGGGGACCTTGACGTTCTTGTCCAGGATGGCGCGCTTGATCACGGCGCCTTCACCCACACGGACCTTGTCCATGAGGACGGAGTCCTGGATACGGCTTCCTGCCGCCACGTATGCATCGTTGGAGAGGACGGATCCTTCAACGATGCCTCCGGAAATGACGACGCCGCTGGCCACGATGGAATCGAGGGCGGTGCCCACCGTGTTGTTTTCGCCGCGAACAAACTTTGCCGGCGGGGAAATGCTCTGGCGGGTGTAAATGGGCCATTCGGAGTTGTAGAGGTTGAAGACAGGGACGGGGGAGATGAGGTCCATGTGTGCGTCGTAGAACGAGTCGATGGTCCCTACGTCCCGCCAGTAAGTACGATCCCGGTCCGTAGCGCCGGGGATGTCATTGAGCGTGAAGTCGTACACGCCGGCTTCGCCCTGGTCAACGAAATAGGGGATGATGTCGCCACCCATGTCGTGCTTGGTGTCGAGCCGTTCCGCGTCAACGTGCAGTGCCTCAACCAACGCATCGGCGTCGAAGACGTAGTTGCCCATGGAGGCAAGGAACTGCGTGGGGTCGGCTGCGAGCCCGGGGGTGCTGGCAGGCTTCTCCACGAAGGCGGCAATCTTCTGGGGATCGTTCTGGTCTACCTCGATCACGCCGAACTGGTTGGCCATGTTCAGCGGCTGGCGGACCGCAGCCACGGTGGCCTTGGCGCCGCTGGCGATGTGCTGCTCCACCATCTGCGAGAAGTCCATGCGGTACACGTGATCGGCGCCGACCACTACCACGATGTCCGGGGCGTCGTCATGGATGAGGTTCAGCGATTGGTAGATGGCGTTGGCGCTGCCAAGGAACCAGCTCTTGCCCACGCGCTGCTGCGCCGGAACCGACGCCACGTAACGGCCCAGCTGCGTGGACATGCGCCACGTTTCCGAGATGTGCCGGTCAAGGCTATGCGACTTGTATTGCGTCAGCACAACTATTTTCAAGTATCCCGAGTTAACGAGATTGGATAATGCAAAGTCGATGAGCCGGTAGCCGCCGGCAAACGGAACCGCGGGCTTGGCCCGGTCCGCCGTCAGCGGCATGAGTCGGTTGCCCTCGCCGCCAGCCAATACAATTGCCAAAACTTTCTTCAACGCCATGGTCACTGCTCCCCGTACGTCTTCGTAGCCCCCAAAAGTCCGATTTTCCGGACTCTTTCACACTAGAACACATACGCCGGAACGACTACGTTGGTTAGCGTGCGAATAGACATTGTGACTAAAGAATTCCCTCCGGAAATTTATGGCGGTGCCGGTGTCCACGTTGCCGAGCTCAGCCGGGTGCTGGCAAAGCACGTCGACCTTCACGTCCGGGCGTTCGGTGCGCCCCGTGATGCCGACTACCACGGGGCTACTGTGGCGTCATACGCCACGCCCGAAGACCTCGGCGATGCCAACGCCGCAATCCAAACGCTGGGCGTGGACCTGAGGATCGTTCCGGACATTGCGGGAGCGGACCTCGTCCACTCGCACACCTGGTACGCCAACATGGCCGGCCACCTCGCTTCGCTGCTGCACGGCATTCCGCATGTCCTCAGCGCCCACAGCCTTGAGCCCCTGCGCCCGTGGAAGGCTGAACAGCTTGGAGGCGGCTATGCCCTGTCCTCCTGGGTGGAAAAGACCGCCTATGAGGCTGCCGCTGCCATCATCGCCGTATCCGACGGCATGCGCCAGGACATCCTCCGCAGCTACCCTAACGTGGATCCGGACAAGGTCCGCGTGGTCCACAACGGCATCGACGTCTCGCTGTGGGAGCGTGATGAAGAGGACGATGCGATCCGGGCGTTGGGGATCGATCCCGCCAAGCCGAGCGTGGTGTTCGTCGGGCGCAACACGCGCCAGAAGGGTGTTCCTTACCTGCTTCGCGCGGCTTCGAGCTTGCCGGCGGACGTCCAGCTGGTTCTCTGCCTCGGTGCCGCGGACACCCCGGAACTCGCTGCCGAAACCGCCCGCCTCATCGAGGAACTGCAGGCCAAACGCGAAGGCGTGATCCTGATTGAGCGGATGCTTCCGCGGCGGGAACTGATCCAGGTCCTCAGCCATGCCACCGCTTTCGCCTGCCCGTCGATCTACGAGCCCCTGGGCATCGTGAACCTTGAGGCCATGGCCTGCGGCGCAGCTGTGGTGGCCAGTGCGACCGGTGGCATCCCTGAGGTAGTCCAGCACGGCGACACCGGCTTGCTCGTCCAGTTGGAGCAGGTCACCGACGGTACCGGCACCCCGCTGGATCCGGAAAAGTTTGTCAGCGACTTTGCTGCAGCCTTGAACGAGGTGGTGGCTGACCCGGCCCGGGCCCGCGAAATGGGTATTGCCGGCCGGCGCAGGGCAGAGGAGCACTTCTCCTGGGAGTCCATCACCGAAACAACCCTTGAGGTGTACCGCTCGGTCCTGCGCTGACGCGCAACGTCCGACAAGCAGCCCAAACGACGACGGCGCCGCCCCCTTCGGTGGGGACGGCGCCGTCGTACGTTAACCAAGGTTCCGCAACTGTTCACCGCCTGTCAGCGGAGTACTGCTAACGGGACTTGGCGGCCTTCAAGGCAAGCAGGGCTTTCTCGTCGGCAGGAGCGGTGCCACTGGCGCGCTGCCCACGGAAATGATCGCGGGCCTGGTCCTGACGGGTGGCTTCAGCCCCGGTCGCGATGGCAGCGCGCAGGTGTTCCGGGCCGTATCCAAAGGCATCGACGAGGTCCAGTGCGTGTGGCCGGATCTTGACCAGCAGGCGGTTGATATAGGTGCCCACGGTCCGGCCACGCTGCATGGACAACCTGCCGTTCATGAGGTACCAGGAGAGGTGCTTCTCGATCAGCGACAAGCCGAACAGATCACGCAGCCAGGTCAGGACACGCTTGGTTCCCTCATCGGCAACGTGGGGGAGTGCCTCTGTGAAAGCCTCCCACTGCAGGAGTTCTGCGTGGGCCTGTGCAGCTTCGATGAGTTCGTGCTGGTGCTGGTTGAACAGTGCGGCGGCCTGGTGCTGGGGAAGCTTGTTGGCACCCTTGAGTGCCGCACCCACCTCAGCGACCATGGACTGGACCCGGTCAGCGAGCAAGGTCCGCTGGCCTTCTTCGTCCCGCAGCGCCAGCGCCGCTTTTTGGACCGAGCCAGTGTCGGCAACGAACTGTGCAACCTGCCGCAGCCCCGTCCTGTGCAAGGCCACCCCGGCGGCCTGATCCACAACGTAGCGGGCAAGGACGCCGAAGTCGGCGCTGCGGAATTCCTTGGCGTAATCGGCCAGCAGGCGCTTTGCCACCAGCTGCAGCAGGACGGTGTTGTCGCCCTCGAACGTCACATACACGTCCAGGTCCGCACGCAAGGAGGCGAAGCGGTTCTCGATCAGGAAGCCGGCACCGCCACATGCTTCGCGGCATTCCTGCAGCGTATCCAGGGCATGCCAGGTGCTGAGCGGCTTGAGTGCGGCAGCGAGCGTCTCCAGGTCCTGCCGGTCGGCGTCGGTGTCGTGCGCGCCTGAGAAGACGTCGTCGAATTTCTGCAACAGCTGTTCGTGCGCGAAGCTGGCTGCATACGTTGTGGCCAGCCTGGTGAACAGGCGCCGCTGGTGCCGCTGGTAATCCAACAGTACCTCCTCATCCGTGGCGGACGAGGCATTGAACTGCCGGCGTTCGGTGGCGTACTGGATGGCCGTCTTGAGCGCGAGCTTGCTCGCCGCAACCGCGGCGCCGTCCAGAGAAACCCGCCCCTGGACCAGGGTTCCCAACATGGTGAAGAAGCGGCGCCCCGGGCTCTCGATGGTGGAGGTGTAGGTGCCGTCCGCAGCCACGTCGCCATACCGGTTCAGCAGGTTGGTCCGGGGGATACGGACATTGGTGAAGTGCAGCCGGCCGTTGTCGATGCCGTTCAGGCCACCCTTGATGCCGTCGTCCTCGCCGCCGATGCCGGGCAGGAATTCCTTGGTGGCGGGGTCGCGGAGTTCGACGTAGAAGGCGTGGACGCCGTGAGTGACATTCTTGGTAATCAGCTGCGCGAATACGACGGCGGCAAGGCCGTCAGTGGCAGCGTTGCCGATGTAGTCCTTCCAGGCAGCACGGAAGGGCGTGTTGATGACGAATTCCTGGCTGGCTTCGTCATACGTGGCGGTGGTGGCAATGCTGGCCACATCTGAGCCATGCCCTGTTTCTGTCATCGCAAAGCAGCCGGGTATCTCCAGGCTCATGATGCCGGGGAGCCACTTGTCCTGGTGTTCAGCGGTGCCCAGGTGCATCACGGCGGAGCCGAACAGGCCCCACTGCACACCGGCTTTGATCTGCAGGGAGGGATCTGCGGTGACGATCTCCTCGAAGCCTGCGATGTTGCCGCCGTGATCGTCGGAACCGCCCAGGCGGGTCGGGAAGGCGCGGTGGACGGTGTTGTTGTCCACCAGGAATTTCAACTGCTCGAAGACGCGGGCGCGGTGCTCGGTGTGGTGCAACCCTTCGATCTTTTGCACGGCCGGGTTGCCTGCCACCTTGCGGGCCTCGTGACGGATATGGGCCCACTTGCCGAGGAGTTGCTCCCCGAGCGCGGCCACATCCACGACGGGTTCAGTGGCAGCGGTGGCGGCGTCGTCGCGGCCGGAGGATTTCTGGGCCGATGAGGCCTTGTCCACTACTTCAGTCATGTTGCTTCCTTCTTTGGTTCCGACAACTGATGAGTCATTGCTGGTGTCAGGTGGTGGTCTTGAGGGCCGGAGCGATGCCCAGGCACAGCCAATCGGTAATCTGCCCGGCCATGGTTGCCTGATCGGGCTTTGCGCTGTCCGCGGGGCTTCCCAACCACATCTCGCCGGCATTCCTGACCAGCCCGATTGCGGCCGTGGGCCAATAGACGATTACCGACTCGTGGTGGTCGCCGAGGTATTCACGCATGGGCGTGGCGATCATCCCGGTGATCTGTTCGAAAAAATTGCCCAGCGCACCGGATGCCGCGATGGCGTCCTGGGCGGATGCCTCGCCTGGCGAGAGCCGGGTAATAAAGGCGTAGACATTGGGACTTGATTCGGCCATTTGAAGATAAGCGGACACCATGGCCAGCAAACCTTCCCGGGGCGTTTGGGCCTGTTGGGCTGCTTCCTGCATGCGGCGTTGCATTTGTCCGAGGACTACCTCACCCATGGCCTGCTGCAGCCCTGCCTTGTCACCGAAATAGCGGTAGAAAACCGACTTCGATGTGCCCGCTGCGCTTGCGATGTCCTCCATGGAGGAGTCGCTGCCCAGCTTATGCACGGCCTTGCGGGCCGCC
The DNA here is from genome assembly GCF_021538675.1 of Paenarthrobacter sp. AR 02. GTDB lineage: Bacteria > Actinomycetota > Actinomycetes > Actinomycetales > Micrococcaceae > Arthrobacter. Next base: position 19,421 of record NZ_JAJUKH010000015.1, read on the forward strand.
TTGATGAGTTCCCGCCGGCGTTCTTCCCGGTGCGACTGCCAGCGGGCGGCCCGGCCGTCAACCACCCCAACGGCACCGGCTTGCGGGGTCGCTGTTGAGACGGCGGATTCATCGTGGCTGTTGTTCACGATACCCAGCGTATCAGGTACGCTGGGTATCAGTAACCCGCATTGATCGAAGGAGACCAGCATGGCTGCATCAGATCTGAACCCGAACGCTTCCCGGGAACACACCGCTAGGCCCACGGCGAACCGCGCCGCCGTTATTGTCGGCGGCAACCGCATCCCCTTCGCCCGGACCGGCGGCGCCTACGCCAAATCCTCCAACCAGGACATGCTGACCGCCTCACTTGAGGGGCTCATTGCCCGGTTTGGCCTGCAGGACGAACGCATCGGCGAAGTCGCGGCCGGAGCGGTGCTCAAGCACTCAAGGGACTTCAACCTCACCCGCGAAGCCGTCCTCGGCTCGGCCCTTTCACCCGAGACACCGGCCTACGACCTTCAGCAGGCCTGCGCGACCGGACTGGAGACAGTCCTGGGGCTGGCCAACAAGATCAAGCTGGGCCAGATCGACTCGGCGATCGCCGGCGGCGTTGATTCAGCCTCGGATGCGCCCATCGCAGTGAGCGAGGGCCTCCGCGAGATACTGCTGGACCTGAACCGCGCCAAGACCCCGGTGCAGAAAGTGAAGATCCTCAGCCGCATCAGGCCCAAGGATCTGGCACCCGATGCCCCGAACACCGGCGAACCGCGGACAGGCCTCTCCATGGGGGAGCACCAGGCCCTCACCACCGCACAGTGGAAGATCACCCGTGAGGCCCAGGATGAACTGGCTTTCAACAGCCACCGCAACCTGGCAGCCGCCTACGAGCGGGGCTTCTTCGATGACCTCATCACTCCCTACCGCGGACTCAACCGCGACTCCAACCTCCGCCCCGATACCACGCTGGAGAAGCTGTCCACACTGAAGCCGGTCTTCGGCAGGAACCTTGGCGCCGAGGCAACAATGACGGCCGGCAACTCCACCCCATTGACTGACGGCGCCTCCACCGTCCTGCTGGCAAGCACGGAATGGGCCGATACCCACGGCCTGCCGAAGCTGGCCACGGTCCTGGATGGTGAGGCGGCCGCCGTCGACTTCGTCCACGGCAAGGACGGCCTGCTGATGGCTCCCGTCTTCGCTGTCCCGCGCCTGCTGGCCCGCCATGGACTGACCTTTGAGGACATCGACTTCTTCGAGATCCATGAAGCCTTTGCCGGAACCGTCCTGAGCACGCTGGCCGCATGGGAAGACGAGGAATTCGGCCGCACCCGCCTGGGCCTGGACGGTGCACTGGGCAAGGTGGACCGCGCAAAGCTCAACGTCAATGGCTCCTCGCTCGCGGCAGGACACCCTTTCGCCGCAACGGGTGGGAGGATCGTGGCATCGCTTGCCAAGATGCTGCATGAGAAGGGCACCGTCAACGGGCGGCCCGCGCGGGGCCTGATCTCCGTGTGCGCCGCCGGCGGGCAGGGCGTCGTCGCCATACTGGAAGCAGCTTAGGGGGAGTCTTGGCAGATAAATACACACAATTGGTGAGCCAAGGGCTCGGCAAGGACCTCGCCAAAAGGCTCGGCCTTCCCCAGCCGGTGGAACTTCGGCGTTACAGCGCCGGTGCACCGCTGGTCACCGGCCCTGTCCTCGTCAGCGGGGACAGCCCGGGCGCCGACGACATCGCCACAACCCTGCTGGGGTGGGGCCTGGATGTCCGGCGGAACGCCCTGCCCAAGGAAAAACTCGGCGCGATCGTACTGGTCCTGGATGCCGTGCAGCACCCCGACGACCTCGCAAAACCCGTCCTCACAGCGGGGTCCTCGTTGCGTGACCTCGCCGTCAACGCCAGGGTAGTCACCATCTCGCGCACTGCGGACTCCGCCCAGTCTCCGGCCTCCGCCGCCGCGCGGCAGGGCATTGATGGCTTTTTGCGGTCCTTGGCCAAGGAGCTTCGGGCAGGGGCAACGGCCAATGGCATTCTCCTGGCCGACGACCTTGCAACCACCAGTCCCTCGGCACTGGGAGCCCTGCGCTTCTTCCTGTCGGGACGTTCTGCCTATGTTGACGGACAGTTCCTGACGGTCAGCTCCACCAAGGGCATCATGCCGGGCGATCCGGAGAAGCCACTGGCCGGAAAGGTCGCCGTGGTGACCGGCGCGGCGCGTGGCATCGGGGCAGCTATTGCCCGGACGCTTCACCGTGACGGTGCCACCGTAGTCGCTGTGGACATTCCCGCCGCCGGTGACCACCTGGCGAGGGTCGCCAACGAGGTCCGGGGGACCGCCCTGCAGCTGGACATCAGCCGCGACGACGCCGGCCACCGCATCATTGAGCACGCCGTGGAACGCCACGGACGGCTCGATATCGTTGTCCACAACGCGGGGATCACCCGGGACAGGCTGCTGGCCAACATGGATGAGGGCCGCTGGCGCTCAGTTATCGCGGTCAACATTGCGGCCCAACTCCGGATCAACGAGGCCTTGCTGGCCTCGGAACATTTCAAAGACTCGCCCCGTATCGTCTCGGTCGCCTCCACGAGCGGCATCGCCGGCAACCGGGGACAGACAAACTACGGAGCGTCAAAGGGCGGGGTGATCGGCATGGTGCGTTCCACTGCCGACCACATGGAACCATTCGGTGGAACCATCAACGCAGTTGCCCCGGGCTTCATAGAAACGGAGATGACAGCCAAGATGCCGTTCGCCATCCGCGAGGCGGCCCGCAGGCTCAACTCCCTCAAGCAAGGCGGCCAACCCCAGGACGTCGCCGAGGCCATAGCGTTCCTGGCCAGTGACGCCGCCGGCGGAATCACGGGAGGGGTGCTGCGGGTGTGCGGCCAACAACTGGTGGGAGCATGAGCACCCTGCAGCCGGTCCTTCTTGGCGAACTTCCGTCGCTGTCCAAGCTGTACGTGAATGCGGCGGCCACGGCAGCACGGCGCCGGGTCCTTGGTGCGGCGGGTGGGACAGGGCAATTGCCGGCCGTCAGCCATGAGGTACGGAACGTCCATGCCGACGTCGGAAACCTCACCGCCTACCAGCACCTGGTCGGCGAGACCGCCAGCGACACCCTGCCCGCCGGGTACGTGCATGCACTGGCGTTTCCCATCTCCATGAGCGTCATGAACCGGGACGATTTTCCCCTGCCCCTCCTGGGGATGATCCACTTGAAGAACAAGGTGGAGCAAAGGGTTCCCATCGTATTCTCCGAGTCCCTGGACATCCTTTCCTGGGCAGAGAACCTGTCCGGGCACAGGGCAGGGACCCAGGTGGACATTGTGGCCGAGGTCCGTTCACATTCAACCGGTGAATTGCTCTGGCGGGGCGTCTCTACCTACCTCGCCAAAGGAAGCTTCCTTCCTGGCATCGACAAGCCGGGGGCCCCGAATGGCGCCGCTGGGACCGGGGATTTCTCCCCGCCCAACCCTACGGCGCTCTGGCAACTTGGCCTCGATACCGGGCGGAACTACGCCACGGTTTCCGGCGACTTCAATCCGATCCACCTGAGCGTCCTGTCGGCCAAGGCGCTCGGCTTGCGTGGTTCAATTGCCCACGGAATGTACCTGGCATCCCGAGCGTTGGCGGACGTTGGAGCGGTGAAGCCGGATTCGTTCGCCTGGGAGGTGGCGTTCGAGGCTCCAGTGTTCCTTCCGGCACGGGTCGCGTTGGACATCACCACGGTCCCGTCGGAGTCCGGTGGCTGGGAGCGCTCGGATTACGTCGCGTGGAATCCCCGAAGCGGGCGTCGGCACTTCACAGGCACAGTCTCCGCGCTGGCCTAAGACAACACGGACGACGGCGGCGGTCACCTTCGGGGGACCGCCGCCTTTTTCGTACCTGTGTTGTGCATCTGTCCGTGCGGCCTAGGTTAGTCCTTCTTGCTGTCAGCACTTTCCGGCACATATGCGCCAGCCCAGCGGAAGACTTCCTGGAAAAACCGGCTCCTCGCCGGTTCGGCCGAGAGCGCCAGGTCGTGGATGCCGCCGTCGATCCTTGCCAAAGTCACCAGGCGGCCGAGCCGTGTACTGCGGTCAGCGATGTGCCGCACGTCCAGGACGATGTCCGCGGAACTGATGGTCTCCAGCGGTGCTGTCTCTGCGGCGCTGGCCGTCGACGCGCACACCAGGACCGGGCAGCGGATGTCCAGCCCTTTGGCGAGTTCGGCGTGACCGCGCCGGATCGCACGAAGCCAGCCTGCCAGCACCGGAAAGCCTTCGAGCGGCTTCCAGGCGAGGTTGAAATCCCAGGCACCCCCGGTGGTTACGTGCAGGCTCTGGCCGTACCGCTGACCCAGCACGCCCACCTGGCGTCTCGGCTGGTAGTTGGCAAGGCGTTCGACGACGGCGGTACCCACCGTGCGCTGGAAGAAAGGCTTGTTCAGGTCGAACCACGGGCTATTGAGGACCAACGCGTCCACGATGCCATCGAAACGCCGCCGATGCGCCCACAGGCTGGTCACCAAACCGCCCGTCGAGTGGCCAAGGACAACCAGTACGTCGTGTCCGTCCTCGTCCTTGATGATCCGCGCGGCCTCGTCCAGCTCTTCGTCATAGCTTTGGAGTGACTCGATGTAGTTGGGCGTCTGGTGGGGCAGGAGCGAGCGTCCGTATTTTCGGAGGTCCAGGGCATAGAAGTCGTACCCGGCCTTGATCCACTCATCAGCCAGGTGCCCTTGGAAGAAGTAGTCCACGAAGCCGTGAACGTACAGCACCGCCCGCCCGGTCGGCGCCGTGGCTTTCCGCGACAGGAGGGTAGCTGTTACTTCACCCTCGTCATCGGCCTGGAGTGCCAGCGTCCGTACCGTGTACTCGGCGCCGAGGATGACTTCTGAGCTGTCCATCGTTTCCTTATGTGAGCTGGGAAGTGATACGTGTGATCAAACTCGCATTGTATGGGCCGGCGAACTCCCGACAAAACAAACAAGGCCCGGAATCCTTTGGATTCCAGGCCTTGTGTTGGTGCGCGGAGGGGGACTTGAACCCCCACCCCCTTTCGAGGACTAGCACCTCAAGCTAGCGCGTCTGCCATTCCGCCACCCGCGCAGGTGGTGTTCAGAGAAGTGATTAAGGACCTTGCGGTGCTTTGCTTTCCTCCGAAGCAGCGAGAAAAACTCTAACACGGTTTGGGGTTACGGAAAAATCGGGGCTGGTCAGGGCCCCTTCCTTGGTTGTCCGGCGACCCATGGCGCAACGAATTCCTGACTCGTACCGCTGCTGGTGAGTAGGCTGAGGGGACACGGGACGGGCTGCGGAAGCCGCAGAGCGCGTCGCCGGAACCTGCAGCCCAGCCACGCAAGGAGAGTTTCCATGTCTGTCATCCGCCCCGAAGACGAAGTAGTCCGGATCTGCCAGGAGCTCATCCGCATTGACTCCTCGAACTTCGGCGACGACACCGGCCCGGGGGAGCGCGCGGCGGCCGAATACACTGCCGGACTCATCACCGAGGTAGGCCTCGAGGCTGAAATCTTCGAGTCCGCCCCGGGCCGCGCCAATGTGGTGACCCGCCTGGCAGGAGAAGATCCCTCGGCGGACGCTTTGGTGGTGCATGGGCACTTGGATGTGGTTCCTGCATTGAAGGACCAGTGGAGCGTTGATCCCTTCAGCGGGGAGTTGAAGGACGGGCTGGTATGGGGTCGGGGTGCCGTGGACATGAAGGACATGGACGCCATGATCCTCTCAGTCATGCGCGATTTTGCCCGGACCGGCCGTAAGCCCAAGCGGGACATCATCTTCGCCTTTTTTGCCGATGAGGAAGCTGGCGGCACGTACGGTGCCCGCTACGCCGTGGAACACCGGCGCGAGCTTTTCGATGGCGCCACGGAGGCCATCTCCGAAGTGGGTGGCTTCTCCGCCACGATCGGTGGGCAGCGGACCTACCTGCTCCAGACCGCTGAAAAGGGTCTCTCCTGGCTGCGGTTGGTGGCCCATGGACGTGCGGGCCACGGCTCCCAAATCAACACCGACAACGCGGTCACCCGGCTGGCTGCTGCGGTAACGAGGATTGGGGAGTACAAATGGCCAGTGGAACTGACCCCCACCACCCGCCAGTTCCTGGACGGCGTGACGGAACTGACCGGCGTCGAGTTTGACGCCGACAACCCGGACATCCTCCTGAAGGAGCTCGGCACAGTGGCCCGTTTCGTGGGTGCGACGCTGCAGAACACCTCGAATCCCACGCTGCTTCGTTCCGGCTACAAGCACAACGTCATCCCGGAGTCGGCGGAAGCTTTCGTTGACTGCCGCACTCTTCCTGGCCAGCAGGAACTGGTTTTCGAGACGATCAAGGAGCTCTCGGGGGACGGCATCGAGATCAGTTACGTCAACAAGGATGTGTCCCTTGAGGTGCCCTTCGCCGGGAACCTGGTGGACTCCATGATCGACGCCCTGCATTCGGAGGATCCCGGGGCAAAGGTCCTCCCATACACACTCTCCGGCGGCACCGATAACAAGTCGCTGAGCAAGATCGGCATCACCGGCTACGGATTCGCGCCGTTGATGCTGCCCGATGAGCTCGACTTCACCGGCATGTTCCACGGGGTGGATGAGCGGGTTCCGGCCGAGTCCCTCCAGTTCGGCGCCCGTGTCCTGAACAGGCTGCTGAGCAACTACTAGACGCCACCACCAGAAGAAGGCACGTCGATGAATTCCGAAGAAATCCTGCCGGATGTCCTGCTCGAGCGCCTGCGCGGCCGTGCCGCAGGGTACGACCGCGACAACCGCTTCTTCCACGAAGACCTGGAGGAGTTGGCCGACGCCGGGTACCTCAAGCTTTTCGTACCGGAGGCCGACGGCGGACTGGGGCTTGGTCTTGAAGCGGTGGCGGCGTTGCAGCAGCGTCTCGCCACGGCGGCCCCGGCCACGGCGCTGGCCGTCAACATGCACCTGGTGTGGACCGGCGTCGCGCGTGTCATGGCGGCCAGGGGCGACAATTCTTTGGACTTCGTGCTGAAGGAGGCCGGTAAGGGGGAAGTCTTTGCGTTCGGCATTTCAGAGGCGGGCAACGACTCCATGCTTTTCGATTCCGGAACAGTGGCCGAAGCGCTGCCCGATGGGGGCTACCGGTTCACGGGCAGGAAAATCTTCACCAGCCTTTCCCGCGGTTGGACACGCCTGGGGACGTTCGGTAAGGACGCCGCCGCCAGGGACGGGGCAGGGGAGCTGGTGTTCGGCTTCATCCGCCGCGACGAACCCGGCCACGAAACGCTAAGTGACTGGGACACTTTGGGAATGCGGGCCAGTGCCTCGAACACCACCCTGCTGCATGGTGCCCTGGTTCCTCCGGACCGGATCTTCCGCAAACTGCCGGTGGGCCCCAACCAGGACCTGCTGATTTTCGCCATCTTCGCCTGTTTTGAAACGCTTCTCGCCGCCGTGTACACAGGCGTGGCAGAGCGTGCGTTCTTCCTGGGCGTCGAGAACGTCAAACGCCGTGTTTCGGCCAAGAATGGCGGCCGCAGCCTCGCCCAGGACCCCGACATCCGTTGGAAGGTAGCAGATGCCGCCTTGGCCATGGACGGGATCCAACCTCAAATAGCCACCGTTGCCCGGGACGTCGACAACCTCGTGGATCACGGCGCGCAGTGGTTCCCCAAGCTGGTGGGCATCAAGTCCAGGGCCACCGAGAATGCGCGCCACGTGGTGGACCTGGCAATCCGGGTAACGGGCGGTTCGAGCTTCTTCAGGGGTTCTGAGATGGAACGGCTGTACCGGGATGTGCTGGCGGGCATCTTCCATCCCTCCAACGACGAATCCGCGCACAACACTGTCGCCAACGCATGGCTTGGGCCCTTGGAAAAGTAGTGTGGCCGGGCGGTGGCGCCTAGACGGTGCGCTGGACGGAATACACTTTTCGCCGCAGCCAGAAACGGCGCCCACCGCCCAAGTACAGGACGCTGCGTTCGAGTTCCCATTTGCCGTACTCGGAATGCTCGGCCAGCCGGCGGCGGGCCTCAGGCAGTGAATCGTCAGGGCCCACCGTCAATACGAGGTACTCGTACTGACGTGCATAGTCTCGTTGGCGCTCCACGGAGCTGCCCGGAAATTGTTCTCTCATCCCTCTCCATTTTCGTCTTTTTCCGGCTAACGTGAAGTCATGAGCATCGATCCGCGTGTCGCGCTTCAATCACTGACCGCCGCCTTGGAAGAGCACCTGGTTGCCGCATCCGCCCGAAGGGGCGAGGGGGACCCCAATGTCGAGGCCGCGTTCTTCGCGGTTGCCGACGCTTTCGAAGTTTACGAGGACGCACTTTACGAGGCATTCTCCGAGGTCACTCCGCTTCAGGTCTTCGACGACGAGGATGAGGACGACGACGAGGCACTCGATGAGGACCTCGAAATAGTAGAGGACTAAGACTCTCCGCTTTGCACCGGCTGCCTTCGGGTGGCCGGTTTTTTGTGCCCATTGCCGTCACGGCATTGCCGTTGATGACCCATGATTCCGGGCTTTTTTACCCGGCGTGCAGGGCCCGGGACACGTAGTCCCAGCGGTGCCGGCTAGGTACTTGCACGTAGGGGGATTGGGTAATGCTGCGCAAACTTGAGTACACACTACTGGTGCGCCCCCTGACAGCCGAGGCTTCACTGATATGTAGGCAATGGCAGGTCTGCGAAGAAGGCTGACATGGTGAAAGTTCCAGTCTTGCGTCTAGGCAAGGTAGCGGCACCCACGGGTCCAAACCATGCCACCGTGGGATCAGTCTTTCCAACGGAACCTGCCACTGCCGATGTCAATCCGCCGGCGTCTCCCTGGATTGACAAGTCCGTTGCTGCACAACGGACTGAAAAGGCGGGACTGGCGGCGCCGAGGCCGGATGTCACCCTGGACCTTGTGCCGCCAGTCACCCACCGGCGCTCCCGGGTCGCCGCACCGCCCAAGGACCGCCTGACATGGACGCACCGGCTGACCACCAGCCTCCGACTGGCTGACACCATGTTGGTAGCGGCGGCCGTCACCGTCGGGTTCCTGGTGGATACGGCGGGATGGCCGTTCACCGCCGACCCCCCGGCGCAGGCAAACCACCTGGTGCTGGGCGGGATACTGGGCTTCGTTTGGCTGGCAGCACTGGAGGTCTACAGGACCCGGGATCCCAAAGTCCTGGGCGTGGGCCCGGAGGAATACAAGCGGATCTTCTCAGCGAGCATCCGCGTCTTCGGTTTCCTTGCCATCGTGGCTGTAGTCTTCCGCCTTGAAACTGTCAGTTCCTTCGTCCTGGTTTCCCTGCCGCTTGGCCTGATATCGCTGACAGGCAGCAGGTGGGGGTTCCGCCGGTGGCTGAGCCAGGAAAAATCGCGGGGGCGCTGCCTCTCGCGCGCCCTGGTAGTCGGGGAGCCGCAGGACGTCCGGTACGTGATCAAGCAAATCAACAGGAGATCAGGGGCGGTCTACGAGATTGTGGGCGCCTGCCTGCCGGGTGCCCGGCGGGGAGCGGTCCTGGCTGTAGACCACCAGCGCGTCCCGGTCCTGTCATCAATCTACGGGATCGCGCACACTGTACGGCAGACAGGCGCGAACGCAGTCATTGTGGCGGGCCCTGTTCCCGGTGGCAACCAGTTCATCCAGGAACTCGGATGGCGGTTGGAGGAGAACGCCGCAGAACTCGTCCTCGCGGCAACCCTCACCAACGTCGCCGGTCCGCGCATCCACTGGCGGCCGGTCGAGGGGCTTCCGCTGATGCATGTCGATATCCCGCATTACTCCGGCGGCAAGCACACACTGAAACGCCTTATGGACATCGTCATCTCAGCGGCCGCGCTGATCGCCCTGGCACCGGTGTTGATGCTGTTGGCCGCGATAGTCCACGCCGACAGTCCAGGCCCGATCCTTTTCCGGCAAGAGCGGATCGGCAAGCAGGGGACGACCTTCAGGATGCTGAAGTTCCGCTCCATGGTGGTAGATGCCGAATCCCAAGTGGAAGCCCTGGGCAGCCAGGACGAAGGTGCGGGTGTCCTGTTCAAGATCCGGGGCGACCCCCGGATCACGCGATGTGGTCGATGGATGCGCAAATACTCCCTCGACGAACTGCCCCAATTCTGGAATGTCCTCATGGGCGATATGAGCCTCGTTGGCCCCCGCCCACCGTTGTCCCGCGAGGTCAGCGCCTACGAACAACACACGCACCGGCGCCTGCTGATCAAACCGGGCATTACCGGCCTGTGGCAAATCAACGGACGTTCCGACCTTCCCTGGGATGAAGCGGTCCGGCTGGATCTCTACTACGTGGAGAACTGGTCCCTGGCCGGTGACCTAATGATCATGTGGCGAACTTTCCGGGCGATGACCCGGCCATCCGGCGCCTATTAGCGGCGAACTGCAGTACAGACCGAGTACCGGGCTACCAGCACAGAAGTTGAGTGGGAAATGAGCATACGCACTGTTCCAGCAGGACCATTGAACGGACATGACCTCAGGCCGAAGCTTCGCGCGGCGGTGGTAGGGGCAGGCTACTGGGGTCCAAACCTCGCAAGGAACCTCAAAGCAAGCCCCGATTGGGACCTGGTTGCCATCTGCGACCTGGACATCGAGCGCGGACTGAAGCTCGCCGGAACCGTGGGCGGGGTGGCCGTCGTCGAGTCCTTGGACGAACTGCTGGACACCTACAACCTGGACGCGATCGCCGTCGCCACACCGGCGCACACCCATCACGGCGTGGTGATGACGGCCCTGCGCGCAGGAAAGCACGTGCTCGTGGAAAAGCCGCTCGCGGACAGCCGAGCCAAGGGACTGGAAATGGTGGAAGAAGCCAACGCCCGCGGGCTGGTCCTGATGGCCGACCACACCTACTGCTTCACCCCGGCAGTCCTGAAGATCCAGGAACTGGTCTCCAGCGGAGTGCTGGGTGACATCCTGTACGTTGACTCAGTCCGCATCAACCTGGGACTCGTCCAACCGGACGTCAATGTCTTCTGGGATCTGGCACCCCACGACCTCTCAATCCTCGACTTCGTGCTCCCCGGCGGGCTGCATCCCACGGAAATCTCGGCCCACGGCGCGGATCCCCTCGGCACCGGCCGGGACTGCGTGGGACATCTGACCTTCGGCCTGCCCAACGATGCGATCGTGCACATCCACGTGAACTGGCTCAGTCCCACCAAAATCCGCCAAATGATCATCGGAGGGTCAAAGCGGACCCTTGTGTGGGACGACCTGAACCCGCAACAACGGCTCAGCGTCTACGACCGCGGAGTCAGCCTGGACCAGCAACCCAGATCAGCGGCCGACAAGAAGGCCTCAGCGATCTCCTACCGCTTGGGCGACACGTGGTCCCCGGCGCTGCAGGAACGCGAACCCCTCGGCCAAGTAGTAGCGGAACTGGCCACCTCCATCCGGAACCACACCCGGCCCCGCACCAGCGGTGAATCCGGGCTGCGGGTCCTGTCCGTCCTTGAGGCCGTGACACAGAGCCTGGGTACCGATGGCCAGGCAACAGTGGTAGCCGGCAACGAGGTAAATCTCCAGGTCGCACGATGAAGAAACTACTGGGCGCCAACCTGCTGGTCACCGGAGGCGCCGGAACCATCGGATCCACCCTGGTGGACCAACTGCTCGACGCCGGTGCGGCGCATGTGGACGTCCTGGACAACCTGGTCCGGGGACGCCGGGCCAACCTGGACGGCGCACTGGCCACCGAACGCGTCCAACTCGTCGAAGGCGACCTGCGGGACAGGGATCTCGTCCACGACCTCACCCACGGCAAGGACCTGGTCTTCCACCAGGCGGCCATCCGTATCACCCAATGCGCGGAAGAACCCCGGCTCGCCCTCGAAGTGTTGGTGGATGGGACGTTCAACGTGTACGAGGCAGCCGTAGAACACAAAGTGGACAAGCTCATCTCGGCGTCCAGCGCCTCTGTTTACGGGATGGCCGAGCAATTCCCCACCAAGGAAAGCCACCACCACCACAACAACGACACCTTCTACGGAGCCGCAAAATCCTTCAACGAGGGGATGGCCAGGAGCTTCCGCGCCATGTCAGGCCTGGACTACGTCATCCTGCGCTACTTCAACGTCTACGGGCCCCGCATGGACGTGCACGGGCTCTACACCGAAGTGCTGGTGCGCTGGATGGAACGGATCGTCGATGGCAAGCCACCTATGATCTTCGGCAGCGGAGAGCAAACAATGGACTTCGTCCACACCGCGGACGTGGCCAGGGCCAACGTCCTGGCAGCCGTCAGCGACGTGCGCGAAGGGGCCTACAACGTGGCCAGCGGCACCGAAACCAGCCTGGCCGAACTGGCTCAAACCCTGCTGACGGTCATGGAATCCTCACTGCACCTTGAACACGGCCCGGAACGCGCAGTGAATGGGGTTGCCCGGCGCCTGGCGGACGTCACCGCTGCCCGGGAAGACCTCGGCTTCGAAGCAGCGGTCGGCCTGGAAGACGGGCTGCGGTCGCTGGTCTCCTGGTGGCGTCCCCTCCGCGACGAGATTGCAGCGGCCCGGCTGGTGGACCGCCCTGGGGCCCCGGCAGTTGGTGCGCGATGACCATCTCCGGGACACACTTGGGCCGCATCGACGTCATGAAACCCTGGCTGGGCGAGGAGGAAGCCCAAGCCGTGGCCGAAGTGATCGCTTCGGGTTGGGTCGCGCAAGGCCCCAAGGTCCGCCAGTTCGAAGAAGCGTTCGCAGTGGAACAGGAATCCCGTCATGCGGTGGCAACCTCCAGCTGCACCTCGGCCCTTCACCTGGCGCTCGCCGTCGCCGGCGTCGGCCCGGGAGACGATGTGGTGGTCCCGTCTTTCTCTTTCATTGCCACCGCCAACGCACCCACCTACATGGGGGCGCGTCCCGTGTTCGCCGACGTCGATATCCAGACGGGCTGCCTGACCGCAGAGACGGTCGAGCAGGCCCTCACACCGGCCACCAAGGCCGTCATCGCCGTAGACCAGGGCGGGGTTCCAGTTGACTTGGACCCCATCAGGTCCCTCTGCGATGGCCGCGGCATCATCGTGGTCGAAGACGCGGCCTGCGCCATCGGCTCCCGCTACCGCAGCCGTCCGGTAGGCGCCGGTGCCGAGGTGGCCGCGTGGTCCTTCCATCCCCGCAAGATCCTCACCACCGGTGAAGGCGGAATGCTCTCCACCCCGCGCCAGGACTTCGCGGACCGGGCACGGCGCCTCCGGGAACACGCCATGAGCGTTTCAGCCACGGACCGGCACGCCAGCATCCTCGCTCCCGCGGAAGAGTACCTCGAAGTCGGCTTCAACTACCGGATGACAGACCTTCAAGCCGCCGTCGGACTCGTCCAACTGGGTCGCCTCCACGAGGCTGTCCAGCGGCGCCGTGAACTGGCCGCCACCTACGCGAACGCGTTTGCCGGCGTCGAAGGCCTCCGGCTGGTCAGCGACCCCGGATACGGCACCAGCAACTTCCAATCCTGCTGGCTGGAAATCGGTGCTGCATTTCCGTTGGGGAGGGATGCCCTGATGATCCGCCTCGCCGAAGACGGCATCTCCGCGCGGCGCGGCATCATGGCGGCCCACCGCCAGCCCGCCTACGCCGGGAAGGACACAGGCGGAGCCGAACTTCGGGCCACGGAATGGCTGACCGATCACACCCTGATCCTCCCGGTGTACCACCAATTGGCTCTCCACGACCAAGTCCGCGTCATCGATTCCGTACTCCGCGCGGCAGGACAAGGACGATGACCGAGCTACTCCTTATCGCAGCCAGCGGACTCGCCCGCGAAGTCCTGGCGATGGTCCGCAGCAGCGGCCCGTTCGACGTCATCGGCATCCTCGACGACGACGAAGACAAACTCGGGCGCGTGGTCGATGGCGCCCACGTGCTCGGTCCCATCAAGGACGCGCTCCTCTTCCCACACGCCTTGTTGTTGGTCTGCATCGGTTCAGGGGCGGGCCGGGAGAGCGTCGTGATGCGGTTACGGTCCCTGGGGCTTGCAGAGAACCGCTACGCCACCGCCATCGATCCCACAGTCAATGTCCCCGAAGGGTGCGTGATCGGCGCAGGCAGCATCCTCCTGGCCCACGTCAGCATGACAGCCTCCGTCACCATCGGCAACCATGTTGTCGCCATGCCAGGGGTCACGTTCACCCACGACGACATCATCGGCGACTTCGCGACCTTCGCTTCCGGGGTCTCACTGGGGGGTAACGTCCGCGTCGGCCGCGCCGCCTACATAGGAATGAACGCCAGTGTCCGCGAGCGCCGGTCCATTGGCGCGAAAGCCACCATCGGCATGGGCGCGGCGGTCCTCAACGACGTACCCGATGACGAGACGTGGGCCGGTGTCCCGGCCCGGGTGATAAGGCGCGGCAACTCTCCGGCGCTGGAGGGGGCCCAATGAGGGTGATGCGTCCAGTCCCGGCCTCGGCCCCGCCCACTGTGAGTGTGGTGGTTCCCTGCTACAACTACGGCCACTACCTGCCCCAGGCCGTGGGGAGTGCACTGGCCCAGGAGGGCGTGGACGTCGAGGTCATTGTGGTGGACGATGCGTCTACGGACGGCAGTGCCGCGGTGGCCTGGCGGCTGGCTTCCTCGGATCCTCGCATCAGCGTGGTGCATCACGCCACCAACCAAGGGCATATCGCCACCTACAACGACGGTCTTGCCCGGGCCGGGGGCCGCTATGTGACCCTGCTCTCCGCAGACGACCTGCTCGCGCCGGGCGCCCTGGCCCGGGCAGCTGCCCTCATGGAGGCCAACCCGCGGGTGGGCATGGTGTACGGCTTGCCGAAGGACTTCACGGATCAGCCACCCGCCGTGGCCCAGCACGAACGCTGTACATGGACCGTGTGGGGTGGCCGGAGTTGGATCGCGTTGGCGTGCGCCCGTGGCAGGAATTTCATCCTGTCACCAGAGGTAGTGATGCGGACGGAGGCTGTCCTTGGCATTGGGGCCTACAGTTCCACCCTGCCGCACTCCGGGGACCTGGAGTACTGGTTGCGGGCTGCTGCTTCCTGGGACGTGGGACGGATCAACGGACCCGTCCAGGCTTTCTACCGTGTTCACGGGGCGAACATGCACCAAACACAGTTCGCTGCCGCTGCGGTGGACCTTCAGCATCGGTTGGATGCTTTCCGTGTCCTGGAGGACCCCCGGTTTCCGTGCCCTACGGACAAGCGGTTCAGGCAGTTGGAGCGGGCGAAGCGGGCCTTGAGCAAGGAAGCTGTGCGGCTTGGTTCGAAGGAGACCGCCCGGGGCGGGTCAGTGGAAGCGGCCATTGAGCTGCGAAAGTTCATTGAGCGCCTCCAGGATGTTCCAGGCAACGTCCACCGGGCCAACGTCCTCCAAGCCCGGATCTCCCGCCTCTCGCAGGGCAGGGGACCAGGCACAGGACGGGTCGCTGCACAATTCGTCCATACCCAGCTGGACAGGGCCCGTTGGCGTTTCTGGGCCATGACGGGCATCTCATGACCACCGCCAGCGGGCAGGACCGCACCCTGGGTCACCGGGCTGCGAGCGCGACGCTCTGGGGCGGGGTCAACATGGCCCTGGGCAGGGTCGTCCAGTTCGCCACCACCATCATCGTGGCCCGGCTGCTGGCACCTGAACACTTTGGGGCACTCGCAGTAGCCATCGTGGTACAGACGATCGCGACGAACATGGCTGAACTCGGCGCGACGGCGGCACTGGCCAGGGGAGAGGGCGATCCGGACAGGATCGCTCCAACGGTGTTCTCCATTGCCCTCCTGACCAGCGGGATCATGACGGCCGCTGCGGTCATCCTTGCCCCGGCCCTGGCAGCGGCCTTTGACGACCCCGCAGCGACACCGGTCATCCAGGTACTCTCGATCACCATCCTCCTGCAGGGCCTTGGTGCCGTGCCTTCGACCATGGTGTGGCGGGAGTTCCTGCAGAAGCCGCGTGTCGTCGTCGATCTTTGCAGCCTGGTGACAGTGCTGGTCCTGGTGGTTCCGATGGCGCTGGACGGCTGGGGTGCCATGGCGCTCGCCTGGTCCAGGGTGGGCGGTCAACTGGTTGCGATGGCCGGGTACTGGATCATTACGCCGAAAAGGTATGGACCGGGTTTCGACCGCCAGGTGGCTGCCGGGATTTTGACCTTGGGAATGCCGCTCGCGATGGCCAACCTGGTGGTGTTTGTCACCCTGAATGTTGACTATTTGCTGGTGGGGCGGATGTTGGATCCGACGGCGTTGGGCCTGTACCTGCTCGCGTTCAACCTGGCAGGGCTGCCAAGTTCGGTGATCACTGCCGTGATCCGGGCTACAGCGGTTCCAACTTTCGGCAGGCTTTTCGCTGAAGGCACCTTGGGCCCGCTTGCAGCGAAGTTTGTGAGCGGGGTGTCCTATTGCGCCTTTCCGATCTCGGCCATGGTCGTAGCGCTGGCACACCCGTTGATCGTGACCGCCTACGGTGGGCCGTGGGCGCCGGCGAGCGTCGCACTGGCAACACTGGGGGTCTTCGGTGCCACGAGGATCCTGGTGGAACTCTTCGCTGACCTGAGCGTCGGGGCAGGCCGGACCGGTTGGCTGTTCTGGGTGCAGGTCGCCTGGCTCCTCACCCTCACGCCTGCGCTCTTCTTCGGCATCGCGTGGTGGGGGATAGCGGGTGCGGGGGTAGCCCACGCGACAGTGGCCTGCCTGGTGGTCATTCCGCTCTACGTAAAGTCCCTGACGACGGTACTGCACGTTTCAGCGTGGCAGCTCCTGCGCGGCAGTACCGTTCCGCTGCTGGGCGCAACGGTGGCCGGGCTCGCCGCATGGCTGGCCACCCGGGGGATGGAAAACCCGGCAGCAGCGCTCGCCGTCGGGACCGTTCTCGGTACGGCACTGTATGCCCTCCTGACTTTCCGCCAAGGCAAACTCCTGTTCGCCGACATTCGAGCATTACTGAGGCCCAGGGCCGCCGCCTACGATCCGGCCGGCTCCGCCCCTCCCGGAGAGGCGGCAAGACCATGACAACACGGCTCCCGGCAACAACCCGGCTTGCTGCCGACCGTCTGCGCAGGGACGGCTGGCGGGCACTGGCCAGAACAGTGGCCGCGAAAGCAGCAACCATCGCCACCGACAGGTGGAACCTCGCCGAACCGACCCTTCCCTTGCGGGAAGAGGACATCATGGACTCCCGTTCCAGCGTCCGGACTTCCCCTGAACCGAAGATGGCTGGCTCCCTCAACGTCGGCTGGATTTGTACGCCTCCGGCACCGGGCTCAGGGGGGCACACCACGTTCTTCCGAATGGTCGAGGAGATGGAACAACGCGGCCACCATTGCACCCTGTTCCTCTACGACACCAATGATGACGAGGTACGCCGTCACGAAGACACCATCCACAGCCACTGGCCGGCGCTGCGTGCCGGGGTTCGCAGCGCCACACAAGGGATGGAAGGGGTGGACGCCATGGTAGCCAGCTCATGGCCCACGGCACATGTTGCTGCGGGCAGGGCCCCGGCCGGCGTCCACCTCTTCTATTTCATCCAGGACTACGAGCCTTACTTCTACCCCCGCGGGTTCCTCTACGCCCTGGCCGAAGACAGCTACCGGCTGGGACTGACCACAGTCGCCCTCGGCCCGATGATCTCCGAGGTGATGCGCAACGAACTTGGCCAACCTGCCCAGGCCGTCATTCCTTATGGCACCGACACCGCAACGTACCGGCGGCTCAGTCCAGCCCCAGCCGCCAACCGCACGGGCGTTGTGTACTACGCCAAGAAAAAGGTGGACAGGCGCGGCTACCTCCTGGCCAAACTCACGTTGGAACGGTTCCACTCCCTCCGACCCGAACAGGAAATCCACGTTTACGGGGACACTGTCACGGGTTGGCCGATACCTGTGACCAACCACGGCAACCTCAGCCCCGCCGACTTGAACGTCCTGTACAACCAAACAATCGCCGGCCTGGCTGTTTCGTTCACCAACGTCTCCCTGGTTCCCGGCGAATTGCTCTCGGCAGGATGCGTTCCGGTGCTCAACGAAGCGGCCTTCGCGTCGGGGCTGCTCACCGACCCTGACGCCGTCTGGGCCCCGGCAACACCCGCTGGCCTGGCCATGGCGCTCGCAGATGTGGTCGCCACTCCGGGCGTGGAGGCACGCGCGGCAGCCATCGCGGGCAGGAAACGGCTGGACTGGTCCGACTCCCGCCAGGCGTTCGCGCAGCTGATCGAATCGTGGTGCGCGGGCCAACCCTTGGACGTTCCGGGCAGCTCTTTGCGGGGAGCCAGGCCATGAAGTCCCTTCGGAGGACCCTCATCTTCCCGGCCCCACGCGAGGTGCAGCCCAGCGAGCTGTCGGAGTTCACCGGCAAGGGTGGCCACGTGGGACTATTGCTGAAATTCGCAGTTTTCGGCATCTTTTTCTTCCCGTCCAACATGGTCATCAAGCCCATCGGTGCTGCGGGCACGGTTCCGATCATCCTGGCTGTCCTGCTACTGGCGGTCTGGCTGTCGTCGGCGCTTTTTGGACTGCACAATCCGCTGAAGTCCAGTAATCCAGGTCGTCTGGGCCTGGGACTGCTGTGGGTGGGTTCATGCGCCTCCTACGCAGCTTTGTTTTCGGGCTTTACGGGTAACACCAACGTGTCGGCGCAGGCCGCGGCCGATCGCTGGCTGATCCTGATTCTTGCCTGCGGCGGAATAGCCCTGGTGACCAGCGAGGCTGTGCGCACCCTCGACAACGCCATGTCACTGGTGCGGGCCATCCTTGCCGGCGCGTTCTTCTGCTGCATCGTCGCATTGATCCAGTTCCTCTTCCGCGTCAACCCCATGGTGTGGATCCAGGAAGCCATGGTGGGGTTCACGGACAACGGCGGCAACACGGCCTTCCAGGTGCGCGGATTCATGACACGCGTTGCCGGCAGCACCTTCCACTCGATTGAGCTGGCAGTCGTCTGCGCCATGTTGCTGCCATTATCCATCTGGCGCGGGCTCTATGACCGCTCGGGATACAAATGGTTCCACTGGACGGGGACAGCCCTGCTGGTCGTCGCCATCGCATCCACCGTGTCACGGTCCGGTGTTCTCGGATTGTTCCTCGGGCTTGCAGTCTTTATCCCCTTCATGCCCCGGGTGGCCCGCCGATGGGCGGTGATAGCCGCACCAGCAGCCATGGCTGCACTGTTTGTCGCCATCCCCGGACTCGTTGGCACTTTGACGTCATCCTTCACCGCCGGGAACAGTGACCCGTCCCTGACCACGCGGACAAACAACTATCCCCGCGTCGCGGAGATGTTCGGCGAGCTCCCATACCTGGGGCTTGGACCCGGGAACTATATGCCCGACAACGCGCTTTACATCCTGGACAACCAGTACCTCAACTCCCTGGTCACCCTGGGCCTGGTGGGCTTCGTCGGTACGTTGGCGTACCTGGCCTTGCCGGCCATTTCATCGTTCATCGCGGCGCGGGCATCCCGGATCGCTCCGCTCCGCTGCCTTGCCGGGGCGGTAGCTGCGGGCGGGGCGGTGGCTGCAGGCTGCTCACTGACGTTCGACTCCATGGCGTTTCCCGTTTTCGCACTGTCCTACCCCCTCATCGTCGGGCTCGGAGGAGGGACCTGGGTCATGATCCGCCGCGAAATCGAGCTTCGGAACAACAAAGCACCGGATCACCACAACAGCGGGCCGCCCTCGCAGGGACCTCCAAGCCAACCGTCAACACCGAATGCAAAGGCAGACACATGGACCCGGTAGCAGTCATCAGAACGTTATGGCACCACAAACTCATCGTGCTGCCGGTCCTGCTGGTCACGGCCCTAGCAGCAATCTATGTCTACACCTTGGCCCCACGGTCCTACGAGGCCAAGGCGACCTACGCGATCGTCAACCCCAAGATCCCCACAGCAGCAGAACTGGAGAAGAACCCTCAGCTCAGCAACCTCAACTCGGACAACCCCTACCTCCGATCGGCGGACTCTTCCCTGATCGCGCAGGTGGTAGGCACCCGCTTGAGTGACGACGCCACCGGCGACGCGCTGCTCCGGGACGGACTCAGCACCGATTTCACGGTGCAGCGACCACCGGCATCTTTCCTGATCGAGATTTCGGCAGTCTCGAGCAGCAAGGACAAAGCAGTCGCCACGGTCAAGGCGCTCGGAGCGCGGCTGGAGTCCGACCTTTTGGCGATCCAGACTGTCAACGGCGCCGACGCACGGTACCTGTACACATCCCTGATGATCGCCGCACCGGACAACGCCACTGAACAGTTCTCCAGCCGGCTGAGGTCACTCATCGTCGTCCTGGTTGCCGGGGTGGTCCTCACCTTCGGTGCCGTGTCCATTGCCCGGGGCTTGGAATCATCCCGGTCACGGATCCTCTCAGCCGCCCCAGACGGGGATCGGCGGAAGAGAGCACGCCGCCGGCATGAGAAAGACCACGATGACCTGCCGGTGGGCGGAAAGCTTGACGAACTGACCATCGAGGACGTGCTGAATCCCGCCGAGGCTGATCAGTTCTTCGCCGCCAACGCACCCTTGGCCAAGACCTTGAAAACCAGCAGCAACGGGAAAACGCCCGTCAAGGAAACGTCGGCCTGAAAGGTAGTCCGTGAAACGAAGGACAATAGGCGTCCTGGCAGGCACTGCTTTGGCCGGCGTCGCCGTTGCCGTGGCGGCCGCCAGCGGAGTCCCTCCCTTCACCGGCCCTCCTGCACCGGCCAGCAGCCAGCCCGGGACCACAGCGACCCCGCCACCGTCCTATGAGGGCGTCGTGCTGCGACCCGTCGACGGGGGCGCGGACTACTACGGACGATTCAGGAACGGGCTCCCCGCCGATCCCGCCTATTTCCCTCTTGCCGTCTGGTTCGAGAGTGTCCTGGACAAGGGCAACATCGCCCTGGACACCCAAGCCGGCCTCAATACCTATGTCGAGCTGACCGCCAACTCCGACCTCCAACTGGTGCGGGCCTCGAACATGTACGCCATCCCCACCTTCGACTCTGCCTATGCCTCCGGTTTCGCGCTCAGTGATGAAGTGGACATGTGGGCTGGACCGGGCAGCACTCCCTGGACCGGAAAGTACCCCGGGGAGGGGCCACTCTGCATTCCCGAGGAGAGCAAGTGCGGGTACACGGTACAGAAAGAACGCCGCGCCGTTGCCCCGACAGGTGCCATGCTCTACGCCAACTACGGCAAGGGCGTGGCCTTCTGGCTCTCAGATGAAGAATCCGTCGAGTTCTTCAAAGGCGTCCAGGACGTCGTCTCAGCCGACACATACTGGTTTACCGACCCCAGCATCTGCGCCAAAGGCGAAGGAGGCGCCATCGTGGGCTACACACGGGACCTCACCCCTGGCGAATGCCGGCTCGCAGCCAACTACGGCTGGACCATAGACCGGATCCGAAAGCTGCAACCGGCCGGAAAGGCCACCCCCATCTGGGCCTTCGTGGAAGCCGGGCATCCCTTCAAGGATTCGCCCAACGCCACAACCATCACCGCCCCCCAGATCCGCGCTGCCGTATGGAGCAGCCTGATCCATGGTGCAAGGGGAGTGATCTACTTCAACCACAACTTCGGGGGCGACTGCATTTCCCAGCACGTCCTGCGGGACTGCGGCACCCAAGTCCGACCAACAGTGACGGCACTGAACCAACAGATCACTAAGCTCGCGCCCGTCCTCAACGCACCCTTCCTGGACGGTGCCACCACAGCAACCGGCCCGGTGGACCTCAGCACCAAAATGTACGACCATACGGCCTACATCTTCGCCGGTGCCACCAAGCCAGCCGGCGGTCAGGCGACCTTCACCCTCAAGTGCGGCGGCAGCTCCGCCGTCGTGATCGACGAAAACCGGACCATTCCCATCCTCGACGGCCACTTAACCGATACCTTCCAGGACGGCAACGCCGTCCACCTGTACCGCATCGAAGGAGGCGGGAACTGCGGCTTCTGACTAGCGGCTGGTCTCGTCCCGCTCCCAGGCAGTAACGGGCCTACGGCCCACCAGCGGACGACGACGGCCCGCAACGGCGAAGACGGCGTACACGGCGGCGTCAACAGCAGTCAGAGGCCCCCGCACGGACGTAAGCAGCTCACGCAGGGTACGGGAGGCCGATTGCCCCGCGAATCGTTCATCCTGCTGCGCGTTCCCACGATACGTCCGCCGAAGAACGGCCAGCAAGGAAGCCGGGGTGCGTGGCGTCCGCACCACCACAGGTACCGTGGCCACGACTGCCTTCTCCGAACCACTGAACAGACGATCCACGTAGTAGTCGTCCCCGGTCAGGGAAGGAAATACACCCAAACGATCGTGCCCCGCGTGGCTCAGGGCGTACGCCCCCGCACCCCACAGGCCCTGCGCATTGGCCGGCACCCGGCCGCGGGCCCGGTAGTAAGAGCGCACCAACCCAGAAGCGCCACTGGTGTCGTAGCGGAACACCGGGCGGGCAGCAAGCAACGGCCCCTCGGCAAGGGACCGCAAAACGTCCGCCACCGCTTCCGAGCTGACCTCGATGTCCGCGTCCAAATACAGCCGTGGCCAAAGACCCGCAACCTGGTCGGCGGCATTCAACGCCGCAGACTTCGAAGCAGCCTCAACGTGAAGCACACGCACCCCCTGGAACGTCGATGCGATGGCCTCCGTCTCGTCCGTGCACCCATTACAGGCAACAATGACCTCCACCGTGCCCCAAGCAAGGACACCAGCCAGCGATTCAAGCGTCCGCCCGATCACGGCCGCTTCGTTGTGGGCAGGAATGATCACAGCACCCGCAGGAGGCGGCCCGTCCCCCAACGGGTCCGTAGTGGCCCTCGTGGCGTGCGGCAACCCTTCCCACTGTCTCCGGCTGCCCACCGCAAACGCAGCCTCACGATGCCCCGGCTTACCCATGCGTACAAGCTCCCCGGCCAGCACGACGGCGGTAAAGGCCCCCAAACGGGCCGGCGGGAAATACTTCGACGCGTAACGCACACGATTGACCGCCATCAACGCCGTCAACTGCGGCGAAGAACCCGAACCCCCTCGTTCATGCCACATCCGGGCCAGCGGCTCAAACCACATCGAACCGCCGGACTCCCGGACACGCCGGCAATAATCCGTCTCCTCCGAGTAGAGGAAGAACTGTTCATCCCAATCACCCACGGCCCGCGCTGTGTCGCCGCTGATCAACAGCGCAGCACCCGTCGCCCAATCCACCAGGTGTGCGTGCCGGTAGCTTTCCGGGTCGTAGTCCATCTCCGATAACCAACCGGGCCTGCCCTGCACCCGGCTCCCGAACACCGCATCGCCCAGCGCTCGCAGAACACTGGGCTCCCGTCGCAGCGACGGATAGACAGTGCCATCGTTGTCCAGCAAGACCGGCACCACCACTGCCGCCCCGGATTCGGCCATCCGGCGACGCATGGCCAAAATCGCCCCTTCCTCGACCCGCAAGTCAGGGTTGAGGACGAGGTACGCATCAGCGGCCCCGGCGACGCGCATGGCGGCATTGATTCCGCCCGCGTATCCGAGGTTGCCACCTGTCGGCACGGCCACGACATCCCGATGCCGTGACAGTTCCAGCATGGTGCGATCGTCCGGGGAGTTGTCGGCCACCACCACCTTGATGCTTTGCGCAACGGTTTCCTGCCGCAACCCCGCAAGCAGGGGTCCGACGTCGTCGGCATTGTTGTAGGTGACCACCACTACGGCAACGTCGGCTCTGGACTCCACCGGGACAAACGATCCCGGAGCACGGCTGGGCTCATGCTCCGGGTCGGCTGGGACGAAGGCGGCAGCAGCATTCGGCACTGTGTCGGCAGCTGGAAGGGGCGTGGCATCGCTGCGCATCCGCAGCTTGAGATAGGCCCCCGGCCCATCCACAAGGTAGCGGTGGGCGAGCCTCGTGGGCTCAAGCATCAGTCGCCACGCCCACTCAAGGCCATGGGCGCTCACCCAAACCGGTGCCCGCCGGATCCGGCCGGACAGGAAGTCGACAACCGCCCCGAAAGCCAGGAGGACCCTGGCCCCGGTCAATGGCCCATATTCAGCGATCCAGAGTTCCTGACGCGGCTTGCCCAAGCCCACCACCAGGATGTCCGTTCGGCTGGCAGCTATGTCGGCGGCCAGGCGGGAGGACGCGTCGACGTCGCTCAGGACTGAACGCTCGGGGGCCCACCATCCTGCGACCACCAGCCTGGGACGCTCCACGGCGAAACGCTCGCGGATGAGGGCCTGGGCTTCCGGTGATCCTCCCAGGAAACCCACGCGGAGCCCACGCTGCTCAGCCTGGTCAAGCAACGGCCCTATGAGGTCACTGCCGGCCAATCGGGGCCAGTCACGGTGAGTGAGCCTCCGGGCTTGAGCCACCAGTGGTGCCCCATCAAGCAGCGTCAGCCAGTCCACCGGCACGGGCGGGTTCAAGGTGCCCGCCCAACGGCTGCCGGCACCGAAGTGCCGGAGGTGATCGAGGTTGGCCGAGCAGACGCCCAGGGGTTTGGCCCCATCCGCAGAGGCACGATCAACGATGTCGCGCAGGGCGTCCTCGAATCCCATCAGCTCTACCGGTGCGCCGCCGAGCAGCAGGGAGCGGGCGTTGACGGCGGTACCGCGGTGGGGGAGGACGGTCCTCTGCGGGGCGATCTTCGGCAGCAACATTCTTGGCTCTCCAGGCTTCGGGGTCCAGCTCAAGGCACAACACATAGCCGGCGATCCTGGGCCGCTGCACAGCCCTGGGTCGCCGTGGCCAGCGTGGTGCCGGCCTGCCAGTTTGTTTACTTAAGGTGTCTCCCGGCCCGCCCGGACGGGCTGCCGTACGCCAACTCTAGGACGAATGTCACCCCTTCGCTAGGGTTTCCCGCGCAAGGAGGTACTCAACGAGGCGCTGCGACGCGTCCGGGGGAGAGAACCCGGCACCCTTGATTTTTGCCAGGTCCAGCACACTGCTCCGCGGTCTGGGGGCGCTGCCCGGCCCCGCGTAGGCCGCGGTGCTGACAGCGGTCACCTTGAGGGGATCCACTCCGCTCAGCCGATACACCTCCCTGGCCACCTGGGCCCACGAAACCGGCGAGCCGCTGTTGCTGATGTTGTAAGTCCCGTAGGCTGCCTGCGTATCCAGCAGATGCTTGATCCCGGCGGCGAGGTCGTCGGCGAAGGTCAGCCTGCCAAACTGGTCATCCACGACGTTCGGCGACGCTCCGCGTTCAGCCAGGGCGGCCATGGTCCGGACAAAGTTCCGGCCGTCACCCACCACCCAGCTTGTCCGCACGAGGTAGTGCCGCGGCACCGTCGACGCCGCCAGGTCGCCTGCCGCCTTGCTTTGGCCGTACACCCCCAGGGGAGTCAGCGCCTCGTCCTCGCCGTGAACCTCCGCCGAGCCGTCAAAGACGTATTCGCTGGAGAGATGGACAAGCGTCAGGGAATGCTCGACGGCGGTACGCGCCAGGGCAGCCACGGCACCGGCGTTGATCAGCCAGGCAGCGGTCCGGCCTTCAGCGGTTTCTGCGGCGTCCACGGCTGTGAACGCTGCTGCGTTGATAACGGTGGAGTAATGGGGCCAATCGACCGAGTCGAAGGACTCTTCCGAGGTGATGTCGAACTGGGGATGCCCGGCGAAGTCAACTGTCGCGTCACCGGCAAAAGCCTTCCGGAGCGCCGAACCCAACTGGCCATCGGCCCCGAGTACCAAGGTGCGCTTTTTCTGCATCGGACGGACGTCCGCCAGGTGCGGATGCTTCCGGTCCTGCGGAGAGACTGTTGCCTGCTCCACGGGAATTGGCCAGGGGACGGCGACGTCCTCGTCCGCAAGGTTCAGGAAGGTGTACTCCTCCTGGGCTTCCGGGCTCCAATGATCGTTGACGAGATAGGAGTACACGGTGCGGTCTTCAAGGGTTTGGAAGGCATTGCCCACGCCGCGTGGCACGAAGATTGCGTCGCCCGGGGTCAGTTCGGCCGTGAACAACACACCGAAGGTCGGTCCTTCCCGCAGGTCCACCCAAGCACCAAAGATCCGCCCTGCGGCCAACGAGACGAATTTGTCCCAAGGCTCAGCGTGTATACCGCGGGTGGTGCCGCGTTCGGTGTTAAAGGAGATGTTGTTCTGCACCGGACCGAAATCCGGGAGCCCGATGTCCATCATCTTGCGACGATGCCAGTTCTCCTTGAACCATCCGCGGCTATCGGCGTGAACCGGAAGCCGGAACAGAGTCAGTCCCGGAATGGACGTGGCCGAGGACTGCAGCCGGTATGCCCCGTCCATCAGTGGCCTTGGCCTGCGTACTTGGACTCGGTGGCGGCTTTCTGGGGACGCCACCAGTCCTCGTTGTCCCTGTACCACTGCATGGTGTCCGACAACCCGGCGTCGAAATCCCGGTAACCCGGCATCCAGCCAAGTTCGCGGCGAAGCTTGCTGGAATCAATGGCGTAGCGCAGGTCATGGCCCGGGCGGTCATGGACGAGGTCGTAGGCGTCACGGGGTTTACCCGCAATCTCCAGCAGCATCTCCACAACCTCACGGTTGGACCGTTCGCCGTCGGCACCAATCAGGTAGGTTTCACCGATCCGCCCGGCCTCAAGGATTTTCAGCACCGCCGAGGAATGGTCTGCCACGTGGATCCAGTCCCGCACGTTGCGCCCCTGACCGTAAAGCCGGGGACGAACTCCGTCCAGGATGTTGGTGATCTGACGCGGAATGAACTTTTCCACGTGCTGGTACGGGCCGTAGTTGTTGGAGCAATTACTGATGGTCGCCTGAAGTCCGAACGACCGGACCCACGCCCGGACCAACAGGTCCGAACCCGCCTTCGTGGCGGAGTAAGGACTGGTGGGGCGGTACGCGGAGCTTTCCGTGAACCTGTCCGGATCGTCCAGGGCCAGGTCACCGTACACCTCATCCGTGGAGATGTGATGGAACCGGGTGCCGTGCTTCCTCGCCGCTTCGATGAGGGTGAAAGTACCCCCCAAATTGGTGTCAAGGAACGGCCGTGGATCCTCCAACGAGTTGTCGTTGTGTGACTCTGCAGCAAAATGGACCACCGCATCGACCGTGGGAATCAGGGCGTCCACCAAGGCGGCATCGCAGATATCGCCTTGAACAAATTCATAGCGGCGGGACGGCAGCCCCGAAAGCGAATCAATAGTGCCGGCGTAGGTCAGTTTGTCCAGGACAGTGACATGGAGGCGGGTGTGCTCCATGATGAAGTGAACAAAATTGCATCCGATGAATCCGGCCCCGCCGGTGACAAGGATTCTCTGCATGGCCATAGCGTAACCGCAGGATACTGCAGTGCGCAGCGGGAGAGGACAGTAGATGCGCGGAATTATTCTTGCCGGTGGCACAGGTTCCCGGCTTCATCCAATTACGCTCGCCATCAGCAAGCAGTTGGTTCCCGTCTTCGACAAACCCATGATCTACTACCCGCTGTGCACTCTGATGCTGGCTGGCATCCGCGACATCCTCGTCATCACCACACCTGCCGACGGCCCGCAATTCGAGAACCTCCTGGGCGACGGTTCCCAGTTCGGGATCAACCTGACATACGCCCGGCAGCCGACGCCGGATGGCCTGGCCCAGGCGTTCATCCTGGGGGAGGAACATATCGGGGCCGGCAAAGTGGCCCTGATCCTTGGAGACAACATCTTTAACGGCCCCGGAATGGGCAACCAGTTCCGCCACTACGCCGATGTCGACGGCGGCGCCATCTTCGGGTATTGGGTCAAGGACCCAAGCGCTTATGGCGTGGTGGAATTCGACGACGACGGACTGGCGGTATCCATCGAAGAGAAGCCGGCCAAACCCAAGAGCAATTACGCCGTTCCGGGGCTCTACTTTTACGACAACGACGTAGTTGCCATGGCAAAAGACCTAAGACCCTCGCCCCGCGGCGAATTGGAAATCACGGACATCAACCGCAAATACATGGAGCTCGGAAAGCTGCATGTGCAGAAATTCCCACGGGGAACCGCGTGGTTGGATACCGGAACCTTCAGCGACTTGAATGACGCGTCGAACTACGTGCGCACCACCGAGAACCGGCAGGGCCTGAAAATCGGAGCCCCGGAGGAAGTGGCCTGGCGGATGGGTTACCTGAACGACGACGGACTGCGTCAACAGGCCGCGAAGTTGGCCAAAAGCGGTTACGGAAGCTACCTTCTCGATATTCTGGATCGCCATTAGGCAATCCGCGGCAGCCCTGGCTACAACGACGAAACGTCCTCAAGGGCGCGCGATATCTCGGCGGGCAGGTCAGTCAGCGCGGCGTCCAGGAGCTCTTTGAGCTGGACGGCGTTCCTGGCGCCCACGACGGCGGTGGCAACGCCGGGCCGGGACAGCAGCCAGCTCAGGGAGACATCCAGGGGAGATCTGCCGAGGCCGCGTGCGGCCATGGCCACAGCTTCAACCACCCTGGAAGCCCGCGGCTCCAGGTACGGCTCAACGTACGCCGCGAGGCGGCTTTGGGCGGCACGGGAGTCTGCGGGAATTTGTCCGCGGTATTTGCCGCTCAGGACACCCCGGCCCAGCGGCGCCCACGCCATGATCCCCAGCCCGGCGTCCTCCACCGCGGGAATGAGCTCGTCCTCCGCCTTGCGCTGGACCAAGGAATATTCGGACTGGTTGGCCACCAAAGTGAAACCGGCGATGGCCGCGGCCTTCGCTGTCTGCCAACCGTTGTAGTTGGAGATGCCCACGTAACGCGCCCGCCCGGTCCGCTGCGCCAGTTCCAAAGCGGAAAGGGTCTCCTCCAAGGGCACGTTGTGGTCCCACTCCTGGGCGAACCAGATGTCGACGTAGTCAGTTCCGAGCCTGGCAAGGCTGGCGTCAAGTGCAGAGAGCATTGCGCCACGTGAAGCATCGACGCTTCGCCTGGACTCCGTGGACGACACGCCTGCCTTTGTGGACAAAACCACCTCAGACCGTGCCACGACATCACCAAGCATGGAGCCGATCATGGCCTCAGCCCGCCCCTGGCCGTAGGACGCGGCAGTGTCTATGACGGTGCCGCCTGCAGCTACGAACGCGTGAAGGACCTCGGCAGCGTCCTGCTCATCAGTTTCCTGGGCCCAGGACATGGTTCCGAGGGACAAGGAGGACACGCGAAACCCGCTGTTTCCGACATAACGCTGCTGCATAGCTGCTAGCTTACGGGCAGTTCCCAGTCTTCATGACGTAGGGTCTATTCACGTGAACTGGATAGAAGCAGCCTTGCTGGGCCTCGTGCAGGGCCTCACCGAATTCCTCCCGATCTCCTCAAGCGCGCACTTGAGGATCGTCGGATCATTCCTTCCCGGCGCCGCCGACCCGGGCGCCGCTTTCACTGCGATCACGCAGCTGGGAACCGAAACCGCCGTCATTGTGTACTTCTGGCGCGACATCGTCCGGATTGTCCGTGCCTGGTTCGGCTCCTTGAGGGGCAAAGTCGAGCGCAACGATCCCGATGCCCGCATGGGCTGGTTGGTGATCCTGGGCAGCCTGCCGATCATCATCCTTGGCCTGCTGTTCCAGGACCAGATCGAATCGGTGCTTCGCAGCATGTGGATCGTAGCCACCATGTTGATCGTCTTCGGCATGATCCTGGCCGTCGCCGACGCCACCGGGCGGCAGGAGCGGGACCTCACCCAGCTGAGCTACAAGCACGGCATCCTGTATGGCTTCGCTCAGGCAATGGCCCTGATTCCGGGCGTTTCGCGGTCCGGCGGCACCATCACTGCCGGCCTGCTCATGGGCTACACGCGTGAAGCCGCAGCCCGGTATTCCTTCCTGCTGGCCATTCCTGCCGTGTTCGGCAGCGGGCTTTACCAGCTCTACAAGACGGTCTCCCACGAGGGCCTCACCGGACCGTACGGCCTTCCGGAGACAGCCTTGGCCACAGTCATCGCCTTCGTTGTGGGCTACGTCATCATCGGCTGGTTCCTGAAATTCGTCTCGACCAGGAGCTACCGCCTCTTCGTTTGGTACCGGATCCTCCTCGGCCTGGCCTTGTATGTCCTGCTCGGTTTCGGTGTCATCAGTGCCTAGCACTAAGGTTGAGTCGTGAAATCGTGGACTTCCCGCCCTGTTCCTGAGCTGCCCGGCAGCATGCCGCAACTACGCCTGTTCGACACTGCCCTGGGCCGTGTCGTGGAGGTTGAGCGGCAACCGGAGCAATCGATGTACGTCTGCGGCATCACGCCCTACGACGCCACGCACATGGGGCACGCCTCAAGCTATGTTGCCTTCGATCTGCTGAACCGCGCCTGGCGCGATGCAGGGATCCGGGTGTCCTACGTGCAAAACGTCACGGACATCGACGACCCCCTGCTTGAGCGGGCCAATGCCACAGGCGTTGACTGGCAAGACCTGGCCCAGAGCCAGATCGAACTGTTCCACACCGACATGGACGCGCTGAACGTCCTGGCACCTGATCACTACATCGGTGCCGTTGAAGCCATCCCGGACATTGTGCCGGCCATCGAAAAACTCATAGCCGACGGCGTGGCCTACCGGGTTCCCGGCACCGACGGTGAACCCGACGGTGATGTCTATTACGACGTCGAAACGGCCGGGAAACGCTCGGACGCCACGGATGCGTGGACTTTGGGCGATGTGTCGGGGCTCGGCGAAAAGGACATGCTCGCCCTCTTCGCGGAGCGCGGCGGCGACCCGGCACGGCCCGGGAAACGCCACGCGCTCGACCCCCTGCTCTGGCGTGTGGCCCGCGAAGGTGAACCCAGTTGGCCCGGTGCAAGCCTTGGCTCCGGCCGCCCCGGTTGGCACATCGAATGTACGGTGATCGCCCAGAAATACCTTCCGGCACCCTTCACGGTCCAAGGCGGCGGCTCGGACCTGGTCTTCCCGCATCATGAGATGGGAGCCGGCCATGCTTATTCGCTGTCTGGAGTTCCCCTGGCACGGCACTACTCCCACGCGGGCATGGTGGGCCTGGACGGCGAGAAGATGAGCAAGTCCAAGGGAAACCTGGTCCTTGTGTCCAAACTTCGCGCAGCAGGCGAGGAGCCCGCAGCCATTCGCCTGGCCATCCTCGCCAACCACTACCGCTCAGACTGGTCATGGACCAATGAGGGCTTCGCCGCGGCCAAGGAACGCCTGGTGCTGTGGCGCGAGGCGCTGGACCACGCCGAGGATGGTTCGGCGGCCCCCTTGCTCGAAGCGATGCGCGCGGCAATGGCCGATGACCTCAATGCGCCCGCAGCCCTTACCGCCGTCGATCAGTGGGCCCAAGAGGCACTGCGCTCCGCCGCCGAAGGCTCGGCCACGGGGAGGGCAGTCATCGCGGATGCCGTCAACGCGTTGCTCGGCGTGGAGCTGTAACCGGACCTGCTGATGTTCAAACGCCAACGGCCCTGACATTCCTGTCAGGGCCGTTGGCGTTTACCGATAGTGGGAACGGTCAGGGACGGTCTTTGCCACGGCGCTTGAGGTAGCGCTCAAACTCGCGGGCAATGGATTCGCCGGAAGCTTCCGGGAGGTCGGCCGTGTCCTTGGCGTCCTCCAGTTGCCGCACGTACGCCGCGATCTCCGGGTCCTCAGTGGCCAGCTCGTCAACGCCGCGTTCCCACGCCTCGGACTCTTCTGCCAAGGCCTGGCTGTCCAGTGGGACCTGGAGCAGGTCTTCCACTTTGTGCAGGATTGCGAGCTGGGCTTTGGGGGAGGGGGGCTGGGCTACGTAGTGCGGCACGGCAGCCCACAGTGAAACCGTCGGCAGCCCTGCAAGCATCGCAAATTCAGCCAGGACGCCTACGATCCCCACCGGCCCCTCGTACTGGGACGCCTCCATGTTGAGGCGCTCACGCAGCGAACTGTCCTCAGTGCTGGTGCTCACGGGAATGGGGCGGCTGTGCGGCACATCGGCCAGCAGGGCACCCACCAAAATCACTGAGTCCACCTTGAGTGCCTCGGCGTGGACCAGCAATTCCGTTGTGTACGCACGCCAACGGTAGGAAGGCTCGGTGCCCAACACGAACACCACGTCCACGTTGCTGTCCGGAACTGCCGCCTTGTAGATCCTGGTGGATGGCCACTTGACCTTCCGCGCACCCGAGGACGTGCGGCGCACAGTGGGCCGGGTGAACTGGAAGTCGTAATACTCCTCCGCGTCCACAGTGGCAACCTTCTTGCCGTCCCAGAGCTTGTTCAAGTAGTGCAGGGCGTCGCTGGCTGCCTCTCCGGCGTCGTTCCAGCCTTCGAACGCGGCGAGCATCACGGTGACACGTTGGCCTTCCGCGGGTTCCTTGAGGAAACGCTCGGGCTCCGCGGTGATGTCCTGTCCTTCGGGGGTCCCGTCCACACTGTTCATCCACTCACCCTACGTCCAAGACCCTCCGGGATGCATGGCATTTCACGCCGGTGCGTGTCCCCTCTTCGCCCACAGCGCAATGCGCGCACAGGCGCCCGCCCGGTTCCACGTAGACTTGAAGCCATGCATTCCTTACCCAGCCAGCCCCTCCTCAAAGCCGTGCTCTGGGATATGGACGGCACCCTGGTGGACACTGAGCCCTACTGGATCGCGGCTGAACGCGCCCTGGTGGAGTCCCATGGCGGCACGTGGTCGCACCAGCAGGCGATGCAGTTGGTGGGCCAGTCCCTGCTGCACTCTGCGGCCATCCTGCAGGCCGCGGGGGTCAAGCTTGAGGCCCGCCAGATTGTCGATACCCTGAGTGCCCAAGTGATCGAGCAGGTGCGCCAGAACGTTCCATGGCGGCCGGGCGCGCGGGAGCTCCTCGATGAACTCCACCAGGCCGGCGTCCGGTGCGCGCTGGTAACCATGTCCGAAGGTCCCCTGGCCGGAGTGGTAGTGGAGAGCTTGGCCAAACCGTACTTCGAGTTCATGGTCACCGGAGACACCGTCACCAACGGAAAGCCGCACCCCGAGGCCTACCTGACTGCGGTTGAAAGACTCCGCCTGGATGATCCGGCACTGACCATCCACCACTGCGTTGCGCTGGAAGATTCCGTTCCCGGTGCCACGGCCGCCATTGCTTCAGGCGTCGTGACGGTGGGCATACCCCACCAGGTGCCGCTGCCCGAAGACCCACGCATGGTCCTGTGGGACACGCTCACAGGCCGGACCGTCGAAGACGTGAGGCAACTCGTCGTCGATCGCTTCCCGGCTGGAAACGTTCTTGAAAGGGCCAACTAGGTGAGCAGTCCCACCACACCGCACCACGCCTCCGCCAAGAAAGAGGGCATCCCGCTGGGGAGGATCGCCGGCATTCCGGTCTACCTTGCGTACTCGTGGTTTGTTATTGCAGGGTTCACCGTCATTGTTTACGGGCCGGCCCTGCTGGTGCAGATGCCGCGCCTGGGCCTGGGCGCCTACTTCGTAGCATTGGGCTACGCCCTGCTGCTGGCCATCTCCGTCCTGCTCCACGAACTGGCACATGCGCTCAGCGCCAAGGCCTTCAAATGGCCCACCGAGAAGATTGTCCTGAATCTCTGGGGCGGACACACGCAGTTTGAGAACTTCACGGCCTCGCCTGGCCGCTCAGTCGTGGTGGCCCTGGCCGGGCCTGCCTCAAACTTCGTCCTGGCAGCCGCCATGTGGGGTGTCCTCTCCGCCGATGTGCTGGGCGGCGTATCCGAAATCCTGGCCAACATCCTCATGTGGGCCAATCTCCTGATCGGCCTGTTCAACGTGCTTCCGGGTTTGCCGCTCGACGGTGGTCGTTTGGTGGAATCCGCAGTGTGGAAGGCCACCGGAAGCCAGGACAAGGGAACAATTGCTGCCGGCTGGTCCGGCCGCATCATCGTCGCGGCGCTGGTCATCTGGTTCATTGCGTTGCCACTCCTGAGTGGTGCTCCGCTGGATATCAGCCTGATGCTCATCACCGTCCTTGTTTGCGGATTCCTCTGGATGGGTGCTTCCAGCTCCATCCACCACGCGAAGCTCCGCAGCCGCCTGTACCTGGTCAGCGCGGCGGGACTCGCGGATCGCGCCGTCGGGGTGCCTAACTCGGCTTCCGTGGCCGATGTCCTGGCCATCGCTCCGAACGGCATCCCCGCCGTCGTCGTATGTGGACCGGACGGTAAGCCGCAAGGCGTCGTGGACCCGGGCGCCGCCGCTTCGGTCCCGCTTGAGGCCGCTACGACGATGCCGGTCACCGCAGTGGCGCACGCCCTGGGGGCCGGGGCCTATGTCCCCGAATGGTCCAAGGGACAGGAACTCATCCAGTACTTGGCGCGCTTGGAAGGGGGCGAATACGCTGTGGTGGACCACAACGGAATCGTCACCGGACTGCTGCGCCAACAGGCCGTGGTGACCGCCATTACAGGTAAGGAAGGCCGCCGCAGCGGTCGCCCCTGACCCCGCAACCGGTAGAGTTACATGCCGGCCGACTTAGCAAACAACTCCGGGGCCTTTGGGCGCCCACCAGCCAGCAACACGTCGCGGCCCAGCCGTACAACAGCGAGGAACACCACATGAGCAGCGAAAACGCCGCCCCCGAGGCCAGCGCAGGCCCTGACGCGGCAGTTACCGGAACTGCCGAGCAGCCGACGGGCGCAGCGCGCCGCCGTGGCCCTTTCCGCGTGGGCGAACGGGTGCAACTCACGGACGAACGTGGCCGAATGAACACCGTGATGCTGGAAGTCGGCGGGGCGTTCCATACACACAAGGGCTTCCTGAACCACGATGAGATCATCGGCAAGATGGATGGTTCCGTGGTCACCAACAACGTCGGCCAGCAGTACCAGACGCTCAGGCCGCTGCTGTCCGACTTCGTCTTGTCCATGCCTCGCGGTGCAGCCGTTGTTTATCCGAAGGACGCTGCCCAGATCGTCACCATGGCCGACATTTTCCCGGGCGCACGCGTCGTGGAAGCCGGAGTCGGTTCCGGTGCCCTGTCCATTTCCCTGCTCCGGGCTGTCGGCGACGGCGGTTACCTGCACTCCTTCGAGCGCCGCTCGGAATTCGCCGACATCGCCCGCGGGAACGTCGAGACAATCTTCGGTGGTCCGCACCCGGCCTGGCAGATCTCGTTGGGTGACTTCCAGGAAGAGGTCGTCAAGGCCGAAGCCCCCGGATCCGTCGACCGCGTCGTGCTCGACATGCTGGCTCCCTGGGAGTGCGTGGACGCCGTGGCTACCGTGCTGGCGCCTGGCGGTGTGTGGATCAACTATGTAGCGACGGTCACCCAGCTGTCCCGCACTGCCGAAGCCATCCGCGCTGACGGACGTTTCACCGAGCCTGATGCCTGGGAGTCGATGGTACGTGGCTGGCACCTTGAGGGTCTGGCTGTCCGGCCGGATCACCGCATGGTGGCGCACACCGGCTTCCTGCTGGTCACCCGCCGCCTCGCCGATGGCGTCACCGGAATCTCGGTAAAGCGCCGCCCTTCCAAGACCGAGTTCAGCGAAGAAGACCTGAACGCCTGGACCCCCGGCGCAGTTGGGGAACGCGCGGTTTCGGACAAGAAACTCCGCCGCGCGGCGCGTGATGCCATCGCCGGAACCAACGTCCAGGATGACCCCACAGTCACAAACTGACAAAGGTCACAATAGGGTCCGCATTCCGAATGTCACCCAGCACCCTGAGCTTTTCGGGACTAAGGTCTTGTTAAGCGCAGGAAGGGGCTGATGATTCGTGGACACGTCAAACAACGACCTTGGACGGCAGACGCCGGAAGAAGGACACGCCGCACCGGAAGAGGCAGCAAGCCGGGGGCTGGCCCCCGCGCAACCGTCGGAGGCCTCGAGTGAACTGACTGTTGCCGAGCGGCAGATCAACATCCTCCGGGACAAGCTCCGCCACATCGACCGCCAGCTGGCCGCCGCTACGCAGAACAACGGCAAGCTCGTCAGCATGCTGGAAGCAGCGAAGTCCGAGATCCTGCGCTTGAAGGGTGCGTTGGAGCAGGAGGGGCAGCCGCCCTACAGCTTTGGGACCGTGGTGCAGGTCAACCCCCGGAAGCAACCCTCGGCCGGGAGCTCAGGCCAGGCCGCAACCGAAGAGTCGGTCGATATCTTCAACGCCGGCCGCAAGATGCGCGTGGGTGTCAGTCCCTTGGTCAACATCAACCAGCTTGCCGTCGGACAGGAAGTCCTGCTCAACGAAGCACTTCTGGTGGTAGCCGGTCTGGGTTACGAGCGCGCAGGCGAACTCGTCACGCTGAAGGAGATGCTCGGCAAGGACCGGGCACTGGTAGTGGGCCGGGCTGATGAGGAACGCGTCGTGCGGCTTTCCGGGGCCCTGCAGAACATCCACCTGAAGGTGGGCGACGCGTTGTCACTGGACTCACGCACAGGGTATGCCCTGGAAAAGGTCCCGCGCGCCGAGGTGGAAAACCTTGTCCTCGAAGAAGTACCCGACATCACCTACCAGGACATCGGCGGCCTCGGCCCGCAGATCGAACAGATCCGTGACGCCGTCGAACTGCCGTTCCTGCACCCTGATCTTTACCGTGA
This sequence comes from Paenarthrobacter sp. AR 02, assembly GCF_021538675.1. GTDB lineage: Bacteria > Actinomycetota > Actinomycetes > Actinomycetales > Micrococcaceae > Arthrobacter. The sequence goes on from NZ_JAJUKH010000015.1 coordinate 55,675, forward strand.
GCACGGCCTGAAGGCGCCGAAGGGCATCCTGCTGTACGGCCCTCCGGGCTGCGGCAAGACGCTGATCGCCAAAGCCGTGGCCAATTCATTGGCTGCACGTGCAGCCGAGCGTGCCGGCAACACGGAGGTCAAGAGCTACTTCCTCAATATCAAGGGCCCGGAGCTGCTCGACAAATACGTGGGTGAAACGGAACGCCACATCCGTCTGATCTTCTCGCGTGCCCGCGAGAAGGCCTCCGATGGCAGCCCGGTGGTGGTCTTCTTCGATGAAATGGATTCGCTGTTCCGTACACGCGGCACCGGTGTGTCCTCCGACGTCGAAACCACCATCGTTCCGCAGTTGCTCAGCGAGATCGACGGCGTGGAACGGCTCGATAACGTGATCGTCATCGGTGCTTCAAACCGTGAGGACATGATCGATCCCGCGATCCTTCGCCCGGGTCGGCTCGATGTCAAGGTCAAGATCCAGCGGCCCGATGCCGAGGCTGCAGCGGACATCTTCGGGAAGTACATCACCACGGACCTGCCTTTCCACGCCCAGGACCTCGCTGAGTACGGGGGAGACGTGCAAGCCACCGTGGACGCCATGGTCCAGCGAACGGTGGAGGCCATGTATTCGACGGAGAAGTCCAACGAATACCTCGAAGTCACCTACGCCAACGGCGATACGGAGATGCTGTACTTCAAGGACTTCAACTCCGGCGCAGTGGTCCAGAACGTGGTGGACCGGGCCAAGAAATACGCCATCAAGGACCTGCTGACCAACCACCAAAAAGGCCTTCGCATCGAGCACCTGCTGCGGGCCGTGGTGGACGAATTCCGTGAGCACGAGGACATGCCCAACACCACCAACCCGGACGACTGGGCCAGGATTTCGGGCAAGAAGGGCGAACGGATCACGTACATCCGCACGATCGTTCAGGGTAAGGCCGGGCAGGAGCCTGGCAAGTCGATCGAGACTACCGCCAACACGGGCCAGTACCTGTGACAGCAAGAATCGAAGGAACACCGGCCGGGCAGTTGCCCGAAGGTGGCGCGATGCGCGTCATGGGCTCGGAAACCGAATACGGAATCCACGCACCGTCGGCCCCCGGCGCGAACGCCACCATGATGTCTGCCCGGATCATCCAGGCTTACGCCACGGTGACCCGCCAACGCGCCGCCGGGGGAGCGGAGACCCGCTGGGATTACACCGACGAGGAACCCTTGCATGACGCCCGGGGGTGGACCTTGGACCGGGCGGCAGCGGACCCCAGCCAGCTGACGGACCAGCCGCCGGTGCTCGACGCCGAGGCTGTGGCCTTGGCTTATGGCCGCCAGGAGTTGGAACTGGACGGCGCGGACGAGTCCGGCTCCCTGCTGATGAACATGGTCCTGGGAAATGGCGCGCGCCTCTACGTGGACCATGCGCATCCCGAGTACTCGAGCCCGGAAGTCACCAACCCGCGTGACGCCGTCGCCTGGGACGCAGCCGGGGATCTCGTCGCGCTGGCCACGGTCCGGAAAGTCGCGGCTGATACCAGCCTTCCACCCATCAATCTGTACAAGAACAACACAGACAACAAGTCCGTGTCCTACGGGTCGCATGAGAACTACCTCATGCCCCGGTCGGTGCCCTTCGGTGACATCATCCGTGGATTGACCCCGTTCTTTGTTTCCCGCCAGGCGATATGCGGTGCAGGACGGGTCGGCCTTGGCCAGGACAGTTCAACGCCCGGGTACCAGATCAGCCAGCGCGCCGATTTCTTCGAAGCTGAGGTGGGGCTGGAGACCACCATCCGGCGGCCCATCATCAACACCCGGGACGAGCCCCACGCCACCGCTGACAAGTACCGGCGACTCCATGTGATCATTGGGGACGCGAACCTCAGCCAGGTGTCCAACTACCTCAAATTCGGCACCACGGCCATGGTTCTGAGCCTGATCGAGGCCGGGCAGGCCCCAAAGATCGAAGTCCATGAGCCGGTCCAGGCCCTCCAGGCCGTCAGCCATGACACGACACTCACGGCCACCGTGCGGCTCATCGACGGACGCAGGGTGACGGCCCTCGACCTTCAGTGGATGTACTACGAAGCGGCTTCGAAGCTGGCGCAGGAAACAGGGGTGTCGGATTCGGTCACGGGCGACGGCCACACCCACGGGGTCTTGTCCCAGTGGGAGTCCACGCTCACCACGCTCGGAACCGACCTCGACGCCGCCGCTTCCTCAGTGGAGTGGGTGGCCAAGAAATCACTGCTGGAGGGGTACCGCAACCGGGACGGACTCGCCTGGGACGACGCCCGGCTGGGTCTGGTGGACCTGCAGTGGGCTGATATCCGACCGGAGAAAGGCCTCTACTACCGGTTGCTCTCCAGGGACCGCATGGCACGCATAGTCGACGACGGCGACATCGCCCGGGCGGTGAGCGAACCGCCGTCGGACACCAGGGCCTACTTCCGCGGCCGCTGCGTCACCAAGTACGGCAAGGACGTCGTCGGTGCCAGTTGGGACTCGGTTATTTTCGACGTTCCAGGGCTCGGCAAGCTCCAGCGGGTGCCCACTCGGGAGCCTTTGAGGGGGACCCGTTCCCTGACCGGAGCGCTGTTCGACCGCCATCCGGAGGCCGGCCCTTTCCTTGCCGAATTGATGGGGCAAGGCCAGCCACCGGCAAAGGCCTGATCCGGTTCGCCACAGGCGGCTTGGCTGCGGGCCAAAGCCGTCCGCAACGGCCCGCAGCGTGGCAATATTGCAGTAGGAAGTCTCCGTCCCCGGAGACGGACAGTAGGGAGAAGGAAATGGCAGCTCAGGAGCAGCAACAACCGCAGTCACGGGAAACCGAAACTGAAGTGGACCTCCCGGAGGCGCCGCCGGCAGCACCCGAAGCGAAGGCCTCGGAGGCGACCCAGGGCGTGGATGACCTCCTGGACGAAATTGACGGCGTTTTGGAGTCCAACGCCGAGGAATTCGTCCGGGCGTTCGTTCAAAAGGGTGGCCAATAACGCCCAGCCACCACGGGTTGTACGGCCCGGCCGCGTGAGGCCGCCGGGCATCGGAACGCAGAGTCGAAGGAGTGCAGCAATGCAGGACCCATCAACCGGCCCCCTGGCCAACCAGGCAACGTCTTCCTTTACGGAGCATCTCCAACGATCCCGTCCCGAGCTCCTGCCGTTCAACCAACTACTGCCGGCCGGTACCGTGCCGTCGTCCCCCCACGCCACCACGATCGTCGCTTTGACATATGCCGGCGGGGTGCTGATGGCCGGTGACCGCCGGGCTACCATGGGCAACGTCATTGCCAGCAGGCACATCGAGAAGGTGTTCCCGGCTGACGAGTACTCTGTGCTTGGTATCGCCGGGACGGCCGGCCTGGCCATCGATATCACGCGCCTGTTCCAGGTTGAGCTCGAACACTACGAGAAGATCGAGGGAACACTGCTCAGCCTCGTGGGCAAGGCCAACCGCCTCGGGGCCATGATCCGGGGGAACCTGCCCATGGCGATGCAGGGAATGGCCGTCATACCGCTCTTCGCCGGATTCGACCATTCATCCGGAGTCGGCCGCCTGTTTTCCTACGACGTCACAGGTGGACGCTATGAAGAGCAGGAGCACCACTCCGTGGGATCGGGGTCGGTGTTCGCCCGCGGCGCCCTGAAGAAGCTCTGGAAACCGAACCTCCCGGAGGAGGCTGCCGTCGCCGTGGCTGTCGAGGCCCTTTACGACGCCGCCGACGACGACTCCGCCACAGGCGGGCCGGACCCTGTCCGGCAACTCTGGCCGGTGGTGTACACGGTTAATCGCGCTGGTCACCGACGGGTTCCCGAAAGGGACCTGGCGGCCATCGCCGGGGCCATTGTTGAGTCGCGGGCCATCGCCGGACGGGAGGCCTGAGATGACGCAGCAGTTCTATGTATCGCCCGAGCAACTGATGAAGGACCGTGCGGACTTCGCACGGAAAGGCATCGCACGTGGCCGTTCCGTTGTGGTCATCAGTTGCGCGGATGGCATCGCCTTGATAGCCGAAAACCCGTCACCCTCCCTGCACAAGATCGGCGAGATCTATGACAAGATCGCCTTCGCCGCAGTGGGAAAGTACAACGAATTCGAAAGCCTTCGACAGGCCGGCGTCAGGTACGCTGACGTCCGCGGCTACTCGTACGATCGCGAAGACGTGACTGCCCGCGGACTGGCGAGCGTCTACGCCCAGAGCCTGGGTGCCGTGTTCACCGCCGAACAGAAGCCGTTCGAGGTAGAACTGGCCGTAGCCGAGGTTGGCCCCACCCGGGAGCAGGATCACCTCTACCGGCTCACTTTTGACGGATCGATCGCTGACGAGAATGGTTTTGTGGTCATGGGCGGCCTGGCTGACCAGATCTCCGACATCGTCCGTGAGGCTTGGGAGCCGGAAATCACCCTGGCCGGGGCCATGCGTTTGGCGTTGCGCGCCTTGGCGACAGACAAGGAAGCGGATGAACTGCCCGCCACCGCCGTCGAGGCAGCAGTGCTGTACCGCGCCTCCGAAAGCCACCGTGGCTCGCGCAGGGCTTTCCGGCGGTTGCTGCCCGAGGATATGACCCGGTTGCTCACAGAGGAGACCTGAGATGGACAAGCGAATATTTGGCATTGAAACGGAGTTTGGAATCTCCTATTCCAGCCCGGATTCGCGCCCGCTGGCACCGGAGGAAGTCGCACGATACCTCTTCCGCAAGGTGGTCAGCTGGGGCAGGTCGTCGAACGTGTTCCTGACCAACGGCTCCCGCCTGTACTTGGACGTTGGTTCGCACCCTGAATATGCCACGGCTGAATGCGACGACCTCGCCCAGCTCATCGCCCATGACCGGGCCGGCGAACTTATCCTGGACGACCTCGTGGACGAAGCCCAGTCGAGGCTTGCTGCGGAGGGCTTCAACGGCACGGTTTATCTCTTCAAGAACAACACCGACTCCGCAGGCAACTCCTACGGCAGCCACGAAAACTACCTCATCCCGAGGCGCGGGGAGTTTTCCCGCCTCGCTGAGATCCTCATTCCCTTCCTGGTGACCCGGCAGTTGATCGCCGGTGCGGGCAAGGTCCTGAAGACCCCGCACGGCGCCACGTTCGCGTTCTCCCAGCGCGCCGATCACATCTGGGAAGGCGTGTCGTCGGCCACCACCCGATCGCGTCCCATCATCAACACCCGTGATGAGCCGCACGCCGATGCCGAGTTCTACCGCCGCCTTCACGTAATCGTGGGCGACTCCAACATGTCCGAGACCACCGCGCTGCTCAAAGTCGGAACCGTCGACCTCATCCTGCGCATGATCGAGGCCGGCGTCATTATGCGTGACATGCGGATGGAGAACCCCATCCGCAGCATCAGGGAAATTTCCCATGACCTGACCGGGCGCGCACTGGTACGGCTTGCCAATGGCCGGCAACTGACGGCGCTGGACATCCAGCGGGAGTACCTGGCAAAGGTCACCGACTTCGTGGCCAGCAACGGGGCGCACAACGCCCATGTACCGCTCATCCTTGATCTGTGGAAGCGGACTCTGGATGCGATCGAAAGCGGCGATACCAGCACCATCGACACCGAAGTTGACTGGGCCATCAAGAAGAAGCTCATGGATGGCTACATGCGCCGGCATAACCTCGGCCTGGACTCGCCCCGCATCGCCCAGCTCGACCTCACCTATCACGATATCTCCCGGCAGCGCGGCCTCTTCTTCCTGCTGCAGGCCCGTGGAGCAGCCCGCCGCCTCGTGACCGAGACTGACGTGAAGGACGCCGTGGACGCGCCGCCCCAGACTACCCGCGCCAAGTTGCGTGGGGACTTCGTCCGGAGGGCTCAGGAGCTTGGCCGTGACTACACGGTGGACTGGGTGCACTTGAAGCTTAATGACCGCGCGCACCAGACGATCCTGTGCAAGGACCCGTTCCGCAGTGTCGACGAGCGGGTGGACGCCCTCCTGGACTCTATGAGCTGACTCCCAGCTTCACGGGCTATCCTGAGTAGTGGTCTCCTCTAGAGGGGCCACCTGCTTGGATGCGCAGTGCGTCATTCCAAGTCTCCCTTGCCCCGACGAAAGTGTCTTTTTTGTGCGCCGACTCCTAGCAATTCTCCTTCCTGCCCTGCTGCTGATGACCGCGTGCGGAGGAGGAACAACCCCGGCCAGTGAGCCCACCAGCCAGTCGACGGGAGACCTCTCCAAGCTCGACTCCCTCAAAGTGACGGACAACGGCGACAAGAAGACGCCGGGCGTTGAGTTCGCCAAGCCGCTCACGGTCGCCGAGCCCACCGTGAAATTGGTCAGTGCCGGCACGGGTGACGCTGTCAAGGCCGGACAGACGGTACAACTCACCTATGTCGTGATGGATGGCAATGACGGCTCTTCGCTGGAGGACACCTACGCCAGCGACCCCGAAAAGCTGGACATCAACGATCAGTTGAAGTCTTCCAACGCCGCCATGTACAACGCCATCGTCGGCGCCAAGGTGGGAAGCTACATTGCCATCGCCGCTCCGGGCAACGCGACGGCGTCACCTGCAACTTCTGCCAAGCTGATCGTTTTCAAGGTGGTCGGAGCCCAGGACGCGGCACCTGTTCTGGACAAGCCTGAGGGCGAGACCGTGACGCCGCCGGCAGGGCTGCCCACCGTGAAGGAAGACGACAAGGGCATTCCGCAGATTTCCGTGGACGGGGTTGCCGCTCCGAAGGAACTCATCTCCCAGGACCTGATCAAGGGCAGCGGTGCTGAAGTCAAAGCCACTGACACACTCACGGTGAACTACGTAGGCGTCACCCTCGTCGGCGGAACCAAGTTCGATTCCAGCTACGACCGCGGACAGTCCACCAGTTTCCCCCTCAGCGGCGTCATCAAGGGCTGGACCCAGGGCCTTACCGGCAAGACCGTAGGCTCCCGCGTCCTACTGGTCATTCCGCAGGACCTGGCCTACGGCGCTGCCGGCCAGGGCGAAGCCAAGGGCGACCTCGTCTTCGTCGTAGACATCCTCGGCGTCAAGTAATCACCGACGCACGTCGACATCCCTGCCGGGTGCTGGCTTAGGCTGGTATCCGACAACCATTCGTCCATCCTGCAAAAGGAGCAACCATGTCATTTGGTCAGCGTGACTTCGACCGCACCAAGCCTGAAATCGACTTCCCGGAAGGTGACGTCCCCACGGACCTCGTCATCACGGACCTCATTGAGGGCACGGGCCCGGAGGCAAAAGCCGGAGACACCGTCTCCACGCACTACGTTGGCGTCGCCTGGTCCACGGGCGAAGAGTTTGACGCTTCCTGGGGCCGCGGCGCTCCGCTCGACTTCCGTGTCGGCGTCGGCCAGGTCATCCAGGGCTGGGACCAGGGCCTCCTGGGCATGAAAGTTGGCGGCCGCCGTCGACTGGAGATCCCGTCGGAGCTGGCTTACGGCTCCCGGGGTGCCGGCGGAGCGATCAAGCCCAACGAAGCACTGATCTTCGTGGTTGACCTCGTCGCTGTCCGCTAGGACCCGCGTTCCGCGCAAGGCGCGTTGCCCTCCGGTTTTACCGGTCGGTGACGCGCCTTGCTGCTTTCCCGCCGGACTTTAGTAACGTAGCAACCGTGTCTGCATCCCGCACCGAACGACTCCTGAACCTCCTCCTGGCTTTGCTCAATACCAAGGTGGGGCTTCCGCGTTCCGTCCTTCGCGAAAAGGTCTACCACGATTCAGCCGAGAACGACGTCGCTTTTGGGCGCATGTTTGAGCGCGACAAAGTGGACCTGAAGCAGTTCGGCTTCGAAATCGAAACATTGACCGATCCCCGCAGCTTTGGGGCCGACGACCCCGCGTCCACCCGATACCGGATCGGCAAGGACTCCAACCGGCTTCCCGAGGTGAACCTGACACCGGCAGAGAGCACGGTGCTCCTTCTCGCTGCGCAGTTGTGGGAACGCGCTGCTTTGGGTACCGCAGCAGCAAACGCCGTCCGGAAGCTGCAGGCTGCCGGTGGTTTCACGGACGTCGACCTGCCTGCCGGGGTCCAGCCCCGCATCAAGCCCGCCGGACAAGCGTTCGACGACGTCGTGGCGGCCATGCACGGCAGGCATCCGGTCCGTTTCGGCTACCTTGCGGTCAGCACCGGACGCGAAGAAGTGCGTGAAGTGGAGCCGTGGGGTCTCGGGAGCCGGTTCGCCCAGTGGTACCTCGTGGGCTTCGACCGGGGGAGGGGAGCGAAGAGGCTCTTCAGGCTCTCGCGCATGACGACAGCGGTAACGGTCGTAACCGGAGGCAGTTTCGAGCCCCCGGCGGGATTTAACGCCCGGGCCGAGCTCGACGCCCTCAACGAGCTGCCCATCCAACGAGCTATCCTCGACGTCGACAGGGGCCGGCTCCTCGCGCTCCGCAAGAGGGCTGTCCGGCCCGGCTCGACTCCTGCCATCAGCGACCCTGACGGTGACCGTGACCGCATCGTGGTGGAGTTCAGGGATCCTGAGCAGCTCGCCGAAGAGCTGGCATCCTATGGACCACACGCCGTGGTGATCGAACCCGCAGAGTTGCGGTCCGCCGTCGTCCGCCGCCTTAAAGCTGCCTTGGACTTCGACGCCGCGCCTGAGCCACCGGTGATCTTCCCCGAAGCCGGGCCGACGCCGCGGGCGCGCAAGCGTACATCGGAGGACCAGCTGGCCAGGATGCTGCAGCTCGTCCCGTTCCTGGTCCACCACCAGGGCCTGCACATCCAGGAAGTCGCAGACCACTTCGGCATCAGCCGCAAAGCGCTGATAGACGACTTGAAAATCCTGATCTGTTCCGGCTTGCCGGAAGGCTATCCGGACGACCTCCTGGACATCCAATGGGAAAATGACCATGTCTACATTTCCGAGCACCTGGACCTGAACCGCCCCGTGCGCTTCAGCGAAGACGAAGCAGCGGCCCTTCTGACCGGGCTGGCCATGCTGGGGGACCTGCCGGCGCTGGCGGGCATGCCTGAGGACGAACCCGGGAGCGCACTGGAGTCCGTCACCATCAAGTTGACCGGCGCTGCGGGGCAGGCTGGTCGGCTGGCGGGGTCGGTCGCAGGCCAATCGGTGGCGCCCGAACAGTCCCAGGCCTTCGCCACCATTACCAGGGCCATCCGGGACGGGGAGCAGCTCCGGCTGAGGTACTTGTCGCTCCAGCGGGACGAAGTTTCAGAGCGGGATGTCGACCCCCTGCGGCTCTTTTCCCTCGACAACACCTGGTACTTCGAAGCGTATTGCCACAGCAAGGAAGGGCTCCGGAATTTCCGGCTGGACAGGGTTGAGTCCCTGGAGCCGAATGGCCGTCCGGTATCCGGGACGGTGACGGCTCCGGACGCCTTCCCGGCGCGGCTCTACACACCCAGTGATGACGACGTGCTGGTAGTGCTGCAGCTTACCCGGCAGGGCGTGGGGCTGGCTGACGACTACTACGCCGAGCGCACGGCGCAATTGGCCGACGGCGGCCTCCTGGCCGAGGTCCGGTTCGGCAGCGCGGAGTGGCTTCCCATGTTTGTTTCCCAGCACGGCGGGTCGGTGCGTATTCTCGCTCCTGGGGCCTTGCGGCAGGCAACCCGCGCATGGATCAACGAGGCCCTGGCCGGATACGACTCTTCGTCGGCCGGCCGGGCTGGCTAGACTACTCAGATGCCTTGGTGGTTCTGGATCCTGTTGTGGATCGCGCTCATTGCCCTTTCGTTGCTCCTCCACGTGACGCTGGGGTATCGGTTGTTCAGGAAATTCATGACAACTGTTCATGAATTGGCTGACGCAGGTAAACGTTTCAGCAACCTTCCACCGGTCCCGAAAACCTCCGATGTTGAAACGCCTGCGGACCGCCCTGAACCGGGTTCCGCCATTTTTGCCTCCCCGGAGCAGATGCGTCATGATTACCTGACGGCCAAAGCCTCCCGACAGGAAGTTCGGCGTCAAAAACGCGTCAAACGCAAAGCCGAGCGGGGTCAGCCACAATCCCTGCACGACATAGAATTCAGATAGACGTAGGATGTATCCAAAAGGAAAGGACCTCCCCACATGAGGCTCGAAGGCTGGCATCTCATCATCATCATCGTCCTGGCTCTGGTGCTTTTTGCCGCACCGAAGCTGCCGTCGATGGCGCGCAGCATTGGACAGTCGATGCGCATTTTCAAGTCTGAAGTCCGGGAAATGAAGAAGGACGGTTCTTCCGAAACGAAGGATACGCAGCAACCTTCCGACGCCGTTGAAGGCAAAGTGGTAGGGCACCCGGATGTGAAGGCACAGAACAACGGCGAAACCGACGTTCCGCCCGCTAACCGCGTCTAAGAAGAAGTGGTAGAAACGAAGGGGCGCAAGGCCAACCCCGAAGCCCGGATGGCGCTCCTTGACCACCTCAAGGAGCTCAGGAACCGGCTCTTCAAGGCTGCTATCGGCGTCATTGTCGGAACCGTGGTGGGCTTCATCGTCTACCAGCCGCTCCTTGAAGCGCTGATCAAGCCAATCAAGGACCTCAACGCCAAAGAGGGCAGGGCAGCCACCCTGAACTTTGACGGCGTGGCCAGTTCCTTTGACCTCATGGTCCAGGTGTCGGTGTTTCTTGGCGTGATAGTTTCCAGCCCCGTCTGGATTTATCAACTGTGGGCGTTCATTGTCCCCGGGCTTCACAAAAAGGAGCGCCGCCTGGCGCTGTCGTTTGTGGCGGCGGCAGTTCCCCTGTTCGTGGGTGGTGTCCTCCTCGCGTGGCTCGTGCTGCCCAACGCAGTGCGCGTGCTGACCGACTTCACCCCGATCGGCGGTTCAAACTTCATCAGCGCCGAGATCTACTTGGCGTTCGTCCTCCGGCTGTTGCTGGCTTTCGGTATCGCCTTCCTTGTTCCGGTGGTGCTGGTTGGCTTGAACCTCGCGGGAATCATCAAAGGTAAGCAACTCGTAAAGAGTTGGCGCATCACCATCTTCCTTGTGTGCCTTTTCGCGGCCATGGCCGCTCCGGGTGCCGACGCAATGAGTATGTTCTACCTGGCCGCCCCCATGTTGCTGCTGTTCTTCGCCGCCGTTGGACTGTGCCTCGTCAACGACAGGCGCCGGGAACGACGCTCCCTGAAGCGTGCTGCTGAGACTGAAGCCACTGCGGACATCGCCACCTCTGCCGCGGATCTGGAGAATCTCTAGACCTCGGCCTACTAGGCTTGAGGCATGTCCTCCACTTCCGGGTCTCCATCACCGTCCGACCGTTACCAGGCCGCAGCCCAGCGGGCGGCCGAGTCGAAAACGTATCTCGGATCCTTTGCCCGTTCGCTTGATTTCGAACTCGACGACTTCCAACGGGACGCGTGTCGCTCCCTTCAGGAGGGACGGGGAGTCCTGGTGGCCGCCCCGACCGGGGCCGGCAAGACAATCGTTGGCGAGTTTGCCATCTACCTTGCCTTGGAACGCGGCCTTAAGGCTTTCTACACCACCCCCATTAAGGCGTTGAGCAACCAGAAGTTCTCCGAATTGGCGGCCAAGTACGGTGCGGCCAATGTGGGACTGCTGACCGGTGACACCACCATCAACGGCGATGCTCCTGTGGTGGTCATGACCACCGAGGTCCTTCGGAACATGTTGTACGCCGATTCGGAGACGCTCGGTGATTTGGGCTTCGTGGTGATGGATGAGGTCCACTACCTGGCGGATCGCTTCCGCGGGGCGGTGTGGGAAGAAGTCATCATCCACTTGCCCAGCGAGGTACAGGTTGCTTCCTTGAGCGCTACAGTCTCCAACGCCGAGGAATTTGGCGCGTGGCTGGACACCGTCAGGGGCGACACCGACGTCATTGTCTCGGAGCACCGGCCCGTTCCACTCTGGCAGCACGTCATGGTGGGCCGCGAGATCGTTGATCTATTTGCCGGGGACACTACGTTCGATGAAATAGCTCCAGCCGTGCCGGGCCCACTGGACCCCGAGGTGCCTGATCTCTCCGAGAACGCCGAGATCCCTGTCGAGCCAAGCGGCCCCCAACGCCGCAAAGTGTCTTCCGCGCGCTCCGCATCGACCAAGGCGAGCCAAAGCCTCGTTAGCCGGGAATTTGAAGTGAACCCCGACCTCCTGGCCATGGCACGCTCGGAAAGCAGGATGAACTCAGCCGGCCGATACGGGCACGGGGGCCGGAGCCGGCGCCGCCAGGACCGCTCCAGGGATGAGCGGCAACAGTCCGAGCAACGCAGCCCGGTCCGCAAAGCCAGCCGCCCCCAGGTGATCGAAAGCCTGCGTCGCCAGGATCTGCTGCCTGCCATCACCTTCATCTTCTCCAGGGCGGGCTGTGACGCCGCGGTTGCCCAGTGCGCGGCATCGGGGTTGTGGCTCACAACCGAGCGCGAGCAACAGATCATTGCCCAGCGCGTGGACGAAGCAAGCCACGAAATTCCTGCAGACGACCTCGATGTCCTTGGCTTTTGGAGCTGGCGGGACGGCCTGGTCAGGGGCTTCGCCGCCCATCATGCCGGCATGCTCCCTACCTTCAAGGAGGTAGTGGAAAAGCTCTTCGCAGACGGTCTGGTCAAAGCCGTGTTCGCAACAGAAACACTCGCTTTGGGCGTCAACATGCCGGCGCGCTGCGTGGTCCTGGAAAAGCTCGAGAAGTTTAACGGCGAAGCGCACGTCAACATCACCGCGGGGGAGTACACCCAGCTCACGGGTCGCGCTGGTCGACGCGGCATCGACGTCGAGGGCCATGCCGTGGTGCTGTGGCAGCCCGGAACTGATCCCACCGCCGTCGCAGGCCTTGCTTCGCGGCGCACCTATCCCTTGAACTCCAGCTTCCGCCCCACGTACAACATGAGCATCAACCTGATCGCCCAGTTTGGTCGTGTGCGGGCGCGTGAAATCCTTGAATCGTCCTTCGCGCAGTTCCAGGCTGACCGATCCGTCGTGGGCCTCGCCCGGCAGGTGCGCGGCCGTGAGGAGTCATTGGCCGGGTATGCAAAGTCCATGCAATGCCATTTGGGGGACTTTACCGAGTACTCCAAGCTCCGCCGCGACCTCAGCGATGCCGAGAACTTCGCGGCCCGGGATAACCAGCGTGCCCGCCGCTCCCATGTAACGGACTCGTTGACACGGTTGATCCCTGGGGATGTCATCAGCATCTACAGCGGCAGATTGGCTGGGCACGCAGTGGTCCTCGAGGTGGATCGGAATGCCCGCGAACCAAGGCCCTCGGTGCTGACATCCGATAACCAGCTCCGGCGCATCGGTGTCCACGACCTGGAGGGGCCCGTGTCACCGGTTACCCGCATCAGGATCCCCAAATCCTTCAATTCCAAAGTACCCAAGGCCAGGCGGGACCTTGCCGCGGCCATGCGTCATGCCATCAGTGAGGACGTACCCCAGAGCCGTCGCAACAGCAGGCACGAGGACTTCGGTTTGGGTGCCCGGCTCCCGGACCAGGAAAAAAAGATTGCGGATCTCCGGCGTGCATTGCGCGCCCACCCCTGCCACGGATGCAGCGAACGTGAGGACCACGCCCGCTGGTCGGAGCGCTGGTGGAAACTACGCAAGGAAACCGATGGATTGGTTCGCCAGATCCAAGGCCGGACCAACACTATCGCCAAGACGTTCGACCGTGTCTGCGACGTCCTCTCGGCCTATGGTTACCTGGAGACCGACGACGCTGGTCATGTGACGATCAGCGCTGATGGCCAGCGTCTCCGCCGCATCTACGGAGAAAAGGACCTCCTTATCTCCCAGTCGGTCCGGCAGGGCGCCATCAACGACCTTGACGCCGCAGAGCTCGCCTCCCTGGCCAGCACTCTGGTGTACCAGGCCAAGCGCGAGGACCGCGGGCTCAGGCCGAAGATGCCCTCGGTTTCGCTCGAGTCGGCCGTGGACATCGTCGTGCGTGAGTGGTCACAGCTGGAGGACACGGAAGAACACCACAGGCTCCCGCTGACCGGGGAGCCGGAACTCGGACTGATGTGGCCCATGTACAAGTGGGCCAAGGGACGCCACCTCCAGGATGTCCTCAGCGGCACCGACCTAGCTGCCGGCGACTTCGTCCGATGGGCGAAGCAGGTAGTGGATCTCCTGGATCAACTGGCCAAAATTCCCCAACTGGACCCCCGCCTGTCCAGGATCTGCCGCGAGTCCATCGACCTGGTCCGGCGCGGCGTCGTGGCCTATTCCACCGTGGCCTGACGCCACCTCCATGAATTACCGTCTTCAACCGCTCAAGGAGCTCAACGCATGAACCAGCCAGGCGTGCCTGCCGGCCACGACCACCCAGGGACCGGCAAAAAGGTCACCATGTACCGCAATGGTTCGATCTATACAGCTGCGGATCCGTTTGCAACAGCCATGGTGGTTGACGGCGATACCGTTGCCTGGGTGGGCTCTGAGCAGGCTGCAACCTCCATTGCGGATTCATCAATGGACATCATTGACCTTCGCGGAGCCTTGCTGGCACCGGGCTTTGTCGACTCGCATGTGCACCTGACAGAAACCGGGCTGGCCCTGTCGGGCCTTCAGCTGGGCGCCGTGCGTTCGGCCAGGGAACTGCTCGACGCCGTTGCTTCCTCGGGTGGTACGGGAACAATCCTGGGCCACGGTTGGGACGAGACGCTGTGGGATGATCCCACGCTTCCTACCCTCGAAGAACTGGATCGCGCATCGGGGGGCCGCCATGTGTACCTCTCACGCATCGATGTCCACTCAGCCCTGATCTCGCCTTCGCTGGCTGCCGAGGCCAACGTAGCGGGACTGGACGGGTGGTCAGGAACCGCGCAGGCAGTGCGCGCGGCACACACGGCAGCCCGGCTAGCAGCCCGAAAGTTCCCGGAAGACCAGCGGCGCGCACATCAGCAGCGGGCCTTGATGGAAGCATCTGCCAACGGGTATGTGGCGTTGGCAGAGATGTCCGCACCCCACATCTGCGGCCCGGAAGACCTTCGCTTGGCGGCATCATGGAATGGGCAGCCGGGCAGTCCCGAGGTACTTCCGTACTGGGGTGAACTGGCTACCTCCGAAGAGCATGCCCGAAGCGTCCTGGCAGGCCTGGGTACCGATGTGAGGGGACTCGCCGGGGATCTCAACATGGACGGGTCCATTGGTTCAAGGACGGCCGCGTTGCTGGATGATTACTCTGATGCGCCCGGTCAACACGGCAGCCTGTACCTCGGGGTGGATGACGCAGCGAAGCACATCGCAGCTACGTCCTTGCTGGGCATCCAGGCAGGCTTCCACGTTATCGGCGACGCCGGACTGGCCGCGGTGCTGGACGCGCTGGACGTGGCCGCCGCCGAGGTGGGGGAGCAGCGCATCCGTGCCGCCGGCCACCGCCTGGAACATGTCGAGATGGCTGACCAGGCCGCCATCGACAGGCTGGCCAAGTACTCAATCACCGTCAGTGTGCAGCCGGGCTTCGACTCCGCGTGGGGTGCAGCTGGCGGCCTGTACTCGCAGCGCCTCGGCGCGCGAAGCCAATCCATGAATCCCTTCGCCTCCTTCTACGCCAGTGGAGTCCCCATTGCCTTTGGCAGTGACAGCCCGGTCACTCCGTTGCGCCCCTGGTCCAGCGTCCGCGCCTGTTTGGAGCACAGCAACCCCGAGCAGCGGATCTCAGCCAGGGCTGCGTTCCTTGGCCACACCCGGGCCGGCTGGCGGGCCACCAAGCATCGGAACCCCCTGATGGGCCAGCTCGTGCCCGGCGCCCCCGCCAGTTTCGCGGTGTGGGAAGTCGACGAACTCATGGTCCAGGTTGCTGATAGCAGGGTCCAGTCCTGGAGCACGGACCCCCGCGCGCGGACACCCCTGCTGCCTGCCCTGGACACCGGCACCGATCCGCGTTGCCTCCAGACTGTCCGGGAGGGACAGGAGCTGTTCGCCCATGAGGCACTCCGGTCCTAGCCGGCGAATTTTCCGTGGAGAGCGAGTGCTCTGAGCTGGGAATACAGACGGATCCGCAGGTCATTGACTGGTTGACAGCATGCTGTGAGTCCGTAGCATTGAGGCTCAACGGATGATCAACTTAGAGGCAGCACACGGAGCCTAACGGTCCAGCCGTGGCCGGTTTTCCATGTTGGCGGCACATGAGTGGGCAGATCCTCGGTGACCCAGAAAACAGTTTGTCCTGGACTTCGCTTCCCGACACTACTGGCCCTGGGCCTGCGGAGCTGCCCGCACATGTGTTCGGCGCCACAGCCGCCCGAGGAGGTCCCGGCGTCGTCCTATAATGGAGAGTTGCGCCAGAATGCCAGCCGACTGGCTGGTCCGGCACACTGACCGCTCCATCAAGGAAAGGCCTCTTCTTGCGTGTCCTGACGATCATTCCCACCTACAACGAGCTCGAATCGCTCCCCAAGACCCTCGGGCGCCTCCGCGCAGCAGTTCCCGATTCCGATGTCCTGGTGGTTGACGACAACAGCCCTGATGGCACGGGACAGTTGGCCGACGGCTTCGCCGCGGAGGACAGCAACGTCCATGTCCTTCATCGGAAGGGCAAGGAAGGCCTGGGGGCCGCCTACATCGCAGGCTTCAAATGGGGTCTCGCCGCTGGGTATGACATCCTGGTCGAAATGGACGCCGACGGTTCGCACCAGCCGGAGCAACTTCCCCTCCTCCTGGATGCCGTCAAGGACGGAGCAGACCTCGCCATGGGTTCCCGCTGGGTGGAAGGCGGCAGCGTCGTCAACTGGCCGCTCTACCGTCAGGCCATCTCCCGGATCGGCAGCACGTATGCGCGCATCATGCTGGGCGTCAAGATCAAGGACGTCACCGGGGGCTACCGCGCATTCCGTCGCAGCACCCTCGAAGCGCTGAAGCTGGACGAGGTCGAGTCGGTCGGTTACGGCTTCCAGGTTGACCTTGCCTGGCGCGTAGCCAAACTGGGCCTGCGCATCGAAGAGCGCCCCATCACGTTTGTGGAGCGCGAACTCGGTGCCTCGAAGATGAGCGGCAACATCGTTGTCGAGGCCATGATCAATGTCACCAGGTGGGGGCTGGCAGCACGCTGGGCCAAACTCACCCGGAAGTCGCAGGCGGTCACCAAGTAACCGCCACTGCACACCAAAAAGGCCGGCTCCGATTTCCCCTCAGGGAATCGGAGCCGGCCTTTGGTGTAGCTGGATTGCTATGCGGAGCGGCGTTCTCCACGGCGCTCACGCAGAATGTTCAAACGATCCTCAAGGATCTGCTCCAGTTCAGGAAGGCTGCGGCGCTCAAGGAGCATGTCCCAGTGCGTACGGACAGCTTTCTCGTTGGCATCCACGGGACGCTCGCCATCAACCAGGAGTGCTTCCTTGCCGGTCTTGGAAACCCAAACCGGGGGGATCTCGGCTTCTGAGGAGAAGGTCACGAAGACCTGCTCTCCATCTTCGCAACGGTACTCGACCCGCTGGCGCGGTGCCGGCTCAACACCGGATTCGGTTTCCATGCTCTGGGCGCCAAGACGCATACCCCGCAGGCTGCGATCGCTCATGATTACTCCCTCTGTCTGTTCGCGGAGCAGTAACCCCGCGCTAGCCGTAAGCCGTTTTCACGATCCTTACGGACTACTTCTGCACACCTTGCATCACTAATTGCAACGCCTGGCAAAGCTTTTATGTTCCATCCACGCTGAACCAGCCGGACAAATATCCCATTATACGCGGATCGGCGCTCCGTACTCAAAAGGGGCTGGACGCGACGAACGGCCAGCCACTGGGGCTGGCCGTTCGTCGCGTGTTGGCACTGCGTTTACTCGGCGCTCCGGGACGGCGCCACCGGTGCAGTCTCGGCGGACTTGGCTTGTTCGTTGCCGCCAAAGAGACCAGCTACAGGAGACTCTCCCGTAGCGCCCCCGAGGGCACCGCCGATTCCCTTGAGTGCCTCGCCGACTTCGCTGGGAATGATCCACAGCTTGTTGGAGCTGCCCTCGGCAAGCTTGGGAAGCGTCTGCAGGTATTGGTACGCCAACAGCTTTTGGTCCGGGTTCCCCTTGTGTATCGCGTCGAACACCTTCTGGATGGCCTGGGCTTCACCGTCGGCGCGGAGGATAGCAGCCTTCGCATCACCTTCGGCGGCGAGGATAGCGGCTTGGCGCTGGCCTTCCGCTGTCAGGATCTGCGACTGCTTGGTGCCCTCGGCGGTCAGGATGGCCGCACGACGGTCACGTTCGGCGCGCATCTGCTTTTCCATCGAATCCTGGATCGAGTGGGGCGGATCAATGGCCTTGAGCTCGACCCGGGAAACGCGGATTCCCCAACGGCCTGTTGCCTCGTCCAATACACCACGGAGTTGGCCGTTGATCTGGTCGCGGGACGTCAGTGCCTCTTCGAGGTTGAGGCCACCCACCACGTTACGCAGCGTGGTAGTAGTCAGCTGCTCCACAGCCTGGATGTAGTTGGCGATTTCGTAGGTAGCCGCCCTGGGATCGGTGACCTGGAAGTACACCACGGTGTCGATCGAGACCACCAGGTTGTCTTCGGTAATGACCGGCTGAGGCGGGAACGACACGACCTGCTCGCGCAGGTCCAGCAACGGCAGGAGCCGGTCGACGAACGGGATCAGGATGGTGAGTCCCGGATTGAGCGTGCGCTGGTACTTACCAAGCCGTTCAACGACGCCGGCGCGCGCCTGCGGGATGATCCTCACCGAGCGGACCAACACTATGATCACAAAAATGACGAGAACAATCAGCACAATTGCTGCTGCTGTTCCTCCTAAGCCGTCCATACATCTCCTTCGTTCCCCAATTGCGTGGTTTGATGCCGCTGTGCACGGGTGTCCCCGCCGGCCCGGTAACCGGCTGGCGGGCGTCGCGCGCTAGAGCGGGCTGTTTTCGGCAGACGTGGCGACCACTGCCGTCGCGCCGTCGATTCTGGTGACCTGGACTGTCTTTCCGGCGTCCAGGGTGCCGGCGGCGCTGCGGGCAGTCCAAACGTCGCCGCCTATTTTGACGAGTCCACTGGTGCCCGTAACGGCTTCAATGACCAGGGCAGGTTGTCCGATCAGGCGGTCGATGTTGGAACGCTGCTCTCCGGGCCCCTTGTGCAGGTGCCTCAGGGCAACGGGTCGCAGGAAGACGATCATCAAGAGGGAAACCACGCAGAAGACGACGATTTGCAGCCATAGTTCGGCACCGGCGAAGTCGGCCACCAGGCCTGCAAGGGCTCCGCCGCCCAGCATGATGAAGAAGAGGTCGAGAGTCAGCATCTCCACCACTGCAAACGCGAGGAAGAGGGTGAGCCACAATGCCCACCAATTCTCGCCGAGCCATTCGAACATCGGTTCCCCCTTGGTCCCGGACCCCTTCAGGAGGGATCACAGTCGCTGTTCTTCCATCCTAGCCCGGCGCGCCCTCCCACGTCAGGACACGGTGAACACGCTGATCCGGAACATGGCGGTGGTGGAAACGGAACCGTCGAAGGCGGCCAGTTCAGCCAACCGGACGGGGGTCAGGTGGTGCCCCGCAGGTCCCATGAAAGCAAGGTCCGCCATCTCCGGCCCGCGCAGTGTCAGCGGGATATCCAGGTCCGTACTGGACGTTGACGTGAAATGCCCACGCAAGGACTCGGCAAGCCGTTCCGCTTTGCCTTCTTCAATTCCAAGCATGCCCGCGCGCTCGGCGATCCCCTCGAGGTGGCCAGGCCGGGGAGTCACTACCACGAGTGTCCCCCCGGGACGGAGGACACGGGCGAACTCCGCCGGATTCCTCGGCGCAAAGACCACCATGACGGCGTCCACGGTGTCATCCGCCAGCGGCAAGGGGCGCCAGATGTCCCAGACGAGGTTGGCCACGTCCGGATTCAGCCGGGCAGCCCGCCGAAGCGCGAACTTGGAGATGTCCAGGCCTACGGCAGAAGCGCTGGATCCCTGTATGGCCCGATGCAGGTAATGGCCCGTTCCCGTCCCAGCGTCAAGGACCAGGGACTCCGGTCCGTGGAGCACGGTCCGCACCGACTTCGAAACTGCCTCTGCAAGATCGTCATAGTGTCCCGCATCAAGGAAACGCTGCCGTGCTGCAACCATGGCGGCGGAATCGGCTTCGAACACCGTGCCTTTGCCGGTCAGCAGGTTGAAGTATCCCTGCCGTGCCGCATCGAAAAGGTGCCCGCAAGGGCAAGAAAGGGTCCTTAGCGGCTTCTCAAGGAGCCGGAACGGCCTCTGGCAAACAGGACAGCGGAGGGCCGCAACGGCATCAGG
Organism: Paenarthrobacter sp. AR 02; assembly: GCF_021538675.1. Classification (GTDB taxonomy): domain Bacteria; phylum Actinomycetota; class Actinomycetes; order Actinomycetales; family Micrococcaceae; genus Arthrobacter. The sequence goes on from NZ_JAJUKH010000015.1 coordinate 75,755, forward strand.
CAACATGGCTCCAATCCTACGGCGGGCCGGAGTGTCTGGTGCCGGCGCCGCAGCCGTCGGGCTAGGCTCACCAACGTGAAACCAGAGCAACTGCCTTTGCTGAACTCCGTGTCCGCCCCCGCAATCCACCCTGATGGCAGCAAAGCCGTCGTGTCCGTCACCAGGCCCGACTTCGAAGCGGACAGCTACGTGGGACAGCTCTGGACGGTTCCCCTGGACAGCAAAAAACACTCACGCCGGATCACCCGTGGGTTCCGAGACACCTCCCCGGCGTTTTCGCCCGACGGCCTGGTCCTGGCCTTCATCCGCAGCGAAGCCGACGGCAAACCTCAACTGTTCGTCGTTGAAGCGGCCGGCGGGGAGCCCCAGCGGATCACGGACCAACCGCTGGGAGTCTCCGGCTTCAGGTGGGCGCCGGACTCCCACCGCATTGCCTTCACCTCGCGCGTACCGAAGCAGGGGCGCTACGGAACGGTCGACGGCGTCGGTTCCGGAGCTGAGGACGCCCGCCTGGTCACTGCAAACCAGTACAGGATGAACGGGCTCGGCTATACCGCCGACCAGCGCCAGCAACTGTTCATTGTGGAGGTACCGGAGCTGGGCGGCGAACCGGCCGTCACCCCGCGGGGCAGGGCTGCCCACGATCAGCCGCAGCCTCCCTCTACGGGAATTCCAGCCGCAAAGCAGCTCACGTTCGGCGATTCCGACCACGAGTCCCCGGCCTTCTCGGCAGACGGCAGGGACCTGTTCTTCGTGGCTGCGCTCCATGAAGGACACGACGACGACCTCGTCACCTCCGTGTACCGAATCGCCACCCACGGAGGCCAGCCGACCGCCGTCGAACCTTCCAACGCCGGACTGCAGACCGTGACGGACGTCCTCGCATCCGCCGACGGCAAGTGGCTGTTCTATCTTGCGCAGGATATGGGTGACACGGGCCGGGACTTCGTCGCGCGCAACACTGCGCTCCACGTCATGCCCGTCGGCGGGGGAGAGGCAGTAACCCTGACCGACGTCGAACATTTGGACGTGTCGGGACCGTTGGAGCCCAGTGGTCCTGACAGTGTGCTGGTCCTGAACAACGCGCTGGGCAGCGTTGAACTCTTGGAAGTGTCTGCCGGAGGAGCAATCACCCCGCTGGTGCACGGGGCCAGGGTCGTCCTCGGCGCCACGGTGGCAGCGAACGGTGAAATCGCGGTCAGCTTCTCCGACGCCGCCACAGTGGGCGACGTCGCAACCTTGGAACGCGGTGAAATCCGTCTCCTCACGGACTTCTCGGCCACACTCCGGAACGAGTCGCGGGTTATTGAGCCCAGGGAATTCGAGGCACCTTCCGGAGACGGGCACCCTGTCCAGGGCTGGGTTGTGCTACCAGACGGGCCCGGCCCACACCCGGTCCTCCTCAACATCCACGGCGGGCCCTTTGCCCAGTACACCGGAGCGTTCTTCGACGAGGCACAGGTATATGCTGCCGCCGGTTACGCCGTGGTGATGTGCAACCCCCGCGGTTCGTCCGGCTATGGCCAAGCCCACGGACGTGCACTCAAGGAACGCATGGGCACCGTTGACATGCAGGATGTCCTCGCTTTCCTTGACGCCGCTTTGGCTGGCTTCGGCGCCCTGGATAAGGAGCGGGTGGGAATCATGGGAGGCTCATACGGCGGTTTCCTGACCGCATGGATCATCGCGCATGACCACCGGTTCAAGGCCGCGATCGTTGAACGCGGATACCTGGACCCTGTCAGCTTCGCCGGTTCCTCTGACATTGGCTGGTTCTTCGGCGCGGAATACACCGGAGGGACGGCCGCACGGATGGCGGCGCAAAGTCCTATGGCTGTTGTCACTGACGTCCGCACTCCCACCCTCGTGGTGCACAGCGAGAATGATCTTCGTTGCCCCATTGAGCAGGGACAGCGCTACTACTCGCAGCTCAAGGCGCAAGGGGTGGAAACAGCCCTGCTGGTCTTCCCTGGTGAGGATCACGAACTGTCCCGTTCCGGCACCCCGCATCATCGGAAGCAGCGCTTCGACCACATCCTTCGCTGGTGGGCGCGGTACCTTCCCACGGCTTCCAATCACCTCGCGGATTAGGTCTTTGCCGCGTCCCGGGGCCGGTTCCGGGTCAGGGCTGGAAACCGAGAGTCCTGCGTGCTTCATCGATATCCGGTGCAGCCCACCGCGCTGAATGCTCCGCATTGCTGGACAGTGACCGTAATTCGGCACGGTCCAGGTAAAGGGTTCCGTGGAGGTGGTCCGTTTCATGTTGCACGATGCGGGCCTGCCACCCGGAGAACCACTCTTCCACGGGCTCGCCGGCCGTATCCGTGTATCGCAACTCGACGTTCCGATGGCGTTTCACCACAGCCTGGTATCCGGCGACAGAAAGGCACCCCTCGAAGAATGAGGCCGTCTCCGATCCCAGGGGCTTGTACGTCGGGTTGATGATGGCGAAGAACTCCAGCTGCTCCCGGTGCCGCACAGCTGCTGACGCCGGATCAACCTCGTATTTGTCCTCAAGGACGGCCAGTTGAAGGGGGATGCCCAACTGCGGGGCAGCCAAGCCCACGCCCGGAGCGTCATGCATGACCTCACGCATCCGATCAACGAGTGCCAGCAACTCAACGTCGTCGATCTGGCCATCAAAGGGGGCCGCAACATGACGCAGGACAGGATGACCCGCCTGGACAATTGCCGGAAGCCCCTCTGCGTCAAGCAGCCTTCGGACAGCATCCCTGATCTGCGTGGGGTTGAAGTCGGTGGCGGGGCTGGGCGCCTCGGGATGAGGTTGATGCGTCATGCCTTGAGCCTAGCGCGGAGGTGTCCGCGACGGTGGGCTAGGCTCGACGGATGAGCCATTCCACTCCTTTGGACCAGGTCCTTGCCTTCGTCAGGACCGTAGAAGCCGGCGGCGGGGCTGCAGAACTGCGGCCGTTCCTCGCCGAGGACTTCACGCTCACCGAGTGGCCACACGCACTGTCCAAATCAGGTTCCACCCGCAACCTGGCCGAGACGCTCTCCGGGGCGGACCACAGCAAAGACATCGTTGCCAAGCAAACATTCGACGTTGTCCGGACCACCTGCCAGGGTGACCGGGTCGTGCTCGAAATGAATTGGTCGGCCACACTGCTTCTTGACCTTCCCCATTGGGATCGCGGCGACACTATCCGGGCCCGCAGCACGGCCGTCTTCGAGCTCCGCGACGGGCTCATCATCAGCCAGGACACCTACGACTGCTACTACACCGCGCCGGAATAATCAGCGCATGGTGAAGCGCCGCTCCACCAGCGCTGCCACAGCAGGAAGCTCCAAAGCCGCAGCAAAAAGCCTGTTCCGGGTTTCCATGACGGCCGGAGGCAGCGGCCTGCCCAGCGCCATGTTCAAGCCGGCCTGCCGCGAAGCCCGTAACGCTGTCCTGCGCCTGGTTACCTCAAACCGTGCAAGCCGACGCCCAACATCATTCCCCATGAGGGAAGCGTGCATTATTGGCGCGAGTTCCGCCGCATCCAGCCATCCCAGGTTCATGCCCTGCCCACCAATCGGACTGATCTCATGGGCGGCGTCACCGAGCAAGACCACCCGGCCGTGAACCATCCTCCGTACCAGGCGGGACCGTACTTCAAAGGCACTGATCATGGTGTTGCTGGCCGGGTCAAGCACCTCGCCGGTCCTGGCCCCCACCAGACCGGCCAGCCCGGCCGCCGTCGAGCCTTGATCCGGTTCACCCAACCGCACCACCCACCTTCGCACCCCGCCCGGCAGCGAAAACGACTCCACAATCCCTTCGGGTTCCAAATACAGCACCGCATCGGAGCCATGACCGGTGGCGTCAGAGAAGTCACCCATGATGTAGCTGTCCGGGTAGCTGCGTGCCGGCAGTTCCGGCAGAATCTGCCGGCGAACAGTTGAATGGGCACCGTCGGCGGCTACCACCAGGCGGGCCGTGAACTTTTTCTCTCCGGCGGGTATGGCCGCAGCCACCTCCACCACTCCTGAACTGTCCTCGACGAGGCTCATGACGTCGGCCCCGCGGATGATCGCTCCAGGATCAAGGCGCACTACGGCCTCCTCCAGGACCTTTTCGGTGAGGGGCTGCGGTACGGCGAGGATAAACGGAAAGTCGGGATCGCCGGAGAACGGCAGTTCGGCCACCCGCTTTCCGCGGCTGTACGCAAGTCCACGACGGATATGAACTCCGGCCTCTGTCAGTTCAGCCGCCACTCCTGCGCGTGCCAGCTGGCCCAGCGCCGGGGGGTGGATGCCGATGGCGCGGGACCGATGGCTCCGGGCGGGCCGCCGTTCCAGAATCCTGACCGTATGCCCCTGTTGCAGCAACAAGGCGCCCATGAACAGGCCTACGGGCCCGGCGCCGACCACCACAACGTCAAACACTTTCGCCCTCCTGACTGGCGCCTGCGGCATCGTAGACGAGCAGGGTGTGCCAGGGGCCGTTGGCTTCCACCGTCCAGTTGCCGGGAACGGCTGCCCTCAGTTCCGCACGGGTATAGCTGCGTTTGATGGACACCAGGCCGTCCCCGCAGATGTAGGAGCCGAGGCCCAGGGGCCAAAAGCCCGCCATGAACAGCAGGGAGGAGATATTGCTGCGTACCAGATCGTTGTGGAGGACGAGTCGCCGGCCCAGGAGCTCTGAGTCCCGTAGCACTCCGGCGAGCTGATCGGCGTCGAGGTGGTGAAGGATGTGGTTGGACATCACGACGTCGAAGGTCCTGCCCTCGGCTACCAGCTGGGAGCTGTGCGCACGCCGGTAGGTGACACCCTCGACGCGGGGCGCATGGAGGGCAAATTCGTGCGCCCGAAGGTCCGGGTCGATCGCAGTCACCTCGAGCCGGAACCCATCGCGTTGCGCCCATCGCGCCAGGCTCCGGGCAACGTCACCGCTGCCGCAGCCGACATCCAGCAATGACACCGGATCCGTCGTGGACATCAAGGGCCGGATCCGTTGCACATAGGTGCGATGCCAGCCGGACAAGAGACTGTTGACCACCGGAAAGCGCGCGTAAGTCCGGTTCAGGCGCACGGGATCGCAATCCGGCCTGTCCATTTCCTCTACGGCCTGCAGGTCCCTGTCCTTAAAGGAACCCCACGGGCTCACAGTGCGGGGGAGACCAGCGTGAAGAGGCCAGTTTCCACCGTCAGGCCTGGACCAAACGCCATGGAGCAGATGCGTTCCTCACGTTCGGCTGCGTCCTGTTCCAACATGTACTTCAGGACGAACAGGACGGTGGCGCTGCTCATGTTGCCGTACTCCCGCAGGGTCTCGCGGGCCGGAACCAACTGCTCTTGGGTGAGTTCAAGCTTTGACTCGACCTTGTCCAGGATGCTGCGTCCACCCGGGTGGATGGCCCAGTGCGTGATGTCGCGGTAGGGCAGGCCTGCCAATTGGGGTTCCTTGGCCAGCAGCGGCTCCAGCGCCCCAGTGATGTGTTCCTCGATGATGTGGGGTACGTAGGACCCCAAGACCATTTCGAAACCTTCGTCGCCTATGTTCCAGGCCATCGCTTCTTCGCCCACAGGGGTGAGGACGGTCTCGAAGTGGTCCAGCCTGATGACCGGATCCGGGCCTTCCGGTTCACGGGCGGTGACGATGGCGGCGGCGGCTCCATCACCAAAAATGGCCGAACCCATGATCGTGTCGGGATCATTGGAGGTCCTGACGTGCAGCGAACAGAGTTCCACGCAGATCACCAGGACCACGGCCCCAGGGTCAGCCTGGCAGAATTGCTTCGCCGCCTTGAGCGCCGGGAACGCTGCATAGCAGCCCATGAAGCCCAGGTGGTAGCGCTGTACAGCGGGGTTCAAGCCCAGTGCCCGCACGACTTTGTAGTCCGGTCCGGGATTGAAGAATCCTGTGCACGAAACGGTGATGACATGGGTGATATCGTCCAGGTCGATTCCGGCGGCCCGGGCCACCGCTGACTTGCCGGCCTCCACGAAGAGCTTGGTGGCCTCGGTGGCAAAGATCTCGTTGCGGACCTTGGTGCTGGGGCTCAGCACCATGTTCGTTTCCGGGTCGAAGAACCTGGGATTCTCCGGATGAGAGTCCAGGCTGAGTTCTTCCACGGCCGTATAGCGGGTGTCGATCGCGGCAGAGTCAAAGCACGTGGAGACAAGCCGTGTTCCGAGCCGGGTCAGGCCCGGTTGGGACGCAAAAACCTCCCGTGCTTCCTGCTGGACAAGGATAGTTGGCGGAACTGCGGTTTCGAGGGACCTCACATATACCGGCATGCTCCATTCTTAGCGAGTAATGCGTGGAAGACAATGGCAGAATCGAAGCTACTGGTCGAGGTTGGCCGGTGAGAGCCAGGGGCGCCAACAGGGGACTGTTGGGCAACGCCGCCTAACAGATGGAGAAATCATGAGTATTGCCACGGGCACGCACACGTCATCTCCCGCGTCGCACGTCGCCGACACCCACGATCTGATCAGGGTCCAGGGTGCACGTGAGAACAACCTGAAGGACGTCACCATCGAGATCCCGAAGCGCAGGCTCACGGTCTTCACAGGTGTCTCCGGCTCCGGAAAGAGTTCCCTCGTCTTCGCAACCATCGCTGCTGAGTCCCAGCGAATGATCAACGAGACCTACAGCGCTTTCGTGCAGGGCTTCATGCCGTCCCTGGCCCGGCCCGACGTCGACATGCTTGAGGGCCTCACGACGGCGATCATCGTCGACCAGGAACGGATGGGCTCCAATCCGAGGTCCACGGTGGGTACAGCCACTGATGCCAATGCGATGCTCCGCATCCTTTTCAGCCGCCTCGGCCACCCGCACATCGGTTCGCCCAACGCCTATTCCTTCAACGTGCCAACGGTGAAAGCCAGCGGCGCCATCACCGTGGAGCGCGGGGAAGGCAAGACCAAGACGGAAAAAGCTACGTTCAACCGGCTGGGTGGCATGTGTCCGCGGTGCGAAGGCATGGGATCTGTCAACGACTTCGACCTGACGGCCCTGTATGACGACACCAAGTCACTCAGCGAAGGGGCGCTCACCATCCCGGGTTACACCATGGACGGTTGGTACGGGCGCATCTTCAGCGGCTCAGGGTTCTTTGACATGGACAAGCCGATCGCAAAGTTCACCAAGAGGGAACTCCAGGATCTCCTGTACCGCGAACCCACGAAAATCAAGGTGGAGGGCATCAACCTCACATATGAAGGCGTGATCCCCAAGATCCAGAAATCGATGCTCAGCAAGGACGTCGACGCCCTGCAGCCACACATTCGTGCCTTCGTTGAACGTGCCATCACCTTCACCACCTGCCCCGAGTGTGACGGCACCAGGCTCAGTCCCGAAGCCAGGTCTTCGAAGATCAAAGGCAAGAGCATCGCCGATGTTTGCACCATGCAGATCAGCGATCTCGCCGATTGGATCCGGGGAATCGACGAGCCCTCTGTTGCTCCGCTGCTGAAGGGCCTCCAACACCTCCTGGACTCCTTCGCCGACATCGGTCTTGGCTATCTTTCCTTGGATCGCCCGGCAGGAACCCTGTCCGGGGGCGAGGCGCAGCGGACCAAGATGATCCGCCACCTGGGGTCCTCCCTGACCGACATCACGTACGTTTTTGACGAACCAACGATCGGTTTGCACCCCCACGACATCGAGCGCATGAACCAACTCCTGCTGCAGCTCAGGGACAAGGGCAACACAGTCCTTGTGGTGGAGCACAAGCCCGAAACCATCGCCATTGCCGACCATGTGGTTGACCTTGGACCCGGCGCAGGCAGCGGCGGCGGATCTGTCTGCTTCGAAGGCGATGTTGAGGGGTTGCGCGGCAGCGACACGATCACGGGCCGGCACCTCGACGACCGGGCGGGCATCAAGGCCTTGGTTCGTCCTGCCACCGGCAAACTCGAGGTCCGCGGCGCGTCCACCAACAACCTCAAGAATGTCGACGTCGACATCCCCCTGGGCGTCCTCTGCGTCCTGACCGGCGTGGCTGGTTCGGGCAAAAGCTCCCTGATCCACGGCTCAGTAGCCTCCCGTGAAGGGGTCGTCGTCATCGACCAGGGCGCCATCCGGGGTTCACGCCGCAGTAACCCGGCTACGTACACGGGCCTGTTGGAGCCGATTCGAAAGGCGTTCGGAAAGGCGAACGGAGTCAAGCCGGCGCTCTTCAGTTCCAACTCGGAAGGCGCATGCCCCACCTGCAACGGCGCCGGCGTGATCTATACCGACCTTGGCGTCATGGCTACGGTGGAGTCGACCTGCGAGGAATGCGACGGGAAACGATTCCAGGCGGCTGTCCTGGAATACACCCTCGGGGAGCGCAATATTGCAGAAGTGCTTGCAATGTCCGTGGTCGATGCAGAACGCTTCTTTGCCGAGGGTGACGCCCGCACTCCCGCAGCCCACAAGATCCTGGAACGCATGGCCGACGTCGGGCTCGGCTATCTGACACTCGGCCAGCCTCTCACTACGTTGTCCGGCGGTGAGCGCCAGCGCCTCAAGCTGGCCACCCAGATGTCCGAGAAGGGCGACATCTATATCCTGGACGAGCCAACCACCGGCCTGCACCTTGCCGATGTCCAAAACCTCCTGGGCATGCTTGACCGCCTGGTCGAGTCCGGCAAGTCGGTCATTGTTATCGAACACCACCAGGCCGTCATGGCCCATGCCGACTGGATCATCGACCTTGGCCCGGGTGCAGGGCACGACGGCGGAAGGATCGTTTTCAACGGAACGCCGGCTGACCTCGTGGCCGCCAAGGGGACGCTGACGGGGAAGCACTTGGCTGCCTACGTGGGTGCCTGAGCTCTTGGTCAGTTCGCTGGTACGTCCGTTCGTCAGGAGCCCGCGGTGCTTGCCGTGTCCCAGTCGATGTGGTGGTGATACAGCCAGTCGAAATTGTCAGCGGACTTGCGTGAGAGGGCACGGAATACCAGCGGCAGGGTCATGTCCTCGAACACCCGCTTGAATTGGCCCCTGATCTTCGGTGCCGCATTCCGTCGCCCCCACTGGACCACCAGCTCCGCCCGGTTCCTGCGTTCGGCTTCGTAACGGGCCAGGGCTTCAGGTATCGGTTCCGGCCCGGCGCCACGCAAGGCGCGCCCCAACGTGACGGCGTCCTCTATGGCCATGGACGCTCCTTGTCCGGAGGACGGCGAGGCCGCGTGGGCGGCGTCTCCCACCAGGACCATTCTTCCGCGCCACCAGCGCGGGATGCCCGGAAAGTCGGAGGTCCTATACGGCCGGATGACGTCATCAGTCGCGGCAACGATCGCAGCCATGGGTGTGCGATCGCGTTCCACGAGCTGTGTCAGCCACGCTTTGCGGGCCCCGGCATCCAAAGTGGCAGGATCTTCCGAGGACCGTTCCATCGGGTTGGCGAACCACCACACCCGCCCGTCGGGATCCCGCATGTAGCAATAGAAACAGCGTTTTCCAAAAACCATCTTCATGCGGCCAACCTCCACATCGATCGTCCCCGGAGGGAGGACTCCGGCTGGCACGATGCCGCCGGTGTTGAGCAGCGGAATGCTCCTGGGCGCAGGGGAGGAGGGGTCGATGAGGTCCCTCACCTTCGACTTGAGTCCATCGGCACCGATCAGGACGTCTCCGGCGACTGAGGTTCCGTCGGCGAATACTGCGGTCACGCCGTCGGGCCGTTCTTCCACCGCGGTGAGCCGTTTGCCGTAGACGATGCCAATGCCACGTCGGCTGGCCTCTTCACGGAACATGCCGTATAGCTCCGAGCGGGTCATGGTTCGGGCGGTGGTGCCGTCCGGCAAGGAGCCGCCATAGTCGAAGTCGATGAGGTGCTTCCCGTTGCTGCCCAAGTACATGGACATCAGGGGAGTGGGGAAACCCAAGCGACAGGCGTCGTCTTTGAGGCCAAGTGTTTCCAACGCGTCAAAGCCGTTGACGGCAACTGTGAGGAAGCCGCCAATACCGTCGGAGGGTGCGTCGTAGGCTTCAAAGATGACCGGCCGATGTCCGGCTTTCTGTAGTGCAATTCCGGAGGCCAACCCGGCGATCCCAGCTCCAATGACCAAACAGTTCATCATGTCGCACTCCATTTTATTTCGTTCGGACAAACGAAATATATAGCTGGAGCATGCGGAGTGCAATCCTTTCGGGAAAACGAAATAACTTGCTAGCCTCGTCGCATGGAATCCGAAGCCAAGCACAGCGCCCACCGGCAAGCCCTGATGGACGCCGTTTTCACTTCCGGAAGGGAGCTTTCGACGGCCGCCGTCATGTTCCACACCAAGCTGTCCGAGCTGCGCGGGTTGTCCGCCACGGAGGGTAAATCCATCGATATCCTGTTGCGCTTTGGGCCCATGACAGCAGGGGAATTCGGACAGCATTCAGGGTTGGCGCCTGCCTCAGTCACCGGGCTCATGCAACGGCTGGAGGCCAAGGGAGTCGCCAGAAGGGTCCGGAGCGACGAGGACAAACGAAAGGTACTGATCGAGCTGATCGGCGACCAGGTCACCGCTGCGACACCGTATTTCGTCGACTTCATGGACGGACTCGGGCGCCTTCTTGAGGGGTACAGCGACGACGAACTGCGGACCATCGCCGACTACTCAACCAGAGCTGCAGAGATCCAGAAGAAAGCCGCGTCGCGCTTGGGCAATCCGGGAACTGCTGGGACCTAAGGGCACCCACTTCCGGCTCTCGACATTAAGTGCCGATAATCTACATTATGTAAAGTAAAGGTGAATCGGGGCTCCCCTCAGGCACCAGCCATACCTGCGTGGATCTCCTTGAGATCCTGCACTGTTTCATGGCAGCGACGACACACAGCCACATGGCGATCGAGCCTCTGCCGCGCGGCCTTACGAACGGCGTTCCTGACGAACTTGCCCAAATGTCGGGAAAAATCGATGCAGGGATCGTCCGGCGAGAATTGCACATGTTGTTGGAGATACGCCTGCCGGAGCCCTTCACGCGCCCTGATAAGCAGCGAAGAAACTCCATTGGGGCTCAGTTCCATGACCCGCGCCGTTGCCGCAGGTTTCAGGCCTTCAACTTCCACGCACCACAGAACCGCCTGCAATCGCACGGGCAACGAGTGGAAGGCCCTCATCAGGGTCGTGGATTCGAAAGCCTTGATGCTCGAGTCCTCGCTGAGAACCAGGGAATCCACGGCGCTGCCGTAGCCAAGCGTTGCACGTCGTCGGCCCTGGATGTTGCGCCGATGGGCAATTCGCCTGACAGTTGTCGTCAGGTACGCCTGGAACGACTCGCGGGGCCCGCCTCCTTTGGCCAGTGATCCAAACACCGAACCAAAGGCTTCTGCCACGACGTCGTCCGGATCGTTGCCGGTGTCGCACTCCGCGCGGGCCACGTAACCGGCCACTGCCAAGTGGCGACGATACAGCTCGGCGAACGCGGACAGGTCCCCCCGACGTACAGCGGACAGCAACAAGGCATCGGACCAGCTTCCATCGGCCGGATGCGCAGCCCCACCTCTCCCCCACGCTTTCCGTACGTCGGCGGCATGAGCCTGCGCAGTAATGGCAGCCGGGTCGGCGGTTTGAGTGGACATGGGAGGGGCCTTTCAGGTGGGGCGGCCCCAAACCTAGGCAACAAGTGGTTGAATACACTCAAAACGCAGGTTTTTTGCTGAAAGAGCAGGAAAAATGCAGGAATATCATCTCGACGAGCGGGATCTTCGGCTTCTGCACGCCCTCCAGATCCGTCCTCGTGCACCGTGGGCCGCTTTGGCTCCTGTAGTTGGAGCCGACGCCGTGACATTAGCCAGGCGCTGGAGCGCGTTGGAAGACGCCGGGCTGGCCTGGATCACGGCCTATCGGCGGCCCGGAGCGAGATACACCGGCGCCATCATCGAGATTGATTGCGCGCCTGCGAGTATTGCTTCCGCCACTGCGGACCTCGCCGACGATGACGAGGTCCTGTCGATCGACCAGACAGCCGGCGGTCGGGACCTCGTACTGACTTGCCTTTGCCAGTCCGATGCTGACCTGGGCCGCTTTGTCCTGGACAGGCTCCCCTCCATTGCCGGCGTCACGACTACCCGCACCCACCGCGGCATCAGGTTGCTTGCGGACGCGCAGCAATGGAGATTGCGTTCGCTGCAGGAACGGGAAATCACCCGGCTCGAGCTTGGACTCCCCCAGCCCACTGCAGCCCAGCGGGGTTTTCCTTTAGAAGTGGAAAATAACGTTGCCGCAATTCTGCGCGACGACGGCCGCGCGTCCGTCGCCCACATCGCCAAGAGTGCCGGTATCAGCCCTGTCCGCGCGAAGAACGCCCTCTTAGCGCTCCTTGCCGAAAAGCGCCTCATTGTGCGCTTGGAGGTGGCCCGCGCTTATGCTCCCTGGCCCGTATCAGTGTGGTACTTCCTGCGCGTTCCCGTCACGCAGGTTGAAGCAGTCGCCGGACGGCTCGTGGGCCTCCAGGAGGTCCGGTTCGTAGCCACCACTGCTGGGCTGTACTCCATCTTGATGATGGTCTGGCTTCGCCGCATTGAGGACATGACCGTCCTGGAACGGCAGCTCGGCGAAAGGCTTCCTTTCGCCGAGATCATGGACCGCTCCATCGTGTTGCGCACACCAAAACACATGGGCAAGCGACTTACCACGGACGGCCGGCGGATCAGCTGAAGCCACGTGGATGCCCCACCGGGAATCCGGGCGGGGCATCCAGTGAAGGCGGAACCGTGGAGCTACTGTTGCTGTTCTCCTGCGATGTTGATCAACCAGTTGATACCGAACTTGTCGACGCACATTCCAAAAATGTCGCCCCAGGGTGCCGATTCGAGCGGAACGGTGACCGTACCGCCGTCGACGAGCTTGTCCCAGAACCCACGCAGCTCAGCTTCGTCTGATGCGTCACCGCTGAGGGATACAGAAATGTTGTCGCCGGGGTTGTACTCCATGCCGTTCGGCGTGTCAGCCGCCATGAGGGTCAGACCGCCAGGAGTTACCAGCATGGCGTGCATGACCTTATCGGCTTCGGCTGGGTCCTGACTCCCGGGCATGTCACCGAAAGTGCTGATGTTCAGCTCACCGCCAAAGACGGATTCGTAGAACGTGATTGCGTCCCGGGCATTGTCCCGAAACGAGATGTATGGGTTGAGGCGCGTTGTCATCGGTCGGTTCTCCTCACGGTTACCAGGTGCGTGAATACGGCACCCTGCGCACATGCTAGCAGCGCGTCCAGCGCCTGTCCCCCATGGTTACTCAACGCCGTCGTAAGCCCTTTGGAGCTCATTGATGTCGAGCTTGCGCATCTTCATCATCGCTTCCATGGCGCGCTGGGAACCTGCCGGGTCCGGCCCATTGAGGATCCCGGCCATAGCGGTAGGAACAACCTGCCACGACAGGCCAAACCGGTCCTTCAGCCAACCACACTGACTCTCCACTCCCCCGACGAGCAGGGCATCCCAATAGCGGTCCACTTCTTCTTGGGAGTCGCAATTGACCACCATGGAAACCGCCTCGGTGAACTTGAACAATGGGCCTCCGTTGAGGCCCATGAACTGCCTGCCCTCGATCTCGAATTCCACGGTGAGTGCCTTGCCGCCGGGCCCAGGCATAACCTCACCCATGGACGAATTGTCGAACGTGGAAGTGTAGAACTCCGCTGCCTCCTCAGCCTGGCCGTCGAACCACAAACAAGTGGAAATCTTCTGCATCTGCCATCCCTCCAAGGAACCGGGGAACTCCTTGTCCCCCGTCCGAGGCTAATACCGGGGCTTTCACCCCCACAATGGCCCGGAGCGAATTCCCGCCTGATCGCAATGGCCGCTAATGTCGGAGGCATGCCTTCCCCATCCAAGCCGTGGCTTCCAGCCGCAATCGCCGACCTTTTGTTTATTCTTGTCTTCGCAGCCATTGGTCGCGATGCTCATGCCCGTGGCGACATTGTCCTCGGGGCCTTCACCACGGCGTGGCCCTTCCTTGCCGGCGCCGCCATCGCGTGGATGGTCCTGCGTGCATGGCGGGCGCCGCTCTCCCTATGGCCGGTCGGCGTGGGCGTCTGGCTCAGCACGGTAGTGGTGGGAATGCTCCTGAGGGCAGCCACCGGGCAGACAGTCGTACTGCCGTTCATCGTGGTAGCACTGATCAGCCTCGCTGTTTTCCTGCTTGGATACCGTGCGCTGGTGGCCTTGGTGGTGCGGGTCGTGCGCAAGCGGCGCAGCCGGGTGTGATCCAGCCCGGGACATGGTGGATGCACTAGGCTGGAAAGCGTCCGCAATGATGCTTTTCCGGAAGGGCCCCACGTGATCACTGCTTTCGTCCTGATCAAGACCGACGCCTCGCGCATCCCGGAGACGGCCGAGCAAATCTCCGCCATCCAGGGCATCAGCGAGGTCTACTCCGTGACGGGCGAATGGGACTTGATCGCGGTGGCCAGGGTTTCAAAGCATGAAGAGCTTGCCGACGTTATCGCCGACAAGCTTTCAAAGGTTGGTTCTGTGGTCCACACCACCACGCACATCGCGTTCCGCGCGTATTCGCAGCACGACCTCGATGCGGCATTCGCACTCGGCTTCGAATAAACAGGACCGGGTCAGCTGTCAGCTCTGGCTGAGCGCTGTCCACTTCTCCAGGACCGCGGCTGCCTTACCCGAATCAACAGATTCAGCTGCGCGGGCGAACGCGGCACCCATCCGCTCCACCAGGCTGCCCTGGGCATGAAGGTCGAAGGACACCAGCCCTGCTGCCGCGTTCAGGAGAACAGCGTCGCGCACGGGCCCGACCCTACCGTCGAGGATCTCCCGGACAACGGCAGCGTTGGCTGCGGCGTCGCCGCCCCGGAGGTCGGCCACGGTAGACGGACCTATTCCCAGGTCCGCAGGAGTGAAGACCTGCTCTGTAACAGCTCCATCCCTGATTTCCCATACCGTGGACGGCCCGGTGGGCGTGAGCTCATCCAGTCCGTCGTCACCCCTGAACACCAATCCGCGGCTTCCACGCCGGGCCAGAACTCCAGCCACCAACGGGGCCATCCTGGCATTGGCCACACCAACAGCAGATGCCTGCACATGGGCCGGGTTGGTCATCGGCCCCAGGAAATTGAAGGCTGTTGGAACGGCCAGCTCCCGCCTTGGGACGGCCGTGTGACGGAATGAAGGGTGGAAAACCTGGGCAAAACAGAATGTGATTCCTGCCTCTTCGGCGTTCCGGGCCACCTGCTCAATCGAGAGGTCAAGGCGCACGCCCAGGGCTTCCAGGACATCAGCAGAACCGGACGTCGACGATGCCGCCCTGTTGCCGTGCTTGACCACCTTGGCACCCGCACCCGCAGCAACGAGCGCGGCCATGGTGGATATGTTGACCGTATTGAGGCGGTCGCCTCCCGTTCCAACGATGTCCAGCTTCTCCCCGGTGATCCCGATGGGATTGGCGTGCTGGACCATGGCCTCGACAAGGCCGGCCAACTCTTCGACCGTCTCGCCCTTTGCACGCAAGGCCACAAGGAAGCCGGCGATCTGCGACGGCGTGGCTTCACCGGACATGATCGTATTCATGGCCCATTCGGTGTTGGCCACCGCAAGGTCGTCGCCGTTGATCAGTGCTGAGATGAGCCCTGGCCAGGTGTTGCTGGCTGCAGGTGCCGATGCCGGAGAAGTCACTCCCTGATGCTATCGAGCCAGCCACGCCGATGACCAATGTGAACCGGGCCGGGAACTTTTCCGCGCGATTTCGCGTCTTTGTAGAAAAAGTCTCCCGAATCGGTGGTTTGCATTGGGAACTCTGGACTTTTACAGACATAATGTCCTTGTGACATCTGCGACCCATGCCCCCAGTACCCCGGCGCACCCGACGCTGAACCGCCCCAACTTGGTTTCTGTTGGAACCGTAGTTTGGCTGTCCAGTGAGTTGATGTTCTTCGCCGGCCTCTTTGCCATGTACTTCACCCTGCGCTCCACATCGGGAACGATGTGGGCCGAGGAGACGGCCAAGCTCAACTTCCCGTTTGCGCTCGTCAACACCATCGTCCTTGTGGCAAGTTCCTTTACTTGCCAGATGGGCGTCTTTGCCGCTGAGCGGCTGGAGCCCCGCCGCACCGGCAGGCCGCTTCAGTTCACGCGCTGGGGCATGTCGGAATGGTTTGTCCTCACGTTCATCATGGGTGCCTTCTTCGTAGCCGGCCAGACCACGGAATACGCCATGCTCGTCTCCGAGCACGTTTCCCTGTCGTCCAACGCCTACGGCTCCGCCTTCTACATGACTACAGGCTTCCACGGCCTTCACGTCATCGGCGGTTTGATCGCGTTCCTGTTCATCATTGGACGCGCCTTTGCAGCCAAGAAGTTCGGACACTTCGAAGCGACGTCGGCAATCGTCACCTCTTACTACTGGCACTTCGTCGACGTCGTGTGGATCGGCCTCTTCCTGGTCATCTACGTCCTCAAGTAAGCCCCAGCTTTGACTCTTTTTCTACAAGAGGCAGAATTTAAAGAAGCGGCTCCCGGAGCCGACGCAGGATCGAAAAAAGGAACCACCACGTGAAGGCACTCTCGCAGAAGCGACGTCACCCACTGGCAGCCATAGCGCTGCTGTTGATGGGCCTCCTCCTCACTGGTGGGCTTTACGCCGTTGCCACAACCGTCAACCAGGCCAAGGCCGACACCACTAGCTACAGCGCCAGTGACGTAGAAGAAGGCGGAAAGCTTTTCGCCGCCAACTGCGCCACCTGCCACGGTATGGGTGCAAGCGGAACCAACGACGGCCCCTCGCTGGTCGGCGTGGGTGCTGCTGCTGTTGACTTCCAGGTTGGTACCGGTCGTATGCCCATGCAGATGAGCGGCCCCCAGGCCCAGAAGAAGCCCGCCCAGTTCAATGAGGAACAGACCAAGCAGCTCGCTGCTTACGTTGCCTCCCTCGGTGCAGGCCCGGCTATTCCCGAGGAAAAGCTCCTCGACGGTAAGGGAGACGCAGCCAAGGGCGGCGAACTCTTCCGCGTCAACTGCGCGATGTGCCACAACGCAGCAGCCGCTGGCGGTGCGTTGACCCGCGGCAAGTTCGCTCCCGGCCTGGCAGGTGTCACCGAAGCCCACATCTACGAAGCCATGGCCACGGGGCCGCAGAACATGCCCGTCTTCAACGATTCGAACATCACGCCTGAAGACAAGCGCGACATCATCACCTTCCTGAAGACGATTGAAGCCAATGGATCGCCCGGTGGAGCTGAACTTGGTTCCCTTGGTCCGGTATCCGAAGGCCTCTTTGTTTGGGTTGCCGGCCTGGGTGTCATCATCGCCTTCACCATCTGGTTGACGTCCCGCACGTCCTAGCCTGCAGGCAAAAAACTTCTGCTGCACAGTCAGCAGTTTGAAACTGAAAATAACTCGGCCCCGGCCGAGACAACGAGAGAAGGATGAGGCGAATTATGGGCAACCATAGTGACGGCAGTCCGAACCACTCGGGCACCGTAGCTACGGCTGGTCAGAATGAGGTGGAGAAGTTCCAGGATCCTGGACTTCCTCCGCATCGTTTGCGCCTGGCTGACACGGACCCGGTAGCCGCGAAGCGCGCCGAGCGTCAGGTAGCCATTCTGTTTGGCACCTCCGTCATCGGTACGTTGGTCTTCCTGGTGGCGTACTTCGCCATCGATTTGGGCGACGACACCACCATTGCGACCATCCGCACCCAAAACCTCCTTCTGGGACTGGGTACGGCTTTCGCCATGCTGGGTATCGGAACGGGCATCGTGCACTGGGCCAAGGCCCTGATGCCCGATCATGAAGTGTCGGAAGAGCGTCACGCCATCCGCACCGAGGAAGACCGCCAGGCTGCGGTCCGTATCGTCGACGACATCGTAGAGGAGACGGGCATTAAGCGCCGTCCTCTGATCCGCAACACCCTCCTGGGCGCCGTTGCATTGGCTCCCCTGCCGGCCCTCGCCATCTTCGGCGATTTGGGTCCGCGGCCGGACAAAGCCCTTGCACACACCATGTGGGCACCCGACGGCGACAAGCTTAAGCGACTCACCCGCGACCCTGATGGCACCCCCATCAAGGCTTCCGATGTGACCATTGGTTCGGCATTCCACGTGATTCCCGAGGGACTCAACGAGCTGCACGAAGGCAAGTTGAATGAAAAGGCAAAGGCAGTTGTCCTGCTCATGCGCCTCGACCCGAACTCGTTGAACCCCTCCAAGGGCCGTGAAAACTGGAGCTACAACGGCATCGTTGCATACTCCAAGATCTGCACGCACGTTGGTTGCCCCGTTGCTCTCTACGAGCAGCAGACGCACCACCTCCTGTGCCCCTGCCACCAGTCCACGTTCGACCTTACGCAGGAATGCAAGGTCATCTTCGGGCCGGCCAGCCGTCCGCTCCCCCAGCTGCCCATCGCAGTTGACGCAGAGGGCTACCTCGTCGCAACCAGCGACTTCAGAGAACCTGTAGGACCGAGTTACTGGGAGCGTGACGAGCATGAGCGCCTCATCAACAGCTGAAGCCCCCTTCGTTCCGAAAACCAAGGTTGGTAGTTTCACCAACTTCGTTGACGAGCGCGTAGGCGGCTCCGGCATCCTGCGTGAGTTCGGCCGGAAGGTCTTCCCGGACCACTGGTCATTCATGTTTGGCGAAGTGGCACTGTACTCCTTCGTCATCCTTTTGATGTCGGGTACCTTCCTGACGTTCTTCTTCGATCCGTCCATGGCGGAGACCCACTACCAGGGCTCGTACACCCCGCTGTACAACGTCGAGATGTCGGTCGCTTACAACTCGTCGTTGAACATCTCGTTCGATGTGCGTGGCGGGCTCTTCATGCGCCAGGTCCACCACTGGGCAGCACTGCTCTTCGTGGCCTCCCTCGGCGTTCACATGCTGCGTGTCTTCTTTACCGGTGCGTTCCGCAAGCCCCGTGAAATGAACTGGGTAGTGGGCGGCGTCCTGCTGATCCTGGCCATGGCAGCCGGCTTTACGGGCTACTCGCTCCCTGATGACCTCTTGTCCGGTAACGGCCTGCGCATCATCGACGGCGTCATCAAGTCCATCCCGGTGATTGGTACTTACATCTCGTTCTTCCTCTTCGGTGGAGAATTCCCGGGAACGGCCATCATCGGCCGACTCTACGTACTGCACATCCTGCTGGTGCCAGCACTTATCCTCCTGATGATTGTCATCCACCTCTTCATGGTCGTCGTACACAAGCACACCCAGTACCCCGGCCCCGGCCGTAATGACGGCAACGTCGTCGGCTACCCCCTCGGCCCGGTATACGCAGCCAAGGCCGGTGGATTCTTCTTCATCGTCTTCGGCGTCCTGGCCCTGATGGCTGCAGCATTCACGATCAACCCGATCTGGAACTACGGCCCGTACGATCCTTCGCCCGTTTCGGCTGGTACACAGCCTGACTGGTACATCGGATTCGTGGACGGCGCCTTGCGTCTCATGCCAGGTGTCGTGAACAACTTCCACTTCGAGTGGATCGTCTTTGGCCACACCCTGACCCTGAACGTGCTGCTCCCGGCCCTTGTGCCTGCCGGCATCATCTTCACCGTTCTGTTTACGTACCCCTGGATCGAACGCTGGGTCACCAAGGACAACCGGGAACACCACGTCCTCGACCGTCCGCGTAACGCTCCAACGCGTACCGCAATCGGCGTTGCAGGCTTCACCTGGTACTGCGTTATGTGGGCAGCGGCTGGTTCCGACCTCATTGCAACGCACTTCCACGTGTCGTTGAACGACGTTACCTACTGGCTCCGCACGCTGTTCTTCATTGGCCCGATCATCGCGTTCATCGTGACCAAGAGGATCGCTTTGGCTCTCCAGCGCAAGGACCGCGAAATTGCACTCCATGGCCGCGAAACCGGCCGCATCGTGCGCCTCCCGCACGGTGAGTTCATCGAGGTTCACGCCCCGTTGGACGAGTACAAGCGATACAAGCTGGTTGGCTTCGAGTCACCTGCTCCCCTGCCGGCCCAGCCGAACGAACACGGTGTTGTCACCCGCAAGGAAAAGCGCCGCGCGGCACTCTCCAAGTGGTTCTTCGAGGACCGGGTCGCACCGGCAACCCCGGCCGAACTGGAAGCAGCACACGCTCATGGCCACCATGAAGCAATCACCTCCGGTGAAGACCAGAAGAGCCTGAGCCACTAGCGCCCAGTAGCCTCTGTCAGATCACGTAAAAAGCCCGGCTGGATTTCTCCAGCCGGGCTTTTGCGTGCCCTGCATTGCACCGGTACAACAACGACGGCGGTGGGCCGGCTTTGGCTGGCGTCCTCGCTTAGGGCGTCCTGTAGCCCGACGAGTAATTACGGGTAGGGCGGACGCCAGGACGCTGGAGGGGTACCCACAGCTTGTACCGGTCTGCCCGGTAATACGACACGGAGTAGTCCACCATCGCCCGGGCCACGAAGGCATGGCGCTGGATCTTGAGGAGGGGCGAACCGACGTCGACGTTAAGAAGGCGGGCCGTGGAGGGTGATGCGGCGGTGGCCTCAATCATGTCCTCGCCCCACTCCATAACCAGTCCGAAACGTTCGCTCAATACGTTGTAGAGCGATGTGGGTGGGGCCTCGTCCAACAAGCCAGGCACACGGTGGGCTGGGATAAAGTTCTCATCAACGCTCATTGGCTCGTTATCTGCCAGCAGCAGGCGCCGGAACCGGACCAGCGGCGTACCCTCATCCAGTTGCAATTCGCGTGCCAGGAAGGCACTTGCAGCGATCTGCTCAAAGCTGAGGACCTTAGCGGCCGGAACCATGCCTCGTCGCTGCATCTCCTCGCTGTAGGAGGTCAACTTCACTTGGAGATCCAGTTTGGGCTTCTTCACGAAGGTGCCGAGGCCGACGACGCGCTCTATGACATCTTCGCCGACCAAGGCGTCAATTGCTTGGCGCACAGTCATTCGGGCCAAGCCGAAACGTTCGGAAAGGTCCCTCTCGGACGGCAGCGAAGACCCGGGCGGACAGGACTGTGCGATGAAGGTCCGGAGGATTTCGCGTAGCTGAACGTAGATGGGTGTTCCGCTGGTCCGGTCTATATCCCCAGCGATACTCGCCGCTTCAGGCACGGCCGCTATCCATCATGTGAGTCATGGCTTAAGGATAATTCACTGGCACGTCAGGTCTAGACCACTGCCTTCGGTACGTACTGGTAACGGCTGGGGCAGCTACGCTTATATGGATCATTTCACGCGGAGCATCCGTCGTAACAAAGGAGTTGAGGTTGCCGGAGCTGAAGACCTACGTCGCTGCCGGGATCGGACTGCATGCGCGGGCCGCCGCCGTATTCGTTCGTGCTGTCACGGAGACCGGGCTGCCTGTGACAATTCGGAAACGGGAGGGTCGTCCTGTTGACGCACGCTCATTGTTGGAGGTCATGACAGAGGACTTTGCCCACGGCTGCGAGGTTTTCCTGGAAGTAGCTCCAGAGGCCCTCTCTGACGACCACAGCATTCCGAACGTCCAGAGTGCCCTTGTACAACTTTCGTCCGTCCTGGAGGCCTCCGAGGGCCACTGAACAGAGCTCCAGCTGCTCGGAACAACCTGCGGGCAAATAAAGAGGGCCCCACCTTTTGAACTGCTCCCCGAAAGTTGGACTGAAAATTCAGTTCTGACTTACGGGGAGCAGTTTGATGTTTAAGAGCAGTTCATTGTCCGAGGAACAGCGTGCGGCCGCGGTGGTGTTGTTCGGACGCGGTTG
>NZ_JAJUKH010000016.1 GCF_021538675.1 Paenarthrobacter sp. AR 02
GAAACCGAACGCCAAGCCTGTTACCAGGACTTCATCGAGCACTACAATCGCAGCAGGCCACACACGGCACTCAAAGGCGCCTCCCCAGCCAGCCGCGTCACCAACCTACCGGGTTAGTACATCTAGGCAACCGGCTACCACTCGTTACTCAAACACCGGCAGCGGGCCGGGTACCTGTCAAGGTACCCGGCCCGCTTTGTGTTGCCTTCTTTAGTCCTCGACGGCGGTGGGCCAGTTCGCCGGCCCGGCGCTGCCGGCGGCGTATTCTTCCAGGGGCACCTCGCCGTTCGCCCATGCATTGAGGACGGGTTCGATGATCCGCCAGCAATCCTCAGCGGTGTCGCCCCGGACGGACAAGAGCGGGTCTCCGGTCAGGATGCCTTCGAGCACTTCGCCATAGGGCAGCATCCCGGCCGCGTTGAGTTCGGCCACCAGGCTTGCGCGGTCAAGGCTGAAGATGTCACCGGGACCGTTGACATCGACGTCGAGCTCCAAAACGTCAGGCCCGAAACCGATCCGCAACTGATTGGGGGAGTCCACGCCGGAGAAGCCCTTGGGGAGGTGAGGGACCGGGCGGAACGTGATGACTGCTTCCTTGCGGCGTTGTCCCATGGCCTTGCCCGAGCGGAGGATGAACGGGACGCCGCTCCAACGCCAGTTGTCGATGTCCACGCGGACCTCCGCCAGGGTTTCGGTGTTCCTGGCGGGATCCACGCCTTCCTCCGCGGCGTAGTCGGGCACGGTACGTTCGCCCAGGGTTCCTGCCGTGTACCGCGCACGACGCGTCGACAGGTTGTAGGGGGCCTTGATGCTGCTGGCACGCAATACGGTGGCGACGGCGTCCCGCAGGTCGCGTTCCCCAATGGTGGCCGGCGCGTCGATGGCCAGGAACGCCATGATGTGCAGAAGATGGCTTTGGATCATGTCCCGGAGCGCGCCGGCGGTGTCGTAGTACCGGGCACGGCCCTCAAGGGCGAGGTCTTCGTCGAAGATGACCTCCACTTTTTCGATGTTGTCCCGGTTCCACACCGGTTCCAGAAACCTGTTGGCGAAGCGGAGGCCAAGGATGTTCAGCACTGTTGCCTTGCCCAGGAAATGGTCCACCCGATGGATGTGGTCCTCCGGCACCAGCGCAGCCAGCGTCTTGTTCAATTCGCGCGCCGATTCGGTGCCTGATCCAAACGGTTTCTCCATGACCAGGCGGGTTCCGGCAGGCAACTGTTCGGGGTGCAGGACCTCGCAGGCCTTCTGGCTGACGTGGGGCGGCAACGCGAAGTAGATCGCGACCGGGCCCTCCAGCTGCGACAGCAACTCTGCCAGCGGTCCGTCCGCCGTCACGTCCAGCTGGTGGTATTCGGTGCTCCCGGCCACCGCAGCCAAAGCCGCCTTGCCTTGGGCGTCGGCTTCCTTCGACGCGGCGGCGAAAGCGCCGTCGACCCGTTCCCTCCACTGGTCCGGAGACCAGGGATCAGAGCCGGCTCCCACCAAACGCAGGCCTGGAGCGCCACCCGCGGCCAACAGTCCAGCAAGGCCCGGGAGCAGCAGCCGGCCCGTCAAGTCTCCGGATGCGCCGAGGATGAGCAATGTTTTTACAGTTGTTTTACTGGTCACCGTGCCAGCATGCCATCTTGTAGGTGCGACTTGGTACCCTAGATAGTCGAGTCCCGCAGTTGAGTCATCCCGTAGTTGAGTCATCGTGCCGGGGCAAGAATCGTCAAGACTCTGGCGTGCCGCATTGGCCGCCATTCGTAGACCATCGAAAGAAGTGCACGGCGCGTGTTCAATTCACTCTCTGACCGGTTGACAGCAACCTTCAAGAACCTCCGTGGCAAGGGCCGCCTCACCGAGGCTGACGTCGATGCCACGGTCCGGGAGATCCGCCGCGCCCTGTTGGATGCGGACGTTGCCGTGTCGGTGGTCCGCGAATTCACTGGGCGCATCCGTGAACGCGCGCTGGGCGCCGAAGTTTCGGGTGCACTGAATCCCAGCCAGCAGATCGTGAAGATCGTCAACGAGGAACTGAAGGAAATCCTCGGTGGCGAGACCCGCCGGATCCGCCTGGCCAAGAACGGCCCCACCATCATCATGCTCGCGGGCCTCCAGGGTGCCGGTAAGACCACCCTCGCCGGCAAGCTGTCCAAGTGGCTCAAGGCCCAGGGCCACAGCCCCATGCTGGTTGCCTGCGACCTTCAGCGTCCCAATGCAGTGACGCAGCTCCAGGTTGTTGGCCAGCGTGCCGGTGTCCCGGTTTTCGCTCCGCACCCCGGCGCTACCTCGGAACTTGAACACCCTGCCGGTGACCCGGTCGCCGTCGCCAAGGCCGGCGTCGAGGAAGCGCGCCAGAAGCTTCACGACGTCGTGATCGTTGATACCGCCGGTCGCCTCGGCGTCGACGCCGAAATGATGGATCAGGCACGCCGGATCCGCCAGGCGATCATCCCCAACGAAGTCCTGTTCGTGATCGACTCCATGATCGGCCAGGACGCCGTCAACACGGCGATGGCCTTCGACGAGGGCGTCAACTTCACGGGCATCGTCCTGTCAAAGCTCGACGGCGACGCCCGCGGTGGTGCCGCACTTTCCGTGGCCTCCGTGACCGGCAAGCCCGTCATGTTTGCCTCCACCGGCGAAGGCCTGGACGACTTTGAGCTCTTCCACCCGGACCGCATGGCGTCCCGCATCCTCGACATGGGTGACGTCCTCACCCTGATCGAGCAGGCTGAGAAGGCATGGGACAAGGATGAAGCCGCCCGGATGGCGAAGAAGTTCGCCGACCAGGAAGACTTCACCCTGGACGACTTCCTCGCCCAGATGCAGCAGATCCGCAACATGGGCTCCATGAAGAAGATGCTCATGATGATGCCGGGTGCTCAAAACATCCGTCAGCAGCTGGAGAACTTCGACGAAAAAGAGATCGACCGCGTCGAGGCGATCGTCCGTTCCATGACACCGCACGAGCGTGTTGCTCCCAAGATCATCAACGGCTCCCGCCGCGCGCGTATCGCCAAGGGTTCCGGCGTGCATGTCTCCGAGGTCAACGGCCTGCTGGAACGCTTCGCCCAGGCTCAGAAGATGATGAAGAAGCTGGCCCAGGGCGGAGGCATGCCGGGTATGCCTGGAATGCCCGGCCTCGGTGGCCCTGGCGGACGCAAGAACGGGAAGAACACTCCCAAGAAGAAGGCACGGTCCGGCAACCCGGCCAAGGCAGCCCAGGAACTTCGCGATGCAGAGGCCAAGCGGGCAAACGCTGCTTCAGCGGCCCCCACGGGCGCGGCTTTTGGGCAAGGCGCGGCGGACTTCGACCCGTCGTCGCTGAACCTTCCCAAGGGCTTCGACAAGTTCCTCGGTAAGTAGACAGTGCGTCCCAGCTGCCGGTCAGTTGGGATGTCAGAGCCGTGGAATAGGCTGAACCAATGCACAAGCAGCGCGTAGTCTTCGTTCACGGCCTGGGGAGTTTCGGCGCCGCAGCATGGCCGAAGCAACACGGCATGGCGCTGGCCTATGACGCCTTGTTCCTGAGGCGGCACGGCTTTTCGGCCGTCGAGGAACCGGCGCCGTCCAATGTGGCAGCAGATGTCGCCATCGTGATCAATGCGTTGGCCGATGCCGGTGGAGGCCACGTCGTGGCGCACGAACAGGGCGCCATTTCCGCCATGCTGGCAGCTATTGAGCGTCCTGATCTTGTGCATTCGCTGTCGTTGGTGGAGCCGGCGTGCTTGTCGCTGACAGCTGAGCTGCCGGCCACAGCCTCCCACCGTGCGCTGATGGAGCCGTTGTTCGATGTCCGCGCACAACTGAACGACGCCGACTACCAGCGGGAATACTTCCGCAGGGCTTTCTCGGCCGAAACCGGGGGACTGGACACGCCGGAGGCCCGGAAGTCTGCGCGGCGCCTCAGGCTCCAGGCACCGCCATGGGAGGCACCGCTTCACATTGTGCCCGGCGTTCCCACCTTGGTCCTTACGGGTGGTTGGGAGCCGCTCTACGAGGAAATTGCGGGATACCTCCAGGAGACCGGCGCCCTCCGCCGGGTAGCAGCGGGCGGGCACCGGCCCCAGGATTCAGTGGATGGCGATCACATCATCCGCTCGTTTGTCGCGGACGTGGGACGGGCCATGTCAGTTCAGGCGTCCTGAGCTGCCATTGCCCGCAGTGCCGGGTACCTGCAGTTCCGGCAGGTAGACCTTCCCGCCGGAGGCCAGGAACTCCTGGCTCTTTTCCCTCATGCCGCTGTACATGCCGGCGATTGCGGCCTGCGCTTCAGCTGAACCGTACTCATCGCGGATATCCTGGCTGATCCGCATGGAGCAGAATTTCGGCCCGCACATCGAGCAGAAGTGCGCGGTCTTGGCCGGCTCGGCGGGCAGGGTTTCGTCGTGGAACGCCTCGGCTGTCACAGGATCGAGGGACAGCGCGAACTGGTCGCGCCAACGGAACTCGAAGCGGGCTTTGGACAGTGCATCGTCGCGCTCGTTCGCGCCAGGGTGCCCCTTGGCGAGGTCAGCGGCGTGGGCGGCGATCTTGTAGGTGATCACACCGGTTTTGACGTCGTCCTTGTTCGGCAGGCCAAGGTGTTCCTTGGGTGTCACATAGCAGAGCATTGCCGTGCCGTAGCGGGCGATTTCGGTCGCGCCAATGGCTGAGGTGATGTGGTCGTAGCCGGGCGCCACATCCGTTACCAAGGGACCCAATGTGTAGAACGGGGCACCCTTGCACAGTTCCTGCTGGCGTTCGACGTTTTCACGTACCAAGTGGAAGGGGATGTGCCCCGGGCCTTCAACCATGACCTGGACATCGAACTCCCACGCCCGCTGGGTCAGCTCGGCAAGGGTGTCCAGCTCGGCGAACTGCGCGGCATCATTGGCGTCCGCGATGGAGCCGGGACGCAGCCCGTCGCCGAGCGAAAAGGCGACATCGTACTTGGCGAAGATCTCGCACAGTTCGTCGAAGTGGGTGTAAAGGAAGTTCTCCTGGTGGTGGGCCAGGCACCAGCCGGCCATGATCGAGCCGCCGCGGGAAACGATGCCGGTGACGCGATTGGCAGTCAACGGGACGTAGCGCAGCAGCACCCCGGCATGGACCGTCATGTAGTCCACCCCCTGTTCGCACTGTTCAATCACGGTGTCGCGGAAGATCTCCCACGTGAGCTTATTGGCCTCGCCGTTGACCTTTTCGAGTGCCTGATAAATGGGAACGGTGCCGATTGGAACAGGGGAGTTGCGGATGATCCATTCGCGCGTGGTGTGGATGTCATCGCCGGTGGAGAGGTCCATGACCGTATCGGCACCCCATTGCGCCGCCCACTGCAGTTTGTCCACTTCCTCGGTGATGGAGCTGGTGACCGCGGAGTTGCCAATATTGGCGTTGATCTTGACCAGGAACGCCTTGCCGATAATCATCGGTTCGGATTCCGGGTGGTTGATGTTGCTGGGGATGATGGCGCGTCCGGCGGCAACTTCGCTGCGGACCAGTTCGACATCGCAGTTCTCGCGCAAGGCCACGAACTGCATCTCCTGCGTCACGATGCCCTTCCGGGCGTAGTGCATCTGCGTCACGGTTTTCTGCTCGACGGCGCGGCGGGGCACCGGTTGTGCGCCCTTCCACTCCGCCGATGCCGCACCGCGCCGGACCGCGGACTTGCCGTCGTCGAGCAGGTTCCTTTCCCGGCCCGAGTACGGCTCCGTGTCGCCCCGGCCTTCGATCCAGGGTGCACGGAACGGTTCCAGCCCGACTCTCGGGTCACTGCCCGGTCCTGCAGTTCGGTAGACCTGCAGGGGCGGGTTGGCTTGGCCGTTGGGGGAGGGTTCCAGTGCGATCTCGGTGACAGGAACGCGAATGCCATGTTCGGGATCTTCAAGCCACCCCAGCGAGTGGGATTTCAGCGACTGCGTCACGGTTTCCGGTGCCCCGGTCTCAACGACGGTCGCGTTTTGGGCAGGGCTGTGCTGTGTTTCTGTGGTGCTCAAGGGACTGCTCACTTCCTTCGCCGGCATTACCCGGACAGGTTCAACGGTCGCAGACTGCCTCAGTCCGATCTCAGCCCCTGCAGGGGCCCCCGTGTGGTCATAGACGAAGCTACCACAGCTGCCTGCGGCCGCACAGTCATATGGCGTTGCAGGCTTGCCCGGCAGGTACGGGGCTAGGCTTTTTGCCATGGCCAACATCATCGAATTCAGCGGTACGGTGCTCGTAGCAGCAGACAAGGAGCGCAGGGGCATGTGGTCCGTTGACGGTCGCCTGACGTTCATCCAGCCGGTCGCGGCACCGGACGTTGTGCTCGACGGCTGGGTCCTGCCCGGCTTTGTCGACGCCCACTGCCACATCGGTTTGGGGCCGGGTGGTGCGGTTGATGAGCAGACCACCCTCGCCCAGGCACGGGCAGACCTGGCAGCCGGCACGCTGTTGATCCGTGATGCAGGATCGCCCAGTGACACGCGCTGGGTTCAAGGGCGCGCGGATTTGCCGCGCCTTATCAGGGCTGGCCGGCATATAGCCAGGGACCGGCGGTACCTCCGCGGGCTGGGCCATGAAATCGAGCCCGAACAGCTCGTGGAGACCGTCCGCAAAGAAGCCCGTGACGGCGATGGCTGGGTAAAACTCGTGGGCGACTGGATCGATCGCGGCATTGGTGACCTGGCCGCGTCCTTCCCGGCAAAGCTGGTCAAGGACGCCATTTCGGCCGCGCACGATGAGGGTGCCAGGGTGACGGCCCACTGCTTCGCCGAAGACACCATTGACGACATGCTGGACGCCAATATCGACTGCATCGAACACGCAACGGGCCTCTTGCCCCGGCACCTTCCGCGGTTTGTGGAGCAGGGTGTTCCGATTGTCCCTACGCTGGTCAACATTGCGACTTTTCCGGAGATTTCCGCCCAGGCCGCGCCCAAGTTCCCCGTCTACGCAGATCACATGGCGAAGCTGTGGGAACGCCGTCACGACCGTGTGCTGGAAGCCTTCGAAGCCGGTGTCACCATCTACACGGGCACCGATGCCGGCAGCGTCATCAAGCACGGCCGGATTGCGGACGAGATGAAGGAACTGCACGACGCCGGCCTGCCGCCTTCCGCTGTCCTGGAGGCCGCAACGTGGGGCGCAAGGGCGTGGCTGGGGGCCGAAGCCATCAGCGAAGGGGCGAGTGCCGACGTCGTTCTCTGCCGTGAAGATCCGCGGGTCGCCCTCGACACCGTGGCCGAACTCCAGCACATCGTTTTGCGTGGCGGGATCATCCGTTAGGAATAAATTGAAGCTTCAAGTAATTTAGTACTAGTAGAAGGGTGCCGAAAGGGCGGCAGCCTCAGACCCAGGAGCTTCACATGACTACAGCAAACAGCCAGGATCTTCTTCCTGCCGAACTCACCATGGGCACCGTCATGCTCAAGGTTGGCGACATGAAGGTCATGAGCGACTACTACCAGCGCGCCTTGGGCCTGGACATCGTGGCCGAGCAGGATGGCGGACTGTACTTGGGCCGCACCGGAAAGCCTGTTGTCCACCTGGCGCCTGCCTCAGGCCTGCAGATTCCGGGCCGCGGGGAAGCGGGTCTCTTCCCCACCGCCATCCTCTTTGAAGACCAGCCCTCTCTGGCGGCCACCATTGCCACGGCGGCAGAATACGAGCCGCGCGCCTTTGCCGGAAGCGCCGACCACCTGGTCAGCGAGGCGTTCTATTTCACCGACCCCGAGGGCAACGGTATTGAGCTCTACTATGACAAGCCCCGCGAACTGTGGCAGTGGGACGGCAAGAACGTCGTCATGGACAACGTCGCACTCCCGCCGCAGCGGTTCCTGCAGCAGCACCTGAGTGAGGCTGCCGTGACCGGCCAGCGGGAGGCAGCCGCCGGGATCGGCCACGTGCACCTCCAAGTGGGGGACGTCGAAACTGCGCAAAAGTTCTATGTGGAAACCCTGGGGTTCGAGCGGACGGCGGGCTGGCACGGCCAGGCTTTGTTCGTTTCCGCCGGGGGATACCACCACCATATGGCCATGAACGTGTGGAACAGTCGGGGCGCCGGACCCCGAAAGGACACGCTGGGGCTGGGGGAAGTCCTGATCGAGGTCCCCACGGCCGATGACGTCGCGATGCTGGCGGACCGGCTGAAGGTGGCGGGCGTCCAGAACCACCACACCGGCGCTGAGCTTCGGTTCGACGACCCATGGCGGAACAAGCTGCGCGTCGCCGTTCGCTGAATCGTCCTGGCAGCCCATGGCTGCACTAGGCTGGGCATTGACGGCGCGGAACCTTTCGGTTCCCGTGCCGCCGCCCCGTCAGCACGAAGGATTGAGAGTACTTTCCATGGGCTTTGCCGAAATTTTTGTAGCCACCCACGACGAAGCACTCAAACGGGCAGCCGCGCTGGATCGCGGTGCCGAAGCCACAGGCCCCGCCGTCAGGATCGAAGGCATCACCGACTTTGAGGTCGAGCAGTTGGGCGACCTCGCCGGACAGGCCGTCCATGCGGCGGGAGCAGACTATGAGCTCGCTCTGGTGGATGTCACCAGTGATGCCCTCCTCGGAGTTCCCGAGGCCATGGTGCGCGCGCTTGCCGAACTGCTCACCTATGAGAGTGAGGGCGATGGTAACGTCCTTGACGACGTTGCTGCTGCCTGGGCCGCCCAGGACGACATGCCCTTTGACGCCACCCAATCGCGCCAGTACGTCCAGCAACTGGCCGCCCTCGCCACGGATGTGGAAAAAGCCGACCGCTCCGGACTCTACGTCTGGTCCGCCTGACCGTTGCCCGGTTTTTGTGGATACGATCCGTCCGGAGTGACCAAGAACACGCCACCCTTTGCGGCCTAAGTCGTAATTGCATCGGGCATCTGGCACAATGGACAGGTACTTGATCGGTGCGGCCCCTCTCTCCGTGCCCGTATCTTGTCCTTCGAACCGTCCAGTATGGCCCGCCCCACGGGTGCAGAACGTCGGGTTCACCTCGTTTCAGAAACAGGAGTGACCACAAAAGTGGCCGTAAAGATTCGCCTTAAGCGCTTCGGTAAGATGCGCGCACCGTACTACCGCATCGTCGTCATGGATGCCCGCGCCAAGCGCGATGGCCGTGCCATTGAAGAAATCGGCAAGTACCACCCCACCGAAGAGCCGTCGTACATCGAGGTCGCTTCCGAGCGCGCCCAGTACTGGCTGTCCGTTGGCGCCCAGCCGACCGAGCAGGTTGCTGCGATCCTCAAGATCACCGGTGACTGGCAGAAGTTCAAGGGCCTGCCGGGCCAGGAAGGCACCCTGAAGACCAAAGCTCCGAAGGAAGCCTTCGTAGCACCGGAGAAGGGTTCCGTCATTATCCCGGAAGCCATCACCAAGAAGGCCAAGAAGGACGAAGCTGCTGAGGCTCCGGCCGAGGCTGAAGCAGAGACCACCGAGGCTGAGTAAGTTGCTGTCCGAAGCGCTCGAGCACTTGGTTCGTGGGATCGTTGACAGTCCTGAGGATGTCAAGGTCAGTGCCAAGAACAACCGCCGCGGGGAATCCCTTGAGGTGCGAGTTCACCAGGAGGACCTCGGACGGGTAATCGGCCGTCAAGGACGCACAGCACGCGCACTGCGCACAGTTGTTGCGGCTTTGGCTGGTGGCGAGCAGGTCAGGGTCGACGTCGTCGACACCGACCGTCGCCGGTAACGCGCTCAGCACATCTTGTCTTAGGTCCGGCCCCTTCACCGAATATGGTGGAGGGGCCGGATTGCTTTATCCAACATTCATTACCGTGGCTGCCTGGCGGCGCGGGAACAACAAGAATTCAGAGGAACCCATGCAGCTCCAGGTGGCCCGGATCGGCAAACCCCACGGCATCCGCGGCGAGGTCACGGTGCAGGTACTCACCGACGCCCCGTCGGAGCGCTTTGTCGCAGGAACCGAGTTTGTCGTGGAGCCGGCCTCTGCCGGCCCCCTGACCATCCGCAGCGCCCGGTGGAACAAGGACATCCTCCTGCTGGGCTTCGAGGAAGTTGCCGATCGCAACGCTGCCGAAGTCATCCGCGGCGCCAAGCTCTTCATCGAAACCGAGGAACTGGACGACGAGGACGATGACGAAGGCTGGTACGAGCACGAGCTCGTTGGCCTTGAAGCGCGGGTTGGCTCGCAGGTTGTGGGCACCATAGCTGCACTCACCACGCTCCCGGTCCAGGACCTGCTGACGGTCAAGACCCCGGACGGCAAGGAAATCCTTATTCCATTCGTCGACGAGATCGTGCCTGAAGTCAACGTCGAGGACGGCTACATCCTGGTCACCCCTCCTGCCGGCCTTTTTGAGATCAACGAGTCCACCGCGGAGGAGTCCAAGGACGGCGCCGGGGATGATGCCTGAATGAGGATTGATGTCGTCAGCATTTTTCCCGAATACCTTGCCCCGCTTGAGCTTTCGCTCATAGGCAAGGCCCGCCAGGACGGATTGCTCGAACTAAACGTCCACGATCTCCGATCCTTCACCACGGACAGGCACCGCACCGTGGATGACACCCCGTATGGCGGTGGGGCTGGGATGGTGATGAAGCCTGAGCCGTGGGCCCAGGCCCTCGAATCCGTTGCAGGGGCCCGTGAAGGTTCCAAGCCCGTACTGATCGTTCCTTCGCCGGCAGGGGAGAGGTTCAACCAAGCGCTGGCCTACGAACTTGCCGAAGAGGACCAACTCGTCTTTGCCTGCGGACGCTACGAAGGCATCGACGAGCGCGTCATCGACTGGGCGCAGGACCACTTCACGGTTCGTCCCGTCAGCCTTGGAGACTATGTTCTCAACGGCGGCGAAGTAGCCGTGCTGGCCATGGTGGAAGCCATTGGGCGCCTCCTCCCGGGGGTTGTCGGTAATCCTGAGTCCTTGGTTGAGGAATCCCACTCCGACGGTTTGCTGGAATACCCGGTGTACACGAAGCCCTCCGCGTGGCGCGACCATGAGGTCCCCGCCATCCTGCTCAGTGGCAACCACGGCAAGATCGCCCAATGGCGCCGCCATGAGCAATTCAGGCGGACAGCCGAGCGCCGTCCGGACCTTCTGGAAACGTTCGACGCCGGTGCCTTGAGTCGCGCTGACCGCAACGCTTTGGCGGACCTCGGGTACGACGTCGTCGACGGCCGTTTGCGTCCGCGGCCCGGTGGCGACGCCGCAAACTAAGGGCGCGCTCCCGCCGTCGAACGTTCAAGGGATCTGGCAGTTGGCCCGACGGCAGCGCATGTGGCAGAATTAACCCTTGTGTCTGCTGGGCTGACACCTGCCACAGGGGGAGTTCAGCCAACAGTCGGACAACCCGGTGACGCCAATCAGTGGCGGAACCGGACACTAAGAAACTTCGGCGGAAATTTCCGGTGGCTTTAAGTGCCCCGGGCTTGTCCGCCGTAACCCAAAGTGAATGACCTGTGGCGTTCACCAGGAGTGGATTAATGCATATCCTCGATAGCGTAGATGCAGCATCGCTGCGTAACGATGTTCCTGAGTTCCGCGCGGGTGACACCCTCAAGGTTCACGTCAACATCATCGAAGGCAAGAACTCCCGTGTCCAGGTATTCCAGGGCTTCGTCCTGGGCCGCCAGGGTGACGGCGTTCGCGAAACCTTCACCGTTCGCAAGGTTTCCTTCGGTGTCGGCGTAGAGCGTACCTTCCCGGTACACTCCCCGATCATCGACAAGATCGAGGTCGTCACCAAGGGTGACGTCCGCCGCGCCAAGCTTTACTACATGCGTGCACTGCGCGGTAAGGCTGCGAAGATCAAGGAAAAGCGCGACTTCGCCAAGTAGGTCCTGCGACTTACGCAACGGGTCCAGGATTCGTGCCCGGTAGTTCCGGAGCAATCCGCAACGCAACAGGGATACGAGTCATGGACACATCAGAACGCCAGCCCCGGAAACAGGGCTGGCGTTTTGTTTTGCTCGCACTGGTCCTTGCTGTCGCCATCAGTGGTTTGGTGCGCTCGTTGTGGCTGGATGTCTATTACATTCCCTCCGAATCCATGGAACCCCTCCTCGGAACCGGGGACCGGATCCTTGTTTCCCGCACGGCCTACGCGTCGGAGCCAATCCGCCGGGGTGACGTGGTCGTTTTCGATGGCCGCGGTTCATTCGCTCCGCTCAGCAGTGGCCAAGGCCCGTTGGTCGATGCGGTTTCTGCGGCGAGCCAGTGGTTCGGACTTACGGGAAGTGACACCACGTACGTCAAGCGGGTTATAGGAGTCGCCGGCGACCACGTCCGGTGCTGCTCGGCCGACGGAAGACTCACAGTCAACGATCAGCCTGTTGATGAACCCTATGTGTACCCAGGGGATGAACCCAGCAAGCAGAAGTTCGACGTCGTCGTGCCGGAGGGTCGTCTGTGGCTGATGGGCGACCACCGTTCCCGTTCAGCGGACTCCCGCGGACTGCTGGGTGCACCGGGGGGCGGTATGGTGCCCGTGGAACGGGTTATCGGCCGGCCGGTCCAGATCGTCTGGCCACTTGATAGATTTGCAGAGATGCCTCGCTCCGCGCAGGCTGAAACACCTTTGAAGAACGGACAGTAGATGCCGGACAAAGCTCCCGGGAACCCTGAGAGGTACGACGACGCACGGCTCTCGGACGGAACGGCAAGTACTGCCGGCTTGGCGGAGTCGAGCCCGGGTGACGCTGATGCTCCCGCGAAGACGCACAGGAATCCCGTCCTCGTTTGGGTGAAAGAGATCGTCACCGTTGTGGCGATTGCCTTGGTGCTGTCCTTCCTCCTCAAGACTTTCCTGTTCAGGGCGTTCTATATCCCCTCGGAATCCATGGAAAGCACCTTGGATGTCAACGACCGGATCTTCATCAACCTCCTGGTTCCGGGCCCGTTCGACCTGTCCCGCGGTGATGTAGTGGTGTTCACGGACACCCAGGCCTGGCTCGAACCCGTACCGCAAAAGCCCGCCGGGCCCATGGACTGGTTGAACGACAGCCTCGAATTCGTGGGGCTGATGGCAGATAACACCGATCAGCACCTCGTTAAGCGTGTCATCGGCCTCCCCGGCGATCACGTCTCCTGCTGCGACGCCCAGGGACGCGTCAGCGTCAACGGGGTGCCGCTGAATGAGACGTACATTAACCCGGCGGAAATTCCCCAACCAAGCACATTCGACGTCGTGGTTCCGGAAGGGAAGGTCTGGGTCATGGGCGACAACCGCAACCACTCAGCCGATTCCCGGGCTCACCAGGAAGTCAACGGCGGGTTCATCAACATCGACGACATTGAAGGTAAAGCGACCGTCATCGCGTGGCCCGTGAGTCGATGGACAATACTCGACAACCACTCAGACGTCTTCCGGGATGTCCCCAAGGCAACAGCGACCAAGTAATGACAACCACCACGGCAGCCGTCACGACGGGCAAGTCCCCAGCGAAAGCCAAGGGCAAGAAAACCGCGCCCAAGGCAAAGAAAGCCGTTGGGTTTCCCACCCTTGACCACGAACGCACGTTCCTGGCCCCCGGTGTGAGCCTGCTTGCGGGCGTGGACGAGGTAGGCCGAGGCGCGTTGGCCGGTCCCGTGAGCGTGGGGATCGCCGTGGTGAACCTCGCCGATCATGGCCTGCTGGCCGATGTCCGGGACAGCAAACTGCTCAAGCCCGAGGACCGCGAACGGCTTGAGCCCTTGGTCAGGGACTGGGCTGTGGCATGCGCCGTGGGTCACGCGAGTTCCCGGGAAATCGATGAGATCGGCATCATCGCCGCGCTGCGCCTGGCAGGTACGCGGGCGTGGTTCGATATCCTTGCCGCCGGCATTACCCCGGATGTGGTGCTCCTGGACGGCAGCCACAACTGGCTTTCCCCCGAGGTCCAGGCTTCCCTCTTTGACGCCCCGGCGGGTCCCGCCTGCGAAGCTCCCGTCCACACCAAGGTCAAGGCCGACATGAGCTGCCTCAGCGTCGCGGCAGCCAGTGTCCTGGCCAAAGTGGCCAGGGACCGCATCATGGTGGACCTGCATTCCGAGCTGCCCGCCTACGGG
The DNA here is from genome assembly GCF_021538675.1 of Paenarthrobacter sp. AR 02. Lineage (GTDB taxonomy): Bacteria > Actinomycetota > Actinomycetes > Actinomycetales > Micrococcaceae > Arthrobacter. The sequence continues at coordinate 13,947 of NZ_JAJUKH010000016.1, forward strand.
TGGGACGTCAACAAGGGCTATGCCACCTCCGCCCACCGGGAGATGATCCGGCAGCAAGGTCCCAGCGCCTACCACCGGACAAGCTGGAACCTGACCAGCTCCGGAGCCGATTGATCCACCCCACGGACGCTCCCAAGCCCCAGGCCGGGCCCGGGTGGCGCGTCCCGTCCTGAAGATGGTGCAAGATGGAAGCATGAGCGCCGAGGACCTTGAGAACTATGAAACCGACATGGAGCTGCAGCTCTACCGTGAATACAGGGACGTCGTCGGACTGTTCAGTTACGTCGTCGAAACTGAGCGGCGGTTCTACCTTGCCAACCATGTTGACCTCCAGGCCCGCAGCGCGGATGGGGAAGTTTACTTTGACCTCACGTTGCAGGATGCCTGGGTATGGGACGTGTACCGCTCGGCCCGCTTTGTGAAGAACGTCAGGGTCATCACCTTCAAGGACGTCAACGTGGAAGAACTTCCGAAGAGCGAAGACCTGGCGCTACCGAAGGACGGCGGACTCGGCGACCTTGGCAACTAGTTCCAAGTGTCCCTCCACAAGCGTGACTACCGGGGAGTTACCCACATAGCGCAATGACCTCCTGCCGCCCGCCGTCGCCAGCCTGAAAGCTGGTAGCGGAGGTGATGGTCATGAGAGCAAAAGACTTGCTTGGCCAACATGGTGAAGCATTGGCCGCGGAGTTCCTGGAGACCCAGGGAATGCGGATCATAGATCGCAACTGGCGCTGCACGGACGGCGAAATAGACATTGTGGCCCTCGAAGGCGACATCCTCGTAGTCGCCGAGGTCAAGACCCGCCGAAGCCTGGATTACGGACATCCCTTCGAAGCCGTAGGTCCAGCCAAGCTGGCCCGCCTGCACCGGCTCGCGTCGTCGTGGTGCCGTGCCCACGAGGTGAGGGCCTTGCGCCGGCGCGTTGACGTCGTTGGCGTTGTCGACGACGGCATCGGGCAACCCCTGCTGGAGCACCTGCGGGGTGTGGGCTAGATGGGGGTGGGGCGCAGCTACTGCGTGGCCTTGGTTGGCTTGAATGGCTACATCGTCGAGGTCGAAGCGGACATTGGACAAACGCTCCCGAGTTTCGTGATCCTGGGCCTCCCGGACGCGGCACTGAACGAGGCCAAGGAACGGATTCGTTCCGCCGCCCAAAACTCTGGCATCCCACTGAGCCGGCGAAAGATCACGGCCAATCTGATTCCGGCTTCACTGCCCAAGCGGGGATCCGGCTTCGACCTCGCCATCACCATGGCTGTCCTTTGTGCAGCGAACGATGTCCGCTCCATTGGCAGGACGGTGTTCATGGCAGAACTTGGCCTGGACGGACGGCTGCGTCCTGTTCGTGGAATCCTCCCGGCGGTTATGGCCGCCGTGCAGGCAGGCTTCCCGGACATCGTCGTGGCGGAGGCAAATGCCGCCGAGGCGTCGCTGGTGCCCGGGGCAAAGGTTCACGGGTACAAAACGCTCGCGCGGCTCGCCTACGATTTCGGTGCAGACCCCAAGGACCTCGTATTGGACTACGAGCCATCGGAGACTGACACTGCCGAGGATGACGACACCACCGGGTTCCCGGAGCCTGACCTCTGTGACGTTTCGGGACAGGGAGAGGCGCGCAGGGCCTTGGAAGTCGCTGCAGCCGGCGGACACCACATGCTCCTGACCGGACCGCCGGGGGCCGGCAAAACCATGCTGGCCGAACGGTTGCCCGGACTGCTGCCTGACTTGGCGGATACAGCTGCCATGGAGGTCACTGCAATCCACTCCCTGGCCGCGATCCAGTCTTCAGCGGCGCGCTTGATCCGCAGGCCCCCTTTTGAAAACCCCCACCATAGCGCCACTGCAGCGGCCATCATCGGTGGCGGTTCGGGACTTCCCCGTCCAGGTGCGGCGTCGCGGGCACACCGGGGCGTCCTTTTCCTGGATGAGGCACCGGAATACGAGCGCCGGGTACTCGATGCCCTCCGCCAGCCGCTGGAAAGCGGGGAACTGGTCATCCACAGGTCAGCGGGCACTGCGGCCTATCCGGCCCGGTTCCAGCTGGTACTGGCCGCGAATCCGTGCCCGTGCGGCAAGGCGACCGGCAAAGGGACGGACTGCACATGTACGGCGATGATGCGGCGCCGGTACTTCGGGCGTATATCGGGTCCACTGCTGGATCGGGTGGACATCCAACTGCAGGTGGAGCGGGTGTCCCTGGCGGACTTTGGCAGTGCGTCACAAGAAGAAGACACCGCCACGGTCGCGGACCGGGTACTGGCGGCGCGGTCACGGCAACTGGAGCGCTTTGCACCTTTCGGTCTCGAGGCCAACTCGCAGGTGCCCGGTCGCGTGCTGCGCGGAGAGCTGAAGTTGCCTCCGGGCACCACTCGGGTGCTGGACATCGCCCTTGAACGAGGTGCACTGACAGCGCGCGGTTACGATCGCGTCCTTCGGCTGGCATGGACACTGGCGGACCTGGACCAAACGGACAGGCCGGATATCAACCACATCGGACAGGGCCTCGGACTCCGCCAGGCTGCATCCGCAGCATGAGACGCAATTACACGAAAGGACCAAGCCACGTGCCAACAACCAGTCAGGAAAAGGAACGCATAGCCCGGGCGGCGCTGGCGCGGCTCATGGAGCCGCAAGACTCAGTGGGCCTGGCCCTGGTGCGGGCTGTCGGAGCCATCGATGCCCTGGGAGTGGCAACGGGGGAACTGGGTACTGGGCCCACGCTGGAGCAGGAAATCTCCGAGCTCCTCATGGACGCGGGGGGCCCTGCCACGTGGCCAGGCCTCGCCGCCAGCCTCCGGCGTTGGGCCCCGCGCGTCGCCGACCTCGCCCCTGAGCGCGACATGGAGACAATGCGGCGCTTGGGTGGGAGAGTCATTGTTCCAGGAGATGAGCTGTGGCCGGTGCAGCTGGCCGACCTCGGTCTGCAGGAGCCACTTTGCCTGTGGTGGAGGGGCAACGAGCAGCCGTTTCCCACTGCCCGACAGGCCGTGGCACTCGTTGGTTCAAGGGACAGTACCAGCTATGGCGCATCAGTGACCGGAGACTTCGCCTACACCCTTGCGCAACGCGGATACACGGTGGTCTCAGGTGGCGCTTACGGGATTGACGCCCAAGCGCACCGTGGGGCCTTGAGCGGTGGGAGTGCCGACATGCCCACCATTGCGGTCATGGCAGGCGGGGTTGATCGTTTCTACCCGTCGGGCAATGAAGAATTGCTCAGGGCCGTGTCGACGCAGGGAGCTGTGATCGCGGAGGTACCGCCCGGATCGGCTCCCACTCGCTACAGGTTCCTGCAAAGGAACCGGCTCATTGCGGCAATCGCTTCGGTCACCGTGGTGGTGGAAGCGCGCTGGCGTTCGGGGGCACTCAACACAGCCCACCACGCTGAGACGTTGGGCAGGGCTGTGGCAGCCGTCCCAGGGTCGGTGCACAGTGCCAATTCCGCCGGCTGCCACCGCCTCCTCAGGGACGGCGGAGCAGTATGCGTGACCGATGCCGGCGAGATCGCCGAGCTGGCAGGCGCAATGGGGGACGTGGACGGTGGAGAGAATGAATCTCCTCCCGCGGTACACGACGGATTGTGCCTGGAGGACCTCATTCTCCTGGACGCCCTCCCGCTAAGATCCGCCAGTTCCGTAGAGAAACTGACGGTGGTGGCCGGACTCAGCCCGGACGCAGTCCGTGCAGGGCTGGCGCGGTTGAATGTGCTGGGGCTCGCCACTTCGGACCGTGGAACGTGGAAGAGAGCCAAGAATGCCTAGACGGGCCGAGGAAGGGTATGTTGATGCTGCCTGTTGATACCCGCTACTGGCACAGTGGGAAGCGTGGATGGGCAATCATTACCAGTACCGCTGCAAAGCGCAGTTGAAGGATTCCGGCGCTATCTGGCGGGGGAGCGCGCCAGGTCTTCGCACACCGTTCGTGCCTACATTGCCGATGTCGAGAGCCTTCTCGGTTTTGCTGTTCAGGAAGGTGTCGGCGAGCTCAAAGATTTGGAGCTCGGTTCCCTTCGACGCTGGCTCGGTGCCCAGAGCGAAGCAGGCATGGCCAGGGCCACATTGGCCCGCAGAGCAGCCACCGCACGATCGTTCACCTCGTGGGCGTTGCGGGAAGAGCTGATTGGCGTTGATCCTGCCGTCAGGTTGCAGGCCCCCAAGCGGGACAAGTCCCTGCCGGGAGTCCTGCACCAACAGCAGATGACCAGGATTGTGGATGACCTGACAAAGGCAGCCGAGGAGGGCGGTCCCATGGCCGTGCGGAACCGTGCCATGGTGGAACTGCTGTATGCCACCGGAGTCCGCGTAGGTGAACTCGCGGGCCTGGACATCGATGACCTCGATCCTGACCGACGGACACTCCGGGTGCTGGGCAAAGGTAATAAGGAACGCACGGTGCCATTCGGTGTCCCGGCGGCGATCGCCGTCGACGACTGGTTGAGGCGAGGGCGGCCAGCCGTCGTGACTGCCTTGAGCGGACCCGCATTGTTCCTTGGGGCACGGGGCGGCAGGGTGGATCCACGACAAATCCGCGCAGTGGTGAACAAAGTGTTGCAGGATCTGGGTGATACTTCGGCCACCGGCCCCCACGCGCTGCGGCACAGTGCCGCCACCCACCTGCTCGACGGGGGTGCGGACCTCAGGGCTGTGCAGGAAATCCTTGGCCACAGCAGCCTCGCGACGACACAGATCTACACGCACGTTTCCGTGGATCGGCTGCGGAAGAGCTACCAGCAAGCGCACCCACGTGCGTGACGCGCGGAAGTAAACCCCGCACTGGCGGAAACCGGCAGCGTACGGCAAAATGAAAGCACCACGGGGAAACCTTCAATGCACACTTGAGGGTTATATCTGTGCCAATATCGTCAGTAGCACTTCACATAAATGAATAGCCTGTCAGGGCATGCATGAACTTCATGGCACCGGCAGCAACAACAAACATCCAGGCAGAGGTCGTTGGGGAAGACGTACCTACAGCTATGGAGGATGGAATGTCTGTTGCAACAACCCGCGGTGTCTTGTTTGTGCACTCGGCCCCGACGGCACTTTGCCCGCACGTTGAGTGGGCCATCGGATCGGTCGTGGACAAGCGGACCGATCTTGAGTGGACCCCTCAGCCTGCTGCGCCTGGGATGTTCCGGGCTGAGCTGTCGTGGACCGGTGCGCCGGGCACGGGGGCGCAGTTAGCGTCTGCCCTGAGAGGGTGGGCCCATCTGCGCTACGAGGTTACCGAAGAGCCGAGCCAGGGCGTCGACGGGGCCCGTTGGTCCCATACACCCGAGCTCGGTATTTTCCATGCCGTCACAGACGTGCACGGGAACATCATGGTCACTGAAGATCGCATTCGCTATGCCTACGAGTCCGGTGCGGGGGACCCCTCAGCCGTTTACCATGAACTGTCCTTGGCGCTCGGTGAAGCGTGGGACGAGGAGCTCGAGCCGTTCCGGCACGCAGCCGAAGGCGCACCCGTGCGTTGGTTGCACCAGGTCGGCTGACTCGAGACAAACACCACCCCATAGCAATGAAGAGGGCCCCACCGGATGGTGGGGCCCTCTTCATGTCTTCAGGCCGGGGCCTGAACAGTGCTTCTAGACGTTTCGGACAGCGATGACAGCGTTGTGTCCGCCGAAGCCGAAGGAGTTGCTCAGAGCGACGATATCGCCCGCGGGCAGGTCGCGAACGGAGGTCACGACATCGAGGGGGATCTCCGGGTCCTGGTTCTCGAGGTTGATGGTCACCGGTGTCTTGCGTTCGTAGACAGCCAAAACCGTCAGGACGGCTTCAACGGCTCCTGAAGCTCCCAGCAGGTGACCCATTTGGGATTTGGTGGCAGAGACCGCCACATTGTCCACATGGGTACCAAGGGCGGCCCGGAGTGCGGTGTACTCAGGCTTGTCGCCCACCGGTGTCGACGTGGCATGGGCGTTGACGTGGACAACGTCTTCAGCCTGGATGCGGCCGTCGAACATGGCAGCCTTGAGGGCCCTTGTAGCGCCGAGGCCCTCGGGGTCCGGTGCCGTGATGTGGTAGGCGTCCGCGGTCACCGACGTTCCGGCAAGCTCTGCGTAGATCCGTGCTCCGCGGGCGATGGCGTGCTCCTCGGCCTCGAGGACCAAAGCGCCGGCACCTTCGCCCATGACGAAGCCGTCACGGTCGATGTCGTAGGGGCGCGATGCGCGCTCCGGCTCGTCATTCCGGCGGGAGAGCGCCTGCATGGAGGAGAACGCCGCCAAAGGCATCGGGTGGATGGCTGCTTCAGCGCCACCGCAGACCACCACGTCAGCCTTGCCGGACCGGATCAGGTCCAGGCCAAGGTGGAGGGCTTCCGTGCCGGACGCGCAGGCCGAAACAGGCGTGTGTGCTCCAGCGCGGGCGCCGAGGTCCAGGCTGACGGCAGCGGCTACGCCGTTGGGCATCAACATGGGGACGGTCATCGGAAGAACCCGGCGGGGACCCTTGTCACGGAGGGTGTCCCAAGCGTCCAGGAGCGTCCAGACGCCGCCGATGCCAGTAGCGAAGGCCACTGCCAAGCGGTCGTGGTCGATCTCGCCGATACCGGAATCCGCCCAAGCCTCACGGGCGGCAATGACACCAAACTGCGTGGACGGGTCCATGCGCTTGGCTTCCACCCGGCTCAGGACGTCCAGGGCCGGCGTCGAGCACCGGGCAGCAAAGTGGACGGGGAGGTCGTACTTGGCCACCCACTCATCTTCGAGCGTACGGGCGCCGGAGACCCCTTTCAGCGCGTTCTGCCACATTGTGGGTACGTCGCCGCCGATGGGAGTGGTGGCCCCCAGACCGGTTATGACTACTTTGCGTGCCATGCGATCACTCTCTGTCGGATCAGCCTGCCCTCCCGATGGATGCACGGGGGGAGGCAAGAAAAACTCTGGGCGTTATTGCGGCTGTGCCGGGCGCAAGGATGGAATCCCGGCCCGGCACAGCGTTGTCAGGACTAAGCCTGTGCGTTTGCGATGAAGCTGACGGCGTCGCCGACGGTCTTGAGGTTCTTTACCTCTTCGTCGGGGATGCGAACGCCGAACTTCTCTTCAGCATTGACAACGATGGTCATCATGGAGATGGAGTCGATGTCCAGGTCCTCGGTGAAGGACTTGTCCAGTTCCACGGCTTCGGGGGCAAGGCCGGTTTCTTCGTTGACGATTTCAGCCAGGCCGGCCAGGATCTCTTCGTTGCTAGCCATTGTTGGCTCCTTTTCTTGTTTGTACCGGCTACTGCCGGAAAGGGGGGCAAACCGCGGTTACGGTTTGGGTTTGTAAGTCGTATTCAGTTGGCTGGAGGCCACCGGGACTCCAGGTTCTACGGCAGGACTACTACCTGCGCCCCGAAGACCAGGCCCGCTCCGAAGCCGATTTGCAGGGCAAGGCCGCCGCTCAGCTCCGGGTTTTCCTTGAGCAGACGGTGTGTGGCCAGCGGGATGGAAGCGGCTGATGTGTTGCCGGCCTGGGCGATGTCGCGGCCGATGACAACGGACTCGGGGAGCTTCAGCTTCTTGACCATCTCGTCGATGATGCGCATGTTCGCCTGGTGGGGAACGAATGCCGCGAGGTCTGTGGCTTCGATACCTGCAGCGTCCAGGGCTTGCTGGGCTACCTTTGCCATCTCCCATACGGCCCAACGGAACACGGTCTGGCCATCCTGGCGCAGTGTGGGCCAGACATCCTGGGTGGCCGAAAGAATGGCGGGGTCGTCGATTTCGTCGGAGTGCCGTGCGGACTCGCCAAGTTTCTTGACGTCTTCCAGCGAGTGCGTCATGCCGATGGCGTCCCATTTGCTTCCATCGGAACCCCAGACGGACGGGCCAATGCCGGGAGTGTCGGACGGGCCCACCACCACGGCACCTGCGCCGTCGCCGAGCAGGAAGGAGATGGTGCGCTCGTGGTTGTCGATGACATCCGAGAGTTTCTCGGCGCCGACCACCAGGACGTACTGCGCTGCGCCGGAGCGCACCAGGGCATCAGCCTGGGCCACGCCGTAGCAGTACCCGGCACAGGCGGCCGAGATGTCGAAGGCGGGTGCCGGCGTCGCGCCCAAACGTTCGGTGAGGGCGGCGGCGGCCGACGGCGTGGCGTAAGGGTGTGTCACGGTCGAGACAATGACTGCGCCCAACTGGGACGGTTCGATTCCGGCCTGCTGGATTGCTTCGCGCGCAGCACCTTCGGCCATGTCGATCACGCTGACATCCGCGGCGGCGCGGTGACGGGTGATGATGCCGGTGCGCTGGCGGATCCACTCGTCGGAAGAGTCGATCCACTGGCAAACGTCCTCGTTTGTGACTATGACGTCGGGGCGGTAGGCGCCGATGCCCAGGATGCGGGCGTTCTCATTGACCGCTGTCTTGTTCAGTACCGGGGTGCTCATGCCTGTCCTTCCAATTCAGCGAAAAGTGCAAGAGCCGCGGACAGGTCATCCGGGGTTTTTACTGCAACGGTCTTCACGCCGGGCATGCCGCGCTTGGCGAGGCCGGCAAGGGTCCCGGCGGGTGCAAGCTCGATGACGCCCGTGACTCCGCGCTCGACCATTGTTTCCATGCACTTGTCCCAGCGAACGGGCCGGGAGACCTGTGCAATGAGGCTCTCGACGGCCGCCTTGCCATCGGTAACTTCCTGGCCATCGTAGTTCGACAGCAACGGGACGGACGGGCTCTGAGGCGACAACGACGGCTTGAGGGCTTCCAAAGCGCTCACCGCAGGGGCCATGTGCGAGGTGTGGAATGCGCCGGCGACCTTCAGGGGAATCACCCGGGCCTTGGCGGGCGGGTTGTCTGCGAGAGCCTTCAGCTGGTCGAAAGTGCCGGCCGCGACTGTCTGGCCTGCGCCGTTGACGTTGGCCGGAGTGGCGCCGGAAGCTTCAATGGCTGCCAGGACCTCGGCGGGGTCGCCTCCCACCACGGCGCTCATGCCGGTGGGAGTCACAGCGGCTGCCGCTGCCATGCTGTTGGCGCGTTCACGGACGAAAGTCATGGCTTCGGCGTCCGTCAGGACGCCGGCAAGGGCGGAAGCCGTGATCTCACCGACGGAGTGGCCGGCCAGGATGACCGGGAGGCTGCTGAGCTCGACGTCGAAGAGCGAACTTGCAGCTATCAGGCCGGCTGCAACAATCAGCGGCTGCGCTACTGCGGTGTCCTTGATGGTTTCTTCGTCAGACGTGGTGCCGTGGGCCTTGAGGTCAATGCCTGCGATCTCGCTCAGGGAGGCCAACTGGCCTTCGACGGAGGGGAGTTCCAGCCAGGGGGCCAAAAATCCGGGGGTCTGGGAGCCCTGTCCAGGGCAGACGATTGCAAGCACGTATCCAGCTTTCCAAATTGCCACGTGATCCACTGGTGTTTTGGTACACCAAGCTCACTGGGTCAGTTTGTAGGAAGTCTACAACGGTTCAGTTCTGTGAACGCGACGCGTGACGTTCCGGGGCGGCTTTGGGTTGGGCCGAAAGCCGGCCCACAACCAGGGCCGTTTGCAGCACAAACGCCTCCCTGGGCAGGAGCGGATCCCAGCCTGTGACGTCGCAGACACGCTTCAAACGGTAGCGCACAGTGTTGGCATGCACGAACAGTTCCCGGGCCGTGGCCTCCAGGGAATGACCCAGCTCAAGGTAGGTTCCAAGGGTTTCCACCAGGCCGTTGGAGGCTGCGAGAAGGGGCCGGTAGATATTTTTGATCAGCGATCTGCGGGCTGCGTCATCGCCCGAGACCACACGTTCGGGGAGCAGGTCATCGGCCGCCACCGGGCGCGGAGCCGAGGGCCAGGCGCGGGCGGCCGTGAGGCCCGCGAAAGCCGCTTGTGCCGAACTGCTCGCCTCGACCAGCGAACCGGCTTCGGGTCCGTACACGACGGCGCCGGGGGCAAACAATTCGCTGAGCTTGACGTAGGCCGTGTCCCGGTCCTGTACCCCGCCCAGAATGAGGATCAACCGATCGCCTTGGATTCCCACCAGTGCGTCCTCGGCGAAACGTCCGGCGGTCCGGCGCAGTTCGCTGACGTAACTGGCGCTGGGTTCCGACGGCGAATTGCCCACCATGACGGTGAACCGCTCCTGGGCTTTCCAGCCCAGGGCAGCGATCCGGGACCGCAAAGCGTCCGTGTTTTCGCCTCGAAGAATGGCATCCACGATCAAGGCCTCAAGGCGTGTGTCCCAGGAACCCCGCGATTCAGCGGCACGTGCATAAACGTCCGCTGCCGCAAACGCGACCTCCCGCGAGTATCGCAGGACCGCTTCGCGCAGCGATGGCTGGTCCGACTCCGGAGCGATCACGGGCACCTGGTCTTCAACAACTTCGACGACGATGCGGATCAGCTGCAGCGCCTTCTGCAGGCTGATGGAGCGCGTCAGTTCGGTGGGGGCGTTACCAAAGACATCGGTGAGGATCCACGACGGCGAGCTCGGACGCTCGTACCACGTCACGAATGCGGCGATGCCATTCTGGGCCACCAATCCCAGCGCCGAGCGCTCGTCCGAGCTCAGGCGGCTGTACCAGGGCAATGACTTCTCAAGCTTTCGCATGGTGCTGGTGGACAGTTGCCCAACGTTGGCGCGCAGCTGCCGCAGGGTCTCGGCCTTTTCAGGCGACAATGCCGGGGTTGCTGCCTTGCGCTTGGAAGTTGTTTTGACGGGCTCTGCCATGGAACGAGCATACGGCCCATCCCGGGCAAGCTCCATTTGTGAGAAGGCTACAACTGACGTTGCTGCCCGTCACGTCCTGCCGGGCACCCTGGTTGCCCCCTTAAAGCCCGACGGCGGCCCCCACCTTTCGGTGGAAGCCGCCGTCGCGCCACTGCTGTTGTTACGGGACGTACCCGGCAACTATTTAGGCGTCGCCGCCTGCTCCGCCGGTGGTGCCGGCGTTGACATCCAGGAGCCGATACTTCTCGATGGCCTTCTCCAGTGCGTCCTCGGCAACTTCGCCCTTGGCGGCGAGGAGTTGCAGGGTTTTGGCGACGATGGAGTGGGTGTCGTTTTTGAAGTAGCGGCGTGCGGCTTGGCGGGTGTCGGAGAAGCCGAAGCCGTCTGCTCCGAGGGAGGCGAAGTCGTTGGGGATGTATTGGCGGATTTGGTCGGGCACGGCTTTCATGTAGTCGGTGACGGCGATGACGGGTCCGGTTTTGCCTGCGAGTTGTTCGGTGATGAAGGGGGTGGGTGCGGGTTGGCCGGGGTTGAGGAAGGCGTGGTCTTCGGCGGCGAGTCCGTCGCGTCGGAGTTCGTTCCATGAGGTCACGGACCAGACGTCGGCTGCGACGTTCCAGTCTTCGGCGAGGATCCGTCGGGCTTCGAGGGCCCAGGGGACGGAGACGCCGGAGGCGAGGATTTGCGCGGTGGGCCGGTTGGTGGGTCCTTCGGGGGCGTGGGCGAGGTGGTAGATGCCCTTGATCAGTGCGGTGGTGTCGAGGTTTTCCGGTTCCGCGGGTTGGGTGATGGGCTCGTTGTAGACGGTGAGGTAGTACATCACGTTCTGGTCAGTACTGTCCTCGCCGTACATTTGTTCGAGTCCGTGGCGGATGATGTGGCCGATTTCGTAGCCGTAGGCGGGGTCGTAGGTGCGGACGGCGGGGTTGGTGGAGGCCAGGATGGGGGAGTGCCCGTCGGCGTGTTGGAGTCCTTCGCCGGTGAGGGTGGTTCGTCCTGCGGTGGCGCCGATGATGAACCCGCGGGTCATTTGGTCTGCTGCGGCCCAGAAGGAATCGCCGGTGCGTTGGAAGCCGAACATGGAGTAGAACACGTAGATCGGGACCAGGGGTTCGCCGTGGGTGGCGTAGGAGGTTCCGGCGGCGGTGAACGCTGCGACGGCGCCGGCTTCGTTGATGCCGGGGTGGATCAGTTGTCCGGCGGGTGATTCTTTGTAGGCCAGGACGAGGTCGCGGTCCACGGAGAGGTAGTTCTGGCCTTTGGGGTTGTAGATTTTCGCGGTCGGGAAGAACGCGTCCATCCCGAAGGTCCGGGATTCGTCCGGGACGACGGGCACGAAGCGTGCGCCGAAGTTTTTATCGCGCATGAGGTCTTTGAGGAGCCTCACGAAGGCCATGGTGGTCGCGGCCTGTTGTTTCCCGGACCCGCGTTTGGCGACCTCGTAGGACTTCGCGTCCGGGAGGGTCACGGGGGTGTGGGTGCGGCGGCGTTCGGGGACGAACCCGCCGAGCTCGGCCCGGCGTTCCATGAGGTATTGGATTTCCGGGGCGTCCATGCCGGGGTGGTAGTACGGGGGCCGGTAGAGGTCCGCGTCGAGTTGTTCGTCGGTGATGGGGATCCGGAGGTGGTCACGGAAGGCTTTGAGGTCTTCCATGGTCAGTTTCTTCATTTGGTGGGTCGCGTTGCGGCCCTCGAAGTGGGGTCCGAGTCCGTAGCCCTTGACGGTTTTGGCCAGGATCACGGTGGGTTTGCCCTTGAACTCGGTCGCTGCCTTGTAGGCGGCGTAGACCTTGCGGTAGTCGTGGCCGCCGCGTTTGAGGCCCCAGATCTGTTCGTCGGTCAGGTCCGCGACCATGTCCTTGGTGGCCGGGTTCTTCCCGAAGAAGTGTTCCCGCACGAATCCGCCGGACTCGGCTTTGTAGGTTTGGTAGTCACCATCGGGGGTTTCGTTCATGATTTTCACCAACGCCCCGTCGGTGTCGGCCTCGAGCAGGGAGTCCCACTCCCGGCCCCAGACGACCTTGATCACGTTCCAGCCCGCACCGCGGAAGAACGCTTCGAGTTCCTGCATGATCTTGCCGTTACCGCGCACGGGACCGTCCAGGCGCTGGAGGTTGCAGTTGACCACGAAGTTCAGGTTGTCCAGGTTCTCGTTCGCGGCGAGCTGGAGCAGGCCACGGGACTCGGGCTCGTCCATTTCCCCGTCACCAAGGAACGCCCAGACCTGCTGGTCCGAGGTGTCCTTGATCCCACGGTTCTGCAGGTACCGGTTGGACTGGGCCTGGTAGATCGCGTTCATCGGGCCGATACCCATCGACACGGTCGGGAACTCCCAGAAATCCGGCATCAGGCGCGGGTGCGGGTACGAGGACAGGGCGTGCCCGGCCTTGGACTTCTCCTGACGGAACCCGTCCAGGTCCTCTTCGCTCAGGCGGCCTTCCATGAACGCCCGCGCGTACATCCCCGGGGACGCGTGACCTTGGAAGAACACCTGGTCACCGCCCGAAGGGTGGTCCTTGCCGCGGAAGAAGTGGTTGAACCCCACCTCGTACAGGGTCGCGGCACCGGCATAAGTGGAAATATGCCCGCCCACACCAATATCGGAGCGCTGCGCACGATGCACCATCACCGCAGCGTTCCACCGCATATACGCCCGATACCGGCGCTCGAACTCCTCGTTCCCCGGGAACGGCGCTTCCTGATCCACCGGGATCGTGTTCACATAATCAGTGGTCGTCACCATCGGCACACCCACCGACCGGGCACCAGCACGCTGCAACAACGACCGCATAATGAACTGCGCACGCTCAGTACCCTGCTCGGCGATCAACGCATCAAGGGACTCAATCCACTCAGCAGTCTCTTCCGGATCACGATCAGGCAGCTGGGCAGTCAACCCGCTGAGGATGTGTGAGGTCTCTTCTCCTACAGACACGTCCAACCTTCCTTTAGGCGCATTCATCGGCGCCTCAGGTCTGGCAGGGTAACTGCCCGTCGTGAACGCGTCGTGTGCGACATTTCGGTTTCAACAGCCCGGTCCGATGCGCCGGGCAGGTCTTGTGAGCGCTTGGCTGCCCAGTAGAATTCTTTGGGGCGATCGCCCTGCAGCCATAGCGCTCATGGCCACTCTAGCTTTCACTGTGCCGGGATGCGTAGCCACGGGCCCCGGGGGGCGTTGTATGTCACACTCATAATCCCTCCGTGACCGATACCACGTAGGTATCGGGGCCCCAAAACGCCCCCGGTAGTGCGGAATGTGGCCCCGGGCAGGGACAATGGCTTGAAGCACACGCCCAAAGGGTGTTGGCTGTTAGTAATGGAAGTCACTTCAAAAGGAGGAAACGTGAGCGAGGCCGACGCCGCCACATCGGTAAATGTGGCGGAACGAATGGGTTTCAAAGATGGGGATCTGATTCAGGAGCGCGGCTACGACGATGACGTCGACTTCGACTTGCGTGATGACATCGAAGATGTCACTGGATCCGAACTGTTGGATGAAGACGACCATGACGTAGTGGATGCTGTTGTCTTCTGGTGGCGCGACGGCGACGGTGATCTTGTTGATGCCCTGATGGATTCGCTCACCACTTTGAAGGAAGGCGGAGTCGTCTGGGTCCTGACCCCCAAGTCAGGCCGCGACGGCTACGTTTCCCCGGCAGACATCCAGGACGCAGCGCCCACGTCCGGTTTGCACCTCACCACCTCCGCCGGTGTTTCGAAGGACTGGAGTGCCACCCGTCTGGTGCCGAAGAAGAACAAGTGACCAAGGTCCCCTTGGCGCCGGCGCTGATGACGGTACCGGCCGTTGGTGATTCTGCGCCGGAATTTGAGCTGGTCAACCAATACGGGGAGCCGGTTCGATTGTCCGACTATCGCGGACGGAACGTCGTTGTAGTGTTTTTCCCTTTCGCTTTCTCGGGTATCTGCACGGGAGAGTTGTGTGAGATCCGCGACAACATCGCTGCCTTCGAGGGCGCGAACGCCGCAGTATTGGCCATCTCGGTGGACAGTAAGTTTGTCCAGCGGGCGTACGCCCAGAGCGAGGGTTTCGGATTCGATCTCCTCGCCGATTTCTGGCCTCACGGTGCGGTCGCCCAGGCATACGGTGTGTTTGACGCCGCCAGCGGGATGGCTCTGAGGGGAACTTTTATTATCGACGCCGGCGGCACCGTCCGTTACGCGGTTGTTAATCCAAGGGGCCAAGCCCGGGACTTCGCTGAATACCGCCGGGCCCTTGCGGATCTGGTCGGGCACTCGTCATGAGCCAGGTCAGGCCGGGGGTGGGCATGACTGGCTTCGCCAGCATGGACCCGGAGCCGGCCGTGCACTTGCAACCAGCCGAGTTGGAGGCTGTGTCAGAGGCGCGGTCTTTCCTGGAGGGCAAGCCGTTGGCTGTCCTCACCGGCGCGGGCCTGAGCACGGATTCGGGTATTCCTGATTACAGGGGGCCGGGCTCGGCGCCCCGGAACCCGATGACCTACCAGGAGTTCATCGGCAGTGCGTCCAACCGACGCCGCTATTGGGCCCGCAACCACATCGGGTGGTCCCATCTACGGCATGCCGATCCGAATGCCGGGCATGCCGCCATCGCGTTGATGGAGCGGCGGGGACTTTTGACCGGTCTCATCACCCAGAACGTGGACAGGCTTCATGAGGACGGCGGAAGCGTTAACGTGGTGGACCTGCACGGGCGCTTCGACCAGGTCATCTGTCTCGAAAACGGACACATTTTCAGTCGGAAACTGATCGCGGCCATCCTCGAAGAGATCAATCCTGGATTCCTGGAGGCCGCACTGGATTCAGGAGTAGTTGAAATGGCTCCGGATGCCGACGCGACAGTGGAAGATCCCGACCTGATTACTTCGTTCGTAGTGGCGGTGTGTCCCATCTGCGGCGGGATGCTTAAGCCCAATTTCGTCTATTTTGGGGAAAACGTTCCCAAGGATCGCGTGGCACGCGCTTATGGGATGGTGGATAACGCGGAGGCCCTCCTGGTTGCGGGGTCCTCGTTGACGGTGCAGAGCGGACTTCGCTTTGTGCGTCACGCCGCCAAGGCCGGCAAGCCCGTGGTCATCATTAACCGGGGTGCCACCCGTGGTGACCCCCTCGCTACGGTGAAACTCGACCTCGGAGTGAGCGGTGCTTTGGACTATTTGGCGCGAACGCTGCCCGACATTTCAGGTGCTGCCGGGTCGATTGGTGTTTCCGGCACATAATCATGTAGAGTCATTGTTCGTTGGTTGAAGCGCTGAGGAACTGAAAAGGTCCGCAGGAAGCGCTGAAACCGTCATTTGGGTCTTTAGCTCAGCTGGTAGAGCGCCACGTTTACACCGTGGATGTCATCGGTTCGATCCCGGTAGGACCCACCAAGTAACCCCGCCACGGAGTGCCAACAGGTACGACGCGGCGGGGTTTTTTGTTGCCCTGACAAGGCCCGGATTGCGGTGCCTGAATTGTCAGTGGTGTTCCCTAATGTTTCGGACATGGAATCCGTTGACATCCGCACCACAGTCCAAGGCGCTCCCGTGGCGGTCCAGCGTGGCGGCCAGGAGTGGGACGTGGTGGCTGAGCCTGTCCGCTGGTTCGAGAGGGTGCCGTGGTGGGAACAGTCAAGGCGAATGCCCCGGGGGCACGGCCGGGTTGATATCGAAATCTGGCAGGTCCAGGTGGCTCCGGGCAGAGGGCAGCATTCCGGCGCCGTGACGTGGGAACTTGTCCGGAATGGTGATGGCGCCTGGTACCTCCGGGGCGAGGAAGCCTTGGCTGCCTGAATCCGCGGGTTAAATGGATGAGCTCTCCACCACGACTATTGGGGGATGCCGCGGTGGAGAGCTCGAGAATGAATATACAGCGAACTTTTGGGTTTGAAAAGTGAGTCGATTGGGGGCTCGACTCCAGTATCCGTGGGGAGGGGCACCCCTCAAGCAGGTGAGACACTATGATGAGTAGTGTTCAGCTGAATGAACAGCCGGTACCTCGATGACGAAGGAGAATCGTGGCAGATTCCCGCTCTACCCGCTCGGAGGGGCTGGGCGCGTCGTCGCCGGCTCCTGCCGTCACCCGCGCAGCCGCCGTGCTTGAGGCGCTTGCCGGCTCCCCGTCCGGGCGCCTGACCTTGAGTGACCTCTCGCGGGAACTAGGCATCCCCAAGTCCTCAACCTCGAATCTGCTTCTGGCCCTGGAGGAATCTCGCCTTATTACGCGGCAGGGAGCCGACTTTGCGCTGGGCCGAAAGCTTGTGGAGCTGGGTGCGGCGTATTTGAGCCGCTTGGACGAGGTGCAGGAGTTCTACAAGTATTGTGAACAGGCCCCGACACTTTCCGGTGAGACTGTCAGGATCGCCATGCTCGACGGCGACCACGTCATTTACCTTGCGCGCTACGAAGGCCATCCCGCCGTCCGGCTGACATCGAACATCGGTGACAAGATGCCGGTGTCGCTGTGCAGCGTTGGCAAAGCCTTGCTGGCCCAGTTGCACGACCACGATATTGAGGCGATGTTCCCCGACGGCATGTCGCTGCCGGTCATGACCCCGAACTCGCTGCGTACGGCCGAAGAGTTAAAGGCGCAGATTTCGACTATCCGCACTCAGGGGTTTGCCTTCGAAGACGAGGAATCCACCGTGGGAGTGGTCTGCCTGGCGGTTCCCGTGCCCACCCATGGAGCCCACGGCCCCAGCTTGGGCCTCTCTGTCACTGCACTGAAGGCGACATATTCGGAGGAGCAGGGTGCATTGATGGTCAAGGAACTCAAGGAATTGGCGAGGTCCTTGGGCAATCCCATGGGATAGCACCTATAAATCTGATTTTAGTCTTGGCAAGCTGTTCATCAAGCTGTACGCTGTTCAACATAGTGATCTTGGCGGTGATGCCATCACTATCTCGCTGGGCCAACGGGGGCCCGGGGTGATTTTGAGGGAGTGCTTGTGACAACTCGTACCAAGACAAAGTTCGCGGCGGAAGCCGACGAAGCCGTCGTCGAACCGGAGCAGCTTCGGCGTGCGACGCTGGCCAGCTCTGTTGGTTCCGCTCTGGAGTACTACGATTTCTACATTTACGGTTTGGCTTCGGCGCTGATTTTCGGGCCGCTGTTTTTCGCGCCACTCGGTCCGGATGGGGCACTGATCGCTTCGTTCGCTACCTATGGTGTTGGCTTCGCGGCGCGGCCGTTTGGTGGTCTGATCTTCGGCTACATCGGTGACCGGTTCGGCCGGAAGATGGTCCTAATCCTGACCATCGCCTTGATGGGAACGGCGAGCTTCGCCATCGGCCTCCTGCCTACCTTCGATCAGGCAGGGATGCTGGGCGCAGTTCTCCTCGTCACACTCCGCATCGTCCAAGGGCTCGGGGCCGGCGCCGAGCAGGCCGGCGCCACGACGCTGATATCCGAAGTGGCACCGCGCCGCCGTCGTGGTTTCTTCGCTTCCTTGCCGTTCGTAGGAATCCAGCTTGGCACCCTCCTGGGTGCTGGAACGTTTGCCCTCATTGCCATGGCTGACAAGTCCGTCCTGCAGGGTTGGCTGTGGCGCGTGCCGTTCCTGGCCAGCTTCATCCTGATTGTCATCGCGATCTTCATTCGGCTCAAGCTCAAGGAAACGCCGGCTTTCCAGGAGCTGGAAAAGCACAAGAACGTGGTCAAGAACCCGATCGGTGCTTTGTGGAAGCACTCCAGGAAGAACGTGCTGATCGGCATTGGCCTGCGGATGGGCGAGAACGGAAACTCGTCCATTTACTCGGCGCTTCTGGTTTCGTTCATGAGCATGCCTGCCGGGGTCTTTGCCGGAAACAATTCCATTGGCCTGGTCGGTTTGCTGATTGCGGCTGGGTTCGCGGCAGTCCTCGTTGTGACCTTCGGGGCCCTTTCGGACAAATATGGCCGTGTGCCGGTCTACCGCTACGGTGCGTTGTTCCAAGCCATCATTGCCGTGCCGGCCTTCTACCTGGTGACGTTGGGCAACGTCACGTTGGTGTGGGTGGTCATGGCTGTGGGCATCGCCATCGGCGTCCAGTCGATGCTCGGCCCGCAGTGCCCGCTCCTCCCGGAACTTTTTGGCTCGCAGTACCGCTTTACGGGCGTGGCGATGAGCCGGGAGATCTCAGCCGTCCTGGCGGGCGGACTGGCACCCCTGCTCGGTGCGCTGATGCTGGCGGCCACGAACCACTCGTGGCTGGTCCTGGCCATCTACTCGCTTGTCCTGGCATTGATCTCGTTCGTCACAACCTTCTTCACCCCGGAGACGGCAGGACGCGACCTCGTCAGCACCGAAGACGCGCGGTAGCTTCTGGCTTAGGCGCTCAAAGCACTGCGGCGCGGTCCCTCCGAGAGGAGGGGCCGCGCCGCTGTCGTTTGTCCTGTCGTTCTCCTTGGGGTGGACATTGGCCGAGGGCAGTGCAGAATTGGTGCAGCGGAAGAGGAGCGTGTCCATGACGGCAACCAAGGACGTGACATCGCCGGAGAGCCCCGGACAGGTTCGGCGCGCTGCCGGGACAACTTTTCGTCCTGAGATCCAGGGTCTTCGCTCGCTTGCAGTACTCATGGTCGTCACTTACCACATCTGGTTTGGCCGGGTATCCGGCGGTGTGGATGTGTTCTTGCTGATTTCGGCGTTCCTGATGACCCTGCAATTCGTTGGGCGCTACGAGGATGCCCGTACCGTTTCACTGCTGCGGCACTGGCTTCACCTTTTCTGGCGGTTGTTGCCCGCGGTCGTGGTGGTCCTGCTCGGGACATTGGCGGCAACTTTCCTGGTCATTCCACGGACGCGGTGGACCGAGATCGTCAACCAGGCCTGGGCCTCGCTGTTCTACGTCCAGAACTGGCTGCTGCAACGGCAAGTGGTCAACTACTATGCGGCTGACCATAGCCTGGCCAGCCCCATGCAGCACTTTTGGTCGCTATCCATCCAAGGGCAGGTCTTCATTCTTTGGCCTGCGATTTTTGTGCTGACCGCATTGGTCTGTCGCCGGTTTGGATGGTCGTACCGTGCCGTGCTGCTGGGAGTCTTTGGACTGGTTTTTACAGCCTCGCTCGCTTATTCGATTTACTTCACCGCGGCACATCAGGAACTGGCCTACTTCGACACTTTTGCCCGCTTGTGGGAGTTCGCTTTGGGCACCCTTGTTGCATTGCTCCTTCCCTTCCTGCATCCACGCAAGGGAATGAGAGCCGTACTTGGCTGGGTTGGTGTTGCTGCAATGCTGAGCTGCGGCGCCATCTTGCAGGTCCGCACAGCATTTCCCGGCTATGTTGCCCTATGGCCCACGCTGGCTGCGGTAGCAGTGATTGTGGCCGGACAATCGGGAAGCCGGGTTGGCGTGGACCGGATCCTGTCCTCGAGGCTGCTGGTTGGGCTGGGGTCCACCTCATATGCCCTCTACCTATGGCACTGGCCGCTCCTCGTCATCACTCTGGTGTGGATTGGTGAAGACCATGCGGACTGGTTGACGGGCTCGTTGATTGTGATGGCCTCGCTGCTCCTGGCCTACGTCACCACGCGTTGGGTGGAGCGGCCGCTGCGTGCGTGGCGATGGCCAGAGGCCAAGCGGCGCCGCCTGGCTGTGGCCGTAGCAGTGTGCCTGGCCGTTGGGGCGTCGCCCATGGCAATTTTCGGCTACCAGCGGCAGGTGGAAAAAGACATCCTGGCTTCGCAGGGGACCGAGGACAACCCGGGTGCCAGGGCGTTGCTGCCGGGCTATGTCAACACCGGCAACGCGAATGCGCGGCCGCTGCCTACGCCTGAGCAGTTACCGGACGATTGGGGAAGGCTCGACGGTCCCTGCGTCGGCGAGTTGCGTCCTGCCGATGCCGCGCTTGCTGCGGAATGCCAGCAAAACGATGTGGGAAGCGGAGCGAAGAAGACGATTATTGTCGTAGGCCAGTCGCATTCCCTGCAGTGGCTGGGTGCGATTGGTCCCTTGGCCAAGGAACAACAGTGGCGCGTCCAGGCCATCACTTTGGGCGCCTGCCCCTTCATGACCCAGACGGAGGAGGTCGGAGCTGAGTGCAACCGGTTCAATGCACAGGTTCGGCAGCACATACGCCAGCACCATCCGGATGCGGTTTTCCTGGTGGGGACAGCGGCGGTTCCGGATTCACCCGACGAAGATTTGACGTGGGGACTGGACGATTTGGTGGGCGAGCTAACGGATCAGGGGGTGGAGGTCATTGCCATGCGGGACAACCCGCGGTTCTCCTTCAGTCCCAGTGAGTGTGCCATCGCCTCGGGAGTGGACGGTCCCGGCTGCAGTCCCGCGCTGTCCTCGGTCCTGGCGGAAAGCAACCCGCTGGAGCGGCTGGAGGGGACCTTCACCGGTTTGTCGATTTTGGATATGACCGACCTCATTTGTGACGGTGCCCGTTGTCCGGGGATCATCGGCAACGTCTACGTTTACCTGGACGACAACCACCTCTCGGCCAGTTACACAAGAAGCATGACCGAAATGCTGTCCGAGAGATGGTTGGCCGCCACAGGCTGGTAGTTGGTCCGGTTTAGTAGAAGTGGACGGGATCCACCAGATGGGGGAGTTCGCCGCCATCCAGGAAGGTGCGCAGGTTGCTGCAGAAACGCTCGGCGATGAGGCGGTTTTCAGCCTCGCTCAGGGCCGAGGTGTGCGGGGACACGAGGACCTGGGGGTGGTTCCACAACGGGCTGTCCTGCGGGAGAGGTTCGACGGCGAAGACGTCAAGGCACGCGTAAGAGACCTGACCGTTCCCGAGTGCCTCGTGCAATGCCTCCTCATCGACGACGGTTCCGCGGCCGACGTTGACGAATACGGCCCCGGGCTTCATGGCCGAGAAGATTTCGCGGTTGAACAGCTTCTCCGTGTAGGGGGTCCCGGGCAGGGTGTTCACCACTGCGTCAGCGCCGGAAACCAGGGAGGCCAGGTCGTCGTTGGTGGTCACCTTGTCGATGCCTTCGATGGCTTCGACGTTGCGCTTGGTACCGCTGACCTTCATGCCGAGGGCGCGGGCTATACGGGCAGTTTCCATGCCGATTTCACCCAGTCCTGTGATGACCAGGGTGGAACCGTTAACGAGTTTGGTGGGTGTCCGCAGCTCAGGCCAGTTCCTGGCAGCCTGGTCGCGGCCCATTTCGGCGCTGCGCTTGAAGCCGTTAAGGATGCCGAAGGCCGAGAACTCTGCCAGTGGCAGGGCATGGACCCCGGCCGAGGTGGTCACCTTGAATTTGCGCAGCGCTTCAGTGTCCAGGCCTGAGGCCTTGACGGCGCCGCCTGCTCCGGCGGCCATGGCGTGGATCCACTGCAGGTGCGGATTGCTTTCCGCCACCTTGGCGAGTCCGGCGGGGCTTTCGTTGGGGAAGCCGTAGAGTACCTGTGCCCTGTTCAGCATGGCCCAGTAACGTTCTTCCTGTTCGGGCGTCCGTTTGAAGTCGGGATCGCCGGCATGGTCCGCGGGGAAGCGCTCGGGCGGCAGCAACTCGGGATCGTAGAGAACCGTTACGGAGGGATCAACAGCGCGGATCAGCTCTACGTGCTCTGCTTCGAGCGGCACAGCGATGGCGATGGTAAGTTCATCAGTCGTCATGGTGTTCATCATACTGAATGGCGGCTAGGATATTGAACAGAATTTCCCGAGATGACCACAAAGAAGTGAGGTATTACTGGCATGGACGGTAAACGTGTGGGCTTTGTCGGTTTGGGGCTCATGGGCGCACCCATGGCCGCGAACATCGCCAAAGCCGGGTGGGCAGTCACCGGCTGGAACCGCTCCGACAAGGCCTTCAGGGACCTCCGTGGTGTCGAGCGCGCCGCCGAAGTGGCCCACCTTCGCGATGAGGATGCCATCATCTTCATGCTCCCTGACCTGCCGTTTATCGAGGAAGCCGCACAGGCCTTGCTCGAATCCTGGCGGGGCGCGCCGCCAAAGCCGGGCACCGCCGTCGTCATCATGAGCAGCGTCTCGCCAACCGCGGTCCAGCAGTTCGGCCAAACCGTCCACGAAGCGAGCGGCGGCAACGCATCAGTGGTGGATGCCCCGGTCAGTGGCGGAACCAAAGGTGCGCAGGACGGCACCCTGGCCATCATGGTTGGCGCCGACGAACTCCAGTTCGAGGCACTCAAGCCGCTCCTCGAGACCATGGGAACAACCGTGCGGCGCATGGGGCCGCTTGGGTCCGGATCGCTGGCCAAGGCGTGCAACCAACTCATCGTAGGAACCACGACGGCGGCACTCGCCGAGGCAGCCGAGCTCGCCGAACGCTCCGGCATGGACGTGGAGGCGCTCTTTGATGTCCTTTCGGGCGGGCTCGCCGGAAGCCGGGTGTTGGACAACGTTGGGCCGCGGCTTGCAGCCAAAGACTATGCACCGACGGGACCGGCCAAATTCATGCACAAAGACCTCGGATTCGTCCTTGAGAGTGCTGAAGCTGCCGGCTCCGCCGTGCCCCTGGCCACAGCCGCCGTCGAGCTGTACGCCGAACTGAGGCGCCAGGGACTCGGAGACCAGGACCTTGCCGTCGTCCGGCAAACCATCGCCAATTTGAGCCCGACCCCAACCGCGACGTCGCGCAGCAACTGAGCCGGCGCAACCGAAGAAGGAATGAAGAACAAACCATGAGTGGACTTTTCGATCTGACCGGGCGGGTTGCCTTGGTTACTGGTTCAAGCCGGGGGATAGGTAACGCCCTGGCCAGGGGCCTTGCCGACGCTGGAGCCACGGTGGTGCTCAATGGCATCAGCGCTGAAAGACTCGACGCCGCGCAGGAGGCAATGGCCGCCGACTATCCGGCAGGAAGGGTCCACAGCCGGGCCTTCGACGTCACCGACGCGGAGGCCGCCGCTGAAGGCGTAGCGTGGATTGAGCAGAACGTCGGACCGCTCGACATCCTCGTGAACAACGCCGGGATCCAACACCGGGTCCCCATGCTTGACCTCGACGTCAAGGACTGGGACCGCGTGATCACCACGGACCTGACCAGCGCATTCCTGGTGGGCCGTGAAGCCGCCAGGCATATGATCCCCAGGGGCCACGGCAAAATCATCAACATCTGCTCAGTCCAAACAGACCTCGCCCGACCAACGATCGCACCCTATGTCGCCGCCAAGGGCGGGCTGCGGAACCTGACCCGCGCCATGACCGCTGAGTGGGCGGCGTCCGGGCTGCAGATCAATGGGATCGCCCCGGGTTACATCCACACCGAGATGACGCAGAACCTGGTGGACGACACCGACTTCAACTCCTGGATCCTTGGCCGGACACCTGCCAACAGATGGGGGACTGTCGCGGACCTCGCCGGCCCAACGGTGTGGTTGGCCTCGCAGGCATCCAACTTCGTCAACGGCCAGACTATCTTCGTCGATGGCGGAATGACGGTGGTGGTCTGATGGGCATCACACTTCCCACAACCGCTCCGGCGGTGGTCGCCCATGGCAAGGACGACCTCCGCATCGAAGACATTCCGCTGACCGAGCCCACGCCGGACCAGGCGATCGTCGAAATCGCCTACGGCGGTATCTGCGGCTCCGACCTGCACTACTGGCTGCACGGCGCTGCGGGGGAGTCCATCCTCAAGGAGCCCATGGTTCTCGGCCACGAAATCGTTGGCACCGTGGTCCAGCAGGCCGCGGATGGCAGCGGCCCAGGCGTGGGAACGCCCGTGGCAGTCCATCCGGCGACACCCGCCCCCGGCGACGCCAGATACCCCGAGGACCGGCCAAACCTGTCCCCGGGTTGCACATATCTGGGCAGCGCTGCCCGCTACCCGCACACCGATGGTGCCTTCAGCCGATATGCAAACCTGCCATCGAGGATGCTTCGCCCATTGCCGGAAAACCTGGACCTCCGGACCGCTGCCTTGGTGGAACCGGCCAGTGTCGCCTGGCACGCTGTGGCCCGGGCGGGGGACGTCCGCGGAAAAACGGCGCTCGTCATCGGAAGTGGCCCTATCGGTGCGCTCGCGGTCGCGGTCCTGAAGCGCGCCGGCGCTGCCCGGATTGTCGCCGTCGATATGCATGACAAGCCGCTGGAGATCGCACGGGCGGTCGGTGCGGACGCCGTACTCAAAGGCGACGAAGCGGAAGCCATCGCGGCCGTGGACGCCGACGTCGTCATTGAATCCTCCGGCAGCCATTACGGGCTGGCCTCTGCCATCAAGGGAGCCACCCGTGGCGGCAAGGTAGTGATGGTGGGACTGCTCCCGTCAGGGCCTCAACCGGTGTACATCTCACTGGCCATCACCCGGGAACTCGAACTGCTGGGTTCATTCCGTTTCAATGACGAAATCGAGGACGTCATCGCTGCGCTCGCCGACGGTTCGCTTCAGGTGGATCCCGTGGTGACGCACGAATTCGACCTCGCCCACGGGCTCGAAGCCTTTGACGTGGCGAAGAACCCTGCTGAGTCCGGAAAGGTGCTGCTGAAGTTCCGGGAGTAGCTAGTTTTTGGCAACAGGCACAAATACGCGGGGTTGGTCATCCCAGCTGGGGGCCAACTCCGCGATGGTCTGCCGCATGATCCGGGCAGCGGCGTCCCGCGCAACAGGACCGTCGCCGGCCTCGATGGCGTGCGCAACATCCATGTGCCACTGCAGGGCCTGCTTTTGGGGGTGCTCCGGCATCAGGCCGTGCACCGTCCTGCCGGTCAGCGTCTCGGTGACCTGGCCGATCAGGTTCGCAAACATTTCATTGCCTGAGCCCGACAGGACCAGGGCGTGGAAACGGATGTCGAGGTCCAGGAACGTGGCCATGTCGCCGGCGTCGCCGGCTTCCTTCATGGCGTGGGAGATGCCCACCAGCTCCTTGCGAAGCGCATCGGGGGCGTTATCGGCCGCCAGTTCAGCTGCCACGGGCTCGACGGCGGAACGCAGCTCCGCCAGCGAACGCAACTGGGCTCCGCGTCCTTCGCCAGCCAATCGCCACCGAATGACCAAAGGATCGAAGGGGTTCCAGCGGTTGGCCGGTAGGACTCTGATCCCCACCCGCTTGATGGTCTCCACCAGTCCCAACGACTGAAGGACCCGAACCGCTTCGCGGACAACCGAACGTGAAACCTTGAGCTCGTCTTCCAAATGCTCCGCCAACATGACATGGCCAGTAGGAAGGGCGCCGCCGACAATGCGGGTCCCCAGATGCTCGACGGCGCGGTGGTGGAGGCTGGTTGACATAGAGGTAAGCATAATGGCGCGGGGAGTGATGGCGCGCAGGAATGGCAACGCAGTCCCCTTGGGAGGGTAGTGCAGGCAGGAGGCATCATAGACTGTTTATGACGTGGCGCCGTTCCACTTGGTGGGCGCCGCTTTCCTGCCCCGGATTTAAATACGTATGGTTTATTACAGCCCCTGGTTTTGATTTTGCTTCCTGCGTGTCCGCAGGACTGTTTGTACACGAACGAATTGGAGTTTTGATGTCAGCACACATCGGTGTCACCGGCCTTGCGGTGATGGGTGCCAACCTGGCCCGCAACCTTGCCCGCAACGGCTTCACCGTGGCGCTCCACAACCGCTCCGTGGAGAAGACCGACGCCCTGCTGGAGAAGCACGGCTCGGAAGGCGACTTCATTCGCACCGAGACGCTGCAGGAACTCGTCGACTCCCTCGAAAAGCCCCGCCGCGTCCTGATCATGGTCAAGGCAGGCGCACCTGTCGATAACGTCATCGAGCAGCTCGAACCGCTTCTCGAGGCCGGGGACATCATCATCGATGCCGGCAACTCGCACTATGAGGACACCCGTCGCCGCGAAGCTGCCCTTGCCAAGAAGGACCTTCACTTCGTCGGCGTCGGTGTTTCCGGCGGCGAAGAGGGCGCCTTGAACGGACCCTCCATCATGCCCGGCGGATCCAGGGAGTCCTACGACGCCCTCGGCCCGCTGCTGGAAAAGATCTCCGCCAAGGTCGACGGCGAACCCTGCTGCGCATGGATCGGTACCGACGGCGCGGGCCACTTCGTCAAGATGGTCCACAACGGCATCGAGTACGCCGACATGCAGGTCATTGGTGAAGCCTTCGATCTTCTCCGTTCAGGCGCCGGCATCGAGCCCGCCGAGCAGTCCAAGATCTTCGCCGAATGGAACAAGGGCGATCTGTCCTCCTTCCTGATCGAAATCTCCGCCGAGGTCCTGGGGCACGTGGACGCCAAGACGGGTAAGCCGTTCGTGGACGTCGTCGTTGATGCCGCAGGCCAAAAGGGCACCGGCCGTTGGACGGTCATCTCCGCCCTGGAACTTGGCTCACCGGTCTCCGGCATCGCCGAGTCCGTCTTCGCCCGCGCACTGTCTTCCCAGACCGAGCAGCGCAAGCTCGGCCAGGAACTGCTCGCCGGCGAAGAAGCCTCCGTGGAAATCCCGGAGACCTTCGTCGAGGACGTCCGCCAGGCACTTTACGCCTCGAAGTTGGTTTCCTACGCCCAGGGTCTGGACATGCTGACCTCCGCTGCCAAGGAGTACGGCTGGGACCTGAAGCTGGACGAGATCGCTTCGCTGTGGCGCGCAGGCTGCATCATCCGCGCAGAACTGCTCAAGGACATCACCAAGGCATACGCTGCCGAGGAGAAGCCCGCCAACCTGCTCTTCGCACCGGCCTTCACCAAGGCCATCGCGGAGGCTCTGCCGGCTTGGCGCCGCGTCGTAGCCACTGCGGTGCAGCTGGGCATTCCCGTACCGGTGTTCTCCTCCTCGCTGGCCTACTACGACGGACTGCGCCGCAAGCGCGTAGCCGCTGCACTGATCCAGGGCCAGCGTGACCTCTTCGGTGCACACACCTACGGTCGTGTGGACACCGAAGGCACCTTCCACACCCTGTGGGGCGAGGACAAGTCCGAGATCTCGGCTGTCGACACCCACTAGCAACATCGCGCTGAAGGCCGGTTTCCTCCCACTAGGCTGGGAGGAACCGGCCTTTGCCGTACCGGATGGCGGTGCGTTGGGCCCCAGAAAAGGACAACAGCCATGAAAGCGCGGACCGCACTCGTGACGGGGGCATCCACAGGTATTGGTTTCGAAACCGCCATTGCCCTGAAAGCCGCCGGTTTCACCGTCTACGCGGGTGCTCGTCGCCTTGAAAAGATGGAGCCGCTCAAAGCGTACGGAATCGTGGTCCTGTCCTTGGACGTGACCTCTGAGGAGTCCATGGCATCCGCGGTGGCATCGGTGGAAAAGGCCCATGGAAGGGTCGATGTCCTGGTGAACAACGCCGGCTATGGTTCCTATGGATCCCTCGAAGAAGTTCCCCTCGACGAAGGCCGACGCCAGTTCGAGGTCAACGTCATGGGGCTGGCACGCATGACGCAGCTGGTGATTCCCGGTATGCGACGGGCGCGCTCCGGCAGGATCATCAACGTCTCGTCCATCGGCGGAAAAATCTACGAGCCCCTGGGCGCCTGGTATCACGGCACCAAATTCGCGGTGGAAGGCATGAGCGATTCATTGCGTTTGGAACTAAGGCCACACGGCATCGACGTGGTCATCATCGAACCGTCCGGAACAGACTCCGAGTGGGGAACCATTGCGGGGACTGGGTTACTCGCCCGCTCCGGGGAAGGACCCTATGAAGACCACGCCCACATCGTCGCTGCGGCGTTGGCTTCCACGTCCGGGCAGGGCCATGTCCTCTCAACGCCAGCCCGGGTAGTTGCCGACACGATAGTTCGCGCCGCCAACGCAAAACGCCCCAGGACCCGCTACCCGGTGGGCAGGGGGGCCTGGAGCGTCCTGGCGATGCGCAGAATTCTTCCGGACCGGATCTTCGACGCCGTTTTCCTGAATTTCTACAAGAGACTGGCTGGAGGCTAGATCCGGTACTCGATATAGTACTCGGCGGGATCCACGGCAGGTTTGGTTTCGGATCGTGCATCCCGATGCCGCCATGTGGCCGGAATCCCGGTGATGATTGATTCCGGGGGCGCATCCTTGACCACTACGGCGTTGGCACCCACAGCACTGTCCGCGCCGATGGTGATGGGACCCAGGACCTTGGCACCGGCGCCAATGGTGACCCGGTCGCCGATGGTGGGGTGCCGTTTGACCTTGGCCAAGGAGCGTCCGCCGAGCGTGACGCCGTGATAGATCATCACGTCCTCGCCGATTTCGGCCGTCTCCCCAATGACCACTCCCATGCCGTGGTCGATGAAGAACCTCCGGCCGATGGTAGCGCCGGGATGGATTTCAATGCCTGTCAGGAATCTGGCCAGCTGCGAAATCAGGCGGGCCGGAAAACGGAGTGCAGGGTTTTGCCACAGCCGGTGCGTCACCCGGTGTGCCCAGATGGCGTGGAGTCCGGAGTAGGCGAAAAAGTTCTCGAAAGAGCCTCGAGCCGCCGGGTCATGCGACCGGGCGGCGTCGAGGTCTTCCTTAAGCCTTGCGAAGAAGCTCACAAAGACCTTTCTACAGGAAATGAAGGCATACGGGCCGAGTTCTAGCCGCGGATGTCGTCGAACAGGACGGTGGAGATGTAGCGCTCTCCAAAGTCACAGACGACGGCGACAATGAGCTTGCCGGCGTTCTCGGGGCGCTTGGCCAACTCAAGGGCACCCCATACGATGGCGCCTGAGGAGATGCCGCCCAGGATGCCTTCACGGGCACCGAGATCGCGGGCTACGCGGACCGAATCTTCCAGCGTGGCGTCAAGGACCTCGTCGTAGACGTTGGTGTCGAGGATCTCCGGCACGAAGTTGGCACCGATGCCCTGGATCTTGTGGGGACCGGGTGCGCCGCCGTTGAGGATCGCGGAGTCCTTGGGCTCAACAGCAACGATCTGCACACCAGGCTTGCGCTCCTTGAGAACCTGCCCGACGCCGGTGATGGTGCCGCCGGTGCCGACGCCGGCAACGAAGATGTCGACTTCGCCGTCGGTGTCTTCCCAGACTTCCTCGGCCGTGGTGGCGCGGTGGATGGCAGGGTTGGCCTCGTTGGCGAACTGCTGTGCCCAGATGGAGTTTTCAGTGTTGGCCACGATCTCCTGGGCCTTTTCCACTGCTCCGCGCATGCCTTCGGAACCCGGGGTCAGAACGATCTCGGCACCGTAGGCGCGCAGCATGACGCGGCGCTCAGTGGACATGGTCTCGGGCATGGTCAGGATGACCTTGTAGCCGCGTGCAGCGCCGACCAGTGCCAGGGCGATGCCGGTGTTGCCGGAGGTGCCTTCCACGATGGTTCCGCCGGGCTTCAAGGCGCCGGACTTCTCAGCGGCATCAATGATGGCTACGCCGATGCGGTCCTTGACGCTGTTGGCAGGGTTGTAGAACTCAAGCTTGACCGCAACGGTGGCGTCAAGGCCTTCGGTGAGCCGGTTCAAACGGACCAGCGGTGTGCGACCGACCAGCTGCGTGACGTCGTCGTAGATCCTTGCCATGAAGATTATGCCTATCTCTGAGGAGGGAATGCTGAGGTCAGCCTAACGAGCCGGATCGAAACCCTGCTAAGCAGTAAGCCACGCAGAGTAATATTTCCGCGCCTTCGCCAGTTTCGGGTTAATAATCACCTGGCAGTAGCCCTGGTAGGGGAACTTGGCGTAGTAATTCTGGTGCACTTCTTCGGCTTCATAAAAGTCGGGGAGTCGACTTACTTCGGTCACAATCGGGTCGGACCAGAGGGCCTGGGCGCGCTCGATTGCTTCTTCGAACAGCACCTTCTCTTCGGTGGTGGTGTAGAACATCGACGAACGGTACTGGGTGCCGACGTCGTAACCCTGCCGGTTCAGGGTGGTGGGGTCGTGCAGGGCGAAGAACATGTCCAGGATGACTTCCTCCGGAACAACTGTTTCGTCGAAGGTCACGGCCACCACCTCCGCGTGGCCGGTGGTTCCGGAACAGACTTCGTAGTAGTCGGGATTGCGGACATGACCGCCGGTGTAGCCGGAAACAACCGAGCTGACGCCGCGGGTTTTTTGGTAAACGGCATCCAGGCACCAGAAGCAGCCGCCGCCGAGTACGAAAGTTTTCATGTTCTCTTCAATGGATCGGAGGGCGTGATGATTCCCGCAACACCTTACGGGACAATAACGGCGACGCCGGGTGGCGGGACTGCCTGATTCGGTCCGGTAGGTAAGAATAAGAGTATGGAAGCAGAAGACACTGACATTTCTGATGCGGATTCCGGCGAAGATGACGGAGCAGTTGAGGCCACGGGGGAACCCACGCTCGGTCAGGTGTTACTGGCCGTGGAGGAGCTCTGGCCGGAGTCGCTGGCGGAGGAGTGGGACGAAGTCGGCCTGGTAGCGGGCCGCCCCAATGTTCCGGTAAGCAAGGTCCTCTTTGCCGTGGATCCCACCCTGGAAGTCATCGACGAAGCCATCGAATGGGGTGCCGAGCTGCTGATAACGCACCACCCCCTACTGCTCAAAGGCGTGAATTCCGTAGCGGCCACGTCAGCCAAGGGCCTGGCTATCCATCGCCTCATCGAGGCCGGGACGGGATTGCTGACTGTTCATACCAACGGTGACTCAGCCGTCGGAGGGGTGTCCGACGTCCTGGCAGACGCCTTCGGCCTGGAGAACGTCACGCCCCTGACTCCGGCCAGCAATGGACTGCCCGAAGAGGGGATCGGCAGGGTAGGTGACCTTCCTGACCTGGAAACACTCGGTGATTTTGCAGCCCGTGTCTTTGAAATGCTCCCGGCAGTGGCCGGTGGCGTGAGGGTTGCCGGCGATAAGGACGGCCTGGTGCGCAGGGTGGCGGTATGCGGCGGCGCAGGCGATAGTTTGCTTCCCGCTGTCCGCGCCAGCCACGCAGACGTGTACGTGACTGCGGACATGCGCCACCATCCGGCCTCCGAGGCCCGTGAGGGCGCCACGAACGGTCGTCCCTACTTGATAGACGTTTCACATTTCGCCAGCGAATGGCTGTGGCTCCCAGCTGCCGCCGAGGCCTTGGGGAACGTGCTCGCAGACCAGGGTTTCGACGTCGAGATCCGTGTCAGCAGCACCAATAGCGATCCCTGGGACTTCATACTGACTCCCGGCGGGGACTAGAGTCTAGAAAGATATGGGCAGCCCCGACAGATAGGGGTTGTCATGCCGCTCCTGATCTCCGGGACCGGCAGTGACAAGCGGAGGTAAGCGTGGCGAAAGCAGCACCGGCAGAACAATACAAATTGCTTGAACTGCAGGGGCTCGACGCCAAGCTCAAGTCGTTGGCCGGCCGTCGCCGCGTACTGGAAACGGATCCACGCATCACCGACCTCACCGACGCCCTGAACGTGGCAAACGGTGAACTGGGAGCGGCCAAGGTCGCCGTGCACGATGCCGAGGCGGAATTGCGTCGGGCCGAGGCTGATGTGGAACAGGTGGCTACGCGCATCGAACGCGACGAAGCCCGGCTCAATAGCGGTACGGGCCTGTCCAAGGACCTGGTGGCGCTTCAGAGCGACATTGCCTCGCTGAACAAGCGCCGCTCCGACCTTGAGGACGTCGAGCTGGAGATCCTTGAGCGCTTGGACACCCTTCGCGAACGCCAGACCGCCCAGCAGGCGATCGTTGATGACATTCAAGGTTCCTTTGGCAGCATCCGCGCGGAGCTCGATGAGGCCATAGCCGAAATTGCCGCCGAAGAGACCGTCGTTCGTGGACAGCGGGCCGCTTTTGCAGAGTCCCTGGACGCCGGGCTCCTGGCAATCTACGAGAAGACCATTGCCAAGCGGGGAGTGGGCGCCGCTCGGTTGTTCCATGGCAAATCCGAAGGCTCCGGCATGATGCTGAGCCCGGGGGACCTCGCGGAAGTCAAGGCTGCTGCAGAGGACGACATTGTCTTTTGCCCGGACTCGGGAGTAATCCTGGTCCGTTCGGCAGAGTGGAACTAGGCCGGACCGACCCTAGTTGGGCCCAACCTGGCCAGCCAGGATGATGTTGAGTGCGTGCGGCTTGCGGGCCGTGCCCTCCACCAATTCCGTGATCCACATTTCGCTGGCTGCCTTGGCCAGTTGTGCCGGCGTGGCCGGCGCCTTGCCGCGCCGTGTCAGAAGGTGCCGGGCCAGTTCACCCCGGGTGTGTTTGGCGAAGTGGCTGACCACCGTACGTTTGCCGTTTGCCTCACTGAAAACGTTGACGTTTACTGTCTGGGCGGCGGGGGGAGCCCAGGCAGCTGCGTAGGTGCTCGACCGGCAATCCACCACCAGTTCGCCTTCAGCCCGTTTGGCGAGGACGGCGTTAAGCTGCGGCTTCCAGTAGGAGGCGAGGCGTCCGACGTCGGGCAGTGCAGTTCCCATGGACAGCCGGTAGGCGGGCACTTGGTCCCCAAAACCAATGGCGCCCCACAAAGCGGAGATCACCAGGATGGATTCGGTGGCTTTGCGTCGTTGGGTTGCGGTCATGCTCTTATAGCCCAAGGCGTCATAAAGGACGCCGGAATACACCTGGTGCGCCGGGGCAGCCGGTTCGGCATGCAGCCGGGTGTTACGTTCGACGTCGTCCCGCAAGGAAGCGCCGACGCCCAGCAGCGTCAGGGCATCGTCATGCGCGCTCACCGTCCCCAGGGCCTCAAGAACCGTGGCGCGGTGCTGGTTCAGCTCGGGGAAACTCAGCGACTCCCAATTGATCGCGGGACCTTTGGTGGCAGGGGTCTTGCCTTCGGAAGGCGGAAGCAGAATCAGCACCAGTCGATATTACGCCGGACTTTCCAAGCTCCCGACGCCGGTAGACTTGATGGCGGATGGGTCGACCAGGCGGTCGCGCGTCACGAAAGTGGCTCGAGGAACGTCCGGGCTCCGCAGGGCAGGGTGGTGGGTAACGCCCACTCGGGGTAACCCGCAGGCCAGTGCCACAGAGAACAGACCGCCTGCGCCCGGTGATGCTTGCATCATGGGGCAGCAGGTAAGGGTGAAACGGTGGTGTAAGAGACCACCAGCTCCCTGGGTGACCGGGGAGGCTAGGTAAACCCCACCCGGAGCAAGGCCAGACAGGACACGTTTGAGGGCTGCCCGCCCGAGTGTCCGGGTAGGCTGCTGGAGGGCGTCGGCAACGGCGTTCGTAGATGGATGGCCGCTACTCACTTTCCGGTAACGGAAGTGATGACAGAACCCGGCGTATCGGTCGACCCATCCATTTATGACCAGCGCAAACACTGCGTGTGAGTGATTTCACGCCTTCGAAAGTCCTGCCACCGGTCCTTCCGCCCTAGAATAGGTACTGAACGTAGATGTTCTGCCGCCGGGACTGCGTTCGCAGCCGGCGGATTTTCTTTGCTCTCGTTCAAGGCGCTGTGGGTGGACCGAAGCCCGCCGGCGCATGTGCCGCAGGACTACTCCGGGCGGCCGCTGCCATCTGCATACGAGGACGTATGTGGTTGACCCAAGGAAGGTAGTTCTGTGAGCCAGACGTCAGATTCTTGTCTTGATAAGTGGATGGGCCGGGAGGCTCTCGCCGAGGCCATGATTCCGGTGATCGGCCGGTTGTACCGGGAAAACAACGTGGTCACCAGCATCCACGGCCGGAGCTTGATTAACAAGTCCACCATGAACATCCTGAAGGCTCACCGCTTCGCGCGCCGGATGAGCAACCACGAGCTCCTGCTCGAAGAAACCGCACCCCTGCTCAACGCTTTGTCCGAGTTGGAGTTGGGCGCTGCTGCTATCGACATTGCGCGTCTGACGGAGAAGTACCGGGCTGAAGGCAATGGCGCCTCCCTGGACGAGTACTTGCGTGCGGAACTTGCCGACGTCGTTGGCAAGCGCGGCGCTGACGACCGCACCAGCACCGACGTCGTCCTTTACGGCTTCGGCCGGATCGGCCGCCTGCTGGCGCGCCTGCTCATTGAAAAGGCCGGTGGCGGCCACGGTCTTCGACTCCGTGCGATCGTTGTTCGCAAGGGCGCCGAGAACGACCTCGTCAAGCGCGCAAGCCTGCTGCGCCGCGATTCTGTCCACGGATCCTTCGAGGGCACCATCCGCGTGGACGAGGAAGCCAACACCATCACGGCCAACGGCGTCCAGGTCCAGGTGATCTACTCGGACAACCCCGCCACGGTGGACTACACCGCGTACGGCATCAAGGATGCCTTGGTTGTGGACAACACCGGCCGCTGGCGCGACGCCGAAGGCCTCTCCCAGCACCTGCAGAGCAAGGGCGTCGCCCGCGTACTGCTCACGGCTCCGGGCAAGGGCGAACTCAAGAACATCGTCCACGGCATCAACCACCGGGACATTAACGACGACGACAAGATTGTCACCGCCGCATCCTGCACCACCAACGCCATCACCCCGGTGCTGAAGGCCATCAACGACAAGTTCGGCATCATCCACGGCCACGTGGAAACCGTCCACTCGTTCACGAACGACCAGAACCTGATCGACAACTTCCATAAGGGCGATCGCCGCGGACGCTCTGCTGCGCTGAACATGGTCATCACCGAAACCGGTGCTGCCAAGGCTGTGGCCAAGGCTCTGCCCGAACTGCAGGGCAAGCTCACAGGTAACGCCATCCGCGTTCCCACCCCGGACGTTTCCATGGCCATCCTCAACCTGAACCTTGAGAACGGCACGACGCGCGACGAGGTGAACGACTTCCTCCGTGAGATGTCCCTGCACTCGGACCTGCGCAAGCAGATCGACTACATCGACTCGCCCGATGTTGTTTCCACGGACTTCGTCGGATCCCGCCGCGCGGGCATTGTTGATGGCCTTGCAACCATCTCCAACGACAAGAACCTGGTGCTCTACGTTTGGTACGACAACGAATTCGGCTACTCATGCCAGGTTGTCCGCGTCATGGAGGAAATGGCCGGAGTCAACCCGCCGTCATTCCCCGCCAAGGACGTGATTGCTCCCATCGCGTTGCTGGAAACGGCTGACGCTTAAGCAACCAAAACTATTTAGGGGTTTCCCGGCTGTGTCACTGGCCACAGCCGGGAAACCTGATCAAAATGGGCTCATGGACAACGAATCAACCCTTGAGCACGAAACCACTCTCGAACACGCGCTGGACGTTGCGCGGGCCAACCATAAGCAGGCCCAAAAACTCCTCGATCAGGCAGTCGCAGCCAATGCCGCCGGTGACGTCCCGGATCAGCGCGTTGAACAGCTGCGCGCATTGCTCGAAGTAGCAACCGAAGACCTTCAGCGCGTGATGCGGGAGCAATAGAGCCCCACATCAGCGTCGTCACAGTGTGACTTCTCCTCCACACTGTGGATATTGCTCTGGCTGTCGGGGCCTTGTCCTACGCTCGTAGGACATTGCCTGCCCCCACTGGACGGAGTCCCTTGAGCATCACCTGGTCAGCCTACAAACGCGCCCGGCGCAGGTCGCGTCACGCCTGGGTCATTCTGGCTTTCGCAGCAACAGCAGTGGTGTCGGGCTTGGCCTGGTTCTTCACCACCGGCCAGTTTGGCGTCGCCGATCCCTGGGCAGCGGGCCCCAGCGAGGCGCCCGTCTTCGATGCGACATTCATGAAACCGGTCAAGGGCGCAGCTCCCGTTGTTGCCGAAAGTGCAAGCATGGCCTTGGAGCGGCTTCCCGTGAAAGGCAGGGCACCGAAGTCTGACTATGACAGGGCAGCTTTCGGCCAGGCCTGGGCGGACATGGACCACAATGGATGCGACACCCGGAACGACATCCTGCACAGGGATCTTACGGACGTTGAATTCACGGCCGGCTCCTCCTGCAAGGTCGCCGGGGGAGTCTTCGAGGAACCCTACACGGGTGCCCACGTGACGTTCCGAAGGGGTCAGGACACCAGCGCGGCAGTCCAGATCGACCACGTCGTGGCCCTGGCCGATGCCTGGCAGAAAGGTGCCCAGGAACTCACAGCACAGCAGCGGCAAACGTTGGCCAACGATCCCCTGAACCTCATCGCAGCTGATGGTCCGGCGAACGTCAAGAAAGGAGCCGGCGACGCCGCGACCTGGCTACCGGCTAACAAGAACTTCCGGTGCCACTACATAGCGCGTCAAATTTCGGTGAAGACTGCCTACAGGCTCTGGGTCACTGCGGCCGAAAAGGACGCGATGAAGCGGGTACTCTCCGGATGCCCTGAGCAACAAACCATCTACAACGCCAGGTGACCATGCCCCAGTTGCCAGGTGCCGCCGTCGTCGATCCTTTCCAGCACGACGCGCTGGAGTGACGTTTCGCGGGGAAGCTTGTCCAGGTCCTGCAGGCCACGCTGGCGGAACGTAAAGTACACGGCGTCCGTGGGTGCATCCGTGCAGCGGTCCAGCGTGAAACGCCGTGCGAAGGAAGCTATGTTGCTGTCCGGAAGCCGTTCTACCAGGTAGGGATCAAGCATCCACGAGTCACATGTGGCAGTGTCGGCCGGTTTGTCCGGAAAATACCGGGGGAAAAAGCCCCGGGCCTCGGTGAAGCTGGCGTCAACCAGGGCGGGGGACAGGCCCCCGTCTTCAGGAATGTGAACGCCAAGCTCCCACCCGGAACTATTCTGTTGTCCTGCGACTTCGGAATTCCTGACCAAGTGGAATTGCAGACGTCCCAAGCGGAACAGGTTTCCGGCCATGTGGAGCGTCAGCCAACTCCAGGTATCCAGCCCAAAGCGGTTGTGAACCCGCCGGTTAATGCGCAGTTGCAGCCCTACATCGCCCAGAGATGCAGCCGACACCGCAGGACTGATCCCCAGACCCACATGGTAGCTGTGAACCGTCGGGGCGAAACGAAGCAAGGCCTCAATCCAGTCCGCCTCGCTACCGTCGTTTGCCTGGATGCTGTCCCGGGGAAAGGTTCCCAGACGCTCCTGCAAGGAATTGATGGCCCGTAGGACGGCTGCGCTGGGTGGCGTCGCCAAAAGGGCGGCACATTCTGCGGCGTCGTCGCCGGAGATGTCCAGGAGCTCGAAGAGTTCTGCTGTGGAACTGGTGGACATGGATTCAGTGTCCAAAGGGATCGGGGTCCACGCCGGGCATCCAGGTCAGGCCAGGTACACCCCAACCGTTTTTCTTGGCCTGCTTCATGGCCTTTTTGGCGTACCGGTCAATCAAGCGGTTCACGTACAGTTTTCCGTCGAGGTGGTCGAACTCGTGTTGCAGGATCCGGGCGAACCAGCCCGTAGCCTCGAAGTCCACCGGCTTGCCATCGCCGTCGAAGCCCTGGACGCGGGTCCATTCGGCTCGCTGCAAGGGGTAATACTCGCCCGGGAACGACAGGCAACCTTCGACATGTTCGTCGGGGTCCGGTGCCGCGCCGGAGACTTTGGAGAGCGTCAGTACCGGATTGACCACGACGCCCTGTTCGGGCACGTCGTCGTCATTGGCGTACTTGTAGACAAAGATGCGCTTGCCTACGCCGATCTGGGGCGCCGCCAGGCCGACTCCGTTTGCTGCGTCGTTCGTTTCGAACATGTCCGCTATCAATGCACGAAGTTCGTCGTCGAATACCTCGACTTCGCTTGCCCGGCGGTGCAGGACAGGTTCGCCCCAGATGGTGACTGGCAGGACGGTCATGTCAGATCTTCCTTCGTTGACGCTGTGATTCCGAGGCGGAGTCGGCCCTGGATCTGGTTAAAAACAAAAGCCGCACCGGATAACCGGTACGGCCTTTGTGGAAACCGGCTCTTCAGCCAATCTCGGTGGGGTGAGCTACGGGGGTTGAACCCGCGACCTCCTGGACCACAACCAGGCGCTCTGCCAACTGAGCTAAGCCCACCATGTGCCTTTTTCGGCTAGTCCGTTTGACCGGCTTTCCTCGAAGGCAACGACAAATAGCTTACCTGCTGTTTTGGGGTGCAAAGTCCACTTTTGCCGGTTTTGGCGAAAAAACCTCCAAAAATGTTGCAGATCACACCGATTCGCTGGTTCCCAGTGTTTCGGCGGACGCCATCACATCCTTGGAAATCCGCTGCGCGGTGGCAGTGTCCGGCCCGGGTGCGGCGACGAAAACGGCTTCGCGGTAGTAACGCAGTTCGTCGATGGAGTCCTTGATGTCACCCAAGGCGCGGTGGCCGCCGTGCTTTGCCGGCGACTGGAAGTACGCACGCGGGAACCATCGCCTGGAGAGTTCCTTGATGGTGCTGACATCAATCACCCGGTAGTGCAGGTGCTCCACGATGTTCGGCATGTCGCGGGCAAGGAACATCCGATCGGTTCCCACGGAGTTGCCACCCAGCGGCGCCTTCCTGGGATCCGGTACCCACTTCTCGATGTATTCCAGGACCTCAGCTTCGGCTTCTGCCATGGTCTTACCGTGGGGGAGCTCCTCCAGGAGCTTGGAGCGGGTGTGCATGTCCCGTACGAAGTCGTTCATTTGTTCGAGTGCGGCATCGTCGGGCTTGATAACGACGTCCACGCCGTCCCCCAGGATATTCAGCTCCGAATCGGTTACCAAGGCAGCAACCTCGATCAGGGCGTCGTTCTTCAGGTCCAAGCCGGTCATTTCGCAGTCGATCCAGACGATGCGTTCATTAGTAATAGGCACGCGCCAAGCCTATCCCTCAGTCGCTTCCAAGTGCTCCGATGGTACGATTTTTGGGCGCGACAGTGTCGTTTCTTCCTGTCGTGGAATGCCCCCGATGACTCAGAATGTGACCCGAACACAGCGGGCGAACGATTGGACGACGACCACATGACGGTGCCCGTACCCGCCGCGCAACTGGCAGGGAAAGCAGACACGTCAAAAGCTGCTGTAGCCAGCGAAGTGGATAACGCCTGTTCGCCATTGATTGCCGGATTCATAGGTTCGATGTTCATGGTGTTCGGTTCCCTGGGGGTGGGTTGGCTTGCTCCGGCCTCCGAACTGAGGCGGCTACCACTCTTTATCTGGATGCGCACCGAAGGCGTGGGAGTTGCACTGTCCATCGTCCTGTTGGCCATCGGCGGAATGCTCTTGGTCCGCGCTTGGCTCCGTCTCGGGCAGCGAGTCAGGGTCTGGGGCATTGAGGCCCGGAAAGCTACGTTGCAGGCCGTGGTGGCGTGGGGGCTCCCCATGATGTTCACCGTTCCCCTCTTCAGCAGGGACGTTTATGCATATATAGGGCAAGGCCGGTTGATGGTTGAGGGCATCAACCCTTACGAAAACGGAATATCGGCCCTGCCCAACTATTTCCAGCTGGGTGCGGACAAGCAGTGGACAGAGGCACCAGTGCCCTACGGCCAAGTGTTCCTATGGATCGAACAGTTTGTCGTGTGGGCCACCAACGTCCAACCGGAAGCAAGCGTCATGCTCTTCCGCCTGGTCGCCGCGGTGGGGGTTGTCCTGTGCATTGTCTATGTCCCGAAGCTGGCGGAACTTCACGGCGTAAACCCGCATCGGGCACTCTGGCTGACGGCCGCCAACCCGCTCTTCCTGACCAACTTCATTGCCAGCGTCCACAATGACGCGCTGATGATCGGTCTTGCCCTCGCGGGCCTGTACTACTGCGCAACCCGCCGTGTCATCCTCGGCATTGTCTTGGTCACCCTCTCCATCTCCGTTAAGCCAATCACCGTGGTCTTCCTGCCCTTCATCGGGCTTCTGTGGGCCGGCAAGGGTGCTTCGTGGCCCCGCAGGTTCGTGTTCTGGTTCTTCACGGCCGCCCTGAGCCTGGGACTCCTCTACGCGCTGAGCCTGGTTAACGGGTACGGATTTGGTTGGATCAACGGTTTGTCAGCGCCTGGGAGCGTAGCGATCTGGTACGCGCCCGTGGGCCTGATCGGCTTGGCTGTCGGCTCGATCGCCAACGTTTTGGGGCTTGACGGCGCAGTGTTTGCCAAGGCGGTCTATGACGCAGGGAAAGTCCTCATGGTTGCCGCTGTCGCCTGGCTCATCTTCCGGGGCGACTACGACCGCATCATGCGGCGCCTCACGCTGGCGTTTGCCGCCATTGTGCTGCTGGCGCCGATGATTCAGTCCTGGTACGTCGTGTGGTTGATTCCGTTGTTTGCCGTGACGGGCATCCGCAACGATTGGCAGGTCAAAGCCCTGTACTTTGTGGTGTCGTTCTTCATGGTTTACGCCATCTCGGACCAATTGGACGTGTTCCCCTACCTCCAAAGCGAAGACCTGGGCCTGGCCCTGCTGCTGGCCCGCATCGCCGCGGCCGTCATCGCAATCTTCTTTGCGATCTATCTGATTTTCATGGACCCCAAAACCAAGGGCCTGTTCCGCACCAAGGACCAGGCTTTCCTGCGTCCCATCATCTGAAATCCGGTAACGAAATCAAGGGGACGGCAGGAGACGTAGTGCCTCCCGGATGGACAGTGGGCTTAGGTCCGAGGCGTTGTCGGCGGTGAAGTTCCGCACCCATTCCGGATCTGTCTTACTGTACTCGCGCAGGGCCCATCCAATCGCTTTGCGGATGAAGAACTCCTTATCAGTCATATTGGCCCGGATAACAGCAGCCAGCAGGTCGGTCTCCGTCCCTTCCTTTGCAGCAAGCTGAGAGGTGATTGCGGTCCTTCTGATCCATGTGTCGTGATCCACGGCCCAGCGGAGCAGCAGCGGCTTCATGGTGCCCGGGTGGGCAATGAGGAGTGCGCAGATCCTGTGCGCCACCCCGTCCACCAAGTCCCACCACGCACCTGTACGGATAATTTCCTCGTAGACCGGCAACATGTCGAGGTCGGCCTTCGCCATCTTCAGGCCTGTCAGGTCAATCGCGGCATAGCGCTCCTCCCGCGCTTCCGCCTGACGCCACAGTTCGTACACGGCGGCCCGCAGTTCGTCCGGCGATGTTGGAGGGAACTCCCGCACAGCTGCTTTCACGATTTTGCGTACTTCGGGAACCCGCACACCCCAGGAAGGCATGTCGGACTTCATGTAGGCCTGTGCTCCCCGCGCCCTGTCGGGGTCCGCGGCGGAGCGAATGCTTGAACGGATCGACTGGACCAGGTCCCTGGTGGTCATCGCCCAACCTCAGTACCTGTCTTGGTCCCTGTGAGGCACCGCATGACAGCGCTTCCCGGTGAGGGCCTGGACACGATGCTGAACCCGGCTGCTCCAAAAAGTGAGATGCCATCAAACGCGAGCACGCCCGGCGCAGGACCCGCACTGAACGCAGTCTTCAGCTGTTTCTTGCGGTCCTCCGGTGTGGTGGTCTTCCAGTCCCTGCCGGAGAGGGAGAACCACCGGCACCAGCACCGGGAGGGTTCCCCCTTGGTTCCGAACAACTCCTCGACAGCTGCCCAGGAGGCGGGAGAGGTCACGACTCCCGGGGCTGCATCGTGCTGTGGCATGGACCCAGAATAGGCGCTACGTGCAGGGCTGGTCCCGCAGATACGCGAACACGTGCAGCAGAATCACACTCCGGCGCCCGTCAGTTCACCGGTTTCAATGTTGACCAACATCGTGTCGTCATCGTCCGAGGCACCTACAGCGACTTCTTCTGTGTCGTCTACCGGGGGTACTTGGTCATGATCGGCATCCCAGTCGCTGTTTCGCTCCGGTATACCGGAGGCCTCAACGGACGGAGGAGTTTCGGCGGGGGCTGTGCTGCCGTTCATGCGGGTGAAGTTGGCGGAGCCCCACATGAGGTCGTGTCCGACTGACTCGGCGTCGATTTCGGCCACGTGGTAGACGCGACCTTCGTGTTCCCACTGCCGCAAACGCAGGCGTCCAACGACGAGGACCCGTTGCCCCTTCTTGACGCTGCATCCCACATGTCCGGCAAGGTAGCGGAATGACTGAACCGTGTACCAGTTGGTGTTGCCGTCAACCCACGCGTTGGTGGCGCGATCGTAGCGGCGCTCCGTGGATCCCAAGCGGAATGAAGCGGTGGAAGTTCCCCGCGCTGTGGTGGAACTTTTGACTTCCGAGGCTACGAAGCCGCGGACGGTGATGATGTCGTTCATGGGTGGTCCTTCTCGATGTAGGGAAGTGCCTGTCCGGCTCTTTCAGCCTTGTCCACGGCGGAGTGTACGAGTAGGGCGCATCGAAGCTATGTGCATAACTTGGTGCTGCAAGGCCTGTGGAGGGAAGGAGTGCAGCACGGGGTTGTCGGGTTGCCAGCCGAACGCACTGTAAACTCTTTGTGGCGCCAGCGGCCTATGCCGTTTCACGTGCCATGTGCGCCCCAGTAGCTCAGGGGATAGAGCAGCGGCCTTCTAATCCGCCGGTCGGGGGTTCGATTCCCTCCTGGGGCACAAACGGCATCCCCCTTGGACGTGATTCCAGGGGGATGCCCGCTTAACCCCTAGGACTCCAGGAATTCCTTGAGATTCCGAAGCACCACTTGCCAGGTCTCCGTTGATTGGGTCGTTTCCTGGTCAGACGAATTGTTGCCTTGCCTGATGGTTACGCGGGTCCCATCGGCTTCCTCGGCAAGGCTGTATTCCACGGTGTGATAATTCTCTGCGGTGTCAGGCAGCCCCGAGGCCGGACTGTAATGGGTGGTCTTCAGCAGTGCCGGAGGTTCGAATGCGAGGATCGTTCCCTTGTCCTCATAGGACTTGCCGTTGTATTCGCCGGAGTAGGTAATCGGATCGCCGACGCGCCACGTGGTCTCGACGTTCGTACCGAGGAAATACTGCTTGATGAGCGCAGGATCGGTGAGGGCTTCCCACACCTTCTGGCGGTTCGCCGGGATGCTGGCAGTCGCCACAGCATCCGGGGATTGTCCGGTCATGGTTGATTCCTCATCTCCGTTGCCACGAGTCAATGCTCCTTGTTGGACAAGCTACGCCCGTCCGATCCCGCTGTGAATGGCACAATGGCTACGTGATCAGCAGTCGAACAGCATCGGAGCACGGCAGGCCAGCCGAGGGAGTCCGGGTGACAGCATTGTCAGTGCTCGTCGCGACGGCCCTGGCGCTGACCGCGTGCAGCGGACCCGTCATGTCCGCCAACAGTCCTTCCAGCACCGCGCCCTCCGAGGGATCCGTAGCGACAGCCAACGTGGATCCCGCGGTGGAAGACACCAGGCTCGCGGTGGAGGGCACCTTGAAGAAGCTGGTCACTGCCAACGCCAAGCCGGACAGGGAAGCCGTAAGGGCGGCGCTGGTTTCCGCGGGCATTCCCACGGC
Organism: Paenarthrobacter sp. AR 02; assembly: GCF_021538675.1. GTDB lineage: Bacteria > Actinomycetota > Actinomycetes > Actinomycetales > Micrococcaceae > Arthrobacter. The sequence goes on from NZ_JAJUKH010000016.1 coordinate 57,401, forward strand.
GAACGTGGAAGTATCTGTCAGCCGCACGCCCACCGGCTTGGATGTCGACGCCATGGAGGCGGCCGCCCTGACCGGGGAAAACTGTGTCATGGGCCAGATCCGCGATGGGGGAGTGGTGGTCACGGTGCTACCCGTCCTTGCCACAGGAAAGTGCTTCGTGGGGGACACCCGGTAGCTGCACGGGGCACCCGAATGTGAGTTATGTACGCCGAGCCACTAGATTTAAGGGTATGGCGGAATTCATTTACACGATGACCAAGGCTCGCAAGGCCGTTGGCGACAAACTTATTCTGGACGATGTCAGCATGTCGTTCTACCCCGGCGCGAAGATCGGCGTCGTGGGCCCGAACGGTGCTGGTAAGTCCACCATCCTCAAGATCATGGCTGGACTGGACACGCCCTCGAACGGCGAAGCCCGCCTGAGCCCCGGCTACACCGTGGGAATCCTCCTGCAGGAACCGCCGCTGAACGAGGAAAAGACCGTCCTGGGCAACGTCCAGGAAGGCGTTGGCGAAATCTACGCCAAGATCCAGCGGTTCAATGAAATTTCCGAAGAGATGGCAAACCCGGACGCGGATTACGACACCCTCCTGGATGAGATGGGCAAGCTCCAGGAAGCCATCGATGCTGCCGACGCCTGGGACATCGACTCCCAGCTCGAGCAGGCCATGGACGCACTGCGTTGCCCGCCGGCAGATGCCGATGTAACTGTCCTCTCCGGTGGTGAGCGCCGCCGCGTAGCGCTCTGCAAGCTCCTCCTGCAGAAGCCGGACCTCCTGCTCCTTGATGAGCCCACCAACCACTTGGACGCCGAGAGTGTGTTGTGGCTTGAACAGCACCTGTCCCAGTACCCCGGTGCCGTGCTGGCCGTCACCCACGACCGCTACTTCCTTGACCACGTCGCTGAGTGGATCGCCGAGGTTGACCGCGGTCACCTGTACCCCTACGAAGGCAACTACTCCACGTACCTGGAGAAGAAGAAAGCCCGTCTGGAGGTCCAGGGCAAGAAGGACGCCAAGCTCTCCAAGCGCCTGAGCGAGGAACTTGAGTGGGTCCGGTCCAACGCCAAGGGCCGTCAGACCAAGTCGAAGGCCCGTCTGGCCCGCTATGAGGAAATGGCTGCCGAGGCGGAGCGCACCCGCAAGCTGGACTTCGAAGAAATTCAGATCCCGCCGGGACCCCGCCTTGGTTCTTTGGTGATTGAAGCCAATAAGCTGAAGAAGGGCTTCGATGACCGCGTCCTGATCGAGGACCTCTCCTTCTCGTTGCCCCGCAACGGCATCGTCGGTGTGATCGGACCCAACGGTGTTGGTAAGTCCACGCTGTTCAAGACGATTGTGGGCATGGAGCCGCTGGACGACGGCGATCTGAAGATCGGCGAGTCCGTGAAGATCTCCTACGTGGACCAGTCCCGTGGTGGCATCGACCCCAACAAGACCCTGTGGGAGGTCGTGTCGGAAGGCAACGACTTCATCCAGGTCGGCCAGGTCGAAATGCCCTCGCGTGCCTATGTTTCTGCCTTTGGATTCAAGGGTCCGGATCAGCAAAAGAAGGCCGGTGTTCTTTCCGGTGGTGAGCGCAACCGACTCAACCTGGCGCTGACGCTCAAGCAGGGCGGCAACCTGCTGCTCCTCGATGAGCCTACCAACGACCTCGACGTCGAAACGTTGAGCAGCCTCGAAAACGCGCTCCTCGAGTTCCCGGGCTGCGCCGTGGTGGTCTCGCACGATCGCTGGTTCCTGGACCGGGTGGCAACGCACATCCTGGCCTACGAAGGCGATGACGAGAACCCCTCGAAGTGGTACTGGTTCGAAGGCAACTTCGACGCCTACGAGGAAAACAAGGTGGAGCGCCTGGGCCCGGATGCGGCTAAGCCGCACCGCGTAACCCACCGCCGCCTGACGCGCGACTAGAGCTGACGCACGACTAGAGCTCACACGCGACTAAAACTGAAACACGAAGAGGCCGGTCCCCAAGGGGGCCGGCCTCTTCGGCTTAAGGCAACGGTGGTCTACGGAATCCTGACCATGCCTTCCTGCGCAACAGTGGCGACATGGACGCCGTCGCGGTTGAAAATGCGTCCCGTCGCAAGTCCCCGGGCACCTTGGGCGCTGGGGGACTCCTGGACGTACAGCATCCACTCGTCCACCCGCACGGGCCGGTGCCACCACATGGCGTGGTCGAGGCTGGCCACGCTCATCCCTGGCGTCATCCATGAAAGGCCGTGCTTGCGGAGGATGGGTTCGAGCAGCGTGTAATCGCTCGCGAAGGCCAGGGCCGCACGGTGCAGATTGGGGTCATCCGGAAGGGGGCCAATGGTCTTCATCCACACCGCGTTGGTGGCCACATGCTCGCTCGGCGGAGAGACATAGAGGGCAGGATCCACGTGCCGGACATCAAAGGGCCGTTCGGATGACATGTGCCGCGCCATCGGGTGGTCGAAGTGGGACAGCAGCTCAGCGGTGCTGGGCAGCGACTCGGGATCGGGGATGCCCTCCGGCATGCTCGCCTGGTGGTCCAGCCCGCTGTCTTCCACCTGGAACGAGGCGATCATCGACAGAATCGGAACGCCGTCCTGGTAGGCGTGCACACGGCGTGCGGAGAAGGAGCGGCCGTCGCGCAACCGCTCGACGCCGAAAGTTATGGGCTTGTTCGCGTCACCGGGCCGGAGGAAGTAGCCGTGCATGGAGTGGGCCACCCGGTCCTGCTCCACGGTCCGCATTCCTGCCATCATCGACTGGGCGAGGACCTGGCCGCCAAAAACACGGTGCCGGGGCTGCTTTTGGGACGGCCCGAGGAAGATGTCCTCGTTGGTCCGGGCTCCGTCAAAATCACCAAGGTCCAGCAGGCCGATCAGCACATCCATGGGGTCTTCTGCGGGTGCCTGCACGTCGAGGCCAGCGTTCGTCTCAGTCATGGTTCGACTTTAGACGCCGCCCCGACCCCTCTCAACCGGGGACATGCCGGTAGAGTCGATCATGTGACAGACGTCTTGACCCAGTCCTTCCGCTTCGCCGATCCCCGTGACCTCGCCGATCTTCGGACCTTCGTTACGCGGGCCAAGAGCATCGACGACGGTGCCATCCGCCTGCAGGCCTCGGGCAGGGTCCTCGCGGCCTATGTGTGCGTGCTGCGGCCGCGCATCCTCGGCGAGTCCACCCCCACCATCCTGGGCCTGCGGACCATGGCCCTGGCGGAGCAGGCCCAGGCCGACGTAACGGTGACGCTTGCGTCCGTGATGGACCGTTTGGCCCGCTCAGGCGACGGGGACGTGGACCTGCCCATCCCGCCGTCGACCGTTTCGGAGTCCTGGGCCGGCGTCGGGGCACCGCGGGCCGGTTGGGAACCGCAAGGTTCAATTCCCGACGCCGACCTCAGGTCAGCGGCCGAGGCGGGCATCGCGGAGGTGGCTGGCGTCGTTCCTGCCGTGGCGGGTGCCGCCGTCATCAACACCGCCAGGGCTGCCGTTTGGGGACGCGGAATGCCTGGCGCTGAGGACCTGCCGTCAGGCGCGGCTTTCGCGGCTTTCGCCCTGGGTTTCCTCGCCGATGGTGAGCAGCAGGTGTACCGAAACGGCCGCTGGTTCAGGCTGAGCGGACCCCGTGGCCATGTACTGGTCCGTACCGGCGCAGGGCTCGGGCTCGGTTTCTGAGGTTCAGGCGTCCGGGCCCGCTGATGGGCTGTTGACCATGGTCAGCGCTGCGCGTTCCATGTAGTCCCACAGGGTGCCTTCATGCAGCGGCGACAGGTCCAACGCGTCCACGGCTGTCCGCATGTGGAACAACCAACGGTCCTTCGCCTCGGGGGTGACCCGGAACGGCATGTGCCGCATCCGAAGCCGGGGGTGTCCTCGTTCCTCGCCATATGTGGTGGGCCCGCCCCAGTACTGTTCCAGGAACATGAGGAAGCGCCGCTTCGCAGGCCCGAGGTCTTCTTCGGGGTACATGGGACGCAGCAGCGGATCCGTGGCCACGCCGTCGTAAAAGACGTCAATAAGCTTGACGAACGTTTCATGCCCGCCGACGGCAGCGTAGAAGCTGTCCGTATAGGCGGGCTGGCTGAAAGGGTCGTTCTGCATCAGTTGGCGGCGGGGGCCGGCTTGTGGCGCTGGTGGCTGGCCACCGGAAATGTTACTCATTGGACTTCTCCTCGGCCTTCGTGGCGCGTGGTGCGCCGGCAGTCACGGGCGCAGCGGCAGCGCCGGGGCCATCGCTGGTATCAGGTGTTTCAAGCGGCGCGTAGTCACCCTGCGAGCGGTTGCCGACCCGCAGGATTTCTCCGTTGCGCAGGTACCAGATGGCTCCGTCTTCGGCACGGACCCGGGTAATCCGCAATCCCACGGATTCAACGGTACCAACCACTTCGCTGGTAACGATCACGTCGCCAATACCGTATTGGTCCTCGATGGTGATGAAGATGCCCGCGAGGAAGTCACGGATCAGTTGCTGGGCGCCGAAACCGATGGCGACACCCAGGATGCCCACGCTGGTCAGGAGGGGCGCGACGTCCACGTTCATGTATTTCAGGACGTAGATGATGACAATCACCACAACAATGACGCTCACCAGGCTTGTCAGCAGCGTGCCGATGGTCTCGGCGCGTTGGGAACGCCGTTCGTGGTCCAGTGCGCGTATGGCGGGTTGCACCCATTTGAAGTGCGCCTTCTTGAAGAAGGAGCTACCGGCAGACACCCGGCGCGTGATGCGCCCGATGATGAACCGCGCAACGATCCAGACTGCCAGCCCCACACCGATGGTGATGAGGATTGATACGAGGTCTATTTTCTCTGGTTCCAAGGTGATGGTTTCCGCTAGGGGGATGGAGGTCAAGGTGCACTATCTCCTTGTCGTCGGCCCGTGTTCGCCGGGCGCGGAACACTCTGTCCACTGACAACCCTAGCGCCGTAGCGTGACGGTATGCGCATCCTGGTCCTTGGCGGCACCGCCTTCCTGTCCGCGGAAATCGCCCGGCAGGCTGTCGCCTCCGGGCACGATGTGACGTGCCTCGCCCGGGGTACTTCGGCTCAACCGCCCGACGGCGCCACCTGGGTCAGGGGCGACCGTGCCTTGGGTGCCGCGGCTTTCGCCGGTGTGGCAGGAAGGTGGGATTCCGTCGTCGAGGTGTCCCGTGATCCAGTGCAGGCCCGGGCGGCTTTGGAAGCGCTGGGCCCTGCCGCGAAGCACTGGACGTTCGTCTCAAGTTGCTCGGTGTACGCAGACCACTCGGTACCGGGGGCCACGGAAGACGCGGCCCTCCTGGAACCGCTGCCGGAGGGGCAGGCGGGAACGCCGGAAACCTATGGCGAGTCGAAGTCAGCGATCGAACAGCTGACGCGTGCCTTGCTGGGGGATAGGGCACACATCGTCCGGGCAGGGCTCATTGGCGGACCAGGGGACGGTACGGACCGCTACGGTTATTGGCCGGCACGATTCGCTGCCAGCCCTGACACGGTGCTGGTCCCGGACATTCCGGACGCAGCGACCCAGATCATCGATGTCCGGGATCTGGCTGCATGGATCCTCCAAGCCGCCGAACAGGGCCTGGCAGGAACCTACAACGCAGTGGGCGAGGTTGTGGGCTTCGCCGACTACATCTCCGAGTCCCGGCGGTTGGCCGGACCGGTCGCGGAGGACGCCATCCGTCCCACCCAGGACTGGCTCGTTGAGCAGGGCGTGGAGTACTGGGCTGGACCGGATTCGTTGCCCTTGTGGCTTCCGCCGGACCACGAAGGCTTCCAGGCGCGCTCCAACAAAGCAGCCCGGGACGCGGGTATGCGGCTCCGCCCGTGGCGGGAGACACTCGCAGCCACGCTGGAGGATGAGCGGGGCCGTGGCTTGGACAGGGAGCGAAAAGCAGGCCTCAGCCGGGACGCCGAACGCAGGCTCGTGGCACTGTGGCGGGACCGGCGGCGTTAGGCGGCGGCCGCCGTCGTGATGGGTTCGTGGTGTACAGGGAAGTTGACGCTTCGGGCGATGAAGCACAGCTGGTTGGCTTCGTGGTGAAGCTGCGGGACCAAGGCGGCGTGAGCGGGATCGGCGATGGTGACGTGCGGTTTCAGGGTCACGGCTTCGAACTGCCCGCTGCCGTCCCTGTTCATCTTCATGAGGCCGTCCGCGTTGTCTTCGTATGCGGAGACCACCACGCCGTGTTTGACGGCCACGTGAAGGAAAGACAACATGTGGCATTGCGAGAGCGCAGCCAGCAGGAGCTGTTCGGGGTTGAACCGGTTCCGGTCACCATGGAACGTGGGGTCTGCTGAGCCCTTCAGCGTGGGCAACCCGGCAATCTCTACATCGTGGTCTCGTGAGTAACTCCGGTAACCAGAGGTGCCTTCGCCGAGGTTCCCGGTCCAACGGACAGTCAGCGCGTAATGGTGCTCGTTCAGGCTCATGCGGACAGTCTAGCGACGCAATCGCAACTGTCCGCATGAGCCCGATGTGAGTGCTGCCTAGATGTACTGTCCCGGCAGGTTGATGACACGGGGCTGGAATTGACGAAGTAAAGAGGACCTCCGGGTGTTATGTGGAGCTTGTCGAGAGCAAACACAGATACCAGGAGGTCCTCGTGTCCCAC
>NZ_JAJUKH010000017.1 GCF_021538675.1 Paenarthrobacter sp. AR 02
CCGCGTCCGAACAACACCACCGCGGCCGCACGCTGTTCCTCGGACAATGAACTGCTCTTAAACATCAAACTGCTCCCCGTAAGTCAGAACTGAATTTTCAGTCCAACTTTCGGGGAGCAGTTCACTTGGTGGGGCCCGCTTTTGTTTTGCTTTTTGGCGGGTACGACGGCGGCCGCGCACCTCGCGTGAGGTGAGCGGCCGACGTCGTTGTTTTGCTGCTGGTGTGGCGCTAGTTGACCTGGTTGATGATGGTCTCGGCAACCTCACGCATGCTGAGGCGACGGTCCATGGAGGTCTTCTGGATCCAACGGAAAGCTTCCGGCTCCGTCAGGCCCATCTTGGTGGTCAAGAGGCTCTTGGCGCGCTCTACAAGCTTGCGTGTGGCGAACTGCTCCTGAAGGTCCGATACCTCGTTCTCAAGCGCCTTGATCTCCTCGTGGCGGCTCAGCGCGATCTCAATCGCGGGGATGAGGTCCGCGGGGGAGAAGGGCTTCACAACGTAAGCCATGGCGCCGGCGTCGCGTGCACGCTCCACCAGTTCCTTCTGGCTGAAGGCGGTCAACAGGACAACCGGAGCGATCCGGGCCTTCACGATCTTCTCAGCAGCCGAGATGCCGTCCATGACCGGCATCTTGACGTCCATGAGGACCAGGTCCGGTTTCAGTTCCTCAGCCAGCTGCACGGCCTTCTCGCCGTTGTCAGCCTCGCCGACGACGTCGTACCCCTCGCCCTTCAGAATTTCGATAATGTCCAAGCGGATGAGCGTCTCATCCTCGGCTACGACAACGCGTCGGGCCGGCTGGCTCGTGGGTGCGGACTCCGTCTGTTCGGTCACGGGATCTCCTAGGAAAGGTTCGGCGGGTTCATGTCCATCTTAGTGTGGACTCTTTGATGGCTGGTTTTTGTTGCATCAGCGCGCCCGGTTCTTTGAATCAGCCTATCTGCATGTAGAGTAGTTTCGCGTGCTGGGAAAGGATCGCGTTGCTCACAGAAGTGAGAGCAGTCAGCGAGAATTAACTTCCCGGTAATCCGCGCCCGAGTGGCGGAATTGGCAGACGCGCTGCACTCAAAATGCAGTATCGAAAGGTGTGTGGGTTCGAGTCCCACCTCGGGCACGGCATACCCCCTCGTCAGAGGGGGTTTTTGCTTTAACGTGTGTACAAAGCTTGACATGTGCCTCTGATTAGTTGGCCCGGGTGGTGCCTGGCCGCCGGGCACGGCCTGTTCAGTTTGGATGGGGGAGGCTCGGCATCCTGGCGTGTGGGCGTTCCCCTTGCCAGGTCGTGGGGTCACTGGTGTCCTCTCGTGTGGTGTTCATTCGGCACTTGTTGGCCGCTCACTACTTCATGGAGTGCGGTTGTGGTGTCGACATGACTTGACCGAAGATCACGCTGGATATTCTTTCGAATCCGAACTCGCCTGTGGCCGTTGCGTCTGGTCGATTCTGGTCCTGCCAAAGGAGGTGTGGACAGTGTCCACACTTAAAGCAGACAACAATTAACCCCCTCCTGGCTTGGCTTTCGGAGTAACCACCTCTTCATTGGGTCTCTCACTTCCTGGCAACATGCCCTCCTGCTCACAGCCACATAGCCATGCGAAAGTCCAGACCCTGCAGGACCAGGCCTCTACTCTGACCGGAGAGTTAAGGGAGTTGATTACGCCCAAACTTCCGGGTTTTGGATGCAGGAGGGCAGGGTTCGGGCCGCTAAAAGAAGAACCCGTCCCTTTCCTACAAATTTTCTGCACCTGCGTTTGAGCATCATGTTGTGTGGCTTCCAATCAAGGGGTGCTGTCAGTCTTGACGGGAAAGCGTTCGTTCCTCCAGACGGTAACGGGACAATCGGATCTCTCGCGGGCGCGGCATCGACAAGCCCAGCGCCGATAAACCCACTTCCGTAAGAGGGCAGATCTTAGGAATACAGACGCGCCAACAGCTCCGCACCAGCCGTTTTGCCCTGGATAAAACTGACCGTAAGCCAGTGAAGACAGTTCTTAGCAGCGCTTCTTGACCATCCGTCGGCCCCTCGGCAGCCCGGCTCGTGCGTTGCCGGGCTGCAGAGGATCTCAAGCTCGCGAACGCAGAACGGTTACCGAACGGTCCCGCACAATAAGGGTGCTCACTGGTGCTTCCACCTGCTGGTCGGGGTCAGTGGAAAGGGCCAGCTCCCATTCCTGCCGGGGCGCCTCCGGAACGGTGAACTCCACACCGTTTTCGGCGGCGTTGAAGAGCACGGCGAAAGCATCTGAGCCCTCGTGTTCCAGGACAAACGCGATGGCCCGGTGGTCTTCGTTCCAGTCTCCTTCGCCGAAGTTCTGCGCGTCGGCCCGGAGGACCTGGACCGAGTTGGCGCTTCCGGTCTCCGGAGCCTGGCGGAACCAGTCGGGGCGCAGCGCCGGATTATTCCGGCGCAGGGTGATCAGGTCCTTTGTGAAGTCCAGCAGGCCGCCGTCCACCTTGTTCCAGTCGAACCAGGAAATTTCGTCGTCCTGGCAGTAGGCGTTGTTGTTTCCGTCCTGGGTGCGGCCCATTTCATCGCCGCCGAGGATCATGGGTACGCCGGTGGACAGGAGCAGCGTTGCCATAAAGTTCCGACGCTGCCGCTCGCGGAGCTCGTTTACCCCGGGATCGTCCGTGGGACCCTCGATGCCGTGGTTGGCGGAGCGGTTGTCACTTTCACCGTCGTTGTTGTCCTCGCCGTTGGCCTCGTTGTGCTTTTCGTCGTAGGCTGTGAGGTCGGCCAGGGTGAAGCCGTCGTGGGCGGTGATGAAGTTGACGCTGGAGACGGGGGCGCGGCGGCTGGCCTCGTAGACGTCGGGGCTGCCGAGGAATCGCTGTGCGAAGTCGCCCAGTACGTTGCCGCCGTCGTGCCAGAAATCCCGGGCGTCGTCACGGAACTTGCCGTTCCATTCAGACCAGTCGGCGGGAACCCGCCCACCTGGTACCCGGCTGTGTCCCAGGGCTCGGCGATCATTTTCACCGGGGCCAGGACGGGATCCTGCTGGATCAGGGTGAGGAAGGCGCTGTGCAGCTCCGCACTACCATCCTGCCTGGTCAACGTTGTGGCGAGGTCGAAGCGGAAGCCGTCAATGTGCATCTCTGTGACCCAGTAGCGCAGCGAGTCCATGATGAGGCCCAGCGCTGCGGGGTGCCCGACATTGAGACTGTTGCCGGTGCCCGTGGTGTCGAAGTATGCCGATTCCTCGCCTTCCACCAGGCGGTAGTAGGCGCCATTGTCGATGCCCTTGAAGGACAGCATGGGGCCCATGTGGTTACCCTCCGCGGTGTGGTTGTAGACGACGTCGAGGATCACCTCGAGCCCGGCCGCGTGAAGTGCCTTTACCATGGCTTTGAATTCGGCGACCTGGCCGCCGCCGTCGCCCGCGGAGCTGTAGTCGCCGTGGGGAGCAAAGAAACAAATGCTGTTATAACCCCAGTAGTTGCGCAGGCCCTTCTCCTCCAAATGGCTGTCCTGGACGAACTGGTGCACGGGAAGAAGTTCGACGGCGGTCACGCCCAGGTCCGTGAGGTGCTTGATGGCGGCAGGGTGGGCCAGCCCAGCGTACGTGCCCCGGATGTCCGCCGGTACGTCCGGGTGCTGCTGGGTGAAACCCTTGACGTGAACTTCGTAGACCACCGTCTCCGCAAGCGGGGTCCGCGGAGCGACGTCGGCGGTACCTTCGTCCCAGTCGAAGGAGTTGTCGGTAACCACACAGCGCGGAACCGAGGGGGCCGAGTCCGTTTCGTCCAGCTCCGAAGGCGCATTCATGTCATGGGCGAAGACTGCCTGGCCCCACTCGTAGCCACCCTCAATGGCGGTGGCGTGGGGGTCCAGGAGCAGTTTGTGGACGTTGTGCCGCAACCCCGCGTCCGGGTTCCATTCGCCGTCGACCCGTATGCCGTATCGGGTTCCGACTGTGACACCCGCAACCACGCCGTGGAACACATGACCCGTCCGGTCTGAAAGTCTGGTCCGCGTCTCGTTGCCGTCACCGTCGAACGCACAGAAGTCCACGGCGTCCGCTGTCTGGGAATAGATGGCGATGTTTGCGCCGCCCTCGCGCAGCGTGACACCCAGCGGATAGGGAAGGGAACGCGTGGCAGTAGCCAAACTCATGCGATGCTCGTTTCTCTGCGATGTGATTTCCAAATAATACTAAGTATGCTTACTAATAGCGAAATCGCGACTACATGGCTCGACCAAGCCGATATGTACGAACACAATCGCTATGCCATGACAAGCGCCTCATGTTGCAGCGGGGAATGCGCTGCCTGTGAGCTCTGGAGGCATGGGCGGGTCCAGGAGGCGCTTGCCGATCATGCCTTCCAGCTGGTACCGCTCCGGCGTGAGCGGCCCTTGTCCACTTCCTCGTGGTGAGTTATTGTCCGCAGCTACGCAGTCGGGCTACCCGGCTCGGGACCGTAGGTAGCAGCGTCCCACCAAGACGCGGTAGAGACTCCCTCATTCAGCACCCCATTGACGCCGCGATCCAGGACGCATGATCCCGAACACCCGGCGTGAGGTACGCCCGTAGAACTCCGAAAGCCTAGCGATTTTCCCTGACCAGTTTCCCCAGTAACCCCATGAGACACCTCTCGGGCCTTCGGGGTCAGGGGGCCGAAATTCGGTGCCATCGAAAACGGCGGTCGAATGCCCACCTCCGTGTCACCAGCCGGATTCACGGGATCCAGGAAAGTTCCGCCGTGCATCGCACGTCCATCCTGCGGCGCCGTGGTGCCGTCCAGGGTGGATGGGGTTATATCCGTGCGGCTCGTCAATAATCCGGCGCGGCCGTCCGGGACGTGAGCGTCCGCGTGGAGATGAGGCGCCCAAACTTCGGCGGAAGTAATCAAAGCACTCAGCACTCCGTAGGAAGGAATATCAGGAACATGCATAAGCATACATATAACTAGCCAATCTAGCTAGTCTATCTAGTGACTTTGCTTTCCGATTGTCGATGCCGTGGGCGGTTTTGATGCCGCGCGGGCGAAGGTGGGCAGGGGTGTTGCGCGGTGAGTGCGCAAGCAAACAAGATCCCGGCGACATACATACCGACGTTGATTCCTGCGATCTGCGTGTGCTGGGCTCGTGCTCCCCGGACGTCGTCTACCTCCAGTTCACGGCACTAAGACTGGTAACGGATCCCCGTATGCACGACGAAGACGACGGCGGGCCTTCGCGCCGCCATCTTCGTCGTCCTGCTGCCCGGACAAGCCTTTAGGCGGAGGCGCCGCTGGTGACCTCGTCTGTGATGACGGAAGTTACAGGAAGGCCGCCGGAGAGGACGATGTGGCCGGCTTTAATGACGGTGCGGTTCCGGCGCTCGTCCCAGAGCACTGAGGGCTCGTCGAAGGGATTTCCGTCCAGTATCACGAAGTCCGCGCATGCCCCCTTCGCAATACGGCCCAGGTCATCGCGCCGGAGCAGTGCCGCGTTCGTTGAAGTCGCAGAACGGAGTGTGTCGTAGACTCCCAGCACTTCGCACTGCAGGCGAAGCCCGGCCAGCTGTTCATCCTCGAGCTCACCCATGAGGTCGCTGCCGAAGCCAATCCGGACTCCGGCGTCGCGCGCCAGTGTGACGGCGTTCTTGCCGGCGGCCAGGACTTCCTGGTTCTTGGCGACTCCTACCTCGGTAAGTCCGATTTCCGCTCCTCGGCGGCCCATAGCGTCGTATGTCACCAAGGTGGGTATGAGATAGACGTCATTCTCCGCCATGAGACGGGCGGTTTGAGCATCCAGCAGGTTGCCGTGTTCGATGCAGCGGACTCCGTTGAGGACTGAGTGCGTAATAGCCTCTGGCGAGTAGGCGTGCGCGGTGGCGTAGCTGCCGCGCCGCGATGCCTCTTCGGTGACAACGCGGATTTCCGCCGCGCTGTACTGGGGCACACGGATCGGATCGACAGGAGAGATCACTCCTCCGGAGGTCATGATCTTGATGGCCGTTGCGCCGGTCCGAAACCGGTGGCGCACCGCCAGCAGCAGGTCCTCGACGCCGTCCACCACCTCACACATATGGCCGCCATGGAAGCAGCTTGCATCGTTCGCGGCGCGAATGTCACCGTGACCGCCGGTTTGGCTCAGCGCCGGACCGGTAAAGAAGTACCGGGGACCGGGGTACAGTCCCTCCTCGATGGCAGTTGCCAGGCCGACGTCACCCCCAGCCACATCCCGGACTGAGGTGAAGCCCCGGCCGAGCGCGGCCTCAAGCCTGCGGGCACCGGCCAGCGCGGAATAGCTCAACGGCCCGGTTTCGTTGATCGCCGACGTCAGACTGAGCGCATACGCATGGAAGTGGGCATCGATGAGGCCGGGAATTACCACCCGGCCGCCCGCGTCAAGTATGTTTCCGGCGCCAGTGTCTTCGTCGGTGCTGCCTACGGCGGTGACCCTGCCATCCCGGATGACGATGGAGCCCTCAATGAGGGCGGGTGATTCGCCGTCGAAAATCCTGGCGTTCCGAATGGTCAGGCTTCCCTGGGAGTTGGGGATCACGTGCAGTATTTCCTTCCAATAGGGGGGGCGCACGCTAGCTCGTGGCAGCAAGTGCGTCTTCGAGGAGCCGGACAGAGCGCCTCGCAACCTCGACGGCGGCGTCCACCGAGGACTGGTCATAACTGCCTTCGGGTGCCAGGAAGTTCATCGAGCCGATCGTACGACCGTCGCTGAGCACCGGGACATTGACAATCGCGCCGCATCCCAGTGATTCGATGGTTCCGGAGTCGAAGAAGAAAGCCCTGACCGCTTCCCTGTCGGCACCCAGGAACGGCCGCTGTCCGATGAGGACCTGCTCCAGCCAGACAGGATTAGTGTCTCCCGCGAGGGTCTTCTTGCCGCCAACCGGGTAGACCTCGGGGTGGGTGGTGTAAACGCGCGCCATGCTGTCACCATCGTCGGCAATGACGGAGGCGGTGAAGAGACGGACGCCTACAGTGTCGCGGGCGGAGGCGTAGACGTCGTCGAAGGATTCAAACTGGGAACTCATGGGAGTCCTTTCTGGTTTCGTAGGGACCTTTAGAAACTTGTTTTCCGGGCGCCGCCGCACGGAGCACGTCCAGGAGCAGATGGACTGACAGCAACTGGGACGGATCGTCCAGCGGGACGCCCAATTCCCTGGCCCGGCCAAGCCGGGCCTGGAGGGTGTTGCGGTGCACATCGAGGGCCGCCGCTGCAAGGCTGACCGAGCCGCGGTGGTCAAGGAAGGCTGCCACCGCAGCGACGATCGCCTCCCGGTCAGGGCTAGCCATCAGCCGTGGCAGGCTCAGCTCGGCGACCAGCGCCACGGCATCCCTGTCGATGAAGGTGGTTGCCGCCGTCACGCCCAGGCCGGTGAAGCCCAAAACCGTGCCCTGCCCCGCCGGTCGGGCGGAGACGGCAGCCAGCCGCGCTTCCTGGATGATGGACGGGAGCGGCGGGGCCTCCTCCGCCCAGCGGGACAGGCCGGCCACCAAGCCCAGCTCGGCCAGGGAGGGCTGCAGCCGTGTCTTGAGCCGGAGTTCAAGCTGCGCCGCAATTGCTTGGTGGGCGGCCGGAACAAGTGCCAGCCAGCCGTCTTCGACCTCCGCCAGCGGGCTGCGGGGTGAGACCTTCCGCCAGAGCAGCCTCAGCACCGCCGTCAGGTCGTTTACGGGTGTGCGCAGGCCGCTATGGCAGATCCACACTGCCGCGTAGCGTTCGTCCCGGCGCCACCCAAGCTGTGTGAGGAGGTGCCGGTGGTCTTCCTCGAAGTCCTTGCCGGACGAACCTAGGCCCTGGCTTAACCGGGCCAGGGCCGCAGTGGGAACAGCCCGGACTGTGTCCCGGGAATTGCCCAGTAACCAAGCGGCCTTCACCGAGGGTGCAGCCACTTCCAGGATCGATCGGACCAGCGGTAGGTTGAGGACACTGGAGGCGGGTAGGCGCACAGTGAGGGCAGAGGGGACGGTGGCGTCTGCGGCGCCCACGTCAACCGTAATGACCTTTGCGGGGTCCCGTGGGGCCGTGCCGGTTGAGGCGAGGACGACGCCGTCGTGTTCCAGCGAGACGCTAACCCCGTCCAGTTCCCGCGAGATAGTCCTAAGGACGTCGGGAAGGGCGCTGTCCTTGGCCACGGCCCGGGCGAACCGGGCGAGCTCGGCATCCATCACTGACAGGGCGGCGCCAATCTCGGCGGCCAAAGCCAGCGCGACTCCGGCGGGGTTCCCTTCCGCCGCCAGGAGCGTGATGCCAAGCCGTTCGGCCAGGCCGATCACCGCGCTGGAATAGGTGCTTCCGGCCACGACGACGGCGCTGGCCCGCCGTTCCCAGGCATGCCTGAGCGCGGCGGAGACGAGCCATCCACCGGAGCCCATTTCCGCCGAGAGGACCACAACTGTGTTCGGCCGCACCCGCTGGATTGCCTCGAGATGGGAGACCAAGACAACGCTCTCGACCAGGGCGCTGGAGGGGGTGAGGTACAGCGGGGTGGTGCCGCGCAGCGACCCGTGAGCCAGCAGGCCGGCAACGTCGAGCCGCGTGTCCTTCATGGTCCTACCCATGGTGCCGCCTTGGATGGTGGAGGGGAATGCCGAACGCGGCCGGTTCGGCCAGGTCCAGCCCGGCCTCCGAATACCATTGCGGCGCGGCACTGAGCTTAAGCACATCAACGACGCTGCCCACCCGAAGGTCGTCCAGGTTGGCCACGGAGCCATGCTCGGAATTGAGCAGCGTCACCATGTCCGGAACGGCCGCCGCGACGGCACCGTCCACGAGCACCAGCAGAATCTCATTCTGGATCTCCATCCGGATGATTTGTCCGGTGGTTTCCTCCTCCAGGGTCACACTGGAGGGCTGCGCCGGCAGTCCGAGGTCAGTCGGGCGGGAGAGGCCTTCAATGTGGGTCACCCGCCCCCTGGCGATGCGCGTCACGCCCAGCAACTCGGACAAGGACAGGAATTTGCTCTCCGCCGAGGTTTCGGCTTCGAGAATCTCGCCGATGTGGATCATCCGGCTGATGGAGCCGTGGACTCCGTGCTCTGCCAGCTGCCGTGCAGAACATGGATACATCACAGTGGCGGCCCAGCCGCCGAGCTCAGTGACGAGTGCGCGGACCAGCGTCTCGGCGCGCTGCGGATCACCCGCCTCTACTACGGCCCGCTCACCGGTTGCTCCCATCAGCGCGATGGGGGCGATCGCCACCCCGCCGATGGTCAAAGTGGTCTGGCTGATCAGAGGAAAGACCCGCCCCATGGGATCGGAGTCGACAACAGGAAGAGACGACTGCAGCCCCACCATGAGGGGAATGATTCCGTTGATATTGGCGGCGGCGAGCGAGTAAATGGCCCGCACCCTGCGCCCGAGCCTGGTTTCGATGGCCTCAATGCAGCCGGTGAATTCATCTCCCACGGGTGGCATGTCGGAGATGAACAGGCCTTGGGTCACCATGCCAACGGACACCACTAGGTCATCCGGAGCCAGTTCATCTACGGTGATGAGCTCGACGGACCGGGTCTGCATGGCCTCCTGGATCATGCCGGCGTAGACGTGTATGGCGGTGGGATCGATGGCGCAGGCCAGGAAGTGGGCGCCGGTTCGAAGGTGCCCTACGTCGTCCGGGGTGAGGACGGTGCTCATGCCGTGGCCTCCATGGCATGCGCATTAAGCGCCTGTTCCTCCGAGCCGGACGCACCGCCCGCGGCCTGGACCCGGATACGGATAATTCCGGGATTGCCGTAGGGCATGGCGTAGACGTTTGATTCGATGATGCGGGTATCTGTGGGGCCGGCGCCCAGCTGGACTGCAGCCGAGCTTGCTTCTTCCTCGGCCCGGTGCTGCACGCGGTGGAGGTCTGCTTGTCCGCTGACCCTTTCGAGCCTGTCGATCCACGCCGTCAGCGGAGTCGCGGCACAGCCCACGAGGGTCAGGTCCCGGGCAAGTGGAAGTGGTGGCACCAGGCCGTACTCAGGCGGGGTGTCCTGACTGGTGCGGATATCGGCGACCACCGTTTTGATACCCGGCCGGAATGGATGGTTCGCCGTGTATGGTTCCACGATGGCGGCGTTGGTGGCGAGGCTCGCTTCATACCCCTGCCGGATGAGGCTGCGCGCAACAGGAAGGCCGCCGCGCATGTTTCCCACGCTCACGCCCTCGTCGGTACAGATAACCACTTCGCCGTCACTCAGGCCGCCCAACGTGGCCGCGCCGAGGATCGCCATGGCCGCTTCAGGACGAAGCGCGTGCACGGGGGCCGTCGCCAGCCGCGCCAGGGGCGCCCGGCCGCCGTCGTTCCTTGCATAGGACAGTGCGGCGGCGGGGAAGTGGCGCTTCCCCGCCTCGTCCAGCATTGCCGCCAGTTCCTCGCCGGATTGCATCAGGGCGCTGTTGAGGACGGCGGTGTAGTCACGGTCGCGGAACGCGCCCGAGTAGAAATCGCTGGAGATGCTGATCCGCATGTCGCTGTTGTTGGACAGGATGGCATCCGCGATGCGGGTTTCGTGCTCGGCGGAGGCGGTGGAGCCGACGGCGGTGATGGCTATGTTCCGCAGGCCGCCGGACAGGATGGAAGGCAGTTCCAGCAGGAAGGCGTCCAAGCCCAGAGTCGCCAGCGGTCGTCCCCGCAGGTCGTGCCCGCCCTGGACATGCACGGTTTTAGTGACGGCGGGCTCGATGTGCGCAGGCAACCTGGTGTTGTGGAACTGGTCGGCCGGAGGACGGGGAGAGATGCGGACAGCGACGACGTTCCCGGGCCTGGCCGAGGCGAGGACGCGTCCGACGTCGGCCGTTACGTCGGTGATCTGGCTTCCGAACTGCAGTCGCAACGAGGACAGAACGCTGTCCAGCGCTTCCGCCAGGCTGCTGGCCCGCCGTTGTTCGGCTACCGAGACGACGGAGCGTCCCTCCACAACGAGCGCCCGGCAGCTGGTGCCCTTGAGCATCAGTCCTAACCGCATTGGCGGGCCTCCTGATCAGTGTTCTGTCGGGCCCTGGCCCCGCGATCCATCCGTGTCATATCTCTAGGGTCCACCCTGGCCGGTCATCTGGTGGATTTGCGGAAGAATAATCCGTCGGCCGCGACGGCCACGAGGATGAGGACGCCGGTCACCACCTGCTGGTAGGTGGTGTCCCAGTGCAGCAAGTTGAAGCCGTTGCTGATCACGGTGAGGATCATGACTCCCACGAAGGCCCTCCACATGGCACCTTGTCCGCCCAGGATGCTGGTGCCGCCGATGACCACGGCGGCGATGGCGGTGAGTTCGATGCCGATGGCCATGGCCGGCTGGGCTGACCCGGCACGTGAGGCCAAAATCATTCCAGCCATGGCGGAGCACAGTCCGCTGATGGCGAAGACGGCGACGTGGATGGAACCGGTCCGGATGCCGCTGAGACGGGCGGCTTCCTGATTGCCGCCTACCGCGTAGATCCTGCGCCCGAAAGTGGTGCGCCACAGAACAATTCCCAGCACAACGGTCATCGCCAGCATCAGGACCGAACCGGCGGTGAGGCCGAGGAGGCTTGGCCAGGTCCAGGTTTGGAAGGATGCGAGTTGGTCAGGAAGCGGCGCGACGATGGAACCGCCGGTGATCACAATGGCCAGCCCCCTGTAAATGATGCTCACCGCCAGTGTCCCGATGAACGAGTTGACCTTCGTGCTGACCACGATCAGCCCGGTAATCGAACCGAGCAGGGCACCCACAAGCAACGCCCCGAAGAAACCGGCCGCAACGCCGAAATGTTGGGTGATCATCACGCCCGAAATGGCGGAGACCGCGAGGGTGGCGGTCGAGGAGAGGTCGAAGACTCCGCTGATGATGCACAGGGTGGCTGCCGCGGCGAGCAGCCCCACCACGGCGGCCTGGTCGAACAAGTTGATGAAGTTGCGGCCGGTGAGGAATGTTCCGGTGTTCAGGGTCAGGAACAGCATGATGGCTGCCAGGCCAAAAACGATCCCGAAGTCTTTGAAGTTCAGATTGAATTTTTTCCCTGCCGACGAGGGCACGGCAACTGACGTAGTGGTCATGTGGTTCACCTATTTCAGAAAAGCGGAAGTCATGACTTCGTCACGGGTGGCGTTTCGGTCGAACTCGGCAACGATGCGCCCGTGCCTCATGACATGGATACGGTGGGACAGACCGAGCACTTCCTCAAGCTCGGAGCTGACCACGATGACTGCTGTGCCCCTCGCAGCCAGTTCAACGATGATGCTGTGGATCCGGGCCTTGGCGGCGATGTCCACGCCCCGAGTGGGTTCATCTACCAGGAGAACCGCCGGAGGATTCAACAGCCATTTGCCGAAAAGTGCTTTCTGCTGGTTTCCTCCGGAAAGGTTGGCTATCGGCTGTCCCGGGCGGGCTCCGCGCAGGTCGACTGACTTGCTGACGTCCTTGACCTCCGTCCATTCCCGGCGGGTCCTGACGAAGCCGGCCCATGAGCGTGCGGGCAGAGTCGAGAGGGCAATGTTCTCGCCGACTGGTCGGGACATGACCAAACCCTGTTCTTTCCGCGACTCGGGAATGAGGGCGATACCGGCCTTGATGGAGTCCCTGATGGAGCTGGGGCGGATGCGGCGGCCGTTGATTTCCACGTGGCCGCCGGTGGTTCGGTCGGCACCGAAAACGGCGAGCAGGGTTTCGCTGCGGCCGCTGCCCACCAGCCCGGCGATGCCTAGGATCTCCCCGCGGCGGACCTCCAAAGATATGTCCTTGACCTTGGCACTGGTCAATCCGGCCACCCGGATAACCGTCCCGGCTTCGGACGGTACCTGCGGAACGTCCGGGATGAGGAAATCGACTTCCCGGCCCACCATGAGCCGTACCAGCGACTCTGGAGTGTGGCCCCCGGCGTCTTCGGTAACGATGTGCTGTCCGTCGCGCAGAATGGTCACCCGGTTCACCAGTCCCAGGACTTCCTCCAGGTAGTGGGAGACAATCAGGACGGTGGTTCCGGTGCGGGCCAGCCGTTTGACGACCTGCAGGAGTTTTTCCTTCTCCGCCTCGTTAAGGACGGCGGTGGGTTCGTCCATGCACAGCACCTTTGCCCCGCGGGCAAGGGCTTTCAGGATTTCCACCTGTTGCTGTTGTCCGATGGGAAGGGTCCCCACCGTTGCCCTTGGGTCCAGCTCAAAACCGGTCTCTTCCAACAGCCGGGCGAAATGGTCGCAGTCCCGGTTGGGGGAGAGGAGGCTGCCCCTGTTCGACCAGTGGCCCAGAAAGACATTTTCCAGCACCGACAGGTTAGGGATCAGTGCCAATTCCTGGGAGA
The DNA here is from genome assembly GCF_021538675.1 of Paenarthrobacter sp. AR 02. Lineage (GTDB taxonomy): Bacteria > Actinomycetota > Actinomycetes > Actinomycetales > Micrococcaceae > Arthrobacter. Next base: position 13,212 of record NZ_JAJUKH010000017.1, read on the forward strand.
TGAGAGAAATCCCGTGGGATATGGCGTCCCGGGGGGTTGCGATCCTGACCGGCTGTCCGTCCAGCTCCATGGTTCCGGAGTCCGCCGTGATGGCTCCGCCCAGGATTTTGAGCAGCGTGCTCTTTCCGGCGCCGTTTTCCCCCATGATGCCGTGGATTTCCCCGGGGGTCACCGACAACGTGACGTCCCTCAGCACCTGCGTTGCCCCGTAACTCTTGCCGATCCCGGAGACGGTGATTTCGGGGGCGGTTCTCCGGCTGGCGTGCTCGTGTTTTTCCAACTGTTGTATAGCCATGTTGACCTCTGGAAGTGGAAGGGAACTTAGGGCCAGGGTCCCGGGGCCGAAGCGGTGGGCCCCGGCCCCGGGGTGTTAGAAGCGGGGCTGTGCTAGTCCGAGTACTTTGAGACGTAGTTCAGGGAATCCAGTGCTTCTTTGGTGCCCTTGCCGTTGTTGGGGGAGAGACTGGCTTCGTCGATAGCGGTTTCCACCTGCTTTCCCCGGGCTTTGGCCAGCCCCAGTTCGGTGGCCTTGGCGCCGTTGGCCACGACGTCGCTCACATAGATGGAGAACCATTTGCCGGACCGGACCGCTTCCACGTTGGATACAGACGCGCCGTTGCCGATGAACTTGATGGCACTGTTCCCGGCGGCCGCGGCGGCTCCCGTGATGGCCTGGGATGCGCCGATCACCACGTTGACTTCAGGGTTCGCCTGGGAGACGTTCTGGAACGCCTGCCGGCCGCTGTCCTGCGTGTAGCCGCCTTCCACGCTGGCCACGAGTTTGATCTTCGGATCGGTGGCCAGTTCCGCTTTCACGGCCTCGGTCCGGGCATTGTCCAAAGGTAGGGACTTGAAGCCTTCAAGGTAGGCCACCTTGCAGGTGTCGCCCGGCACCTGGGCGCACGCTTCCTTGCCCATCTCGCCGAGCATCTTGCCGTTGCGGGTGGGCAGGTCCACGATGCTGATGGCGCCGGGGATCTGCGGCTGGGTAGTATCGAACTTCGGCCCGATGACGGAGAACTCGACGACTACAGTGATGCCTGCCTGCACTGCCTGGGTCAGCGGGGCGATGAGGGCCTGGTTGTCATTGGCCTGGACGACGATCACCTCGAACTGCTTGGACGTGACGGCATCCTGAATTTGCTGGACCTGGGTCTGAGCGCTGAAGTTGGAGTCCACGAAGGTGGCGCTGGCGTTGTTGGCCTTGGCCGCCTGCTCCACTCCAAGGTACGTGCCCTGTGCAAAGCCGTTGGATTTGGCAAAACCAAAGAATCCGACGTTGAGCTTCTGGTCCGCACTTGCAGCGGATGCCTCTGTGGTGCTGCTTTGGGCGGGCGGGGCGCATGCGGAGGTCAGCAGGGCGAGGCTCATGAGGGCCATCGCGGCGGCCGGGCGTTTTTTGAATTTCACGGTCAGTCCTTTCGATGAAGCGTTTAGTAGCCGTAGTGGGTCTTGGCGAAGTCCTCGGTGATGAATCCATTGACGATGTCGTACTCAATGTCTTCGCGGGAGCGCTGGGCGACATCGCCGAATCCACCGCCGCCCCCTACGGCCAGGCGAACCACGTCGCCGGCCTTGATTTTCCGTGCGTTGGCTTTCAGTGTCCGGACCTCATCCTGGCGGCCGGGGTTGATCACTACTTCCGGGCCCTTGGCGTCGGAGCCGCCGAAGAGGCCCCATGCCGGTGTCTTGGACCTTTCGAACCAGAGACCCACCACGCAGTCGGCGAGGAACTCATATTCACGGACCACTCCGTTGCCACCGCGCCACTGCCCGGGGCCGCCTGAGTTCGGCCGGATGGAGTATTCGTTGATCCGCAGCGGGTAGCGGGTTTCCATCATTTCGACAGGCAGGTCCTTCAGCGAACCGTTGACGTTGTTGATCATGGCGGATTCGCCGTCCGTGCCCTTCCATGCGCCCCAGCCGCCCAGGGTGGCTTCCATGCTGACGAAGTTCCGGCCGAAACGGGGATCGAAGCCGGCCGCGGTGATGATCATGGAGTCGCCGTGGCTGGCGCTGGCTACGCGGTCAGGCATCGCCGGTGCCATGGCCTTGGAGACCAGGTCTATCAGCAGCCCCAGATGCGAGAAGTACCACTGGCAGGGTGCCGGTGCGACGGCGCCGAGCACGGAGCCGGAACGGACCTGGGTAGTCAGTGGGCGGAAGGATCCGCCGTTGGAATTGGAGTCCGGGCTGACCAGGAGCTTGTACCCCACGCGCAGGGCGGAAACGGCTTGGGCTGCGCCGCAGTTGACCGGGCCCATGGTCTGGTCGGCCGAGCCGGTGACGTCGAAGTCCACCGTGTCGCCGGCCACGGTGATCTTCAATCGGATGGGGATGGGGGTGTCCAGATTGATGCCGTCGTTGTCCAGCACGCCTTCGGCTTCGTAGACGCCGTCGGGAATGTTCCGGACGGTTTCGCGCTCGATCTCCTCGGTCTGCCGGAAGATTTCATCACGGGCCGCATCGAGCTGCTCCATCCCATACCTGGACACCAGTTCTTTCATCCGTGTGGTTCCCATCCGGAGTGCGGCGATCATCGCATGCATGTCGCCGATGGTCTGGTAAGGGAAGCGAACGTTAGTGCGGATCAGGTCCACCACGGAGGTTTCGATGCCGGCCTCCATGAGTTTGACCGGCCCCATGCGGAAGCCTTCCTGGAAGATATCGGTGGCATCCATCGAGCCGCCCACGTCCTTGGACCCCATGTCCATCCAGTGCGCCCGGGTTGCGGCGAAACCGACTACAGATCCGTTGTCGAAGATCGGCGCGAAGATGGTGACGTCATTGAGGTGCGTTCCGCCGAGGTAGGAGTCGTTGAGGATCCACACGTCCCCCTCCTGCCAGACTTCGCGGCCGTAGAGCTCTTCGACGGCGATGGAACAGGTTTCGAGGTTGCCGAGGAACAGCGGGAGCCCGGCGGATTGACCGAGGACGCGGTGTTCGGTGTCCAGCAGCGCCACCACGCAGTCCCCGCCTTCGTAGAGGATGGGTGAGTAGGCGGAGCGAATTAGGGTGGCGTTCATGTCGTCCGCGGCGCTGGTGAGAGCGTTGCGGATGATTTCAACGGTTACGGGATCCAGGGTTTTGACTGCAGTGATTGTCATTTGCGGTACCTCAATTTCCTTCGGCGTCTTCGATGCGGATGACCAGGGAGCCGAACTCGTCGACCGTGACGTTGAACCCGGGCGGCACCACGGTGGTGGCAGTTTGTTCCACGATGATCGCGGGGCCTTCAAAAGCGTGGCCGGCGGCCAGATCGTCGCGACGCACCACGGTGGTTTCGTGTTCCGAGTGGTCAAAGACAACCGGGCGCATCTGGTGTTTGAACTCGGGGCTCTGGGCTGCAGGGAAGAGCGGTGCTTGCAGTCGGCCCAGGTCGCCCACAGCTTGCATGCGCAGTGCGACGATTTCGATGGGCGCTCCGGGGTTGGAGTGCCCATAGCGCTCGTGGTACATGGTGGAGAAGCGGGCCGCCAGGTTCGCGACGAAGTCTCTTGACTCGGGCTCGTCCGCGGAGGTCAAAGGAACGTTCAGCGAAAATTCCTGTGATTGGTAGCGCACGTCCACGGAGGGATTGGTCCGGCGGCTTTCCTCCGGAACCCCCTCCGAGACGAGGGACCCTAGTCCCTCCACTTCCATCCGCCGCAGGACCCCGGACATGTCGGCGACGTCGATGTCTTCGTCGAGGTAGAAGTACGGCTCGGAGAAGTCCTTGCGGATGTTGGTCTGCAGCATGCCCCAAGCCGAGAACGCGCCGGGGAAGCGGGGAACCACGGTTTCCGGGATCCCCAGCTCCTTGGCGAGGAAGACTGCATGCATGGGGCCCGCGCCGCCGAAGGCGACCAGGGCGAAGTCGCGAGGTTCGATGCCGCGGGAGATCGTGATGGTCCGGATAGCTTGGGCCATCTGGGAATTGGCGACATCGCAGATGCCTTCGGCCATAGCGATCGGGTCAAGGCTGAGCTGGTCCCCCACGGTTTTGAGGGCCGTGATGGCCGCTTCCCGGTCAAGGGCGACCTGACCGCCTGCGAACCAGTCGGGGTCGACCCGGCCCAGCACGAGGTTGGCGTCGGTGACGGTAGGTTCGGTGCCGCCGCGGCCGTAGCAGGCCGGGCCGGGAGTGGCACCGGCGGATCGTGGGCCCACCCGGAGCCCGCCGGCTTCGAGCCATGCCACCGAGCCGCCGCCGGCTCCCACGGTGTGGATGTTGACGACGCTCATGAGCATCGGCAGGCCTTCGAGGTGGGCCTCGGTGGAAACGTCGGGTTTGCCGTCGACCACCAGGGAGACATCGAAGGAGGTGCCGCCCATGTCAACGCCGATGAGGTTGCGGTTGCCGGAAACGGCAGCCAGTTCGACGTCACCCATCGCACCGCCAACCGGTCCGGACAGCAGCGTTTGGAGGGGACGCTTGCGGGCTGATTCCGCGGTGAGTACGCCGCCGGAGGATTGCATGATGTGCAGCGGGGCCTCCACGCCGCGGTCGGCGAGCTTTTCTTCCAGGTCCAGGAGGTAGTTGCGGACCACGGGGCCGGTGTAGGCCTCGACGACGGCGGAGGAGGTGCGCTCATATTCGCGCCATTCCTTCGCTGCTTCGTGGGAGAGGGAGACGGTGAAGTCTTCGCCGAGTTCTTCGAGCAGGATTTCGCGGGCGCGAAGTTCGTGGGCCGGGTTCTTGTAGCTGAAGAGAAATGCCACGGCTACAGCGCCGTATCCCTCTTCCAGGGCACGGCGGGCCGCCTGGCGGACGGCAACTTCATCGAGCGGGCGGATTACCAGGCCTTGGGCGTCAAGGCGGCCGCCGACGCCGATGACGTCCTTCCGCTCGACCAAGGGAGCCGGCTTCCGGTACTGGGCGTTATAGAGCTCCAGGCGCGGGCCACGGGCGATGTGGTACGAATCCTCGAGGCCGGCCGTCGCCAGTAGTAGAACGGAAACACCGCGGCGCTCAAGGAAAGCGTTCAGTCCCTGCGTCGTGCCGTGGACCAGGAACTCTACATCGGAAAGGTCGGTAACAATCGATTCGAGGCCGGCGATGACGCCGGCGCTCAAGTTGCCCGGCGTGGTGGATGCTTTCGTCGCCTCATAGGTCCCTGCAGCCTGGTCGTACGCGACGATGTCAGTGAACGTTCCGCCGATATCCATCGACACCCTGTAGTTCGGCATATGTATCTCCTCATGATTCCGGGTTGAACTTGGTGTGTGGAAAATCACGTTAGACATGAGGGGTCTCGGGTCACGGTGCGTCGTGCACAATGCAGGTAGAGGAAAAAGGGCGTGCTGCCCAAGAAGCCGTGCGGAAGGCTGGTTCGGCAGGGGTTTTAGGGGCCCGAGAAATCAGCGTACGGAATTCCCGGGTGATGGTTGACACGCTTGCTGAGCCACTCGGGGCAGTTTCCTGTGCCAGATCGGTGAAGGCTAAGTGGAGCGGCCAAGTCGGCGCTTCTCCTGCAGGGAGCTGAGTTGGTCTTGCAGCGGCACGCCCGTCGCCGGGAGATCAGTGAAGGGTTGGACTTTGTGATGAGTCACGACGCTGAACTGCTGACCCGCCTTGAGGACGCGTGACAACGTACCTGGACATTGAGGACGCCCTGCAGGTTGTAGACCGCTATGGCTTCCACATCCGGGATGTTGGTCTGTTGGCATCGGCGTTGGCCAGGCCTGCGACAACCGTCATGGGTGCAGAGGCATACGGTGATCTGGCGACGAAAGCAGCTGCTTTGTTGGAGTCCGTCGCACGTTTTCATCCCCTGAGCGACGGCAACTAGTCCACGGCCGCCACGACTTCGCAACTGATGAGGGGTTCGAGCTGGTTGTGGGCGTCGCCGCAGGAGGCATCGACTTAAGGGACTCTGCAGCGGCAATTTCGAAGCACCTCGTAGCCCGCTGACCTGGTGCGTCGGAATCGCAAAAAGGAGGTGTGCACATTGTGCACACCTTTCCCTTCGGACTGGCCCGTACAACTGCCGGACTGCCTCGGATTCCGCATGTTTCCGCGACTTCCCAGTGTTTACAAGGCCCAGAATCGCGTTCGAGTACCACCTCGGGAACGGCATACCTCCTCGTCAGAGGGGGTTTTTGCTTTAACCTGTGTACAAATGTGGACACGAGTCCCCGATGCGTGGTGCCGGCTGATGCCGGCCCGCCGGTGGGCCTGTTCAGTTTTGGGGGGAGCGGGTTCAGGGTCTTGGCTGGTGGGCCCTCCGCCTGCTCTGAATTGGGGGTATGTGATCTTGTCTTGGTGCGTTCGGTAGGTCGTGGTTGTCCTACACCTCTTCATGGGTAGGGGCCCATTGCAAGAGTTGAGATTGAGCGGAAGTCCCGAAATCCCGGACCGGTAGCGGTGCGAAGTTGAACCTCCTGGCATTTAGCCGGGGCCTGTCCAGTCTGGGCGCCTCCATGGCGACGGCGGCTTTGATGCTGGCCTTCCAGACAGCCGGGGCGTCAACGTGGACTGTGACTCCGCTGTTGTGCTTAGCCTCTTGCCTAGCGTCGTCTTGGGGCCGCTTGTCGCCGGTGGCTGGACCGCGTCGGGACCACGAGAACCTGACAAACACGTTTAGCCTGCGCGGTTGCATCGGCATTGCCGTTGCCTTCACGTCCGACGTCACAGTGCTGTTGGTGCTGCTTGGGGTGGCCTCTGTGTGTCTGTAATCGATGGTCCACCGCTGACATTACTTGTGCTCAAGGTCCAGATGCCAGGCTGGGGCCCGTGCCTGCCATCGCCCGGATGTGAGCGTTCCGCGGCGCGGGTATCGTTCTGGGCCGTTGTCGGCTGGTGTGCTCGCGGACCATCTCGGCAGCAGGATCGTACTGCTGATCGGCGCTGGTTTATTCTGGCTTGTCGCCGTGGTCATCGTGTTGTTGGGTGTGCGCCGGTACCCCCTGAGAACAAGGCGCCGACACAGCCCGCATGGTTCAAGCTGGTAGCCGCCGGCCGGCCGTCTTGTCTGTGGTGAAGACTTTGGGGTTTGGAAGTGAGCCAGCCGTGAGCGAGTTAGTACTCGGCCGCAGTTTCAGTGACGACGAAATAGACGGCGGCTTTGTCGGCGGAGCTTGCGGCCATGTCCAGGTTGGGTCCATTCCGACCCCTGCAAGACGAATGCAGCTCCGCCAACGAGTCTTCTCCTTATTTCGCATGTGATAACTACTTACTGAAGGCGGGTAGTGGTCGGCGCCAATCAAATCAGCGGCTGTGATTTGCGACGGGTTACGGCCAATGTTAGCGTGGCATTTCAATCTGGAGTTTTCTCGGTCATCCGATTGCGTAACTGTGAAAGGATCGTTTTGGGGGCGGTTTTCAGCACGACAATGTTCACGATTGCGTTCTTGGTTGTAGCAGGCCTACTTCAAATGCTGGCCTCGCAGGTTAAGTCCGGCGATTCGAAGCCAAACTATACGTTTGGCATCCGCTCGAAGGCTACTCTTTCGTCTGAGCGTGCATGGAATGCAGCACACACTTCAGCGCTTGGTGCCCTGAAAGCTATTCCAGTGATGCTCATCGGCTTTGTGGCAACACTGTGGGTCATATTCGCAGTACTACCCAAGGATGATTCAAGTATTCCGTGGATCTTCTTCTCGGGTATGTGGTTCACGGCCATCATGGTGGCCCTGCTCATGCACATGTACTACAAAGCTGATTCGCTGGCTCGACGAATTACTGAGGGCGATAAATAATCTAAAGCGTCAATCAGTCTACAACTAAATGCATTTTCATTAATATTTGGGGATATTGCGTTTTATAGTTCATCTAGTCGAACTTTTCGCATCGGCTTGGCTCCCGAGGAAACTACAGTGGCTTCCCCTAAAGCAAGTCGGCACCGGCTGGAACGCCATGAACCTGGTCAGCACCCCCGGGCGACTTCAACGGGGACCGTAAGCCAGATGTCTTGGCCCGCGACAGTGCAGGTGACCTGTGGATTTTGTAGATGATCCGAGGGTCTATCTGCGGGGTAGGCGGCGTGAGTACAGGCCGGGGTAGTCGATGATGAAACCGTCAGGATCGACCGTGATGTTGCAGGTGAAGTCGCTGTCCAGGGATTCATAGAGATACAGATTGACGGCGGTTCTCGTGTACGCCTGCGGGTCTGGCAGCACCCGGAGCGAGGGGGCTTCGATATAGGCCGTGGTGATCTCGGCCCGGGATCCAATGGCGAGGTTGAGACGCCGGATCGGCAGGGTGTTGGTGAAGGGGCTGAATCCCAGGTCGATGTCGATGGCGCCCTCCAGGTCCGGGCGTCGCTCGCCATTGACGCCCCAGGTTCCGTCATTGCCTCGCTGGACCTCCAGCCTCCGACTGTCGTGACCGTGAAGCGTGAGCTTACCGAAAGACCCATTGGTCATCAAGGGTGACCTCATACTCGGAGCGCCCCTCACAGGAGGTGATGATGGATCGAGCCCGGAAGCTTTTGCCCATCGTAAATGTGAGCCGTTCGACGCTGCGCGTCTGCACGCCATACCAGGTGTAGTCCACCACCAGTTCCTCCCACCGCATCCGTAGTAGCAACAGTTTCTGTGGAAGCTGCCTGAAGGGGAAGCTTCTGCCCAGCCACTGTTTGATAGCGCCGAATAACTTAAATAGGGCCGACGCACCTCCCTCCGCGGAACTTCCCGGGGTTACTGTTGGATACAACAATTGGGGGAGTAAGAATGAGGCCAATAACTGTCGGCAGCGGTAAGGGAACGGTCGAGCTCACCGATGGTGACGTCCTTCATCTGGTGTGGGGGCCACATACGGTCCTCCTGGCCGATGACGTCCACGATGCCATGGCCACGATCAACGAGCTCGCGGACGGTGCAGAGTTCCCGTTACTCATCGATATCACGAACACCAAGGAAGTTACCCGTGGGGCCAAAGCGGTGTTCAGCACCAAGTGTGCCGCCTCCCGGATTGCTTTATTGGGCACCAGCCCTGTGAGCCGCGTGATAGCGAATTTCGCCATGTCACGACGGACACTGCCTTCTCCTACAAGGTTTTTCACGTCCAAAGATGACGCAATGTCTTGGCTCGTCCAAGCGCAACCGCCAGAAACCCTGGCTTGAGGGCTCACTAACTCTTGCTTCTCCTCCGATCCACGGGGGACGAGAATGCTGATGCGATCCGGCGCCGGACCCTCGAATCGGCAACCGCTGACGACCTTCAGGGTCCGCTCGGGGAGATCCTTCGGGTGTTGTTGGACGCGCCAAAAACCTAGCAAGCGGCTTTGTCCCTACGGGTCGGGGCGGGCGCTAGCCGGGTGCGTCCCCTGTGGACCCCCGTACCTGCAGCTGCGAGGGGACTTGGTGAACCCGGGCGGGCAGCTCCGGTGTGGTGAGGCGTTGCAGGATGAACTTGCCGGCCTCGACGCCTACTGCCAGGTTGCCGTTGTCCACGGATGTCAGGGAGAGGTGCCTGATTTTGGCGAGATAGGTGTTGTCGTAGCCCACCAGGGACAGGTCTTCGGGTACGGATAGGCCTAGGTCGTCGGCGGCGGACAGCGCGCCGATGCATGCGATGTCGTTGTAGGCAAAGATCGCGGTTGGCCTGTCCTCCTCGGACAATAGCCGGCTGGCCGCGGCGTAGGCGCTTTCCTCGCTCAGTCCGCCGGCGAGAACCACCGGCTCGAGCCCGGCGTCGCGCATGGTCCGCTCGAACGATTCCTGCCGGATTCGGCCTACTTCGGCCGGCCCCTGCAGGTGTGCGATCCTCCGGTGTCCCAGCGCGAGGAGGTGTTCGGTCGCTTGGCGAGCACCAGCGTCGTCGTCATTGACCACAATGTCGACGCCCGGCAACACTGGCTCGCGGGTTCCCGCCAGGACTACGGGGATAGTCTGCGCCGCCTTTTCGATCGCGGTGGATTCCGTCGTAGTGCCGACCACCACCAGGCCGTCAATCCGTTGCTCCAGCAGGGTCTCCAAGGAGCTGCGGCCAACGCGGGTGTCGGTGTAGGAGTCGGCGAGGACCGGGGAGACTCCGGCCGCGTGAAGGGACGCCGTAAGCCCTTCCAGCAGTTCCACGAACCATGGGTTCCGGATGTCGTTGAGCATCACGCCGATGGTTCCACTGCGCGGACCGGACAGGCGTTGGGCCAGCCGGTTGGGCCGGTATCCCAGCTCCTCCATGGCCTTCAGGACATCGCGACGGCGGCCCTCACTGACGTTGACCGACCCCTGGAGGACCAGTGAGACCAGGGACTTGGAGACCCCCGCGGCGCTTGCGACGTCGCGAATGGTGGGCTTGGTGGCCGGCATGCAGTATCTCCTCTCGCAGCTTCCATCAAGCTTAGGGGCTTGACTGGGCCTGCTCGTCACCTCCATTATGGACCGGTCCAAGTAAATTCCAAAGAGTCAAAGAGGATCCTTCAATGAGTGCACCCAATTCGAGGCAGTTGGTCGCCGGAATGGTTGGTGGCGGTCCGGGCGCCGACATCGGCAAGACCCACCGTTACGCCATGCGGCTGGATGGCCACTACGATCTCCGGGCAGGAATTTTCGGGCGCGATGAGAGCAGTTCCCACGCCACCGCCGTCGAAC
>NZ_JAJUKH010000018.1 GCF_021538675.1 Paenarthrobacter sp. AR 02
TAAGACCCACAGCGCCGATGGTACTGCACCCGGGAGGGTGTGGGAGAGTAGGACACCGCCGGACAACCATTAAGGTCGAGACCCCCCAACCCACACGGGTCGGGGGGTCTCCCACATTTAACAACCACACCGGAAACACCGCGCAGCAACTCCATAAAGGCCTCCACACACCGGGAGGCTTTTTGCCGTTAAGCGTGCGTGCGGCTCGGCTCGCGTGCTAGTTTTTCAGTGATCGTGATTCTTCGACAGGAGGTGAGACCCATGAACGCAGTATCCATAGTGGGCGCTCCCTTGTTGTCCACGATCGGGCGATTGAAGTAGTCGCCTCCGGGAGTGCCGTGATCCGCAATTTGCGAAAGGCAACTCCAATGAACACATCATCTTCTTCAACAGTGCGTAGTTCCCATACTGCGCTGGTACTCGGAGGCGGGGGATCCACCGGCAACGCCTGGCTCATCGGCGTTATAGCCGGCCTCCACGCTTCCGGGGTTGACGTCACCAACCCCGACCTCATTGTAGGAACGTCGGCTGGATCGACTGCAGCAGCACAGATAGCCGCATCGGCACCTGCGGAACTGTTCGCGGCCGCCGTCGCGCCTGTTCCTGAAGCCTTACGGCGCCCGGCCTCGGCTGGAGCTGACCGTGGCCGTCCGTCGCCGGTGTCGAGCCACTTGGCCAGGATGAACCACATCATCTCCTCCTCCAGCGGTGCGGCCGACATGCGCCGTCGGCTGGGGGCGGCTGCCATGGAGTCCGAGGCCGCGGCGGACGATACCTGGCAAGCGAAATGGCGTGCTGTTGTGGCGTCCCGGCTCCTGGACCAACGTTGGCCGGATAGGCAGGTACTCATCACGGCCGTTGATGCCGAAACCGGCGACCCTGCCGTTTTCGATCGAGGAAGTGGCGTTGAGTTGGTGGATGCCGTTGCGGCCAGCTGCTCGAGCTCGAGGCCCTACCGGGTCGGAGACCATTGGTACCTCGACGGCGGCTACCGGTCGAACGCCGAGAACGCCGATCTGGCGGCCGGGTATGAGCGGGTACTTGTCCTGTCGCCTTTCGGCGGGAGATCCCTGCAGCCGGTGGAATGGGGCATGCACCTGGCGACGCAGGTCGACACCCTTCGTGCAGGTGGCAGTGGGGTCGAGACGATCTTCCCGGACCCTGACGCTGAGCACCTGTTTGGTGGGAATGCGATGGACATTTCGCTGCGCCCGGCAGCGGCCCAAGCGGGCTACGACCAAGGCATGGACCTGGCGGGGAGGCTTGGCGGGTTCTGGGGCTGAGCTGAAGAAGGGCTCCCACGGTTGTGGGAGCCCTTCTTTGCCCGTGGCTTTGAGGATAGCTAGGCGCTGGTTGCCTTTGCGGCTTTGGCAGCTGCCTTGGCCGCTTGCTTGCTGGCGCGTACCTTAACCAAGGATTCCGGATCCACGATGTCGGCGACGGAAAGGTACGAACCCTCCTCCCCGTAATGGCCTGCGGCCTCCCGCCAACCTTCGGCCTGAAGTCCGCATTGCTTGCCGAGAAGGGCCAGGAAGATCTTCGCCTTTTGTTCGCCGAAACCGGGCAGGGCCTTGAGGCGGCGTAGTACTTCAGGGCCGTCCGGGGACCCGCTGGTCCAGATGGACGCGGCGTCACCATTCCAGTCAAGGTGGACGGTTTCCGCCAACGCCTGGACTCTGGCGGCCATGGAACCGGGGAACCTGTGGACGGCGGGTCGCTCCTTGAAGACGTCCACGAATCCAGCGGGGTCATACGCGGCAATTGTTTCGGGCCTAAAGGATCCAAGGCGCGTGCGGATCTTCTCCGGACCGGCGAAAGCCGATTCCATCGTTACCTGTTGATCAAGCAGCATGCCTGTCAGCAATGCGAATGCGTCGTCGCTGAGTAGTTGGTCGGCGGCGGCATCGCCTGTGATGTGCAGTTCCATGGGACCCATCCTCCCACCACTGCTTGCCGGCGTCATGACGCCATCTGGTTGGTGTTCGACGGCGGGTTGGTGGGGGTTTGGTGGGTGGTTGGGGTGGGGTGTTGGGGGTGGATTTGCGTTGGGGGTGTGGGGCGTGTATTGTTTTCTGAGTCGCCGGGTGCGAAACGGAAAGCCGGAAGGTGTGTACGGTTCGGTAGGCGGCCAAAAATAACTCTTCTTTTCCAATGGCCCTGTTGTGGTGCGCTGCTTTGTGTGGTGTTCCGGTGGGGGGATGTTTTGGGGGGTCTGTTGTTTGAGAACTCAATAGTGTGCCAAGTTTGTTGATACCGATTGTTTTTTGATTGGTTGAAATTTATGCCAGTTCTGTCATGCACCCCCGTGTGTGGTGGGCTGGTTTTCAGCTGGTTTCG
>NZ_JAJUKH010000019.1 GCF_021538675.1 Paenarthrobacter sp. AR 02
ACGGCGGTCATAGCGTGGGGGAAACGCCCGGTCCCATTCCGAACCCGGAAGCTAAGACCCACAGCGCCGATGGTACTGCACCCGGGAGGGTGTGGGAGAGTAGGACACCGCCGGACAACCATTAACAAGGGGGAGCCCCGACCACGACGGTCGGGGCTCCCCCCATTTAACAACCCGGTTCCCTAACTTGGTTTGGGCCTGGTTCACAGCAAGCCTCGGGCTCGTTTTATGGGTCAGCTTTAGAGCGCAAGAACACACGTTTGACTGGAGCGTTATGGAAGACGCGAAGTTCCCGTGTGGCTCTGAATCGGCTCTGCAGCACGCGATGGAACAGAATTTGGCTGAACATGCCAGCCACTTGCACCGAAACCTCATCGGAGCCTCCGTTACATGAACTGCCGATCTCTTGATCACCGATAGTGGTCTGGCCGACGACACCTTCAACATCGTCGCAGCAGCCCGATTCGCCCGGCACGCAGCGCAGACCCGTACCGCAGAGACGATCCGGGCCCTGGCCTCCACCGGCCGCCCTTTCTCCTGGCGGGTAGGCCCTGCCTTCGCTGATTATGCCGCTATCCTCGCCGCAAGCTGGAGCCCGCCAGCTGCCACAGTGAAGCGGTTCTTTGCCGAGGTCGCCGACTCTGCCCTCGGCGCAGATTGTCCCGCCCACTACTTGCTCGGTTACATAAACGGTCGGCCTGTCTGTTCGGCCGAAGTGTTTTTGCATTCGGGTGTCGCTGGAATTTACAACATCGCCACGCTCGCCCAGGATCGCCGGCGGGGCTACGGCGGCGCAATCACCGCGGCCGCACTCCATGCCGCACGGGAGGCCGGATACGAAACCGCGGTACTGCAGGCCTCTGAGGACGGAGAACCGGTGTACCGCCGTCTCGGATTCACGGCCTGTGGCCAATTCACGGAATACGCCATCTGCCCCTACAAAGTCCCAGCCACGTCACACATGTGGAGGCCTTTGAAGGCCAAGCTTCCCCAATGTCGCCCCGTGCCAGCGCGAAGGGAACACTGCTCCAGGATTGCTGGGTCCGTTGACGATGCCGACGGACGTGGCTGTACCGGATTGCGACGACTGTTACTGTTCGTTGAACCTTCTGCGGGATCAAGGCCCCCAGGCCCGGGAAGCGGCAGAGCGGGACATCGCCCGCAAGTTCGTCCACGCCTTCTCCCGGGATGACATCGGCTCCTTCCTCGAGCTCCTTACTGATCAGTGCTGGCTTTCCATGCCGCCGGCCAGCGAACGCTACGTCGGTCTTACCGCCGTCGGGAGTTTCCTTCGCGCGAGAGCGGAGGGGCGACCCGGCGGCAGTTAGGCGCTGACTGCACCCGCCGGCGAAGCCGGCCCGCGTTTGTCTGGCATCTGGAAGGTCGCGCCCGGGGGCTGCTGGTTATCGAACCGTAGGGGATGGCAGCCGGATCGCTTCGATCGTGCGCATCTTCGACGACGGCTTTCACCGGCACTTGGGGATGCCCGCCTATCCGGAATGAAGGAGCGTTGAGCCCGGCTCACGTGTTCATCTGGTTGGTGTTCGACGGCGGGTTGGTGGGGGTTTGGTGGGTGGTTGGGGTGGGGTGTTGGGGGTGGATTTGCGTTGGGGGTGTGGGGCGTGTATTGTTTTCTGAGTCGCCGGGTGCGAAACGG
>NZ_JAJUKH010000001.1:0-961362 GCF_021538675.1 Paenarthrobacter sp. AR 02
CAACCGCGTCCGAACAACACCACCGCGGCCGCACGCTGTTCCTCGGACAATGAACTGCTCTTAAACATCAAACTGCTCCCCGTAAGTCAGAACTGAATTTTCAGTCCAACTTTCGGGGAGCAGTTCACTTCCGCCGGGCCCTGCTTGGTAAATCTATTCGGTCACACCTACGAGGCATTCCTTGAGGTTCTCCGCTTCGGAGGCGTTGAGCTCGACCACAAGCCGTCCCCCACCTTCGAGCGGCACACGCATGATCAGGCTGCGCCCCTCCTTGGTAACTTCCATAGGGCCGTCGCCAGTACGTGGTTTCATAGCCGCCATTAGGAAAATCCCCTCCATTTGTCCCAAGTCCGCCCAACCCGGCCGGGCTGGATCCGCCAAGCAATCGCAGCCGGCGGCACCGCTTGGGAGGCCGCCTTGGCCAGGCACTTTAGGTGCTTTGTCCTTGCTAATAGTCCATTATCCCGTACTTACCCGCCCGTAACGAAATCAACAGCCTGTTAGTCAGGGCTTTGTACATATTGCCGTTCCCGAACAAAGCTCCACGTCAGGGCGGATAATCGCCGCCTCCGGGCAAAGGGGCCCACGCCCAGAGCCAAACGACCCACACCATCTGGAGGAGGATGAACATGACGACGACGGTTCCCCGGTACGCCTTGGACTTCGACAACATCGCTGTTGCCAGGGCAAGGGGAAACAGTGGAAGGAGCATTCGGAACGTGCTGGTTTGCGGGTGCAGGAACACCAGCAGGTAACCCATGTAGCAGGCACACCATAGCCGGAGCTCCGTCCCCAGCGCCCGGACTGGCCGGGAGATCATGACCAGCACAAACAACGCCGTGAAGACAAAGGGGGCGAGCACGCCAAGGACAGGACCAAAAAGCATCCGGCCGGTGTCGAACCAGGGCTTGAAGGGCACCAGGTCATCCCCGCGCCAGGCAGTTTCCGTGCGGGTATAGGCTGCAGGGTCGCCGGTGGCCGCCCAGGCAATTGCCGGCCATGCAAGGGCTGCGACACAGGCGGCTACCACCAAGGCACCCAGCGACATCAGGTTCCGCGTAGACAAGGGCCGGGTATCGGAAACGAACCCTTGCCTGTTCCTGGCCGCCCCGAAACGCTGCCATAGATGCCAGAGGAAAAGGAGGCCCACCACGGCCGCGAACGGGACGCCCGAGGGCCGGGACAGCGACATCAGAAGGACCACCGGTATGGCCGCCAGATAGTGCCGCCGTACAACCAAAAGCAGGGACGCTGCGAGAAGCAGGAGGTTCAAGGACTCCGCGTAGGGGACCTGGAGAATCGGCGCGATGGGAAAGGTCGAGACGAAAATGACGCCCCACATGGCTGTGCGCCTGCCCGCGAACTGCCTGAAGAGCTGATGAATGACCAAGACGGCTGCAAGACCTGCCACCATCGCGATGGCAGTGAGCGCTGGAAGCGTGCCCAGCCCTGTGATGGCCGAAAGTCCACGGGCGAGCAAGGGAAACAACGGGTAGAAGGCCCACGCATTTTCCGTCACCACCCCGTTCTGGTCGACCGGCAGGACAGCCGGATAGCCGTCGTCAACGGCCTGCTGGTACCAGCGTGCATCCCAGATGGTGATGAAGTTCCAGTAGTCCGGTGCCGGCGCAAACCAAGGGTTGGTCCCTTGGTGCACTGCGGCGGCCATGAAGATGCAGGCACTGACCAGCCGCGCGACGATGAAGACCACAGCAACCTGGAGCCACCACGGCCACCGTGCCATCCGCGCGCCGGCATTCGCCACGGCACGCGGAAGGAGTGCCGTCGGTCCCACTCCCCCGGGCATCTGAGCCCCGGAACTCACTGTGTGGTCCGGGTATCATCATCGACGCCGGGCCGCTGCGGCGTGAGGGCACTGAGCCTCTCGATCTCGCGGTCCTTGGCTTTCAACTGGTCCCGGAGTTCATCGAGTACCTGGTCCACCTGGTCCATGCGGTAGCCCCGCAGGCCCAGGGCGAAGCGGACTGTATCGATGTCGGACGGCTTGGCCTCCGCCGGCAGTAACACCGGAGGCAGGTTTGGCGTCGGGTCATCCAGGCCGGCCCCCATGGAGCGGCCGCGGACGATTCCGGCGCCCACAAAGAGCGCAGTGCCAACCAGGACAATCGCGACGAACACCAGAAAAAAGCTCACAGTGTCCATGGTGCCAGAAACCTGTTGCTACTCCGGGCGCTGCTCTCCGGTGGGGCTGGGCAGCGGGGCACCATGGAGCACGCGATGGACGGCGTCTGCCGGGTCATCGACCAACTGGATCAGGTCGAGGTCCTTTTCGGAAACCATGCCCTCTGCCACCAGAGTTTCCCTGATCCATTCGATCATGGGTCCCCAGAAGCGCACGCCCAGCAGCACAATCGGGAATGAGGTCACCTTGCGTGTCTGGACGAGGACCATGGCCTCGAAGAGTTCATCCAGGGTGCCCAGTCCGCCCGGCAGGACCACGAAGCCCTGCGCGTACTTGACGAACATGGTTTTGCGGGCAAAGAAGTACCTGAAGTTGATGCCCAGGTCCACCCACTGGTTAAGCCCCTGTTCGAAGGGAAGCTCGATGCCCAGGCCGACGGAGACCCCGTTGCCCTCCACAGCACCTTTGTTGGCTGCCTCCATGGAACCCGGGCCGCCGCCTGTGATGACCGCGACTCCGGCTTCGGCAAGCTTCCGGCCAACATCGACAGCCATCTCGTAGTACTCGGTGCCCGGTTTGGTCCGTGCCGAACCGAAGACACTGACAGCCGGCCCCAGGTCCGCCAGTGCACCGAAGCCCTCCACGAATTCGCTCTGGATCCGCAGGACCCGCCAAGGATCCGTATGAATGAACTGGCCGGCACCACTCGTGTCCAGCAAGTGCTGGTCGGACATCCCCGTATCGGCTTGTTTCCGCCGGAGCTCCAAGGAGCCCTTGTGCTTGGCAGGTGCTATCTCGGACGGCAAGGGCACATGGCTGGACTTGGCGCGTCCGTTGGCATCCGGATGGGGAACTGGGTGCTGGCTGATGCTCATTGCCCAAGGCTAGTCCCTATGGACCCCTGCTTCGTCCATGCGACCCGCCCGTTGCATTGCAGTCTGGTGTATCGCTGAAGGACAGGTTTCTGTTCAATCACGATCTTGGCGAACTTGCCGTGACCGTGGTCATATTTGGGTCTTTGTTCGCTAGATTCTTCGTATGACTACTCAAGCGTCCGGCGATGCCCTCGTCTCACTGAACGGCGTCAATAAGCATTACGGTCAACTGCACGTCCTGAAAGACATCAACCTGCAGGTTCGGAAGGGCGAAGTCGTGGTGGTCATCGGACCGTCCGGCTCCGGCAAGTCCACCTTGTGCCGCGCGATCAACCGCTTGGAAACGATCGACGACGGTGCGATTGCCATCGACGGGAAGAAGCTCCCGGAAGAAGGCAAGGACCTCGCCCACCTGCGGGCCGACGTCGGAATGGTCTTCCAGTCCTTCAACCTGTTCGCCCACAAGACGATTCTTGAGAACGTCACGCTGGGGCCGATCAAGGTCAAGAAGGTGGCCAAGGGGACAGCTGACAAGGAAGCCATGGCACTGCTCGAGCGTGTCGGTGTGGGTCACCAGGCTCCGAAGCTGCCCGCCCAGCTGTCCGGCGGTCAGCAGCAGCGCGTAGCCATCGCCCGTGCACTGGCCATGAAGCCGAAGGTCATGCTCTTTGATGAGCCCACCTCCGCACTTGACCCCGAAATGATCAATGAAGTCCTGGACGTCATGATCCAGCTGGCCAAAGAAGGCATGACCATGATCGTGGTCACCCATGAGATGGGCTTTGCGCGCAAGGCCGCTGACCGTGTGGTGTTCATGGCGGACGGCCAGATCGTGGAAGACGCAACTCCGGAGGAGTTCTTCACCAACCCGAAGAGCGACCGCGCCAAGGACTTCCTGTCCAAGCTTTTGACCCACTAGCTCCCCACCGCCCGCATCCCGGCAGTAGAGAACGCACCCTGGCCGTACGACGGCCAACCAATGAAAGGAATGTCATGAAGGCTTTTATTACCCGGAGGAAGTCGCTCCTGGTGGCCGCTTCGGCCGTGCTCGCCCTCTCCCTGAGCGCCTGTGGAGGTGGCGGAAGCTCCACCACTCCCCCCGTTGCCTCGGCCAGCTTCGACGCCGGCACGACGATGGAAAAGCTGAACAAGGCGCAGAAGATCACCATCGGCACCAAGTTCGACCAGCCGCTCTTCGGCCAGAAGGGCCTTGATGGCAAGCCTGTCGGTTTCGACGTTGAAATGGGCAAAGCAATCGCCGCCAAGCTGGGCATCCCCGCCGACAAGATCGAATGGGTAGAGACCGTCTCCCAGAACCGCGAATCGTTCATCGAACAGGGCCGCGTAGACCTCGTCATCGCCACCTACACCATCAACGATGCCCGTAAGGAAAAGGTCGCTTTCGCCGGACCGTACTACGAAGCTGGCCAGGCTTTGCTGGTGAACAAGGACGACAACTCCATCACCAAGCCTGAAGATGTCAAGGGCAAGAAGGTCTGCTCCGTTACCGGTTCCACACCGGCCAAGACCATCGCCGAGAAGTACGGTGCCGAGGTCGTTCCTGCCGCCACGTACACCGCCTGCCTGGAGCCGCTGCGCAACAAGCAGGTTGTCGCCGTGACTACCGACAACGTCATCCTCGCCGGCTACGTCGACAAGGAGCCGGACGCCTTCAAGCTCGCTTCGGACCAGACCTTCACCAAGGAGCCCTATGGCATCGGCCTGAAGAAGGACGACACCGTTTTCCGCGGCTGGATCAACGACCAGCTTGAGGGATTCGCCAAGGACGGCACCTACAAGAAAGCCTGGGAAGCCACAGCAGGCAAGGTCATCAAGACCACCCCTGAACTTCCTGCGATCAACCGCTACTAGTCGGGACCAGTCAGCTGCCGCCGCCCCTTTGGACGGCGGCAGCTGACGAATCCAGGACCCTGTTCCCTGATTAGCTGCAGCCAAAGGAACCCATGGACGCCGTCATAGCAAGCCTCCCCCAATACTGGGACGGATTTCTCCGCACCCTGTATCTTTCCGTCATTTCAGGAATCATCGCCCTCATCGTCGGGACAATCCTGGCAGCCATGAGGGTCTCCCCCGTGGCTGCCCTCCGCGGATTCAGCACGTTCTACGTTGAAGTCGCCCGAAACACACCGCTCACCATCATCTTCTTCTTCGCCGCGATCGTTCTGCCGCGGCTGGGCGTCAAGTTCGAACAATTCGAAGTCGCCGCCATCATCGCCCTGAGCAGCTACACGGCCGCCTTCATCGCCGAAGCCGTCCGTTCCGGCGTCAACAGCGTGCCCGTAGGACAGGCCGAAGCCGCCCGAAGCATCGGGATGACCTTCATCCAGGTGCTGGGCTTCATCGTCCTCCCACAGGCTGTCCGCACTGTGATCCCGCCCTTGATCAATATCCTGATCGCCCTGGTGAAGAACTCATCGGTGGCCGGCGCCTTCTTCGTCCTCGAGCTTTTCGGCTACGGCCGCCAGCTCTCCAACGACTACGGCGACCAGGTTCTCTGGATCCTGCTCGGGGTGGCGTTCTTCTACCTCCTGATCACAGTGCCGCTGGGCCTCCTGGCTCACTTTGTTGAACGTAAGGTGGCGATTGCCCGATGACCTCGGTCCTGTACGACGTCCCCGGGCCCAAGGCCCGCCTCTACTCGCTCATTGGGTCCGCCGTCGGCATCCTGCTCATCGTTGGCATACTCGCCATCGCGGTGGCCACCCTGGCCCAACAGGGCATCTTCGACGCCGAACGCTGGGAGATCTTCTACGGTCCCATGGCGCCGGATGTCTGGAGCCTGATTGGGCAGGGCATTCTGTCCACGCTGGCTGCTGCGGCCGTTGCGGCGATCATCGCGTTCCCGCTCGGCATCGCACTGTGCCTGTTGCGGATTTCGCTGATTCCCTGGATCCGGATCCCCACCCAGGTAGTGCTTGAATTCCTGCGCGGCATGCCCGTGGTCCTCATGATGTTGTTCGTCCTGCTGGTTTTCGCCACGGGCCAGTTCCAGGCCGTCGTGGTTGGCCTGGTTCTTTACAACGCGGCCATCTTCGCCGAGATCCTCCGCGCCGGTATCCAATCCCTGCCGAAGGGCCAACGCGAAGCAGGATTGGCCATCGGGCTGCGCAGCTTCCAGTCCCGGATGTCCATCGAGTTCCCGCAGGCCGTGCGCCGCATGCTTCCGTCATTGGTGGCACAGCTGGTGGTCCTGTTGAAGGACACCTCGCTGGGCTACATCGTCGGGTACGAGGAATTGCTGCGGAAGATCCAGATCATGGCAGACTTCCTCGGGCCGAACTTCCTGTTCCCTGCGTTCTTTGTGGGCGCAGCGATTTACATCCTGATCAACCTGTCGGTGTCACGGATCGCCATCTGGATTGAACGCCGGGGGTCCAAGAAAACCGCCGGCGGGGTGGCAGCACCAAGCCTTCGGACAGGGCTCATGGTGGGTGGCAACGATCCGATCGCCAAGGATTCCGTCGAAGGTCCCGAAAAGAAGTAAGCTCCGCATCACGCAAAGAAGGTCCGCAGCCATCAGGCTGCGGACCTTCTTTTGATTCGTCGGCTTAAGCCAGCCACGTACGCAGTGCCCGCAGGCACTCACGGATCGCATCGGCGTCGACGTGTTCGTTGTCTTTGTGCGCCAGCAGGGGGTCGCCGGGGCCGAAGTTCACCGCCGGGATTCCCAGCTCACTGAAACGCGCGACGTCGGTCCATCCGTATTTGGGCTTCGGCTCGGCGCCCACTGCGGCAACGAAGGACGCGGCGGCGGGGTGGTTGAGTCCCGGCCGCGCGCCCGCAGCGGCGTCGGTCCGGACGACGTCGAACCCTTCCAGCAGTTCGCGGACGTGGGCTTCGGCCTGGTCCGGGGTCTTGTCCGGGGCAAAGCGGTAGTTGATCTCCACCACGCACCGGTCCGGGATGACGTTGCCTGCCGTGCCACCCTTGATCTTCACGGCGTTGAGGCTTTCACGGTAGTCCAGGCCGTCCACGTTGATGGTGCGGGGTTGGTAGGCGGCCAGCCGTTCCAGGATTGGAGCGGCAGCATGAATGGCGTTCACTCCCATCCACGCGCGGGCGGAGTGCGCGGTTTCACCCAGGGTCGTGGCTTCGAAGCGGCTGGTTCCGTTGCAACCACCCTCCACCGTGCCGTGGGTTGGTTCCAGCAGGATCGCGAAATCGCCGTGGAGCTGCTCACCGTGGTTCCTGACCAGACGGCCCAGCCCGCTCTTGACCGCTTCCACTTCCTCATGGTCGTAGAAGACGAAAGTGACGTCCTTGTCCGGCTGCCTGCCGTCGTCGAACAGTGTGGCGGCCAAGGCGAGTTGCACCGCCACGCCGCCCTTCATGTCGGTGGTGCCGCGGCCATACAGCACACCCTCCCCCGGAGTGCCGGACTCCCAGGTGGCCGGAACGGTACCCAAGGAGCCTTCAACGGTGGGCAGCGGCACTGTGTCCAGGTGTCCGGCCAGGATGACGCGCTCAGCCAGGCCAAGTTCGGTGCGCGCGATAATCGCATCGCCGTCCCTGATAACCGTGTAGGCGGGGATGGCGCGGAGGGCTGCCTCCACGGCGTCCGCGAGCTCAGTCTCGTTTCCGGACACGCTGTTGTAGTCGATGATCGCCGCGGTCAGCAAAGCGACGTCCTGGCGCAGGTCAAGGAGGGCGGGGTTCTGGGTCACTGCTCCAGCTTAACAACCCCCATTGCGACCTGCTGTCCGTGAGACGGGTTTTAACCGACCTCTGCCTGCTGGATACACTTGGCGCATGACTGAAACTGCTTCTTCCACCGTGCCCGCAAGCACAGCCACCGACACCCGCTCAGCCTACGGATTCGGCCTCGCCACCATTGCCACCTCGGCATCCGGGGAAGCAACCGTGCTGGACGTCTGGTACCCGGCACCCTCCTTGGGTGTCGCCGCTGACTCTCTCCGGGACGTGGAGAACGCCGATCCTGCCCTGACGGCACTCGCCGACCAGAGCAAGGACGCAGACCGCGGCACCGAGCAGAAGGTCGTCTTCGCCCAGATCGACCTCGACGCCGCCCCGGCAGACACTGCCGACGCCTACCTGCGCCTGCACCTTCTGTCCCACCGTCTGGTGAAGCCGAACAGCATCAACCTGGACGGCGTCTTCGGCAAGCTCCCCAACGTGGTGTGGACCAACTTCGGCCCGGCCGCGGTTGATGGCTTCGAGCTGACCCGGGCGCGGCTGCGCAAGCGCGGCAACGTTGTGGTTTACGGCGTGGACAAGTTCCCGCGCATGGTTGACTATGTCGTTCCCTCCGGCGTGCGCATCGCCGACGCCGACCGTGTCCGCCTCGGCGCCCACCTGGCCGAAGGCACCACCGTGATGCACGAGGGCTTCGTGAACTTCAACGCCGGCACCCTGGGCACCTCCATGGTCGAGGGCCGCATCTCCGCGGGCGTCGTCGCCGGCGACGGCACCGACGTTGGCGGCGGAGCCTCCATCATGGGCACCCTCTCCGGTGGCGGCAAGGAAAAGATCGCACTGGGTGAGCGCGTCCTGCTGGGCGCCAACTCCGGCGTAGGCATCAGCATCGGCGATGACTCCGTGGTTGAAGCCGGCCTGTACGTCACCGCCGGCACCCGGGTTCGCGTGCCGGGGCCCAAGGACGAGAACGGCGAGGACACCAGCACCATCATCAAGGCCGTGGAACTCTCCGGCGTTCCCAACCTGCTGTTCCGTCGCAACTCCACCACCGGCGGCGTGGAAGTCCTTCCCCGCAAGGGCCAGACGGTGGAGCTGAACGAGGCACTTCACGCCAACTAGCAGGAGGAAATCCGTGCGCCGGTTCCGCCGCGCCATCGTTGCGGTGCTGGCCTTGGCCCTCATAGCAGGGGCAATCTACGCGATCGTGGCTGTACTGCAGCGCTCCGAGACCCTGGTCACGGAGCGCTGCGTCGCCGTCGTAGGTTCTGACAGCCACGAGCTCGCCACGGACCAGGCAGCCAACGCTTCGCTTATTTCCGCGATCTCCGTCAGGCGCGGACTTCCCCCACGTGCCGCGAGCATCGCCCTCGCCACGGCGATGCAGGAATCCAGGCTTCGCAACATCAACTACGGTGACGACGCCGGCCCCGACTCCCGTGGCCTGTTCCAGCAGCGGCCTTCGCAGGGTTGGGGCACGGAAGCCCAAGTGATGGACCCCGTGTATGCGACCAACGCGTTCTACGACGGGCTGGTCAAGGTGCCAGGGTTCGAAACCATGGAGATCACCCAAGCCGCGCAAGCGGTCCAGCGCTCGGCGTTCCCACGCGCCTACGCACAGCACGAACCCATGGGCCGCGCCTTCGCTTCGGCGCTGACCGGGCACTCGGAGTCAGCATTGAACTGCGAATTGCGCATGCCCGAAGCGGCAGGCGACCCCGCCGCCGTCGTCGATGAACTTTCGACGGCGTTCGGCACCCAGCCGGCCACCGTTCAGGGCCGGACGGTGCAGCTGAATATCAGCGGAACCCAGGCCTGGGCCGTGGCTCATTGGGCTGTAGCGAATGCCAAGACGCTGTCCATCACGCAAGTCGATGTTGCTGGCCAGACCTGGAACCGGGAGAAACGCAACGGCTGGCAAGCGTCGGCGGCTCCAGCCGGACCGGTCACCATCACGGTGTCTGCCCCCACCACCTGAGTTTCTGTAGGTCAGACCAGGAGCTCCACCACCGGCTGGACGTAACTGCGGAACACGTCCGGCTCCGACAAAAGCCGGTGGCTCATGATCATGGTGTTGGGCTCCAGATACCAGGCCCGGGGTTCGCTGAGTGGCAGTTCGATGATGGTGAGCTCGAAGTCCCGGGAGCTCCTGCCGACCTCCAGGAGCCGGTCCTCCACCATCTCGTTCAGCACGTGGGTGACGCCATTTGCCTCGCGCGCTGCTTCCAGGTCTGCGTACTCGTCGATCCTGTCCGTTGCCCAACCAAGGGCCGAGCCGAAATGGGCCTGGAGGACACGCTGGAGGGCAGGCGAATTACCGAACGCCTTGAAGCTTGGCGGTGCCAGCTCAGATGCGGGTTTGGGATAGGCCTTCACCAGGCTTTCCCACCAGGCCTCCCACTCGGTCTTGAGGGCCTGGATGCCCCCAACATCCGAGGTCAGGTGGCTGTGGTCGGCGTGCCGGACCTTGGGCGCTGCATGGGACAGCAGCGGCGTGCCGGCACCGTCAAGACCGGCAATGTCACGCAAGTACAAGGCAATGAGCATCGGCCCCGAAGTATCCATGGTGATGCGCCATCCCGGGCCGCCTGACTCATGCATCCGAATTCCTCCCTTTGGCAGGTCCCCGACAAGTCCCAGTCTATTCCCGTTAACCCCCGGCGGTAGAGGTCCGGACCCACTGCTTCGCGGGAGCGGAACCGGCTACCGGGATACCGGTGACGCTTCCAAGGAACGCAGGTGGGCGGCGAGGACGTCGCTGCACATTTCAGCGGTCATCCACTCGGGCTGGAGCAATGAGTGCATGCACAGACCGTCGAGGGTGGCCAGGAGCCTCTCAGCCTCGGTGACGAGGCCTTCTTGGGCGCTTTCTCCGGGATTCAGCGCCATGATCAAACGCCCGACGACGGCGGCTACGGTACGGTGGCTGCGCTCGGCTTCTGCGGCCAGCACCGGTTTGATGCGTGCAGCGTGGCGGAAGGCCATCCAGACGCAGGCATCCACAGCCAGTTCTTCGTCCAGGGGAAGGAATTGGCCGAGCAGGTTCAGGACGGCTACGTGCTGTTCCTGGCTTCCGGGTGGCTCGGCTTCGACTGCACCGAGTGCGGCCTCGAGCCTGCCGGCTATACGGTCGATCACTGCGCCGAAAGAGAAGGCCAACAGCTCGTCGCTGCTGGCGAAGTAGTGGCGTACCGAGCCCACTGCCAGCCCCGCCTCATCGGCTACTTCCCGCAGGGACGCCCGTTCCAGGCCATCACTGGCAATGATCCGAAAAACAGCGTGGACGACTTCCTGGCGCCGGGCTTCGGCATCAACAATTTTGGGCACTAATTGTTTTTAGCACGAACGTGCTTCCACAGCCCTCAACACTGAGCGGCGTGGCTTGGATTTCCGATAGCGTAGGGACCATGAAAATTCTTGTCACGGGTGGCACCGGCTACATCGGTTCGCACACCGTTTTGTCCCTTCAGGAAGCCGGGCACGACGTCGTCGTGCTGGATAACCTGGTGAATTCCAGCGAGGAATCCCTCCGCCGGGTCTCGGAGCTGACCGGCAAGAGTGCCGCCTTCCACAAGGTTGACCTGGTGGACGAGCCGGCCGTGGAGGCCGTTTTCGACCAGCACCAGATCGACGCCGTGATCCACTTCGCCGGGCTGAAGGCCGTGGGCGAATCGGTCCAGGAACCACTCGCCTACTACTACAACAACATTGTGGGCACCCTGAACCTGCTCCGGGCCATGGACAAGCACGACGTCCGCTCCATTGTGTTCAGCTCCTCTGCCACCGTTTACGGCGAGCACAACCCAATCCCCTACATCGAGAAGATGGAAATCGGCGCGAACAACCCTTACGGCCGCACCAAGGAACAGATCGAGGACATCCTCTCGGACCTGGGCAACGCGGACGACCGCTGGCATATCGCACTGCTGCGCTACTTCAACCCCGTGGGCGCCCACCCGTCGGGCCGGATCGGCGAGGACCCCCAGGGCATTCCCAACAACCTCGTGCCATTCATTGCCCAGGTAGCCGTGGGACGCCGCGAGAAGCTCATGGTGTTCGGTGGGGACTACGACACCCCTGATGGCACGGCACAGCGCGATTACATCCACGTGGTGGACCTCGCGGACGGCCATGTGGCAGCACTGAACTACATTGCCGAACGCGCAGGCGTTCGTCGCTGGAACCTCGGCTCCGGGCGGGGTTCTTCCGTCCTTGAGGTGCTTCGGTCCTTCGAGAAGGCCGTTGGCCAGCCGATCCCCTACGAAATCACGGGCCGCCGCGCAGGCGACCTCCCTGCCTTCTGGGCCGATGCTTCGTCCGCCCTGGCCGACCTCGGCTGGTCCACCACCAAGACGGTGGACCAGATGTGCGAGGACCACTGGCGCTGGCAGAAGAACAACCCCTACGGGTACAACGCTTCCTGAAACAACGACGGCGGCCGCCCACCTCGCGCGAGGTGGGCGGCCGCCGTCGTTACTGGCTTGGTACTAGTTAGCCGGGTAGTTGCGCTCCGGCTCCCCTGTGTAGAGCTGCCGCGGACGGCCGATCTTGGTCTGGGGATCGTTGATCATTTCCCGCCACTGGGCAATCCAGCCCGGGAGGCGGCCGATGGCGAACAGAACAGTGAACATCTTCTCCGGGAAACCCATGGCCTTGTAGATCAGGCCGGTGTAGAAGTCGACGTTCGGGTACAGCTTGCGCTGGATGAAGTAGTCATCCGCAAGGGCCTTCTCTTCAAGGCGCATGGCGATGTCCAGAAGTTCGTCGTTGCCGCCGAGCTTGCCAAGGACTTCGTGTGCCGTTGCCTTGATGATCTTGGCGCGGGGGTCGTAGTTCTTGTAGACACGGTGTCCGAAGCCCATGAGGCGGACGCCGTCTTCCTTGTTCTTGACCTTTTCCATGTAATCCTCGGGCTTGATGCCGTCGGCCTGGATCTGGCGGAGCATCTTCAGCACGGCCTCGTTGGCACCACCGTGGGCGGGACCGAAGAGGGCGTTGATGCCGGCGGACACCGAGGCGAAGAGGTTCGCGTTGGACGAACCCACCAGGCGCACGGTGGACGTGGAACAGTTCTGCTCGTGGTCGGCGTGCAGGATGAGCAGGAGGTCCAGGGCCTTGACGACCACCGGGTCCATATCATACTGCTCGGCCGGAAGGCCGAAGCTCAGGCGCAGGAAGTTCTCCACCAGGTTCATGGAGTTGTCCGGGTACAGCATCGGCTGGCCGATGGACTTCTTGTGCGCGTAGGCAGCGATGACCGGGAGCTTGGCCATGAGCCGGATGGTGGAAACTTCCACGTGCTCCGCATTGAAGGGATCCAGCGAGTCCTGGTAGAACGTGGACAGCGCGGAAACGGCCGAGGAAAGCACCGGCATGGGGTGGGCGTCGCGCGGGAACCCGCCGAAGAAACCCTTGAGTTCTTCGTGCAGGAGCGTGTGGCGGCGGATCTTCTGGTCGAACTCTTCCAGCTCCGTGGGGGTGGGAAGGTTGCCGTAGATCAGCAGGTAGGAAACTTCGAGGAAGCTCGAGTGCTGCGCGAGCTGCTCGATGGGGTAACCGCGGTAGCGCAGGATGCCTGCGTCGCCGTCGATGTACGTGATGGCCGAGGTGGTGGCCGCTGTGTTCATGAAGCCGGGGTCATAGGCAACGGCGCCCGTCTGCTTCAGCAGCTTGGAAACGTCGTAGCCTTCGTTTCCTTCTACAACCTTGATACGCGGCAGTTCGAGTTCGCCGCCGGCATGGCGCAGTGTCGCGCTGGTGGTCTCAGTCATGGAGTCCCCTTCATGAGGCCTTTGGGCCTCTATCGAACGCTTGTCCAACCAACTTCTGGTGCCGCCGCCTTCGGCCCTACTGTTGCAGGGCTCCAACGGCCGAAGTGCTTTCTTAGTGAAGGCCACCATTGATAGTCAGTTAAAAAGCTACCGCCAGTAACCCCACGGAACTAATCCGTGCCTTCCGGTTACTGGCGGAATGGCGCCATAAGTGGCGCAAGTCACAGCTTTGTTATGAGCCTGTACCCAAGCGCTCGACGGCGGCATCAATACGTTCGTCGCTGCCCGTGAGCGCTACACGGATAAAGCCGTTTCCAGCGTCTCCGTAGAAAACACCCGGCCCCACCACGATGCCCAGCTCCGCGAACCGCGCCACGGTGTCCCACGTTGGTTCTCCAGCAGTGGACCACAGGTACAGTCCGGCCTTGGATTCCTGGATCTGCAAACCGAACTTCTCCAGCGCCGGGACCAGCCTTTCGCGGCGGCCACGGTACAGATCTTTTTGGGCCAGGACATGGCCGGCATCCCCCAGTGCCACCCGCATGGCTTCCTGGACAGGATAGGGAACGATCATGCCGGCATGCTTCCGGCTGTTCACCAGATTGGCCATGATGGCGGAGTCGCCGGCGACAAAGGCGGCACGGTACCCGGCAAGGTTCGACTGCTTGCTCAAGGAGTAGACACACAGCAAACCGTCCGTGGAACCGCCGGTAACACGGGGATCCAGGATGCTCGGTACAGCCTCTCCCCCGCGCTGGGCGTCCCATTCGCCCCAGCCGAGTTCGGCATAGCATTCATCGGAAGCCACCACGGCGCCAATCTCGCGGGCTTGTGCCACGATCCGGCGCAACGACTCAACGTCGCGGACGCTTCCAGTGGGGTTACCCGGCGAATTGATCCAGATCAGCCGTACCTTCGCACGGGTGGCGGGGTCCAGTGCATCGAGGTCATCCGCGGCAACCGACGTGGCGCCGGCCAGCGAGGCTCCAATGTCATAGGTCGGGTATGCAACCGTAGGGCGCATAACGACATCCCCGGTGCCCAAACCGAGGAGGAACGGCAGCCAGGCCACCAACTCCTTCGAGCCCACCGTCGGCATGACATCCTTCGGATCCAGCCCCGGTACGCCGCGCCTGGCCGCGAACCAGTCCACTACAGCTTGGCGAAGTGCCTCAGTGCCGTGGACTGTCGGATAGCCATGCGCGTCCGATGCGTTGGCAAGGGCCTCACGAATCAAGCCAGGAGTGGGATCCACCGGCGTGCCGATGGAGAGATTCACCACGCCACCAGGGTGCTTGGAGGCGGTGGCAACGTAGGGCGCCATGGCCTCCCACGGGTAGTCAGGCAGGTTCAGGCCGAAAGCCGGCGCCGCGGAAATCAAAGAAACTACCGCCCTTAGTGGTCTTGGTTCTGCGGGGGCAGTGCGGCAATGAAGGGGTGGTCCTTGCCCGTGTTGCCCACCTTGGCGGCGCCACCCGGCGAACCGAGGTCGTCGAAGAACTCAACGTTTGCCTTGTAGTAGTCGGCCCACTCTTCGGGGGTGTCATCCTCGTAGTAGATGGCCTCAACAGGGCATACAGGTTCACAGGCACCACAGTCGACGCATTCATCGGGGTGGATATAGAGGGAACGCTCACCTTCGTAAATGCAGTCGACAGGGCATTCTTCAATACATGCCTTGTCCTTGACATCCACACACGGCTGCGCGATTACGTACGTCACGTCCCAGACCTCTCCACAGTTTGTCCCGGTGATGACCGGGGTAATACGGCCGGCATCATGCCGGGCACTCAACTTCCGAGCCTATTATCCAACAGTGCGCCGACGCCAACCTAGCCCGCGTCTTAGTATGAATCCGTGACTTCGCCGCATTTGCCACCCGGACAGTTCCTTCGCAGTGCAGAGCCGGGAATCCGGGTCGTGGTGCGCTACAGGATCGAAGACGGCTTAACGGACGCGCTGGGCTACCTATTGAGAAGCAGCGACAGCAGCTGCACCGTGCGTACCCGGACGTCTGACGTCGACATTCCACTGGCGATGGTCATCGCCGCGAAAGAGGTTCCGCCGCCACCGCCGCGGCGGGCTTCCCGAATCGCAGGCGACTGACAACCACCAGCATGATCATTGTCACTGCGCCGATGCCGAAGACCCACACATTTCCGACGGCGTCGCCCAGCACCAATTGCTTGGCCGCGCCCGCAGACGACAGGACGCCGACGGCGGCATAGCTCACCACGCCGGCTACCGCCGTTGGGGCTATCGAGCGCGTCCAGGCGGCCAGCCACAACTGAACGGACGCCAGAAGCACCAAGGCCGCGGCGACTCCCCACGGGACCTCGACGCCGGACCAGAGCGCGCTTTGACGGTGCAGGGCGGTTCCTGCCGCGGCAACGAAAAGAGCCGCCGGTACGGCCGTGGCAATGCCACGGGCCGCACCGGCGACTCCTCTCTTCATTCAGCTGTTCCTGGCTGGTTCAGGCCAGTACAGGCTAGGACTTGGCGCGGGCGCGGTTGGCCTTCGCGCGCTCGTTGGAGTCCAGGATGACCTTACGGATACGGATGGCATCCGGGGTGACCTCGACGCACTCGTCTTCACGGGCGAATTCGAGGGACTCTTCGAGGGTGAGGTCGCGCGGCGGCGTCAGGTTCTCGAAGGTGTCGGAGGAAGCGGCACGCATGTTGGTGAGCTTCTTTTCCTTGGTGATGTTGACGTCCATGTCATCTGCGCGGGAGTTCTCGCCGACGATCATGCCTTCGTAAACCTCGGAGGTGGGCTTCACGAAGAAGGAACCGCGCTCCTGCAGGTTGATCATGGCGAACGGGGTAACAACACCGGCGCGGTCGGCGATCATGGAACCGTTGGTGCGGTACTCGATCGGGCCGGCCCACGGCTCGTAGCCCTCGGAGATGGAAGCAGCGATACCGGCGCCACGGGTGTCCGTGAGGAACTTGGTGCGGAAACCGATGAGGCCACGGGCAGGCACGATGAATTCCATACGGCACCAGCCCGTACCGTGGTTGGCCATGTTGGTCATGCGGCCCTTACGGGCTGCCATGAGCTGCGTAACAGCGCCAAGGTACTCTTCGGGCACGTCGATGGTCATGTGTTCCATCGGCTCGTGGACCTTGCCGTCGATGGTCTTGGTGACTACCTGCGGCTTGCCAACGGTGAGCTCGAAGCCTTCACGACGCATCTGCTCGACGAGGATGGCCAGTGCCAGCTCGCCACGGCCCTGAACTTCCCAGGCGTCGGGACGCTCGGTGGGGAGGACCTTGATGGAGACGTTACCGATCAGTTCCTTGTCCAGGCGATCCTTCACCTGGCGGGCCGTGACCTTGGCGCCCTTGACCTTGCCGGCCAGCGGCGAGGTGTTGATACCGATGGTCATGGAGATCGCGGGATCGTCCACGGTGATCAGCGGCAGCGGCTGCGGGTTCTCGGCATCCGTGAGGGTTTCACCGATGGTGATCTCCTCGATACCGGCCACAGCGACGATCTCGCCCGGACCAGCCGACTCGGCGGGAACGCGGGTGAGCGCCTGGGTTGCCAGGAGCTCGGTGATCTTCACGTTCTTGAGCTCGCCGTTGGCACGTGCCCAAGCAACGGTCTGGCCCTTGCGGAGCGTGCCGTTGTAGATGCGGAGCAGGGCGAGGCGGCCAAGGAACGGCGAGGCGTCCAGGTTGGTCACGTGGGCCTGGAGCACGCCGTCCGGGTTGTACGTCGGAGCCGGGATGTGCTCAATGATGGTCTTGAAGAGGGGCTCGAGGTCCTCGTTCTCCGGTGCCGAGCCGTTGGCGGGCTGGTCCAGGGATGCGCGGCCAACCTTGGCGGCAGCGTAAACGACGGGAACTTCGAGGACCTTGTCCAGGTCCAGGTCCGGAACTTCGTCCGCGAGGTCCGAAGCCAGGCCCAGGAGGAGGTCCATCGACTCGTGGACAACCTCGTCGATGCGGGCGTCGGGGCGGTCGGTCTTGTTGACCAGCAGGATGACGGGCAGGTGCGCTGCAAGGGCCTTGCGGAGCACGAAGCGGGTCTGGGGCAGCGGGCCCTCGGAGGAGTCGACCAGCAGGACGACGCCGTCAACCATGGACAGACCGCGCTCAACCTCGCCACCGAAGTCGGCGTGGCCGGGGGTGTCAATGACGTTGATGGTGATGGTCTCGCCATTGGACGACGGGCCGTTGTAGGCAACCGTGGTGTTCTTCGCGGGGATGGTGATGCCCTTTTCGCGCTCCAGGTCACCGGAGTCCATGACACGGTCCTCAACCTCACCATGGGAAGCGAAGGAGTTGGTCTGCTTGAGCATGGCGTCGACCAGGGTGGTCTTACCGTGGTCAACGTGTGCGACGATCGCGACGTTGCGCAGATCGCTCCGCGACGCAGTGTTGGTGATGGTTTCAGACATGCGTTAATGACTCGATTCAGTGGTGAAGTCAGCTGTTTGTATCCGCGCGCATACCTGATCGACTTGATCGGAACACACAGCGAAAAGACCCCGGGACACAGGGCACCTAAAGCAAGTCTAAACGCAGAAGCATTTATGCGCCTAAAAAGCAAGCCATCGACTGCCGGGATGTGGCCTCGCTCACAGCACATCACCGTTCAGTAACCACACGTCCACTTGCTGGATTTTCCGGCGTTCGTGCCCCATGATTGCAGCAGAACCAGTGCCACACGGAGACCTACGATGCGCAAAGCCCCGGCAACGTTCCGCATGCTCGCACCACTGATCGCCGTCGGCGTTCTTTTGGTGGGCTGCGGACAAAACCAAACACCACCCGAACCCGTCTCAACGCGATCAGCCGCGCCCGGGCCGGCACAAACGTCCGCCGCGGAAAAACCCCTGCGGTCCGCGCCCTCCCCCACCGCACTGAACCTGCCTGTCGGTTCCCTGTACAAGAACCCCACGAACAACCGCAATGAACTGGTGCTGGCCGACGTACGCCACACGGCGGTACTGATCGGAGACTCGCAGGCCATGCCCAAGGACTCCTGGCCGCAGCAGGGCATTGCTGCCCTGGGATACAAGCTGCATGTCGTGGGCATGGGCGGGACGGGCTATGTTGCTTCGAACGGCAAGACGGGGAACTACATTGACGCACTCCAGCGTGGCGACTGGGTACTCCCCTATGGCGAGCCTCCCTTGATCGTCATCGAGGGCGGCGGCAACGACGCCACCCAGCGGGCAACGGACGCCCAGATCACCGGCAATGCCGAACGGCTGCTGGCGGCGTTGACCAAGCGCTACCCAGGCTCCAAGCTCGCCATGATCGGTACCCTCGCCCGCGGCGCCAGTAACGGCGGCGCCCGACGCACCGAAGTGGACGCGCTCGTAGGCAGGATCGCGGCAAAACACGGCATACCGTTCGTCAGCGCCGGCGACTGGCTCACCCGGTACAACGCGGTGGGAGATCTCCAGGACGGCGTCCATCTGAAACCCGCAGGACACGCCAAGCTGGGGGCAGTCCTGGCCCGCGAACTCGCCGCGTTGGGCCTGACCGCGCGTCCTGACAGTGAAACCGCGACGCCAGCACAGTAGCGGCCTGCCGGCAGCTTAAACGGCAAGAGCCGGTGGTTTCCTTTGGGGAAACCACCGGCTCCTGCTATTTGCGGCTTTGTTGGAGTTCGACGCCGGGTCAGGCCACCTCGGGCGGCAGAAGCAGCGAACCACCGGGGATGGCATCCAGCAGGGCCTGGGTGTACGCCTCACGGGGGTTGTCGAAGACGTCGTCCGTGCTGCCCGTTTCCACCAGCTTGCCCTTCTGCATCACGCAGACGTGGTCCGCGATCTGCCGCACAACGGCGAGGTCGTGGGTGATGAACAGGTAGGTCAGGCCCAGGTTGTCCTGGAGCTCTGCCAACAGGTTCAGGACCTGGGCCTGCACCAGCACGTCCAAAGCGGAGACGGCCTCATCGCAGATGATCACTTCGGGGTCCAAGGCCAGTGCTCGCGCAATCGCAATGCGCTGGCGCTGACCGCCGGAGAGCTCATTCGGGTAGCGACGCATGGTCGACTGCGGCAAGGCCACCTGGTCCAGAAGCTCACGGACCTTCTTCTCCCGGCTGGCCTTGGTGCCGATCTTGTGAGTGCGCAACGGCTCTTCGATGGTCCGGAAGATGTTGTACATCGGATCGAGTGAGCCGTACGGGTCCTGGAAGATGGGCTGCACCCGGCGGCGGAACTTGAACAAGTCCCGGCTGTTCAGCGTGGAGGTGTCGACGCCGTCGAAAATGATCTTTCCGGACGTCGGTTCCAGCAGGTTCAGCACCATCTGGGCAACAGTGGACTTGCCCGAGCCGGACTCCCCCACAATCGCCGTGGTGGTACCGCGGCGAACGGAGAACGAGACTGAGTCAACAGCCGTGAAGTCAGTGGTCTTGCCAATACCTCCACGGAGCTTGAAGACCTTGGTCAGGTCCTCAACCTTCAGCACCTCCTCGGGAAGTGCCGACTCGACCACCACGGGTTCCGTGGGAGCCAGCAGCTCGTCGGACTCGACACCCTGTTCCTTGGCGACCTGGATACGGCGGGACGCCAGGGAGGGCGCTGAGGATACCAGTCGCTTGGTGTAAGGGTGCCGCGGGTTGCGGAGCAGCTCGAGGGACGGACCGGATTCCACAACCTGGCCCTTGTACATGACCACTACTTTGTCCGCCCGCTCGGCCGCCAGGCCGAGGTCGTGGGTGATGAGCAGAACGGCCGTACCCAGCTCGGACGTCATCTTGTCCAAGTGGTCCAGGATCTGGCGCTGGACCGTCACGTCAAGGGCCGACGTCGGCTCATCCGCGATCAGCAGGCGCGGCTGGCAGGAAAGGCCGATGGCGATCAGCGCGCGCTGGCGCATGCCGCCCGAGAACTCGTGCGGGTACTGCTTGGCGCGGCGGGCTGCGTCAGGCAGGCCGGCCTCGGACAATACCTTGGCAACGTCCTCGGGGCCGGAAGGAAGACCGTTGGCTTTCAGGGTCTCCTTGACCTGGAAACCGATCTTCCACACCGGGTTGAGGTTGGACATCGGGTCCTGCGGCACCATCCCAATGGAATTGCCGCGGAGTTCGATCATCCGCTTCTCGCTCGCGTGGGCAATGTCTTCCCCGTCGAAGAGAATCTCGCCGGCAGCTACCCGGCCGTTCCCCGGCAGCAAGCCGATGGCGGCGAGGGCCGACGTCGACTTCCCCGAACCTGATTCGCCCACGATGGCCACAGTTTCACCGGGCATCACCGTGAGGTGGGCATTCCTGACGGCGTTGACCTCACCATTGCTGGTGGCGAAGTTGATCGCGAGGTTTTTGATCTCCAGCAGGGGACGCTCGGAGCCGGCGACTTCTTCCTTGATGTGAACTGAAGAGTTCATGGCTTCGCCTTTCATCGCTTACGCGCTTTGGGGTCGAGGGCATCACGCAGGGCATCGCCGAGCATGATGAAGCTCAAGACTGTAATCGACAGGGCAATAGCCGGGTAGAGCAAAGGCATCGGGTTTGATCGCAACGAAGCCTGCGCTGCCTGGATGTCGTTACCCCACGACATGACGCTCGGTGGGAGCCCGATACCAAGGAAGGACAACGTGGATTCGGCCACGATGAACGTGCCCAGCGAGATGGTTGCCACCACGATGATGGGAGCCAAGGAGTTGGGGAGCACGTGGCGCAACAACGAACGGAACTTGGAAACACCCAGCGAGCGGGCAGCGACCACAAAGTCGGCATTCCTGACTTCAATCACTGCGCCACGGGTGATGCGGGCAATCTGCGGCCAGCCGAAGACGATCAAAATCAATACCAACGTCCACACCGTGCGGTTCGCACGGAAAACGGGCAGCTGCATCATGACAATGGCGCCGAGGATAAGCGGCAAGGCAAAGAAGATGTCCGTCAGGCGCGCCAGCACGGCGTCAGCCCAGCCACCGTAATAACCGGCCAGCGCACCAATGATGCCGCCAAAAAGAACGACGCCGATGGTGGTGAACAGGCCAACAGTCACCGAGGAACGGGTGCCGAAGATGACGCGGGCATAAACGTCACAGCCCTGCTGGGTAAACCCGAGCGGGTGCCCGGAAGCGGGCCCGCCATCGGAGTTGGACAGCTGGCAGGCCTCGGACGTGGGATCGATCTGCGAGAACAGGCCCGGGAAGAGCGATACAACCACGACAGCCAGGATCATGATCGCCGAGATGATGAACAGCGGCTGCTTGCGCAGGTTCTTCCACGCTTCGCCCCAGAGGCTCGAAGGCGCGGAGTCTTCCTTGACCTTGTCGGTCGCCTGGAGGGGCGTTTCTTCAAGATCGGCAACGAAGTGCTCGATGTGGCGCGGGGCGGTGTCCTGCCCAGTGAGGTTATTTTCAGGAGTCATAACGGATCCTCGGATCAAGCCAGGCATACAGAAGGTCAACGAGCAGGTTGGAGAGACAGTAGATCAACACCAGCACTGTGACGATGCTGACCACGGTTGGGCCTTCACCGGACAGGACGGCACGATACAAACGGTTACCCACACCGGGGACGTTGAAGATGCCTTCCGTGACGATTGCTCCACCCATCAGTGTGCCGAGGTCGGCTCCCAGGAAGGTCACCACCGGGATGAGCGAGTTGCGGAGAATATGCACATTGATGACCCGGAAGCGGGACAGGCCCTTGGCCGTCGCGGTCCGGACGTAGTCGGCATTCATGTTCTCGATGACGCTGGTGCGGGTAAGCCGCAGAACGTAAGCGAATGACGCCAGGCCAAGAACGATGGCCGGCAGGATCAGGTCTTGAACCGTAGCCGCCGCACTGACCGTGGGTTTGGCCCACCCCAGTTGCACGCCAATGAAGAACTGCAGGATGAAGCCGAGCACGAAGATCGGGATACCAATGACGATCAGGGATGCGATCAACACGGTGCCGTCGAAAAGCTTGCCCTTGCGAAGACCTGCGACCAAGCCGAAGGCGATGCCGAAGACGGCTTCAAAAATCAGGGCCATGACGGCGAGGCGTGCTGTCACGGGGAAGACCTCGCCAAGTACGGCTGCGATCGGCCGGCCGGAGAAGTCCTGGCCGAGGTCGAACGTGAAGATGCTCTTGAGGTAGAGCAGGTATTGAACAATGAAGGGCTGGTCCAGGTTGTACTGGGCACGCAGCTTGGCCGCGACCGCTTCGTTGACGGGTTTGTCACCGAAGAGAGCAGCAATGGGGTCGCCAGGCAGGCTGAAGACCAGGAAATAAACCAGCAGTGTCGCTCCCAGGAATACGGGAATCAGCTGGAGGAATCGTTTAAGGATATAGGTGGCCATCAGCTCACCACACCCCGATCAGCAGGCACCCGGGGCTGGGGTGCAGCGGAGTTGTTCATCAAAGAACCTTTTCGTCTGATGTGCAAACGTTCCATGCCAAGGCAGTGTAGGCCTGCACAAGGACGCCCAACCAGAGTTGGGCGTCATTGATTTGCAACGAGATAAGGCGGCGGAGGTGCTCAACTGAGCACTTCCGCCGCCGAATCGCGCTTACTTGCCGGTGATGTTGTAGTAGAGCGGGACGCCGTCCCAGCCGTAGTCAACATTCGAGACGCCGGTGCTCCAGCCACCCTGTGCTACTTGGTACCACAGCGGGATGGCAGGCAGGTCCTTGAGAAGGATTTCCTGCGCCTTGTTCATTGCCTTGTTGCCGTCGGAAACGCTCGGGGCGGACAGGCCATCGGAGATAGCCTTGTCGAACTCGGGGTTCGCGTAGCGGGCATCGTTGGAGCCTGCACCGGTCTTGTAGATCGGTCCGAGGAAGTTGTACAGCGACGGGTAGTCTGCCTGCCAGCCGGCACGGATCGAACCGGTCAGCTTCGCCGAGGTCGCGAGATCGCGGGCTTCCTTGAAGGTGGCGAACGGAAGGCCTTCGGCCTTGATGCCGAGGTTGTTCTTGAGCTGGTTGGTCATAGCCTCAACCCAAGCCTTGTGGCCACCCTTGTCAGCGTTGTAGGCAACGGTGAAGACGGTGTTCGGATCCCACTTCTGGATGGCATCGGCCTTGGCCCAGAGGTCCTTGGCCTTGGCGGCGTCGAACTTCAGGTTGTCAGAACCGGGGATGCTGTCGCTGTAGCCGTCCAGAACGGGAGCGGTGAAGTCCTTGGCCGGCTGGCGACCGCCGCTGAAGATGACCTTGGTGATCTCTTCGCGGTTGATGGCCATGGAGATGGCCTGGCGGCGCAGCTTGCCGGCTTCGCCACTCCACTCCGGAAGGTATTCCGGGATGGCAATGGTCTGGTTACCCGCGTACGGCTTCTCGATGAAGCGATCGCCAAGGTCGGTCTTGAAGTTCTTCAGTGCGCTGGTGGGGATGGTCTGCAGGATGTCCAGGTTGTTGGACAGCAGGTCCTGGTATGCAGCGTCGTCGTTCTGGAAGATCTTGAACGTCACGCCGCCGTTCTTGGCCTTGCGCGGACCGTTGTAGTCGGCGTTCGGGACCAGCTGGATCTGCACGTTGTGCTGCCAGCCGTTCTCTGCCATCTTGTACGGGCCGTTCCCTACAGGCTTTTCGCCGTAGGTCTTGGGATCAGCAAGAGCTGCTGCCGGAAGGGGCATGAAGGCCGTGTAGCCGAGGCGCAGCGGCCAGTCGGACTCGGGCTGCTTGAGCTCAACGGTGAAGGTGGTGTCGTCCACGACCTTGAGGCCGGACATGGTCTCCACTGTGGAACCTTCGGCGCTGGTCTCGTCGTAGCCCTTGATGCTTTCAAAGAACGTGGCGCTGAGCTGCGCGTTCTTTGCTGCTGCACCGAAGTTCCACGAGTCAACGAACGTCTTGGCCGTGATGGCTTCGCCGTTGGTGAACTTCTGGTCCTTCTTCAGCTTGATGGTGAAGTTCTTGGCGTCAGGCGCCTCGATGGACTCCGCCAGCTCGTTGACGGGCTTACCGGACGGGTCGTAGCTGACAAGGCCCGAGAAGATCAGCGTGGCAATCTTTCCACCGCCGACCTCGTTGATGTCTGCCGGCATGAGCGGGCGCTGCGGCTCAGAGCCGTCAGCAATGATGACCTTGTTGGGGTCGCCTGCGGATGAACCGGAGTTGTTGCTACCGCCGCCACCGCAACCGGTGGCTGCGAGGGCGATGATCGCCGCTACGCCTAGAGCTTTGGAAGTGCGCGAGAAACGCATTCCGCCTCCTATGAGTCGTGGAGTTGAGGAGGGGAAATTCGTGATTCCCCCCAGGCACAGGCACAGTTTCCTACTGTGACGTTGCCTACATGTGAGTGTAAGCCTACCCACATTGCGTCCGGATGTTGGGACTTGATGGCCAAACTGTAACCGTTCCGCAACCTCTACATGCCTAAACTGCCGGGAATTTCAAGTCAAACGCTACTCGGTGGTAGCATTCGCTGTCTGACAGCAGGACAGGAATGATCTTCGCCGGTGCCGGGCTGGCGACCGACCGCCGTCGGGCGTGTAGTTAGGCTAAGGGAATGGCGACAGTTATCCTCGTGCGGCACGGACGCACCACAGCCAATGCCTCCGGACTCCTGGCCGGGCGGGCTCCCGGAGTCAGCCTCGACGCGATCGGGCGCGACCAGGCAGCCGTCACCGGAGACCGGCTTGCGTCGGTGCCATTGGTCGGGGTGGTGTCGAGCCCCCTTGAACGTTGCCGGCAGACTGCCGAACTCATCATTGACCGCCAGGCCATCAAGCCGTACTCCCCGATCGAACCTGCGCTCACCGAGTGTGATTACGGCCAGTGGCAGGGACGCAGGCTCAGTGAACTCGCAACCGAGGACCTGTGGCAGGTCGTACAATCCCAACCATCCGCAGCCGTCTTTCCCGGCGGCGAGTCGATGGCCGCCATGCAGGCCCGCTCAGTAGCAGCCATCAGGCGCCACGATGCAGCCTTCGAAGCCGAACACGGCCCGGAGTCCGTATGGGTAGCGGTCAGCCATGGCGACGTCATCAAGTCCATACTCGCCGATGCGCTGGGAATGCACCTTGACCTCTTCCAGCGCCTCAGCGTTGACCCCGCCTCGGTATCGATCGTCCGCTACGGCTCCCCTCGGCCTGCCGTCGTTGCGACCAACACGGTGGCCGGCGATCTTTCCTGGCTGTCCCGGAGCGCGCCCTCGGGGGATGCCCCCGTGGGCGGCGGCGCCGGGCATACGGCGCCCTGAGCGTCCTCTGCCTAGAATATTGACATGCCTACACGTGTTCACGAGTTTGCTTGGCCCGATCGGGTAGTGATCGGTACGATCGGCCTTCCGGGCGCGCGCACGTTCTACCTGCAGGTGCGCGCAGGGAAACAGATCGTAAGTATCGCCATGGAGAAGCAGCAGTCGGCTCTCCTGGCCGAGAAAATCGACGAGATTCTCGACCAGCTCATCACGGTGGGAGGCAATCCCTTCAGTGTTCCCACGGGCACTCCCATAGAGCTGGTGGACAATGATCCGTTGGAACCCGTCCAGGAGCAGTTCCGTACCGGAGCCATCAGCCTGGGCTGGGACCCCACCACAGCCCAGGTGGTGATCGAGGCCTACCCCATCTCCGAGCTCGATGACGAAGACGATGATGCGCTGGACCTGGATGATGCTATCGACCGCGAAATGCTGCTGGTACGGATGCCGGTAGGAACAGCCCGTGCGTTCGCCAAGCGCACCCGGGAGATCGTGGACGCCGGCCGTCCTCTGTGCCCGCTGTGTGGCAACCCGATGGATGCCGAAGGTCACGTCTGCCCCTCCCCCGGGCTCTGATGCCGACGCCGGACCTGCTGACCGCGGAGCTCACCCTCACCGGACGCATCACGACGGCATCCAACGCCACATTCCTTGGCAGCATCGGCGAGGTTGCGGTCGTCTACAAGCCGATAGCAGGCGAAAGTCCGCTCTGGGATTTTCCCAGCGGGACTTTGGCGCATCGTGAGGTGGCCGCCTATCTGGTCTCCGAGTCCTTTGGGTGGGGCGTCGTTCCCCGGACGTGGCTGCGCGATGGCCCACTAGGCGAAGGAATGGTGCAGCTGTGGCAGGACCAGGACCCGGCCCAAAACGCCGTGGATCTGGTGGCTGCGGATTCAGTGCCGGAGACGGGCTGGAAACGTGTTCTCGAAGGCCAGGACGAGAACGGGCGGACCGTTGCGCTGGTCCACGAAGATACGCCGGCACTCAGGCGCACAGCGGTGTTCGACGTCGTGGTGAACAACGCCGACCGCAAAGGTGACCACATTCTTGCCATGGCTAACGGACACCGGCACGGCGTTGACCATGGACTGACCTTTCACCAGGACCACAAGCTGCGCACCGTGCTGTGGGGGTGGATTGGGGACGCGCTGAACGCAGATGAACTCGCCAGACTGGATCGTGTCCGCGACGGGCTCCACGGCGAGCTGGGTCAACAACTCGCGGGGCTGCTCAGCGCCGAGGAAGTCGAAGCATTGGCGATGCGCTCCGACCGCTTGCACTCTGTTGGGCAGTTCCCAGCGCCCAGCGGACAAGCGCCCGCGGTGCCCTGGCCGTTGTTTTAAAGCACATGGCCGCCAAGAACTGCTGTTCCAGGCGGCCATTTGTGTGGACTTGGCACTCTAGACGTTGAAGCGGAACGTACCTTATATACTCGCTGGCAGTTGAGGGACGTTGGGAACCGCGGATTCTAGGGCTCAGCGATGTTGGGTAAAGCTGCGGCGAGTAGTCCCTTTGCGGACCTCTTGCGGACTTTCTGCGGACTGGACTCGTGACTCTGCACCCAAGTTCCGCCGCAAGGTCTCGGCTGACGACTTGTGCCCATAGCCGGCGAGTTTGCTTATACCCCACTCGACCAAGCCACGCAGCCTCTCCGCTTCGCTCTCTGCGTTTAGTGCCTGCTGGCGGAGACTATTGTTTTCCGCGCCTATCCATTCACGGCGGTATCGGATTGATTCCCGCCTCCGCTCCCACGATTCCTCTGTCTGCTTGTCAGGTTCACGATTGGGAGTGAGCAGCTTCCAATGGCGCTGCTCGGATGACAGTTCCCGCTCATCCCGTTCGACGCCCTCAATGATGGGGCCGGCAACTCTTTCCGCGACCTTCTCAGCAATAGCCCACGCGGTGCGCGCTGGTACAACCCAAGTGTCGCCTTCCTTGAAAGCTGTTGGCTCCCCGCAAAGCTCGTCGGCGCTGAGCCCCGTCAGCGTGGAGAGGGTTGTGATATCGCGGAACATGAAAACACCTGACGTATCCCGAATATGCGTAGGAGCTTTTAGGCGCCCCCAACACCGATCCGGTAAGACCAGGTCTAAGACCTCCGCGATCGCCGCTTCCATGTCAACGCTGATACTAGAAGCAGCGGAGACTGCTCCCCAGCGCCGCTCCTCTAGAACGTACGCGTCCGCTTCATCCCACGGGCACTTGAGTCGCCCGTCTGGCACCCATTCTTCGCGCCCGTCAGCGTCTTCTGCTTCGAATCGAACCAGCGAGTATTTATGTTTGGGCTGATCGCCGCGTCTGTGTCGCAGATACGTCACGGGTTCCAAGGGATCGACAGCGCGTTTACGGTAGGCCCACAACTCTCCAGGTTCCATGCGGCCTATTCTGCCCGAAACTGCACCGGATACGCCGAAGGGTCCGCGCCTACCACGGCAACGGACCCTTCAAAGCGTTTTCATCAAACCACCACGTCTGATCTGCAATAACATTAACACATCCGCACACTCGCGCAAGTCGATCTGCAAAAATGTGCATGGCATGGGCTACGGCAGGTACTCCGGATCCGGTTCCAGGTCCTCATACGGGGAACGCGCAACCACTCCGGTACGGTCCTCCGCTTTGGGTTCAGCCATCATCTTCTGGAAACCATCACGATCAAACTTCGCCATGATCATGAAGCCACTCTCAGGGTGCGACACGACCCTCGCCGGAAACGAGGGCGGCACCCGTTACGCGCTCACAAATTCTGCGGACAACTCAGTTATCTTCGCCATCAACTCCGCATCTCGCGCAGCAAGCTTATTGAGCTCAGTCTCCTGATCATTGGCACAGAGATGAGGCCAGGCGGCGGCAAAGCTAGCTAGGTCCTTGACTAGCTCTGTCAGAATCCCTTTAAGCCCTTCCTTTGCTGCGTGCTTCTTGTCCTCCGCCACCGCGGTGTGAGCGGCGGCTTGCCCAATCGTCAAGACTCGCTGCTCAACCTTCCCAGTTTCGCCAAGCGTGCCCTCAAGTCTCCAACGTATCGCTGCTGCTAGTGCTCTTGGGAAAGGGTTGCCACTGTCCACCCAAATCAGCTCCGGGCGCCACCAAAGCGCATGCGTCTCAGCAACTAGTTCCGCGATTGCTGCCAGTTCCCGATGGCGTGATCCTTCGCGCCGCTGCTCATTAAGCTGTTCTTGGAGGCTCTCAGACTGCGCATCCAGAGCAATTCTCGCGAGCTGGCTCTGTTTCCGATTTGTCGCCAAAACAACTCCAGTTGCCACCCCCGCGGCAAGCAGGGCACTAGTCAGCGCACCAATCGATCCATTCCAAAATCCGAGCCAGCTTCCACATGAGATCCACAGCGCTTCGCCACAAGTTATTACGTCCACCAATGGATCATATAAGCCTCTTACTTGCTCGTATCACCGCCATGAAATCGACGCTGCATGGGCGCGTTCGAGAGTGACCGGCTAGGCGAGAATGCCTGTGTGAAGACTTCAATTGAACGTGTTGGCAAGCGCTACACCTTGATCTGCAAGTTCCGCGGCATAGTAAACAACGAACCAGACGTCGACATGATCAAGGAGTTCGCTATGAGCCGTGAAAGTAACTGCCCCCGGTCAGCTTCCAATTCTTAGGACGCGGCGCTGAATATGTCGAGCTGCCCCTCATCCCCAGGGGTCGGCGGTTCAGCTATCTCAAACTCGTAAGTGCCATTGAGTTTGAGCAGATCGGTGTCCCATGTATAAAGAACTTCAACCTTGGCTCTGATGGCACTCGCCAGTATCACCGCATCCCCACCGCGAAGCTGCTTGGTAATAGCCAGGTCCGCCGCATGGTTGGCAATCGTCCCGTCAATTTCGACTATCAGGAAACCGGCCTCCGACATCCATTCACGCGTGCGAGTTATACGACGGTGACGCTCACGCTTTTCCAGTTGCGTCCCGCGGATTTCTCCATTGCCAGCCAGCTCCGGGATCACATAGGCCGACAGTGCTAATTTGTATTTGCCCGCAACTGCCGCCTCAAGTACTCGCCTACTACGGGGAAGCCAGAGTGGATCATCCTTCCCCCCGTTCGTCATGACGTTCAGCAGCACGCACGTATCTATGGCCCGCCGCGGTTCAGTCTTGGTCACGCTGCTCCCTTACCCAGTCCACTGAGCTGCGCCCATCGGTCCAATCCTGCCCCAGCACTCCAACAATGTCATCAAGTGAAACTGGT
The DNA here is from genome assembly GCF_021538675.1 of Paenarthrobacter sp. AR 02. Lineage (GTDB taxonomy): Bacteria > Actinomycetota > Actinomycetes > Actinomycetales > Micrococcaceae > Arthrobacter. Next base: position 29,783 of record NZ_JAJUKH010000001.1, read on the forward strand.
CCGCGAGCGGACTCAACAAGTTCAAAATCCTCCAAGGACAATGAGACTTTCCGGCCTGTGTGATCCCGGCGCAGGAGACCCCAAGCCAGTATCTGCTTATTGATAGCTTCCACCACCCGCGGTTCCATCGACGCTGAGAATGTCACACTGACGGATTTTCCGGTGGCTTCATCTACGAGTCCGAAGTTCTTCTTACCGCTGCGGCTGATGTAGCGGTCGATCTTGCCAGCCACGGACCCTAGAGATGTGTTGGGTGGTTTTAGCGCCCGGGACGCGTTAGCAACTATTTCCCCGTCTATGCGTATGGGCGCATCCGTACCGAGGGTCAGTTCTACGCCCTCCACGCCTGCGAATTTGCCCAAGCCACCAGCTTGAAGGAGGGCCTCCACCATGGTGTTGCCCCAAGATGAGGGGGTTGAAGACTCCGACTCAAGGTGGTGGAGTCCCGCAAGGATTTCCTGAAACGCGCCTTCCCAGTCCACGTCCGAAGGCATCGCGGGGCGCAGCTTTACGAGAGCGCTAGACACCTTCAAGTCAGAGATGAGCCAGTGCGACTCTGTGGAGCCGTGCAGCAAATCAATGAGCCCACCTAGGGAGCGGTGAAGCGCTCTGACATCGATGGAATTGGGCGCACCAAGAATCTTGAGCCTCACCTCATCGCGCTCCATGTCGCCCCCTCCTATTACCCACATGCTACACATCGTCTCCAGCCGGACTGTGCAGGAAGTCGTTCAGCCTATCGTCCGAGAGGTCCACGGCGTGCCCGTCCATCGGGTCGCTGACGATGCCAATCGGGATGCCGGGGCCAACGATGAGACGGATCCTCTTGGGCTCGGCACCAGCCAGGTTCAGAGTCAGCCAGGAGCATGCGACGTTGTTCTGCATCGCCTTAAGGCCGTCAGCCAGCTCGTCTATCTTCACGTTGTCTGGGATCGCGATGTTCTGTCCCTGGTAAATGATGTACGCCATGTCTTTTGATCCTTTTAGTTTTAATTGGTGGCTGTTCCGGTTAATATTCGGAACATGAGGAAAACTTGGGGGCTCATCCTGCTGGTGTCTGTCGGCCTGACAGGCTGTTCATCTGGTGGTGCCGAAGCCGTGCCGGCTGGGTCCACCCCGGCACCATCCGAACCTGCGATTACAGTTAGTCCAACGCCGCCTGCCTCCGCGGCGCCCTTCCTGGCTGCGCCGGTACCGACTACGGCGCTCCCGCCCGCCTTTGCGGACGAGAGCACCAAAGCCAAATACCTGAACGGCGTGAAAAGCTCACTCAATGCTTGGCGCGACGGTGTACGCCCCTCAGATGAAACGCTCCTTGTAGGTGCGGCCCAAGCGTGCAGCCTATTCGCGCAGGGAATGACCTATACCGAGATAGGTGCCCTGGCTGGTGAGAACGACATTCAGCGAACTAATGGCGTCGCTGTAGCCGTCTATGCCAGCCGGAACTTCTGCACCGAATACAACACCGACAACCTTTAGTTGATCTTGCGCAGGTTGCCAGCGCTGTCCATGTAGACGTTCGGGGTGACCCCTGTGACCGTGCCAGGGCTCGTGACCTTCAATGCGCCTTGAACCTCTACGGCGCCTATAAGGTCGATAGCTGCGGCCTGCAAACCTGCCTTGCCGCTCCGAGTGAAGACAAACGAGTTACCGGCTGGTCCAGTTATCTGAGGCCCTGACGCCGTACCGGACAAGTACCCACCAGCGCTGAACTGCACACTTCCGCCGAACAACCCGGGGTCGATGGTCATACCCCCAGCCTTGACCTTGCCCGTTGTCACGTTCAGGTCATTCTTGAGAGTCGTCACGCCCTCAACTGAGAGTGTGCTGGTGGTCTTCATCGCCCCGTTAACTGCGAGGACTCCTGTCACCGTGGTGTCACCTGCCACAGTGGTTGTGCCGTTCAAGGCTGTAGGGCCGGTAACTGTGAACTGACCAGTGACCGTTGTGACGCCGGCAATTGCCGTGGGACCGTTCAAATTCACGTCGCCGGTAGCGGTGAAGGATCCCGCCATGTCGATGTCCCCCGAGGCAACGAGCGTGCCTGAGATGGTCGCGGATCCTGTGACGTTCAAACCGCCGTTCTCGATGTTGATAGAACCACCATCCATAACAGTCAGGTTCCCCCGGCTGATCGACATATGGTTCTGGTTCGTGGAAAACTCCAACGCCCGCAGGCGCCGGAAGATATCGCTCAGGTTGCCCTGAGAAAGGTTGTTGACCTGTGCCATAGGAATGAACTCCTAACTAGTCGAAACACCCGGCAGTGCCGAGGTCACGCAATGTAGCCGTAGTCGGTCGGCCAAAATCAATCAAGCAACTCGGGATATAGGGTCTTAGCTCAGCCACCAAGATGAACGCCTTGTTTCTGCAACTCGAACCGGATCATCCCCATGGCCTCATCCGCGACCTCCCGCGGCGCCGTCGTGCCATGAACATTCAGCTCCAACGACACCGTGGCCCCAGCCGAAACAGGAGCAGCAGGCGCGTAACCAGCCTGAGCCGCAGAGTACTCCTTGAGTTTCGGGAACGTGCCAGCGTTGATAGCAGCCAGCTCACTGTTGTACTTGTCAGACGAGCGCCCGTTGATAACCCATTCCTGACCCTGCAACATGATCGGCTTACCGCCGCCAACAAGACCAAGAACGTTGTCCTTCGTCATGTCAGACGGGCGAGGGTAAGGGATCCTGCCCCCGAACCAGTACCCCGGAAGATCACTAATGCGACCGCCCGTAGCCTGCCCAAGGACCTGCTGCGGGCCACCATTCGGAACAGCGCCAGGATTGATAAGTGATTCGTAGTTACGCTGGATCCGCTCAACCGTCGTGATCGTGACAGTCGAGTTCTTCCCGTCCAACGCATCAGCCTTAGCCTTGATGCCGTCCAACTTCGCCGTGGCGTTATCAATCACCCACGTCGAAATCGGGACTTCCTTCGGGATACCCAAAGCCTTACGCGCCATATCATCCGCAGCGTCACCAGTGATACCGAACTGACCAGCCGCCGCGATCAGATCGTCATAACTAGCCTGCAAAGAAGACTGCAAAACACCCTGAGCAGCTGCCGAACCTTGACTAGCCAGAGTCTCAGCAGCCTGCGCCTCAGCCGTAGCCATAGCCGCCTTCGCGAGCCCGTTGAACGCGGTCTGGTTAGCGCGCCCCTTTTCAGTGTTCAGATCAAGAGTGCTGCCATTCGTCTTAATCGACTCAGTAACCGCGTCAATCGCAGACTCATACGCAATCACCGAATCCGACGCTGACAAATGCCGCAGTCCGGCGTCAAACAAGGCTTGCGCGAATTTCCCTATATCGACCACTGAACCATCGGCGGCAAGGCCAATGTCCTCAAGAGCCTTAGCCAAATCCTCCGCAGAAGGCTTAGCCCCCTGGGCGGCCTGCTTCACTGCATCCATCCCAGTAGAAGCACCCATGGCCTTAGCCTCAATGGTGCCCATCGCGATACCCAACAAAGTGTTATCGTCCGTGGACTTACCCGCAGCCTTAGCCTGTTCCTCAAGGCTCTTACGGTAAGCAGGCATGTACTCCAACAGGCGCTTAAGCGAAGTCTCTGACCCGTCGGTCTGCTTAGCCATCGACTGGAAGGACTTAGCCGCCTTCTCAGCGTCCAACCCAGCGAGAGCCTCACCCATCTGCTTGAACCTGTCACGCGCCCGCTCAGACGTAGACTCAGCCTTGATCATCCCCAACGACAGGATCCCAATACCCTGGACAGCGATGTTATCGATGTTGCCCCACAACCCGGGATCAGCGATCTTATCTACAGCCGTTTGGAACGACTTCACGCCATCCTCTTTAAGGATCAAGTCGTCGAATGACTTGCCTAGGGTGTCGGCGCCGATTGCTCCGCGGGCTGCTTCTCCTGAGAAACGGTTGAGCGCATCAGCGGTATCACCAGTCGGCTTATACAAGTCATTCAGAGCAGGCTGAGCAGCTATCGACGCCGCACCAACCGCGGCGATACCAGTCGCAGCGCCCGCCGCGACACGCCCCAACCTCGACATAGCCGCATGAGCCCGCGACCCAGCAGGAGCCAAAGCGTCCAACGCCAACTTAGTCTCAAGGATCCGTGGCGTCAGTGTAAGAAAAGCACCGGCACCAAGAGCCGCAACACCAACAAGACCAGTAATACCAGCGGCGGCACCAAGAACCGGCCCAGGAATCTGCCCAACCCAATCAACAACATCCTCGGCGCCCTGAGCAAGACCTCGCAAGAAATCATTAGCCCCAGACCCAGACTTAAGAAACACCGAGTCAATCGACCCGCCAAGCTTCTCAATATCCCCAGCAAGGTTGTTCTGCATACGACCAGCAGTGTCAGCAGCGTAACCAGCATCATTAACCGCGGCTTCCCACTTATTGATACCGTCCGCGCCCTGCTCATACATGACATTCGCGGCACGAACAGCGTCCGTACCAAACAACGTCTTAAGAGTCGCGTTACGCTGCTCATCAGACATGCCCTTGAGCGCGTTCTGCAAAATCCCCGCATACTCAGACATGCCAACGAACTTGCCCTGCGCATCATAAGCAGAGATGCCCAACTCGTTCATCAAAGAAGCCGCAGCCTCAGAGTTCGGATTCAAAGACATCAGCATCGTCTTGAACGACGTACCAGCATCCGAACCAGTCAAACCCGCAGAAGCGAACGCAGCCAGCGCGCCAGTGGTTTCCTCAATCGTCAACCCAGTGGAAGCAGCCACAAGCCCTGACTGATTCAACGCCGCACCAAGGTCCTGAACAGAACCCTGAGCCTTACCAGCACCAGCAGCCAACAAGTCCGCGACGTGCGGCACCTTGTCACCCGACAATTTGAACTGGGTCAGGGCTGACGCAGCTATCTCCGCAGCCTCACCAACACCCAACGAACCAGCCGCAGCCAACGACAACGAACCATCCAGCCCGCCAGCCAGAATGTCCTTAGTCGAAACACCAGCCTTAGCCAGTTCCTCAATGCCCTGCGCTGCCTCAACCGCCGAGAACGCAGTATCAGCGCCAGCCTTCACCGCCGCCTCACGCAGCAACGTCATGTTCGCAGCCGACTCATGAGTTGCCGCGTCCACGGAAGACATCTGCTTATCAAAATCAGCGAAAGACTTTACCGCGAGCCCAACACCAGCCGACATGAAAGCACCAGCACCAGCAACAGCCAGCCCCGAACGCTCCCACGCCTCACTATTCTTCGTAGCAGACTGAACCATCCGCCCAAGATGGGTATCTGCCGCTTTACCGGCGTCCTCCGAGGCCTTCTTGGTCTTCTGCGTAGCCTGCGCGGCCTCGTCCATCGCCTTCTTAAAGCCTTGGATCTCAGCCGTGAACCGGACCGAAACTCGACGTTCAGCCATAGTTCCGCCTCCTACCTGCCCTCATTTCGGGCATGAAAAAACCCGCCATAGCGGGCTAGTCATAGGTGCCGAAATCAGCCGGCGTTAGTCAATCGGTACTGCTTCTAGGAACCAATCAGGGGGCGCTGATTGGGCGCCAATCGTTCAGCTTCTCGTAGGAGAAGAATTGCGAGTGGCGGGCTAATATGTTGCCGCATCCGTAGCCGCGCCATATCCCAAGGTCCTTGAGTTTCTGGTGGTTCACGTTCCCCCACTGGTTCACGAAACCCTCCCGGCGCGCCCAGGTGTCGATGCACCACTGCCGCAGTCCCGGAGGATACCGAAAATAGGAATCCGGCGGGCAGCCCAGCCTTTCCTTTTCGCACCACCTCTCCACGTCCGCCCTCGTGTCCCAAAAACCGCCCGTTTCCGCGTACTCCAAGAACACTTTCGGGACCTTGCCGCCCGGAGCCCTCGATCCGCTCCTTTCAAGCCGCCTACGACTCATGACGAATCACCCAACCCAAAGCCAACATGCCGGCAGGAGTAAGACCAAGCTGCCCGCCAAGATGACGCATCTCCTGCGCCTGCCAAGCACTAGCCGAACCCTCATAGACAGCCCGCGCATGGCACACATAAGCAGCAACAGCAGGGATAAAACTGTCATCCCACTCATTCGCCTGGGGTGATTTCCAGAGATTTCGCCACAATTTCTTATCTTCTGAGGACCAAACCCCGGACTTAGGCAGCGGTGGAACGGACAAATTACAGCCCTCAGCCGGAAGTTCGATGAGCCCAGAACGCGCTCCAGGACTGCGATGCCGGGAGTTCGGCTTAGTGGGGTTAGCTTTCGGGCCAGGCACTCTGGCCTCCTTTCAGTTGGGTCTAACTGCTTGCCGCGCACCTTAAAGCCCTCCCCGGCGGTCTAGGAGGGGTGCATGGCCGCTCCCCCCGGGTGGGGGCCGTCAGTCATGCGGTTCATCTACGCATCCTTGCTTGTGTTAATGCCATGATTGTCTTTCAATTGGCCTGACTTTTTGGGGAGAAACTTTGCCGGGTTACAAATCGGTTCCAGAACACGTAGTTGAAGAGATTGCACTGTTGCAAGGAAGGAGCTTCCGCATCGGCGTTAGACGGAAAGTCGAAGCTTCTGAACTTTCTACCGGTTTATATGGCAACTTCGCCTTTCAATTGGTGGACGGTCAGTACGAAGCAACTACCTCTTACCTACCGACGCCAGAGGGCAGGTGGTCGAAGTGGAACGTGAATGGTCGCCAGGTCAAGCGCCCTGACTGGCCGAAGCGTCACATTGGGTGGACCACTACAAGCCCTAACTTTGGAGATCCTGCGCGTGGCTACTCCAGCCACTCTCATTCACGGGAAGCTATGGCTTATGAAACGCTTCATGGGAAATCCTTTGCTTTTGAGGCGTCTGCTTCGCTGCTCGATGATGGGCGCGTCGCAGTCGAGATCATTTTGGAAGCAGTTTTCGACAGTTCGACCCCGCTGGACTCCCCGGATCTGCTCCTTGCTGTATCCCTTGTCCGAGAAGTACTAAGGGTCAGGCCCCACGCTTTCGCGACCGGTGTGGCCGCTGGCACTTGGGCGCAAACTCAGGTCTATGACTGGGACTTCCTGCCGGTGGCGCACGGTGCTCAATGGCCAACAGGTGACGATGCTGCCGATAGGCTGGGGATACCCAGCGGGAAGAATCAACAGCGTGACACCTTCAAACTTCGGTATGAATTCATGAGGGATTTAGATCCGGAAAAGATCCACTACGGGTCTTCGGGTTTTTCCCGTTACATCGCCTTCGAGTTCAAGCGAGTGGTGATCCTCGAAAACTACTACTACGGCAACGCGGCGTACGCTATGTTCGAAAATTGGCAAGACCTTTCAAAGAGAACTCGCATTGATCTCTTAGCTGACCCAAATGCGCGGTTCATTCGAGTTATCCACACAAGGGACTGGCAGGCGCGGATCAAAGACATCGTTAATGGACAGACGACGTTGGGAAAGTAGGGTTAGTAGACTCAGCGCTGTGTCCGTAGCTGCCTTAACCCAGCTACGGGCACGACGGCGCTAGAGGAAATGCCGGTCTTGTGTTGCCCCGTATACTTGGGCAAGACCAGTCAGATAGCCACCATGGGAGATAGCAATGAACGACAGAGCCCCCGGAGACTTTCACATTGGGGACTTTTTCCCGGTAGACCTGCTCAATGAGGCAGACTGCCCAGCAGTGGACTCACGCCAGGTCTTCCGCGCGTTCTGTGTACTTGATGCTGGGCACGCGGGTCAGCATGTCGCGGTAGGTCACGAAGGTACCGTCGTTCAGGTGTGGAAGTAAGCCACCCACGGATCTCCACTAACCAGGGCTTAGGCCTCAGCTGCGATGGCTTCGATCTGGGACTCGAGGTGCACGTTCCCGATTTCGTGGGGCTTTTCGAGGTGGAAGGCTAGGGAGTTTTCGAAGGCCTTGCCGAGATTGGTTTCGTTTTCGGGGCTGTCCTGGTTGAGGTACCAGAGTTCTTCGACCATTGAGCCGTAGTAGGGGTGGGCTTCGATGTAGGAGTTGGCGACGTTGACCCAGCCGGCATCGAGTGCCCGGTTGACTACGGCGGCGGCAAGGGTGTTGTCACCAGAGAGCTGAGCCCTGTCGAACAATTGCGCGGCTTTGGCTTCGTCGTCCGCTCCGAGGTTCGCCACCCTATCCTGTGCGTCACGGTAGGAGATGACATCCTGCGGGCCAGGATTGCCGGAGAGGCCGAACACGGTTTTGCGGATGTGATTGATTCGGTTCGTACGGGTTGTGGCTTCTTGCTTCTCGAGCTTGCTTACTTCCTTCTTGTTGCGGAGGTAGAGTGCTGCGATTTGTGCTCGTTTGCCGTCTGCGCTGAGGTTGCGGTTCTGCCTGATGTTTTCGATCTGTTGGCGGTGGTCGCTGCGGAGTTTTTCGGCTGCGAGGGCTTCGGTGGTTTTGGTGATGTCGTACTTCGCCATTGTGGTTCTCCTATGCCGCTCTGGCGGCTTTGAAATGTTCGATGTCTTCGGTGGTGATGCGCCAGCGTCCGTGAAGGTTGATGGCGTTTAGGCGTCTTTCTTGGATGGCTAGGCGCACAGCCCTGTCGGTGATGCCTAGACGTTCGGCTGCGTCTGTGGTGCTGTACCACTTTGATTCTCGCGTGACTTCCGGTTCGGGCGCTTGCTTACTTCCGGTAGCGGCAGCCCTCCAAGCCATCGCCGCGGTCCGGATAGCAACAAGCACGTTATCCACCTCAGCGTCAGCCCCGCGAGCGCCGATCCGTAACTCGTTGAGGCCGTGACTTTCAAGCCATGCCGCGACCCTGCCAGGGACGACCACGGAGGGTGAGCCAACACCATGGATGTACGCGGATGGTGGGCGGGCTGGCTGCTGTGGCCTGTTCAACGGCGCCCCTCAACGTAAGCGCGTAGTTCCGCTTCTACTTGGTCGTATTCCTGTTGCAGAAGGTTGAGCTTCTTATGGGCTCGTAGGATGATCGTCTGCCGGGTCTCAGCCATTTTCTTCCAGTACTCCAAGGATCCGTGTGGGTGGCGGCTCATGACTCGCCCTCCTGGTAGTTGAATAGCGCTTCCATCTCGCTGACGGTGAGGAAGTCCATTACGGCTTGCATCTCTCTGTGCCTGATAACCATTCGAAGCTTCGTGCCACGGAACAGGGCTACGCCGGCCTCGCCTGTCTTCGGATCACGAATGCCCTCCACATGCGTTATCCGCGCCCTCCGAATGGTCTCGATAACGGTCTCTGTGGGTACTCGGGTTTCCACTCCTTTGGCGTTCATCATGCGGAGGTCTTCTCACGCGCTTGGTACATGGATAGCTGGGCCTCAGCGGCCTTGGCACGTCGCATCCAGTGGGTCGCTTCCTGTTGGGCGTGCTCGAACTTGAGGCGGTAGGTTTCGGCCTGGGCAGGCCAGTCCCATTGCTGTAGAACTTTGGGCTCGTAGTCGTAGCTCATGGGCGGCCTTTCAGGTGTTTGCGTTCGCGGTCTACGTTGGTTGCTGCTTGGTTGCCCACAGGATCCTTGTGGAGTGTGGTTTTCCCGTAGTGACGTTCCGGTGTGGTCTTCGTTGCTAGGAGCTGCTGCAAGTAGGTGTTGGACAGGTTGCGGTAGTGGATCGTTTGCCGCTTCCAGTACTCGGCTAGTTCCGCGTCGGTCATTTTTTGTTGATTCATTCCGCCGCCGCGTCCCTTCGGTTCCTGGTCTGGTTGGTGTCGATGGCCTCTAAGAGCTGCACAAGCTCGGTGTGGAGGTCGGATAGGTGTCTAAGCATCTGTTCCTCAGTCACGAGCTGAATCGTTGAGTAGGTGGGTGGCTGGGCTAGCGAACGGCGGCGGCGGAAAAACCAATCTCATTTCTTGAATCCTTTGGGTAGCCCGACCACCACCCCTCCCTACAGGAGGGGGGTGGTTCGTGGGCGGTGTGCGCGTGGGCGCCGTGGGCGATGCCGTGGGGCATGATTACAGCGTTCTCGGGGTGTCGCGTGGGGGTGTCGAGGGAGTCGTGGAGGGTCCACGCTTTTTGTTTGCGTGGATGCTGCGTGGGCGGTTCAAGCTGCTGTAGCTAGCACCGTGGGCATGCGGTAGACCTTCGATGGATTTCCGCCGTTGATCGCTGGAAGTTCCACAACTGCTATCGATCCGGCGTTGTTCATCGCGGTTAGCTTCCGACGTGCCTTTTCAATCTCGTTAGGGGTTGGCTTGTCTTTCTCAAACAGCGCTGCGGCATATTCACGGGCTGTAATCCCCTGGCCCCGCGATGCTTGGATCATGGCCAATGGGTCTGCCGCGTTCCAAACGCTAGAAGTACCTGATGCATGGTCGTGCATGACCTTGAACGGTCCAACCGTTGCTGATGGCTGCTTGAGGTGACGGAAGTCAACGATGGTGTCTCCCGGTTTGCCCGACAACAGGATTACTGAGCCGGCGCCGCCAGTCAGCCAGGTTGAGCCGTACACGTCAGAGAGTGTGTTGGGAGCTCCACCATCCGCTCCACGCTTGACCTGATGGTGCAGCTCTAGAACGTCAACACCGGCTGCTAGTGCCTTCTGGCGGGCGTTGTTGTAGCCAGCACCCACGGCGTCCTCCGAGAGCCCTATAGCAACGTCCTTGAGGCTGTCTACCACGACTCTGTCGGCGCCTGCTTCGAGACACATATCCCGCAGTAGGTCCGGGTTCTTTGCCATGTCCGCGGGCGGCGGACCTTTCCAGATAACGAGCCGCTCGTTTACTACTTCGTGCTGGTCCCTGGTGAAGTTTCGTCGCAAGGAACGCGCTATCTGTTGCGGCCTGTCACTGGCTATGTACAGGAGCCTTTCGCACTGGGCTACCGGCATGTCCAGCACTCTGCCGCCGAACAGGCTTCCCGCAACCAGTTGGCCTGTCAGCGTGGTCTTCCCAACACCTGGGGGGCCACAGATGATCGTTGACTCACCTCTAGCGGCGAGAATATCTTGGCCTTCACCCCACCATGCTGGGGTGCCTTCGGACATGTTGAACATGAAGTCGCCACCGAGCGTGAACGCATGGTGAGAAGGCCTTTCGGGGAGCAGTGGGTCATTCGGCATTAGCTGTCCTAGTCGTCTTGTGACTGGCTTATGAGTTTGTAGTGGTGTTCGGCCCCTGCTGCTCTCAGGGGCCGAACGGTTGTCCTGCTATTGCGTGGGTAGCTCCGTTAGTTGTTCCTGCGTGGAGGTGAACGCTGCTGCGACGGTGCGGCGCGTTAGCTCCTCAACAGCCATGACTGGCGCTTGTTCGTAGCCGTAGGTGTGGTTTTGAAGAAGGCTCCTGATGGGACCTGCCTTCCACTCCGGCCGGATTTCAACAACGAACGCGGCAAGCTTGATAGCCTGCTCCATCGTCATGCGGACATGGGTGTCTACGGTGCTTTTCATGTGATCTGAAACCTTTTTGTAGTCAAACGGTGGTGGTGGATTTGTAGTGCGTCCTGTTCCGCTCCCCCCTCAGAGGGCAGTTCAGGGGTTTCGCGTCAGCTTGGTGGGCTGATTGCCGCGAGTATTTCGCTGGTCCGATAGATCTGGGTGGATTGGTCTTCCAACACGATCAGCACCAGGTTCGGGCCAACGAGGTCAAAAACTATGGGCGCGGTGCCCGTTGTGCTCCTGACCGTGGTAGCCATCGAGCATCACGCGGCGCTTTGCTCGAATGCTTGGTTGATGTACTCATTGACATCTGACTCGCGAAACAGCCGGCGGCCAGCAATTTTGGCGGACCGGGGCGCAGTTCCTTGATGGAGCATCCATCGAAGCTGAGCTGGCGACTTGCGTAGTCGGGCCGCGGTTTCGTCCAGGGTCAGAAGGGTCAGGGTTTGGTTAGCCATCCGACTTCTCCATCCATAACTAGGAGACGTTGTTGCCTCCTACTAGAAATGCTAATACAGAAATCTAGTAGGCGTCAATAGGCTTTTCTAGTAGGGTGTTGTCTATGGCAGATTCAAGCACCGATGTAGACGCGATTATCGGCAAGAACCTAGTGCGGTTGCGCGGCGACCGGTCGCAGCAGGAAATAGCTGATGGCATGCGACATGTCGGGTGGAAGTGGTCGCAGGCGACCGTGTGGAGCGTAGAAAAGGGCGAGAGGCCCCTGCGGTTGGCGGAAGCGCTATCGCTTGCGAAGCTGCTTTTCGTAAGACTGGATGACCTGATCATGCAGGAGTTAGACGGCATGGTCATCGTTGGGTTAATAGCCCGAATGACAGCCATCCGCGAGTCTCGGGAAAGCCTGCGCGCCAACATTCAGGAACTGGCTAAGCATCGCGATGAGTTGATTGGCGCGATCGCTTTTGCCGAGGAATCGCTTGCAAGCGATTCCTGGACAGATGAAGCCTCAAAAATCAAAGCCGAGACGCTTCTTGAGAACGCGCGGGAGATTGCATCATGGTCCCTCCGCAGAGTCACTGAATACGTCCTGACTGAAGAAGAAACCGAGCGCGGCGAACGGGGCGGGAGCATCGATGGCGAGCATCCAGAAGCGTGAGAATGGATCATGGCGAGCCCGATACAGAGATGAGACCGGCAAGGAACATGCGCGGCACTTCCCGCGAAAGATCGACGCTCAGCGCTGGCTGGATGAGGTAACCGCATCTGTTGTCACTGGTAGCTACGTGGATCCGAAGTCAGGCCGCGTCACCCTGGCATCGTTCTTTGAAGATTGGTCCACTAGGCAGCTCTGGGCGGCTGGGACGTCGAAGGCCATGAGCCTAGCTGTTCGCTCGTGCACGTTCGCTGATGTCGAGTTTCGGAACCTGAAACGCTCGCACGTTGAGGCGTGGGTGAAGAAGATGAGTCAGGACGGCTTGGCGCCTGGAACGGTCAAGACACGTTTTAACAATGTCCGCTCTGTTCTGCGTGGTGCACGTAATGACCGGATGCTTGCCACGGACCCTGCTGACGGCGTTTCCCTGCCCCGTGCGCGCAAGGCAGAGCACGCCATGAGCATCCCCTCCCCCGCGGATGTTGGCGCCCTCCTAGGGGCTGCTGAGCCGTGGTTTAAGCCGTTCGTTGCAATGTGTGCTTTCGCTGGCCTGCGGTTGGGTGAGGCGGCGGCAATACAACTCGGAGATATTGATTTCCTGCGGCGTACTCTGGCTGTTCAGAGGCAAGTCCAGAGGGCAGGCAAGGGCGAGGTGAGCATCACGTTGCCGAAATACGGTTCCGAGCGTTTGGTGCACATCCCTGACGGGCTCGTTCAGATCCTCGCCGCCCATGTGCAGCACGTTGGCGTCCACGGGGAGCAGCAATGGTTGTTCATCGGGGATCAGGGATTGCCGCCACACCAGAACACTTCCGGCTATTGGTGGCGTAAAACAGTAATGGCCGCAGGCCTTGAAGCTGTGAGACTCCATGACCTGCGGCACTTCTATGCGTCAGGATTGATTGCTGCCGGCTGCGATGTCGTAACAGTGCAGCGGGCGTTGGGCCATTCCAAGGCAACCACCACGCTGAACACCTATGCACACCTTTGGCCGACCGCCGAGGACCGCACCAGATCCGCTGCCGGCGCCATGATGGATGAAGCTCTCGGCATTTCTGCGGACTCCCTGCGGACTCAACGAGCCTGACCCCAGCAAACAAGCGGGAAAACGGGCTAAATCACACGTTGAAGCGGAACTCCACCACGTCGCCGTCGGCCATCACGTATTCTTTGCCTTCGATGCGGACCTTGCCGCGGGACTTTGCCTCAGCCATGGAGCCGGCGTCGACGAGGTCGTCAAAGGAGACAACTTCGGCCTTGATGAAGCCGCGCTGGAAGTCGGAGTGGATGACGCCGGCTGCCTGGGGTGCGGTGTCACCCTGACGGATGGTCCACGCACGGGTTTCCTTCGGACCAGCCGTGAGGTAGGTCTGCAGGCCGAGCGTGTGGAAACCAACACGGGCCAACTGGTCCAGGCCGGACTCGCTTTGGCCATTCATTTCCAGCATTTCGCGGGCTTCTTCCTCGTCCAGTTCCACGAGGTCGGATTCCAGCTTGGCGTCGAGGAAGACCGCGTCGGCCGGAGCCACCAAGGCCCGAAGTTCTTCCTGCTTGGCCGGGTCGCCGAGGATGCCTTCGTCAGCGTTGAAGACGTAGATGAAAGGCTTGGCCGTGAGGAGGCCGAGTTCCTTGAGGTGCCCCATTTCGAGCTTGTCGCTCTTGATGGAGGAGAAAATCGTGTCGCCGCGCTCCAGCACAGCCTGGGCAGCCTTGATGGCGGCCAGTTCGGCAGCTTCGCGCTTCTTGATCTTGACTTCTTTTTCGATGCGCGGGATCGCGTTGTCAATGGTCTGGAGGTCGGCCAGGATCAGTTCGGTGTTGATGGTCTCCATATCGGAGCGGGGATCAACCTTGCCGTCGACGTGGATGACATCCGGGTCATCAAACACGCGGACTACCTGCGCAATGGCTTCGGCCTCGCGGATGTTGGCAAGGAACTTGTTGCCCAGGCCTTCGCCTTCGGAGGCGCCCTTCACAATGCCCGCGATGTCCACGAAGGATACCGGCGCAGGCAGCAGCTTCTGGGAGCCGAAGATCTCGGCCAGCTTCGCGAGGCGCGGATCCGGCAGGTTGACTACACCCACGTTCGGCTCGATCGTCGCGAACGGATAGTTCGCGGCGAGCACCTGGTTACGGGTCAGTGCGTTGAAAAGGGTTGATTTGCCGACGTTGGGCAGTCCGACGATGCCAATAGTAAGAGCCACGAGCATTGATTCTACCCGTTGATACCTTGTCCATGCTTGTTCGGCCCGACGCTGTGGCGACCCCCACGGCCGCAACCTCACTAAAACTGTCGTACCCCTGTGTCAGGGTTGCCACATGGATGGATTTGGATTCGTTTTAGCACTGCTCATGCTGCTGATCGGCGCGGCCGTGGGTCTGGCGGCCGGCTACGTCGTCTTCCGACGCCGGGGCGCCGGCCTGGAGGAGGACTTCGAGGCCGTATCGACGCGCCTTTCGGAGGTGACGGCTCAGCTCGCAGCGGCCGACGCCGAGCGGCGGCTTTTGTTTACACAGAACCGGGAACTCAGCGCAGCAAGGAACTCGGATGGAAGTGTCCTGCGCGCCTTGGCGCCCGTCGCGGAAAAGTTGACGGCGGTGCAGCAGCAGGTTTCGCTGCTCGAACGTGACCGGGTTGAGCAGTACGGACAGCTCGCCCAGCAACTGCAGGACGCCCGTTTATCCGACGAACAACTGCTCCGGTCAACCCACGCCCTGGCCTCCGCCCTTCGTTCCAACAGCGCACGTGGCCAGTGGGGCGAAGTCCAGCTTCGCCGTGTGGTTGAGGCATCCGGAATGCTCAGGCACGTGGACTTCCATGAGCAGGTCCACTCTGGCCGCACCGAGAACACCCTGCGACCCGACCTTGTGGTCCAGTTGCCCGGAGATAAGCAATTGGTGGTTGACGCCAAAGTCCCGCTGGCCTCCTACCTCGCGGCACAGGAACAGCTCCACGGGGATGGTGCATTCGGTGAATCGGTAACGCAGGCTTCCGTCCATGACTCCAAGACTCTTTTGGCCCAGCACGCCAAGGCCCTGAAGGCCCACATCGACGCCTTGGCCGGAAAGAAGTACTGGGACATCCCGGGGAACTCGCCGGAACTGGTGATCTGCTTCCTCCCGGCTGAGTCAATCCTTGCCTCTGCCCTTGAGGCCGACCCCGGCCTGCTTGAACACGCCCTGTCCCGGAACGTCGTCCTGGCATCACCGGGGACGTTGTTGGCAGTCCTGAAGTCAGTGGCTTTCACCTGGCGGCAGGACGTCCTCACGGACAGCGCGCACGAACTGTTCGAGCTCGCCAAGCAGCTCTACGAGCGCATGGGCACACTGGGTGAGAACGTCAGCAAGCTCGGAAGCTCCCTCAAGACCTCAGTGGACCGGTACAACGCCATGGTGGGCACCCTCGAAGCCCGTGTGCTCCCGACCGCCCGGAAGCTGAACACCATGGACGATGCTGGCCTCACGGCCCCCATGTCCGTGGAAGCTGTCCCGCGGGCTTTGGCCGCTCCGGAACTTCTTAGCGAAGAGCCCCAGGAGTCTGCGGCTTAACGAATTGGCCCGCAGCGGTGACCACTTCCACCAGGAAGGGCGCCCACTGCGGGCCAGTTCAGTAAGAGCTTATTGCTAGGACGTAGCCCGGTTCCCGCGGCCACCGAGGGCCCGGGAGACATCCCCGGCCTTTTTCAAAGTAGCCCGCAGCTCCTTGGGGAGCGAGAAGAGGAGATCTTCCTCCGCTGTTACGACTTCCTGGACCTCGCCATAGCCGTAGTCGGCCAGCAGGCGCAGGACATCCTGGACGAGGACTTCAGGAACGGACGCACCGGAGGTGACGCCAACGGTAGCGACGCCTTCGAACCAGGCTTCATCCACCTCGTTGGCGAAGTCCACGCGGTAGGAGCTCTTGGCCCCGTACTCGAGGGCAACCTCAACCAGGCGCACCGAGTTCGACGAGTTGGCCGAGCCGACCACAATGACCAGGTCAGCCTGCGGTGCGATCTTCTTGATGGCCACCTGGCGGTTGGTGGTGGCGTAGCAGATGTCGTCGCTGGGAGGATCCTGCAGAGTCGGGAAGCGGTCCTTCAGGAGGCGCACGGTCTCCATGGTTTCGTCCACGCTCAGCGTGGTCTGCGAAAGCCAGATGGTCTTCTCGGGATCGCGCACTGTGACCTTGTCCACCTCGTGCGGACCGTTGATGATCTGGATGTGCTCGGGGGCCTCGCCGGCTGTGCCCTCGACTTCCTCGTGGCCTTCGTGGCCAATGAGAAGGATGTCGTAGTCGTCCTTGGCAAAGCGCACGGCT
The DNA here is from genome assembly GCF_021538675.1 of Paenarthrobacter sp. AR 02. Classification (GTDB taxonomy): domain Bacteria; phylum Actinomycetota; class Actinomycetes; order Actinomycetales; family Micrococcaceae; genus Arthrobacter. Next base: position 46,456 of record NZ_JAJUKH010000001.1, read on the forward strand.
TCGCGGTGGACTTTGGTGACCAGCGGGCACGTCGCGTCGATGGTGCGCAAGCCGCGGTCCTCTGCCGACTGCACCACTGCCGGTGAAACTCCGTGCGCGGAGAAGATCACCAGGGCGCCTTCGGGAACCTCGTCCGTTTCCTCGACGAAGATGGCCCCTTGTTCTTCCAAGGAGCTGACCACGTGTACGTTGTGGACGATCTGCTTGCGGACGTAGACGGGCGGGCCGTAGTGCTCCAAGGCCTTTTCGACCGCAATGACAGCCCGGTCCACGCCGGCGCAATAACCGCGGGGTGCCGCCAACAGCACCTTCTTGGGACCCGTGACGGGTGCCGCTGCCAGTACCTCTTCCGGCGATCGCCGTCTCCGGGGCACGCTGGGCATCGGGATGGAAATTGCTGTGGAGGTCATCCCACAATGTTACCGGTCAGGTCATTATCCCCGGGCATAAGGTGATGGTCGTCTCGCGGAAATAATCCAGGCGACCAAGCCGATGACCAACAAGGCGGCCGAGATCAGGGCAGCCACCGTTGTCCAGGGACCAAAACCGGACTGGACGGCGGTGAAGAACTTCCCCATGAACAGCCCTGCCAGTTCGTTGCCGTTGGAGAGGTTGCCAACAACTCCTTCAGACACATTCAATCCAACCGACCAGAGCCCCGCCACGGCCAGGCCGCCCAGCCCCAGGAATGCCAGGACCGCAGGCCTCCTGCGTGCCACAAGCAAAGCCAGCAACGCCGAAACGAGAGCTCCCAGGGCGGCAACCCACCATAACGGAGCAAAGGCTGCCACCCTTTCCACCAGTTGGCGGTGGGACGGTTCGCCCAGCGAAATAAGCCGTTCAGAGGGGACGTCGAGCCGGACGCGCGTAGCGTCGGCGAAATGGTCGCGGATCAGCCTGACCAGGGGCCCAATGTCCAAGACCAGGGCCGTGGAAGCACCTGATTCTTCCGGCTGCCCAGCCGCACCGAAGTTCAGCTTGTGGCTGTTCCTCACTGTCTCTTCCCAAGCCTGCGGATAGTCGCTCCAGGACTGCATCCCGGACGCCGCCTGTTCAAGAACCCCGGCGGCCAGGGATTTGATGGGCCCTGGGAGGTTGACTGAGGATTCGAAAGAGCCGACGGCGGCGTCCGCCAGACGCGCCTGGAAATCGGGATCACTGCCCAATCCACCGGCGATGCGGGTAAAGCCATCTTCCTGAACAATGTTTTGGTCCACCCACGCGGCTGGAACGGCGACGGCAGTGAGCACCAGTGCGAGGATCACTCCCAATGCTGAAACGAAGGTACGCAAAGTCATCCTCGGGGTCGGGGTCCAGTGCCACCATCCTAGGTCTGTCCACATGATCCGAAAAATGTCGGAGCCACCAGGTAAAGCTATGGATAGAGTTGGAACGCGGCGCTGCGCCACACCCGAGCAGGTTGCCGCACCTGAGCGAGTTGCCGCACCCGAGCAAGTTGCCGCACCCGAGCAAGTTGCCGCACCCCGAGCGAGGATAGTGATCATGCTGGTACACCCACGGCTTCCGGGCCAATCACGGACCTGCCATGTCCGCTGAAGCGACTCCGGAGTCCACCCTCCCCGGGACTGCTGCCGAGACCAGTCCGGATAATCCCTGGCCCTTGCAGCTTCTTTCCCGCAAGCTCAAAGCCCACATCGAGAGGGCTCCCGCAGCCTGGATCGAGGGCCAGGTCATCGAGCTGAACCGCCGGGGTGGCAATGCCTTCCTGACACTGCGTGATGTCGACGCCGAGATTTCGCTGCCGGCTTCGGTGTGGTCCACGGTCCTGGACCGGCAGAAAGTACCGCTGGAGCGCGGGTCGCGGGTAGTTGCCTTAGTCAAGGCGGATTTCTGGGTCAAGACCGGACGCCTGAACATGTCGGTCAAGGACATCCGACCCGTTGGCCTCGGCGACCTGCTGGCTCGGATTGAGCGCCTCCGCCAGGCTTTGGCCGCGGAAGGATTGTTTGCTGATTCGCGCAAACGGAAACTGCCCTTGCTCCCCCACCGCATCGGCCTCATCACGGGCCGCGACTCGGACGCCAAGAAGGACGTACTGCGTAACGCCGCCCTGCGCTGGCCAGCTGTGGAATTCGATGTTCGCGAGGTAGCCGTGCAAGGCAACACGGCGGTGTCACAGATCATCGCTGCACTGAAGAAGCTGGACGCCGACCCGCACGTGGACGTCATTGTCCTGGCCCGAGGCGGCGGCGCGCTGGAGGACCTGCTTCCTTTCAGCAACGAGGACCTGATTCGGGCCGTGTCCGCGGCTACCACCCCTGTTGTCAGTGCCATTGGCCACGAGGCAGACCGCCCCATCCTGGACGACGTCGCCGACCTCCGCGCTTCCACCCCCACCGATGCTGCAAAGCGGATCGTCCCGGATGTCACCGAGGAACTGGCCATGGTGCGTCAGGCCCGGGACCACCTCCGCCGCAGCATTGGCCGGATGGTGGATCGGGAAACTGATCGGCTCCACTCCTTGAGGTCCCGTCCGGTCCTCGCCTCCCCCGCGTCCATGGTCGATGCCCGGGCCGAGGATATCCACCGCCTGCAACGGCGCTCACATGCGGCGGTCAACACAGCCGTTGTACGCGCCTTGGACCAGGTGCACCACCTGCGGGCACAGGTCAGGGCCCTGTCGCCGCAGAAGACCCTGGACCGCGGCTATGCGGTTGTCCAACTCGTCGGCGACGACCAAGCCGGGCATCAGGTGGTCAGTAGCCCCGAGGAGGCTCCCAAAGGCGCGGAATTGGCGATACGTGTAGCGGAGGGTCGGTTCCGGGCTGTCTCCGAGGGCCAAGGACAGATCCTGGAACATTGATTCCACAGCCAACATTGTCAGCATCACAATCAAAGGACATCATGACCGAGAACAACTCAGCGGCTTCGGCACCTGATTCCCTGGACGCCTTGAGCTACGAGGAAGCCCGGGAACAGCTCGTGGCCGTTGTTGGCCGCCTCGAAGCCGGCGGGGCCAGCCTCGAGGAATCACTGGCGCTCTGGGAGCGTGGCGAGGCGTTGGCCAAGCGCTGCGAGGATTGGCTTGAGGGCGCCCGCAAGCGCTTGGCCTCGGCACGCGATGCAAGCAACGACGCCGGGGCTTCCACCACTACCGGCTAACGGTCCGGCAGGGCTCAGGATGCCTCGACGAGCTTCCGTTCAGCCGCGACGTCGAAGTCGGCTTTTGGCCAGTCCAGCTGCATCCCTTCGAGCGCATCCAACAACAACTGCTGAACCGCGATACGGGCATACCACTTCTTGTTGGCTGGTACGACGTGCCACGGGGCAATGTCCGTCGACGTCTTCTGGAACGCCACGCTGTACGCGTCCATATAGTCGTCCCAGTAGGCGCGCTCCGTCAGGTCGCCGTGGCTGTATTTCCAGTGCTTGCTGGGATCGTCCAGCCGGGCAATGAGACGCTTCTTCTGTTCCTGCTTGCTGATGTTGAGCATGACCTTGACGATCGTGGTGCCCTGCTCCGCCAGGCCTGCCTCGAAGGCGTTGATGGCAGCGTACCGGCGTTCCAGCTCAGCAGGGTCCGCCCACGCGTGGACGCGGTGGATCAGGACGTCCTCGTAGTGTGAACGGTCAAAAACTCCCACCATGCCGGCATCGGGCACCCGCTTCTCGATCCGCCAGAGGAAATCGTGGGCCTTCTCTTCGTCCGTGGGTGCCTTGAAAGCTGCCAGTTGCACACCCTGCGGATCCATGGAGCCCACGACGTGGCTGACAATGCCGCCTTTGCCTGCAGTGTCCATGGCCTGCAGAATCAGCAGAAGCCGCTTGTTACTGCCGAACTTGCCCTCGGCGAACAGCCTTTCCTGTAAGTCCGCCAACCGTGAATCCTGGGCAGAGAGCAGCGACTTTCCGTCGGACTTCGCACCGTCGTAGCCCGGGGTGGATTCCGGATCCACCTCCGCCAGCGAAAACCCTGACCCGACCTTTAATACGCTGGCCGGACTCTTGGCGAACTCAACTTCAGCCATCAGGCGTGCCTTTCTGCCGGGCCGCGCCCCCGTGGCGCGGCCATGGACCTCAGGCTAGTTGCCCGGGTACCTCGACAGGAAGTCCGCCATGCGGCCAATCGCTTCTTCGATGTCTTTGACGTTGGGCAGCGTGACCATCCGGAAGTGGTCCGGGCGTACCCAGTTGAAGGCTCGCCCGTGGGAGACCAGGATTTTCTGTTCCTTCAGGAGGTCCAGGACAAATTTCTCGTCGTCCCTGATGTAGTAGACCTCCGGGTCCAGCTTGGGGAAGAGGTAGAGCGCTCCCCTGGCCTGCTGCGTGCTGACCCCGGGAATCGCGTTTAGGAGATCGTAGGCCTTGTTGCGTTGTTCCAGCAGGCGGCCTCCGGGCAGGATGAGGTCGTTGATGCTCTGGTAGCCGCCAAGAGCCGTTTGGATGGCGTGCTGCGCAGGAACGTTGGCACACAGGCGCATGTTGGCCAACAGGTTGATGCCTTCAAGGTAGTCGGCGGCGTCCTTCTTGGGCCCCGAAATAGCCATCCAGCCTGCACGGTACCCACAGACCCGGTAAGCCTTGGACAGCCCGCTGAACGTCAGGCAGAGGACGTCGTCTCCGGTTAGTCCGGCGAGATTGACGTGGACTGCGTCCTCGTAAAGGATCTTTTCGTAGATCTCATCCGAGAAAAGAACCAGCCCGTGCTTCTCGGCCAAGGCAACAATTTTTTTGAGGGTTTCCTCGGGGTAGACGGCGCCGGTGGGGTTGTTGGGGTTGATGACCACGATGCCCTTGGTCCGGGGCGTGATCTTGGCTTCGAGGTCCTCGAGGTCGGGCTGCCAACCGGAGTCTTCGTCGCAGAGGTAGTGAACGGGGCGGCCGCCGGCCAAAGCAACCGATGCCGTCCACAGCGGGTAGTCCGGGGTGGGAATCAGGACCTCGTCGCCGTCTTCGAGGAGGGCCATGAGGGACATGGTGATCAGTTCGCTGACCCCGTTGCCCAGGTAGATATCGTCGACGTGGATGTTCTGGATTCCGCGGGTCTGGTAGTACTGCGAGACTGCGGTCCGGGCCGAGAAAATGCCCCGAGAATCGCTGTAGCCCTGGGCGTTTGGCAAGTGGCGGATCATGTCCACCAAAATGGCGTCAGGCGCTTCAAAGCCGAAAGGAGCCGGGTTTCCGATGTTCAGTTTGAGGATCCGGTGACCCTCCGCCTCCATCTGCTGGGCGGCCTGAAGAATCGGTCCACGGATGTCGTAGAGGACATTATGAAGCTTGGTGGACTGCTTGAAATTCGCCATTCCTCAAATATGCCACACGGGTGATGGACTTCCGCTGAGACTTGACTAACACAAACGACGACGGCGGTGACGGGCCCGCGCGGGTCCGTCACCGCCGTCGTAGGCGGTTTCCGTCAGGTGTTACTTGACGATGCCCTTGTCCTTCAGCCAAGCGGCTGCGGCGTCCTTGGGGCTCTGCTTCTGGTCGCCACTGACTGCACGGTTGAGGTTGATCAGGTCGTCCGTGGTCAGGGTCTTGGAAACGTTGTTGAGCGCTTCCTTGGCCTTGTCCGTCATCTTCGCCTTGTTGTACAGCGGCAGGACCTGCTGGGCCTTGAAGTTGTTCTTGGGATCCTCAAGGACCACGAGGTCGTTGTCGACGATGGACGGGGTGGTGGTGTAGATGTCAGCCACCTGGACCTTGTCCTCCAACAATGCCTGCAGCGTCAGGTTGCCACCCCCGTCGTTGAACGGCTGCAGCCCCTTGAGCTCGCAGTTGTAGTTCTTCTTCAGCCCCGGGAAGCCGTAGGAACGGGTCTCGAACGTGGCCGGAGCAGCCATGGTGAAGTCCTTGCAGACCTTCGCCAGGTCCTCGATGGACTTCAACTTGTACTTCTCAGCCGTGGCTTTTGTAACCACCATGGCGTCCTTGTCCTCGGCCTTGGAGGCTTCCGCGACGGCCAGGCCGTCAGGGAGCTTGCCCGAAAGTGCCTTGTAGACGTCCTCAGCTGAGACTTCGGAGGCCTCGGTATCAACGTAGGACAGCAGGTTGCCCGAGTAGTCCGGGACCAGGTCTACGGAGCCATCCTGGACGGCCTTGAAGTAGATCTCGCGCGATCCAATGTTCGGCTTGGACGTTGCCGTCAGGCCGGCGGCATTCAGGGCACCCACATAGATCTCGGCGATGACCTGGCTTTCCGGGAAGTCGGCGGAGCCGACCACCAGCGAGCCGCCGGCGGCCGAGCCACTGGGGGCCGAGGTGGATGGAGAGGCCAGCGGACTGCCGCCACAGGCGCTCAACGCGAGGGCTACACCCAGGCCGGCTGCGAGGCCGCCGAGACCACGGCGCGTAAGGGTCATGGGGACGGGGTTTTTCATGGTGTACCTCCTTGAACGGCAGCCTCGGCGGGAGCTGTGGCTGTGAGATCGTCGGTCGCCTTCTGGCGGCCGCTTGAATCGAGGGTCAGGCCGGGCGACAGGACAAGCCTCTGTACGCCAGCAAGAATCAAATCCACGGCGATGGCGAGCCCGGCGATGAGCAGGGAACCGCCAAGCATGCGCGGGAAATCCTGGAGGACGAGCCCGTCGAACAGGTAGCGTCCCAGTCCGCCCAAGGGCAGGTAGGCCACCACCGAGACTGTGGCTATGACCTGCAGGACCGCGGTACGGATGCCACCGAACATGACTTGCAAGCCGTTGGGAAGTTCCACCCGGAAGAGGATCTGGAGTTCCGTCATTCCCATGGCCCGGGCGGCGTCCACCACCACGGCGTCGACACTGGAGATCCCGGCATAGGTCCCTGCGAGAAGCGGGGGGACCGTCAGGATCACCAGGGCCCAGACCGGTGGCATCAAACCACTTCCGGCGAGCAGGGCGAACAGGACCAGCAAACCGAGCGTTGGCAGGGCACGCAGCGCACCGGCCACCGCTACGGCAACTACCCGCCCACGGCCAGTATGGCCGATGTACAGCCCGATGGGCACGGCAATGACCGCAGCAATGAGGAGCACCAAAGCACTGTATTGGAGGTGTTCGAAGGTTCGGGTTGGGATCCCGCCGCTTCCCCTCCAGTGGATGGGATCGATCAACCACGCGATGGTCTCCGCGAAGATGTTCACGACGACACCTCCGGGTCCGCGCGCATGCCCGTGTGCGGAACGGCGGGTCCGGACTTTGGCTCAGTCAGCAGCGCGTTGGCGTCCTGGCGTTGGGACTTCCCGCCAACTGCCCGGGTCCACGGGGTCAGCATCCGCTCGAGGATAACCAGGATGGCGTCCATGATCAGCGCAAGCACCAGGATGGCGATAATACCCACCACCACTTCGGTGACGAAGGTGCGCTGGAGGCCGTCTGTGAACAGGACTCCAAGATTCCCCACACCGAGGAGCGCTGCGACGCTGACCAACGAAATATTGCTGACCGAAACCACGCGAAGGCCCGCGAACATCACGGGCAGGGACAGCGGAAGGTCCACCTGGAAGAACCTGGGCAGCGGTTTGAAGCCCATGGCCACGGCTGCATTGCGGAGGTCATCGTCAACGGAGTCGAAGGCATCCATGGCGGCTCGCACCAGAAGGGCAACTGCATAGATGGTCAGCGCAACCACCACGTTGATGGGGTCCAGGATCCGTGTGCCAAGGACGGTGGGAAGAATGATGAAGAGGGCCAGGGACGGAATCGTGTAGAGCAGCGACGTCGCCGTGGCTACCACCGACCGTAGTGCAGAATTGCGCCGGGCCAGCTGGGCCAAGGGAATCGAAATCAGCAGGCCAAGGATCATCGGAACAATGGCGAGCACCAGATGCTGCCCGGCCAGTCCCAGGACCATGCCGCTGTTGGCGAGGAACCACTCCATCAGGTGGCGTCCTCCCTGTGATGCCGGACTTCCTCGATCAGGGCAAGGACTTCCGGCCCCTTCAGGACTCCGGCCACCCGGCCGTCGTCGTCCACCGCGACGCCCAGGCCCGACGGCGACGACAACGCAGCATCGAGCGCGCGGCGCAGGGTGTCGCCCTTGCGGAACAGCGAACCGCCCGGAATCAGGCCTGCCCCGTCGCGCGGAGAGGACCAGCCAAGCGGCCGCGATTCTGCGTCCACCACCAAAGCCCATTCCCCGGATTGCCGGCCCGCATCGGGGCCATCGGAGGGACTGACCATGGTTACGGGGTGCAACGTCACGGCATCGGCGGCGTTGAAGGCAAGGTGGCGGAAACCGCGGTCACGGCCAACGAAGGAGGCAACGAAGTCGTTGGCCGGCGCCCGGAGGATTTCCTCTGGAGCTGCGTACTGGGCGAGCTTGCCGCCGACAGCGAACACAGCGACCTTATCGCCGAGCACGGTGGCTTCATCGATGTCGTGGGTAACGAAGACGATGGTTTTGGCCAGTTCCCGCTGGAGCCGCAGCAATTCCTGCTGCAGTTCGTCGCGGACCACGGGATCTACCGCACTGAAGGGTTCGTCCATCAACAGGACGGGCGGGTCGGCAGCGAGCGCCCGGGCCACCCCGACGCGCTGCTGCTGACCCCCTGAGAGCTGGGACGGATACCGCTTGCCAAGCACCGAAGCCAGCCCGACGACGTCGAGCAGTTCCGCTGCGCGTTTCCGCGCCGCCGCCTTGGGAACTCCGTTGAGCCGCGGAACGGTGGCGATGTTATCCAGTACTGAGCGGTGCGGCAGCAATCCGGAGGACTGCATGACGTACCCCATGGAGCGGCGGAGCTGTGCTGCGGGAACCCGGGAGACGTCGTCGCCGCCCACCGTGATGGTGCCGCTGGTGGGTTCCACCATCCGGTTGATCATGCGCAGCGAGGTGGTTTTACCGCAGCCCGAAGGCCCGACGAAGACGGTAATCGAACCTTCGTCGATCGACATACTCAGAGCGTCCACCGCAGGCTGCCCGCCTTGGTATTGCTTGGTGACGCTCTTAAACTCAATCATGGCTTCAGCCATACCCGGGCTTACCTATCTTTGGCGGACATTATCGGTAGAGCCAAACGATCATATGCAGGCTTATTACTCGGCTGCAAAGCAATCTTCACCCAGCGTAGCCAGCGGCACGGACGATGTCAGCGCCGCCACGGATTCCGTAATGAATCGGCAATGTTCACCGTTTGCGCCGTTTGCCTCCCTTCGCTGCGCGTTCTTCAGCTTGGTCGTGCCTGTGGCGCTCAGCGGCACGCTGACCCCTTTCCGCAGTCATGACCTTTTGATGCCATTCCCGCTGGTAGGCACGGCGTGCTGCTGCGTCGTGTTTCCTGGTGAGGGCGGCCAGTTCGCGCTGAAGTTTCAGGTAGCTGGCCCAACGCCTGGGGTCGAGGGACTCGTCTGCGAGCGCCTCCTGGACGGCGCACCCGGGCTCTGCCTGGTGGGCGCAGTCGGCGAAACGGCACTGAGCGAAGAGCTCGTCAAGGTCCCCGAACATCTCGTCCATGCCGTCATCAGCGTCGAACAGCCCGAAACCGCGCACGCCCGGGGTGTCCATCAGCACGGCGCCACCGGCCAATGGCACCAACTCCCGGGACGTTGTGGTGTGTTTTCCTTTGCCGTCTCCTGCCCGGACGGCTCCGGTCTGCTGGACCTCCCGTCCGGCGAGTGCATTGATGAGGGTGGATTTACCGGCGCCGGAGGGGCCGAGCAGGACCAGCGTTGCGCCCCCCGGGATGTGCCGCATCAGTTCGTCCAGACCGTCGCCCTGTTCGGCGGAGGTGGTGACCACCTCCACACCGGCGGCCTGGAGGATCACCTCCCCCACTACGTCATCTGCCAGGTAGGCAAGGTCCGCTTTGGTGATGACCACCAGCGGCGTGGCGCCGGAGTCCCAGGCGGCAACAAGGGTCCGTTCCAGGCGGTTGTGAGTAAGCGGACGGTCCACGGGAACCACCACTGCCACGATGTCGATGTTGGACCCCAGGATCTGCTCCTCGGAGGAGGCCTCGAAGGCGCGCTTGCGGCTCAGTGCCGATTGCCGGGGCAGGACCTCGACGACGGCTGGCTCGCCTGCGTTGTTGTGGCCAAGCCACACCCAGTCCCCCGTGGCTGGAACCACGCCGTGCGCCGGGTAGGGCAGGTGGAGGAGACCGTCATGTGATGCCACGAGGACGCGGTTCCGGTCGAGACGAACTACGCGGCCGGGCGTGGCCCGCGCATCAGGAGCCGTGTTTGCGCGGAAGAGTTCCGCAGTCCTGGTGGTATAGCCATAGTCGATCGGCCCGCGGAGTTGCTGGGCAGAACTGTTTGAAGGGTTGCTTGAAGAAGCGAAAGTGTTCAATGGAAACCTCTGCTGAGGCCCGGCTGCCCTAGTTTTGGCAGGCTGATGCCGGGACAGGAATGGTGGGGTGATGACGGTGCGCCGCAACTGTGTGCGGGGCGCGCAAGATTATGGCAATCATCAAAATCCACCTCCTCGGCATCTGGGACCGGCTACTGAAAACCGGCAACGATGTTCAGCGTAGCCAACAGCCTCCGCTTTTGGCTAGGCCTGCTTGCTAGCTGAGCTTCCCGTTCTCGGGTCGCTCACGGTGCAGGCGCAGGGCTGTGTCCACCAGCGAGACCCTGTTCAGCTTCCCGACGTCTTCCAAGGGGATCCAGGCCGCATGTGTGGTGCTTCCGTCCACCTCGTGGGTGAGCTCGCCGCCCACAACGGTGGCTTCATAGACCAGGCGGAGTGCCTCGAAGTCCGTCACGGTCCCATCGGGCCGGACGTCATCCTGCCAGTGGCCCACGTCCACGCCCAGCATCCGTTCGATCTTCGCCTCGTAGCCGGTTTCTTCGAAGACTTCCCGCCGGCATCCATCCACCGGATGTTCCGCAAAGTCCAGTCCCCCGCCGGGAAGTGTCCAGCCTTCCTTGTCGTCCTGTTTCCAGTAGGCAAGCAGGATTCGTCCATCCCTGACGATCACGGCGTAGGCGGCTGGACGGGTATCGAACTGCAGGCTCATGGTGCCAGCATATGTGCCGCTCCGGAGTCTTCCTGCTAGGAAAGCTCCGCAGCGGAAATAGGCCCGGCTTCTTCAGGCCCGAGGTCAGGCTTTTCGCGAAGTTCGACGACGGTCCCCGCCGTGCCCAGTTCAAGGACCTTGATCGTGTTGCGGCCGGCTTTGATCAAAGGGGCCGGGGCGTAAAGGGTTCGTTGAGGGCCTTTCTCCCAATACCGTCCGAGCAGGAAGCCATTGAGCCAGACGAAGCCTTTGCCGGAATCGGGCAGCGCAATATAGGTATCGGCGGGCTCCGCTACGTCGAAGTCGGCCCCGGCCAGGCCCTCCAGGTCTTCTTCCTTCCACTCCGCCAGCGCAATGGGCGTCTGCGTCCAGTGGAAGGTGTAGCGCTGGTTGATCAGCACGCCACCCAGGATGCCTTTCCCGTGTCCGGTCAGGGGGCCATAGTTGATGCGGCCAAGGTTCTCCACGAGGATCTCGAGCTTGGCTGGGACACCGCGCCCGGTGACAACCAACCCTTCAGCACCAGTGACATCATCGAGGGTCCCGGCGAAGTCGCCGTCGACCCACACATACGCGCGATCGTTCAGGCCCGAAATCTTCAGGCGGCTCTCTGCGGGGGCATCTGCACGTCCGGGAAGGATAGCTTCGGAAGCGTAGAGGACCATTCCGGCGTCGAGCCCCAATTGCTCGAAGCTGAGGGGCTTGACGCTGCTGGTGCGCTTACCGGCCGTCCGGAGCAACTCCAACAGGTCCGGCGCGTCCGATAAGGCCAACGAGCGTGCGGGGATCACCGGAGCTTCGGCGAGCAGTTCTTCGGGGATCTCCGGCGGGTCCTCAATGCCTTGGGCGCGGTGAAACTCAGTGCGGAAAGCGTGGAACTTGGCGGTCAAGACACCGTTTTCGGCGATGGGTGCATCTGAGTCGTAGCTGGTGACTGTCGGCTGCAGCATGGTGCCGTCGTGGTTGCTGCCGGACCATAGGCCGAAGTTGGTCCCACCATGGGCCATGTAGACGCAGAGCGAGCCGCCAAGGTCGAGCATCTTCCGGGCTTCCAACGCTGAATCCCGGGCATCCCTGCGGTGGTGGTGTTCACCCCAGTGATCGAACCAGCCGCCCCAGAATTCGACGTTGAAGAACGGCTCATCGGGCCTGCGGCGCTGCCAGGTTGCCACCGCTTCGTCACCCCGGCTCCCCAGCGTCGCCGTCGCCCAGGTTCCCTCCACTGAGCCGCCGTCGAGGAAGTAGTCAGTGCCGCCGTCGGCGGTGAAAAGCAGCTCCGTGATTCCGCGCTCCTCGAGGACGCGCCGGTTCCAGCGGATGTACTCGTGGTCGTCGCCGTAGCTGCCGTACTCGTTCTCGATCTGCACGGCCACCACCGGACCTCCCGCGGATGCCTGGCGCGGAGTGATGATGGGGAGGAGGTGGTCGAACCATTCCCCGATTGCTGCGGTGAAGACCGGATCCATGCACCGGAGGCCGATGCCGGGCGTGCCGGTCAACCAGGCAGGAAAGCCGCCGTTGTCCCATTCCGCGCAAATATAGGGGCCCGGGCGGACAATCACGTCCAGGCCCTCCTCGGCAGCGAGGTCGATGAACCGCCCCAGGTCACGCCAGCCGGTGAAGTCCGGGGCCTGATCCTGCCGGGGCTGGTGGAAGTTCCACGCGACATAGGTGTCCACCGTGTTGGCGCCCATGGCCTTGAGCCGACGCAGCCGGTCCTGCCACAGCTCAGGGTGGACCCGGAAGTAGTGGATGGCTCCGGCGAGGATGCGGTACGGTTCACCCGAACGGTAAAGGACAGCGTCGTGGTAGCTCAAGAGGGCGTTGTTCACGTGGAACAGATTAGCTCAATTTCCAACATTTATGCACAGGTGATGAACACATGACCAATCTTGATACTTCCCCGGCACAGGAAGTTTGCCCCGCTGCACCAGAGGGGCAAGGTCCATGCGTTCAGCTGTGGCCCGAGCGGGAAGTTCCCCTGGGTGGCGTCCGCGCCATGAATGTCATGCGCACCCTGCCCCAGCGCGGGCTGCCAACTGTCGGAGCCTGGTGCTTCCTGGACAGCTTCGGGCCCGACCGGGTGGCCATGAGCGTGCTTCCCCACCCGCACTGCGGACTCCAAACCGTCACCTGGCCACTGGAAGGTGCCGTCCGGCACCGCGACAGTGTCGGCAGCGACGTGGTGGTGCGTCCGGGCGAGCTGAACATCATGACAGCGGGCCACGGTATTTCGCACTCGGAATTCTCCGTCCTCCCCGCAAACACGGATTCAGGTCCAAGCTCCCTGGTGGCCGAGATCCCCATGTCCCGGGGGCTGCAACTCTGGGTTGCCCTTCCTGACGAGCACCGCCACCGGGCACCATCCTTCGAGCAGGTCCGTGATCTTCCGGTAGCTTCCGGACCTGGCTACACCGCGACCGTCATGGTGGGAGAGTTCGCCGGACAGCGTTCCCCCGCTACCATGTTCAGCCATATCGTCGGTGCCGACATCGTTGGCACAGGACGTCTTGAGCTGCCACTCCGCCCCGACTTTGAACACGCAGTGCTCGTGTTGGATGGCGGCGTGGTGATCGACGGACAAGACATCGGAGCAGGCCCCCTGGCCTACCTCGGTGCCGGCCGGACCACCCTGTCCGTGGATGCCCAGCCCGACACCCGCTTCATGCTCCTTGGCGGCGAACCGTTCGGCGAAGACCTGCTGATGTGGTGGAACTTCGTGGGGCGGACACATGAGGAAGTGGAAAAGGCCCGCGAGGAATGGGAAGCCGAAGGGCTGCTCGACGACGACGCTGCCGCCACCTCGCGCTTTGGCTTCGTCCACGGCCACGGGCCCGACGCCGGCCCGGAAGCCGGACGGATCCCGGCTCCCCCGCTTCCCGGAGTCAAACTCCGGCCACGCACCCGCGGCTGAGTTTAGCCGCGCTGCTCGGCTACAAGCCGGGGAACCCCAAACACCGGATCCTGCTGCAGGATCCGGACGTCCACAATTCCCGCTTCGGCCAACCTGGCTTTGAAGGCATCCTGGAGCTTAGGAACGTTCATGCCCAGTCCGCTGCCCAGGATCACAGGCCCGTCCAGGCCGAGTTGGCGAATGGCTTGTTCGGCGAGGTCGGCGAGGTCGGCACCTGCCTGCTGCACCAGTGCCAGGCTGACGCCGTCACCGGCGTCGGCTGCTTCCACCACCAAGCGGGCCTGCTGCGCCCAAAAACGGCGTCCCGTGTCCGGCGAATGGAAGAGGGCGATCAACTTACCGGTTTCCTCCACTCCGCAGGACTCCAACAGGGCACGGCTGAGCCTATCCGGCTCCAGGCCCTGGTTCATCCGGCGGAGGCTGTGGCGGACGGCTTCGCGGCCCAGCCAGTACCCGCTGCCTTCGTCGCCCAGGAGGTAGCCCCAGCCACCCGCCCGGGCCTCTTCGCCGGCGTCGTTCCTCCCCCATGCCGCAGAGCCGGTGCCGGCGATGACGGCCACGCCAGTGCTCGCACCACCGGCTGCCAACAGCAGCCGCGAATCGTGGACCACCGTGATCCGGGCCCCGGGTGCGTGCGGAGCAATCAGGTCTGCGAGCGCCTGGGCGTCCTCGTCCGTGTCTATGCCACCCGCTCCTGCGTAGACCTCCTCGACAACCCCTCCGCCGATGCTGCCAAAGAGTTCGGCGAGGTTGGCTGCCGCCTGCTCGCGGGTGACGTTCTGGACATTCGAGCTGCCCGCAGTCGCATCCCGTACAGGCATGCCGTTCTCGAACCGCACGCCGCGGGTTTTCGTCCCACCGATATCGAGCCCGATGACGGTGCCGCTCAGGACGTCCTCATGGGCAGGGGAATGTTGGGAAGAGTCAAGATTGTTCACCGTGAAAGACTAGCTTGGAGCGTCCTGAGGAGGAACCGCACATGCCTGGATCAATGTTCGGCACCCCGTTCATCGCAGCCCCCATGGCTGGCGGAACATCAACCCCGGCCCTGCTGCGGGCTGTCCACGACGGCGGGGGCATCGGTTTCCTTGCCGCCGGCTACAAGAGCCCGGAGTCCATGGTCGGGGAGATCGCGGCGGCACGGAATCTCAACGTCCGGTTCGGCATGAACGTTTTTGTACCCAACCCGGACCAGCTCCCACCCAATGCCGAAGCAGTGGCACGCCTCGAGGAATACCGGCGCGAACTGGAGCCCGAAGCCGCCCGCTATGGTGTGGCCCTGCCGGAGCTGCGCCTCGATGACGACGACGCGTGGCAGGACAAGATCGACGCCCTGCTTGCCGATCCGGTGGAACTGGTGAGCTTTGCTTTTGGCCTGCCCGGAAAAGCGGTTGTTCGTGCGCTGCAAAAGGCCGGCACCACGGTCATCTCCAGCGTGACCAACGTCCGGGAGGCCCTCGCCGCCGCGGAAGAAGGCCCGGATGCCATCGTGGTGCAGCACGGGTCCGCTGGCGCCCACAGCGCAGCGTTCCTCCCGCACGCCAACGAACCAGCCGATGCACCGGAAGCCCGGACGACGGCGGAGCTGGTCGCCCGGGTACGCGCCGCCGTCGGACTTCCGCTGATAGCGGCAGGTGCGGTCATGGACGCCGCGACGCTTCGCGAGGTGTTGGCGGCCGGGGCGGAAGCCGCGCAGATCGGCACGGCCCTGGTCCGGACAGACGAAAGTGGCGCCAGGCAGGTGCATAAAGATGCCTTGGGCGATCCGGCGTTCACGGCCACGGCTTTGACCCGGGCATTCACGGGACGCACGGCGCGTTCGCTGGTCAATGAGTTCGTTCGCGATCACGCTGACGCGCCGGAGGGCTACCCTGCCATTCACCACCTCACCTCACCCGTTCGGGCGGCTTCGTCGGCCGTCGGGGATCCGCACCGCCTGAACCTGTGGGCGGGTACCGGGTGGCGGCAGTCGCGCACAGGTTCGGCAACGGACGTGGTCAGGGAGTTCCTGAACGGGCTCTGACAAGTTCGGCCAGCAGGCCGCCGCCCTCGGTAACCACCATTTCGCGGAACAGCCGGACGGCGTCGGGTTCAAAGCTCCGTTCCCGCCATGCCAGGCCGATTTGCCTGAAAGCGAGTCCGGACTCGATGGCTACTTCAACGAGTCCAAGTTCAGCTTCCGGAAGGAACTGTCCGGTTCCTGAGCCGGGCCCTGCAGGCGGGAGGATGCCGAAGCCCAGGCCTGCGGAAATCAGTCCGCGTGCGGTAGTGGATTCCTGGACTTCGAAGGCGGTCCGGGGGCGGAAGCCAGCCTCCCGGAACAGTTCCTCGCCCAGCGCCCTGAGCCCAACACCGGTGGGCAGGGTGACGTAGGGCTCGTGCCGGAGTTCGGAAAGGCGCACGCTGGGCCGCCCTGCCAGCGGGTGGCGGTAGTGCAGGACAGCCCGCAGCGGTTCACGGTAGAGCGGGAGGGACCGGATGCCCTTGCCATCGGGCGCAATAGGGGCGATCAACGCGAAGTCGGTTTCCCCCGCTGCGAGTTCCTGCAGGCAGTCGTCCCGTGGACCCTGCCTGAGTTCGAAGACGGCCTGGGGATGGCGCCCGCGGAAGGCGCTGATGAGCAGTGGCAGGGTAGCTTCCCCGAACGTGTGTTGGAAGGAGACGCCAATGCGTCCCCGCACGACGTCGGACTCGTGCCTCACCCGGTCCAGTCCGGCTTGGAAGTCCTCCAGGGCATCTTCGATGTAGGGCAATAAGGTCCTGGCTGCGGGAGTGAGGCGGATGCCCCTGCCGTCCCGGATCAGCAAATCCATGCCGACAATCGCGCTGGCCCTTGACACGGCCCGGCTAACCGTGGACTGCGGCACCCCAAGCAACTCGGCTGTCTCGGTCATGTGCTCGGTGCGGCCCAGCTGCGCGAGGACAGGCAGGAGCGGGAGAAGCTGGATGAGCTGATGGTGATCGGGTTCCATGACGGTCCTTGAGCTGGGCAAAAGCACTCATGCTGTGTTGCATGAATCATAGCTAACCTATGCATTGGATCATGAAGATGCCTGAAGCCTACTGTTGCCCGGTGAGTAAAACGACGGCCATGGAAAACACGCAATCGTGGGAGGGGCATGCCAAAGGGTCCTCCGGATACCGTCGCGTTTTGGCCGCGTTGGCCCTTGCCGGGGTGGCCACCTTCGCCCAGCTCTACTCCACGCAGGCCGTCCTGCCGCTCATGGCAAGCGACCTCCACATCACAGCGGCTGAGGCGGCGCTAAGCATCTCCCTGGCAACCGTAGGACTGGCCGCCACGGTTTTGCCGTGGTCGTTTGTGGCAGACCGGATCGGCCGGGTACGGGCCATGGCCATCGGCATCGCCGCAGCCACCCTGCTCGGGTTGATGGTTCCGCTTGCACCGACCCTCCCCCTGCTGTTGGGTCTCCGGACGCTGGAGGGCATGGCCTTGGGCGGCATTCCGGCCATCGCCATCGCCTACCTCAACGAGGAAGTCACCAAGATCCATACCGCCCTCGCAGCGGGCAGCTACGTCGCGGGAACCACCCTGGGTGGGCTCGCCGGCCGGCTGGTTGCTGGTCCTGTCGGCGAATTGTGGGGCTGGCGCGCCGCGGCCTTGGCCGTCTCCCTGCTCGCCACCGTCTCAGCCGTGCTTTTCCTGGTACTCGTCCCCAGGCAACGCCGGTTCAGCCCCTCTCCAGCCATGGGATTCCGGGGAGCGGTCAGGACCTTGGGCGGACATTCCCGCAATCCCAAACTCCTGGCGCTGTATTTGCAGGCCTTCTTGCTGATGGGCGGATTCGTGGCCGTCTACAACTACCTGGGATTCCGCCTCCACGCTGAACCATTTGGCCTCCCGACCACCGTGGTGAGCCTCATCTTCCTGGCTTACCTCGCAGGCACCGTCAGTTCACGATGGGCCGCGGGCCTGACCACCAGGTTCGGCAGGCGCAACGTCCTTCTGGCCGGGATCGCCGTGATGTCCGCAGGCCTGGCCCTGACCCTGGCAGAGAATGTCGCAGCCACGCTGGCCGGCCTGGTTGTCTTCACGGGAGGCTTCTTCGCGGCGCACAGCGTCGGCTCCGGATGGACCGGCGCCATCGCCACCACGGGCCGCGCCCAGGCCGCATCCCTGTACAACCTCTCCTACTACCTGGGCTCGAGCATCATCGGCTGGGCGGGCGGCCTGGCCTTTCAGGCCTACGGGTGGCCCGCTTTGGCGTGGAGCGTCATGGCACTTTCATGCACGACGGCGGTTGTCACCTTGGCGGTACACCGCCGGAGGTCCGCCGCCTGATAGTCAGCTGAAGATTTCACGGTCTAGGATGGATGACAGGCAATTTCAGGAGGATCCGTGAGCAACCCCACGAAGAATGTTCGGTCAACCACGGCCAGCACTGAGCCCTTGGACTCGATCGACGAACGTATCCTGGCGGCGTTGGTGGATGATGCGCGGATCTCCAACAAGCAATTGGCCGAGCTCGTCGGAATCGCCCCGTCCACGGCTTTGATGCGGACGCGGGCACTGTCGGAGCGGGGCATCATCGAAGGCTTCGAGGCGGTCCTGAGCTTGCCGGCCATCGGCCGCTCCGTCCAGGCGCTGATTGCTGTCCGGCTCCGCGCCCACGACCGCGACCAAATCGACCGTTTCACGGCACGCGTTCCCAAGCTTCCCGCGGTCATCTCCACGTTCCACACCACTGGATCGGTGGACTACCTCCTGCATATCGCAGTGGCCAACACCGATGATCTCCGCAATTGGCTCCTGGATAATCTCGCCACCGACCCCGTGGTGGGACACACCGAAACCACCATGGTGTTCCAGCACATTCCGGGAAACCGCGGACCGCTCCCGGAATAGCTGCGAACTGTCAGGCCCGCAGGGCGCTCCGGAGAGACACCGCCGCCAAGGCCAATGCCGCCACTCCGCAGAGGACCGTGAAACCCACGACGGCGGCCTGCAGCCCGAGTGGGGAGACGGCCAGTCCCAGCCCAATCACCGGAACGGCGCTGCCCAAGTACGTGATCACGTAGACCGTGCTGATGACCTGTGCATGACGTGCCGCTTCGACTTTTCCGGCCACCTCGTTGAAGACCTGGCGGAAAGCAATGCCTTGGCCCGCTCCGGCCGTAACGCTTGCGGCCACAAGAAGCCATGGACTCGACCACGCAGCCGCTGCTCCCACCAGGACCACGGAGACACCCAGGATGGCCAACGCAACGGGGACCACGAATCGTCCACGGGTCCCCAGGAGTTGGCTCAGGGCCGAAGCTCCCAGGGTGACACCGGCCAGGGCTCCTATCAACGGCCGCGAATCGGCGTGCACCACCGTGGCGAAATATCCCGGCGCCAGGGACAAGCAAAAGCCGAACACCGCAAAGCTCAGGAATCCGGTGGCCGCTGCCATCCAGAAGGCACCGCGCGCGTCCTTGGAAATGGACGGCTTCCTGGGGGCCAGGACCTTCAATGGCCTGGGGCCTTCCGCAGGCGCAATGGCCGGCCGGGCTTTGAGTAACCACAGCGGTATGAGGGCGGCCAGCAGCACTGCGGAGTGAACGTAGTAGGGCGTACGTGTGGGGTCCGGCAGGAGCGACAACAGGCCGCCGATTGCCGGGCCTGCCGCTACGCCGCCGGCCGAGGAGAGCAGAGTGAAACGTGAAGCCCAGTCCGGCCTTTGGGGCAGCAATTCCCGGAGTGCAGCGGAGCTCGCACCGGTGGCCAGACCCACGGCCACGCCCTGGAGTGCCCGGCCCATGGACAACGTCACCAGGCTGTCTGCGTTGGCGAAGATCATGCCGCCCACCAAACCCACCAACACAGCCAGGACCAGCGCAGCACGCCGCCCGATGTGGTCGGACCAATGACCGGCCACCATAAGCACCGCAACCAACGCCAGGACGTAGCTTGAGAAGGCGATGGTCACGTCAAGGGAGGACAGCCCGATCCTGGCCTGAAGCAACGGGTACAAGGGCGTGGCGAGGTTGGCGCCAACCAGCAGTGTGAAGATCACAACCCCGGCAAGGACCAGCCGGGCGGTGGTGGAGGCATCCCATCCCCAGCGTGCGGCGGTGGCCGGACGCATGCGGAGTTCGCTCAAGACAGTCATTTCCATGCCTTCGGGCTCGGTGGCCGGGCCGGGGCGTCCTTGTGGGAGAACCAGCACGACTGAACAGTGATGGCAATAGAATGCAATAGAGCTGCGCTCAAAGAAGCGAACAAGTACAAGAATTGATCAAAAGGCTCAAAGTGTAGCCGTCAGAGTGAGCTGGAGTGACCATTTGAACAGTCTTGACCCCATGGACCTGAAAATCCTGCTGGAACTCATCCGGGACCCCCGCATCCAGGTCGCCGAACTGAGCGAAGCGCTGGGCATAGCCCGCAATACTGCGCAGAGCCGAATCAAGCGGCTTCTACGCTCCGGAGTCCTGCAGGCAGCAGGCCGAGAAGTGGACCTCGAAAAGGTGGGGTACGACGTCGTCGCTTTCGTCACGATCGAAGTCACCCACCGTGAACTGGACGGCGTCATCGGGGCGTTGCGCCTGATACCGCAGGTGCTCGAAGTCCACGAAATCTCCGGCCGCGGTGATCTCTGGTGCAGGGTGGTTGCGACGGACACCCACAACCTCCAATCCGCCCTGCGCGCCGTCCTTCGCACCAAGGGAGTGATCAGGACCGAAACGGTTCTGGCGCTGCACACGCATATTCCCTACCGGACCGAGCCACTGATCGGAAGGATGGCTGCAGCTCCAACACGCGGCAAGTCCGAAGGGCAGAGCCCCGGAGCGGCGGCCCGGGCCGACTAGGATTTCTTGCATGGATTGGCTCTCACACATCTCCCAGATCAATTGGCTCGCCGTGCTTTTGGCATTCGTTTCAAGCATGGTGATCGGCTTTGTCTGGTACATGCCAGCCGTTCTTGGAGGACGGTGGATGCAGGCAATTGGCAAGACCGAAGACGATCTCAAGAACATTGAGGGCGGCGCCGGCATCTGGGTCCCCATGATGGTTGCAGCAGCCGTCACCAGCATCCTGCTGGCCATCCTCATCAGCGCGCTGGGACTGAACACATTCCTTGCAGGTGGCTTCTTCGCCCTGGTCATTGCCTTGGTTTTCCGCTCCGGCGGGCACGTTATCCATAACGGATTCGCAGGACGCCCCACGGCAGTGACGTTGATCGATTCGGGCCACGACCTGGTGGCCATGACTGTCGCCGGGGCCATCATCGGGGCCATGCAGTAGCGTTCAACCAGTGACCATCATCGACAATGCCGTATACGTAGACGGCGTACGCACTGCCACCCCCAGCAGCCTTGAGCAGACTTTCGAAACCCTTTCGGTCCACGGGGGCATGGCCTGGATCGGCTTGTACCGGCCAACACAGGAGGAAATGGCGGCGGTTGCCGCTGAGTTCGGCCTCCACGAACTGGCAGTGGAAGACGCTGTCTCGGCGCATCAGAGGCCCAAGCTGGAGCGCTACGACCACAGCCTGTTCACGGTGCTGCGCCCCGCCCGCTACCTGGACGAGACCGAGACCGTGGAATTCGGCGAACTCCATGTCTTCACCGGCCCGAACTTCGTGGTCACCATCCGGCATGCTGAAACGGGAGGAGTGGCCCGCGTCCGCAAGCGTTTGGAAGAACGCCCCGATCTGCTGCGGCACGGTCCGGAAGCCGTGCTGTATGCGCTCGTGGACCAGGTGGTGGACGATTATGCGCCCGTGATCGCCGGGCTGGAAAACGACATCGACGAGATCGAAGACCAACTTTTCAGCGGCGACAGTTCGGTATCGCGCCGGATCTACGAACTCTCGCGGGAAGTTATCCAGTTCCAGCGGGCCATCCATCCCCTCCCGGAAATGATGGACCTCCTGAAAAGGGGCTTCGAAAAATACGGTGTGGACATCGAGTTGCAGCGTTCCCTGCGGGATGTCGAGGACCATGCACAACGGGTCATTTCCCGTGCGAATTCGTTCCGGGACATCCTCCAGAACGCGCTCACCCTGGACGGAACGCTCACGGCGAACCGCCAGAACGAGGCCAGTGCCGCACAAAACGAGCAGGTCAAGAAGATCTCCTCCTGGGCGGCCATCCTCTTCGCCCCGTCCTTCGTGGCAGGCGTCTACGGAATGAACTTCGACAATATGCCTGAGTTGCACTGGGAGTACGGGTATCCCCTGGCAATTGGCCTGATGTTCGGCGCCGCCCTGCTTATGTACCTCATCTTCAAGCGCAAAGGATGGCTGTGACACCAACCCTGGGGATCGGTCCGGCGGTACGTTCCGCCCGCCTCGCCATGGTTGACGACATAGCGGACGACGCCGGCCGCTCCGGTTTCGAGCTCGAGTACAGCCAGCGCCAAGCAGCCGAGCGGTTGGCGGCTTTTGGCGCCCAACTGACCGGCCGCCGTCGTGCGCTGTCCCGAAAGGTGCCACGGAGCCTCTACCTTCACGGCCCTGTGGGCCGCGGCAAGACCTGGCTGATGGACAGCTTCTACGCCAGGTTGCCCGTTCGGAAGCGGCGAGTGCATTTCCACGATTTCTTCCGCTCGCTCCATGCAGGCACGCATGGGCCTGCTGCGGGTAACGGAACCATGATCCAGCAGTCCGTTGATGCGCTCCTGGCCGACATCGATGTGCTCTTTTTTGACGAGTTCCATGTCCATGACGTCGGAGACGGAATGTTCATCGCCCGCCTGCTCCGGGATGCGGCCAAACGACGCATTCCCTTGGTGGTGACCTCGAACTACGCTCCGGACGAGCTCCTGCCCAACCCCTTATGGCACGAGCATTTCGTGCCCACCATCGAGGCCATCAAAGACATGATGGACGTCGTTGAGATCTCCGGCGCTTTGGATTTCCGGCGCATACCTGCAGGCGCCGACTCCCCCGCGAACCCCTCGGAAGGGTTCCGGTCCGGCCGCATCATTACGCCCGGGACGCCCGCGCAACTGGGTCGCCTTGGCCTCTTCACACCTGCCCTGATCCAGAGCCGCGTTTTGACCCCCACCACGCATCCGATCGTCGTCAGGAATTCCGATCCGGATCTGCTCTGGGTGGGCTTTGACGAGCTGTGCGGAGGGCTGACGTCGCCCGCGGACTACCTTGCCCTGGCTGACAGCTACGCCACGTGGGTGATCGACGATGTTCCCTCACCAGCAGGAAACCACCCTTCGCTGGCGCCCGCCTGGCAGCGGTTCAGCAACGTGGTGGACGTGCTCCACGATCAGGACATCACACTGTTCCTGGTAGGCAAGGGTCCCCTGGACTGGGACGGCGCCGGTTCCGGAAGCGTTATGCCGGTGGATCTGGCACGTATCGCGAGCCGCCTGTCCCTGCTGGCCCGGTGCGAATCAGGCAGACCACTCGAACGCGAGGAGTCCGCCGGAAGCTGAACTTCCGGCGGCCGTCCTGGTGTCCGGATGCCTGGAGGGCGCCGCCAGCGGGGTTAAAGAACAGCGATCCACACGCCGGTTGCAGCGGCCAGAACGCTGGCGGCCAGTGTTCCCAGCCCGTTGACCAGCGCCAAACCCGTTCGACCGCTTTGGACCAGGCGAATGGTCTCCAGGCTGGCCGTACTGAATGTGGTGTAACCACCCAGGAAGCCTGTGCCGGCGATCAGCAGCAGCGACTCGGGTGCCTGCCCACGCATGACAAGTCCGGCGAGGAAGCCCAGCAACAACGAACCGGAAACGTTGATCACAATGGTGCCCCACGGCAACGCGGTCCGGAAGCGTGCACGGACGAGTCCATCCACGACGAATCGGGCCGCCGCGCCCAGTCCGCCTGCGAGTGCCAGAAGGACAACTGTCATGACGTCCGGCCTTTGACGAGCCTGTGCTGCCACGAACCCAACCAGATACCTGCCGTGGTAGCGGCAGCACCGCCCACGAGGCTGGCGGCAAGATAACCCATAGCTGCGGGCGCCGTTCCTGCTGCAAACAAGTGCACAGCGTCCACTGCCAAGGTGCTGTACGTGGTGTAGGCGCCCAAGAACCCCGTTCCCAAGGCGAGCCTGAGGACCCTGCGGCTTCCGGCGTCGGGCCCCCTGCGTGACAATCCTTCGAGCAGTGCACCGAGCGCCAAAGCGCCGGTCAGGTTGATCACCAGGGTGGCAAGAGGCCACCCCCCTGGCGCCGGAATGATCAAACCAAGGCCGTAGCGCGCGAGCGCTCCCAGGACCCCACCTCCAGCCACCGTTCCAATGAATGGCCAATGAAGGTGGACCGGTCGCTTGGCCTCAGTTGTCGTCATCGTCGGCCGGGACCCTGGGATTTACGGGGACAACCAGCACGGGACGGTCCTGACGGTGGCTGAGATGGCGGGCCACGGATCCGGAGGTCATTTCCTTAAGTGCGGCCGCCAGCGTATGGTCCCGGGTGCCCACCACGATCATGGACGCGTCCAGTGCATGGGCTTCGCGAGCCAGCGCGTGTCCGGGCTCCCCAGCCAGTGGCACCAGAGACCATTCGACGCCCGCCCCAGCGAGTTGGGCGGTCAACGATGCCTTCAGCAAGCGCGGAATAGGCTCTGAATCCTCATCAACACCGTCAGGATCTATCGGCGCCCAGGGACCCCCGTCGGTGCCATCAACCGGATAGACCGTAGCGTCAGCGTAAGCGCACACCAGAGGCCGTCTCAGGAGGGCCGCCATGCGGGCAGCGTGTTCAACCACGACGGGGTTCTGACCGGGCATGACGCCCACCAGGATTGGGCCGGCCAGGCTGCCGGGCTGCGGCGGGAGGCGTTCGGGGATGTCAGTCACACGGCAAGTCTAAGACGCGCTTCCGGGCGCACCTGCAACGCCTTGCCCGTGCCGCACTCATCATCGACGGCGACCAGCCCACCAGCCGGCAAGCAGCGGCAGCAGCGAGCCGATCATCAGTACGGTACCCAGGGCAGGGTCGGTTGGCCGAAGGACGGCTCCCGCGATCAGGACGGCACCAAAGACCACCGCGCCCACGGCCCTGTGTGCCAGACGTATGAGGCGTGCCACTTGCCGTTCCAGCCGTCGGCTGGAAATCTGCAGCGTGCCGTCCTCAAGCTGCGTGACTACGGCGTCCAGGCGTTTGGGCAGGCGCAGGGCCACCACCGCGGCGTCCATTGCCTGGGCCGCCACATCCTTGGCGAGCCCGCCGCGCTCATCGCGGATCAACTGTGCCGCGTAAGGCTCCACGGAATCCCAAAGATTGAACCGGCTGTCCAGCGAGCTGCAAACCCCCGAGGTGAGGGACATGGCCCGGATGATGAGCAGGAAGTTCTCCGGCAACTGAAAGGGCAACGACCGGACCACCGTGCCGAACTCGGCACCAAAGTCACGGAACTCACGCGGATCCACGTCCCGCAATTCTGCAAAGCCCATCCCGCCGAACCTGTCGAAGAGCTGCGACATGGCCCGTTCAAGCTCAGGTTTGTCAGCCGAAGGCATCAGCACTCCGACGTCGCCGATAGCGTTCACCAGCCCCTTGCCATCACGGGATGCGGCCGCAATCAGCAGCTTGCGCAGGCCACTTCGAGTCCCCGGGGCCACCTCGCCCATCATGCCGAAATCGATGAACGTCAGCCGCCATGGATGTTCAGCCTGGCCTTTCGTTGGAGTGACGAAAATATTGCCCGGATGAGGATCTGCGTGGAAGAAACCGTTGGTGAAAAGCTGGTCAAACATGAC
Source organism: Paenarthrobacter sp. AR 02 (assembly GCF_021538675.1). GTDB lineage: Bacteria > Actinomycetota > Actinomycetes > Actinomycetales > Micrococcaceae > Arthrobacter. The sequence goes on from NZ_JAJUKH010000001.1 coordinate 71,937, forward strand.
GGAGGCGAAAACCGGCGCGACCTCGGCAGGGTCAATGCCGGCTTCCCGCAACGCCTCGGCGTCGGTGATTTTGATGGCCGTGACGTCTTCAAGGGTGAGTACGCGCCTGGTTGTCCGCTCCCAGACGACGGCGGGCACCGTCACCCGCGCATCGTCGGCGAAATCAGCAGCGAATCGTTCTGAGTTCGCCGCCTCGTTCAAATAGTCGATTTCCTCGAGGCTGGTCTTCTCGAACTCTTTGATCAGGGCCGCCACATCGGCCCGGTCAGACACGAGGCGGATGCGGCTCAGCCAGCCTCCGACCCTGCGCAAGGCGGCCAGGTCGACGTCGACAATTGCCTGGATGCCCGGGCGCTGAACCTTGAACACCACGCTGCTAAGCCCGGTGTCAGCGGCATTAGCGGGCAGGAGTTGTGCCCGGTGCGCCTGGCCGAGGGAGGCTGCGGCGATGGGCACTTCCTCGATCGAAGCAAAAACTGCCCCCAAGGGCGCGCCCAATTCGGCCTCAGCAAGGGAACGGATCGCGGGGAAAGGCACCGCAGGCACCTCATCCTGCAGCCCTTCCAACTCGGCAGTGATCTCCGGCGGAAGGACATCAAGGCGCGAAGACATGAACTGTCCCACCTTGATCATCAGGCCCCCAAGCTCAACCGCCAGGTCATGGAACCGTCGGGCGAAGGAGCGCATCCTGCGGGCCCGGTTCCGGTCCCCCACCCAACGCAGCCCCACCCGCGGCAGCAAGAGCTCAAACCACCACGTGACGGAAAGGTGCCAAGCGGCGAAACGCAGGATTCGGCGATAGCGGGCACGGGTATTACCCGCGCCCGGTACTGGATCTGCCCGATCGCGCCGAACCGACGTCACCCCTGTCAATCCTGGGCGAGGATGGAGTAGAGCCGTCGCCGTGCCTCTTCGAGCACGGTAACAGCTTCCTGCACCTGCTTGGGCGTCCCGGTGCGGCCCACCTGAGCCGCCGCCTGCGCAAGTGCCATCCCGGCTTTGGGAAGAGCACCGAACCCTGGGCCAGCCCCAGTACCCGACGACTCCCACGGCGCAGACGTTTCAGACTCAGCCAGATACTCCCGTCCGGCCTCCGTCAAAGAATGGATCTTGCGGCCGTTGGACTCCTCCGAGCTAATGAATCCTTCGTCGGCCAGCAGTTGCAGGGTGGGATAGACCGACCCCGCGCTTGGCTTCCAGCTCCCCTTGCTGCGCTCATCGATTTCACGAATGATCTGGTAGCCGTGCATGGGACGCTCTGCCAGCAGCGCCAGGACAGCCGTGCGGAGTTCGCCCCGCCCTGCCCTGGTGCCGGACCGTTTCTCAAACCGGGAACGAAACTCGTCAACGGCCTGCCACATCCCATCAAAACTGTTGCCCATGAATCCGCCTGCGGGGAATGAATCCTGCATCTTGCCCACCTCAATACGTTGCGAACGATACTGAACGATAGTTAACGATATGCCGCAGGCCGGGCGCAGACAATGGGGTTTTCTGGTCGAATGCGGCCGGGTCGGTCAAAACGATTTGAGGCGGTTAGCCGGTGGCAGACTGTGATTGACGGCAAGTATGTGGAGTGCGTCCATGGCCTGTGTTCGGTCGGCTGGGTCCAGCAGCTGCCACGATCGGTGCCCCGGGTCGGCCAGTTCTTTGTGCAGGGAAAGAACCCGTGACCTATCGCTACCCTTCATTTGGGCCGCAGTGACCAGCGGCGTTCTGAGGGTCGCGCAGATGACGACTGCATCGTCGAGGTGCCGGTCCCTGTCGCGGGAGTCTTCGCGGTAGGCCGCGCCTTTCAAGACCAACGCCCCGAGGGCATTCGGGATGCTGATGAGGACAGGTGGGTCGTCGTCGACGGCCAAGCGGCAGTTCACGGTCCGCTGCAGCGCCTGCGTGCCTCCGGATACCTGGAACGGTTTGCGTCCGCCGAGGGCCGGAATCTTTACCGGGGCCAGATGGTCGGCCACCATCACGTCGATCTGCTGCTTGCCGCGGACGAAACGGTGGGCTGGTGCGTCATGGGAGATGGATTCCTCCAAGGTGTACCCAAGTCCGTTCAGGACAGCACTAACTCTCGCCGTGGTCGCCGCACCTGTCTCGATGTGCAGCACGATGTCGACATCCGCTGTTGGTCGGAAGACGGCAAGACCAGCAGCCGCAGCGTGCAGCTGCACCATGAGCCCACCGACCAACGTCCATTGGGTGGACGGCAGGGCTCGGGCCAGTTCCACGCATTGTGGCCATGGCGATAGCCAGCCTCCCTGGGGTAGGGGCACGTCCCAGGTCTCGCGGTCATGGGTTGCTTCGGCGACGGCGTCCGGTTCAGCTTCAGACATGGAGCAGTTCGTTGATGACTCGCTGTCCGGCACTGCGTTCGCGGGTTGCCAGTGAATCCATGAGGTCTACTGCAATGGCTGCCATGGGTGCCCGGCCATCGGCGAAGGGTTCATGCAACTCGACTTCACGAATGATGGCGTTGCCGTCAGGATCTTCAACCAAGCCGAATGCATCCGCGAGGGCGGCTACGTCGCCGATCATGACATAGCCTTCGGCAGTCCCGCTCCCGCCAGCCATCCCGAAAGTCTCTGCAATGGATTCTTCGCGCGTGGCCGAGGCACCACTCGGGATCAGATAGTCGTTAAGTGCGGCCAGCCCGTCGGGTGTAGCCCTGTAGCGGTGGGTCTTGTCCTTTTTTCGGGCAAGAACACGAACGGCGTCTGCGTCCAGCTCTCGTAGTCGGCTCTTCAACCGGGATTTCTCCGAAGCGCTGATCCACGTGGGGTTCTGACCAGAGAGCATCGCCAGTGCAGCCCATGCAGTCTTGGCCGCCCAGGCGCGGCCGCGCCGGGTGCCGGCATGGGTCAGACGCTCTACCGACGATCGATCGATGAGTAGCACGCGGCCAGCACGACCACTGGCCGTCAGCCGGCCAGAGTCGATCAGGTCATGAACTGAAGCGCGGGTGATGCCCAGCCTGTCCCCAACCTCCGCAACGGTTATTCCGTCCACCTTCTGCATACACTAAACCCTACGGGCGTAGGGCTTAGTGTCAATAGCTGGGCAGATTTTGGCGTTAGGAGAAGCGACAACAGTCCGGCCTACCGCAGCTCTCAGGCAGATCAAGTGTTGCGGTTCGCACTCAGGAAATCAGACCGCAAAGTGTGGAGCTAAGGAGATTCGAACTCCTGACCTCTTCGATGCGAACGAAGCGCTCTACCAACTGAGCTATAGCCCCCTGGGTCCGGCTTGATGCCGGACCAGTGTCCCTAGGCTATAAAGTTTCGCGGCGCTTTTCCAACCACGACACGAACGTCTCGGAACCAACCCTTTGTTCGGGGACCAGGTTATGGCCTGCACGCAGGTAAGCGCCCATCGGGCCCGGCAGCGGCAGCCCGATGATCTTTCCGCGGGCGCCCGTGACGCGTTTCCAATCCTCCGCCATCTGCCGCATGGTGAGCTCCTCCGGGCCACCTACAGTGCGGACACTGTGCGGTGGAGCCCCCGACTCAGACGTGGCTGCTTCGAGCAGGGAGGCCGCGGCATCCGCCGGCGAGATGGTCTGGAACCTGGCGCCGTTGAAAGTGGGGACGAGCCCTAGTCGCGCGCCTGCGGCGAAGACCATCGCGATGAGGCTGTGGAACTGTGTGGCCCGGACGACCACGGTTTGCAGCGGCGACTCGGCGTACGCGCGCTCCTTTTCGGCCTTGGAAACGTAATACGAATAGGTGCTCAGATCGCAGTTGATGATCGACAGCGCCACAATCCTGGCCACCCCGGCCAGGTGGGCAGCCGCGGCGAGGCGCGCGCCGCCGTCGGCGAATTGCTTTTTGGCTTTGCCGAACTGTCCCTCAAGGCAATCAATAACGACGTCGGTACCCGTCAGGGCGGCGGCCAGCCCGTCGCCCGTGGTGACGTCGGCAGCGAAGTAGGTTACGCCGTCGAGACGATCCGCCGAGGCCATGGCTGGCACGTGGCGGCTGAGAACGGAGACCGTGTGCCCGGCAGCCACGGCGAGGCGGACAACTTCCCGGCCAACCTGGCCGGTGCCCCCTGCAACGCAGATGCTGGTCATGGAGGGCTGTTAGGCGCGACGGCGCTGAAGGACGTCATCCAGGTTGCTGAGCGCGCTCTGGCTCTTGACGGAAACCGCAGCGGCCTCGGCCTGCTCGGCGTTCTGCTTCAGGATGGGCTTGCCCACGGGCTTGGGTGCTTCCGGGAGATCCAGCGGCTCAGGGGCCGGGCGGGCTGCTTTCGCGGCATCGACATATGTGGGCTTCGGGACCTCGACAGGCTTCCAGCTTGCGCCCTTGGATTCCTGGGCAGACTTGGCCGAGTGATCCCCGGCGGCAACGGCAACTGCCAGCGCGGCTTGACGCAGTTCATCAGCTGTAGGCCGGTTGGCTTCGCGGCTGGCGGCCTCGGCATCGAAGACGGTGGTCGCCTTGGGCTCGGCCGGCTCTTCCTTTGGCAGGTAACGGGCGGGAGTCGGGATCGGCGCTGCCTGCGCTGCACGCCGCGCGCGTCGTTCGCGCAGGTCCCGAAGGGCAAGCCTGCGCAACACGACGACGGCGACTACCGCACCGACCAGCGAGACGAGCGGCAACCACAGCGATCCCTTACCGAAGAGGCTAAGGATGCCTGAAACGATCGCCGTCAAGAGCAGGGCAAGGCCCGACAACGCCAACGTAAAGCGGGCGTACCGAATTGTGAAGGGTGTGGAGGACGAGTTCCGGGCATCAGTTTCGGCCGCTGAGGATCCCTGGGGCGACGCCGGTGCTGTCCTGTGCATGGTCTCCATCGGTTTCTCCTGCTGAGGTGCCAAAGTCAGTACCACCCCTGCCTGCGGTTCGTCTGGTTCGTCGTCGATTGCGTCTGCTGGAACAGCCACTGTTTGGACTTGCGAACGCCTGTTCCGTAAAACATAAGGCGCCACCCAGACCATCCACAGCGCGACAGCGACCACGAGTATCACTGAGCTGCTGAGAGGGAAGTCCACATTCAAAACCGTAGAAGCAAATGACCGGGGGCGGCGGCATTGAGGCCGGTGTGTCGTGGGCGAGTCCGCAAATGACTGGAGTTAGGGCCGAAAAGGCCTATGACCTGCCCGTTTGTCCGCTGAGCCACCTGCGCAGGAGTCCTTCGGGAACTTCATCGGAAGTAAGTGCAAAGGAACGGTGGTCGGCCCACTCGCCATTGATGTGCAAGTACCGTTCCTTGTAGCCCTCATCGCGGAAACCCAGTTTCTCCACAACCCTGAGGCTTGGCGCGTTTTCCGGGCGGATATTGATTTCCATGCGGTGCAGGCCCAACACGCGGAAGCAATGGTCTGTCGCCATCGCAACGGCCGTCGGAGCGATGCCATGCCCGGCGCGGTCCCTATCCACCCAATAGCCCAGGGTAGCCATCATGGCCGAACCCCAGACAATTGACGATACCGTCAACTGGCCTACGATTTTCGGTTCACGGAAGCCGGGCGTCCGCTCGACAATGACAAATGGCAGCGCGGTGGACTGACGGGCCTGGTCGTTCAGGGAGCCCACCATCTGGCGGTAGCTGGGAAGGCGCCCACCCGGAGCCGGGTTGGACGCCTCCCATGGCGCCAGCCATTCACTGTTGCGTGAACGTACTTCGGTCCACTCCCGCTTATCGCGGTAGCGGATGGGCCGCAGCAACAGGTCTCCGCTTTCCAGCGTCACCGGCCAGATCGCAGAGCCGTACATCCGTTGTTACTTGGGAAGCGCTGCAGTGAAGTTCGGCAGCCACTCGCGCAATTCGGGACCGAGGTCCTCACGTTCGCAGGCAAGCTCGATGCAAGCCTTGAGGTAGCTAAGTTTGTCGCCTGTGTCGTAGCGGCGGCCGCGGAATACAACGCCGTACACGCCGTAGCCTTCGCCCTCGCCCGCAGCCAGTACCTCCAGTGCGTCCGTCAGCTGGATTTCCCCGCCACGGCCCGGTCCGGTCTTCTCCAGGACCTCGAACACGGCCGGGTGAAGGACGTAGCGGCCAATGACAGCCAGGTTTGACGGAGCTTCTTCCGGTGAGGGCTTCTCCACGAGCTGCTTGATGCGCACGTAGCCGTCCTCACCTTCGTCCTCCACGTCCGCGCAGCCGTAAGCGCTGATCTTTGAGGGCTCAACTTCGATGAGGGCCACCACGGATCCGCCGGTCTTCTGCTGGACAGCAATCATCTCGCTGAGCAGGTCGTCCTTCGGATCGATCAGGTCATCACCAAGGAGCACTGCGAACGGTTCGTGGCCGACGTGCTGCTTTGCACGAAGGACTGCATGGCCGAGCCCGTTGGCGTCGCCCTGGCGGACGTAGTGGATGTCGCCCAGGTTGGTGGCCGACTGAATGGCCTCCAACTTGGCAGTGTCACCCTTTTCGGCAAGCGTGGCCTCAAGGGCCGGCACACGGTCGAAGTGATCTTCAAGGGCGCGCTTGCTGCGCCCCGTGATCATGAGGACGTCGTGCAGGCCCACCTTAACGGCTTCTTCGACGACGTACTGGATGGCTGGCTTATCAACCACGGGCAGCATTTCCTTGGGCATCGCCTTTGTTGCAGGCAGGAACCTGGTGCCAAGGCCCGCTGCGGGGATGACGGCCTTACGGACAGCATTGTTATCGAGAGTCACCGGACTAATCTAACGGAAGGAAGACATCAACGGCTAAACCCCGCCGCACCGAAAGAGGGTTTTTTGTTTCACGGAAGGGCAGCCCTATTGCTCCTCCGGTGTTACGTACGGACCCAAAGAACGGATACATATGGCAACGAAGGAAGAGATCCGGAGCAGCCGCCGGCTTCACAGGCGAAGCCTGGCGCCGGAGCAGATTGCAGCCGCCGGCGCGTCTATAGCCCGGCACGGCACGGAATGGGCAGCAACAAGGGCCCCCGCCACCGGCACTTTTGCGGTCTACGTTGGAGTCGCTTTCGAACCCCCCACGCTGCCGCTGATTCAGGCGCTGCACGACGCCGGGCACCGTATCCTGCTCCCGGTCTGCGAGCCGGAAAGGCAACTGAGTTGGGTGTATTGGACGCCGTCGACCGTGTTCGTGCGGTCCTCCTACGCCCCCATCGACGAACCCGAGGGCGAACGGCTGGAAAGTTCGGTCGTGGCCGACGCCGCAGGGATTTTCATGCCGGCCACGGCTGTTGACCGGGACGGAAACAGGATCGGCCAAGGAGGTGGCTACTATGACCGGCTCCTCCAGGGACTCGACGCATCCGGCCAGCGGCCGCCCACCATCGCTGTGGTGTACGACGACGACCTGTTGCCTTCCGGTTCCATACCCGCCGAAGCTTTCGACCGCCCCGTGCGGGAAGTGCTCACGCCCTCCGGAACCGTTCGCCTCGACGGCCCGGAATAGGTGGCCCCGTTTCGATGTTATGAGCTTCAGTCCGGCACGAATGCTGCAATGGCGCCGGATGATAGAATTGGCACTCAGGCCCTGCGACTGCTAACCCGGAGACGCTCCGGATGCGTGGCACAGGACCTGAACCATGTCCTGAAGGAGGAATTCAGTGCCCACTTACGCATACGCCTGCAAAGACTGTGACCATGCCTTTGACATCGTCCAGTCCTTCTCTGACAGCTCCTTGACGGAGTGCCCCGAATGCAAGGGAGCGCTTCGGAAGAAGTTCAACAGCGTTGGCGTTGTTTTCAAGGGCTCCGGTTTCTACCGCACTGACTCCCGCGACGCCAAAGGAAGCACGGTTTCGGCCGCTCCCGCAGCGCCCGCGCCTGCGTCGTCGGCTCCCGCCGCGACTCCGGCACCGGCAGCCGCAGCCAGCTAAGAGCTCCCTTTTCCACATAGCCCAACCTGGCACTGTTTCCGTGGGTGCCGTGCTCGCTAGCGTGGCTGCATGCCACATCAGTCACGAAGCACCCTCCTTGCCCGGGCAGAGCGATCAGCGGCAGCCGCTGGTAAATGGTCTCCCCCATCGCGTATGCCGCTGCGCGCCCCCCTTGATTCCAGGTTCAGCCAAAACCGTCCGGGCAACCCTCGTGGCCTGAAGCGCAGGTTCGGATCCTTGATCGGACGAAACCGCCGCCTCACTGTCGCGCTCCTGCTCTGCCTGGCTGCAGGTATCGCAGTCCAGCAGTTCACGCCCGCTTCTGAGCAACGCGTCAACGTACTGGTGGCTGCCCGGGACCTCCCCGGCGGAACCAACCTGGCCGCCTCCGACTTCACGACCATTCCTGTAACCCAGGGTTTGGCAATCCCCAGCGCATTTGAGGACCCTGGCGCCCTTGCAGGGCGTCAGCTCGCTGCACCCCTTGGCCGGGGCCAGATCCCCACGGAGTCCAGCCTGCTGGGTCCTGGCTTGCTCACCGGAACACCGCCGGGCACGGCAGCGGTTCCACTCCGGATGGCCGACCCTTCATCCATCCAGTTGCTCTCCCCCGGCCAGTTGGTGTCCGTGGTCCTTACCGCAGCCGGATCCTACGATGAGTCCCGCGAAAGCCAGGTCCTGGCTGGTCCTGTTGCCGTGCTGTGGACCTCTGCCCAAGGCGGGAAGGCCGGGGAGTGGCTCGGTACGGGTGACAACGACGGCCTGGTGGTTGTGGCTGCCGACCCCCAGCAAGCAGAAAAGCTTGCCGGCGCATCAACGCAGGGCAAGCTTTTCTTTGTACTGGTCAGCCCGTGAAAGGACGTTCCATCAGGCTGGCATCAGCCCCAGTGCGGGGGCTTTTGCTCCTTGAGCCACTCCTCGTGGTCATAACCGGACTCGTCTCCCCAACGGCGGGGGTCGTCCTCTGCAGCCTTGGTTGGAAGAATGCCCTGCGGGGCCGGCTTGGCTGGAACAGCCTTCGACTCCTCCGAGCCCTCCGCGCCGACTTGGCCAGTGCTTTCCGAGTCCTCAGCAGCGTTGTCTTCCCCACCGGTTACTTGTTCCGTCATTGGTGCTTCTTTTCCGTTGTCGGCTGCAGCATCGGCCGGCTTGGAGCCAACCTCGCTCCTGCCGGCCGCCCTTCGTGCGCTGGGCGCGAAGGAAGGCGGTGCTTTGTCAAGGTTCAATTGTTCAACATCCACGTCCAGGAAGCCATGCTGGGGAGAGGAAGCGAGCTGCGGGATGTGGTTTTCCAGTCCCAGGTAGGATCCGATGCGGTCGGCGCAGGACGACGGGTCCGTGAACACTTCGATCGTCCACAACGACATGTACCGCCACCCCATGCGCTCCAGCAGTTGTGGCCGCAGACGGCTTCGCTCGCGCACGCTCATACGCCTGTAGCGTTCGGTGCCATCGGATTCGATGGCCACCGGGGTGGGGATCTCAGCGCCTTCCCTGCCAATGGTGTGCACCGGATCCGCGGCGGCAGCGATGTCCAGCACGCCATCGTAGAGATGCCACACACGTGCTCCACGAGCACGCAACCGCTCCCCAAGATCTGCCACCAAGGGATCTTCACCCAGCGCTTGTTCGCTGGCCACGGCGCGGGAAGCAGGCGTTCCAAGATTGCTGTTTCCAGAGAGTTCGCGGTCCAGCAATTCGTAGAAGTCCACGGCACCGTGAGCCAATCGATCCTGGTCAAGGTCTTCGGGGCGGAAGCACGTCAGCACGTGCATGGACCGCCGGGCACGGGTCATTGCCAAAGCAAAGCGGTTACGCCCGCCTTCGGTGGACAAAGGCCCGAAGGAGTGGAGCGCACGCCCGTGAGGTGTGCGACCGTAGCCGAGGGAGAAAATGACGTGATCCCGCACCAAGCCCTGGGCGCGCTCCAGGTCCACTACCCTGAAGGACTCTGGACCGGCTCCGAAGAACGTGGACAGGAGGGGATGGTTTGGCAGTTGAAGCCTGATGGCCTCACCGATCCTGGCCGCGTGGCGAAGGCTGGCCGTTACTACGGCCAAGGATGTGCGGGGACGAAGCCTGGCGTGTTCGAACACCAGGTCCACCACACGGTTGACTTCCGCGGTGACGGACTCAACGCCTTCGTGGTCAGCACCCGGGAGGCCAGTGCCATCGGGGATGTATTCCACCAGGATCGAACGGTCCAGGCCGGTGACGGAATTGCCGTCGGGCAGGCGCCGCAATCCACCGTCGTAGTAGTTCTTGCTCAGTTGGAGGATCAGGTCCTCGTCCACGGCACGGTAAACCCAATTCAACTGCCATGTGGGCAGCACGCGGGCAAGCGCCTTGAAGGCGCTGTCCACAACCTCGTGGCTGGCGACACCGGCAACGGGAGGTTCCACGGCAACGCTGAAAGTGCGGGCGTTGGCGATCTTTGCATCTCCGAAGGCCACTACCTGCTGTGCCCGGGCAATGGCAGGAAGAACTGCTTGCAGGGAAGTCGACTCAGCGTCGATGATCACCACAGCATCAAACTTTTGTTCCGCAGGAAGCACTCCGGTCAGCAGGTAAGGGCTGACCGACCAGACCGGCACCAGCAGCGGAACAAGGTCCGGCGCCTGGGCGCTCAGTGCTGGCAGCGTCACGCGTCCATCCTTCAACAGGGCACGAAGCAACTCGGCCTGCCGCGGGTGTTCGAGGATGCCCTGACGCCATTTCTGGGCCAGCTGCCAACGAAGCCTGGCAGCACCACTGGCGATGTGGGCCTGGTCCGCAAGACGGTATTCGGCCTCGAGCCGGCGCAGCGAATCACCATCGGACATAGCAAGGTAGTCGTCGCCGCTGATCATGGCTTCCAGCGCAGACTGCCACCAGGCAAGGTCCAGCTCCGCGGCCACAGAGGGTGCCGGGACTTCGCGCGCTGCGAGGTCAGCGAGCAACTCGCCAAGACCGTGCTCGCGCATTTCCTCAATCAGCAGCGTCCGCTCGGGCAGGGTCTCCAAGGTGGCTGTGTCCGCTACAAGGCGTTCCAACCGCTCCATGAGCTCCGGGTACGGCGTCTGGTGCAGGGAGCCTCCGGCAGCAGTGTGCTTGAGGGCTTCGCCGAGCCGGTGCAGTTCGCCGTCCAATTCCCGGTAAAGAGCACCGAGGTCGGCAAGGCCGGACGGCACAGCCGGGTGACGCTGCGTCGTCGCGTAGCCGGCCCACAGGGCTCGCTGTTCCTGGACGAGTACCAGGGAACTGTGGAGGTCCGCGATGTGGACGCCGGGCCGCACGTATTCCTTGGCCACGCGCCGCAGCCTGGAGCGCTGCATGGACGGCATTTCCAGGTTTCGTTCACGTCGCCATGCGGAGCTGGCTGTCGCGGAGATGAGGTCATGGACAGGCCGGTCAAAGATGTCCGGGGTGAATTTGTCCAGGCTTTCCCGCACGGCAATCAGCAGTTCAAGTTGGGCTCCCCATTCGGTGAACGTTTCGCCCAACCTGATTTCGGCGTGGTCGGAGACCTGCTTCATGCGGTCACGCAGGATGGGGAGTTTCTCCTCAGCCAAACGAACCAATTGCTGGGCTTCTTCTGTCTCCTTGCGGGTCACCAGGCGTGCGCCATACCAGGGGCTGGAAGTCGAGGCTCGGCTAAAGCTGCCCAGTTCGGCCGCACGGCGCAACCGGCCGGCAAGTTCCTCGCGGTCCTTGATGTTGTCCAGGACGCTGCGCTTCAACCGCACCGTCGTGGATGGCGCGGGGTGGATGGACGTCAATTCGGCGAGCGATTGCATAGCCTGGTACGGCGAGCAACCCCAGCGTTCACGGACATTGTGCAGGGATGCCACGTGGTCCATCAGGGCATGCCGGTGCTCGATCAACGTCTGGTGAAGGTTACCCAGCTGAGGCTCCAGGGCCTTCTCGCTGCGCATGATGGCACGGACCAGTTGGCCCTTAAGCTGCTGCGGCGTTGTTCCGTTGCCCGGCCGGAAGAACATCGAATCAAGGCCCAGCGACTCCAGGTGCGCGGACAAACCAGCAAGGCTGGACTGCCTGTCCCCCACCACCAGCACGGACTTGCCTTCGCTGACCAAGGCACCGATGACGTTGATAGCGGTCTGTGTTTGCCCGCTTCCCGGCGGAGTGCTGACAACAAGGGAATCTCCGGCCCGCACTGCGTCCACCACGTACTGCTGGTCCGTGTCGGCGTCGAGCAGGAGGAGCTCATCGGCTGGATCCCGCTGGTCAAGATCGGGGAACCTGCCCGCTTTGATGGGTTCAGGCTCAATGTCGCCACCGTTGGCTGCACTGGCCAAAGCGGCCACAGTTGGGTTGTTCGTGTTGATCCACGGATCATCCAGGTTCCCCGAAAGGTCAGCCAAGGTGGTGACGAGCAGGTTGAACTCCACCTCCGCGCCGTGAATGGGCTGGACAAGGGTAGCCAAGCGGTCCAAAACCGGCTGGGGGTCGAGCCTTGCGGTGTTGTAGGCCATGCGTGCGACCGCATTGACGTCAAAGACGATGCCGTGCACCGTTTTCAGGTGCCGAACCAGGGCCGGGTTCATACGGGCTTGTTCGGTGAGCTGGAGCTCGAAGTCGTCCTCGCCCGGCCGGACGGTGAGGACAATGGACGTAAGCATGACCGGCGCGGAAACGCGCTGGGGCTTCCCACCTACTGCCGATGTCCACACCACGGTACCGGCGGACAAGTATCCGGCTTCGATACCGCGGTCGTTGCTGAGCTCGAAAATTTTGGACCGGATATTCCGGGCTGCCCGGGCAGCGACCAAATACTGTTGCCTGTCCCTGATCAGAGTGGACAGACGCGTCCTGCGGCCCGCGAGCAGCTGGGCGAGGCCCGACGGGTGTGCATTGCTGAGGTCAATGGCGCCTTCCGGGGTCTTAACGAAGCGCAGCATCGTATCTGCCCCGGTAACGGGCCTAAGACCGGACAGCCATTTCCTGAGCTCCTCGGAGCCCTCTTCCTGGCCTAGACCTAATGACACAACTTCTGCCTTCTTTTCTGTACTAGCTTTAGACGCCCTGGACCATACCGGCATACTTTCGAGGGTAGCCGGAATACCCCGCCAGCCCACTTCGCAACGCTGTTCCGACGCGAAATTCGCCGCCAGTTCGCAACGAACTGGCCCTCAGAGGCTCACGACGCCCCCGGTTGGAGCACAATGGCCGGCCTCCCAAGGGAGGCCGGCCATTCAGAATGCTATTCCCACTCGATGGTTCCCGGTGGCTTGCTGGTGACGTCCAGCACCACGCGGTTCACGCCATCCACCTCATTGGTGATGCGGTTGGAGATGCGGGCCAGGAGGTCATAAGGCAACCTGGACCAGTCAGCCGTCATGGCGTCCTCGGAGGACACCGGACGGAGCACGATCGGGTGCCCGTAGGTGCGGCCGTCGCCCTGTACGCCAACGCTTCGGACGTCTGCGAGCAGGACAACCGGCATCTGCCAGACGTCGTTGTCCAAACCGGCGGCCGTCAGCTCCGCACGGGCAATGGCGTCAGCCTTGCGCAGCAGGTCCAGGCGCTCTTTGTTCACTTCGCCAACGATGCGGATACCCAGGCCGGGGCCGGGGAACGGCTGGCGGCCAACGATTTCCTGCGGCAGGCCAAGCTGGGCGCCAACGGCACGGACTTCGTCTTTGAACAGGGCGCGCAGCGGCTCTACAAGCTCAAACTGCAGGTCCTCGGGAAGCCCACCCACGTTGTGGTGGCTCTTGATGTTTGCAGCGCCTTCACCGCCGCCGGACTCGACGACGTCGGGGTACAAGGTGCCCTGGACCAGGAACTTGATCTTCTCACCGTGGGCTGCGGCCTGGGCAATGATGGCCCGTTCCGCTTCCTCAAAGGCGCGAATGAACTCACGGCCAATGATCTTGCGCTTGGTTTCGGGATCGCTCACGCCGGCAAGAGCCGAGAGGAAGCGTTCCTGTTCGTTGGCAACGTACAGGTTGACACCCGTAGCGGCAACGAAGTCCCGCTCCACCTGCTCAGCTTCGCCTTCACGCAGGAGGCCGTGGTCCACGAAGACACAGGTCAGCTGGTCGCCGACTGCACGCTGGACCAATGCAGCTGCAACTGCGGAGTCAACGCCACCGGAGAGACCACAAATGACCTTGGAATCGCCGATCTGCTCGCGGATACGATCCACTTGCTCTTCGAGGATGTTCCCGGTTGTCCAGTTCGGGGTAAGGCCCGCGCCCTTGAAGAGGAAGTTCTCCAGGACGTGCTGGCCCAGGACCGAGTGCTTCACTTCGGGGTGCCACTGCACACCGTAAAGGCGCTTCTCGTCATTGGCGAAGGCCGCTACCGGGGCACCGGCCGTGGTAGCCAGTACCTCGAAGCCCTCGGGAGCTTCGTGAACGGAGTCGCCGTGGCTCATCCAAGTGTTCTGCGTCGCCGGGACGCCATCAAGGATGGAGCGTGCGTCACCCACGAGGAGCGCTTCGGTTGCACCGTATTCCCGCAACCCCGTCTGGGCCACTTTGCCACCCAAGGCATTCGCCATGGCCTGGAATCCGTAGCAGATGCCGAAAACTGGAACGCCGGCCTCGAAGAGGTCCGGGCCCACGAACGGCGCGCCCTCGGCGTAGACGCTGGAGGGTCCGCCGGAAAGAATGATGGCTGCCGGGTTCTTGGCCAGAAGCTGCTCGGTGGTGAAGGTGTGCGGAACGATTTCCGAATACACATTCGCTTCACGGACGCGGCGGGCAATCAGCTGCGCGTACTGGGCACCGTAGTCAACAACCAGCACCGGCTTCTGGGAAGTCTGGGGTGCGGTGGGAGTAGTCACCCACCAAGACTACTTTGCCGGACCGCCCCGGTGCACGTTGACGATGGCGCGGAAGGGCCAAAACCGGCCCGGTCGTTAGGCATCTCACACCCGCAGTGCCCCGTGGTGCCTAGTAGCGCTTGGAGGCCTGGGGGTTCGCGGCCAACTCGGCTTCCACCTCTGCGTGGAATTTCTTCTCAACAAAGAACGACAGCAACGGAATGACGCCACCGAGTGCCAGCAGGACCATCTTGGAGAACGGCCACCGCATCAGGGACCACAGCCGGAAGTTCGAGACCAGATAGACCACGTACATCCAGCCATGGACGATCAGCACCGTCGTGGAGATGTTGAAGCCGCCAAGGACTCCCTTCGGCTCGGACTCGGCGAAACCGAAACCGAACGGCTGTCCGGTGACCGCATCGGTACCGCCCGCGTAGAGCGAAACACCGAAGGCGTAGCGGGCAATCAACTCCGCACACAGCAGCAGAAGCATCGCACCCGTGAGGTAAGCCATCACCTTGTAGAACTTCAACGCAGAACGGATCTGGGCTTCCGTTCCGCCGAACCGCCGCTTCTTGGGCTTGTTTCCGGATTGCTCGGGCTGGATGGCCGGTTTGGGCTCAATCATTGCTGCACCTTTTGTTGTTGCTCTGGGCTTGTCGGATCTGTGCTGGTGGGCTCTACAGCGCCGTTTTCGCTGACTGTGCCGTTTTCGGCGTCGAACTCGTCGTCCTCATCCTCTTCCAGGTCCCGGCGGTGGTCGTCCTTGACCAACCGCCACCAGATGAAGATCGAGAAGCCGGCAAAGACTACCCACTCCACCGCGTAGAAGAGGTTCAGCCAGTTGACCTGCTCGGCAGGCGGCTGCGCGGGGATATTGAGGGGCTTCATGGTGTCGGAGGCCGGCACCGCTACCCCACCGGCCATCTCCGACGTCGCGGCGACGAAGCCGGGATAGCTGGAGACTTGCCAGTCGTTGATGAGTTCCGCGGTGGACACCGCCGACGCGCGTCCTGGACCGGCGTCGACGTTCGGTACGGGGGCTTCAGACGGGATGAGGCGACCGGTCAAGGTGATAGTGCCCGACGGCGGCGGCCCGGCTTGGGAGGCGTCGGCGACCCAGCCGCGGGCTACCGGAATCCAGGTCCGGGGCGAGGCGGCAACGCCGCTGAGCTTTGGGGCGTCATTGACCGCGAAGGCGGAGACGATCCAGTAACCCTTTTGGTTGTTGTACAGTCGGCCCTCCACAAGGACCTGCTTGTCGGGGTCATAGCTTCCGGTCGCGCTGACCATCTGGTCGGAGACGGATCCATGGAAGAACTCGCCCGGTTTGAGGACGTCCACAAGGGGTTTTACTTCTTCGATGCTGGACGGCGCGGGAGGCTCGTGCTGCGTGGACCGGCTGAGCTGCCATTGACTGAGCAGCACAAACACCCCGGACAGCACAAGCGCAAAGACCAGTCCTGCGATCCAGCGGGGTTTCAACGCGGTTTTTAACACCCCTTAACCGTACTTCGTCCAGCTGTAGAACAACGAAACGGGTGTTCAGTGAACGGGACTTCAGTGGTCGAAGAACACCAAGCTGGAGTTGATGAGCTCTGAGATGACTTCGGGATCGTGCGCCCGGCGGAGTGATTCCCGGAAGGATTCCTTCGACAGGGACCGTGCGAGGGTGGCCAGCACCTCAAGGTGGTCCGAGAAGGAGCTTGCCGGGGTGGCGATGAGGAGGATCAGGGTTGCAGGCCCATCGGTTGCGCCGAAATCCAGGGCGTGGCCGAATTTGGTCACGCCCACCGCGATGGAGATCCTGTCCACATACTCGCTGCGGGCGTGCGGAAGACCTATACCCCCGGGAAGCCCCGTCGCCAGCTGGTGTTCACGTGAATGTACCTGCTCCAGGAAGCCCTCGAGGTTGGTGATCCGGCCAGCCGCGTGGAGCTTCGTGGCCAGTTGGGCCGCAGCATCGATCTTGTCCTGGGCGACGAGTTCGAGGATGACAGTGTCCGGGGTTGTCAGTTCCGCGTCATACCGGTCAAGTGGTTCAGCCAAGTCGTGTTCCCTCCAGTGTGGCCCTGGGACCGCATTTCCCTGAACTGGTCAGCGAAGGGGAACGATGTCATCCACCCCCATGCGTGCGGCATCGGCTGATTCGTCATCGGGTTGCTGCTGACTGAGTCGTTCAGCTTCCACCCGCGCCAGGTAGTGCTTGATCTCGCTTTCGCGCTGGGTCTCGCTCCAGCCAAGGATTTCTCCCATCAGCTTAGCTACTACGGGCGCGGCAGACACACCCCGGTCCCAGGCTTCGATGGAAATACGGGTGCGGCGGGTCAAAACGTCATCAACGTGACGGGCGCCTTCGTGGGTTGTTGCATATACGACCTCCGCGGCGAGGTAGTCGTCTGCACCGGGAAGGGGTTCTGCCAGTTCCGGTCGGTTGGAGATGATGTCCAGGACTTCCGGGGTCATTGAGCCGAAACGGTTGAGCAGGTGCTCGACGCGGGCAACGTGGACACCGGCCTGCTCGGCGGACCTGCCACGCCGGTTCCACGCGGCCTTGAATCCTTCGGCGCCGAGCAGCGGAATGGTTTCAGTGCAGCTGGAGGGAACACGCTCGTCCATGGCCCTGGTGGCCTCGTCCACTGCATCCTTGGCCATGATCCGGTAGGTGGTGTACTTTCCACCGGCCACTACTACCAAGCCCGGCACGGGATGCGCCACAACGTGTTCGCGGGACAACTTGGCCGTGGAATCGTTGTCGCCGGCCAGGAGCGGACGGAGCCCTGCGTAGACTCCCTCCACGTCTTCCCGTGTCAATGGACGCTTCAGGACCTTGTTGACGTGGTCCAGCACGTAGTCAATGTCCTTGCTGGAAGCCGCCGGGTGCGCCTTGTCCAGCTTCCAGTCGGTATCCGTGGTCCCAATGATCCAGTGCCGTCCCCAGGGAATGACGAACAGCACTGACTTTTCCGTACGCAGGATCAACCCCACGGTGGACTGGAAACGGTCGCGGGGCACAACGAGGTGTATGCCCTTGGAAGCCCTGACTTTGAGCTGCCCACGATCTGTGACCATTGCCTGGGTTTCATCCGTCCAGACGCCGGTGGCGTTGACTACCTGCTTGGCCCTGACCTCAAAGACACTGCCGTCCTCTTGGTTTTCGACCTTGGCGCCCACCACGCGTTCGCCTTCCCGGAGGAAGTCGACCACCCGGACCCGGTTGGCTGCGTGCGCACCGTAATGGGCGGCAGTCCTGACCAGGTTGACCACCAGCCGGGCGTCATCGACCTGGGCGTCGTAGTAGCGGATGGACCCAACGAAGGCGTCATCCTTGAGACTCGGAGCAGCGCGCAGGGTGCCGCGCCGGAAGAGGTGCTTATGCATGGGCACGCCTCGGCTGTGACCGGATGTCAGGCCCAGGGTGTCATACAGCATAATGCCGGCGCCCACGTAGGGGCGCTCCCAGAAGCGGCGGGTCAGCGGATACAGGAAAGGAACGGGGCGGACCAGGTGGGGCGCGATCTGCTGGATCAGCAGCCCGCGTTCCTGCAGTGCTTCCTGGACCAGCCCGAAATCGAGCATCTCCAAATAGCGGAGTCCACCGTGGATGAGCTTGGACGAGCGGGACGAAGTTCCTGAGGCCCAGTCCCTGGCTTCGACGATCCCTACGGTCAGGCCGCGGGTCACGGCATCCAAGGCTGCGCCGGCTCCCACCACCCCGCCGCCCACGATCAGGATGTCGAGCTCCTTGCCGGCTTCGGCCGTGGCTTTCAGGACTTCGATCGACGCGGCGCGGGATTCCGGGCTCAAAGCTCCCTGCGAATTCCCCTGCGGACCGCCTGCGATATTGCTCATCGGACCCCTCCTCAAACGCAACAGCTGGTAGTTCCCTACCCTACTTGCTGGGTGCTTCCTTGGGCAGGGCACCGGAACGCAAAAACCCCGGCTTCCGGATGTTATCCGGAAGCCGGGGCTTCAAAGCAGAATCAGTTGCCCGAGTACGGTGACACGACGACGTCAACGCGCTGGAACTCCTTGAGGTCCGAGTACCCGGTGGTGGCCATGGAGCGCCTCAGCGCACCAATCAGGTTGGACGTGCCGTCCGTGTGGTGGCCCGGTCCGAAAAGTACCTCTTCCAACGGACCCACCGTACCGACGTTGACGCGGTCTCCACGGGGTGTTTCGAGGTGGTGTGCTTCCGGGCCCCAGTGCCAGCCGCGGCCGGGTGCTTCCTCGGCGCGGGCCAGAGCGCTGCCGAGCATGACGGCGTCGGCTCCCATGGCGATGGCTTTGACAATGTCGCCCGAGCTGCCCATGCCGCCGTCGGCAATGACGTGGACGTAACGGCCGCCGGACTCGTCCATGTAATCACGGCGGGCGGCCGCGACGTCGGAAATTGCCGAAGCCATGGGTGAGTGGATCCCCAGGGCGCGGCGGGTGGTGGTTGTTGCACCGCCGCCGAAGCCAACCAGCACACCGGCAGCCCCCGTGCGCATGAGGTGCAGGGCTGGCGTGTAGCCGGCGGCTCCGCCCACGATCACGGGTACATCGAGCTCGTAGATGAACTGCTTGAGGTTCAACGGCTCGTGGTTCTTGGAGACGTGTTCCGCCGAAACGGTGGTGCCGCGGATGACGAAGATGTCGACGCCGGCCGCCACCACGGTCTTGTAGTGTTCCTGGGTCCGCTGCGGTGTCAGGGAGCCTGCAACAGTGACGCCTGCGGCGCGGATCTCTGCGAGGCGGGAGCTGATGAGCTCAGGCTGGATGGGTGCCATGTACAGGTCCTGCATGCGCCGGGTGACGGCCGGGCTGCTGGTCTCGTCCGCCAGTCCTGCGATCTCGTCGAGGACCTTCTGCGGGTCTTCGTAGCGCGTCCAAAGGCCCTCAAGGTCAAGGACGCCGAGACCACCGAGCCGACCAAAAGCGATGGCGGTATCGGGGGACATCACAGAGTCCATGGGGGCTGCGATGACCGGAGTCTCAAACTTGTAGGCATCGATCTGCCAGGAAACAGAGACGTCCTTCGGGTCACGTGTCCGGCGGTTCGGAACGATCGCAATGTCATCCAGGGAGTAGGCACGACGCCCACGCTTGCCACGGCCAATCTCAATCTCATAAGTCACTGCTCGAGTTTATCCCACCAACTCCACGCCACCGGCCCGGCCCAGCCACGCGGCGCCACGAGACACCGTGACTAAGGAACGTTCCGACTGGTTTCGTCCACGGACAGCTGGGATTCGAACATCCGGAAATACCGGCCACGCAGCGCAACAAGCTCCTTATGCGTCCCCTGCTCGGCGATCCGGCCGTCTTCGAGCATGTACACGATGTCCGCCTTTTCGATGGTGGCCAAGCGGTGGCTGATGGCAATGATGGTGCTGCTGCGATCGGCGAAGAGACGGGTGAAGATGCGGTGCTCGGCCAGCGCATCAATGGCGGATGTGGGCTCGTCCATGACCATGAACTCGGCGTCGCGGTAGAAGTTGCGTGCCATGGCCAGCCGCTGCCACTGGCCTCCGGATAGTCCGCTTCCCTTCCGGCCCCGGGGGTCTTCCATCCAGTTGCTGACGTGGTTCTCCAGGCCGTTGGGAAGCTTGTTGATGAACTCCATGGCCTCCGCGTCGGAGGCGGCACGCCGGACGCGGGCATCATCGCGTGGCGCATCGACATCGCCCAGGTAAATGTTGTCGGCCGCCGTGGCGAACTCGTACTTGAGGAATTCCTGGCTCAGGACCGCGAGGTGCCTGTGCCAGCTGGTGACATCAATCCCGGCGAGGTCCACGCCGTCGAGCAGGACCTGGCCCGAATCAGGCCGGTACAGCCCGGCCAGGATGCGGATCAAGGTGGACTTTCCTGCACCGTTTTCACCGACAATGGCAATATGCTGGCCCGCTGTGATGGTCATCGAAATGCCTTTGATGACTTCGATGTCACTGCCGGTGTAGCTGAAGCGGATGCCCCTCAGTTCCACTGTCGAGGGAGATACGGCCGGGGGCTTCTCCTTGCCACTTGGAACCGGCAGCGCCATAAAGAGCTCATAGTCCTTGAGGTTGGCCAGGTCCTCATCAATGGAACTCAGCGAGGACACGAGGTTGTTGGCTGTGGACAGGGCACGGCTGACGATCTGCTGGACGTAGAGGAACTGACCTACCGGCTGCGCCCTGGCGATGATCTGCCCCACCACCCAGATCAGCGACACGACCTCGGCGCCGTACTGCAAGGAGTCTGCTGCCAGTTGCTTGGGAATATAGCGCTTTTGGAAATCGAGGCGTCTTTTCTCGTCCGCGTCCCGCAACCGGGAGCGCAGGTCCATCAGGTACCCCACGATTCCATAAAGCCGCATTTCCGCAATGTGCTGCGGCCGGAGCAGGTTTTGCTCGATCAGCCGCCGTTGCCGGCGCGAATCCACCTGGGTGTTCCAGTGCGCGATCTGCTCACGGGAGAGCTTGAACTGCAGATAGACACTGGGCACAATCGCCACCAGCACGATCACTGCGATCCACCAACTGACAAGCAGCAACGCACCGATAGCGAGAATCACGGACACCAGCTGCGTAAAGATGGCAGCGATACGGTCCAGTACCCGGGCGTACGAATCGGAGAACCGCTTGGCGCGATCGTAGAGGTCCACCGTCTCTTTGTCGTCATAGCGCCAGAAGTCCAAGGCCAGGAAGCGTTCGTACATCATGTCGCCCACGATCGCGCCAACCCGGAAGCTCATCAATTGCTGGATGTACCGGTCAACGCTGCTGAACGCACCCCAAAACAACCCCAAGGCCGCGGTGACGACGACGTAGAGGACTGCCCGCGGACCGGCGTCGGGATCCCCCGCGTAACCGGCCGCCAGGGCGGTGGTGGTCAGCGCGGCAAAGTAGGTGGTGACCAGCGGCAACGTGGCCGAGATCAGTGAACCTAGAACCTTCATGACCACCGCTGCCGGGGAAGCCTTGAAGCTCACCTTGAGGACCTGCCCGACGGCGCGTGCGTACGGACGCAGCGCCAGCTTGCGGGGCGGTGCCTTGCCAGGTTGAAGCGGGTTCAGCCGGACCGACTCCGGGTGCCGCGGTTCCGCGGGCTTTTCAGACATGTGCCCAGCCTATGCTTCCGGACCGACATTTCAGCGGCCCCGGCTTAAACTGCTGGTCCCCGTGGATTACTCCACGGGGACCAGCAGATGAGATCAGCGGGAGCCGTAGTTCGGCGCCTCGACAGTCATCTGGATGTCGTGCGGGTGTGATTCCTTAAGGCCCGCCGGCGTGATCCGGACAAACTTTCCACGTGCCTTGAGCTCGGGAATGGTGGGAGCGCCCGTGTAGAACATGGTCTGGCGGAGGCCACCGACCAGCTGGTAAGCCACCGAAGCCAGCGGGCCACGGAAGGCCACACGGCCTTCGATGCCCTCAGGGATGAGCTTGTCATCACCGGAGACGTCTGCCTGGAAGTAGCGGTCCTTCGAGTAGGACGTGTTCTTGCCGCGGGACTGCATGGCACCGAGCGAACCCATGCCACGGTAGCTCTTGAACTGCTTCCCGTTGACAAAGATGAGGTCACCCGGGGATTCCTCACAACCGGCCAGAAGGGAGCCGAGCATGACGGTGTCCGCACCTGCAACCAGGGCCTTGCCGATGTCACCGGAGTACTGCAATCCGCCGTCGGCGATCAGCGGAACACCTGCCGGAATGGCAGCCTTGGCGGACTCGTAGATGGCGGTGATCTGCGGAACGCCGACACCTGCCACCACGCGGGTGGTGCAAATGGAACCCGGGCCAACGCCGACCTTGATGCCATCGGCACCCGCGTCGATCAGTGCCTGGGCGCCTTCACGGGTTGCCGCCTGACCGCCGATCACGTCCACGTGCGCAGCAACCGGATCGGACTTAAGCCGCGAAATCATGTCAAGCACGCCCTGGGAGTGACCGTTGGCCGTGTCAACGAACAATGCGTCCACGCCTGCGTCGATGAGCTTCATGGCGCGCTCCCAGCCGTCACCAAAGAACCCAATGGCTGCGCCAACGCGGAGCCGGCCCTCATCGTCCTTGGTAGCCAACGGGTACTGCTCGGCTTTGGTGAAGTCCTTGGTAGTGATAAGGCCCTTGAGGCGGCCCTGCTCGTCCACCAGCGGGAGCTTCTCGATCTTGTTGGTGGCCAGCTTGTGCGAAGCTTCCTCGCGGCTGATGCCCACGTGACCGGTGATCAGCGGCATCTTGGTCATGGTGTCGGCGACGCTGCGGAGCGGGAAGTCGGACTCCGGAATGAACCGGGTGTCGCGGTTGGTGACGATACCCAGGAGCCTGCCATCGGTGTCAACAACGGGCAGGCCGGATACGCGGTAACGGGAGCAAAGCTCGTCCAGTTCCTGCAGGGTGGCTGACGGGCCAATGGTCAACGGGTTGGTGATCATGCCCGATTCGCTGCGCTTGACGCGGTCCACGTGCTCGGCCTGGTCATCGATGGACAGGTTGCGGTGGACAACACCCAAGCCACCCTGGCGGGCCATGGCAATCGCCATGCGGGACTCGGTGACCGTGTCCATCGCGGCGGAAAGCAGCGGGGTCTGCACGGTGATGCGCTTGGATATGCGTGACGTGGTGTCTGCCTCGGACGGAATAACATCGGTGTGTCCGGGGAGCAGCAGGACGTCGTCGTACGTCAGGCCAATGAAGCCAAACGGATTGTGTTCGGGCTGGGTCATGAGTGTGCGCCTCTTACCTGGGTTCTTGGGGGCTTAACTGGTAGGGGTTGCAACTGATGACCAGCCCGTCATTACGGGACTGGCCTGTGCATAGGTACTGCATGGCAGAAGGTGCTGCCGGTATTGAATAAATAGTAGAACCTCCGCGGCGATCGCCATATTCCGCGACGCCTGACTGTGAGCAACAGCACTGGCGGCAGGCCGCCGTCGTACGTTGTCCAAGCCGCCGGCCGGTGCCAAAGCTAGCTGTCAGACCAGCCGGTAGCGGCCAGCAACCGTTGCTCGAACATCGGGATCATGGTCTGCACGTACGTCTTGCTGAGGTGGTTGTCATCCTTGTAGACGTACACATTGCCCACGACTGCCGGGCATGTTCCCTGCTCACAAATGAAGTCGCTCATGTCCATCAGGAACAAGCGGTCGACTTTGCCAACGTAGTCGTCCAACGGCGAAGATGCTGCCAAAGATTCCTCCAGCGGAACATTGCAGTCGGGCGAATCCTTGCCCTTTTTCTGGACGCACTCCGGCATGTTGAAACTGAATCGCGGGTTATCCCGGACGCCCACCACGTCAATGCCAAGGTCCGTGAACGGTTTGATGCCCTCAAGGTAGCCCGGCACTTCAGTTTCGAACGGCGCGTCCACGTGCGTCAGCGACGCCACCGTGAACACGGCATCAGGCTTGTGCTCCAGGACGTAAGCGGAGCTTGCCCTGTTGAACTCGTTGCAAAAATCGGCCCGCTCCGACGATTGCGCTCCGAACCGGCAGCCGCCCTTAAGGAGCGTCACCACTTCCCAGCCATGCTGTTTGGCGATGGGGCCCAGGGCAGCCATGTACTGCTGGGAATGCGAGTCCCCCAGCACGACAATTCTCTTGGTGACCACCTCGGGCTCCTCGTTCTGGAGGCAGCCCTCAAGCACAGGATCGCTGGGCACGTTGTCCCCGGTGCACTCACCGTCAACGTTCGCCCACTCATCCTTCATGGCCGCAGGAGCAGGGATGACGAGGGCCTCCGCCGACGGCTCACCCGCATAATCCGGGGACAGCGCGGCCGCGCCCGGGGTCAGCTCATGGGGCTGGGAGGCAATTGCCGTTGCCTCTGCAGTTATGGCGCCCTGCCAGGCAGTGACCGGCAACGCCAACAGCGCGCCGCAGGAGACAATCACGACGGCGGCACGCCAGGACCGCACGTCCGGCCACTTCCAGCGCCGCAACGGTTGCTCGACGTACCTGGTAGTGGCCACCGCAAGCACTGCGGCGGCGGCCATAATGCCCATACCTTCCAGGATGTTCGGCGTGGTGGTCCCGGAAGCGAGCAGGAAGAACACCAGGATGGGCCAGTGCCACAGGTACAGGGCGTAGGAAATACCTCCCACAGCGACCAACGGGCGGGAACTGAGGATCCGGTCAACACCCCACCTGCTGCCGCTCTGCCCCGCGACAATGACAGCCGCCGCAGCCAGGGTGGGCCACAGTGCCACGAAGCCCGGGAAGGAACGGTCAACCGTGAGCAGCAGCCCACAGGAGAGCATGGCTGCGATGCCGGCCCAGCCCAGGAAAACCCGGAGTCTCCGCCCCGGTTTCAGGTATGGCAGGGCCAGCGCAAGCAAGGAACCCAGGGCGAACTCCCACAGCCGGGCGCGGGTGTCGAAGTAGGCGTAGGCCTGGTTGCTGTAGGTCTCCTGGATCGAGAACAGCAGTGACGCTACGAACACCACAGCGAACGCCACGAAAAGGAGTTGTCGATGGCTTACGGCCTTCCGCCCCGGAAACCGTTTGGCAAGATGCGGCTGCAACAGTGCAATGCCGGCGAAGATCAGCGGCCACAGAATGAACACCTGACCCTGCACTGACAGCGACCAAAAGTGCTGGAGCGGGCTGGCATCCACATGCTGCTGGGCGTAGTAGTCCACAGCGAAAGCAGCAAGCTGCCAGTTTTGCCGGTACAGGAGGGAAGCCCACGCTTCAGTGAGGACATCGGGCCAACGGCTCTGCGGGATAAGCGCCCAGGTCCCGGCGAGGATCGCCAGCAACACCACGACGACGGCTGGCAGCAAACGCTTGAAAACGTGCAGCCAGTGCCCCACAAGGCGCAAGGGCCGGTTAGCCTCAACTTTGCGGGTGAAGGACAACGTCAACAGGAACGCCGAGATCAACAGGAAAACGTCTACCCCGCCGGAAACCTTGCCGAGCCAGATATGGTAGGCCGCCACCATGACCACAGCCAAGGCACGCAGGCCCTGGACTTCCGGGCGGAAGCGGCGTTCCGACGTCGTGGTTTCCGGGGTTCCTGACGCAGTCGTGGCGCTCTGGGTTTCCATCATTCCTGCCACCCGGTCGCGGCAAACCACCTCTCGTCGAGCATGTCAGCCATGCTCTTTACATACGTTTTGGTCATGTGGTTGTCGTCCAGGTATACGAAGGTGTTTCCCACGATGGGAGGGCAGTAGGTTCCGTCGCAGATGAGGTCGGTCATGTCCAACACGAAAAGATCCTGGTACTTGCCCATGACGGCGTCGAAGGGACTCTGTGCCGCGAGCACATCCGATTCCAACGGTCGGCAGTCAGGGCTGTCCGGTCCCTTGGAAAGCGTACAATCCGTCAGGCTATAGGTGAACCGGGGGTTGTCGCGCATAGCGATCACCTGGGTACCAACGGCGTTGACTTCGGGGATGAGTTCCTCAAACCCGTGCGTGAGCTGCTCATCCGGTGTTGAGGGAGTCGCCGCGGTCCCCACCATGAAAACGGCGTCCGGTGGGTGGGCCGCAATGTGGCTGCGAACCTCACGGTTGAACTCATTGCACACCGGGTCCGCATCCGGATTATCCGTCATGAAGGGGCAGGCGCCGTAAAGCATGGCGTAAAGCCGCCAATGGTGTTGCTCAGCCAGCACCCCAACAGCCTCCAGCCATTGCTGGGAATGCGAATTGCCAAGAACCAGCACGGTCTTGGTCGCGTCATCGCCCACGTTGTTTTGCTGGCAGTTCTCCAGCAGCAGCGACGATTCCGGTTTGGTCTCGCCGGAGCACGACTCCGTCAGGTGCGCCCAGTCCGAAGGAAGCTGCTCAGCGGTGGGCAGCGTCATCGCGTTTTCGCCCACCTGGTTCACATATCCGGGAAGGAGAGCCTGGGCTCCGGGGTTATCGAAAGCGGCCTGCGCCTGGGCGGCCTTCAAGTCCAGGTCCTGCTTGTACTGGAATCCTAGGAGGGGCGCGCACGCCACGGCCAGGCAGGCAGCGATAGCAATGGCGGAGCGACGGCGGTTCACCTCCGGCCACTTCCATTCCCGGAACGGCTTCTCAACGTACTTGGTGGTGAGGAAGGCCAGGACCAAAGCCAGGGCGATGATCAGTGTTCCGGAGAGCCAGCCCGCATGGTCCTTGCCGCTCCAAGCCAAGGCGATCACCAAAATGGGCCAGTGCCAAAGGTAGAGGGCGTAGGAGTTGTCGCCAAGCCGGACCAGGAAGCGTGAGCTCAGGATCCTGTCAACGCCCAGCCGGCTGCCTGTCTGGCCAGCGGCGATCACCGCGACTGCGGCAAGCGTTGGCCACAAAGCAACGAAACCCGGGAAGGCAGTCTGGACCTGCAGCAGGATCCCGCAACTGAGCATCGCGGCCACTCCGATCCAGCCCATGACGACGCGGACCGGCTTGGCGAAGTTCAGGCCAGGCAAAACCAGCGCGAGCAATGTTCCCAGCGCGAATTCCCACAGTCGGGCAAAAGTATCGAAGTACGCCACAGCCTGGTTATTGGCCGTGAATATGATCGAGTAAGCCAGGGAGACAACGAAGATGATCGCAAAGACATAGGCGAGCGTCGCCCGGTATTTCAGGCTGAAGCGCCGGCACAGGAGCGCTACGGAGGCGAAGATCGCGGGCCACAAAATGAAGACCTGGCCCTGGATGGACAGCGACCAGAAGTGCTGCAGCGGACTCGCCAGGCTATGGTCCGCAGCGTAGTAGTCAACCGCGAGGCCCTGCAGGAGCCAGTTTTCGTAGTAGAACAGCGAGGCCCACCCTTGGTTGACCACCTCGACCCAGCGGGTGGCCGGCAGGAAGACAAAGCTGGCCGCGAGTGTCGCGAGGAGGACCACCACGACGGCGGGGAGCAGTCGGCGGAACAGGTGCAGCCAGTGCCGCAGCAGATCCATCGGCCGGCGTTGTTTATAGCGTCCGGTGAACTGCAGGGTCATGAGGAACGCCGAGATGAGGAGGAAGACATCCACGCCCCCGGAGACCCGCCCGATCCAGACGTGATAGCTCACCACCATCAAGACAGCGAGCGACCTCAGACCTTGGATTTCAGGGCGGAACTTCGACTTTCCAACGGGTCCCGAAGCCCGCCTGCCGGGTCGGGCAGGGGCTGGGATCGTTGGCGTAGTCACGTTAGGCAGTTCCTCAAAAGCTGTGGCACAAAGCATCCATCATACGCGGTCCGGCCGCGCCAACCCACTTGGGTCCGTCATCCGGGCTGCGTTCCAAGGCCCTCATTAGCTC
The DNA here is from genome assembly GCF_021538675.1 of Paenarthrobacter sp. AR 02. Taxonomy (GTDB): domain Bacteria; phylum Actinomycetota; class Actinomycetes; order Actinomycetales; family Micrococcaceae; genus Arthrobacter. The sequence goes on from NZ_JAJUKH010000001.1 coordinate 99,689, forward strand.
AGGTTCAGCTATGGATTATCCCAGTCTTGGCTGTGCGTCGCCTGTGCCCGTTGCGCCCCCCGGACCGTCCCGGGAACTACGCTGAAGCCTGAAGCAACGGAGGGAGCACCATGATCGTCCAGCTGCGCCTATGCGTGCCGGCGGAATTGTCTGAGTCGGTTCTGGAATGCTGCCTTGAGCAGAACGGAGCGGCCGAAACGGCGGTACACAAGGGAGCCTCCGTGGAGCCGCCCGGGGACGTCATAACAGTCCAAATCGCACGCGAATCCGCCGAAGAGCTGATACAAAGGCTGCACATTTTGAAGCTTCCGGAACTCGGCTCCATCTCAGTTTCCTCGCCGGATCTGGTCCTGTCCGCACGCGCGGATGAGGCCGAGGCGGCCGCCCCAGGGGAATCCGCCGATTCCGTCATCTGGGACGAGGTATCCCGGCAAACCGGGGAGGACTCGAAACTGACGTGGAGTTTCCTCGCGTTCCTCATCATTGCCGCTCAGTTGGCAGCGATCGGAATTGTGACCGATTCCACCATCGCCATAGTGAGTGCCATGGTGGTTGGCCCGGAGTTCGGCCCGCTCGCTGCGTTGTCCGTGGGATTGGTGGAACGGAAGTGGCGCCTGGTACGGAGTTCCTGTCTGGCTCTTGGAGTCGGGTTCCCCGTGGCGATGGCCGTGACTGCAGCAGCAGCATGGTTGTCGGTACCGCTGGGTTTGTTTCCCGCTGACGCTCTGGACCAGGGATCCGCGGTGGAGTTCATCTACCACCCTGGGCCGTACTCGCTGATTGTGGCCGCACTCGCGGCGCTGCGGGGATGCTGTCCATGATCAGCCACAGGTCTTCCGCCCTGGTGGGAGTCTTCATCTCCGTCACCACTGTGCCAGCGGCCGGCTATGTTGCTGTGGCCCTCGTCCTGGGTGAGTACAGCAAGGCTGCGGGATCGGCGATGCAACTGGCCGTGAACCTTGTGGGCATCGTGGCAGCTGCCGCCGCGGTGCTGGTGTTCTACCGGCTCATAGGCAAACGCACACCCTCAAGCCGCCGACCGGCTTCTCCCCCGCGACGGCTCGGTGCCATCCGGCGGCCCGGGTAGCCGAGGCTGTGGCCCAACCCTCACTCACAACCCACCCCCATCAACCCAACCCTCACTCACAACCCACCCCCTTCAGCCCGACGCTGCCCCACACCTAGGACGTAAGAGAGCGTCCCTGCCAAACAGGCGGGACGTGAGAGAGCGTCCCTGCCAAACAGGCGGGACGTGAGAGAGCGTCCCTGCCAAACAGGCGGGACGTGAGAGAGCGTCGCCGCCAAACAGGCAGAACCTGAGAGAGCGTCCCTGCCAAACAGGCGGGACGTGAGAGAGCGTCGCCGCCAAAAGGGTGGAACGTGAGAGAGCGCGCACAGCAAAAAACCCCGGCCACGAATCAACGTGGCCGGGGTTTTTGGCGCAGACAGCTTAGTGCTGGTGACCTGCGTGTGCGTCTTCGTCCTCAGCCGGCTTTTCGGCAACCAGGGTCTCGGTGGTGAGAACCAGGGCAGCGATGGAAGCGGCGTTGCGGAGTGCGGAGCGGGTGACCTTGACGGGGTCGATCACGCCAGCGGCGATCAGGTCCTCGTACTCGCCGGACTTGGCGTTGAAGCCGTGGTTGGCTTCGAGCTCGGAGACCTTGGCCGTCACTACGAAGCCGTCGAAGCCGGCGTTCTGTGCGATCCAGCGGAGCGGCTGAACCAGTGCGCGGCGGACAATGCCAACAGCTGCTGCCGCGTCACCTTCCAACGCCTTGACGGCCGGCGACTCGTCCAGTGCCTTGAGAGCGTGGATGAGTGCGGAACCGCCACCGGAAACGATGCCTTCTTCAAGGGCTGCACGCGTGGAGGAAACGGCGTCCTCGATGCGGTGCTTCTTTTCCTTCAGCTCGACCTCGGTGGCTGCGCCTACCTTGATCACACCGATGCCGCCGGCGAGCTTGGCGAGGCGTTCCTGCAGCTTTTCCTTGTCCCAGTCGGAGTCCGTCCGGGTCAGTTCGGCACGCAGCTGTGCAACGCGGTCGGCCACGTCCTGGGCGGAGCCAGCGCCGTCCACGATGGTGGTGTTGTCCTTGGTGACCGTGATGCGGCGTGCGGTACCGAGTACCTCGAGGCCAACGGAGTCCAAGGTCAGGCCGAGGTCCGGGGAAACAACCTGCGCGCCGGTGAGCGTGGCGATGTCCTGGAGCATGGCCTTGCGGCGGTCGCCGAAGCCCGGGGCCTTGACGGCCACAACGTTGAGCGTGCCGCGGATGCGGTTGACGATCAGCGTGGAAAGGGCTTCGCCTTCGATGTCTTCAGCAATGATGAAGAGCGGCTTGTTGGCCTGCAGAGCCTTCTCCAGAAGCGGCAGGAAGTCCTGCAGCGAGGAGATCTTGCCCTGGTTGATCAGGATGAGGGCGTCCTCGAGGACGGCTTCCTGGCGCTCAGCGTCGGTGACGAAGTACGGGGACAGGTAGCCCTTGTCGAACTGCATGCCCTCAGTGAGGACCAGCTCGGTCTGCGTGGTGGAGGACTCTTCAATGGTGATGACACCGTCTTTGCCCACCTTGCCGAAAGCTTCGGCCAGCAGTTCGCCAACCTCGTCGCTCTGGGCAGAGATAGCGGCAACGTTGGCAACCTGGGTGCCTTCGACTTCGCGGGCGTTCTCCAGGAGGCGGGCAGCCACGGCTTCAACCGCAACCTCAATGCCACGCTTGATCTCGCCGGGAGCGGCGCCGGCTGCAACGTTGCGCAGGCCTTCCTTGACCAAGGCCTGGGCCAGCACGGTAGCCGTGGTGGTGCCGTCGCCTGCGACGTCGTTGGTCTTGGTGGCTACTTCCTTGGCCAGCTGTGCGCCAAGGTTCTCGTAGGGGTCGTCAAGCTCGACTTCGCGGGCGATGGTGACGCCGTCGTTGGTGATCGTGGGAGCGCCCCACTTCTTGTCCAGCACGACGTTGCGGCCGCGCGGACCAAGCGTCACCTTGACAGTGTTGGCGAGCTTGTCGATACCGGCCTCAAGAGACCGGCGGGCAGCATCGTTAAAAGCAAGCTGCTTTGCCATGGTTGTGTCCTTTCAAGACAGAAAACCCGCACCGCTGACGGGTCGGAATGATTCCAACGCGGCGGCGGTGCGGGCTCCGGGAAGTTACTTTACGACGATCGCGAGGACGTCGCGGGCGGACAGAACGAGGTACTCGTTGCCACCGGTCTTGACTTCGGTTCCACCGTACTTGGAGTAGATGACGACGTCGCCAACAGCTACGTCAACCGGTACGCGGTTTCCGTTGTCATCGAAGCGGCCGGGGCCGATTGCAACAACTTCGCCTTCCTGCGGCTTCTCCTGTGCGGAGTCCGGAATAACCAGGCCGGAAGCCGTGGTCTGCTCTGCTTCGAGCGGGCGAACAACAATACGATCCTCAAGAGGCTTAATCGAGACCGACACTCGGACTCTCCTTTTCATGAGCTGATTCATGGACTAAGAACTGGGGTGCCGGGGCGTGCAACCGTCGTCGCGGTGCCGGAGGAACGCCTGGCGTGGTTAGCACCCTCCGGGGGAGAGTGCTAATAAGACTCTATGTAAGCGTTAGCACTCGGTCAAGGTGAGTGCCAGCATTTCGTCATGGGTGAACTCCGGTCACCTGCCGGTGAGGTCGTCCAGGCCGTAGTCCTCGCCGTCGTCGTCCCCATCCACGGGGGCATTGCCGCGGTTCCGGTACAGCACCACTGCGGACAGGACAGCCACGACGCCGGAAATCACCAAGCCGATGATCCCGCCCATCCAGGCGCCGCTGTAGAGGTCACGGATCTCCCGCGCCTCGTCAGTGGCATCGTTGACACTCTTGCCGGTGACGGAGTACGCGGCAGCATTGAAGGAGTCCAGGGCAAGGATGATGATGAGCAGGGCTATGCAGACCACGGCTATCACGATGCCCGCAATAAGTGCGGGACGGGCATATCTGGTGATGCGGGACGGCTGTGCGGCTGCGTTGTCTTCCATGAAAACAACCCTATCTGGCTGATTCCCAAGTCACGCTGTCATATCCTGCGACGTTAGGCTTGATCCCATGCCTCACGCACCGCAGGAACAGATCGCGCCCTTGCTGACCACCGAAGGATGGGAACTTCTTGCCTCACTTGGGCCTTACAAAGAAGCCGCCGCTTTCAGCGTCAACGCCGACCTCCGGAAAGCGGGCCACTCCCCCGAACTCGTCGCTGCCGTCCTGACGCAGTCCCGCCTCCGCACCCGGGCAGAGGCCAAGTTCGGCGAATTTGCCCGCCAAATGCTGTTCACCCAGGCCGGGTTGGAGCAGGCGACCCGGTTGAACGTCGCCGCCCGGCACGCCGAGCGCTTTGCACAAGCCGGCGTTTCGCATGTCGCGGACCTCGGTTGCGGCCTGGGAGCTGACTCGATGGCCATGGCGTCCATGGACATCGCCGTGACTGCCGTGGAGATGGACGAGACGACTGCTGCCTGCGCCACGATCAACCTGATCCCCTTCCCGCACGCCACAGTGGTCCATGCGGACGCTACCTCCGTTGAGCTGGACGGTATCGATGGAGTGTGGCTGGATCCCGCCCGACGCACCACCTCCACCTCCGGAACAAAGCGGATCTGGGACCCCGAGGCCTTCTCTCCCCCTTTGTCGTTCGTGGAAAACCTGGCTGCCACGGGCCGCGCCGTTGGCGTCAAGATGGGTCCGGGCATCCCGCACGATTCGGTGCCCGCAGGTTGCGAAGCTCAGTGGGTTTCCGTCGGCGGCGATGTCACCGAGGTCACGCTGTGGTTCAACGCGGTGGCGCGCCCCGGGGTACGGCGCGCAGCGCTGGTCCTCGGCAGCCAGGGCGCTGCCGAAATCACCAGCGGCGAGGATTTCGACGGCGGTCCGGTAGCCGCCGTCGGTCCGGTGGAAGGATTCCTGTACGAACCGGATGGGGCGGTGATCCGCGCGGGCCTGGTGGCCGATGTCGCTGAACGCCTCGGCGGTCACTTGGTGGACGAGCACATCGCCTACATCTGCGCCCCGGCGTTACACGACACCCCGTTCGCCCGCGCCTACAAAGTGCTTGAAGTCATGCCGTACAACGTCAAGGCCCTGAAAGCCTGGGTGAAGACCAACGGCATCACTGTGCTGGACATCAAGAAACGCGGTACGGCAGTCACCCCAGAAGAGCTGCGGAAGCAGTTGCTTCCCGCCAAGCCCGGCAAGGGCCAAGCGAAAACAGCCACCCTGGTCCTCACCAGGATCGGCGAGGAGCGAGTGGCTGTCGTGGTGGAGCCGGTCACTGCATAGCAGTCAGCGGCGCGAGAATTCAGAAGCTTCGCGCACCTGGCCGGGGGTCGGACGCACCCCTGTGTAGAGGACGAATTGTTCTTCGGCCTGGATGGCGATGACTTCGGCGCCCGTGATCACCGGTTTGCCGGCTGAACGCGCAGCGGTGATAAGCGGCGTCTCGGAAGGCAGCGCAACGACGTCGAATACCACCTGCGCGGCGGCGATGGTGGCATCGTCAAAGGACTGGGCGGTTTCATCCGCGCCGGCCATCCCCAAGGGTGTGACGTTGATGATGAGATCCGCGGTGGCTCCGTTGACGTCGTCCTGCCAGCCGAAACCGTAGAGGTCGGCGAGGGCGCGGCCGGCGGTTTCATTACGGGCCACGATGGTGACGGCGGTGAAGCCCGCGTCGCGTAGCGCTGCCGCGACGGCCTTGGCCATGCCGCCCGCTCCACGGAGGAGCACGGTGTGGCTGCTGGGGACCTCATGGTCCTTCAAGAGCCGCGCTATGGCGATGTAGTCGGTGTTGTAGGCGGTGAGGACACCGTCGTCGTTCACGATGGTGTTCACCGAATCAATGGCTTTGGCCGACGGATCCATCACGTCAACCAGCGGGATGACGGCTTCCTTGTAGGGCATGGACACCGCGGCGCCCCGGATGGGGAGACCGCGGATGCCCGCCACCGCGAGGGTGATGTCAGCTGGCGCGAACGCCTTATAGACAAAGTTCAAGCCGAGCAGATCGTACAAATAATTGTGGAACCGGGTGCCGATGTTGCTGGGCCGGGCCGCGAGCGAAATGCACAGGGACATGTCTTTGTTCAGGATGGGCATCCACCCATTAAACAACGGCTTGTCGGCCCAGCACCGGGATCAGCCCTGCCGCGCCTTCATCCGCGGGTTGTTCTTGTTGATGACGAACGTGCGTCCACGCCTCCGGACGATCTGCGCTCCGGGGATCTTCTTGAGCGCACGCAGTGAGTTCCTGACCTTCATGGTGTTTCTCCTTTTGTTGGTGGTGCGGCTTAGAGGGCGTCGCTGAGTTCCAGGGGATCGTCCCAGACGCCAAAGTCCAGTTCCATTTCCGCCTCCGTCAGTTGGCATTCGTCCAGGAGCCCGCGGATTACGCGGGCATCAATATCTTCCGAGCGCCCGGTCATCGCCAATACCGTGCCGCGGTCGCCGTGGCTCGGATGCCAGTCAAGGACGGAGTCGACGTCGGGACCCGGCTTGCCTGCGGACGTGCCAGCGGGCGCCACATCGGCCGAATCCGCGAGCCACTTCCCCGTGCTTTCGAGCCAAACCCTCGGTCCGATTCCCTGGACGGCGATCCGTGTGGCGGGAGCAGAGGCAATCCATAGCCGGCCACGCATCCAATGCGTACCCGCGGCCAACCGTGGCAGTGCATCACGGAAGCGGCCCGGATGCAGTGGGCGGCTCGCTTTGTGAAGCACCGTGCGGAAGGAACCTGGTGTTTCGCTCGCCGCCACACGGACGACGCCGGGCCGGTTACGTGCCGCGGTTTCAGCCTGGTCGAAGCAGCCCGGACGGTAGGGGTCGGCCGCGCCGACGGCAGCGGCATGCGGTGCCAATTCGACGAGCAATTCCATGCCGGTCGCCCATGACGCCGATCCTTCAGGGTGGGCCCCTGTCAACGTTGCGCCCAGGCCCGGATACACCATGACCGTGTCCACGTTGCCGAACTCCCCGATAAGGAACTCGCCGCTGGTGCGGTCATCCTGCGGCATGGACGTGAAGCCGGACTCGAACAAGGTGTGGCGGTCCCAGATGTGGTCATCGAGGTCTGCGGGATCCAACGCCAACACGGCATTGTCGATGACAGCCGGGCGGCTGAGCCCCTGGCGAAGCTCGGCAACTGCCATCCCGGCGGCGACGCCCGGCGGCAAGCCAAGCACAACATGGTCGAAGCCGCATTCGGCGAGGCGTTCCGCCGTCGGTACGACATCGAGCCGAACGGTGCAGCTGAGGCAGCCGTGCTCCAGGACTGTCGTTTCGCGTTCAACCAGGCGTCCATCCCGGTAAACCCTGCGCAGGACCAGCGAACCATCCAGCAGGTCATGGAGAACCACTGCCGAGTTGGCGTGGGTTCGACCCAACCTCCCCGTGGCTGCTTCTCGGCATTGGCTGTCGAGGGAACTGACGACTGTGAGATGCATGCGTTCATACTAATGAGAATGATTCTACTTAGCAAATAACGGCTCATTGTGGGCCTGAGCCCCTCGATATCACGGGTGTTCCGGCTGCATTAGACTTGATTCGACCGCTGGCGGCCCCGCAGCGGGGAATCGTGTCCGGCTGACACAACACAAGGCCGGAAAGTACAAATTGAGGGGACTACGTGCAGATTGATTTTGCGCCATCCAGGCAGTCGACACTGGGTGTGGAATGGGAGTTGGCGCTCGTCAATGCACGCACCGGGGAACTGGTATCGGTCGCAAACGATGTCCTGAAGGGCGTCGCCGCGAACCACCCGGACCTCAACGAGGACGACGAACACCCCCATATCAAGCGCGAACTGCTGCTGAATACCGTCGAGCTTGTCACCGGGATCTGCGAAACGGTCAAGGACGCCAAAGAGGACCTCAGCCGCTCCCTTGCAGCTGTCCGCGAAGTCACCGACCCCATGGGCGTTGAGGTGTTCTGCGCAGGCAGCCACCCCTTCAGCCCTCCCCTGCTCCAGCCTGTCACCGACAAAGAGCGCTACGCGAAGCTCATTGAGCGGACCCAATGGTGGGGACGCCAAATGGTCATCTACGGCGTCCACGTCCACGTGGGCATCGATCGCCGGGACAAAGTCCTGCCCATCCTCGATGGCCTGGTCAATTACTTCCCGCATTTCCAGGCATTGTCTGCCTCCAGCCCCTACTGGGCAGGCGAGGAAACTGGTTACGCCTCCCAGCGGGCCCTGATGTTCCAGCAGCTTCCCACGGCCGGGCTGCCCTTCCAGTTCGAAACCTGGGAGGCCTACGAGTCCTACGTCCAGGACATGTTCACCACTGGGGTTATCGACGCCACCTCGGAAATCCGATGGGATATCCGGCCGGTCGCCAACCTGGGCACCATCGAAATGCGCATCTGCGATGGCCTTGCCACCCTCGAAGAAGTTGGAGCCATCGCTGCACTGACCCAGTGCCTGGTGGACGAATTTTCCTCCATCCTGGACGCCGGCGGCAGCATTCCCACCATGCCACCTTGGCATGTGCAGGAGAATAAATGGCGTGCCGCCCGCTACGGCATGGAAGCCATCATCATCCTGGACGCCGACGGCAACGAACAGCTCGTCACCGAGCACCTCGCGGAAACAGTAGCCCGGCTGGAACCGGTAGCTGCCAAGCTGGGCTGCTCCGAGGAGCTGGCCGACGTCCTCCGGATCATCGAGCGCGGCGCCAGCTACCAGCGCCAACGCCGCGTCGCAGCCGAGCATGACGGCGACTTGAAAGCAGTGGTGATGGACCTGGTGCAGCAAATGCGCAAGGGCCCCGACGCCTAGCTTCCGGCTTGGTGGCATGCCTGGGTTAACACCCCGGGGTCAATACCCTTTGGGCTGGATTACGCCTGGGCAGGCAGGGACACCGAAGTGACCGGCATGGACGAGTCCGGCGCGAAGGCAAGACCGCTCGGCCCGATGCCCGCCATGATCAACTGCGAACCCAACGCCGCCACCATGGCGCCGTTGTCAGTACACAGGTCCAAGGGCGGGACGTGGAGGGTGATCCCGGCTGAGGTACAGCGCTGCCGGGTCAATTCGCGCAGCCGCGAGTTCGCCGCGACGCCGCCGCCCAAAAGGACATCAGTGATGCCGTTCTCCTTGCAGGCAAGGACCGCCTTGGAACTGATGACATCCACCACGGCTTCCTGGAAGGCCGCCGCAATGTCGGCCACGGGCACTTCCTCGCCTCGGGCCTCGAACTGCTCCACACAGCGGGCCACGGCTGTCTTCAGTCCACTGAACGACCAGTCGTAGCGGTGTGGGCCCTTGTCCTCGGCGGTCCCCATATACTTGGGCTGCGTCAGTCCCCGCGGGAAACGGATGGATTTCGGATTACCCTGGCGGGCCAGCTTGTCGATGGCAGGGCCACCGGGATAGCCAAGGCCAAGGATGCGGGCCACTTTGTCGTAGGCCTCGCCGGCCGCGTCATCGATGGTTGAGCCCAGCAGCTCAACGTCGTCCGTGATGCTCCTGATCCTGAGGATCTCCGTGTGGCCGCCCGACACCAGGAGCGCGCCAAGGTTCTCCGGCAACTGACCGGCGCCCAAGCCAGCGGCAGCACCGGCGTCGGGCTTTCCATCAAGCAGGCCGACGCCCACGTGGGCCACCAGGTGGTTGATCGCGTACAGCGGCTTGCCGGTGGCCAGAGCCAGAGCTTTCGCGGCACAAACGCCCACCATCAGGGCGCCGGCAAGGCCAGGTCCTGACGTGACTGCAATGGCGTCGATGTCCTCCAGCGTGACACCGGCTTCATGCAATGATTCCTGCAGCGTGGGAACAAAGGCATCCAGGTGGGCGCGGGAAGCGATCTCGGGTATGACACCACCGAAGCGCATATGCTCGTCCATGGATGAAGACACCGTGTTGGTCAGCAACGTGGTCCCCCGGACGATCCCGACACCGGTTTCATCACACGAAGACTCAATGCCGAGTACCAGCGGCTGCTTCAGTTCCTGCGGAAAAGTCGCGGTCATGCCGGAGCTCCTTCAGAAGAAGTGGAATCGGTCAGCGGGAGGCGCATGATCAGGGCGTCGGTGCCATCCCGGTAATAGCGCGGGCGGACGTGGATCTGTTCGAACCCGAAACGTACGTACAGCCTCTGGGCGCGCGGGTTGTCCGCGCGGACCTCCAGGAGTACGTCGGCTGCCCGACGGCGCCGCGCCTCCTCGATGAGTTCGGTCAGGACCGCCGAGCCAATGCCTTGGCCTTCGAATTCAGGCACGACGGCGATCGTCTGGACATCCGCGATGGGCTCGATGCACATCAGACCTGCATACGCCACGATCTCCCCGCCGACCTCTGCCACCACGTAGCGGCGGGTTTCGGGTTGGGCCAATTCGTCGAAGAACATCTGCAGCGGCCAGGCATCCACGGGGAACAACCGACGCTCCAACGCCTCGACCACGGGAATATCGGCCTCGGTCATGTCGCGCAGCAACATCTCAGCGGACCCGGTCACAGCGCACGCTTCCGGGGGCCCGGGACCTGGGCGTCCGATTCCCGCAAATAGAGGGGCGTTGAGTCGAGGAGCGCCTGTCCCGCGGCGAGCCGGGCCAAGGCGAACTGACCCAGGGATGCGGCGTTGGGCTGTGTTCCGGCGAAGTCCGGGTCCGCGCTGAGGACGTCCGCGTACAGACCTGCGCCTGCCCCAAACACGGGCAAGTCCGGCAGCTCAGAGGCGAAACCCACGTGCGGCCCGTCCACGAGTTCCGGGAGCCGGCCATCGGTCACGGTGTACCGGGCCCAGTAGACCTCTTTGCGCCGGGCGTCGGTAGCCACCAGGAACTCGGAAGCCGACACCGTGGATTCCGCAACTTCCAGGGCAATCGCGTCCAGGCTCATCAGTCCGTGCAGCGGTTTGTTCCACACGAATGCGAGGGTGCGGGCCGTGGCAATACCGGAACGCAGCCCAGTGAAGGGACCAGGACCTACCCCGGTGACGATCGCATCGATGTCAGCTCCGGTAACATCTGCCCCAGCCAGGAGCTTCTCAATGCCCGGTGCAAGGACCTCGGCGTGGCTGCGGGTGTCCTCGGTGGCGAAGGAATCCACCACGCCTTCCATGGCATCATCGGAGATCAGGGCCGCGCTGGCAACAGCGGAGGTGTCAATGGCCAGGATCAGCATCAGTTGCCTCCTTCTTCGGCAGGGTGGGATCCCGCTTCGTCCAGCAGGCCAGGTGCTACGGTCCAGCGGGGACCAAAGCCCCGGAACACAATGGTGCGGGACTCGTCGTCGTCCTCGGTATCAAAATCCAGGACGCCGCCGGTCTCTGCGGCACTGTTGCCGCCCACGGACCTGTGCAAATCGACTTCCAGGCGGCTCTCGGAGAGATGCTCCACCCGGTCCCTCCCCCACTCCACCACCGTGACAGCGGAGTCCATGGTGTTCTCGAGATCGATGTCGTCCACCTCCGCGGCCGAGTCGAGCCTGTACGCATCCACGTGGACCAGATCCGGACCACCGGGCCTGGGACCATCAGGAAGGTTCGGGTGGATCCGAACCAGAACGAAAGTGGGCGAGATGATTCCTGCGCGGACGCCCAGCCCTTCCCCGAGTCCTTGGGTAAACGTGGTTTTGCCTGCACCCAGTTCACCGGTCAGCACCAGGAGGTCCCCCGCTTCAAGCACCCCACCAAGGGCCGCCGCCAGAGCGTGGGTCTGGTCCGCCGTCGTTACCTTGACTGTGCGTTCCCACTGGGGTTGGTTCACAGCGCCGCCGTTTCGGCGTCGACGGCACCTGCAGGTGCCGCTGGACCGGTGGCGAGCTCGTTGACGTAGCTGCGCGGAACCCGGGAACTGATGCGGGTGACAATCTCGTAGTTGTTGGTGCTTGCTGCGGCTGCCCAATCATCCGCCGTCGGACCACCGTCGGCGCCGTCACCGAACATGACAGCTTCCGCACCCTTGAGGGCATTGGCGTCCTCGACTGTCATGGGGCCAAGATCGATCACCATCTGGTCCATGGCGATCCTGCCCACCACGGGGTAGTTGGTACCGTTGACGCGCACAGGGCCGCCAGTGGCAATCCGAGGGACACCGTCTGCGTAGCCCAGCGGCACCAAACCCAGCGTGCTCTCCCCGGTGGTGCGGTAGTTCAGCCCGTACGACACTCCCTGGCCTTCGGGGACCTTCTTGCAATTGGACAGCAGCGTGCGGACCGTCATTGCCGGATGCAATCCAAGGTCAGCGGACGTGGCGCCCTCGAACGGCGAGAGCCCGTACACGCCAAGACCCACACGGACAAGGTCGAAATGCGAGTCGGGGCGGGACAGCGTGGCGGGCGTGTTGGCGATGTGGCGGACCTCGGTGTCCACGCCTGCGTCCTCGGCCATGGCGATCGCCTCACGGAAGACAGTGAGTTGCTCATCGGTTTCAGGACGGTGCGGTTCGTCGGCCACGGCAAGGTGCGAGAAAATACCCACAACGCGCAGAAGCCCCTGGTCCTGGTAGTCCATTGCCTGACCCACCAACTGGTCCCAGTCCTCAATGGTGCAGCCGTTGCGGCCAAGCCCGGTGTCCACCTTCAGGTGCACCCGAGCCGGCCGTTCCTGTTCCCGGGCAGCAGCGACCACTGCGTCCAGCTCCCAGCCGGAAATTCCGACGTCGACGCCGGCGGCGACTGCCGCTTGGAAGTTGCTTTCGCGGGTGTGCAGCCAAGCCAGCAGCGGCGCATCCACCCCGGCAGCGCGCAAGGCGAGCGCCTCGGAAATGTGCGCCACACCGAGCCAGGCCGCTCCGGCGTCGAGGGCGGCGCGGGCCACTTGGACGGCACCGTGGCCGTAGGCGTCAGCCTTGACCACCGCCATCACGGAGGCCGGCGAGGCGATGGCGACGAACTGGCGGACATTGTGCCGCACAGCGTCGAGATCGATCACAGCCGAACGTTCCAGCAGGGCCGACCTTGTTACGGAGGCCTTGGATCCGATCCCGATATCTGCTGCTGCTTCGTAAGTCACCCTAGAGATTCTAGTGGTGCCAGTGAATTCGGGTTAACTGCGGTGGGCCGCGGAGGGTGGCTTTGTGGCTACTGCGCGTCGGAGAGGTGCGCGATGGTGGCGCGTGCCCGCCGTTGCGCCTCCGCCGGGATGTCCTTGACGATCGGTTCCAGGAACGCGAAGCGACGGACCCACTGGCTGGATTGACGCTCCTTACGCGCGTTTGCCCGGTGCCACCAATCGGCGATGTCACCCCATCCGGGCGCAGCCAGCGATCCTCCGACTTCCTGGACTGCCAGCGAGGCACAGAGGTTCGCAAAGCGCAGCCTGTCCCCCAGCGTCCATCCCGCAAGGCAGCCCACAATGAAGGCCGCCCCAAAACAATCCCCGGCGCCCGTAGGGTCGGAAGCAGAAACCGGCAGGGACGGAACCCACTCCTCTTCCCCGGTTTCCGAATCCACTGCCACAGCTCCTTGCGGCCCAAGGGTCACCACTGCGACGGGCACCCTGTCGGCCAGCGAGTACAGGGCAGCCCACGGGTCTGCCTTGCCGGTGAACGCCATCGCTTCGGGCGCATTGGGCAGGAAGGCATGGAAGTTCCCGAGTTGTTCGAGCCGGCGCTCGGACCATTCACCGGTGGGGTCCCACCCCACGACGCCGAAGAGTTTGGTTCCCGCTGTCTTCGCGGCCATCATCCACGGCTCCAGTTCCTCGCCGAGGTCCGCGACGGCGGCGAGCGCCTTGGGTGGCTGCCCCATCAGTTCGGATGCACTGATGGGAGCCGGGTGGCCGTGGGTCACCATGGACCTGTCCTGGTTCACGCACATGGACACCGTGACCGGAGAGTGCCAGCCTGGAATTCTCCTGGACAGGGACAGGTCCACGTGTTCCTGGCTCTCCAATATCTGCCAGTTGTAGTCGCCGTAGCCGTCGTCCCCGAAGGTCGCGGCAAGGTTGGTCCGCAGTCCCAGCCTTGCGGCGGCGATGGCCTGGTTGGCCACGCCGCCCGGGCAGCTTCCCATGCCTTCGCTCCAGACTTCCGTGCCGGGTTCAGGTGCATGCGGCAAGCCCGTGAAAATAATGTCCTGGAACACCGTGCCGGTCAGAAGGAGGTCGCATTGGTGATCGCCGTCAGACCTGACGGCGGCAAGGGGATCGTATCGTCGCTGGGGCATAGCGTCCATGCACGGCAGACTACGCTGCACCCTCCGGGCTGCATAGACTCGGACCATGCGGCTCATGATCGCCGGTGGTGGCGGATTCCGGGTTCCCCTGGTGTACAGGGCGTTGTGCGCGGGCCCCTTCGCGGGGCTTGTGGACTCACTGGTGCTTTACGACGTCGACCCGTTGCGGGTTGCGGCCATTGAGGCCGTACTCCGCGACATGCCCACCGCGGCGGGTTCCCGGCCCGACGTCGTGGTTTCAACGGACCTGGCACAGGCACTTGAAGGTACGGATGTGGTGTTCGCGGCGATGCGCCCCGGCGGAACGGCGGGCCGGATCGCCGACGAGCGCGTTGCCCTGGACTTGGGTCTGTTGGGGCAGGAGACCACCGGGGCGGGTGGTATTTCCTATGCGCTGCGCTCCATTCCCGGGATGCTTGAACTGGCAGAGGCCATGCGTCGCCACTGTCCGGATGCGTGGCTGATCAATTTCACCAACCCCGCCGGGATGGTCACCGAGGCGCTGCGTCCAGTGCTGGGCGGGCGGGTGATCGGGATCTGCGATTCCGCTGGCGGCCTGGTGCAGCGGGCGGCCCGCGCCGCAGGGGCGCCGCTGAAGGACGGAATGCTCGACGGCGTGGGCTACTTTGGGCTGAACCACCTCGGCTGGCTATACCGGCTGGCTCCGGACGGGACTGACCTGTTGCCCGGCCTGCTCGACGACGAGAGGGCCCTTGGGTCCATGGAAGAGGGCCGGCTGTTCGGCCGCAAGGTCCTGAAGAGGCTCGGCTGCCTTCCCAACGAATACCTTTACTACTACTACCGAACCGCGCAGGCCACTGACGCCATCAGGGCCCAACAGGAAACCCGGGGCACCTCCATCCACCAGCAGCAACGCTCGCTGTACCCGGCGTTGGTGGGCTCCGACCACGCCTACGCGCTGTGGGATGCCGCTCGACGGTCCCGGGAGGAAGGCTATTTGGCCGAAGCCCGCACCCACGGCGAACAACGGGATGAGGAAGACCTGGCCGGTGGCGGCTACGAGCGGGTGGCGCTGGCCCTCATGAAAGCCCTTTTCGGGGGCGGGAGGACCCAGTTGATCCTGAACGTTCCCAACTCTCCGGTGTCTGCCGCCGGTGGCCCGGCCACAGCGGATGGTGCGGTGCCCGGCCTTCCCGGGGACGCCGTCGTCGAGGTTCCCTGCGAGGTAACGCCCGACGGCGCCCTGCCGCTTGCGCAGGAGCGTCCCGGCAGGCAGTTCCTCACTTTGATGAAACGCGTCAAGGAGGTGGAGAAACTGACCATTCGTGCTGTCAGGGAGGGCGACCGGGAATCCGCCGTACGGGCCTTCGCGGCCCATCCGCTGGTGGGTTCCGCATCACTGGGGAAGGAACTGTTGGATCGGTACGAGCAGGCTTTCCGGGAACTGCGGGGGCTGTGGTCCTAAAGTTTCTGTGGTCCTAGAGTTTCCGGTACATCACGTGCAGTCCGACGTACCCGATCTCGGGGTGGTTGAACGCTTCAGGCACGGTGGCGAGGATGGTGAATCCCATGGATTGCCAGAGCCAGACCGCGCGGACGTTGCTCTCCACCACGGCGTTGTACTGCATGGCGTAGAAGCCGGCTGCCTTGGCTTCCGCCAACGAGTACGCACACAGGGCCCGGGCAATGCCCTTGCCGGAGTGCTTGGCCCCCACCATGTACCCGGCGTTGGCCACGTGGCTGCCACCACCGCCCTGGTTCGCATGGAATTCGCCGGTGCCCAGCACCTCGCCGCTCCCCCGGTCGACGGCCACGAAGGTCTGTCCCGGAGCCTCCTTGAACCATTTGGCCCGCGCTGTCTCTTCCGGGGTGTCACGGTCCCAGGTGAAGGTTTCACCGTCCCGGATAACGGGTTCCAGCACGGCCCAGATGCCGGGCCAGTCCGCTGCTGTTGCTTCTCGAATATCGAAAGTCTGTTCATCGGTCACAGCGGCCACGCTAGCAGCGTTGTCCACATAGCGGGGTTGCTTCAGCTCGGCCATGGCAGGCAGGAGTAGTGTTTTCTGCAGGGCAAACAGCATTTGCCCCGTCTTGTCAGGAGGAATGCCATGCCATTGATTCGTCGCGTGGCATTCCTGTCGTTGCACACCTCCCCCATGGAGCAGCCCGGCGCCGGGGACGCCGGCGGAATGAACGTCTACGTGCGCGCCCTGGCCATGGCCTTGGCTGAGACAGGCGTGGAAGTGGAAATCTTCACGCGCTCCACCAAAGCCAACCAGCCCGCCGTCGAGCATCCCGGGCCAGGTGTCTGCGTCCACAACGTCATGGCGGGACCCCGCCGGAAAATTCCCAAAGAAGAGCTGCCCGAGCTCCTCCACCAGATGGTGGGCGAGATAGACCGGATCCGGCACCAACAACTGCACGGCCGCTACGATGCCATCCACTCCCACTACTGGGTGTCGGGGGTGGCAGGGCTGGAACTGTCGGAGCTTTGGGGCGTTCCCATGGTTCACACCATGCACACCATGGCCAAGGTCAAGAACCTGGTGCTGCAGTCCGGCGAGCGCCCCGAACCCCGTCGACGGGAAGAAGGCGAGCAAAGGATCGTCGACGGCGCAGCCCGCCTGGTCGCCAACACCCCCGCGGAGGCCGAGGAACTCGTCTCCCACTACGGGGCGGACCGCGACCGCATCGACATTGCACCGCCCGGGGTCGACCTGAACGTCTTCACACCGTCCTTCCGCAGGAAATCCCGCGCCCTCCGGGGGGTGCGCCCGGACAGTTTCCATATCCTCTTCGCGGGCCGGATCCAGCGGCTCAAAGGTCCGCAGGTGTTCGTGAAGGCCGCCGGAATCCTTCGTCGGCGACGCCCGGACATCGACCTCGAAATGACCATCCTGGGATCCCTGAGCGGATCGAAGGACTTCAACCTCAAGCAGATCATCCACGATGCCGGGCTCGACGACGTCGTCACCCACCGGCCGCCGGTGGTGGCTCCCGAGTTGGCCAGCTGGTTCCGCTCCGCCGATGTCGTGGTCATGCCCTCCTTCAGCGAGTCGTTCGGCCTGGTCGCCTTGGAAGCACAGGCGTGTGGCACACCCGTCGTTGCCACCAACGTCGGCGGCCTCTCCCGCGCCATTTCCGACGGCCGCACCGGACTCCTGGTGGATGGGCACGACCCCTCGGACTGGGCGGACGCCCTGGAAGACCTCTACGACGATGTCCAGACCCGCGAAGGCATGGGAAGGCTTGCCGCCACCCATGCCGAGTCATTCGGGTGGCAGCGAACGGCCGCGATCACCCTGGAGAGCTACCGGGAAGCAGTCAGCGGTTTGTTGGTCCCCAGGCGCTGAGTCCTCGCCTGTTTGGCTCAACGGTGCTGGTAGATTGTCGCGCACAGCGCAAGTACGCCCGGCCCACAGCACCCTGTATGGCCACAGCCGAAGGACAACGATGTCTGAACAGAAGGTCCTGAGTGACCTGGAAATCGCCCACAAAGCCACCATGCTGCCCATCGAGCAGATCGCCGAGCGGGCAGGAATCCCTGTGGCCGCCCTTGAGTTGTACGGGCCCTACAAGGCCAAGATCAATCCGGCCAAGCTGCAACTCCCCCAGGGCAGGAAACCGGGCAAAGTGGTGCTGGTATCGGCCATGTCACCCACCCCGGCGGGCGAAGGCAAATCAACAACCACCGTGGGGCTCGCCGATTCCCTGGCACGGGCCGGAAACAACGTGATGATCGCCCTGCGTGAGCCCTCGCTTGGCCCAATCCTGGGGATGAAAGGCGGAGCCACGGGAGGGGGTTACTCCCAGGTCCTGCCCATGGACGACATCAACCTGCATTTCACCGGGGATTTCCATGCCGTGACGTCGGCCAACAACGCCCTCATGGCTTTGGTGGACAACCACATCTTCCAGGGAAACGCCCTGGGCATCGATCCTCGCCGGATGACCTTCAAACGGGTGCTGGACATGAACGACCGCGCGCTGAGGGAGGTCGTTATCGGGCTTGGCGGACCGGCACAAGGAGTGCCCCGACAAGACGGCTTCGACATCACCGTCGCCTCCGAAATCATGGCAGTGTTCTGCCTTTCCACGGATCTGGATGACCTGCGAAGCAGGCTCGGTCGCATTACGTTCGGCTACACCTTCGACCGGTCCCCGGTGACCGTCGCCGACCTCGGCGTGGAGGGCGCGCTCACCATGCTGCTCAAGGACGCCATCAAGCCCAACCTGGTCCAAACCATCGCGGGCACCCCGGCACTGGTCCACGGCGGCCCGTTCGCGAACATAGCCCACGGCTGCAACTCGCTGATCGCCACCTGCACTGCCATGGAGCTCGCAGACATCGTCGTCACCGAGGCGGGGTTCGGGGCAGACCTTGGCGCCGAAAAATACATGGACATCAAGGCGCGCATCGCAGATGTGGCACCCTCCGCCGTCGTCATTGTTGCGAC
The DNA here is from genome assembly GCF_021538675.1 of Paenarthrobacter sp. AR 02. Lineage (GTDB taxonomy): Bacteria > Actinomycetota > Actinomycetes > Actinomycetales > Micrococcaceae > Arthrobacter. Next base: position 118,234 of record NZ_JAJUKH010000001.1, read on the forward strand.
CATCCGCGCGCTCAAGATGCAGGGCGGGATTCCCAAGGACCGGCTCAACGAGCCCAACGTCGAGGCTCTGGCAGCCGGAGTGGAGAACCTGAAGCGGCACATCGGCAATGTGGCAAAGTTTGGCATCTCCCCCGTGGTCTCCATCAACAGGTTCGCCTCTGATACTCCCGAAGAACTGGACTGGCTCCTGGCCTGGTGCGCAGCCGAAGGCGTGGTCGCAGCCGTCGCCGACGTCTGGGGGCGCGGTGGCGGAGGCGACGGCGGTGATGAGCTCGCAGCCAAGGTAGCCGCCGCGCTGGAACGGCCCTCGGACTTCCACCATCTGTATCCGCTGGAGCTCTCCGTCGAGGAAAAGATCCAAACCATTGTCCAGGAAATCTATGGGGCGGACGGCGTGGACTTTTCCGTACCGGCGCTCAAACGCCTCGCCGAGATCGAGAAGAACGGCTGGTCAGGACTGCCCGTGTGCATGGCCAAGACCCAGTACTCCTTCACCGACGACGCCTCCCGGCTGGGCGCGCCCAAGGGTTTCAAAGTGCACGTACGGGATCTGATCCCCAAGACCGGCGCAGGGTTCATTGTGGCCCTGACCGGTGCGGTGATGACCATGCCCGGCCTGCCCAAGGAGCCGGCGGCCATGCGGATGGACGTCGACGCCGACGGCAACCCCACGGGCCTCTTCTAGTCTCTGGCACAAACGCATGCTTAACGACAAGCGCCCCCGCTCCCAGGTGTTGTTCACCAGGTGCGGGGGCGCTTGTTGAGGGCTTTAGCGCTCGATGTCGCCGCGGATGAAAGCCTCAACCTTCTCGCGGGCGAGGTCGTCGTTGAACTGCTCCGGCGGGGACTTCATGAAGTAGCTGGAAGCGGAGAGCAGCGGGCCGCCGATGCCGCGGTCCAGGCCGATCTTGGCAGCGCGGATGGCGTCGATGATCACGCCGGCCGAGTTCGGGGAGTCCCATACTTCAAGCTTGTACTCCAGGGAGACAGGTGCGTCGCCGAAGTTGCGGCCCTCAAGGCGGACGAAAGCCCATTTGCGGTCGTCGAGCCAGGCAACGTAGTCGGACGGTCCAATGTGGACATCGTCGGCGTGCAACTCAGCCTCGACGTTGGAGGTCACGGCCTGGGTCTTGGAGATCTTCTTGGACTCGAGGCGGTCGCGCTCCAGCATGTTCTTGAAGTCCATGTTGCCACCGACGTTCAGCTGGTACGTGCGGTCCAGGGTGACGCCGCGGTCTTCGAACAACTTGGCCATGACGCGGTGCGTGATGGTGGCACCGATCTGGCTCTTGATGTCGTCGCCAACAATCGGAACACCGGCCTCGGTGAACTTGTCGGCCCACTCCTTGGTGCCGGCGATGAAGACGGGCAGGGCGTTGACGAATGCGACGCCTGCGTCGATGGCGCACTGGGCGTAGAACTTCGCGGCCTGCTCGGAGCCCACGGGCAGGTAGCACACCATGACGTCAACCTTGGCTTCACGGAGGGCTGCGACGATGTCCACGGCCTCTTCGGGGGCTTCGACGATGGTCTCGCGGTAGTACTTGCCCAAGCCATCCAGGGTGTGGCCGCGCTGGACGGTGACACCGGTGGCCGGGACGTCGGCGATCTTGATGGTGTTGTTTTCGCTGGCACCGATGGCGTCGGCCAGGTCCAGTCCAACCTTCTTGCTATCGACATCGAAAGCAGCGACGAACTGGACGTCATTGACGTGGTACTGACCGAACTCAACGTGCATCAGACCCGGGATCGTGGCCTTCGGGTCAGCGTCGCGGTAGTACTGGACACCTTGGACCAGCGATGCGGCGCAGTTTCCTACACCAACAATGGCAACACGAATCGGATGTGAAGACACGGAACTCCTTTGAGAAATAACCTCAGGTGCCAGGCGGGTCCCTGACCGTGTCAGAGAGCGGCTGATTGGCACGGCGCCATTCGGCGCACACTTGCATTGTAACCAACACAGCTGGGGCCGGTTTTGTTCCTTTCCCGGTCCCAGCTGTTTGTGTCAGTTGCCAGGACTACTTCTGCGCCCAGAGGTTGATATCGGATTCCACAGCGAACTCGTCGATCGCCGTCAGCTCGTCCTTGCTGAACTCCAGGTTGTTGATAGCGCTAAGGGTGTCCTCGAGCTGCGCAACGCTGGACGCCCCCACGAGCGCAGAGGTCACGGGCGAGCCCTTCGGCTGCTCGCGCAGGATCCACGCAATCGCCATCTGGGCCAGGGTTTGCCCACGTCCTTCGGCTATCGCCTTGAGTCCGCGCACACGGTCCAGTTTTTCTTCCGTCAGCGCGGACTCGGAGAGGAACCTTTCCTTGGCGGCGCGGGAATCCGCCGGGACACCGTTGAGGTACCGGTCGGTCAGCATCCCCTGGGCGAGGGGCGAGAAAGCGATGGAACCCGCTCCCACCTGGTCCAGTGCCTCATAGAGGTTGGGTGAGCCATTCTCCGTCCAGCGGTTGAGCATGGAATAGCTGGGCTGGTGAATGAGCAGCGGCGTGCCGAGTTCCTTCAGGATCCTGGCGGCCTCGATGGTCTGTTCCGGAGTGTAGGAGGAGATGCCGGCGTAGAGGGCCTTGCCGGAGCGGACTGCGTAGTCCAGTGCCCCCATGGTCTCTTCCAGAGGCGTCTCAGGATCGGGACGGTGGCTGTAGAAGATGTCCACGTAGTCCAGGCCCATCCGTTCCAGCGACTGGTCAAGGCTGGAGATCAGGTACTTGCGGGAACCCCACTCACCATAGGGTCCGGGCCACATGTAGTAACCGGCCTTGGTGGAGATGATGAGTTCGTCCCGGTACGGCTTGAAGTCGTCTTTGAGGTGGCGCCCGAAGTTCGTCTCGGCGGAACCGTCGGGTGGTCCGTAGTTGTTGGCTAGGTCAAAGTGGGTGACCCCCAGGTCGAACGCACGGCGCAGGATGGCGCGCTGTTCGTCGAACCGCTTGTCGTCGCCGAAGTTGTGCCAGAGGCCCAACGAGATGGCGGGAAGCTTTAGTCCACTGCGTCCGACGCGGCGGTAGGGCATGGTCTCGTAGCGGTTCTCCGCAGCCGAATAAGTCATACGTTCTATCCTGCCACTGCCCGATCCAAGGGTGACGGCGCGTCCGCTATGTGGGCGCCGTCACCCTCGGGTCAGGCGAGGTCAGTTGACGCGCACGACGACGGCGCTACCGCCAGGAAGCGTCAACGTCCCGTCGTCCAGGGCTGCTTCGTGGTCGGTGGCCAGCAGCACAGAGCCGTCCAGGGGTGTCGCGAGTGCTTCGTCCCCGAAGTTGCAGACAACCCGTACATCGCCGCGGGACATCTGCAGCCAGCGTTCGTCGTCGTCGAACTCAACCGATGTATCTCCAAATCCGCCGTCCGCCAGTTCCGGGGTGTTATGGCGCAGCTGTGCCAAATCCTTGTACAGCTGCAGCAGGCGGGCGTGGTCTCCCTCTTCTGCTTCCTCCCACTTGAGCTTGGAGCGCTGGAACGTTTCCGGGTCCTGGGGGTCGGGAACTACCGCAGGGTCCCATCCCATGCGTTCAAACTCCTTGATCCGGCCTTCGGCTGTGGCCTTGCCCAGCTCCGGTTCCGGATGCGAGGTGAAGAACTGCCAGGGTGTGGACGCGCCATATTCCTCACCCATGAACAGCATGGGCGTGAAGGGGGACGTCATGGTCAGCACGGCACCAATGGCCAGTTTCCCGAAGGACAGCGACGCGGTGAGTCGGTCGCCAATTGCCCGGTTCCCGATTTGGTCGTGGTTCTGCAGGCAAACCACCAGTGCTGACGGGTGTGCCAGGTCATGCCGGATGGGTCGGCCGTGGTGCCGCCCGCGGAAGCTGGAGTAGCTGCCATCGTGCAGGAAGCCATGTTCCAGGACCTTGGCCAGCACAGCCAAGGAGTCGAAATCCGAGTAGTAACCGGTGGTTTCGCCGCTGAGGTTGACGTGCACCGCGTGGTGGAAGTCGTCGCTCCACTGTCCCTCCAGGCCGTATCCGTTGTCCTGGCGCGGGTAGATGAGGCGCGGGTTGTTCAGGTCCGATTCGGCGATCAGTGTCTTGGGAATACCCGTCTCGGCTTCGATCCGGTCCGCCAACGCCCCAAAGTCCTCCAGGATGTGGACGGCCCGTTCGTCGCGCAGGGCATGAACAGCATCCAGGCGCAGCCCATCCACGTGGTAATCGCGGAGCCACATTTCTGCGTTCTCCAGGATGTAGCGGCGGACATCGTCCGAGCCGGGACCATCCAGGTTCACGGAGTCACCCCAGGTATTGCCCTCCCCCGATTTCAGGTACGGGCCATACTTGGGCAAATAGTTTCCACTGGGTCCAAGGTGGTTGTAGACAACGTCCTGGATGACGCCCAAACCTGCTGCGTGGGCAGCGTCGACGAACCGCTGGTATGCCGCGGGTCCGCCGTATGGTTCGTGCACGGCGTACCAAAGGACGCCGTCGTAACCCCAGTTGTGGACACCGTTGAAGCCGTTGACCGGCAGCAACTCGATGAAATCCACGCCAAGGTCCACAAGGTAGTCCAGTTTCCCGGCGGCCGCATCCAGCGTCCCTTCCGGGGTGAAGGTGCCCAGGTGCAGCTCGTAAATGACTGAGCCCTTGAGTGTCTTGCCCTTCCACCCGGCGTCCTGCCATTGGTGGACGTCGGGATCGAAGATCGCCGACAGGCCGTGGACACCTTCGCGTTGCCGGCGGGAACGGGGGTCCGGGAATGGACCTTCCCCGTCCACAAGGTAACCGTAGGAGTCACCGTCCGCTCCCTGTGCCACCGCTTCAGCCGGGGCGCGCCACCAACCGGTGGCCGCGCCGTCGTGCTGTTGTTCCATGTCGTACTCTTGACCGCCTGCGACCAGCCGCACCGAACCAGCGTTCGGCGCCCAGACGTCATAGCGGTTTTTCCCAGCAGCGTGCTCCAGCATCATGCTCCCTTTAGGTGTTCAAGCGTGCATTGCAGTGACGACGTTGGTCGTTCCGGAATCAGGTGGCAGGCACCAGCAGTGCCACGGGGTAACGCTCCAGCAGCCGGGCAACCGGCACAGCCCCGGCACTGTAGGACGCACCAGTCAGTTGGTCGGTGCTGTCCACCGTGAGGTCGATGACGGTGTCCCGCCACCCGCCATCACGTTCGAGCCGTCTGGGCAGCCGCGTGGCAACCGTGAGGGCTCCCCGCTTCTCCGCTCCCCTGTCGAAGGCCACCACATGGCCAGCTGCCGGTCCCCGTGCTGCCACCGGCAGGTAGCCGGCGAACAGCTCCGGCTGATCGCGGCGCAGCCTCAGGGCGCGGGAGAGCACCAGCAGCTTGGCCGATTCCTCCGTGAACGCCGGCTTGGCACCGGCGTCCAGCTCGGCGAGTGCCGCGATGCGGGCCTGGAAGTCCACTGGCCGCCTGTTGTCCGGGTCGGTCAGCGAACCATCCCGGAATTCCGTGCCCTGGTAGACGTCCGGGACGCCGGGCATGGTCAGCTGGATCAGCTTCGCCGACAGCGAGTTCGACGTCCCGAAGGGTTCAAGCTCGGCCACGAAGTTGTCCAGCGCGGCCGCAACTTCGGGGACATCAAAAGCGGCGTCGACGGCGGCAGCCAGGTGTCGTTCGAACTCGGCATTTGGATCGGTCCAGTTGGTCGAGTTTCCTGCTTCCCGCGCCGCTTTCAGGGCGTAGGACTGCAGGCGTTCACGGTCAGCCGGCCAGGCCCCGACGATTGACTGCCATAGCAACGCTGCGAGGGGGCCGTCCGGAATCGGAGCGAGTTGCTGAACCGTTCCCAGGAACAACTCCCACTCCGGAACAGCCTCCGAAATAACCGAAATCCGGGCGCGGGCGTCCTCGCTCCGTTTGGTGTCGTGCGTGCTCAGCGTGGTCATCGACAACGGCAGGAGCTGTTGACGACGTGCCATGCGCTCGTGGAAAACCCCTGCGGGGATTGAGAACTCGGTAGGGTCGGCTCCCACTTCCGTGAGCGTCCCCAGCCGGGTGTAGCGGAAGAACGCAGTGTCTTCCACGCCCTTGGCCATGACCATCCCGGAGGTCTGCTGGAAACGCCGGGCCAGCGGGCCGGATTCATCAAGTAGCAGTGGCTCCAAGCGACGCAGTACGGTGTCGAGATCCGGGCGGTGCCGTGCTGCTTCTTCTATGGACTGGCTCAGGACCTTGGCGCCGTAAGGCAGGTAAGTCCTGTAGATCGGGAAGCAGCAAATGATCTCAGCGAGGGCATCCGCGACCTTCCCGTGGGGAAGTTCCAGGGATTCAGGAACCAAACGCGCCAGCCGCAGTATCTCGGAGCGCAGGATCCCATCGGCAATGCGTCGCTTGGTCCCACGGATCATGGCGTGGTAGTCAGCGGGCGCATCCGTTCCACGCAACCTGGCGTCCAGGGAGTCAAGGTACTCCTCGGCCGTAGGGTCTACGAATAGACGGTCCACATCAGCCAGTGCGTCGTAGCCCGTGGTGCCTTCACAGTCGAAGGTCTCCGGAAGCTGTTCGCCCGGTTCAAGGATTTTTTCTACCAGCAGGTATGCCCCGCCGGTAGCCTCCCGCAGCCTGGCCAGGTAGCCCTCCGGATCAGCCAAGCCATCGGGGTGGTCAATCCTCAGCCCGTCAACCAGGCCCTCACGGAACCAACGGACAATTTCCTGGTGCGCTTCATCGAAAACCCAAGGGATTTCGACCCGCACGCCAGCCAACGTGTTGACCGCGAAGAATCGCCGGTAGTTCAGCTCGGCATCGGCACGCCGCCAGCCGACCAGCTCGTAGTGCTGCCGGGCATGCACATCTTTCGGACTGTCACCTTCGGCGTAAGTTTCCTCTGCCAGCGGAAAGGCATGATCGTAGTAACGCAGTTCACCGTCAACGACCCTGAGTTCGTCGAGGTCGTCATCGCTGCCCAACACGGGAATACGGATCTTGCCGCCGCCAAAGTCCCAGTCGACGTCGAAGGCTTCGGCGTACTTGGAACCCTGACCCTCCTTCAGGAGCTGCCACCACCAGGAGTTTTGCTTGGGTGAAGCTACTCCCATGTGGTTTGGCACGATGTCAGCCAGGATGCCAAGGCCCTGTTCGCGGGCTGACCGGGCCAGTGCGTCGAGCCCCTCAGGGCCGCCGCGGGAGGCATCCACGCTTGACGGATCGGTGACGTCGTACCCGTGGTCGGAACCCTCTTCGGCTGTCAGGATCGGCGAGACGTAGACCCAGTCGACTCCCAAAGAGCGCAGATAGCCGGTAAGGCCGGCTGCATCCTGGAGGGTGAAGCCTGGACGGATTTGCAGCCGATACGTGGAGATGGGAGTCTTCACGCCTGGTCCTCCTCTGAAGCCGGCTCAGCCTCAGCGCCGGTTTCCTGTCCGCTCTCCGGCGTGCCGGGTCCCTCCCCCTTGTAGTCGAAAGGCAAGGACGTTACTGCAGGAGCAGTGATGGACGCCGTTTCCGGTGTGCTGGTCTGGGTCAGCGCGGCCAGGGAAGCAGCCACGGAATGATCGGGCTCAACCTCGGGCGTGCTGTGGGCGCGGAGGACCACCAGGGACTTGCCGCTGACCTTCAGGTGCTGCTCGGGCTTGATGACGCCGGCTTCGGCGCCCTGCCCTGCAGTGTCAATCATGACGTCCCAAGCAGGTGCGTACTCATCGGAGGGGATCTGGAAGTCCACGTCTTCCTGGTCGGCGTTGAAGTAGAGCAGGAAGTTGACGTCAGTGATGCGCCGGCCCTGGGTGTCGCGGCCATTGATACCGTCTCCGTTGAGGAACACGCCCACGGAGCGGCCGAAGGCTTCGTCCCAGTCGGACGGGCTCATGGTGGTGCCGTCAGCATCCAGCCATACGATATCCGGTAGCCGCTCACCTTCGCCACGGAGGACCGGGCGTCCGTCGAAGAAGCGGCTGCGGCGCAGGCTGGGGTGTTTGGCGCGCAGGGCACTCACCGCCGCCGTGAATTCGATCAGCGGCTGGTCCACGTTGTCCCAGTTGATCCACGTGAGCTCGGAGTCCTGGCAGTACCCGTTGTTGTTGCCGTTCTGGGTCCGCCCAAGCTCATCCCCGTGGAGCAGCATCGGTACACCCTGTGAGAGGAACAGGGATGCAATGAAGTTGCGTTGCTGGCGTGCCCGCAGCGCAAGCACTGTGGGATCTTCGGTGGGCCCTTCCTCGCCGCAGTTCCATGAGCGGTTGTGGGATTCGCCGTCGTTGTTGTCCTCGCCGTTGGCCTCGTTGTGCTTCTCGTTGTAGGACACAAGGTCCATCAACGTGAAGCCATCGTGTGCCGTGACGAAGTTGATCGAGGCGTAGGGCCGGCGTCCGGAGTGCTCGTAAAGGTCTGCCGATCCCGTGAGGCGGGAAGCAAACTCGCCCAGGGTTGAGGGCTCGCCCCGCCAGAAATCGCGGACGGTATCGCGGTACTTGCCGTTCCATTCGGTCCACTGAGGCGGGAAGTTACCCACCTGGTAGCCGCCCGGGCCAACATCCCAAGGCTCGGCAATGAGCTTCACCTGGGAAACAACCGGGTCCTGCTGAATGAGTTCGAAGAACGTGGAGAGCTTGTCTACATCGTAGAACTCGCGTGCCAGGGTGGACGCGAGGTCGAAGCGGAAGCCATCAACGTGCATTTCGGTGACCCAGTAGCGGAGTGAGTCCATCAACAACTGGAGGGAGTGCGGGCTGCGAACGTTGAGCGAGTTTCCGGTGCCCGTGTAGTCCATGTAGTACTTCTGGTCGTCCTCCACCAGCCGGTAGTACGCGGAGTTGTCGATGCCCTTGAAGGAGAGGGTGGGTCCTAAGTGGTTGCCTTCGGCCGTGTGGTTGTACACGACGTCAAGAATCACTTCGATGCCGGCGCTGTGCAGTGCGCGGACCATGGCTTTGAAGTCCTGGACCTGCTGCCCGGTATCGCCCTTGGAGCTGTAGCTGTTGTGGGGCGCGAAGAACCCGATGGTGTTGTAGCCCCAGTAGTTGCTCAGGCCTTTGTCCTGCAGGATGCCGTCGTTAACGAACTGGTGCACGGGCATGAGCTCGATCGCTGTGATGCCGAGCTTCTGCAGGTGTGAAATCACGGCGGGGTGGGCAACGCCCGCATACGTGCCGCGTTGCTCCTCGGGCACCTCCGGATGGGTCTGGGTCAGGCCCTTGACGTGTGCCTCATAAATGACGGACTTATGGTACGGGATCCGCGGGAGCTTGTCGCCGTCCCAGTCGAAGAACGGGTTGATCACCACACCGAGCATCATGTGCGCGGCGGAGTCCTCGTCATTCCGGGACTCCGGGTCACCCATGTTGTAGGAAAACAATGATGGGTCCCAATCGATCTGCCGGTGGACAGCCTTGGCGTAGGGATCAAGGAGCAACTTGTTGGGGTTGAATCGGTTACCGGCGTCGGGGTCGTAGGGCCCGTGCACGCGGTATCCGTACTTCTGCCCGGGTTGAACCTGCGGCAGGTAACAGTGCCATACATAACCATCAACCTCGGTGACGTCTACGCGGACTTCCCCGCCGTCGTCGTCGAAGAGGCACAACTCCACTTTTTCGGCCTTCTCGCTAAACAGCGCGAAGTTGGTGCCGGTGCCGTCAAAGGTGGCACCCAGCGGATAAGCCGATCCGGGCCAGACTTCCATGCGTTCTCCTCTTGATGATGCGAACAACTGTTGCAAGACTACAGAGAACCCCGACAACGACAGTAACCTTAGGGTCTTGTGTGGTCGTATTCCGCGCTGAGCGAACCAATGACGGCTGGAACGGCGTTCATGATCGCTGAGGCTGTAATGGGTCCACCGTCAAAAATGGCAGATGCGTTGGCTCCTGCCCTGCCATGGATGCTCGCCGCCACGGCCGCCACAGCAGCCCAGCGGTCGGCTTGGTCCAGGCCCAAGGCGGCATATGCGCCGTCGTCGTCCCTGATCTCCCCGGCGGACTGCGCCACCAAGGCACCCAAAACGCCGGCCAGGACATCACCGCTCCCGGCGGTGGCCATCCACGCCGTGCCCTCCGATTGACTGAAAACAACGCCCGACGGCGAGGCCACCAGTGTGGTGGCACCCTTCAGCAGCACCGTGGCGCCGGTCAGTTCGGCGGCCAGCCGTACGAAATGCAGTGGGCGGGCTTCCACGTCGTCGCGGGTCACTGCGATCTCACCCATGGCCGGAAGTGAATCGAGCAGGGAGGCCAGCTCCCCCGCGTGCGGTGTCAGGATCCAATGTGGCGGACAACGGTCCGGCAGGACGCCCAGCGCTCCGGCATCAACCACCACGGGCAATCCGGCTTCCATGGCTTTCTTCGCCGCGTCCCCGGCGCGCCGCAGTTGTTCATCCCCATCCACCCCTGGCCCCAGCACCCAGGCCTGGACGCGACCAGGATCGCCGGACTCCCACAAGGCCTCAGGGGTCAGGGCCAGCACAGCCTTCGCTGCGGTGTCCGGGCCCAGGTAGCGCACCATGCCCACACCGGCAAGTGCTGCAGCGTGGACACTCAGGACGGCGGCACCAGCGAACCGGGCAGACCCTGCCACCACCCCAAGGACACCCCGTGAGTACTTGTGCGCGCGGCGATCCGGTGTCGGAAGCAGGGGTCCGAGGTCGCCGGCAGTGAGGCGTCGCAGCTCCGGGCTCACGGAACCAAGCCCGGATTCGATGCCGATTGGCACCAGTTCAACCCGACCCGCACAGCCCTCCCCCGGGTCAGTCATCAGGCCGGCCTTGATGCCGCCGAAAGTGACCGTCACGTCCGCATCCAGCACGGGCCAGTGGACTTCCCCTGTAGCTGCGTCCAGTCCACTGGGAAGGTCGCAGGCTACTACCAGGGAGGGGCGCAGTTCCTGCAAGGCAGCAACCAGCTCGGCTGCAGCCCCACGCAAGCCTCCACGGGCCCCCGTACCAAGCAGGGCATCGATGACTGCATCGTCGCCGGCGCACATGACGGCGAGTTCCTCGGCGTTCCCGGGCTCCAGGCGCAGGGTCCGACCACCGGCGGCGGTAAAAGCAGCCAGTGCCCCGGGATGGACTTCCGGGGCGGCGAGGACCGCCGTCGTGCGCATTCCGCGACCGGCAAGGAAGGCTGCGGCGAAAAGACCGTCTCCACCGTTGTTTCCCTTGCCTGCAAGGACCGTGACGCTGGCGCCGCTCAGCTTGCGTTTCCTTTTGACCTGCCGGACTACCTCTTGCGCCAGCCCGTAGGCTGCCCGCTGCATAAGAACAGCGCCCTCACCGGAGTCCAGGAGCGGTTGTTCCGCATCCCTGATCTGTTGTCCGGTGAAGGCGCTGATCATTGTTCTGTTATGCCTGCCCTAGCCCTCGGCAATAACGGTGGCCGTAGCGATGCCGCCGTCGTGGCTGATGGACAAGTGCCAGCGCTTGACGCCTTTGGCCTCAGCCACGGCAAGTACCGTGCCCTTGACCTGAACGGTAGGCCCGTTTTCGTCCAGCCCGATCCAGCAGTCCTGCCAGTTCATTCCCGCAGGCGCGCCGAGCACCTTGGCCACGGCTTCCTTGGCCGCGAACCGGGCAGCCAAAGAGCGGGTGTTGAGCTCGCGTTCCGCGGGAACAAACAACCGGTCCCGGAGGCCGGGGGTCCGCTCCAGCTGCTTGCCGAACCGTTCGATGTCTACGACGTCTACGCCAATGCCAACAATCATGCCGTTATTCTACGGTCACGCTCTTGGCAAGGTTACGCGGCTGGTCGACGTCGTAACCCTTGGCACCGGCAAGTTCAGCGGCAAAGATCTGCAGCGGAACCGTGGTGAGCAGCGGCATCAACAGGGTGGGCGTCTCAGGAACGTAGAACACCTGCTCTGCGTAGTCCTTGACCGACTCGTCGCCTTCCTCGGCAATCACCAGGGTGCGGGCGCCACGTGCGCGGACTTCCTGGATGTTGCTGACGACCTTGGAGTGCAGGGAGTCGCGGCCACGCGGGGACGGCACCACGACGAAGACGGGCTGGCCGTCGTCGATCAGGGCGATCGGGCCGTGCTTGAGCTCGCCGGCTGCGAAGCCTTCTGCGTGGATGTACGCAATTTCCTTGAGCTTCAAGGCACCTTCGAGGGCTACCGGGTAGCCTACGTGGCGGCCCAGGAACAAGACGGACTTTTCGTCCTTCATGCTGCGGGCGAGCTCGCGGAGGGGGCCTGCGTTGTCCAGGATGTGCTGGATCTTGGCCGGGATCTTGGACAGGTCCGCGAGGACGTCCTTGATCTGGCCGGAGAAGATGTTGCCACGCAGCTGGGCCAGGTACAGGCCCAACAGGTAAGCGGCAGTGATCTGCGCCAGGAACGCCTTGGTGGACGCGACGGCGATCTCCGGGCCTGCGTGCGTGTAGAGCACGGCGTCGGATTCACGCGGGATGGTGGAACCGTTGGTGTTGCAGATGGAAATGGTCTTTGCGCCCTGTTCGCGGGCGTAGCGGACGGCCATCAGCGTATCCATGGTTTCGCCGGACTGGCTGATGGAGACCACCAGCGTGTTGGAATCGACGATCGGGTCGCGGTAACGGAACTCGTGTGCGAGCTCCACTTCCGTGGGGATGCGGCACCAGTTCTCGATCGCGTACTTGGCAACCAGGCCGGCGTAGGCCGCGGTGCCGCAAGCGAGGACGATGATCTTGTTGACCTGCTTAAGCAGCTCCGGGTCGATGCGGAGCTCATCCAGGGTCAGCTTGCCGTCAAGGTCCGAACGTCCCAGGAGGGTCTGCGCTACGGCGTCAGGCTGGTCGTGGATTTCCTTCTCCATGAAGGAGTTGAACCCACCCTTTTCTGCCGATGCCGGGTCCCAGTCAACGTGGTATTCCTTGCCTTCGGCCGGTGCGCCGAAGAAGTCGGTGATCTCCACCGAATCAGCCGAGATGGTGACGATCTGGTCCTGGCCCAGTTCCACGGCACGGCGGGTGTAGTCGATGAAGCCGGAGACGTCGGAGCCGAGGAAGTTCTCGCCCTCGCCCAGGCCTACGACCAGCGGGGAGTTGCGGCGGGCGGCCACGACGACGTCGGGCTGGTCCGCGTGGACGGCCAGGAGGGTGAAGGCACCCTCAAGGCGCTGGCAGGCGAGGCGCATGGCCTCGGTGAGGCTGCCGCCGTCGTTGAGTTGGGTACGGAAGATGTCGCCGATGAGTGCAGCCGCTACTTCGGTGTCGGTTTCCGATTCGAAGGTGACGCCCTTGCCGAGGAGCTCCTGCTTGAGCTCGGCGAAGTTTTCAATGATGCCGTTGTGAATCACGGCCAAGCGGCCGCCGTCGGAGAGGTGCGGGTGCGCGTTACGGTCGGTTGGTCCGCCGTGCGTCGCCCAGCGGGTGTGACCGATGCCGGTCAGGGACTCCGGGATGGGGTTTGCTTCGAGCTCGCCAATCAGGTTGCTCAGTTTTCCGGACTTCTTACGGGACGAGATGGTGCCGTCAGCCACCACTGCGACGCCGGCGGAGTCATAGCCGCGGTACTCAAGACGACGCAGCCCCTCCACAACGACGTCCAGGGCGCTGTGACCAGCTGCCTTACGGGACGAATTGCCAACATAGCCTACGATTCCACACATGGGCTCAAGCTTAGCGGCTCATGCAAACAACTGATGTGGGACGTCCCAGCTCTTAGGCTATATGACGAGAGCCAGGTCACTCATAATTCACCCTCCCGTCGTCGCGCATTTCCTGATCCGCCCCGCGGAGGGCAGAATCATGAGCGTGACTTTGCAACGCACCGAAGCTAATGGCGACGGCGCTTCCCCGTTTGTTGAGCTGGACCGCCAGACCTGGTCCAGGCTTGCAGCACAGATGGAGCAGCCCCTCAACGAAGAGGACATATTCCGTCTCCGGGGCCTCGGCGACCCCCTCGACATGAAGGAAGTCCGGGAAGTTTACCTACCCCTTTCGCGGCTTCTCCACCTGTACGTGCAGGCTTCCCACCAACTCCACGCCGCCACCACCACGTTCCTGGGCGAGCAGACACAGCGCACTCCCTTCGTCATCGGCGTCGCAGGTTCCGTTGCCGTAGGCAAGTCGACCATCGCCCGCGTGCTCCGGGAAATGCTCAGGCGCTGGCCCGGTACGCCCAATGTGGAACTCATCACCACTGACGGCTTCCTCTACCCCCTGGCTGAGCTGAAACGGCGCCACCTGCTCGAACGCAAGGGTTTCCCCGAGTCCTACGACCGCCGCGGGCTCCTCCGCTTCGTTTCGGAGGTCAAGGGAGGTGCGGAGGAAGTACGCGCGCCCTGGTACTCGCACGTCACGTACGACATCGTGCCCGGTAAGGAAGTCGTGGTCCGGCGTCCCGATGTCCTGATCGTCGAAGGCCTGAACGTTCTGGCTCCGGCGCGTCCCCGCATGGACGGCAAGCAGGGATTGGCCGTCAGCGATTTCTTCGACTTCTCCATCTATGTGGACGCCAAAACCTCATACATCGAGGAATGGTACGTGGACCGTTTCCGCAAGCTCCGCAGTACGGCTTTCGCGCAGCCCGAATCCTACTTCCACCGTTATGCCACGCTCTCCGACGACGACGCCGAATCGACGGCGCGCGGCATCTGGAAGCGAATTAACGAGCCGAACCTCGAGGAGAACGTGCTGCCGACCCGTGGACGGGCCCAACTGGTGCTCACCAAGGATGCAGACCACTCAATCCGCCGTATGCTCCTCCGGAAGGTCTGATCCCTTGGCCATCCAGCAACCAAGCCGCAGGGCCTTTACAGGCCTGCTCACATCCGGCGCCGGGCTGCTCGCATTGTCAGCCTGCACGCCGGCCAGCAACACGCCCTCAACCGCTGCGGCCGATACCCCCATTGGATCTCCGAGCCCCACCGTGACGGCCACGTCCGCGTCGCCTGCCGTCACCCCCACCGACGTCGCGGCGACTCCGCTACCCAGCGCCACGCCGTCGAGCGCTGCCGCCCCACGATTCTCCCTCACCGACCCGACCAGCCCCTGGGTAGTCGTGAACAAGCACCGGCCGCTGAACCCGCAGAACTTCGTTCCCGCGGATCTCGTGCAACCCAACATCCGGCTCGCCGTCAGCGGCGAAGCGTCATTGGTCAACAGCACGACGGCGGCTGCCGCAGAGAAGATGTTCGGCGCCGCAGCCGCGGAGGGCGTCATCATGACGTTGGCATCGGGCTACCGCTCCTATACCACCCAAGTAGCCACCTACAACGGCTATGTCGCCAGCACGGGACAAACAGCCGCCGACCGCGCATCCGCCCGCCCCGGACACTCCGAACACCAAACAGGCTGGGCCTTCGACATCGGCGACGGTGGGGGCGCCTGCAGCTTCCAGCCGTGTTTCGCTGAACAGCCCGCCGCCGTGTGGGCCAAAGCCAACGCAAGCAAATTCGGCTTCGTGGTCAGGTACCCGTGGATGTTCCACGAAACCACCGGCTACTTCTACGAGTCCTGGCACCTGCGTTACGTCGGCGTGGAAGCGGCAACGGATATGGCGGCACGCGGTATCGCCACCTTGGAGGAGTACTTCGGGCTCGAAGCGGCGCCGGACTACCTCTAAGTGTTTGTGTTTTAAAGAAGAATGGCCCGCTCCCCGATGAATCAGGGAGCGGGCCATTTCGTTTCTTAGACGGCCAATTCGCTGGAAGCGCCCAATCGTTCGCGGACAACAGCTGCAAGACCCGTACAGATCCGCTCAGCAGTTTCCATGTCGGCGGCCTCCACCATGACGCGCACCAGGGCTTCGGTACCGGACGGGCGAAGCAACACGCGGCCGGTCTCACCCAATGCGAGTTCCGCAGCGGCAACCGCAGCAGCAACGCCTTCATCGGTACCTGCACGGGCCTTGTCCACGCCCTTGACGTTAATCATGAGCTGCGGGAGCTTGGTCATCGCAGTGGCTAGTTCCTTGAGGCTGCGGCCGGTCAGGGCTACCTGCGCTGCAAGCTGGAGGCCGGTCAGGACACCGTCGCCCGTGGTTGCGTAGTCGGAGAAGATCACGTGGCCGGACTGCTCGCCACCGAGGTTGTAGCCGCCGTCGCGCATTCCCTCAAGCACGTAGCGGTCGCCCACTGCCGTTTCGAGGATGGTGATTCCGGCTTCGCGGAGGGCGATTTTGAGGCCAAGGTTGCTCATGACTGTGGCTACCAGGACGTTGTCCTTGAGCTTCCCTGAGTCCTTGAGGGCAAGGGCCAGGATCGCCATGATCTGGTCACCGTCCACCTCGTTGCCTTCGTGGTCCACCGCCAGGCAGCGGTCGGCGTCGCCGTCGTGCGCAATGCCGAGGTCCGCTCCGTGCTTTACAACAGCTTCCTTCAGCGGGCCCAGATGGGTGGACCCGACGCCCTCGTTGATGTTCAGGCCATCCGGTTCAGCACCAATCACCACAACCTCGGCACCGGCGTCCTTGAACACCTGCGGCGAGCACCCGCTGGCTGCACCGTGGGCGCAGTCGAGAACGACCTTCAGGCCGTCAAGGCGCTTGGGCAGGGTTCCAAGGAGGTGGACGATGTAACGGTCTTCGGCGTCGGAGAACCGCTGGATGCGTCCGACGTCGGCACCTACCGGGCGCTGCGGCTCCTGACCCAGCTGGGCCTCGATGGCGTCCTCGACGTCGTCGGGGAGCTTCTGGCCGCCACGGGCGAAGAACTTGATCCCGTTGTCAGGCGCGGGATTGTGGGAGGCCGAGAGCATGACCCCAAAGTCAGCGTCCAGGTCTGCAACCAGGTAAGCGGCGGCGGGGGTCGGCAGGACACCGGCGTCGTAGACGTCGATGCCGGAGCTGGAAAGCCCTGCTTCGACGGCCGCGGCGAGGAACTCACCGCTCGCCCTGGGGTCCCTGGCGACGACGGCGCGGGGCCGCTTGCCGTTGGTTGCGCGGTCATGGCCGAGTACGACGGCGGCGGCCTGGGCAAGCTGCATAGCCAGCTCAGCAGTAAGCAATCCGTTCGCGAGACCGCGCACGCCATCTGTTCCAAATAATCTAGACATCGGCTCAAGTTTAGACGACGACGGGACGCCATCAGTTCAGGGACGCATCGGAGAGTCACACTGGAACCCCAATCCAGGCGCCCGTGGGCCGCCTTAAACGGCGAAAGCCCGCCCCGCCACAGTGGCGGAACGGGCTTTCGTGCAGCGAATTAACGCTTGGAGTACTGCTGAGCCTTACGTGCCTTCTTGAGACCAGCCTTCTTGCGCTCGATGACGCGGGCGTCACGGCTCAAGTAACCGGCCTTCTTGAGGGTTGCGCGGTTGTTGTCGACGTCGATCTCGTTCAACGAGCGAGCAACACCGAGGCGCAGTGCACCGGCCTGGCCGGAGATGCCACCGCCGTGGATACGGGCGATGACGTCGTAGGCGCCTTCAAGGTCAAGGATCTTGAAGGGTTCGTTGACGTCCTGCTGGTGCAGCTTGTTCGGGAAGTAGTTTTCCAGCGTGCGGCCGTTGATGGTCCACTTGCCGGAGCCCGGTACGACGCGAACGCGTGCAACGGCTTCCTTGCGGCGGCCAACAGCTGCGCCGGCAACGGTCAGTGCCGGGCGCTCCTTCTTGGGAGCATCGTCAGCAGCGGCGCTGCTTTCAGAGGTGTAGCTGGTGAGGGTTTCCTCGGCCTCGACGGCTTCGGCGGTCAGTTCTTCGTTCTGAGCCACGGTTCTCCTTGTAATGAAAAGTTGGTTGGTGGCCAGGACTACTGGGCGACCTGGGTGATTTCGAAAGTCTTCGGCTGCTGTGCAGCGTGGGGGTGCTCCGGGCCTGCGTAGACCTTGAGCTTGCCCAGCTGCTGAGCTGCGAGGGAGTTCTTGGGGAGCATGCCCTTGATGGCCTTCTCAACAGCGCGAACCGGGTTGGATTCCAACAGTTCGGCGTAGTTGACGGAGGTCAGGCCGCCCGGGTAACCGGAGTGGCGGTATGCGCGCTTCTGCTCCAGCTTGGCGCCGGTGAGGGCAACCTTTTCAGCGTTGATGATGATGACGAAGTCGCCCATGTCCATGTGGGACGCAAAGGTCGGCTTGTGCTTTCCGCGCAGCAGTGTTGCGGTCTGGCTGGCAAGACGACCAAGGACAACGTCGGTGGCGTCAATGACGTGCCACTGGCGGTTGATATCGCCGGGCTTCGGGGTGTACGTACGCACGGTTTTGCCTCGTTCTTGTTCTGGCGTTCATGTTTTAGGCGACACGCAATAAGGCGTGTACCTACTATGTATGCGCTACCGGAGCAGAGGTGAGGGCTCTATGTACCAGTCATCCCAGGATCTCGAAATGCCTCAGGAGTTAGCGATCCTGCAACTGGATCCCCCAAAAGGCATGTGTCATCGAGATAGGACACGCACAACGACTCTAAACAATACCTTCAACGGGGCGCCCGGGTCAAAATGGGGTTACCGCACAGGGGCGTACCTGTGTTAATGAGGGGGAACACGTGACCGATGGACTTGCCTTGCCGCTCCTGCTTGCCCTGTCCGGTCTGCTGTTGAGCCCCCTGGCCGAGTCCCTCATCCACGCCTGGCTGCCGCGGCTTGGCGGACTCCCCTCCCCCAAGGTCCGGATCACGACGGCGGCACTCACCGCCTTGCTGTTTGGCTTGCTCGCGTGGCGGTTTGGCTTTTCTGCCGAATTGCCGGCATTTCTTTTCCTGGCGCTTTTAGGGGTACAGCTTTCCCGTATTGATTTCGCGCTGCATTTGCTGCCGAATCGACTGGTCCTGAGCTTATTGGGCGGCGGTGCGTGCCTTCTGACGGCCGCCGCAACCCTCGCTCCTGCGTGGAGCGACCTGCTCCGGGCCCTTGCCGGTGGGGCCATCTTGTTCGCCTGCTACTTGATTCTGGGACTTTTTTCACCGGGAAGCATCGGAATGGGCGACGTGAAGCTCGCAGCACCCCTCGGGCTGTACTTGGGCTACTTGGGATGGCAGCAGCTTTTCTACGGCGCCCTGCTGGGGTTCGTGGTGGGCGGGGTACTGACGGTGCTGATGTTACGCATGGGAAACCGCCAAAAGCCACGGGAAACAGCCCACGGGCCGGCAATGCTGAGCGCGGCCGTGGGCGTCATCCTTCTCCTCAACTAGCTTTACGAGTACTGACGACTTTTAGTGCTGAACCCTGCCCTCGAGCTGCCTGAAGTTGCTAAGCACCCTGTTTTTTCCGAGTAGTCCACGGCCCGCTTCTCCCTCAAAACTGAGTACCTCCCTTGCCGGCATCGAGTACCCGCAATCAGGCCCCCGTGAAATTTGAGTACGACTACGCATTGTTCAACGCACTCCCGGGAAGCAATTCTTGTCTTATCGAATTCCGAACCGCTAAAAGCTACATGGGGGTAGTTCGGGAATCGAGCAAATTCCGATAATTTGCTGGACCTATAACTCGGCAATTTTCATAAACAAAAATCTGGGAAGGATTTTACAATGAACACTCTTATGTTCAACATGATGGCCTTCGTCGCCGGCGTCAAGGATCGCTTCACCAACGAAGAGAAGGGTGCAACCGCCGTCGAGTACGGCATCATGGTTGCGCTGATCGCAGTTGCGATCATCATCGCCGTCGGGGCGCTCGGAACGAATCTTAACGAGGCATTCACCACGATCAACGGGAAACTGCCGTAGCCGTTCGAAGCTGACTACTCGTCACCAGACAGTCCCTCTGCCGGTTGTCCTCCCCAACGGGACGGCCGGCAGAGTCGTAACGGGGATGGGCCGCTGATCCTACTTCCCGTGCACCAGAAGCTATTGAGGTGTTCAAGGTGAGGAAACAATCATGAAATCGCGATTAATCGGGGGCATCGCTGCGCTTGTCCTGGCGATCATCGGCACAGTGTTGTTGGTGAATTACGTATCCAATGCTGACCGCAGGGCACAGGCATCCTTGGATCCTGTTGACGTGGTCGTTGTGGAAAAGCCGGTTCCCGCCGGCACAACTGTTCAGGAGCTCAGCTCCTACATCCGGCTCCGGCCCATGCCGAGTACCGCAAAAGCCGATGGCGCCCTGACTTCGCTTGATCTTGGCAGCGGGAAGGTGACCTCTGTTGCTTTGGAACCCGGCGAGCAACTCCTGGGCAGCAGGCTCATTAACCCCAGCGAACGTATTACTCCGGGGTCTGTTCCCGTACCGGAGGGCATGCAGGAGGTCACCATCGTCCTTCCGCCTGAAAGCGTCGTTGGCGGCACCCTTCGTGCCGGCGATCTCGTGGGTCTGTTCGTCACCTTGACCGACCCGGCCAACCAGCAGATCGCCAATACCCAATTGGTGTTCGACAAGGTTCTGGTCACCGCTGTCCAGCAAGCACCAGCGCCTGCTGAAACTACGGCAGAAGGCACCTCTGCTGTTCCCAGCGGATCGTCCTTCGTGACGCTGGCCCGCAATTCCACCGACGCTGCAAAGGTGATCCTGAGTGCCAGGACCGGCAACATCTGGCTGACCAAGCAATCGGCCACCACGCCGGAGGGCACCAAGACCGCTGTGAGCACCAACGGGATCTTCCAATGAGCCGCTTCCTGGCCCTCACCGGATCAGCTGACTTCGAACAGGGGCTGGCTCTGGCCCTTGATTCAGCACACGAATTCCAGGTTCTCAGTGCGGGGTGCGCCGACGGGACACCGGCCGATGTGTTGAGTCGGAACGTGGGCGGGCCGGTCGACGTCCTGGTGATAGGCCCTGACGTCCTCACCGAGCACTGGCTCAGGCTGGCGAACGGGCTGGATGCCGGGTACCCGGAGATTGTGGTGGTCCTGGCCGCTCCATCCAACACTGAACTGACGTTGGCAGCGCTACGCTCAGGCATTCGCGACGTCATTGATCCCGGTGGCGACCTCTCCCAACTGAGCCTGGCGCTGGAACGGGCCTCAATGACTGCCAAGGGGCGCAAGCACGCCGGAAGCGATGATTCCCATCAAGCACAATCCCGCGGCCGCGTCATCTCAGTCATGTCGCCGAAGGGCGGTGTAGGAAAGACCACAGTGTCCACCAATCTCGCTGTCGGCTTGGCCAAGACCGCGCCCATGGGGGCGGTCATCGTGGACCTTGATCTCCAGTTTGGCGACGTCGCGTCCGGACTCGGACTGGAACCGAACTACACCATCAACGACGCCGTTTCCGGCGCAGCATCCTCAGACACCATGGTGCTGAAGGCTTTCCTGACCCCCCACCCGAGTGGCGCATACGCCATGTGCGCTCCGCTGCGACCGGCCGACGCAGATCTCATCAAGCCGGCCCAGGTCGCCACGCTGATCAATCAATTGTCGTTGGAATTCCCGTACGTCATTCTGGACACCTCACCTGGTTTGGGAGATGTGGTCTTGGCCGTGCTCGAACTGGCCACCGACGGAGTCTGGGTTTGCGGCATGGATATCCCGAGCATCCGCGGCCTCAATCACGGACTGGACGTATTGCGGCAGCTGGATCTGTTGCCGCCTTCAAACACCCTTGTCCTCAACTTCGCGGACAAGAGAAGCGGCCTCACGGTCAAGGACGTCGAAGCCACCGTCGGATTGCCGGTAGGCGTGGTGCTCCCACAGTCACGGGCTGTTCCGTTCTCCACCAATGCCGGCATCCCGATGCTCCAGTCCGGGCGGCGCGATCCTGTGGGGAAGGGCCTCAAGGCTCTCGTGGAAAAAATGGCGGCTGGGTCCATGCAGGTCGAATCCAAGAATTCCCGCAGAAGGGTGGCAGTGTCATGAGCCTCATCAACCGTCTTGAAGCGGCCCGCATTTCCCCCGAGGGAACTACGATGTCGGGAGCCACCGCCTTGGGCCAATCGGCGCACGAAGACACCGGAAGTGTTTCCTCCCTGCATGTCACCGACACTCCCCGGAAGGGCTCCACCGATGCTCTTGCCGGAATCAAGAAACGCGCCGCCGAGGACATCACCGGCCGTCTTGGAAGCCGGATCACTGATTCATCCCTCGACGAAGGCGACGTCCGCAGGATGGTCCGTGAGGCCCTCAGCGAGTTCATCGACGACGAGCAAGTCCCCCTCACTCCGGAGGAACGACGCCGGCTCATCCGGGAGATTGTGGATGAAGTTCTGGGCCTGGGCCCACTCCAGAAGCTGTTGGATGATCCTCTGGTCACCGAAATCATGGTCAACGGGGCGCGGAGCATTTACGTAGAGCGCGCCGGCCGCCTGCATCCGACGGGCACTACGTTCAGCTCGGACTCACATTTGCGGCGGGTCATTGAGCGCATCGTCTCCCGCATCGGCCGGCGCATCGACGAGTCCTCTCCCCTGGTTGACGCGCGCTTGCAGGATGGATCGCGCGTCAATGCCGTCATTCCCCCACTGGCAGTGGACGGCCCGTCCCTCACCATCCGGAAGTTCTCCGCGGTGCCGCTGACCGTTGAAGACCTGGTCCGCTTCGATTCGATCTCTCCGGACATGGCCCAGGTTCTGGATGCGTGCGTCAAGGCCCGCCTGAACGTCATCGTCTCCGGCGGTACGGGCACCGGCAAGACCACGCTCCTCAACGTCCTGTCCTCCTTCATCCCCGAGGAGGAACGGATCGTCACCATCGAAGACGCGGTGGAACTCCAACTCCAGCAGAGCCATGTGGTCCGGCTGGAGAGCCGGCCCGCCAACACCGAAGGCCGCGGCGCTGTGTCCATCCGGGATCTGGTCCGAAACTCCCTTCGCATGCGACCAGACAGGATAGTGGTCGGTGAAGTTCGCGGCGGCGAGGCACTGGACATGCTCCAGGCAATGAATACCGGCCATGACGGCTCAATCTCCACAGTCCACTCCAACTCGCCGCGGGACGCGGTGGCACGCATGGAAACCTTGGTACTCATGGCCGGCATGGAGCTCCCTCTCAGGGCCATCCGGGAACAGATCGCCAGTGCGGTGCACATCATCGTCCAACTCAGCAGGCTGAAGGATGGGACGCGTCGCGTCACGCACATCACCGAGGTCCTGGGGATGGAAGGCGATGTTGTGACGCTTCAGGACTGCTTTACCTTTGACTATGCCGCTGGGGTGGACTCGGAAGGCAGGTTCGTCGGACGAACGGTTCCTACCGGCATCCGACCCCGATTCGTGGAGAAACTCGCGAACATGGGCACCTACCTTCCGCCGAACATTTTCATGCCGGCTCCGCAGAAGACAGGGCGGTGAGCCTCATGGTTCCGGACTATGTGCTCCTTGTCGGTGCGGCGGCGATCCTGGTGGCTGTTCTGCTGGTCTTGTTTGTTTCCCTCAGGCCCAGCTACCAGGACATAGATGTCAGCAGGCGGCGGCCATCGGCTCCGGACACCGGAACGCAGGTAACCGCCAAGCCCGGTGGTGCGACCGTTTCCGCTGCGGAACGACGGGCGGGCCGGGCAGGGGGTGGCATCTTTGGCCTCGAAGCACTCAACGACGCCGGGATCACCAGCAAGCCCTCGGAGTTCTCCGTCCTGATCCTCATCGGCAGCCTGGTGACCGGCCTCATGGGTTTCCTGCTCCACGGGTTCATCCTTGCCGTGGTCTTCGCCTTCCTCTCGCCCCTCGCGGCACTTCTCATCGTCAAAGTGCGGACCGGCCGGCGCAGGACGGCCTTCGGCAACCAACTCAGCGATATGCTGCTGGCTCTTTCCGGCAGTTTGCGGGCCGGTCACGGCATCACCCAGAGCCTGCAAAGCGCCAGTTTGGAGATGCCGGCCCCCATGTCCCAGGAACTCGCCCGGATCGTCAACGAGAACCGGGTAGGGCGGCCGGTATCGGAGTCCATGGCCGATGTTGGCCGGCGGATGCAGTGCGAGGATTTCGAATGGCTGAGCCAAGCCATCGAAATCAACCGCGAGGTAGGTGGCGATTTGGCCGGCGTCCTGGACCACGTTGGCGAGACTGTCCGGGAGCGGGCACAAATCAAGGGGCAGGTTCGCGCACTGGCAGCCGAAGGCAAATTCTCCGCCTACATCCTCATTGCGCTGCCCTTCGTCGTCGCAGGTTTCCTCAATATCGCCAACCCGGGCTACATGGCCGTACTTACCCAGTCTTTGCTGGGCTGGGTGTTCATTGTCCTTGGGGTCATCATGATGGCCATTGGATCCTTTTGGATCAGCCGCATGGTCAAGATCGAGTTCTAGGAGGTTGCCAGCATGACTACTTTCGTCTGGCTGATGATCGCCGCCGTGATTCTCCCAGCTTCCTACTTCGCATGGTCGCTGGTCGCCGTCGACCGCAGTTCCGGGCGGTTGATCCGGACACGTCTCAACGCAGTGGCGCAACAGCAGGCGAAGGCACGCTCCAAAGGGCCGGGTTTGCTTCTTCGGCTCTCCAGGAGCCTGACGCCGGACAAGTACATAACCCGTCTGGACCGGATTCTCGCCAACGCCGGACGGCCGGCCTCCATGCCACTCGATAGGCTCCTTGCCATCAAGCCACTCGCAGCTTTGGGTGGCGGTCTGGCCGCACTGCTCCTTGGCGGCACCCGTTCCCCACAAGGAATCCTGCTCACGTTGGCGCTTGCTTCGGCCTGCTACTTCCTCCCGGACCTGCTCGTGTACAACAACGGAACCAAGCGTCAGGCGCGGATCCAAAAGGACTTGCCCAACGTGCTCGACCAACTGTTGGTCTCGGTTGAGGCGGGCCTCGGATTCGAAGCAGCGTTGTCGAGGGTCGGGGCAAGCGGAAACGGCCCCCTGGCTGACGAACTTGTCCGAACGCTGCAGGATATCCAGGCCGGCCGCTCCAGGAAGGAAGCCTACAAAGCCCTGGCAGAGCGGTGCACGGTGCCGGACGTCCGGAGCTTTGTCGGAGCAATCGTCCAAGCCGATATCCAAGGATTGTCGATTGCCAGGATCCTGAAGCCACAGGCCGAGCAGATGCGGATCAAGCGGCGGCTCCGGGCCGAGGAAAAGGCGATGAAGCTTCCGGTGGCTGTGGTCTTTCCCTTGATTCTTTTCATTTTTCCCCCGCTTTTCATCATCATTCTTGGCCCTGCGGTTATCAACGCCATCAGCACGTTCGCCAAGCTCTGAAGCCAAAGGAGAGTCCGATGTCCAGGTCATGCAGACGCAACCCGTCTAAGCGCGACGATCATCAGAGGGGTGCCTCAGTGGTGGAGTTCGCCATCATTCTTCCCCTGCTGCTGACCATGCTCTTGGGGGTCATCGACTTTGGCCTGTTCTACAGCGAAAACATCGGCATTCAGGCAGCAGCTCGTGAGGGAGCCCGCCAAGGCATAACGCAGGGTGACGTGATTGCGTCCGTGAACAGCGCAAGGGGAAACCTGGACGCCACCAAGCTCCAGACAAAGTTTGTTGTCGACACCACGGGTGGAGCGCCAGGGAAGTTGGTGGTCTGCGTTCGCTACCCGCAGCGCTCCGTCAGCGGTTTCTTCTCTTGGATGCTTAACAGTTACTCCGAAACCAAATACGTCATGAAGATGGAAGGCACCGCCACGGTGACTTCAGGCTCCAAGAACTGGACCGGTGGAACATGCGCGGCCTGAAACGACGAATGCATGACTCCGAAGAGCGCGGCGCCTCCATTGTCATCTTTGCCCTCTTGGTCCCCTTGCTGTTCGCAGCCTTGGCTCTTGCCCTTGACTTCGGGAAGCTGGCGTACGAGCGCCAGGATCTCAGCAACGCCCTGGACGCGGCAGCCCTCGCAGGTGCTGGGTCCTTGCCGAACGACCCCACCGCGGCCCAAGCCGCCGCAGTGGCCTATGCCAAGTCCAACGATCCCCAGGCGAATCCCAGTGTTTCCTTCCGGTGCCTCGTGGCATCATCCGGAGCATCGAAGACCGTGGTCAGCGGCCAGGTCCCCAATGTGTGCGATCCAGGCACCACTGCTGGGGCCAAGTGTGACGAAAAGCTGTGCTCCATTCCCTGCGTGCCGGGCGGCGGGCACACGTGCAACACCATCATCGTGACGGCAGCCAAGGACGTGCCCTTTGCCTTCGCTCCCGTGATCGGAGTGAACAACGGCAATACGGGCTCATTGGCTTCCACGGCCTGCAAGGGGTCGTGTGGAGCCCAAATACCAAACCCCATGGACATCGTGATGGTCGCGGACCGGACCGGAAGCATGAGCGACGCGGACCGGAACGCGATGGTTGCCGGCATCAAGAGCACTCTGCAAACCATGACCAAGGAACAGCAATACGTTGCCCTGGGTACCATCGGGCGCAGCAAAACGAGCCCGGGAACGTGTGTTACTTCTCCGTCGACCTCACGGACAGACGGGCCCTGGCTGCCCGTGCCGTTCTCCAACAACTATACAAATACGCCTGCGACACCGGGCGGCGTTCCGCCCTTGAACAGCAGCAGCACCCTTGTGGGCGGCCTCAATTGTTTGTCCTCGTCCGGCACCGGGACCTATCTGGCGGCACCTCTTAAGTCGGCTGCACGATACGTGTTGGGTAAGTCATCGAACAATTTGAGCTCTCTGCCCACGCGCTCAACTCCGGCCAAGAAAGCCATCATCCTGGAAACCGACGGCGAACCGAACGAGGAGAACGTGACCGGCGGCTCCACGGATTTGAACACCACCTCCGAACTCGGAAGCTCCAACGGCACCACGGCCTGCAACAATCTCAAGGCCGTTGCTACCAACGCCAAGAACGAAGGGCTGCTCATCATCACGGTGGCATTTGGTGATGCAAACTCAGCCCGATGCAACGGCAGCGGCAGCGACTTGGTCCGCACTGTCCTGGCTTCTGCGGCCTCACCCAAATCTGCCGGCGTTCCCAGCACAGCCTCAAACGACTGCTCGACGCCAGCGCTAAGGGCAACCGAGAACGCCGACGGCGACTACTTCTTCTGCGCGGCAACCGGCGCTGAGATGGGACCCATCTTCGCATCGGCCGTCAACGCCATCAGCACCAGCTCCCGCTTGATCAGGTTGCCGGAATGATCCCGGCTATCTGAACAAGCGCCTCAAGACCGGTCGTCCGTGGATCAGACCACGGCGGCCGATAGGGCCCCCTTCCGGTACCCAGAGCCGGGAGGGGGTCTGCCCAACACCTTGCGATCCAGCAAAGGGTTCGCGGGTGTCTTGAGGTTTTCCTGAGGAAGTGTTGACGGTTTGCAGGATTGGTTCTTGATCCGGTCCCGGCACAGTAGTTCTTGTCAGCCACACAGGCCGGCAAACGACCAGGCCGGCCGGTAGCGGTGGCCCACTGAAAGGACACTGATTCCCATGGCCATCAGCCTCAAGACCACCTCCGGCAAGATCCTCGCTTCCGTCGCACTGGTCAGCACCGCAGCCGCCGTCGCCGGCATGGGAACCTACGGAGCGTTCACCTCCTCGACCTCCGCCTCACAGGCCGTCACCGCAGGCACCGTCACTATCGCCCTGGGCACCGGGGCCAACAACACCCTCAACGTCCCCGTCGCGGGCCTGCTGCCCGGCGACAAAGTCGAAAAGCTCGTCACCCTGGCCAACACCGGCAACTCTGACCTGAACAACGTCACCCTCACCACCTCCGCAGGCGCCACCGGATCCCTGCTCACCACCGACACCACCAACGGCCTGCAGCTGACCATCGAAAACTGCAGTGTTGCCTGGACCGGATCCGCAGCCCCCTACACCTGCACCGGCACCAAAACCACCGTCCTGGCCTCCGGCCCTGTGATCGCAGCGAACAAGGCCCTGAACAACCTGACCTCCCTGACCTCGAACAAGACCGACAACCTCAAAGTCACCACCGCGTTCCCCACCACCGCCGGCGACACCTTCCAAGGCGCCACCTCCACCATCGGCTTCTCCTTCACGGGCACCCAACGCACCGAAACCACCAAGTAACAGCACCAAGTAACACCACCACCAGGTAAAACCAGCACACGTAACCGGCACGGAAGGAGGGCGATCACCATGACCACGCGGACAAGCTTCCTGCGCACCCTGGTGATCGCCGCCGTCGTGGCCCTTGGCCTCATCGCAGCACCCACCGCAGCGTTCGCCGCGTTCACCGACGTCGAGCGCGCCACCCCGCAGTACACCGCCGCGAGCCTCGCCGTCCCGGCCGCCGCGAACGTGACCATGACGTGTTCCTTCGGGATCCGCGCCACCGTCACCGTGAACTCGTTCAGCACCGTGGCCAACGCCAACTACCACGACATCAAAATCTTCGACCGCTCCGGCAACCTCGAATTCACCGGCGACCTCAGCAAAGCGGCCGGCAAAACCTACACCTCCGGCTACGAAGTCATCGGAACCTGGACCTACGAAATCCGCGGCTACTACAAAGTCCCCGGCAGCACCAACACCTGGACCGGCAAAGTCCTCAAAGGCTCACTCAGCTGCTAAGACCCAACGGCGGCTACAGGAGAAACTACTCCCGGCGCGCCCGCGTCAGTTCGGCCCGTGCCAGCAGCTCGCTGTCCGAGGGGTAGGCGACTTCTTCCAGCACCAGCGGGTGGGGCGCAGCAAGGACGGACTTGGCGTCGCGTTTTCGTTCCAGAAGCCTGGCATGCAGCCACTCGGGAGACTCCAGTCCCTCGCCCACCCTCAGGGCAGAACCAACCAGTGAGCGCACCATGTTGTGGCAGAAGGCATCCGCCTGGACGGTCGCGACAATGACCCCGTCGCTCCCCCGTTCAAAGGAGAACTTCTGCAGCTCACGGACTGTCGTGGCACCTTCGCGGGGTTTGCAGTAGGACCTAAAATCCTGGAGTCCCAGCAGTGCCTGCACCCCGTGGTTCATCACGGAGACATCCACCGCAGACTTGTGCCACAGGGTAATGCTTCGAAGGACCGGGTCCCACCGCTCCGGACCGTCGGCAATCCGGTAACTGTACCTCCGCCACAACGCAGAAAAGCGGGCGTCGAAACCTTCAGGCGCCAGGCCGGCGTCGTGCACCTCCACAGCGCCGGTCAGGTCGCCAAGAATCCGGCTCAACGCACCACGGAGACGACGCAAAAGCGCGACGGCGGGATCGAGTTCGTGCCCTCGCGGCAGTGCCAGCCACTCGGCTTCGGTCAGGTCCAGGTGAACTACCTGCCCACGGGCATGGACCCCGGCGTCAGTCCTGCCGGCAACCGTCACGCGGACGGGCCGCTGCAGCAGGAGCGTCAGTGCCTCCTCAAGCGACCCCTGCACCGTGCGAAGACCAGGCTGAAGTGCCCACCCGCTGAAAGGGCCGCCGTCGTACGAGAGATCCAGCCGGACACGCAAAAACCCGCCGCCCCCCATAACGGGGGCAGCGGGTTTTCGTTCGTTCATAGACTTAAGTCTACTGTGAAGAATTCAGTGAATTACTTCTTGTCCTCAGCGGCCGGAGCCTCTTCGGTTTCAGCAGCTTCAGCTTCAGTAGCCTCGGCCTCAGCAGCCGGAGCTTCTTCGGTTTCAGCAGCTTCGGTCTCTACGACCTCTTCCTCGGCAGCCGGAGCTTCAGCAGCCGGAGCAGCCTTGGCAGCAGCGTTGGTTGCTTCAGCAACAACGGCCTGCTTCGGGGAAACCGGCTCGAGAACGAGCTCGATGACAGCCATGGGAGCGTTGTCGCCCTTACGGTTGCCGATCTTGGTGATGCGGGTGTAGCCACCATCGCGGTTGGCAACGGCGCCGGCGATGTCGGTGAACAGCTCGTGGACAACGCCCTTGTCGCTGATCAGGCCGAGAACGCGGCGGCGGGAAGCGAGGTCGCCACGCTTGGCGAAGGTGACCAGACGCTCTGCGTACGGCTTGAGGCGCTTGGCCTTGGTAACCGTGGTGGTGATGCGCTTGTGCTCAAACAGAGCAGCTGCCAGGTTCGCGAGCATCAGGCGCTCGTGAGCCGGGCCGCCTCCGAGGCGCGGACCCTTAGTGGGGGTAGGCATAGTTATTTCTCCTGTTGTGTAAGCCAGTCAGGCCCATTGCTGGACCAGTGGCCAAGATCTGCTGTTTAGAGCTCGTCGTCGCTGAACGCGGCGTCGTCCTCTTCGATGGCTGCGGCGCGGGCTGCGAGATCGAAACCGGGAGGGGAGTCCTTGAGGGACAGACCCAGTTCGACGAGCTTTGCCTTGACCTCGTCAATGGACTTCGCACCGAAGTTACGGATGTCCATCAGGTCAGCCTCGGAGCGGGCAACGAGTTCACCCACGGTGTGGATGCCCTCACGCTTGAGGCAGTTGTAGGAACGGACCGTGAGGTCCAGATCCTCGATCGGCAGAGCCATGTCGGCTGCCAGGGCAGCGTCCGTCGGCGACGGGCCAATCTCGATACCTTCAGCTGCGGTGTTCAGCTCACGGGCCAGACCGAACAGTTCCACCAGGGTGGTACCTGCGGAAGCAACAGCATCGCGGGGAGCGATTGCCTGCTTGGTCTCGACGTCGACAATGAGCTTGTCGAAGTCGGTGCGCTGCTCAACACGGGTAGCTTCCACGCGGAAAGTTACCTTCATGACCGGCGAGTAGATCGAGTCAACCGGAATACGGCCGATCTCGGAGTCGCCGGACTTGTTCTGAGCTGCCGAAACGTAGCCACGGCCGCGCTCGATGGTCAGTTCGAGTTCGAACTTGCCCTTCGAGTTCAGAGTGGCAATGTGCAGATCCGGGTTGTGGAATTCGACGCCGGCCGGCGGAGCGATGTCCGCGGCGGTGACGACTCCGGGGCCCTGCTTGCGCAGGTAAGCAACAACCGGCTCATCGTGCTCGGAGGAAACCGAAAGGTTCTTGATGTTCAGGATGATCTCGGTGACATCTTCCTTGACACCCGGAACCGTGGTGAACTCGTGCAGCACGCCATCGATCCGGATGCTGGTTACAGCGGCACCGGGGATGGAGGAGAGCAGGGTACGGCGGAGGGAGTTTCCGAGGGTGTAGCCGAAGCCCGGCTCCAGCGGTTCAATGATGAAACGGGAGCGGTTCTCGGATACAACTTCTTCGGACAGGGTGGGGCGCTGTGCAATGAGCACTTAGGTTTCCTTTCGGCGAGCATCCGCTATATGACGCAACACAGGTGGTGGAAATCGGCTTCGGTTTCCAGCCTGACCAGCCGGGCCATGCTTATGGACGGAAAACCATCCACAGCAGGCCCGGCCGGTCAGGCAGGGAAGACCTAATTAGACGCGGCGACGCTTCGGGGGGCGGCAACCGTTGTGGGCGCTGGGGGTGACGTCCTGGATGGAGCCAACCTCGAGGCCAGCGGCCTGAAGCGAACGGATTGCGGTTTCGCGTCCGGATCCCGGGCCCTTGACGAATACGTCAACCTTGCGCAGACCGTGCTCCTGAGCGCGCTTTGCAGCAGCTTCGGCAGCCATCTGGGCAGCGAACGGGGTGGACTTACGGGAGCCCTTGAAGCCAACCTCACCGGCGGAAGCCCATGAGATGACAGCACCGTTCGGGTCCGTGATGGACACGATGGTGTTGTTAAAGGTGCTCTTGATGTGCGCCTGGCCAAGCGCAATATTCTTCTTATCCTTGCGACGCGGCTTACGAACCGCTCCACGAGTCTTCGGGGGCATTGTTTCTCCTACAGAAAGTTATCGGGGGAAAACCAGGTCAATCCCGAGGGATTAACGTCCGGCCTTCTTCTTGCCGGCGACGGTGCGCTTCGGACCCTTGCGGGTACGTGCGTTGGTCTTCGTACGCTGTCCGCGTACGGGCAGGCCCTTGCGGTGGCGCAGGCCTTCGTAGCTGCCGATCTCAACCTTGCGGCGGATGTCAGCGGCTACCTCGCGGCGAAGGTCACCCTCAACCTTGTAGTTGCCTTCAATGTAGTCACGCAGCTGGACCAGCTCGGCGTCAGTCAGGTCCTTGACGCGAACGTCAGCGCTGATGCCGGTGGCAGCCAGGGTTTCGTGTGCACGGGTCTTGCCCACGCCGTAGATGTAAGTAAGCGCAATTTCCAACCGCTTTTCGCGGGGAATGTCTACGCCAGCGAGACGAGCCATAGTGGCGGTACTCCTTGAATAAACCGGAGGTCGTAGGCAGTACACCCACACGTTCCGTGTGGCCCCAGCCTCCGACCGGGGGTTCGCTGACCAGGCTCTGTAATGCAGTCCTGGCACAGCTTGTGCTGCCTTTATTTACTTGCGTGGGCTAGCAACCCAGGTTTGCCCTTGCGGGCGCTGATTCCCGGAAGGGGAATTAGCCCTGGCGCTGCTTGTGGCGCGGGTTCTCGCAGATCACCATGACCCGGCCGTTACGGCGGATCACTTTGCACTTGTCGCAGATCTGCTTGACGCTCGGCTTGACCTTCATGGCGTTCCTTTGCGTGTTTTGCAGTTGATCTGCTGGAGCGGCTTGGCACTATTGCCTGCCGCCCAGCAATTTACTTGTAGCGGTAGACGATACGACCACGTGTGAGGTCGTATGGGCTCAGCTCAACCACTACCCGGTCCTCGGGGAGGATTCGAATGTAGTGCTGTCGCATCTTCCCAGAGATGTGTGCGAGAACGACGTGCTTGTTGGTGAGCTCAACACGAAACATCGCATTGGGCAGCGCCTCAGTCACAACGCCCTCGATCTCAATGACCCCGTCCTTCTTGGCCATATCCTCCGCTAACTGTTGTTTGCCACCGTCCTCCAGTAGGCACCGAAGGTCCAGCGGACGTTTTTTGTTTGCTTGGCTCCCTTGGAACCACGACACTAAAAAGGGCGTGGCTGCACAGACAAC
This sequence comes from Paenarthrobacter sp. AR 02, assembly GCF_021538675.1. Taxonomy (GTDB): domain Bacteria; phylum Actinomycetota; class Actinomycetes; order Actinomycetales; family Micrococcaceae; genus Arthrobacter. The sequence continues at coordinate 150,622 of NZ_JAJUKH010000001.1, forward strand.
CAACAAATAACTCTACGCCAATGGAGCCGGAAAGTTAAATCCGACAATGGTAGCGCACGTATCGCAGCCCGTCACTCCCCCGCCGGCCGATAGGCCGGGAAGTCACCCGCCGGCGTCGAGACGCTTTCCGCGGCCAGGACGCCGTCGAGAATCGCCAGCCGAACGGCTTCCGCCGCGGCGCTTTGGAGCGTAATCAGCGAGACTTGCCGCGCCTGTTCAGTACTGCGGTCAAGCCCGACGGCGCCAGTCGCCAACGCGAACACGGTGTCACCGTCAGCGAGGGTATGAGACGGATCCAGCGCCCGCGCAAGCCCTGCATGCCCGGCAGATGCGGTCCGCTTGCACTCGGCCACATCCAGCACGGCATTCGTAGCGATCACGACGAGTGTAGTGTTCAGGCCCGGCTGTTCTGCCTGCGCTGGCTGGTCCTCGGCCTGCGGGCCTGGAGCCCGGCCGCGCGCGTCTAAGGGAGGAACGACCGAGCGCGCAGAGGGCTGCAGGTCCGCAGGCCCAAACCGGGGCGAACCCAGCGCATTCACCACGGCGATGGCCCCCACAATCACGCCGCCGTCGAGTTCGATCGAGGACGTACCCACCCCACCTTTGTACTGTCCGCGGGCAACAACGGCGCCCGTGCCGGCACCAACGTTTCCACGCCCGACGTCGGCATGGTCACCGGAGGCGAACGCCGCAGCAGCTGCCTGGTAGCCCATGTCAGCGTCGGGCCGTGCGTGTACGTCGCCACCACGCCCGAGGTCGAAGACCGCTGCGGCCGGAACAATTGGCACCACGGTTCCCGGGACGGCGAAGCCACGCCCCTGTTCTTCACACCAGCGTTGGGCGCCCGCCGCGGAGACCAGCCCGAAGGCGCTGCCACCAGTCAACACCACGGCATCAACGGTGGACACCAACGTGGTGGGATCCAAAGCGTCGGTCTCGTGCGTCCCGGGCCCTCCACCGCGAACATCCACCGACCCCACGGTTCCGGGCGGCGGCAGCACCACGGTCACCCCGGACAGCCACCCATTCCCGACCCTCTGCACATGACCAACCCGTACGCCCGCAACATCGGTGATCGCATTCATGGCTCCATTCTCCACCGGCCTGGGCAACGCCTCGCCCTGGACTGGAACTGGGAGTTGAGCCTCAAATACGAACTTGCGGGGAACACCACGTAAACGGGTTGGGAAGTGTCAGACAACTATCACTCAGGGATGCCTTTTTGGTCCCGACAGGCCACTTCGGTGTGGTGAGCTAGGCCTGTCTTCGCCGCCCCGGTCCGGGCGCTGGCGAACCCCCTCAATCACCCGAGAACGTTAGTGACCCATGACTGCCCCTTTGATTCACAAGAGCAGCACCGCGCCCGCGGACGGCCCGGACACATCGGCCCCCGCCCCGCCGGTTGCGACGCCCGGGAGAAACCGGGAGAGACGGCGCTGGTCCGGCCGAAGCCGCAAGGACTTTGTTGTCTTCCTGGCCATGGCCCTTCCCAACCTGGTGCTGATTGGCACCTTTACGTACTGGCCGCTGATTAACAACATCTACTACTCCACGTTGGATTGGACGCTGGGCTCTGCTTCAGCCACGGTTGTTGGGCTGCAGAACTACGTCACGTTCTTCACCGGCGAGGACGCCTCGAAAGTCCTCGGCACCACGGCGGTCTTCACGCTTGTTACGGTGGGCGGCTCCATGGTCCTGGGCTTGCTGGTTGCCTTGGCGTTGAATGCGAAGGTTCGCGGCACCACGTTGGCCCGGTCCGCGGTGTTTGCGCCGTACGTGCTCTCCGGGGTGGGTGTCGGTTTGGTGTGGTTGTTCATCTTCGATCCCGGTTACGGTGTCTTGGCTTGGATCCTTCGTGGGCTCGGTCAGCAGAGCCCGCAGTGGATCAACGATCCCCAGCTTTCGTTGGTGATGGTCATCATTGTCTACGTCTGGAAAAACCTGGGCTATTGCGCCGTGGTTTATCTGGCCGGGCTGCAGTCACTTCCGCGGGACGTCATGGAAGCCGCAGCCCTCGACGGGGCGAACGGAATACGACGGTTCCTCAGCATTTCGTTGCCGTTGCTCTCCCCCACCACGTTCTTCCTGCTGATCACCACCATGCTGAGTTCGTTGCAGGCATTCGACCTGATCCGCATCATGACACCGCTGGGCAATGGCACCAGCACGTTGATCTACGAGGCCTACCTCCAGGCTTTCGGCGCCTACAACAGGGCGGGCTACTCCGCGGCGATCTCAGTGATCCTCTTCGCCATCCTGCTGATCATCACGGTCCTCCAACTGCGGTTCGTTGAGCGAAAGGTCCACTACTCATGAGCGCACCGTCACCAGCCGCCGTCGTCGTTTCCCAGCAGGACGCTGAGCCGGACCGTCGGCACAGGCCCTTGTCGCCTGCGAACCTTCTCCAGACAGTCGCCGCGGGCTACGTTCCGCTGATCGTCGCCACGCTGGTGGTGGCCCTGCCATTGCTGTGGATGCTGCTCAGCTCTTTCAAGCAACCGGGCGAAATCGTCACCATGGACCTGAAAATCCTGCCGGATTCCTTGAACCTGGAGAACTATGCCACAGCCATGACGACGGTTCCGTTCGCCCAATTTTTCGCGAACAGCCTGATAGTCACAGTGGTTGGTTCCACCGTCAAAGTCATCCTGGCGATCCTGACCGCCTACGCCCTGGTGTTCGTGCGCTTTCCGTTCAAGAACGTCATCTTCGTCCTGATCCTGGTGGCCCTGATGGTTCCGGCGCAGGTTTCCATCCTGCCCAACTACATCCTCATTGCGGGCATGGGAGGCAAGAACACCCTGTGGGGCATCATCCTTCCGGGACTCGGCACTGCCTTTGGTACTTTCCTCCTTCGGCAGCACTTCCTGACCCTTCCGCCGTCGATCCTTGAAGCGGCCGAGATCGATGGCGCCGGCCATTGGCGACGCTTGTGGCAAATCATCGTGCCCGTGTCGGTACCGTCCATCGCGACCGTGGCATTGGTGACAGTGGTCAGCGAATGGAATGACTACATTTGGCCGCTCATCATCACCGATCGTCCAGAAACCATGACCCTGCCAGTGGGGCTCACCTTGTTGCAGAACTCCGAAAGCAACGGAGCAGGCTGGGGAATCCTCATGGCCGGGGCCGTCCTGGTGATCGTTCCGATCCTGCTGGTCTTCGCCGCACTCCAGCGCTACATCGTTGCCGGCCTGACGCAGGGAAGCGTCACCGGTTGATTCTCCCACCGCACCAATCGCATCGAAGTACGTTATTGAAAGGAAGCACCATGCGCACCAACCTTGACCGCCGACATTTCCTGGGACTTGCAGGCCTCGGAGCCGGAGCAGCGGCCCTCGCCGCATGTGGTGGACCCTCGACGGCGGGCACGGCAGACGCCGTCGACCCCGCAACGATCGACTTCAGCGGCGTGAAGCCTGCCGCCTCCATCGATTTCTGGACCAACCACCCGGGCAAGTCGCAGGACGTGGAAAAGGCCATCATCGACAAGTTCCACGCCAAGTTCCCTGACATCAAGGTCAACCTGGTCACGGCTGGGGCGAACTACGAAGAGATTGCCCAGAAGTTCCAGACGTCGCAGGCGGCCAAGACCGGGCTCCCCGGCTTGGTGGTCCTTTCCGACGTGTGGTGGTTCCGCTACTTCTCCAACGGCAGCATCATTCCCCTTGACGGACTCGTGAAGCAGCTGGACATCAAGATCGACGATTTCCAGAAGTCCCTCGTTGACGACTACAAGTACGACAACAAGCAGTGGGCCCTGCCCTACGGCCGGTCCACCCCGCTGTTCTACTACAACAAGGACCACTTCAAAGCCGCAGGACTTCCGGACCGTGCTCCTGCAACCTGGCAGGAATTCGCTGAGTGGGCACCCAAGCTGAAGGCAAGCTCCGGCGCCCAGTACGCCTACATCTACCCGGCGTTGGCTGGCTACGCCGGCTGGACCCTGCAGAACAACCTGTGGGGCTGGGGCGGAAGCTGGTCCAGGGACTGGGACATCACCTGCGACTCCAAGGAATCCGTGGCTGCCCTGCAGTGGGCGCAAGACTCCATTTACAAAGACGGATGGGCTGGCGTCTCGTCCAAGGAAGCTGCTGACGACTTCGCCGCCGGCCTTACCTCGTCGACCATCTCCTCCACCGGCTCCCTGTTGGGTGTCCTGAAGGCTGCCAAGTTCAACGTCGGCGTCGGGTTCCTCCCCGGCGGTCCCCAGGTTACCAGTGGCGTTTGCCCGACAGGAGGCGCGGGGCTGGGCATTCCGAGCGGGATCAGCAAGGAAGAGCAGTTGGCCGCTGCAACCTTCCTCAAGTTCATGACCGAACCCGAGAACACGGCTGCGTTCTCCGCTGCCACCGGCTACATGCCTACGCGGCTATCCGCGGACATGTCTACCGTCCTGGCCACCACGCCGCAGATCAAGATCGCCATGGACCAGCTCGCAGCCACCAAGGTCCAGGACAACGCAAGGGTCTTCCTTCCGGGTGCGGACCAGGAAATGGCCAAGTCTGCTGCGAAGATCCTCACGCAGCAGGGCGATGTGCAGGCCACCATGACGGAGCTGAAGAAGACGCTCGAGGGCATCTACACCAAGGACGTCAAGCCTAAACTGAAGGCATAAACTCCGCCGAGCATGAAGAGAGCCGGGCTGCTTCAGCAGCCCGGCTCTCTTCTTATGTCAGCTACGGGATGGGGACAGGCACGACGCCGAGCGGCGCCAGCTGCGCTGCTCCGCCGTCCGGGGCAGACAGGACCCAAATGCCCTTTTCATGTACGGCTACTGAATGCTCCCATTGGCAGGAGCGCTTGCCGTCGGTGGTGACCACTGTCCAGTCGTCGTCGAGGGTTGCGGTTTCAATGTCCCCGCGAACCAGCATCGGCTCAATGGCAAGGCACAGGCCTGGACGGATCTTCGGGCCGCGGTGGTTGGTCCTGTAGTTCAGCACGTCGGGCGCCATATGCATTTCAGACCCGATACCGTGGCCTACATAGTCTTCGAGGATGCCGAGGGGCTTGCCTTCGACAGACGATACGTAGTCGTCGATGGCGTTGCCGATGTCCCCCACGAACTTTCCGGTGGCCAAGGCAGCGATTCCACGCCACATGGCGGCCTCCGTGACATCGGAGAGGCGCTGGTCTTCGGGATCCGCGGTTCCAACGATCACTGTCCGCGCGGAATCAGAATGCCAGCCGTCCACAATGCAGCCGCCGTCGATGGAGATAATGTCGCCGTCCTGCAGGACACGGCCCCCCGGGATACCGTGAACAACTTCTTCGTTCACCGAGGTACAGATGGTGGCCGGAAAGCCGTGGTATCCGAGGAAATTCGACTTCGCGCCGGCCTCGTTGAGGACTGCGGCGAATACATCATCCAGGTCCTTGGTGGTGACTCCGGCCTTAGCCGCCGCAACGGCAGCGTCCAGGGCACGGCTCAGCACAAGGCCTGCCTGGTGCATGGTGCGCATTTGCTCGTTGGACTTGTATTCAATACGGGGCTGACCGAACGCCATGTTCTCCTTTGGAAGGTTGCTGGTGGGACCCGCCTGGCCCCGTGCTTCAATTATTTTCCCGTATCCGTGGGCAGGACCGAAATTGGCTGGCACCCACCCCATGACAGGGAACGAAAAAGGTGGGCCCCACACCAAACGGTACGGGACCCACCCATCACTCCCATGCCGGTAATCCGGCTATGTGGAGAACGTACTGCTAGACAGCCTTGGCCGACTCGATCGCCGTGAGCACACGGTCGGTAACTTCGTCGATACCGCCGATGCCATCAACCTGTGTCAGGATGCCACGCTCGGAGTACTTGGCTACGACGGCTTCGGTCTGCTCGTGGTACAGGTCAAGACGGTGTCGGATCACAGTCTCGTTGTCATCGGAGCGGCCGGTTTCCTTGGCACGGCCCAAAAGGCGGGCAACCAGTTCTTCGTCGTCGGCAGTCAGCTGGAGCACGACGTCGAGCTCCTGCTGACCCTCGGCGAGGATCTGGTCCAAGTAGTCAACCTGCGCCGTTGTGCGCGGGTAGCCGTCCAACAGGAAGCCGTTCTCGACGTCGTCCTGGCCGAGGCGGTCGCGAACCATGTTGTTCGTGACGCTGTCCGGAACGAAATCGCCGGCGTCCATGTACTTCTTGGCCTCAATGCCCAAGGGGGTTTCGCCCTTGACGTTGGCACGGAAGATGTCGCCGGTGGAGATGGCGACTACGCCGAGGCGCTCGGAAATGCGCTCGGCCTGCGTACCCTTACCCGAACCGGGAGGTCCAATGATCAGCATTCTCGTCATCGCAAAAGCCCTTCGTAGTGACGTTGTTGTAGCTGCGCATCAATCTGCTTGACGGTCTCCAGGCCAACACCCACCATGATCAGGATTGATGTGCCACCAAACGGGAAGTTCTGGTTGGCATTGATCAGGACGAGTGCGACCAGCGGAATCAACGCCACGAAGCCAAGGTAGAAGGCTCCGGGAAGAGTGATCCTGGAAAGCACGTACTGCAGGTAGTCCGCGGTCGGTTTACCCGCCCGGATGCCCGGAATGAACCCGCCGTACTTCTTCATGTTGTCCGACACTTCTTCAGGGTTGAAGGTGATGGCTACATAGAAGTACGTGAAGAACACGATCATGGCGAAGTAGAGCGCCATGTAGATGGGGTGGTCGCCACGGGTGAGGTTGTTGTTGATCCACTCGACCCATGTAGCAATCTGCTCCCCCGGCTTGGGCTGGTTGAACTGCGAGATCAGGCCCGGCAGGTACAGCATGGAGGAAGCAAAGATGACAGGCACGACGCCGGCCATGTTCACCTTGATGGGGATATAGGTGCTGGTCCCACCCACGGTGCGTCGACCGATCATACGCTTGGCGTACTGGACCGGGACACGGCGCTGGGACTGCTCCACGAAGACCACCAGAGCCACAGTCAGCAGTCCAATGGCAAGAACGATGAAGAACGTTCCGGGGCCCTTGGTCTCCCAGATGGAACCCAGTGAACGGGGGAAGCCGGCAGCGATGGAGGTGAAGATCAGGAGGGACATGCCGTTGCCGACGCCGCGCTCGGTGCCGAGCTCGCCCATCCACATGATGAGGCCGGTGCCTGCAGTCAGCGTGATGATCAGCAGGAGGGTGGTAATGATGCTCTCATCGGGAATGATGGGCAGGTTACAGCCCGGCAGCAACTGTCCGGATCGGGCCAGCGACACCAAAGTGGTGGCGTTCAACAAGCCGAGAGCGATGGTGAGGTACCGGGTGTACTGCGTCAGTTTTGACTGCCCGGAGGAACCTTCCTCGTAGAGCTGCTGGAACCGGGGAATAACCACCCGAAGCAACTGCACGATGATGCTCGCCGTGATGTAGGGCATGATGCCCAGGGCAAAGATCGATACCTGCAGCAACGCGCCGCCGCTGAACAAGTTCACCAACTGGTAGATGCCCTGCGAGGTGTCACCGTTGTTCAAGCATTGCTGGACATTCTGGTAGTTCACACCAGGCGAGGGGATGAAAGCTCCCAAGCGGAAGATTGTGATGATTCCCAGCGTGAACAACAACTTGCGTCGCAAATCAGGCGTCCGAAACGCCCGGCCGAATGCGCTTAGCAAGCGTCCTCCTGAGTAGAAAGTACAAGGATGTGATGGGGCTCAATGAAACCCAACAACCGAGTCTAACCGCTGGTGACGCCGTCTTAATAATCGAGAGTCCACAATCAGGCAAAAAAATCCCGGTATACGGGGCCGAAGCCCCGCATACCGGGATTTTTTTACAACGGGCTTTCGCCCCACTGGCTCTTAGAGAGCAGTGGTGCTTCCGCCTGCTGCAGCAATCTTTTCCGTCGCGCTGGCGGAGAATGCGTGGGCGGTGACGTCAACCTTGACGGTGATGTCGCCGGTGCCCAGCACCTTTACGGGCTGGTTCTTGCGAACGGCACCCTTCTCAACCAGGGATTCAACGGTGACAGCGCCACCTTCCGGGAACAGCTCGTTGAGCTTCTCCAGGTTTACAACCTGGAACTCAACCCGGAACGGGTTCTTGAAGCCGCGCAGCTTCGGCAGGCGCATGTGCAGCGGCAGCTGGCCACCGGCAAAGCCAGCCTTTACCTGGTAGCGGGCCTTCGTACCCTTGGTACCGCGACCAGCGGTCTTACCCTTGGAGCCTTCACCACGACCAACACGGGTCTTGGCGGTCTTGGCACCCGGGGCGGGACGCAGGTGGTGGACCTTCAGAGCGTTCTGCTTCTCAGCAGCCTCTGCGGCGGTCTTGTTCTCTGCCATTACTTCGCCTCCTCTACATTCACGAGGTGCGGAACCGTGTTGAGCATGCCAACGGTCACGGCGTCAGCGGTACGGACAACGGTGTGTCCGATGCGCTTGAGGCCGAGGGACCGGAGGGTCGCAATCTGGTTCTGCTTGGCGCCGATGACGCCCTTGATCTGGGTGATCTCCAACTGGGCGTCGGAGGGAGTCAGGTTCTTAGCCATGACTAAACACCTGCCTTCTGGTTCTGGAGCGCGCGCACCAGAGCAGCAGGAGCAACCTCGTCCAGCGGCAAGCCACGGCGGGCAGCCACGGAAGCGGGCTCTTCGAGCTGCTTCAGAGCGGCAACGGTCGCGTGAACGATGTTGATCGCGTTGGAAGAACCGAGCGACTTGGAGAGGATGTCGTGGATACCCACGCACTCCAATACCGCGCGGACCGGACCACCGGCGATAACACCGGTACCGGCGGAAGCCGGACGCAGCAGGACGACGCCTGCAGCAGCTTCACCCTGCACGCGGTGCGGGATGGTGCTGCCAACGCGGGGAACGCGGAAGAAGGACTTCTTGGCCTCTTCAACGCCCTTCGCGATTGCTGCGGGAACTTCCTTGGCCTTGCCGTAGCCGACGCCGACCATACCGTTGCCGTCACCGACGACGACGAGTGCGGTGAAGCTGAAGCGACGACCACCCTTGACGACCTTGGCAACGCGGTTGATGGTGACAACGCGCTCTACGAACTGGCTCTTCTCGGCTTCACGACCGCCGTCGCGGCCACCACGGCCACCACGGTCGCCGCGGCCCTGGCCACGGTCGCCACGCTCGCCGCGACGAGCGCCACGGCGGTCATCGGCAGCGGGTGCGGTCTCAGTTGCTTCAGCAGCTACAGCTTCAGTCACCTGAATGTCCTTTTCGTTGTTTTCAGCGGTCACAGTGCCAGCCCACCTTCGCGAGCACCGTCAGCGACGGCGGCGATGCGGCCGTGGTACTTGTTACCGCCACGGTCGAAGACAACAGCCTCGACGCCTGCAGCCTTGGCACGCTCGGCAACGAGCTCGCCGACGCGCTTGGCCTTTGCAGTCTTGTCTCCGTCGAATGCGCGAAGGTCAGCTTCCAGGGTGGAAGCGTAAGCCACGGTTACACCCTTGCTGTCATCGACAACCTGGACGAATACGTGACGTGCGGAGCGGTTGACGACCAGACGAGGACGTACAGCCGTGCCGCTGATGCGCTTGCGGATACGAAGCTGGCGACGGCTGCGTGCAGCAGACTTGCTCTTGTTCGAACGCTTCTTGTTAATTGCGATGGCCATGGTTTACTTACCAGCCTTTCCGACCTTGCGGCGGATGACTTCGCCGGCGTAACGGACACCCTTGCCCTTGTAGGGGTCGGGCTTGCGCAGCTTGCGAATGTTGGCAGCAACCTCGCCGACCTGCTGCTTGTTGATACCCGCAACAGAGAGCTTGGTCGGACCCTCTACTACGAAGGTGATGCCTTCGGGTGCAGAGACGTTGACCGGGTGGCTGTAGCCCAGAGCGAACTCCAGGTCAGAACCCTTGGCCTGAACGCGGTAACCGGTACCAACGATTTCAAGCTTCTTCTCATAGCCCTCGGTAACGCCCTGGATCATGTTGGCGATCAGGGTGCGGGTCAGGCCGTGCAGCGAACGCGAGTTGCGCTCGTCGTTCGGGCGGGTGACCGTGAGAGTGTTCTCTTCGAGGGAGACCTCGATCGGGCTGGCCACAGTGTGGCTCAGCTCGCCTTTGGATCCCTTGACGCTGATGACGGAGCCATCGAGCTTGACCTCAACTCCGGCAGGAACGGTGATGGGGAGACGTCCAATACGTGACATTATTCTCTTCCTTTCCCGTTACCAGACGTACGCGAGGACTTCGCCGCCCACGCCCTTCTTACCGGCCTGCTTGTCAGTCAGGAGGCCGGAAGAGGTGGACAGGATTGCGATACCCAGGCCACCCAGCACGTGCGGCAGGTTGGTGGACTTCGCGTAAACGCGGAGACCCGGCTTGGAGATGCGGCGGACACCAGCGATTGAACGCTCGCGGTTGGGACCGAACTTGAGGTCGATGGTCAGCTTCTTGCCAACCTCAGCTTCCTCTTCCTTCCAGCCGGCGATGTAGCCCTCGGCCTTCAGGATGTCGGCAACGCGTGCCTTCAGTTTGCTGTACGGCATGGACACGGTGTCGTGGTATGCCGAGTTTGCATTGCGCAGACGCGTAAGCATGTCTGCGACAGGATCTGTCATAGTCATTTGGGCTATAGCCCTTCCTCGTACCGGTTTCCGCTGCGCTTGGTCTCAAGAACAAACGCGGACGGACCTGTCACGTAGTTAGTTTTCGGTTTTGAACGGGAACCCAAGCGCCTTGAGCAGCGCGCGGCCTTCGTCGTCGGTCTTGGCAGTGGTAACGACCGTGATGTCCATACCGCGAACGCGGTCGATGGAATCCTGGTCGATTTCGTGGAACATAACCTGCTCGGTCAGACCGAAGGTGTAGTTGCCGTTGCCATCGAACTGCTTGCCGTTGAGGCCGCGGAAGTCACGGATACGCGGCAGTGCCAGCGAAACCAGACGGTCCACGAATTCCCACATACGGTCGCCACGCAGGGTAGCGTGTGCACCGATGGGCATGCCTTCGCGCAGCTTGAACTGTGCGATCGACTTACGGGCCTTGGTTACCTGCGGCTTCTGGCCGGTGATCAGGGTGAGGTCGCGGACAGCGCCGTCGATCAGCTTGGAGTCCTTGGCGGCATCTCCAACACCCATGTTCACAACAACCTTCACCAGGCGGGGAACCTGGTTCACGTTCGCGTAGTTGAACTCGTCCTGCAGGGACTTCTTGATGGTCTCTGCATACTTGGTCTTCAGACGCGGAACGATCTTCACTGGAGTCTCGAGAGTCTCGCTCATTAGATGTCCTTCCCGGTGGCCTTGGACACGCGGATACGGACAGTCTTGGAACGACCATCCTTCTCAACGGTGTCGAGACGGAAACCAACACGGGTCGGCTTCTTGGTCGACGGGTCAACCAAAGCAACGTTGGAGACGTGGATCGGGGCCTCAACGACCTCGATGCCACCGGTCTTGGTGCCGCGCTGCGACTGACCGACCTTGGTGTGCTTGGTGACGCGGTTGATGCCCTCTACCAACACGCGGTTGGTGTCCGGGAATACGCGCAGGACTTTGCCCTGCTTGCCGCGGTCTCCGCCACGTTCCTGCTTGGCGCCGGTGATGACCTGAACGAGGTCACCCTTCTTGATCTTAGCCATGGACTAAAGCACCTCCGGGGCCAGCGAAACGATCTTCATGAACTTCTTGTCGCGAAGTTCACGACCAACCGGGCCGAAGATACGGGTACCGCGGGGGTCACCGTCGTTCTTCAGGATCACAGCTGCGTTTTCGTCAAACTTGATGTAGGAACCATCCGCACGGCGGCGTTCCTTCTTGGTACGAACGATGACAGCCTTGACGACGTCACCCTTCTTTACGTTGCCGCCAGGGATAGCGTCCTTGACGGTTGCGACGATAACGTCGCCAATGCCTGCGTAGCGACGGCCAGATCCACCGAGAACGCGAATGGTAAGGATTTCCTTAGCACCCGTGTTGTCGGCGACCTTCAGTCGCGACTCCTGCTGAATCAATTTCTACTCCTTGCGTCGCGCCGGTTCTCAGACCGAAATCATGCATACGGAATGAGCCTTGCGGAACGGTTGATCGGGGTGTCTCTTGACCTGCCTGGATTTTGCCAGAACAGGCCTAAACGCCCGTGCCACAAGCATCAGCTTCCCTTGCAGAAAACTCTGCGCGGGGCAGTATGCAGCGGCACGATTGTTTACGAGGTAGTGGACGACGCACAAGTGGCGCCATACAAACTCAATATCCTAGCACGTTTACGGATCGAATCCGAACCGAGGGCCAACGCGGGAAGGCCCGCATTCCCAAGGGAATACGGGCCTTCCGTTGAATCCTGCCAGGCGATGCCCGGCGTCGGATTTACTTTGCCTTTTCGAGGATCTCCACCAGGCGCCACCGCTTGGTAGCGGAGAGCGGGCGGGTCTCAGAGATGAGAACGAGGTCGCCGATGCCGGCGGTGTTCTCTTCGTCGTGAGCCTTGACCTTCGAGGTGCGGCGAATAACCTTGCCGTACAGAGCGTGCTTCACGCGGTCTTCAACCTGAACAACGATGGTCTTTTCCATCTTGTCAGAGACAACGTAGCCGCGACGCGTCTTACGGTAACCGCGCTGTTCAGCGCTGGCTGCTGCTTCCGTCACAGTTTCCTTCTCGCTCACTTGGCGTCCTCTCCAGCTTCAACCTCGGCCTTTTCAGCCTTGGCAGCCTTCTTGGACTTCTTTTCTTCCTTGGCTTCCACAACCGGTGCGGCAACCTCGGCACGAATGCCCAGCTCGCGCTCACGGAGAACGGTGTAGATGCGTGCGATGTCCTTCTTTACCGCGCGCAGGCGACCGTGGTTCTCCAGCTGTCCGGTGGCGGACTGGAAACGCAGGTTGAACAGCTCTTCCTTGGACTTGCGGAGTTCTTCAACGAGACGCTCGTTGTCGAAACCGTCCAGCTGTGCGGGTGCGAGATCCTTCGACCCTACTGCCATTTCTATTCACCACCTTCGCGACGCACAATGCGTGCCTTCAACGGCAGCTTGTGGATTGCCAGGCGCAGGGCCTCGCGAGCTACCTCTTCATTGACACCGGAGAGTTCGAACAGAACCCGGCCCGGCTTGACGTTTGCGACCCACCATTCCGGAGAACCCTTACCGGAACCCATGCGGGTTTCAGCAGGCTTCTTCGTCAGCGGACGGTCCGGGTAGATGTTGATCCAGACCTTACCGCCACGCTTGATGTGGCGGGTCATCGCGATACGGGCGGACTCGATCTGACGGTTGGTTACGTATGCCGGGCTGAGAGCCTGGATACCGTACTCACCGAAGCTGACCTTGGTGCCACCCGTAGCAGCGCCGGAACGACCCGGGTGGTGCTGCTTACGGTGCTTGACTCGACGTGGGATAAGCATTTAAGCCTGTCCTCCTTCTGCTGCGGGTGCAGCAGCTTCAGCGGCCGGTGCTTCAACGGCAGCAGGTGCTGCCTCAGCTGCCGGACGGTCGTTACGACGACGGCGGTCGCCACCCGGGCGGCCCGGACGGTCTCCTGCACGGCCACGGGACGGAGCAGCAGCTGCCTGCTGAGCCAGTTCCTTGGCGGTGACGTCACCCTTGTAGATCCAAACCTTTACGCCGATACGGCCGAAGGTGGTCTTGGCTTCGTAGAAGCCGTAGTCGATGTTCGCGCGGAGGGTGTGCAGGGGCACACGGCCTTCGCGGTAGAACTCCGAGCGGGACATTTCTGCGCCACCCAGACGGCCCGAGCAAGCAACACGGATGCCCTTGGCACCTGCGCGCTGCGCGGACTGCATTGCCTTCTTCATCGCACGGCGGAAAGCCACGCGGGAAGTCAGCTGCTCAGCGATGCCCTGGGCAACAAGCTGTGCTTCCATCTCGGGGTTCTTGACCTCGAGGATGTTCAGCTGAACCTGCTTGCCGGTGAGCTTTTCGAGCTCGCCGCGGATGCGGTCTGCTTCAGCGCCGCGGCGGCCGATAACGATACCGGGGCGTGCCGTGTGGATGTCCACGCGGACACGGTCGCGGGTGCGCTCGATTTCGACCTTGGCGATGCCGGCGCGCTCCATGCCAGTGGACATGAGCTGACGGATCTTGATGTCCTCGCGGACGAAGTCCTTGTAGCGCTGTCCGGGCTTGGTGCTGTCAGCGAACCAGTGCGAAACGTGGTCGGTGGTGATACCGAGTCGGAACCCGTGCGGGTTTACTTTCTGTCCCACTTAGCGAGCCTCCTCTTTCTCCGGGGTTGCCACGACCAAAGTGATGTGGCTGGTCCGCTTCCTGATGCGGTAGGCGCGGCCTTGGGCACGCGGCTGGAACCGCTTCATGGTCGGGCCTTCATCAACGAATGCTTCGCTGATGAACAGGTCGCTGTCGTCGAATGCAACGCCGTCACGGTCCGCGAGGACACGTGCGTTGGCCATTGCCGACTGAAGTACCTTGAATACCGGCTCCGAAGCTGCCTGGGGGGCAAACTTCAGAATTGCCAGAGCCTCATTCGCTTGCTTACCACGAACAAGGTTGACGACGCGCCGGGCCTTCATAGGCGTTACGCGGATGTGACGCGCAATAGCCTTGGCTTCCATTGCTTTCCTTCTCTCGTCTAAGACGTAAAGTCAGGCGCCTTAGCGGCGCTTGCCCTTACGGTCGTCCTTAACATGGCCGCGGAATGTCCGCGTGGGAGCGAATTCGCCGAGCTTGTGCCCGACCATCGACTCAGTGACAAACACCGGGATGTGCTTGCGTCCGTCGTGTACGGCGATCGTGTGCCCGAGCATGTCGGGGATGATCATCGAACGGCGGGACCAGGTCTTGATGACGTTCTTGGTGCCCTTATCGTTTTCCCGTGCGACCTTCACAAAGAGGTGCTGGTCAACGAAAGGACCTTTTTTCAGGCTGCGTGGCATGTGTCCAGGCTCCTATCGCTTGTTCTTGCCAGTACGGCGGCGACGAACAATAAGCTTGTCGCTCTCTTTGTTCGGACGGCGGGTACGGCCCTCGGGCTTGCCGTTCGGGTTGACCGGGTGACGTCCACCGGAAGTCTTACCTTCACCACCACCGTGCGGGTGGTCAACCGGGTTCATGGCTACACCACGGACGGTCGGGCGAACGCCCTTCCAGCGCATACGGCCGGCCTTACCCCAGTTGATGTTCGACTGCTCGGCGTTGCCGACCTCGCCGACGGTTGCGCGGCAGCGCACGTCAACGTTGCGGATTTCGCCGGAGGGCAGACGCAGCTGGGCGAAACGGCCTTCCTTTGCAACGAGCTGTACCGAAGCACCTGCGGAACGTGCCATCTTGGCGCCGCCACCCGGACGCAGTTCAACTGCGTGGATTACGGTACCAACCGGGATGTTGCGCAGCGGCAGGTTGTTGCCCGGCTTGATGTCAGCGTCGGGACCAGCCTCGACGAAGTCACCCTGGGACAGCTTGTTCGGAGCGATGATGTAACGCTTGGTGCCATCAACGTAGTGCAGGAGTGCGATGCGAGCCGTACGGTTCGGGTCGTACTCGATTTCGGCAACGCGGGCGTTGATGCCGTCCTTGTCGTGACGACGGAAGTCGATCAGACGGTACTGGCGCTTGTGCCCACCACCCTTGTGGCGGGTGGTGATCTTACCGGAGTTGTTACGGCCGCCAGTCTTGTGCAGCGGACGAAGCAACGACTTTTCCGGAGTCGATCGCGTGATTTCAGCGAAGTCGGCTACGCTCGAGCCACGACGGCCCGGGGTAGTCGGCTTGTATTTACGGATTCCCATAATTTATTTCCTCGTTAAAGTGGTCTCCGCTACGCGAGCGGACCGCCGAAGATGTCGATTGTGCCTTCTTTGAGGGTGACAATTGCACGCTTGGTGCTCTTGCGCTGTCCCCAGCCGAATTTGGTGCGCTTGCGCTTACCGGCACGGTTGATGGTGTTGATCGAGTCAACCTTGACCGAGAAGATCTTCTCGACGGCCAGCTTGATCTCGGTCTTGTTCGAGCGAGGGTCCACCAGGAAGGTGTACTTGCCTTCGTCGATCAGACCGTAGCTCTTTTCCGACACGACGGGTGCAAGCACGACGTCGCGCGGGTCCTTGATGGTGGTTACGCTCACTTGGAGGCCTCCTCGTTCTTTGCCTTGTCAGCGACGAACGCCTCGAAAGCAGCCTTGGTGAAGACCACGTCGTCGGAGATGAGCACGTCGTAGGTGTTCAGCTGGTCTGCGTACAGAACGTGAACATCCTGGAGGTTGCGCACGGACAGTGCAGCAACATCGTTGGCGCGCTCGATTACGACGAGCAGGTTCTTGCGCTCGGTGACGGAGCGCAGCGAAGCCAGTGCTTCCTTGGCGGACGGCTTGGTGCCGGCTACCAGTTCAGCGATGACGTGGATGCGGCCGTTGCGGGCGCGGTCAGACAGGGCGCCGCGGAGTGCAGCAGCCTTCATCTTCTTGGGGGTGCGCTGGCTGTAGTCACGAGGGGTCGGACCGTGGACAACGCCACCGCCGGTCATGTGAGGAGCACGGATGGAACCCTGACGGGCGCGGCCGGTACCCTTCTGCTTGAACGGCTTGCGACCTGCACCGGAAACCTCGGCGCGGGTCTTCGTCTTGTGGGTACCCTGGCGTGCGGCAGCGAGCTGTGCGACGACGACCTGGTGCAGCAGCGGCACGTTGGTCTGAACGTCGAAGATCTCTGCAGGCAGGTCTACCTTGACAGTGCTAGTCATTTAACTAGGCTCCCTTCACGGCGGTGCGTACGAGTACGACCTGGCCGCGGGCACCGGGGACGGCACCCTTGATAAGGAGCAGCGACTTCTCAGCGTCAACAGCGTGAACCGTGAGGTTCAGCGTGGTGTGACGCTCGGCGCCCATGCGGCCGGCCATTTTCAGGCCCTTGAAGACGCGGCTCGGGGTGGATGCGCCACCGATGGAGCCAGGCTTACGGTGGTTCTTGTGGGCACCGTGGGAAGCACCAACGCCGTGGAAGCCGTGACGCTTCATAACACCGGCGAAGCCCTTACCCTTTGAGGTGCCGACGACGTCGATCTTCTGGCCGGCTTCGAAGATCTCAACAGAGAGCTCCTGGCCCAGCTCGTAGGATGCAGCGTCTGCGGTACGCAGTTCGACGACGTGGCGACGAGGGGTGACGCCAGCCTTTTCGAAGTGGCCAGCCAGCGGCTTGGTGACCTTGCGGGGATCGATCTGGCCGTAGCCGATCTGGACGGCGACGTAGCCATCTACCTCTGCGTTGCGCAGCTGGGTGATGACGTTGGAGTCAGCCTGGACGACAGTTACCGGGATGAGCTTGTTGTTCTCGTCCCAGACCTGGGTCATGCCGAGCTTCGTGCCCAACAGGCCCTTTACGTTACGGGTTGCGGTCATAGTCTCTCAGCACCTCCCTAGAGCTTGATTTCGATGTTCACGTCGGCAGGCAGGTCGAGACGCATAAGCGAGTCAACGGCCTTCGGCGTGGGGTCGATGATGTCGATCAGACGCTTGTGAGTACGCATTTCGAAGTGCTCACGGCTGTCCTTGTACTTGTGAGGAGAGCGAATAACGCAGTAAACGTTCTTCTCCGTGGGCAGCGGCACCGGGCCGACTACCGTTGCGCCTGCGCGCGTGACCGTCTCAACGATCTTCCGCGCTGAAACATCAATGACCTCGTGGTCATATGACTTCAGCCGGATGCGGATTTTTTGTCCCGCCATGTCGCCTGACTCTCTTTCAGCTAGTGCTGCTCTAGTTAGGGCTGCTCTGTTTACTTACCTGTTGATGTGGCCGCCGAGGCGTTTGAGGATTTACCACCACACGCCGCACAAGCTGAATCCGGATATTACGGGTTCCTCAACCTGCCGGCGCACCGACCCCCGCGGTCGGGCGTGTCGCGATTTCCACGCCGACTCGACCGCATTCCATGGGGTTCAGGGTTATGTTTGGGCTTCGACCTGGACCCTGACACCCGGCATTATCCGGATCGGGACACGAAGAAGCGCTTGAACAACTCATCCAGTATGGCGGAAAGTTGGGGCAAAGGCCAATCGGCGCTGCAAAGGCCATTGCCCGGCCACCCATGTCTGAGGAAAATTGGGACATGACGGTCCAGGATCAAGGTTCGGTGGAGGATCTCGCCGCCCGCCTCCGTCCGGGTTTCGTGCTCGGCGTCGCGGCAGCCGCATTCCAGATCGAGGGGTCGCTGACCGCGGACGGTCGGGGACCGTCAGGATGGGATGCCTTCGCGGAGAAGCCAGGGGCAATTGTCGACGGCGGCTCCCCCACCATAGCCTGCGACCACTACAACCGCTCGGATGAGGATATCAGCCTGATGCAGGAGCTCGGGGTGGATTCCTATCGGTTCTCGCTGTCATGGCCGCGCATCCAGCCAGGCGGGAAAGGCGCCGTCAACCCAAGGGGCCTGGACTTCTACGACCGCCTGATCGATAAGCTGCTGGCCGCCGGGGTCTCCCCCATGGCCACGCTGTACCACTGGGATACCCCGCTTGAACTTGAGCACGCCGGTGGCTGGATGAATCGGGAAACGGCCGAACGCTTCGCCGTCTACTGCGCGGCCGTGGCAGAGCGCTTTGGCGACCGGGTGGATCGTTGGGTGACCATCAACGAACCCGTGTCTGTGACAGTGCAGGGGTATGCGTTGGGCGTCCACTCCCCGGGCCTGCAGCTTTTGTTCGACTCCCTGCCTGCGGCGCACCATCAGCTCTTGGGTCATGGCCTTGCGGTACAGGCGCTCCGAAGCTCAGGGGTCAAAGGACAGATCGGGGTGTCGAATATGCACTCCCCTGTGCAGCCGGCTTCGAACAGCCTTCCCGACCGTTTGATGAGCGAAGCTTTGGACCACATCCTCAACCGCATTTATGCTGACGCCCTCCTGCTGGGCACCTACCCGAAACCGCCGTGGCCCATGAGGCCATGGTTCCGTTCGCTGGGCACCGTGGAGGACGGAGACATGGAGATCATCAGCCAACCCCTGGATTTCTATGGACTCAACTACTACTACCCGGTCAAGGTTGCCGCTGGCCCGGGTCCAGCCGAAATCCCCACGGGAACGTCACCCGAGATGGCCAAGGTTCCCTTCCATTTGGCCGCATACCAGGAATACGAGACCACCGGTTTCGGATGGCCGGTGGCCCCGGAATACCTTGCCTTGCTTCTGCGTGAAATGAAGGACCGCTACGGCGACGCGCTGCCACCCCTGTTCATCACTGAGGGGGGAGCAAGTTTCCCCGAACCTGCCCATGTGGACGGGCCCCTCGAGGACACCAACCGCATCGCCTACCTCGCCGAGCACCTGGGTCACGCCCTGACGGCAACAGGCCCAGGCGGCATAGCTGAGGGCGTAGACCTTCGCGGCTACTACGTGTGGACGTTACTGGACAACTTTGAATGGGCGGCCGGCTACTCCCAGCGCTTTGGACTGGTGCACGTGGATTTTGACACCTTGGAGCGGACCCCCAAGAGCTCGTTCTATTGGTACCGCGCCCTGGGTCGTGCCCGGGCCCACGGGATATAGCCCGCGGCGGTTAAATAGCAGTGGTAGGGCGTTACCGGTTGTTCTTGTTGGCGCGCCTGATGCGCTTGGCCCGGTCGATTTCGTTGCGGAAGTTCTTCCGTCCCCAGACCACACCGCCACCAATTGCTGCAACGACTGCGAGGAATATCAGGAATTCCATGCGTGGCTCCTCTCCGTAGACTGCAACATTATCGGATTCCGTCCTTGGCCTGCGACGGGACATCACCCGGGTTGTTGTTCGGGCCTTCGTCCGCCACACCAGCGTGGGGTCGCTTGTTCAGCCGCCAGACCGCCAACACAATCAGCCCCAGCGCAACGAGGGCCAGCATGGCAAAGGCGTAAGAACGCAGCGCCCACATGATACTGAGCGCAACGCCGACTGCGCCCCACCACACGATGACCCGTTCGGCCAGGAGCAGGCCAACTGCAAGAAGGACCACGTGCGCTACCAGCACATAGAGTTGCTGGGCCGGAGTGCCGCCGAAGATCGTGCCCAAGGATGTCACCGACAACAAACCTGCTGCCACGCAGAGCCGGAGCAGTCCGTCGCTCCGTTGCCCCTTGAAGTAGCGCAGTCCTGCCAGAACAGCCAAGGCGATCACGTACCACTGCATCGCCCAGAACCAGTCGGGCCGGGAACTGTCCACAAACAGCTGCGCGCGCTGCAAAGCGGCCACCGACAGCACCCCCGCCACCTCAGCGGCCAGCCATTTGTTGTACGGAATTTCAACAACCACCAGCACACCCGCCGCGATGACCAGTGCCGCTCCGGCCAAGGCCGTCCCGTCCCGTAGCAGGCCCACCGCTGCAGCCGAAACCAAGCCGACGACGGCGGTCCCCGCCAACGCGTTACGGCGCCAGAGCACGCCGGCAACCTCCCGGCCTCCGAAAAGTTTCGCGGAGTACAAGAGGACTGACGAGCCAACCCCGCCCACAAGCCAAGGCATGAATGCGGCCCAGACACCCGCGGGGTGTCCATCGAGCAAACCATCGACGGTGAATATCGAGCCCACCAGCACAGCCGGCGCCGCCGCAGCGTAGAGGGACGGGACCCTCTCGATGTGTGAGGCGGCAAAGAGCGCCAAGGCCAGGACCAGCATCGACAGTCCGGTGAGGGACAGCGAGACGCCGATCGAGAACAAGCCGCCGGCAACGACGAAACCCAGTGCCGCGGATAGCCAGAACCATCGGCCCCTCCCCTGCTCAGAGGCAGGGGCGCCGGACCCCCGGGCGACGAAGATGCACCGCACCACGGTGCTCAGGGTGGACAACGCAAGCAGCACCATGGGCACCTGGTACTTGTCCAGGAGGGGCTGATGCAACCAGGTCGCGGTGGGAAAACGGGCGGCAGGGCCAGCGAGGACCACGCCGAGTCCCGCGGCAGCGATGACGAAGTACTCTGAGCCAGGCACCTTGAGGTAACGCCAGGCAATCGCGGCACAGGCCAGGACCAGCGCCAACTCGACAAGGACCACCCACCGGCCACCGCCGTCGAAATTCCGCATCAGCAGGTAACCCACCGGGAGGGCGAGCTGAACACCCAGGGTGGCCCACACCGTTAACTGCTGGAAGGCGACATCGGTACCCCGGCTGCGCACGGTCAGCCCAGCCACATGCTGGAGCACCAGGGTAAAGGCGATCACCAAGGACACGGTCGTGGCAGAGTCAGAGACATCGGCCGCGACCACGCCCGCGAACGCGGTCGCAAGGACACGGACACCCAACAGGTATCCCCCACGGGCCCGACGCTCACGGACAACGGACACCATGTATCCGCAGTACGCCGCGAAGATGCCCAAGAGTATTTCGACGTCACGGATATTCGCCATCCGAAGGGCCAAAAGCAGTGCCAGGGACACCGGGGCGAAGATCCATGCGGCGGAGTTG
Source organism: Paenarthrobacter sp. AR 02 (assembly GCF_021538675.1). Classification (GTDB taxonomy): domain Bacteria; phylum Actinomycetota; class Actinomycetes; order Actinomycetales; family Micrococcaceae; genus Arthrobacter. The sequence goes on from NZ_JAJUKH010000001.1 coordinate 171,898, forward strand.
CGGCGAAGCACCACTCCGCAGGCAACAGCGGCCAAGGCCGTGGCCGTTGCTGTAAACCCTGGCTGCCACCCATGCTTTGGAAGGAGTCCTACGCTGCCTGCGAGCGTCAGGATCGAGGTGGCGGCAGCCATGACTGTCAGGACGACCCCTGCATCAGCCATGGAAGCTTGCGGGTAGCGTCGGCGCATGCCCGGCAGAAGCGGGAGGGCAAGCTGAAGTGCGCCCATGGCGACGACGACAACCGCAACCGACGGCATCTCCCCTGCTATCCGCAAGCCTCCGTTGTCGCGAGTGGCGTCGTAGGTTGCTGATGCCGCCAGCAAAGTAGCCGACGCCCGGGCCAGCCACCAGTAGCACTGACGATGCAAGGACGGGGCGAGCCTCAAAGCAGTCAGGCAGAAATACCCGATCCCGACCAGGAGGACCACGTTGCCCAGGGCGAGGGACACCGACATCGCGCCCACCACCCCGGCGACGAAGACCGCACCCGGGGCAAGGAACTCCCACATAGCCGGTCGCCGCGAACCGTCACCTTCAGCGTCCCGACGGAAGAGCAAGGATCCGGAGGCGACGCCTGCCAGCAGGACCAAGTAGACAGCCGTGACCACGGCAGGCCGTCCTGCCACGTGATCGACTACCGGCAGGATCAGTAGCCCCGCCATCCCGGAACCGCCGAAGGCTGCGGTCGACGCCCACGGCGCCAAGAGCCGGACTCCCCCTCCCATCAGGAGGGCATTGGCTACTTGCTGAAGGACGGCGGCACCGACGAACGCCAGCAAAGAGGCAGCAACCTGGTTGGTGCTCTCTTCAAAGATGCCGGCCGCCACTGCGGGCGCACCCAGCGTCAGGGCGATACGTCCGGCAAGAATCAAGTGCTCGCGAAATGCACCCGGTTGAATGGCACCCCGGAGGAACCAGTACAACCCGGCAGAAATCAGGAGGCCTGAGAGGGCCCACGAGCCCAGCACCCCCATGAAGGGCAGGGCCACAGCCGCGACGACCCCCGGCGCGAACTCCACACGGCCGCCTGCCTTCCACCCCACCACCATGGCGGTCAGCATCGCGGCAAACAGTGGAAGGTAAGGGGCAAGATCGAACTCACCGATTCCCAGGACCACCGTCAGGGCTGCTGCCGTCACCAGCTGCAAGCCCAAGCACGACACGGCATCGTTCCACCAGAACCGCGGGGCAAGCCTCTCCCCCGCGAACGCGATCCCCAGCGACTGGACGCCCAGGCAAACAACGGCAGCGAACATCACCAGACTTACGTCCTCAGACAGGTCCCACACAACTCCCAGCAGCGCCAAAGTGAAGGCGAGCCGGGCAGCATAGGCGTTTTGAAGCCGGAAAACTCCGCCGGGCACAAAGGCCATCACCGTGAAGTAGGTGCCACATACGGCCATGACCAATGCGTACTCGCCTCTCGACAGAAGCGCCGGTGTCACTGTCACAGCTACGGCGACCGCTGGCACCACGAACGGATGCAGCATCATCAGCGGACGGATATAGAGGGGCGGTATCCAACGCGGACGCAACAACGCACCCAAAGTCAGCAGGACGGCCACCCCGATCATCGCGATGAAGTACCACACCAGGGCACCCCCAAGGACGGAAACACCTGACCAGGCCGTAGAGACGACAAAACTGAGGGAAAGAAATGCCAGGACCTTGTTATCCAGCCGAACGGCGGTATAGGAGTAGATCGCCATGCCCAACAACGACGTCACCAACCAGGCTGCCGGACCATCGTGAAGGGCGAAGTTGTACATCGCCAGCCCCGTCACCGGGATGAGTGCCAGCCCCGTTCCTACGAAAGCCACAGCGGCCGGACGAAGCCGGGGAACCTTGGCGTGGATGATGAGTCCGGCGATGTAGAAGAGAGCCGTGATGAACCAGATACCCATGAAGCGGAAAACTCCCGGCAGGCTCGTACCTACAAACAAGGCACCCGCAGCTACCAGCAAAAGGCTTGCAACATAGAGCGTGATGTTGATGTTTTGCTGGTCCCGCTTCTCCTTGCGGGCTGCCGCAGCTTCCGGCGTCTCCCGAGGGACAGGTGCCTGCTGGACCCTGGCAACGACGGGTTGGCGTGTCGCTTGCTGCTGGGGTGCGGGCTGGTAGGGCCCCTGCTGCCGGGGCGCCGGCGGAACCATGGAATACGGACCTGTGTCGGAGGTCGGCGGTTGCAGAGGCATCGCCGGCGTTGGGTTGACTCTTGGAAACGGAGCCCCAACGTGGGGGTCCGGTACCTGCTTGGTCGTCTCTGCGGCAGGATCCCGACGGGCTTCGGCGTCACGCCAGCCCGCCATGTGCCCGGCCAGGTAGCCCGCGCGGTAGGCATCCGGTCCGGCAACCGGATCCGTTCCCGAGGAGTCATTGCTGCCGGGATGAGGCGACCGGCTCTTGCTTCCACTCCTAAGCCCCAGGGCATAGGCGATCGCCCCGGTCATTGCCAGGAGCACCAAAACGAGCAATCCATTCATGGAAGGTCCTTAGATCTGTCGGCCTCGATCCCGCCGCGTTTATCCATTCGTTAGAGAAATCATAGCAAAGAAGAGCCCCACCGCAGAAGCGGTGGGGCTCTTCCTGTGCGTAACTACCGGCTGGGCCGGAAGGTCACTGATCTACAAGCAGAAACTACTTGATGATGCTGGTGACACGTCCCGAACCAACGGTGCGGCCGCCTTCGCGGATAGCGAAGCCGAGGCCCTCTTCCATAGCGATCGGCTGGATGAGCGCAACGGTCATCTCAGTGTTGTCGCCAGGCATAACCATTTCCGTGCCTTCCGGCAGGGTGATAACGCCGGTTACGTCCGTGGTGCGGAAGTAGAACTGCGGGCGGTAGTTGGAGTAGAACGGGTTGTGACGTCCGCCTTCGTCCTTGGAGAGGATGTAGACGTTAGCCTCGAAGTCGGTGTGCGGGGTGATGGAACCCGGCTTGACGACAACCTGGCCACGCTCGACATCGTCGCGCTTGAGACCGCGGAGCAGGAGGCCACAGTTCTCGCCGGCCCATGCTTCGTCGAGCTGCTTGTGGAACATCTCGATACCGGTAACCGTGGTCTTCTGGACCGGGCGGATGCCGACGATCTCGACCTCGGAGTTGATGGCGAGGGTTCCACGCTCGGCGCGGCCCGTTACAACGGTGCCACGACCGGTGATCGTGAAGACGTCTTCGATCGGCATCAGGAACGGCTTGTCGCGGTCACGTACGGGGTCCGGAACGGACTCGTCGACAGCTGCCATCAGGTCCTGAACGGACTTGACCCAAACCGGGTCGCCTTCCAGAGCCTTGAGGCCGGAAACGCGAACAACCGGAGCCTCATCGCCATCGAAGCCCTGCGAGCTCAGGAGCTCACGAACTTCCATTTCGACGAGGTCGAGGAGTTCTTCGTCATCAACCATGTCGGACTTGTTCAGTGCGACCAGCAGGTAGGGAACACCAACCTGGCGGGCGAGCAGAACGTGCTCACGGGTCTGAGCCATCGGACCATCGGTTGCGGCAACCACGAGGATTGCGCCGTCCATCTGGGCAGCACCGGTGATCATGTTCTTGATGTAGTCAGCGTGACCGGGGGCGTCTACGTGTGCGTAGTGGCGCTTCTCGGTCTGGTACTCCACGTGGGAGATGTTGATGGTAATACCGCGCTGGCGCTCTTCCGGAGCGGAGTCGATCGACGCGAAGTCGCGCTGCTCGTTGAGATCCGGGTACTGGTCGTACAGCACCTTGGAAATGGCGGCAGTCAGCGTCGTCTTACCGTGGTCAACGTGACCAATGGTGCCGATGTTGACGTGCGGCTTAGTCCGCTCGAACTTTGCCTTTGCCACAGGTTCCTCCTAGAACGATTTCAAGTGAAGTGCTCCTCGGCCGCGCTTTTCGCGGCAGAAACTTTAGCAAGTCTACTTGGGGGCTTGGTTTTGGTGAAATTGCAGATTCAGGAACCAATCTTAGTTCCTAGAGCCTGTTTGCGCAGGGGCCGGGCTGCAGCTTCCGCTGCAGCCCCACCTCATACGCTTAGATGCCTTCCCGGGACCGGAATTGCATCCGTTACCGGGAGATTACTCGCCGCGGGTTTTCTGGATGATCTCGTCGGCTACTGCCTTCGGGACCTCCGCATAGCTGTTGAACGTCATGGAGTACACAGCGCGACCCTGGGTCTTGGACCGCAGGTCACCGATGTAGCCGAACATGCCGGACAGCGGAACGTGTGCACGGATAACCTTCACACCTGCTGCGTCCTCCATGGACTGCATCTGGCCACGGCGGGCGTTCAGGTCACCAATAACATCACCCATGTATTCCTCAGGTGTGCGGACCTCAACATCCATCAGCGGTTCGAGCAGAACAGGGTTCGCCTTGCGTGCAGCTTCCTTGAAAGCCATACGCCCAGCGATCTTGAACGCCATTTCCGAGGAGTCAACGTCGTGGGACGCGCCGTCAATCAGCGTGGCCTTGATGCCGACAACCGGGTAACCGGCCAGGACGCCGTCGTTCAGTGCATCCTGGATACCGGCGTCAACGGACGGGATGTACTCGCGGGGAACGCGGCCACCAGTGACCTTGTTCTCGAACGCGTACAGCTCGCCTGAAGCGGTGTCCATGGGCTCGATCGCGATCTGGATCTTTGCGAACTGACCCGAACCACCGGTCTGCTTCTTGTGCGTGTAGTCAAGGCGCTCGACGGCGCGCTTGATGGTTTCGCGGTAAGCAACCTGCGGCTTGCCCACGTTTGCCTCGACCTTGAATTCGCGGCGCATGCGGTCCACCAGGATGTCCAGGTGGAGCTCGCCCATGCCGGCGATGATGGTCTGGCCCGTGTCTTCGTTGAGGGAAACCTGGAAGGTCGGGTCCTCAGCGGAGAGCTTCTGGATGGCCGTGGAGAGCTTCTCCTGGTCACCCTTGGTGTTGGGCTCGATGGCAACCGAGATCACGGGCTCCGGGAAGCTCATGGACTCGAGGACGATCTGGTTGTTGGCATCGCACAGGGTGTCACCCGTGGTGGTGTCCTTCAGACCGATAGCTGCGTAGATGTGGCCGGCGGTAGCGCCCTCAACGGGCATTTCCTTGTTGGCGTGCATCTGGAACAGCTTGCCGATACGTTCCTTCTTGCCCTTGGTGGAGTTAACAACCTGGGCGCCGGCTTCGACGTGACCGGAGTACACGCGGACGAAGGTCAGCTGGCCGAAGAACGGGTGCGCAGCAATCTTGAAGGCGAGTGCCGAGAACGGCTCGTCTGCAGAAGGCTTACGGGTCAGTTCCTTCTCTTCGTCGCGGGGATCGTGACCGATCATCGGCGGGACGTCGAGCGGGTTCGGCAGGAAGTCGACAACAGCATCCAGCATCGGCTGAACGCCGCGGTTCTTGAAGGCTGAACCACAGAAGACCGGGTAGAGCTCAGAGTTGATGGTCATCTTGCGGATGCCGGCTTTGATCTCTTCGAGGGTGAGTTCTTCACCTTCGAGGTACTTCTCCATGAGCTCTTCGGAGGACTCGGCCACAGTCTCAACGAGCTGCGCACGGTACTCCTCGGCCTTGGCCTGGAGGTCCGCCGGAATTTCCTGTACTTCGTAGGAAGCACCCATGGTGACGTCACCCTTAGCGTCGCCAGGCCAAACCAGGGCACGCATTTCGAGGAGGTCGACGACACCGATGAAGTCGTTCTCGGCACCGATGGGCAGCTGCATGACCAGCGGCTTGGCACCGAGGCGGGAGATGATGGTGTCTACGGTGAAGTAGAAGTCAGCACCCAGCTTGTCCATCTTGTTGACGAAGCAGATACGCGGAACGTTGTACTTGTCAGCCTGGCGCCAAACAGTCTCGGACTGCGGCTCCACGCCTTCCTTGCCGTCGAACACTGCGACTGCACCGTCGAGGACGCGCAGGGAGCGCTCAACCTCAACCGTGAAGTCCACGTGGCCCGGGGTGTCGATGATGTTGATCTGGTTCTGGTTCCAGAAACAGGTCACGGCGGCAGACGTGATGGTGATGCCGCGTTCCTTTTCCTGTTCCATCCAGTCAGTCGTCGAAGCGCCGTCGTGCGTTTCGCCGATCTTGTGGTTCACACCCGTGTAGAACAGGATGCGCTCGGTAGTGGTGGTCTTGCCGGCATCGATGTGGGCCATGATGCCGATGTTGCGGACCTTATTAAGGTCGGTAAGCACGTCCTGTGCCACGGGGTCTCCCTTTCGGATGGACTACACGTTCGCCGCCGACTCTGTTGAGCCGGCGGCGTCCGGGAAGTTTTACCAGCGGTAGTGTGCGAAGGCCTTGTTGGACTCGGCCATCTTGTGGGTGTCTTCGCGACGCTTCACAGCGGCACCAAGACCATTGGACGCATCCAGGATTTCGTTCTGGAGACGCTCGGTCATGGTCTTCTCCCGGCGGGCCTTGGAGTAGCCCACGAGCCAACGCAGAGCGAGGGCGGTGGAGCGGCCCGGCTTGACCTCAACCGGAACCTGGTAGGTGGCGCCACCAACACGGCGTGAACGCACCTCAAGGGAAGGCTTGACGTTGTCCATGGCCTTCTTGAGGGCGGCAACGGGGTCGCCGCCGGACTTGGCACGTGCACCTTCGAGTGCGCCGTAAACGATGCGCTCTGCGGTGGACTTCTTGCCGTCAACCAGAACCTTGTTGATCAGCTGCGTGACCAACGGGGAGCCGTAAACGGGATCGGAAACTAGCGGCCGCTTCGGGGCCGGACCCTTGCGAGGCATATTACTTCTTCTCCATCTTTGCGCCGTAACGGCTGCGGGCCTGCTTGCGGTTCTTGACACCCTGGGTGTCGAGTGCGCCACGGACGATCTTGTAGCGGACACCCGGAAGGTCCTTCACACGACCACCACGGACGAGCACGATGGAGTGCTCCTGGAGGTTGTGGCCAACACCGGGGATGTAGGCGGTAACTTCAACGCCACCGTTGAGGCGCACACGTGCCACCTTACGCAGAGCCGAGTTCGGCTTCTTGGGGGTGGTGGTGTAAACGCGGGTGCAAACACCGCGGCGCATCGGGCTGCCCTTCAGCGCGGGAGCCTTGGTCTTGGAGACCTTCGGCGTGCGGCCCTTGCGGACCAGCTGGTTAATCGTAGGCACTTTCGTGTTCTCCGTTGTTTGATCTCTGCCCCCACACAACGGCGCCAGCCGGTGTAAACGTGGGAACTTTGGCGTTGCTCGTGCAGCCGGCCGAAACTCCGGTAGGCGTGCAAAAGTGCGGCATTCGTTGCGCATGTTGCCCGCAACCCGGAAACAGGCTCCACCCAGCACCATGAGAACAAAACCAAAATGATGCTGCGGCGGCCTTCATCCACTGCCACACAGAACAATTACCAAAAGTCTAGCACGGCTTGATCTGGCGCCTTAATCGGGTGTATGGAGGACGACGGCGGAAGCCGGCAGCCGCCGTCGTCCTCCACTCCCCCGGGTCACCCCAGCGGAAGGCGGGTTAAACGGGTCAGGTCCCGCACTCGAAAGTGCGGGACCCGACCGTCAAAGCGCTGACAACCGCTTTTTAGCGGAAGTCGTTGCCGAGATCGTAGTCATCCAACGGGATGGCGTGGAACTCGGGAGCACCGTCGCCGCCCAGGGCGTCATAGGAGAAGTCGGTGAAAGCGCTGGGGCCCGTGAACAGGCTTGCCTTCGCTTCTTCCGTCGGCTCCACAGTGACCTCTGTGTAGCGGGGCAGACCCGTACCAGCCGGGATGAGCTTACCGATGATGACGTTTTCCTTGAGGCCGAGCAGAGGATCGCTCTTGCCTTCCATGGCCGCCTGCGTCAGGACGCGGGTGGTTTCCTGGAAGGAAGCAGCCGACAGCCAGGACTCGGTAGCCAAGGAAGCCTTGGTGATACCCATGAGTTCCGGACGGCCGGAAGCCGGTGCCTTGCCCTCGGACACGACGCGGCGGTTCTCGTCCTCGAAGCGGGCACGCTCTGCGAGCTCACCGGGGAGCAAGTCGGAGTCGCCGGACTCGATGACAGTCACGCGGCGCAGCATCTGGCGGACGATAACCTCGACGTGCTTGTCGTGGATACCAATACCCTGGCTGCGGTAAACGCCCTGTACTTCGTCCACGAGGAACTTCTGTGCAGCACGCGGGCCCATGATGCGCAGAACCTGCTTCGGGTCCACCGGACCGTTGATCAGCTTCTGGCCGACGCTGACGTGCTCGCCATCCTCGATGAGGAGGCGGGAACGGCGCAGCACCGGGTATGCGATCTCTTCGGAACCGTCGTCCGGAGTGATAACCAGGCGCATCTGGCGCTCGGACTCTTCGATGGTGATGCGGCCGGCTGCTTCAGCAATCGGTGCGACACCCTTCGGAGTACGGGCTTCGAAGAGCTCCTGGATACGGGGCAGACCCTGGGTGATGTCGTCGCCACCACCGGCGGAGACAGCACCACCGGTGTGGAACGTACGCATGGTCAGCTGGGTACCCGGCTCACCGATGGACTGTGCGGCGATGATGCCCACGGCCTCGCCGATGTCCACGGTCTTACCCGTAGCCAACGAACGGCCGTAGCAAAGTGCACAGGTACCGACCTTGGACTCACAGGTGAGCACGGAGCGGACCTTGACCTCGGTGATGCCTGCAGCAAGCAGCTGGTCGATGACAACGTCACCGCAGTCGGTGCCGCCGGCAGCCAGGACATTGCCCTGGGCATCGACGACGTCGACAGCCAGCGTACGTGCGTAGGCGCTGTTCTCGACGTTCTCGTCCATGACGAGTTCACCATTGGCGTCCGGCACGGCGATCGGGGTGACCAGACCGCGCTCGGTACCGCAGTCCTCTTCGCGGACAATGACGTCCTGCGAAACGTCCACCAGACGACGGGTCAGGTAACCCGAGTTGGCGGTACGGAGAGCGGTATCGGCCAGACCCTTACGGGCACCGTGCGTGGCGATGAAGTATTCCAGAACCGACAGGCCCTCGCGGTAGGAGGACTTGATCGGGCGAGGAATAATCTCACCCTTCGGGTTGGCCACAAGACCACGGATACCCGCGATCTGGCGGACCTGCATCCAGTTACCACGTGCACCGGAGGACACCATGCGGTTGATGGTGTTCATCGGGGACAGGCTGTCACGCATCGCCTGGGCGATCTCGTTGGTTGCCTTGTTCCAGATCTCGATCAGTTCCTGGCGACGCTCGTCGTCGTCGATCAGGCCCTTGTCGTACTGGCCCTGGATCTTGGCAGCCATGCCTTCATAACCGGCAAGGATGCCCGGCTTGGAAGCCGGAACCTCGATGTCGGAGATGGCAACCGTGACACCCGAACGGGTGGCCCAGTAGAAGCCGGCGTCCTTCAGGTTATCCAGCGTTGCAGCCGTGACAACCTTCGGGTAGCGCTCAGCGAGGTCGTTGACGATCCGGGACAGTTCGCCCTTGTCGGCAACAGCCTCAACCCATGGGTAATCCTCGGGCAGCGTCTGGTTGAAGATGACCTGGCCCAGGGAGGTTTCAACGAGAGCCGGCTGACCGGGCTCCCAACCTTCCGGAGCTTCCCAGCCTGCGTACGGCACGAAGTCGTCAAGGCGGATCTTGATCTGCGAGTTCAGGTGCAGGTCACGGGCGTCGTACGCCATGATCGCTTCTGAAACCGAGGAGAAGATGCGGCCCTCGCCGGCGGAACCGACGCGCTTGGTGGTCAGGTGGTACAGGCCGATGATCATATCCTGCGAAGGCAGGGTCACCGGACGACCGTCGGACGGCTTCAGGATGTTGTTCGAGGACAGCATCAGGATGCGTGCTTCGGCCTGGGCTTCCGGGCTCAGCGGCAGGTGAACTGCCATCTGGTCGCCGTCGAAGTCAGCGTTGAAGGCGCCACAAACCAGCGGGTGAAGCTGGATTGCCTTGCCTTCCACAAGCTGCGGTTCGAAGGCCTGGATGCCGAGGCGGTGCAGGGTAGGTGCACGGTTGAGCAGCACCGGGTGTTCGGTGATGATCTCTTCCAGCACGTCCCAGACCTGCGGGCGGTAACGCTCGACCATGCGCTTTGCCGACTTGATGTTCTGGGCGTGGTTGAGGTCAACCAGGCGCTTCATCACGAACGGCTTGAAGAGCTCCAGGGCCATCTGCTTGGGCAGGCCACACTGGTGCAGCTTCAGCTGCGGGCCGACGACGATGACCGAACGGCCGGAGTAGTCAACACGCTTGCCGAGGAGGTTCTGGCGGAAACGACCCTGCTTGCCCTTGAGCATGTCGCTCAGGGACTTCAGCGGACGGTTGCCCGGACCCGTGACCGGACGGCCACGACGGCCGTTGTCGAAGAGGCTGTCAACAGCTTCCTGAAGCATGCGCTTCTCGTTGTTGACGATGATCTCCGGAGCACCCAGGTCAAGCAGGCGCTTGAGTCGGTTGTTGCGGTTGATCACACGACGGTAGAGGTCGTTGAGGTCGGAGGTCGCGAAGCGGCCACCGTCCAACTGGACCATCGGGCGCAGTTCCGGCGGGATCACCGGGACGGCGTCGAGAACCATGCCGAGCGGGCTGTTGTTGGTGGTCAGGAACGCGTTGACAACCTTCAGGCGCTTCAGGGCACGCGTCTTGCGCTGGCCCTTGCCGTTCTGGATGGTGTCGCGCAGTGACTCAGCTTCAGCCTGCATGTCGAAGGTCTCAAGGCGCTTCTTGATGGCCTCGGCGCCCATGGAGCCCTCGAAGTACAGACCGTAACGGTCGCGGAGTTCGCGGTACAGGCCCTCGTCACCTTCGAGGTCCGCGACCTTCAAGTTCTTGAAGCGGTCCCAGACCTGCTCAAGGCGCTCGATGTCGGCGTCGGCACGCTTGCGGACGTTCGCCATCTGGCGGTCGGCAGAGTCGCGGGCCTTCTTCTTGTCGGCAGCCTTGGCGCCTTCGCCTTCAAGACGGGCAAGCTCGTCCTCAAGGTCGCGGGCGATCGTGGCGATGTCGCTGTCGCGGTTGTCGATCATCTGCTTCTTCTCGAGGTCGTGCTCGACCTGGAGGTTCGGCAGTTCGGCGTGACGGCTTTCAGTGTCAACGCTGGTGATCATGTAGGCAGCGAAGTAGATGACCTTCTCAAGGTCCTTCGGTGCCAGGTCCAAAAGGTAGCCCAAGCGCGAGGGAACGCCCTTGAAGTACCAGATGTGGGTTACAGGCGCGGCCAGTTCGATGTGGCCCATGCGCTCACGGCGTACCTTGGCGCGGGTAACTTCCACACCACAACGCTCGCAGATGATGCCCTTGAAGCGCACGCGCTTGTACTTACCGCAGTAGCACTCCCAGTCGCGGGACGGTCCGAAGATCTTCTCGCAGAAAAGGCCGTCCTTCTCAGGCTTGAGCGTGCGGTAGTTGATGGTTTCCGGCTTCTTGACCTCACCGTAAGACCATCCGCGGATGTCTTCCGCGGTGGCGAGGCCGATCTGCATGAGGCCGAAGGAGGATTCGCTGGACATATGGTCCCTGTTCTCTCTTGTTCTCTAAATTCTGAAGTCTTGGTTACGGGAAGAGGGAGCTGTTCCGGCGGACAGTGGTTGATCACCGCCCGCCGGAACCGCTGCTAAACCTCTTCTACGGAACTGGGCTCTGCACGAGACAGATCGATGCCCAGTTCTTCCGCAGCCGTGAAGACTGCGTCATCAGAGTCACGCATTTCGATCGTGGTTCCGTCCGTGGAAAGAACTTCCACGTTCAGGCACAACGACTGCATTTCCTTGATCAAGACCTTGAAGGACTCGGGAACGCCAGGCTCAGGGATGTTCTCGCCCTTGACGATGGCTTCGTAGACCTTCACACGGCCATGGATGTCATCCGACTTGATCGTGAGGAGTTCCTGAAGGGTGTAGGCGGCACCGTAAGCTTCGAGCGCCCACACTTCCATTTCACCGAAGCGCTGGCCACCGAACTGTGCCTTACCACCCAGCGGCTGCTGCGTGATCATGGAGTACGGGCCGGTGGAGCGCGCGTGGATCTTGTCGTCCACCAGGTGGTGGAGCTTCAGGATGTACATGTAACCGACGGAGATCGGGTCCGGGAACGGCTCGCCGGAGCGGCCGTCGAACAGACGGGTCTTGCCGGAGGAATCGATCAGGCGGTCGCCGTCACGGGTCACGTTGGTGGAGTCAAGCAGGCCAGTGATTTCTTCTTCACGGGCGCCATCGAACACCGGGGTGGCAACGGTGGTCTGGCCGGTTTCACGGGGCAGGTTGGGCAGGTTCTTGACCCACTCCGGCTCGCCTTCGATCTTCCAACCGGTCTTGGCAACCCAACCGAGGTGGGTTTCCAGGACCTGGCCAACGTTCATTCGACCCGGAACACCAAGCGGGTTCAGGACGATGTCCACCGGGGTACCGTCTGCAAGGAAGGGCATGTCCTCGATCGGCAGGATCTTGGAGATAACACCCTTGTTGCCGTGACGGCCGGCGAGCTTGTCGCCGTCGGTGATCTTACGCTTGGCTGCAACGTAGACGCGGACCAGCTGGTTCACGCCCGGGGGCAGTTCGTCGTCGTTGTCGCGGTCGAAGACGCGCACGCCGATGACCGTACCGGACTCGCCGTGGGGCACCTTCAGCGAGGTGTCACGGACTTCGCGGGACTTCTCACCGAAGATGGCACGCAGCAGGCGCTCTTCCGGGGTCAGCTCGGTTTCACCCTTGGGGGTGACCTTGCCTACCAGGATGTCGCCGGCTTCAACCTCGGCACCGATGTGGATGATGCCGCGCTCGTCCAGGCCTGCCAGGACTTCCTCGGACACGTTGGGGATGTCACGGGTGATTTCCTCGGCACCAAGCTTGGTGTCGCGGGCATCAATTTCGTGCTCCTCGATGTGGATGGAGGAAAGAACATCCTCAGCGACGATGCGCTGGGACAGGATGATGGCGTCCTCGAAGTTGTGGCCTTCCCATGACATGAATGCCACGAGCAGGTTCTTACCGAGGGCGAGCTCACCCTGGTCCGTTGCGGGACCGTCAGCGATGATGCCGCCAACTTCCAGGCGCTGGCCTTCGTTGACCAGGACGCGGTGGTTGTAGCAGTTGCCCTGGTTGGAACGGGCGAACTTGTTGATGCGGTAGTTGGTTTCGGTGCCGTCGTCGTTGATCATCACAACGAGCTCGGCGGAAACCTCGGTAACCACACCTGCCTTCTTCGCGATGACAACGTCACCGGCGTCGACGGCGGCTGCACGTTCCATGCCGGTACCCACGAAAGGTGCCTCGGAACGGACCAGCGGCACAGCCTGGCGCTGCATGTTGGCACCCATGAGTGCGCGGTTTGCATCGTCATGCTCAAGGAACGGAATAAGGGCCGTTGCCACGGACACCATCTGGCGCGGGGAAACGTCCATGAACTGGACCTCGCCTGCGGGAACCAGGACGGGCTCGCCTCCACCACCACGGGCACGGACAAGGACGGTCTCTTCGGAGAACTTCTTGTCAGCATCCAGCGGAGCGTTGGCCTGTGCAATCAGGACCTCTGCTTCGTCGTCGGCGGTGAGGTACTGGACCTCATCCGAGACAACACCGTTGGACACCAAGCGGTACGGCGTCTCGATGAAGCCGAACGGGTTGATGCGGCCGTAGGAAGCCAACGAACCGATCAGACCAATGTTCGGGCCTTCAGGGGTTTCGATGGGGCACATACGTCCGTAGTGGGACGGGTGAACGTCTCGGACTTCCATGCCTGCACGGTCGCGGGACAGACCACCCGGGCCAAGTGCCGACAGGCGGCGCTTGTGGGTCAGACCCGAGAGCGGGTTGTTCTGGTCCATGAACTGCGACAGCTGGGAGGTTCCGAAGAACTCCTTGATGGCTGCAACAACGGGACGGATGTTGATCAGTGTCTGCGGCGTGATGGCCTCGACGTCCTGCGTGGTCATGCGTTCGCGAACAACGCGTTCCATACGGGACAGACCGGTGCGGACCTGGTTCTCGATCAGTTCGCCAACGGCGCGGATGCGACGGTTGCCGAAGTGGTCGATGTCGTCGATGTCGACGCGGAGCTCGTGGTCCTGGCCATCGCGCTTGCCCATGAGGGTCTTCTCGCCGGCGTGGAGCGCAACGAGGAACTTGATCATGGCAACGATGTCTTCAACGTGCAGGACCGAAGCTTCCTTGTCGCCAAGGGAGCGGTCGATGCCGAGCTTGCGGTTGATCTTGTAACGGCCAACCTTGGCCAGATCGTAGCGCTTGGCGTTGAAGTACAGGTTGTCCAGCAGGGACTGGGCAGCCTCGACTGTGGGCGGCTCGCCCGGACGCAGCTTGCGGTAGATGTCCAGAAGGGCGTCTTCGCGGGTTTCGGTGGCGTCCTTCTCCAGCGTTGCACGCATGGAGTCGTACTGGCCGAACTCTTCCAGGATCTGGCCTTCGGTCCAGCCGAGGGCCTTCAGGAGAACCGTGACCGACTGCTTGCGCTTACGGTCAAGACGAACGCCGACCTGGTCGCGCTTGTCGATTTCGAGTTCGAACCATGCGCCACGGGACGGGATGATCTTCGCGGTGAAGATGTCCTTGTCACTGGTCTTGTCTGCGGTGCGCTCAAAGTAGGCGCCCGGCGAACGGACCAGCTGGGAGACGACGACACGCTCGGTGCCGTTGACGACGAACGTTCCCTTCTCGGTCATGAGGGGGAAGTCGCCCATGAACACGGTCTGCTGCTTGATTTCGCCCGTGTTGTTGTTCATGAACTCGGCCTTGACGTACAGCGGGGCCGAGTAGGTGGCGTCACGGTCTTTACATTCGGCCATGGTGTACTTCGGGTCAGCGAACTCCGGCTCGGAGAAGCTCAGGGACATGGTGCCCTGGAAGTCCTCGATAGGGGAGATCTCTTCGAAGATGTCGGCAAGTCCGGAGGTGGTGGCGACGCTGAGGTCGCCCTCCTCGACAGCCTTCGCTACCCGCGCCTGCCAGCGTTCGTTTCCGACCAGCCAGTCAAAGCTGTCAGTCTGCAGGGCGAGAAGATTCGGAACATCAAGGGGTTCGTGAATCTTTGCGAATGAGAGGCGGCGGGTGGCACCATCGGTGCTTGCCGTGTTAGCGGTTTCGTTATTAGAGGTGCTCGAGGCGACCAAGAGGGATCCTTCCACAGACCTTCAGGCGTTTTCAGATCTCCCCCGTTTGCATTCCGCGGAGTGCTCCGCAGGATACTTGTTCCGGTTCCGCTATATGACCCGGACCCAGCCTGCGCAAGGCCGTGCACGTTGAGGAACGGCACGTCAATGACGCAGCTGAGAGGTAAAGCCCACCGCTATATGAAGGCTGAAGGTTAACAGGGAAGACGCAAATATCTACAATACGGGAAAACAGCCTTCCTGTCTACCCCAGATCGTCCGGGATTGCAAGCACCGTTGCTGAAGGCACCTACATGCCCCCGCATGATGCGCAAGGAATGCCTTGATGGGCGCCTTCGTTGAAGGGAGTAGGCTCACGCTTGCCCGCGATAGCCTTGCTACACCACTCCCGGATCGGAAGAGAGACCATGACCAACTCCGCTGACGACAATGATGTTGTCATTCTTGCCGCTTCCCGAACCCCACAGGGTCGGCTCAACGGGCAACTGGCGGGATTCACCGCCGTCGACCTTGGTGCGCACGCCATAACAGCCGCCTTGGCAGCCAGCGGCGCGAAAGCCGAACAGGTGGACGCCGTCATTATGGGCCAGGTACTGCAGGCCGGCGCCGGACAGAATCCGGCCCGCCAGAGCGCCATCGCCGCAGGTATCGGGTGGAACATCCCGGCCGTAACCATCAACAAAGTGTGCCTCTCCGGATTGACCGCAGTGATCGATGCTGCGCGCATGATCCGCAGCGGGGACGCGACAGTGGTGGTTGCCGGTGGCCAGGAATCCATGAGCCGCGCTCCCCACCTCCTGCCGGGTTCCCGGCAGGGATGGACCTACGGAGCCATCCAGGCCCTGGACGTCGCCGCCCACGACGGCCTCACCGATGCCTTCGATGGCCAGTCAATGGGTCTTTCCACCGAAACCAAGAACGTCACGCTCGGCATTGACCGCACCTCCCAGGACGAGGTCGCGGCCGCTTCACACCAGCGGGCCGCCGCGGCCATCGCAGACGGGACGTTCGACGTCGAAATCGCTCCGGTCAGCGTGAAGCAGCGCAAGGGCGATCCGGTGGTCCTCACCACGGACGAAGGAGTGCGGCCGAACACCACCGTGGAAACGTTGGCACCCCTCAAGGCAGCCTTCGCCACGGACGGCACCATCACAGCCGGCAATTCCTCTCCCCTGTCCGACGGCGCCTCCGCACTGGTGCTGGCAAGTCGCCGCTTCGCCGAGGACAACGGTTTGGAGTACCTGGCCGTGGTCGGTAAGCCGGGCCAGGTGGCCGGACCTGACAATTCCCTGCACTCCCAGCCGTCCAATGCGATCGCCCAGGCGCTGAAGCGGGCGGGGTGGACGGCAGAGGACCTGGACTTCATCGAGATCAATGAAGCGTTCGGTTCAGTGGCTGTCCAGTCTTTGAAGGACCTCCGCTATCCCCTGGAAAAGTGCAACATCCACGGCGGCGCCATCGCACTCGGGCATCCCATCGGCGCCTCCGGTGCCCGGTTGGCCCTCCACGCAGCCCACGAACTCAAGCGCCGGGGGACGGGCAAAGCCGCCGTTTCCCTGTGCGGTGGCGGCGGGCAGGGCGAGGCCTTGCTCCTGTACCGCGACTGATAGGAGACAGCATGTCTGAAAACGTGATGGACGGAGCCGAGCGCTTCCTAAAGGATGCCGCCGCCCGCGGACTGGACGTCGACGTCGTCGAACGTCCCGCTGCCCGCAGCCTCGAAGAGGCGGCTGGCATCCTGGGCATCAGCCCCGCGGACATCGTGAAGTCGCTGGTGGTCAAACACCGCGATGGGAGCTTCCTGTTCGCCCTCATTCCTGGGGATCGCCAGATTTCCTGGCCGAAGCTGCGCGCATTGGTGGGCGTCAACAAGCTCTCGCTCCCCCACGCCGACATCGCTTTGGCTGCCACCGGCTACGAACGCGGAACCATTACGCCCTTGGGCAGTACCACCGCGTGGCCGGTGTACGCCGACGCCACCATCACGGGGCGTCGAATCTCTATGGGCGCGGGCGCGCATGGCCGCAGCGCTTTCGTGGACGCCGACTCGCTTACTGCGGCACTCGGGGCGACCGTGGCGGACATCAGCGAACCTTCCTAGGTCAACGCGGGGTCACTTACGGCCGGTAAATCCCCCTGGGGATGGGCCGCAAGTGACCCCGCGTTGGTGCTTAAAGCAGGAAGCCCCGCCCGGCGAACCGAACGGGGCTTCCACAAGCAAAACGAGTTACTTGAGGGTAACCGTTGCGCCAGCTTCTTCGAGCTGAGCCTTTGCCTTCTCGGCAGCTTCCTTGTTGGCGCCTTCGAGAACAGCCTTCGGTGCGCTGTCAACCAGGTCCTTGGCTTCCTTGAGGCCGAGGGAGGTGATGGCGCGAACTTCCTTGATCACTGCGATCTTCTTGTCGCCAGCAGCTTCGAGGATGACGTCAAAGTCAGTCTTCTCTTCAGCAGCTTCAGCAGCACCGCCGGCAGCGGGGCCAGCAACTGCAACAGCAGCAGCCGTAACTTCGAAGGTCTCTTCGAAGAGCTTGACGAACTCGGAGAGCTCGATGATGGTCAGTTCCTTGAAAGCTTCAATGAGCTCTTCGTTGCTGAGCTTCGCCATGGTGGCGTCCTTCCATTAGTTGGTGCGGATCCGGGCTAAACCGGTCCAGGCACCAGAGTTTGATTGAGGGGAGAACTTAGTTCTCTTCGGTTGCAGCTTCGGCAGCGGCCGGTGCTTCTTCAGCAGCCGGAGCTTCCTCTGTTGCAGCCTCTTCGGCGGCCGGGGCTTCTTCAGCGGCCGGTGCAGATGCGCCGCCCTCTTCTTCAAGCTTGAGGCGCAGAGCGTCGATGATGCGTGCAGCAGCGGATGCGGGAGCCTTGAGGACACCAGCAACGCGGGCAAGCTGCAGTTCGCGGGACTCGAGGGCTGCCAGTGCGGCAACTCCTGCTGCGTCCAATGCCTTGCCTTCGAAGACGCCGGTCTTGATGACCAGCTGCTTGTTGGCCTTGGCAAAGTCCGTCAGGCTCTTTGCAGCAGCAACAGCGTCACCCTTGATGAAGGCGATTGCAGTGGGGCCGGCAAGCTGATCGTTGAATGCTTCAACTCCAGCTTCCTTGGCTGCAATGGCGCTCAGGGTGTTCTTGACGACCGAGAACTTGGTGTCCTGGCCGAGTGCAACACGCAGTTCCTTGAGCTGTGCAACAGTGAGCCCGCGGTATTCGGTCAGGACAGCCGCGTTCGATTCCTTGAAATCGTTGGTGATCTCTGCAACTGCGGAGACCTTGCTAGGCGTTGTCATAACCCTCCTTCCGGGGATAAAAGCCGGTCTTCCGGGTCCCCGCTCACGAGAGCTAAAACTAAAAACGCCCCGCGCAGATGCACGGGGCTTGGCTCAACATGGTTTGATCCATGGAGACTTGCTTCGTTCACCTGCGCCGGCCGCCCTATGTTCAGGGTCCTTCGTCAAGGAATTCACTTGTGCCTCAGGGGCGCAGCTGCAGAATTGAGCTGAGCTCGAAAGAGTGGATTCCCATCAACCGACGGTCTTTGGTACTTCAAGATTACGGGAGACTGTGCAGCAAACCAAATCGGGGGCTGCCTAGTCGGACGTCGTTGCTCCGGATGCCCGCCCCGGAAGTTCCTTCTGCCACAAACCCGTAACACCCGCCGTCGCGAATCCAAGCTGCTTATTCACTGTGAGGAGGTAGCGGTTCTCGGGCGCATTCCATGTGTAGATCACCCGGGCATCAGGGAACTGCTCGCTGAGCCTTTCCATGTTTGCCACCTTGATCAGCAGGCCCAGCTTGTTGCCCCGGTGTTCCTGCAGGACCAGTGTGTCGTCCTGGAACACCACATCCTGGCGGTGCGCCAGGACGCTGATGGTGGTCAGGCCCACGATGCGTCCGCTCTCCAGGTGCTCGACGGCGGTCACCACCGTTCGCCGGCCCTGCGCCAATGCTGCGTCCTCGGTCTCCCGCAGGACGACGGGATCGAACACCATGCCCGTGGGTTCAAGACCGGGGGCTTCGCTGTCCTCGTCGTCGCGGACCACCTCCCCGGCGGCGTTCTCCAAGGCGGCAACGGCCTCCAACCAGGGCTCAGGGCACCGGTCCGTCCAGTGGTGCAGTGCGTAGCGTCCGCCGTTGGCCTCGTCTGCTTCCAACTGGAGGGTGGCCGCCAGTTTGGAATCGAGCGGCAGAATGCAGGAACTGAACTGCTCGATGTGCTGCAGCGTGTAGCCGGCCCGTTTCGCGAAATCCACCTCACGGCTGCTGACCGGAACGAAGCCCGCACCACTGCCGGGGATCAGCTGGTCCTCGGGAATCTCCGTCAGGGATGTGGCCGGGTGGTTGGTGTCCACCAGGACCATGGTGCGGCCTTCGGCCCGCGCCAGCTCCTCGGCTGCTTCCAACAACTGGCGTCCTACGCCGCGGCTCTGGAACTCAGGAAGGATGTCCAGGGTGAACTCGGCCAGGTCCATGTTGTCCGCCAGGGGCAAGGCAATATCCACGGTGCCCACAATGTCGCCGTCCACTTTGGCCACCAGGATGATCTGGCGCTCGTAAGGATCGGAAAACTCCAGCAGCTTCTCCAAGGGGGTGTACGCGAGATCGTCACTCCCCCATGTCTCCATGCGGACCCTGCGCCCAACTTCCACGGCGGCCAGGAAATCATTGGCATCAGGGCTGTCCAGGGTGTCAGGCACCCACAGCTGCTCGATCTGAACGGTCTTCGCCTCGTCTACAGTCATCCCAGCCGTTTCTGCCATTCGCCTTCAAAGCCGGAGGGCTTGAATCCCAGGGCGATATTTATGGCCAGCATATGCCGGTTTTCATTGGCGTTCCATGTCAACACCGATGTGGCGTCCGGCCAGGAGTCCTTGGCGCTCCGCAGGTTGGCGATCTTCACCATCATTCCCAAGCCATGCCCGCGGTGTCCCGGAGCCACCAAGGTGTCCTCCTGGTAGATCACGGCAGGCCTCGCGTCACGGTAAGTGAGAACCGTGTAGGCTGCCAGTTCACCCGTGGCATCGTGCCGGGCCGCCGCCGTCAGCGAGTCCCCACCACTTGCTTGCCATGTGACTTCGTCCTGGCGCACCCGCGCAGCGTCCCACTCTTCACCCTCCCAGCCCAACCCGGCAATCGGGACCTCTGTGCTCATCAAGCCCTTGAGCCTGGCAAAGGTGTCCACCAGGTCCTCCGGGCAGCTCCCCCGCCACGTTACGAGGCTGTAGCCCAATGCTTTGGGCGCCACTTCCGCTTCGCACTTCCGGAGCAGTGCTTCCGGCGCCGGGAAGGGCAGCAGGCTGCTCGTTTCGACCTGTTCCAACGAATAGCCGTGGTGCAGGGCGAACCGGGTTGCCGCAGCGTTCAAGGGCACGCAACCTGCACCCGATTTCGACTCCAGGACTTCCGTGCCAGGCGCTACAAGCTGAATGGGCGCACCGCAATACGCATCGAAGGACACACGTCCCCGTCCCCTCGCAATGCCCTCCAATTCTTTGAGGATCAGCGACCCAAAGCCACGCCGCCGATAAGGCGCGCTGACCACGACGTCCACGCCCGCCGTCGTCGTGTTCTCGCTCAAGGGCAGTGTCAGGGTTCCACTACCCACAACGGTGCCGTCCAGGCGGGCCAGGAAAACCTGCCGTCCTTCGTAGCTGTTGCCCTGCCAGAAGAGCACCGCCTCGGCAAAGGTGGCGCAGCGGTCCAGGTTGCCCCACAGCTCCAATTCGTGGGCTTCCGCCAACTGCTGGAAAGCGCTGAAGTCGGCCGACCCACCGGCCGCGGGACTCTTGGGGACGGCGATCCGTTCTACGGACAGCTCCCCACGTGCTGAAATGTTCGACGTCGACACGCACCACAGCCTACGGCCCACCTCCCGCAAGGAACAGGCATGACAACAAAAGGACCGCCCGGCTAAGCCGGACGGTCCTTCATGTTCAGAGCAAGGGCTCCTGAAGCTTACGCTTCGGTGAGGACCTTGGTGACGTTCGGGTCAACGGTGATGCCCGGACCGAACGTGGTGGCAACGGTAGCCTTCTGGATGTAGCGGCCCTTGGAAGCGGACGGCTTCAAACGAAGCACCTCTTCCAGTGCAGCTGCGTAGTTCTCGGCCAGCTTGTTGGCGTCGAAGGACACCTTGCCGATGATGAAGTGAAGGTTGGAGTGCTTGTCGACGCGGAAGTCGATCTTGCCGCCCTTGATGTCGTTGACAGCCTTGGTGACGTCCGGGGTAACCGTACCGGTCTTCGGGTTCGGCATGAGGTTACGCGGGCCGAGGACCTTACCGAGGCGGCCAACCTTGCCCATGAGGTCAGGGGTTGCCACTGCGGCGTCGAAGTCGGTCCAGCCGCCTGCGATCTTTTCGATCAGGTCATCGGAACCAACGAAGTCGGCGCCGGCAGCGATTGCTGCTTCAGCCTTGTCACCGGTTGCGAAAACAAGGACGCGGGCGGTCTTACCGGTGCCGTGCGGCAGGTTGACGGTGCCACGAACCATCTGGTCGGCCTTACGCGGGTCAACGCCCAAACGGAAAGCTACCTCAACGGTTGCGTCGAACTTGGAAGGGTTGGTGTCCTTCGCGAGGTTGATAGCTTCGACCGGGGCGTAGATTTTGCCAGCCTCGATCTTGGCTACGGCTGCCTCATATGCTTTGCTGCGCTTTGCCATGCTGCTGTTTCTCCTTGTGCAGTTGTGGTCTGCGGACCGCGCTGGGTCCTGCCACAGTCATGGGATCCGGCAAGGATCCTCACGACATTTCAATGTTCAAATGCCGGTTGCCCGGCGGGTGAAAGCTGGGATCAGCCCTCTACCGTGATGCCCATGGAACGGGCGGTGCCTGCGATGATCAGGGCAGCTGCCTTGATGTCGTTGGCGTTGAGGTCTTCCATCTTGGTGGAAGCGATCTCTTCAACCTGAGCCTGGGTCAGCTTGGCAACCTTGACGGTGTGCGGGGTAGCCGAACCCTTGGCAACGCCTGCAGCCTTCTTGATGAGCTCTGCAGCCGGCGGGGTCTTGGTGATGAAGGTGAAGGAACGGTCTTCGTAAACCGTGATTTCAACCGGGATAACGTTTCCGCGCTGGGATTCCGTTGCAGCGTTGTACGCCTTGCAGAATTCCATGATGTTGACACCGTGCTGGCCAAGCGCAGGACCGATCGGCGGAGCCGGGTTAGCGGCACCTGCCTGGATCTGCAGCTTGATGAGGCCGGTGACCTTCTTCTTGGGAGCCAATGTAGGGTCCTTCTCTCAATAGCTTCCTGGGACACAGGAGCGCGTCCCAGGTTGGTGGCCGCCATGGCAAGGCGGCCGGCCGCTCCCGAACTGCTAAGCAGGCAGGGCTGGAGCGAAATTTGTGAATCAGCTAGATCTTTGTGACCTGGTTGAATGCGAGCGTCACCGGGGTTTCGCGCTCGAAGATCGAGACCAGCACCACCAGGGTCTGGGACTCGGGCTTGATCTCGGAGATCGTGGCCGGGAGGGTCTCGAAGGGGCCTTCCTTGACGATGACAGATTCGCCGACCTCGAAGTCGACGGCCACGGGAGCCTGGTTCTGCTTGTTGACCGGCTTGCCCTGCTCTGCCTGCTCTTCTTCGAAGACCGGGGCGAGCATGGAGAAGACCTCATCCAAGCGCAGCGGAACCGGGTTGTGGGCGTTGCCCACGAAGCCGGTGACACCGGGAGTGTGGCGGACGGCGCCCCAGGAAGCGTCGGTCAGGTCCATGCGGACCAGGACATAGCCGGGGATGCGAACGCGGTTGATGACCTTGCGCTGCGCGTTCTTGATCTCGACAACCTCTTCCATGGGCACCTGGATTTCGAAGATGTAATCTTCCATGTCCAGGGTCTGGATGCGGGTCTCAAGGTTGGCCTTCACGCGGTTCTCGTAACCGGCGTAGGAGTGGATGACGTACCAGTCACCCTCCTGGCGGCGCAGCTTGCCCTTGAATTCCTCGGCGGGATCCACGGGTGCTGCAGCAGCAGCGGCAGCCAGGGCATCGCCGTCGGAATCTTCCGCAGCGTCGTCCTCGTCTTCGACATCGGCGGATGCGTCATCCGACTCGTCATCCACGTCAGCCTCGAAAGCGTCTTCGGAATCGTCGGCGTCGGCAGATTCGGGCGCAGCGGAATCAACCTCGGACTCTTCCACAGCTTCAGCTGCGGCGTCGTCAGTTGCTTCCTGCTCAGTCTCGTTTACCTCGAGCTCCTGCTCAGACACTTGGTCTCCTGCTTCCTCATTGCCTAACATGCCTATTTAAATGGCTCAATTCCGCAAACCCTGTCTATCCGGAGGAATTGACACAGTTTGCGGACAGATCCGCTTAGCGGTCCTTGATGCCTGACCCACCGAAGACCCAGCTGGCACCGGTCCCGAAGGCGATATCCAGCAGGCTGACGATGACCATCATGATGACCACGAACACCAGCACCACGAGCGTGTAGTTGATCAGTTCCTTGCGGGTGGGGGCAACAACCTTCTTCAGTTCACCAATGACCTGGCGGACGAAGAGTGCAATACGGGCGAAGAAGCCGCGATCGGCTTTCTTGGCGGGACGGCCCTTTGAGCTGCTGGCAGCTGTTTCGGTCACCTGGTCCTCACTCACCTTGCAAAGTCGTTGACCCGACTCTGATCAGAGCCATGGTTGCTGCGCGTGTTCCGGCGTTTCCGCCGGAACAGCTTGCGCAGGGCAGACAGGACTCGAACCTGCAACCTGCGGTTTTGGAGACCGCTGCGCTACCAATTGCGCCACTACCCTATGGAATGAATCCATGTTTCAGGCCGCACTTCAGCCTGCGGTGCTTTTCAACACCGGTGAACCAGTCTACGCAAGAATTTCGCGATAGTCGAACCGGCCTGTTCAAGCACCTCCGGATCCTGGATAAAGCCTGTGACCAGCAACATCAGTCACAAACTCCGGCAGGCACCCGGGAGCTCCGCAGAACAGCATAAGGTAGTTTACGTCGAATCCCATCATCCAGCCCATGAGCTGCCTGCGAAGAACGGTACCTAGATGTCAGCCGGAACAACTGCCGCCCGCATTTCACAGCGAATCTCCGCCATTGCCGAATCCGCCACCCTTGCCGTTGATGCCAAGGCCAAGGCATTGAAGGCCGCAGGACGTCCCGTGATCGGGTTCGGCGCGGGCGAACCCGACTTT
The DNA here is from genome assembly GCF_021538675.1 of Paenarthrobacter sp. AR 02. Lineage (GTDB taxonomy): Bacteria > Actinomycetota > Actinomycetes > Actinomycetales > Micrococcaceae > Arthrobacter. Next base: position 196,059 of record NZ_JAJUKH010000001.1, read on the forward strand.
CCTACGCCGGACTACATTGTCCAAGCAGCCATTGAAGCGGCCAGCCAGCCCAAGTACCACCGCTACTCCCCCGCAGGCGGTCTTCCCGAGCTGAAGAAAGCCATTGCCGACAAGACCCTGCGGGACTCCGGCTACAAGGTTGATCCTTCCCAGGTCCTGGTAACCAACGGTGGCAAGCAGGCCGTGTACAACACCTTCGCAACCTTGGTTGACCCGGGCGACGAAGTCATCATCCCCACCCCGTTCTGGACCACCTACCCGGAAGCCATCCGCCTCGCAGGCGGCGTGCCTGTGGAAGTTTTCGCCGGCCCCGAGCAGGGCTACCTGGTGACGATTGAGCAGCTGGAAGCGGCGCTCACGGACAAGACCAAGATTTTGCTGTTCGTTTCTCCGTCCAACCCCACCGGTGCTGTCTACAGCCCGGAGCAGGTTGCGGAGATCGGCAAGTGGGCTGCGGCCAAGGGCCTGTGGGTGGTCACCGACGAAATCTACGAACACCTCACCTACGACGGCGTTGAGTTCACCTCGATCGCCACTGCCGCCCCGGAGCTCGATGACAAGGTAGTCATCCTCAACGGTGTCGCCAAGACCTATGCCATGACCGGCTGGCGCGTCGGTTGGATGATCGGCCCGGCAGATGTCATCAAGGCCGCAACCAACCTTCAGTCGCACGCGACGTCGAACGTTTCGAACATCATGCAGGTCGCGGCCGCCGCTGCCCTCACGGGCCCGCTGACCGCCGTCGACGAAATGAAGGTGGCCTTCGACCGCCGCCGCAAGGCGATTGTCGCCGGACTGAACGCCATCGACGGCGTTGAATGCCCGACGCCGACAGGCGCCTTCTACGTCTACGCTGACGTGCGGGGCCTGCTTGGTAAGGAATTCGAAACGTCCAACGGCCCTGTCCGCCCGGAAACCTCCGCTGAACTGGCGGCGCTCATCCTCGACGAAGTTGAAGTTGCCATCGTTCCGGGCGAAGCTTTCGGCCCCTCCGGCTACGTCCGCCTGTCCTACGCACTTGGAGACGAAGACCTCGCCGAGGGCGTCCGCCGCATCCAGGAATTCCTGGGTAAAGCCAAATAACGGTCCGTCCTGACGGCGAACGCTCTTCCAACCCCGGCGGGTGGAAGAGCGTTCGCGTTTAAGCAGGCGGGACGTGAGAGAGCGTTCGGCCCAAGGGGGCGGGACGTGAGAGAGCGTCAGAGGAGGCGGCGCTCGGCCGCCCACTTGGTGAGCTCATGCCGGCTGGAGAGCTGCAGCTTCCTCAAGACCGCGGACACATGCGTTTCAACGGTCTTGATGGAAATGAAGAGTTCCTTGGCCACTTCCTTATAGCTGTAACCGCGCGCGATAAGCCTCATGACTTCCAGTTCCCGGGCAGAGAGCTTGTCCAGTTCATCGTCCGCGATGTCCGCCGGAGCCGTCCCAAAGGCATCGAGCACGAAGCCCGCCAGCCGTGGCGAGAAGACGGCGTCACCGTCGGCCACCCGGATCACGGCGTCGGAAATCTCCTTGCCCGAAATGGTCTTGGTAACGTAGCCGCGCGCGCCGGCGCGAATCACGGAAACCACGTCCTCGGCTGCGTCGGAGACGCTGAGGGCCAGGAAGCTGGTGGTACCCAGCAGAGCGTTCGAACCGGCGATGACTTCCCGGCCGCCCCCACCCAGGCCACCCGGAAGGTGCACGTCAAGCAGCACCACCTCCGGGCGCTTCTCCGCGATAACAGCGATGGCTTGTTCCACGGTGCCGGCCTCGCCCACCACGTCCATGCGTTCGTCGAGGTCGGCTTTGAGCCCGGAGCGGAAGATGGTGTGGTCATCCACGATGACCACCCGCACCCTGCGTCCCGCGTCACTGTCAGGGTTGGTATTCATTGCTTCGATTCTCCATTCCGAACATCACTGGTCCGTTGTTCCCCGGCTTCCACGGTTGCCGAAGGGAGCGCCAAGCGGACTTCCGTGCCTGCACTGCTACTGGTGATTACCGCTGAACCGCCGTGCCGCTTCATGCGGCCGATGATCGATTCCTTCACGCCCAACCTGTCTTCGGGGACGGCATCCGGATCGAAGCCTGGGCCGCGATCCTTAATGAAAATCTCCGTGCTGCCAGCCGTGCTTTCCATGTACACAGAGACCGTTCCGCCACCATGCCGCGCCGCATTCAGCATCGCTTCCCTGGCAGCCTGGACCAAGGCTTCATGCCGGTCCGTCATGGCGGTATCCCCCACTGTTACGACCTCGACCGCCTGGCCGTGGGAATCTTCCACCTCGGCCGCCACGGATTTTATGCGGTCGGCGAGGAGCCCGGATTCCTTGGCGGCGTCGCTGAAGAGCCAGGCACGGAGTTCGCGTTCCTGCGCCCTTGCCAGGCGCACCACGTCCTGTTCGGAACCGGCCCGGCGTTGGATCAGGGCCAGGGTCTGGAGGACAGAGTCGTGCAGATGCGCCGCGATCTCGGCCCGCTCCGTCTCGCGTACCCGTCCGGCGCGCTCGGTTTCCAGGTCTTTCCAAAACTTCAGGCCCCACGGCAGGAGCACCAAGGCCACCCCACCCAAAACAGCCACGGATGCCAGCAGCGCCAGCCACGTTTGCTCCCACGAACCCGAGCCGGACACCATCACCAGGACACCGGCCACCACCAGCGCCAGGCCTGCTGCCAAGCGAACCCAGCCACCGGCTTGGTCGGCCTTCGTCTTGTCCACCAGGCCGGCTCTGCGGGTCTCGTCCAGCTGCATCCAGGCGATCGCCGCACCACCCAGGATGGCCGCAGCCGGAATGAGCGTCCCCAACGGGACGTCCACGCCGAACTGGCGCGCGATCAGGATGGCCGCCACCAGCAGCAAGGCGGCGCCCAACAGGATTTCCTTGCCGTACTGGATCCGACGGAAGGAGAACCACGAGGCCAGCGCTGTCCCGCCCCACCGGTCTTCAGCGGAGGCAGCGCCGAAGCCATACGGTGCTCCAGCCGGGCTGGCGGTACCTCCATCCCCTGGTCCGGCCGTTGGTCCGGCAGCAGCCGTGCCACCGGCAGAACGGTCACCGGGCACGGTCGCCGACCCTCCGGCGTCGTACGCTGCAGTGGCGGGGCCGACGCCGGGTACCGGCACGGGCGGCAGGCTCACCGCCGGGGCAATGGACGACGCCGGTCGGCGGGCGTTGCGCTTGGCGTTCTCATCCGCGGTGGGAACCATGGTCCACAGCCACGCGTAAAAGGCCACGCCCGCCCCACCGGCGAAGCAAGCCAAGATCATGCCGAGCCGTACGTATTTGACGGGCCAGCCCAGGTGGTCGGCCAATCCACTGCACACGCCCGCGATCATGCGGTCGCTGCTGCGAACCAGCGCGGGACGTTGTACAGCGGTTGTCATGTATCAATCCAAGCACGGATCAGGTGCCCCGAACCGGAAACCAGCGTGGTTCGGGGGTCTCTCAGGGATCATTCAGGGTATCCCCCAGTAGAGGGCACGGGGCACGGAACGGCAGGATCGAAGTATGAACGCGAACAGCATGAACCCAGAGGAACCCGGAACGCCTGGCAATGCCGGCCCGTCCGGCTCCAGTGCCTACACCGGTGCTCCTGCGGGCACGGGTCCCGAGGGCGGAAAGGGCGCCCCCACCAGCGGGGACACGTCCCCTGCCCAGCAGAACTTCTTCGACTGGATCCGCAGCCAGGGCATCCGCCGCGGTCCGGACCGGTGGATCGGCGGCGTCGCGAGCGGCGTAGCCCACAGGTTCGGCATCGACCCCCTGATCGTGAGGGGCATCTTCATTGTCCTGGCGCTCTTTGCCGGCGTGGGCGTGCTCCTCTATGGCGTTGCCTGGGCACTCCTGCCGGAACCCGATGGCCGGATCCACGTACAGGAAGCTGCAGCGGGCCGCTGGTCCGGTGGCATGACGGGCGCGCTGATCACTACCATCATCGGCCTGCCGGGCCTGGGGCGCGGTTTCTGGGGCTGGGGATGGGATGGACTGCCCGGCCTGTTCTGGACCCTCTTCTGGGTGGGCGGCGTCTTCTACCTGATCTACTTCCTGGTCCAACGCAATAAGGCGTCGAAGGGGACTCCGCCCGTAGGGCAGCAAAACTACGCAACGGCTCCGGGCAGTTCGCCCGCCTACGGCACGCCCACCACTTACAGCGCCGCGACGGCGACGGGGACCAACACCGGCGTTCCTGTTTACGGCCCGGCCCAAGCCGGCACCACGCACCACGGGCGTCCGAATCCGTCCGGCAGCTACGGCTCGGGCCCCGTTCCACCCTCCGGCCCGTTCGGCCCTTCGGACCCGCGTCCGCCCTACGGACCTACTCCCCCGCAGGGCTGGCAGCCAAAACCCGCTGCCCCGAAGCGTAAAGGGCCCGGTCCCGCGATCGTCGCAGTCTCTGCCGGAGCCGCGCTGCTGGCCGGCGGAACGTTAAAGGCGCTCGACGCCGGCAACGTCATTGAGCTGGGCAGCTCCGCCAACGCCGTGGTTTGGGCCACGGGTGCGGCAGTCCTTGGCATCGGCATCCTGGTGGCAGGTCTCCGTGGACGGACATCGGGGTTCCTGGGATTCCTGGCAATCGTGGCACTCATCATCGGCGGAATCTTCAACGTGGTTCCGCGGAACGGCGACCGCTTCAGCTTCCACGACGTGAACTGGACACCCACCAGCCTGGAGCAGGCGCGCCAGGGCATCAATGTCACCGGAGCCCAAGGCCGCTTGGACTTGAGCAATATGACCCTGGCTGCGCCCCTGATCTCCGAAGTGGTGGTCCCCGTAGACGCCACCGCCAGCAACGTGACCGTTGTTATCCCGGACAACGTGCCCGTGGAAGTCCAAGCCGACATGACATTCGGCAACCTCAACGAACATGGCTCGGACCGCGGTGGCCGCCTCCAGGACGACACCACCGTCTACAACACGGAAAAGCCCGGAGCCAACCTTGTGGTGAAAATTGACGGCACGTTCAGCAACGTGACCATCCAGGAAGGACACTGACATGGGTACCAACCAGCCGGAAGAGGCACGCGACGCACAACCGACGGAGGCCCTGCCCAAGGAAACCCGTCCCACCCAGGCCGTGCCCAAGCCTCAACTCCAGCAGATTCCCTTGACGCCACCGCTGGAACCCACGTACCGGGTGGAGCCCAAGGACGACGATGAGCCCCACCAGGCCAGGATCGGAACAATGGTGTGGGGTTTGATCGTCATCGCCTTGGCCGCCCTGATCGTCGTTTCCACTCTTGGCTGGGTGGCACTGAACGGCACCTATGTGCTGATCGGCCTCATGATTGGAGCCGGTGCGGCATTGATAGTCGGCGGCCTTTTGTCCGCCCGCAAGGGTTCAGCCAAATCAAAGAGTTCGGCACGGTGACTTGGCCGTGCACGTGACAAAGCATCCACAACAAGGAAGTGTGTAGCCATGGACAAGTTCTTCAGCATCGTCAGGGGTTTCGGCCTGAAGCGTGGGCCACAGCGTTGGCTGGGCGGCGTCTGCGGAGGGATCGCAGCCAAGCTCAACGTGGACGTGGCGTACGTCCGCGTCGCGTTCCTGCTCTTCTGCTTGCTCCCGGGGCCCGCATTCGTGGTCTACATCCTGGCTTGGCTCATCCTGCCGGACCAGCAGGGCAAAATCGCCCTCGAATCCTTCATCAGCCAGCGTTCCAGGTAATAGCCTGAATCGCAGAGAAGCGCCCTGCCTGCCGGCAGGGCGCTTCTGCTTGTTTTCAGGCACGTTTCCAATACCGCACGGCCAGGTTAAAAAGTAACCGTTTGTGTCCCACCCCACATGCCCGTCTACAATCATGGGGAGCTCAGCGTGGCGCTCTGACGTATTCCTCCAAGCCATGAGTGAGCAAACATGAAAATTGGCATTCTTACCAGCGGCGGCGACTGCCCCGGCCTCAACGCAGTAATCCGCGGTGCAGTCCTCAAAGGCATCGCGATCCACGGCCAGGAGTTTGTGGGTTTCCGCGACGGCTGGCGTGGAGTTGTTGAAGGTGATGTCATCGACATCCCGCGCACCATGGTCCGCGGTATCGCCAAGCAGGGCGGAACCATCCTGGGCACCTCCCGGACCAATCCTTTCGAAAACGGCGGCGGCCCGGACGTCATCAAGGCGCACATGGAGCGCCTGGGCATTGACGCGATCATCGCCATCGGCGGCGAGGGAACCCTGGCTGCTGCCAAGCGGCTCACGGATGCCGGCCTGAAAATTGTCGGCGTCCCCAAGACCGTCGATAACGACCTCGACGCCACCGACTACACCTTTGGTTTCGACACAGCCGTGCAGATTGCCACTGAGGCCATCGACCGGCTTCGCACCACCGGTGAATCCCACCACCGCTGCATGATCGCCGAGGTCATGGGCCGCCACGTCGGCTGGATCGCCCTGCACGCCGGAATGGCAGCCGGTGCCCACGCCATCCTGATTCCGGAACAGAAGGCGAGCATCGAACAGATCACCGAGTGGGTCCAGGAAGCCCACGACCGCGGCCGTGCCCCGCTGGTGGTTGTCGCCGAAGGCTTCGTACCTGACCACATGGAATCCCCGCACTCCGAGCGCGGCCTGGACACCTTCGGCCGTCCGAGGCTTGGCGGCATCGCCGACCAGCTCGCCCCCGAGATTGAGGCCCGCACGGGCATCGAGACACGTGCCACGATCCTGGGCCACATCCAACGCGGCGGCGTCCCCACCGCCGATGACCGTGTCCTGGCGACCCGCCTTGGCATGGCCGCCATCGATTCCGTGGTTGAAGGCCGCTGGGGCACCATGGTCGCCCTCAAGGGAACGGACATCTCGCACGTCGGTTTCGAGGAAGCCCTGGGCAAGCTCAAGACTGTGCCCCAGCACCGCTACGACGAAGCGTCAGTGCTGTTCGGCTAGTCCGCTAGGCTGAATCCATGACATTAGAGCCCACGTCCGCTGCAATTATCCAGCTGGCGTGGGCTCGCCATTTAGGGCTCGACGACGACGCTTTCGCCACCGCCGCTGCCAGGCTCGCCTCTACCGGGGCTGCCCCGGGAGAACCTGCCCACAGAATCACCCGTGTGGACGAGGCCGCCCGCGACGTTGTGTTTCTGCGGTTGTTCGGGGTGTCAGCCCTGGTGGGACCGCAATGGGCACTGGACGCGGCAGCAGGGATCCCGGACACGGACCTCGCACAGCATGTGACGCTGTTGACCCTCACCCGTTCACATGGGGGGCACGGACTGGGATCGTCGGCTTTGTTCTTCGCCGACGATCTGCCGCTCCAACAGCCCTCGGACGACCTCATGGTCTCGCCGGGCAACCCCGAAGCCATCCTCCTGGAAGGGCTGTGCCCTCCGGATGACGTGAACGAAGTGGGACTCCAAGGCCTTGAACACCGGTTCACCATCATGAATCCGGCAGATGAGCAATCCACGCCTGTGGCCTGCGGAGCCTACTCCGAGTGGGAGGGGATACTGGCCGACATGGGTGTGCTGGTTGCTCCGCCATGGCGCCGGCGCGGCCTGGGAACACTGGCTGCTTCCATCGCCGCCCACGAAGCCCTCGCAGCTGGCCTTACGCTCCAATGGAAGTCCGACGTCAGCAACACCGGAGCACTTGCGATGGCCCGCCACCTTGGCTTCGCCACGGGCGGTCTCCACGCAAGCGTTCGGCTCGGCTGACTCCTCGCGGAAGTTTTGTACAGCTGACGGCCCAAAGAAGCGCCAATGAGCACGTCAGCTGCACAAGAACACCACTGCTAGCTCTGGAGTTCGGCGTTCGCTTCCTCGGCTTGTGCAGGAGCCTTGCCACCCCAACCTGATACGGACTTCGGCTTCGCGAAGAACAACGCCACGATGGCGCCGACCAGGACGGCAAAGGCGGGCAGCAGGATTGACTGGCTCATCGCCGTCGAGAATCCTGCGTGGAGGAAGTCCGGCAGGACGCCGCCCATGGACGCTTCGCCGGCCGGTGCACCGGCCGGTGCTGCCGGCAGTTCCGCGGCCAGGCGGGATTGGATCAAGGCAGCGATAGCGGCCGAACCCAGTACAGCGCCAATCTGGCGGGTGGTGTTGAAGACACCTGAACCAGCACCAGCCTGGCGGGGATCCAGATTGCGTGTGGTGGCATTGGAGACCGGGCCCCAAATGAAGCCATTGGCAACACCCTGCAGAGCGCTCGGCAAAAGGAACATCCAGATGGGCGTATCAGGACCCAGCAGGGACGCCGTCCAGAACAAGGCACCCGACAAGCACAGCAAGCCGAAGGCTGCGAACCACCGCGGGTTGGCACGGTCGATCAGCTTGCCCACGAACGGCGCCAGCGCACCGGAAATCACGGCCATGGGGATCATGAGCAGCGCCGACTGCGTAGGCGTCAGGCCGCGAACCGTCTGGTAGTAGAAGATAGTAGGCAACGGAAACGCGGTCACAGTAAAGCCAACGACCATGATGGTGGTGTTGCCCAGCGAGAAGTTCCGGTCCTTGAACAGGCCCAGCGGAAGCAATGGCTCACCGCCGCGGCGCTCAAGAATCCACTGCCATGCGACAAAGAGGGCCAGCACAACAAGTCCCGTGATGATGAGTCCCCACACCGAAATGACACCGGAAACGGTGCCCCACTTGTAGGTCTGTCCCTCCTGGATACCAAAGACCAGCAGGAACATGCCCACGGCGGAAAGCAGCACGCCGACGACGTCGAAGGTGTGGCTGTGCGTGGTCAGCTTCGGCACGAAACGGGTCACCAGGATGAAGGCGACGAGTCCGATGGGAACGTTGACGAAGAAGATCCACTCCCATCCGAGGCTGTCCACCAGGACACCACCGAGGATGGGGCCCACGAGGACTGCCATGCCTGCAGTGGCACCCCACAGGCCCATGGCGGCACCCCGACGGTCCGGCGGGAAGATCCTGGTGATGACGGCCATGGTCTGGGGTGTCATCATGGCAGCACCCAGCCCCTGGACTGCACGGGCGGCGATCAGCATGGTGACATCACCCGAGAGGCCGCACCACAAGGAAGCCAGGGTGAACACCACCAGGCCAATCAGGTAGAGGTTTTTGGGACCGAACCGGTCACCCAACCTGCCGGTGATCAGCAGGGGCACCGCATAGGCCAGCAAGTAGGCACTCGTGACCCAGATGACGGCGTTGATGTCGGTGTTGAGGCCCTCCATGATGCGCGGATTCGCGACCGACACAATGGTGGTGTCGATGAGGATCATGAAGAACCCCACGACGAGTGACCACAGCGCGGGCCACGGTTTAGCTACGTTTTCCAAGGGATTCCTTAGGCTTGTTTGAAAGTTCGACAGGAGTTGGCCGGGGTTCATCCCAGGGCAGTTGCCCGCTGCTCAACTCCTCGAGGAGACCGCGGATCCACGCAATCTCCGTACGGCGCATGGCCTGTTGGTACGAGATATCAATCCAGTACTTACGGTCCAGTCCTTTGCCAGTCACGACGTCCTCGGCATGGAGCAGGAAGTCGAGGTCGGCGGTGAGTGCCACCACCCGTTGTTCCAGCAATTCGGCCACCACCTGGGCCGGCAGGTGGTGGGCTTCGGCGATGGCGTGGGGGAAAACCGGATACTCATTGACGGGCGTAGACAGCATGGCCTGCAGCCGCGAGTCCAAGGCCTGGTGGCCGGCATCCGTAATCCGATACGTCGTCCGCTCGGGCCGGTTACCTTCCCGCTCGGTTCCGGTGGCCTCCACGAGTCCGTTTTCCTCGAGGCGGCCGACCGAGTGGTACAGCGTACCCGGACGAACCTTGACCAGCCGGTCTTCATGGCGGGCCATGAGCAGCTGGTACATCTCGTAGGGATGCATTGGCCCTTCGGCCAGAAGAGCCAACGACGCCACACCGAGTGGCGTCAATTCTGCAGCTTTGGGCATCCAGCGCCTTCCCCTCATATATTCCACAACAACTATTCCACGTGGAATAGTAGGGCGCAAGAAGGCCCGGCCGCCATGGCGACCGGGCCGTTCTAGTGGTGGTTCAGCCCAGGAGTGCCAGAATCTCCGCCCGGGCAAACATCGCGGCAGCCTCGCGGGCGGTGGGCCGACCGGCGTCGGGGTCCGCACCCGCATCCAGCAGGACCCGTGCGACGCTGGTGTAGCCCTTGAAAACAGCGCCGGCAAGTGGGGTCTGGCCGCGGTCGTTGGCCGCATTGACGTCAGCGCCGTGATGGAGGATCAGCTGCACGGCCTCGTCGTGGCCGTGGTAGGCGGCCAGCATTAAGAGGGAATCCCCTGCGGCATTGGTCAGGTTCGCCGGAGCACCGGCATCCAAGTAGCCCCTCAGTAAGTCCGTGTTTCCTTCACGGGCAGCATCGAACAGAGCGTGGGCGAGTGCCAAGGCGTCGTCGTCTGCGCCGCCCTCGGTACCGGCGTTGGTGGGTTGGCTCATCGGTGGGGTCCCTTCAGGAATCCGGTCTGGCGCCCGACGACCTGGCCGGCGTCGGGGGCGACGATCACTTCCTGGGCAGCGGTGTAAGACTCGTCACCGTCCATCACTGTCAGGGCTTCTTCAGCCGACACTGACCGCTTGATGACAGCCAAGGCCACTGGCCCCATTTCGAAGTGCTGCGCCACAGATGTCAGGGTACCCACCTTGCGTTCCCCGGCAAATACGACACTGCCGACTGCCGGCAACGTGTGCTGCGAACCGTCCAACTGCAGGAACACGAGGCGCCGCGGCGGGTGCCCCAGGTTATGGACCCGCGCGATGGTCTCCTGGCCCTTGTAGCAGCCCTTGTTCAAATGGACGGAGGTGCGGAGGAGATCCAATTCGTGGGGAATGGTCTTCTCGTCAGTCTCAGCGCCAAGCCTCGGCCGCCACGCAGCAACACGGAGGGCATCCGCGGCCATCGCGCCCGCCAACGGCAGACCATCCACGGCGTGTTCCAGCTCAGCGGACGGCACCAGGTACTCGAACCAGGGCCGCTCGAGGCCCGGGTGGGACTCCTCCGGGACGATGCTGTAGGCATAGCCGCCCGGGCTGACATGCGGCCACGGATCTTCCCACACCAGGCTCGACGACAACTGCTCTACGGGCTTGGTAGCACCCACCACCGCCCACTGCTCAGAGACGTCATCGATGTCGACACGGAGCATGAACTTCATCTTGTTCAGCCACTCGGCCAAGGGACCTGCTTCTGCCGCCTCGACGATCAGCCAAGTGGTCGCGCCGTCGTCAATGACCCGGGCATCAAATTCAATGCGGCCTTGGACACTGAGGAGCAGCAACTCGCTTGAGACGCCGGCCTGCAGATTGGTGAGCTGCTGCGACGACAGCGTGTTGAGCCAGCTGAGCCGGTCCGGGCCGGACACAGTCACCACCCCGCGATGCGAGAGATCGACGACGGCGGTTCCGGTCGCCAGGGCGCGCTGCTCCCGCAGGGGTTCACCGTAATGCGCTGCGACACCGGCGTCGAGGCCGGTATCTTCGACCGCGCCAGGGCGCGACAACAGGGGGCTCTTGTAAGTCATATGTAGTAGAAGTCCTTGCGGCTTAGCGGTATTCCGGATTCTCGAAATCAAAACGGGTGCCGGCTTTCCACTCCGCCGGAAGGTTGCCGTACGCGGGGATCCCGCCGGCATCCCGAAGGATCTTGGCCATGTGCAGGAGGTTCCACGTCATGAACGTGGTGTTCCTGTTGGTGAAATCACTCTCGGGGCCACCCGATCCTTCGTCCAGGTAGCTGGGGCCCGGACCCACGGGACCGATCCACCCGGCGTCGGCCTGGGGCGGGATCGTGAAGCCGACGTGCTGGAGGCTGTACAGCACGTTCATGGCGCAGTGCTTGATACCGTCTTCGTTGCCAGTGATGAGGCAACCGCCGACTTTCGGGTAGAACGCCCACTGGCCCTTGCTGTTCAACTCGCCGGAATGGGCATACAGGCGTTCGATCAGCTTCTTGGTCTGCGATGAATTGTCACCCAGCCAAATAGGACCGGCAACCACCACAATGTCGGCATCCCGCACTGCGGGGTAGAGCTCGGGCCATTCGTCCGTCGCCCAACCATGTTCCCGCATGTCCGGGTAGACGCCGCTGGCGATGTCGTGGTCCACCGTGCGGATGAGGGTGGTGGAAACGCCCTGCTTTTCCATGATGGCGCGGCTGATGCTGATCAGGCCATCGGTATTGCTCAACTGCGGCGAAGGCTTAAGGGTGCCATTGAAGAAGACGGCCTTCAGGCCCTCGTAGCCCTGGGGCTTGAGGTTGGTGTTCACTATCTGCTCCTTTTGCTGGTTGCTGGGCGGAACGTACAGTGAGACCTCTTGTCAGGAAGACCTCTTGTCAGGAAACCCTGTTGAGGAAAGCCGAGGCGTGCGCTTCGAGGGCCTTGCCACTGGCAGCAACATCCCAGCGCCATAGCAGGTTGCCATCAACCAGGCCAAAGATCCGGGTAGCTGCGGTGTACTCCTTGGAATGGCTCCCGCGCATCACCATGTCGGTGCTGAGCTGGATCTGGGGCCCCTTGATCTGGCCATAGTAGAGCTCGGTGATGCCACCGGGATGAGCAATCGACACCGAGATGTCGAAGCCGCCGTCGTCGTTCCGGCGCTCCTCCACCTCGTCCGCGGTCTTGAGCACAGGAACGATGTCGGCCGGAATCAGTCCCGGGCCGCCGTCGCCCTCTTCAAGCTTTCGCTCCAAGGCCCAGAAACCCGTCTCAACCGTCAACGGGCGCAGCTTTGCGCCGGCGTCGTCACTGAGCCAGGTTTCGGCCCTGTACTGCAAGTACGGAAGGCCGTTGTGGGTGAAGGAGACATGCTGGACGAAGTGCTCGGAATCCTCGTCTCCACTGCCTAGCCGTCCACGGCCTTCCCACTCACCAATGAGCCAGGAAAGGGGGACGAGTTCAGGCGTCAGGTCAGTTGGGATCTCAATAGGCACAGCGGCAACCTTGCTGGGACTGCAGGACCAAAGGTCCTACTTCTGTCCCTGGAACAGACGGTATACGACATAGCCGGCAAACCATGCCATCGCGACACTTGCCAGGCCGAGGAGAACGAGGAAGAAGATTTCATATGCGAGAACAGACATGATGCCATCCTAACCGTTAGTAGATGAGAAGTTTGTCGATGAAGTAAGCCAAGGCGCCCACGGCCCATACGGGTGCGACACCCATGCCAATCGCGGCAGCAAGATTAAGCCGGCCGCGCCGCAACGTGGTCATCCGCCGGAAGCTGACCAGCACCGATCCGACGACGACACCCACCAGCGCTGCGGGAAGCACTGCGATGTCCGAGAAGACAAGGCCGGCCAACGGACCCATCAGGGCCGCCATGACCACGCCGAGCGGGGCCACGATACGGTCAGGCCAACGGATGATTCCCACCAGCAGGGCAACCGCAGCGCTCAGCCCTGCCACGAGGACCATTTCCTTGACCCCGTTGAAACGGGCACCGGCAATCCAGCCTGCGCCGAGGCAGTTCAGGAGGACGCCGGCGCAGCAGCCAAGGGTCGACTCGAGGCGTTGGGCCTGGCCCGTGCCCCGGACAAGCTGGACAACGAAAACTGCCATGACGCCCAAAGCCACGAAAGCGGGCGTGCCATCAAGGAAACCCGGTGCCGGCATGTAAGCCGCGGCCACAGCCGACCCCACACCCGAAAGCCCAATGACGGCAGCCAGGGTCTTCTTGGCCGGAACTGCCAGGAAATGCGGCCACCCGATGCCCACGGCTGCAGAGGCCACGATGCCCACGCCCACCATGGCTTCCCGGGAAACGAAGGTGCTGGCCACGATGGCTGCGAGCGCCACGAGTCCGAATACCCCGATGCTCCAAGACTTCACTGTGTGCCGACCTCAATCCGATGCGCCTTACGACCTCTCGACAATCCTGCCTTAACCCAGGCCAATATGTCGTAATTCCGCCCCCTGCCCGTCACGAATCCCTGTCTGGCCGGGCCCAGGTGGGTATACTCAGACTTCAACGGCGCACAGTGTATGCCTTGATCCCGTTACAACGGGAAGAGGCGGCCTGCGTGCTGTGACCGACCGGTGAGACTCCGGTTTCGACGCCCGATGATGCGCGTAAAGCCCATTGGAGGAACTATGTCGCACATCCTGCTCCTAACGAACAGCACCGGCTCTTCGGTGGACATTCTGCCTGCCTTGGAACTGTTGAACCACCGTGTGCACATCCTCCCGGCGGAACCCACAGCCTTGCTGGAAACCGATCCCACGGACATCGTCTTCCTGGATGCCCGTAAAGACCTGGTGGGTGCCCGCTCCCTGACCCAGTTGCTGAAGGCCACCGGCCTCAGCGCACCCCTGATGCTGATCCTCACCGAAGGCGGCATGGCTGCCGTCTCGTCTGCGTGGGCTGTTGATGACATCGTGCTGGACTCCGCGGGACCGGCCGAGGTCGAGGCCCGCATCCGCCTGGCCATGGCTCGGGCCGTCACCGGCGAAGAGGAAACCCAGACAGAGATCCGGGCGGCCGGCGTCGTTATTGATGAGGCGAGCTACACAGCGCGCGTCAACGGCCAACCGCTCAACCTGACCTTCAAGGAGTTCGAACTCCTTAAGTACCTGGCACAGCACCCAGGGCGCGTGTTTACCCGCCAACAGCTGCTGACCGAAGTGTGGGGCTACGACTACTACGGGGGCACCCGGACTGTGGACGTCCACATCCGGCGCCTTCGCGCCAAGTTGGGCGTGGACCACGAAAACCTGATCAGCACCGTCCGCAACGTCGGCTACCGGCTGACGTTGGTTCGCCTTCCCGACGACGAACTCTCCGAAGCCTGAGCACGTTTTGATGCGGACCTGATACAGAAAAGGCCGGAATCCCTGCGGATTCCAGCCTTTTCCTTGCTCTGTTGTGGAGGACATACGGGTCGAACGTATCGAGGCCACCCCACTGGTGGATCCCCCTCGCGTTCACTGCTGCGGGCTACCGCAAAGCCGAACGAGATATAGAGACTATCCCTGTTTAGCGGTTACTTCAAATCCCGCTGTTTGCCCGTGGCGTATAGCCTTGCATCATGAGTCACGCGCATCCGGAGAACTGGCCCGTCTTGATCGTCAACGGCGCGTTGGACGCCGAACTCCTCAAGGACTTCACCACCCTTGCTGCTGCGGCGGAGGAATCCGATGGGAATCCTCCGCTCTCGGAGCAGACCCTGGTGATGTTGCGCGGCGCCGACTCGGGTGAATCTTCCGTTCTGTCGTTCGCCATCTATGCCCCTGACGAGGATTCAGATCCGGCGACCGGAGAAGATCTGGCGGGGATCGCCGTCGTGGTTGAAGACCCCGACGGCAGCGGCGTGCTGGAGCTGGCGGTCCACCCGAGCTACCGCAACCAAGGGGTGGCGGGCCGGCTGCTGGCCGCGCTCCAGGAAAAGCGGAGCCTGGACGGCATCAGCGCCTGGTCCCACGGAAACCATGAAGCCGCTGCCGGGCTTGCCACCCGTTTCGGTTATCGGCCGGTGCGTGAGCTGTGGAAAATGCGGCTCATGTCTTCTGCTTCTGCACTGCCCGACGCCGGCCTTCCGGACGGGGTCTCGCTGCGCGCCTTCGTCCCGGGCCAGGATGAGCAGGCATGGCTCGACGCCAACCGGGCGGCGTTCTCACACCACCCCGAGCAAGGTTCGATGACTCTGGCGGACCTTGAGGCCCGCAAGTCCGAGGACTGGTTCGACCCCCAAGGCTTCCTGTTGGCCGCCAATGACGACGGTGAACTGCTGGGCTTCCACTGGACCAAGGTCCATCCGCGGCAGGGTCCGCACCCGGCCATCGGCGAGGTGTATGTGGTGGGGGTGACCCCGGCAGCCCAAGGCATGGGCCTCGGCAAGGCCCTTACCGTGGCCGGAATCACCTATCTCCAGGGGAAGGGCCTGCACGCTGTGATGCTTTACGTGGACGCCGACAATGAGGCTGCGGTAGCCCTGTATCAGAAGCTTGGCTTCGTTCGATGGGACACCGATGTCATGTACGGTCCGGTCGCCAAGGATTAACCTGGTGCGAATGCCGGGACATCTTGGATTCGGGCACCCGAATTGCTTGTAATGTGGGAGGAAACCCTGTCCTGAGCTTAGGAGAAACCCATGCAGCCGGACCCCGTCGGCACCGCCGGATCCACCTCGAAGGGCGCTACGTTGCCTCCGCGCTTCGGATCATCGGAGGTCCCGGCCTCGCGTGCCACACAAGACCGCATCGATATTCCTGAGTTCGCACCAAGCCTGGAGCCTGAAGGGGACATCTCCCCGGACCGTTTCCTTGATCGCGAGCTGAGCTGGCTGGCGTTCAACTCCCGCGTCCTGGAACTTGCCGAAGATCCGGACCTTTACTTGCTGGAACGCGTCAATTTCCTCTCCATTTTTGCCTCCAACCTTGACGAGTTCTTCATGGTTCGCGTGGCTGGCCTCAAACGGCGTATCGCTACCGGGCTTGCCGTCCCGTCCCCCGCCGGGCTGAGCCCCATCGAGGTACTGGAGCAGATCGGCGAGGAGGCCCACAAGCTGCAGGAACGCCACGCGCGGGTCTTCGCTGAACAAATCCGCCCCGCCTTGGCCTACGAGCACATCCACATCATGCACTGGGATGAACTTGATGAGGATGCCCGCCACCGCATCAGCGCCATGTTCCAGGAGAAGGTCTTCCCCATCCTGACCCCGCTGGCCGTGGACCCCGCCCACCCGTTCCCCTACATCTCCGGGCTCTCCCTGAACCTTGCTGTCATTGTCAGTAACCCGGTCAGCGAGAAGGAACTCTTTGCCCGTGTCAAGGTTCCGGACCAGCTCCCCCGGCTGATCTCCGTGGACGGTCCGCGTGCCGGCGCCATCCCCGGACGCGTGGCCCGGTTCATCGCCCTCGAAGAAGTTATTGCCGTGCACCTGGACAAGCTCTTCCCCGGCATGGAAGTCCTGGAGCACCACACTTTCCGCGTCACCCGCAACGAGGACCTCGAAGTTGAAGAGGACGACGCCGAGAACCTCCTCCAGGCCCTGGAGAAGGAACTGCTGCGCCGGCGTTTCGGTCCTCCCGTGCGCCTGGAAGTCACCACGGACATCAACCCGAACATCAAGGCACTGCTCATCCGTGAACTCGGCGTCGAGGAGTCCGAGGTCTACTCCGTGCCGGCACCCTTGGACCTGCGTGGGCTGTCAGCGATCAGCGGCATCGATCGCGCCGACCTCCACTACCCCAAGCACGTGCCACACACGTCGCGGTACCTGAACGAATCGGAAACGTCCAAGGCAGCCAACGTCTTTGCCGCGATGCGCCGCAGGGACATCCTGCTGCACCACCCGTACGACTCGTTCTCCACCTCGGTCCAGGCCTTTCTGGAGCAGGCTGCGGCGGACCCCAAGGTGCAGGCCATCAAGCAGACCCTGTACCGGACGTCCGGCGACTCCCCCATCGTGGACGCCCTGATCGATGCCGCAGAGGCAGGCAAGCAGGCCCTGGCCCTGGTTGAGATCAAGGCCCGCTTTGACGAGCAAGCCAACATTTCCTGGGCACGGAAGCTGGAACAGGCAGGCGTGCACGTGGTCTACGGCATCGTCGGACTGAAGACGCACTGCAAGTTGTCGCTGGTAGTCCGCCAGGAGGTGGACGGCCTGCGCCGTTACTGCCACATCGGAACGGGCAACTACCACCCGCGCACCGCCCGGTACTACGAGGACCTGGGGCTGCTCACCGCCAACGAACAGGTCGGCGAAGACCTGTCCAAGCTGTTCAACCAGCTCTCCGGCTACGCGCCCAAGTCAACGTTCAAAAGGCTGCTGGTGGCGCCCCGCTCGGTGCGTGCCGGGTTGGTGGAACGGATTGAAACCGAAATCCGCAATGCTCGTGCAGGTATCCCCGGCCTGGTGCAGATCAAGGTCAACTCGATGGTGGACGAAGCGATCATCGATGCCCTGTACCGCGCCTCGCAGGCTGGCGTGAAGGTCGACGTCGTCGTCCGCGGTATCTGCTCGTTGCGTCCCGGGGTTCCGGGACTCAGCGAGAACATCACCGTCCGCTCCATCCTTGGCCGGTTCCTGGAACACTCCCGCGTATTCGCTTTCGGGAACGGTGGCGAGCCCGTGGTGTACATCGGTTCGGCCGACATGATGCACCGCAACCTGGACCGTCGTGTGGAGGCCCTGGTGCAGTTGGCAAGCAAGGAAGACATTACGACGGTCATGGACCTGATGCGACGCTACGTTGACGACGGAACAGCGAGCTGGCACCTGGACAACCAAGGCCACTGGACGCGTCATCACCTGGACGCCGACGGCAAACCGCTGTTGGATATGCAGTCATGGCTCCTGGAATCGCGTTCCCGGCAGCGAGCATCGGCACGGCGGTAGAGAAGCAGTTGAACAGCGATACCCCCGTGGCCGATCAAACAGATCACCCTGGCGAGTCGGTGGCCGTTGTTGCGGCCGGAGGCATCCCCTGGCGGCTCAACAAGGGTGCCCTTGAGGTGCTCCTGATCCACCGGCCGCGCTACGACGATTGGTCCTGGCCCAAAGGAAAGCTCGACGCCGGCGAAACGGTTCCCGAATGCGCCGCACGCGAAGTCTGGGAAGAGATCGGGCTTCAGGCCACCCTGGGCATCCCGCTCCCACCCATCCACTACCACGTGGCTGCCGGGCTGAAGGTGGTCCGGTACTGGGCCATCAAGGTCAATGGTGCGCAGCTGCGCCCTGATGGGAAAGAGGTGGACAGCGTCATGTGGTGCACCCCGGACCGGGCCGCCACATTCCTGAGCAACCCGAGCGACGTGGAGCCACTGGAATACCTTCAAAAGGCGCACGTCCGTGGCGAGCTGGACACGTGGCCTTTGATCCTGATCCGCCACGCCAAGGCAAAGCCCCGGTCCTCATGGACCAAGGCCGAAGGTGACCGGCCGCTGGCGGCAACCGGCCAGCGCCAGGCTGTGGCCGTCCAGCGCCTCCTTGGCGTGTGGAAGCCCCAGCGTGTCGTCACCAGCCCGTGGGTGCGGTGCGTCGCCACCATCGCACCCTACGCCAAAGCCAGTGGGGCCAAGGTGAAGCTGGTGGAAGCCCTCACGGAACACCACCATCAGCGCTCCCCCAAAAAGACTGCGGCCGCTGTTGAGTCGTTGTTCGACAAACAGGTGCCCATAGCTGTGTGCACGCACAGACCCGCACTGCCTACGGCTTTGAAGCAATTGGGACAGCACATGCCTTCGGCTTTGCGGGCAGTCCTGCCAAGCGCGGACCCGTACCTGGCCCCCGGCGAGGTCATCGTGTGCCAGGTAGCGCGGGGGGCCGAACGGAAGATCGTCTCCGTGGAGCAGGTCAAACCCTTCGACGACTGACGTATGACTTGACCCCCGACTCATTGTGACGAATCGTAGGAACTTCGTTTCAAGGACTTGGGGGTCTTGTTGTGGTTGCAGTGCTGGGACCGGGTATCGGGGCTGTCGTGGTGTACCTGTTCCTTCGGATGCTGGTGTGGTCAAAGCCCGATGCCCGGTCCTTGGCCTCGCATGGGCTCTGGGTGGGAATCATCGGCTGGATGGCCAGCTCGCTCCAAGGGGCCATGAACGCCGGGATCCTGCCCGGAAACACGACCGTGCCGGCTGCTCAAGCAACTCCTGAACAGATCGGCACCGCCCTGGCATGGCCCATCCTCGCCTGCCTCGCCATCCATGCCCTGGGCCAGTCCAGCTATCCAGCGGCCAAGGGGCAACGCAGGTTTACCGAACGCCCGGGCTGGGAGTTCCTCCCCCGACGGCTCGCTTGGACCACCACATCGATATTCGCCTTCACGGCCGTGGTCTTAGCGTGGGTTGCCACCCTTCCCGGACACACCCCGGTGGCCCCTTCAGCTACCCCGCCACAGTCCCAGGACGTCGACACCGGATACTACGGTCAAGGACAGGACGGCAGGATTCCGGGCTGGGAGCTGGCCGCGTGGCTCGGAGGCGCGCTGCTGGTTCTCGCCGCCGGCACCCTGCTGTTGCTGTGGTTGATCGGGCGCCGCCGCCAGCTGGAAGCGCTCGACGCCGACGACGACCGAACACTCCGTGGCATCGCAGCCAACCGCCTCCTGCGCACGGTGGCAACCATTGCGGCCGGCCTTGCCACCATTGCCGGGAATTTCGCGGCACAACCAGAAACCGGATCCGCGTGGCAATCGTCCTGGTTCAATGCCCTGGGCGTGGTCAATATGGCGGTACTGCTGGTGATGTTGTTGTGGCCGGTTCCCCGCTTGCCTTCGCTCTGCACTGCAGGGCAGTCCACCAGCGTATGGGCCATCCGTGCTCACCCTGGAACTCACGGAGCAGCCCGGCTAACCATCAGCATCGGCGTTGCGCTCGGCATGCTTGGAAGGCTGGCGGCCGCCGTGGGTTTCGTTGCAATGTACGCGCTGACCCAACCCCAAAATTCGTGGGTGGCACCCCTTGCGCTGGGGCTGGTGGCGGCATTCCTCCTGGCAACCATTTGGGGAGGAGACATTCTCATCGGACGAAATTACGGAACCCTGGAGGCACCCGTCAGGTGGCCGTTACGACCAGTATCCCGCGGGCTGTCGTATTTCGCGTTGGCCAGTGCGCTGCTGTTCGTTGCGTCCCTCACCTTCGTCGTGGCCATCCACGCCGGGCAACCATTCGCTGCGGCGACATGGCCGGCTGCCGTAACCGGGACCTTGCTGGTCGCTGCGGCAGGTGCCGTTGCTATCCTTGCTGCCCGCCGACGTCGTGGTGTTCCCGAAGACGACGGCGACACTGGCTTGGACGCCGCCCTGAGGGCAATCTCCATGTACCGCATCATCAGGACGTTGAGCGCCTACTGCCTCGGGCAATCGGCCCTTCTCCTCATGACTTCAGGCGATGCCTGGTACCGGCTGTTCGTGCCCGCCACGGGGATCTATCCGCTCGCGCCAAGCCCCGCGGTTACCCTCGGAATGGTGCTGGCAGCGATCGCCGTCATTACCGCTGTGACCCCTGTTAGGGGACTTATCCAGGCTATTCCCCGCCCTCGACATGCCACCTCCGTGATGGCCAACCCGCCCCGGCAAAGTAAGCTGGACCCGTGAGTATCCCCACCCCCTATGAAGACCTTCTACGCGACGTCATGGCCAACGGCACGCACAAGTCGGACCGCACCGGAACCGGGACGCGCAGCGTCTTCGGCCGTCAGTTGAGGTTCGATCTTGCCGAAAGCTTCCCCCTCATCACCACCAAACGGGTTCACTTCAAGTCCGTGGCAGTGGAGCTTCTGTGGTTCCTCCGCGGCGACTCGAACGTGAAGTGGATGCAGGACCAGGGCGTCTCCATCTGGGACGAATGGGCGGATCAGGACGGCGAGCTCGGGCCGGTATACGGAGTCCAGTGGCGCAGCTGGCCCACTCCTGACGGTGGACATATCGACCAGATATCCGAGGTCATGAAGGGCCTGGCCAGCAACCCGGATTCACGACGACACATTGTGTCCGCGTGGAACGTGTCCGAGCTCAAGGACATGGCCTTGCCACCATGCCATGCGTTCTTCCAGTTCTACGTGGCAGACGGCAAATTGTCCTGCCAGTTGTACCAGCGTTCGGCGGACACTTTCCTGGGCGTCCCCTTCAACATTGCCTCGTACGCCCTGCTGACGCTCATGGTCGCGCAGCAGTTGGGCCTCGAACCCGGTGAGTTCGTGTGGACGGGTGGGGACGTCCATGTCTACGACAACCACGTGGAGCAGGTTGCCGAGCAGCTCAGCCGCGAACCGTACGAATACCCGCAGCTGAAGATCCTCCGCAAACCTGACACGATCTTCGACTACACCCTGGACGACTTCGAGGTTGTGGACTACCGCCACCACCCCACCATCAAGGCGCCGATCGCCGTATGAGCACGCCTTCCGCCGACGTTCCCGCGCAACTCCCCGGCGTCATCTTTACCCAGGAGACGGCTGCCGCCCTGACCGGGATCGGAATGATCTGGGCCCAAACCAAGGCTGGCGTGATCGGCAAGGACGGCAGCATGCCGTGGCACTTGCCGGAAGATTTGAAGCACTTCAGCCAACTCACCACCGGTCACCCCGTCATCATGGGACGCAAGACCTGGGAGTCATTCCCCGCGAAGTACCGCCCCTTGCCAGGGCGCACCAACATCGTAGTGACCCGGAACGCTGAATGGGCCTCCACGCCAGAAGCAGAAGGTGCACTGGTGGTTTCCTCGCTTGACGAGGCCCTCCTGGAATCCCAGTTCGCGCCCGGCGGCCAGAAGGTGTGGATTATCGGCGGCGCAGAGATTTTCGAGCAGTCCATGAACCTCGCCAACCTTGCAGTGGTCACCATCATCGATGCCGACTTCGACGGCGACACTTTCGCGCCTGAACTCGGTGATGATTGGACTTTTGACACCATGGCGCCGGCCGAGGGCTGGCTCACCGCCAAAAATGGTACAAACTACCGGTTCACATCGTGGCGCCGGAACGAACGCTAGGAACGACTGCATGCTGAAGAAACCCGAAACCCTGTTCGTGCTGGGCTACATGCTGCTGCCGCTCTTTGCCCTGATCTCCGCCATCGTGGGCCTGACGATGATCCTGGGCGGAAACAAGATCGTGGGCATCATCATCCTGGTGATCGTGACCCAGGTATTCACGTTTGGCTCATTCTTCGCCGTCCGGGCACGCAAAGCTGCTCTGGTTCAGGAGCATGAAGCCGGCAACTAGCTTTCCAGCCGGAAGCGGGCGTGGAGGTTGGAACGGCCGCCTGGCCGGGTGTCGTCGTCGTGCGTCCCGCCCGTGACGTAACCAACAGCGGCAGTCCGCTCCGAAAGTTTAGACTTGGTGAATGACTACAGCAGCTAATCCGTCCGTTGGACTGGTCGGTTGGCGTGGCATGGTCGGCTCCGTCCTGATGCAGCGCATGCAGGAAGAGAACGACTTCGCCAACATCAACCCGGTATTTTTCTCCACCTCGAATGCAGGAGGTGCCGCCCCGTCCTTCGCTGAGGGGGCAGGCAAGCTCGAGGATGCGTTCGATATTGAGACGCTGGCCAAGCTGCCTATTATTGTCACCGCCCAAGGTGGCGACTACACCAAGCAGGTTCATGGTGAACTCCGCAGCCGTGGCTGGGACGGCCTCTGGATCGACGCTGCTTCCACCCTGCGCATGAACGACGACTCCATCATCGTGCTGGACCCCATCAACCGCGACGTCATAGACGCAGGCCTTTCCGGCGGGGTGAAGGATTTCATCGGCGGAAACTGTACGGTCTCCTGCATGCTGATGGGCCTCGGCGGCCTCTTCAAGAACAACCTCGTGGAGTGGGGTACGTCCATGACGTACCAGGCCGCTTCCGGTGGCGGTGCCCGCCACATGCGTGAGCTCCTGAACCAGTTCGGCACCCTCAACAACGAGGTCAGCAGTGAACTGGAAGATCCCGCCTCCGCCATCCTGGAGATCGACCACAAGGTCCTCGCGGCACAGCGCACCGGCGTTGACGCCACCCAGTTCGGCGTCCCGTTGGCTGGCTCCCTGATTCCCTGGATCGATGCCGACCTCGGCAACGGCCAATCCAAGGAAGAGTGGAAAGCCGGCGTAGAAACCAACAAGATCCTCGGCACCGGAAACGGTACCGCCGGCAAGGACCACATCGCCATGGACGGTCTCTGTGTCCGCATTGGTGCCATGCGCTCCCACTCGCAGGCACTGACGCTCAAGTTGCGTGAGGACCTGTCCGTCACCGAGATTGAAAACCTTCTGGCCAAGGACAACGAGTGGGCCAAGGTTGTTCCCAATACCAAGGAAGCCTCCATGGCGGACCTGACCCCGGTGGCTGCGTCCGGCACGCTGGACATCCCCGTGGGCCGTATCCGCAAGCTCGAAATGGGCCCGGAATACATCAGCGCCTTCACCGTGGGCGACCAGCTCCTGTGGGGTGCAGCCGAGCCGCTCCGCCGTATGCTCAACATCGCGACGGGCAAGCTCTAGTACCCGCCCGCCCCGAACGTCGCTAACCCGCTGTTCTGTTGCTGCCCAGCAACGGAACAGCGGGTTTTCGACTTCCTGCCTTGGCCAAGGCGGTTTTGAGCAGACGCTCAACCTCCCAGGGCCTGCTGAGGTCTCCCCACTCGATCCTGATGACGTTCCAGCCCATTGCCATAAGGGCTTTCTCCCGCCGCCGCTCCTGGAATATGACGTCCTCAGTTGGTGCGTAGTCGAAGTACTTGGCTCGACCATCGAACTCAAGGATGAGCTTGTGGTCCCTCCAGCCGAAGTCTCCCCTGTAGGTTCCGGTGGGCGTCGTGACCTCTACCTGAAGGTCTGCGCCAACGATGCCGAGCCGGTCCAGAAGCGCACGTGTGCGCGTCTCCCCTACCGATTCGGACCTCCCATCCATGGCGTCCAGGATCCGCCACAAGCGTCGGGCACCCCGCGTGATCGCTCCGGTGCTGAGGTAATTCCGCATAACCTGCGGATCAGCACCCTTTCGAAGAGCTTGGTCCGCGATGACCAGAGCCCGCTCAAAGTCCAAGGTCCGTGCACAGTCCACCACGGTGCGCTCAAGGCTGGTGATCGGGATGGGCCTTTGCCAGGGGGCCAGCACCTCGACGATCTCAGTACCCGACAGCGGACCTCCGTGGGCCACAACATCGTCACCAGAGCTCCCCTGGGACGGGGAAAACGGTGTGGTCACGTGCACCTGGGCCCCACTGTCCCAAGGCGAGCATCCGTGCAAGCGGGCGGCACTGGCATGACTGTAGACACTGGTTGTCCGCGCACCACGATGATGCGCCTCTATCCGCAGCAGGTCCTGTTCCCATGGCTTTCGCCGATGCCAATCCTGGGCCCTGACGTAGGCACCACGCCTAAGCCTGATCAGTTTCCCGGAGCGGACGCCAGTTGTGAGCACCCGATCACTAAAGCCGAGTCCGGACAAGTCTGCTGTTGTCGCTACCGGGGTGCCGGGCCAGAAGCGGGAGATGTGGTGGTCAAGTTTCTTTGTTTGCATCTGTCCATCGTCCGGGCGCGCGGACATAGCCCACCATGGGTCAGTTCCCGTATGTGGACAACCCCGACCAGCTCATCGGAGTCGGGGTGCCAGGGAGTGCGCCGGCATCCCGCTGCGTCGGCAAAGCCGTCGCCAACCCGCTCCAACGTCGCTGGCCAACAACGGAACAACGGGCCAGCAACGGATTACCCGGCCCACGCCCAGACCTACCCCCGAGCCACGCCCACCGCCCCACCCAAACGCGTCGCCAACCCGCTCCCACGTCGCTGGCCAACAACGAATCAGCGGGCCAGCAACGGATCACCCGGCCCACCCCCCGAGCCACGCCCACCGCCCCACCCAAACCCGTCGCCAACCCGCTCCAACGTCGCTGGCCAGCAGCGGAACAGCGGGCCGGCAACGGACCACCCAGACCTACCCCCAGCAACGGAACAGCGGGCCGGCCTCAGCTCGCCATGAACTTCAGGTACGCCCGTCCCTGAGCCTGGAACGCCCGCTCGGCGGCAGGACCAAGCTCGCCTGCAAACGGTTCCGGGACCACCCCGGCGTTCTTCCCGGAGGTCGTCCGGGCCCAGGTCCCCACTACGTCGCCCCCGGACACGATGACGCGCTTGAAGACGCCGTTCTTCCCCGGCACCACCCGTTCGGCGTACTCCGGGGCGAGAACCAGGCTGCGGTCCTGGTAGCCGAGAAGGTATTCGTCAAACCCAGGCAGTGCCAGCAGCGAGCGGGAGCCGGGAACGCCGTCGTCGAGCATTGTTGCCGCTTGGGGTGACAGCCAGTAGCTGGCTCCGCGGAATTGAAGCTCAACCAAACGGTCCCGCACAACTGCCAAGGCAGCGCGGGCCTCGGTGAGCGGCACTTGGCTCCACCACGCAAAGTCCTTGATGGTCGCCGGACCGTGGCCCCGGAAGTACCGGAAGAGGAGTTCGGCTATCCCTTCCTCACGGCCCAGGTCCCTGGACTCCGGAATCCAGTCCTCGAAGGGTACAAACAGTTGCTGGACGCCGGCTTTTCCGCCAGAGGCCGCCATGGGTCCTTGGACCAGCCACGCTTCGCGGCACAAAGTTCCCAGGATGTGGATGCCCCGCTGGGAGGTAGTGGGCTGGCCAGCCTCCTCAAAAGCGGTGAACAGCTGTTCGCGGGTTGCCCCGGCGGCACCCTCTCCTGTCTTGAGGACTTCGGCGGTTTTGTACGCTATGTCCCGGCAGTGGCTGATGTCGTCGGAAGTGATGGCCAGTTCGCGGTGCCGCCCCGCCACGACGGTTGCCAGCCGACCGCTGGTGATCCCCAGGATCCAGCGCAGATCTTCGGGTGCCAGCAGGTGCAGGGTCCCGCGCATGGGCCAGGAACGAACCACCGTCCCGGCGTCGAGCGCTGCGCGGACGTCCGAGGCCGCAATACCGGGCACGCGTTGCCCCACAGCCCAGAAAGCCATTCCCAGATCCTGGGCCTGCATGGCGGTCATCCAGCGGACAGCGTCGGCGATACCGGGGAAGCCTCCGGCCAGCAGGCCCTGGCTGGCGAGCCGGAGCCGGCCCATGACGCGGGGAGTCAGCGGTGTAGGCATGCTTCATCCTAAGAGCGCGTTCGGGCACAGGGAACCTTGCCGTGCCTCCCAGCCGTCACCCAGCAGGGGAACCTAGGATGAGTTCATGCTTTTTGGTGACCTCGCTCCGTTCGTGCGGCCGATGAGCCGGTGGTTGGCTACCGCCGGCTGGTTCTGCACGCTCGTTGGACTTGGTGCCGGGCTGATCGTGGCCGTCGGGACCGGCGTCAGCCTTTCTCCATCGATGCAGGCCATCCAAACCGTCAGTCTGGTCGCAACGGCTACGGCCGCGCTCCTCATTGGAACGGCTGCGGCCAGCCAGCCAGTGTCCGATCGTGATGATGACGCCCCCGAGCCGTGGTTCTACCCGGCCGCGGCCGCCCAGGTCCGCAGCTTCCTGCTCGGGTCCGTCGTCATGCTCCTGGGCTTGGTGGGCTTCGCTGCAGCCGGGCTGTTCATGCCGAGTGGTCCCTCGCCCCAGAGCATCGCGTTCAGCCAGATATTCCTTCTCGGCTCCATCAGCTGCGGGCTGACGTTCTTGCTGCTCAACAAGGTCCTGCCGATCGCCGAGCGGCGAACACGCTAGGACCGCCGAGGGGCAAGATCCCCGGGAGCCCTCCAGCGAACGCGCCTTAGAGGGACACACCGATCAACAGCGGCTCCGGGTGCAGCTCAATACCAAAACGTTCGACGACGCCGGCCCGCACCTCGCGCGCGATCGCCACCATGTCCGCAGCTGAGGCTGAACCACGGTTGGTGATGGCCAACGTGTGCTTGGTGGACAGGGACGCCCGACCCCCGGAAACACTGCCCTCTTCAAGCCCGAAGCCCTTCCCGAACCCGGCTTGGTCGATGAGCCAGGCGGCGGAGAGCTTCACCAGTCCATCCGTTCCGGCGGGGTACTGCGGTGCGTTCGCGGGCAGCCCCGCGGCGCGCTCTGCGGGCACGATCGGGTTGGTGAAGAAGGAGCCGGTGGAGTAGGTATCCCGGTCCTCTGCGTCCAGTACCATTCCCTTGGAGGCCCGGAGCCGGAGGACTTCACGGCGGACATCGTTGGAGTAGGCGCGCTTGCCTGCCTCCACGCCCAGCACCCGGGCCAGCTCGGCGTACCGGATAGGGGCACTCATCCGACCCAGCGGCAACTGGAACTCGACTGTCAGGACCACGTAGCGTGGCGAGCCCTCCACCGTGGTCTGCTTGAGGATGGAGTCGCGGTATCCGAACTTGAGCTCGGAGTTGGTGAAGGTCTGCACGGCGTTGCGTTCACGGTCCCAGGTCCGCACGGCCGCAATGGTTTGAGATACGTCGGCACCGTAAGCTCCCACGTTCTGCACGGGCGTAGCTCCTGTGGCACCCGGAATGCCGGACAGTGCTTCCAAGCCGGACCATGCGTGCAGGACGGCGTGTTGGACCAGGGCGTCCCAGTTGTGGCCGGCCTGTACCACCACCGACACGCCTCCGCAGCTGTCCTCGGAGTTCACTGTGAACCCTTCGGATGCGATCTTCAGGACTGTACCGGGGTAGCCGTCGTCCGAGATCAGGAGGTTGGATCCGCCGCCGATGATGAGGAGTTTTTCGCCTGCAGCGTCAGCCGACCGTACGGCGTCGATGATTTCAGCCTCGGTGCGGGCCTCCACAAAGTTTCCTGCGGGGCCGCCAACAGCGGCGGTGGTCAATTCGGAAAGCAGCGTCTGGGTCACCAATCAAGCCTAACGGGCTTCGTTGGGCTCCATGGACTTCCTTGTGGTTTGGCCGGCGAGGGGAGCCAGGAAGAAGCTGACAACCAGCATCACAAGAGGTGCAAGCAGGGAGTGGAGGATGCCAAAGTGTTCGGCCAGCAGGCCAAGGAGCGGCGGTCCGCACAGAAACGCACCGTAGCCAATGGTGGAGACGACGGAAACGCGGGCGGCAGCGTGCACGGGGTCATCAGCTGCGGCGGACATTCCCACCGGGAACCCCAGCGAGGCACCGAGGCCCCACACAGCCAGCGCCACGAAAGCAAGCCAAGGCGCCGGAGAAAAGACAAAAAGCGCCAGACCCACGACGGCGGTGGCCGAGCACCAGCGCATCACCACTACCCGCCCAAAGCGGTCAAGGATGACGGTGCCGGCGAAGCGTCCAATAGTCATGAACGTCACGAACAGTCCGTAGCCAACCGCTCCTGCCGCGTCCGATTGGCCGTAGCCGTCGGACAGTGCCAAAGCCACCCAGTCTCCAGCAGCCCCTTCGGCCAATGCCAGGCCGAGGACCAGTACGCCGATCAGCAGCGTTCGACGGTCACGCCAAGCAAGGGCCACGAGCCGTTTGTTGTCCAGTGGTGCAGCCGCGGTCCCGGTTTCCGCCGTAATAATGGGCAACGGTCCAGTAGAAGGGTCCTGGAAAGTATCGGTTTCCTCCGGACGCGGAGCACGGGCCGGCGCCGCAGTCTTCTCGGCCCGGAAGAAGAATCCTGCGGTCACCACGGAGCCCGTCACTACGACGCCCGCGATGAGGAAATGCCAGAACACGGCCAGGTGCACGGCGGCGGCCCAGGCACCAAACCCCGCAGCCGCGACAGTACCGAGGCTGAAGGCGCCATGGAGGTGCGGCATGACGTGCCGTCCCAGAGCCCGCTCCATGGCTGCGCCTTCGACGTTGGACGCCGTATTCCAGCTGGCAGTGCCAAGGCCCAGTACCACCAAACCCGTGGCAACAACCGCGGGGTTCGCCGCGATGGACGCCCCGACCCCAACGGTGACCAGGCCCGCCCCCACCATGCAGCTTCCAATCCAGCTGGTGAGTTTGGGCCCGAGCCGCAGCACGATGAGCCCGGATGCGGAGATCGAAATGAACGACGCCACGGTCATGCACATGAGCAGAAGCCCGATGCCGCCGGGGGTCAGGTTCAGTCCGTCACGGATCGCCGGGAGCCGCGACACCCACGTGGCGAACGCAACGCCGCTGGCCGCATAGGACGTCAGGACAGCGACGCGCCACTGGAGCATCTGGGTCGCAGTGGCGCGTTGCGGGGAAGGGTTCGGTTGATTCAAGAGACCTTCACGACCGCCTGCGACTTCATGAGGACTTTCTGTCCGCCGGCGACGACAGTGAGGTCGATACGTGCGGTGCGGGCGTCGGCGTCGAGGGCTCCCACCACGCCGGTGACGTCGATGACAGCGCCGGGTTCGTCCGTGCCGGTGGTGTCCGTGACCAGGACTGGTTTGGTGAAGCGGGTCTGGTAATCGACGACGGCGGCCGGGTCGCCCGCCCAGTCACTCACCAGCTGCACTGCGGCTCCCATGGTGAACATGCCGTGCGCAATAACTCCGGGCAGTTCAACCGAGGTAGCGAAGGCTTCGTTCCAGTGGATCGGGTTGAAGTCGCCCGAGGCCCCCGCGTACTTGACCAGGTCCTGGCGGGTGACGTCGATGCTGCGGGTACCGATTTCCTGGCCAACAGCAAGTTCTTCGAATGTGAGGCTCATGGTTACTGTCCCTCTCCGCGGACCAGGATGGATGAGGTGGTGGTGGCGACCTTTTCGCCCGCTTCGGTGGAAATTTCGGAGCGTGTGGTGATCATGGCCCCACCACCCATGGCCCGGACGCCGTCGACATGCAGTTCGGCCACGAGACGGTCACCGGCAACAATGGCGCGGTGGTGCGTAAACCGCTGGTCGGCGTGGACCACGCGGGAAAAGTCGATGCCGGACTCTGGGTCCTGGACAAGCTGCGCGTCTGCGCGCTGGGCGACGATGATGGCGAACGTTGGCGGGGCTACGAGGTCGCTGTGTCCGAGGGCTTTGGCCGCCTCCACGTCAAAGTGCGCGGGGTTGGTTGCCTTCACGGCCTGGGCGAACTCGCGAATCTTTTCGCGCCCGACGTCGTATACCTCTGCGGCAGGGTAGCTTCGGCCCTGCAGGTCCGGATTGATACTCATGATCCAACCCTATCGGCCCGAAGGGTTGGTTTACTTCCTGTAGTCCTTGCGGATTTTCTGGCCGCGGACCACGAGCCCCGCAACGTGCAGGAGCAGGCCGACGCCGATCAGCGGAAGCGATGCCAATGCCAGTCCCTGGTTGCCGGACGTGTTGCCCACAATGCTCAGGATAATTCCGACGGCGATCAGGCCCATGGCGCCAAAGACGAGCACTTTGTAGGACGTAGGGGCGGTGGCCCAGAATTGTTCAAGCACCGTCCAAGTCTACCGGCGGGCGTTGAAGGGGTTGCGTTGCGGGGCCCACTCTGCGCCCCACGACCACGAAATACCCCGCACAACAGGCCCCACAACGGGAGGGGGCTAGAAAAGCGAGTCCTGCAGGGCCGGGATCTCGGTGGTGTGCGGGCCGAACTCCACTTTGCGGCCCTTCAGGGCACCGAGGTCTGCCACGAAACTGCCCTCCACCTCGTTTCCCGAAGCATCGGGGAGACCAACCAAGGCGATTGTTCCGCTCAGCGAGCGGACCCGCACACCGTGCCCACCGCCGTCGAACGTTGCCGGATAACGGTGGCGAAGGCCGGTGTGCGCGGCGCAGAGGGTATCGGCCAGCGCGGGCCGCTCCCACTCTTCCTCCACCACCGCGTAACCGGTCATGGCCAGGCCGCCCAACAGTTCCCGCACGCGCCCGGCATGCCGGCGGTTCACAGCGGCAAGCTCGACGCCGGAACGCGGCTCCACCAGGCCGGTCACCTTTGCCGCCGAGCGGACCTGCTGGACGAGGCCGAGTTCGCGGGTTACCAGGTCCTCCAGGACACGGACAATGCGGCCGTCTTCCGCGTACGCCACGTAGGAGGCATGCACGGCGCCCTGTTCAGCAAGGCGGTTCCACTTGCGTGGCGCTGAAGCTGTCCCGACCTTGCTTGCGCCGGTCGCGAAGGTGGCCACGTAGAGCCAGTGCGGTTGCATGAGGTAGGCCCTCAGCCCTGACGGTACGGAGCCACCGCGGTGGAAGTCATGCATCAACCGCGGCTCGTCGCGCGCAAAGCACGCACCGCACTGCTTGCCCCGCTCAGCCGGGGCACCACTGGGGCAGGGAACATACGTCCGGCCTCCGGGTCCGTGGACCTTTGTATGGCCAAGGCACCACAAACCGGGGGCAACGCGAAGGCCCAGGGACGTACCCCGGGCCAACGCAACATCAGTAAATTCCGCCTGCGGCGACCACAGCCTCAACGCAGGGCCGGAAGAGTCCCATGAGACTCCGTGGACCAGCATCCCTACAGGGAAGGCTGGACTCCGAAAGCCACTGCGAGCTTCATGATCTTCTCGGCACGGCCCAAACGCGGAAGGTCGGAACCGTCGCGGATGACACGGCCGTTGGCTTCGAAGTCGTTCATGAAGTCCGTGGCCCAGGCGACGTCTGACGGGGTGGGGCTGATGACTTCGTTGATGACCGTGGTCTGGTCAATGGCCAGGCACAGCTTGCCGGTCATGCCCATGGTCACGGTGATGCCGGTCTGCTCGCGCAGGATCGGGTGGTTGGTTCCCACGGTGGGTCCGTCGATGGGGCCCGGCAGGTTACCGACGCGGCTGGCGACAACCAGCTTGGCGCGCGGGTAGGCCATGGCCTCGGGCGTGGCCGCCATGCCGGTGTCGCGGCGGAAGTCGCCGGAACCGAAGGCGAGGCGGAAAGCGCCCTGCGCACGGGCGATGTGGTTGGCTTCCTCGATGCCGAGGGCCGATTCAACCAGGGCCACAACGGGGGTCTTGCCATCCATGCGGTGGTACGACTCGGTGACCTGGTCAGCGGACTCGGTCTTGGCGAGCATGACACCCAGAAGTCCGGGCGTGCCACGCAGTCCGGCAAGGTCGTCGGCCCAGAACGGGCTGGTGGCGTCGTTGATACGGACCCAGGCCTGGCCACCTGCGGTCAGCCAGTTCACCACGTTCTCGCGGGCGGCATCCTTCTGGGAGGGGTCTACGGCGTCTTCAATGTCGAGGATGATCGCGTCTGCCCGCGAACCCGCAGATTCTTCAAAAAGCTCCGTTTTCATGGCATTGACAAGAAGCCAGGAACGGGCGATATCGGCAGGAATATTGCGGGTAGGCCGAATGGACTCGGCGGCGATGCTAGACGTCATGTATCTACCGTATCCGGCCAGCGTGCCGCGAGGCGAAGAATTTCGCCCGGTTGTGAGGATCAATACGAACTAAACCCCATATGACTGTGGGGTCCGGCAGTATGAACGCCCGACGGCGGTACCCGCCAGTCACACGACGCCCACCGGACGTTGTTGTTCACAGGGCTCAACGCAGCGTCTTGTGTCCCCCGGTTGCCGGGAATTGCCCGCGATTTCTTCCCGTGTCGGGCTGTTTCGCTGCGTTTCCGGGCGTTACCGCGGCACTTTCCAGCCACCGTCGAAATGGGCTTTCATCGTTCCCAAGCCGTTGCACGGGTATTACATCTCCGGCATCGGCCGACCACCCAACACCCCCCATCATCTGAAAGTAGCTCCCATGAAACTGCATCTGCCCCTCCTGAGCGTCGCGGCCGCCGTCGTACTAGCGCTGACGGTGTCCGGCTGCGGCGGTGCAGCCGAAGCCGGACAAGCCAACCAAGCGGGCAACGAGGTCAAGGAACTCCGCTACCAGGGCTCAGCGAACAACGTGACCTTCCCCGAACTCGCAGCGGACCTGGGCTACCTGGGCGACCTGAAATTGAACTGGGTGGGCAACACCACAAGCGGCCCGCAGGACATCCAGTCGGCAGCAACCAACCAGACCGACTTCGGCGGCGCCTTCTCCGGCGCGGTAGTCAAACTGATCGAGGCTGGAGCGCCCGTGAAGGGCGTCGTGAACTACTACGGCTCTGACGACAAGAACTTCAGCGGCTACTACGTCAAGGCAGACAGCGACATCAAAGGTCCGAAGGACCTGATCGGCAAGAAGATCGCGGTCAACACCCTCGGTGCCCACCACGAGGCAGTCATCAACACGTGGCTGACCAAGAACGGACTGAGCCAGGACGAAATCAAGCAGGTCCAGCTTGTCCCGCTGGCACCGAACGACACCGAGGAAGCGATCCGCCGCGGCCAGGTCGATGCCGGAACGCTCGGCGGGATCCTGCAGGACCGTGCCGTTGAAGCAGGCGGACTGCGCTCCCTCTTCAGCGATGTCCAATTGTTTGGATCGTTTGCCGGCGGGCAGATCGTGCTCCGCAACGACTTCATCGAGAAGAACCCCAACACCACCCGCACCTTCACCACAGGCGTGGCCAAGGCCATCAAGTGGGCAACGGAAACGCCGCGCGCAGAAGTGATCGCCCGCTTCACCAAGATCATCGAAAGCCGCGGCCGAAACGAAAGCACAGCCAACCTGAAGTTCTGGAAGAGCCCGGGCGTTCCCGACGCAGGCGTGATCAAGGACGAGGACTTCACCCGCTGGGAGGCCTGGCTCAAGTCCTCGGGCATCCTCAAGGGCGACCTGGCGCCGTCCAAGTACTACACCAACGACTTCAACGACCTCGCGAAGAAGGGATAGCCATGACGGCGAAAATCAGCTTGCGCAACGTCACCAAGGAATTCACGGTCCGCGCCACCAAGACTGCTGCGGCCACCCGGTTGACCGCCATCGATGGGCTCAGCCTCGATGTCCGCGACGGCGAATTCCTCACCCTGGTGGGACCAAGCGGCTCCGGCAAGACCACCCTGCTGGACCTCCTCGCCGGATTGTCCACCCCGACGTCAGGAGAAGTGCTGGTGGACGGCAAACCGGTTACCGGTCCGGGCAAGGACAGGGCCGTGGTGTTCCAGCAGTACGCCTTGTTTCCGTGGCGGACGGCGTCAGCCAATGTGTCGATCGGCCTCGAAGGGGTGGGTCCCGACGGGAAGAAGCTGAATCGCCGGGAACGTGCGGCAAAAGCCAAGGAGTACTTGGCGTTGGTAGGCCTTGCCGGCTTCGAGGACCGCTACCCGCATGAACTCTCCGGCGGAATGAAGCAGCGGGTTGCCATCGCCCGCAGCCTGGCCTATGAGCCGGACGTGCTCCTCATGGATGAGCCGTTCGCCGCACTGGATGCCCAGACCCGTGAGCAGTTGCAGGACGAACTGCTCCGGATCTGGAAGGCCACGGGCAAAACGATCGTGTTCATCACCCACGGCATCGACGAGGCCGTTTACCTCGGCGAGCGCGTTGCCGTGCTGAGCGCGCGACCGGGGCGGCTCAAGGAGATCGTGGACATCGACATCCCGGACCGTGAAGGCGACGAAGACATCCGTTCCAACCCTGCCTTTGTTGAGCACCGGCACCAGGTCTGGACCCTGCTGCACGACGAAGTCCGCCGGGCACAGGACGCCGGGCACCGCAAGATCCTCCCGGATGGCAGCGCACCGGACGAACCTGTGACCACCACTATTGAAAGGAGCGCGGCCTGATGACCACCACGTTGGCACATCCAGAAACCGCAGCCTCCGCGGCTGACGCACGCACCGCCGTCGAACCTTCCGTGAGGGCAGCCCCCGGAGAGGGTACGACGCCGGCACCCGGCATAGTGCGTCGTGTCGCCGCGGTGCTTGGTTCAGCCGTGTGGAAGTCCGCGGCGGTCCTGGCGTTCCTGGCGCTGTGGGAGTTGGGGCCCACGTACTTGGCGAGTCCCTCCACCCGGGTGTTCCTGCCACCGCTGCACGAAGTGCTCCTGGCCTGGGGCAAGCTTTTTGAATCCGGCACCATCCAGGGCCACATCGCGGCCAGCCTCACGCGCTCAGTTGCGGGCTTCGGCGCCGCGCTGGTCGCGGGTGTCTCGCTGGGTTTGCTCATTGCCTGGTACGGGCGGCTGAACTCGGTCCTGAACCCGCTCTTGGAGCTGTTCCGCAACACGGCGGCCCTGGCGCTCCTGCCTGTGTTCACGCTGTTGCTGGGCATCGGCGAGGAATCCAAGATCAGCATCGTGGCCTACGCGGCCTTCTTCCCGGTGCTGCTGAACACCATCGCCGGAGTGAAGACCGTGGATCCGCTCCTGATCAGGGCAGCGCGTTCCTTGGGACTCAACAGCTTCCGGCTCTTCCAGAAAGTCATCCTGCCCTCCGCGGTGCCCACGATCTTCACGGGCATCCGCATGGCCGGTACCGCATCCATCCTGGTGCTGATCGCCGCCGAAATGGTGGGCGCGAAGGCTGGCCTGGGCTACCTGATTGTCAATGCGCAGAGCAGCTTCCTGATCCCGGACATGTACGCGGGCATCCTCACGGTGTCCTTGCTGGGCCTCGGTGTGAACTTCCTGCTGGTGGCCTTGGAACGGCACTTCTCCCGGTGGCGGACCGCCGTCGGTTCTGCAGCCTCCTGAATTTTTACCCGTGGCGACCCAGCCACACACATCACAGAAACGAAAAGGAAAAACAATGACCGTCATTACCGAAACCAAACTCGAGTTCGCCAAGCTCGGCTCCCGCATCGGTGCCGAAATCCGTGGGCTGGACATCAGCGGAGACCTCAGCGAGGAAACCGTGGCGCAGATCAGGGCAGCCCTCAACGAGCACAAGGCGCTGGTGTTCCGCGAGGCCAACATCCTCACGGATGAGGCCCAGGTGAAGTTTGCTTCACACTTCGGACCACTGACCAAGGCCCACCCGACCGTGGCTTCGGTGGAAGGGGAAGAGAACGTCCTGCCCGTCGACAGCGAAAACGGCTCGGCCAACAACTGGCACACGGACGTCACGTTCGTGGTGAACCCGCCGCAGGCATCCACCCTGCGCAGCATCGACCTTCCGGCCTACGGCGGAGAGACGCTGATTGCCTCCTCGGCCGGGGCTTACCAGGACCTGCCCGAGGAACTGCGCACCTTCGCGGACAGCCTGTGGGCCATCCACACCAATGACTACGACTACTCGGTGCCCAAGAACCTGGAGCACTCCAACGCCGAGGAACGTCGCAAGGAGTTCACCCGGCTGAAGTTCGAGACCGCCCACCCCGTGGTGCGGGTCCACCCGTTGACCGGCGAGCGCGGATTGTTCATTGGGGGCTTCGCGCAGCGGCTTCGCATCGTGGGCCTGTCCAACACGGAGTCCAAGGACATCATCCGCCTGCTTCAGGCGTATGTGACGCGACCGGAAAATGTGGTCCGCGTGAACTGGGAGCCCAACCAGGTGGTTCTGTTCGACAACCGCATCACCCAGCACTACGCACCTGATAACTACGATGGCCAGCCGCGCAAGCTCAACCGAGTGACCATCGCCGGCGACATCCCGGTAGGCATCGACGGAAAGCCCAGCCAGGCGATCCAGGGTGACTCCAGCACGTACTCCGTGGTGGCTCCGGCCAGCCCTGTCTCGTAGCCATGTGTTGCTGTAAGCACCCAACTGAGTCGCAGCTGAACGCGTTTTGAGAGGTCATCACGCACACAGCTGCGACTCAGTTGGGTTAAAACCAGAGTTACGGGATGTTGTTTCCCCTCGCCGACACCCATAGTCCGTACCACTCGGCACGGGACATGCCGGCGGCCACAGAGGCGGAATCAGCGCATGCCTGAATACGTGCGGGGTTAGTGGTCCCTACAACAGGCGAGATCCCGGCCGGGTGCTTCATCAGCCAGCCCAGCAGCACTGATTCCGGCGTGGTGTTCTTCCCGGCCGCCAACTGTGCGAGCTTGTCGGCAGTTGCCGATTCGGCCGGCGAAAACTCCGCAGACGGCGCCCCCGTATAACGGCCTTGGGCCAGGGACCCGTACGCCTGAAGCTCCACCCCATTAGCCACGCAGTACTCGACGGTCCCGTGCGGAAAGCTGTAGCCACTGCCTTCCGGATGGTTCACCAGCACGGTGCTCTCCACCCAGTCCCGCCGCAGCAGGCTCATTTCCAATTGGTTCGCCACGATGGGTGTCTCCAACTCGTCCTGGAGGAAGGCAATCTGCGCGCCGGACATGTTGGACACCCCCAACTGCCGCACCTTTCCTTCTGCCATCAACTGCCCGACGGCCGCCGCCACCTCATGCGGGTCCATCAGGGGATCGGGCCTGTGAAGGAGCAACAGGTCCACGTAATCCGTTTGAAGACGTTTCAGGCTCCCGTTGACCCGTTCAAGGATGGCTTCCCGGCTGAGGTCGTAGTGCGTATCCAACCCCCGCTCCCCCAGCCTGATCCCGCACTTGGTCTGCAACTGGATGTTTTCGCGCAGGCCCTGCGAACGGGAGAGGACCTCCCCGAAGACTGCCTCGGACTTGCCGCTGCGGTAGATGTCCGCATGATCGAACAGCTCAACACCGATCCCGCGCGCGGCGTCAATCACTGCAGCGGCCTGGTCGATTTCCGCAGCTCCGTAGGACGTACCGTCCCACGAACCGCCAAGTCCCATGCAGCCGTATATAAGGCGTCCACGCCCGTTCGCCATAGCGTCAGTACTCCCCTACGCCTTGCTGACAACCCAGGCAGTGGTGTCCGACGGCAGTTTGCCCTCTTCCAATGGTCCGCTGGAGACCACAACCTCGCCCTCAGGCAGATCAACGGGCTCGCTGCCGAAGTTGGTCAGCGTATGCCAGCCTCCGGGACGGCTGAAGTGCAGCACATCCGGGTTGCCGGTCTCCACCCATTCGAGTTCCTCATCGGCCTGGAGTTCGCTTCGCAGGTGCAGCGCCTTCCGGTACAGCTCAAGCGTGGAACCCTCAACGCCGTCCTGCTTGGCCACTGCGTACTCCGCAAACCACGCAGGCTGCGGAAGGTGCGCGCCGCCGGAGCCGAAACCGAACGACGGGCCCTCCGCTGTCCACGGCAGCGGGACACGGCACCCATCACGGCCGATCTCCACTCCCGGGTTGCGGAAGAAGGACGGGTCCTGACGCTCGGAGTCGGGAATCTCCGTCACTTCGCGCAAGCCCAGCTCTTCACCCTGGTACAGGTACGCGGAGCCCGGCAGCGCAAGCAACAATAGCGTTGCGGCGCGGGCCCGACGCAAGCCAAGTTCGACGTCGAGCTCCTCAGCCGGCGCGCCGGCCAGAAGCCAGCCCTTGCCGTCCTGGCCCTTGGGTTCGCTGCCGGTGATGTCCTGCGCGGCGTTGGTTCCCTGTGCCACTGAGCCGCCCTTCGGCAGCCCGTAACGGGTGGCGTGGCGGACGACGTCGTGGTTGGAGAAGACCCACGTTGAAGATGCGCCGGATTCCTTGGCGTGGACCAGGTTGTCCGTGATGATCTTCCTGAACGATGCGGCGTCAAAGTCGGACTGGAGCAGGTCGAAGTTGAAGGCCTGGCCCAGTCCCTCAGGGCTGGCGTACCGGGCCCGGCGGGACTCGTGGACCCATGCCTCGGCAACGGCTGTCCGCGGCGGGTTGTATTCATTGAAGAGCTTGCGCCACTCGGCGTAGACCTCGTGCACCTCGTCACGGTCCCAGAAAGGGTGGGAGCCATCGGTGAAACCGTCGGTTCCGTGCGCCTTCTTCAGCAGGTCTGCCTTCATGGGCATCGGCTCGGACAGGTCCTTGGCCATGCCGTGGGCAACATCGATGCGGAAGCCGTCCACACCACGGTCCGACCAGAAACGCAGGGTCTTGAGGAAGTCTTCGCGGATTTCCGGGTTCTCCCAGTTAAAGTCCGGCTGTTCCTTGGCGAAGATGTGCATGTACCACTGCCCGGGAGTGCCGTCCGGCTCGGTGATGCGCTCCCAGATGGGACCGCCAAAGACGGAATCCCAGTCGGAGGGAGGAAGCTCACCGTTCTCGCCCTTGCCGTCACGGAAGATGTAGCGCTCGCGGGCGGCCGACCCTTTCGGCGATGCCAGGGCCTCCTTGAACCATTCGTGACGGTCCGAAGAGTGGTTGGGCACGATGTCCACCACGATCTTGATCCCTGCCGCGTGCAGGGCTGCTGCCATCTCGTCGAAGTCTTCCAGGGTTCCCAGCTTGGGGTCCACATTGCGGTAGTCATCCACGTCGTAGCCGCCGTCAGCCAGGGCCGAGGGATAGAACGGGCTGAGCCAGACGGCATCGATTCCCAGTTCCTTCAAGTACGGGACCTTGGCTGTGATGCCCTTGATGTCGCCCAGCCCATCCCCGTTCGCGTCGTGGAAGCTGCGGGGATAGATCTGGTAGACCGCTGCTTGGCGCCACCAGTTCGGATCCGTCATGCGTCCGGCGTCGGTACGGTGTGCCTGCGTAGTGGGGGTGCTCACGGAACTCCTTTGATTTAGATTCTAAATTTAGATCCCGGACCAGTATGAAACGCTGGACGCGGGAAGGTCAACAGTGGGTCAGCCCTTGACTGCGCCCTGCGTGACGCCCGCCATGACCCACCTCTGGGTAAAGAGATACGCAACGATCGCGGGTGCCATGGCCATGAGGTAGGACGCGAAGGACACGTGGTAGTTATTGCTGAATTGGGTCTGGAACAGGTTCTGCCGCACCGGGAGGGTCTGCAGGGCCGGATCGGAAATGATCAGGGACGGCATCATGAAGTCGTTCCAGGCATAGAGGAACGCGAAGATGCCCACCGTTGCGCTCATCGGCGCCAGCAGCGGAAAGATCAGCTTCCAGAACGTTTGCCACGTCGTGGCACCATCGATCCGGGCGCTCTCTTCCAACTCCATGGGGATTGAACGGAGGAACGCGGTGAAGAGCAACACGCTGAAGCTCAGTTGGAACATGGTGGCGAGCAGGATGACGCCGAAGGGATTGTCCAGGCCCAGCCGGCCGGTGAGCTGGATTTGCGGCAGTGCAACCACAGGGAACGGGATGAACATGGCCGCGAGCAGGTAGAAGAACGAGTACCGGAACAGCTTGCGCTCCCAGTTACGCACTATCGCGTACGACGCGAACGCAGCCAGGATGATGGTTGCCACCACCGTGCCTGCCGTGACCAGCAGCGACATGGCAGCGCCGACGGGGAAGTTCGTCAACGTCCAGGCCTGGACGAAGCCGTCCAGGCTGAATGGCGCCGGGAAGGAGAACGCATTGCCATCAACTGCCTGCCCCTGGGTCTTGAACGCCATGGAAACCGTGACGTACAGGGGAAGCAGGACAGTAACGGCGCACAACAGGAGGATGGCGGTCCCCGACCAGTTGGCCCGCTCCGGCTTAACTCCCGCAGCGGAGCGGGAACGTCCGACGGCGGTGCGTGGCTTGGTTTGCCGGGCTTCGGTTTCGATGGTGGCTTGATTGGTCATCAGAGGGCATTCCGTCCGCGGGTCAACGAGAGCTGTACAAGGGAAATCAGGATGGCGACAACGAAGAAGATCGTTGCGTTGGCCATCTGGTAGGCGTAGTCGCCGCCGTTGAAGCCGGCGATCACGGTCATTGCGATGCTTCGGGTCGAGGTTCCCGGGCCGCCGTTCGTCAGCCCGACAATGATGTCGTAGGCGTTCAGGAAGCCCTTGAACCCGAGAATGATGTTGATGACCACGTATCCGGCCACCAGCGGGAGGGTGATCTTGACGAGCTGCTGGAACTTGCTGGCGCCGTCGATGTCCGCTGCCTCATAAACATCCCCGGGAACAGCGACCAGGCCCGCGATGTAGATGAGCAGGGCGCCGGGAACTGCCTGCCACGCGGTCACCAGCACGATGGCAATCCATGCCAGGTCCGGGTTGGCCAGCAGGCTGCTTTCCAGCCATGGAATCCCTGCTGCCGCCCCGGCCGCGGGCAGCGAGTTGGAAAACAGGAAGTTGAAGACGTAGGCGATGATGATGCCGGAAACCACCATGGGGATGACGAAGACGGTGCGCAGCGCAGACTTCATCCGGATACGCGAGGTCAGGCCCACTGCCAGGAGGAAGGCCACGACGTTGACGGCGATTACCGTAACCAGCGAGAAACCGAAGGTGAAAAGGTAGCTCTGCAGGATCGCAGGATCACCAAAGATTGCAACATAGTTGGTGAGGCCAACGAACTTCCAGTCACCGATGCCAATGGAATCCGTGAAGCTGAAGAAGATACCGATGATGGCCGGGACGGTGATGGCAAGGGTGAACAAGAGAAGGCTGGGCAGAAGGAAGAGGTAGAAGATCGGTTCGACGGGACGCTTGGCGCGTTGCCGGGGAAGGCCCCTGCCGGAGGTGGTTTTGTTGGTGAGGATTGACATTTCTTGGCTCCAGGGTCCGGCGCTACTGGCGAAACGCCAGGTGCGCCCAATCTGCGTCGAGGGTGCGGAGGGTGGATTCAGGTCCCGCGCCGAAGACGAGCGCCTGGGTGTAGTTCATGATCGGGATGGTCTTTGGCACCAGGACCGAGGGGCCCTGATAGACCTTTCCCTGCTCGTAGTACCCGGCCATGCCCGCGATCCGCGGGTCCGGGACCACCGTGGAGTCCTTGGTTGGGGTAAAACCGAGCTGGGACTTGTTATAGGCGTCCATCACTTCCGGCTTGTACAGATACTCAAGGAAGTCACGTGCGGCGTCCTTGTGCTTGGACGCCTCAGGAATCCACGCGGCGAGGTCCACGTTGACGCGGACGCGCAGGTCCTCCGGATTCTCGGTCATCGGCAACGGGAAAGTCCCGAGCTTGAGGTCCGGTGCGGTCTTGGCCACTTCGCTGAATGCCCAAGGCCCCTGCAGGTACATGGCCGCCTTGCCTTGTGAAAAGGCCAGGTTTCCGTCGCCATAGGCCCGGCTCGCCGCATCCTTATTGACGTAGTTCTTGGTCAACTGCAGCATCCTGGAAACCGGCTGGTCGAAGTCTTTCTGGAACGACACCGAGGAATCCGGACCGACGCCCGTTCCTTCATCGGCGAGCTTCTTGAAGAAGTCAAGGGTGTCCACTTGACCGCCAACGGAGTAGTCGAACCATCCCTGCGCGATGGTCCAGTCGTCCTTCCACGTGGCGTAGAACGGCGTC
Source organism: Paenarthrobacter sp. AR 02 (assembly GCF_021538675.1). GTDB lineage: Bacteria > Actinomycetota > Actinomycetes > Actinomycetales > Micrococcaceae > Arthrobacter. Next base: position 238,202 of record NZ_JAJUKH010000001.1, read on the forward strand.
ACGCCAGCGGCTTTCAATTTCTCGCAGGCGGCGATCAGCTGGCTCCAGGTTGTCGGGACCTCAATGTTGTTCGCAGCGAAGATGTCCTTGTTGTAGATCACGGAGGACGCCATCACCGAATAGGGAAGGGCACTGGTACGCCCTGGGTACTTGCCGTACTGGTCCATCAACGGCTGGAGGTCTTCCCTGATGCGGGAGGCAGCGTTGGTTCCGGAAAGATCGCTCAAAACCCCGCGCTGGACGAACCGGGACGATTCCATGTTGTAGTTGGCCAGTGCAATGTCCGGCGGGTTGCCTCGTACGAAGCTGGCTGAGACGACGTCGACGCCGGAGGTGTCCATGACAACCTGCGTCTTGTCCTGCGAAGCGTTGTAGTCGGCAACGAGTTTGCCCATGAAGCCGATGGCCTCACGCTTACTGAACGTGAACCGGATTGTTTCCTTGCCCGGTTCGCCCGTGCAACCCGAGAGGAGGCCTGCCAGCAGGGCCAGCCCCAGCCCCATCGCTGCCAGGCGTTTCTTGCGTGTCGATTGTGCAGACACCATAGTCCTTTCATCCTGCGGACCCCAACGGCCGCGTCACCATCAGAGGGCCATCCGTCCTGCCCGCCGAGTTTAGATAGGAGATAAATTTACAACCTATCGCTAAGCTTGGGTGACGGCCGCCACACCGTCAAGACTTTCGGCGAAATGTGTCGGGATCTAAATTTATGAACTAAATTTAGAGAGGCCGCTGTCTCAGTTCCTGCAGGCGGTCGGGAAAGTGAGGAAGCAGCATGCTGACCGGTACCGCACCGTCAACGCAGCTGGTCCGCCGGGTTAACGCCAGCGCAATGCTCAAGGCAATGCGCGGCGCGGGAGTCGTTACAGGCACCGAACTGATGGCCTCCACCGAACTGTCGCGTGCCACCGTCATCTCGATCTGCGATGAACTGGTCCGGCTGGGATGGCTCCAGGAACTGGAAAATCAACGGGTGGCCGGAGATTACGTGAAGGGCCGCCCGGCCCGCCGCTTCGTCTTCGACAACAGTGCGGCCCACGTCCTGGGCATAGACATCGGTGCCACCAAGATCACCACCATCGCGGCGGACATGGCCGGCACCCCCCTGTCCCAGGTCACCATGCCCTTCCGGACCGACAACGTGGCCGCCGATGAACGGGCCGACGTCCTGGACCGCATCGCTGCAGATGCCATGCACAAGGCCGGCATCACGGCCAACTCCGTCCTCGCCGTATCCGTCGGCGTAGCTGCCCCCGTCAACCGCCAAGGCGAAGTGCCCACGGTCCAGGAATTCTGGCGCTCGTTCGATGTGCGCCGAATAGTTTCCGAACGGCATGGCTGGCATGTGCTACTCGAAAACGACGCCAACCCTGCGGCCCTGGCCGAACGGTGGCAGGGAACAGCCCAGGGAGTGGACAACCTGGTGGTCATGCTGGCCGGTGACCGCCTGGGCTCGGGCATCCTCGAGTCAGGACGCCTGCTCCACGGCCAACTGGGCGGCTTCGGCGAGCTCGGCTACCTCGACAACGTCGACGGCGTCGGCGACACCTACGGAATTGCCCACTACGCTGCCTTGTGGGGCCGCGAAGCCCTCAAAAACGACGCTGCCTCGGCGCTCGGCGGCCTGTGTGGAGGTGACCCATCAGCCCTGACCGCTGAGATGGTCTTTGCAGCGGCAGCCGACGGCGACCCGGCCGCGCAAAGCGCCCTGGACCGTTTGGCACATCGAATGGCCCGGGTCATCGGCTCGATCAGCACCCTGGTGAATCCTGAACTGGTAGTGATCGCGGGCGGTGTCGCAGCGTCCGCCAACGCCCTGATTCCCGCCATCGAACAGCAGTTGCCGGAGTTCACCTTCACTCCCCCACGACTTGCCAGCTCCACCCTGGGCGATGGCATCGTGTCTCTCGGAGCGGTTCGTCACGCACTGGACTACGTGGAAGAGAATGCCCTGGACCTCTCCCCTGCGTCGTTGAACAGAGCCTAGGCTTGCCCGGGACTTAGTCGGGCATCGACATGGTCCGGAGGTCCAATTGCCGCAGCACCCTGTCAGCCACCTCCGGGTCGGTCCCGGGCTCGTTGCGTGCTGAGACCACTTCCTGTCGGGCGGCGTCCAGCGCGATCGTCTGAACGGCGATTGACAGTTCCCGCCCGCGTTTGCGTTTCTCGGCCGTGGTCTCGTTCTGCAACGTGCCATCCAGCAGCTCGGCGTGAAGCCGGCGCATCTTCTCCTTGACCAAGGCCACCTTCTCAGCAGGCAATTCCTTCATGAGGTCGTGTTCCTTCAGCGCCGCAACGGCCGCCGACTGGGCACGCCGTGCCAGGACCCGCGCTGCGTCCTGTTCGTGCGAGCCATCCTCGGTGGCCTTCAGGACCCGCATCAGCCACGGCAACGTCAAACCGGGGAGGACCAAAGTGGCCAGGAGGACGGCGCACGCAATGACCAGGATCTCGTGCCGGGCCGGGAAATCGCTGCCGTCGGGCAAAGTCATGGGAAGCGCCAGCGCCAAGGCCAGCGTTGCCAGCCCACGCATACCGCACCACGTCAGGATCAGCACCTCCTTGGGGGACGTCGGCAGGAGGTTACGCCGCCGTCGGGCTGTCAGGGAGAGCAGGCCCAGCCAGAGGAAGCGCACCACGAAGACCAGGACGCAGATCACCACGGCCATGCCGATCATCCCGAAAATGGCCGTCCCCTCGTCCCGGATGACGTGACGGATTTCGAGGCCCACCAGGCCGAAGGCCAACCCCGTGGCGAGCAGTTCCACCACGTCCCAGAAAGCCGTCCGGGTGATCCGTTCGGCAGCGTCCTGGGGTCGCGTATGGCGTTGCAGTTCCAAGGCGGTTACGACGACGGCCACCACGCCTGAGGCGTGCAGCTCTTCCGCGAGGATGTACGCGGCGAAAGGCACCACAAGGGTGACAGCGCTTCTGGCCACCATGGAGGTAACCAGCTTGGTGATGACCTTGGTCACCCAGCCCATCGCGATGCCGATGAGGATGGCCAAAGCCGCGCCCACCACGAACTGGAGTATCACGTTCGGTCCCACGTCACTGCCTGAGACCGTTGCCGCCACGGCGGCCTGGAAGATCACGATGGCCGCGGCATCGTTGAACAGGCCTTCACTTTGGAGGACGGTGATGAGCCGCCGCGGCATATGGACGCGTCCTGCTACGGATTCCACGGCTACAGGGTCCGGGGGCGCCACCATGGCCCCCAGCGCAATGGCCGCCGGTATGCCGATGCCGGGAATCATCAGCCACGCGGCGCCGGCTACCGTGGCAGTGGACACCACTACCAGGGCCACGGCCATGAGCAGCAGTGTCCGCCAGCGCACGCGGAAGACTGCCCAGGAACTCTTCTGCGCCGTGGCGAACAGCAGTGGCGGGAGGAAGATCGGCAGGATCAGGTCCGGCGAGATCTCAAACTCGGGAAAGCCCGGAATGAACGTCAGTGCTACAGCGAGCAGCAGCATCAGCACCGGATAAGGAAGGCGCAGCCGGTCGCCAAGGCCCACAGCCACCACCGTCGCAAGCAGCAGCCCGATAATGAGCGCCAACTGATCCATAACCCTGCTTCCCCAGATGTTGTACGGCCCTTCCCGGCATTGCCGAAAAAGTTCCCTACCAACATATCCCGGGTCATCCCCCGGCCAGGAGCAGTCAGTCCTTGGTCAGGGCGTCCACCACGTCTTCGGTGCCGTCTTTGAAGGGGATCGTCCGGTGGGCTGTCCCCGGTAGTTCCAGGACGGCAGCGGCCACCAGCGCAACGTTCGCCCGTGACGTTTGGGTCCCGTCTGCTGTGTTGCGGGGGTCCGTTTCGATCAACCCCGTGGCCGGCTCATTCGTCAGCGTGCCCGGACCCAGGACAGTCCAGTCCAGGTCTGTGCTCCGCAGGTAATCGTCGGCGGCAGCCTTGGCCTCCGCGTAGGCGAAGAAAGGATTGTCCGGTGGCACGCCGTGGTCCTTGGCGGCCCCAAGATAGGAGACCATCACATATCGTGAAACGCCGGCTTGCCCCGCAGCATCCATGGAGCGGATCGCGGCGTCCCGGTCCACCGCATAAGTCCTGTCCGGGTTGCCCCCTCCAGCTCCGGCCGACCAGACCACGGCGTCGTGGCCGCCGAGCGCTTGGGCGAGTTCCGCCGTCGTCGAGTTCTCCACATCCAGCACCTCAGCAGAGGCTCCCGTTTCCGTGACATCGGACACATGGTCGGGATTTCGGATGAAGGACGTGACATCGTGACCTTCGCCACTGAGGATTTTGGACAGATGCAGGGCCACTTTGCCGTGGCCGCCAATGATTGCGATTCGGCTCATGGACCCATTCTGTCCCAGGAAACGAAAAAAGACCCCGCAGGTGAATTCTGCGGGGTCTTGCCCTGTAGCGGTGGGGAGGCTCGATCTCCCGACCTCACGATTATGAGTCGTGCGCTCTAACCAACTGAGCTACACCGCCACGAATGAGAAAAACCTGTGTCAAGCCGGTCAAAACCGCCCTGACACAGGCCCTCATTCAGAGCCCCCCACCGGAATCGATCCGGTGACCTCGTTCTTACCAAGAACGCGCTCTACCACTGAGCTAGGGGGGCAACGAGTAAATACTCTACCGGACGTTTTCAGAAGCTACAAATCGGCGAAACGACGCGGAAAAACCGCCGCGACACAATTTGCAAAAGTGCCCCGGAGTTGATCTCCGAATGGAGAAGATCAGGGCAAGCGGAGCACCTGGCCGGGGTAGAGAAAATCGGGATTTGGCACGGTGTCCGCGTTGCTTGCAATCAGGGCGCCAAGGTCCACGCCAAACTGGGCCGCAATCCCACTCATGGTGTCCCCGTGCTCAACCACCACCTCGGTGACCCTGCCGGCACCCGGGGAGAGCCCAGCGGAGCCCTCAGGGGCGCCCTCCTGGGCTTCCTGCGGCTGCCTGGCGCTGTCGGTGCCTGCCTCCGGCTGCCTGGCCGCCTGCTCGCCCGCGAACCGTAACCCGGTCTCGTACGAAACAGCCGGCGTACAAGGGCGGGCCAGGCCAACAATCCCGGGACAGTGCTTAAACGCAACAGGGGGCCAGCTCGAAAGCCGACCCCCTGAGGGAACTACTGAGTGGTCACCGCCAAGCGGTGATTACCACCGGGCCGTGTTTACCACTTGCCCTTACGGTTGAAGTCGCGGTGTCCGCCTTCGCCGCCACTGCGGGGCTTGCGTGCGCCGTCGCCGTGACCACCGAAGCGGGATCCGCTGGCCTGGCCGCGGTCGCGGTCGCCGAAGCTGCCTGCGGTGCGCTCGGAACGGTCGCTGTAGGAGCGTCCGCCACGGTCAGCGGAGGTACGCTCGCCGTCGTTCTTGCGGAAGTCCTTCTTGAAGCCGCCGTTGCCCTTGAAGTTGCCGCCACCACGGTTTTCGCGGTCGCCGTAGCCACCACGTCCACCGCCGGAGCCGCCACGTTCGCTGTTGGGCCTGCGGCCGTTGTCCAGCTCAAGGTGGATCAGTTCGCCACCAATGCGGGTGCGGGACAGTGCGCGCAGCTGCTCGGGGCTGAGGTCTGCCGGGAGCTCCACCAGGGAGTGGTCCGAGCGGATGTCGATGCCACCGATCTGTGCGGAGGAAATGCCGCCCTCGTTGGCAATGGCGCCCACGATCGACCCCGGCATGACGCGCTGGCGGCGTCCGACGGCGATCCGGTAGGTTGCATTGCCCTCGGTGAGTGCACGGGTCGGGCCGCGGGAACCGAAGCCGTCCTTGGAGCGCTCACGCTTCTGGTACTCAGGAGCTGCAGGCAGTTCCTTGACCAGGAGGGGCTGACCACCCTGGGCCATGACGGCCAGGGCTGCGGCAATCTCCGAGGCCGGCACGTTGTGCTCTTCCTCGTAGGAGGAGATGAGGTCGCGGAATGCTGCAACATCCTCGGACGCCAGGGTCTCGGTGATGCGCTCGGCGAACTTGCCAAGGCGCAGCGTGTTCACGGTCTCGGCGGTGGGCAGGTGCATCTGCTCCACCGGCTGGCGGGTGGCCTTCTCGATGGAACGCAGCAGGTACTTCTCACGCGGCGTCATGAAGAGAATGGCGTCACCCGAACGGCCTGCACGGCCGGTGCGGCCAATGCGGTGGACGTACGACTCGGTGTCGTGGGGGATGTCGTAGTTGATGACGTGGCTGATGCGCTCAACGTCAAGGCCACGGGCCGCGACGTCGGTGGCCACGAGGATATCGATGCGGCCTTCTTTCAGCGCGTCAACAGTGCGCTCACGCTGCTGCTGCGGAATGTCGCCGTTGATGGCGGCAGCCTGGAACCCGCGGGACTTCAGCTTGTCGGCGAGGTCCTCGGTAGCCATCTTGGTGCGCACGAAGGCAATAACGCCGTCGAACTCTTCAACTTCGAGGATGCGGGTGAGTGCGTCCAGCTTGTGCGGGCCCATGACCTGCAGGTAACGCTGGCGGGTGTTGGCACCGGTGGTGGTCTTGGACTTCACCGAAATCTCAGCCGGGTTGTTCAGGTACTGCTTGGACATGCGGCGGATCTGGCCCGGCATGGTGGCAGAGAACAGGGCAACCTGGCGGTCCTCGGGGGTCTGCTGGAAGATCTGCTCCACGTCATCGGCGAAGCCCATGCGCAGCATCTCGTCAGCTTCGTCCAGCACGAGGTACTGGAGTTCGGACAGGTCCAGGGAACCCTTGGCGATGTGGTCGATCACGCGGCCGGGGGTACCGACAACAACCTGTGCGCCACGGCGAAGGCCGGCAAGCTGCGGACCGTATGCCGAGCCACCGTATACCGGGAGAACCGTGAAGTCATCAATGTGCTTGGCGTAGGAGGTGAATGCCTCGGCAACCTGGAGGGCCAGTTCACGCGTGGGAGCCAGGACCAGTGCCTGGGTCTTGCGGGAGGGACCGTTGAGGTCGTGGAGCTCTGCCAGGCGGGACAGGGCAGGAACAGCGAACGCTGCGGTCTTGCCCGTACCGGTCTGGGCCAGGCCCACGACGTCGCGGCCCTCAAGGAGCAGCGGAATGGTGGCGGCCTGGATGGGAGACGGCTTTTCGTAGCCAACATCCTGGAGTGCGGCCAGAACGCGGCCATCGATGCCGAGCTCGGCAAAGCGGACGCCTTCTTCGTCGTCCTCAGCCTTGGGGGCGGGAGCGTCGGTGGAGGCGGGGGCTGCAGTCTCGGCTGCAGCGGTCTCGACGGGGGCAGCGGCAGCAGCCGGTGCTTCGGCTTCGGCGGGAGCGGTGGTCTCGGCTTCTGCGGAGACGGTGTTCTGGGCGTCGAAGTCTTCGTTGAGATTTTCGGTCATAAGGGGAAATTCCTCATCCATAGGGCATCGGCGCGACCCGGTTGGGCTGGCCGCAGTACTCGTCGCGAAGAGACAGGGAAAAAGGTGCCCTGCTTTCGCAAGAAGTCCGGCGCTATCGCAATCCCATGGCAGGACTTCCCGCTGCATCTCTTGGCTGCTATCCCAGCAGTCTGTACAGCGTTTTCTTTAGCCGGCTCTCCCTATGAAAATGCCCGCACACAGTTGCGGGCCCCAACACTTACCAGTCCTGCCTCAAGAATTGGGCAGGATAAAGGGATTTCCGGAGTGGGGGATATTTCAAGTGTAGGGCACAGGACGTAAGGTCCGCGACCCGAAGTCCGGTGAGCTTGTTCACATTCTCCCGGCCGGGTAGTGAACGCAGGCCCGCAAAGCCGGTTTCAGAGGCCGCTGCGGCGCAGGACCTTTTCGAACTTCGCGTGATATTCGTCCTGCAGCCGGATCTCCCCGTCTGCCTCGGCATCCAAAAGGGCCTGGATGAGCTCCGGGGTGGGTTCACTGAACCACTGGCCCACGGTGACACCGTGCTTCGGAACGAACGTGCGGTGGATGTGGTCCCCTGCCGAGATGGTGCCGGCCCGGATCACCCTGAGGTAGTTGCCAACCCTGCCGGCCTGCGTGAACCTCTTCACCCACTGTGGCTCATCGACTGCCCGTTGGAAGGTGGCGCAGGGAACCCGAGGCGAGGTCACTTCCAGTTCCACGTCCAGACCGATCCTCCAGCGTTCGCCGATCACCGCGCCCGTGGTTTCGATTCCGGTGACGCGCAGGTTCTCGCCGAAGAAACCTGGTGCGAGCTCCCGTCCCAGCTCCGCCGACCAGTAGTCAGCGTCCTCCTGCGAATAGGCGTACAGTGCCTGGTCCTCTCCGCCGTGGTTGGCCCGGTCCGCCTGCACATCACCATGGAGCCCGAGTTTGTGTACCTTGACCGGCCCTTCAACGGGACGCTTGTCAATGGCGGTGACGCCCACGTTGCCGGGATCGGGCAGCAACTGGTGGACACGGCAGACGGCCAGGAGGGAAGCGGTGTTCATGGACAACAGTGTACGGATGCCCACACCGAACTAGGGATCGAAACGGTAGCCCATGCCCGCTTCCGTGTGGAGGTGGCGTGGCTCCGCAGGATCCCTCTCCAGTTTCCGCCGGAGCTGGGCGATATACACCCTGAGGTATTGGGTTTCCTTGGCGTACGCCTGGCCCCAAACCTGGGTGAGGATCTGTTGTTGGCTCACCAGTTTCCCTTTGTTGCGGACCAGCAACTCCAGAATGTTCCACTCGGTGGGGGTCAACCGCACGTCCGCACCATCCCGGACGATCTTCTTGCCCGCCAGGTCCACTACGAAGTCGGCGGTGGCCAGGGTGGGTTCTTCTTCTCCGGTGACTACCCTGCGGGAGGCAACGCGCAACCGGGCAAGAAGCTCATCCAGACCGAAAGGCTTGGTCACGTAGTCGTCCGCACCGGCGTCGAGCGCTTCCACCTTGTCTTCGGACGCGTGCCGGGCGGACAGCACGATGATGGGCATGTTGCTCCAGCCGCGGATACGGCGAATGACCTCCACACCGTCCATGTCAGGCAGGCCGAGGTCCAGGACCACAATCTTGACCGGTTGCTTGGCCGCGGCATTCAAGGCATCGGCGCCGTTTCCCACGGTCAGGGCCTGGTAGCCGTGGGCCTGGAGGGTGACCTGCATGGCGCGTGCGATGCGCGCCTCGTCCTCAACGATCAGCACCAAAGTCACAGCTGCTCCCCGGTCCACAGCGGCAGCGTGACCACCAGCGTCAGTCCACCACCCGGCGTCGGCTCCGCCGCGAGGCTTCCACCCATGGCCTCGGTGAATCCTTTGGCGACCGCAAGCCCCAGCCCGATCCCACCGGCAGGGCCCGGTGTGGGCGCATCTCCAAACCGCTGGAACGGTTGGAACATGGTGAGGACCTCCTGTGGGCCTATCCCCTGCCCGTGATCGACAATCCGCAACTCGCTGGCCGGCCGCTCCCCCAAGGTGATCCCCGCACCGGCCGAGGCCCTCAGCACCACGTCCGAGTCCGGTGCATACTTCACAGCGTTCTCCACAATGTTCGCCACCACGCGTTCGAGCATGCCGGTATCAGCCTGGACCGGTGGGAGGTTGGGCGGCAGTTCGTTGCGGATACGGTCCCGGGGAATGCCTTGCCCGGCTTCCGGCAGCACGTCGGCCCACGCAGTACCGGACAGCAACGGATTGACGGCGTCCGCAGTGATGCGCGACATGTCCAGGAGGTTGTCCACCAAGTGGTCCAGCCGGTCCGCATAATCCTCAATGGTCTCCAGCAATTCCCGCTCCACATCCGGCGGAAAATCCACGTCGTCCTGGCGCAGGCTGCTGACCGCCAGCTTGATCCCGGCCAACGGCGTCCGCAGGTCATGCGACACGGCGCGCAGGATAGACGTGCGCATTTTGTTGCCCTCCGACAACCGCACGTTATCGCGCCGGCTCTGCACCAGCTGCTGGCGCTCGCGCACGGCAACAACAAAAGCGCCGAAGGCCGCAAGCATCCGCTGGTGCTGCGGCGATAACGGCCCGCCGCGCAGCAACAGGGTGTAGTGGGGATCGACGACGGCGGCATGGTCTGCGGCGGCATGGGTCACCGGTGCATCTGAGCCGGCAGTGGCAAGGACACGCCACTCCGGTGCCGCACCCTGCGCCGTAATTCCCTGGCTCCCCAGCAGTGTCACCGCCTCCATGCCCAGATTGCCACGGACCTTCTCAAGGAACGACTCCAGGCTGCCGTCGGAGCTGAGGATCCGCAGGGCCAGCTCGCTGAGCGCCGTGGCCTCCGCCCCCGACCTCGCAGCTTCCTGCGCCCGCCGGGTGGCCAGGCCCACAGCAAGCCCTACCCCACACGCCACGGCAAGGAAGACCACCACGGTGAACAGGGTGCTGGGGTCCGCGATGGAGAGCGAACCCACAGGGTCCGCTGAGAAGTAGTTGAGCAGGAAGCTGCCCAGCACAGCTGCCACTACAGCCGGCCACAAGCCCCCGATCGCGGCCACGGCCACTGCAACCGCCAGTTGCAGGAGCATGATCATCGCAAAGTTACGGAAACCCAGCACCGTGACGAGAAGTTCGACGGCGGGAGGCAGCAATAGTGCCAGGACCAGCCCGCTGATGACCCTACCCTGGCCGATGCCCCGCACCGATGGAAGCCGCAGCAGTACGCCGTCCTCGCCGTTGCCGTGTGTCTCAGGTGCCGCCATGGCTACATCCTTACACGGTTGCTTGGTGGGCAGTTGTCCCCATGTGGGACTGTCACCGGTGCCAGCGATGCGCACAGGTACTAGGCTTGCTCTGAGCATTCTGGTCCGGCGTGGCGCCGGACACTTCCACGGTCTATCCAGGGGGATACGCATGGGCCCAAAAGACAACCCTGACGCTGCCGGCACCAACGGCAACGGCGGGGACAACAACCCCGATTTCGCAGCGGGCAACAATCCGCCCAAGCCCCCGCCCTGGCAGGTGCCCAAACCCGAACTCCACCCCGAACTGTTCGCGCCCGTTGAAGAACCGGCCCAAGAACAGCAAGGCAAGACCCGCGCCGCCAGCAAAGGCAAGAAGCGCACCGTACCCGCTGCGGCATCCCCGGACCAGGCAGGAACTCCTGAACCCGGCCAGCCCCTGCCCGTTATTGATCCTTTCGCCAAGGAACGCGAACGCGGCGCGGCGGAAGCAGCCAAGAAGAAGAAGCGCTCGCAGCGCCGCACCGTCGTGGTGGGCCTGGGCGTGACTGCCTTGTTGGCCGGAACCATTACCGCGATCGTGGCCAGCAACGAGCAGGAAGCCGACTACGCCCAGGTTTGCTTCAACGAGGAAACCGGCGAGCGCGTTGACGACAACCAGTGCGACAACAGCAGCTCGGCGGGCCGCAGCTCGGGCGTCTACGCCTGGTACTTCTACTCGAGGGGCGCCAGTGTTCCGGCCGTCGGTCAGAACAGGTCCGCCTACCCGAGCTACACCAAGAACGTGCCGTCCGGCGCCAAGTCCTCCACCGGGTACAGCACCAAGGGCGGCACAGTCAGCCGTGGTGGCTTTGGCAGCAGTTCCAAAAGCGGCGGAAGCTCGGGAGGCTAGGGATGCGTCGACTGCCCTCCGTGCCGAGGCCGGACTGGAAGAAGAAGATCGAAGAACAGGGCTTGGTTTTTTCCACCACCACCATGCCCGATGGCCGCAAGATCGAATACTGGAACGAATCGGCGTACTACGAATTCACCATGGACGAGGTGGAAACGCTGGAAAAGACCGCCGAGGACATGCACATCATGTGCTTGGAAGCGGCGAAATACCTCGCTACCGGTGCCATGGGCGACATCGGGATCGGGCCACAGGCGCTGGAACTTGCCAGTGACTCCCTGCTGGCTGCGGACATGGACATCTATGGCCGCTTCGACTTCATCTATGGCGGCAAGGGCGGTCCAGCGAAGATGCTGGAGTACAACGCCGATACCCCCACAGGATTGATCGAAGCTTCGGTGGCCCAGTGGTTCTGGCTTCAGGACGTCTTCCCGGAAAAGGACCAGTGGAACGGCATCCATGAGGCCCTGATCCGGCAGTGGAAGAAGCTGCAGTTCCGCACCGGCATGAGCACCCTGCACGTGGCCCACTCCGAGGCTGAGGAGTCAGGCGAGGACTGGATGACGGCCGCCTACATGCGGGACGTCGCGAGCCAGGGCGGGTGGACCACCATCGGCATCAACATGTCCGATATCGGCTGGGACCCGAACCTCAACCGCTTCGTGGACCTGGACAACTTCATGATCAGCACCATGTTCAAGCTGTACCCATGGGAACTCATGATGAAGGAACCTTTTGGGCAAAGGCTGCTGCAGCGTGCCCACAACCCGCGCTGGGTTGAGCCTGCCTGGAAGATGCTGCTGTCCAACAAAGCCCTGCTCGCAGCACTGTGGCATTTGTACCCGAACCACGAAAACCTGCTGCCCGCCTACCTCGGTGACCCCGGACCTTTGAAGGAATGGGTGGCCAAGCCGCTGCATGGACGTGAAGGCGACAACATCCGCATCCACGCCCCCGGCATCGACATACAGCAGCCTGGCGGTTACGGCAGGGAAGGCTGGTGCTTCCAGCAGTACCACTCCCTCCCCGACTTCGACGGCAACCACCCGGTCCTGGGCCTGTGGGTAGTGGATGGTGAATCCGTGGGCTGCGGCATCCGCGAATCGGACGGCCCCATTACGGACTACTTCTGCCGCTTCGTGCCCAACACCATCGATGCCCCGGCGCCTGTGGCGCCCCCTGCTACTGCCTACGGAGCTGCCCTATGAGCACTGAAATTACGACGCCGGGTGGCGGCGCGGCGGGCGGCGACCGTTCCGCCGTCGTGCCTTCCAAAGGCCTCCGCGCCGGAATCCTGGACCTGGGCGACTCCGTCATGCTGGGCCTGGCCTCCACCGCGCCCGTGTATTCGCTGGCCGCGACGCTGGGGCTCATTGTGGCTGTCAACGGCAACTACACTCCACTGATCCTGGTCCTCGGCTTCATCCCGGTGCTGTTCATTGCCTATGCCTTCCGGGAACTCAACAGCGCCATGCCCGACTGCGGCACCACGTTCTTCTGGGCCCGCAAGGCCTTTGGTCCGTGGGCTGGATGGCTTGGTGGCTGGGGGGTTGCCCTCGCCGGGATCGTGGTGTTGGCCAACCTGGCACAAATCGCCGGCAAGTATCTTTGGCTGCTGGTCGGCGACGGTTCCCTGGCGGACAACACCTGGTTGGTGACGGCCACGGGAGTGCTTTTCATTGTGTTCATGACGTACGTAAACCATCGCGGGATCCGGCTTGGCGAGCACGTCCAGCGCACCCTGACGTACATCCAGTACATTGCCTTGGGCATTTTCGCCGTGGCCATCGTTTTCAGGATCACCGGCGGCGCGCCTGAGGGGCAGCCGTTCGACATCGAATGGTTCAACCCCACGGGGGCCTTCGCGGACCCAGGCGCCGTGGTGCACGGGGCTCTCCTGGCGCTGTTCATTTATTGGGGCTGGGACACGTGCTTGGCGCTCAACGAAGAAACCGAGAATCCGGCGAAGACCCCGGGCCGCGGCGCCGTCATTTCAGCCACCGTCCTCCTGGCCATCTACGTTTCCGTGGCGCTGCTGGTCATGATGTACGCCACCATCGGCACGGACGGCATCGGGCTGGGCAATGAAGCCAACCAGGATGACGTCTTCCTGGCCATGAAGGACGTTGTGCTGGGCCCCTGGGGTTGGTTGATCGTTGTTGCCGTGCTGGCCTCCGTCCTGTCCTCCACCCAGACCACCATCCTTCCGACTGCCCGCGGAACCCTGTCCATGGGTGTTCACGGAGCCCTCCCTCCGCGTTTCGGCAAGATCCACGAGCGTTTCCAGACGCCCGGATTCTCCACGCAGGTCATGGGCGCGGTGGCCGTTGTCTATTACGTGGCCATGAGCTTCCTCAGCCAGAACCTGCTCTCCGATTCCATCAGCGCCATCAGCCTTTTCATCGCGTTCTACTACGCCTTGACCGGGTTCTCCTGTGTCTGGTTCTTCCGTTCCACGCTGCGCGACTCAGCCCGCAACCTGTGGTTCCGTGGCATCCTGCCGTTGCTCGGCGCGCTGTCCCTGACTGCTGCGTTCTTCATCTCGGCCGTGCAGATGTGGGATCCGTCGTACGGCGACACCCAGATATTCGGCATCGGTGGCGCGTTCGTCAGCGGCGTCCTGCTCCTGGCCCTCGGCGTGGTGCTGGCCGTTGTGTGCAGGTTCGCGCCGTCCACCCGTGGGTATTTCACGGGCGAACGTGCCGAGGCTGGGATCGTCCGCGGCGAGTAGCCGCCTAGGATGCTGGCATGAGCGATTCAACGACGAACCCCTCCGACATCCTGGCGCTTGATTCCTTGTTGACGGCGGACGAGGTAGCCGTCCGTGACAAAGTGCGGGACTACACAGCGCAGCGGATCAGGCCGAACATCGCCCGCTGGTATGAGGAGGCCGTCTTTCCACGGGAAATTCCCCCTGAACTGGGTGAGCTTGGGGTGCTGGGCATGCACCTGGACGGGTATGGATGCCCCGGCAGGACCGCGGTGGAATATGGCTTGGCAGCGATGGAACTGGAAGCCGGCGATTCAGGAATCCGCACCTTTGTCTCGGTGCAGGGCTCCCTCGCCATGACTGCCATCCATAAGTGGGGTTCCGAGGAGCAGAAAGAGCGATGGCTTCCACGGATGGCGGCGGGCGAGCTGATCGGCTGTTTCGCCCTGACGGAGCCGACGGCGGGTTCGGACCCGGCATCCATGACCACCTTTGCCCGACGGACCACCGACGGTTGGGTCCTGGACGGAGCCAAACGTTGGATTGGCCTCGCCTCGATCGCGGACGTCATGGTGGTGTGGGCCAACACCGAAGACGGCATCCGCGGTTTCCTGGTCCCGGCGGGAACCCCGGGAGTGACCGCTACGCCGATCGAACCAAAGTTGTCGATGCGCGCCTCGATCCAGTGCGATGTGACGTTCGACGCCGTGGGACTGGGAGCGGATGCGATCCTCCCCGGTGCTGCGGGGTTGCGGGGGCCGTTCACTTGCCTGAACGAGGCCCGTTACGGAATCGCGTGGGGCGCGATGGGTGCAGCACGGGATTCCTACGAGGCAGCCTTGGACTACGCGGGCGAACGTATGCAGTTTGGCCGCCCCTTGGCCGGATACCAAATGACGCAGGAGAAACTGGTCAACATGCTGGTGGAGATCCAGAAGGGCACCCTTTTGGCCCTCCACCTGGGCCGCTTGAAGGACGCCGGCCACCTGCAGCCGCAGCAAATTTCGCTCGGAAAGCTGAACAACGTCCGTGAGGCCATCAAGATCGCCCGGGAGGCACGGACCATCCTGGGCGGGAACGGCGTCACGCTGGACTACTCCCCTTTGCGGCACGCCAACAACCTGGAATCTGTTCGGACCTACGAGGGCACGGACGAGGTCCACACCCTCATCCTGGGGCAGCACATCACCGGGATCGGGGCATTCCGCGGCTGACCGTCCCGAGTTGCGAGGCCCGCTCTGCGCTTTCCCCGGCCGAAATACCGTGCAGAGCGGGCCCAACAAACGCCATCAAGCCACCGCGGCTGGTACTTTCTTGGCGGCGTCCTTTCGGATGGTGGCGCTGATGACGGCCGCCACGGTGCACATGGCGGCTGCGCCGAGCCAGGCGTAGTTGTAGTGTCCGGTGGCGTCGCGAATGAACCCGGCTGCCAGTGCTGCGGCAGCGGCACCGAGCTGATGGGCTGCGAATACCCATCCGAACACCACAGAGCCGTCAGCGCCGAACACTGACCGGCAAATCGCTGCAGTGGGAGGCACCGTGGCAACCCAGTCGAGCCCGTAAACCACCACGAAGATGATCATGCTCGGTTCCACCGATGAGCCCAGCAGCAACGGCAGCACCAGCAGGCCGATCCCACGGAATTGGTAGTACACGGCCAGCAGGACCTTGGGGTTGAACCGGTCGGTGAGCCAGCCGGAGGCGATAGTCCCCACGATGTCGAAAATTCCGACGACGGCCAGCAGGCCCGCCGCTGTGGTTTCCGGCATGCCGTGATCGTGGGCCGAGGGGATGAAGTGCGTGCCGATAAGCCCGTTGGTGGTGGCTCCACAGATAGCGAACCCGGCCGCCAGCGCCCAGAAGGTACGGACTTTGCTGGCACGCTTGAGGACCTGCAGGGCACGCACGGCAGCGTTGGCGGAGTCGGACGTTGCCGGCGACGGAACCCCAGCGCCGGCTCCGCCTGACAGCGGCGGCGTGGTACCGGCGTCGGCGGCTACGGCGTCGGCGGCTTCCGCATTGGGTTCTTCTGCGCCATAAGGCAACACCCCGACGTCGGCCGGTGAGTTCCGCAACCAGCGCAGCACCAGCGGAACCACGGCGAGGGCACCCGCGGCGATGAGCAGGGACGCGCCCCTCCAACCGGGGTTCTGGGCGAGCGCCGCGATGAATGGCAGGAAGACCAGCTGTCCGGCTGCGCTTCCCGCGGTGAGGATCCCGATGACCAGGCCACGGTTCTTTGCAAACCAGGTGTTGGCAATTGTCGCGGCGAAGACCAGTGCCATGGATCCCGTGCCGAGCCCGATCAGCACGCCCCACGTGAGCAGGATCTGCCAGGACTGGTTAACGAAGACCGTCAGTGCCGAGCCCAGACCGATCAGGCACAAGGCCAGCGAGGTGACTTTGCGGATGCCGAACCGTTCCATCAGCGCGGCGGCGAAGGGCGCGGTCAACCCGAACAGGACCAGGTTGATGCTGACGGCCAAGGACAGCACCGTGGTTGACCAGCCGAACTCCTGCTGGAGGGGGACCATGAGCACGCCCGGTGCCGCCCGGAACCCGGCCGCGCCAACCAGCGCCAGGAAGGCTACCGCGGCAACGATCCAGGCCGGATGCAGGCGTGGTCGTTTGCCCGAGGGAGCGCCTTTTGTTCCGGCGGGGGTTCCTGTGAGGTCGGGAGCGGTCATGCGGGAATCTCCGATGTGAGGACGGAAGCGTGGTTTTCGCGGGGTGCCACGGCGAGGGGAAGGGGATGGTCGCTCCGCTTGAAACTGTGCCAGCTGGTGTTGGCGGCAGTCAGTGCGACGCCGCAATGCGCGCAGGTGTCAGCCGACGATGTCGCTTGCCCACAGTCGGTATGGATGACCCGCATATGGGAGACCTCGTTGGGGGCGTCCAGGTGCTTTTCGGCCCAGATGATGATGGCGTTCAGGACGGGGAGCGCGTCCTCGCCCTTGGGAGTGAGGACGTATTCCTGGCGGGTACGTGCTCCGTCCTGGTACGGGCGTTGGACGAGCAAGCCGGATTCAACCAACCAGGCCAGGCGTTTGCTCAGGACATTGTCTGCCACCTCGAGCCGCCGTTTGATGGCGTCGAAGCGGCCGTTTCCAAAGAAGATTTCGCGGAGGACCAGGCTTCCCCATGGGTCGCCGAGGACATCCAGGCCGCGGGCAAGGCTGCACGTGCGGGCGGACCAGTCAGATCGGAGGGGCATGTGCACCAAAGTAGCTGACTTCCCTAAAGAAAGCCAGAGTCCGGCACGCACCGCTGGTTTGCCGCGGTTTCATCATCGGTTCATCTGGAGTGCCTAAGCTGGCGTGGTCAACCCTGACCATGAAAGGCCCCTTGATGTCCTCGCACTCCCCTGACTTGGTGAAACGTTCAACCGATGGCTCGGCCGGACTGTCCCGCCGCGGCTTCCTCGGCACCGCTGCCGCAGCCACGGCACTGGCCGCGACCGGATCCCTGCTGCCTCCGTCCGTCCAGGCGGCGATGGCCAAACCCGTTCCGCCAGGAAACCTCCAGTCCATCAAGCATGTGATCGTGCTGATGCAGGAAAACCGTTCCTTCGATCACTACTTTGGTGCCCTTCGCGGCGTCCGCGGCTACGCCGACAAGTCCGTCACCCGCCTGCCCAACGGCAAGTCCGTGTTCGAACAGCCCCGCGCCACCGGGGAGACGGTGTTGCCCTTCTCCCTCCGCAAGGCCGCCGAACTCGCCGGCCGGCCAGGCTCGGACATCCAATACCTTGGCGACCTCGACCACTCCTTCGCCGGCACCACCACGGCCTGGAACAACGGCTGGTGTGACAAATGGATTCCCGCCAAAAGCGCCTCCACCATGACGTTCTACGAGCGCCAGGACATCCCGCTGCAGTACGAACTCGCTGACACCTTCACCATCTGCGACGCCTACCACTGCTCCGTCAACGGTTCCACCAACCCGAACCGCACCTACCTTTGGAGCGGCACTACGGGCAACGAACCCGGGAGCAGCAAGAGGGCCGTCACCAACGCAGCCTACGGCTACGACCACGGCGGATACGACTGGACCACCTACCCTGAGCGGCTGGAGCAGGCCGGTATCCCGTGGCGGATCTACCAGGACTGGGACAACTTCACGGACAACGCCGTGGAGTACTTCCAGACATTCAAGGCAATTGGCAGGAAGATGCTGGCCTCCGTAGACGGCAAACTGCGCACCACCGAAGAGTTCTACGACAGCCTCGCCGGCAAGGACCCTGCAGAGCAGGATCGACTTCTCGCCCAATTGGAAGCGGGCCGGAGCACACTGACCGATGCCGAAAGGTCGCTGTTCGACAAAGCCATGTGGAGGGGACGCCCCAATACCCTCCTTGAACGCCTCAGCAACGACATCTCCAACGGCACTTTGCCACAGGTCAGCTGGCTCGTCCCGTCGGCGGCGGATTCCGAACACCCCGGCGCTTCCACGCCCGTGGGCAGCGCCAACTTCGTGTACCGCCTGCTGGATACCATTGCCAGCGATCCCGCGACATGGGACAGCACGGCCATTTTCCTGAACTTCGATGAGAACGACGGCTACTTCGACCACGTACCACCGCCCGTCCAGCCGCGCCCGGCCTCCGGCGAATCCACGGACTGGACCACAGCACGGCCTATCGGCCTGGGCCCGCGCGTCCCCATGACCGTGGTCTCCCCCTGGACGATTGGCGGCGTCGTCAGCTCCGAGGTCTTCGACCACACGTCCGTCCTGAGATTCCTTGAGCTCTGGACCGGCGTCGAGGAACCCAACATCTCGCCATGGCGGCGCGAGGTCTGCGGCGACCTCACCGGTGTCTTCAACTTCGATTCCCCGGGCACGCCCCCAACCCTCGACCACCCCGCCCCGGTGCCCGCCAAGATCAGCCGCTGGCACCCGAATCCCCCTGCCGTCCAGGTTGCCCCGATCCAGGAAACCGGCACCCGGCCTGCACGGCCGCTGCCGTATCGGCCACGGGTTTCCGCCACGGTTCAGCAGGGGAAGATCAAGCTGGCACTGGGGAACAGCGGGTCACGCTCCACCCACTTCACCGTCTACGGCTACGCGGGCGAAGTCTCCGAACCCCTGCACGCGGATGTCACGGGCAGCCGGACGGTCGAACTCCCGCTGGCCACGGGAACGTTCGACGTCGTTGTCACCGGGCCCAACCGGTACCAGTACGAGCTTAAAGGCACGACGGCGGGTGCCGCCTCCGGCGTCGACGTCGCCGTCACGGGGCGCCGCGGCAAGAAAGCCGTGGAAATCGAAGTGCGCAACGCGGGCAATGCGACCGTGACGGTTTCACTGGAGTCGTTGCAATACGTTGCCGGCAAGGAAACGGTGAAGCTCAAGCCGGGCCAGAGCAGGAAGATCGGCTGGGACACTGCAAACGGCTGGTACGACGTCCAGGTCACCGCCGCGGAGGACGGATCCTTCAGGCGTCGGCTGACCGGCCGTGAGGAAGACGGGCAACAGGGCATCTCGGGCTAGCGGGTCCCCCGTTCCCGCCTCTGTCCGTCACGCCCACCGTAGAAGGGTGGGTGTGACGGACAAGAGCGGGTTCACGCGATCGTTAGCCGATCTTGGCGAATGCCTGCTCGAGGTCCGCAATCAGGTCCGCTGCTTCCTCGATGCCACAGGACAGGCGCAGGAGGTTCACGGGAACGGCAAGTTCTGTGCCCTTGACCGATGCGTGGGTCATTTCCGAGGGGTAGTTCATGAGCGACTCGATGCCGCCCAATGATTCCGCGAGCGTGAACACAGTGGTGTTCTCGGCAACGCTCCGGGCCGCTGCTTCGCCGCCCTTGAACTGGACGGAGACCATGCCACCGAACTTCTTCATCTGCTTCGCCGCGAGATCGTGGCCGGGGTGGTCCGGGAGGCCCGGGTAAAGCACCGCTTCAACCTCGGGACGCTGCAGCAGCCATTCAGCAACGGCCTGGCCGTTCTCGCTGTGTCGATCCATGCGGACGCCCAGTGTCTTCAACCCACGGGTCGTCAGGAACGCGTCCATGGGACCGGAAACGGCGCCCACTGCGAACTGGATAAAGCCGATCTTCTCAGCCAGCTCCGCATCCTTGACCACAAGGGCACCACCTACGACGTCGGAGTGCCCGCCGATGTACTTGGTGGTCGAGTGAACCACGACGTCCGCGCCTAAGGCGAGCGGGGTCTGCAAGTAGGGAGACGCGAAGGTGTTGTCGACCACCAGGAGGGCCCCGGCGTCGTGCGCTACGGCGGCGAGCGCCTCAATGTCGGTGATCTTCATCATCGGGTTGGACGGCGTTTCGACCCAGACAATACGTGTCTTGTTGGCCCTGACTGCCGCAGCTACGGCATCGAGGTCGGACATGTCCACGGGGGTGTTGCCGATGCCCCAGTCCCCCAATACACGGTTGATGAGCCGGTAAGTGCCACCGTACGCATCGTTGCCGAGGACGATATGGTCACCGGGGCGGGCCAGCGCGCGGATCAGCGAGTCTTCGGCGGCGAGCCCGGAGCCGAAGGAAAACGCGGCCGAACCGCCTTCCAGGGCGGCCAGCTGCTCCTGCAGTGCGTCACGTGTTGGGTTGCCTCCGCGGCCATACTCGTAGCCGGACCGCAGGTTGCCGATGCCGTCCTGCGCGTAGGTGGTGCTGAAATGCAGCGGCGGAACGACTGCACCGGTCCGGGGCTCGAAAGCCTGTCCCGCGTGAACGGCTCGCGTGTTGAATCCGGCGTTGTTGTTGGCAGTCATGGAAACACCTCTTTGTTTCTTGAAGGTTTGTTCGTTCAGCGGGTGGATGGGGCGCACGCTTAGTTGCTCAGGTACGCCAAAAGGTCGTGACGTGTCAGGATGCCCACCGGGGCCCCCGCGAAGGTCACCATGACGGTATCGACGTCGGACAGCAGCTCACGGGCGGCGGAAATGGTTTCCAGCGAGCCGATCACCGGGAGGCGTTCACCCATGTGTTCGGAGATCTTGTCTGCCAGCTTGGCTTCGCCACGGAACAGCTTGCTGGTGAGGCTGCGTTCGTCCACGGCACCCAGGACCTCGCCCATGACCACGGGCGGTTCCTGCGAGAGGACCGGGATGTGGGAGACACCAAACTCGTTCATGATATTGATGACGTCGCGGACGGTTTCGTTCGGGTGGATATGCACCAGGTCCGGCATTTCGCCGGTCTTGGACTTCAGAACTTCACCCACCGATGCTTCCTCGCCACCGGAAAGGAAGCCGTAGGAGCGCATCCATTGGTCGTTGAAGATCTTGGCAAGGTATCCACGGCCGGAGTCCGGAAGGATCACCACAACGACGGCGGACTCATCCAAATCCTTGGCCGCCTCGAGGGCCGCGACCACGGCCATGCCGGACGAGCCTCCCACCAGGAGTCCCTCCTCGCGGGCAAGGCGTCGCGTCATGGAGAACGAGTCGGCATCCGAGACGGCGATGACCCGGTCAGGGACGGCGGGATCGTAGTTGGCCGGCCACATGTCCTCGCCCACACCCTCAACGAAGTAGGGCCTGCCGGTGCCGCCGGAGTAGACCGAACCTTCCGGGTCCGCCC
Organism: Paenarthrobacter sp. AR 02; assembly: GCF_021538675.1. GTDB lineage: Bacteria > Actinomycetota > Actinomycetes > Actinomycetales > Micrococcaceae > Arthrobacter. The sequence continues at coordinate 259,872 of NZ_JAJUKH010000001.1, forward strand.
CGATGACCTTGACCGGGCCGCCGTCGGACTCTGCCCGGTCGGCTGAAACCTGCTTGAGGTACCGCCCAGTGCCGGTGATGGTGCCGCCGGTACCGGCGCCGATCACCACGTGCGTGACCTTGCCGTCGGTGTCGTTCCAGATTTCCGGGCCGGTGGATTCGAAGTGGCTGCCGGGAGCGGCAGGATTGGAGAACTGGTCAGGCTTGAAGGCGCCCGGGATCTCCTTGACCAGGCGGTCGGACACGCCGTAGTAGCTTTGCGGGCTTTCGGGAGCAACGGAAGTGGGCGTTACCACCACGTCAGCGCCATACGCCTTCAGGACCGCACGCTTGTCCTCTCCCACCTTGTCCGGCACCACGAAGATGCACTTGTAGCCCTTTTGCTGGGCCACGAGCGCCAAACCCACGCCTGTGTTGCCCGACGTCGGCTCAACGATGGTTCCGCCCGGCTTGAGCCGGCCATCCTTCTCGGCATCTTCGATCATCTTCACGGCGATCCGGTCCTTGATGGACCCGCCGGGATTGATGTATTCGAGCTTGACCAGGACGGTGGCTTTGATGCCGTCGGTGACGTGGTTGAGCTTGATGAGCGGCGTATTGCCGATGAGGTCCAACACGGACTGGGCGTACTTCATAGATACAAAGCTACCGCTTGCCTGCGCCCAGCCCTGCCTCGGCCTTGTGGGCAGCCACCGCCGACTAGCTACCCGCCCCCGGATCCGTTTGCCAGAGGCCCATGATGTTTCCTTCGGTGTCCTTGAAGTAGGCGTACCAGCCCATGGTTGGTACCGCGTCTTTCCCTTGAACCACACTGCCTCCGGCCGACTCCACCTGCGCAAGGGCCGCGCCGATGTCATCGACGTCGATGGTCAGGATGGGAGTCCTCAGCGCCTCCGTCCGGGGAAACAGGGCACCGTTGATGGCACCTGGCTCCTTGGGGGCACCGGTCTTCTCGTCGGATGGGGTGGTCATGGCGATGGTGTAGTCCATCCCCTGCATGGGGCTGAGGTTCCAGCCGAAAGCACTCTGGTAAAAGGTGTTTGCCCGTTCTTTGTCATCCGTGGGGATCTCGAAATGCACTATTGCGGCCATGGTTGGCGCTCCTTGTTCCTGGAAGTCTTTCCTGGGATGCGGCGCGGCCCACCCGTGCCACATCAGGGAGTCTAGACCCGGGCGGCCGCTGCCGTAAGGGGCTATTAATGGGATTGTCAGCCGGGCGTGGGACCATGAAAACATGACCATCGCAGAAGCCCCGCCACGCATTGCGGCCGCGGCAGATGCAGCCATCAGGTGGCATCCCGGCAGTTCCTTCCGTTTGGATCAGACCATGTTCCCCCTCATGCGGGGCAACGCCGATCCATCTTTCGCTTCGCACTCCTCCGGTTATTGGATGGCGTTCACCGCTGCTTCGGGACCGGTTACGCTGCGTCTCTCGGGAGGCGGCCTCGGGGCTGGCTGCTTCGTGGATGCCCAGGCGTGGGGCCCCGGCGCCGCGGATGCCGTGGCCGGGGTGCCCAGGTTGCTCGGCGCCGCCGACGACTGGTCCGGTTTCGATGAACCCGCCTTCCATGCCACGCTCCCCCGTCTGGTCACAGAATCACGACGACGGAACCTGGCTGTGCGGCTACCCTCCACCGGGCGGATGGTTGACTCATTGGTGCCCACCATCCTGGAGCAGAAAGTCACCACCTTGGAGGCACGGCGCGGGTACCGGTACCTGATGTACAGGTATGGAACGCCGGCCCCTGGCATGGCCCCCGCGGGGCTCCTCGTTCCCCCAACCGCCCGGCAGTGGTTGGCCATCCCATCATGGGAGTGGCACAAAGCCGGAGTCGGGCCACAGCGCTCGGCAACAGTCATGCGGGCGCTGCAGTCCGCCGTCGCGCTTGAACGTCTCGCGCAACTGGACTCAGCGGAAGCCGGAGCCAAGCTGCAGACCATCCCGGGCATCGGGATCTGGACCGCCGCCGAGGTGGTCCAAAGGACCCACGGCTGCCCCGACTCGATTTCCGTGGGCGACTACCATTTGGCTTCCTACGTCGGGTACGCGCTGACCGGACAGAAGACCGACGACGCCGGCATGATCGAGCTGATGAAGCCCTGGCAAGGGCAGCGGCAACGGGTGGTCCGGATGCTGTACTTGAGTGGCTTCCGGAAGCCCACGTTCGGGCCCCGGATGACAGTGCAGGACCACCGCTCCCATTAGAGGTGGAGGCGGGAGACCGCCTCTTGGCGCATGTCCACTTTCCGTACCTTGCCGGACACCGTCATGGGGAAGCTCTCGCGGACATCCACGTAGCGCGGGATCTTGTAGTGGGCCAGTTTGCCCCGGCAGTACTCGGCCAGGTCCGCGGCAGTCAGCGGACCGGCTCCGGGTTTGAGGATGATGCAGGCCATGAGCTCCTCGCCGTACTTTTCGTCGGGGACGCCGATTACCTGCACGTCCTGGATGGACGGGTGCAAGTACAGGAACTCCTCGATTTCACGCGGGTAGATGTTTTCACCACCGCGGATCACCATGTCCTTGATCCTGCCCTCGATCACGAGGTAGCCGTCCTGGTCCATGCGGGCCAGGTCGCCGGTGTGCATCCAGCCCTCGTCGTCGATGGCCTCGGCGGTCTTGTCCGGCTGGTCCCAGTACCCCTGCATCACGGCGTAGCCCCTGGTGCAGAGCTCACCAATCACTCCCCGCTCCACCACCTCACCGGTTCCAGGATCAACGATCCGGCTCTCGAGGTGCGGCATGGTCCGTCCCACGGTGCTGGTCCGCTGCTCCAACGTATCTCCGGCGCGCGTCATGGTGGACACGGGCGAGGTCTCGGTCATGCCATAGCAAATGGCCACATCCACCATGTGCATCTCATCGATGACCCGCCGCATGACCTCGATGGGACACAGGGATCCTGCCATGACACCTGTCCTCAGAGTCGACAGATCATAGGAGTCGAAATCCTCCAGGGCCAGCTCCGCGATGAACATCGTTGGAACGCCGTACAGCGAGGTCCCGCCGAAGTCCTGCACCGCTTCCAGGGCCGCCGACGGACTGAACCCACGGCTGGGAATAATGGTGGCAGCCCCGAAGCTCAGCGCATTCAGGTTGCCGATCACCATGCCGAAGCAGTGATAGAAGGGCACCGGGATGACCACACGGTCGTGCTCTGTATAGTTCAGGAGCCTGCCGATCGAGTGCCCGTTGTTGAGGATGTTGTGGTGGGTCAGGGTGGCGCCCTTCGGGAAGCCCGTGGTGCCCGAGGTGTACTGCAGGTTGATGGCGTCGTGTGGGTCCAGTCCGGCCATGCGGTCGCGTAGCGCTGAGGGCCCGACGCCGTCAGCACGGGTCAGCAGCTCGGCGTAGGACAGTTCGTGGCCGGCTTGCGGGACGCCGCCCGTGAGCCCAGTCGCCGGGTTGCCCGGGAGGAACACCACCTCGCGAAGCTCCGGACAGGAGGCAGCCGCGGCACGCGCCATGCCCACGTAGTCGCTGTTCCTGTCAGAGGGCGCAGCAACCAGCATCCGCATGCCGTTCTGCTTCACCACGAACTCCAGCTCATGGCTGCGATAGGCAGGGTTCACGTTGACCAGCACCGCGCCGATCTTCGCTGTGGCGTACTGCAGGATGGTCCACTCAGCGCAGTTGGGGCTCCAGATACCCACCCTTTCGCCCTTCGCCACGCCCGTGGCCAGCAACGCGCGGGCCAGGCGGTCGACGTCGTCGTTCAGCTTTTGGTAGCTCCAGCGGCGGGCGTCCCCTCCCGGTGTGGGCGCCGCCTCGATCAGGGCGTCCCGGAGGGGAAACCGGGCGGCGATGCGCTCAAAATTGGCACCAATGGTCTCTTCGAGCAGCGGGACGTCGGTGTCTCCGGCGGTGTAGGACAACATGACGGAACGCTACCAAGACAGTGCCCGCAACAGAACCGTCATGACCTCCAGCGCCGCCGTGTCCTGCCGGTAGGGTTGGAACCATGAGTGCACCCATTGACCTGCAGGCCACATTTATCCCCAACGAGGGCGAGTTCTTCCGCGTGAAGCTCGCTTTGGAAATCGCGATCGATGAGGTCGTCAACGAACCCGGCTGCATCCGTTACGAACTGACGGAAGCCACCGAAGAAAAGCTCGTCCTCACGGAGCGCTGGGAATCCGAGGAACTCCTCGAGAAGCACTCCAAGGGCATCGCGGTGCAGGACCTCAACGAGTCGCTGAGCGCCCTGCTTGCCGAGCCCGTCAAGCTCGACAGGCTCTAAGGATTCGCCGGAGGCTGCGAGAACGCCTTAAAGCACCGAGGTCGCCGGAATTTTCCGGCGACCTCGGTGCGTTTCCGGCGAATTCACCGGATGGGGTTTAGCTTTCCTGGGCCTCGGCACGGGCCTTGGCAACGTGGGCGTGGACTTCTTCCATGTCCAGGCCCTTGACGGCCTCAATGACCTGTTCCAGCTGGGGTCCGTTGAGGGCGCCGGGCTGGTAGAAGACCAGAACCTTCTCGCGGAAGGCCATCAACGTGGGTATGGAAGTGATCCCGGCTTCGGCGGCGAGCTGCTGCTCAGCCTCGGTGTCCACCTTCGCGAAGACGACGTCAGAGTGCTTCTCCGAGGCCGCCCCGTACGTGGGAGCAAACTGGCGGCACGGGCTGCACCAGGCAGCCCAGAAATCCACCAAGACAATATCGTTGTCCTCGATGGTCGATGCGAACTGTTCTCCAGTGATGTCAACTGTAGCCATGTTTCCACGGTACGCGACCCTGCCTGCTATGTCCCGCGGTGTTCGCTTCCCGCGTCACAGGGAATAAAACCAGCCCCCTCCGTACACCTCTTGCCAGCGACTGAACAGGTGTTTAGTGTTTGAAACATGCGTTCAGTCGCAGAGGATCTGACCACCCGCGCACGCATCCGGGACGCCGCCATCGGGCTCTTCGGACGTGAAGGTTTCGCCCGTGCCACGGTCCGCTCAGTGGCCTCGCTCGCCGGCGTCAGCCCCGCCCTGGTCATCCATCACTTCGGCAGCAAGGCCGGGCTCCGCACAGCTTGCGACGAGCACGTTCTGGCCCTGACCGCCACCCAAGGCCGGGAGAAGACGGACCCGGGAACAACCCGGATGCTTATCCAGGATTACCTCAACCACCCCGACGAATACGCCGATGAGATCGCCTACATCCGGCGCGCACTGAGCGATGAATCAGATGCCGGCAACGCGTTTTTTGACGGCGTGGTCAACCAGACAGAGGACATCATCAACGCCGGCATTCAGGCCGGAACCATCCGGGCCTTTGCGGATATCCGGGCCACCGCCGTCGTCATCGCTTCCAACAGCCTGTCCATGCTCATGCTGGGCAGGCACCTGTCCCGGGTGCTGGGCGCTCCGGTGTCCGGGCCACACGGCATCGGCCCGGAGTTGCTGAGGCAGCTGACGTTGCCCGCCCTGGATGTCTACACGAACGGTTTCTACACAGACTCGCGGTTCCTTGATGCGGCCCGCGAAGCCCTCCAACAACAAGAAAGCACCACCGAAGGGAGCATGCCCCGTGACCCAGGCAATCGTCGTCGAGGGGTTGCGTAAGAAGTTCGGCCGTCGCGAGGTCCTGCACGGACTGGACTTCGCCGTCGAGGCCGGAACGGTGTTCGGAGTCATCGGACCGAACGGCGCAGGGAAAACCACCACCATGCGCTGCCTGCTGGACATCATCAGGCCCAGCGCGGGAACCATCTCGGTGCTGGGCCAGGATCCGCGGCGCGCGGGGACAGGCCTTCGACGCCGGATCGGGTACCTGCCAGGTGAGCTGCAACTTGAAAACCGGACCACCGGACGTCGCATGCTGGATCACTTCGCGGCAATCAGCGGGCCAGTGGAACCGCGGTACATCAACGAGTTGGCGGACCGGCTGAACCTTGATCTGGACCGGCAGACCCGCAAGCTCTCCAAGGGCAACAAACAAAAGCTCGGTCTTCTGCAGGCGTTCATGCACCGACCCGAGCTGCTGGTGCTGGACGAACCCACCAGCGGCCTGGATCCCCTGGTCCAGCAACAGTTCCACGCGATGGTCCGTGAGGCGGTCGATGCCGGCGCCACGGTGTTCCTCAGCTCTCACGTCCTCAGCGAAGTCCAGCAGGCAGCAGACGCGGTAGCCATCCTTCGCGACGGCGACATTGTCACCGTTTCCACGGTGGAAGCCCTCCGCACCGCTGCCGTCCGGCAGCTGAAGTTCAACGCAATAGGCACACGGACGGACGACGTCGGCGCGTTGCTGGCCCGGGTGCCGGGGGTCGCCAACGTGGCGGTCCGGGAGCTCCCCGCCGACGGGCACGCAGCCAGGACAGTGGAGGCCACCGCCTCGCTCTCCGGACCCGTCCAGGCCCTTGTCCAGGAGTTAGCGCGTTTGAACCTCACGGACCTTGTGCTCGAAGAACCCGATCTTGAAGAAGCGGTGCTGACGCTTTACGCAGGAAGTGACGTTGCGGAATCGGACAACACTGGTATATCTGACGGCGCCGCAGCGAACCGCAGCGTTGGAGCCGGCCGCAACCTTAAGGAAGGGGCACACCATGCCTAGAATCCTCCCACTCTTCACAAAAGCCCTGACGGACTCCTGGCGCTCCACCCTCGCGTGGGCTTTGGGCCTCACCGGAGCGTGCATGCTGTACCTGCCGATCTATCCCTCCATCGGGGGCAGCTCGCAGATGCAGGAGCTGATCAATGCGTTGCCACCACAGATGACCAAAGCCTTGAACTACGACCAGATCGCGACCGGTCCCGGCTATACGCAGGCCACCCTGTTCGGGTTGATTGGCTTCCTGCTGATGTCCATGGCTTCCGTTGGCTGGGGCGCGGCCGCTGTTGGCGGCGACGAGGAATCAGGGTTGCTGGAACTGACTCTGGCGCACAGCGTTACCCGTGTTCAGGTGGTGCTGGAGCGGGCACTGGCGATCGTTGTCCGGGTTGCAGCCCTCTCCATCCTCGTCTTCGTGTTGGTGCTGGGACTGAACGGTCCGGCGCAACTGAATATCGACGTCGGGCATCTCGCCGGTGCTGTCCTGCTGTTCGCCGCGCTGGCGTTGCTGAGCGCGACGGCCGCGCTCTTCGTGGGCGCCCTGACGGGCCGGAAGGTGTTCGGCGTCGCGGCTGGTGCCGCCGTGGCGGTCCTGGGCTACGTCTTCAACGCCGTGGGCAGGCAAAGCCCCAAGGTTGAGTGGTTGCTGAACCTTTCGCCCTACCACTGGGCATACGGCAACTCCCCGGTGGTCAATGGGGCCGATTGGGGAGTTGCCGCGGGATTGCTCGGGATCTCGGCAGCACTGATCGTGCTGGCGGCCGTGGCAATGCAGCGGAGGGATGTGGGAGTCTAGCTCCACGCATGCGGGGCGGGGCGGCGTGCTCCCGGAAGGGCATTGTTCTCCCGCCATTCATGGATCCATTCCGGCAGTTCCAGGCCTACGGGAGGTGCACCGAATTCTGCGATGATTTCTTCCTGCGTGACCGGCTTGCCCTTGTGGACCAAGCGGGTAGCGATGTGCGCGCGGGCGTAGATCTCGCCGTCCACCACCATCCGCTGCTCAAAGTAGATGGCCTTGGTGTCCAAGCCTATGATGCGTGTTTCGATGCTGTATTGCTGCCACAGCTGCAGGGATTTGCGGAAGGCAATGGTCTCCCCGGCTGCAACCGGGGTCCATCCGCGTTTGCGCATCTTGCTCCAGATACCGCTGCGGACCATGAGGTCGAACCGGCCCAGGTCCATGAGCGAGAAATACATGCCGTTGTTGACGTGCATGGCGATGTCAATGTCCGTCGGCAGCACCCGCAAAGGCAGGGACGACTCCTCCCACACGCCCAGCCGGGGGCGTCGTGACGAGGTGAAAAGCAGCATGAGAGTGCGAAGTAACAGGTGCATACCGCAATGTTACCCGCGGGTAACTTCCGAGGGAATAGACGAGTCCGGATTGGACGCATGCCGCACTTTATGTCCAACGATTGCACTAACGTTTACCGCCGGTTCATCAAACCCGTGCACAATATCTGGAACTGTATCGATGGAAGAACATACAAGGGGACCCCTTTGAGCACGCTGCAAACCACCACGCCTCACGGTGAAGTCTGGCCGGAACTCTCCCGCCACCAGGTCGTTGTCCTTCAGGATGCACGCGGCAACCGCATCGAAGGAACCATTGACGGTATGACCAATGACCGCAGCACCCTGTGGATCCAACTCAAAGGCGGCCTGGGCCGGCAACTGATTCACTACCTGGATGGTTACTGGCTCGAAGCACCTGCCGCCTAACGCAGGCGTGGCTTCCGCGGTGGCTAGTATTCCCCTATGACTCAATCGCGATACCGCGACCTGGTGGAATGGCCGCTCATGGCCACGGCACTTATCTTCCTCACTGCCTACGCCTGGCAGGTCATCGGGCGCGTCGACGGTGCAGCGGGTACGCCCTTCGAAATCATCATGTGGATCACATGGGGCATCTTCGCGCTGGATTACTTCGTCAACCTCTGGCTTGCCGAGAACAGAACACGCTGGTTCCTGTGGAACCTGCATGAACTCCTGATCGTCGCGCTTCCCTTCTTCCGCCCCCTGCGTCTGTTGCGGCTGGTGACACTCCTCTCGGTCCTCCAACGCACGGTAGGAGAAACGCTGCGAGGGCGCGTGGCCACCTATGTGGCGGGGGCCGCCGCGATGCTCATCCTCATTGGCGCTCTTGCGGTCCTCGACGTCGAGCAAAATGCCCCCGACGCCAAAATCCTGACCTTCGGCGACGCCGCCTGGTGGGCTGTCACCACCATCACGACAGTGGGTTACGGCGACCTCTACCCGGTTACCCCCATTGGCAGGGTGGTGGCCGCTGCCCTCATGATGAGCGGCATCGCCGTCCTGGGTATCGTCACCGCGTCCATCGCATCCTGGCTCGTGCAGAGGATCGAGGAGAACGCGGAGGGCATGGCGGCGGCCGCCGAAGTGAAGGCCGCAGCGGCCGAGGAGCCCGTCCGCGCGGAGATGGCGGACCTCGTTGCTGAAATCGCCGCACTGAGGATGGAGATCGCCGAGCTCCGGCGGATCACCGAACGCCCCTAGTTATAGGCCCGGCGGGCTCGCATGCCCCGCTGGATCCCGCGGGCTCGCGCGCCCCGCTGGACCCGCGCTGGACCCCGCGCGCTTTTGGGCACAAAAAAATCCCCGGAACCATTGGTTCCGGGGATTTTTCCTGGGTGGCAGATGAGGGATTCGAACCCCCGTAGGCGTTGCCAGCTGATTTACAGTCAGCCCCCTTTGGCCGCTCGGGTAATCTGCCGAACTTCAAAAGAAGATCACTTCCGGAGACCGTTTCTTTTCGATCCGGTAACCGAAGGCAGAGACAACCTTACAGAAGTTTGTGCGAAGAATCTAATCGAGGCTCAGCACGCTGAAATTCCACGTGGTTCAGGCTTCGCCGAGGATCCGGCCGGCCAGTTTCGCTTCGAACTTCTCGGCCTGCTCAGGAGTGATCTGGTTGAGCTGTACGGCCCGGAGCAGGTCCGCGTGCACACCGTCCATGCGGGACGTTGCATCCGGAACGGGACTCAGGACAATCGAGGCTGCCACAGCCGCCGCTGCCACCGCACTCGCCGCAGCCACCGCCGCCGTCCCAATGGAGCCCGCTGCCGCGGAAGCGGACTTGCTGATGGACTGGACGGCCTTGCTGCTCATGCTGTTCCTCCGACGTTGCGCTCTTCCAACTGGTACAACTCTCGGGGCATTGCCTCAGTTCCAACCTTGCGTGTGCTGTGAGCGAACTGTGAAAGCCGTCCACCGCCCCTAAAGGCGCCTTCCGTATTAGGCTGGATGGCAGACCAACCCCGCCCTACAGGGCCCCAAACCTAAGGAGAGTCATGGCAGGCGAATCCACATTCGACGTCGTCAGCAAGGTAGACAAGCAAGAGGTCGCCAACGCGCTCAACCAGTCCCAGAAGGAAATCGCGCAGCGATACGACTTCAAGGGCGTCGGCGCGGAGATCGACTTCAGCGGCGAGAAGATCCTCATGAAGGCCAACTCCGAGGACCGCGTCCTGGCTGTCCTGGATGTCTTCCAGTCCAAGCTGATCAAGCGCGGCATTTCCCTGAAGTCCCTGGACCAGGGTGAGCCCTTCCCGTCGGGCAAGGAGTTCCGCCTTGAGTGCACCATCAAGGAGGGCATTGCCCAGGACATCGCCAAGAAGATCAACAAGATCATCCGCGACGAGGCTCCCAAATCCGTCAAGTCCCAGATCCAGGGCGATGAACTCCGGGTTACCTCCAAGTCGCGCGACGATCTGCAGGAGACCATGAACATCCTCAAGAAGTTCGAAGAGGCCGACCTTCAGTTCGTGAACTTCCGCAGCTAAGCCGGATCTGGCCGCGTGATTATTGGGCACTTGTCCCGGTAGTCCGCATAGGGTCCGCAGAATCTCCGAGGACCGCAGCGATCAGCCTTGATCCTGCGGTCCTCGTTTTTGTCTTCGGCGGTAGGCCACAGGTGAGAGTGGGTGTTTAGCGTGGTCGACGGCGCCGCATGCCCCAGCGACCGCTGTACGGTCACGACGTCGCAGCCATCGGCGATCAGACCGGATGATAAGTGGCTGAACTCGTGAAGGGTGAAGTCCCCTATCCCGGCTGCCTCGCGGGAGCGACAGTAAGGACCGCGTGGCGGACAGCGGGTGTGGTCGCCTCGCGGAGCTATTGCGTGGGGTCTTCTCGAACGACCAGGCCTTCGTCTCCGGGGAGTACTTTGCCTCGTTTACGTTCTGTTTCGTCTTCGTCGTTCAAAGTAACTGCGTCGCCCGGTGAACAGGGGGCAGTAGCTCCTATGCTGTACGACTTGTCAGATGCATCTGTATCGAACTCAGCCCGAAGGACGGGACCACCCTCTGCGAATACGGTCGGGTGTGTCGTTGGATTTACGGTGCGTACGGTCATGCCCAGGGATTTCCAATACTCGGCGACGCGTTTGGCGTCTTCAACATGGTTAGTTCCTTGGGGTGCCCAGCGGTCGTAGCCGTAGCTGGCTCCCTTCTCGCCCTACCCGAGGGAGCACTCCTGCGCCCACGCGACGCCGTTGCGGGGCTACCAGCCTGTGGCGTCGAGCTGTTTGGTGGTGTTGATGACGAGTTCGACCGCCCGGTCCCGCCCTTCTCTGGCGCTGACTGCATTTTCCGATGACGGCTTGTCTGACATTGTCGCGTTTGGCTCCTTCTCAGCGCATGCGGATATTGTCGTTCCCATCAAGAGCACAGCCGTCGCGGCCGTGAGAATCCTTATATGCGTCTTAACCGCTGGCATTAGACAACACACGCGACATAGAAACCCCCAAAGTGACAATCATAAAACCGCCGGCGGCAACACCACCGGGGCCGGACATGGCCGAGACTATCAATACCCAACCAATAAATCCAACAAATGGCTAAATAGCTTCATAGCGTCAGGGAGTCAGTCGTGACCCCCCGCAGAAGCTGGAAGCGTCTCGACCTGCTCGCCGGCTCTATTCGGTTGACGGCTACCCGAGTGAACTCCCTGGGTAGCTCAGCCGACTTCGATACAAGGTCGGCCACGGAGTTGCGAATCCATAAGGAACCGGGCAAGCAGGCAGCGAGCCCCAGCCCCTCGGCGACATGATCACCGTAATGCAGCCCCAAATTAGGACATGAATAGTTTGCGTAATCGATGGAACCCAGTATTCTTCTTCCTTAGGCGGGCCTAAGTACGGCTCCCCTTAGTGAAAGAAACCTACATGACCGCCAACTTCCTGATCGGCCTGCGCGAAGGCCTTGAGGCATCACTCGTCGTGGTCCTCCTGATGGCCTACCTCGTCAAGACCGACCGGCGGCACCTGATCCCCCGGCTCTGGGCCGGAGTGGGACTCGCCATCGCAGTTTCCCTCGCCTTCGGTGCAGTCCTCACCTTCGGTCCGCGCGGCCTGACGTTCGAAGCCCAGGAAGCCATTGGCGGCGGACTGTCCATCGTCGCGGTAGGTCTGGTGACCTGGATGGTCTTTTGGATGGCACGCACTGCGCGCAGCCTGGGCAGCGAGCTTCGCTCCCACGTCGACAAAGCAGCCGACGGCGCCGCCTGGGGCCTGGTGCTCGTGGCAGCACTCGCCGTGGGACGGGAAGGGCTGGAGACAGCGCTGTTTATTTGGGCCGCGGCGCAAGCCACCGGACAAACCACGTTCCCGCTGCTCGGCGCGTTGTTGGGCCTGCTGGCCGCCGCGGGCTTGGGCTACCTGCTCCACCGGGGCGTCCTCAAAGTAAACCTGGGCCGGTTCTTCACCTGGACCGGGGTAGGCCTGATCGTCATCGCAGGCGGCGTCCTGGCCTACGGAATCCATGATCTCCAGGAAGCCGGAATCCTCCCGGGCCTCCACAACCTTGCCTTCGACGTCTCAGCTGCCATCCCGCCGTCGTCCTGGTACGGGACATTGCTGAAGGGCACCCTCAACTTTTCCCCGGCCACCACCTGGCTTGAAGCCGCGGCCTGGCTCCTCTACGTTGTTCCCGTCTTGTTCCTGTACATCCGGGCCAACCGCAAGCCTTCAACCCAGGCAGCAAGCAAGACGTCCGCTCCCGTCGTCGCGGCCCACCCCTGATCCTGCGCCCCGACGCCACTCCCCCTCAACGAAGGAAACACCTATGTTTGGCACTTTCCTGCCCTCATCCCCCACGTTCCGAAAGGCCCTTGCCGTCATCGGAGCAGCGGCTGCCGTGCCTTTGGTCCTGACGGGCTGCACGGACAACACCAAGCCGGCGAGCGCCACCGATGGACCCATCCAGGTCTCCAGCACCGCCAACGAGTGCAAGGTGTCCACGGAAACCGCACCCAGCGGCAACCTGACCTTTTCCGTGAAGAATGAGGGCACCGAAGTCACCGAGTTCTACCTGCTCGCCGAGGATGGCCTGCGGATCATTGGTGAAGTGGAGAACATCGGCCCGGGCATTTCCCGAAACCTGGTGGTGACTGCTCCCGCAGGAAAGTACACCACGGCGTGCAAGCCGGGCATGCAGGGTGACGGCATCCGGGCGTCCTTCGAAGTCACTGAGTCCGGCAACAAGCCCAGCGTCGATGCCGATCTCCAGAAGCTCGTGGACACGGGGACCCAGCAGTACGCGGCCTACGTCAAGGACCAGACCGAGCAGTTGGTCACGGGCACCAAGGCGTTCGCAGACGCTTTCGCTGCCGGTGACGCCGCCAAGGCTCGTGACCTGTACGCCGCCACACGAATGCACTGGGAGCGCATTGAACCCGTCGCGGAGTCCTTTGGCGATCTGGACCCCAAGCTCGACGCCCGCGAAGCGGACCTTGAGCCCGGCCAGGAATGGACTGGCTGGCACCGGGCCGAGAAGGACCTCTTCTCGCCGGCAGGCTACACGGCCATGACCTCCGCCGAGCGGACCGCCATCTCCACGCAGCTCGTCGCCGACACCGAGGACCTTGCCAAGCGCACCCGTACAGAGGAGCTCACGGCGGACAAGTTGGGCAACGGAGCCAAGGAACTGCTGGACGAAGTAGCCACGGGCAAGGTCACGGGCGAGGAAGAGATCTGGTCACACACCGATTTGTGGGACTTCCAGGCCAACGTTGACGGGGCCCGGATCGCCTTCGAGAGCCTGAAGCCGGCCTTGGAGCAGAAGAACCCTGAGCTCGCCACCTCCCTGGCAGGCAAGTTCGACGCCCTCCAGGCTGAGCTCAAGAAGCACGCAAAGGGCGAGGGCTTCGCCTACTACAACGAGCTGACCCCTGAGCAGGTCCAGCAGCTCGCCGCTTTGGTCGATTCGCTGGGTGAGCCCCTGTCCAGGCTCACGTCAGCCGTAGTGTTGTGAGCGGCTGCCCCTACGGGCACACCAGCGGTCCCGCCGACGCGGACCGCACTGGTGAGGTTGCCGGCGTCGAACGTTCCGGCGGGACTGCCGCCGTCGTGAGTTCGCCGGAAGCGTCCGACGGCGGTACGGCAGCTGCTGCGGGAACCGGCAGGTCGCGCTTTTCCCGCCGCGGGCTCCTGTCCCTCGCCGGTGTTGGCGGCGCGGGCGCCGTTGCGGGCCTCGCGGCCGGTTTCCTCGGCCACGACGTGGTGACGGCTGCCGAAGCGAAGGCAGCAACACCAGATGCTGCGTCAGGCGTCGTCCCGTTCTTCGGCCAGCACCAGGCCGGCATCACGACGCCTGCGCAGGACCGTCTACATATGGCCGCGTTCGATGTCACCACCGAGGACCGCAAGGAACTCATCAAGCTCCTCAAGGATTGGACGGCCGCAGCTGAGGCCATGACCACCGGCGCTCCGACGGGTAAAACCGGCGCGGTGGATGGACCTTACGATGCCCCACCGGAGGACACCGGTGAAGCGTTGGACCTGCCGGCGGCAAAATTGACCCTGACGTTCGGTTTCGGCGCTGGGTTGTTTGAAAAGGACGGCAAGGTCCGCTTTGGTCTGGAGAGGCGCCGCCCCGAGGCTTTGATCGATCTCCCGCATTTCCCGGGTGACGACCTGCAGCCAGCGCGCACCGGCGGAGACCTTGTAATCCAGGCCTGCGCCGACGACCCGCAGGTTGCCGTGCATGCCATCAGGAACCTGGCGAGGATTGGCTTCGGCAAGGTCCGGGTCCGTTGGTCGCAGCTGGGCTTTGGCAGAACGTCGTCGACGTCCAGGGCGCAGGTGACACCACGGAACCTCTTTGGCTTCAAGGACGGCACCAACAACCTCAAGGTTGAGGACAATGCACTGCTGGACGAGCACGTCTGGGTTTCCCCCACAGCTCGTTCGTCCGAGCAGTGGATGGCCGGCGGCAGCTACCTGGTAGCGCGCAGGATCCAAATGCACATCGAAACCTGGGACCGGACCTCGCTCCGGGAACAGGAGGGACTGATCGGCCGGACCAAGGGCGTGGGCGCTCCCCTGTCAGGCGGCGATGAATTTACCGCCCCCGACTTTGCCTTGGCCGGCCGGGAAGGCGCTCCGCTCATCCCACTCGACTCCCACATGCGCCTCGCCCACCCGGACCAGAACGGCGGTGTGAGGATGCTGCGCCGCGGCTACAACTTCACCGACGGTTCAGACGGCCTGGGACACCTGGACGCAGGGCTGTTCTTCATTGCTTTCGTCAAGGATCCACGGACGCACTACGTCCCCATGCAACTGGCACTGGCCAAGGGTGACACCCTGTCCGTGGAGTACTTGAAGCACACCGGTTCGGGTCTCTTCGCGGTGCCTCCGGGCGTGGAGGCGGGCGGGTTTATCGGCCAGGGGCTGTTCGCGTAGTCCGCCGGAAGTGGCAACGTCGCTGGCCCGCTGTTCCGTTGTTGGCCAGCGACGGATCAGCGGGTTGGCGACGGATCAGCCGAGGCGCGGCAGCCGAGACCCCGCAGCCGAGCAGGCGCTGGCTAGGAGAGCGGCCGCCCGGCCATCTGCTCCAGCCTGCTGATCCGGTCCTTCATCGGAGGATGGGTGGAGAACATCCGCCGCATGCCACCGCCCCGGAACGGGTTGGCGATCATGAGGTGCGAGGCATTGACCAGCTGCTGGTCCTGCGGCAGCGGCAGTTGGCTCACGCCGGACTCGATCTTGCGCAGGGCCGAAGCCAGGGCCAGCGGATCACCCGTCAGCTGGGCGCCGTCCTCGTCGGCGTCGTACTCGCGTGTCCGGGAGATAGCCATCTGGATCAGTGAAGCCGCGAACGGTGCCAGCAATGCCATGGCAATGGTGGCAAGCGGGTTGGCGTTGCGGCGATCACCGCTGCCGAAGATCAGCAGCATCTGGCCCACCGAGGTAATAACACCGGCCACGGCTGCCGCGACCGACGAGGTGAGGATGTCGCGGTTGTACACGTGCATCAGTTCATGCCCCAGCACGCCCCTGAGTTCACGCGCATCAAGCAGATGCAGGATTCCCTCGGTGCAGCACACTGCGGCGTTCTTCGGGTTCCGGCCCGTGGCAAATGCATTGGGTGTCATGGTGGGCGAAAGGTAGATCCGCGGCATGGGCTTGTTGGCTCGCACTGAGAGCTCACGGACAATCTGGTAAAGCTGCGGCGCCTGCGCTTCAGTGACCGGGTACGCGGCCATGGAGCGGATGGCGATCTTGTCGCTGTTCCAGTATCCGTAGGCCGTGGTCCCGACGCCGATCAGCGCCATGATCCAGATAGGCGTGGTGCTCCGGGTCCCGGCTGCGATGATGGCGCCCAACCCCAACAACACAGCCCACAGCACACCGAAAAGCGCTGCTGTCTTGAGTCCATTGTTGTGTTTATGCACGGTTATCGCTTTCTTCCGCTCTTGCTGGGGTTTTGTACGGATTAACGCCGACGCCGGTCCCCGGGTTCCGTTATCAGCCTACGTCGGCGGCCCGGTTGGCGGAGCTAGGGCACGGGATGCTTGGCATCGTAGGCGACAAAGCCTGTCTGGATGCGCGTGGTCAGCCATGCCAGGACAATGCACAAAAGCCCGCCGAACAACAGCACCCCGCCTTCGCTAAGGAACTGGGTGACCCCGCCGGCCAGCATGTCGCCGACCCGCGGTCCGCCCGCAACCACCACAATAAAGACGCCCTGGAGCCGTCCCCGGAGATGGTCGGGGGTAGCCGACTGAAGAATGGTGGTGCGGAAGACGGCACTGATGGAGTCGGAGATCCCCGCGAGCGCGCAACACAGGGCCGCAGGCAGCAACCAGGGCGTGACGCCTTCACGGCCCGAGTCCCCGGCCAGCAGCACCACCAGTCCGAATCCGGCAATCGAGGCTCCCCAGCCAACCACGGACCACACCACGGCGCTCCCCTGTTTCCGTACCCGGCCGAGGGGCCCGGAGAAGAGCCCGGCAAGGAAGGCCCCCACGGCTGTGGACGCCAGCAATACGCCCACCGTTGTTTCGCCTCCGCCGATCATGACGGCGCCAATGGCAGGCATGAGCGCCCTGGGTTGGGCGCAGATCATGGCGATGAGGTCGATGATGAAGGTCATGCGGACATTGGGCCGGGTTCCCAGGAAGCGGAAGCCTTCCACCACTGAACGCAGCCCCGGCCGCACCGCGTCCTTGGACGGTGGCAGTGGCGGAAGCAGGAAGAGCCCCCAGAGGGCAAACGTGAAGCTGATGACGTCAATGGTGTAGGTCCAACCAAACCCGATGGTGGCAACGAGGACACCGGCCAGCAGTGGTCCGGCCGTCATGGACAAGCCAAAGGTCAGCATGCTCAGGGCGTTGGCGGCCGGAAGCAGGTCCTTCCGGACAAGGAGCGGAATGATGGCGCTACGGGCCGGACCGTTGATGCCCTGCGCTCCGCTTTGGATCGCCACCAGGGCGTAGAGGATCCAGATGTTGCCAATCCCCAGCCAGGCCTGCAACGCCAGTCCTGCCGTGGTTGCCCAGAGGACCAGTGAAGCGATGATCGCCACCTTGCGGCGATCGTAGGCATCCGAGACAGAGCCTCCGTAGAGCCCTGCAATGACCAAGGGAACCAGTGCGAAGATCCCCAGTAGACCAACGTAGAAGCTCTCCTGGGTCAGCCTGTAAACCTCCAGGCTGACGGCCACCAACGTCAGTTGGGTACCAATGGCGGCCACCGAGGCTCCCAGCCAGAGTCGTCGGAAAGCGGGACTCTCCTTCAACGGAGTGATGTCTGCCAGTAGTTTCGCCACCGTCCAACCCTAACCAGCATGAGGGCGCCTCCCGCACGCGGCTCCCTGCTTGGTAGGCTCACCCCGGGGAGGGAGTTGACACGTCATGTCGCGACGATTGCTGTACCGTTCGGCCTTCTGGGAGATAGCCCGGCCGCGCCATCCCCTCACCGCCGGCCATGTGCTGCTCAGGTTGTCTGACCCTTCCACGGAGTTCGCCTACCCCTCGGCGACCGACTGGCTGCTCTGCCACAACCTGATCCGGACGGCACTCCGCGATGTCATGGGCGTTGTCCGTTGCCCCATCATGTTCAGCTACCGTTGGCACCCGCTCGGTGCTGCGATCGGCGAACCCGTCGCCGAATCCTCCACACCCACCTTCCACCTCTTCGGGCGTGGACCGGGTGAAACCACGACGCCGGGACACCAGTTGCTGTTGCCGGCGCACCGACGCGTGGGGGAACCGCTGGAACGGCTGGAAGCAACCGACGATGCGATCAGGGATGCGCTGGTACGTGCCCGACCAGCAGCAACGGCTCCGTTGCCGGACGGGGTGGGTACCGCCGTCGAGCCTGTCCTGGACCCGGGCGGGCTGGTTGAATCGACGGGCGCGGGGCGCAACCACGCAGTGATCCAACCGATCAGGGCCGTGGGGTCGATCGCGGAAGTCTCTCCGGCGGAGCTCTTGGCCATGGGCGCTGCCCTGGGCTCGCTGCCCCTGGCCGGCGGGCTCAGCGGGTTCAGCTGCCTGGCGCCAGACAACGGGGCCACAGTACGCGTCCATGCAATGGGACGGTCGGCCGCAGAGGAAGCGAATCCCTTGGAGTCTTTGCTGTGTTCACCCGAAGTTAGTCTTGCCTTATTGTGAACTCCTCATAATAAGTGTTTTACTGAATACATGACCGATCACACAGCCGAGCAAGCAGAATGGGCCGCAGCCCTGCATGCCCACGGCCGGCGTGTGACCAAACAGCGTCTGGCAGTCCTCGCCGCCGTCCAGCACCACCCGCACTCCCCGGCGGAAGGCATCCTTGCTGCTGCCCGCAAAGAGCTTCCTGAACTGACGGCGCAGTCCGTTTATGTAGTGCTTAGCGATCTCACGGACCTGCAGATGCTGCGCCGCTTCGAACCTCCGCACTCCCCGGCGCTTTATGAGACCCGGGTTGGCGATAACCACCACCACGCTGTGTGCATCAGCTGCGGCAGGGTGGAAGACGTGGATTGCGCCGTTGGACACGCCCCGTGCCTCACACCGCACTGGGATGAAAACTCCAAGCCAATGACCATCCAGATCGCAGATGTCCTGTACCAAGGCATCTGACAGGACTGCCAGTCCAAACAACAGCTTCCCGCAACTTCCGTAACTCAGAAATAGAAATAGGAGAACAATGACTGCCATTTCAACAACCCAGTCAGGTGCCCCCGTTACCTCCGACGCGCACTCGAAGTCCGTCGGCGCTGACGGTGCCATCATCCTCACCGACCACTACCTGGTGGAAAAGCTCGCACAGTTCAACCGCGAGCGGGTGCCGGAGCGTGTAGTGCACGCCAAGGGCGGCGGCGCATTCGGTACGTTCAAGACCACCTCGGACGTTTCGGCCTACACCAAGGCGGCTTTCCTGCAGCCGGGCGCCGAGACCGAGATGCTGATCCGTTTCTCCTCCGTCGCAGGCGAGAACGGCTCCCCCGACACGTGGCGCGACCCCCGCGGTTTCGCCGTGAAGTTCTACACCTCCGAGGGCAACTACGACCTCGTTGGCAACAACACCCCCGTCTTCTTCATCCGCGACGGCATCAAGTTCCCGGACTTCATCCACTCCCAGAAGCGCCTCCCGGGCAGCCACCTGCGCGACGCCGACATGCAGTGGGACTTCTGGACCCTGTCTCCCGAGTCCGCACACCAGGTCACCTGGCTCATGGGCGACCGTGGCCTCCCGGCTTCCTGGCGTGAAATGCAGGGCTATGGCTCGCACACGTACCAGTGGATCAACGCCGCAGGCGAGCGTTTCTGGGTCAAGTACCACTTCAAGTCCAACCAGGGCGTCAAGACCATCACCGGCGACCAGGCTGAAGAGCTTGCCGGTTCGGACGCGGACTTCTACATCCGCGACCTCAAGGAAAACATCGACGCCGGCAACTTCCCCTCCTGGGAACTGCACGTCCAGGTCATGCCGTACGAAGACGCCAAGACGTACCGCTTCAACCCGTTCGACCTGACCAAGGTTTGGCCGCACTCGGACTACCCGCTGATCCACGTGGGCACCATGGAGCTGAACAAGAACCCGGAGAACTACTTCGCGCAGATCGAACAGGCCACCTTCGCGCCGTCGAACTTCGTACCGGGCATCGCTGCTTCCCCGGACAAGATGCTGCAGGCCCGCATCTTCTCCTACGCGGATGCACACCGCTACCGCGTTGGCACCAACCACGCGCAGATCCCCGTGAACCAGCCGAAGAACGCTGTGAACAACTACAGCCAGGACGGACAGGGACGCTACCTGTTCAACTCCCCCTCCACGCCGGTCTACGCACCGAACTCCGTGGGTGGCCCGGCTGCTGTCGAGCCCACCTCACCCGCAGGTGGCTGGGAGAACGACGGCGAGCTCACCCTCGCCGCCCACACCCTGCACGCTGAGGACGACGACTTCGGCCAGGCCGGTACGCTGTACCGCGAGGTCTACGATGACGCCGCCAAGGCCCGCCTCCTGGACACCATCACCGGTGCTGTTGGCGGCGTGAAGAACGCCGATATCAAGGAACGCGCCATCCAGTACTGGACCAACGTTGACGCCGACCTCGGCGCCAAGCTCCGCGCCAACCTCGGCGCAGGCCAGACCGAGTCCGACGCCGAAGCAGCCAACAAGCTCTAAGCGTTGCCTTCAGGAACACCCCGTTGCGGATCTCCGCAACGGGGTGTTTCTTTTTCCACATAGCGCTTTGAACCTATGGCTCCGACCACCGCGCGGTTCATAGGATCCTTGCATGAGCACATTCAAAGGCATTTCCCCGGCCGCATTCCGCTTCTACGAGGAGCTTGAAGAGAACAACAACCGTGAGTGGTGGCTGGAGCATAAAGCAACGTACGACGACGAGGTCAAGGCACCGCTGACGGCCCTCCTTTCGGAGCTGGAGCCGCAGTTCGGCCCGGCAAAGATCTTCCGGCCGAACAGGGATATCAGGTTCTCCCAGGACAAGTCACCGTATAAGACAGCGCAGGGAGCCTTCGCGGCAACCCAGGAAGGTGTGGGGTTCTACGTCCAGATCAGCGCGGATGGCCTGCTGATTGGCGGCGGATACCACTCCCACACGCCGGCGCAGCTCGCACGTTTCCGGGCCGCAGTGGACGCTCCTGCCAGTGGTGAAGAACTGGAGGGCATTGTTGATGCTGTGGCGGCGTCAGGCTTCGTCATCGAAGGCGAAAAGCTGAAGACCGTACCCCGGGGCTTCGACAAGGACCACCCACGGGCTGAGCTGCTCAAACACAAGTCCCTGTCAGCGGGCGTTGAGGTGGGCCAGCCTGAATGGTTGGCCACCCCCGGGGCCAAGGATGAGATCGCTGCCCGCTGGGAAGTGCTGAGGCCTTTGGTGGAGTGGGTCAGTGAGCATGCAGCGCCGTAGGGTGGTGACACCCAAAAGCGCCCGGAAACTGTTGTTTCCGGACGCTTTTGTGGCTGATTCGTCATGGCTGTCTGACAGGCAGACGCTCTGACAGGCAGCCGCTCTGACGGTCAGGCGTAGGTCGTGTCAGACCTTGGTGAAGGTGTCTTCGTCCTCGTCGCCCTTGGACTGCTTGCTTCCGGCCGGAGCGTTGACAGAAGCCTTGGCAGAAGCGAACCTCTCGTTGAGGCGTGAGTGGCGCTGGCCGTAGGAGAAGTAGATGACCATGCCGATAACCAGCCAGATCGCGAAGAAGATCCACGTTTCCACAGCCAGGTTGGTCATCAGGTAAAGGCAGAGTACAGCGGAGACCCAGGGGATGACCTTGCCGAGAGGGACACGGAAGGCAGGCTTCAGGTCCGGGCGCTTCTTGCGCAGCACCAAAATGCCCAGGCTGACCATCACGAATGCGGAGAGCGTACCGATGTTGATCATTTCCTCGAGCAGATCCACCTTGGTCACGCCGGCCACCACTGCCACTGCGGCACCACAGATGATCTGCAGACGGGCTGGAGTGGAGCGCTTGTCGCTGGTCTTGGACAGGGAGCGCGGCAGCAGGCCGTCGCGGCTCATGGCAAGGACAACCCGGGACAGGCCCATGAGGAGCACCATGATTACGGTGGTCAGGCCAACCAGGGAGCCAAACGCGATGACCTTGGCTGCATCCGTGTTGCCGACGGCCTCGAAGGCTGTGGTCAGGGTTGGGTTCTTGACCTCTGCCAGTTGCGTGTAGGAGACCATGCCGGTAAGCGCCAGGGAGACCAGGATGTAAAGCAACGTAACAACGGCCAGGCCACCGAAGATGCCGCGCGGCAGGGTCTTCTGCGGGTTCTTGACCTCTTCGGCGGAGGTTGCCACCACGTCGAAGCCGATGAAGGCAAAGAACACCAGAGCGGCGCCGGCGAAGACGCCCAACGTTCCGTACTGGGCCGGGGCGGCGCCGGTGAGGAAGCCGAAGAAGGACTGCTTCATGACATCGGCAGCTCCGGAATCAGTGGGCTGCGAGGCCGGGACGAACGGCGTGTAGTTGGAGAACTTCACATAGCTGAAGCCAACAACGATCACGAAGAGCACCACTGCGATCTTGATCAGCGTGAAGACGTTGCCGACGCGTGCGGACAACTTTGTCCCCAGCACCAGCAGCACGGTGAAGATCGCGACAATAAGGAAAGCGCCCCAGTAAAGGTCAACGCCGCCAACGCTCACTGACGGCGGCATGTCCACGCCCATCAGGCCAAAGACGGTGCTGAGGTAGATTCCCCAGTACTTCGCGATAACGGCAGCGGCGGTGAACAGCTCAAGGATGAGGTTCCAGCCGATGATCCACGCGAGGACTTCGCCCATGGTGGCGTAGGTAAACACGTACGCTGAGCCTGCCACCGGGATGGCCGTAGCGAATTCTGCGTAGCACATGATGGCCAGCGCACAGGTGACGGCGGCAATGGCAAAGGAGATGGTGACGGCCGGGCCTGCAAAGTTTGCGGCGGCTTTCGCACCAACGGAGAAGATGCCGGCACCGACGGCTACGGCGACACCCATGATCATGAGGTCCCAGGTGCTGAGGCTGCGTTTCAGCTTGCGCCCGGGTTCGTCGGCATCAGCGATCGACTGCTCGATCGACTTGGTCCTGAAAATGTTCATAAAAATGCCACATTCTGGATGGGAGTGGTATAGGACTCATCAAGGATAGTGTCCGGCCAATGGACGGCCACATTTATCCCAAATAGTGAGACGCGCCCCGAGACTCCGTGACTCCTGTGGCTGGTGTGACGAAGGCGGGTAGCCTCCGTCACACCTTTCACGTGCTCGGTACGTCCCAGTCCATCAGGGTGGAACGGATAAGGAATCTCTTCCCTTCCGGGGACTCCACCGAGAAACCGCTGCCCCGTCCCGGAACCACGTCCACGGTGAGGTGCGTGTGGGACCAGTAGGCGAACTGTTCCTTGGACATCCAGAACTCCAACGGTTGCGCTTGGCCGTCGGACCCAAGGTCGAACCGGCCCAGCAAAACATCGGAATCGCTGGTCAGGAACTCCCCCGCCGGGTAGCACATGGGCGCGGAACCGTCGCAGCAACCACCGGACTGATGGAACATCAGCGGGCCATGCTGCTCCCATAGCTTCCGCAGCAGTTCCACGGACGCTGCGGTGAGCGCCACCCGGGAAAAGTCTTCCCCTGGCAGCGTCACCGCAGCTTCCAAGCTGGTGTTGTTCATCAGAACTTCAGCACCACTCGGCCGTCGATCTTGGCGTGTTTCATTTCGTCAAAGACCGCGTTGACCTCGGAGAGCTCACGGGTGGAGACCGTCGGCTTGATCTTCCCCTGGGCATAGAACTCCAGTGCTTCCTCGAGGTCCTGCCGGGTACCGACGATGGAACCGCGTACGGTGAGGCCCTTGAGAACAATGTCAAAGATCGGGGCAGGGAAATCCCCCGGAGGAAGACCGTTGAACACAATTGTTCCGCCGCGACGGGCCATGCCAATGGCTTGCCCAAATGCGGATGGATGCACGGCAGTCACCAGCACGCCGTGGCAACCCCCGGTCTCACGCTGGATGACCTCGGCCGGATCCTCATGGAGGGCATTGACGGTCAGCTCGGCACCGTGTTCTTTCGCCAGCGCCAGTTTGTCGTCTGCGATGTCCACCGCTGCCACCCGAAGGCCCATCGCCACCGCATACTGCACCGCGATATGCCCCAGACCGCCAATGCCCGAGATGGTGACCCACTGGCCGGGCCTGGTCTCCGTCATCTTCAAACCCTTGTAGACAGTGACACCGGCGCACAGTACAGGCGCCACTTCCACCGGATCCGAACCCTCCGGGATGCGCGCTGCGAACCTGGTGTCCACCAGCATGTACTCACCAAACGAGCCATCGACGCTGTAGCCGCCATTCTGCTGGGACTCGCACAAGGTCTCCCAGCCGGTGCGGCAATATTGGCAGTCGCCGCACGCGGACCAGAGCCAGGCGTTGCCCACCAAGTCCCCGATTGCCACGTCCGTGACTCCTTCACCCAAGGCAACTACTTCGCCAACGCCCTCGTGCCCCGGCACGAAAGGAGGAGTCGGTTTGATCGGCCAGTCGCCTTCGGCGGCGTGCAGGTCGGTGTGACATACCCCCGATGTGATGAGGCGGACCAGCGCCTGGCCGGGACCCGGCGTCGGCCTTTCCATTTCCTTGATCTCGAGGTCGGTACCGAACTTGGTGACGACTGCAGCTTGCATGGTGGTCATTGACGATCTCCTTTGATCGGTAGACAAGACGGTTTAGAAGAAGCCGAGCTTGTTCTCGTTGTAGCTGACCAGGAGGTTCTTGGTCTGCTGGTAGTGGTCCAGCATCATGGCGTGGTTCTCACGGCCAATACCTGAGGACTTGTAGCCGCCGAAAGCGGCACCTGCCGGGTAGGCGTGGTAATTGTTGACCCACACGCGGCCGGCCTGGATTTCCCGGCCTGCGCGGTAGGCGACATTTCCGTTGCGCGACCAGACGCCGGCGCCAAGCCCGTAAAGGGTGTCGTTGGCAATTCCGATGGCGTCGTTGTAATCGCTGAACTTGGTCACGGACACCACCGGTCCGAAGATCTCCTCCTGGAAGATCCGCATCCGGTTGTGGCCTTCGAAAATGGTGGGCTGGACGTAGTAGCCCCCGGCGAAGTCCCCGTCCAGTTCGGCTCGGGCGCCACCGGTGAGGAGCTTGGCGCCTTCCTGCTTTCCGATGTCGATGTAGGACAGGATCTTCTCCAGCTGGTCGTTGGAGGCCTGGGCACCAACCTGGGTATCGGTATCCAACGGGTTGCCCTGGATGATTCTGTTGGTCCGGGCCGTGACGTCGGCCATGAAGGAATCGTAGATACCTTCCTGGACCAGGGCCCGGGAAGGGCAGGTGCAGACCTCTCCCTGGTTGAACGCGAAGAGGGTGAAGCCCTCCTGCGCCTTGTCGTAGAAGGCGTCGTTCTGGTCGGCGACGTCGTCGAAGAAGATGTTGGGGCTCTTGCCACCAAGTTCCAGGGTGACGGGGATGAGGTTGTTCGACGCGTACTGGCTGATGAGCCTGCCTGTGGTGGTCTCACCCGTGAAGGCGATCTTGCGGATACGGGAACTCGAAGCGAGCGGCTTGCCGGCCTCGACGCCGAAGCCGTTGACCACGTTCACCACACCCGCCGGAAGGAGATCACCAATGAGCTCCATCAAAACCAGGATTGACGTCGGCGTCTGCTCGGCGGGCTTGAGCACCACGGCGTTTCCGGCCGCGAGCGCCGGGGCCAGCTTCCAAACAGCCATGAGGATGGGAAAGTTCCACGGGATGATCTGGCCAACAACGCCCAGTGGTTCCTTGAAGTGGTAAGCCGTGGTGTCCTCATCCAGCTGGGAGAGGTGGCCTTCCTGTGCTCGCACAGCAGAGGCGAAGTAGCGGAAGTGGTCGGCGGCCAGGGGGATGTCGGCGTTGAGGGTCTCGCGGACGGGCTTGCCGTTGTCCCAGGTCTCCGCAACCGCAAGGAGCTCCACATTCTCGTCGATGCGGTCGGCGATCTTGTTCAGGATCGCTGCCCGCTCAGCGGCGGAGGTCTTGCCCCAGGACGGCGCAACCTTGTGGGCGGCGTCCAGTGCGAGTTCGATGTCTTCCGATGTTCCGCGGGCAACTTCGCAGAAGGCCTTGCCCGTGACCGGGGTGATGTTCTCGAAGTAGGCGCCCTTGACCGGGGCAACCCACTCTCCGCCAATCCAGTTCTCGTAGCGGTCCTTGAAGGTGACCTTCGAACCCTCGGCACCCGGCTGTGCGTAAACGGTCATTGCTAGCTCCTTTGCTGCGAATCACGGTGGCTGTCGCCATTGATCCGAGCCTAGGAGCGATGAGGTTGCAGTTACGTTGCAACCCTGTGATTCAGCTCACGCAGTCATGTCCGCTTCGATCCGTTCAAGGTCGGCCACGACGGCGGCCCGCTTGGGTGAGCGCGGCGGCAGCAGCTTCAGCACCGCCAGACGGAGGTCGACGTCGTACCTCGCCTCCGGCAGCTCCGCATACTTGAGGAGTGAATCGACGCTCCCGTCGCTGAGCAACGCCTCACGCATCAAGTGCGAGACACGTTCACGCAACAGCACGACGCCGGGCGCCTCCGACCGCGGAAGGACAGCACCTTTGTAGATTTCCAAGGCGATGCGGTGGGCGCCGCGTTGCAGGCAGTTCAGGACCTGTCCGGAGTCGGGCAGCAATTCCACGGGCAAACGGTACGGCCGGGACTCGGGAACAGCATCGGGGCTGAGCCCCTGGATGACCTTGCGGAGCCGCACCATCTCGGCTCGCAGCGTCACGGCAGAACCGTCTCCTGGGTACAACTGGGCGCAAAGGTCATCGGCGCTCAACCCGGAAGGGTGGTTACCGAGGATCGCCAGGATTTCGCTGTGCCGGGCTGACAAGGAGACGGTTCGGCCATCAATGCTCAGCAACGCCTGATCGCGACCCAACAATTGCAAGCTGTTCCGGTACAGCGCACCAGTGGTTTGGGTCGACGTTGAAGGCGCGCTCCGCCGTCGTGGTTTGTCTCGAATGGCTGCGGCGAGTTGGAGCCGCTCAATACGCAACTGTGCCTGGGCCGCAGCAACGGTTGCCTCCACCAGGGACAGGGTGTGCGGCGCCACTGCTGTTTCCGTGCCGGTAATGTCCACGACGCCCAGCACGGCACCCGAATCAGGGTCATGGAACGGCACGGCTGTACAGCTCCACGGGTGAACGGACCGTTTGAAATGTTCGGCACCGGAGATCTGGATGCTGCGGTCCAGGGCCAAGGCAGTTCCGGGGGCGCTGGTCCCAACGGAGGCTTCGGACCAGTCCGCGCCGGCCACGAACATCATGCCCTCGGCGCGCCGCTGCATCACAGGGTCGCCGTCAACCCACAGGAGCCGCCCGACATCGTCTCCTACCGCCACCAACAAACCACTGTCATGGCTGGGTTGGACCAGGAGCTTCTTGATCACCGGCATGATCGCAGCCAACGGATGCTGCCTGCGATACTCCTCGAGTTCGTCCCTGTCCATCGCAAGGGGCGCCTCGGCGACGTCCGGATTGGCCTGCAGGGTCGCAGAACGCTGCCAGGACTCACGGACCAGGCGACGCAGGCCAACGATGCCTTCATCGTCCAGGAGGCCGCTGTGATTCAGGCGCTCATGGCCTGCCAGCGCACGCCTCTGCACCAATTCCGCGGTGTCGCCTGGAACCGGCGGATGGATTGGATTCCTCATCGAACTCCCCTGGGTACCGTGCATGTGGTGGGCGGCACAGTACCCAGCAGTCTAGTTCGGGAGCCGGAGTTTTTGTACAGCCAACGCCCTCGGAGCGGCCACGTGGACAAAAACTCCAGGGTCAGCCGCGCGAAATCCGGACCATTTCCTCGCGCGGGACCACTTTGATGCGCTCGCGGACCACGCCGTCGCCCGAACCATCACCGGCAGCCGCGGCTGCGGCTTCGCTCCACGACGCACCCAACGCGGCCTCATGGGCATCCAGGCGGTTCCAGCCCTCCCACGTCGTGTATTCAATCCCGCGCTCTTCAAGGAGGTCGATGATGGCCTGCGGATCCGGGTTTTCCGCCGGCGGCAGCGTGAGCCGGTCTTCAAGGAGGAAGCCGATGGTCTCCAGCGCATCGCCCTTGGTGTGGCCGATGAGGCCTACAGGACCGCGTTTGATCCAGCCGGTCGCGTAGATACCAGGGACGTGGTTACCGTCCGCGTCCAGGACCCGACCGCCGTCGTTCGGGATGACACCACGGCGGGCGTCGTACTCAAGTTCCTCCAACGGCGAGCCGTGGTAGCCGATGGCGCGGTAGACAGACTGGACCGGGTACTCGATGAACTCCCCCGTGCCCTTGACGTTGCCGGTGCCATCAAGTTCCATCCGCTCAAACTTGATTTCGGACACCTTGCCAGGAGTCTCAGGTGAGTCCAGGATTTCCACGGGGCTGTGCAGGAAGTGAAGGTGAAGGCGACGGGACGAGGGCTGCTCGGACTCGGCGTGCTCCTCCACCAGCCAGTTCGTCATGGTGTTCACCATGGTCTTGATCTGGTTGTTGGTGCGGATGGCTTCATCGGAGGCTTCGTCGAATTCGAAATCCTCTGGGTAGAGCACGATGTCCACGTCCTTGCAGTGCGAAAGCTCCCGCAGTTCCAAGGGGGTGAACTTCACTTGCGCAGGACCGCGGCGCCCGAACACGTGGACATCGGTAACGGGTGAATTTTTGAGCCCGGCGTACACATTGTCCGGAATCTCGGTGACTAACAGCTCTTCCGGGTGTTTGACCAGCATGCGGGCAACGTCGAGGGCGACGTTGCCGTTACCGATGACCGCGATCTCCTTGGCATCCAAGGGCCACTCGCGGGGCACATCGGGGTGTCCGTCGTACCAGGACACGAAATCTGCGCCGCCGAAGGAACCCTCCAGATGGACTCCGGGGATGTTCAGGTCCGCATCCTTGATGGCACCCGTGGAGAAAATCACGGCATCGTAGAACGCCCGGAAATCATGGAGAGTCAGGTCCCGGCCGTAGGTCACGTTGCCCAGGAAGCGGATGTCGCCGCGGTCCAACACCTTGTGCAGGGCATTGACGATGCCCTTGATCCGCGGGTGATCCGGCGCAACTCCGTAGCGAATCAAGCCGTAGGGTGCCGGATATGCCTCGAAGAGATCGATGCTGACCTCAACCTCACCGTCCTTGACCTCGTTGGATTTGGTAAGGATGTCCGCGGCGTAGACACCCGCCGGGCCAGCGCCAACAATGGCAACGCGTAACGGACGATTGGTTGCGGCTGAATTTGGCACCGTAAGCCCTTCCGAAGCAGTGAGCCGCGCCGTTGGTGGGCGCGCAGGGTTCAATTCTAGATGTCGACCCTGCGGCCGGAGGCTTATATGGCAGGAGTCACAGAAATTCATAAAGATTGCGGAATATTGCGCCCATGAACGGTGTTGGCGACATTGTGTCGACTCCGGAACAGATCATCCCAAGCTCCTCAACAACTACGTCAACGACGGCGGGTGGCAAGGGCGGCGGTACCGGCAACGCCGGTAAACCGGTGAGGAGCGAATCGACGGCGGGCGTCCTGTTCGGCATTGGCGCGTACGGGCTGTGGGGTCTGCTCCCCCTCTACTTCTTCATTCTCATGCCGGCCAGTGCCGTGGAAATCGTCGCCAACCGGGTTGTCTGGTCGTTGATCTTCTGCGCGCTGCTCATCACCATTACCCGCGCGTGGCGCGTCTTCGGTGCCGCAGTCAAAGATCGGTCCGTCTTTGGTCCTTTGGCGTTGGCCGCCGGCCTGATCGCCATCAACTGGCTCACCTACACCTTCGGCGTGACCACGGGACACGCCGTCGAAACGTCCCTGGGGTACTTCATCAACCCGCTGGTCTCGGTACTGCTGGGCGTCTTCGTCCTGAAGGAAAAATTGCGTCCCCTCCAGTGGGCAGCGGTGGGCATCGGCTTCGTCGCAGTTGGCGTCCTGACGTTCTCCTACGGACAGCTTCCTTGGATCGCTCTGATCCTGGCCTTCAGTTTCGGCTTGTATGGCTTCGTGAAAAAGCGCGTAGGACCCAAGGTTGACGCGCTCACGAGTCTGTCGGTTGAAACGGTGGTGCTGGCCCCGTTCGCCGCGATCACCATGGTGGTCCTCGGCGTATCGGGAGCCGCAACCTTGACCACCCACGGCGCCGGACACTTCTGGTTGCTTGTGGCATCGGGCGTCATCACGGCCGTCCCCTTGCTCTTCTTTGGTGCTTCGGCCCGCCGTTTGCCCATGACCACCATCGGCCTGCTCCAATACTTCGCCCCCGTCCTCCAGTTCATCGTCGCCCTGACAGTCTTCAACGAGACCATGACCACGGCCCGCTGGATCGGTTTCTGCGTGGTGTGGCTCGCTCTGGTTCTCCTGACCATCGACATGCTCCGGACGACGCGGAAAAACTCCGTGCTCAAGAAGAAAGCCCGGCTCGAGGCGTCACACCCGTAAGGGATTCCGCTATCCGGGAGCCATGAGCACTTTTGTTCATTTCTGCTGAGGGGCCCGGGAGTCGGACATAAAGTTGCGGAGACTTTTTACCGCAATGTCCACTCCCCGCACCCAGCAGTTTGAACGGAGCAGTTTTGAACTTCAATGGACCCCCAGTGAGCCGCAGGACCCTTTTCCGCGCCGGAGGGGCGGCCGCACTTGCTGGCGTCATGCTTTCCCAGGCTGGACCTTCTTTTGCGGCTTCCGGGCTGCAGGAACTCATCGACCGACGGCGGCTGGTCCTCACGGGTGGACAGAGCGCAGCGGGCATTCCGGAATTGGCCTCGCAGCTTGAAGGCATGGGCCAGACCACCGAAAAATGGTGGTCCTCCATGGACAAGGCATCCTCCCGGACAGCATTGTGGGCCGACATTCCGCTGACTGGCATCGGGCAGTCCACGGCCGCAACCGGAAACATGGGCCTGCACTTCAACCGCCTCTACGACATGGCCCTCGGATACGCAGTCCCAGGCAATCCCTGGGCCGGCAACGCGAACCTGGCCGCTGACATCGTTGCCGGCTTGCAACTCCTGAATGACACTGCGTACAAGCCGTCCATCAAGGCAGCGGGCAACTGGTGGTTCTGGGAGATCGGCGTCCCGCGCAAAGCCGTCGACATACTGACGCTTCTTCATGCCGAAGTTCCCGAAGCATTGCGGACGTCCCTGTTGGCAGCTGTCCGCTGGTTCGCACCCAACCCGAACTGGCGCGGCCGCGCTACCTCCCTGGCGGAGACCGGGGCCAACCGCGTGGACAAGTCGCTGGCCTGCTGCATGCGCGGGATTTTGGATAACAAACCGGACGAGATCGCCCTGGGCAGGGACGCTCTGAGCGACACAGTCCGCGGCGGAACCAACAGTGTCTTCACCTACGTCACCAGCGGAGACGGCTTCTACGCGGACGGCTCCTATGTCCAGCACTCCTATTTGCCCTACGCAGGAACCTACGGTGTGGTGGCTTTGGCTGGGATCGCCGAGATCATCGCGATGCTCGGGGGAAGCAACTGGGCCGTCAACGATCCCAAACGTTCGGTGCTCCTTGATGCCGTGGAGGACACCTACGCACCCTTCGTCTGGGATGGGCGGATCATGGACACCATCCGCGGACGCGCAGTCTCCCGCCAGCGCGAACCCGACTACGTCAGCGGCTTCGGTCTCATCTCAGCGGTCCTTCTCCTGGCGCCTGGTTGCGACGAGCCGTACCGTTCCCGCTTCCTGGCTCTGGCGAAAGGCTGGCTGGAACGCTGCGCGGACCAGAAACTCGTCGGGCATCCTACCCAGAGCCTGGCAAAGTCGTTGCTGTCCCTCGGAGTGCTTTCTGATTCCGCAGTGGTTGCCGCACCGGCTCCCGTCTACAGCCGGATGTTCGCCGACCAGGACAGGTTGGTCCACCACCGTCCGGACTGGGGCTGCACGGTAAACCTGTCCTCCAAGCGGATTGGACGCTATGAGTGGGGCAACAGCGAGAACAACCTCGGCTGGTACCAGGGCGATGGCATGACGTTCCTGTACACGCGGCAGGATCCGTCCCAGTTCAGTGCTGATTTCTGGCCCACTGTGGACCCCTATGCCCTTCCTGGCACCACCGTTAACGACCAAGTTCGTGCCACTGGGGCGGGGGCCGCAGGAACCGGAATCCCCCGCGCCTTCCAGGCCTTTGCCGGCGGGCTTACCGTGGACGGCCGCTGGGGCGTCATCGGCATGGACCACCTCAACCACGACAAGACCCTGTCCGGCCGTAAGTCGTGGTTTTTCCTGGATGACGCTGTGGTCTGCCTCGGCGCAGGCATCACGGGAACGGGCGGAGCTGCGGTGCGGACCACCATTGAGAACAGGTCCTTCGCCACAGATTCCGCCCCGGCGGTCCGGACGGACTCCAGGAACCGGCGGATGGCGCCCGGGGAAGCGCCCGTGGTCTTGAAACGGTCCGTGCATCTTGAAGGCCACGGCGGGTACGTCTTCCTTGATGCTCCGGGCGTTTCCGGGGCTCCCGACGTTGCGGTGGTGCGCCGGACAGGGACCTGGTTCGACATCAACTCAGGTGCAGACACCGGTGGAAGCACGGATCCCGTCACCAGGGACTATGTGACCATCACGCACCGCCACGGCGTTGACCCTGCGGGATCGGGCTACGCCTACATGATCCTGCCTGCCGCCGACCATTCGACCACGTTCTCCCAGTCGGGGAACCCCGATGTGAAAGTTCTTGCCAACTCGGCGGATGTGCAGATGGTCGAATCCGGCAAAGACAGCCTGGTCATGGCCAACTTCTTCGCTGCAGCATCCGGGGGCGGATACACAGCATCCGGGCCGTGCACGGTGTCCGCACACAGGATCGGTGACAAGCTCACACTGTCCGTCGCCGACCCGTCACGGACGCAGGCTTCGGTGCGTGTGACGCTTCCCGGCTCGTGGAACACCGTGGTCCAGGCGGATGCCGGTGCTGTGCTCACTGCCGGCAACACCATCGAGGTCCAGCTCGACGGACACGGCCACCAGAAGAACCTGACGCTGGGCAGCTAGGCAAGCACCGCCGTCGTGAATCCGCGCCGAAATCGTGGGAAGAGTGCCAAACCGTCCGGAGCCGGACAGCGAACTCGCGCGGTTCCCACGAACTCGCGGAAACCTGGCAACGCAAAAGAGGCGGGCGGGGGAAGTAAAACCCCGGCCCGCCTCTTGCGCTGGAAAACAGCCCTTACGCGTGGGCCTTGATGGCTGCGGCGAGGACCTCGAGGCCGTCGATGAGCAGCTCGTCGCTGATGACCAGCGGCGGGAGCAGGCGGATGACGTTGCCGTAGGTGCCGCAGGTCAGGATGACGACGCCTTCCTGGAGGCAGGCAGCCGCAACAGCCTTGGTGAGCTCGGGGTTGGGTTCCTTGGAGCCGGCCTGAACGAGCTCGATGGCCAGCATGGCGCCGCGACCACGGACGTCGCCAACCACGGAAACTTCAGCTGCCAGCTCGCGGAGCTTGCCCAGGGCCAGCTCTTCGATGTGGCGGGCACGGCCGTTGAGGTCGTGCTGCTCCATGGTGTCGATGGCTGCCAGCGCTGCTGCACAAGCTACCGGGTTGCCACCGTAGGTGCCGCCGAGGCCGCCCGGGTGAACGGCGTCGAGCAGGTCCGCGCGGCCGGTGATGGCCGAGAGCGGAAGGCCGCCGGCGATGCCCTTGGCCATGGTGATGATGTCCGGGACAACACCTTCGTGGTCAACGGCGAACCATTCGCCCGTGCGGCAGAAGCCGGACTGGACCTCATCGGCGATGAACACGATGCCCTTTTCCTTGGCCCATGCGGACAGTGCCGGCAGGAAGCCTTCGGCCGGAACAATGAAGCCGCCCTCGCCCTGGATGGGCTCGATGATGATCGCGGCAACCTGGTCGCCACCGATCTGCTTCTCGATCGCGGTGATGGCGCGCTTGGCAGCCTCGGCACCGGTGATCTCCGGGTTCTCTTCACGGAACGGGTAGCTCATGGGCATGCGGTAGACCTCGGGCGCGAACGGGCCGAAGTTGGTCTTGTACGGCATGGCCTTGGCAGTCAGTGCCATGGTCAGGTTGGTGCGGCCGTGGTAGGCGTGGTCGAAAGCAACCACAGCGTCGCGGCCGGTGGCCAGACGTGCAACCTTGACGGCGTTCTCCACAGCTTCAGCGCCGGAGTTGAACAGCACGGTGCGCTTGGCGTGGTCGCCCGGAGTCAGGCGGTTAAGCTGCTCGGCGACTGCAACGTAACCCTCGTACGGGGTCACCATGAAGCAGGTGTGCGTGAAGTGTGCGGCAGCTTCCTGGACGGCGGCGACGACGGCGGGATCTGACGCGCCGACGCTGGTCACGGCGATGCCGGAGCCGAGGTCGATGAAGGAGTTGCCGTCGACGTCGCGGATGATGCCGCCGTCGGCGTCTTCAACGTAGACGGGAACGCCTGAAGCAACGCCAGCAGCAACGACGGCGGCGCGACGCTCGGCAAGTGCCTGCGACTTGGGGCCGGGGAAAGTGCCGTTGATGTTGCGCTTCTGCTCGATGCGGTACGAGAGCTCGTTCGCGGTGGTGGTCATGGGTTTGCCTTTCTGGGAAATTCGTACGGGTGGGGCGGACGCGCTACGCGGCTGTGTCATGCATCCAATGCAGACATCACGTGCTTGATGCGCGTGTAGTCCTCCACGCCGTACATGGAGAGGTCCTTGCCGTAGCCGGACTGCTTGAAGCCACCGTGCGGCATCTCTGCCGTGAGGAGGATGTGGGTGTTGATCCAGACTGCACCGAAGTCCAGGTCGCGGCTCATGCGCATGGCCGTGCCGTGGTCGGTGGTCCAGACGCTGGAAGCCAGGGCGTACTCGACGTCGTTGGCCATTTCAATTGCTTCTTCTTCGGTGCTGAACTTCTGGACGGTGATGACCGGTCCGAAGGTTTCCTTCTGCACGATGTCGTCGCTCTGCTTGGCGCCGGAGATGATGGTGGGCTCGAAGAAGAAGCCCTTCTCGCCTGCACGGTGGCCACCGGTTTCGATCTTGCAGTTCTCCGGGAGGTGCTCCACCACGGAGGTCACGGCGTTGAAGTGGTTCACGTTGTTGAGCGGGCCGAAGTAGTTGTCTTCGTCGTTCTGCGAGCCGGTGTGCAGGGTCTTGGTGTGCTCCACCATGGCTGCCACAACGTCGTCGTGGACCGAGTCCTCGATCAGCACGCGGGTGATGGCGGTGCAGTCCTGGCCGGCGTTGAAGAAAGCGAACTCGGCGATGGCCGCTGCGCTCTTCTTGATGTCGGCATCCTTGAAGACGATGGCCGGGGCCTTGCCGCCAAGTTCCAGGTGGGCACGCTTGAGGCCCTTGGCTGCGCCGCTGGCGACGGCGATGCCGGCGCGGACGGAACCGGTGATGGACACCAGGCCGGGGACCTTGTGGTCAACCATCATGGCGCCGGTCTCGCCAGTGCCGAGGACGACGTTGAGGACGCCGGCAGGGAAGATCTCGCCTGCGAGGCGGGCCAGCACCAGGGTGGATTCCGGCGTGGTGTCGGAGGGCTTGAGGACCACGGTGTTGCCGGCGGCAAGCGCGGGGCCGATCTTCCAGATGGCCATCAGGAACGGGTAGTTCCAGGGCGCAACCTGGGCCACGACGCCGATGGGTTCGCGGCGCACGTAGGAAGTGTGGCCTTCGAAGTACTCGCCCGCGGACTTGCCTTCCATGATGCGTGCAGCACCGGCGAAGAAGCGGAGCTGGTCTGCGCCTGCCGCGATTTCCTCGGAGGCGATCAGGGAGCGGACCTGGCCGGTGTTGCGGTGCTGCGCTTCGACGAGTTCGTCGCTGTGTGCCTCTACTGCGTCCGCGAGCTTGAGGAGCATGAGCTGGCGCTGGCCCGGGGTGGCCTTCTTCCAGGACTTGAACGCTTCGTTGGCTGCGGTCATGGCGGCGTCCACGTCGGCCTGGACCGAAATGGGCGACTTGGCAACGATGTCGCCGGTGGCAGGATTGACGATGTCCAGGAGACCCGTACCTGCCGGCGTAACGAATTCGCCATTGATGAAGTTCTGCAAGGTTTGAACCACGGCGTGCAACCCTCTTTCGCTGTCTGGGCATGGATTTAGCTGATCAGAGCCTATGCCAGGCAGGGGGTCCAAGGAATAGTCAGCTGCACACAGACGAACCCTCCCCTTAGTGCGCTTGCCCAGCGCCGGGTTACCCTTAAACCATGGCAATGTCCCTCGCTTCGCTCGTCGCTGTCCCCTCCCTCAAACTCCGCCAGGCGGGCCTCGCAGAGACCACGATTAACCAGGACATCAGCTGGGTCGCCGTAACGGAGCTCGAGGATCCACAGCGCTTCCTGAGCGGTGGCGAGCTGGTCCTCACCACGGGATTGCGCCTCAAGAGCGCCGCGGACCAACGTCGTTTCGTCCGGCAGGCCCAACGCGCCGGTGCCGTCGGGATCGGTTTCGGCATCGGCCTGACCCACGAGTCCGTCCCGGAGGCCCTGGTCGCAGAGGCCAACCGTTGGGGTCTGCCACTGGTGGAGGTGCCCTACGAGATCCCGTTCATAGCCATCGGCAAACTCGTGGCCGAGTCGCACTCCGCCGACCACTATGCCAACCTCGAACGCCTCCTGGCCGGGCACCAGATCCTGGCCCGCTCGCTCCTCACCGGAGGCGGGCTCAACGAACTCCTCAAACAGTTGGGCAGCATGCTCCGCACCGATGTTGTGCTCACCCAGTTCAGTGCCCAGCTTTACAACAGCGTGGTTGGGAAACCGGCGCCGACGGCGGATGGCTGGGCGTCGTACCCGATTCCCACCGGCCGCAGGGACGCCTGCACGCTGTGGTTGCGGCAGCCTTTCGTGGACTCCGGGATTGTGAGTTACGCGCAGAACCTGATCAGCGTGGAACTCAACAACATGGTCAAGCAGCGGCAGTCGCAGCGGGCCATGGCGGGTCAAGTGCTGGACGACGTCATTCACGGCACCTTGGAAACCATTGAAGCGGCCCGGCGCTTGGCCGGGGTAGGCATCAACAGCACACGGAAGAACGTGGTGCTGGTTGCCGAGTCCACGGCGCACCACAAACAACTGGTCAGCATCTCGCTCCCCCAAGCGCTGGAAGCCGGCGTCAGCGCCGTCGTCGGGAAGGACCTGGTCACGGTCATCAGCGACGACGGCAGTTCGGCCACCGCCTTGGCCAAGAGCCTCAGCGATCACCTGCAGGAAGCCGGCATCCACGCAGTGATTGGAATCGGTGGCGCCTACACGAAGCCGAACGGCTTGCGCTGGAGCTACTTTGAGGCGCGCGACGCCGTGGCGCACGGCTTGCCGGTCAACGAACCCGAGCGGCTGAGTCTGACGTCGTTGTTGCTCGCCAGCGAGGATGTGCCCCTTGCCGATATGGCGAGCGAATCGTTGACTCCCCTCCGGAAGTTCGATGCCGCCCACGGAGCCGAGCTGGTGGCCACGTTGGAGAGCTACCTCAACCACAACGGCTCGGTCGCAGCCGTCGCCGAAGCCCTGACGCTGCACCGGAACACCGTCCGCTACCGGCTGGCCCAGATCACTGAACTCACCGGCTACGACCCCTCCCAAACGCAGGATCGCGTGCAGTTGTGGCTGGCGCTGGCGGTCCAGCGTCTGGGCTCTCGAAACCCCAGGTAGGCACCAGGGCGGAGAGGTTCGCCACAGAAGTGTGGACATTAGACGTCAAACGTCTAACCTTTAGATATGGCTGCGACGACCCCTTTGACTCCCACGACAGGAAATATCCCTACGACCTGCCCCACTGACGCTGCTGGTTCGGTGTCTTCGGTGAGTTCGGCGAGCCAGGCAGTTCCTAAGACGCGCGTCGTCGCCGTCGTCGGCATTATCGCCGTGGTGCTCATCGGCCTGAACCTTCGCGCCGGTATTACCAGCGCCGCCGCCTTGTTCCACGATCTCCAGCAGGTCCTGGGGTACGGCGCACTGGTGGCGTCCATCCTGCCGTCCATCCCGTTGCTCTGCTTCGCTGTCGCCGGAATGGGAACATCGTGGCTGACGCGCCGCGTAGGTGTCGAGAAGGCCATCGCCATCGCATTGGCACTGCTCGCCGCTGGCTTGCTGGTGCGGGGTATTCCCGCGACCGGGGCCCTGCTGGGTGGAACGGTGCTGGCAATGTCCGGCCTGGCCGTCTGCAACGTGGCCATGCCGTCGTTCATCCGGGAGCACTACTCCGAGCGCACCTCCATGATGACCGGCCTCTACACCTTCACCATGTCAGGCGGGGCCACCTTCGCCGCAGCGGTCAGCGTCCCCCTGTCCCAACAGCTCGGCTCTCCCTCGATGGGCCTGGCCGCTTGGGGCCTGCTGGGCGTTGCCGCGCTCCTGGGCTTCCTGCCCATGGTCCTGCACACGCACCGCAACAGCACCAGGACCGAGCGCGCCCGCGTCTCCATGTGGCCGCTCCTGCGCACCCGCCTCGGTATCCTGATCACCGCGATCTTCACGTTCCAGGCCTTCCTTGCCTACGCCGTGATGAGCTGGTTCGCCTACATCCTGACCTCACAGGGCCTCAGCGCTTCCGAAAGCGGCCTGCAGTTCGGCGTCATGCAGCTCGTCTCCGTCGCTGCTGGCATGATCCTGCTCGCGTTCGGCTCCCGGCCGGGCATGCTGCGCCCCGCACTGTACCTCGCCAGCAGCTCCACGCTGTTGGCCATCGCCGCCATGATCTGGTTGCCCACATCCTTGGCAGTCGTGCCGGCTGTGCTGTTCGGTTTCGGCCTGGGCATCTTCCCGTTGGTCCTGGTGATCATCAGCCGC
This sequence comes from Paenarthrobacter sp. AR 02, assembly GCF_021538675.1. Taxonomy (GTDB): domain Bacteria; phylum Actinomycetota; class Actinomycetes; order Actinomycetales; family Micrococcaceae; genus Arthrobacter. The sequence goes on from NZ_JAJUKH010000001.1 coordinate 298,410, forward strand.
AGCGGACGTTCGACGGCGGAAACCACCGCCCTCTCCACCATCGCCCAATCGCTGGGATACTTGATTGCGGCAGTTGGCCCCTTTGGCATGGGACTCCTCCACAGCGCCACCGGCGGCTGGGTGCTGCCTCTGAGCCTGCTGTCGATCGTGGCAGTGGCACTCATGGTTACCTGCCACATGCTCACCAGCAAGCGCACTGCCACCAAGACCGGACCGAGGACAGCATGACCCTGACCCCTTCGCATCGCCCAGCCTTGGCCGAGGAAATCACGGCCAAGCTGCGTGACATGATCAAGTCCGGAGAGTGGCCCCTGCAGGAACGCATTCCTGCAGAACCGGAGCTGATGGCCTCGCTGGGCGTTTCCCGCGGCACCCTTCGTGAAGCCATCAAAGCCCTGGCGCACTCCGGGATGTTGGAAGTCCGTCGCGGCGACGGCACGTACGTCCGGGCCAATAGCGAGATGTCCGGCGCCGCCCAGCGGATGTATTTGGAGCACACGCAAGAGCACATTGTGGAGGTCCGGCTCGGCCTGGACACGCAGGCAGCCCGTTTGGCCACGAAGCATGCCACACCGGAGGACATCGCAGAGATGCGCCGCCTCCTCGCCCGTCGTCACGATGCGTGGCTCGCCGAGGACTACCCCGCGTGGGCCTCGGCCGACTGGGAATTCCACGAACGTGTGGCCGTGGCCTCCGGAAACCCCCTGCTTCACCAGTTGTACGTCTCGTTCGGCGGTGTCTTCCACAACGACCTCCTCCGCCAGCAGCGCAAGGGCGGCTTCAATGGCATTCCCCGGGAAGGGCATGACGAGTTGGTGGATGCGTTGGAAGCCCACGATCCCGACGCTGCGGTGAGCAGTGTGTATCGGAACCTGGACTTCTGCGCTGACCAGGCCCAGCCGTAAGTCTTAAGGCACCGTTTCGATTCCCGCCCCGGCCGCGTCCTTGAACCTGGCATCAATCAGCACCACGTTCCGGCCCGCCCGGTCCAACAGGCTGGCCGCAATACTTGCGCGGTAACCCGTGGCGCAATGCACCCAGGTCCTCGCCACCGGAATCCCGGCCAGCTGTCCAAGCAGCTCGTAGACGGGGATGTTGAGGGCACCTTCGACATGTGACGCAGCGAATTCTTCGGGCCGCCGAACGTCCAATACGACGTCGTCCTCCAATCTCTCCCGGAGCATCAAATCCCAGTTACCGTGGGGGTAGGCGGCTTGCGGAGAGTCAGGCGCCGAAGCGCCCGGTTCAGGCCCGACGGCGGCATCCGGACTTTCGATGCCGATCCTCGCCAGATCACGGATCGCCTGTTCCACCTCGTCCCCCGGCCCCAGTAAAGTGAGCGGCTGGTTCCACGGGATCACCCAGCCGATGTAGCTGGTGAAGTTGTCCCCGCGACCGTATTCGAAGCTCACGCTGCCCTCAAGATGGTTGTCCGCGAAGGCCACCCGATGCCTGAGGTCTACTACCCACTCCCCTGCCTTGAGGCGCCGCCCCAGCTCGTCGGCGTCCACGGACTCCGGCACATCCAATGACGCAGGTCCTACCCCGGCAGCATTCAGTGGGCTCATGTGGGCGTAATAGGACGGGTAGGCCGTGATGTTTGCCAACAGCTCTGCGACGAAGTGGTCCTCATTGGCGTCCGTCAGCGCGTGGTTGGACGCTGCTTGCTCGGAGATGGTGGACGTTTCCTGGTGGCTGGCGGGCCCTATGGAACAAAACGATCCGAAGCCGTGTGTCGGGTACAACGCCGCGTCGGGGCTGGTTTGGGAGGCCAGGCGCCGGACCGATGCGTACTGCTCATGCGCCAACGCAGCGGTGTCGTGGGGCGAGACCAGGTCCGTCCGCCCCACTGAACCGTAGAGCAGGCTGCCGCCGGAAAACACGGCCTCCGTGCCGCCGTCGTGCGTTTCATCCCGCACCACGTACGAAAGGTGCGTGTGGGTGTGGCCCGGGGTCGCCACGACCCTTACCGACAAACGGCCAATGTGCAGGACCTGGCCGTCAGTGACCGGGACGCGGAAGAAAGAGACGTGGTCCTCGGCGTTTACCAGGTAGTCAGCGCCGTGTTTCAAAGCCAGTACCAAACCGCCGGTGACGTAGTCATTGTGGAGGTGGGTTTCGGCCACATGCGTGATCCGCACGCCCGCAGCTGTGGCGGCGGCTTCCACCCGGTCAATGTCCCGTTGGGGGTCGATCACCAACGCCACGGTGCCATCATGCACCAGGTAGCTCCGGTCCCCCAGCTGGGGTGTCTCGATGACCACGACGTCCATACCCCACCATAAAACAACGCGGGGTCACTTAGGGCCCATCCGGAAGCCCCGGACCGGCCCTAAGTGACCCCGCGTTGTTCTTTAGACGTCTACGGAGACGCCGTCGCGGGAGATGTTGACCATGTCCTCGCGCGGCACAACCTTGATGCGCTCACGCTTGACCTCAACACCGTGCGAACCGCCGGCTTCGGTAGCCGCGGCGCCGAGGGCGAGCTCGTGCGCGTCGAGCGCAAGCCAGCCTTCCCAGCTGGTGAACTTCACGCCGCGGGCGTCGAGCAGTTCCACGACGGCGTCTGCCGCAGGAACCTCGGCGACGGGCAGGTTTTCGCGGTCCTCCAGCAAATAGGTGACGGTTTCCAGGGCATCGCCCTTGGTGTGGCCGATGAGGCCAACCGGACCGCGCTTGATCCAACCCGTAGCGTAAAGGCCCGGGACGTGCTGGCCGTCGGCGTCCAGGACACGACCGCCGTCATTCGTGATCACGCCCTTCTTGTGGTCGAACTCGACGTCCGGCAGTGCGGAACCGAAGTAGCCGATGGCACGGTAGACGGCCTGGACGGGGTAGTCGATGAACTCGCCGGTGCCGCGGGCGTTGCCCGTGCCGTCCAGCTCGGTGCGCTCGAACTTAATGCCGGCAACCTTGCCCGGAGTTTCGGTGGAGTCAACGATCTCAACCGGGCTGTGCAGGAAGTGCAGGTGCAGGCGACGGGACGCCGTGAGCTCGGAAAGGTCCTCGGGCTGCTCGGCGATCCAGTTGGTGAGCGTGCCAACCATGGTCTTGATCTGGTTGTTGCTCTGGATCTGGCGGTCGGATTCTTCGTCGAATTCGAAGTCCTCGGCGTAGAGGATGATGTCAACGTCCTTGGAGTGCGAGAGTTCGCGCAGTTCCAGAGGGGTGAACTTCACCTGCGCCGGACCGCGGCGGCCGAAGACATGCACGTCGGTGACCGGGGAGGCCTTCAGGCCGGCGTAAACGTTGTCCGGGATTTCGGTGACCAGCAGGTCATCGGCGTGCTTGGACAGGACACGGGCCACGTCCAGGGCCACGTTGCCGTTGCCGAGGACAGCAATTTCCTTGGCTTCCAGCGGCCATTCGCGGGGAACGTCCGGGTGTCCGTCGAACCAGGACACGAAGTCGGCGCCGCCGAAGGAGCCCTCGAGTTCGATGCCCGGAATGTTGAGGTCGGCGTCCTTGATGGCGCCGGTGGCGAAGATGATGGCGTCGTAGTGCTTGCGGAGGTCCTCGATGGAGATGTCCGTGCCGTAGTCCACGTTGCCGAAGAAACGGATGTCGCCGCGGTCCAGCACCTTGTGCAGGGCGTTGACGATGCCCTTGATGCGGGGATGGTCCGGTGCGACGCCGTAGCGGATCAGGCCGTACGGTGCCGGGTAGCGGTCAAAGAGATCGATGCTGACGGTGAGTTCGCCGCTCTTGACAGCTTCGCTCTTGGTCAGGATGTCCGCTGCGTACACGCCGGCCGGGCCGGAACCGATAACGGCGACGCGGAGCGGACGGTCCGCAGAACCTACGGGGGTGCTAATTGACACGGCTGTGTTCCTTCTTCTTCTCAGTTACTGCGGACGCGGGGACGGTTGGGGGTGATGGTGCTGTAGTCAGCGGTCTTGAAAAGCTGCGGCGCAAAGGGGCTGACACGGACAACATCGCCGATCACGATGACTGCCGGGTTGGCCACGCCAACGGCTTCCGCCTGGTCCGCGATGGTACCCAAGGTGCCGATGGTGACGCGCTGATCCGGCAAATACCCGTTCTCTACGATACCTACTGGCGTGTCCAAAGGCAGACCCGAGCCTGCCAGGGCAGCCGCGGAATCGCGCAATTGTGCTACTCCCATGAGCAACACCACAGTGTGGTCAGGGCGTGCGGGGACTTCGGACAGCTCTTCGTGGCCGGTCACCACGCTGAAGCCTTTGGCCAGTCCGCGGTGCGTGACAGGAATGCCCGCTGCGGCCGGGACCGAGATGGCCGACGTCACGCCGGACACCACTTCAACCTCGACGCCGTTCTGCCGGCAGAATTCTGCTTCCTCGCCACCTCGGCCCAGCACGTAGGGGTCACCGCCTTTAAGACGGACCACTCGGTTGCCCTTGAGGGCTTCCTCAACGAGGATGCGGTTGATCTCAAGCTGCGGGACGGGATGGTGGCCGGGTGTCTTGCCGACCTCAATCACACGGACATCCGGCGCCAGTTCGTTCAGCAGCTCGCGTGGGCCAAGACGGTCGGCAACCACGACGTCGGCCTGGCCCAGGAGGCGCCGACCACGGACTGTGATGAGGCCGGAGTCGCCGGGACCGCCGCCCACCAGGGCGACGGAGCCAACCGGAGCCGTGCCGGAGGCGTCCGGTTTGCGGTGACGGCGCAGCGGAAGGTCACCTGTTTCCAGGGCGGTGGCAACGGCATTTCGAAGAGCCATGGCGCGGCGCGGGTCTCCCCCGGCGTTGATGGCGATCTTGACGTCGTCCACCACGGCTACGGCGGGGGTCCACGCTGCTGAGGCTTCGTGGTCGGAGGCGTTGACGCACCAGATGCGCTGCGCTTCGGCGTCGGACGCTACTTGGGTGTCCACAGCGGAAGTGCCAGTGGCCGTCTGGACGAACCAGACGCCGTCGAGGTCTGACGTTACGTACTCGCGCTGCTCCAAGGTGAGCAGCCCTGAAGCGGCCAGGCCGTGAAGGTTTTCGGTGGCAACGGGGGCGACGACGGTGACTTTTGCACCGGCGTCGAGCAGTCCCTTGGCGCGGCGCTCAGCCACGGGTCCGCCGCCCACCACCAGCACCGGGCGCCCGAGCAGCCGCAGCGCGGTGGGGTAAATGTCCTGTATTGCCATGAAAAAACTGTAGGGCGGGCTCGTAATATGCTTCAAAGGCTCGGAAACACCCGGTAACGCTGGGTAATCCGGCGTCACATATCTACCGCTCTAGTTCGGAAAAACCCTGTCTTTCAGGGTCAGGTAATAGGCCCGTTGCTCCTTGCCGAGGTGCTCGATCGCGTAACGAAGCGTAGTCCGCGGCATGGTGGCTGCGTGCTCGTCTAGGAAAGCCAGAAGACGTTCGCGGCTGCTCCGACCCGCGTCACGGATCCATCCGCCCACGGCTTTCTGGATCAGGTCCTCCGGGTCGTGCAGCAGGACCTCGGCGATGGCGAACGTGTCATCCAGCTGGCCCTCGCGGATGAACGCAGACGTCGCTACGATTGCCGTCCTGCGCTCCCACATGCTCTCCGAGCGAGCCATTTGGTAGAGCGGGTCACGAGGCTTGTCCATCAGCCAGCCACCCACCACGCGTCCTGCCCCAAGGTCCACCAGGTCCCAGTTATTGATCCGGTCATGCTTCCGTAAGTAGAGCTCGTAGAGGCGTTGGCGCTGCTCTTCGGTGGTCTTCTTTTTCTGCGTTTGCAGGGCCATAATTTTAACGGCGCCGGCGCGGGCCTCGTGGATATCCTGCTCCAGAAGCTGCTCGATGTCCTCCATTGACATGGCTGCGAACTCCTTCGCCAGGGTGAAAACCTCACCCATGCGCACGCCCATGAAGAAATCGCCCTCGGCATAGTCGCCCTTGCCGGTCTTGAAATACCGCTGGTATTTAGCTTGCTCCACGTCCGACTGACGGATTTTCAGGCGTTCCAAGAACGCGACGGCGGTGGGCTGCGTTCCCGGCGCGGGCGCGGCAGGCTTGCGGGCCTTTCCGTCTTTGGGCGCCTTTCCGTCTCTAGGGGCCTTTCCGTCCTTGGGGGTCATGCCTCCATCATGCGCCTAAAACACGGACCAGCCAGTGCGGGTGGTGAATTCGTCCAGTGCCGCTACTCCCGCGACCGAATTCCCGGACCTTCCCAAGCCGGGACTCCACACGCTGATGGAGCACTTGTTGGGAACCACGGCAACGATTCCGCCGCCCACCCCGCTCTTGCCTGGCAGTCCGACCCGGTAGGCGAACTCACCCGCGGCGTCGTAGGTTCCGCAGGTCAGCATGACGGCATTGATGCGCTTGGTCTGGGCTGGAGACAGCAGCAGGTTTCCGTCCGAGCCCAGGCCATTCGAGGCAAGGAAACGGGTGGCGAGCGCCAAATCCTCGCAGGTCATGGCAAGCGCGCATTGCTTTGCGTACGAGTCCAGGACATCCTCGACTGGATTCTCCAGGTTTCCGCAGCTCGCAAGGAAGTGGGCCAAGGAAGCGTTGCGGTGGCTATTGGCCAGTTCCGAGCCGGCAACACGCTCATCGGTGTCGATACTTTCCTTGGTGGTTTCCTGCCGCATCAGGTCCCGCACGGCGTGCGCTGCATTGCCGGTCAGGCTCAGGAGCCGGTCCGTCACCACTATTGCACCGGCGTTGATGAAGGGGTTGCGGGGAATGCCTTCCTCGCTCTCCAGCTGAACCAAGGAGTTGAACGGATTGCCCGACGGTTCGCGGAAGACCCTCTTCCAGATGTGGTCACCGTCGGAAGCCAGCACAAGGGCGAGGGCGAACACTTTGGAGATGCTTTGAATGGAGAACTCCACGTGCGCATCACCCGCCGAGAAGACTTCACCGTCGCGGGTAACTACCGAGATCCCGAATTGATACGGGTCAACAGCACCGAGTTGGGGGATGTAGTCAGCCACATTTCCTTGGCCGATATGCGGTTGAACTGCTCCGACGATGTCGTCGAGGAGGTTCTGAATGTCCATGGGCAACCTTTGCTCTCTGCCTTGCCCCTTCGCCGTTGAAGGGGCAAGCACGTGCTGCTGCGCTGTTGGCGCAATTGGGCACAGCTAGCAAGAGTACCGGCCTTTCACTTTTCTGGCCCTCCACCCGCGGCCACGTTACACCGGCTTGTTGGCACTCCATCCGAACGCGGGGGCGATGTACCTGGCCACGTTGCCCAGCAGCTTGGCGTTGTAGTTGACGCCAAGCTGGTTGGGAACTGTGAGCAGGACCGTGTCGGCTGCTTGCACGGCTGCGTCCTTCGCCAGTTCGTCTGCCAATTGATCGGGCTCGCCGATGTAGCTCTTTCCGAAACGGGACAACGCGCCGTCGAGAATTCCTACTTGGTCCTGGCTGTCCGCTTGGGCGCGGAGGCCGAAATAGTGGTTGTCTTGGCTGTCGACGATCGGAATCACGCTTCGGCTAACGGAGATCCGTGGCTCAAAGTCGTGCCCGGCGGCCGCCCAGGCTTCGCGGAAAAGGCTGATCTGCTCGGCCTGCAGTTCATCGAAGGGAACACCTGTGTCCTCGGTAAGGAGGGTGGAACTCATGAGGTTCATCCCCTGCTCAGCCGCCCAGACAGCGGTCTTCCGGGTTCCTGCACCCCACCAGATCCGCTGCGGAAGGCCGGGTGACTGGGGCTGGATGGGAAGCAGACCTGTGGCCCCGCCAGCGTACTGTGGGTCCGCTTCGGCCACGCCGTGCCCGGTGATTGCTTTCCGGAACAGGGCAGTGTGGCGGCGGGCCATGTCACCACCGTCCTCGCCGTCTCCGGGAACGTAGCCGAAGTTCGCTGCACCGTTCCGCGCGGGTTCGGGTGAACCACGGCTCACGCCGAGTTGCAGCCTGCCGTCACTGATGAGGTCTGTGGCTGCTGCCTCCTCAGCCATGTAGAGCGGGTTTTCGTAGCGCATATCGATGACGCCGGTGCCCATCTCGATCCGGCTGGTCCGCGCCGCAATAGCGCTCAGCAGTGGAAAGGGCGATGCTTGCTGCCTCGCGAAGTGGTGCACCCGGAAAAAGGCTCCGTCGATGCCCAGTTCCTCAGCGGCCACAGCGAGTTCAATGCCCTGTTTCAGGGCTTCCCCAGCCGTTGGCACGAGGGAACCCGGGACGCGGGCCCAGTGTCCGAAGGAGAGGAAACCGATCCGTTTGTTGTGCATGTTCGGGACAACTCTTCACGGTCCGGGGAAATTCCACTGGCACGGTGTACGCGCCCTCATGGTCCCGAGTCCGTCACTTCGCGTTACCTGTGCAAATAGATCCGCGGGATTAGGTAGAGTAGGCGTCGGGGACGCTTTATCTATTCGATGGAGTTTTTATGGAATTCGATGCTCATGCTGCTGATCGCCTGATCGCCGCATGTCGGGACGCAGCGCGTGCGTTGCAGGATCAACGTGGCGGACGGGAATCGGCCTCGACTGCTGCTCTCACGGAATTTCGGGGCGTGTTCGCAGACTGCTTCCGGGAAAACGTTGCCTCTGAAAGGGCGGCCCGGTCCGAGCTGGTCCATATGTTGGAAGATGTTGCCCGTCAGGTCCAGGACGCGAAGAACGCGGCCGAGGTTGAGCAGCGTCGCTTGGATGACGTGACCGAGTGGGCGCTCGCCTCCGGCTGGGCTCGTGCTGGCGGCGGTTTTGGGGTGGATGTAGGGCCCCGCCCGTCGACGGCGGAAACTGACCGCCCGGTGGTGAGCGTGGAGACGGCCCGGCAAGGGTTGCGTATCTGGGCGAGCGGAAGCACTGCTGGGGCGAGTTCCGCTGATCCGGAAACCTTGGACTCGGCAGTGTCGACCTTCAGGATCCACGACGACTCAGACCGAGCTTCCGCTGACAAAGTCAGTGCAGCTGTGTCCGATTTCGAGGAGAAGTGCTCGTGGGTGCACTCTGACCTCCACGCTGTCCGTGGCGGGCTACGACGGTTCCTCGAAGACAACCATCAGGACGCGAGCCGGCTTTCCGACATCGCGTCGACGTTCCGCGCTGCCGGTGGCGGCGGGGACGTTGGCCAGGTGACGGTATCGAACGGCCTTCTTGTGCTTGCCACGGCACCGATGTCGTTGTCGGGCGCGGCGCTGCTGAGCTACTTGTCCAGTGCCACCGAGGCGGACGTGAAGGCGTTGGCCACAATGCCTGGATGGAAGCAGGCCCTGCAAGGCATCGAGCCATCGAAAATCGGGACTTGGTGGGCCGGAATGAACCCTCGGGCCGGCACCGTCATGGGCGTGCCCGGGTTTTCGCGGGTGCAGGAGTTGCTGTTGGCTGCTGCTCCGTCCGTGTTCGGCGCTTTGGACGGGATGCCCGCACTGGCCAGGGTCCGCGCGAACCAGTTGAACGCGCCAAGCGTGCTTCGCGCGGCAGAGAAAGACCTGGAAACAGCCCGGAAGTTGTCCGAGGTCGGGCAAAGCCACCACGACCCGAACCGAACAAAGATGCTGCAAAATGAGGTGGCATATCTTAAGCAGGTGGTAGCCGGGGAGGTACAGCTTTACCTCTATGACCGGGACCGGTCCAGGATTGTGGAAATGATCGGCACTCCGGGTTCCGACACACGGCACGTGATCACCTACGTCCCAGGAACCTTCACCGGGATGGACATCTTCTACGAAGGCGGGGTACAGCAGGTCTCGACATATCTCACTAGCAAAGTGCCGGGGACGGTGGCGTTCGTGTATAAGGATGGGCGGTTCCCCGGAGAGGAGGACACCGCCGGCGGTCCCAACATGGCGAGAATCGGTGAGGCGAACGATGAAAAACTCGCACGCACGTCCGGCCAGCAACTGGCATCGTTCGAGGCCGGGATGCGCACTGATCCCTACCTGAACGGTGCCGAACAAACCGGCATCGGGCACAGCTGGGGCCTGGCAAACCTCACCAGCTCCGAAGTCGCCGGGGCCCGATACGACAAGGTGGTCTCCCTCGCCGGGGCCGGCATGCTCCCGGACTGGAAACCACAGCCGACCACGGAATATTCGAACCTGTACTACTATGATCTGCTCGTCCAAGGTCAGGTAGTTCCCAACCTCATCACGAATAAAGGGCTGGTGTGGGATGGAAACAACCCGATCTATCGCGATGAGTTCGAACAGCACTACTACCGCGGCCCCGACGACGACAAAATCAACGGTGCGATCAACACCCTCGAAGAAGGGAACATCCTCATGGAAAATCACAACCTCATCGCCACCAACAGCGAGGACAACAAGCAAGTACTCAAAGACATGCGCGGAATTGTGGCTCGATGAGGGCGCGACACGGTGCCATGGCGTTGTTGCTATTGACGGGTTCGATCGGGCTCGCGGGTTGCGCCGGGCTACCCAACGCGGGTTCGACAGAGTTACCTGTGCCAACTGCGACCAAAACACAGGAGGAACCGATGAAAGCTGAACTGACCTGGCAGGAAGCTAAGACCCAGGCCCAAGCAATGGAACTGGAGCTTGCCGCTCTGATCCCAAAAGACGCTGTTATCTCGATCGATCAGAAGAAGAAGGGCATGCTTCTGTCTTGCAACAAAACCCAACACAACTGGAATGGTTCCACGACCATCACGGTTGCCGAAGGAACGAACATTGAGCCGATCGTGAAGGACATAGAAGCCCACTATCAGAGCGGCCTCTTTGGAGTCAGGAACAGGCTTGACATCAGGGGTTCCTATGAAGTCCAAATAATCGCTCGCAGCGGAGGCGGGGAGAACTACATTGTCGCCGAAGGCCTAGCCCCAAACCAGATTGACATCGATTCGGGCTCGCCGTGCTTCACTTTGCCCGAGGGCATCTACCCGGGCGGGGACTTCTAAACCAGAGCTCATGAGAGTGGTTCGGCGTTTTCACGTTGCCTCCACAATCGTCAAGCAGCCCGGCGATAATGCGTGGCTACCGCGCCGTTACTGAGCGGCTCGGCCGAAATCAGCTCAAGATGCCGGGTGCTGGGCAGCCCGCCTTGGTACAGCGTTGGTCCGTGGCCGGTGATCATGGGGTGGATGAGAAATTTGTACTCGTCGATCAAGCCCAGTCGGTCCAGCTCTGTTGCTAGTTTCCCGCTGCCGATAAGTACCCCCTTGGGAGTCCTGTCCTTGAGTTCCTGAACGGCCGTACCCAGTTCGCCCACCAGCCGATGACTGTTGGTCCAGGGGAAGTCGCTCCGCGTTGTGGAAACGACGTACTTAGGTTTCCCCTCCAAGGTAATCGCCCACTCACGAAGGGCTGGCGGCGCTTCTACCTCGCCCCGGGCCACCAAGGGCCAGTACTCCTCCATCATTTCGTAAGTGGTGCGTCCCCAGAGCATCGCACCGCTCTGATCCAAAAGGCGTGTGAAGTGGGCGTGGGTCTCATCATCTGCGATCCCCTCCCGGTGGTCGACGCAGCCATCCAGAGTGACGTTGATGCTGAACGTGAGAAGGCCCATTCGCCGATTCTAGGCCGTTGCCGGCGTTAGCGCAGCGGAATTGCCGCAGTAGTGTGCTTGTCCTTGCGTTGCAAAGGCCGATACCCTCCAGGGGTATAGTGTCGCGTATGGACCGCAAAGGAGGAGTGCGCGTGAGCGGGTCACCGTCGCGGGTTTCATCGCCCCTTCTCAGACGAGGATCGCTCTTGATGCTCGTAGCTGCGATCATTGCGGGCTTGTTCGGAATGCATGTGATCAGCGGATCCCATGGGGAACATTCGGCTACGCCTATAGCCACTGACACGATCACCCTTCACGGGCAGGTCACTTCCCATCATGTGCACGACACTTCGAAACCCCTCCCTGCAGGTCATCCTGCGGAAGTCGAACAGTGCACGTCCGGAAGCTGTTCCTGCGCTGAGGCGGTAGGTGCCACCTGCACACCGTCGCTAAAAACCGGTTCCTTGGTTGCGCCTCTCCCAGCAAGCGCGGCTACGTACACTCTCACTGCCACCGGGTACCAAGATCCATTGCCATCCTGGTCCTACCGACCAGTCCAGCCCACGCCCGGGCAACTCAGCATCAGCAGGACGTAAGCACTGGAACGGGCCGCCGACATGCGAGCCCTTCGCCACATCCCGGACCCCTATGGCTCCGGGCGCCCAACTGCTTACCCTTGGCGGCAGACGATGGTGCCGCCTGAATTGGCAAAGGACCAATCACTGATGAACAAAACACGCTACATTGTCACGGGAACCGCTTTGGCAACCCTGCTCGCACTGGCCGGCTGCGGATCCAATTCCGGCTCGGGCTCGATGCCGGGCATGGATCACGGCACCTCCAGTGCATCGGCAAACCCGTCGGCGGGCAGCACGGATCCGGTCCACAACGCGGCGGATACGATGTTCGCGCAGATGATGATTCCCCATCATGCCCAAGCCGTGGAAATGTCCGACGCGATGCTGTCCAAGCAGGACATCCCGGCGGCCGTAACGGAGCTGGCAACCAGGATCAGGGCCGCGCAGGCCCCCGAGATCGAGAAAATGACCGGGTGGCTTGCAAGCTGGAATGAATCGGCCACCATGGCAGCCGGCGATCACAGCTCCCACAGCATGGACGGCATGATGAGCGACGCCGACCTGCAAAAACTCGAAGCGGCACAGGGCACAGAAGCTGCCAAACTTTTCCTGACGCAGATGATTGCGCATCACGAAGGTGCCGTGACCATGGCCAAAACCGAAACCAGCCAGGGTCAGAATCCTGAGGCCGTCCAGCTCAGCAAGGATATTGTGGCCTCGCAGGAGGACGAGATCCAGGAAATGAAGGATCTCCTGGCTGGACTCTAGCCTCACGCCAACGTAACGCAAGGGCCCGACGGCGGTAGGTCGCCGTCGGGCCCTTGCGTTCAGGCCGGGTGCGCCGACCAAAGGAACCCTAGCGGGAACTGCCCGCCAGCAAACCCCGGCGCTGCAGGAGGCGCTTCTCGATCGGCCCGAACACCAGGAGCTCAATCAGGATGCCTACGAACAGAATGAGCAGGATCGCGGACATCACGATGGTCATGTCAGACAACAGCCGGCCCTGATCCAACAGTGAGCCCAGCCCGAAGCCAATGGTGCCGCCCACCGCGATGATCTCGGCGGCCATGAGGGAGCGCCAGGAGAAAGCCCAGCCCTGCTTCAGACCACTGATGTAGCCGGGAAGTGCTGCGGGCAGCACAATCTGCAACGCCATCTGGAGCCGGTTGGCGCCAAGCACCGTTCCGACGCTCCGGTACTGGGGCGGGATCTGGTCCACACCGGAGATGAGGCCGTTGATGATGGACGGGATGGCACCCATGAACACCACGAAGTAGACGGTGGCATCGGTCAGGCCGAACCAGATGATGGCGGCCGGAACCCACGCCACGGACGGGAGGACCTGCAACCCGGAAATGAGCGGCCCGAACGCGCGGCGCAAAGGAGCTACCTGGGCGAGCAAAAGACCAACGGGGGTCGCGATGACCACCGAGATCAGGAAGCCGATGACACCACGCTGCAGCGAAGTCCACACCGCTTCCTGGACTTTGCCTTCTCCCCACATCGTCACGAACTGGGTGAGTACGTCAAGGGGCCCGGGCACGAGGTCGCGCCGCTTGAACTCCAAGGAAACGTAGAGCTGCCACGCCAGGATCAGGACCACCAACGCGGCGACGGGCAGCAACACCCGCTTCCACTCGATGCCCCGCTTCCGGCCATTGTCCGACTGCAGATTGTCCAGACCGGCTTCAAGGTCGCGGAGCTCCGAGGCGTTGCCTTTCAGCAGTGGCGAAGTGATGTGCTCTTTGGATTCGGTCACGGGAAGGGTGCGCTCTTCGGTGGTGAGGGGGTTACTTGGCATGGCGGCGGATCTCCTCGCGAAGGCGGCGGGTAATTACTCCGGTCAGTTCCCCAGCGCGACCGGCATCGGTACGGTGTTCCTCGGTGACCTCCCACTCGGCCACCACACGGCCGGGGCGGGAGGACAAAAGCAGCACGCGCTGGCCCAGTCGCACGGCTTCGCGGACGTTGTGCGTCACGAACACGATGGTCCGGCCGGTTTCCTTCCAGATCCGTTCCAGCTCATCGTGCAGGAGGTCGCGGGTGATGGCATCGAGGGCAGCAAAGGGCTCGTCCATCAGCAGCAGCTGCCGGTCCTGGGCCAGGGAACGGGCCAACGCCACGCGCTGCCTCATGCCACCGGAAAGTTCGTGCGGGCGCTTGTCGCCGGCGCCGCCCAGGTGAACCAGGTCGAGCAGCTCCGTGGCGCGGGCACGCCGGCTCGCCTTGGTGCTGGACTTGTCGGCCAGTTGCAGCGCGAGTTCGATGTTGCCGCGGGCGGTCAACCACGGAAAGAGGGACGCGTCCTGGAACATGAAGGCGGCGCCGTCGCTGGGGACTTCGAGGGCGCCCGACGTCGGCTTTTCCAGTCCCGCCATGATGTTCAGCAGGGTGGACTTGCCGCAGCCGGAAGCGCCGAGGAGGGCCACGAACTCGCCTTGGGCGATGGTGGCGTTGACGTCGTCCAGCACCGGAGCGCCGTCGCCGAAGCGCTTGCCCAAGTTCTCGAGTACGACTGGCATGGTCCCGTCCTTCATGTTGATTGGTAGAGCTGATGTGGCTGAAGGCCGGCCCGCTTCCCGCCCAAGGGGAGGGAAGCGGACCAGCCTGTTACTGCTTAGTCCTGGCCGAGACCTGCAGCCGAGGTCTTCTTGCCTTCAACCTCGTTCAAGGTGCGGAGGTCGAAGATGCCGTTAATGTCGGCCTGCTTGGTGGTTCCGGCCTTCACGCCGTCATCCAGGAGCTTCTTGTACGTTCCGGCCAGCGGGTCGGTGGTGAACTTGATGTTCTGCAGCGCCCGCTCAATCACGTTGGCCGGAAGCGGTTTGCCGGCCGTGTCCTTCAGGACAGCGTTGATGGTGGTTGCCTTGTCTGCCGCTGAGGCGGAGTTGAGCCAGTTCACGGATTCCACGTGGCCCTTGAGCAGTGCCTTCACAGTTTCAGGGTGTTCTGCAGCGAACTTCTTGTTCACGATCAGGATGGTCGTGGTGAAGTCGCCCTTCTCCCACAGGTCCTTTTCGTCAACGAGGACCTTCGCTCCGGCTTCGAGGACCAAGCGGGACGCCCACGGCTCAGGCAACCACGCGCCGTCGAGCTTTCCGTCCTGGAAGAGCTTCAGCGACTGGGCGTTTTCGGTGGGGTTGATGTTCACATCACCGCTGCCGTCAACGTTGGTCTTGAAACCCTGCGCGCCCAGCCAGGCGCGGAGTGCTACGTCCTGCGTGCCGCCGAGCTGCGGCGAGCTGAGGATTTTGCCCTTGAGGTCGGCAGCGGAGTTGATCTCCGGCTTGACCACCAGCTGGGCACCGCCGGAAGCCGCCCCGGCGATGATGCTGATGGACTCACCCTTGCTCTTGACGAAGGAGTTGATGGCCGGGTTCGGGCCGATGTACGTGGCGTCGATGGCGCCGGCGTTCAGGGCTTCGATAGCGGCGGGACCGGCGTTGAAGACCTGGGTGCTGAGCTTGGTATCGCCCAGTTCCTTGGCGATGATGCCCTTGCTGATTCCCACCAGGGCCGGACCGTGGGTGACGTTGCTGAAGTAGCCGAGCTTGAGTTCGGCGGCGGGCGTCGTGGCGGGGGCCGGGGCGGCTTGGTTGTTGTTCTGCGAAACAGCGGAAGCAACTGCGGCGCCTGCGCCGATGAGCAGCACCAGGCCGACGGCCAGTGCGATCTCAACGGTGCGGCGGCGCTTGGGCTTGGCGGTCTCACCCGCGACGATGCGGGTGGTACCGGTGTTGGGTGACTCGGGGTTGTTCGACATGAGGGGTCCTTCGGAGATTCGGGATGCGAGTGGGGCGAAGATCAGGCCCCGTGACATCGCCCGTCGAGGGCAAGCAAGGACCATTCCGGAGAGGTCATGCCTTCACAGTAGGGACTGTCATATTTCGGCTTCAATCCCGTAGAAATCAAGGTTCACGCAGGTTCACGTGGCGTCATATTGGCCACGAGGCCTTCAATGTCACGCGGAGTTGTGCGGCAGCATCCACCTATGAGACGGGCTCCCCTGTCGTGCCAATCTGCAGCGGCGCCGGCCAGTGTTCCGCTCCCCTGAACACCCACAGCCGGACCCCATGTTTTGGTCACGGCGTCGTAGGTCTCCCCCGAATTCGGGTAGGCCACCAGGGCTTTGTCGCTCACAGCCTGGAGGGACTCCAGTGCTGGGGTCACCAGCTCCAACGGCACGCAATTGACCCCGACGGCGGCGACCCGCGGTTCCGCGCGGAGCAGCGCAGCCACGTCTGCAACCGGCGTCCCATCACTTATATGTCCGCTGTCCCGCAGCGTAAAAGTGAACCAGGATTCGACGCCGAACTCCGCCACGAGCGCCAACAGCGCCTCAGCTTCGGCGAACGACGGCAGTGTTTCGCAGGCCAGGAAGTCCGCGCCAGCTTCCACGAGGGCGGCGATGCGGGGGCGGTGGAAGTCCCGGAATTCCGCGGCAGAAAGCGTGTAATCGCCGCGGTACTCGGAGCCATCGGCAAGGTACGCGCCGTAGGGGCCAACAGATCCGGCCACCAGCAACGGGCGGGACCCGGGGTTGGCTGCGAGGTATTCCTGACGGGCTTCGTCGGCCAGCCGGACACTCAACGCCACCAGCTCCAACGATTCCTCCACGGACAGCCCACGCCGCGCAAAGCCCTGCGGAGTGGCCTGGTAGCTGGCTGTAATGGCCACGGACGCACCGGCGTCGAAATAGTCGCGGTGGACCTGCTTGATCAGGTACGGCTGTTCCAGCAGGACCTTGGCGGACCACAAGGCGTCTTCCAGGTCGCAGCCGTGGGCTTCCAATTCCGTGGCTAACGCGCCGTCCAGAACCAGGTCCTTGCCGGCGGCCAAATGCGTGCTGAGCGTGGTGTTCTGTGGCATGGGTCCTTCCCCAAAAGAAAACCGCAGCTTGTTCGAAAATCCCGCCGTACAGCGTGAGGAGTCGCGAACAAGCTGCGGTTTTGTGACTACGTGTGACCCTAGATGACGTAACGTTCGTCCTCGTGGTCGCCCGGGTGGTCCTTGACCAAGCCCGCGGCAAGGGTGTTGCCGTCGATGGGATCGATCACCAGGAACGCGCCCGTGCGGCGGTGGTGCAGGTAGTTCTCCAACGGCAGCGGAGCAGAGAGCCGGAGCTGTGCGTGTCCGATGTCGTTAAGCTCCAGAGTGGACGCCGGCTCCACGTTGAACGTGGCCAGGTCCAGCTTGCCTGTGACGTTGCGGACCAACGCCTGGACAGTGCGCGTACCGTGCTTCACCAGGACCTTCTGGCCTTCGCGGAGCGGTTTCGGCGAGAGCCAAGCCAACGACGCGTATAGGTCAGCCGTGCTTTCACGGACCGTACCGGCAGCGGCAATGGTGTCACCGCGGGCGATGTCGATCTCGTCAGCCAAGCGCACAGCCACAGACTGCGGAGCGGCTGCTTCTTCCAAGGACTGGCCGGCGAAGTCGATGCCGATCACCGTGGTGGTGCGCGGTTCGTGGCCCGGGCTGATGACACTCACTTCGTCGCCAACCTTGACCGACCCTTCGGTGATCTGGCCGGCGTAGGCACGGTAATCGCGGTACGCCTCCACATCGAGCCCGGCAGCAACAGCGTCAGGAGCAAGAGCACCCTGCGGACGGATCACCAGCTGGACCGGGAAGCGGAAGCTCTCCAGTTCGGCCTCGAGCTCGTCAGCGGCCGGGAGGGTCTCGAGGACTTCCAACAGCGCAGGACCAGTGTACCAAGGGGTGCGCTCCGAGCGGTCCACCACGTTGTCGCCATCAAGGGCCGACACCGGCACCACCAGCAGGTCAGCGACACCGTCCGAACCCAAACCGAGCTCACGGGCAACCTTCTGCACATCAGCTTCGATGTCACGGAACACCTGCTCGCTGAAATCCACCAGGTCGATCTTATTGACCGCGACGATCACGTGGGCAACCCGCAGCAACTGCAGCACAGAAAGGTGACGACGCGTCTGCTCCAGGACACCCTTGCGGGCGTCAATAAGCACGACGACGGCATCCGCAGTGGACGCGCCCGTCACCGTGTTTTTGGTGTACTGAACGTGGCCGGGGCAGTCCGCCAGGATGAAGCTGCGGCGGTCGGTGGCGAAGTAGCGGTATGCCACGTCGATGGTGATGCCCTGTTCACGCTCGGCACGCAGGCCGTCGGTCAGGAGGGCGAGGTCAATCCCGCCCTTTTCGCCGCCGAAGCCACGGTCCGCGGAGGTGCGGGCAACGGCGTCGAGCGTGTCAGCAAGAATCGCCTGGGAGTCGTGAAGGAGGCGGCCCACCAAAGTGGACTTGCCGTCGTCGACCGATCCGGCAGTAGCGAAACGGAAAAGAGTAGTGGGCAGGGCTGTCTCCAGCCCGGCAGCCAATGTTTCGGTGCTCATTTAGAAGTAGCCGTCCTTCTTGCGGTCTTCCATGGCTGCCTCGGAGATGCGGTCATCTGCTCGGGTGGCGCCACGTTCGGTCAGGGTGGAGGCAGCGACTTCAACCACGACGTCGGCCACGGTGCGGGCATCGGACTCGACAGCACCGGTGCAGGACATGTCCCCCACCGTGCGGTAGCGGACCAGCTTGGTGATGACTTCCTCGTGCGGCAGCGGCTGGGAAACCTCGCCCACTGCACGCCACATGCCATCGCGGGCAAAGACCTCGCGGTCGTGGGCGTAGTACAGGCTGGGGAGCTCAATGTTCTCGCGCTCGATGTACCGCCAGATATCCAGCTCGGTCCAGTTGCTGATGGGGAACGCACGGACGTGCTGGCCCACCGTGTGGCGGCCGTTGTACAGGTTCCACAGCTCGGGGCGCTGGTTGCGCGGGTCCCACTGGCCGAACTCGTCGCGGAGGCTCAGGATGCGCTCCTTGGCGCGGGCCTTGTCCTCGTCGCGACGGCCGCCACCGAAAACGGCGTCGAACTTGTTGCGCTGGATCGCGTCCAACAGCGGCACAGTCTGCAACGGGTTACGGGTGCCATCGGCACGCTCAGCAAGCTCACCGCGGTCGATGAACTCCTGCACCGAGCCGACAACCAGCTTCAGGCCCAGTCGCTCCACCGTACGGTCACGGAAATCGATGACCTCCGGGAAGTTGTGGCCCGTGTCCACGTGCAGCACGGGGAAAGGAACCTTGCCAGGCCAGAACGCCTTGGTGGCCAGGTGCAGCATGACCACGGAGTCCTTGCCACCGGAGAACAGCAACGCAGGCTTCTCAAACTCGGCAACAACCTCACGGATGATGTGAATGGCCTCGGACTCGAGTGTGTCCAGCGACGAAAGGCGAGTCGATTCCAGAGCCGAAGCAGCGGATGCCGCCCCGGGAGTGGCATCGGGCCTGTCGTAGCTGGACGCAATGCTGCTTGCAGCATTGCCGTCCAGCGAAGGGGCGGGGGCGGCATCTGTTGCGGAGGCGTAGGCTTCCGTCGTCGTGCTGAAGTTGCTCATGTGTGTAGTCCGCATTCTGTCTTGTCGGATCCTGCCCAGCGACCGGCGCGGGGGTCTTCTCCCGGGGCAACCTGGCGTGTGCAGGGCTGGCAGCCGATGGACGGGTAACCCTGGCTCAGGAGGGGGTTGACGGGAAGGATGTTGTCTTCGGAGTACTCGATCAGCTGATCGAAGGTCCAGTCGACCATCGGGTTCACCTTGACCAACCCGAAGCCTTCATCCCAGGTGATGATCGGCGTGTTGGTGCGGGTGGGTGCCTCGTCGCGGCGGACACCGGTGAACCAGACCTCGTAGCCAGCCAAGGAGCGGCGCAACGGCTGGACCTTGCGCAGCGCGCAGCACTGGGCGGGGTCGCGGGCGAACAGGTCTTTGCCCAGCAGGCGGTCCTGCTGTTCCACGGTGGTTTCCGGAAGGACGTCCACGACGTTGACGCGCAGGTTCGCCGCGACTTCGTCGCGGGTCTGGTGCGTTTCCTTGAAGTGGTAGCCGGTCTCCAGGAACAAGACGTCGACGCCGGGAAGCTGGTCCGCCACCAAAGCCGGCAGGACGGCGTCGGCCATGGAGCAGGCCACCGTCACCGCGGGCAGTTCGAAGTTGCGGGCCACCCAGGCGATCGCTTCGGTGGCGCTGGCGTTCCAACCCAGCTCAGCGGCGCCGGCTTCAGCCAGGGCCTTGAGCTCCTCGTTGGAGCGCTTGAGTGCTACAGCTACGGTCACTGTAAGTCTCCTTCGTCGGCGGTGTGTGCCCACTCAGCGAAGGTCTGGCCCTCGGCGCCAACGGCGACGAACTTACGGACCACACGCTCCACGTAATCGGGCAGGTCTTCCACCGTGACCTTGAGGCCGCGGACGGTACGTCCCAGGCCGGCTTCCTCGCGCTCGTTATTGGCCAGCCCGCCACCGAGGTGGACCTGGAAACCCGGGGTGGGGTCGCCGTCGGGCGTTGGCAGCATCATGCCCTTCAGGCCGATATCGGCCGTCTGGATACGTGCGCAGGAGTTCGGGCAGCCATTGATGTGGAGGGACAGTGCCGACGGCAGCTGCTTGGTCTCCACGAGGTCGGCCAGACGGCGCTCCAGCTCGGCAATGGCCGTGGCGGCCGTAACCTTGGTTTCCACGATGGCCAGCTTGCAGAATTCGATACCGGTGCAGGCGATGGTGCCGCGACGGAACACTGACGGCCGGGCGGAAAAGCCCATGGGGTCCAGCTCGGCGATGAGCGGCTCCACCTGTTCCTTGGCAACATCCAGAATCACCAGCTTCTGGTGAGGAGTAGTGCGCAGCCGGTAGGAACCGTGCTTCTCCAACGTGTCGGCCAAGGTGACCAGTGCTTCGCCGGACGTGCGGCCCACAGTGGGTGTGACGCCGATGAAGAACTTGCCGTCCTTCTGCTCGTGCACGCCAATGTGGTCGCCCGGCGCGTTCGGCTTCGGGGCCGCAGGGCCGTCGGGAAGCTTGAAGCCCAGGTATTCATCTTCGAGGATCTGGCGGAACTTGGCCGGACCCCAGTCGTTCATGAGGAATTTCAGTCGGGCCTTGGTGCGCATGCGGCGGTAGCCGTAGTCGCGGAAGATGCTGGTGACTCCCAGCCATACTTCAGCGGCAACATCGGCGGAGACGAACACACCCAGGCGTTCGGCCAGGCGCGGGTTGGTGGACAGGCCACCGCCCACCCAGAGGTCGTAGCCGGCACCAAGCTCAGGGTGGACAACGCCAACCAGGGCGAAGTCGTTGATTTCGTGGACCACGTCCTGGGACGGGTGTCCGGTGATCGCCGTCTTGTACTTGCGCGGCAGGTTGGCCAGCTCCGGGTCGCCGATGAACCGCTCGGCCAGCTCGTGGATCAGCGGCGTGGGATCGATGATCTCGTCCTTGGCGATGCCGGCGACCGGGGAGCCCAGGATGACGCGGGGAACGTCGCCGCAGGCCTCGGTGGTGGACAGGCCGATACCTTCAAGGCGACGCCAGATCTCCGGAACATCCTCAACGCGGATCCAGTGCAGCTGGATGTTCTGGCGGTCCGTCAGGTCGGCCGATCCCCGGGCAAAGTCAACGGAGATCTGACCGATGACACGCAGCTGCTCGGTGGTCAGCGCACCGCCGTCGATGCGCACGCGCAGCATGAAGTACTTGTCTTCGAGTTCGTGCGGTTCAAGCGTTGCCGTCTTGCCGCCGTCGATCCCGGGCTTGCGCTGCGTGTAGAGGCCCCACCAACGGAAGCGTCCGTGCAGGTCCGTGCCGTCGATCGAGTCGAAGCCTTCTTTTGAGTAGACAGACTCAATGCGCTCACGGACGTTCAGCCCGTTGTCTTCCTGCTTCCAGGTTTCGTTGGCGTTGAGCGGGGCGGTGCCGTCAACCTTCCACTGGCCGTGGGGCTTGGCGGCAGGGCGGGTGCGCGCCGGGCGCTTGGCGGTCTCCGCGGACGCGCCGGCTACAGCTGTATCTGTCATATATCGAGGGTAGGTCTGGCCAGATTTAGCCAGCAAAGGTCTGGAAATGTTGAGTCACCTAGGGAAACATTTCGTCACGAACACGCCGACGGCCTTGTCCGGCGGCGCCACATATGCAGGCGGATGTGGAGGCAATCAGCTCGCCAGCACCGCGTCGTAGCGTTCCAACGCGATCTCGGCGAGCACCGGTGAAGGCAGCAGCGGAGCCGCCACAACGTCAGCTCCAGCCTTGGCCAGCTGATCGTGGAAATAGCCGGTCGCCAAGAGGTACGACGCGATGAACACCCGTCCCGTCCCACCATCGGCGGCGAGCTCGGCACGCAAGGAGGCGACGCCGTCGGGCACTGTCGGCTTGGCACTGGCGCCATAGGCGACCCGGACCTTGTTGGGGAGCAGCTCAGCGAGCAGGCGCGCTTGCTCTTCCGAGTCCACCGAACCGTCCGGAAGCGAGGAGCCGGCGGCAGCCACCAGCACGCCGTCGTTCTCCTCCAGGCCTGCCGCCCGCAGATGCACGGCAAGCAGCTCAGCCAGCCGCGGATCCGGGCCGAGCGGCCTGGCCGCGATCACTTCGGGCCGACTCTTGATCGCCTTGGGTACGTCCACTTTGATGTGGAAGCCAGTGGACAGCAAAAGCGGGACGACGACGGCGGCAGTCCCCTCGGGCAGGCCCTCCACCACTCCCCCCAACTCAGGTTCCTGCACGTCCACGTAGGCCTCGAGCACCCGCAAGCCGGGGCGAAGGGCCTCGATGTCGGCCATGACCTGGCGGATGGCTGCCTGGCCTTCGGCGTTGCGGGTTCCGTGGGCGCACGCGATCAAAACGGGGCTGTTCATGGGAGCTAGCGTAACGTTGAGCCAGCATCTGTTGAGAGCCGTACCCAGAAAGAAACCGTCCACTTGATTTCCATCGACATCCTTCTTCTGTGGCTTGACCTGTTCGGCGTGTTTTTCTTCGCGGTCTCCGGGTCACTGTTGGCGGCCCGCAAACAGTTCGACATTGTGGGTTCCGTGCTCCTGGCCTCGATTGTGGCGCTGGGCGGCGGCGTGATCCGCGACATCATCATCAACGCCGGTCCCCCGATCGCGTTCACCAACCCCGCCTATCTGGTCCCGCCCCTGCTGGCGGCAATGCTGGTGTACTTCCTGTTCTCCTCGGTTCAGCGCTTCACCTCCCTTTTAACGCTCTTCGACGCCGGCGGCCTGGCTCTCTTCTGCATCACCGGGACGCTCAAGGCCCTGACCGCGGGCGTAAATCCTGTTGCCGCAATCCTGCTGGGTGTGACCACTGCCGTGGGTGGCGGACTGCTGCGCGACATTACGGCGAACGAGGTCCCCACACTCTTCAACGCCCGCGACCTCTATGCCCTTCCGGCCTTTGTTGGTGCCGGCTTAACCACGTTGCTGTGGCATTTGGGGCTGTTCACCGGGCTCTCTGCCTGCGTCGTAGCCGCCGTCGTTTTCGCTTTCCGCGTCACTGCCTGGCGACGCAGCTGGCGCGTGCCGCTCGCGGTCCGTGGATGGCACCGGCCCGGCCGCGGAACGGGCGCAATTTCGGGTGCCCGGGATTAGCTAGGATAAGAGCATGACTGACATGTTCCTCGAGAAGTTCCGCGCGCTGGTCCCAAAGTATCTCGAGGATGAATGGCAGGAAGAGGATGGCCTCACACCCTCCGAACTGGACGAGGCCCTTGCCGACCACTCCTTCACCATCCCGCTGGTTCTCCGCGAGTTCTACCTCGCCATCGGCGGTTGCGAAGACCTCATGGAGGCCTACCACTACTTCTGGGATCCCGAGGAACTCGAAGTCGACGACGAAGGTTTCCTCATGTTCCTGGAGGACGAGGACGAGCAATTCACCTGGGGCTTCCGCACCGCTGATCTTGGCATCCCCGATCCCATTGTCTGGCGGCGCAACAACGCCCGCGGACAGTGGAAGAGCGAAGAAGGAACGTTCTCCGAGTTCGTCTTCGACATGTTCGAGTGGGCGTTCAACGACGAAGACTAGGTCCTTTTTCAGGGCGCCCCCGTGGCTTCCTGACCCTGTTTGAACGACACGCAGCCCCTATGCAACCTTGATTGATTGCATGGGGGCTGTTTTGCATTGAAAGAAGGTCACAAAGCCACGGGTTTCCGGGCTTAAACGGAATGGCCCCGGCTCGCTGCAACGTTACGAGTCATACGCTGCACCGAACCGGGACCACAATCTCCGTTCGCATCAGACCCACCGGAGGCATTTAGTGGATCCGTGAATAGCTTATGACAAGCCTGTCACAAGCGCAACTCTTAGCGTCAACGTAAATTCAAAGATGCCGTTGCGTTTTTACGGCCCGGTGTAGTTATCCACATAGGCCGAAAAGCAGGCTTTGGAGAGTCTCCAACGCCGCAACCATAGCCTGATGGACCTCACCCAATTCCTCCGATCCAGACTCGGCGCGGCCAGAACCGCAGACTTGAAGCGGGCCGGGTTCTCTGAACGAACACTGGCATCGGCGTTGAACAACGGGGTGATCACCCGATTGCAGCGAGGCGTCTACGTCACCAAAGGAGCAGACCCCGACGTCGTAGCCGCCTTTCGCGCGAATGGCCGCCTGACCTGTATCTCGGCAGCGAGGTTCTACGGACTTTGGATACTTCGCGAACCAGAAACTTCGCACTTAAGCTGCGGCAACGGTCTGCCCAAGCCGCAGGTTGTTGACCACGCCTGCATGGCCCATCCCCCGCATCCCTATCTACCTGTTGCAGGCGTGGCTGACGTTCTCATTCACGCCCTTCGTTGCCGGCCGGAGCTGGAGTCGCTGGTCATGGTCCAGAGTGCTGTGAGCCAGGCGCTGCTCAGTCCGGATTACCTAAGGTCCAAACTGGCGGGTCCCCGCAATGGCCGGGCGCGGGCTGTTGTGGGGTTGGTCCTTCCCAGGGCAGATTCTTTGCTGGAAGTCCTGGCTCATGTCCACTTCACCAGGGCAGGACTCAGGGTGAAGATGCACGTGCAGCTACCCGGGGTTGGTGAAGTCGACTGCCTGATCAACGATTGCCTGGTGATCGAGCTGGACGGCGGTACCCACGTCCACCATCCGGGGAAGATGGTGGCTGAAGTGCTCATCGTGCTGGGTAACAGGGAAGCCGGGCACTTCGGACCGTCGCGGTGGACACCAAAGTGGGTGCCGGCGTCGTGATT
Source organism: Paenarthrobacter sp. AR 02 (assembly GCF_021538675.1). Taxonomy (GTDB): domain Bacteria; phylum Actinomycetota; class Actinomycetes; order Actinomycetales; family Micrococcaceae; genus Arthrobacter. The sequence continues at coordinate 323,389 of NZ_JAJUKH010000001.1, forward strand.
CGACCGTCTGCCGTGGCGATCCAAGCTTCTTTGGAACGAAAACGGCCGCTTTGCAACCCGAAAAGGGTGCAAAGCGGCCGTCAAGCGCCTAAAGCGGGTCAGGAAGCCACAGCACGGAAGAACTTAGCTGCTGCGGTCCACTACAGCGTGGGCGAAGTTCGTCAGCGACGCCTTCACCACGCCTTCCGGCAACGGAGCGAGTGCAGCAACGGCCTCGGCAGACCATTGGCGCGCGATCTTCCAGGACTCACTGGTGACGGGGTGTTCGCGCAGACCTGCAACGGCCTCAGCCAAAGCCGAATCGGAGGACAAGTCGCCGTCGATCAGTTCAAGGAGTTCGGCAGCAGAGGTGTCCCCTGCGGCAGCATCGCGGCGCAGCAACAGCACCGGAAGGGTGGGTACGCCTTCGCGGAGGTCGGTGCCGGGGGATTTTCCGGACTTGACCTTTACCCCGGTGACGTCGATGACGTCGTCGGCAAGCTGGAACGCGACGCCAACCTTTTCACCGTACTCAACCAGCAAATCCTCAAAGGATTCATCGGCACCGGCGAAGATCGCGCCGAGCTGCCCGGAGGCCGCAACCAGGGATCCGGTCTTGTCCGCGATGACGGAAAGGTAGTGCTCCACGGGGTCCTCGTCCTCGCGTGGCCCCACGGTTTCGTGCAATTGGCCCAGGCAGAGGCGTTCGAAAGTCCGGGCCTGGATACCGAGGGCACGAGAGCCGAGTTCGGAGACAAGGATGGAGGCGCGGGCGAAGATGAGGTCGCCGGTGAGGATGGCCACGGAGTTGCCCCAGACCTCGTGTGCTGTGGGAGCCCCGCGACGGAACGGAGCCGAGTCCATGACGTCGTCGTGGTAGAGCGTGGCCAGGTGCGTGAGCTCAACAACCACGGCAGCCTGGACAACCTCCGGGCGCGAAGCATCACCGAGGTGTGCACACAGCAGTGTGAGCAGCGGTCGGATGCGCTTGCCACCGGCTTCCACCAGGTGGCGCGACGTCGCGTCAGCCAAGGGGTCAGAGTTGGAAATGGCTTCGCGAAGCTTCTTCTCCACCCGGGCAAGGTTGTTGGTGATGGCGGGGCCGAGTTCGGCGTCCCCTGCGATGGCAGCGAAACCGGCGGGCAGTTGCAGTCCCGTAGCAATCGCTGTGGTGTTCAGGGAAGGCTCGTTGGAGTCAGGCAGGCCGTGCCCGGCATGCGTCCAACTATGTTCGGCAGAGTTCGTCACGGGTTAACCCTAACTAGTTGTTGCGGAAACCGCGGTGTCGGAGCCGGCTGCGGTGAGCGCGCCGGACGAAGAAGTGTTGGACGTCGCCGGAACCAGCATTTCGAGGACCCGGATCACGCGGTCCTCGAAGCCTTTCGCTGACGGATCGGTGAGGTTCGCGAGCATGCGGACCACGAACCGCATCAGCACCGGAATCGGCATTCCCGTGCGCAGTGCCAGCTTCATGACAGCCGGCTTGCCAATCAAGGAAGCGAAGAGCCGTCCCAGCGTGAAGTGCGATCCCCACTGGTCCCGCACATAGTCCGCGTACCGCGCAAGGTGCGCATCGGCGTCGTGCGTGTTCCAGCCGGCCGAAGCGGAGCGGGAGGACGCATCAATGATGAACTCGGCCGCGAAGCGGGCCGACTCCATGGCGTAGGAAATGCCCTCGCCATTGAAGGGGGACACCATGCCGCCGGCGTCGCCCAGCAGGAGCAGCCCGGGCGAGTAGTGCGGGGTGCGGTTGAAGCCCATGGGCAGCGCGGCACCACGGATCTCCCCCACCTGGTTCTCCGGAGTGAAGCCCCAGTCCGCGGGCATGCCGGCGGTCCATTCGCGCAGGACCTGCTTGTAGTCGAGCTTGCCGAATTGCTTGGAGGAGTTCAGGATGCCAAGGCCAACGTTGGAGGTGCCGTCACCAACACCAAAAACCCAGCCGTAACCGGGCAGCGGCTTGCCTGACTTATCCGGCAGTTCAAGCCAGCCTTCCATCCAGTCGTCCTCGTGCCGCGGCGACGTGAAATAGGTGCGCACGGCAACACCCAGCGGCCGGTCGTCCCGCTTGTGCATACCCAGCGACACGGCGGTCCGCGTGGAGTTACCGTCTGCGGCAAGAACGACGTCGGCATGGAAGTCGCGCGTTTCGCCCGTCTTGCGTCCGGACTCGTCAAGGATGGCGGCACGTACGCCGACGACTCGGCCGTCGTCCGATTTCAGGGCCGACGTGACACTGTGGTGTTCAAGCACGACGGCGCCCGCGGCCTGCGCGTGACGGGCCAGGTCTTCGTCGAAACCGAGACGCGTCCGGATCAGGCCGTACGTGGGAAAGTCGGCGACCTCGGGCCAGGGCAGCTCGATGGTGCGGCCGCCCGCAATGAGGCGGAGGCCCTTGTTCCGGCGCCACCCTTCCTCGACTGCGTGCGGGAGGCCGAGCTTCTGGATTTCCCGGACAGCCCGAGGGGTGAGTCCGTCGCCGCAGACCTTTTCACGGGGGAAGGAGGTCTTTTCCAGCACCGTGACGTCAATGCCCGCCTGGGCGAGGTAATACGCGGCGGTGGACCCGGCCGGGCCCGCGCCAACAATCAGTACTTTCACGTCGTCCTAAATCAGCAGGCAGTACGAGCTAGCCGGCCTGGTGGCGCGGCTTTATCTGGCGGCGAAGCTTGGCTACGGGGACACTTTCGCGGTGCTCGGCGGGCTTCTGCGCGCGGTGCACGGCAACGATGCCGCCGCTGAGGTTGCGGTAAGTAACGTCAGTCCAGCCGGCGTCACTGAGCCACTGGGCCAAGTGGTCCTGGTCCGGCCAGGCACGGATGGACTCGGCGAGGTAGACGTAGGCATCGGGGTTGGAGGAAACCTTGGTGGCGATTGCCGGAAGCGCGCGCATCAAGTACTCCGTATAGAGGTTGCGCCACAGCGGCACGACCGGGTGCGAGAACTCGGCAATGACCAGCCGGCCGCCGGGTTTGGTGACGCGCAGCATTTCCTCGAGGGCCTTGCGCGGTTCAACGACGTTGCGCAGGCCGAAGGAGATGGTGGAGGCATCAAAACTGTTGTCCGCGAACGGCAGGTTGGTGGCGTCACCGGCAATGAAGTCGATGTCCGGACGGCGGCGCTTGCCGACTTTGAGCATGCCCAAGGAGAAGTCGCAGGCTACGACGTCAACGCCGGCGTCTGCGTAGGGTTCGCTGGAGGTACCGGTTCCAGCGGCGAGGTCCAGGACCTTCTGGCCGACCTTGACGTCCATGGCGTCCACCACGATCCGGCGCCACCGCCGGGTCTGCCCCATGGACAGGACGTCATTGACGACGTCGTATTTTGGGGCGACATCATCAAACATCGTCGCAACTTCGTCCGGACGCTTTTCCAAGGATGCTCGGTTCACCCTGTAATTGTCTCAGACATTCCGCCGACTTTGCTGCGCTGTAGAAGTCGGCTCAGATTCTGGCTGCAGGCGGGAGTACTGTTGTTCCATCATGACCAGCACGCTGCGCACCTTGACAGTCCCCCTCGATGTTGAATCATCCTCCGGGGGGCTGCCGTCGTTTCTGGTGCGGGATGACGTTCTCTGCTGGTCCCGCCGCGAGGCCGGCCTGGTGGGCTTCGGTGAGCTGACCCGCTTCAGCGCCACCGGTCCCGAGCGTTTCCTTGAGGCCGATATGTGGTGGCGGCACCTCATTCTTGAGGCCGAAATCACTGACCAGGTGGAGCTGCCAGGCACCGGGCCGGTCGCTTTCGGCTCGTTCGCCTTCTCCAAAACGTCCCCGCACGTCTCGCGCCTGATCCTGCCAGAGCTGGTGGTTGGCATCCGCGACGGCCGCGCCTGGGCCACCCAATTAACGTTCGACGACGGCGACCTCACCGAGGCCGGTGTCCTCGCCTCCGTTGACCACTGGCTGAGCGGCGGCGAGCCGAACGGCGAGGATTCAGCGGCAGGAGGGTCCGGCGTCGGACTCTCACCGGACACTGTTGCCGCGGACGGTTACCTGAGCCACGGTTCGCTCAGCGAAGAAGCCTGGATGCAGGCGGTGGCCGATGGCGTGGAGGAGATCCGCGCCGGCAAGTTGGAGAAGCTTGTGCTGGCCCGCGACGTCGTAGCCACCCTTCCTGACGGCGTCAACGCCGCCGAGGTTCTTCGCCAGCTCGCAGCCAGGTACCGGGAATGCTGGACGTACGGAGTTGATGGCCTGGTGGGCGCCACTCCGGAAATGCTCATTCAGGTGGAAGGCCGCACGGCGCAGGCGCGCGTGCTGGCCGGAACTTTGGACCGTCGCGACGCTGACGGCATGGACGGTTCTCCGATGGAGTACGCCGAGCGGGTGCTGGCCGGTTCGGAGAAGCAGCGGCACGAACACGAGATTGCGATCGACTCCCTGACGCGACAGTTGGCCCCGTTCTCCGAGGCAATGAATTCGCATAGCGAGCCGTTCATCCTGGAGCTGCCCAATGTGTGGCATTTGGCCTCCGACGTAAAAGCGGAATTGGCCGATATCGAGGGACACGTCCCCACGTGCCTGGCCTTGATCAACGCGCTGCATCCAACGGCGGCTGTGTGCGGAACGCCGACGCTGGTAGCAGGGGCATTGATCCGCAAGCTTGAGCACCTGGACCGGGGCCCGTATGCCGGGCCCGTCGGGTGGCTGGATGCTGCGGGAAACGGTGAATGGGGCATCGCGCTTCGCGGGGCAGTCATTGAGGATGCCAACACGGTCCGCCTGTACGCAGGCTGCGGCATTGTGGAGGGTTCGCAACCGGAGGCGGAACTGGCGGAAACGTGGGCCAAATTCCGACCCATGCTTGAGGCGCTGGGTATCCGTCGCTGAATCTGGGATCCCGGACAGCTACTCCCTTTTGGCGGTTGATAAGTGCGTAAACTAGTTATCTAATAGTGAAACTTCGTTTCCTGTGATGCACATCTCATGTTCGGCGCTACACTAAAACCGACTCAGTTCAGCATCCACCGCAACAAAAGGTAAACAACATGCAGATCTCCCGTTCGGTTCTGTCCGGCACCAAGATGGCCGCCGTGCTCGCTGCCGGCGCCTTGGCCTTGACCGCTTGTGGCGGCTCGTCCACTCCGGCAGCCTCCAACGACTCCGGCCTCAAGTTCATCAACGCCGGCAAGCTCACGGTGTGCTCGGATGTTCCCTACGAGCCGTTTGAATTCCAGAAGAACGGCAAGATCGTTGGCTTCGACATGGACATCGCGGCCGAGATTGCCAAGGACACCAAGACCGAGCTCAACGTGGTGGACAGCTCCTTCGAGGCCATCGAGACCGGCACCGCACTGACCGGTTGCGACGTCTCCATCTCCTCTATCTCCATCACCGACGTCCGCAAGAATGTCATGGACTTCTCCAACCCGTACCTGGATGACGACCTGACCCTAGTTGCCACGTCCTCCTCGGGCATCAGCAACATCGACGGCGCAAAGGGCAAGAAGGTTGGCGTGCAGCAGGCCACCACCGGCGCCCAGTACGCCAAGGACAAGGGAATCGACGCCCAGCAGTTCGAAGATTCCGGCCTCCTGGTCCAGGCACTCAAGGCCGGTACCATTGACGCCGCTGTTGGCAACCAGTCCGTCCTCGGCTACGCCATCAAGGATGACTCCAACCTCAAGCGCGTTGAAGACTACGCAACGGGTGAGAAGCTGGGCATCTCCATCAAGAAGGGCAACACGGCCATGGCAGATGCCGTAAACGCCACGCTCAAGCGCCTCACGGACGATGGCTCCATGAAGAAGTTCCAGAGCACCTGGTTCGGCGAAACCTCCAAGTAGCTCCCGACATCCACACAGGTGGGCCCCGAAACTACACGCTGTTTCGGGGCCCACCTGCGCAACACGAATGTGAGAACACCATGGCAATGACTGCACGTCAACGAGCCAAAGTCAGCCTGTACGTCCAAGCCGGAATCTTCGTAGTGGTCCTGGCCGCGGTGATCCTTGCCGTCGACTGGAAGACTGTTGGGAACAGCGTCTTCAACTTCGCCAAGATCGGGCCGATGTTCCCGGACATTTTCCTGGTGGGCCTCAAGAACACCCTTATCTACACGGCGTTGGCCTTCGTAGTGGGTTTGTCAGGCGGCCTTCTGCTTGCCCTGATGAAGCTCTCCTCCTTCCCGCTGTACCGCTGGCTCGCAACGGGCTACATCGAGTTCTTCCGCGGTGTCCCTGCGCTGCTGGTCTTCATCGCCTTCGGCTACGGCGTTCCCCTGGCCTTCGGTGTCCAGTGGGACGTCAACATCGTGGTCATGGTTTCGCTGGGCATGGTGGCATCCGCGTACATCGCTGAAACCCTCCGCGCTGGTCTTCAGGCCGTGCCGAAGGGCCAGATGGAAGCTGCCCGTTCACTGGGCATGCCGCACTGGCGCGCCATGGTTTCGATCGTGATTCCCCAGGCGTTCAAGATCGTCCTGCCCCCGCTGACCAACGAGATCATCCTGCTCACCAAGGACTCCTCGCTGATCTACGTCCTGGGCCTCACAGCTTCCCAGTACGAGCTCACCAAGTTCGGCCGCGATGGCATCTCCAGCCTCGGCGCGGGCCTGACCCCGCTGCTCGTGGCCGGCGCCTTCTACCTGGTCATCACCATCCCCTTGAGCCTCCTGGCACGGAAGTTCGAAAGCCGCTCCGCGCGGACGAAGCGATAGGCAGGACAGTCATGAACGACGTCGTAAACAGCACCGTTCGCGCCGCTGGCGTGGACATCAAGGACCTGCGCAAGTCCTACGGCAGCAACGAGGTCCTCAAGGGCATCTCGCTGACCGTGGAACCGGGCCAGGTGGTTTGCCTGATCGGACCTTCCGGCTCGGGCAAGTCCACGCTCCTGCGCTGCGTCAACCTGTTGGAGCAGCCCAACGCGGGCACCATCAACGTGGGCAAGTTCGAAGCAACGGATCCCGATGTTGACCTGAACAAGATGCGCCAAAGCGTGGGCATGGTGTTCCAGCACTTCAACCTGTTCCCGCACCTCAGCGTGCTGGACAACTGCACCATCTCACAGATGAAGGTCCTCAAGCGCTCCAAGTCCGAGGCCGCCAACGTGGCCCGCCACAACCTGGAGCGCGTGGGGCTGGGCCACTTGGCCGACCGTTTCCCGGACCAGCTCTCCGGCGGCCAGCAGCAGCGTGTCGCAATCGCCAGGGCACTGTCCATGGACCCGCAACTGATGCTCTTCGATGAGCCCACCTCTGCGTTGGACCCCGAGACCGTCGGCGATGTCCTGGCAGTCATGCGCAAACTCGCGCAGGAAGGCATGACCATGTTGGTGGTCACGCACGAGATGGGCTTCGCCCGCGAAGTCGCCGACCGCGTGGTCTTCATGGACGCCGGCGTCGTGGTGGAAGAAGGCCCGGCCGAGCACGTTATCAGTGCTCCTACCCAGCCGCGCACCAAGGAATTCCTGCGCCGCGTACTGGATCCGACACACATCGGCGTCGAGGAAGCGTAACTTTCTGCCCACGCATATACGCTGGCTCCACGCATACTGATTGGTGCCACAGAAACGGGAGGGCGACACCCACATTTGGGTGTCGCCCTCCCGTTTCTGGTTCAGCTACGAATTTGGGTGGCCTGCAGAAGCACGACGGCGGCGGGGAACCCCGGCTGCCTCAAGTGCGCGTTCCAGCTTGCTCACCGACAGGTCGCTCCACACCAGCCGGAACACTCTTCGGCCGGTGGCGCGTATGGCGTCTTCACGGGCCTTCTCTTCGATCACAACCTGGGAAGGCGTACGTCCCTTCAAGTACTCCGGCTTCATGTACTTTTCGCGGCCATCGAATTCTCCAACCAAGCCAACGCTCTTCCAGTAGTAGTCCGTGTACACCGTTCCCCTCATGGTTTTCACCGCATACTGCAGCAGAGGCACCTCGAATCCGAGGACGTGTATCAAGGCCCGGGCATAGGACTCTCCGGGCGAACCAGAGTCTCCGGCACCGAACTCCACCGCCGCCGTGACTCGCCTGTCCGCTGCTTTGGAGTATGTCCCCTTGATGCCGTCCAAGAGTTGCTCCTTGGTTACAGGCTGGGAGTTTCGATTTCTGTTCAGCAGGAAATCCACCGGAACAACGGCCTCGGCAAAGGGAACCGACGCAGCGATGTCCAATACCGTCCGAACCCGGTCCGTGACCAGGAACCCGTTGACCTCCTGGACCTGCTCGCTTCCTTCGACTACTAAGTGCCGTCTCACCCCTGCACGCGAACGGCCACCTCCGGCATAAGTGGTCAGGGCATGGACAGGCTGCTGGCGCAGGATGGTTGGGATTCCATGGATCGACGCCGCCGAGTGATGCGAGAAGATAGTCGGAGCAGCCAAGCACTCCGCTGCCGCTTCTACGTTCAGGGCGTACCTTTCCCAGCTCTCCAGCTTCTGCCATTGCCTGGCATCGACGTAGACACCGTGCCTGATACGAACGAGCTTTCCGGCCCTCGCATCGACGGAAAGTGGCCTGGCATCGCCTCTGAGCATGGTCAGATCCTTGGCAAGGATGAGTTTGGGTAGCCTTCGCATTCCAACAGTCTTCGTCGGACGCTGTTGCACTTCGAGGGAAGAGTTGTCCTATGTGGATAACCACCCGATCGCCACGCGAACTGCCCGGTGCCCGGAAAACGGACTGACGACACCCGAATGTGGGTAGCCTTGGTCAGTTTCGGTGGCTCTCGTCAGTTTCAGTGGCCCACGGCGGCGTTGATGGCTTCCTTGATCCGGGCATGGAGTCCACGCAAGCCCACCCGGTCCACGCGCACCTCCACAATGGTGCGCCCCTTCAGCGGCGACTTCAGCGCTTCGGCAAGTTCCGCCGTCGTGCTTACCGCTCGGTGTCCGACGCCGTAAGCGGCCGCGAGTGCCGCGATGTCCACTGAGTGCGGGGTACCGAAAAGGCGTTCGACGGCGGTGCCGTACGCTCCCGAGTCTTCAACGGCGCCGTGTTCCAGGAGGCTGAAGATGGCTCCGCCGGAATCGTTGAGGACCACGATGCGAAGATCCGGAACTGGTTCGCCGTGGCCGATGAGCAATCCGCCGGCGTCGTGGAGGAACGTGACATCGCCCAGGAGCGCAGTAGTTTCGCGGCCGCTGCCCAGTGCGATTCCCGTGGCTGTGGCGATGGTGCCGTCGATTCCGGCCAAGCCGCGGTTGGCGTAAACCGTTGCGATAGGCGCGGTGTGTGGTTGCCCCGCGAGGTCGACGTCGCGGATGCCGTTGGAGGAGCCGAGGACCAGCTGGCCGCGGGCGTGTTCCCAAACCGCTGCCCCGACGGACGGGCCATTGGCAGCACTCTCCCCCGCCAACACACTGTCCAAGCCATGCTGGGCTGCGGCGGCGGCGAGGAGCCAGGAGTCGAGCCACTCCGCGGAGCCACGGCCCGCGAAATCCGCGAGCTCCGGGAGTGTTTCAATGGGCGTTTCGCGTCGCCGTCCCGCCTCGTACCAGGCAACCGGGACCGGCTGGTAGATCGCGGACTGTACGGACTCACGCGCCAGCAGGGACGCGACGGGACGCGAGAGCGTTGCCCGGCCGAACAGGACCACACGGTCGATCGGGATTGAAGATTCGGGCCCGAAGTGCTGAAGCAGCACGCGATACGGGCCCACTGCATTAGGGCCGAAGCGCGCGTTGGATGATGGCTCTGCAAGCAACGGCAAGCCATGCGCCCTCGCGAAAGCCTCGGCCACGGGCCCGGCATCGTGACCGGCGAGGACCACGGTGCGTCGCTCGGGGAGTTCGCTGGACGCCGCCGGCAGGTCCAGTGCCTGAGGACCGGCGTCGTAATGGAACACGCCGTGTCCCTGCGTTTCCGGGAGGGCGTCGTTGGCGGCTGGAACCAAAGGATCACGGAACGCAAGGTTCAGCTGGACGGGGCCGGGCGGGGTGTCTTCCAGCGCGCCCGTCGCGGCATAAAGTGCAGTGGCAACAGCCTTCTGCGGATCGTCCCCAGCGGGGACGTCGACGGCGAATCGCACGTGCTCGCCGAAAAGGTCCAGTTGGATCGTGGTCTGGTTGGCCCCGGTCCCGTGGAGTTCTTCGGGCCGGTCCGCTGAAATGACAACCACGGGCACGGCCGAATGGTTGGCCTCCATCACGGCCGGAAGAAGGTTGCCCACGGCCGTCCCGGAGGTGGTGACGACAGCGACGGGAGCTTCCGTTGAGAGCGCCAACCCCAGGGCCGTGAATCCGGCGTCGCGTTCGTCGATCCGCACGTGGAGCCGGACCCGTCCCGCAGCTTCGGCTTCCGCGAGGGCGTAGGCCATGGGGGCCGACCGCGAACCCGGCGCCACCACCACATGCCGCACACCGCCGTCGAGCAGCGTAGTTACGGCGATCCGTGCGGCGGCGATGGATGTCAGAGAGTCCTGGGAAGTCACCGCTCCAGTCTATTGGGGCGGTGAGAGAGCGTCCGCCGGAACCGGGCGGGACGTGAGAGAGCGTCCGCCGGAAGGGGGCGGGACGTGAGAGAGCGTCCGTGTGGGAATGCTCCCCCACCCGGAGGCCGGGCGGGAGAGCATTCGTGGTGTTCGGAAAGGTCAGTGCTACTTGCGGAAGACCTGCACGATCGCGGGGCGCGGGGCCCGCACGGCACCGGCCGGAGCGGGGGCGCCTGCAGCAACGTAGTCCGGGAAGTACGAGTGCGGCGCGTCGAACGTGCCTTCCTCGCCCGGGTGCTGGACGGCGACAAACACCGTGCGCTCTTCGTCGTGGACGATCGGGCCACAGGTTTCGGCGTCGCGCGGTACGGCCAGGAACTGCTCCACCTTGCCGCGCTCCGGGCCTTCCAACGTCACCTTGAACAGACCGTCGTTGTAGCCGATGGTGGACGGGGCACCGTCGGTGGAGATCCAGAGGTTGCCCACCGAGTCGAAGGCCACATTGTCGGGGCAGGAGATGGGCGACACCTTATCCGCCGGGAAGCCGGAGAAGTAAGCGGACTTGTTCTTGGCCGGATCGCCCGCAACAAGCAGGAGGGTCCAGTTGAACTTGGTGCCCGTCTGCCCCGGCGCCTCGGTGATCTCCACGATGTGGCCGTCACGGTTCTGGGTACGGGGGTTGACCTCCGTCGCGCCTTCCTTGCCGGCCTTGCCGCGGTCGGAGTTGTTGGTGCAGGCCACGTAGATCTTGCCCGTGAGCAGGCTGGGCTGGACGTCTTCGCAACGGTCCATCTTGGTGGGTCCGACCTTGTCAGCGGCCAGGCGGGTATACACAAGAACCTCGGCCACGGACATACCCGGAACCGCGGAGACGCCACCAACCACCAAGGGCAGCCATTCGCCCGAACCGTCGAAAGTGCCGTCGGCCGGGAGCTTGCCGGTACCGTCGATCTCGGCGGCGGGCGAGTCACCCGTGAAGCGGGCCACATACAGGTCGCCTTCTGAGAGAAGGTTCATGTTGTTCTGGCGGGCAGCCTTCGAATCACCGGGCTGGTACTTGCCCTTGGAGACGAACTTGTAAAGGTAGTCGAAACGCTCGTCATCACCCATGTAGGCAACTACGTGGCCGTCGGGGGCAACGATCACGTTGGCGCCCTCGTGCTTGAACCGACCCATGGCCGAGTGCTTCCTCGGAGTGGATGTGGGATCGAACGGGTCCACTTCCACGATCCAGCCAAAGCGGTTGGTCTCGTTCGCGTATCCGGCGTTGCGGGTGTCGAAGCGGGGCTCGTCCAGCTCCCACTGCCGCGCGGTGGGCTTGGCAGAGAGGCCGTAGCGCTTGTCCGAGTCGCTCGTACCGGGCGCAACGAAGTATCCGTTGAAGTTTTCTTCGCCGGAGAGGATGGTGCCCCACGGGGTGGTGCCGCCGGAGCAGTTTCCGAGCGTGCCCTTGATCCAGCGGCCGGCTGGGTCATCAATGGTCTTGACCAGGTTTGTACCGGCAGCCGGGCCGGTCAGCTCGTAGACGGTGTTGGTGAGGAAGCGGCGGTTCAGGGGTGCGCCTTGGACGTAGCTCCACGGCTTGTTCTTGTTCTTGCGCTCAAGCTCCACCACTGCGAGTCCGTGGGCGGCGCGACCGATGGCACGACCCTCGGCAGCATCGAAGCCGACCGGCAGCATGATGTTTTCGTTGGTGTACTCGTGGTTGGTGAACAGGACAGCGCGGCGATCCTTGGAATCGGGGATCGGAAGGATGTCCGTGTAGTCGTTGTTGTAGCCAAACTGGCGGGCCTGGGCGGCCGCAGTCTGCTTGGTGATGTCGAAGGCCGGCGAGTCGCTGAACAGCGGATCACCCCAGCGGATGATCGGGTTCCAGCCGAACCCCTCAGGGACGGTGAATTCGTCGACGGCGGCGTCGACCGGCTTGATCGCGGTGAACTTGAGCTTGGACTTGTCGAAGCCCTTCTTGGCAGCGTCGGAGAGTCCGTTCCCGGAGTCGGCGACTGCGGCATCGGTGCCGGTCACTGCGCTGCCAAGAACGACGGCGAGTGCACCCGCAGCGCCGAGGCCAAGAGCCGCGCGGCGTGACATGGCCGTGGAGGCGATGTCCCTGAAGTAGCCGTTGGTGCTGGTGTTGCAGACATCGCCAGAGCAGGCGTTGTCGCATTTCAGAGCACACGTGACTGGGCTGCGCTTGCCTTTGGTGTGGCCGAGCATGGGGAGCAGCGGGAACGTGCGTCCGGTGGTTTCAGACATGGGGATGACCTTCCAGAGGGTGTACGGGATTCCCGTTGAGCTTTTCAGCGGAATCCGAATCCGGGAGGTCGCTCGGGTTAAGGCTGGGTGAACAAAGGGTGGTGGTCGCGCGCCAGGACGTCGTGCACCCGTCGGAGCCGGTCCAGCCACCAATCCCGGCGGTCGGCCAAAGCCGCGTACTGCTCCAGCAGTCCGGGATCGGGGTGCGTGTCACGCAACGGTATGGCGCCGTCGTCGGCAACCAACGGATCCAAGGTGACGTCTGAGGCAAACAGGGACACCGTTCCCAGGCCGCAGGCGTAGGGAAGGGACGGAAGGGAAGCTGCGAGCGCGAGCCCGGCCCGGATTCCCACCGAGGTGTCCAGCGCGGAACTGACGACGGCAGGCAGCCCGGCTTGCCCGACGATGTCCAACGCCCGCCTGACTCCCCCGAGCGGTGCTACCTTGACGACAATGAGGTCCGCAGCCCCCGTCTTGGCTACACGGAGGGGGTCATCCTCTTTGCGAACACTTTCGTCGGCGGCGATCAAGACCGGCGTACCTGCGTCGGCAAGACGACGGCGGACCTCGGCCAAACCTTCGATGGTGGGAACGGGTTGCTCGGCGTACTCGAGGCCCTGCGATGACAGCGCCCCAAGCGCCTCCACAGCTTGGTTAACGTTCCATCCACCGTTCGCATCCACCCTGATGGCGGCCTCGGGAAGGGCCCGGCGTACTGCTGCTACCCGCGCGAAGTCGTCGGCCAGTTCCTGTCCCTTCTCGGCGACCTTGATCTTGACAGCATCGACCCGGCCAAAGCGGGCCAGGACGTCCGGTACCTGCTCCGCCCGAACTGCCGGAACTGTGGCGTTAACCGGAATCACATGCCGCAATGGCGAAGGAAACCCCACCCAGCCTGCCTCCACGGCGGCAGCGAGCCAGCGGGAGGACTCTTCGTCGTCGTACTCGGGGAACGGGCAGAACTCGCCCCAGCCGCGAGGTCCCTGAAGCAGCAGGGTTTCGCGCTGCATGATGCCCCGGAACTTCACGCGCATGGGCAGCGACACAACGTGGGCGGAGTCCAGGAGTTCTTCGAGGGCAGGAAGGCTTGCAGGCATAGTGCCACTGTACCGGCGGCTTTGCGGGCCACACGGCGGCAGTTGGTCTATGTGGACATCTCAAACGGCCCAGTAGTTTTGGACAGTTCCAAGGACATCAACCAACCGGGCTCCGGAAAGGACCACAGAGCTTTCGGGTACCCCCAGTTCGTCCCATTTGGCCACGATGCGGATATCACCCTCCACGGGCAGGGGCCATAGCCAGAACTGCGCAGATCCCTCCACTTGCTCATCCCCGGCACTGCCTCCGCCGCCGCCCCGGTGGGTGAGGACCGGCCCTGAGACGTCTTCGGTGTCCTCCAACATTGCCGGCGTGGGATGCGAGGCAATCGCCTTGCTCCCATCGGCGAGCGAGACTCCGACCTTGATTCCCGGCAGTCCCGGACGGCTGAAGCTTTGCTCCAGAATGTCCCGCCATTCCTGGGCCGACTCATCTACGCGTCGCACGGACCACTTGAGGTCCAGCAAACAGCCAGTGGAGTACACCTCCGCCATCTTCAACGCCACCACCACGTGGGCGCTTTGGTACACAAAAGCTCCGATGGGCAGGATGCCCGGCAGCTCGTCCGACGGCGGGCCGAACCATCCGGGCCGGATGGGCTGCGGTTGGCGTGGCCGTTCCGGCAATTCCGGGACGTCGTCGAAGAAGCTCATATTCCATGCTTACACCGCCACGCGGCGCCTGGGGAGGGCCATCTGGCAACTAAGGGACGGCAACCGCGATATTCTCAAAGTCACGACTCAATGCGGGGGAAACATGACTCAATCAATGCCCGGTTCACCAACACCTGCCGGCTGGTATCCGGACCCTTCGGACCCCAGGTTTGTCCGGTGGTGGGACGGCCACGCGTGGACAGCCAACCAGGCCCCGCGCCAGGGGCAGTACCAGCCAGCCTTCACGCCGCAACGCCCGCGGATCAGTGAGGGGACATCTGTTTACAACCCCTTCATCTGGGCTATCACGCTGTTGCCGCTGGTCTCGGTCATCTTCCTGCTGTTCTGGCAGCCGGAGTTCCGGATGATCACCACCCGCAGTGGCGCGACCACTGTGGACCCGTTCTCGATGTATACCCCGGCGTATTTCCTCAGCCTGGGATCGGGTTTCATCGCCTATGGCCTCTCGGTGTTTTTCGCCTATCTGGACCGTCAGCGCCTGCTGAAGTCCGGCGTCGAGCGTCCGTTCCATTGGGCGTGGGCGTTCCTCAACGCCGCTGTGTACGTGATTGGCCGCTCGGTGATCGTCAACAAGGTTGCCCCGAAACGGGGGCTGTGGCCGATCTGGGTCACCATCGCCGTGTTCGTGCTCACCATGGTGGTTGCAGGTATTTGGACGTCCAACATGATGCAGTCCATGTACAACCAGCTCGGCTACTCGGTCACCACGTAGCTCACCCGCAGCTCACAACGTAGCCGTGGTGGCCGCCCAGCTGCTCAGGAGCTTGATGTGTTCCTCGTGGACGGTGCCTGGCTCCGCTGTGTAGACGCTGAGTTCGTTGACGGCCCGAGGCAGGGTGGGCAGGGCGAGGGACTGGTAAGTGAGTTCCAGATACCCCACCACGGGGTGCTGCAACCGCTTCATGCCCTCGTGGCGGAACCGGATATCGTGTGATCCCCAAAGCTCCCTGAATTCGGGGCTCAGGGTGGAGAGCTCGCCCACCAGTTCGCGCAAGGCCCGGTCGTGGGGCTCCCGTCCGGCTTCTGCGCGTAGAAGAGCCGCCGTGGCAGCGGCGCCGGCTTCCCAGTCGATGTAGAAGTCCCGTGACGCCGGATCGAGGAAATGGAAGCGGGCAAAATTGGGGCGGCCATTCGCCGTGGTGGTTTCGCTGGCGAACATCTGAGCGTGCAGCGCCCGTCCCAAGGCGTTGGATGCGACGATGTCCAGGCGGCCATTCCTGATGAACGCCGCGGACATGGTGATGGAGTCCACCATCCATTGGACGGGTGCGGCCACTTCCGTGTCCTTGCGCCTGGGAGCGGAGCGATTCGTGGTCCTGGCCGCTTTGGCGAGCTCGAACAGGTACGTCCGCTCCTCTTCGTTCAGTTGCAACGCCCTGGCCACGGCGTAGAGGACGTCATCCGAAACACCACTGATGTTCCCCTTTTCCAAGCGGGCGTACCACTCCGGGCTGACGCCTGCCAACACGGCTACTTCCTCGCGCCGAAGGCCCGGCACCCGACGCCTGCTGCCCGATGGAAGCCCAACCTGTTCCGGGAGGAGTTTCGCGCGGCGCGTAGCGAGGAAGTCCTTGATGTCGGCACGGTTGTCAGGCAGGTTGTTCATGGATTTACAGTATCGCTGGCCCGCCTCACTATGGGGGCCACAACCTGTACCCCCTATCAACGGAGCCTGTCCCGCAGAACCGAAGCCTCACACGCGTTAGATAGACTTCAGGGAACAGAGCACGGAAGGACGTTCCCATGAACCGCAAGGCCACCGCCCTGGACGTCGCCAAGAGGGCGGGAGTTTCCCGGAGCGCGGTCTCGCTGGTACTGAACGGCCGCGGCGACGGCAATGTGGCCAAGGACAGCCAGGACCGGATCCGCCAGGCGGCCCAGGAACTCAACTACTCCCCCAACGCCATCGCGCTGAGCCTGCGCAACCAGCGGTCCCGGGTCATCGGCATCCTGTCCGACGAGGTGGTGGTCAGCCCCTTCGATGGCAACATCATTGGCGGTGCAGACGACGTCGCCCGGAGCCGCGGTTTTGTCACCGTGGTCATGGACACCGAGAGCGATACTGCCCGGGATGCGAGCGCCATCGAGACACTGTTGGATCGCCAAGTAGACGGGCTCATGTACGTGACGGTGGGATTGAAGCCGATCGAGGTGCCGCAAGGGATGCTTCGTGTCCCGTCGGTCCTGGCAAATTGTTATGACGCCCACCCTGAGCCGCAGCTCCACCATGTCATCCCGGACGAGGTCACCGGCGGCAGGGAGGCAACGGAGCATCTCCTGCAACTGGGCCACACGGATATTGCCCTGCTTGCCGGTTCCTTGGACTCTCCCGCGGCTCCCCTGCGCGTGCAGGGTTACCGGGACGCCTTCGCCACTGCGGGACTCGCAGCGAACGAGGGGCGGATCCACATGGCGGGCTGGGATATCGATGCCGGTTTCCACGGGGCCATGAAACTGCTCGACGGCGTGTCCCCGACTGACCGGCCCACCGCCATCATGTGCGCGAACGACCGCCTGGCCATCGGGGTAGCCCTCGCCGCCGCACGCCTTGGATTGAACGTTCCTGCGGACCTGTCCATCATGGGCTACGACGACGAGACCCGGATCGCCGACACCATGGTCCCCGCCCTCACCACCATGGCCCTGCCGTTGCGGGAGGTAGGGCGCGCGGCGATGACCACGTTGTTGGACGCCCTGGAACGTACCGAAGGCGCGGCGGAGGAAACCACGAAGGAAACCATGGTTCCCTGCCGTCTTGTCATCCGCGAATCCACTGGCCCGGCGCCAACCCGCTGACCTGCCACGTTGTGAGGCCTGCTCTGCACCCCAAAAGGTCGAAATACCCTGTAGAGCGGGCCTCACAACGCAGGTCAGCGAACGACGCCGGCCTGCCGCCTTAGCGCGGCAGCGCCAACTCCCACACGTCGGCAGTCGCGCCCGGGGGCAGGGTGAGCTTCCACGACTCCCCGGGAGCGGGGTAGGCGCGGACCGTCGTAGCCACGCAATCGGTGCGATATACCTCCACGAGGGAGGCGTCGAGGAAGATCCTCAGCTCCTCCCCTTCAGCCAGGGAACCTGAGTAAACCACCTGTGCCGCGGGCCCTGAGCCAAGCACCAGGTCGATGGAACCGGCCGGTGAACCCGAACCCCGCACCAGTACCTCGGCAAACCCGGGCACGGCAACCGATCCTGCAGCACCCATCTCCAGTGCAGCACCACGGTATGCGAGGACCTCAGGCGCAGGGGCGACAACCAAGGAACCATCAACCACGGACAAGACGCGAGGATGTGTCAGCACACCCGACCATCCGGCGTCGTCAATTTCCTCTTGGGTGCGGCCCCGCCGACCGTCGCGCCCGGGCCCCTCGTTGGCCCAGCCCCACAGCAGCGCCGCAGGCGCGCAATCAACAGAACCGGTGGAAAGCTGCAGGATCTGCGGCGCATAGAAGTCCCGTCCGAGATCGGACTTTCCTCCAGTAACGGGAGTGAACACCGGCAGCCCGGTCTCGGGATCCGGGGTGAGCGAGCCGATCAGGTGGCCTACCCCGTTGGCGTGCTCATGGTCGTCCCCGGAGAGCCACAGCGAGAACATCATGACCCATTCCCCCGTCGGCACCTGGACCAGTTGCGGGCACTCCCAGATTTCGGCCGGAGTGTGCTCCCCAGCGACAGGATCAGCCGTGGTCAGCCAGATTCCCTGGTACTTCCAGTCATCGAGGGTATCCACCGTGTACAGCAGCAGGGCAGCTCGACCGTCAGCAAGTCCCGCCCCCTGCATGGCGTATCGGGCGCCGTTGAAGCGAAAGATGAAGGGGTCGCGAACGGCGGTGACAAGAGGATCGGCCGGCATGGAGGCGGCAATATGCCCGTCCTGGGACCAGGTCACCAAGTCCGAGGAACCCCGGGCAATGACCACCTGCGAATGCCCGCCGTGATCCTTGACTCCGGAGTAAGCAGCGGTCGGCACGCCGTCGTCGGAGGTGACCACACCTGTCCAGCAGCCCGCTGAGTCCGGCCCGCCCGGCTGTGGTGACAGCGCCAACGGGTGTTCTTCCCAGCGGACCAGGTCCGGGGAGCTCACGTGGCCCCAGCAGATCTGGGAATGCCGCGCGGACAAGGGGTTGTACTGGAAAAACACGTGGTACCGGCCGTCGATATAGCTGACCCCGTTGGGGTCGTTGATCCATCCTTGCGCCGGACGCGGGTGGAAGCGCGGAAACGCGGAATCCGGATGGGTCGCGGCAAGCGCAAGGGAGGAGATAACAGCAAGGTCCGTCAATGGAAGCCCTTTCAGAGTGAAGAGAAGATTACTTGCCCGTGCCTGCGGTGAGTCCATCCTGCAGCGCGCGCTGGCCGAACATGAACACCACCAGCGCGGGAATCATGGACAGGACAACACCGGCGAGCACCACGGAGATGCTTCCCGTGCCGAGGTTGCCCTGGAGCGAGACAAGGCCCAGTGGCAGGGTGAAGTTCTGTTCCGAGATGGTCATGATCAGTGGCCGGAAGAACTCGTTCCAGTGGAAGTTGAACGCCAGGATGCCCACGATCGCCAAGCCCGGCATGGCCAGCGGCGCGTACACGGAGCGGAAGGTCCGCCACGGCGATGCGCCGTCGATCGCAGCCGCTTCAGCGAGCTCACCCGGCAACCCCATGAAGTACTGGCGCATCAGGAAGGTACCGAACGCCGTCGGGATGGCCGGAATGATCAGCGCGAGCAGTGTGTCGGAAAGCCCCACGCCGCGGATGAGCATGAACACCGGCACGATCGTCACCTGCGCGGGCACCATCATGGTGGCCAGCACAATTGAGAACAGGGCACCCCGCCCCTTGAAGCGAAGGTGCGCGAAGGCGTAGCCGGCCAGCGCCGCCGTCACCATTTGTCCGACGGCGATCAGCCCCGTCACCAGGGCACTGTTCACCACCAGCAGCACGACGTTGAGCTGCTTGAAGACCTGCGTGTAGGAGGTGAGGTCCGGGTTCAGCGGCAGGAACGCGGGCGGAAGTTTGAAGGATTCCGACGGCGGCCGCAGCGAGGTGGACAGCGTCCACAACACCGGACCAAGGACAAAGACGGACGCTATCAGCAGGACGATGATGCGGACGGCCACTGACCAGTCCCGCTTCTTCCGGGTGACTACGGGCGCCGTGGTGGTGACACGTTCTTGAATGGTGGTCATGGCGGGCCTCACTGGTAGAAGACGAATCGTTTGCTGAGCCGGAACTGCGCGGCGGTGATGGCCATGATGATGAGCGTCAGGATCACGCCGATCGCTGAAGCCTGGCCGAACTCGAGCCGCTGGAACGCGGACTCGAAGATCACCATCACCGCTGTCCGCGTCGAGTCGCCGGGACCGCCGCGGGTGAGGACGTAGGGCTGGTCGAACACTTGGAGTGCGTTGATGATGGCCATGACCGAGGCCACCAGTGTGGTGGGACTCAGGAGCGGAAGCGTGACGTAGAAGTGCTTGCGCCATCCGGTAGCACCGTCGATCGACGCGGCCTCGTACGTCTCCACCGGAATGGACGCCAGGCCGCCGATGAACAGCAGGAACGAGAACCCGAAGTTCTGCCACACGTAGACAAGAATCACGACGGCGGCTGACCCGCCTGGCGTCGTCAGCCACGGGACTGCGGGGATTCCAATCAAGGAGAGCAGCCAGTTCACGACGCCGAACTGCTCGTTGAAGAGGTATCGCATGAAAATCGAGACCGACGCCGCGGACAGGATCAGCGGGAAGAAGAAGGCGGACCGGAAGAACACCCTGAGCCAGGCCGGGAGTTTCTCCTGCACCATGATTGCAAGCCCAAGGGCCAAACCCAGCTGCAGCGCCACGGCCACCACCACAAACACGATGGTGTTCACGAATGAGACGCGGACGGTGGGGTCTTGGACTACTTCGGCAAAGTTGTCGAATCCCACGAACGTCGGTGCCGAGATGATGTCCCAGCGGAAGAACGCCAGCGCAATGGAAGCAATGATCGGCAGCAGGGTGAAGATGCCCATGCCCACGATCGTTGGCGCAAGGAAGGCCCATGGGAGCCATCGCTGTTGCACGCGGCCGCGCTTGGACGGCTGGCTGTGCTTGTGGGTTGTTTTGCGTCCCGGTTCGCGTCCCGTCCCAGTGGGCGTGCTGGTTGCGGTGCTCATGGCTGCCTCCTCAAGGCAAGTTCAAGGTCGCGTTGCATGGAGCTGAGGGCGTCTTTGAGTTGGCGCTCGTCGCCGCTGACGGCAAGGCTGACGTTTTTCATCAGGGCGGTCTCGACGGCGGCCTGCTGGGGTGGCGCTGGAATGGGACCTGTGGTGGGGAAACGGTCCAGGGTGTCGTAGAAGACCTTCCAGTTCCGGGGCCCGGTTCCCGAGTAGAGCTGCTCGTTGACCATCGAGCGCCGGGCCGGAGTGGTGTTGGGCGTGGGGAACACGATCTGCATGGCTTCGAGGCTGGAGCTGAACTTCACCCATTCCCAGGCGGCGTCCTTATCCTTGGCGGTCTTCATGATCGCGTACCCGGCCGTACCGAACTGGTGCCGCTGGGACCGCCACTTCGGGAAGAACTGGACGTCGAAGTCGTTCTCTGTCATCCCCGCTTCGTGGAGGCCTTGCACCCAATAGCCGCCTGCCGGCGTCGTACCTATCCTGTTGGAGGCGAACAGGCCGATGAGCGAACTGCCGCCGCCTTCTTCGGGCCGAACACCGAGTCCGTCCTTGACCAGTCCGCGGAGGTAGTCGAAGGATTCGAAAACCCGGGGATCGTCGGCGTTTGGTTCGAGCCATTGGTAGCCGCCGGAGCGGAGGCTTCGGGTGGGGTCGTTGGCGTAGAAGCCGTCCCAGAACCACTCCCCGCCCGGTGACTTGGTCTCTTTGAGGAAGCTGGTGTCGTTGGCGTAGAGCCACGGCACCACTCCGCCGAAGAGACGGTTGGTCCAGTAGTAAGGAGTGAAGTCCTTGGGGTTGGCCTTCTTCATGGCGGCCAGGGTGCTCCGGAAGTCGGTGTGCGTCCAATTGTCGGCGGGCCGCTCGAGTCCGGCTTTAGTGAGCGCCGTGGTGTTGTAGTACATGTTGGCGGCGTTCCAGTCGATGGGGAGCTGGAACAGGCTGCCCTTGTACATGAACGCTTCCACCAGGCTGGGGTGGACGTCCGCAAAGTATTCCTTCATGTCCGCTGCGTCGCGGCGCAAGTACTCGTCCAGCGGGTGGGCCAGTTTTTCCGCGAACAGCTGGGCGCCTTCGGTGGCCACGTAGACCACGTCCGGCGGGGTTCCCGCCGCCACCATGGTGAGGATCTTGGTGAAGAAGTCCTTCCAGTCCACGGCCTGGATGGCTTGGACCTTGACCTTGATTTCGGGGTGCACTTTGGCGAAGGCGTCGATGACCTTCTGGCGGGCTGCGGCGTCTGCGGCCGTGCCCATGATGGCGATACTGAGGCTGTTGTCTCCCCTGCCCGGAATGTCTGCTCCTGTGAGTCGCGGCCACGACGCCGCAGTTACTCCAACAATCCCGGCGCCGAGGGCTGTGAGGGCACTTCTGCGTGTGAATTGACGCAAAGCCCCATTGGTTCCCGACATGTAGATTCCCTTTCCTAACACGTGTTAGGAACACTATGCTCGGTACCTAACACGTGTCAAGCGTCACAGGAATGTTGCACAGGCCTCACCTCGGCCCGCCGCGCCGGAGCACACTTCACATGAGGCGTCCAGTGAATTGTGGCAGTCTTGAGAGAATGAGTTCCCAGCAATTCCGCACCAGCGGGAGGTCAAGCAAACGGCCGATCCAAGCACGCGACGCCGGCGCCGGCACAGGTTTCCTTTTCATCCTGGCCACCATCGCCAGCGTCGTAGGCCTTGCTGCGACCTACTACTTCTTCGTGCGCACCACCATGGGCCAGTTCATTGATGAGTCCGCACTGGTCGAAGCAACCGAGCTGGGTGGAACCGCGGGGCGCGCATCCACCAGCCTGCTGGATATGCTCCCCATGCTCTCCCTGGCCATTGCCACCCTCATGGTCATTTTCGTCACGGTGGCCCGGCGGCGGTGGACTGCTGCGGGAATCGCCGTAGTAGCCTGCATCGGAGCCAACGTGGCCACCCAGATCCTCAAGTTCCTCATTCCAGACAGGCCCGACCGCGGTGTCCAGACACTGGAACTCAACTCGCT
This sequence comes from Paenarthrobacter sp. AR 02, assembly GCF_021538675.1. Lineage (GTDB taxonomy): Bacteria > Actinomycetota > Actinomycetes > Actinomycetales > Micrococcaceae > Arthrobacter. The sequence goes on from NZ_JAJUKH010000001.1 coordinate 345,920, forward strand.
CCCTTCTGGCCACACCACCCTTGCCGCTTCTGCGGCTGCCGCCGTCTTCCTCATGGTGTCACCCCGCTGGCGCCCGTTGGCCGGCTTCCTGGGCAGCACCTTCGCAGTAGCCACCGGAGTCTCGACACTCATCAACCAATGGCATCGCCCCGCCGACGTCGTTGCGGCCTTCCTGGTGGTGGGCGCTGTGATGCTCCCAGCGGGTTGGCTCATCCTGCGGACCGGCAGCAGCTGGAACGTGTGGAAGGGATACGGCGAACACTGGGCAGCGTCCCGGATATGGGTATGGCTCACGGTCGCCGCCCTGCTGATCGCCATCGCCGTGGCCGGCTATTCCTTGCTGCAGGTCATGCCTGGCTTGAGCGCCGACAGTACCATCGACTACTTCTGGGCAGGAACAGCGTTCATCGTGATCGCCGGTTACCTCTCAGCCCTGGGCGGCACTTGGCTCTTCGGCCTGGCGGCACGCAAAAGCTAAAGGCCCACCCGCAGCCACTTCTCCAAGTCGATAGATCTACCCATGGCATCCCCGGATTCCTTGCATTACTATTAATCCAATCGTTGGAATAACAGTGCAAGATCCGAGGAGCCTTCATGTCTTCCACCCCCATCGCCAAGCCGCGGACTCAACCCTCCGCCGAGCCGAACGCGGTCCCCGCTTCCCGGGACCTGGTTGTCGACCTCATCCGGGTCGCGTGCATGTTCGCCGTCGTTGCTGTCCACTTGCTCATGATGGGCATCAGCGTGGACGGGTCCGGGATTGGCGTCAAAAATCCGTTGACATCCCTGAGCTGGTTCGCCCAAGGGACGTGGTTCGGCCAGGTCATGCCACTCTTCTTCGTGGTGGGCGGCTTCGCGTCACTGACTTCGTGGCGAAGCCTGCAGCGCCGCGGCGGTGACGCCGGCGACTACCTCCGCAACCGGGTGCTGCGCCTGGTCCGCCCCACGGTTGCCTTGTACGCGTTCCTCGCCGTTGCGTTGTGGAGTGCGACGGCGGCCGGCGTCCCCGGCGATCTACTCACGGTTATCGCTGCGGGCGCCGGAGTTCAGTTGTGGTTCCTGGCCGCATACCTCATCTGCCAAGCCATGGTGCCCACCATGGCCAAACTCCACAGCGTGGCACCCTACCGGACCATTGCGGCGCTGGCCGCGGGCGCCGTCGTCGTCGATGTTTTTCGCCTGGGCTTGGAGCACAATCCCTGGGGCTTCGACTCAAACCCGATCGGGCTGCTGAACATGGTGTTCGTTTGGGGGTTGCTGCAACAACTTGGGTTCTTCTATGCGGACGGATTCTTTGATCGGTTTGCGCGCTGGCAGCTGCTTCTGGGAGCTGTGGTTTGTTACGTTGCGCTGATTCCACTGACCCACGCAGCACCATACCCGGTGGACATGCTGACCAACCAAAACCCGCCGATGTTCCCGCTGATCCTTGTAGGGCTGGCCCATGTCCTCCTGGTCAAGGCCGTGTACCCCATTTTGCAGGGGTTCGTGAGGGTCGGCTGGGTGCAGAAGACCATGTTCGTGGTCGGCAGCAGGGCCATGACCATCTATCTTTGGCACCTCCCGCTGATCATCGCGATGTTTGGCATCGCGCTGCTCCTCCGGCTTCCGTTCCCCGAGCCGGCCAGTGCCGAGTGGTGGTTGAGCCGTCCCCTGTTCTACGTGGCGGCATGGGCGCTGGTGCTTCTGGTGTCCACACCACTGGTCCCGCTGGAGCTTGCCAGCACCGCGCTCACCCACGGTGCGGCCCGGCCCGCGATGTGGCGCATCCTGACGGGGACCGTATTGGCGATGATCCCGCCCTTCGTGGTGATGCGGACAGCGTTGGATACAGTCAACGCGACGTGGGGACTGGTGTTGCTTGTAGTTGCTGTGGCTTTGGTGACAGGCAACGTTCCTGAGCGGGCCTGGAAGTCGCCCCGTCGGGTCGCGATGGTCTCCTGAGCCTCTTTGAAAGCCAAACGGCCGCAGAGCAACCTGATTGGGGTGCTCTGCGGCCGTTTCTCTGTGGTCAGGACTACTTGCTATGGCATGCGGTAAAGGAAGGCTGCCATGGCGTCGCGGTTGATGGGCTCGAGAGCCTTATAGACGTAGTTGCCCTCGCCGATCTGCCAACCTGTCGAAATGCCGGTGACCTTCATCCAAACCATCTCTTTGTAGAACTGCTGGTTCGGGTCAAGGTCGCTGAAAGGCGGAGTCGTGGGAGCTTCGTAATCCGGTTTGTTGGCCAAACGGTAAAGGAAGGCAGCCATCGCATCGCGGTTGATGGGGTTCAACGGCCGGTACGTCCGAGATCCGTCCGATTCGGTCCAACCCGACGAAATGCCACTATCTGCCAGCCAGGACATTTCCTTGTAGAACTGCTGGGTGGTCAGGACATCCTTGAACGGCGACTGCGCGGGCGGCGTGTAATCGGGAGATCCAGCCATCCGGTACAGGAACGCAGCCATGGCATCGCGGTTGATGGGTGTTACCGGCCTGTAAGTGACCGACTGGTCCGCTTCAACCCAGCCCGTGGAGCTTTTGCGATCCGCCAACCAGGACATTTCTTTATAGAACTGCTGGGTGGTCAGGACATCCTTGAATGGCGAAACGGCCGGTGCAGTGAAGTCCGGGCCCTTGCTGCTGAAGTAGGCCTTCCATTCGGAGGTGGCGCCGTTAAGCAGCGCCCAGCCTTCCTTCGGCTGGGCAGTGACCTTCACCTGGCCGCGGGCAGTGCGGGTACCGGCAACGACAGTTTTACCGTCCACCAGGTAATTCACTGACTCCGACTCCGGGATGGTGTAGCTGTCATTGGCCATGTATGGCTCTTCGTTGAAGACGACAGGTGCGGGGGTCACCGCCTTGTCTGCGGCGACAACGGTGGACGTGGGCTTGCTGGTCATTTGCAGCAACCAGTACGGCGTCTTTACGCCCGTTACTTCCACCGTCAGCGTGGAACCAACGTCCTCGCCTGTGAGTGTGTATTCCGGCAGGCTGGAAACGTTGTCGCCCGTGGTACCCGCCTTATGGCGCGTCCAGTTGTAACGCAATTCCACGGGCGCTGGTTCCCAGGTTCCGGCATCGACGGTCAGGGTGCCCCCGACATAGGCACTGCCATCAATGAGGGGAACCACGCCACTCAAAGTACCTGGAGTGACCTGCGCTGTGGGTTCGGAAGTAGCTGACACAGCCGGAACATAGGACTTAGTGGCAGTAACCGTCACAGTTATCGCAGCTTGGTGGTCGTCTGCCACCAAAGTGTAGGTGGGGTCAGTGGCACCGGCAATGGGTGCGCCCCATCGGTTCCACTGGTACGTCCATTCCGCTGAGTCCACATTTGACCACGTGCCGCGGTCGGCGGTCAGGGTCTTGCCCACTGCGGCCTCGCCGGCAATGGTGGGGGTTCCTGCAACGATCGGTGCTGCGTCCGCGGCCACCTGCTTCACCGTGGCGTTGGCGTCTACCAGACCCGAACCGCACCCTGTGCAACCTGCTACCGGACGGGCATTGGCCTTCAGGCGCTGTTCGACGTCTGCAGGGGTGAGTGCGGGAAGCGTGGCCAGCATCATCGCGGCAACAGCTGCGACATGGGGGGCCGCCATGGAAGTACCGGATTTCAGGTAGTAATCCTCGATGGTGGCTGTATCAGCACCCTGATTGAGCGTGGACACGATCCCGTTCAGTGCGTCTTTCGTCATGTCTCCGCCGGGAGCCATGACGTCCACGTTCGCGCCAAAGTTGGAGTAGTAGGCCTTCTCAGCGGTGCGGGTGCTTGCTCCAACCGTGATGACGTTGTTGCAGTTGGCCGGGCTAACAAGGGACGCGTCAACGTTCTCGTTGCCAGCCGCAACCACAACGGCTGCACCCTGGCTCCGGGCGAAGTCCAAGGCATTCTGGTAAGTGGCGGAGCAGGTTCCCCGGCCGCCCACGCTGAGGTTGATCACACGGGCGGGGTTGGCGTTTGCGGGGACGCTGGGCACCGCACCACCGGCCGCCCACCTGATTCCGTCTGCGATGTCTGACGTGTAACCGCCGCAGGTTCCAATGGCTCGGATGGGCACGATCTTGGCCTTCGGAGCAACGCCGGCTACACCCTTGTTGTTACCGGCAACTGCGGCGATGATGCCGGCGACGTGGGTGCCATGCCAGGACGACCGGGCACCTGCGCGTCCAGCTGCACACTGGTTGTCCGAGGTTGCGTCACCTTCGTCCCGGGGATTCGGGTCGCGGCCATCGCCATCCCGAGCCGTTCCAGCGCCCGAAATCATGTCATACCCGGGCAGGACGTTTGCGTTCAGGTCGCTGTGATCCAGGATACCGGTGTCAATGACGGCGACTGTGCTGCCCTCGCCCCGGCTGACATCCCACGCCCCCAAAGCATTAATGCCCCCTGTTCCCGCGCCGAGGCCCCACTGGAGGTTGTAATAGGTATCGTTCGGCGCCGTGGCCAGGTTCTGCATGATGGCATCTGGTTCTGCGTACTCCACGGCTGGGTCTGCGGCCAGTGTGGCCACCAACGCGCTTGCCTCCTGAGCGGCGAGTTTACGGTCGGTTTTGACCACTTCCTCCCCGGCAGAGGTGGTCCGCAGGCTCTTGACGGGTACGCCCACAGCGTGTGCGGCATCAGTGAAGGACTTCTCCGGGTTCACGGACTGGATCCCCGCGCGCTCCTTGAACTTCACAATGAACTGGTCTGTCGGAGTTGCCGGAATAGTTGATGTCGACGGCAGAGGCGCCGCGCTGGGAAGCGGCGGCGCAGGCGTGTCGACAGCTGCGGCCGGGAGTGCAGGCAGGGCTGCGCCCACCATGGCCACGACACTAAGAAGGATTAAACGAGAACTAACCACGGCTTTCCGCTGGTTACGCATATACAGTCGCCCTTTTGCTCAAAACGCCCCCCAAAGAGCGCTGAAAAATGGCCGCGAGCGCAGCCAAAAATGAGTTTAGCCAAGAATTTGAGATTCCTGCGAATCTCCTGTGGGACATGTCTCCGCGTCGGTGAACACCAAGGGCCGGATGGAGGAATTCCTGCAATCGGCCCAGGTTGAGCTTGAACGGCTACCTCACGCCTTATGAAGGTGCGGGGGCCGGACTAGTAGTTCCTGCGATGCTTCAGCCTCGGAATCGCGACGGCGAATACCGCCGCCGCTGCGAACCCCAGTATCCCGGTGGCCCAGACGCCCACGGACAAGGAGACCGCGGCCGTCAACCCGGACAGCAGCACCGGTCCCCCAGTTGCCCCCGAATCTGCGATGAACCTCCAAATGCCAAGAAAATGACTGCGGCCGTTATCCGGGGAGAAGTCGGCACCCAACGTCATGATCAGCCCCGAGCTGATGCCGTTGCCAAATCCGATCAGCAAGGCTGCCAGCAGCAAGGAGACGAACCCGCCCGTGAAGGGGATCAATATCAGTGCTGTTCCCATGATCAGCGTGGACGGGACAGCTACCCACTGCCTCCCCTTCCTGTCCATGAGCTTCCCCGCCGGGTAGAACACCAGCATGTCGATCGCCCCGGAGAGCCCGAACAGCAGCGACGCGTGTGTGGCGTCGAGCCCCAGGTGATCCGCCCACAGGGGGATAACCACTTGTCGCGACGCCCTCAGCGCGCTCAGCAGGAGGATCCCGAATCCGACAGTCAGGAACACTCCCGCGTGCGAAACCGCGACGCTCCGCAACGTCGACGCCGGAGGGCGGGGACCGCCGTCGGACGTTTCAGGGGCCACCAGGTCCGGGATGGTGAGCGACAAGGCTGCAGCCGCCATCATGCCCGCGAAGCCCACCCAGTAGGCCCCGCTGATGCCGGCAAACTGCATCACGCCGGCACCGACGAAGGGCCCAATGAAGATGCCGATCCTGGTCACGCCGCCCAAGGTGGAGAGGGCGCGTGCCCGGAAGATGACCGGGACGGCTTCGGTGAGGAACTTTTGCCGAGCGAGGTTGAAGACGCTGGCCGACATACCCACCAAGGTCATGGACACTGCCAACAACCCCAGCCCGTTGTCCACCTGCGGTGCGAAGGCTGATACGCCCAAGGCAAGGGCACCCAAAGCGCCGGCGCCGACTATGGACCATCGTTCGCCGAACTTCTCCGTGATGATCGACGCCGGAATGTTGAAAAGCCAGGAGCCTATGCCAATGAGCGTTACGACCAACGCCGACACCGCAACGGAGGCGCCGAGGTCGCGGGCAGAAAGAGCAATGACCGGGAGGACCGCACCTTCGCCAATACAAAACAACAGCGCGGGCCCGAAGGCCGGGAGTGCGATGCTGCGCAGGCTGAAAGCTTGGTTTGTCTGGGTCTCGGTCATCCCTTTCATCCTAGGACTGCGGTGGCGCAAGCAGGGTCAGCATGACGTTTCGCAATGGACGCACCAATGCGATTGCACACTGACCACCGCGCAGGTGTTGCGGTTCCGGGCTCCGGAACCGCAACACCCACATGCGAAGCGGGATCGTCCGAGACTACCGGCGGCTGGCGGCTGCCTTCCGACGGCCGGCCGCTGTCAGGAACAGGCCCATCAGGAGCATGGCTCCCGACCAGAGAACGAAGGTTTCGTTCAGGCCCGTCGTAGCCAGAACGCTGGGGCCTCCGACGGCGGTCGGAACCGCGGTGGTTGTCGCACCCTCTGTTACACCAGCGGCTACGACCTTGCCGGCTGGGGTGCCAGCGCCGCCGGTGGTGATGAGACCGGCGGTGTTGATACCGGTTGTCGGAGTGCCCGTGGTGTTCTCTCCACCGTTATCGGGGCCACCGGACGTCGGCGGGGTAACAGCCGGCGGGTTCACAACCGGAGGAGTGACTACCGGCGGGGTTACAACCGGAGGGGTGACAACAGGCGGAGTCACAACAGGAGGGGTGATCGTGCCTACCGAACCGCCCCCGACGCCCACCGAGGTGGAACCAGTGCTGATGGGAACCGTGATGGGGATGATCAGCTGAGTGCCCGATCCAATGCCGCCAGAACCATTAGTGGTACCGCCGGTAGTAGTACCCGGAACCGTTCCGCCCGTAGTGCCAGTACCTGTGGCTGAAGAATCACCCAGCACACCAACCGCCGTCGAACCCAGGCTCACCGGAGCCGTAATCGGAGCAACAACCTGAGTCCCCGAACCGATGCCGCCAGAACCACTCGTGGTACCGCCGGTCGTCGTGCCCGGAGCCGTCCCACCTGTGGTGCCCATATTCGTGGCGGAAGAATCACCCAACACACCAACCGCCGTCGAACCCAGGCCCACCGGAACCGTCACCGGAGCAACAACCTGAGTCCCCGAACCAATACCATTCGAACCACTCGTCGAAGCACCCGAAGTAGAACCACCGGAAGCGGCAGGCCCGGCAGCGGAACCGGACGTGGCGGAGGAATCACCCAACACACCAGCCGCCGTGGAACCCAGGCCCACCGGAACCGTCACCGGAGCAACAACCTGAGTCCCCGAACCAATACCATTCGAACCATTCGTCGAAGCACCCGAAGTAGAACCACCGGAAGCGGCAGATCCGGCTGGGGAACCCGAAACGGCGGAAGAATCACCGCCGACACCCACAGCAGTGGCTCCGACGTTAACAGGGACCGATATCGGAGCCACTACCTGAGCGCCGGACGCAAGACTCTCTCCCCCCGACGTAGTTGCCTGCGCTGGCGCCGAAGCTGCCGGGGCAGGAGCTGATGATGAGGTGGCGGTTGAGTCCCCCAGGACACCGGCCGACGTCGACCCCACGGTGATGGGAACCGTTACCGGTGCAACCACCTGGGTGCCGGACCCAATCGCGCCGGCGCCGCCGGTGCCGGCTGCCGGCGTCGGGCTCGCTGCCGCTGCTGGAGCGGCAGGTGTAGCTGAGCTCGTCGCAGTGGAACCCCCCAGCAGACCCACTGACGACGAGCCCAGGTTTATGGGCACCGTGACCGGAGCGACCACTTGGGTCCCGGAACCGATGCTGTTGGAGCCGCTGGTACTGGCGGCGGGTGTTGCGCCTGAAAATGCAGCGTGTGCCGGCGCCGACGTGCTGGCTGCTGAGTTTCCCAGCAGGCCCAGCGACGTCGCGCCGAGATTGATTGGAGCTGTGACTGGCGCTATCACCTGCGTTCCGGAAAGCTTCCCGTCGTTGCCGCTGGTGGTGTCCGCGGCGTTCGCCGCGGTAGCGCTGAGGACAATCATGCCTCCGGCAAAGCATGTGCCGATGAGGCACTTGCGTATGGTCGTGTTCATTGTGGTCTTCTCCTGAAAGATCTTGTTCCCAGAGACGTCCGTTGACGAACGTCCTTACAGCTGTCTGCCGCGAAGAGTCGCGCGGCATGGCCAGGGAATCAGTCAGGAGAGGAGCCAGGGTCAAAACAAACGGGTTCGGGACTCTGCTTTTCGCCGACCGCGGAACAACCCGGTAGTGAGTCGACGGGGACAATCATTGCCTCGTGCAAGAAAGCAGCAGCGGGGCTTGGTGGGCCATTTTGGGAACTATTGGATCCGGCCCCAGCCACCCCGGCGGGTACCGCTTCGAGGGCAAGACGCGGGTCAGCGGGTAGACCTGGAAGCACCGCCGACGGCTGGACTTTAGTGACCGGGATGCTGCCCCGTGAGCTGAGTACGTGGGATATGGACACCGTCGTAGCGATTGTGGGTGCCGAAGCTGCGGACTCGGCCTTTGTAAGCACGACGTCGGGCCCCGGCAAAGCGTCCGCGGCTGCAGAGACGCTTTCGGTCAGGATTTCCGGCGCAGGCGGCGCGGTTCCGTCCAGCACTGGCGGAACGGATGAGTCCGCTCCGGAGAGTGGAGGTAACGCAGGTGCAGATGGTTCAAGGACCGTTCCCACCGGCGGCAGAACGGTGTCCACCACCCCAACGATCGGTTCAAGAATGGGTGTGGTCACATCGGTGACAGGCTCCAGTCGCACCGGTGCGATTGCATCGTTGACAGGGGTAGCAACTGCACCAACTGAATCGTCAACGACATCAGTAACCGGCGTAATCACGGTGCGCACGGCGTCGTCGGTCGTATCGGCAGGGAGGATATGGCTGACCACCGGGACCGAACCAACGACGGTGTCAACAGATGCGCCCGTTTGTTGAACGATTGGCGTGAGAGCGGGCACGGGAACTGCAATAGGTTTCGCGGGTATCACGGCTTTGACCGGCGCTGGCACCGGCACCGGCACATTCGGCACCGGAACACTAAGTGGCGGTGTGGGCGCGCTTTTCACGGTCGAAGTTACTGAGGCCACGGTTGAACTGACTTCACCCAGGAGTGAGTGGCTATTTTGTGGGCCAGAGTCGGCATTTGCTGACGTTGCCGAGAGAGCCATCCAGATTGCCGTGCCAGCTCCAGCGACCATGACAGAGCGGAGAATGCTGGCCGCACGCGGAAAAACGCGTGAACCCTTCATCTCGACACCCCCAGGTAGTCGCGAGCCAATGGTCTTCTTCATCGTAGGACGGACCCAACCAATTAGTCCATGGCTGGGAGTAAAGAAATTCGTGAATGTTTGTGGCGGGTCGCGCTCATGCTCGCGGGCCCGGCACCACGCGCTCGTAAACTCTTTACTGAATTCGACGGACCTATTGTTTTAGCCTATTTCGGGGCTGTACCGTGAGCGCCATCGTAAGCAACTTACGAGATCGTGTAAAACATTCTGGGGAGATAACTACATGAAGCGTTCGCATGTTGCATTATTGGGGGCTCTAGCACTCAGTCTGGCCGGACCGGTCTCACCGGCTCTCGCTGCTACTACACCAGCTCAAGTAGCTACCGGATTCTCCGGCACCGCATATGGTTCCTACATTTTCAATGCGGATAAGACCCTGACTTCAGGACCGACTGCTAGTTCAAGCATCAGTTGCACTGGCGCCACCGGAAAGACGTCATCGAACACCGCAGCGGCACTTACTGTCCCAGCCGTCGGAAATGTCGGCTCTGCATCAACCAGTGTCAAATCCCTGCTTACCGCCACAGGGAAACGGATCGAAAGCAAATCAACGATTAACGGAGCCAACCTCCTGGGTGGGCTGATCACCGCCGGTGCCATCACGTCGGAGAGTTCGGCGGACAAAAATACAGCAGGCGCGTTTGCCGGAACGAACAAGACCACCATCGCTGATTTGAAGGTTCTGGGTGTCGCGGTTGGGGCCAACCCTGGGGCCAATACGGTGCTGGATCTCTCAGTACCGTTGGTGGGCTCAGTCGGCAAGATCACGCTGAACGGGCAGGAAAAGCGCCTGGTCAACGGCGCCTATCAGGTGTCGACCACGGCCCTCCGTGTCGAAGTCCTGAAGACCGGGCTCCCTGGGCTCAAGGTCGGAACGGATATCCGTCTTGGGGTCAGCTCTGCGAACCTTACGGCTCCACAGTCGGGCTACCTTTCCGGCACCGGTTTCAGCACCAGGGCCTTGCTTGCTTCGGGGCTGATTAATTCAAGTCCCACTGCGCTGGCCTACGTCGGGTGCAGCGGTGGGGCCGGATCAGCGAATCTGGCAGGGGCCACCGTTCCGGGGCTGGCAACAGTCGGAGCAACCTCAACGAAGACCAGTGGTGTCCTAAGCCCGCAGCCGAAGAGCACCGTGACGAACACCATTGCAGGACTCAACGTCCTCAACGGACTGATTCAGGCGGATGGCATCAAGGCTGAAACGAGCGCAACCCGGACTGCGGGCGCAACTACTGCAACTCTGACGGATACGTCGACATTCACCAACCTAAGGATTGCCGGGCTGCCCGCCATCAATGCATCGGTCGCTCCGAACACGGTGGTCCAAGTCGCCGGGCTGGGGCAGGTTACCCTCCACAAGGTCAGCAAGTCATCGAGTGCCATCATTGTCACGATGATCGACGTTGTCCTTAGCCAGCCCATCGGTGCATTGCCGACAGGGTCACGTCTGCAGATCGGCTATTCGAGCACGGGAGTTGCACTCTAGAAGTTAGTAGTCGCCAAAGGACCCATAGCTACTGGGGCGAAAACGAGGAACGGTCCGTCACCAATCAAGGTGACGGACCGTTCCTTTATTTCGTTGATTGGCCACGCGCTTACTCAGGAAGGATATGAACCTGTTTTTCCCGGTCCGAAGTCAGGGGTACCCAGAGTAGTACGACCCGCAGCATTGGTCTCCTGCAGCCGCTTGATGAACCAGCGGGATTGTTCTGGACCATACGGCAGGACGGGGATGGCTTTGGTTGCGTCCGAGGGCATGTCACGAATCGACTGGGTGGCCTGCCGTACGGCGGTGCTCATGGTGTTGGCCATGGTTTTGACGAACTGGTCGCTCGCGGGCTCGCCGTGGCCCGGAACCAGGTGTTCGTAACGGTGCCGCAGCGCAGAGATGTGACGCAAGGCGTCCGCCCACTCTTCCGGGTATGAATCCTCGAAGGACGGGTGGGCGCCTTGTTCCACAACGTCGCCAACATACAACGTCGAGCTGGTGCCTACCAGCAAATCACCATCCGTGTGGGCCCTGCCCAAGTAGAAGAGCGTCGCAGTGACCCCACCGAGGTCAACCAGCACGGGCTGGTCATGAACAAGCGCGTTTGGGACAACGACCTCGACGGCGTCGCCCTCCCCTGCTGCCATCTCCGGTTCGTTCGTGGCGACGAAGCGGCGCTGATTGTCGGCGTCTTTTTCAATGGCCGCCGCGGAGTTGGCGTGGGCCCAAAACTCCGTGACGCCGTCGTCCGCAAAAACGGCATTCCCAAAGAAGTGGTCGTAGTGGGCGTGGGTGTTCACTACCACCAGCGGCAGCTGGGTCTTTTCCCGCACTGCATTAAGGATCTCGCGGCCTTGGCGCGGGCCGCAGCCGGTGTCGATGACCATGGCGAGCTCGGAGCCCACCACGAGCCCGGTATTGAGTAACGAACCCTCAGTTTTCAAGACGTAGTTGTCCGGTCCGAGTTCTAGCCAAGCTGACAATGCGTTCTCCGTATCCAATGCAATCCGGCGATGTTCAGGCCTCTACTCTACCCACGGAAACCGGGGGGAAGCTGGAAAGGCTGGCGGCACACCGTGGAAAACGGCCTGTGGTTCCGTCTAGGAGCGGAGAAGCCTCAGGCGCCGTGCCAGTCGAACCACCTTGGACGACTCGAGTGCGCTGAACTGCTGTTCCAATCGGCTCACCTCGGACTCGACGGCGGTTATCTCCCCCGACATTGCCTCCAGGGCCACCCGTAACCTCTCACGCTCGGCCTCAGCCGCGGCCAGGGTTCCCGTGGTGTCCTCCAGAGCGTGCGTCAGTCGGTAGAGCTCCACGGACTGGTGCCCGATATGTGCCTCGTTGTTGGCCGTGAGCTTCGCTGCTTCGGGGTGTTCACCAGAGTGAAGCTCCGGGAAAATCGGTTCGGGGATGTCAAGAATCGGAGCGACCTGTGTCGCTCCCTTCAAGGTTTCGACGACGGTGTCCCACCAAGCACTTTGGAAGTCGGCTTGTGATGGGCTAATGGTGTTCAGGTAATCCCTGATGTCACGGCGGCGACCCCAAAGCTCGTCCACGAAATCATTGAATTCAGGAGTAACTACGTGCCGGAGTGACCGCATCGTGTGCCCCAGGCCCCAGTTCGCCAAGGCGCCGCCGAGGCGAACCTCTCCGTAATAATCCACGGCCAGAGCCAGGCAGGGCACGCCCGCTCCGAGCGCAAAAACGATGGGGTGGTAGCGGCTTGCGACGACGAATTCCGCCTGTGTTGTCAGGGTGGCCGCTTCCTCGGCAGTGAACTGTCCACACACGGTGACGTTCTTAGCCCGCATCCTGCGCTGGATGTCCACGTGAATCTCGATGTCGATGTCGCGGTTCCCCGGACGGGACATGTGCGGAATCATGACAACATCAAGGCTGCCCGGTCCCGCAATCCTGTCCAGAATGTCGGCAACCCGTTGGTTGAAATCATTTCTGTCCATGGCGCCGGTCCCTGGCGCAAAGGTGGCGACCAGATAGGGACGTCCGGGCTTCGGCTGGTACGACGGTTCCGCCGATAGGTAGCCCTCGCCCTCGGGGCTCGCTTTGAGGAAGCTTGCATCGTCCAAGGTCAAGCCGGTCTGGAGGCCGGCTTCATTCAGCATTTCCAGCGACGTGCTCTCACGCACGCTTGCCAGCGCGGCGGACCGGAAGAGTTCAATAGCCGTGTCGTAGTCCGGACCGGTAAGAACGGGGCCGACTGTTTGCCCGGAGATAACGAGAGGCTTTCCCAACGACTCTGCTATGGCGCCGAGTGCAGCACGCTCATAGAGCAACCAACCGTAGGGGGAATTCATGTTGCCGCCGCCGGCAATGACCACGCCGTCGGACTCGCCAACGGTCTTGATAAGCGCATGCACTTGGTCGCCTACCGGAAGAGCGTCCAAGTCGCCAGCCAAAACGGCGCGGATTTCCTTTAGGTATGTCTCGCGCCGGTGTGGAGGCCAAGGAAACTCCAGGGTCTTCACCGCAGATGTGTCATAGAGGCGTGCGCTCTGTTCAGGGTTGCGGGAAAGCAGGACGATGTCCGAAACTCCCCGGGCCTGCAGTTCATCCACCACCGCGTGGGCCATCGCCTCATCGCCCACGTGATAGACGGATTGGCCAATATCTCCCAGAACTACAACTCGCACGATTCCCCGGTGTTAGATCACAAAAAACAGATTCCAGCCTACCGGGTCAGCCCACGGTCAGCAGAAACGCACCAGCCAACAAAAGAAGGCATGACCCCGCAACTGGCGAGGTCATGCCTTCTCAGGGCGCTGAAACTACCAGCGAATAGCCATTAAGGCGTCTTGGAAAGGAAGTTCTGCACGTTCTGCAGAATCGGCGCCCTTGTGTCGTACTCGAGGTAGTTGATATCCATGAGAACCACCACTCGGCCTCGCTTGGACTTCATATCCGCCTCCGACCAGACTCCGCCAACAACGGTGCTATCGCTCCGGGCGAAGACGTTCCGCGCATCGACTCCCCCAAGCCCGCTGATTGCTCCGGGGGCAAGGGGTTCAAAAGCAGAAAGAAGATTGGGTGCTTTCGAAATTTGGTTGGTTGCTGCCGGGTTGAACGTGTATGGTCCGTCAACGTCACCTTGCCGACCCACCACAACATCCTGATCCACGAGGACCTGCCGCAAGACACGTTGCACTGTGTCGTTCACTTCCTCGCAACAGGGCCGTTCGCCCGTGAGGTATGCGGCGCCGCCGTCGATAATATAGCCGGCAACCTGCTGTTCCTCAGCCGCAGTCCATCCGTTGTACGAGGGGTTCCAGATGGATTTGTAAGTGCCCAATTCCGCGGGAAGCGTCTTGGAAACTACAACTTCCGCTCCTGCCGCGCGGAGGGTTTGGGCCACGTTGGCCACGCCGAAACCTTCGTCGGTAGATCCGTAAACAAGAACCTTGTTGCCCCGAACGGGCTTAGGAGTCACCACCACGGACAATGCAGCAGCAGCGGATGCGCCTCGACTGTCGGTCGCACTGAAAGTAATGGCTGTTGTGCCCGCAGCCAGAGGAGTTCCGCTGACGACGCCAGTTACGGCGTTCAACGAAAGGCCCGCGGGCAGGCTTCCCTTGGATATCTTCCACGCGTACGGTGCTACGCCTCCAATGGCTCCAATCCCAATCTTGTACTGCTTGCCGAGGACAGCTCCGGGCAGGCTCGTGGTAAGGATCTTCAGCGGCTCAATCTTCGGAGCTACTTCAGGCTCCGGAGCGCCAGGCGGCTGCGGCTTCGCGGACCACGTTGCGATGGTCTTCTCGAATATGGTGCCGGAGTACACCGTCAATTTCGCCGGTGAATCCTCCCAGAAGCAGAACGCACAAGCACCCAGTTCAACGCCGGCTGACGCTTTGAGCTCAGCCATCGGATCCTCGGTGGGGTGGAAGCCGGCCTCCAAGGAAGCTTCGATCTTGCCTGTGATTCCAACGATGTCCATCCATGTGATGCGGGTATCCAAGGCGCCCGTGAGGGTCGCATCGATGCCTGAATCACTGGAGAGCGCAAGAGGTTCATGTTCGGTGCTGCATGACGCTGAGCGGCTTTCCTGCTGGTCCCTCCACTGGTACGAGGTGCCACATTTCAGTACAACAGAGGCGCTGATATCCAACTTGCCGGTTACTTCGAACGTGATGCTCGGCTGGGCGGCCATGACAATCGCGCCTGCACCTGAGGGGACAGTTACCTTCACTTCAGGCACCGTCATAGTGCATTTGCCTTCGCCTGAAACTGCTGCGCCCATGTTGACGGTTATTGATCCGTCAATGTTCGCCTGCATGAGGTGAAGACCAAACCAACCCCACTCAGCGTAGACAGAAGGCTCCAGATCGGGCGTAACGGACAATCCCTTCAGGTCTGCGGTGGCTCCGCGATCACATTCCATTTTCGGTTTGACCGCGTTCAGAGATTCCTGAGGCGTAGCCAGAACCGGCGGCGTCTCAGCCTGCTGGGCAGACGCGCCCGTTGTGGTGAAGTGAACAGTTCCTTCGGAATAGGCCGAGGAAAGATTGCCGGGTGAGGTCTTGATTAGCTTGGTGCCGGCAGTCGTAACGCTCACGTCATCTGCAATAAGGACTGCTCCGGACTCGACGTTGGCCCAGGGGGCCAGCGTCAGGACCTGCCCCTGAGCCACAACGATGTCTGTCAGCTCGATTGATGTGATCTTCTTGGTGGCGGGCTCCCTTGTAATGGCAACGATGTTGTTGCCCGGGACGTGGATGGTGTCCTGCTTTGGAACTACGACTTCACATGGCTTTCCGACGCATTCCTGCGGAGCCGACTGCGGTACGTCGAGGGTCAGCGTACGCGATACGGTCATGCCGGATGTGTCCGTCGCCGTTACGGTGACCGAGCTGGGACCCGTGACGGTAGGCAACCCGGATATTGCCCCATTGGGTGCGATGCTAAGTCCCTGTGGCAGACCTTGCGCTTTCCACGCAAGCTCTCCGAATCCTCCGGCTCCCTTGAGTTGGTCGAGGTACTTGACACCGGCAATGCCCTCCATCAGTTGTTCATTCGTGATGGTCAACGGGCTCTTGAATTGCTGGAATCTGTACATGAATGCCGCCATTGCATCGCGGTTCACCGACTGCAGCGCACGGTAGGATTTGGTGCCATTGGACTCATTCCAACCCGTGCTGATTCCCCTTTGGGACAACCACGTCATTTCTTTGTAGAACTGCTGCGACTTGGTGATGTCAGCAAACGGCGTTGTTGCTGGTGCGGTGTAGTCCGGGTTACCAGCTAGCCGGTAGAGGAATGCTGCCATGGCATCCCGGTTGACTGGCTGGGTTGCCCGGTACGTTTTGGTTCCATTTGCTTCCGTCCAACCTGTACTGATGCCGGTTGATGCAAGCCAGGCCATTTCTTTGTAAAACTGCTGTGAGGTGCTCACGTCAGCAAAAGGCGAGACCTTTGGGGGAACAAATCCGGGGCTACCTGAAAGGCGGTACATGAACGCAGCCATCGCATCGCGATTAACGGGCAAGAGTGCGCGGTAGGTTTTTGTCCCCTTCGCTTCGGTCCAACCAGTACTGACTCGCGCAGAGGCCAACCATGCCATTTCCTTATAGAACTGCTGCGACGTGGCGATATCCGCAAACGGCGACGTCACTGGTGGCTTGAAATCCTGAGACGTGTCCTGGATGACAGTGTTTGCCGGTTGGATAGCTACCGTTGCCGGTGCCGTACCAGGCGATGTTTGGGTTGTGGCTGGCGATGCTTGGGCCGGTACAAGGCCCACCAGCATGAGCGCCGAAAGGGCAAGGCTCACCCCGGCAGCAAAAAGTCTGTTTCTACGGTTTTTATGGCGCACTAAAGTCTGCTTTCCGCGCTAAATGGCGGAAACCCGCCCCCATTTGATAGCTACCGAACAGTAACCAAGCGACACACTACATCAGCTTTGTAAGGGACCTTTCAACTAGGGAATTATGAAGGAACAAAGCCGTAAGATGACGGACGGGGAGGCCACCCCTCTTCGGGATGTGCCATAAGTACATAAGAATGGGAGACTTCGCAGGGTAATTCTTTATGGCTTCCTGGGACACGGTCTCCACCGCGGCACGGAGGTTGGAATTTAGAAGATGAGCTGGAGACGCCACCGAGCGCCAGCGTCTAAACGTGAAGCGGCAGGCTAACTCTCTCGAATCCCATAGCAGTTAAGCCGCTTCGCCAGTCTTGGCTGGATGAAATATCCAAGACCTGAACATGTATCGGCTTGGGTGGGGCGACATGCCCTTCCCCCCACTCGCCTAGCAGAACGTGGATCTCATTGTCCGGGTGGGCCGCCGCCAACAGCGGGTTCATGTGGTTCTCAACATGCGAAACATCCGTGCTGTTCTGCATGTAGGCCACCACGTTGCCACGCGGCTCCCGGTAAAGCTCAAGGAGGTCAGTTGTTACGTCGTCTGGAAGCTGGCTCATGGGTTCTTTCCCACGCACGCCATAGCAAACTTCAGCAAAGCGCTCCACTGCCGCCGGCTCATATTTGGCTACGTTCGTCTGCGGATTCGAGACGATTGCCAGGGAGCCGGGAAAGTGGGCGGAGAAAAAGAGTGAGGCGAAGCCGCCGCCGGATGCTCCATAGAACACAAGGCGTTGCTCGCCCCAGGTGTCCGTAATGTGACTAATGATGTCCAGGAGGTTCTTTTGGATGTTCATCCTGGAGTTGCCGACGAACCATCCAAGGTTAAGTCGATCAGTGAGAACCAGGCTGGGATCCGAGATGAAAATCCGGTTCACGTGCGTGTCGGAGGAGACTCCCATCCCAGCAAAGGCCGGCAGCGTCCACCGCGGGTCGATGGCTCCTTGGAAAAAGACGACGGTGGTGTCGTACCCCCGGTTTTGTACGTTGATGTCGATCGGAATGCCGTTTTCGACAATGACCTGGTATCCCGGCGGTATCACCGATGCCCGGAGGAATGAATCCACACCCTTATAGTTCGTGACCATGTGCTTCGCAGGGTCGATCACCCTGGGTCGCGTGGGACAAGGATGCTCTGGCCCCTCATTTTGGCCTGTCAGGAAATAGGCTTGGCCGCACAGGTCGCAAAATCCAAAGCCCATATCGAACGCATACGTACGACGATCAGCGATGTGTTCTATATTCCCCACCAAGATAAGATACCGGAACGCCTCTCCCGGCGACGAACCCGCCCCGTGTGACCGGCGCCCCGAGGCGGCGTGTCATCGGTGCCCCAACCCTCTTGCTACGCTGGGGGAATTCTCTTCCGACCATGTGGGAGTCCATTTTGCCCGGCTTGTTTATCTACGGCAGTTGCGTGTCGCGCGACACATACCCCTTCCTCGACAAAGACTGGACCATAGTCGAGTACGTCGCCCGTCAAGGGATGATCAGTGCCGCATCTCCAAGAGGCGTTCTGCGTGGAGAGAGCGCACTTACTTCCAAGTTCCAGAATCAGTGCGTCCGAAATGACATCCGCTCGTCCTTGTTCGCCACGATTGACAAGTCGGCCAGCGAGACAGATCTTTTTGTCTTGGACCTTGTAGACGAACGACTTGGCGTTTTTGAACTCGGAAGCGGCTCTTACATCACACAGAGCTGGGAGTTGGGGGAAAGCAAGCTTCTGCAGCAGCAGGAGAGCGAGCCCCGGCTTATAGCCTTCGGATCTGAGGAGCACTTCAAGCTATGGTCAAAGGCGGCCAGCGTGGTAATCCGCAAGATCAAGTCCACTGGGCGCCCCATTCTGGTCCTCGCCCCTGAGTGGGCGGAGGAGTCGGATAACGGGCAGTCCGGACTTATCTACCGCGGCCTATACGCCGCCACATACAACAAGGTGTATCAGCGCTATTTCGACCACCTCCGGAACGAGGGCTGCAATGTCCTTTCCGTAGGTCAGGACACGGTCAAGGCAGCAGCAGGTCACCAGTGGGGACTTGCGCCGTACCACTACGTGGATGAGGTCTACCACGTCATGCGAAACGCGATCACGGCCGCAGTAAGCTAACGGCGTGCAAAATGAGGCCGGCGCACAGTGGCGCCGGCCTCATTCGTTTACATATCCGCGAGAGTCCCACCAGGGTTCTCAATGGCATCCGCGACGTACCGAAGGAAACCGGCAGCGGTTTCGCCATCGCATACCCGGTGGTCGAAGGCCAAGGTCAGCTCGGTGACCTTGCGGACAGCCAAGTCGCCGTTTACCACCCACGGCTTGTCGATGATGCGACCCACCCCGAGCATTGCAACTTCGGGGTAGTTGA
The DNA here is from genome assembly GCF_021538675.1 of Paenarthrobacter sp. AR 02. Taxonomy (GTDB): domain Bacteria; phylum Actinomycetota; class Actinomycetes; order Actinomycetales; family Micrococcaceae; genus Arthrobacter. The sequence goes on from NZ_JAJUKH010000001.1 coordinate 365,047, forward strand.
TAATCGCAGCAGAGCCGTCAACCCCGAAGACGCCGTAGTTATTGAGCGTGAAGGTACCGGAGCCCAGTTCAGTGGGCGTGGCCTTACCTTCACGCGCGACGGCGGTCAGGCGTCGGATCTCCGCGTCGAGTTCACGGGCACTCAACTCATGCGCATTGCGCACCGATGGAACTACCAGACCCCTGTCCGTTTGCGCTGCGAAGCCAAGGTTGATTCCTTCGAAGCCCACGATCTCCTGGGACCCGTCGGCTGCGGTCTCAAAGCGCGTGTTCAGCGCCGGATACCTTTTTAACCCAGCCGTGACAAAACGGGCAATGAAAGCCAGCAGGCCGGGGGTGTCATGCGGCGCACGCTTCTTCAGTTCGGCCCGCATCTCCAGCAGCGCGGTTGCGTCGACATCCACCCACACGGTGGCCTCAGGAATCTCTGAGCGGCTGCGGGTCATGTTGGCGGCGACGGCCTTCCGGACGCCACGAACGGGAGTCCTGGCCGAAACACCGAGGCCGGTCCGGCCATCGACAGAACCCGCCGCGGCACCGGCACCAACGGTAACTGGCGAAGCAGGCGCGGCCGGAGCTGCCGGCGCCGAAATGGCGGCTTCGACGTCCCTTCGCATAATCAGTCCGCTGGCACCTGAACCTTCAATGGCGTCGAGTGAGACGCCGTGGTCGCGCGCCATCTTCCGCACCAGGGGGGAAATGACCGCGCTCAGCTTCCCAGGAATCCGGGTTGCTGCAAGGGCAGCCTCCAGAGACGGAGCCGGAGCCTCCGTGACAGGCTCGACCACGGCGACGCTCGCCTTCCGCGGACGGGTGCGGCCTCCGGTAGCCCCGCCAGGAGTGCCGTATCCAATCAGCACATTGCCGGAGCCGGCCTTCTCCTCGGTCCGGTAGGTCTCGGCGGCCGCCTCAACCTCAGGCGATGTCGCAACACCAGTTGATACAGCATCGTCGGTGGCTGATGGAGCTTCCGGCGCCGCTGGAGCGGCACCGGCGCGAGCGATCGAGATCAACGGCTTGCCGACGTCGAGCGTCTCACCGGCCTCTCCGTGAAGTTCGGCGACGGTGCCCGCATACGGCGAGGGCACCTCCACCATGGACTTGGCGGTTTCGACCTCGGCGATGGGCTGGTCAACGCGGACCTCATCTCCCACGGCCACAAGCCAGTTGACCAGTTCAGCCTCCGTGAGGCCCTCCCCCAGGTCCGGCAGACGGAATACCTGCATTTCTGAGCTCATGGTTAGTCCTCCCATTGAAGGTCGTCGACGGCGTCGAGGATGCGATCGACACTCGGCAGGTAATAGTGCTCCAGCTTGGGAGACGGGAACGGGACGTCGAAACCGGTCACGCGGAGGATCGGCGCGGCCAGGAAGTGGAACGCGCGTTCCTGGACGCGGGCCACGATCTCGGAGGACACAGAGGCGAAGCCGTGCGCTTCGGCGATGACGACGGCGCGTCCCGTCTTGCGCACGGACGCACAGACGGTCTCGTCATCGAAAGGAACCAGGGTCCGTACGTCGATCACCTCGAGCGAGCGGCCTTCTTCGGCGGCCGCGGCGGCAGCTGCTAGCGCGGTGGGGACGGACGGTCCATAGGCAATGAGCGTCGCATCAGTGCCTGGACGAGCCACAGCCGCGCGGCCCTCGGTGGAGGTACCGGCGTCGTGCTCTGCGCGCAACGCACCCAGGTCTACCTGGTCCTTGGACCAGTAGAGCTTCTTGGGTTCCATGAACATGACCGGGTCATCGGAATCGATGGCTTCGCGGAGCATGCGGTAGCCGTCAGCCACGGTGGCCGGCGTGTAGACCTTGAGGCCGGCTGTGTGGGCGTAGTAGGACTCGGAGGAGTCGCAGTGGTGCTCCACTCCCCCGATGCCGCCGGCGTAAGGCACGCGGATGACCATAGGCATCTTGAGCTTGCCCTTGGTGCGGTTGTGCATTTTGGCCACGTGGCTGACGATCTGCTCGAACGCGGGGTAGGCGAAGGCGTCGAACTGCATCTCGATGACGGGACGCATTCCGTTGATGGCCATTCCGACAGCCATGCCAACAATGCCCGACTCGGCGAGCGGGGTGTCGAAGCAGCGCTGCTCACCGAACTCGGCCATGAGCCCGTCCGTGATGCGGAAGACTCCGCCGAGCATTCCTACGTCCTCGCCGAAAACCAGGACGGATGGGTCAGCGCGCATGGCGTCGGCCATGGCTGTGTTCAGGGCCTTGGCCATGGTGAGGCTCTGCGGGCCGCTTGCCTCGGCGGTGGCGGCTGCTGAAGCAGCAGCGTTCGCGGTTGCGGCGCTGACGTTGGCGTTGGTGGTCACTGTCATTTTGCGCTCTCCTCACGGGCGAGTTCGCCGGCGAGCAGTTCGGACTGCTCCTTCAGCTGTGGGGTGGGCTTGGAGAAGACGTACTTGAAGAGGTCCAGCGGTTGGACCGGGACATCCTCCCCCAGGCCTTCCCGGAGCTGGGTGGCTACCGCTTCGGCGTGCTCGGCGATTCTGTGGTTCGCGGCATCATCCAGCAGTCCTTTATCTGTGAGGTACGACTTCATGCGGGTCAGCGGATCCTTGGCCTGCCATTCGGCGACCTCGCTGTCCGGTCGGTAACGCGTGGCATCGTCGGCGTTGGTGTGCGCCTGCATGCGGTAGGTGTGCGCCTCGATCAGCAGCGGCCCGGAGCCTTCGCGGGCCAGCTTCACTGCACGGTCCATGACCGCCAGCAGTGCCACGAGGTCGTTGCCGTCGACACGCTCACCTGCCATGCCGTAGCCAACAGCCTTGTGCGCCAACGACGGCGCTACGGACTGGTGGCTCAGCGGGACCGAAATGGCGTACTTGTTGTTCTGCACGAAAAAGATCACGGGCAGGTGAAAGACAGCGGCGAAGTTCAGGGCCTCGTGGAAATCGCCTTCGCTGGTGGCGCCATCGCCACACATGGCCATCACCACAGTCTCTTCACCGCGCAGCTTGGCGGCATGCGCGACGCCGACAGCGTGCAGCAGTTGCGTGGTCAGCGGCGTGCACTGGATGCCCACTTTATGCTCTTTGGGGTCGTACCCGCCGTGCCAGTCGCCACGGAAGATGGTCATGACCTCAACAGGATCCACCCCGCGGGTCATGACGGCGACGGCGTCCCGGTAGGTCGGGAACAGCCAGTCACCCTCCTTGAGGCACATGGCTGCCGCTACCTGGCAGGCTTCCTGACCGTGGCTTGAAGGGTAGACGGCCATACGGCCTTGCCGGACGAGCGCGGAGTTTTGATCGTTGACGCGACGTCCGACGACGAGTTGCTCGTAGGCGGCCATAAGTTCAGCGTCGCTGGGCGTGGGGTACTCGTGGCCGGGTTCGGTGCCTTGCTCGTCATGGGAACGGAGGGTGCCGTCGGGGTTCACCATCTGGATCTGGTGCCGGGCGGGGAGCATGTAGTCCTCAACGCTGATGCCGAATTTTGTCCGAACGTCAGCAGCGTGGTCCTCTACAGCCGTTTCCGGCGCAGAATGGTCTGCGTGGATCGTCATTGGTCCGTCCTTCTCTAGCCACTATGTGCTTCCAGTATGTTCCCGAGTGAAGTTTCGTATCCAGCTTTTGCCAAAATCATGGAAGAGCTTGTCTAAAGTGGCTATTCTGAAAGACGGAATGTAATTGTGAGCTGGGTAACGCGCCTGTGCTGTAGACGATTTGGAGTGCCATGAGCGAGACCGAGGCAGAGCAGGCCGCAGTGCCGTTGGATGCGGTGGACCGGGACATCATCCGCGAACTCACCACGGACGGCCGCATGTCCATCACGCAGGTAGCAGAGAACGTGCACATCAGCCGGGCCCACGCCTACTCGCGCATCGCACGGCTTACTGGCGAAGGGGTTCTCACAAAGTTCACTGCCCTGGTGGATCCCATCAAGGCAGGATTGCGCTCCTCCGCTTACGTGACTCTCAAGGTTCAGCAACACTCATGGCGCGAACTTAAGGAAGAGCTCCGCGCCATTCCGGAAGTTCACCACATTGCCCTTGTAGGTGGAGACTTCGACGTCATCCTGCTGGTCCGGGCAACCGACAACATCCACCTCCGGCGTGTGATCTTCGACCAGTTGCAATCCATGGACGGCGTGCTGGATACGCAGACTTTCCTTGTTTTTGAGGATGTTGATACGAGGTAACCGATGCCGTGGTCCTCAGCTGGGAGGAAGCGCTCATTTCCTGACCTTAGACTGTCCCCGTGCCCCTCAAAACCGCCTCCGCCACGCGTGTCATTGGCATTTTCGTGGCGGTCTGCTTTTTGGCGGCACTCCTCTGGCTGATTGCCGCCTTCCAGTTCTTCTACGATCCTCCCCAGGCGAATCCCCGCCACACCGACGCGATTGTCGTCCTGGGTGGGATGAGCAAGGAGAGACTGCCGGTGGCCGAAAAACTGCAGAAGGATTTGGATATACCCGTCCTTGTGGTGTCAACGACGGGACTCGCTGGGAACGTGGAGGGCGATGCGCTTTGTGATGAGGAGTCCGGTGATCCGGACTTGGTGTGCTTCCGCCCGTCTCCTCTCAACACAAGGGGCGAAGCGGAAGCCCTTCGCTCATTAATTGCGGAGCACGGCTGGAAGTCCGTGACGGTGGTGACGTCCGAATACCATCTCATGCGCGCGGGCACATTGATCGAGCAATGCACGCCTGCGGAGATACAGATGGTGGGGTCCCGTCCCGATCTTTCCGCGGGCGCCTGGCTGGACCGGTTCGTGGTCGAAACGGGTGGCTTGATCGACGTGTGGATGCAGCCGGAGTGTTCTTCTCACTAAGGTAGTGAGAAGAACAGTTCGAGAAGCCGCCCGAATGCGGCCATGCAGGAAGGTGCTAACGGTGAGCGAAAACTCAGCAAGACCCCTTCCTGCCGGGCGCCATTTCAAGCGACGCCGGTTCAACCTGCATATCCCCGCGTCCGCGCCACGGCGCGCCCCGGCCGGCCCGATTCAGCGCCCTTCGGGTGCCGTCGTCGCAGGTTCCGCCAAGGAACCCGATCAACAGTTCAAACGGCGGGTGGCCTTGGTACTTGTCATTCTGGCAGTCCTCGCCATACCGGCTTTGCTGACCGCGCTGCTGTTGGCTGGATAACGTCCCGGGACGCAATGATTCCATGCGGTTTCTGACTGGGCACTGGCCTCCGATATGATGTGGAGGTCTCTGTCTGTCGTAGAATCGCTCTTTTGGGGGAAAACGTGCCCAGCATCATGCCTATTTTTGGTACCCGTCCGGAGGCCATCAAAATGGCTCCCATCGTCCATGCCCTGCACGAGTCCGAAGAGTTCGATTGCATCGTTACCGTCACAGGCCAGCACCGTGAAATGTTGGATCAGGTGAACGAATTGTTCGGAATTACACCAGACCACGATCTTGATATTCTTCAGCCGGGGCAGTCACTCTCGGACATTATGACCCGCACAATTTCTGGCTTGGACAAGCTTTTCGCCGCTAACAAGCCCGATGCCGTCATCGTTCAGGGTGACACCACCACTTCGACCGCTGGCGCCATTGCAGCGTTCTACCACGGAATTCCAGTGGTTCACGTCGAAGCCGGGCTCCGAAGTGGCAACCTTTACTCGCCCTTCCCTGAAGAAGCCAACCGCAAGATCACCAGCCAAATCACGGCATTGCACCTGGCCCCCACGTCAACCAGCCGAGCTAACTTGCTGGCAGAAGGCGTGTCCGCCGACGACATCGTAGTGACTGGTAACTCCGTCATTGATGCCTTGTTCACCACGGTTGATAAGCAGATTCCATTCACCGATCCGCAGCTTGAAGATCTCGCTGCCAGTGGACGGAAAATACTCCTTGTCACTACGCACCGACGTGAGAATCAAGGTGACGCCATGCGTGGAGTCGGCCGAGCACTGGCCCGTATCGCTGACGCCGAGCCGGATCTGACCATTGTGTTGCCAGCCCATAAGAATCCCGTGGTTCGCGAGGCTGTGCTTCCTGCTCTTGCCGGAAAGCCCAATGTCGTAGTAACTGAACCCCTCGCTTACGGCGAATTCACACGCATGCTCTCCATGGCACACATCGTCCTTACGGACTCTGGTGGAGTCCAGGAAGAAGCACCCAGCCTCGGCAAGCCCGTTCTGGTGATGCGTGAAAACACCGAGCGGCCCGAAGCCGTTGTGGCTGGCACAGTTACCCTTATCGGTACCGATGAGGAAAAGATTGTCTTCGAGGTGGACCGACTTCTCAACGACGCCAACCACTTCGACACCATGGCCAACGCCGTCAACCCATATGGAGACGGGCGCGCGTCCGAGCGAACCGTCGCAGCCATCGCCGAACTGCTGGGCGTTGGGCACCGAATTGAAGAGTTTGGCATGACACCTGCCGTTTAGTCTTTTCAACACTGCCATTAGGGCCGTCATACGCTTGACCGCGCATTGACGGCCCTTTTTGTTGCTTGAAGCTTTCTGTCAAGTTATTGAGTTTCGCGCCTCCGCCCGCCATTCTTTTGCCATAGGTCCAAGGTCTCACCCTACGAGCCCAAGGATCCGCTGTGGCCAAGTTCAGATCTGAAACGCCTACTTTCCGCACTACAGCCCGGCACCTCGCAGCCTGCCTTTTGGCGGCATTTGTCTTGGTAATTGGCTGCTTGCATGGAACGAATGCACAAGCCGCCCCGACACCCGTTTATCCCATCAGCGGCTACTTCATTTTCGGGAGTAGCAGCGATGCTGTGAACTCACAGAAGCTGTCCAGTATCAAGGCTTTGGGCGGCGATACCGTGATCACGTTCGGCTCACGCATCAAGCCCGCGGTGCTGAGCGATATCCCCGCGGACTGCAAGATTAATGGCGCCAACTGTGCCCAAGCTGCTGCATCAGGAGTAAAGGTCAACCGATACTTTACGTATTCGGACAACGCCTTATGGGGCGCCCCATCCCTCGCCTGCCCACGGGATGTCTCCCTCACAGGTAACGGCAAACCTTTCACAGTTTTCGTGCTGCCTAACCAGGGCAGCAACTGCACGTCATCGAATGGTTTGTACGATGTCGTCGTCGTTAGTGGCGCTACGGCCGCGGGCACTGCCGGAGTTAACGTCTCGTTGGCCAAGACAGCCACAACCCTCGGAATGAAGTACTACGCCGGATTGCCCATTCCGATTGCACGCACTGATTACGGGTACCTGCCGGACGTAAGCTACCTGCCTGCCTTCACGCAGTTCACAGACCGGTTCCTTCGCTACCAGAAGAACGTCATCAATGTGTCTGGCCTGGGAGGCTTCTATTTGTCCTATGAAATGCCTGTCACCAGCGGTACCACGTTCGACCCCATCCTGAATCTGTACAAGATTCAGAATCAGGCTATTGCGCGAATACACCCCGATCGTGGAGGCCTCGTCAGCCCGTACTTGGACGGACGGAAAACGGGAGGCCTTACTGTCACCCAAGTCCGTGATGGGGCTGAAAAAATAGGCTTGACGTCCGGCAACAACCATCTCGTGATTGCCATCCAAGATGGCATGGGAACGGGCAAATCCGGGGCCTTCTTTGGAAACGAGGCCGACAATCCCGTTGATCCTTATGCCGCGTCGATCGTAGGAAACGGCTCCTGGGGAAGTAAGTACCAAGCCCCGATACGTGACTACTTCGCTGCAGCAGCGGAGGGCGTCGATGGTACGGGCGCAGAGCTCTGGGCCAACCTGGAAGGTATGGCTCCTGCAACCAGTCAGAACCCCTGTGACGACAACTCGCGGGGTCAGACGACCAAGTCACGCGTAGACCGACAACTTCAACAATTGGGTAATGCCCCAATGAAAGTCATCTCCTATATGTGGGACGGCTTCTACACCTGTCAAGGTGTTTGGGGGCCCTTGGCAGACCGGCTGAAGGCGGCGAACAATACCCCAATCATCACGGACTCCATCTTCTATGGTGACGGGGGCGTCGTGGTCACCGGGCAAAACCTGAGTGGTGGAACGGTGAATGTGAAGTGGACAGACGGATATGGCCGCAACTACGAAAAGACCGTAAGCGCGACGAACTACAACCCCAACTACGGCAAGGAAATGGGGATGAACCCACGGCTTGAGTCCGTTACCGCCAACATAGGTGATGCCTCTCTAGGGTCGGGGAAGTACTACATGATCAATGTCACCAATGGAGCCGGCGTTAAAAACCTGGCGTTCTACTCTGACCGAGGTTAAAAGCCGCGACGCCTTCTACCCGGTGCGGGTAGAAGGCGTCGCTTTGCGATCAGTGTGTAAACGTACCGCTGCCCAAGCCCCAGGGTGATGTGGACACAGTGACCAAGGAATTAACGTTCTCCCGTGCACTCACCCACTCCAGCTTGGAGATCTCCGCCGACGGAAATGCCGCCGGGCGGACCTTCAACGACTTGGAGGCCGGGAGAATGGCAAACGATACTGCCGGTGTCTCCTGGTTCTTCGGCACGTGTACCCGCAAGCTCCGGCTCGCCGGCGTTTGCCGAAGTATTTCGGAGTAAGCAACGGAGCCGCCAACGCTCACGACTAGCTTGTAGAGCCCGGCGGACTCCTCGCTGACGCCATGAGCCACAGTCGCCAACAGATCCGTGCCCCTGCCATTGATTCGCTCATGCGTTACAGCTACGGACTTTTGATCATACGTAAGAGTCAGATTCACGTCCCCGACGGTCTTGTCCATATCGGTCATCACGGTGGGTCCGTCGATCGTGGTCGCCTGAGGGCCGAAAACCCTTGCCAGCAGACCTTCAAACCTCTTTTCGGCGTTGAGGGGCCCGAGGACCGTGGCCCGAGCGGCTGAGAGGATCCTATCCGTGCTCGCCTTGGATGATGCAAGCCTCGATAGCTTCATGGCCAGCTCGCCCCGCTCCCTGACGGACACGGATGCAATTCCCGCAGGGCATATGTTCATTGTTCCAACCCCACGAGGAACTACCACCATCGATCCGGAGGCCATTGCAAAAGGCAACGCTTCGGAAGGCAACGGGCCTGGAATGCTTGCGTCAAACGGGGCAACGACAACCGTGGATTTAAGCGCGGCGGCCAATGCCTCCACGTTGTTGAACTCCTCCGGTGATTCTTCAATGAAGAGCTCCAGTGAAGGCCAGTCTGCCAAATCACGGAAGGCAGCGGCCTGCTTGTTGAAGTGAAGTCTGCGCTTGCCGGCGACGACTACCCGCTGATGCCGTTCACGCACCCTCTCCACTGCTGTGCGGAACGAACGGTCGACAAGGCTTGGCAAGTGCTCGACAGATTCGAAACCATCGCCCACCAAGCCCGCGGCTACGGTTTCGTTAAGGACGCCGAGGTAGTCCACCCGGGATGCCAAGCGCTTGACCTTCTCACCCGTGTTGGCATACTCAGCTCCAACCACTGCGAGCCGAACGCCTGCGGCGAGTAGCTGGTCCCGGCCGGCCTGCGTGACGCCACAATCCAGCCCCGATATGACCAGCAGCTCAGGAAGATTTTTAACGCTCTGCATGAACTTGGCAGCGTTAATGACGAACTTGAACTCGCGGTTGGGATCAGGCACCAAAACGCTCTTGTATTGGGCCAGATCCAGCGCCTCGACGTTATGCCCCAGCGTCTGGAACGCCCGCATTGCAACCGAGGATGTTGAGGTTACCCGGCGGAAGCCTACGCCCAGAACCCCAATTGAACGCACCGTAGAAGGCTCACTAATCTCAATCTGTTCACGTTCGACTACAACTTCCGTGGGTCGCAACGGTGCTGCCTCTTCGCGGCCAGCCTCCACAGCATCGAATTGTGTGAACCACAGGCTACGTTCTGTTGCATCGAGCTGTTGCCAGGAATCGTCCTCAAGAACGGATTCCAAAGCCATTACGCGCGCAGCAGCGGAATAGTTCCGAAGGAAACGATCATGCGTCGCGTGGCTCAAATCCTCGAGGGAGGATGAAGCAAGCAGTGACTGGATTGCGGCATCCAGTTTGTCAATTGACTCCACGCAAACGATCTCCGGGAATGAGGCCAAGTCCTCGGCATCAGGTACTACGGAGACAATCGGAATTCCCATGGCGGCGTACTGGATCACGCGACTTGGATACTGGAAGAATCCAAGCTTATCCAAGCCGTCAAACCACGTTTCAAGGCCCTGGTGGTCACGGAAATACTGAGGTATGTTGACGGCGAGGCCCGTTCGGGCCCCGGCCTCCACCACTTCCTCATCGCTATCGAGGAAACCCCCGCCGATACGGTAGTAGTCACGCCCAACGTTTCCGTGAATGCGAATACTGGACGACAGAGAGCCCAAATCGAAGTACCGTGTACGTCGCACTTCATCATGGACATTTCCCAAGAACATGGCGTCAGATTCTCGGGGCTGAGAACCGAAGACATAGGGAAATGCCTTTTGGTCTGTCCAGAATGGGAAGTTAATTCCAGTGGGTCGCCCGAACATGGACTCGTAAAAGTCCAGCACTCTGGCTGTTCCACAATGCAGGACCACGTCGTAGCTCTCAACCACGGGACCATAGGAAAGGTCCCAAAGAACGGGGTCATCGGAAAGCCATGCAACCAAGCGCGCACCAGTACGCTTTGCGCGCTCCAGCAGCGGCATGGGAAGATTGGCCGGACGGAAGACAAAAATTACATCAGGTTGAAAGTCAACGACCCTGTCCAGGGTTGTGTTAAGAACGTGCAGTTGGCCAGGGCCGGTTGCGAACTTGTAGCCGTGGCCAACCTTCCCTGTATTCAAGACCGTGTGGCCCGCGGCAACCAACGCCCGCTCAAGTGAGCTTGCAACATGTGTTTCGACGATGCCGTCAAACAAAGCTATTTTCATGATGATTCCCTAAACCGTCCAGGACGGATCTGAACTGGCAGATGCCTCACGGACATTGAACCGGTCGGCGATAGCCACCAGTTCCGAAGATTCATATGTGGAGCCGGGAGCTAACGTCTCCTGTAACAGCAGCGGCTTCCAAGCCGCAGTCGCCGGAGCAATCCAGGCTCCCGAAAGCACGTTGAAGCTCTCTACGTCCTCGGGCCAGGCATCGCCGATGTAGGCGTCATCCGACTTTTTGGAGCTCCCCGTCACGCCTTTGCCTGTTATCCGAGGCTGATCATCATGACGAGTGTAGAGCCTCAGATCGCTGACGTAATTCGGCGCATAATCATATGCTTCTGAAAAAACAACCACATAGGTTGAAGGCAGCCTGTAGTGCTCTATCTCTTCTGGAGTCCGGACAACCACGCTGTCCGCGGAAAGGCCACGGCGGGCCAAAATGGCCCTGATCTGGCTGTCCTCAAGTCCCGCCCTGCCAACAACGACGACGCTCTCAAGCTCGACTGATTGTTCTCTTGCTTGGCCGATCAGGCGGTCAAGCGAAGATATTGACGACGCAACCAGGACCGCGGTGACGGTCTCCTGCGGGAGCTTCCATGCCAGGCCCGCCATCGAATAGATCTGCTGCATCCTGTGCGCATAAGTGTGCTGCTGCAGGGTGCGACGCCACGCTTTGTGTGTCGCCCGCTCACGGAACGAATGATCACTGACGAGACGCCCCAGCACTTCACGCGCTTCGGGCTGAGTCTTCACGGTAAACACTTCATCGGCTGCGTACGCACCGGAAATGGCATCAGACTCAACACTGACGACAGCGGTTTTGCTGCTGCTGAGCTCAAAGATCCGCCGTGCACACATACTCTTCGATTGTGGAACCGAATTGACGTTGAGGAAGACCTTATGGTGGCCATAGGCACGAACCATAGCTTCATAAGGCAGGGAACCCACAACGAACTGGGCATATGGTTCCGGGAACGCATAGTTGGGGTCACCACCCAAAGCCCGCGAATAGATCGACAGCCCCAGCTCGGCCGACGGCGGGAACAACAGATTCATTTGCTCACGACGTTCGGGAAACTTGTGTGCAAAGTACTGGCCGGCGAATGCGACGTTTCCGACATCGGATTGAGCATCTCGCCGCGGCTTGTGGATGCGCGGTTGGGCGGCAAAAGGCAGCGTAGCCACATTCTGATGCCCTGCCGCTGCAGCATACTCCCCGATCAGCGACTCCTCCGATGTGAGGATGACGTCGAACTCCCTGGCTGCTGGCAAGAATTCATCAAAGTGGGGTGGGTCCTCCTTGTTCCAAAAGACGGTGGGAATTCCCTGCTGACGGCATGCTTCGATCAGCCCGTAGAATCCTGCCTTCGGCCCAGTTGGTCCAGTAATGTGGAAGGCCCAATCGCCGTCGTTCCCATTCCAAGCAGACTCGATGAGCATTATTTCCGGACGGAGCCGCTTCAAGGCCTCAACATAGTCCCTTGTGGAGATCGGCCACAGGCGTGCTTCGGGTGTAAAACACTGCGTGGAGAACTCATCCAGCACCACGCCGACCGAGGGAAGGTGGCGGGTCGAGTCGGGAAGAGCGTAAGAAATCTCGAGACCGAAGGAGCTATTGACCAGGTTAAAGAGTCCCAGGTGTACGTCGCTGGAGTTCATCACTTTCACGTTCCAATCAATTCTGCGTGGTTGTACGACTTCGACACGTTCTTGACGTAGAAACGAGGGTGCGCCTGGAGGAAGGCCTGTACGGCGGGACGTACGTCGATTGCGGTCGAATCGACGATTATCACTGGCGTTTTAGGCCGAAGCCACGTAAAGAAGAGCCCCGGGATATTGTTGGCCAGCGACTCCTGGGACGTGAGCCCGCCGTAGTCGATAACAACCATGTCAGCCGAATGTGCAGTGACGCCGCCCAGGGAAGCCGCAGGTACGGGATTCGAGGGCAGAAGCTGACAACTTGCCTGTTCCTCGGTGCGGCTGGCACCGGATACAGATTGAAAAGCAGCGATCTCTGCTTCAGAGTCCACCAGACCGGCGGTACGCGAAGGGCGCGGCTGAAGGTGGGCCAGACAGGTTCCAACCCAAGCAGTCGAAATGCCCGATCCCAGGTGCACTGTCGTAGTCGGTAGGTGGTTACTGATTGCTTCGAATATGCCCGTCGCGGCTGAAATGGAAATATTACGACCGCCCACGTGGCGAGTCATCCCGATCCAATCATGAATTTGATCCACGGGAAGATGTGACTCGGCGGCCACTATTTGCCTAGGCTGAGCGGAAGCAGTAGCCAGTTTGCTTATGTCTGCTTCGTTAAGACGAACCCGTTTATCGATCGAATCGGCCGACTTCGCGATACTGGCTATGCTTCGTGTTTGCTCAGTGGTCTTCTGGGTGCCCTGTCGGATGGCTGCCAACGATCGTCGGACTGTGAATGTCCCCTCAAAAAGGACGGGGACAGCCAGGGCAATGCCCGTGATAACCATCAAAATTCCCAGGTGCCCGGTCTCAAGAAAATAAACCAAGCCTCCCACGAAAATTATGGCACCGAGTACCAGACCCAGAACGCCCCTGGGGGTCCGCATAAATCTAGTTAGTGGTGATTCGGTCTTGGGTCTTGACATTTAGCAATGCTCCGTGAAGTCGTTTCGTGCATCGAACTGTTCTGGGAAGTTTCTATTGCGGCCCTTGGCAAGGGCCGAGCTCACGCGGGAATAAAGGGCAGGGCGCCCGCCCGGGTTAATGGTTATTAGCGGCAGCAGTCTCTGCTTCCATCACATTCAATGGAGAGAAGCCGAGTCCCTTCAATCCGCCTACCCAGTCATCAGCAGCTGCAACGTTGAGTACATCAGTAATCAGAGCCTTCGGGGGCGCGGCATGACCCGCTCCCCAATCATCCCCCATCAGTTCAAATACTGAGTTGCTGTAGTGCAAATTCTCGACGAATGGATCGCGGTGTCCCTGTATGTGGAAGGCATCCGTGCTGTTCTGCATGTAAGCAACTGTATTATCCACGGGCTTGCTGTACACCTTGACGAGATCTGTCGTAACACTATGGGGCAGTCGCTCCATAGCATCAGGTCCACTAACCTCAAAGCAAGTCTCGGCAAACTTTGCGACGGGTTCCGGCTCGTAGCGAGCAATATTTGTTTGAGGATTGGCGACTATCGCCAGTGATCCGGGAAACTGCGAAGAGTAATACAGTGATGCAAACCCTCCCCCGGAAGTACCGAAGAAGACCAGCTTCTCACTGCCAAATGCAGAGACTACTTTGGCGATAATATCCTGGAGTATTTGCTGCAACCGTTGCTTGGAATTGCCCGCATACCACGCGAGATTCATCGTGGGGCTTATTAGCAGACTGGGATCAGAGATGAATATTCTGTTCACGTCCACTTCTCGGGAAACACCCAGGCCGGCAATCATTGGAAGTCTGTACTCAGGGCGCACCGCACCATGGAGAAAGACTGCCGTGGTTTTGTGACCGCGGTTCTGCACCAACACATCGATGGGCATCCCTCCGTGGTCGATGACGTGGTATCCGCCACCAATGTTTCGAGCTGCAAGGAACGCACCGATCGATGGATAGCCGGTAATCGCATGAACTTTTGGATCAATATTTCTGGCGCGGGTCATTCTCTACTCTCACGTCGTCACCGGCTGCATATGGGTAGCAGCCCAAACTGCCTCGGGTAATTTAAACGGTTAGGGCTGCTTGAGGGGCCTCAAGGTTCAGAGCTCCGCGGGTATCGATAATCGTCTTACCGGCAAAGAGCTCGGCCGGCAACGCCTTTACGTCGTCGTGGTCGACCAGAACCACCACGACGTCTGAACGCTTGACGGAGTCTTCGATGGACACGAGCTCAACGTTGCTTCGACCGGCGAGTTGCTGGGGGAGAGCATCCACATGCGGTTCAGCGACGTTAATCCGACGGTCAGACAAGACGTCGGAAAGGTGTGCCGCGATCTCGATAGCCGGCGATTCCCGGAGGTCGTCAATGTTGGCTTTGAACGCAAGCCCCAGGACCGATACTTCCGCGGTGCTGGGCAATGCTTCAAGGGCGGAAACAACCTGCTGGAACACCCATTCCGGCTTCGCATCGTTCACTTCGCGAGCAGTTCGGATGAGTCGGGATTCTTCCGGTGCAGCTGCGACGATGAACCAAGGATCAACCGCGATGCAGTGTCCACCCACGCCGGGGCCCGGCTGCAGGATGTTGACGCGCGGGTGGTGATTGGCCAAACGAATGAGTTCCCACACGTCGATGCCCAGCTTGTCGCTGATGACTGAGAGTTCGTTGGCGAACGCGATGTTGACGTCGCGGTAGGAGTTCTCGACAAGCTTTGCCATCTCCGCAGTAACTGCGTCAGTCGTCAGAATTTCACCTTGGCAAAAGACTGCGTAGAGGTGTTTGGCCTTTTCCGCCGCCTCCGGCGTCATTCCTCCAACGATCCTGTCGTTGGTGACCAATTCAATCATCACCCGGCCCGGCAGCACGCGTTCGGGGCAGTGCGCAACCAGAATTGCTGGTTTGGAGTCAGCGCCGTCCACGCTAAGGTCAGGGCGCAGATCGAGAATGTAATTGGCCATGTGCTCAGTGGCACCTGGAGGAGACGTGGATTCAAGGATCAGAAGTTCACCGCCCTGGAGCTGGGGAGCGATTCCCCGTGCGGCTGCTTCGATGTAGCTGAGGTCAGCTGAGCGGTCCTCTTTGAAAGGCGTGGGTACTGCCACAATGTATGCCTCCGCCTGAGGCGTAGAGGTGCTGGCGCTCAGGTGCCCTTGGCTAACGGCTCCCGCTACATGCACGCCCAAGTCGGGCTCAACGAATGGAACTTGTCCTGCATTTACTGCATCTACGGTCCGCTGATTGACATCGACGCCAACGACCTCGACGCCGTTCGTTGCCAAGATGGCGGCGGTTGGCAGGCCAATGTAGCCCAATCCAATGACTGCTACTCGATTAATAGTGTTCAACGCAATGCTCCCCACATTTTTGTTTGTTTTTAGATTCTAGAGAGTGACGTGTTCTGTGGGGTTCCCCCAGAACTGAATCTCCCCGGAGGCGAGGAGTTCGTCGTCGGATGCTGTCCAGGTATGCCCCGAGCCGCTCCGGAATTGGTAGTAGTTATATCTGTCAGAGGAATAGATTTTCCCGCCGCCCTGGGCGACGGCCCTCAGGAACGCTGTGTCTTCGCCGCGGTCCATTTCCTCAAAAGGATGCTGCTCGAAGACTTCCCGCTTAGCCATAATGGTCGGTCCCATCACCATGTGACCGAAACGGTGCTCCATGTGCCCGAACCTATACAACGAAGCGTTACGGCTTGCGATGTACATGAAATGAGCAAGCTTTCCAACTACGTCTGCACCGGAATAGTCGAGTGCGTTCAGCTGGTCGCGTAGGTAATGCGGTCCGTAGTAGTCATCGTCGTCCATCTTGGTCAAGACCGGATGGGTTGCCGCCGCTACGCAGAGGTTCAGGCACGCTCCCAGACTGGACGATTCCGGCTGCTCAAGCAGCTTCAACTGGGCAACCCCGAACTGCTCTTGAAGCTGTTGGACGTCCTTGATGTTTGGACTGAAACCGTGAGTGAGCAGCACCAACTCAACTTCCACATCAAGTTGCGAACCGACTGTCCGGAATATGTGCTCGAGCTGGTGCGGTCTGAAAGTCGAAACCAGGGCACTCACTGAAGCAGGTCCAACAACTCGCTTCCGCTCCGGCAGAACAGACCCGACCACCTCTTCGGCGCGGTGGGCGTAGGTGTGCTCTGCCCAGATGCGCCGCTGTCCCAAATGCACCGACCGGTCGTTCAGCTCCGCACTCCTCAGCAGAGACTTGACCACGTTGGCCGTCTGCTCGGAAGTCGTCACACTATGTATCTCGCCTTCCGGAAAGAACCTTGGAAGGGCCGGACTCTCGGTAGTCACCACCGGAGTTCCAGAGGCGGTAATTTCGAAAATGCGTCTGGCGCACATGCTGGGAGAGGTGACTACGGAATTGACGTTCAGGAAAACTTTGTATGCCCTGTATGCCGTCAACATCTGATCGTAAGGCAGGGAACCAACGACGTGGGCGTCGTAAGGCACGGGAAACTGGTATTCCGGGCCTCCTCCCAACTGACGGGAAAAGATTTCAAGGCCCTTATCCGACTTCTCGGAGCCCGAGATTGCACCGTCAAGGAGCAATCGCATCTGTTCGCGGCGTTCCGGATACTTGTGGGCGAAATACATACCCGCAAAAGCTACGTCCCGGGCATGCCGCCCTTCAAAGGGCCTCACCGGGTTGTGGATCGCGGGCTGCGCTGCAAACGGCAGCACAGCCACCCGATCATGCCCAAGCGCATGTCGATAGTCAGGGATCTTGTTCTCATCCGACGTGAAGACGACATCAAATTCCCTCGCTGCGGGTAGGAAGTCCTCGTAATGGGGCGGATCTTCCTTGTTCCAGAAAACCGTGGGTATTCCCTGATCCCTGCACCAGCGGACCATGCTGAGGAACTCAGCCTTGGGCCCGCTGCTGCCAGCAAGCTGATACTTCCAGGACCCGCCGTTGCCTGCCCACGCCGACTCTACGAAGAGGAAGTCTATTCGCTGCTCCTGCAGTTCGCGGAGCCACGCTTCCTTACTTAGGACTACGACATTCCATTCGTAGGCAAAGGCCCGGGCGGAAAAATCATCGAGGACAACCCCGACAGTCAAGTCGTCGCGTCGGGCATTTACTTCAGGGTATTCAAAAGGCTCGAACGCGAGCGACCGGCCATCTTTGCGGCGGGCCATCGTCCCGCGAGCAGTTCCAACGGAACCCTTGGACGATGCTTTTCGACGTTTGTGCCACTCTTGCAGTTGTGGCAGCCCACCCTGCCGCAAGTGCCAGGCCGCTGTCCTTATCTCCGTGGTTAGCCGCATCAGGCTTTGCTCCGTCGCATCTTACTGCGGGCCAGGACCTCGGTCATCTGAAGGTTTGCGCGGGCTTCATCCCTGATCCTTGCCGCGGACAAGTTGTTGCCCTTAGCCAAGTGGCCGGTGAAGTCCTGATAGGCCTTTACAGTCTCATCTGGGTCGCCATCCATGATGAGATGCCCCTTGTCCAACCAAATCACCCGGCTGCACATTTTGGTGATGGTTTCGAGTGAGTGGCTCACCAAGAAAACGCAGCCAGCCTGTTCCCGAAGCTGGTCCATACGGCGCTTGCTACGGTCACCGAATTGAGCATCGCCAGTGTTCAAGGCTTCATCTACAAGGAGGACTTCGGGATCGATGCTTGCCGCGATAGCGAATCTGAGCCGCGAGGCCATGCCAGATGAGTATGACTTCATCGGCAGGTAGATGGAATCCTCCAGTCCGCAGAGTTCCACGATGCTCGCAAACTTCTCATCGATTTCCCGCCTGCTCATACCCATCGCCAGGCAACCCAGCACAACGTTTTGGTGCCCGGACAAGTCGGGCATCAAGGCTGCGTTCACACCTAGCATGATGGGGGTGCTCGACGCGAAAACTGCTCCCGACGTGGGTTTCACCTGACCGCTGATGAGCTTCATCAACGTGCTTTTACCCGAACCGTTACGGCCGATGATTCCGACAGATTCGCCTCGTTCAACTACCAGAGACAGCTCGTAGAGGGCACGCACGGTCACAGTGTTGGGGCGGCGCCCCAGTCTACTGAGGAAGCTTGTATCGCGACGTTCCTGCGCGACCGCCTCTGAGTCTGTAGTCACGACGCGATACTCCATGGCGGCGCGATCAACTACTACGCAGGGATGCCCTTCAACGTCCAGAACCTGCTCAGCCGCGACCATAAGATTCCTCCCCCTGCCAGAAGAAGACAAGGCCAACCACCAGCGCGCCAAGTGCCCAAACTGCGAGAGTTGCCCACGACTGCCAGGTGGGAGCCTGAGCATACAGAACGCAGTTGCGAATGATATCGATGACATTGAACAGCGGGTTCATCTTTAATACGGCCAGCAGTTCAGGGTGAGTGACAAAGCGTTCGTATGAATAGAAGATGGCGGACCCGTACATCCAGGCCCTCATGAAGAACGGGAGGAGGTGAGTCGCATCGTGGACACGTGAAATGATGCGGGCCAAGATCAAACCCACGCCCAGGTTGAAAAGTGCTTGGAGCAGCAAGGCAGGCACGATCAACAACCATAGCCATGTGATTTTTTCGACTGGAGGAATCAGGACGATGATCAGCAGCATTGCCAAGATCAATGGCACATTCGCCATCATCTCGCGGATGTTCATACCAATAGGCAGCGTTGCCCGGGGGAAATTGAATGCCTGAACGACCGACTTGTTGCTGTGGATCGAGCGAGCGCCGCTGGTGATGGCGCCGGAGGTTCCCTGGAAGATGAAGATGCCGATGACCAAGTAGCCCACGTAGTTCTCGATACCACCGCTCGTTTGCAGCAGTATGCCGAAAATGACGTAGTAGGTCAGCCCGTTGAAAATTGGGTTGAGTAACAGCCATGCGCTTCCCAAACGGTCACGGCGAGTGCCGCTTTGAACACGTGCCCGGGCGTCATAATAGATGAACTCACGGAAGTCCCAGAGCTGCACCAAGTAGTCCAAAAAGCCTGGGCGCGCACCGACTCGCGTCAAACGGCGCATATCCACGGCCAGCGGTTGCACCACTGCTGGCTCTGGCAAAAGTGCCTTTTTCGCCGACATCAGCTGACCCTCCTCCTATAGTTAGACGCCAAGGACTCATAGGCCTGGCCATACGCACGTGCGTTGGCCCGCCAAGTCCTTGTGGCGAGTACGTTCTCCCGGCCAGCAGCTCCTAGCCGCCGACGCAGTCCTTCATCTTCAAGCAATTCAAACAACACCTCCGCCAAGTCCCCCGGATCCTCGGCTTTGGTCAAACGCCCGTTGACGCCGTCATGGACGATTTCCCGCAAGGCACTCAGATCACTCGCCACCACGGGTACGCCCGAGGCAAGCGCCTCAACGGGCTTTAGGGGAGTGACAGCCTGCGTTACCGGGAGGTCCTTGCGGGGTACGACAAAAACATCCAGCGCCGAGTGGTAGAGCCGTGCCTGTTCTGGCGGAACGCGTCCGGTAAAAATGGTCCGGTCTCCCAGTCCCAAGCGCCGAACCTGGTCACGCAACCCCGGGGCGGCTGCGCCATCTCCCACCAAGATCAGGTTCAACTGTGGCAGCCGCGGTGCAAGCAGCGCAAATGATGTGACGAGGTCGTCCAGCCCTTCATAGCTAACAAGGCTGCTTACAGTACCCACATACAAGCCTTCGAGGGACAAGCCCAAGGCCCGTCTTGCCTCAGTGGGTTTCGGCGGATCGGAAAGATATGGGCCACCAACTGCGTTGGGACTGATCAATATCCTGTCCTCAGGGACACCAGTCGCCGCGATGTTGCGTTTCATGGATTCGCCCAGCGTCACGACCAGGTCGGCAGCGTGCATTGTTTCAGCTTCGCGGGCCGTGAACAGCTCATACCGTTCACTCGTTCGAGCTGCGGGCCCACGGCTGGACGCCCATGTGTCCGCCAACTGGCCACGGACCTCATAAACCCAAGGGATGTCCAGTGCAGCAGCAACTTCCCGCGCCACGAGGCCGTTGACGAAGTGCGTGGTTGTGTGGATTACCGATGGTTTGAAGAGCTTTGCCTTGCTGAGTACCTCCGACGTCTGCTGCTGCAGCCGCCCCTCCATGGTTGGTTCCATGTGAGCAGGGAGTATCCGCTCGTACCTGATGCCGTCAACAACATCGAACTCACGCGCAGTGAGCGCGCCGATTTGTACCGGGTACCCCAGGCGGGTCGCCGCCAGAACTTCCCAGCCGGCCTCCTGCTGGGCAGCCAGAATTGAATGAGTGCGCTGGGCATAACCGCTACCTGTGTGTGGCAACGAGTTTGTCAGAAGGTGCATGACCCGACGGCGCTCGGGCGTCACTTTCACCCCAGACACCGAGGGCCGCCAACCCTTGTAGACACGGAGTTCGGATTCGAGGCGCATCCGCTGCTTTGCCATGGCGCCCAGCTCCCCCTCTATGACCCCAACAGCCCCAGTCATATCGCCGTCGTACCACTTGCGCCTTGCTTCAGTTTCTGGCGTCCGCGCAGCCTTGGCGGCCAACGGCAGAAAGACATCCGCCCATTCGTGTTGTCCTGCAGCGATCGCTACCTCGGCAGCTTTGCGGGCTCGCTCTCCTTCGGCTCCGGCGTCCAAAAGCGCCTCGAACCGGCGGATCAAGCCGGGAATGTCCCCAGCTGCGTGGCTTGCTATTAAAAATGTTGGACCGGCGGACTTGGCGGACAAGCCAGAGACGACCCGGGCTATCGGGCGCATAAGACCTGAAGGGACTTTTCGAATGACCTGCAGAACCAACACAAATGGAGCCTCGTAAAGGTGCTCCTTGACCGTGCCAACCGCCAGGCGCATATTTCGGAATATTTGCATCATGCAGCGTCCTCCTGGCGTCGCCAAGAATTCGAGCGTACGAGCGCGGAAATGGAATCCATGTACCGGACTGCCAACTGCGAATAGTCTGCGTTGGCCTTTACCCATTCCCGCCCGCTGACGCCTGACGCCAGTCGGCTGCGGTCAGCCGCGAGTTCGCGCCACAGTTGGGCGACAGCCTCTGGATTCGCTGCGACGATGTCTCCGCCCCCTGCCTCAAGGATGATGCGCTCAGCTTCACCCCGCACGATGGCAGTGACGTGCCTGCCGATGGCAAGAACTTCGTAGGTCTTTGATGGAACTGTGGTCTCGAAGGACTTCCAGTCATCTCGCAACGAAACAATGCATGTGTCTGCCTCGCGATATTTTTCCACGACTTCCGGACCCTGAAGCGACGGAAAGAAACTCACCGGTGCATTGAGTTCGCGTGCCAGCTTAACCAAGTTCGGGCGGCTCGTACCTTGACCAACGAGTGTCAGATGAAATGAATCACCCAGGAGTGCGGTGGCTCGAATGAGGATGTCCAGCCGTTGACTTTTGCCGTGGTTCCCCAGGTACAAAGCCCTGAAAACGTCCCGCTCCAATACCGGCGGGTCAAGTAGTGGTATGGAGTTCAGATCAAGCCCGTTGCTGACCGTGACTACGTTCTGGAGACCACGGTCACGCAGAGTCTGCGCGAAGCCCTCCGTGACCGTGACGACCAAATCTGCTCGCTGTTGCAGGAACTCGACTACTCGTTCGACGACGCTTTTGACGCTGCCCTGAACCATTCGGGCATCCCGTGCGAGGTCGGGCCAGGCATCCCGCATCTCTATGATCAGAGGCACTTTACGAATTCTGGAAAGCACGTAGCCAGTCGCCAACGTTGGCAAGCTTGGTGCCGTTGCCAGGATGGCATCGGGCTTGCCGCCAGCGAGGCCCATAGGAACTGACATCACAGCAGAAAACACTTGATCCACGAAGCGTGCCAGCGAGGATGTTCCCAGATGCCGCAGGTAAGGGACCCGCCGGATAGTCTCTCCGTTGGGTCCCTCTTGGCGCGCGAAAGCAAATCCAGCCTTGCGACGAGGAAGATTCCGGCGGCCGTTGGGGTAGTGCGCGACGGGGGCGATGACGTCAATTTCCCATCCAGCGCGGATAAATTCGCGGGTCAGGGAAAGCCACCTGCGTTGAGGAGGACTGTGCTCCGGCCAGTAGGAGTGGGTGAGCAGCATGAGGCGCATGGGCGATGCAGGATTATTCGCAGCCTTGTCCCTGGGCAGGGAGTCAACCATAGGACCTACTTGCCGTTGAGGCGGGGCCGGGGGGCTCCCTTGGAGCGCAGAGCACGGAAGTAGGCGACGCCCAGCAGGATCAACACAAGGACAGTGAGGCCTTGGACCACGGGGTTGTTCTCAGCGACGGGAGCCAATGCAACTTTGAGTGGACCCGTGATATCCGCGCTGACCACTGGAGCCGCCTTCTTGGTGGTGATAGGCGTGGGTGTCGGTGTCGGCGTCGGCGTTGCATCCGTTGCCGCAGGAGCTTCAGTATCGATCGGAATTACCGGTTCGAGGATGGCGAAGCTTTCTTCAGGCACCGGAGTGGAAGTAGCTGGATCTGCGACCGGGCTCGGAGCCACAGGGGGTAGAACAGGAGCCATTGAGGGAGGGGCAATCGGGACGACCGGCGCAATTACTGGGGGCGGAACCGGAGTTGGAGTTGGGTCTACCGGAGCGGGCGCGGGATCCGTGGGAATCACAGGAGGAGTTGTTACGGGGTTTCCGGGAATTGGGTCCACTGGCAGCGGGTCGATCGGATTGGGATCCGGGCTGGGCGTTTCCCCTGGCTGTTCAGTGCTGGGTCCGGGGTTGATCTCCGTAGCCATGGCAGGCTGTGCCCCAAAAAACCCAAGAGTGGCCAGCATCAGGGTTGCGCATGCAGCTTGAACGCGTCTGATTGCCATTCCCATCTTTCCCCCGTTGTTTGATCGTCAGGACGATTTCGCATCCCAATCATGCTCCACCGCCTGAGACTTGGCGGCGCACGGACGTCCACCATCGGAGGGCGACCCGGATTAGTTTATCGTATGGATTAGGAGCAATGTCCACGGGATGTCCAACGGGCAGGACATCAGTGCGAGTTTCCACCGCTGCTGTGCTGGAAGCTGCCTCGTCCTTGTTAGAGTCGTATCTGCCAACGCCGAGCCCAAGGAATTCATGACGTCCCGGAAGTTGCAAGAGAACGAATCGCCCGGAGGAAAGCTGTCCCGGAGCCAACTGCCCCGGCTGACCAAGCGAACGTTGACCGTACTCTTGGCTGCTTTCGTATTGATGCTGGGTGCCGCCGGAGTCAGCGTGGTCTTCGCGACTAACCCCGGCAGCACCGTAACCGTAACCGACCCTCCTGAGGTTGCAAGCAAGCCCGGCCCGAAGGTCGCCCCGGCCAGCTACCCGATTACCGGATACTTCATCTCCGCAAGTTCGCGCGACGATACCAATTCCAACAAGCTTTCGGAGATTAAGGCACTCGGCGGCGACACTGTCATCACATTTGGAGTCTCCTTACTCCCGGCATCTCTCGAAACTATTCCTGCCAGTTGCCTTATCGATGGAAAGAACTGCGCCAGAGTTGCTGCGGGCTCCCGCAGTATTAATCGATACTTCACGTTCTTGGATGGAAGCAATTGGGGCCGCCAGGCGCTTAAGTGTCCCGACGATCGCGAAGTGGACAGCCGCGGTCAGTCCTTCACTGTTCTGGTCCTGCCGAATACAGGTAGTGGATGTACATCCCCTGATGGTGTCTACAACGTCGTTGTGGCAGGTGGAAGCAGTGCATCTGCCATCGATCCGTCAAAATCCGTTGCGTCCGCCGCCACGAAACTTGGCATGAAATACTTTGCAGGATTGCCGGCTCCGGCCAAGAGACCTGATGCAGCATACCTTCCTGACGTCTCGTATCAGGGCACTCTTGAACTGTTCACTGAGAGGTTTCTGCAGTACCAAGCTTCAGCCAACGACGTGCCCGGCTTGGCCGGCTTCTACCACCACACGGAGATGCCTCTCACGGACAGCGCCACGTTCGACTCGGTGCTGGCACTGTACGCGAGCCAGAATGGGGCCATACATCGCGCCCTTCCCACACGCGAGGCCATAGTCAGCCCGTATATAGACGCACGTGTCGATAAATCAGGGATCAGCGTAGACGAAGCCCGCCGAGGAATCAGAAAGATTGCCCAGACCGCCGACGGCGTCAAACTCAACATCGCCATTCAGGACGGAATGGGCACTGGCAAGGGCGGCGCCTTCTCCGCGAGCGATGCTGACTCGGCGGTGGATCCATATGCTGCAAGCATTGTTGGCAATGGGGCGTGGGGCAGTAAGTACCTCGCTCCGAATAAGGACTATTTCGAAGCAGCCGCAGCTGGACTTGCCGGTACGGGTGCCGTGCTCTGGGCAAACGTGGAAGGCATGGCACCAGCAACGAAACTAAATGCCTGCGGGGACAACCTTCGAGGACAGACCACCAAGTCAAGGGTTGATCGCCAGCTTCAACAAGTGGCCAACGCCCGCAAGGTCATTTCCTTTATGTGGGATTCGTACTTCACCTGCAAGGGTGCCGGCGTTCCCTTGAAGAACCAGCTTCAGGCGGGACTCACAACACCCATCATTACGGACGCAACTTTCAGTCCCGCGACAGGCAAAGTTCAGGTTGTGGGGTTCAACCTCGAAGGAAGTACTGCCACTGTGAAATGGTCTGGTGACAAGGGACAGAAAGTCGAAAAGTCGGTGAAGTCGACGGCTCTGGATTCCAAGTACGGCGTCAAGAAGGGAATGAACCCCCAACTCGAAATGATCACCGTCAACGTCGGCCCCACAAGCGTAGGAAAGACCAAAATATTCTCCGTAAAAGTCACGAACAGCTGGGGCGCCAAAGCTACGGAATTCAATTCATTGCTCTCCTGAACTACAAGGCCAGCGGCTTCACGCGCGAAGTCCCTGAGCCAACTTCAATCGCACCCTTGATAGAATCGACTCTGCTGATGCCGACACCAAGGAACACATGACGCTCCCGACAGATACTGAAACTCCCTCTGCAGAGTCCCGTCCCCGACGTCAGAAGAGCGGGAAGAAAACCGCCCGGAACGTGCTCCTCGGTTTCGCGGCAGCGGTCCTGGTGGCTGGGCTGATTGGGGGCGCCTACATCTTCAACCTGGCGCAAACGTTCAACTCCGGAACCACAAAAATCGACTCCGCTTTCCCGGAAGAATCCACGCGTCCTCAGAAGGCTGAGCCTGTCAACGGCACTGCGGCGATGAACGTGCTGGTCATGGGTAGCGATACCCGCGGCACTGCCGAGTTGGATGTTGATACGCAGACGGCTACCGACCAGCGGGCTGACACGCTCATGCTGGTCCACATTCCCGCCGATCGTAAGAACGTCTACGCGGTTTCCCTCATGCGTGACCTCTGGGTCGACATTCCGGGTCACGGCGAATCGAAAATCAATGCTGCCCTCGCCCTGGGCGGCGTGCCGCTCATGGTTCAGACGGTTGAGTCTTTGTTCCAGCAGCGGATCGACCACGTAGCAATGGTGGACTTCGAAGGATTCAAGGGTCTGACTGATGCTGTTGGTGGCGTGGAAGTCGACGTCAAGATCCCGTTCGCACCGGCATCCGGACCCATGAAGGGTCATTTCTACCAAGCTGGCAAGCAGACACTGAACGGCGACGAAGCACTCGCCTTCGTCCGCGAACGCAAATCGTTCAGCGATGGCGACTACCAGCGTGTGCGCAACCAGCAGGCGTACATGAAAGCCATCATCAGCAAGACCATCGCCCGTGAAACGCTCACCAACCCTGTGACCGTGAACAGCATGGTCAGCGCTGTGTCACCGTTCATCAGCGTCGATAAGGGCTTCGACGCCGCCGCAATCGGCAGTCTTGCTCTGGGCATGAAGGACCTGCGGGCCAATGACACCGTCATGTTCACGCTGCCCACCCTCGGTACAGGTACTTCCGCTGATGGGCAGTCAATTGTCGTAGCGGATACCACTGCAATTACGGATATTGCAGGAGCGCTCTCCAAGGACCAACTGGGGGCTTACGTCACCGCGCACGCCCTCGAAAAGGGCAACTAACAAACAGCCTTCAAACCAACCAAACCTCGCGAACGGTCTTCCGTTCGTGGGGTTTGCTTTTTCACTGCACCCCGGAATCCAAGGACTCAGAGAAACACCCGCACATCCGCCCCCACCCGCTCCGGGCATTCCCACAACACCAAATGCCCGGTCTCCTCGTAGATCTTCAGCAGGGAGCCAGGGATCCGGGCAGCCAAGGTCTCCTGGTGATGCCGCGGCACCAGGTGATCATGGGCGCCCCACAGAATGAGGGTGCGCGCCGAAATATGGCCCGTTTCCGTCGGCGGAACGACCTGATACAGCCCGCGCAGCGACGCCTTCCACACAGCCGCAGGCAGGGCCAGGCCATCCTGGACCCGATCCTCGATGTAGGCAGACGGCACAGTGTGCAGCAGTCGGTACCAGGACAGCGATTCCCGAACCCAGGATTCCGGTACGGGATCAGTCAAAGCCTCTACTTCGTCAGCGAAGGCGGGCCTACTGTGCAGTCTCAAGGGCGCTCCAACCAACACCAGCGACGAAACCCGATCCGGGTACATCACGGCCAGTTGCTGTGCCACGTATCCCCCACTGGAGGACCCAACTAGGTGCGCCCGTCCAATGCCCAGTGCATCGAGCACCGCCACAGCATCACGTGCCACCTCGTCCAACGAATAACCGCCCAAAGGCTTGTCAGCACCGCCGTGCCCGCGCAAGTCGGGGGCTACCAGCAGTAAATCCGGGAGCGAGGCAATGAGCCGCTCAAAACTGCGCCAGGATTCGCCCCAGGCGTGCAATAAAAGCAACGGTGCGCCGCCGTCGTCGTGCGTTTCATCAAGGCGGCCCTGAACGAAACACGGCACGCTGATCCCCGTGCTCAAAGCCAGTCTCCTGACCTGGGACTTCATGGGCCCAGCGTACGCCGGCCACCAGGAGGACACACCCCAGCGTCACACACTGCGCGGTTCCTGATTGGCCGGCCCACGCCGGTACGATCCGATGTATGCGCTGCTCAGAGCGCACTAATCGAATATGGGGAACCCAGATGCCTAAGGCACTTTCGTGGTTGGCGATCCTATCGCTGACCATGTCGGCGGCTGTCTTTTTGCCGCAAACCGCGACCGCCTCGAACACGGCAAGCGTCGCCACACTTTTCTCTTCACTGACTGTCACCCAGGAAACGAACACCGGGTACAACCGCGACCTCTTCCAGCACTGGGTGGACGCTGACAGCGACGGCTGCGACACCCGGTCAGAGGTGCTCCAGCAGGAGTCGCTCACGCCGGTGACGTTCAATCCCGGAACCTGCACAGTGGCCACTGGCCAATGGAACTCCTGGTACGACGGAGCGACGTGGACCAACGCGTCCGACGTCGACATAGACCATCTGGTCCCACTCGCCGAAGCGTGGGGTTCCGGCGCAAGCGCCTGGACGGCCGAACAGCGCCGTGACTATGCCAACGACCTCACACTGGACGTCGGCCTGGAAGCCGTGACCGACAACGTGAACCAGTCCAAGAGCGACCGTGATCCGGCAGAATGGATGCCGCCGCTGGCCGGAACCGCCTGCAGGTACGCCACGGACTGGGTGCTGGTGAAATACCGCTGGCAGCTGACCATGGACGCGGCCGAATCCGCGGCAGTCTCGAACACCCTGCAGGGCTCGTGCGGGTCCACGCAGGTCACCGTACCGGCAATCGCCATTGACACGGCCCCCACGCAACCGATCACGTTCAGTGACGTCAATTCCTCCACACAGTTCAACGTGGAAATCTCCTGGCTGGCGACACAGGGCATCTCAACCGGCTGGGTGGAAGCCAACGGCACCCGGACCTACCGGCCTCTGAACGCCGTCAACCGTGACGCCATGGCCGCCTTCCTCTACCGCCTGGCCAAGAAGCCTGCCTTCACTCCCCCGGCGACGTCGCCTTTCAGTGACATCACGCCGTCGAGCCAGTTCTACAAGGAAATCACCTGGCTGGCAGCCAGCGGCATCTCGACGGGCTGGACCGAAGCCAACGGCACCAAGACCTTCCGTCCGCTCAGCCCGGTCAACCGCGACGCCATGGCCGCATTCCTCTACCGCTATGGAGGCAACCCGGCCTTCACGGCACCGGGAACGTCGCCTTTCCAGGACGTCCCCGTCAGCAGCCAGTTCTACAAGCAGATCACGTGGCTGGCTGCCCAGGGCATCTCCACCGGTTGGGACATCGGCTACGGCTGCCGCGCCTACAACCCGGTCCAGCCAGTGGCGCGTGATGCGATGGCCGCGTTCATGTACCGGTTCGTCAACGGCGGCACTGGCGGGATCACGGGCAGCAACTGCTCGCCTCCCCCACCGCCCGTAGTGACGCCGCCGCCCGCGCCGAAGCCCCCGGTGACACCCCCGCCGCCGGTCACGCCGACGAAGCCCGCCAATCCTGGCGACTCAAAGAACTGCAAGGACTTCAGCACGTGGCGCCAGGCCCAGGACTGGTTCAACTACTACTACCCGCACTACGGTGATATCGCCCGCTTGGACGGCGATGGCGACGGCATCGCTTGCCAGAGCCTGCCCGGTCACCCATAAATAGACGCGCGACGGCGGGCCGTGGCTTGAGTGCCAGGGCCCGCCGGTTGCTGCGCGAAACCAGTAGCGAGGAGAGCAATGATGACCGACATTCCATGGAGCCGCGGCGAGTGGACCAACCAGCCGGCCGCCGTCGTCGAACTGGAAGGCGACCTCCTGGTAACCGCCGCTGAGGGCAGCGACGCCTGGCGCGTCACGTCCTACGGCTTCATCCACGAAACCGAACACGCCCTCCTGGCACCCTTGCCGCAGGACAGTGCCATGGAGGTCGAATTCACGGCCGCGTTTTCCCAGCAGTTCGACCAAGCGGGCATCTTTGTGCGGATCAGCCCGGAACACTGGATCAAGGCCGGCGTGGAATACGCCGACGGCGCCGCGCAGCTGGGCGCGGTTGTCACCAGCCGCTTCTCAGACTGGTCCTTGGCACCCGTTCCCGAGTGGAACGGGGGCCGTATCCGCGTACGTGTCAGCCGCGCGGGCGACGCCCTTACCATCCGGGCCGCGGCTGACGGCGGGGAACTCCAATTGGTGCGGGTTGTGCCGCTGGAGCCGACACTGACTGCCCTGGCCGGACCATTCGCCTGCTCACCGACGCGGGACGGGCTGACGGTCCCGTTCCACACATGGCGGAGCACTCCCCCGGACGGCCAACTTCACTGATCCGGAACTTGCGGGCATGACCGTTCGTGAGATTATGGAGTCTTCTGCGGCCCGATGACCCAGGCCGCAACTGAGCTGGCTCCGTTACAGTCCTATGGGGGGCATCACGGTGGAAGATACTGCAAGTCTTTGGCGAACTGACCCTGCGACGTTCCGCGACGTGGTGATCAACCGCGACGCCCTGAACGAGGCCCTGGCAGGCGAGTGTCCACCAGTGGAGCGCATTCGATACCTGGCGTTGCTCCGACGGGACACCGAGGCCCTGGACGAGGGCTTCAAGCTTCTCCCCGATTCACCCGACCGCCGGGAACTCCTCCTGATCCTCGCCCAGGTGAAGCAGCGCCAGTACCGCTGGCACGACGCCGCGGTGCTCCATGAGAAGGCACTCCGGACAGCGCGGACACCGGAAGAGGAAGCCTACGTCCGCCACCACATCGGTCGGAGGCTCTTTGATGAAGCCCGCTTCCGCTCCGCTGCCGACGAATTCCAGTGGGCCGCCGATCTCTACCGCGTCGCAGGCCAGCCTGAATCGGCCGAAGAAAACCGCCAGGCGATGCGGCACGCCCTGCACGTGCACAGCGCTGAGCGCACCACGGGACACTCCGGATTCGAGCTCTCCTGACCCCACAATCCATCATCCAGCCCATGGGATGTAGTCTTAGTAAGGAAGCTGACTATTCTTATGAGGCTGGGGGCCCGAATGCCTGACATGGACTATTGGCCAACAAGCCGGTTGCTGTCCACCGCAGCGCGGCTCGTGGAACTTGGGTGGAACGAGCGGCTCCGCCCCTTGGGACTGACATATCCAACGGTGCTCACGCTCGATGCCTTGGCGGCTTCTGGGCCCATCTCCCCGGGCAAGCTGGCCGAAAGCATCCGCGTGCAAGCCCAAACCATGGGTCCGCTGCTGACCAGGCTGGAATCCCGGGGTTTAATCCATCGCGAGGTAAACCGTTTCGACCGGCGCGGCCAACTCGTGTCCATCACCGAGTTGGGACTGGACTTGCTGAACAAGTCTCACGGGCAGGAAAACACCGTACTCGAAAGCATCGATCTGGACTCCGAAAGCCTTCGGGCTGAACTCATTGCCATCGTTCGGGACACAAAAATCAACTAGGGGTTCACAAGGCCCACTTGGAGGAACCCGGTAGACCAAGGCAGTATGGAGTTATTCGCTGATGAAGTCCGGCGACAAGGGAAATCCATATTTCCAGCTACCGGGCGGAGCCTCACACCGCGCCCGGACAACGAAAAGGGCATCATGAGTGAACTTCGCATCGGCGACAACCTTCCCGTAGACCTCCTGAGTTTCAGGGCCACAGAATGCTTGGTCTCGACGGGCCCCCCAGGCTCGGAAGACATGTGCATCCTGGATGACGGGCACACCGGCAGCCACTTGGCGGCAGGCCCGGGCATGGTGGTCAAAGCCATCTGGGGCTAGCAGGCAATCCCTGCCAGGTGAGGGGAAGCGAGCGGGTCTGCGCCGCTTCCCCCTACGTTCCGCAGAAAGTCCGGTACGGCCCGAAACTGTCAGGCGCGGGAGCGGCGTATTTTTCCAGGCCGGGACGTTCCTCATACGGAGAAGCCAAAGCCTCGAGCAAGTCCTCCGTCGGTCCGATGTCTCCCGCTGTTGCGGCCGCGAGTGCCTCCTCCACCACGTGGTTGCGGGGAATGTACACAGGGTTAACCGCGTCCATGGCATCCGCATCAGGCGCAAGGGCCCGCCAACGCACCAGCCACGCGTCAAAGGCGGGCAAGTCCAGCACCATGCCCCTGGCTGGCTCCGCCTGCCCCCGGGCCGCCTTGCCCAGGCTGCGGAAGAACGACGTGTAATCCGCGCGCGCCTCCTGGACCAGGTTCAGCACGTCGTCCACCAAAGGCGAGGAAACGCCGTCGTCAATCTCTTCAGGCAGCCCCAGCTTGGCCTTCATGCCGCTGAACCAGGCCGCGCTGTACTGCTGCCGGAACCCACCCAGGGCCTCAACGGCCATGGCTACCGCTTGGTCCTGGTCCTCGTGGATCAGCGGCGCAATTGCTTCGGCGAAACGTGCAAGGTTCCACTCCGCAACCACGGGCTGATTCCGGTAGGCGTACCGGCCCATCTCATCGATGGAACTGTACACGGCCACGGGATCGAAACCATCCATGAAGGCACACGGTCCGTAGTCAATGGTTTCGCCGGAAATCGTCATGTTGTCAGTGTTCATGACCCCATGCACGAACCCCACGAGCATCCACTGGGCCACCAATTCCGCTTGCACGGAGATGACGTTTTTCAGGAGGCCAAGGTAACGGTTGTCCTCCTCGGACGACGCCGGGTGGTGCCGTTCGATCGCATGGTCGGCGAGCCGCCGCAGCAGCTCCAGGTCATCGGAGGCCCGGGCGTACTGGAAACTTCCCACCCGCAGATGGCTGCTGGCCACCCGGGTCAGGACCGCGCCGGGCAATACCGTCTCACGCTGGACCGGGCGGCCCGTAGCGACGACGGCAAGGGAGCGGGTGGTGGGAATACCCAAAGCATGCATCGACTCGCTCACGATGAACTCGCGGAGCATGGGTCCGATGACGGCCCGGCCGTCGCCATTGCGGGCGAAAGGCGTCCGGCCCGAACCCTTCAGATGGATGTCGCGAAGCGTCCCATCGGCGGCCACCACCTCGCCCAGCAGCAGGGCACGTCCGTCTCCCAGCCGCGGGGAGTAAAAGCCGAACTGGTGCCCAGAGTAGCCCTGGGCCACCGGCGTCGCGTCCTCCGGGACGGCGTTGCCGAGCAGCAGCCGCACGCCCTCCGGGCTCCGCAGGAAGTCCGGATCAAAACCAAGCTCGACGGCGAGTGGCCCGTTAAGCGCCAACAGCTGAGGATCCGGGGCTTCCTCAGCCCGCCACGGAATGGCCAGCTCCGGGAAGTCGCGGGCGAAATGGCCTTCGAAGGCAATGGTGGAATGCGCGATGTCACTCATCAATTAAGGATAATCGGCACTGGCGGGCACCTGGCCCTGTATTCTCTATCTGAGCCACGCCTTGCTGGCCCTTTTCTGGTTTTGAACCCCCTGAAGGTGCTGAACCATTCGTGTTTCTGGGGGAACCATGACTTCTTCGCTCACCTCACGGCCGTTCGCCCTTATCAAGTCGGTTGGGCTAGCCGTCACAGCAGTGGCAGTGGTCATCTTTCTGGCATCGTGCACTCTCATTCCCCTGCCCAAGATGACATCAGCCCCGAAGGCACCGCCCAGCGCCGAGCTCCTGAAACGCAGCAACAATGCCACCGTCGCGGCATGGGAAGTACCCTTGGACCCCATCGGCCAACCGGTGGTGGCCGACGGCGTGGCTGTGGTCTATGGCAAGACGTCGGGTGGCATCACCGCTTACGCCTTTTCCGCAGCGGACGGCAAGCAGCTCTGGACGAACCCCGTTCATCCAGGTTTGGGAGCTCCCGGTATTCCGCTGGAGCCGGCCCTCACTACAACGGACTCCGGCAGTGCCGCCGCTGTCTTCCTGATGCCAGCCGGCACTCCCGCGGAGAACTTCGGCATGGCATGGTGGACCACCCCTGTTGCCGTGGAACTCAAAACCGGAAGGGTCGTCTACCGAGGCGACTCCCAGCTAATCGAAACCCGCCCTACCGCGTGTGAGAACAAGAAGGACATGTGCTTCACGGCATTTGACCCCAAAGCACAGCTTTCCCGGCAGCACCGCGTCAGTCTTGCCACGGCCCAGGACGACTCCGGGGACACCCTCAATCCACTCTCGGGCAACTACCGTTTGGTTGGCGAGAGCCTCTATTCCGTGGTGGAGAACGGAATAGAATCCATTGCCAGGGTCCACGAGGGCAAAAAAGTCTGGTCCGCTGATATCCAAGAGGTGTTTGGCCGCGGAGCTACCACTAACCTGGGTTGGAATTTCCAGTACTCGGAGAAACTGGACCTCTACGTGGGATCGGTCGGGCTTAACCCCACGGGTGAGAATGACTACGACCTGCTGAAGGACAAGCAATTCTCCGTAAAACTCACAGACCAGCAGGCAGTGGGCTTCCAAGCTTCCACCGGCAAAGTGCTTTGGACGGCCAAGTCAGCCCATGTCTGGTGCGCCAACTTGGTAGGCACAGCCAGCTCCAAGCTGAACGGCAGCGGTGACGGCCTTCCCGTTCGGTGTGAATACACGCAGGGTTCCATGGAGTACCCCTCGGGCAAACTCGCCAACGCCAAGGCCAAGGCGGTGGGGTACGATCCGCTGTCCGGGATGGCGGCATGGCAAACCGAAGCAGTCGACGTGGAGTACGAAAACCAGCCTCTGGTTCCAGCGTCAAACCGAGGGGATGCGGTCCTGGCTGAAACCCCCGGCGGCGTCAAGCTTGTGGACACCCGGAATGGAATCTCCCGAGACGTCGCCGCCTCGGAAGTCTTCCTTTGCTTGAAAGACACCCAGTACGCCCTTCCGCCCAACGGACCTTACGCAGACATGCCGAGGGGTGACACGGGCATGGGGTCGACGGTGTCCTTCCCCTGCAACGGAACTGGAAAAATCGCTCCCTCGCTGACCATCGGAACACTCCAGGACATCAACACCACCGACAACGGGATGGCCGTGGTGTCCCTCGAAACCAAGATCTCGGGCTACAGGCTGCAGCAGACCGCTGGGATCGACGCCGGAACGCGGAACCGCGGCACTACCCCTTGAAAACCGGTGCCCGCTTCTCCTGGAACGCCTTGAAACCCTCGGCGTAGTCGTCGGTCTTGCAGAGACGGGCCTGCTCGGTGTTTTCCTCAGCCATGGAGGCCCAGAGGCCCAGGCGTTGGTCGCGGATGTGGGCCACGAGTTCCTTGGAGGCGTTGAAGGCCTGTGTCGCGCCCGAGGCCACCCGGGAGACAATCGCCCGCGTCTCCTCAAGCAGGACATCGGCGGGCATCGCCCGGCTGAACATTCCTTGTGCCACGGCTTCGGCACCTGAAATGAGGTCAGCCGTGTAGATGAGGTCCAGTGTGCGGTGCATGCCCAAACGCTCCGTGAAGTACCAGTGCCCACCGGAATCCAGGGTGGCGCCAAGCTTGGCAAAGGGTGAACCGAACTTCGCGTTCTCCGCCACATATACGACGTCGGTGGCCAAGAGCAGCCCCAGCCCGACACCCAAACACGCCCCATGGGCTGCGGCGAAAGTGGGAGCAGGAAACGCAGCCATCTTCTTCAACAGCGGCTCCACCAGGCCACCGAGGTATGCTTGCGCGTCATCGGATTCAGGTGTCACTGCGGCGATGTCGCGCCCGGCGCAGAAGGCCCGGCCCTCACCGCGGAGCAGCAGCGCCCGCACCTCACCGCGGGAGGCGGCGGCAGCAGCGTCGTCGTACGCCTTATCCAGTTCGGCAAGCGCGTCCTCGTTGAGCGAGTTCAGCTTTTCCGGGATGTTGAGGACAATTTCGGCGATGCCGTTGGCAATGGAGAGCTCGATCATGGGGACTCCTTAGACGTCGAAGTCGACGGTAACTTCTTCGCTGGTGGGGTGGGACTGGCAGGTCAGGACGTAGCCCTTGTCCAACTCGTCCTGTTCAAGGGCGTAATTCTCATCCATGGTCACCGAACCGGAGACCACCTTGGCGCGGCACGTACCGCACACGCCGCCCGCACACGCGAACGGAACGTCCGGGCGGACCCGCAGGGCAGCGTTGAGGATGGACTCGCGGGCGTGCGTGGGGCTGGCGACGTCTCCGGTCAGGCCATCGAGCTTGAAGGTGATCTTGTACGTGTCCTGAGATTCGTCAGCTACCACCGGTCGGCCGGCGTTACCTTCGGGGCGGTCCGGACGGCCGGTGGTGAACAGCTCAAAGCGGATGTGCTCTGGCTCAACGCCGCGGGCGGCAAGGGTGTCACGGCACAGCTGGACCAGTTCGAACGGCCCGCACAGGAACCACTCGTCAACATCTTCGGAGCGGATCGCGGACGAAAGGAGGGCCTGCAGCTTCTCGGAATCGATACGGCCTGTCATCAGCGGCGCGATGCGCTGCTCGCGGGACAGGACGTGATGCAGTGCCAGGCGCGAGGGGTACTTGTCCTTCAGGTCCGCCAGCTCTTCCAGGAACATGACGTCCATGGCGGCCTTGTTGGCATAAACCAGATCGAACGTTGTTTCCGGATTGGCGGCCAGCAATGTCCGTGCAATCGCGATCACCGGGGTAATGCCCGAGCCCGCGGCGATCGCCACGAAGTTCCCCGGCTCCCCCGCCAGTTCCTCCGGGTGGTTCATGGAGTTCATGACGTTGTGCTGGACGGCCGCACCGTCCTTCCCGTGGCGTGAAATGAACGCACCCTGCGGGCTCATGACATCCAGGACGTCTCCTGCCTTCAGCTCGGCATTGGCCCAGGTGGAGAAGATGCCACCCAGGTCCTTCTTGATGGCCACCCGGATTTCGCTGCTGCCGTCCGCGAAACTGCGCGGCTCTGCGCAGATCGAGTAGCTGCGGCGGACCTCATGCGGCTCCCCGGTTTCATCGGGCAGCGTGGTTCGCAGGGCGACGTACTGGCCGGGAAGGTAGTCATACTGGCCCGCCAGCTCAGCGGGTACACCGAACGTGACCTCAATGGCATCGTCCGTGAGGCGCCGGACTTCCGCGACGGTCAGGTTGTGGAAAGACGCACGACGGCGGCTGGCCGTCTGTGTTTCGATGGTCATGGCTGCTTCCTTAGAGGACTTTGAAGTAGTCGAACGGTTCCTTGCAGTCATGGCAGACGAACAGCGCCTTGCAGGACGTGGAACCAAAACGGGTGAGTTCCTTGGTGTTCAACGAGTTGCACTGCGGGCACTTGACCGCCAGGCTCAGGCGCACGGGACCGGAGTGGCCGCCGGCAGCAGCCATGCCGCTGGGCGGGGCGATCCCGTATTCCTCCAGCTTGGCTTTGCCGGACTCGGTCATCCAGTCAGTGGTCCATGCCGGGGACAACACCAGGTTCACATGGACGCTGGCGTAACCCTCCCGTTCGAAAGCCTTCCGCAGGTCGTCACCAATGGCGTCCATGGCGGGGCAGCCGGAGTACGTGGGCGTGATGGTGACCTCGACGGCGATACTGGCCGGGCCGCCGTCGTGCGTTCCCGTCGCAGCAGCCGGGGTGACCTGAACGCCGCGAAGGATGCCCAGGTCCTCGATGGTGAGGACCGGGATCTCCGGATCGCAGACTGTGGACGCGATGTCCCAGGCGCGCTGCTCTTCAGTCTTTACCATCGTTGACATTGTGGTCACCAGCTCGCGCCGGGGTGTTCGCGGGCCAGGACCTGCATCTCGGCAAGGATGTAACCCAGGAACTCGGAGTGCTTGCCGCGGCGGCCGCCGCCCAGGGACTGCGGGACGCCGGGGATCTCGAGCTCAGCTTCGGCCATGATTTCGCCGGTCAGGCGGTCGAATTCTGCCCGGAGGCTGGACGGCTGGACAGTGACGCCGGCCTCGGCGAGACGGGTGGTGAGCTCGTCGTCCTCGAAGATCTCGTCCACGTACGGCCACACCAGCTTGAAGCCCTGGATGATGCGTTTCCGGGACTCGTCCGTGCCACCGGCCAGGCGCAGCACCCACTGGGCGCTGTGGTCGCGGTGGTAATCCACTTCCTTAACGGCCTTGGCGGAGATGGCGGCAAGGGTGGGGTCGGTCGATGCGGCGAGCGCCGAGTAGAGCTCAAACTGGTAGTAGCTCACGATGAACTGGCGGGCGATGGTGACCGCGAAGTCGCCGTTGGGCTGCTCGAAAAGGTGCGCCGAGCGGAACTCGTGCTCGCGTCGGAAGTAGGCGAGGTCGTCCTCGGACTTACCCCAGGCAGCACCTGCGTAGGTCAGGAACGAGCGGGCGTGTCCCAACTGGTCCAGGGCGATGTTCCCCAGGGCAATGTCTTCCTCGAGCTCTGGGGCACGGGAAATCCAGTGCCCCAGACGCTGGGCGAGGATCAGTCCGTCGTCGCCAATCCGGAGGGCGTACTGGGCGACGTCCTCGCTGGGCTTGACCTGGCCCTTTTTGATCTCAAGGGCAATATCCTCGGGGCGCAGGGCGTTGCCCGGGGTAATGCGGGTGGCGCTGGCCGAACCGTCACCTGATGCGCCGGCTCCGTGGACACCAACGGAAATGTCGCCATGTCCCTCGATGACGAAGTCAGTAGTCTCTGGAGTGCTCACAGGTGCTTCACGCCTTCGCTCTTGGTGTAGTACGTTGCATGGCGGTAGTCCTTGCCCTGCGGTGACTCGAAGAAGGAACCCTTGGAGTCGGGATCGCTGGAGGAGATCGCCTCGGCCGGGACAACCCAGATGGAAACGCCTTCATTACGGCGGGTGTAGAGATCACGCGCGTTCCGGAGGGCCATGGCCGCGTCCGGGGCGTGCAAGGAGCCGGCGTGGACGTGGGACAGGCCCCGGCTGGAGCGCACAAAGACCTCCCAGAGCGACCACGGCGATTCCTGGTGCTGCTCCGTGGTGGCCGCGACCTTGGGAGCCTCGCGGTTGATGTCGCTGGCGGCGCTGCCAGGTGCTTCGGGGTTTCCGTGGGGAGCCATTATGCTGCGTTCTCTTTCTGTGCTTGCTTGCGGGTGTACGCCACAGCGGCTTCGCGAACCCAGGCACCGTTTTCGTGTGCCTCACGGCGGCGCTCGATGCGCTGCGAGTTGCAGGGACCGCGGCCGGCCAGGACTTCCTTGAACTCGTTCCAGTCCAGGGGTCCGTGTTCCCACTTCTTGGTTTCTTCGTTGAAACGGATGTCCTTGTCAGGCAGCGTCAGGCCGAGGACCCGGACCTGTTCCACCATCATGCCTACGAACCGGCTGCGCAGCTCGTCATTGCTGAAGCGCTTGATGTTCCAGGCCATTGACTGCTTGGAGTTGGGGGAATCCTCATCCGGCGGGCCGAACATCATCAGCGACGGCGCGTACCAGCGGTTCACTGCGTCCTGGGCCATCTGCTTCTGCGCAGGCGTGCCGTTGGAGAGTTCCAGCAGGATCTCGAAACCCTGGCGCTGGTGGAATGACTCTTCCTTGCAGATGCGCACCATTGCGCGACCGTAAGGACCGTACGAGGCGCGGCAAAGGGGCACCTGGTTGCAGATGGCGGCACCATCCACAAGCCATCCGATGGCTCCCATGTCGGCCCAGGAAATCGTGGGGTAGTTGAAGATGGACGAGTACCGGGCCTTCCCGGCGATGAGGTCTTCCATCATCTGGTCCCGGGACTGGCCCAAGGTCTCAGCGGCGGAGTAAAGGTACAGGCCGTGGCCCGCCTCGTCCTGGACTTTGGCCATGAGGATGGACTTGCGCTTCAGGCTCGGTGCCCGCGTGATCCAGTTGGCTTCGGGCTGCATGCCAATGATTTCCGAGTGTGCGTGCTGCGAGATCTGGCGCAGCAGGGTCTTGCGGTAAGCCGCAGGCATCCAGTCGCGCGGCTCGATGCGCGAGTCCTCCGAAATGATGCGATCAAAATACGCCTGTCCGGCTGCCTCCCGCTCCTGCTCTTCCGGGGACAGCTCAGCGGGCACTGACTGCAGATTCTGCGATGCCATGGTTGCTCCTAATAAATTACCGACCGTTCGTTCAGAATATGCGGAGCGGGTGTTTTCAGTCAAGGTCCACTTCCAACTCACCTGCCGTTCACTGGGACTGGCCACAGTGGGACAATGACTGACTTCACACGCCGCACCCTGGTCAAGACCTCCCTCGCAGGCCTCACGCTCGCGGGCCTCGCCAGCGGAACCTCTCCGGCCTACGCCGCCATCCCCCTGGTCCGCAAAAGGCTCACACTCCCCACCGGCATTGCCACCGGCGACGTCACCACCGACTCCGCCGTCCTCTGGTCCCGCGCCTCCGGCCCCGGCCGAATGACAGCCACCCTCAAGGCCGTGGACAGCGCAGGAGAAATACTTCGCGGACGCTACGGCTTCAGCCGCACCCTGAGGGGCCCGCTGGCCACCGACGCAAGCGACTTCACCGCCAAAATCCAAGCCACCGACCTTCCCGCGGGTACGCGGTTCGCGGTGGAACTCACTTTCGAAGACGAGAACGGGCCCGGCGAAGCGGTCCGCGGTACGTTCAGCACGGCACCCGGAGCAACGAACGGAAAGAACGACGGCGGCGCTGAAGCCGCCCGCGGAGGCGGCAGCCCGTCGTCGTACCCCCAAACGTTCGTATGGACCGGCGATACCGCCGGCCAAGGCTGGGGCATCAACGAAGACCTCGGCGGCATGCGCGGCTACAAAGCCATGCACGCCACCAAACCGGACTTCTTCATCCACTCCGGCGACACCATCTACGCCGACGGTCCCATCACAGCCACCGCCACCGAAAAAGACGGCCAGGTGTGGCGGAACATCGTCACCGAAGAAGTGTCCAAAGTGGCCGAAACCCTCAAGGAATTCCGGGGCCGGCACCGCTACAACTCACTGGACGCCAACATGCGCGCCATGTTCGCCGACGTCCCGGTCATCGCGCAATGGGACGACCACGAAACCCACAACAACTGGTACCCCGGACAAATCCTGGACGACGCCCGCTACACAGAACGGAACGTCAACACCCTTGCCGCCAGGGGCCGCCAAGCATGGCAGGAGAACATGCCGATCGCCGACGCCGCTGCACTCTGGCGTCCCGGGAAGGTGGACGCCGGCCAATACCAGCCCGCGCGCATCTACCGCAGGATTTCGCGCGGCCCCCAGCTGGACATCTTCTGCCTGGACATGCGCACCTTCAAGTCCCCCAACACCGACGGCAAGGAACCGTACACCACCAACATCCTGGGCCAGGAGCAGGTGGACTGGCTGATCAAGGAGGTCCGCAAGTCCAAGGCAACATGGAAAGTCATCGCGGCCGACCTGCCGCTGGGCATCATCGTCCCT
This sequence comes from Paenarthrobacter sp. AR 02, assembly GCF_021538675.1. GTDB lineage: Bacteria > Actinomycetota > Actinomycetes > Actinomycetales > Micrococcaceae > Arthrobacter. The sequence continues at coordinate 405,394 of NZ_JAJUKH010000001.1, forward strand.
GACGGCGCCGTGAACCAGGAAAGCCTGTCCAACCGTGACAACGGGGCGCCGCTGGGCCGCGAGCTGGAGATCGCCGGCGTGCTCAGCGCCTTCAAGAAACATGGCGTAAAGAACACAGTGTGGCTCACCGCTGACGTCCACTACTGCGCCGCGCACCACTACTCACCCGAACGCGCATCCTTCACCGACTTCGACCCCTTCTGGGAGTTCGTTGCCGGCCCCATCAATGCGGGTTCGTTCGGTCCCAACGACATGGACGGAACGTTCGGGCCCGAAGTGGTGTTCTCCAAAGCCGGGCGATTCCCCGGCGAGTCACCGCGCGATGGCGAGAACCAGTACTTCGGACACGTCGAAATCGCCAACGACGGTGTCTTCACCGTGAGCCTGCGCAACGCCCTGGGCGCAGTGCTGTATTCGAAAGCCCTCACGCCACAGCGCTGACTCCCTGCGAGGAGCCGGCCAGCCCAACCAGGGAGCAGCCCGCGCGTACAAAATGCGCTCGCCTGCTGCCTGGTTGGGCATGTACGGCGTATGCTCTCCTCAGCGCAAAGGCAAGACGCGTTGTTCGCTTTTGGTGGGGCCACTTTCGAAGGCAGGGGTTCAGTGGCAGGAGTGAAGCACGGGGTTCTTCAGGAGCGCTCGTTCGGGCGGCAGGGATGGCCACTCTTTCTGGTGCCCGTCGCTTTGTGTTTGACATTGCTGGTTGTCGGTTTGGCCAGCGGAGCAGGCACGACGACGGCGCAACTCGCCGGCGATCTGGCCATCCTTCTCGCTGTACTCACCGCGCTGACCACCCACACCCGCGCCGTACTCAAAAAGCGCGGCAACACCCTGGGCCAATGGCTCGTGGTGGCCGGTCTGGCGCTCTGGTCCGCCGGCCAGGCCGTGTGGACCGTCAACGGCATCACGCTCAACCACGACTACCCTTTCCCGTCCCTCGCCGACATCGGCTTTGTTTGGTACGCGCTCCCTGTTTCCGTTGGCTTGGTGCTGCTGCTCCGCAGCCAAGGGCTGCGGCTCCCCCTGCGCCGGACCATTCTGGACGCCGGCGTCGTAGCGAGTTCCACCTTCTTCATCGCATGGAGCTCTGTTCTGGGGCCTTTGGCGGCCGACAAAGACCCGGATGCCTTCGCCCGCGCGACTCAGATGGCCTACCCTATTGCCGACGTCCTGATGGTGTCAGTGGTAATCGTCCTGACCATGAGGGCCGCCCGCGGTCGCAGGCTGCCTTGGCTGAGCATGGGACTCGGGTTCTGGATCCTGGCCATTACCGACCTGGCATACATGCGCTTCACCCTGGAAGGCATCACGGGTGTCACCGGATCCCCCCTGGCCCTGGGGTGGGTGCTCGCCTTCCTTCTGGTAGGACTCAGCCCGCTGCTCCCCGAAAACACCAGCATGCGGAAGGACGGCCGCATCTACGCTGCGGCGTTGGAACTCCTCCCCTACCTGCCCGTCTTCAGCGCAGTGTTCTTCTCCCGCAGCCGCCCCATTGGCGAGGACCCCATCCTGTTGGTCACAGGCCTCGTGGTGGTGGGCTTCGTGATCGTGCGGCAGGTGCTGATCGTCGTCGAAAATGTGACCCTGACCCGGGACCTTGAAACGAAGGTAGCCCAGCGCACGGCGGAACTTGAAGGCCTCGGCGCGATCGTCAACTCCTCAGGCGATGCCATCATTGGCGAGACCCCCGACGGAGTAATCACCAGCTGGAACCCCGGCGCCGAACGTATCTTCGGCTACCCGGCCTCCGAAGCACTGGGCCGGAAAGGCGACTTCTTTGTTCCACGGCACCTGGTGGACACAGAGCGCATGACCTTCGAAAACACCGCGCAAAGCGGCGAAGTGCACAACTATGAATCCCTCCGCCTCCGCGGCGACGGCACCACCATCCCCGTCTCGGTGACCCTGTCCCCCATCCGCAGCGAGTCCGGTATCCGGGGCGTCGCAACCATTTCACGGGACATCACCGAACGCCGTGCCGCCGAAGCCGAACTGCTCGCGGCGCGCGAAGCCGCCCTGGAAGCCAGCCGCCTCAAATCAGAGTTCCTGGCCACCATGAGCCACGAAATCAGGACGCCCCTCAACGCCGTGATCGGGCTGACGTCCCTCATGATGGACACTCCCCTCAGCGAGGGACAACGGCAGTACGCCCAGGGCGTGAAGAGCGCCGGCGAGGTCCTCCTGACCCTCATCAACGACATCCTGGACTTCTCCAAACTGGAGGCAGGAAAGGTGGACCTGGACGTCAATGCGTTCGACCCCCGGGCCTTGGTGGACGAAGTGGCCGGACTAGTCGCAGAAGCCGCCCAGGCCAAGAACCTGGAACTCATCTCCTACTGCCACCCTGCCGTTCCGGAACGGCTCATGGGCGACGCCGGACGCATCCGGCAAATCCTGGTAAACCTCGCCTCCAACGCGGTGAAGTTCACCCCGGCCGGTGAAGTGGAAATCCAGGTCTCGGTCCTCAGCGAAGACAAGGACAAAGCCTCACTCCGCTTCGAAGTCCGGGATACAGGAATAGGCATCAGCGCCGAAGACCACCACAAACTGTTCCAATCCTTCGCCCAAGCGGACGCCTCAACCACGCGCCGCTACGGTGGTACCGGCCTGGGCCTGGCCATCTCACGCCGGCTCACGGAGGTCATGGGCGGGGAAATCGGCCTCGACAGCGAGCCCGGAAACGGCAGCAAATTCTGGTTCGTGCTGGACCTGCCCATCGGGCCCCCGGCGTCGGACACCGCTGCCCTGCCCGCCTCCCTCTCAGGCCGCAAGGTACTGGTGGTCGACGACAACGCCACCAACCGCCTCGTGCTGGAAACCCAGCTGGCCAGTTGGGGAATGATGCCCGTCGCCGTGCCCGACGCCGCCAGCGCCATCCGCGAATACCGGTCGGCCATCTCAGCCTCCGAACCCTACGACATTGCCGTGGTAGACATGTGCATGCCGGACACCGATGGACTGGAACTCGCGCGACAAATCAACCATGAAAGCAATGGTTCCGGCGGTCCCGGCATCATCCTGCTGACCTCCACCATGATGGTGGACAGGCAAGACCTCGTCGCGGCCGGGATCCGGGAATACCTCACCAAGCCCGTGCGCAGCTCCGAGTTCTACAACCGGATCCTGCGGGTCATGTCCACCAGGACAACGGGCGCAGCTTCCCCGGCCGCCCCCTCCAATGCAGCTGCGGCATCGCCGTCCCAGGAGCACCGGGCCGGCAGGCTCCTGGTGGCAGAAGATAACCAGGTCAACCAACTCGTGGCACGCGGCATGGCCAACAGGCTCGGCTACGACGTTGACATCGTCGAAGACGGCGCCCAAGCTGTCGAAGCAGCGCTCACCGGCGCCTACGCCGCCGTCCTCATGGACTGCCACATGCCCGTCATGGACGGCTTCGACGCAACCAAAGCCATCCGTTTACGCATGGGCCACGATTCCCGGATCCCCATCATCGCCATGACCGCCGGGGCACTGAATGAGGACCGCGAACGCTGCTTCGCCGCCGGCATGGACGACTACGTCAGCAAACCCGTAGACCTGGACACCTTGCGGGAAGTCCTCGGCCGCTGGGTGCCGGACGCCGAACACCTGCAGGCGGCGGCAGCACCGCCGTCGAACGCTGTTGTCCTGGATGAGCAACGGCTGCAGATCCTCCGCGAACTCGGACCCGAAGATGGTCTGGGCCTGCTGCCCGACGCGATCAAGGCATTCAGGGAGGACGCGCAAGGCGCCCTGGAAAAGCTCCAATCCGGCCTGGACGCCGGACAAGCCGCTGCCGTGGAGGCAGCCGCCCACAAACTCGCCGGTGCAGCAGCAAACATTGGTGCGGTTGGCGCAGCGGATCTTTGCAGGAACCTGGAGCGGCTCGGGCGGGATGCCGGCCCTGACATCGCTGCTACCGGACCAGGGCTTCTGGTCGAACTCAGGGCGGAACTCGCCCGGGTCAATGATGCCCTTGGGCGCACACTCTTGGGAGCTCCATGAAAGTACTGATCGCCGACGACGACCAGATCTCCCGGATGATCACCAAGGCCGCCGTCGAACAGTCGGGCCACGAATGCCTCGTGGCCGTGGACGGTGACTCAGCCTGGGAGCTGTACCTGGCGCACGCACCGGAGGCGGTGGTCACCGACCTGATGATGCCCGGCATGAACGGGCTTGATCTGTGCAGGGCGATCCGTTCCTCCGAGGATGACAACTACACCTACGTGATCCTGGTGACCTCGCATGGATCACGGAAGGACGTGCTCGCGGGAATGGAAGCCGGGGCGGACGATTACGTCACCAAGCCCCTGGACCCCTTCAACCTGCACATCCGGCTCCTTGCTGCGCAGCGGATCACGTCCTTGCACTCCGACCTTGCCAAGTATCGGACCGCCCTGAGCAACCAGGCCCGGACTGATCCCCTGACCAAGCTGCACAACAGGCTCAAGCTGACCGAAGACCTCGGCGAACTGCACAATCCGGCCGGCAACACGCCCAAGGACTACTGCCTCGCCATGGTGGACGTGGACAACTTCAAGAGCTACAACGACATCTACGGGCACCAGGCAGGCGATGCCGCCCTGGTCGCCATCGCCGCCACCTTGGCCCGCGAAGTCCGGGAAACCGACGGCGTCTACCGCTTTGGCGGCGAAGAATTCCTGCTGGTGCTGGGGGAACAGTCAGAGGAAACCGCCGCCGTGATCCTGGAACGGGTCCGATCCGCCGTGCACGGTTTACAGATCGAGCACTCGGGCGACCCCGACGGTGTCCTGACCATCAGCGCCGGAGTGGCTGCCTTCGACGAAGGGCATCGGGCCGGCGCTGAGCAGCTCCTGCGCGAGGCTGACCTCGCCCTGTATGCGGCCAAGGCGTCCGGCCGGAACCGTGTGACGCTCGCGAGCGCCCTCACCGCTGAGCGTTGATCACACCGGGAACAAAGTACGTTTCCGGTTTTACGGGGATTTCGCCGTCGGGGAAGAGTGCGTCAGCTTGCGTGGCGTACTCCCTGATCCGAGGCGGCTTCGCGGACAGCCCCTGCTCCCATGACCACGGCACGAAGCCCAGGCCCTGCATATGGGGTTCGTCCGGTTGCTGGGTCAGGTCGTAAGGAAAATCCGAGTACAGGACCAGGTTGTCCGGGTGGCCTTCGCCGAGCTCACGGGTAATGAGGTGGTCCACGTGCTTGCCCACTCCCGCAGGGCAAAAGAGCAGCTCGGCTTTTGTTTGGGCCAGGAGCTCGGCGACGTCGGTGCGAAGGTTCCGGATGAGCGAGCTGTCACCCCTTGCTATCCGGCCCATGGCGATATCGAACCGGTACGTGGGGTAGCGGTGGGTGAACTCGGGGAGGAGTCTTTCCCAGGCGCTGCTTCCCATCCGTACGGGCTTTCGGCGGCGCCGGAAGAGGGCGTCGACCTCCCCCAGATGGATGGACTGGATGCCCATTCCTTCCAGGACGGCCCTGTCCTCCGCTTGCCGGGCCGCGTACAGCTGGGCGCCGTCGCCGATGGTGCACTGGCGCAAGAAGGAACGGGCTGCCCTGGTATGGGGCTGATGCGCGGCCTCAGTGAAAATCGTTGCCACGATGATCTGACGGCCGTGGGCTTGCGCCTCCATGAGCGCACCGCACGACAACACCGCGTCATCCAGGTGGGGTGAAAGGAACAACCATGGCGCGTCGCCTTCCAGCGAACGTTCGATCCTGGTCCGGTACGGCATTCAAGCCCTTTCATGGGTAGTGGGTCTGCGCTGGTCCGTGTGGGCGTCACTGAGCGCGGCCAAGGAGTCGATGTAGGACTGGGCCTGCTTCGCGGCAAGGGCGTCCCAGTTGTAGCCGGTCGCAAACTCCCGCCCGAGCGCGGCCGCCTGTTCCAATCCCGGCTGGGCGTATCTGATGGCGATTTCCTCCGCGAAGGCATCCACATCGAAGGCTTCCACGAGCCACCCCGCGCCGGGCGGCACGATTTCACGGAGGCAAGGGATGTTGAAAGTGATCACAGGGGTGCCGGTGGCCAACGCATCGATAGCCACCAGGCCGAACGTCTCATGGCGTGAAGGCACCACCATCAGCCGGGCATTGCTGAGCGCCCGGAACTTCTCCTCGCCGCTAAGCCAGCCGAGCATCCTTACCCTGTGGGTGAGCCCCGCATCACGGATGGCCTCCCGAAGCCGTGCTTCGTCCGGGCCTGAACCCGCAATCAGCAAATCGCCATTAACACGGTCGCAGCACCGGCTCCAGGCTGCCAAGAGAAGGTCCAGGCCCTTGTGCCCATACTCCAAGCGGCCGATGAAGAGGACATCCTTGCCCAAGCGCGGCTCCGGTATCCATGCGGCCGGGTCAACCCCGTTACCAATCACGTCCACTTGGACGTCCGGGTTTATTCCTGTCAGGCGGTCCGCTATTCCTTGCGAAACGGAGATCAGGCGTCGGTGCTTCCGGACACCCAGGCGTTCCATCCAATGCAGAGGCAGTTTGTACTGCCGCGCCTTATCCTCGGCATGCAACCACTGCACCACACCCACGGTAGGGCGGCCCGTCCACAACGGCGCGGCCATGGTGGAGAACGGGGCGAAGAAATCTTCCACCACCAAATCCGCCATTTCACGCCGCCGACGAACCTCGAAAGGCAAGCGCGCCACGTACGCCACCACGCGGCTCAGCCTGTTCCTTCCCGAACCGAACCCGATGGGTACATAGTGCACACCGTCCTGGACCCGTTCCTGCCAGCCCGGGTAACGGGTGGTCACCACCGTGACGTGGAAACCTTGCGCTGCAAGGCGGCGGTTGATCTCGTGGGTACGGACGGAACCCCCACCCGCGCCGGGCATTTGCGGGTCCTCAAAACCCAGATGCAGAACCCTCATCATTGCCTTTCCGTTCTGTAGACCTTGCTGGCCGTGGAGAACCGCGCAGCAAGCTCCACCACCATCACTGCCCCGCAGATTGCACCAGCCACCGCAACTGCGTACACGAACTGTTCAGTGAGCGTTCCCAGCAGTGCGGACCAGGCGCCCGATGCCCCCAACGCCAGGCCACCCAATCCGAGGAGACGCCGTCCAGCGTGGCCGCTGAAACACAAAACAACGCCTGCCAAAGCGCACCACACCAGCAGGGCGTGCCCCGTGCCGCTGAGTCCGATCACCGCTTTGGCAATCCGCGGCACTCCTTGGAACCCGTGGCCTGTGGCGTAGCCGTGGGTGGCCGCCACCATGACGTAATCCGCGTACAGCACCACCGCGAAACCTGTGACCATCACGGCCTGGCGCCACGAAAGGGTCCTCTTCCACACCGTTGCTACGATCACGGGGGCCACGACCCAGATGAAGGACACGTCCAGGCTGATGGCGCAATAGCCCAATAAGACCCCGGCCCCCGCCGGCTTCAGGAAAGACTGCCACCCGGCCGGGACACCAGCCCCGGGACCTGTGAGGAGCAAAGGCGCCGCGAGTGCCGCCACCATCCCTGACGCCTCAAGGAATGTCGGGTTTCCGATGCGCAAGAGCAACGGTTCGACGATCACCACCACGGCGGCCAGCCACGCGGCAGCAGTTGACGACAGCCTGCGTGCTACCAGGAAACACAGCCCCACCCCCACAGCGCCCATCACAGCGTCCAGCCAGCGAAATTGGAACGCCGCTTCCATGCCCTCGCCAAACCTGAACGTGAGCCCGAACGCTGCGGCAACCACCACGATAAATGCGGTCAGGTTGCCTGCGAGCGCCCGGGCAGCCCACGTGGGCCGTGTTTTCACCGTGGAGCGGCGACCGGAGGTACCGGTATGGTCACCGGCCGGACGACGCCGGGCCACCCTGAAGTCGTTCTTGTGGGGCAAAAGGTTTCGTTGGTGTGCCAGGACCGCGACCCCGCTGATTCCGGCCAGGACGAGCCACAGCAGGGGCTGCAGCCAGGAAGCAACTGCCAGGACGACGATCAGGCCGGCCGCCAGCAGTATGAACTGTCCGGCACCCTTCGCGGGGCGGGCTTCCGTCAGCACGGGCCACGCCAAAACCACCAAAACCACCCCTGACAGGACCGCCCCCACCGCTGAGCCCACGGCCAGGCCGGTGACTGCATCCAACTGCCATCCGGCCCATAGTCCGCCCACCACCAGGAGGCACGAACATGCCAATCCCAACTGGCAACGGCGATAGGCACGCATGGCCAGGAGGATGGTGGACAGGACCATCAGGACTGCATAGCCAAGGCCCGAGGCGGCAAGCCACGGCAGCAGCTGGAGGGAACCGTGGTATTTCGGTGGAACTATGATGCCCGCCATGACGGGCGGTGCCGTGGCGATGATGGCGAAAGCGACAACCACGAGCTGCCCGAAGGAGGCAAAAGATGCACGCAGCACCTCCTCTGTCCTGGCGCCGGGGGTGCGCAACAGGGGAAATGCCACCAAAGCCGTTCCAGCCGCCACGTAGACAGGACCCTTGGCGATGGTGGCCAGCGCCTGAAACCCCGCAGCCGCGGCAGAGCCGTTGTCCAGGAACCCCACCACCACGACATCGACTCCCACCAGCACCGACACGACGCACAGTACGGAAGCGATATCGCTGGTTTCGGCCCATCTCCATTTGTCGAGGAGCACTCGTGGCCTCCAACGGAGGTCCCGGTAGAACGACCGTGGCACCACCAAGGGCGCGAAACACGCCACGACGAAGCCCAGGACTGCTCCCCCGGCACCCCACGCCATCACGATCACCAGAAGGCTGAAGAGCAGCCTGAGGACTACCTCACCTATGGTGGACGCTGCGTACCACCTGAAGCGGAGCTCGCCCTGCAACCATCCGGCGGGCGCATTGACAATGAAGATTGCCAAGGCAGCCAAAGCCACTGCGGCCGCCAGCGCAGGCGTTGCCAGCGCCAGGGTCACTGTCCCGGTGACGATTGCCGCCAGCAGGCCTGCCAGGAAGGAGACGAAGACCGAGAAAGCTACTCCGTCCTGCCGTTCCCGGGAACCTTCGGGATGGACCGCGACCACATGCGACAAGGGCAGCGGGACCAGCGCATTGGCGACGATTCCCACCACACCCAGAATCATCGCGGCCGCGGCGAACAGTGTGTAATCCGCCGTCCCCAGCATGTTCGCCATGACAAGGGTGCAGGCATAGCTCACCACCCCCACGATCCCCGCCGAGACCGCAAGGAAGCCGCTGTTCTCCGCGATCTTTACGTCCTCAGCGGGCGCTTTGTCCCGGCGTTCGGCCCTTGGCCTGGTGGGCACGCCAGTGACTGGTCTTTCCAGGTACACCTCCACGTAGGGACCGCCCGCTACTGGCCATCTACGGCATCGACGGGAGCAAAGGAACTCCCGGGACCCGCAAGCAAGGTGTTGGGTCCTGCCGGACGGAGTTCAACGGTCTCCACGCCAATCTGTTTCAGGGCAGCGAAGGCCTCGAACTCGTCACGGCCTTTCATCATGACCGAAATATGGCCGTCGTCCGTCAGCGCTACTTCGTCTGTTGCCCTTAGGACAGCCCTGAGGTCCGCCCCCTCCGGCAGTTCGAAACGAACCAGCGTGGAAAGATCCGAGTGCGAGGAGCGCAGGTCCCCGCCCTCGCGTCGTGCCTTTTCCTCCTCCAGCAGGACACCGGTGAGGAGCCTGGTGCTGCGGTCCCAGGTGAAGCAGCTCGCCCATTCCTTGCATTCCACGGAAACGTCCCTGGCTGCGTCAGGCTCGGCCAGGGCCGACAACGCCTCGACCAAGGCCGCCCCAAACTCTTTGGGGGTATCGGCCAACCATCCGGTCCTGCCGTCCAGCACGGAGTCCCTAATACCGGGTACGCGCAAGCCCAGGCAGGGCACGCCCCACGCTGCGGCCTCGATGACTGAGCATCCCCAGCCCTCCGAGGCCGAGGTGGAGGCAGTAAGCCAGGCCCTGCCCAGCAGTTCGTCACGGACGTCGTTGGGCTGGTACCCGTGGAACGTCACCGCATGGTCCAGCCCCAGGTCCATGGCCAACTGCTGCAGGCGTGCCCGTTCCGGGCCGTCGCCGACGATGTCCATCCGCAGTTTGGGGATGCTCCTTGCGGCCACTGCGAATTGTCCCAGCAGCAGGTCCAGCCGTTTGTGCGGAACCAAGCGGCTGACGACGGCGATGGTGGGCCTGAGCGCGCGGGCGGAAACCTCGTGCGGGCTATCAATGGTGCCGTTGGGCACCACGTGGATCGGTCCGGTGAACCCTAGCTTGCGAAGTTCCAACCGCGTGGAGGCAGAGACCGCCACGATGGAGCGCTGCCCGTACACGGACTTGGCCCCTGAGCTTTCCAGGAACCGGCCCACCGCGGCCATGGGTGGAGAGAACTTGGTCCGGAACTGTTCCTGATGGACATGGTGGATCAGCTGGATGATCGGAATATCCCGCCGCAGGAACAAAGGCGAGAAGAACGGAATTCCGTTCTGGCAATCCACTACGGCATCAAACTGCCCACTGGTCCGCAGAAGCCGCATTGCCGAATGCGCATAAATGGAGAGGGTTCCGCCTCCGCGCAGAATGCGGATGCCGTCAATGAGGTCCTCCGCCGACTGACCGGCGTCGCGTCCCGTGAACCAGGTGACCTGTACTCCGTGCTGCACCCATCTCTTGGAGATTTCATGCATGTATTGCTCCGCGCCACCAGCCTGTGAGTGCTTGATGTCGCGCCAGTTGAGGACAAGCAGATGCTTCCCCGCCAGCCGGGAAGGAGAGTTCAGGTCGGGTAGAGCAAAGGTCATGGTGTTGCTTTCTGGAGTTGAAGCACCGAGGCAAAGCTGGCAACTCCGTCCTGGAAAGGGCGGAACGTAGACTCCGCACCATCGGTCCACGCCACCGGCAGTTCGATAATGCTGGCGTCGTTGTCCTGGAGCCGAAGAAGGAGCTCGACATCAAAGGCGAACCCGGTGCTCCGGCACTGCACCATGGCAGCTGTCAGGGCATCGCGTTCAAAAAATTTGAAGCCGCACTGGGTGTCCTGGATGCCCTTGACCTTGGACCGGGTCAGGACCCGGAATGCCGTGCCGCCCATCCGGCGACCGATGTGCTGGGGACGCACAAAGGTGGAGCCAGGAGCATGGCGGGATGCGATGACGGCTGCTGCCCCGTTGGACAGATGGGACATGGTTTCAGTGAGCGTTTCCAGGGGAGTGGCCAGATCGGCGTCAAAGAAGCCTGTGAACCTGGACGTTCCGCTGAGGAGACCGCGGCGGACTGCCGCTCCCTTGCCGCGGCGCGAACAACCCACCACGGAGATGGGTACCATGCCCCCTTTCTCACGGGAGATCCTGCGGACAACCGCAGCCGTTTCATCAACGCTGCCGTTGTCCACCACCACGATGCGTGATGACCAGGGCTGGGTAGCCAGGAAATCGGCCGTCTGCCGGAGGGTGCCTGGAATTCTGGCGGCCTCGTTGTAAGCCGGGATGATAACCTCGAGATCCACGCGGGAGCGCCGCCAAGTCTCTGAATGTCGACGCGCTTGGAGACCTCCTCTCCTTCCGATGTGCATACTGTGGGATTGCAGCGGAACCATCTGAGCCTCCAAATATCCAGGTAGCGGGTACGAAAACATGCCCGCAATATATGGAGTGGCGTAACCCTGCAAGTCATGACGCCAATCCCGGTTTGCCGTCCACGTGGTGGACCCGCCCCTACCGCGAATCCAACCTCGCTTCGAACGCATCCGGGCGCTCTGAGCGAAATTGCTGGTTGGTTGTCGGAGGCCGTCTATAGAGTTGCCACATGAGCCACGCATCTCCCGTTCCTTCGGCCGCCCCGGAAAACTCCGCACCGGAAACTACTGCCCCGGAAACCCCTCTCGGGCCACCTGTCGCCAAGCGGGTGCCCACTCGCCGCGAGCATCACGGCGATGTCTTCGTGGACAACTATGAGTGGCTGAGGGACAAGGAATCGGCAGAGGTGGTGGAACACCTCAAGGCTGAAAACGCCTACCAGGAAGCCGTCACTGCGCACCAGGAACCGTTGCGCGAAGCCATGTTTGGTGAGATCAAGGGCCGCACTCAGGAGACAGACCTGTCAGTGCCCAGCAGGAAAGACGGCTGGTGGTACTACAGCCGCTCGGTGGAGGGCAAGGAGTACAGCATCCAGTGTCGCGTCCGGGCCAGCAACTCGGGCGACCCCATCGCGGACTGGACTCCCCCGGCAGTGGAGGCCGGAGTGGAGCTCCCGGGCGAGGAAATCCTCCTTGACGGCAACATTGAAGCCGAGGGCAAGCCGTTCTTCAGCGTCGGTGGCGCCGCTGTCACCGTGGACGGAAATCTCTACGCGTATGCCGTGGACAACGCCGGTGACGAACGCTTCACCCTTCGGATCAAGGATCTCCGCACCGGTGAGCTCCTTCCGGACGTCATCGAGAACATCTTTTACGGAGTGGCTTTCTCCCCTGACGGAACCCGACTGTTCTACACAGTGGTGGATGACGCCTGGCGTCCGTACCAGGTGAAAGCGCACGTCCTGGGTACTCCGGTTGCCGAGGATGAGGTGCTTTACCAGGAGGACGACGTCGCCATGTGGCTCGGTTTCGACCTCGCCTCCGACCGTCGCCACCTGGTGCTCAGCATTGGCTGCTCCGAGTTCAGCGAAACAAGGCTGCTCCGCTTCGATGACTACGAGGCCGGCCTCAGCACTGTCATCTCCCGTGACGAACATATTCTTTACGAGGCAGAGCCATTCCTGCTCGATGGCCGCGAGACCCTCCTGGTAACCCACGACAAGGACGCCATCAACTCCATGGTGAGCCTGGTGGACCCTGCTGAGCTCGACAAGCCAGTTGAGCAGCAGGACTGGCGGACCGTCGTCGAGCATTCCGAGCAGGTGCGCGTCAACGGCGCGGGCGTAACGTCCACGCACCTGGTGCTGTCCATCCGCAAGGACACCATCGAACGGGTGCAGGTGCTGCCGCTTGCAGGGCTCGGTACGCCGGCGCAGGGCGACCCCGTGGAGCCTGCTTTCGATGAGGAGCTGTACACCGCGGGCGTTTCCGGCTCGGACTACGAAGCCCCCGTGATTCGCATGGGCTACACCTCCTACTTCACGCCCTCGCGTGTGTACGACTTCGTCCTGCCCACGCCCGGATTGCCCGCCGGTCAATTGCTGCTCCGCAAGGAAAGCCCGGTCCTCGGTGGCTATGTGTCCACCGATTACGTCGCCACCCGCGAATGGGCAACGGCCGACGACGGCACCCGGGTCCCGCTCTCGGTGCTGCGTCACGCTTCGGTTCCGCAGGACGGCACGGCGGCCGGCCTGGTGTACGGCTACGGATCCTATGAGATGAGCATGGATCCTGGCTTCGGCGTGGCCCGCTTGTCACTCCTGGATCGCGGCATCGTCATGGTCATCGCCCACATCCGCGGCGGCGGCGAGCTGGGACGCCTCTGGTATGAGGACGGCAAGAAGCTCAGCAAGAAGAACACGTTCACCGACTTCATCGCCGCGACTGATTGGCTTGCCGGGTCAGGCTGGGTTGACCCCTCACGCATAGCAGCCATGGGCGGCTCGGCCGGCGGCCTCCTCATGGGCGCCATCGCCAATATGGCCCCCGAAAAGTACGCAGCGGTAGTGGCCCAGGTGCCCTTCGTGGACGCCCTGACCACCATCCTGGACCCTGAGCTTCCGCTGTCCGCCTTGGAATGGGAGGAATGGGGCAACCCGATCACGGACCCCGAGGCCTACGCCTATATGAAGTCCTACACTCCCTACGAGAATGTGGGGGCCGTTGCCTATCCCAAGATCGCTGCCGTGACGTCCTTCAATGACACCCGGGTGCTTTACGTCGAACCAGCGAAGTGGGTGCAGGCACTGCGTCATGCTTCCACCGGGTCCGAGCCCATCGTCATGAAGATCGAGATGGACGGCGGCCACGGCGGAGCATCCGGCCGGTACGTGCAGTGGCGCGAACGGGCATGGGACTACGCGTTCGTCGCGGATTCGGTGGGTGCCACGGAGCTTCTCCCGGGGGCCGGCCTCAAGTAGATGTTTTCATGCCAGGCGGGCCCGCAGCAGTGCGAAGTATCCCGGGATCACGTCGGGGTCGGAGGGGTTGCTGAGCGGGCGCGTCTCGATATTCGCTGCGCCTTCTTCAACCAGGTTCCAGTCCGCCGTCGGGAAGGCTTTTGCGCGTTGCCTTGCACCGAAGCGACCTGGCATCGGCAGACCTCTAATCGCCCACTCAAGCGGTCCGGGGATGGATTTCCGTGTGGCTCCGAGGTGGCTCACATAGTCCACCGGAGTCCCCGGAAAATTGGTCTCGGCAAGGAAAACCCCGCCCCGGGTCCCGACGACGGGCAGCAGGTTCGCTGCAAGGGCGGCACGGCCGTCGCTGTCCAACACGTGCAGGACACCGCGGATGAACACATTCGCATCGCCGGACCAGCCTGCCTCGGACAGGGCCGCCGCCACAGTAGCCGCAGCGTCCGGTGCCGTCACGTCGCAGACCGCGAACGACGCCGTCGTGATGTCCTTCGATTCCTGCCGTGCGCGCTCAACGGCGTTCGCGGAGTAATCAAGTCCAACAGCGATGGGAAAGTGGCGGGCAAGGAGACGGGTGAAACTGCCGTTGCCGCACCCAACGTCCACAACAGGCAGGTTCTGGTCCAACTGTGTCACTTTGGGCAGGTAGGCGTTGAGTTCGTGGTCGCTGCCCGAGTCCCACAGGACGTCACCGGTGGCACCTGTGGAGCGGATATCCCCCCAGTACCGGTCCCACGCCGTCAGCGGGTCCTTGGGGGCACCGGACGAGAGCCTGATGAGGCGTGGAATGAGCAGGTACTTTCTTAGGGCCGAGAACATCTTTCAAATATAGGTGGCGCTAAGCCTCCACCAGCCACTCCAAGGCCTCTGTTTCGGAGGTAAAGAACTTTGTGGGGCACGGAGGCTTCATGATGCCGAGAAAGAAATTGGCGATCACCCTGTCCACCGGAGACGCACCCCAGAGAGCGATGCGGTTGGCTTGGCAAGGCTTGGCGAACACCGATCTGGCGCCGCGGCTGACGTCGTCCGTTGTCGCCATGTCCACAATCATGGGATGGTGGTCTTCGCCACACAACTCATTGACCCGGTCCATGGCCCGCTGGGCATCCGATTCCTGGATCCTGGCACCGCGGGGCCAGGTGAGGCGCAGGATTCCCTGCTCTTCGAGTTCAAGTTTGAACGACACCTGCTGGTGGTCTTTCGATGTTGCGTGTTGATCCACTGTGCTCCTCTTGCGGTCCGGCGCCCGTGCCGGAACTGACATGGTCACCCCGGTTTGGCTTCCTCAAGGCTGACGAATCCCGTGGTCAATGTAAAGAGTGTCTTCCACGACTCATCCGGAGCATTTCACGCCGGGAAGCCGCGAGCCCCAATGCCGCTGGTAGGGTGTTGCCAAATCGGGAAATACCGTGGGAAGAACGTTGGAACGGAAGGGGCTCCGTGGGCGAGACCGTTGCCGATGTACAGGATTCTCCGTCCGCCTTGGTGGCGGATACGGATGGGGACCGACTGGCTGCCTCCCAGGCTGCGCTCGCCACAGCCGGCTTCGAGGTAATTACTGCTTCGGACAGCGCCGCCGTGTCCCTCGAGCTCCAACGCCATAGCCCCTCCGTGATCGTGGCCGGGAGCGGTTTGGTCCGGGGCCTGCGCAATCCGGGGATACCGGTGCTGCTGCTCCTGAACGCCAACGAATCGTTGGACGTCGCTAACCTCGAGTCCCTGCGGATGGCGGACTACGTCCTGGCACCGGTGCGGGGTGGGGAACTGGTACACCGCGTCAGGACCCTGATCAGCCGGTCACGGGAACGCGAACGCTCCCGCGGGGAGATCGAGGCGCTCCGCGAGAGCCTCCGGAACGTGTCATCGGCGATACGGGAAACCAACGATCCGCAACTGATCGCCGACCACGTGGTCCAGGGCTTTGGCAAGGCCTTGGGTGTGGACCACGTCTGGTTCGCAACGTTCCGGGACGAACGCGTCCCCAACATCCGCGCACAATGGAACGGTCCGGGTGTGTCCCCCCTTCCCACGAGGCTTGGAGACAGCGAAGAAACCATCGCCGAAGCAGCCAACAAGCTGTGGGCCGAAGCGGACGTCCTTGCGGTCTCGGACCACAGGAAAGATCCCGAATCAGCAATCGCCGGGGCCTTGCGGGAATGGTCCGGGGAGCTGCACCCGATCTCCACCGTGCTTCTGCCTGTTGGCGAAGGCGCAACAGCCCTGGGAATCATCCTGCTGTGCACAGTGCAGGAGGAACACGACTGGACCCGTCCAGAGATCGCGCTGATGCAGCACGTGGCCGGGAACGTGGCACATGGCCTCATCCAAGGCCACCTCATCAGTGCCCAGCAGCGCGTGCTGCACCAGCTCCGGCAACTGGACAAAGCCAAAACAGATTTCCTGGCCACGGTGAACCATGAGCTGCGGACACCGTTGACCTCCATCACCGCGTATCTGGACATGATCCAGGACGGTTCCGGCGGCCCGGTTCCGGAAGGCATTTCCAAGATGCTGGGCGTCATTGGCCGGAACTCTGACCGCCTCCGCCGGCTTATCGAGGACATGCTGACCGTGTCCATGCAGGACGGCAGCAACCTGGACCTCAAGCCTGTGGACATCGCCAAGCTGCTCCAAGTTGTGGTGGCAACGCTGCGGCCGCTTGCCGAGTCCCGGCATGTTTCCCTCTCATTCACTGAGGCAGGGGAAGACATTGAAGTGACGGCCGACGAAGCAAAGCTGGAGCAGGTCTTCACGAACATCGTTGCCAACGCCATCAAGTTCACCCCCGAGGGCGGCCGGGTGGGCATCACCAGCTCGGTATCGGCCTCCGATAACGGCGCGAGGGCGGCCACTGTGCGGATCGCCGACACCGGCCTGGGCATCCCCGAGCACGACCTCCCGCACATCTTCACGCGCTTCTATCGGGCGTCCAACGCCACCTCCGCCGCAGTCCCTGGCAGCGGCCTGGGACTGGCCATTGCCCACGACATCATCAGCCGCCACATGGGCCGGCTCCTGTTGGATTCGACGCTGGGCTCCGGAACGACGGTGTCCGTGGAGCTGCCCGTTGGAGGGCCTTAATCTGTATGACATCGCTGTCATGCGGGCCTGCGGAGATTTGTCCCGCCGTCACTAATGCTCGACATCCGGCGAAACAAAACTGATGCCCCGGGCAGCGGCCCAGGGCATCAATTTATGTCATATGGCCTTGAGAGGCGCTCCCCCAATGTTTAGTTTGGCCACCAACCGATGCTTGTGGTGTTCGTCTTGGTGCTGGTGACGCTGTTGGGCCACCATCCGATCGCCGAGCTGTCCTGCGAAGAGTCGGCATTGGCTGGAGCAGCGAATCCCGTTACTGCCAGAACCGCCGCCATGAGCAGGGTTGCCGCAAATTTTTTCATCCGCTATGCCCTTTCGTACTGATGCGAATTTGTCGTGTGTGACTTGAATAAAGTCACGGGGCAAACTATACGAGCTTTTCGCCTGTAATGACATGGATAATGGGCTTATGCAAAGTCCGCAGCTCGCCGTCCACGTCGTAGCCGGGCTTTCAGCGCGCAACAAATGGAAGGAACGGGACTTCGACGAAGCCGCTCGCCTGGCGGGTGAAGCCGCGACCTTGGCCACGGCGGCCGGCGACGAAGAAGCATGGTGGAACATGCGCTACCTGCAGGCCGAGTGCCTCCGCGACCAAGGCCGCATCCAGGAATTCCTTGCCCTGGCTTCCGAACTCAACGACCACCCCCTCACTGCCACTTCCGCAGAGCTTGGCGCGAAGGCCGGGACCATGGTTGCCGTCGCCCTCCAAGGGCTGGGCCGGTTGGCGGCGGCGGCCACCATGGCCGCTGATGCAGCGAAACTTGCCGCCCGGGACAACGACCTGCTCTACGTCCAGATCCTTGCCCAACGCGCCCTGATCGCTGCCTTGGCCGAAAGCCGCCTGCTTGACGACGCCTGGCGGGAGTGTTTGGCCATGGAAACCCTGCTGACGGAAGATGTGGACGAGGACACCGCGGGCAAGGGCTACTGGGTGATAGGCAACGTTGCCTTCCTTGCGGATCGCGTCAGCGACGGCGGCCGCTACCACGACCTTGCGGCTGAGCTGCTGTCGCCGTCAAAGGATGTTGACCTCTGGGCACGCTTCAACAGGGCATCTGCCGAAATGCGACTCCAAGCGAAACTCAGCGACGCCGCTACCCTCCGCTGCATTGAGAGGGCCGAGCTCGCCACTGACATTGTGGGTGGCTCGGAAAGGGACCACTTGGAAATGTCCCTGGTCCGGGCCCACTGGCATTTCCTGGGCGGGGACATGCAGGAGGCCGCAGCCATCCTTGAACCGCTATGCGCCCGGTCTTCCATTCTGGCCACCCAAACGTCAGCGGAAGCGCACTTCCTCCTTGCGCGGGCGCTGCTCGAATTGGGCCGGCGGGATGAAGCGCTTGCTAACTTTGACGAAGCAGCCACACTGTTCGACCGCGCCGCCTTGCCCGAACGGAGTGCTGCCGTCCGCGAACATCTGCGGCATGACGATGAGCAACGAGGCCAGCCGCACGAGGGGTGAGCATGTCCGAAGGAAATTTCTCCACCGAGGATCCTCGCCTGGGATTGCTGCTGGACGGTATCGTGCGGTTGGCAGCTGGAGACCTGAACACCAGGATCGAGGTCTCCGACGCCCGCGATGAGATCGATGCCGTGATCATGGGCACCAACCTACTGGCGGAGGACCTCCAGATCATCTACGAAGAACTGGAGCAGCGGGTCAACGCCCGGACGCAACAGCTCAACGAAGCACACCTGGCGATGCGCCACATGGCCATGACCGATCCCCTGACGGGCCTGAATAACCGTTCAGCCTTTGCCAACGCACTGGCCGAGGCCCAGGCGGCCGGACAGAAGGGCAGCAAGCGGCCAGCCATCCTCCTCCTGGACATGGACGGGTTCAAGTCGATCAACGACACTTTGGGACACACCATCGGGGACAAAGTCCTCGAAACTTTAGCCGCCAGGATCAGCGGGGCGGTCCGCGAGCAGGACATGGTGGCCCGTATGGGCGGCGACGAATTTGCCGTCATGCTTCCGGACGTCACCCCTGCCGAAGCGGCGTCAATCGGCAACCGCATCCTCGCGTCCGTTGTGGGGGCCATGGAAATCGAAGGCCAGCATCTGCGCTGTGGGGCCAGCATGGGCCTGCGGATGGCTGACCCTGGCCACGGCGCCGAAGAGCTGATGATGGAAGCGGACATTGCCATGTACGAGTCCAAGGCGGACGGACGCGGCAAGCTCAAGGTCTTTGAACCGGCCATGCTTCATTCCCGGCAAATGCGGAACCAGCTGGTGGGCGAGCTCAAAGAGGCCATCGCGGGTTCGCAACTGGTGCTCTACTACCAGCCGATCATCCGTTTGGACACCCGGGAAATCGAAGGTGTGGAAGCTTTGGTCCGCTGGAATCACCCCACCCGCGGTTTGATCATGCCGGACGAGTTCATTCCGATTGCCGAGGAAACGGGCATGATCTCCGATTTGGGCGGTTGGGTGCTCCGCACCGCCGTCGAGCAGTTAAAGCAGTGGCGCAGCGACCCCTTGACGTCGGGCCATGACTTCAGCATGCGCATCAACGTTTCCGCCGCCGACCTGCAGCGGCTCGAGTTTGTCGAGGATGTCAGGGAAGCACTGGCGTCCGCGAACCTGGACCCATCGCTGCTGGTCCTGGAACTGACCGAGAGCGCCGTCATCCTGGGCAACGACCTGGACCGCTACACGCTCAACAGCCTGCGACGCCTTGGCGTTGGACTGGAGATCGATGACTTCGGCACTGGCTACTCGTCCATCAGCTATCTGCGCCGGCTGCCCGTCGACACCGTCAAAGTGGACCGGACCCTGCTCTCCGCCCTGGGCAGCGACCCCTCGCAACCGGCCCTGCTCGCTGCCGTCCTGCAACTCATCCGTGCCTGTGGGCTGAACGCGGTGTGGGAAGGCATCGAGACAGCCGAGCAGGCCCAGTACCTCCTGGGCATCGGATGCACCAGCGGCCAGGGTTACTACTTCAGCCGGCCGCTGCCCGGGGAGCAGCTGACGGAGCAGCTGAAGCACCACAAGACGTGGCCCGTCACCGCTGACTAAACGCCCGACGTCGGCGCCTCACCGCCCGCTGTAACCTGGCGCTTCCGGTCCCGCCACTCGGTGTCCAGGATCGCGTAGATCTGCTCGGTGGCCCATTGGCCCTTGTAGTGCCAGTTGTCCACCAGGGTCGCTTCGAGCCGCATGCCCAGGCGTTTGCAGATAGCCGCGGAACCGGTGTTGAGCGCATCCAGCTTGGCGTCGAGGCGATGGAAGGACAACTGCTCGAAGGCAAGTTCCATGACGGCTCGGGCGGCTTCTGTAGCGATTCCCTGGCCGCGGGCTTCCGGGTGCAGGATCCAGCCCAGCTCACCCTGTCCGGTGCCCTCAAGCCATTTCAGCACTACCTCGCCCATCAGTCCGGGCTGGTCTTTGCGCTCAATGGCCAGGCAAATCCAGTCACCTTCCTGAGTGAACTCGAAATTTGCATAGCGACCCAAGACCTCCATGGCCCGTGTTTTGGACAACTCGCTGCGCAGAAGGAAGCGTGCCGTCCCGGGAAGGGACTGATAGCCGTGGAAGCGCTCAAGGTCCTCGGCCTCGAAGCGGCGCAGAATGAGTCGGTCGGTGACGATGGGGAGCTCAATATCGGGCATGAACATGAGGCTACTAGTCGCGGGCGAATAGTGGTCCAGTCTTGACACCCGGCGCGATCTGGGATTACCTAATGAACATTCGGTAAATAAAGCTGGAGGCAATGACGCATGGTTGAAACAACCCTCTCCGGTGCATCGCACCACATCCTGACGAACGACTACGCGTCCGAGTGGATGGGCATCGAGGTGCTCAAGGTCGACGACGGCCACGCCACCATCCGCATGCACCTCCGCCAGGAAATGCTCAACGGCTTCGGCATGGCCCACGGCGGAATGATCTTCGCCTTCGGCGACACAGCCTTCGCACTGGCCTGCAACCCGGCCAACCCCACGCCCGAGGAAGCCGCCACCATCACGGTGGCATCCGGCGTCGACATCAACTTCATCAAGCCGGCGTTCCAAGGCCAGGTGATCACCGCCGTCGCAAACCGCCGCGCGAGTACCGGCCGAAGCGGCCTGTACGACATCCAGATCTACGCGGCCGCCCCCTCCGCTGACGCCGAGCCCGGCGCCGCCACCGATTCCGAGCCCGGTGAACTCATTGCAGAGTTCCGTGGCCGCAGCCGCACCATCTCCAAGAAGTAGGAAAACCATGACGCAGAACACCGTGGCAGCACCAGACGTTCCCGCCTCCAAAGCCAGCGCCCCCGTGCTGGACCGTGAAGAAACCATCTCCCGCGACGAACTCGAAGCCCTCCAGCTCACCCGCCTCCAGCACACCGTGGCGTACGCCTACGATCGCGTGCCGCTGTACAAGCGCAAGTTCGACGAAGCCGGAGTGCACCCCTCGGACCTCCGCGAGCTAAGCGACCTGGGCAAGTTCCCCTACACCACCAAGGAAGACCTGCGCCTGGAATACCCCTTCGGGATGTTCGCGGTCCCCCAGGACCAGATCGCACGTATCCACGCCAGCTCCGGTACCACCGGGCGCCCCACAGTGGTCGGTTACACCAAAAACGACCTCGCCAACTGGGCAACTTTGGTGGCACGGTCCTTCCGCGCCTCCGGCGTACGCCCGGGCATGAAGGTCCACAACGCCTACGGCTACGGCCTGTTCACCGGCGGCCTGGGCGCACACGCTGGCGCTGAAGCCCTCGGCTGCACGGTCATCCCCATGTCCGGAGGCCAAACCGAACGCCAGATCCAGCTCATCCAGGACTTCAAGCCGGACGCGATCCTCGCCACCCCCACCTACCTGCTGACCATCGCCGACGCCATGGCGCACCAGGGCATCGACCCCACCTCCACCTCGCTCAAGTACGCAGTGTTGGGTGCCGAGCCGTGGACCGAAGAGATGCGGCACGAGCTCGAAGTCACCATGAACATCAAAGCCTCCGACATCTACGGCCTCTCCGAGGTCATGGGCCCCGGCGTCGCAGGCGAAGCCGTCGAAACACAGGACGGCTGCCACATCTGGGAGGACCACTTCCGCCCCGAAATCATCGATCCGTTCGACCACACGCGCGTGCTTGGGGATGGCGAACCGGGCGAGTTGGTATTCACCTCGCTCACCAAGGAAGCCCTGCCGATCATCCGGTACCGCACCAAGGACCTCACCCGCCTCCTCCCCGGCACGGCCCGACCCGCACACCGGCGCATGGGCCGCATCACCGGCCGCAGCGACGACATGATCATCCTCCGTGGCGTGAACCTCTTCCCGTCGCAGATCGAGGAAATCGCCCTGCGCATCCCCGAGCTGAGCCCACACTTCCAGCTGGAAATCACCCGGCCCGAAGGCAAGCGCATGGACTCGCTCACGGTCCGCATTGAGCGCCGCGAGTCCGTCACCGCCGAGGCCAGTACGACGGCGGCCCGCACCTTGCGTGAGCAGATCAAGATCCACATCGGCTCGTCTTGCGTGGTGGACGTTGTAGAGCCCGGTTCCCTGGAGCGATCCAACGGCAAGCTGCGCCGCATCTACGACCTGCGTCCCAAGGGCTAATCCGCTTCGTTGGCGGAGATCGTGAGAAAATGCCAGCATGCCTACTGAGACCACCACCAAGCGCGGACGGCCCGGCTACGACCAGCAGTCGGTGCTCCGCATCGCCGTCGACGTCTTCAACCGGCACGGCTACGACGCAACGTCCATGGGCATCCTGGCTGAAAACCTCGGGATATCGAAGTCCGCCATCTACCACCACGTGCCGTCCAAGGGCGATCTGCTGAAGCTCGCCCTGGACCACGCACTGGGCGGGCTGGAGGCGATCCTTGAGGAGCCTTCTGCCACGTCAGGGCCTGCCGACGCTCGGCTGGAGTTTGTGCTGCGGCAGACCATCGCCGTGCTGGTGGACCGGCTGCCCTTCGTTACCTTGCTGCTGCGCCTGCGGGGCAACACGGAGATCGAACGGGACGCTTTGGAACGCCGGCGTGCCTTCGACCACAAAGTGGCTGCCCTGATCTCCGCTGCCCGCGAAGACGGCTCGCTTCGGCAGGACATCGATCCCCGCACTGTGACCAGGCTCTTGTTCGGCACCATCAACTCGATCGTGGAGTGGTACAAGCCCGGCGGCTCGCTGTCCCCGGAGAAGCTCGCGGACGACCTGATCACCATGGCCTTCGAGGGCCTCCACACGGCCTCCTGACCCTCACTCACATCCCACCCCCTTCCGGCCAACCCTCGCTCACAACCCATCCCTTCCAGCCAACCCTCACTCACAACCCACCCCCGTCCGGCCAACCCTCACTCACAACCCACCCCCGTCCGGCCAACCCTCACTCACAACCCACCCCCACGGCGCCCGACGACGGCGGCTGGCTGCGGTCGTTGTGCAGGAGCGTTTGCCCTCAACACGGCGGAATGTGAGAGAGCGTTGCTTATCCACAGCGGTCAGGACGGCCTCCGGCCAACCCTCACTCACATCCCACCCCCTTCCGGCCAACCCTCACTCACATCCCACCCCCTTCCGGCCAACCCTCACTCACATCCCACCCCCTTCCGGCCAACCCTCACGCACGTCCCACCCCCTTGGTGCCCGACGATGGCGGCTGGCTGCCGTCGTCGTGCACGAGCGTTTGCCCTCAACACGGCGGAATGTGAGAGAGCGTTGCTTCTCCTCAGCGGTCAGGACGGCCTCCGGCTAACCCTCACGCACGTCCCACCCCCACGGCGCCCGACGACGGCGGCTGGCTGCGGTCGTTGTGCAGGAGCGTTTGCCCTCAACACGGCGGAATGTGAGAGAGCGTTGCTTCTCCACAGCGGTCAGGACGGCCTCCGGCCAACCCTCACTCACATCCCACCCCCTTCAAGCGCCCGACGGCGGTAGCCGAGTGACGTCGTCGTGCCCTTCCGCTTTAAAACCAAAACGCTTCCGCGCACTCAGGCGTGGAAGCGTTTTGGTTAGGTGCTGGAGCGTTTGCCCTCAACACGCCGGGATGTGAGGGAGGGTTACTTCTCCACGAGGGTGAGGACGTCGTAGGTCGCCACTATTTCGTCGTTCTGGTTGGTCAGCACGGCATCCCAGGCCACCTCGCCGTACTCGTCGGTCTCGCGAGGGGTGATCTTCTTGGCCGTGAGGGTCACACGGATCGAGTCCCCGGCAGCAACCGGCGTGATGAAGCGCAGGTTCTCCAGCCCGTAGTTGGCTAGGACGGGACCCGGCGCGGGCTCGACGAACAGCCCTGCAGCCCAGCTCAGCAGCAGGTAGCCGTGGGCCACGATGCCCGGGAAGAAGGGGTTCGCCTCGGCGGCTTCCTGGTTTGTGTGGGCGTAGAAGGTGTCGCCCGTGGAGTTCGCGAAAGCGGTGATGTCTTCCAGCTTGACCTCGCGCAGCTCCGAGCGCACCGCATCTCCAATGCGGAGGGACGCCAACGACTTCCGGAACGGGTGCTCGCTTTCAGTTTCCACGGTGAAGTTGCGGTCGGCCCCCGTGTGCCACACACCCGTAACGGCCGTGAGCATGTTGGGCGACCCCTGGAGTGCAGTGCGCTGCATGTGGTGCAGGACCGAGCGGATGCCACCCAGTTCCTCGCCACCGCCGGCGCGGCCCGGTCCACCGTGAACCAGGTGCGGCACGGGCGAACCGTGGCCTGTGGAAGAGCGCGCGTCTTCGCGGTTGAGCATGTGCACGCGGCCGTGGTGGGCAGCAATTCCCAGCACCAGCTCCTGCGCCACAGCGGGATCGTTGGTGCATACCGATGCCACCAGCGAGCCCGATCCCTTGGCAGCCAGGCGGATCGCATCGGGCAGGTCCGAGTAGCCGATCACCGATGAAACCGGCCCGAAGGCTTCAAGCGAGTGCACTTCCTCAGCTTCCGCGTCGGCCCATCTCAGGAGGACCGGAGACATGAAAGCGCCGTCTTCCACAACTCCCACGGCGCCCCCAACCGAGGTGACCGACGGCGAATCGAGAGATCCGTACGCGAGTTCCCCACCGGCGTCGAGCATTGACTGAACAGCAGCGCGAACATCGGCGAGCTGATCAAGTGACGCCAGCGCGCCCATGGTGACGCCTTCCGCGCGAGGGTCGCCGACCACTACGCGTTCGTTGATGCGGGTGCCGACGGCGGCAGCTACGTCAGCGGTCAGGGCCTGCGGAACGATGATGCGGCGGATCGCGGTGCACTTCTGACCCGCCTTGACGGTCATCTCGGTAACGACGGCTTTGATGAAAGCCTCAAATTCCGGAGTTCCGGGCACGGCGTCAGGGCCGAGGATGGCAGCGTTGAGCGAGTCGGTTTCGGACGTGAAACGGACGCCGCCCTGAACCACGTTCGGGTGGGACTTTAGCGACTTGGCCGTGGACGCAGAACCCGTGAAAGAGACGAGGTCGCGGTAGTCGAGTTCGTCCAGGAGCGTGCGGGCCGAACCTGAAATCAGCTGGAGCGCACCGGCGGGCAGGATGCCGGATTCGATGATGGCCCGTACAGCAGCCTCAGCCACATACCCGGTGGGAGTCGCAGGCTTGACGATGGTGGGCACACCGGCCAGGAACGACGGCGCGAACTTCTCCAACATGCCCCAGACCGGGAAGTTGAAGGCGTTGATCTGCACGGCCACGCCAGGAATGCGTGTGTAGATGTGCTCGGCCACGAACGAACCGTCCTTGGAGAGCGTCTCCATGGGGCCGTCCACGATCACCTGCGAGTTGGGCAGCTCGCGCCGGCCCTTGGAACCGAACGTGAAGAGGACGCCAATGCCGCCGTCGATGTCGATCATGTTGTCGATCTTGGTGGCGCCGGACTGCAGCGACGAGGCGTACAGTTCCTCGCGGCGCCCGTTGAGGTACATGGCAAGCTCTTTGAGCTTGAGCGCGCGCTGGTGGAAAGTCAGCTTCCCGAGTTCAGTTTGGCCAGTGGTTCGGCCGAAATGTACGACGGCGGCCAGGTCCAGCCCGTCGGTGCTCACGTTGGCCAGGACTTCACCTGTGCTGGCATCGCGGACGGGGACTTTCTTCGCGTCGGGCGCCGGGGTCCACCAGGCATCCTGGACGTAGCTGGGGACGGTTGCAACGGCTGTGGTTTCCGGGGCGACTGCTGTAGTGGTCATCGTCGACGGGTCCTTCCAAGGCACATGAAAGCGGCACGGTCATTGCTGACTGGTGCCAACATTACTGACCGGCCGTTCGGTAATATATACAGGGTACATGAATGCCCGGCAGAGTACAGCAGGAATTTTCTTTCAGCGACGCCTGGGTACGGCGAAGGGCCGGCTCCACTGCTCGCGGAACCGGCCCTCCTTGGTCATGCCTATGCGGCTAGATGGAGCCGAACTTGGTGTTGTAGCGGAACATGAATGCCGCCATCGCATCCCTGTTCACCGGCTGCAACGGACGGAACGACTTGGTGTTTCCCGCCTCAGCCCAGCCTGTGGAAATTCCCTGCGCCGCAAGCCACGTGATCTCCTTGTAAAACTGGGCCGTGGTAGGCAGGTCGACGAACGGTGAAACCTTGGGTGCCGTGAACTCCGGCTCCCCGGCCAACCGATACATGAACGCCGCCATCGCGTCGCGGTTCACCGGCTGCAAGGGCCTGTATGTCTTCGACTTGTCAGCCTCTTCCCAACCCGTGGAGATGCCCTTGTCCGCGAGCCACGTGATCTCCTTGAAGAACTGCGCACCCACGGGCAGGTCCTTGAACGGCGACACAGCAGGCGCCGTGAAAGCAGGCTTCCCCGACAAGCGGTACATGAACGCAGCCATCGCGTCACGGTTCACCGGGGTCAGAGGCTGATACGTCCTGGACCCATCGCCCGCCTGCCAACCCGTGGAAATACCTTTATCAGCCAACCACTGAATCTCGTCCTGGAACTGCGCGCCCAGCGGAACGTCGTCGAAACCCTGCTTCCCTTCCGTTGCCGTGGCATAACTCAAAGTACCAATATCGGTGTTCTGCCCGACGACAGTAGAGATCGAACGCGCGTTAGCCGCATTGGTCACATTGCCAGAGAAAATCGGGCCCGACTCCGCACCCTCCTCAGCAGAGACAAAATACAGACCCGTCGTCAGACCCGTAACCTTGAACGTCCCATCAGCCATTGAGTAGTCAAAACGAGTGACCAACGAGCCATCCTTGGTATAAACGTTGATCCGCGCGTTCGCCAAGGGACGGCCTTGGGAGTCCAGTACCTTGCCTGTGAATGTGCCGCCCGCACGTACCGTCGCGTTGATGTTTGATACGGCTTGTCCGGCCTGCGCCGTCACCAATGTAGCGCCCGCAGTACCGCTGGATTCAGGAAGGTCCTTGTACGACTGAGCCTCGTATGAGGAAACGAAGTCAGGGTCGCGGTTGAACTGGATCCTGTATGAACCCGGCAACAGATTCCGAATGGAGTAGGTGGTCTGGGAAGTCTCCATCACCGTCGACGCTGCCACGGTCCCGTCCTGCATGACTGCGGTGATGCTCATGCCCGAGCCGCTCATGGTCGGTCCCGGAGCTGGCTGACCCGAGACGGAACCTGAGACGCTCGCAGCAGCGACCGCGGAATCCGTAACGCCGGTGAGTTGTTGCCCAGCCGCGACCGACACCCAAGGAGACTTGTCGGCAACGGCGAACGCACCGTGCCACATGTTTGCCCATTTCTGGTTGTTGGTGCGGAAATGGAGCTTGTACTTTCCAGCTGGAAGCCCGCCAACGGTATATCTTCCGTCCGCACCGATGAATGCTGTGCTGACAAAGTTGTTCTTGGTGAAGTCAGGACCAGCTTCGACCGTGACCTGTCCGTCATAGGAACTCCCCATGGGAACGGAGACTTGCCCCGAAATCATGGCTGCTGGCTGCATTACTTGGTTGATGCCGGTCACGCCGGCACCCTCGGTAACGGGAACCAAGGTGGCCCCGTCGCGTGAAGCACCCGGGTAGTAGGTGCTCAGTACAGGTGACGGCTGCCCGTAGTGGAAAAAGGAAACCTTGTGACCGCCTGTGCCCAGGCCCCTCACCACATATGTTCCGTCGTTGTTGACGGCACCTGAATTGGTTCCGCCGGGCCCTTCAGCTATAACGGTGACGCCCGCTGGGTTTACGCCGGCGGGGACGGACACCTCCCCTGCTATCGTTCCTCCCATGGTCATCGTCTGGTTGATGCCGGTGATAGCAGAACCCGCGGTCACGGTAACGACAGTCGACTGCTCTCTGTCCCGGTTCCCATAGAAAGTGGGAAGCAACTGCATCGGGGCGGCGGTGTCTACAAATTGCAGGTTGTACTGGCCTGCCTCCAGCGCGGGGAGCAGGAACTTCCCCTCAGCATCGGCCCATACGTTCTTTTGGGTGGGCCCGGCCAATGTGGCGACCATGATTTTGGTCGCGTCTACCCCAGCGGGCACCGTGACCGTCCCCGAGATACTTCCCGTGGCTGCGGCAACTGCCGGGGATGCGAGTCCGGCAGGAAGGGCTCCGAGGAACAGAGCCGCCAATAGTGTCAGAGCGAGCCGATAACGGCCGCGCGATTTACCCTTCAAGGGTCCCCCAATATTCTTTTGAGCGTGCGAAGGGCCGCTTCGATTAGCGGCCCTTCGCTGATCATAAGGGGTTGCGCTGGAGGGGTCGATAGTGGGGGCACATGTGACGGCCGGAACGTGAGAGAGCGTCCGCCCGAAACGGCCGGAAAGTGAGAGAGCGTCGGCCCGAAACGGCCGGAACGTGAGAGAGCGTTTAGGCCCGGCCGCCGAGCCTCTTGGCAAGCAGCATGGGCTTCTTCAGGAACTCCCCCACGCTTGTCCGTGTCACCACCGTCTGGTTCAGGGCGTCGAGGCGGTCAAGGATGTGATCCAGCTTGGCTGTGGTCTCATCCAGCCGCCGCTGCTGGGCAACGATGAGTTCCTCCTGCTCGGCAAGGACCCGGGTCAGATAGAGCATGGTGCCAAGGCCGTTTTGGGCGACCTCTTCGCGAAGGTGCTCGTCACGTACCAGGGCATCGTAGCGGGCATGCTCCGCTGCTTTGGCGAAAATGCTGTTCCCATCATGGCCCGCGGACTCGGGGCGCTGTGACCAGAAGGCGAGGGGTTCGCCGTCGAGGAATCCCACCCGCGAGTGGCTCAGGACGCGCAAGTGGAACTCCCAGTCACCCACCACCGGCAGGTTTTCGTTGTAATAGCCCACGGCGTCGTGCAGGCTGCGACGGTACAGGAACGAAATCGGGACAGCGCGGTTGATCTTGAGCATGTCCGCGAGCGTTATTTGGCGCATGTTGGCCCAGAAAATCTCACGTCGGATGGGCTCAATCCTGCCGTTCACAAGCTCCTCGATGACGATTTCCGTCCGCACCATAACCCCGCTTTCGGCGGCGTGCGCGGGATCATCGAGGTAGGCCACCGTGCGGGCCAGGAAGTCGGGCGCCCAGAAATCGTCGTCGTCGTGGATCACCACGAACTCCCCCGTGCCTGCTTTCACGCCGGCGTTCGACGCCGCTTCCATGCCCACGGATTCGGCGTGGTGCAAAGTGGTGATGCGGTTCCGCTCAGCCTCGCTCCGCTGGGAGGTGAGGTGATCGACGTCGGCCGGGTCGCCGCCGTCGTTGACTATCACCAGCTCGAAGTCCCGGAAAGTCTGGCCAAAGATGTCGTCCAAAGCGCGTGCCAGGAAGGTGGGTCGGTTCTTGGTTCGCGTCACGATGGTGACGCGGGCGCCGGTAGTCATGCGGGTCCATCCAGTTGGGAGATCAGTCAACTCTGCATGGTAGCAGCGTCGGTTGCTGCCAGCTTGGCCCGTACTGTGGCCAGTTCGGATGGGGACACGCCGTTGGCTGCCAGGAAGCCGGGAGCATCGAGCCTCTTAAGGAACGCCCTCAGGCTGGCCCGCCGACGCGTCAACGTCGCTTCGAGTTCGGCCTCCGAGAGGTAGGGGTCGTGCGCATGTGGGGCCCCGTGCGTGCGATGACGCTCGTTGATACCACGGGCCGCGAGCTCATAACCGCTGATGATTTCCTCGTCGGTGTAGCCGGCCAGTCGCTGCAGCATCAGGGCGATCACGCCGCTGCGATCGCGTCCCGCCGAGCAATGGACCACCACTTTGCCAGGCGACGCCGCGATGGCTTTGAACACCGCGGCCACCTTTTCGGCGAAGAGCCGGAGGTAGTCGGCGTACTGTTCGGGATCCTTGAGATACGGGCCGAACAGCTCGCTGAAGCGGCTATGGTCCGGATCTTCCGTGGGGCAATGGACGACGGCGATACGCGCCTTCACGTCCTCGGGCACCTGGGGATCGGTGTCGCGCGAGGTCCGTTCACGATCGGCGCGCAGGTCAATCACGGTGCGGACGCCGTCGTCGAACATCTGCTGCCAACCTGCTTCGGTGACCCACTCATGGCGGCCCATCCTGTAAACGTCACCGGCGATCCGCCACGCGTTGACAACTCCGTCCCAGTGCACGCTTTCGTGAGCTGAATCCATAGAGCCAGCTAAGCACATTGGCTCGCCGGAGGTGCTACCCCCGGCGAGCCCAAGGCTACGGATTGACGGGCTGCGCCGGGACCACCGATGAGAGCAGGGCGGCGGCGTAAGCCTGGTGTCCGGCAGCGTTCGGGTGGAAGTTGGCATCCGGAAGCAGGGTCGACGGAGGCACCGGGGGCGCCAGCACGATCCACGGTTCCGGCGAATTCACTGCGTGACCAAGGAACCGCTGGGTCACATCAACAAAAACCGCCTTGGTCCGGCTGAGCTTGACGGCATCGGCGATCGCCTTATTCAGGGCATCAACAGCGGAATTCACCTGGACCTGGTTTTCCACCGGGACCACAGTGACGCCAGGGAGAACCAGGGGGCCTCGGGTCGGATCGAAAAGCCTCGGATATCCCATGACTGCAATGGCTGCCTGCGGCGCGGAAGCCCGGAGCAACGCGTATGTTCCCGCGAGCCCAAGAGTGATCGCCGGCAGCTTGGCGCGGATTCCCGCCACAGTGGCGGCACATGTGGCCGTATCGGGGCTGGCGCAGTCGCGCAGGGCGAGCAGGCTCCCGGCGTCGATGGCACCCGCAGTGATGCTCACCAATTCTGCCTTGGCCAGCGCAGATCTGCCGGTCCTGCTGAGAATCTGTTGAACCACCGACGGGGCACCGTTATAGAAAGGGCCGCCCGGAACAAGCAAAGCTCCATGGCACGCAAGATTGGCCAGCAAGGTTACCTGTCCGGTGGCTGCAACCAGATCGACGTAGCCGCCCTTGCTTTGCCAGCACCCCGGCGGGGTCGGCGCGTATAAATCCCCCGCACCCGTTCCGGCCGTGTACGAATCTCCGAGTGCCACATAGTCGGGCAGCGGCGGCGCGGCCGCCGTGGCCGGGCTGGCCGTGAAACCCAGACAAAGAGCCAGGATGGCGAGACCGCCCGCAAAAGCCGGGCGCCGCCGTCGTGCTTGATGAGTTGCCATGGTGAATCCCCTTTTTTACCGCTCGTTGGGGCTCCGGTTCCGCATGCGCGGAAGTCACGGCTCGCCCACCAGTCGGCCGCGCACCGGGGCAATGTGTTGGCTAGATTACGCCTGCGGCTGCGGAGGGAAAAGACCTTGCGTGCGCATAGTGCCGAAAGCTCACCCCTCGGCGCGGTACTTGGCCAAGCGGAACTCCAGACCATTCCGCACGGCGGGCCATTCGTGCTCCAGGATGGAGAACACCACGGTGTCGCGGAGCGCTCCATCTGCGCTGCGCGAGTGGTTCCGGAGCACGCCGTCCTGCTTTGCGCCGAGCCGGGCGATCGCCTCGCGGGATTGCTGGTTCAGCCAGTGCGTGCGGAACTCCACGGCCGGGCAACCCAGCGTTTCGAAGGCGTGCCGCAGGAGCAGCAGCTTGGAATCCGGATTGGTTCCTGTGCCGTGCGCCGACACCGCGTTCCACGTGGAGCCGATCTCGACACGGGGTGTCACGGCGTCGATGTTCATGTACGTGGTCATGCCGATGAGCCTGCCCGTGGCGTTTGAGCGCGTGGCGAACGGCAGCATGGAACCCTTTGCCTGCAGGTCCAGGCGCCGATCAATCTCGGCGGCCATACCCTCCGGAGCCGGAACCGAGGTGTACCAGAGCTTCCACAGTTCGCCGTCGCGGGCAGCATCCACCAGCCCGTCATGGTGTTCCTGGCCCAGAGGTTCCAGCGTCACGAAGTTTCCGGTCAGGGTGATGGGTTCAATTGAAGTCACCCGGCTAGCCTAACCGGCCCTGCGCACTAGTCTTTCCAGTCGAAGAAGCCCTTGCCTGACTTGCGCCCCAGCTCGCCACGCGCCACCTTGTCACGGAGGATCTGCGGCGGCGCGAAGCGATCGCCCAGCGTTGAATGCAAGTACTCGGCAATGCCCAGGCGGACATCCAGCCCCACAATGTCAGTGGTCTTCAGCGGTCCCGTGGGGTGTTTGTAGCCAAGAACCATGGCGGCATCGATGTCCTCCGCCGACGCCACGCCCTCCTCCACCATGCGCATCGCCTCCAGCGCAATCGCCACACCCAAGCGGGAGGATGCGAAGCCTGGAGCGTCATTGACGACGACGGCGGTCTTGCCGAGTGCCTCGGTCCAGCTTTTCGCCGCAACAGCCAGTTCGGGAGACGTCTTTTCGCCCAGCACCACTTCAATCAGGGTTGATGCGGGCACGGGATTGAAGAAGTGGAGCCCCACAAAATGGGTGGGCCGACGAAGCTCGTTTGCGAGGCCGGAGACGGACAGCGAGGAAGTGTTGGAGGCCAGGAATGCGTCCGCGGACAAGTGCTCCTCCACAGCCTTAAGGGCGCCGACCTTGAGTTCGTAGTCCTCCGGGACTGCTTCCACCACAAGCCCACAGTGGACGAAGGAAGCGTAGTCAGTGGAGGTGCTGAAGCGTGCCAATGCTTCCTCGGGCGTCCCCTCCAGGGTGCCGCGGGCGGCGGACTTGGCCACGGCCTCCGCCACCCGGCCCTGGGCTCCGGCGGCAGCCTCATGGTCACGCTCAACGACGATCACTGTGGCGCCCTTGGTCAGGAAGGCGTGTGCGATCCCGGCACCCATGCGGCCGCCGCCCAGGACTCCAACAACGTGCGGTAGGGCGGTAAGGTCGGTCATTTCTGGGTCCTGTCCTGCGTGGGAGCGTCTGTGTCTTGCGAAGCTTTGGCCGATTTTTTGTCGAGGAACGCCTGCATCCGGTCGAACTTGGCCTGGGACTCGAAGAGGATGCCCTGGGCGAGGGTGTCGATCAACGGGTGGGCTTCAGCCGGGGCATGGAATACGGACTTGGTGATCCGCACGGCCAAGGGGTCCTGACGACCGATCTTGTCAGCAAGGGTGTGGGCCGCGTCCATGAGCTCAGGTGCCTCGACGATGGCGGTGATGAGGTTGATCCGCAGGGCTTCCTCTGCCCGCAGGACCGCACCGGCCAGGAGAATCTCTTTGGCCTTTGGTTCACCCACGAGTTCCTTGAGCCGCCAGGTGGCGCCGGCCGCAGCCAGGATCCCCAGACCCGTCTCCGGGTTTCCGATCCGGATGCTTGGAGTGCCGATCCGGAAGTCCGCGGCGTAGGCGAGTTCGGCGCCCCCGCCCAGGCAATACCCGTCCAATGCCGCGATGACGGGCATGGGAAGTTTGGCGATGCGGGCGAAAATCGTGGAGTTGATTCCTTGGAGGGCATCGTCTCGGCGGCGTTCGCGCAGCTGGCCGATGTCAGCACCCGAGGCGAAGACGCCGTCCGTGCCGGCGATGATCAGGACCTTCGGGCTCCGTTCCAGCTCGGCGCAAACGAGGTGGAGCTCATCGACCATCTGCTGGTCGATGGCGTTGCGGACCTCGGGCCGGTTCAACAGGACGGTGAGCCGGTCTTCGCGCTCCTCGATAAGGAGGGTGGAGAAATCTTCCGGGTTCAGTGCCATTACACGCCTTCCAGCAGCATCGCAGTTCCTTGCCCGACGCCGATGCACATGGTCGCCAGGCCCAGCTTCGGTCCGGTTGTGGAAGCGAGTTCGCGCTCCATCCGGCCCAACAGGGTGATGGCAATCCGCGAGCCGCTGGAACCCAGCGGGTGTCCCAAACTGATGGCACCGCCGTCGTTGTTCACGATATCCGGGTTCAATCCGAGACGGCGCATGCTGGCCAGGGACTGCGTAGCGAAAGCCTCGTTGAGTTCCACGGCACCGAGCTTGTCCACGGTGAGGCCCGTGCGTGCCAGGATCTTTTGGGTTGCCGGCACCGGGCCGATTCCCATGATCTCCGGTTCGCAGCCCGCTGACGCGTCATCCACAATGCGGGCACGCGGCGTCAGGCCGAACTTTTTGATGGCTTCTTCAGAGGCGACGATGATGGCGGAGGCGCCGTCGTTCAGGGTGGAGGAGTTGCCGGCCGTGACCACGGAGCCGCCGGGGACCACGGGACGAAGCCCGGCAAGGACATCCATGGTGGTGCCCAGCCGGGGGCCTTCGTCCATATCCACGACTGTCTCGGATTTCCGCGTCTTGACGGTGACCGGAACGATTTCGTCCTTGAACCGGCCCCCGGCAATGGCGGCCAATGCCCGTTCGTGCGAGCGGACCGCGAAAGCGTCGGCGTCCTCACGGGAGATGTTGTCCACACGGGCCACTTCCTCGGCCGTTTCCGGCATGGAGTAGGTCATCTTGCCGTCGCGGGAGAGCTCGCCCTTGGTGAAGCGCGGGTTGGTGAAACGCCAGCCGATCGAGGTGTCGAAGATCTGGCCCGGCTTGGCGAAAGCCGTCGTCGGCTTTTCCTGGACCCAGGGCGCACGGCTCATGGACTCGACGCCACCGGCCACCACGATGTCCGCGGCACCGGATTTGATCATCTGGCCGGCCATGATGATGGCGCTCAGCCCGGAAGCGCACAGCCGGTTCACTGTGATGCCCGGGATGTGGAGGGGAAGTCCGGCCAGGATGGTCGCCATGCGTGCGACGTTGCGGTTTTCTTCACCGGCGCCGTTGGCGTTACCGAGAATCACCTCGTCAATGGTGTCAGGATCGACGCCGGCACGCGCCACTGCTTCCAGGACCACCAATGCTGCGAGGTCGTCGGGACGGACAGAGGACAGCGCCCCACCGTAGCGACCTACAGGCGTACGGGCGCCACCAACAAGAAAAGCCTCGACCATGAGAACATCCTTCGCGAAGTGAAAGGGACCGGTCGAGAATAATCTACCGACCGTTCGTTCTATAAAGATTACACGGACCGGCTGGACGGTCAACAGATGAAGACCGGCCCAACCCCGATTCAGACCACCCGGATCCCCACGTGCCCAGCCAAGAGCGGCGCCAGCAAGCTCAGTTGGTAGTCATCAATCACGACGCCGGCCAGACCGGCCAGGCCGTTGACTCCGCGGAACTCGGAAGTCCGCAGATCCACGTCCTTCAGCTTGGCACCGGTGACATCCAAGGTGCCGATGGTGCAGTTCTTCAACGCCAGCCGTGTCCCGGTGCATCCACCGAGGTCAAGCTCGTTGATGATGCAGTCGGAGATCTGAACATCCATGAGTTTGGAGCCCCGGAGGTTCACGTAATCAAGCTTGCCGCCGTCGATGCGGACCGAACGCCAGTTGCCTTCGTAAAGTTCGGCTGATCCCCACCGGGGGTTGCTGATCTCCACGTCCTGCCACGATGTCCGGGCAGCCATGAAGACCGGTGCGTAGGGTTCGGCCAGGACGCACTCCCTGAACGTGGCGCCGCGCAGTTGGGCCTCGTTGAAGGACACGCTGTTGAACTCGCACTCGATGAAATCTGCGCCGCTCAGTTCCTCTCCCTCCGCAGATACGCGGGTGAGGCGGACGCCGTCGTACCTTTCACCCCGCTGGAAGTCCGGGGCGTCGTCATCACGAAGTTCGTCCAACCGCACTGGGGAAATTTTGGGGGCTGCAACCTTGGCCACCGGCATCAGAGGGTTTCCCGCGTGGTGATCAGGGACAGTTCGGGCCAAACCCTCGTTGGTCCGGCGGTGATGTGCTGCGTCAATGTGGTGGATAGTTCCATGCCTCGAGCCTATCCCCGGCTGCCGACAAAGACCGACGGCCGGTCCTTGCCTGAACGGTTCCGATGGCGAAAACTGACTTGAGTCGGCGCACTCCATGGCGCTGCACGCACAGCGAAAGGCCCCCATGGTCACTATCGATTTGAGCGCAACGAGCCAGGCGTCCGGAGGTTCCTCCGCGTTGCAGGGCTACTTGGCCGAGCCCGACGGCGTTGGACCGTTCCCGGGAGTGGTGATGATCCACGAGGCCTTCGGACTGGATGATGTGATGCGTCGCAACGCAGACCGGCTCGCAGAGGCGGGCTACCTGACGTTGGCAGTGGACCTATACAGTGACGGCGGCCCCCGGCGCTGCCTGGTGGCCACCATGCGCGCCATGCTCGCGGGCGAAGGCCGGGCCTTCACCGACATCTCCACCGCCAAAGCCTGGTTGCGGGCGGACGGCAAGTGCACGGGGAAGGTGGGCGTCATTGGCTTCTGCATGGGCGGTGCGTTCGCGCTGCTGGCCGCCAACGACGGTTTTAATGCCGCGTCCGTGAACTACGGCCAATTGCCCCGGGACCTGCACAGCGCCCTCGAAGGCTCCTGCCCGATGGTCGCGAATTACGGCGGCAAGGACCGGACCTTGCCCGGAGCGGCAGCGAAATTGGAGGCGGGCCTCACCAGCCTGCGCATTGAGCACGACGTCAAGGAATTTCCGACGGCGGGCCACGCCTTCATGAACGACGCCCCCATTGGCCCGAAAGTGCTCCGTCCACTGATGCGGGTCATGGGCATCAAACCCGATCCTGCCTCCGCCCCGGAAGCGTGGCGCCGTATCGAGGACCATTTCGCCAAGCACCTGACGGACTGAACCGGCAACGGAAGCAAAAACGACGGCGGGCGCCGCCTGGGGTGAACTGGTCACCCAAGGCGGCACCCGCCGTCGTGCGTTCTGTAGAACCGTTAGCTGAAGAGCTCGCTCTTGGGCTCGTTGTTCTTGACCTTCTGCCAGCCCAGCCAAAGGATCAGGGCGAAGAAAGGAATGGTTGCCAGGGTCCACAGGCCCAGCAGGAAGACCTCGCCGGTCTCCTTGTTGGTCATGGAGTCAAAACCGATCAGCACGGTAATGGCCAGCAGGGCCACGAGGCCCAACCAGCTGGTCCACGGCGAACCGGGCATCGGCAGGCTGGAGACCTTTCCGCGCTTCTTCCGCAGGGCGATCTGGCTGGCAAAGATTGAACCCCAGGTGAAGATCACGCCGATGGATGCGGTGTTCAGGGCGAGGTCGAATGCATGGGAGCCACCCAGCCAGATGTTGAGCAGAATGCCCACGAGGTAAACGGCGCCGATGGCCAGGATGGCTGCGTACGGCACGTGGCGCGCGGACATCCGGGTGAGCCACTGCGGTGCGTGGCCGTTGTTTGCCATGGTGCGGAAAATTCGGCCGATCGAGTACAGGCCCGAATTGCAGGACGACAGGGCAGCGGTGATGACGATCATGTTCATGACATCGCCCATCCAGCCCAGGCCCATCTGCCCGAATACGGTAACAAACGGCGAGGTGCCGGCCACGTACTGGTCGGACGGGAGCAGCATCGCGAGCAGCGTCACCGAACCGACGTAGAAGACCACAATGCGGATCACGACGGCGCGGATCGCCTTGGGGACTTCGCGTTCCGGGTTTTCCATCTCGCCAGCGGTAATGCCGACCAGCTCGATGGCGTTGTAAGCGAAGATCACGGCGTTGAGGACCAGGATCATCACCAGGCCGCCCTTGGGGAACATGCCGCCGTCCGCATGGAACAGGTTTGCAACAGACGCGTGCCCCTCGCCCACCTTGGCGTTGGTGACAACCATGAACGTGCCCACAGCCAGGAAGATCACGATGGCCGCGACCTTGAGGCAGGATGCCCAGAATTCGAACTCACCGAAGGCTTTGACGCTGAACAGGTTCACGGCCACCAGCAGCACCAGCGCTGCAATGGCGGACATTTCGATGGGTACGTTCGGGAAGAAGAACTGGAAGTAGAGGCCGATCGCGATGAGCTCGGCGATGCCGGTCATGGCCCAGTTGATGAAGTACATCCATCCGGAAAGGTAGGCGCCCTTCTTGCCGAACATCTCACCGGCGTAGCTCACGAAGGAGCCCGAGGTCTGGCGGTACATGATGAGTTCGCCAAGGGCGCGCATCAGCAGGTAAGCGATGACGCCTGCAATGGCGTAGGAGAAAATCAGGGCCGGGCCCGTGGAGGCCAGGCGGCCACCGGCGCCCATGAAGAGGCCGACGCCGATGGCGCCACCCATGGCGATCATGGTGACGTGGCGGCGGCTCAGGCTCTTCTGGTAACCCTCAGCACTGAGGGTCGAACCCGTGGCACCGGATGAGGCCGGGGAGTTCTTGAGATCTGTGGGAGTACTTTGCGGCACAGCTGTTCCTTGTGGGTCGGGGTGTTGCTGTAGGTGTTTTCGCCCAGTGCCGGAACACAGGCGGGTTTGGCACACATAATTCGGGGTTTCCCGCTTTAGGGATCCCGAAGTGTGACAAAGAACGCAGAACGCCGAAGCTTCGCGCAACCCGTCTATCTTACGGGATTAACCGGAATGCCCGTGACGCAGGCAACAACGCATGGCTAGTGCAGTGCGCCGTCCGCCATCCGGCGGCGCACCCAGCTGCCGGCTCCGGCTGAAGTGGAGGCTCCGGCTGTGGCGCTTGCTGAGGCCCTGGCTGAGGCGTCGAACCACTCCCCCAACGCCCGGTCATGGCTGACGATCAGCACAGTACCGGCGAAGGCAGCGAGCGCGGCCTCGAGTTGCTCCACGAGCGCTGGTGCCAGGTGGTTGGTGGGCTCGTCCACGATCATGGTCCCGTAGCCGCCCAGCAGGAGCCGGGCGAGGGCGAGCCGCCGTTGTTGCCCCGCGGACAAACTGCCGACAGGCACGTGGAACTCCGCGGGACGGAACAGGCCCAACCGGAGGAGGCCCTCGGCATGTTCGTCGATGTTTCCGCCCAACCCAGCGGCGAACGCAGGCAGCAGCCGCAAGCCGGGCCTCGCCGGCACATGGATTTCCTGCTGCAGGTACCCCACGGAGCCATTGATGGCCACAGCACCCGTGGCCGGCTCCAGGTCACCCACCAGGACTGAGAGCAGGGTGGATTTCCCGGCGCCGTTAGGGCCGGTGATCAACACCTTTTGGCCCTTCTCCACGGAGAAATCAGTGGGCTGCAGACGCCCCGGGACGCTGACTCCGCTGGCTTTCACGGCCGGTTCGGACGCCTCTACGGCCGCTGGACCGGAGGTCATCAGGGGCGCCGCCAGGGTCAGGGGCACGGGCGGGCGGTCCACGGGATTCTCTTCCAGCCGGCGGAGCCGCTCCTGCGCGTTTCGGACCTTGCTGGCAGCAGCACTCTGCCAGGTTCCAGTCTTGAAGCCGAAAGCCATCTTGTCGTTGTCGCGCTTCCGGCCATAACCCATGCCATCGGCCACGGTGGCAGCCTGAAGGCGCTCCGCTGCCATGGCGTCGAGCCAGCCCTCATACTGCTGAACCCAACGGGCGCGTTCGGCCGCCTTTTCGCGGAGGTACCCGTCGTACCCATTGCCGTAGCGGTTCACAGAGCGGCGCTCAGCGTCCACTTCCACAATGGTGGTGGCCACTTTGCGCAGAAGGACACGGTCGTGGGACACCACCACCACGGTTCCGCGATGTGCGGCCAGCCGCGATTCGAGCCAGCTGGTTCCCTCGGCATCCAGGTGGTTGGTGGGTTCATCCAGCAGCAGGGCCTCGGCCGGATCGGCCAGGAGGCAGGCCAGGGCAACCCGCTCCTGCTCGCCTCCTGACAACGATCCAAGCGTTCGACGGCGGGCCAAGCCTCCCAGCCCCAGCTTGTCCAGCGCTGCTTCCACCCGCGACTCGGCCGCGTACCCTTCGCGGAGCTGGTACTCCGTCTGCAGGCTTCCGTAGAGTTCCAAGGCATCGGGATCGGCGTCGGCGAGGTCGCGCTCAAGCTCCGCGATGCGATCTTCGAGGTCGCGGAGGGCACCAAGGGAAGCATCGATGACCTCCCCCACGGTCAAGGACTCGGGGAAGCCGTGGGTTTGCGCGAGGTAACCCACGCGGTAGCCGGAGTCACCTGCCAAACCGGCAGAGCCGTCGTCGGGCGCCTCGACGCCGGAGAGAAGGCGCAGGAGCGTGGACTTGCCTGCGCCGTTCTCGCCCACGATTGCGACGTGCTCTCCGTGATGAATCACGAGGTGGGCATCGTTGAAAAGTTTGCGGTCCCCATAGCTGTGGGAAACGCCGGAAAGGTAAAGGTGGTCAGTCAAGAGGGATCCTCGCAAGTCCGCAGCGGTTGGCAGACAGCCATGTGGGCACTGGGATGCAGCCGAAAGTGGGGGCTGCGCTCAAGACTTCATCGCTCCAGCCTGCCGGGCGTACCGCGTCGAGTCAAGCCGCGGGTGGCCCGAGAGGCGTCAACGGGTGGCCTAAATAATACTTTTCGGTATGCCTAACTTTCGGTTATCCTCGTTATCAGAGCACCCCCAACGATGAGGACCACCATGGCTGCACCAACCCTGCAAACACGCGTCACGCCTGCCAAGGTCTGGTCCCGCCTGCTGCTGCTGGGCCCCGCTTTCGTGGCTGCCATCGCTTACGTGGACCCAGGAAATGTGGCCGCGAACCTCACTGCGGGCGCCAAGTACGGATACTTGCTGGTCTGGGTCCTGGTGGCCGCCAACGCCATGGCCGTCCTGGTGCAATACCAGTCCGCCAAGCTCGGCCTGGCCACGGGACTGAGCCTTCCTGAAATCCTGGGACAACGGCTGGGCACAAAACGCCGGCGCCTTTACTGGGCGCAGGCCGAGATCGTTGCCGGAGCTACCGACATGGCCGAGGTGATCGGCGGCGCCGTGGCCCTCAACCTGCTGTTCGGGCTGCCCCTGCTGGCGGGCGGAGTGATCGTCGGCGTCGCATCCATGCTGCTGCTGGCCCTGCAGTCGAGGCGGGGACAACGCTCCTTTGAGTACGCCATCCTGGTTCTCCTGGGAATCATTGCCGTCGGATTCGTCTCGGGGTTGTTCGTGAATCCGCCCGATGCCGGCGAAGCGTTGGGCGGCTTGCTTCCGCGGTTCGAAGGCCCGGACACCGTACTCCTCGCTGCAAGCATGTTGGGCGCCACCGTGATGCCCCACGCGATCTACCTTCACTCCGCCCTTGCCCGGGACCGGCATGGCTTCTCCAAAGACCCCCTGGTCCGGACCCGGCTGATCCGGACCACCCGGGTGGACGTCGTTGGCGCTTTGCTGCTCGCCGGCATCGTCAACATCTCCATGTTGCTGCTGGCGGCCTCCAGCCTTCGCGGGATCGAGGGAACCGACACCATCGCCGGAGCCCACGCCGCTGTTACAGCGGCCTTGGGTCCCACCATTGGAGTCGTGTTCGCCATCGGGCTGCTGGCCTCGGGGCTGGCGTCGACATCCGTGGGCTGCTATGCCGGTGCAACCATCATGGGTGGGCTGCTGAAGGTAAAGATCCCACTGCTGACCCGCCGGGTCATTACCCTGGTTCCCGCCTTGGTCATCCTGGGAGCCGGGGTTGAACCGACACTCGCATTGGTCCTCAGCCAGGTGCTGCTCAGCTTCGGAATACCCTTCGCCCTGATCCCCTTGATCCGTTTGACCGGCAAGCGTGAGGTGATGGGAATCCACGCGGACACCCTTCCCCTGAAAATTGCCGGCTGGACCAGTGCCACCCTGATTGTCGGGCTGAACTGCGTACTTATCGCCCTGACCCTTGGCGGCCAATCCTGAGGCCATACCCGCCATGCGGGATGAAAATCGCCAAACGGCAAAGCTAGTCTGGTCCTATGGGCACCGTCACCAGCAAGGCACGTTTGTACCGCTTTACCGCACTCGATGCCTTGGCCGTGGCCGCGTACCTGGGATTCACCATCTACTTCACGGTTTCCGGCGAGACCGTC
Organism: Paenarthrobacter sp. AR 02; assembly: GCF_021538675.1. Taxonomy (GTDB): domain Bacteria; phylum Actinomycetota; class Actinomycetes; order Actinomycetales; family Micrococcaceae; genus Arthrobacter. The sequence continues at coordinate 447,356 of NZ_JAJUKH010000001.1, forward strand.
GAACGGCTGATGCTTCAGCTGTTCCACGACCCGGCCACCGCATCCTACGCCGTCAACGCACTCTTTTATGCCGGCGTCGGAATATTCGCGATAGCGTCCGCTTGGCGGGTAGCCGGACGCGACCTCAGGATTCTTGGCACCCGGCCGTGGTTCACGTTGGGGATGGTCCCGCTGGCCATCGTGGTGATGCTCATCCTGACAGCGATCCTGGTCGCAGCGTTTGGAACCGCCGCAACCTCGGAGAACCAGCTGGGCATCCAGGGCCTGCTGCAGCATGTGCCGGCATGGCTCATGGTTCCGCTGCTGGTGTTGCTTGGCCCCTTTGTTGAGGAATACCTGTTCAGGCACCTGCTGATCGGCAAATTGTCCGGGTACGTGAACATCTGGGTCTGTTGCATCATCTCCGTGCTGGTGTTCGCTTCCATCCACGTGATTGGCAGGGAAGGACTGGTGCTTTCCGCGCTCGCTCCCTACCTGGGCATGGCGGTGGTGCTGGTGGCGGTTTATGTGTGGACCGGAAAGAACCTGATGTTTTCCTACTTTGTCCATGCAGCCAAGAACCTCATGGCCGTGGTCCTTATCTACGCCGTCCCACCCGAATTGCTCCCAACATAAGTCCACGAGTTCTGCATCAGCTGACGCCATTACTAGACTCGGACTGTGAACAACCAACTCCCTGCCAAGGTTTCCGACGTCTTCGACCCCTCACGCTGGCGCACAGTATCCGGCTTCGATGACTTCAAAGACATGACTTACCACCGGCAGGTTGAGCGTTCGACGGACGGCACGTCCAAGGACCTCCCCACGGTCCGGATCGCCTTCAACCGCCCCGAAGTCCGCAATGCGTTCCGTCCCGGCACCGTGGACGAGCTCTATCGGGCCATGGACCACGCCCGCATGACACCTGACGTGGCCACGGTCCTTCTCACCGGCAACGGGCCTTCCGAAAAGGACGGCGGCCACTCGTTCTGTTCCGGCGGCGACCAGCGCATCCGGGGCCGCGACGGCTACCGGTACGCAGACGGTGAAACGCAGGAAACCATAGACCCCGCCCGCGCCGGCCGGCTCCATATCCTCGAAGTCCAGCGGCTGATGCGGACCATGCCCAAGGTGGTTATCGCCGTCGTCAATGGTTGGGCAGCCGGCGGCGGCCACTCCCTGCACGTGGTCAGCGACCTCACCATCGCCTCCCGAGAGCACGGCAAATTCAAGCAGACCGACGCCACGGTGGGAAGTTTCGACGCCGGATACGGCTCCGCGTTGCTGGCGCGCCAGATCGGGCAGAAGGCTGCGAGGGAGATCTTCTTCCTGGCCCGCGAATATTCCGCGGACGACATGGTCCGCATGGGCGCCGTTAACGAGGCCGTGGACCACGAAAGGCTTGAAGAAGTCGCCTTGGAATACGCCGCCGACATCGCGCGCCAGTCCCCCCAGGCCATCCGTATGCTCAAGTTTGCGTTCAACCTGGCCGACGATGGCCTTGCCGGGCAGCAGGTCTTCGCCGGCGAGGCTACCCGGCTCGCCTATATGACGGACGAGGCCGTTGAGGGCAAGGAAGCTTTCCTCCAGAAACGCGACCCGGACTGGTCCAACTTCCCCTACTACTTCTAGGACCGGCCCGTGGACATCGATCCCGTACTCAAAGCACTCGCCGCTGCCCTGCACGGTGAGGGTCCCGCCGTCGAAATCGTCACCCAGGAAGACGGCGGCTTGGCCGCAGTCCCGGTTGAGACCGGCATCGAGGACGCAGCCGTGGTGGTCCGGACTTCCGGTTCCACCGGCGCGCCCAAGGCAACGGTCCTGACGATTGACGCCCTCGCAGCTTCCTCCGTATCCACGGCGATGGCGCTTCGCGGCGAAGGTCAATGGCTGCTGGCCCTTCCCCTGCAGTACGTGGCGGGCGTCCAGGTCCTGGTGCGTTCCCTCTATGCCGGGACGCGTCCGTGGGTGATGGACCAGTCGAACGGTTTCACGCCCGAGGCCTTCACTGCCGCAGCCGGGGAACTCACGGACAAAATCCGCTTCACCTCCTTGGTGCCCACCCAGCTGCAACGGCTCCTGGACTCCCCCGCGCCGGAGACCCTGGCCGTGCTGCGCCGCTTCAACGCGATTCTCCTGGGCGGTGCACCGGCGTCGGCTGAGCTGCTTTGTGCTGCGCGGGACAAGGGGCTCTCGGTCGTCACCACGTACGGCTCGGCCGAGACCTGCGGCGGGTGCGTTTACGACGGCGAGCCGCTGGACGGCGTCGAGGTCCGCATCGGTGAGGGCGAGCTGGAAGGCCGCATCCTCCTCGGTGGCGCCACGGTGGCGGCCGGCTACCTGGACGCCGCCCGCGCCTCCAAAGCAGCGTTCTTCGAAGAGGACGGGGTCCGCTGGTACGTCACGGGCGATCTCGGAGAACTGGCCGACGACGGCAAACTCACCGTGCTGGGCCGCGCCGACGACGTCATCATCACCGGCGGGATCAAAGCCTCCGCTTCATACATCCAAAGCAAGCTCGAAGCGCTCGACGGCGTGAACGCGGCTTTTGTGGCCGGCGTCCCTTCGCGCGAGTGGGGGCAAGCCGTGGCGGCGTACGTTGCCGTGGCTGATCCTTCGCCCGAGGGTGTGAAGGGATTCACCGCCCGTCGCGAGGAAGCACTGGGCGTCCTGGCCCCCAAGACAGTGTTTGCTGATAAGGATTTGCCCATGCTTCCGAACGGAAAACCGGACCGCATGGCCATGATTGAACTGCTTTCCAACCTGCATCAGGGACAATAGACACGTTCTTACCCCACACCCCTGACGAACGATCAACCGCGAAATACACGAGGTACTACACGTGGCGACAGCTGCACAATGGATTCAAGGAGCCCGGCTCCGCACACTGCCCGCGGCCATCGCGCCCGTCCTCATCGGTTCGGCAGCGGCGTACGAGCTCCATTCGTTCCGGCTGCCGAACGCGATCCTGGCGGCGCTCGTTGCCCTGCTGCTTCAAGTTGGCGTCAACTACGCCAATGACTACTCCGACGGCATCCGGGGCACGGACGAGGACCGCGTTGGCCCGCTGAGGCTGGTTGGTTCGGGCGCGGCCAAACCCGAGCAAGTGAAGTGGGCCGCGTTCGGCCTTTTCGGCTTGGCGATGGTGTGTGGCCTGATCCTGGTAATCATCACGCAGTCCTGGTGGCTGATCCTGGTAGGCATCGGCTGCGTCCTGGCGGCGTGGGGCTACACCGGCGGCAAGAACCCCTACGGCTACATGGGTCTGGGCGACGTGTTCGTGTTCGTCTTCTTCGGACTGGTTGCCACCCTTGGCACCACGTACACGCAGGCCGGGCAAGTGAGCCTGGCTGCCGTGATCGGCGCGATAGGGACCGGCCTGATCGCCTGCGCCCTCCTGATGGCCAACAACGTCAGGGACATTCCCACGGATACGGTAGCGGGCAAGAGAACCCTGGCTGTTCGGCTGGGAGACAGGCACGCACGCGAGAGCTACGTCCTGATGCTGGGTGTCGCCATCCTCCTGGTGGTAGTCCTCGCACCCACCAAGCCATGGATGCTGATCGTGTTGTTGCTGATCCCCGCCTGCCTCATGCCGGCCTGGCTGATGATCAACGGCAAGAAGCGTAAGAGCCTCATCCCGGTGCTCAAGCAGACCGGCCTGATCAACCTGGGTTACAGCCTGCTCTTCTCGTTGGGCCTGATCCTGACCCGCATCTGAGTTTTCATACAACTAACGCCCCTAAAACGCGGTTTTAGGGGCGTTAGCTGTTTAGAGACGCCTATTTGGTGCCGGGGCGCTTGTCGTTGTTGACGGCGATGTCCGGGTTCTGCTCCACGAGTCCGTCCTCGGCCGCAGCATCTTCGACCTCCCCGGCGGTCCGGATGGGCTTGGCCCGTCCGGAGAAACGTTCGTGCATGGACGCCGTAGCAGCGTCACGCTGCTTCTGGAAGAACAGGTAGCTGATGGCGAAGGCAATCAGTCCGGCAAAGATGACCGCCAGGAACCAGCCCACCCCCAAAAAGACGAACAGCACGAACAACGGCGCGAACAGCGCCAGACGGATGAGGGAATACTTCAGGAAAGCCACCATCCAAGTTTAGCCGCCCGGATGGTTGCACTCTGATCACGGCCAAAAGTGGGCATCCGGTGAATGCCTTGCGGAGACTAGACTTGATGCATGCCCCGCGTTATAGGTGTCGTCGTAGTCCTGGTCATCTTCGTCTATGCCCTGGTGGATGTCATCCGCACGGACCGCCACCAGACCCGCGGCATTTCCAAAACCGCGTGGATCATTGTGATGATCCTCCTGCCATTGCTGGGCGCGATCCTCTGGTTCATCTTCGGACGCCCCTACGGCAGGCAGGCCGCGCAGCCTGTCCGCCGCCAGCCCACTGCCCCTGACGACGACCCCGAGTTCCTTCGAAACCTGGAAGCGCGCCGCCGGAACCAAGCCGAAGATGAGCGACTGAAAAAGCTCAAGGCTGAACTGGAAGCCAGGGAGCGCAAAGCCGGAGAGAATCCCCCCGACGGCAAGAACAAGGGCGCGAAACCAGGTTTCACCGCCGGCGAGGCCAAGCACGGCGAGCCGGATCCGCATGATACCGACGAGCTGAAGTAGGCGAACATGGCCCAGCAAGCTGATGGTTCACGGCAGTCACCCTCCCCCACACCATCAGCCAGCGGGCCAAAAGCCGAACCCGCGCCTCCACCCCGCCCCGGGATCACCCTGTCCAGCGCGCCGCCGATAGCCTCAGCCACCAAACCACCCACGTTTGCAACGGTCTCCCGTTCGCTGTGGGTGGCAAGCTTCCTGGCCGGACTTGGTGTTGTGGTGACTGGCTTCCTGGCTCGGGATTCGCATTTTGAACGCCTAAAGGGCGTCATAGGGACCATGGTTCCTGACGGTGACGCGAAAGCGGTTGACGGTGCCACCGCCGTCGTATTTCTTGGGAGCCTCGCCATGCTGGCGCTGGTCATGGCCATGGAGGCAGTACTCTTGGCCGTCCTCTTCAAACGCCGGCTGTGGGCGCGATGGGCACTGGCTCCGGTGGTCCTCCTCCACGCCATCGTCACAGTCATCACCCGGGACTTCGTGGTGGCACCAGGCTCTGAAGGTGTCCTGGCAACACTGCTGCTGGCTGCGCAGTTTGTCTTGGCGGCGGCGGGCCTGATCCTGCTGTTCCTTCCGTCCACCACATCCTGGCTGCTCAGCGAACGGCGGCAGTAGGAGCCATCATCCCCTCACAGCTGCGCATCACGACGCGGCAAGCCTCCACCGCGCGCGGTTCGGTCAAGGGGTTCTCCGCAGCCAGCCGCCAGCGCTGAAGGCTGTCCCTTGCAGTTTCGCTGATAAGGCGGTCATCCGCGTCCCGGGCAAGGCCAAGCCGCAGCGCAGGGCTGCTGCCTCGCCCGCCCACCAGCCGTTCCGCTTCGGCCGACGCTGAGGGTCCCAGGCCCACCCCGCCCGTCCTCAAGTCCGCCAGGAGCTTCAACTCCCGGAACTCGTGGGCACCGGCCTGAAGCCTCTCCAACGCTGCTTCCACTGGTGCGGCGCGTTCCTTCGGCGCCCCTCTTACCAAGGCTTCCACACCCACGACGGCGGCACGCGCCTTCAGTGCCTCGGCCCGCGTTTGGAAGAGGTGCTCGACGGTGTCGAGCAGTTGGCCAAGGCCGCTGCGGCGTGCCAATTCATGGGCAAGGTCGGTGGGGTTGTTGGTCCCGCCACGGATGAGGGCCACACCGAGCCGGATGCCGAACAAGCCGAACCTGCTCACCAGGGAGGACTTCGTTTCCGGGTCGAGTTGCCCGGGGCCGTCGCTGCGGATGAAACGGTCCACGGACAGCATGAGCCTTTCCCTTGAATTCCTGTCCATGCTTGCCAACAATTGCAGGGCCTCGACATCTGATTGGCGCATGGTCCTGGAGCTTTGTGCCAGAAGGCCTGCCACTGGGACCACTCCCAAAGCCAGGGGCCTGAGGTTTTGGTCCTTGCTGTACCTCTCGGCGATCACGGCCGCGGAGATCAACGAATCGATCCTCCCGGCACCGATTTCATCGGCCCGGGAGAGCACGGCCAAGGCGTTGACCGTTCCCGACTGTCCGGCCGCAGTGTCTTTGAATGACTCAAGGAACCTCACATCGGAGGCGTGCAGGTGCCGCATGAGGTAGATGACAGCGTCAGCGGCCGCCGGCGAGTCCTCGGGCAGCAGAAACGCCGTGGACCGGGCGGACACCTCCTGGGACAGGGAGGCAATCCCGGGCGTATCTATCAGGGTGAGATCACGCAGGCTGGCTGCCGGCCAGTCCACCACCAGCCGTTCCACTTCCTCGGGCCGGACCTCACCCAGGGTAAAGACCAGCCGACCGTCCACCCGTGTGACCGGGAGTCCTTTGGGCTCACCTGTGAGGGGGTAAAGGGTGATCCGTGGGGTGTGTCCGAAGCGGTACCACGTGACAATGCGGGTGCACTCCCCTGCATCGGTGGGCGCTATTTCTTCGCCGATGATCGCGTTGAGGAGGGTTGATTTGCCGGCTTTGACCATCCCGGCCACGGCAATACGAAGTGGCCCGGCAAGTCTGGCATCCAGCTCATCCAGCACGGCGAGCGCATCGGCGTCGTCGTGGAAAGCCCCACGGGCCAGCCCCAGCAGCTCCGTCGCTCCAGCAATACCGGACGGAATCATCCCGCGGGGACCGTGGACGGTGTCGGCTGGGGATCCGGACTTCTGTCCAGCAACTGCCGGGCGCCTGAGCTGAGGGCATCGACCACCCTGAGTTGGTTCCGGATCTCCTTGATCCGCATGTCACGTTCCACGGCGTAGGTGGCCGCAGCTTTTTGGGCGGCGGCAACAGATTCAGTGAGGGAACGGTGATGCTCTTCAGCGATGTCAGTGAAGTGGTCGCGGGTGGCCCGCTGGACCATCCGCAGCCTGTCCTTCAGCTGCTTTCCTACCTGGAAGACGACGTCGTCCACCTGCTTGCGGACAAGCATCTTGGCTTCGGCCTGGCGCCGTTTCAGCCGGGCTTCCTGTTCTTCGCGGTAGGCCTTCCGGCCCAGCATGAGGCCCGCACCCACGGATAGCGGATTGATCAGCGCGAGGCCGAACAGCCCTGTCAGCAACCCGAACATCAGGACTCCCCCATAGGACCCCCGCATCCCGATCAGGATCTTCTGGACCGCCCCCATGCGGCCGTCTTCCATCTGTTGGATGTCCGCCACCGGGTCCAGCACACCTCCCGTATCTGAAACCTGCAACGTCGGCAGCGCCACCTCGTCTTCGGAGAAGTGCACGGCCACCTGGCGAGCCAGCCATTGTGCCCTTTCGTTGGTCCACACGAAGGTGTCCGAAACTGCGGCGGCCGTGCTTTGTTCCAACCACGAGGTGAACTGCTCCCATGCCGGCCCGGGGTCCCCTTGGTCGATGGCGGTTTCGGCTTCGCGTTGGATCCGGCGGAGTCTGTCCTTCAGGTCGTACTCCATGTCCGCGATGAGGTCTCCAATCCCGTCGTTGAGGGTGATCTGCCACCGGGCCGATCGTTTACGGAGGGCGTCGGCGTCCTCCTTCGCCGCCTTCAGACCGGCAATCATGTGCGGTGTGCCTTCGGGATTCTCCAGGGCACCCAGCTCCGATTGCAGCGCAAGCCTCAGGTGTTCGGTGACGGAAAGGACGTCGTGTGCTACGGATCGGCGTTGCAGCCTGGCAGCCTCGCCCACAATGTTGGTGCGAAGGTGCGAGATCAGCGCCGGGAACCCTGATTCGTCGTTGAGTTCTGTGTCCTGGAGCCTGGCCGCCTGCAACCGCAGTTCGGAGGAGACAGGGAACAACGGGATGCCGGGTGCGACAGCTTCCAGGTGGCCTTTGTCCAGGTCAGCTATTTGCCGCCAGCTGGGATAGAGGTCCGTTTTGGAGAGTACGCAGAGCACGTTGGGGCTGATCCGCAGTGCTTGATGGAGGAACCGGATTTCCGGTTCCGTGTATTCCTGCGAAGCATCAGAGACGAACACCATCGCATGGGCTGATGGCAGCGCCGTCAGGGTGGTGAGCGTATGGGAGGAGCCCAGCCCGCCGACACCCGGAGAGTCAACCATGGTGAGGCCCCCGGCGAGCAGTTTGCGGGGAAGCGATACTTCGGCCGCCACGATGTTCCTGGCGTTTCCCGGATTTCCCTTCTCGGACACATAGTCTGCAAGCTCATCGAGCCCGATCGATTGCCGCTCCACGGGCGCCTCAGGTCCGCCGTCGGATTCCGTGACGCTGCCGCCATGGCGGGGAACAAGGACGACGGCCGACGCCGGGTCCCCTTGCCGTACGACGGTTGGGACCGTCGTGGCAATGTCGTCGTCTACGGGACAGACCGGGGCATTGACCATGGCGTTGATCAGCTGGCTTTTGCCTTGCTTGAATTCCCCAACAACAATCACACGGACACTGGGGTCCCGGAGCCGCTCCAGGGTGTTTTCCAGGCGCCGCCTGAGGTCGTTCCGTTCCCCCACGACGGCAATGCCTTGCTCCACCAGTGTGGTCATACGTACTGTTTCCGCCACAAATTCGTCCTTTGCTCTGCCACCCTTGGACGGGAGGCCACGACGTGCCCGGCAGGTGTGTACGACCTGCCGGGCACTGCCTGGGGACTTCGCGGTGCAGCATTTCGCTGCGCCGTTTGGTGCACTGGTTACTGGTCGATGTCCACGTCGTTCTTGGCGACGACGATCGAGTCGTCGATGTTGTTGTACTCGACATCGAGGTCGTTGTCGGCGATCACTGTGTTGTCCTCGACGTTGGTGTAGTCCACGTCCACGTCGCCCACTGTGGTGGAGTTGTCCTCCGTGTAGGTCAACTCGTTGTCCTGCGCCACCACCGAGTCATTGATCACCTGGACGTCTTTCAGGTCCACATCAACGTCGGTGGAGTTGAAGGAGTCCGTCGCGTTGAAGGAGTTGTTCGAGTTGTCCGTGTTCGTGGTTGTGTTGTTCGTCGTCGTGGACGAGTTGTCCGTGTTGAAGGAGTCCGCGATGTCAACATCGATGTCCGCATCAACATCCACGGAGTTGTCCTGCGAATTGTCGTTGAACGAGTCCGAGACGTTGTTCGTGGTGTTGTGGACCGAGTTGTCGGTCTCCTCGTTGAAGGAGTCCTTGATATCGACGTCGACATCCGTGTCGGTGTTGTAGGAATCCTTCGTTACCGAGTGGTCGTCGTTGAAAGAGTCCCTGACATCGATGTCCGTGTTGCCCACCTCAACATCGCCGTCGCCCGACTCCGTGATGTTGACCGAGTTGTCCGTGGAGTGGTCATCGGTGTGGGTCGTCGTCGTGGTGGTTGTCGTGTTCCCGGAATCCCTCACGTCTCCGCCGGCCGCGATGGCCCCATCCCCCGAAGCAGTCACGGCATCCTGGTTGAAGAACTGCGTGACGTCGCCATCGGCCCAGATGTTCTGGTTGACCGACTGATCGGTGATGGTGTCGCGGTCGTCGATGGTGGTGGTGTACGAGTAGTTGTTCACCACATGGATCAGCTGCTGGACGGCGTGGGCGTGATCATCATAGTCGCCGCCACCGGCACCGCCATGCCCGCCGCCGTCGTGCTCATGGTCGTCGCCACCATCATGGCCGTCCCAACCACCGCCGGCACCGCCATGCCCACCGCCGTCGTGCTCGTGGTCGTCGCCACCATCATGGCCGCCCCAACCGCCACCGGCACCGCCATGCCCACCGCCGTCGTGCTCATGGTCGCCGCCACCGGAATTGTGGGGGCGTCCGCCGCCTTGGCCACCGCCTTCCCAGCCGCCGGTGGAAGCGTGGTTGCCGCCAGTGTTGTATTCGCGGTCGAACGAGGAGCGGGCGTTGATGGGTGCGTAGTCCAGGACCACGGGCCGTGCGGCGTCGACGTCTGCCGAGGAGACGTGCCGCAGGCCGGCCGCGGAAAGGGCCGCTTCCGGGTTACGTACGAACTCTTCGGCTGCGTCAGGATCGTTGAACAGGCTCATCAGGAACTGCACGAGCTGTTGTGCGAGTGTAGGCATTGGAGTGCTCCCTCAAATTCTGTGGTGGGTGGTAAATGGCCCGGCGCCTTTGCCGGGCTCCCACTCAACGTATGGCCCGGGCCAGGGGCGGGGCATCGGGGGCGGTCCCCCTACCGGCCACCCCGGCGTTAGGGGATCCGGTGCATTCCCGTTAGGGGGTGGAGGGGGTGACCGACTACGGAGGTGGGTACCCCTCCCCCAAGGCCAGGCGGAGCCGGACCAGCAGTTCGGAACGGTTTTCGGCCCCCAGCCGGCGGCGCATCCGGGCTACATGATGCTCTGCGGTGCGGGGCGAGATGTAGATGGCTTCGCCGATTTCGCGGTAGGTTTTGCCCTCCAGAAGCAGTCGGCCCACTTCCCGTTCCCTGACGCTCAGGCCTGAAGAGTCAGGTATGCCTGGGGCCTCTCCCGCATCCGGCAGCGGCGCGCCTGGGTCCTGACGCCCGGCAGCTTCGGCCCGCTCGGAAGACCCCGCAGTGGTGCCCGTGATGGTGGTTGCCCCCTGCGGATGGATATCCCTGGCACACGCCAGCAGCCGTACCATGTCGCGCCGTTCATCGGCGTGCGCGGCGGCGTGGCCGGCCAACCGCGCACCTTCCCATGGCATGCCTACCGCAGCCAGCCCACGGGCCGCTGTTTCGACGTCGGACGCTTCGAACCTGCTGGCGAGTACGGAAACCCAGGCCTTTCCGCCAGCGGCTAGGACAGAGGCCAGATGGCTGTGTTCGGACGCGCGCACCAATGCCGCAGCATGCGGAGCAAGTTCAGCGGGGCTTTCGCCCAGCAATGCGGCCTGCACCCCCGCCCAGTGCAGCGGAACCGACCACAATGGCGGATTTCCCAAGCGGCCCAACAACTCCCACGCACTGTCCATGGACGGCGAGATTCGTCGCGTCTCCCGTAGCCTCGCTGCGGCTATGGCCAGTTCTCCCCAGGGCAGCAGGCTGAAGAGGTCCACGGATACGTGCATCATGGCCTCACGGGCCCTGTCCCAGGCGAGCACCAGTTCGTGCACCTCGCTGCCGCGCCGCGCCAAGGCCACCTCCAGTGCCGCCAACAGGAAGGTATCCCGTGGAGCCAGGGGCCAGTGGTTGGCCTTGACGGCCTCATTGATGGCCAAGCGTGCTTCTTCGGGGTTGTCCTGTTGCATTGAGCACCAAGCCTGAAGCAGGAACAGCCTGGGCCTGCAAGCATCTCCGCCCTGGCCGGCGGCGAGGGCAGCACTGAGCACCGTGTCCGCCACCGCGGGTTCCCCACTGTGGATCGCACAGAGAGCCGCCAATGCTGCAGGGGTCTCCGGCAAGGGAATCGATGCGCCGGCCGCGTTCATCATGTCTGACGCCCGGATGAGTTCCGGCAACGCCCGCTGTGGTTCCCGCCCCAGGGTGTGCCTGAGCCCCTGCTGGGACAATGTCAGCGCCACCGCCAAGAGCGTAGGCGAGCCCGCCAACGGTGTGGCGCCGAGGATTTGCTCGGCGCCGCTTGCATCACCGGCGCCGATCATTGCCACTGCTGCCAGCGGCGCGGAATCGTCGATCCTGTCAGGGCCAACCCACCTGTAAGTGTCCGCGCTACGGGCCAGCATGCCGCGGTGCGCCCACACGGCAGCGGCAACGTCCGCACCCAGGCGAAGCCCAGGGGCATCGGGCATGGCCAAAAGCCTGTCCACGATTCTTCCCGCAGCGTCCAAGTCGCCGATAGCTGCAGCGGCTTGGGCCCGCCGCGCGGCGGTGGGAAGCTCCGGAGCTCCGGCAAGGAGTGCTTCGGCGAAGAGATCGGCGGCCAACTGTGGATCAGCATCCAGCACCAGGTCCGCCCAGCGTTCCAGCTCCTCCGCCACACGGGGGTCCTGCAATCCGCTCCGTGCGAGCTCACGGGCAACATCACCCAGGCCCGTCTCTTCCTGCAGGATCTTCCCTACCAGCTCCCGCTGCAGTGCACGGAGTTGCGGCTTGGGTGCATTGTTCAACAGCGCATATTGGACGGTCCCCACCACGGTTCCATCCGGAGAAAGCAGCCCGGCTTCCTTACCGGCTGCCACTGCGTCTTCAAGCCCGTCCCGGGTCTCCAGGTCATCCGGCAGCGGCCCAGGCAGGGTGAAGCCTACTGACAACGCAAGGAGCAACTCCCGGAGCAATGCATTGTGTCCGGCAAGGACCACGTCGGGCCGATCAGGAGTTGCGTCCTTGCTGGTGGTGGGTTGGGAAGCATGGTCTGGCCCCGTCATGCCTAAACCACCGAGGTCGACGCGGTATCCAGGCTCGGGCCGTTATCCGTGGTGGCAGGCGGCGGGACAGGTGGCGGGTCGGTGACCGGGGCGGGATCCAGCGTCGGGGCCGGATCACCCAGCGGCGCGGTTGGTTCGGGAGACGGCGGTGCAGGGTCAGGTGCGGGTGGCGGAGTCACAGGGTCCGTGGCCGGTGGCGGGGTGGTCCCCGGGTCGGTGGCCGGTGGCGGGGTGCCAGGACCGGTTGGCGGCGCAGGTGTCCCGGGGTCCGTTGCCGGTGGCGGGGTGCCAGGACCAGTGGCCGGTGGCGGGGTCCCGGGGTCCGTTGCGGGCGGAGGTGTAGGGCCACTCGCCGCGCCACCGGGGTCCGTGGGTGTGGAGGGCGTTCCCGTTCCAGGCGTCGTTCCCGTCCCCGGCGTCGTGCCCGTTCCCGTCCCCGGCGTCGTGCCCGTGCCCGAACCCGGCGTCGTGCCCGTTCCCGTCCCCGGCGTCGTGCCAGTGGTCCCACCAGCGGCTGCTCCAGCCTGACTCTGAGCCCCAGCCGAGGTACCGGAGCCGGTTCCAGCGGGTCCGTTCGCTACCGAACCACGTCCTGTCCCGGTCGCCCTCTGCACTGGGCTTCTTCCGGCTCCTGCTCCGGCTCCGGCCGGGCCGGCACCTGTTCGTGCACTGGCTTCAAGTCCCGTCGCCGGCGCCCCGGTCAACGGAGCGGCCGCGGCTGGGCCGCCACCGGACGCACCGTCACGTGTTCCGGAATCCTGGGCACCGCCGTCGCGCATTACGTCAGCGGCTTGAGTCCCGAACATTGATGCGAGCAGTCCGTTGCCGTCCGGGCTCTGGGCCGCAGTGGCGGTGGCGATGGCCAGGGCTGTCGCGGCGGTAGCAGCGGCCGCAGCCATCCGGACGCGGGGCCGGGGCGCGTGCCTGCCGGGACGTCCAGGGGCCGCCTTCACGACGCCCGCAACGGGGACACGGGCGACGACGCGCGGCCGAGTGGCCTCCGGTTCCGTAGGTGTCGCAGCCGGTGCATCGGCCGCCACAGCGTCTGCCACCTTGCTGAGACCTGCAAGCGCGGCGCCGCGGCAGATGGACGACTTCGGATCGGCGTCAACAGCTATCGGGCGGCCCAGTTCAACGGAAATCAACTCGGCCACGAGCGGAATACGCGAGGACCCTCCGATCAGCAGCACAGCGCTCAGGTCCTGAGGCTCAAGACGGTTGCTCCGCAGGCTGCGCTCCAGGGCGTCCACGGTCTCGCGGAGGGGCTGCTCGACCATTGCTTCGAACTCGGAACGGACCAGCCTAACCGACTGCTGCGTCCAGGGAAGCGCCACCGCAACGCTCGCTTCGCTGTCCATGGAGAGGGCTTCCTTGGCTTCGCGGCATTCCCGCCTCAGCCGCGAAAGGGCGGCCAAGGTCTCCGGCGATGCGGGGTCCAAACCCTCTCCGGCGTTGCCCAAGTGGCCCATCACCTGACGCAAGACAGCGGCGTCGAAATCGGCGCCGCCAAGGGTTTCTATGCCATCCGGCCGCCCGAGGAGCTCGAAGTTCCCCGCACCCACCTTGCGCAGGATGGCCGTGTCGAAAGTGCCACCACCGAGGTCGTACACGGCGATGACGCTTCCGTCCTCCACCCTCGTCTGGGAGGCGTAGTGCAGTGCGGCCGCTTCAGGCTCGCTGAGCAACGTCACCGCTTCGAGGCCCGCGACGTTCAACGCGGCCTGCACCACTGACGTGCGGTGCGCACCCCACGCCGCCGGGTACGTCATGACGATCGACGACGGCGAACTTCCCTCCCGCTCTTCGGCGCGGTCCACCACCCACCGCGCCATGGAGGCGTAGACGTCCTCGGGTGCCAACCAGTTGTCCCCTACGGAAAGGGGGACGGAATCCCCGATCCTGCGTTTGAACTCCCGGACCATCCGCTGGGGGTCGTCCAGCCCCCGCCGCTCGGCGGGTTCTCCCACCAAAACCCGGCCGTCGTCGGCGTAGTAAAGCACGGATGGCACGGCGCTGCCGTGCAATCCCAAGGGAAGGATTTCCGGTGGTGATAGCGGCGCCTGGTGGGGCCTGGCCAGTGCTGCTGCGGTAAAACTTGTCCCGACGTCAATGGCGAGAACATAGCTCATAGCTACCTCGAAAGTTCACATGGCACCGCGCTGCGGTCTTCATCACAAGCGGGTCCTGAACAAGTTAGCACCTGCTAAGCATGTGCAAAAGGCTCAGTTGCTACAGCGATTTGTTGATTTCGAGGCCGACACCGACCATCCTGGGCATCTTTCCTGCTCAGGCAGGAAATGGGCCTAAAGTCCCGAGTAGGAATGCAGGCCCTGGAAAACAGTGTTGACGAGCGTGAAGTTGATAATGACACACGCGTAACCCACGATCGACAACCACGCAGCGCGGGTTCCGGTCCAGCCACGGGTGGCACGTGCGTGCAAGTAGCCTGCGTAGACAACCCAGATCACGAACGTCCAGACTTCCTTCGGGTCCCAGCCCCAGAACCTGCCCCAGGCCTTCTCGGCCCAGATGGCACCGAACATCAAGGTGAAGGTCCAGCCGATGAAGGCAATGGCGTTGATGCGGTAGGAAAGGTTCTCAAGGCTCAGCGCGTTGGGCACCACCCGCATGAACGAGAGGTTGTCCTTGCGGCCGGCCGCGAGGTTCTTCTGCCTGTAGGACTGAAGCAACTGCAGCACGGACATGGCGAAAGTCAGCGTGAACAGTGCCGAGGACAGGACCGCGATGGAGACGTGGATGATCAGCCAGTAGCTCTGCAGGGCCGGAACCAGGTGGCCCACCGGGGTCCAGAATGAAACGGAAGCGGCAACCAGCATGATGATGGCCAGGCCAAGGACGAAGGTGCCCAGGAACCGCAGGTCGCGGCGGATCAAAGTAACAAGGAAGACGGCGACAGCCACGAAAGCACCCGTGGTGAGGAACTCATACATGTTGCCCCACGGCACCCGGCCGGCACCCAGTGCGCGGGTGATAACGCCAGCGGCGTGGATCAGCACACCCAGGACCGTCAGCGCCACGGCAATGCGCGCGGGTACGCGCCGTTCAGCGGCGTACTTCATGTCGCCAGCCGCGGTTCCGCCCTCAAAGGTGAGGCTCGACGTCGGCCGCTCGGCGCGGCCTGCCGGCCCACCGGCGTCGGCACCGCCCAGGGCTGCACCTACGCGACCAGCTGCAACCGTCACCTTTTCGCCAGCCGAGCTGGCCGCCGCCTTGAGGTCCACGGCCTGGAACGTCTTGCTGCTTTTCGCCAGGTCCCAAGCGAAGGCAATGAACGCCACGGTGTACGTGCCGGCGGCCAACAGCATGAACAGTTCGCTGTACTGGCCCAGGGTTTCGTTGATGGCTGGCATTACTGGTCCTTCGAGGTTGAGGAAGAGACTGCTGTTGTGGGGGGTGCCTGAGGCGTTTCCGGGAGGTTCCATTCCCGGGCAAAGAGTTCACGGAGGGCCGCGGCCTCGCCGGCCAACCTGTGGTCTTCACCGCGGGCAAGGAGACCGTATTCCACCATGGTGCGGCCGTCGGCGTGGGTTCCGGTGCGTACCCAGACGCGGCGTCGGTTGACGTACAGGGACGTCATGAGCCCTGCGACTGCCAGGAGGCCGAAGATCAGGGCATACAACTGGCCGGGGTTGTGGTGGATATCCACGCCGATGTACTTCTTGACGCCGTCGAACGTGATGCTGCCCTTGCCTTCGGGCAGGTTGACGGTTGCTCCGGGAGTCAGGGTGATGCCGCCTGCCGCGAGGTTGCGGCTGTTCAACGGCTTGAGCTTCTCGACATCCAGTTCAAACACGTTCTGGGGCACGCCCTTGTCCAGGCCAAGGTCACCGTAGAACGAGTTGAGGCTCAGCTGCGGGTTGACCAGTTCGGGGGCCCCGCTGAAGGAGATCCCGTCACTGGTGACCAACGCCGTGGGGAGGAAGAAGCCCACGAATCCGAGCTGTTCAGGCTTGGCATCCGGCACCTTGATGACCACGGAGGAGTAGTAGTTGTCGCCTTGGACCTTGGCGATGACCGGGCCTTGGAAGGACACGTTGCCCTCGCCGTCGCGGACGGTCACCATGGGTGCGTAGCCGTTTCCCGTGAGGTACAGGCTGGTTCCGCCCAGGGAAACGGGATCGTTGACCTTCAGGGTTTCCTTCTTGGCCGGCGAATCGGGGGTTTCCTTGGTGGTGACTTCGGCGGTGTAGTCGATGGGCTGGCCGGCCTTGCCCGGTGATTCGCGGTCGAACTTTGCATTGAACTTGTCCAGCTGCATGGAGTAAGGCTGCAGGGAACTGCTCTGGAAGTTCGTGCCGGGCGTGAATTGGTCGTAGCCCACCAGGGTGTTCACGAACGTATCGCCCTCAACCAGGATGCGCTGGCCGCTGTAGCCGAAGAGGCCGCCAATTGCCACGGACACCAACACCCCGATCAGGGACGTGTGGAACACCAGGTTGCCCACCTCCTTCAGGAAGCCGCGCTCGGCACCCAAGGACGGAAGGTCGCCGTCGGCGTTCCTGACCTCGACGCGGTAGCCGCGCTTCTTGAGCAGTCCAGCGGCATCGTTGATGGCCTTCGACGCCGGGATCCCGGCGTCGGCGGGCAATGCGAGGGTGCCGTACTCCGGCAGGCGGGAAAGGCGCTTGGGAGTGCGCGGGGGCTGCGACTTCATGGCCTTGTAGTGGGCGATCGCGCGCGGAGTGACACAGCCGATCAGCGAGATGAACAGCAGGATGTAGATCGCAGAGAACCAGGCAGACGAGTACACGTCGTAAAGCTGCAACGCATCCAGGAACTGGCCGTAGGACGGGTTGTCCTTGATGTATTGGGTGACCACGGCAGGGTTGGCCGGCCGTTGCGGGAACAAGGACCCGGGCACGGCCCCCACTGCGAGCATGAGCAACAGGAAAAGTGCCGTCCGCATGCTGGTGAGCTGCGTCCACGCCCAACGCAGCATGCCCTTGAAGCCAAGCGCGGGAAGCGCGGCCTCGGACTTTGCCTGCTGGAGTTTGCCTTCGCCTGCTGCGCCTTCTGCGGTGGCGCTTTCAGCGGAGGGCGACTTCTTCTTGGCTTTCACGGACTCACTCATCAGATCGGCAACTTCACGTCGTTTTGGAACCAGTACTGCAACTCGGTCACCCAGGTCCCCCACACTCCGGTGGCCATCAGGATGCCGAGCAAAATCAGGATGCCTCCGCCGATCCGCTGGATAGCCAGGCGGTGCTTGCGGAAGAAGGACATGACGCCCATACCGCGGCGAACGGCCAAAGCGATCAGGAGGAACGGAATGCCCAGGCCAAGGCTGTAGATGAAGGCAAGGAGTGCACCCTTGGCCGCCGACGAACCGCCGGACAGGCTCAGCAACTGTACCGCGGAGTAGGTCGGGCCGATGCAGGGTGCCCAGCCAAGGCCGAACGTGAGCCCCAGCAGAGGTGCACCCCACAGGCCCGCCGGCGGTTTGGCGTGGATTTTCGCGTCACGCTGGAGCCAGCCGAAACCGCCCATGAACACCACGCCCATGACAATCACCAGGAGGCCAAGCACCTGGGTGATCCAGGCGTTCTGCGGACCGGTCAGGAGGGTACCCAACTGGCCGAAGGCACCGCCGAGCAGGACGAAAATCACCGAGAAGCCAAGGACGAACAGGCCGATTCCGGCCAGCATGCGGCCACGCCGCTGCTTTTGCAGGTCGACGCCGGTCAGTCCAGTGACGTAGCCAAGGTACCCGGGCACCAGGGGCAGCACGCATGGCGAGAGGAAGGAGACCAGCCCGGCGAGCAATGCCACGGGCACAGCCAGCAGCAGGGATCCGTTGAGGATGGTCTCGGCGAAGGGACTGTTCACGGTTCTACTCAGCCACTGCGGAAGTGATGAGGGCTTTCAGGGTGCTCTTTTCAATTTCGCCAAGCACGCGGGAAGCAACCTTGCCCTCCTTGTCCAGGACCAGGGTTGTGGGCACCGCTCCTGGTGGGACGATTCCCGACACGGAGAGCAGCACTGCCCCGTCCTTGTCGTTGAAGCTCGGGTAAGTGAGGTTGAACGTCTTGTCGAATGCCTCAGCCGTTGGCTGTTCGTCGCGCAGGTTCACGCCGAAGAACTGGACGCCCTGGTCCTTGAATTCCTGGTGCAGGGCTTCAAGCTGCGGAGCTTCGATGCGGCAGGGAGCGCAGGCGGCAAACCAGAAGTTCAGGACCGTGACCTTGCCCAACAGGTCTTCGGGCTTTACTTCCGCGCCGGTGAACAGTGTGCCTTTGAGTGCCACAGGAGCCGAGCGGTCAGCTTTGGCGAACTCGGTCACGGAGCCGTCGCCTGCTACGTAGTTCTTGTTATCGCCCTTCCGGGCCTGTTCTGCCAGGGAGTCCTTTTGGGCGCACGCTGAAAGGCCCATGGTGAGTCCAGCCAGCAGGACACCCCCTGCAGTCAGTACTCCTCGGCGTGAAAGATTCTTGTCCATGGTCCTTAGGCTCCGGGGGTGCTTGCGGCGCCGGGGAGCAACGCTGCGGCAGGCTCGCTGTATTCGACGCGGACGATCTTGCCGTCCTGGTCCAGGGTCAGGGAAGTCAGGGAGGTGAGGGTGCATTCACGCTTGCGGGGGTCGTGCGCCAGCCGGCGGCCTTCGGCCGTCAAACGGGTGGACCAGATGGGGAGTTGGTGGCTCACCAGGATGGCCTCGGCGCCGTCGCCTCCCACCTCGATGGCTTTGACGCGGGCATCCTCAACTGCAGCCAGGACACGGGCAGCCTGCTCCTTGTAGGGCTCACCCCAGGACGGCCGCAGTGGATTGCGGAAGTAGAACCAGTGCTTCGGCTTCAGGAACTCGCTCTTGGTGGGGTGCAGTCCCTGGAAGTGGTTCTCTGCCTCGATGATCCGGGGTTCTGTGTGGATCTCAAGTCCCAGTGCCTCAGCCGTGGGCAGCGCCGTTTCCTGCGCGCGGGTCAGCGGAGAGGCCGCCAAGTATACGATCTTGGCGCCTTGGGCAGCCTGCGCCGAGAAGTGCTCGGCCAGCATGCGGGCCATCTCACGGCCGCGTTCGGAGAGGTGGAATTCCGGCAGGCGACCGTACAGGACGCCGTCGGGATTGTGGACCTCGCCATGGCGAAGGAGGTGGACAGTTGCTTGGGGCATGTTTACCAGTTTCTCAAAGAAGCGGGGCGATCCGAAATCTTCTACCGCTAGTAGAACTCAAAGTTTTGCAGAAATGTTCCGTGGAGTTGGAATAAAAGATGCATATGCATGTTTATACTAGACACGAAGCTCGGTTGACGCTTCAAGCAATGAGTTCAGCCGGGCAAGCACGCAGTACCTTCCACTACCCATAGGAGCAACACCATGATGACCCTTCCCGCTTCCGTCACCACCGGCACCTGGACCCTCGACGCTTCGCACAGCGAAATCGGCTTCACCGTCCGCCACGCAGGCATCAGCAAGGTCCGCGGCCAGTTCAAGGACGCCTCGGCCACCTTGGAGGTTGGCGAAACCCTGGCTGACTCCAAGGTCTCCGCAACCATCCAGACCGCCAGCTTCGACTCCGGCGACGTCAACCGCGATGGCCACGTCAAGGGCGAAGACTTCTTCGATGTCGAGAAGTTCCCGGAAATCACGTTCGTTTCCCGCCACGTCAAGGCCAACGGAAACAGCTTCGACCTCGTGGGAGATCTCACAATCAAGGGCGTGACCAAGGAAGTTTCCATCGAGACCGAGTTCAACGGCGTGGCCGTGGATCCGTTCGGCAACACCCGCGCAGGCGTTTCCGGCGAAACCACCATCAGCCGCAAGGAATTCGGCCTCACCTGGAACGCAGTCCTCGAAGCCGGTGGCGTCCTGGTCAGCGACAAGGTAGTCATCAACCTGGAACTCGCGTTCATCGCACCGGCTGCCGCCTAAGTCCAGCCTGGACCCTGCACACATAGCGGGACCCACACAACGGCGCCTCCTCAGCATCACGCTGTGGGGGCGCCGTTTGGCTGTCTCGAAGATCACCCGCCAATTATTCGGCAGATACCCCCTGATTAGCTGCGAGTTGGCTCCGAATTTCCTATGCATCCTTCAACCACCGGTCTAAAGTGATGCCATGAGTACCCCAGACGAAGCACCACAGCCTCAGCAGCCCGGCTCACAGCCTCCGCAGCCCGGCAATGTTCCTCCTACGGGTTACCAGCCACCGCAGGGCTACCAACCACCCCAGGGCTATCAGCCCCCATCGCAACCGGGGCAATACTCCCAGCCCGAAGCGTCCCAACCTGGCCCGGGGCAGCCCGGACCAGCCCAGCCCGGGTTCCACTTCGAAATGCCCACCGACGGCCCACGCAACTTCAACGACGTCATGCCGCAGGGCGGCTTCTCGGGAATGTTCAAGACGCAGGGCCTTCCCACGGAGTTGAAGGTTTCCTACTTCATCTGGGTTATCTCCGGACTTCTGGGCCTGCTGTTTGGGCTCATCGGATTCTTCGCCGTCATCGCAGCTTTCGCTTTTGCTCCGGCGTTCGCCGCGATCGCCCTGGTCCTGCTCCTGTTGGCCCTCGCTGTTGCAGCCGCCCAAGTAATCCTTGCCATGAAGATGAAGGAAGGCAAGGAATGGGCGCGGCTCGCCTTGACCATCGTGGCCGCCGTTTCACTGTTGCTCGCCATCTTCGGGGCGGCCAACGGTGGAGGTTCCGGCATGGGCCTGGGCGGTAACTGGTTCGGTTTCCTGGTCAGCGCAGTCGCCGTCGTCTTGATGTGGCTGCCCAACTCGCAGCTCTGGTTCAAGGCAGGCAAGGGCCAGGTCTAGCGTCCACGCTGGTTCCGTCGTCGGGCTTTACCGACGTGAAGGCCGCGGTGCAATCCCTCCGGATTCCCGCGGCCTTCATCATGAAGGCGTAAGCCCAGATGATGATTTTCGCCCGTAGCCATGGAATTCCTGCGTGTGTTTGGCTATAGCGTCACACCCGGGATGTACGGTGTAACCAGAACCACGCTGGGGGCAGGGTCATTTTGCTGATCCCGGCGGCCGAACCAGCAGTCGAACAAGCAAAGGAATGCCATGAGCAACCCTCCTTACCCGCCGTCGAACCCGGGTGACGCCAACCAGCCCGAGCAGGCCGGCTCGCAGCCGTCCGCACCTCAGTACGGCCAGCAGTCCCCGCCCGCCGCGCCGCAGTACGGGCAGCAGGCGCCGCAGTACGGGCAGCAGGCGCCGCAGTACGGGCAGCAGTCGCCGCCCGCCGCGCCGCAGTATGGGCAGCAGTCGCCCCAGTATGGCCAGCAGGCCTCCCCGTACGGCCAAGCCCCGTCCGCGCCCCAGTATGGCCAGGACACCAACTGGCCGAGCCAGCAGCCCGGCCCCACTACGGTTCCGCCGATGGTCAACTACGCCTTCTGGATGATCATCGCAGCCGGCGTCCTCTCAGCTATCAGCTCGCTGCTCCTTGCCACCACCGGTGCTGACGCCTTCATCAACGCCATGAACCAGCAGGCTGCGCAGCAAGGCACCGACCTTCCCGCAGGCTCTATGGAGGGTATGCGGGGCGTCATCTCCGTGAGCGCCATCGTTGGCGCCATCATCTCCCTGGGCCTCTACGCGCTGGTGGGCTTCAACGTCCGCAAGGGCAAGAACTGGGCAAGGATCCTGGGCACCGTATTCGCCGCCATCTCAGTCCTCGGCCTGACCAGTCTCTTCCAGTTCGGCCCCACCTACGGCGTGCTGCAGCTCGTGGTGATCCTGCTGGGTGTTGCAGCAATCGTCATGCTGTACCTGCCGGCGTCGGCTCCGTATTTCCGGAAGCCCCAGCCGTTCGGCAACCCGTACCAGACTCCGTACGGCCGCTAAACCGGCGGGCCTGTCATAAGGCAACCCAACGGGCGTAGCCCCGGCGAAGGCTAAACGGCCTGGCCCGGTGTCTGCGCCCGTTGTGCGTGGTAAGCCAGGATTTGAAGCTCCGTGGCCATGTCCACCTTGCGGAGGTTGACGTGCGGCGGGACCTGCAGCAGCACCGGAGCGAAACTGAGGATGCTTCGGATTCCAGCGGCGATCACGCGGTCGCAGACTGCCTGCGCCACAGTGGCCGGCAACGCGAGCACCACCATGTTCGTGTGCGTACGCTCCAGCACCCGCTCCAACTCGGCTGAGTCGCTGACCCGCAGCCAGCCCACCTCGTTGCCGATCACCATGGGGTCGGCGTCAAAGATAGCGACAACGTCGAAACCCCTGGACTCGAAGCCGCCGTACCGGGCCAATGCCTTGCCGAGGTTACCGGCACCGACGATCGCGACCTTCCAGTCATGGGTCAAGCCCAAGGCCGCGGCGATGTGACGGCTCAAGTATTGGACCTCGTAGCCCACGCCGCGGGTGCCATACGAGCCGACGTAGGAGAGGTCTTTGCGGAGAGTGGAGGAACTCACGCCGGAGGCTTCGGCGAGGGCTTCGGATGAAACCCGCTCCACGCCTTCTGCCAGCAAAGAGTTGAGCGCACGCAAATAGAGAGTCATCCGGGCCACAGCCGCGGGTGGGATCTGCTTGGCGGCAGGTTCGTTGTCCTCGGAAGTTGCTTCCGCGGACGGTTCCAGCGCAGTCACGGTATTCTCCATTGCGTCGCTTTGTTGTTCCACTCTATGACCCCCGGGCGGGCTCAACCAAAGCGATTACTTACGGGTAACCGCACCCTCAGCCCGCCAGGGCTTTCTTCAAGGTACGGGTCAGCCGCTCCTCGTCGATCTTCCAGAAATCCCGCTGCACGCCGTCAACAAGGACCACGGGAATCTCCTCCGCAAAGCGCTCCCGCAACTGCGGATCGCCGTCGATACTCTGTTCTTTCCACTCCAGGCCGAGGCTTGCGGTGACACGCTCGACGGCGGCACGCGCCTCCGTGCAGAGGTGGCAGTCAGCTTTGGTGAGGAGGACGACGTCGGGAGTAGCCATGGGACAACGGTAACCTCCCCACCAACCCTCACTCACATCCCACCCCACCGGAGCGTGTGCCAGTGCGCCACAAGCGAGGTGCAGCAGCCATTGACTAGACTCAAGTCATGCCCGAGGAGAAGAACGCCGTGGTCGCCGCAGCTGCCAAAGCGCAGAAGCACACCGGCGAAGCTGCTTTCTTCGACGTCGACAACACGTTGATGAAGGGCGCCAGCCTCTTCCATGTGGCCCGAAAGATGTATGAACGCAAGGCGTTCACCTTGCAGCAGGCTGCTGGTTTTGCTTGGAAGCAGTTCAAGTTCGTGATGCGCGGCGAGAACATGGAAGATGTTCATGCTGTAAGGGATTCCGCACTCACTCTTGCGGCAGGCATCACCGTTGATGACATCAAAGCCTTGGGCGAAGAGGTCTACGACGAGATGATCGAGTCGCGGATCTGGCCGGGAACCAAGGCTCTGGCTGAACAGCACCTCAGAGTGGGACGCAAAGTGTGGCTGGTGACGGCAACCCCGATCGAGGTTGCCACCGTTATCTCAACCCGGCTGGGATTGACCGGTGCGCTGGGGACTGTCGGTGAAGTGCACGACGGCATGTACACGGGGAAGCTCGTGGGCGACATCCTGCACGGACCCGCTAAGGCAGTCGCGGTCCAACTGGTCGCCGACCGCGAGGGCTTGGATCTGGATCACTGCTGGGCCTACAGCGATTCTGCCAACGACATCCCGCTGCTGACCATGGTGGGGCACCCCGTCGTCATTAACCCCGACGCGAAGCTGCGCCGGCACGCGCGCGACAACAATTGGCCCGTCTACGACTTCCGCTCCGGCCGCCGGGCTGCAACGTTGGGGCTCAAAGCAGCTACCGTGGGCGGCGCGATTTACGGCTTGTGGCGGGGCTTCTCCAGGTTCCGCGGCCCCCGCATCTGATCCTCTCTCACATCCCACCCCCTTCAAACCACCCCTCGCTCACATCCCACCCCCTTCAACCCAACCCTCGCTCACATCCCACCCCCTTCAGGCCAGCCCTCGCTCACATCCCCAGGACGTGGTCCGTGTCCCTGTGGATAACTTCTGCAGCTCCAGCGGGATCTGGGTCAGAATGCCGGTATGCAGATTCCCATACCCGTGCCCTCCAAGCTGGCATCCGCCCCGTTTACACTTTCGGAGGCCAAAGCGGCCGGCCTCGCCCATCCGCAACTCTGGAAACGCGTCAGTATCGAGGCTGTAAGCAAGGGCATATACCGGCCGCAGGACTGGGCCTTTGATCTGGAATCGGCTGCTCGCTCGCTCTCGGCTGCGAGCCCTGGCGCTTGGATCTCACATGTCACTGCCGCCAAGATCCACGGATTTTCACTCCCACCTTGGCTGTCAGATTCCAATGAGCTGCATCTGAGCAAGCCGCGGAGTCTGCCTGCGGTGCGGCGAAAAGGTGTCACCGGCCACACGGTTGTGGTCTCGGAGGGTGAAGTAGAGCTCAATCACGGCATGTGGATCAGTACACGTTCCAGGACCTGGTTGGACTTGGCCCGAATGCTTCCGCTGAATGAACTGGTCAGTGTTGGCGACGAACTCATTCGCATCCCCAGGCCCGAATTTGAGCAAAGGGACGCGCCGTTCACGACCATCCACGAACTACGCACCATGGTGGATCGCCACAAGAACCTGCAGGGCGTTGTCCGTGCGAGGGAAGCACTGGACCTGATGCGGGTCGGTGCCGACTCGGCGCCGGAGACTGCGCTCCGTCTGGCTATGTTCGATGCTGGGCTTCCCGACCCGGAACTACAGGTGCGGCTCTACGTCAACGATCCTTTCTCGCCTTCAGCCGACCTCGGCTACCGCGAGCGTCGGGTCGCTATCCAGTACGACGGCGGTCATCACCTTGCGCAGGAACAGATCCTCAGTGATCGGCGAAGGGACAAGGCATTCGAGGCAGCGGGGTGGACGGTGCTCATCTTCGGTAAGTCGGACCTCGCGGACAACTTCGCGAATGCCACCCGTCAGATCAAAAGGACTCTAAGAAACGGCTGGGTAGACCCATCGGTCCAGGCGGGCTTCGCGCGGCCCCACGCGTGAGCGAGCGTCCGCAGGAAACAGCCGGGACGTGAGAGAGCGTCCGCAGGAAACAGCCGGGACGTGAGAGAGCGTCCGCAGGAAACAGGCGGGACGTGAGAGAGCGTCCGCAGGAAACAGGCGGGACGTGAGAGAGCGTCCGCAGGAAACAGGCGGAACGTGAGAGAGCGTCCGGGGCGCAAAAATGCCCGCCACCTCGAAAGGCAACGGGCATTCACGCTTGGTGAAGTATCTCTACTTCTTATTGCGGCGCTGGTGGCGGGTCTTGCGAAGCAGCTTGCGGTGCTTCTTCTTGGCCATACGCTTGCGGCGCTTCTTAATAACTGAACCCACGAAAGTTCCTTACAAACTAGAAGGTCCTGTCTGTTGGAACGGATCCGCGGAAGCAGACAGTACAACTGACAGATTCTTACATTGACGTAAAACGTTCCTTAACAGAGTACCGCTTCAAAGAGGCACCCCGTGACCACGGTCCGTGAGATGGACTGCGGCAGGCTCAGGCGGTCTCGGATTGCCCGTCCACGACAGCACCCTTGAGGTACTGGGATACGGCCTCTTCCGGAACCCGGAACGAACGGCCGAACCTGACGGCGGGCATTTCCCCCGAGTGAACCAGGCGATACACGGTCATTTTGGAAACACGCAAGACGTCGGCCACTTCAGCCACCGTCATGAAACGCGCATTCGAGAAGTTAGTCTCCGCGGACATTTCCCATATTCCTTTGCTCTCAGACAGTAGGACACCCCCAGTAGAACGGTGTGCCGATGCTGAGCCATCCAACAACCATGTGCTAGATACTCTAGAGGCTGATGGGGCCAATGTGAAAGCATTTCCGGAAAGTGGGACCCTACTCCCCCGATGCCGCCCGGCGCTTCCGGGCCGAGGCTGCGAGCTGCTCCAACACCGAGGCAGTAACGTCCCACTCCATGCAGGCGTCGGTGACGCTCTGGCCGTAGACGAGTTCCTGTTCTCCGGCCAACTGCTTGGCCGTATCAAGGTTTTGCGCCCCACCGACAAGGAAGCTCTCCAGCATCACACCTGCAACAGGCGAAGAAGACCCGGTCTCCAGCTGCGCACCGATTTCCAGCGCAACCTCTGCCTGCCGGTGGTGGCTCTTGCCGCTGTTGGCGTGGGAAGCGTCCACGATGAGGCGCGGGTTGAGTCCCTTGGCAGCGAGCTTGGCCGAGGCCGCTGCGACGTCGTCGGCAGAGTAGTTGGGGCCCTTGCGCCCACCGCGCAGGATCACGTGGGTATCGGGGTTACCGGACGTAGCCACCAAAGCCGCGCGGCCGTCGTCGTCGATTCCCAAAAAAGCCTGCTCAGCGGCAGATGCGCCGCACGCGTCGATCGCTACCTGCAGGTCGCCGTCGGTCCCGTTCTTGAAGCCAATGGGCATGGACAGGCCGGACGCCAACTGGCGGTGGATCTGGCTTTCGGTGGTGCGCGCACCGATGGCGCCCCAGGACACGAGGTCCGCCATGTACTGCGGGCTGATGGGCTCCAGGAATTCGGTGGCGGTGGGCAGGCCCAGGGCTGTGACCTGCTTGAGGAAGCCGCGGGCGGCGCGCAATCCTGCAGCGATGTCGTGGCTGCCGTCCAGGTGGGGATCGTTGATGAGGCCCTTCCAGCCCACGGTGGTGCGCGGCTTCTCGAAGTAGGTCCGCATGACGATCAGCAGGTCTTCCTTGTGCTTCTCGGCCTGGCTGACCAAACGGCGGGCGTATTCAAGCCCAGCCTTGGGATCATGGATGGAGCACGGTCCCACAATGACCAGCAGGCGATCGTCCACGCCGTCCATAATGGCGCGGACCTGGTCACGCCCACGGTCGACGACGGCAGCTGAGCGGGCGTCCAGCGGCATCTCAGCGATGAGGTCCTGGGGAGCCGGCAGCGGCTCGAACCGCGCTACCCGCAAGTTGGAGGTTGAGGGCTGCGCGGCGTCAGCGGCGCCTGAAGCTGAAAGCGATTCAGTGGGTTCTGCGGCAATGCTGGTCATGTCTGGGTCCTGTCCGGGATACGGAGCGGGCCCCTTTTCAGAACCCGCCGGATATGGCGAAGGGCAGAGAATGATCTCTGCCCTGTTGGCTCTGAAGGAAAGTTGGATGCGTGTCAGTTAGACGCGGGCCCCTCCAGAGCCAACGAAAAATACGCATACCAACGGTTTGTCATAGCCACACCATAACCATGCCCAGTCAAACCCGGCAAATTTTGTCCACTATGAGGACAACAGCTTGCGGAGGTACTGCAGCTGCCTGACCCAGTGGTGTTCCTGGCCGCCTTCGTGGTTGTTGAAGCGGTAGACCTCTATGTCCTTCTCCGGCGCCCCAGCATCCAGACCGTAGTTGTTGTAGCTCGCGAACACCGTAGAGGGCGGGCAAATATCGTCCATCTGGGCGGCGGAAAAGAGCGCCGGGACGGTGGCCGCCCGGCCCAAGTGGACGCCGTCGAAGTAGTTGAGCACTGCGAGCATGGCGTCGTAGCGGTCCCGGTGCCGGCCGAGGAACGAGGCGATCTCGGGGTAGGGCCCCCGCGGGGTGATGTCGATGGCACGCGGGAAGTCCTGCAGGAACGGGACGTCGGGCAGCGCGGCAATAACGCCGTCGAGCCGTCCGGCCACAAGGCCGGCGGTAGCGACGGTGATGCCGCCGCCTTGGCTCACGCCGGTCAGGACTACTTTGGAGGGGTCGACGGCGGGATGGTCCTGTGCCGCTTCCACCGCCCGGAAGGCGTCCACGTAGACACGTCGGAAGTAGTAGTTGTCCGGATGGTCGGCGCCCCGGGTCATGAGGCCGGCATAGTTGACCCCGCCCGCCGAGGGATGTGGATCCGGGGTATCGCCGGAGACACCGCCATAGCCCTGGCCGCGGGTGTCCATGATGAAGTGTGCGTAGCCTGCCTGCGCCCAGCGCGTGTTCTGGTTGGCCAGTCCACGGCCGCCTGAATAGCCGATGTACTCCACCACTACCGGGAGTTGAGCACCGGGTTCACGATCCGCCGGCACGTGGAGCCAGCCCTTGATGCGGTCTCCCCCGAAGCCGGAGAAGGTGACATCGAAGGTGTCGATCACCGTGAGGTAGTTGTCCACAGGCTCGAACACCGCGTCCAGCGGCAGGGTCCTTGCTTCGGTGATAGTGCGGTCCCAGAAAGCGTCAAGGTCAGCCGGCGCCACAGCTGTGGAGGTGTAGTCGCGAAGCTGTTCGAGGGGCAGGTCAAAAAGAGGCATGAGGAGATCCTACGTCATAGGTTAGTGTGCGCCGTCACAGGGCGTAGCGGCTGGAGCGGGCTGATGGTGAGGTTGCGGTACGCGGCTTTGAGCGGAGCCATCTGGCGGATCCCAAAGTAGCCGCCGCCCAGCGGCTCCGGGCCGGGGTCAACCCAGTCGAACAACGGCAGGCCATTGATCGAAAAGGCCACACGTGGCCCGTCCTTGAGCACTTCCAGCTGGTAGAAACCGTCGGCATCCTCGGCCGGAGGAAGCGGGTCGGCGCCTTGGGCCACGAGTTCAAACCCCGCACTTTTGCGGAGATTGCAGGTGCGGAAAGCTCGCTCCGAGGCGTGCTTGTGCCGGAAGTAGGAAACGTGGAGGGCGTCGATATCCCCCGAGTGGTATTGCGGGTAATAGCCGGTCCGTGGAGCAAGGGCCGTGGAGAACAGGTCCTCGCCGCCGTGCCCCCTGGCCGCGAAAAACACCATGGCCAGGCCGGGTTCCTCCAGCGGCCGGAACTCCCACGCGATCCGGACGGAATCCGGGATTTCTTCCGGGCACCACAGGGTCCAATGGGCGTGGTCGCCGTGTACTTCAGCGTCAAGGGCGCCCGAGAGGACCAGCGCGCTGGTGCCGTCGCCGCGGGAAGCCGGCCCGCCGTCGTCGTACGCTTGGAACTGGACCGGCCCCTCCGCGATCCAGGTCCGAACGTCAGCAGGTCCCCGCAAGGGGTTGGAGTAGATCAAGCGCGCGCCCCAACAAAGCCGAGGGTTTCCAGCTGTTCCGCCACGTATCCGGCAATCATTGTGGCCCCCTTCTGGTGGAAGTGCGTGTTGTCCTCCAGGCCGCCGGCCCAGTGCGCATGCGCGCCGGGGGCAAAGTGGAAGAACAGCTCCTTGGACTTCTCCTCCCCAAGCTCTTCGTACAGTGTCCGGGTCCACTGATTGAGGTCGATGACATCGAGCCCAAGCTCGCTTCCGAGTTCACGCACGACGGCGGGATACTCACCGAGGGTGGCCTGCAGGGCGCCGGCGAGGAAGTGCCGACGCTCCACCGACGTGCACAGGATGGGCACGCCACCCTTGGCGCGGACCTCGGCCACCATGCGGCGAAGGTTGTCGGAGTAGCCCGTCCGCGCCGCGAGGTGTTCACGCTTCTGGTCGTTGTGCCCGAACTGGATGAGCACCACGTCGCCTGCCACCGTCTGGTGAAGCAGCTGGGTCCAGAGCCCCTCCTCGCGGAACGACTCCGTTGTGGCACCGCCCTTCGCGAAATTGTGGACGGCGGCCCACCAGTAGGTCTCAGGGGCCAGGTGGGCTCCCCAGCCGCTCATCGGGTATTCGTAGCTGGGGCAGGCGGCCACGGTGGAGTCACCCGCGAGGAGGATTTTCATGGTTGCACCTTTCAATGCGCCTCAGCCCTTGACCGAGCCGATCAGCATGCCCTTGGCGAAGTGCTTTTGCAGGAAGGGGTAGAAGATCAGGATGGGAAGGGTAGCCACTACGATCACGGCGAACTTTATGCCTTGCTCGGGCGGTATGTAGCTCGGGTCCACGTTGCCGGTGCCAAGAAGGTCGGACGCTGCGGTGACCTGGCGGAGGTACATCTGCAGCGTCCACATGTTGTTGTCGCTCAGGTAGAGCAGTGGGGACATGAAGTCGTTCCAGATTCCCACCGCGTAGAAGAGGGCGAACGTGGCCAGCACCGGTTTGGACAGCGGCAACAGAATCCGCCAGAGGATCCCGATTTCCGTGGCGCCGTCCATCTTTGCCGACTCTTCCAACTCATCCGGGAGTTCCTGGAAGAAGTTCTTGATGATGATCAGGCTGAACGGGTTGATGGCCGCTGGCAGGATCAGGGCCCAGTAGGTGTTCAGCAGGCCCAGGTCCTTGACCAGCAGGAACGTGGGAATCATGCCGCCGGAGAACACCATGGCGAAGACCTCCAGGGACATGATCAGCTTCCGGCCGCGCAGGTTCTTCTTCGCCAGCGGGTAGGCCATGGTGACGGTCAGGATCAACTGGATCAAGGTACCCACAAGGGTTACCAGCACTGTGGTGACCAGTGCCTTGGTGAACGCCGGGGTGGAGAAGATGTACTCGTAAGCCGAGAGGGTGAACTGTTCGGGCCAGACGAAGAACGCACGCCGGGTGATTTCGGCTTCGTTGGCGAAGGAGCCGGCCAACACGTAGATGAACGGCAGCAGCGTGATGATGCCGACCAGGCTGAGGAAAACGTAGTTGGCGGCGTCGAAAACCCGGCCGCCGCGGGTGTTGTGAATCTTCATTAGAACAGTCCGCTCTGGTTGAACCGCTTGGACAGCCAGTTGGTGCCGAAGATCAGCACGATGCCCACCAAGGACTTGAAGAGTCCGACGGCGGTGCTGTAGCTGTAGGCGCCCTGGGTGATTCCCACGAAGTAGACGTAGGTATCGAAGACGTCGGCCACGCTGCGGTTGAGGGCGTTGGTCATGAGGTAGATCTGCTCAAAGCCGGTATTGAGCATCTGCCCGATGGCCAGGATCAGCATCACGATGATGGTGGACCGGATGCCAGGCAGGGTGATGTGCCAGACGCGCCGGAACCTGCCTGCGCCGTCGATGATGGCCGCCTCGTACTGGTCCTGGTCCACCGTGGCCAGCGCCGCCAGGAAGATGATGGTTCCCCAGCCGGTGTTCTTCCAGATCTCCTGGAGCACGATCAGTGGCCGGAACCAGTTGGGATCGGACAGGATATCCACATTGGTCCCGAAGAGCCCGTTCACGAACTGGAACAGCGGGCCGATGTCCAGGGCAAAGAGCAGGAAGCTCAAGGACGCCACGATGGTCCACGACAGGAAGTGCGGGATGTACACGAGTGTCTGGACAGTGCGCTTGAGCACTGACAGTCGGACCTCGTTGAGCAGCAGTGCCAGGATGATGGTCAGGGGAAACGCGATCCCCAGGTTCAGGAACGCAAGGATCAGGGTGTTTCCGAGCAGCCGCGGGAAATCGGGGTTCGCGAAGAAATCCGTGAAGTTCGTGACACCCACCCACGGGCTGCCATTGACGCCCAGGAAGGGAACGTAGTCCTTGAACGCAATGGACACGCCGTACATGGGTCCGTACCGGAATACCGCAAAGTACAGGACACCCGGAAGCAGGAGCAGGTAGAGCCACTTGTAGTGCGCAAAGTGGACGGCGAACCCACGCCGCCGCCGCGGGGCGGGTGGCTTGGCGGCCACCCGCTCCGAGGCCTTGGCTTCAACAACCGGCGCGGTCACTTCTTGTTGTCCTGCCACAACTTGTTGATTTCTTCCTTGACCTTGTCACCGCCGCTGGTGTTCCACAGCTTGATGGCGTCCTTCAGGCCCTGTTCGTCGGTCTGGCCTGCCAAGTACTTGATCCGGGCATCGGCCACGATGTTGTCCAGTTGGGCACCCTTGGCAACATAGGTGGGCGACACGAACGCCGCTGCCGGGTTGTAGACGGCGCTCTTGAGGTCCTTGGCCATGACGGCAACACGGTCATCGAAGACCTTCTGCTCGTACTCGGAGGCCTGCTTGACGGGGTAGAAGTTGTTGCCGGTGACGTTGGTTCCGAGCTGGGCGAAGCTCTTGATGTCGGTATTGACGGCCTTGCCCTCAGGAGTTTCAGGCTTGATGGTGGCGGCCAGGCCGTCCACGACGTTGAAGTTCACGCCCTCGATCCCGTTGTTGATCAGGACGGCTGCTTCTTTGCTGTTCAGCTTGTCCAGGAAGGTCAGGACGTTCTTCAGGTCTGCCTCGGTTTTGACGCTGGACTTGGGGATGGCCAGGAAACCGGAGTAGCCATCGGTGGGGTGGGCGTGCAGTTCGCCGTCGGGGCCCTTAAGGCTGCCCACGAAGCCCACCTTGTTTTGGAAGTCGTTGGGGTTGGCCTGCTTGAACAGGTTGATCAGCACGCTCGCCCGGGAATCGACGTCGATGATGATTCCACCCTTGCCGTTGAAGAACGGCTCGTTCCACTTGGTGCTGTCGAAGGTGGCGAAATCGGGGTTGATCAACTTCTCGTCCACCATTTTCTTGATGAAACGGTTGGCCTCGAGGAATTCGTCGGTTTCAAAGCTGGGAACGAGCTTTCCGTCGCGTTCGGCCCAGCGGTTTCCTGCTCCATACCAGGTTTCGACGAGGTCGTAGGGGCTGTTGGTGCCCAGCCCGCCCCACTTGGGGATGGTGATTCCGTAGGTGTCGTTCTGGCCGTTGCCGTCCGGGTCCTGCTCGGTGAACGCCTTGGCTACTTTGTAGAGGTCCTCTGTGGTTTCTGGTGCCTTGAGGCCGAGTTTGTCCAGCCAGTCCTGGCGGAACATCACGGCAGCACGGATCGGGTTGCGGCCGCGGTAGACGCCGTAGACCTTGCCGTTGACGCTGGCGTTTTGCTGGACCTCCGGGAAGGTGGTTTTGAGGTTCGGGTAGTCCTTGAGTTTGTCTGTCAGGTCCCAGAATGCTCCGGCTTCGGCGTTCTTCACGAAGCCGGGCGTCTTGCCTTGGACCACCAGCACATGCGGGATGTCGGAGGACGCCAGCGTGATGTTCATCTTGTCTTCGTAGGATGCGTTGGGCGTCCACGTGATGTTGACGTCTTTGCCCGTGAGCTCCTCGAGCTTTTTCTGGACGGCGCCGTCGGCTGTTGGCGGTTGCGCCTCCAGGAACGGTGCCATGATCTTGACGGATGAAAGGTCCGACGCCGGCGCTTCGCCACCGCAGGCGGTCAGCGCCAAGGCAGCGGATACGACGACGGCGGCGGCCAGCGTGTGTTTTCTACGGATCATTTTCCTACTGCTCCACTTCTTCGGGGTTGTTATGGTCCGACGACGTTCCCGGAAACCTTTTGATGGTCCACAGGTGCTCGCCGTTCATGCCTTGATACGTTTCATTAGCGCTCTCGCCAGAGGCGTTCCGAACAAGCTCCGCATGCCCCTGGACATCCAGGGGGCGGTGGAGGATCTGGTTCCCGCCTGGTCCGGGCCGCGCCGGGTTGATGTCAGGCAATGCCGGCTCCCCTCGTCACAACAGCTGCCGTTGCCCCGGCCGCTGGTGTCCCCGCGGCCGCATCTGCTGACAGGGCACCCGCCATTGCTTCATCGTTGGCGGTGAAGAAGCGGTCGCATAGCCAACCAGTGACATACAGCCACGCTCCGATCCCGAAGAACGGAATCAGCCCTGGAACGGAACGGCATACGAACAGGGCGACTGCCATGACGAATACGAGGATTACGGTTCCGGCCAGGTGGCGCATGGCGAAGCGGGACGACATCAGGAAGTACTGGGGCACGGAAAGGTTGTAGCGGGCAAACATCGGGAAGAGGTAGCAAGCTACCCCCGCCCCGAACAGCGCCATCATGAACAGCCCCGCCGAGGCGATCTGCGAGCCAAGGTCCCATCCTGCCGAAAAGTAGTCCCAGTTGAGCGTTAGGGCCACCCCGACTGCCACCAAGGGCAACCCCAAGGCATTACCCTTACCGAAATTCCTGGCGTACTCCCTGGCGAAGCGCCGCACCAGTGATGCGGCACCGCCCCGTACCTTGTCCCGTACCAGCAGCTGCGCTGCAGCAGTACTGGGACCGAATCCGAAAACAACGCCACCCAAGACCGTGAAGATGATCCACAAAACGTTCAGGCGGGCTATCCAGACGAGCGTGTCGAACAGTGAGTAGGCCTTGAAACTAAATCCACCAGACGCCATGGCTCCCCCTTTCTCCATCGTTGCAGAACAGGCCCAGGGTTCCGGCGGCATTGGTTCTTTCGAGTGGCACCGGAAGGCGGCGTGGGCCGGCTGAGTGGGCGCGGCCCGGGTGGGCCACATCACAGAGTAAACGCTTTCCCGAAAACTTAGACGCTGCACATGGACCGCGTCAAGCGACTTCTTGAATCGTTACATTTCTACCTGGAGCGGGTTACACTGGGCTGAACCGAAGGTGGGAAAGCGCTTGCTGGGTATAGCCTGAACCCGCCGGACCACATGAAATGCAACCCGGACGACGGCGTCACTCGCCTTCGCCGCATCGCCAGCAGAGGAGAGCCATGGAAGCCCGCTCCGTCGAGTCCGCCAGCAGCCAACACCACGGTGACGCTCCGCAGTTGCGCAGCGAAGGAGCAGCGCATGGAGCAACGCATGGAGCAACGCCACCGTCAGCACCGACGCCGCGGACGACACTGGCGCGGATCGCCTTGGTAGGGGTGCATGGCTTCGGCGTCCATCACCTGCACAATCTCGAAAGGCTACGGGCGGAGGGCCTGGTGGACTTGGTCGCTGTGGCCGATCCCAACCCTCCGGCCCCGGGAACGCTGCCCGCGACAACGGCCGTGCATTCGAATCTGGGAGACCTGCTGGCCGGCAACCACTCCCCGGACGTCGTCATCGTGGCCACCCCCATCCAGACCCACGCACCCTTGGCCCTGTCCGTGCTGGCCGCCCAGGCCGACCTCTACCTGGAGAAGCCCCCGGTCGCCTCCATGAAGGACTTCCTCCATCTCCAGGAAGCTGCGAGCGCGGCCGGTCGAAGTGTTCAGATCGGTTTTCAGAGCCTGGGCTCGCACGCCCTGGCCGCACTGGACAAGCTGGCGAATGGCCAATCCTCGCCCGAACTTCCCCGAATAGGGACCCTCAAAGGCATCTCCGCCACCGGCCGATGGGTTCGGGATCGCGCCTATTACAAGCGCTCCCGTTGGGCGGGCAAGCGGAGTCTGGACGGCGTGGATGTGGTGGACGGCGTGGCAACGAATCCGTTGGCCCACGCCATCGCTACGGCGCTGCGAATTGCCGGTGCACGGCACGCTGAGGATCTGGCCGTTGTGGACACCGATCTCTATCGCGCGAACGACATCGAGGCGGACGACACCTCGGTAATCCGGATGCGTACCACCGCTGGATTGCCCATCACGTGTGCCCTCACGCTGTGCGCCACGGAGTCTGTGGAACCGTACGTGACGCTTCACGGCACGGAAGGAACGGCGGTGTTCCATTACACGGAGGACCGCGTGACGGTTCGCACGGAAGACGGTGAAACCTCGCATATCTTTGGTCGCGATGACCTCACCGAAAACCTCTTGCAGCACCTGTCCGAAGGCACGCCGCTGCTCAGTCCGCTCGATCACAGTGGCGCGTTCATGCGCGTCCTGGAAGCCATCCGCACGGCCGATGAGCCGGCCCTCATCCCCACGGAAAACGTGGTCTGGGTGGGATCGGGCGATCAAGCACACGCCGTGATCCCTGGCATCGAGGACATCCTGGACCGCGCCACCCGTGCGCACGCCACCTTCTCCGAGCTGGGTCTGTCCTGGGCGCGGCCGGTCACGTCAGGGGCCGAGGCCCTGTTCGCCAACCCCGCCGACCAGCAAACCGCCCAGCCCGCCATCCCGGCTGCCGTCCTGCGCAGCGGAAGCGGCCTCCAGCCAAGCCTCTCCCCCCGGCCTTACCTGCACCCGGTGTCTACCCGGGCCGGAATTGTGGTGACCGACCAGCTGGCGTCGGACCACGCCTGGCATCTGGGTGCCGGATTCGCGCTGCAGGATGTGAACGGCAGCAACTTCTGGGGTGGTCGCAGCTATCGGAGGACCGCCGGAAAGTATGTTGACCTAGACGATCACGGCCGGGTGGACATCGCTGGCATAACCCGCGGGCACGACTACACGGAACTGGAGCTTGAGTGGTTCGGGGCCGACGGCAGCCTGCTCCTCAAGGAGCATCGCACCTTCAGTCGCAGCCTCATCAGCCCCACCACGTGGCGGCTGGACATTCAGACCCAGCTGACCGCCGTCGTCGATGTCACGCTGGGGAGCCCGGGTTCGCATGGTGCCGCCGGCAGCGGCTACGGTGGCTTCTTTTGGCGGCTGCCTGTCAACGCTTCGCCGCGCGTCTTCTCCTCCACAGCCGAGGGTGAGCCGGCCGTGCATGGTTCCGTTTCGCCGTGGCTGGCTTGGTCGGGAGAGTTCGACGGCGGTCCGGCCACCTTGGTGTTCGGCGCGCCCCTGGAGTCCCCCGACCCGTGGTTCGTGCGGTGCAACGGTTACCCGGCAGTGGGTTCCGCCTTGGCCTGGGACACGGCGGTGGAACTGGCCCAGGGCACCTCCCTGGCGCGCACCAACACGGTGTGGATCAGTGATGGGTCTTTGGACGTGCACCAGATCGAAGAGCTGGTAGCCAGCCGCTGATTACCCGCTCCACGTCCCCGCGAGTTGGCATTTGATGACAATCCCAGCCCTTGTAATTGCCATCAAATGCCAGCTCGACGGGAACAGCGCCACAGCAGCAGCCCGATCACCGTGGCAGACGCCATGCCCAGCGCACCGGTGATGACCAGCCCCGTACGGACACCGAAATCCTCGGTCAGCCAGCCGGCCAACAACCCACCCAAGGCGTGACCACCCAGGAGCAAGGGGAAGTAGAGGGCGAGGACCCGGCCGCGCACACTGGCCCCGGCTTCGAGCTGGACGGCAGTCGCTGCGCTGGTGAGGAATACCAGGGTCATGAAGCCCACCACCACCAGCATCACCACAAAGGACTCCTGGCTCGGCATGAGGGCGGCCACCAACTGGCTCAGGCCAAAGAGCCCGGCGCTGGCAACGATCCCCTTGCGGCCAAACCTCTTGATCCTGGTCGCGATCAAGGCACCAGCCAGGGCTCCGAGCGCGCTGACGGTGTTGAAGAGGCCGAACCCGGCCGGACCGCTGTGCCACACCCGGTCAGCGAAGGCCGCCAGGACAACGGGCCCGTTCATGCCGAAGGCGCCCAGCAGACCGGCCAGGAGCATGGTGAGGAGAAGTGGTGGACGGGCACGGACGAAGCGGAATCCGGCCAGAACCTGGCCGCGGCCTTTCCTGTGGCCGTGCGGTTCCGGGGTGTGGTGGAGCTCCCCCGGACGGATGGACCCGATCAACACCAGGACCGTTGCGCCAAGTCCCGCGTTGGCGGCGAAGGCAGCGGCCGGTCCTGCATGGGCAATCACCACACCCGCCAGCGCCGGACCGGCCATGGCGCCCAGTTGCCCGATGGCACTGTTCAGCCCGATGGCCGCCGGCAGTCCGGCGTCGCCTACCACTTCATTGACGAAGACCTGCCTGGCCGGCCCGTCGATGGCACTGGTGATTCCCAGAGCGACGCAGGAAGCGTAGACCACCCACACGTCCGTGCCGCCCGCCGCATTCCACACCGCAAGGCCGGCAGCAAGCACCACGGCGACGGACTGGCATAGCAGCAGGATTCGACGTTTGGGGAAGATGTCCACCAGCACCCCGCTGACGGGGCCCACCACCAGCATCGGAAGGAACTGAAGCGCAACGGCCAGGCCTACCGCAGCCGGGCTGCCAGTGAGCTGGAGGACCAACCAGTCCTGAGCGAGCCGCTGCATCCAGACGCCACCGCTTCCCACCAAGGAGAGGGTGACGAAGATCCGGTAATTGTGGTGCCGCAGCGGGTAGTGCCAGGACTCCGTGGAGCGGGCACGCGCGGTGCGGGTCCTGGTGGATTGGGGGCGGGGTGGGAACGGGCGGGGTGGGAACGGGCGCGGCGACACGGGGAGGTCTGCTCGATTCAGCGGGTTGGCCTAGCGGTGGGATCGGATCTTGATGGCGGCTGCCGCGAGCACCAGGGTTCCGGGCACAATCACGAACAGCGCCTGCAGCATCCAGACAAAAACAACGGCCATCAACAAGGCGGCGAGAAGGAGCAGCGAGCCACTCCAGTCACGCAGCGAATCGCTCTTCGCGCCGGCATACGCCGCCGCCCAGCGCTGGGTACCCGGAACGTCCGCGGGCACATCGCCCTCGTCCTCGTTCCATGCCAGCTGGCCACTCCAATTGGCCGTGGTGCGCAGCAGGAGCACCGCACCGGCTGCCGCCAGAATGACTGTGGCGGGCAGGATCGCAGCCCGTCCCGGCAGTTGCCCCACCAGCGCGAGCAGCAGGTTCAGGACAATCACGACGGCGGCTGCCGCCGTCGTGATTCCCAGCTTCCAACTGCCGGGCAGCGCCTTACGGAAGTTCCCCCACAAGCTGCGCAGGGAATCGTCCCTGCCGCTGAGGTGCCTTTCCAGATGCGCGACGCCAGCTGCATAGGCAGCCGGCGCCGTCACCAGAGGGACGGAGAGCAGGAGCACAATGACTCCGGCCAGGATGGTTTCGGAGAACAGCGCAAAACGGTTGACCGGGATGCCTGGTGTTCCGGTTGACGTGCCAATGGTGCTCATTGCCCGTTCCCCTAGCCCTTGAGTCCTTGGGTGGAAACACCCTCGACGATGTAGCGCTGGAACACCAGGAAGAACACCAGCACGGGAAGGAGCGCCAGCACGGACATGGCGATCATGGCGCCATAGTCGGAGCTCTGGGTCTGGTCCACGAAGAGCCGCAAAGCCAGGGGCAATGGGTACTTCTCGGGAGTGTTCAGGTACAGCAAGGGGCCCAGGAAGTCGTTCCAGCTCCAGATGAAGGAGAAGATCGAGGTGGAGATCAGCGCGGGCTTCATCAGCGGCAGCATGATGGACCCGAAGATCCGGGCGTGCCCGGCACCATCAATGCGCGCCGCTTCGTCCAGTTCGGCCGGGAGGCCTCGCATGAACTGGACCATGAGGAACACAAAGAAGGCATCCGCGGCAAGGAACTTACCGATCAGCAGCGGCACGTAGGTGTCCACAAGGCCGAGCTGTTGGAACACGATGTACTGCGGGATGATCACCACGTGGAACGGCAGAAGCAAGGTAGCGATCATCATGCCGAAGAACAGCCCGCGGCCGGGGAAGTTGATCCGGGCGAAAGCGTAGGCGGAAACGGAGGCGGACAGTACGGTGCCCACTACAGCGCCAACAGCCAGGATCAGGGAGTTGGTGAAGAACGTCAGCGTGGAGACACCACCGATGCCGTCCATGGCGGTGGCGAAGTTGTCGAAGCTGAAGTTGGCTGACCAGAGGGCGTTGTTGGCCCCGCCGATCTCGGAGTTCGGCTTGAAGGACGAAGCGATCATCCAGATAGCCGGGTAGAGAACCATTACCACCAGCGCCAAGGCAACGATGTGGAAGATGGCGCTCTTGATCCGCTTGGCCGTGACGGACTCGGACTTCGGGTTGTACACCGGAGCCTGCGTGGCCGCCGGAGTGGACTGGGTGGGGGTTGCCATTGTTGTCACTTTGAATCACCGCTGTAGTGGACCCAGGACTTGGAGGTCTTGAAGAAGATCAGCGTGATGATGCCGACCGCGATCACTAGGAGCCAGGCCATTGCCGAGGCATAGCCCATCCGGAAATCGCTGAACCCGCGCAAGTACAGGTAGAGGGTATAGAAAAGGGTGGAGCCTGCGGGACCGCCTTCACCGTTGGAAATGATGTAGGCCGAGGCGAAGATCTGGAACGCGTGGATGGTTTCCATGAGCAGGTTGAAGAAGATCACCGGGGAGAGCATGGGCCAGGTGATGTTGATGAACTTCCTGACCGGCCCGGCACCGTCCATGGACGCGGCCTCATAAAGGTCTGCGGGAATCTGCTTGAGACCGGCCAGGAAGATCACCATCGGTGCCCCGAACTGCCACACGGTCAGCAGGATCATCATGCCCATGGTCATGTTGGGGTTGCCCACCCAGCCCCCGAGGTTGATGCCGAAGAACGACAACCCTTGGTCGACGGGACCGGAGTCACCGAACATTGCTTTCCACACGATCGCGATGGACACGCTGGCCCCGATAAGGGACGGCGCGTAGAACGCTGACCTGTAGAAGCCCTGGCCTTTGCGCTTGCTGTTGAGGAGCATCGCGATCGCCAAGGCTGCGGCGAGCTTCAATGGCGTTCCGAACACCACGTACTGCAGGGTGACTCCCACTGATTGGAGGAAGCGCTCGTCCTGCAAGAGGGTGGTGTAGTTGTCCAGCCCGATCCATTTGGGGGCATCGAACAGGTTGTAGTTGGTGAAGGAGAGGTACAACGAGGAAATCATCGGACCCACGGTCAGGGCGATGAATCCCAGCAGCCACGGCAACAGGAAGGTGTATCCGGCGCGGGCGTCCGCTCCCCGCCGCCGCGACGTGCGCGGTTGCGGGGCTGCGGACGAGGCACGCCTGCTCAGGGTTGGGCTTTGAGTCACAAGATCAGTCCGTCAGTTGGGAAAGCCTGGATCAGGCGTTCTGCTTGATGAGGTCTTCGGCTTCCTTGAACCACGCATCAGCTGCGCCGTCGATGGTCAGCTTGCCGTAGTTCAGGTCCGAACTGACCCGCTTGAACGTGGACTCCAGGGTGCCGAATCCCACGATGGGCGGCTCGGGAGCGTCCTTCAGGTACTTCTCGATGGACTTCTCGTAATCCACCACCAACTTGTCCGTTCCTTCGAACGTGGTGCCGTCGCGCTGGGTCTTCGACGCCGGGACGCCGCGGGAGGTCTTGAAGATCTGGCCAACCTCGGGATCGTTGACCATGAAGTCGATGAAGCGGGCCGCAGCATCCTTGTACTTGGTCTTGGCGCTGGCCACCATGAGCATCGAGGGCTTCAGGAAGAGACCCAGGTTGTCGGGATCGTCGGAGGGCACGGGAACAAGCTTCAGTTCCTTGGCACCGCTGTCCGCGAGGTAACCGGCCATGAAGTTGTCCCAGGTGACTTCCGTTGCGGTGACGTTGGAACCGAACGGGGACTTTGGCAGCAACTGGGTGGTCTTGTCTTCGCCGACGATTGCTCCGGTGCCGCGCAGGTCCGCGCTGAGGTTCCACCACTTCTTCAGGTCGTCCTTGGAGAAACCAAGCTTTCCCTCATCGGTGAAGGCCTTGATGTTGTTCTGCCGCAGCCAGATGTTGAAGTTCCACCAAACACTGGTGTAGTCGGTGCCGCCGAAGAGCGTTCCGTTGCCCTTCTGTCCAACCTCGGCGAGGAAGGCGTTGAACTCCTTGTAGTTCCAGGAACCGTCCGGCTCGGCAATACCCAGCGAAGCGAGCTTCGCGGGATCGTAGTAGACAGCGAAGGCGTTGGTGCTGGTGGGGATGCCGAACGTCTTGCCCTTGATCTGGCCGGACGGAAGGAGTGACTTGTCGAATCCGTCGGTGTTGATCTTGACCGTGCCGAGGTCCAGGAGCTGGTTCCGCTGGCCGTAATCGCGGAGGTATGAGAGGTCCCACTGCATGACGTCCGGGAGGCCACCGCCGGCGGCTTCGGTGGCGCGCTTCTGCCAGTAGCCTGCGAAGTCGGAGAAGTTGCCGTTGACTTTGATGTCCGGGTTCTTGGTCTCGAAGAGCGCAATGGCCTTGCGGGTCCGTTCTGCACGGTCGTCATTGCCCCACCAGGTGTAGGTGATGGTGACGGGCTTGTCCGCGGAACCGGTCTGGCCAGAGGACGAGGACTGGCCACAGGCCGAGAGGAACGCGGCAGATGCAGTGCCGAGAGCCACCGTGGTGAGGAATTTCCTTCTATCGATCATGAGAGCCTCCTTGCTCAGTTGGTGCAAGCTTGTGGAGTTCTCTACAACGTGGCAGTGATCTCGCTTACACTCGTTCTGAATCGATACAATAGCGGCAATACGGAATGTGGGCAAGCGTTTTCCAAAGAACGCGTTTTGACCGATATTCTGCATTCATACGTTCAGCAGCACCCGCACCAGTTCGGCCAACCTGACGAAGGAGTCCCCTTGACCTCCCCCTCTATTCCCCGCAGCCCCTCGGTCTGGAACAGCATTGGCGGCCTCGCTTACGGGGGCGACTACAACCCCGAACAGTGGCCCCGGGACGTCAGGCTCGAGGACATTGAGCTCATGAAGGAAGCCGGCGTCAACTTCCTCAGCGTTGGCATCTTCTCGTGGGGCCTCCTGGAACCCAGCGAAGGCAATTACGACTTCGGGTGGTTGGACGAGGTCATGGACAACCTCCACGGAGCCGGCATCAAGGTAGCCCTCGCCACGGCCACCGCTTCACCGCCGGCCTGGCTGGTCCGCAAGTACCCGGAAATCCTTCCCGTCACGGCGGAAGGCATCCGACTGGAGCGCGGATCGCGACGTCACTACACGCCGTCGTCAGCTGTTTACCGCCGGTATGCCACCGGCATAACGCGCGTGATCGCCGAGCGCTATAAGGACCACCCCGCGCTGGCGCTCTGGCACGTGGACAACGAACTCGGCTGCCACGTTGGGGAGTTCCACGGCGAAGAAGACGCCGCCGCTTTCCGCGCTTGGCTGGAACGCCGTTATGGCACCATCGAAGACCTGAACGAGGCTTGGGGAACGGCATTCTGGTCCCAGCACTACGCCTCATTCGACGAGATCATCCCACCCGGAGCGGCCCCCACTACGCTCAATCCGGGCCAGCAACTGGACTTCGTCCGATTCAATTCGTGGGCCTTCATCGACTTCTACAGGGAACTATTGGCCGTGATCCGCGAAGTCACTCCCAACGTGCCGGCAACCACCAATTTCATGGTCTCCAGCGCCACGAAAACCCTGGACTACTTCGACTGGTCCAAGGACATGGACGTCATCGCCAACGACCACTACCTGGTGGCGGCAGATCCTGAGCGCGCCATCGAACTCGCCTTCAGCGCCGACCTCACCCGTGGCGTGGCGGGCGGAGATCCGTGGATACTCATGGAACACTCGACGTCGGCGGTCAACTGGCAGCCCCACAACCAGCCGAAAATGCCCGGCGAAATGCTCCGGAACTCACTGGGGCATGTGGCCCGCGGCGCAGACGGGGTGATGTTCTTCCAGTGGCGCCAAAGCAAGGCAGGCTCCGAGAAATTCCACTCGGCCATGGTTCCCCACGCCGGCCGCGACACCCAGGTGTGGCGGAACGTCGTGGAACTCGGCGATGCCCTGGACAAGCTCGAACCTGTCAAGGGGTCCCGGGTGGAATCGCGCGTTGCGATCGTCTTCGATTACGAGGCCTGGTGGGCTTCCGAACTGGACTCGCACCCGAACAACTCCCTGAAATACCTCGACACGATGCGCGCTTTCCACCGCTCTTTGTACCTCCGTGGAGTGACTGCGGACTTCGTCCACCCCTCCGCCGACCTGTCCGGATACGACCTCATCCTGGTCTGCACGCTTTACTGCGTGACGGACGCCGCGGCAGCTTCGATCGCCGCGGCAGCCGAGGGTGGCGCTACCGTCCTGATCAGCTACTTCAGTGGCATCGTCGACGAACGGGACCATGTCCGGCTGGGCGGTTACCCGGGCGCTTTTCGGGATTTGCTGGGCGTCCGCAGCGAGGAATTCCATCCGCTTTTCCCAGGCGCTTCGGTCACGCTGAGCGATGGAACTGTTGGCACGGTCTGGAGCGAACACGTATCTGCAGGCGCCTCCACAGACGTCCTGGCAACGTTCACCGGCTACCCGCTCGATGGTGTGCCCGCACTGACCCGGCGCACCGTCGGCAGTGGTTCGGCCTGGTACCTCGCAACGCTTCCGGACAACGACGGCATCGACGCACTGGCCGCCCGACTCATCGAGGAAGCAGGGGTGACGGCCGTGACCGAGTCCTCACCCGGCGTCGAACTGACCAGGCGGCGTGCCGAAAACGGCCGCAGCTTCCTGTTCGCCATCAATCACAGCCGCGAGGACCAGGCCGTCAAGGCCGACGGCGACGAGCTGCTCAGCGGGGCCCGCTTCACTGGCGTGGTTCCCGCCGGGGCGGTGGCCGTCATCGCGGAGGACTGACACAAACCCCGCCTTAAACGAAGCGCCCCGGGCGGATCACGAATGATCGCCCGGGGCGGTTCCCGCGGATTAGGACTAGCTGATGGCGGACTTCATTTCGTCCACGGCTTTCTTGCCCGCTTCGTCGGTGGAGAGCCTGTTGAACAGGACTTCGGAGGTGTAGCGCTTCACGATTTCCTGGATGGCGCCGGCACCCTTCGGCGGTGCGGCCGGAGCAT
Organism: Paenarthrobacter sp. AR 02; assembly: GCF_021538675.1. Taxonomy (GTDB): domain Bacteria; phylum Actinomycetota; class Actinomycetes; order Actinomycetales; family Micrococcaceae; genus Arthrobacter. Next base: position 491,607 of record NZ_JAJUKH010000001.1, read on the forward strand.
CCCCGAGTTCGCCCTTGATCTGGTCGATGAAGGTCACTACCTTGACATCGGCCTTGGCGAGCTTGGGCGCAATGGCATCACGCACATCAGAGTTCGGGTAGACGCCGCGATCAGCGAGGAGGGCTTCGCCGGCCTTGACGTTGTTGGTCAGGAAGTCGATGAACTTCGCTGTTTCTTCAGGGTGCTTGGTGCGGGAGGAAGCGGACCAGAACTGGGAGGCCTTGTACCAAAGCTTGGCGTCGGCAGCCTTGCCGGTCTTGGACGGGAAGCGCAGGATCTGCAGCTCACCGCCGGCAGCCTTTTCGAGGGCCGGAAGCTGGTTGGACCACCAGAAGGCGAGACCGTTCTTGCCGGTTGCGAGCCCACTCTGGTCCAGCGGCGCAGCTTCGGCTTCAACTACCTCCGAGGCGGACGGGACCGCCTTCTTCTCGCTGAGTTCCTTCAGGAAGCTCCACCACTGGGCAATATCGGAGGGTTCGAAGCCCAGTTTGCCGTCATCGGTGTAGAGGGACTTGCCGTTTTGCCGGAGCCATACTCCAAGGGAAGCCTCATCGGTTCCATACGCCGCGGCTCCATAGGTGCCCTTGGGCGACTTGGCGGTGACCTCGGCCGAGATCCGCTCGAAGTCTTCCCAGGTCCAGGTTTTGTCATCGGGCAGTGCCACGCCTGCCGCCTTGAAGACGGCGGGATTGGCCAGGATGGTCGCAGCGTTGATGCCTGCCGCGATACCGGTCAGGCCCTTCTCGCTCTTACCCGCATCCAAGGCCGCCGCGTCCAGCTTGGATGTATCAATCTTGTACTTGGAGAGGTCCAGCAGTGCGCCACGAGTGGAGTACTCGGTGATGTACTTCTCGTCCATCTGGATGATGTCCGGGGCGTCATTGGCGGCAACCTGGGTGGCCAGCTTGTCCCAGTAGCCGCTCCAGTCTCCATACTCGGGCTTGATCTTGATGTTGGGGTTTTCGGCTTCGAAGGCCGCGATGGCTGCCTGGGTTACCTGGGCCCGCTTGTCGCCGCCCCACCAGGCGAAGCGAAGCTCCACTTTTCCGTCGGCGCTCTTGGCTTCCGAGCCGCCACCGCAGGCGGTGAGCGCCAGGACCGCGGCGGCCGTTGCCGCGACGAGGGCCGAGGCGCGGAGCCTGCGCTTGGTTCGGCGGGGGGCTCCTGTTGTTGCGAGGGCGACTGCTTCACCCTTGGGTTGTGCGGGCACTGTTGTCTCCGATCTTCATTGATCCTGATGCGATGTGGGAAAGCGTTTTCTTGGTTGTGATTATGATACGAGTCACATTCTTGTATTACAAGATAGCGACTTGTATTAGTTGCTGGAACTTACGACGGCGCACCGGTCGGCCGTCGACGGCCGGCCTACTTGATACCGGTGGTGGCGATGCCCTTGATGAGGAATCGCTGGCCGAACAGGAACACCAGGAACACCGGGAACAACGACACGATGGACATGGCGAAGAGTGATCCCCAGCTGGTTGCGGACTGCGAATCGACGAAGGCGCGCAGTGCAACGGGGACTGTGAACATGTCCGGATCCGTCAGGTAGATCAGGGCTCCGAAGAAGTCGTTCCACGTCCAGATGAACGTGAAGATGGTGGTGGTGGCCAAGGCCGGCACCATCAGGGGCAGGATCACGCGGAGGAAGATCCGCGGGTGTCCGGCGCCGTCGATGCGGGCCGCCTCGTCAAGCTCCTTTGGAATGCCGCGGATGAACTGGACCATGAGGAACACGAAGAACGCATCGGTGGCCAGGAGCTTGGGAACGATGAGGGGCCAGAAGGTGTTCACCCAGCCGATCTGGGAGAACAGGATGTACTGGGGCACGATCACCACGTGGAAGGGCAGCATGATGGTCAGCAGCATGATGCCGAAGAACAGCTTCTTGCCGGTGAACTGCAAACGGGCGAACGCATAGGCGGCCATGGAGCACGAGACCAGGTTGCCCACGATCGAGCCCAAAACCACAATCGCCGAGTTGATCATGTAGTGCCCGAACGGGTGGGTCAGGGCCGACCAGCCGTCGGTGTAATTTGTCATGTCCAGGCTGTTCAGCCAGAGGCCCGGTTCGCGGAAGATCAGGTCATTGGGCCGCAGGGAAGAAACCACCATCCACAGGAGCGGGTAGATCATGACAAGCCCCACCACGATCAGGATGGCGTGCTTGACCAACCCTTTGACGCGGGCACTACGGCTGAAGGCCAGGTTTCCGGGCGATTCACGGCGGCGCGGAGCCTTGCCCGGCTCGGTGGTTTTTGCTGCGGGAAGGCTCTGGAGTTTAGTCATCGTAGAACACCCAATACTTTGAAGCGATGAAGTTGATGGCGGTGAAGACGCCGATGATGACCAGCAGGACCCAGGCCATCGCTGAGGCGTAACCCATGTCGAACTGGCCGAAGCCCTTTTGATACAGGTACAGCGTGAAGAACATGGTGGAGTCGGACGGTCCGCCGTTGCCGCCGGAGACGATGAACGCCTGAGTGAAGGACGGGAACGAACCGATGATCTGGAGCACCAGATTGAAGAAGATGATGGGGCTCAGCAACGGGAGGGTGATCCGCCAGAACCGCTGGAGGGTGGTGGCGCCGTCAACTTCCGCGGCTTCGTAGTACATGTTGGGGATCTGGCGCAGGCCGGCCAGGAAGATGATCATCGGAGCGCCAAACGTCCACACATGCAGGAGGATGATCGAGCCAAGAGCTGTGCTGGGATCCGAAATCCAGCCGGGTCCTTCGATGCCCACCATGGCCAGGACCTGGTTAACCAGGCCCGTGGTGCCGAAGATCTGCTTCCAGAGGATGGCAACGGCGACGGAACCACCAAGGAGTGACGGCAAGTAGAAGATGGAGCGGTAGAAGGGCAGGCCGCGAAGACCCTTGTCCAGGACCAGCGCGATCAGCAGGGCAACGGCCAACTGCAGGGGAACACCCACCAGTACATAGGTGAAGGTGACCCGCAATGAGTTGTGGAGGCGGGCGTCGCCGAACATCCGGACGAAGTTGTCCAGGCCCACCCATTCCGGAGGCTGCAGGAGGTTGTAGTCCGTAAAGGACAGGTACAACGACATCAGCATGGGGCCCACCGTGATGGCAACCAAGCCAACGAGCCAAGGAAGAAGGAAGATGTAGGCCGCTTTGTTGTCGCGGCCGTTAGCCTTCTTCTCTTCCTTGGTCATGGGGCCCTTGCGGCGGGTCATCGTTGAGAGTTCCCCAATGGCACTCATGGATTCCCCCTCTCCGGACCGCGAACGCCCTGCGGCGTCCCCGTGTGTACTACAGCGGCCATGTGGTCTCCTTTGGTCATCGTGGCCATCCACGGAGTTCGAGTCTGTTGATGCTTGCCTTCCGGGATGCCGTCGATCTTCCGGCACTCCCCTGAGTTACCGGGATTGGCTCCCGATGTTCAGCGGCTCCGTACCAAAGTAAACGTTTTCTTGACCCATGTACAGCCTTTTGCTAATTTTTGAGAAAGCGTTTTCTTACGAAGCCGCCAGCATCGATTTCCCACGCTGAAGAAGCCCGGCGTGCGCCTCCGCACACCCTCCCGCATCGATAAGGCAGGACACCATTGTCAACCAACCCCAGCGCCTGCCATGACTCCCGCTGACATGGCCGGAACTGCTTTTCGTCCGAGTGCGCTGGCCGGGTATGAGGACTGGCCAGGCTACGCGCCACACTTTCACCGGGCCGGGTCGGCCACCGCCCAGGAACTCAGCGACGTGCTTGGCATACCGGCTGTCGTCCCGGACCTTGGATACACGATCCACTCCGAAACAGCGCACGACGACGTCATCACCACCCGCCTCTCCTGGCAGTTGGGCTTCGGGCCGAGGACGTCCGCGTGGCTCGTGCGCCCAGCCCACAGCACCGGCCCGCTGCCGGGACTCCTCGCGATGCACTGCCACGCCGGCATCAAGTCGTATGGCGCCGAACGGCTCGTGAAGCTTCCTGCCGGGGTCGAAGACCACGACGCCGATAGCCCTTTCCCGGGTGGCTTCGGCCCCGTGCCGCCAGGGTTGCAGGCGAAGCTCTACGGCGGCCGGGCCCTTGCCACCTGGTTGGCCCTACAGGGCTTCGCGGTCCTTGCCCACGACGCCTTCATGTGGGGCAGTCGTCGTTTCGGGCTCGACCCCCTGCCCTTCCGCTCTGCCACAGCGGTAAGCGGCCAGCAGTCGCTCTGGCGGGAGGCCGGCGTCGAACCTTCCGCGTCGGCGCTCTACGACGCCGCGGCCGCAGCCCACGAGGAAACCGTGGCGAAAGCTGCGACGCTGCTGGGCAGCAGCGTCGCCGGGACGGTGGCCCATGACGACCTCGCGGCGCTGGACATCCTCTCCTCGCTCCCGGGAGTGGACCAACACAGGATCGGGTGCCTCGGCTTTTCCGGCGGCGGCGGGCGGGCGATGCTGCTCGCGGCCCTCGATTCCAGAATTCGCAGCTACGTGGTGACGTGCATGATGACCACGTTCGCCTCGCTGTTGCCGTCGTACCTGGATGCGCACTCCTGGTTGCTGCACTCCCCCGGCCTCGCCCAGCTGGGCGACTGGCCGCACCTTGCCGCCCGGTCCAGTGCACGCGCGCTGGTCCAGTACGCCCTCGATGACCAGCTCTTCCCGGAACAAGGAATGGGCGACGCCCACGCCCACCTCTCCAGCGCACTACCGGAGCTGTACACCGGTACTTTCTGGCAGGAACCACACGTCTTCAGCAGAGCCATGCAAGACGAGGCAGCAGCTTTCCTCACCGAGGCCCTGCAGTTATCGGCCACCAAAACAACCCACGAACCTGACCCCGCTAGGACAGCATCATGACGCAACAATTGGCCACCACAACAGCGGAGGGCCCAACACGGCTTCCCCGCGTCGCACTGGTAGGTGTGCACGGCTTCGGCGAACGGCACCTGGAGAACCTGGATCGGCTGAGTGCTGCAGGTGCCTTGGAGCTGGTGGCAGTCGCCGATCCGAACCCACCGGCCAAGGACACACTCGAACCGGGAGTGGATATCCACGCCTCGCTCGACGAACTCCTGGCCGCCGGAGTGGCCCCCGACGTCGTCATTATCTCCACGCCCATCCAGACCCACGCGCCGTTGGCCATTGCTGCACTCAACGCCGGAGCCAACGTGTACCTCGAGAAACCGCCGGTGGCCTCCATGGTGCAGTACCGGGAAGTCATGGCGGCGGCCGCGACCGCCGGCCGCCTGGTCCAGGTAGGGTTCCAGAGCCTGGGTTCGGACGCCCTCCCCGCGATCGAAGCACTGGTGGGGGCCGGTGCCATCGGAGAGGTGCGAGGCTTCAGCGCCACAGGCTTGTGGCTCCGGACCAAGGCTTATTTCAAACGGTCCCGGTGGGCCGGCAAGCGCAGCCTGAACGGTACGGACGTGGTGGACGGAGTGGCCACCAACGCCTTGGCGCACGCAGTGGCCACCGGGTTGTGGCTGGCCGGGGCAAGGACCGTGGCGGATGTCGAATCCGTGGACACCGATCTTTACCGTGCCAACGACACCCAGAGTGACGACACCTCCGTGGTGCGGGTACGCACCACCCACGGCACGGTACTGACGTGTGCACTGACGTTGTGCGCGCCGGAGCAGTCCGCACCGTCGGTCACCGTGTACGGCACCGAGGGCCAGCTGACCCTCTTCTACACGGAGGATCGGTTGGAGATCACCACGGCTGGGGGTGTCCGGACTGAGACGTTTGGGCGGAAGGATCTCCTGGAGAACCTGCTTGCCGCACGCACCCACGAGGACCTGCTCAGCCCTCTCGGTGGGGTTGGCGCCTACGTGTCAGTGCTCGAAGCCATCCGGACAGCGGATTCGCCTCGAGCGATCCACCCCGACTTCATCACGTGGGACGGCGACGGCGACGATGCCCACCCCGTGGTGCACGGCATCGAGTCCCTGATCCGTCGCGCTGCCTTGGGGCATGCCACCTTCGCCGAGCTCGGAGCGCCGTGGACTGCAGCAGGTGGTCCGGCGTTGGAGATCGACGGCGCTCCCGTCGCTACCGTCCAGGACGGGACCCGCATCCGGCCGACCTCGTCCCCCCGCCCCTACCTGCACCCGGTGCGGACCCTTGCCGGCACTGTAGTCACCGACCACATCCCGGAAGACCACGTGTGGCACCTTGGCGCAGGTGTTGCCCTCCAGGACGTGGATGGCGTCAACTTCTGGGGCGGCCGGACCTACACCCGCGACGCCGGCGCGTACGTCTGGCGCAAGGACCACGGCCGCATCGTCACCGAATCCGCGGAGCACAGTAACGGGCAGCGGCGCGAACAGCTGGGCTGGATAGGGCCCGACGGCACCCGGCTGCTCCGCGAACAGCGCGAGTGGCGCTGGGCCGCCGTCGGGAATTCAACGTGGAAGCTGACGCTCGACTTCACGCTTGAGTCAGCAACCGGTCATCCGGTCCTCCTGGGCAGCCCCGGTTCCAACGGGCGGCCGCAGGGCGGTTACGGCGGCTTCTTTTGGCGCTTGCCCAAGGTCAGCGACGCGACCATCTGGACTCCGGGCGCCCGCGGCGAGGACGCCGTGCACGGCAGCGTGGCGCCGTGGTTGGCGTGGTCGGGAACGTTCGACGCCGGAACCTCCGGCGCCGCGCACGTCACCGGAGACCCCGGTTTGGGCCACCCGGCAACACTCGTCTTCCTTGCCTCACCACAGGCGCCGGACCCATGGTTCGTGCGGCATTCGGGCTATCCCGGAGTCGGATTGTCGTTGGCCTGGGATGCCCCGGTGCCCACCGAACCCGGGAACCCTGTCCACAGGACCGTCACGGTGCTCATCACGGACGGCTTCCTGGCAACACAAGACATTGAACAGCTCATCACTACCTTGGGGGAATCGGCATGACCACGCCAATACAGTCCACAACGCCCACCACAGCACTTACCGCCCCCGGCAACGTAGCCGACCGCGCAGTGAAACGCCGCCGCGTACTGGACATCCTGGACGCCGCGGGCCGGGACTCGCTCCTGCTCACCACCAACACCGCGCTCACCTGGTACCTGGACGGCAGCCGGATGCACATCAGCCTCGCCGGCGATCCCATTGCTGCCCTCCTGGTGGACCGCTCCGGCGACCACCTGGTGACATTCAACAATGAGGCCGGGCGGATCGCCGGTGAGGAATTGCCGGAAGGGGTTAGCCTGTCCACCGTTCCGTGGTACGGCCAACTGCATGCCGCGGCCGCGGGACTGGCCATCGACGGGAACCCGTTGGTGGAAGCGGCCGTGACCACCGAACTGCGGGCGGCCCGCCAGCAGCTCTTGCCAGCCGAGTCCGCCCGCTACGCTGCACTATCGGCGGATGCTGCGGCTGCCATGACCGAGGTCCTCACCGCAGCAACCCCCCAAACCACCGAATTCCAGCTGGTCTCGGCGCTTGCCGCCAGGATCGTCGCGGCTGGGGCCGAGCCCTTGGTCCTGCTCTGCAACGGTGCCGATCGGAGCGATTTCCGCCACCCCCTGGCCACCCACTCGCCCATCGGCAGGCGCGCCATGGCGGTGGTGTGTGCACGCCGGAACGGTTTGGTTGCCAACGTCACCCGTTGGGTAGCGTTCGACGCCGGCTCAGCGCAGGAGCTCGACGCCGAGGCCCGCATCGCAGCCGTTGAGGCCGACATCTTCCGGGCCACAGTCCCCGGGGCACAGCTCAACGAGGTCTTCGCCGAGATCAAGACTGCCTACGCGCGGCACGGCTTCGGCGACGATCAATGGACCCTCCACCACCAGGGTGGGCCCGCCGGATATGCGGGCCGCGATCCCCGGGTCACCGCAGACGTAACGGACACCATCGTGCTCAACCAACCTTTCACGTGGAACCCTACGGGGCCCGGCGTGAAGATCGAGGACACTGTGTTGCTCACGGATTCCGGCCTGCGTGTCCTGACCGTTGACGACCGTTGGCCGACCGCGGAAGTTGACGGCCGTCGTCGTCCGCTGACGTTGCGTCCCTAAGCCCTGTTGCGTCCGTAAGCCCTGCAGGGCCCATACGAAAGGGGCGGGTCACCATCACGGTGACCCGCCCCTTCTGCGTGTGCCTAGCCAACCAGGGTGAGCACACCGTCCACGCGACGCGGGATACCAAGCGGGTTGGCGTCGTGCAGGGCTGGGTGCAGCACGCTCTCAGGCGCATCCTGGTAGGCCACCGGGCGCTGGAAACGGCGCACAGCGGTGGCACCCACCGAGGTGAACAACGACGTCGTGGCCGGGTACGGGCCACCGTGCTGTTGTGCCCAGTTCACGGTGACACCGGTAGGCCAGCCATCGAACAGGACCCGGCCGGCCAGGGTGCTGAGCTGCTCTACCAAGCCGGAGACATCCTCGCCGGGCTGGGCATGCACCGTGCCGGTGAGGCTCCCCGGCACCTTCGCGAGGGCTGCCGACAGCTCCTCTTGGTTCGCATATTCGATGAGCAGGGTGGTGGGGCCGAAGCACTCTTCCAGCAGTTCATCCGGTCGTTCCAGTACATTGGCGGCACTGGTGGAGAACACCACTGGCGCGGCACCGTCGGCCAGGCTGTCCTGCTGGACCGTGCCACTGACGACGGCGACACCTGGTTGGTCCGCGACGCTGCGCAGCCCATCCGGGTAAGCCTCGGCGATGCGCTCGGTAAGCATGGCAGCCGTGGGCTTGTCCTTGCTCGCCTCGGCCAGTTGTGACGCGAAATCGGTGCCTGCAGGGATAAAGACCAGTCCGGGCTTGGTGCAGAACTGGCCCGCGCCCATGGTGAAGGAACCGGCCAAGCCCGCAGCGAGCTGCTGGCCACGCTCGGCCAAGGCATCCGCGGTGATGACCACCGGGTTCAGGCTGCCCAGCTCACCATAGAACGGGATGGGTTCCGGGCGGGACGTGGCGAGGTCGAACAGTGCCCGGCCACCGGGAATGGAGCCCGTGAATCCCACCGCTTTGATGGCCGGATGCTGGACGAGGGCTGTTCCGGCCTCGCGGCCACTGACCAGTGCGAAGATGCCGTCCGGGGCCCCGGCCTTGGCCAGGGCTTCCGTGACGATCTCCGCGGTCCGCTCGCTCAGGCGCAAGTGACCTGAGTGGGCCTTGACGATCACCGGGCAGCCGACGGCCAGTGCGGACGCGGTGTCGCCTCCCGCCACGGAGAAGGCGAACGGAAAGTTCGACGCCGAGAACACCGCCACCGGTCCGATCGGACGCAGGATGCGGCGAAGGTCGGGCTTGGGCGGGGTGGCCGTCGGGTCGGCGTGATCGATGACGGCCTCAAGGTAGGAGCCCTCGGTGATCACTGTGGCGAACAACCTGAGCTGTCCACTGGTCCTCGCTACCTCGCCGGTGAGCCGGACGGCGCCCAGGCTCGTCTCGGAATCGGCGATGGCCACCAGCTCGGTGACGTTGGCGTCCAAAGCGTCGGCGACGGCGGTCAGCCAGGCCGCGCGTTCGGCGTCACTTGCCGTTGAGGTCACCTTGAACGCTGCGGTTGCGGCGTCCGTGATGGCGGTCAGGTCAAGAGTTGCTGTACTCAATGCGGTTTCCTTTGCTTTCAGGGGCTGGCACTTTTAGGTGCTGCGAATGCTGCCCGGCGAAGTCGAAGCCGAGCCCGATGCGGCCGGCACTGCTGAGCCTGCTGTTGTGGATGCGTACCGGGGAGGGCCCGGCCAGGATGCCGAGCTGCTCGAACGAGGCATCTTCCACGTCCTCAACCCTGACGGCCTCGGCCAGGGTGAGGGCCAGCTGCCCGGAGAGCTCCGGAAGCAGGTGCGGTGCCACCCTGATGCTGTTGGCACGGGCCAGCTCAACGATCCTGCGGAACGGGGTAATGCCACCCACCCGGACAATGTTGGGCTGGATGATGTCCACGGCTTCGGCTTCGATGAAGTCGCGGAAGCGATAGATGGTGTGGACGTTCTCGCCCAGGGCAATGGGCACCGGTGACTGCTTGCGCAGGCGGCGGTAGGCCCAGAGGTCGTCGGCGCGGATCGGTTCTTCCAGCCATTCCAGTCCGTACTCCCCCAAAACATCCACGGCACGGAAGGTATGGGCCAGGTCCCAACGCTGGTTGGCGTCAATCATGAGCAACCGGTCCGGGCCAATGACCTTCCGAACGGCGGCGACGCGCTCGGCGTCTTCCCTGAGTTCGGGCTTGCCAACCTTGATCTTCACCGCATTGTGTCCGGCAGCAACCCATCGTCGGGCCTGTTCCACCAGCTGCTCCAGGGTGTAATGAAGATTCACTCCGGAGCCATAAACCTCCACCGATTCCCGGCGTTGGCCCAGGAGACCGGTGACAGAGGTCCCTGTCTGCCGTGCTTTCAGGTCCCACAGGGCAAGGTCCACACCGGCCATGGCGATGGTGGTCAGGCCGCCCCCGCCGGCTTCGTGCAGCCGCTTCCACAGCTGATCCCAGACAATGTCCGCGTTCGCTTCCAAACCAACAATGAACGGTGCGATGTCGTGGTCCAGCAGGGCCTTGACCGCCTGGGGACCGATGGTAGGTGTCCACGAGAAACCATGGCCCGTGCCGCCGTCGTCCGTAGTCAGTTCGGTGACGATCACGTGGTTCTCTGGCGCCTCTGCACCCCAGCTGCGCAGCAGCGGGACCGTGATCAGCCGGGTGGCCAGGCCCGTGATGCGGGCCGCCATCAGCTGCCGGCCAGCTCGTGGCCCTTGGCCAGGATGGACTTGAGCTCCAGGAGTTGCTCCTCCGAGGGGTCAACCAGCGGCGGGCGGACGGGGCCGACCGGCAATCCGGCGAGGCGAAGTCCGGCCTTGATGAGGGAGACGCCGAAGCCCGGAGTCTGGTCACGGAGACGGACCAGCGGCGCATAGAAGCCCTCGAGCAACGCGTGGCGTCGTTCTTCGTCACCGGAAACGTAGGCGTCGTAATAGGCCTTGGCGATCTCCGGTGCCATGGCGAAAGCGGCCGAGGAGTACAGGGGAATGCCGAGACCCCGGTAGGCGCCCTGGGTCAGTTCGGCCGTCAGCAGGCCGTTGAAGAGTGCGAAGTCCTTGCGTCCGCTCGCGTTGATGGCCGAGACGATTTCCTGGGCCAAGCCGACGTCGCCGATTCCGTCCTTGAAGCCAACCACCTTCGGGTTGGCGGTCAGGCGGGTGATGGCTTCGGCAGTGAATTTGGCGGTGCCGCGGTGGTACACGATCACCGGAAGGCTGCTCGCCGCGGCGATGGCTTCGACGTACGCCACCACGCCATCGGTGGGCCCGGTGACCAGGTACGGCGGGAGCACCAGGAGCGCATCCGCACCGGCTTCCTCGGCCACCTTCGCGGCGGCGATGGCGTGGCCCAGCGGACCACCGGCACCGGAAACTACCGGCACGGCACCTGCAACGGCCTCGACGGCGGCAGTGACCACCGTGCGGATCTCGTCAAGGGAGAGCGCATGGAATTCGCCGGTGCCGCAGGCCGGGAAAACGCCGCCCGGGCCGAAGGGAAGACGGGAGGTAATGTGCTCTTTCAGCAATGCCACATCTACGGTGCCGTCTTCAGCGAAGGGAGTGACGGGGAAGAACAGTACGCCGTCGAAGTTCATGGTGTCTCCTTGGTTGCTCCCGCCGGGACCAGGCCGGCGTGGATCTCGTCGTTGAGTGCTGCTTGTTCGGATGCTGCGGTGTCCGGGCCCTCGTAGGGCGGAGTGAGTTCGGTCCGCCACGTGCGCTCGGGCTCCCAGCCGAGGAGTTCCCGCGCCTTGTCGATCGAGAACGCCGGGCTGGTCCCGGTAAGGTGTTCGGTCAACGGGCCGCTGCCGGGGAGGAAGCGTGGGAAGAGCTCTGCGAGGGGCGCGGTGGCCAAGGCATCCTTCGCGCCAACAAAGAACACCTCGCCGTTCGGGATCGAATCCATCTTGTCCAGAAGCACGTCCAGGAAGTCGGCCACGTCCCGGGCATCCACGTAGTTGAACTGCGCGGGCGCCGAGAGGGCGGGATTGTCCAGGCGTTCGCGGACCGTGTGCCCCTGCTGCGTCAGGGCACCTTCCCACTCTTCGGGGGAAATCACATAGCACGGACGGAAGGCCGCATATCTGATCTTCTCGCCCTGGGCGGCCGCAAACATCTGTACGGTTTGTTCGGCGATCAGCTTGGACAGCGCATAGGCGTTCCATGGCTTGGGCGGCGTCTGCTCGTCCAAAGGGAACGACGGCGGCAGCCATCCGGCCGGTGAGCCGTAGCCCAGGGCGGTGGGACTGCTTGCCGTGACGATCTTCGGGACCCCTGCGTCGGTGGCTGCGCTGATGACCGCGTACGCGAGCCGGGTGTTGGTGCTGAAGATGACGTCCTCGGGTGCGCTGAAAGGTACGGCGATAGCAGCGAGGTGGATCACGGCGTCGGGCGCTGTTTCGCGGATGAGGCGTTCCGCCTCCCCCGGCGCCAGCAAGTCTGCGGTGTATTGCTCAGCACCTGCCGGCAGATGCTCCGCCGGGACGGCGTCCCGGTCAACTGAGATCACCGTGTGGCCGGCTTCGGCGAGGCCGGCCACAACGCTGCGGCCAAGCCGGCCGGAACCGCCGGTGACGAATATCCTGCTCATTCTTTGTCCTTGCGTGGGTAGTGAACCGGTCAGCCCTGGCTACGGCTGAGGTCGGCGCCGAGGCCAAGTTCGCTGATGCGGACGGGAAGGTCGGTCTCAAGGGACTGGTTGCCGGCGATGCCCACCGAAACGGAACGGAGTCCGTCGATATACCCGGACGGGCGGCCCAACGGATCAACGCCGGGGCCGTTGAAGAGGTCCGAAAGCAGGAGGTTGTCGCCGCCGCCGTGGCCTCCTTCGCCGTTGATGATCGGGACTTCGTAGGCCGCTTCCCAATGGCGCTGGACCACCAGGCGTTCGCCATTGCGGCGCACAGCGTCCTCTTCCTCGATCGGTGTGGCGCTCGGGTCCACCACGGTCTTCTTGTCGGTACTGGATTCGACGGCGGCGCGTTCCACCACCTCAAGCTCAGCCCGGCCCTCGGTGCCGTTGACGGTGACGCGGTAGCCTTCCCACGGGCTGTGGGCGTTCAGCGAGTAGGTCAGCGTGGGTCCGCCCTGGTAGTCCACCACCAGCGCGAGGTTGTCCTCAATGGTGATGCCTTCGGTGAAGACGTCCTGGTCGCGGAGGTAGCCGTCGAACTTCTCGTTGTCGTAATACAAAGCCTTCAGGCGTTCGTCCTCGCGCATGTCCAGGCGGAACGGATCGTGCTCAAGGCCATCAACGGTGCCGCGCTCCGGACGGGCTCCCAAGCCACGCTCTGCTGCGTTCTTGTCGCCGTAAAAGCGCAGGCCACCGGAGGCAAAAACGCGCTCCGGAACATCGTTGATCCACCAGTTAACAAGGTCGAAGTGATGGGAGGCCTTGTGGATGAGCAGGCCACCGGAGTTCTTCTTTTCGCGGTGCCAGCGGCGGAAGTAGTCAGCGCCGTGCACCGTGTCCAGGACCCAGCTGAAGTCAATGGAGGTGACTTTGCCGATCACGCCGTTCTGGATGACTTCCTTCAGCGCACTGTTGCGCGGCGAGTAGCGGTAGTTGAAGGTAACCACAACGTTGCGGCCGGTCTTGGCCACGGCCTCAGTAATACGGCGGCAACCCTCGACGTCGATGGTCAGGGGCTTTTCAACCACGACGTCGGCGCCCGCCTCGAGTGCCTCCACAATGTAGTCCGCGTGGGTGTAGTCGGGCGTAGTGACGATGACGCGCTCGATGCCGTTGGCTTGGATGAAGCTGGTGAGCTGTCCGGGCTCGAAGGAAGCCACTGGCTCTGTGCCGCCGAGCTCCTTGATGAGGTCCTGGTAGAACTGCACGCGGCCCTGGTTGACGTCGGATAGGGCAATAAGTTCAGCGACGTCCGCGTGCTGCCCGTAGATGGCCCGGATGTACATCTCGGAGCGGCCTCCGGTGCCGATGAGGGCAATCCGGGTTCGCTGGGGGCTTTCGTCCTGGACTGTAGTTGCGCCAGGTGCGGTCTGGGTCTCGGCTGAGTCGACGTTGACCATGTGGATGCCCCTTTCAAAGAGCAGGAGTGAACCGCTTGACGGCCCGGCTTCGTATGGGAAGAATCATGAGAAAGCGTTTTCTCAGAGCGTTATAAGCTTTGTATCAAGACTCTGGTGGTCACGTCAACCATTGCTCCAACGACGGAGCAAACGGGAGGCGGCCAATGGGAAGGGGCCACATGGCACGCAGGAACACCAACAGGCGCGTCGGGATCGCCGACGTCGCGGACAAGGCCGGCGTCTCGCACGCCACCGTGTCACGCGTCATGAACGGTAACGCTGCCGTGGACCCTGGAATCGCCGCGCGCGTCCGGGCCGCCGCGGCCGAACTGAAGTACCAACCAAACCCGGTAGGCCGCAGCCTTGCGCTGGGCAAGACTGACACCATCGGCATTGTGGTTCCGGACCTGGCCAACCCCACATTCCAGGCCATCCTTCGCGGGCTCAGCATCGCAGCCGCGCAGGACGGGTATCGCGTCCTCATCGCCGACTCCTCCGAAGTCACCAGCGAGGAAGCGATCCTTGCCGGCGAGGCCCGGCGGCGCTGCGACGGCGTGGTCCTCTGCGCACCCCGAATGTCGGATGCCGAACTTGAGGAACTCGCTCCCACCCTGCATCCGCTGGTACTCATCAACCGAACCACCGTGGCCACCAATACGCCCAGTTTGAGCGTGGACTACGGCCAAGGGATCCAGGAATTGGCCCAGCATTTGGTCTCCCTGGGCCACCAACGCCTGGCGTTCCTCTCCGGCCCCGAGCACAGCGCCTCAAACCGCCAGCGCCTGGCAGGGCTTGACCAGTTCCGCACCGGGCACCCGGACATAGAACTGCAAATGCTCGACGGCGGCTCCAACTTCGATTCCGGCCACGAGTCCACCGAAGCCATCATCGCCAGCGGCGCCACGGGAATTTTGGCCTTTAACGACCTCGTTGCCATGGGGCTGCTCAGCGGCCTCCACGAACGCGGAGTGCGCGTGCCCGAAGACATTTCAGTGACCGGCTTCGACGACATCCCGTTCGCCAAATACACCACTCCCCCGCTGACCACGGCAGCGGTGCCCATAAACGAACTGGGAAGCCTGGCCTGGCGGCGCATGCGCGAACAGATCCAGCAGGCCGGAGAATCCGCCACCCAGGCCCAGGACGAGTTCCCGCCCCGCGTGGAGATCCGCAAGAGCACCGCGGCGCCCGCCCTCAAGCCCGCGAGCTGACACTCAATGACAATGTTCGACGCGAACATTGTCATTGAGTGTCACTTCGGCGAGGGGTTGTTGCCCACTCCGGCCTCTTTGTAGAAGCCCTGGATGTGGGCCGCCACAAGCCGGGCTGCCGTGCCGCCGTCGTTGTTGTTCACGGCGTTCAGGATGGCGCGATGTTCGGCGCGAAGCCTGGTGGAAGTCGCGTTCCAGTCGGGCAGGTTTTCCGTCAAAGTGCTTGCGTAGTTCTCGATTGCGCCCCTCAGCGAGGCCATCATGGCGCTGACCACCGAGTTGCCCGCAGCCTGGGCTAGCGCCACGTGGAACCGGGCGTCGAGTGCAAGGAACGTGTCGATGTCCGAGGCCTCATCCATTTGGTCCAGCAGCGCGGCAGCTTCCTCCAAAGCGGGAACGCCGACCTGGGCCCGTTCGGCCGCCCAGGATTCCAGCAGCACGCGGGTCTCCACGATGTCGGCCACCGGAAGGTGGCGGGTGGCCACATGCAGCCGGAGGGTTGAGCCCAGGGCGGACCCCGGCTCCGCGATCACCACCGTCCCGGCATCCTTGCCCGAACCCACGCCGGCGCGGACCACCCCCATTGCCTCTAGGATCCTCACGGCCTCCCGCACGGATGTCCGCGAAACCTGGAGCTGCTCGGCCATGGCACGCTCGCCCGGGAGCCGGCCTCCGAGGGTGAGGTCCCCGTCAGACAGCTGCTTCTCGATCCACTGCAGGACCAACTCGTGGGTACGCATATCCGAAATACTAGTTGATGTGGTCCAACCACATGGATTACAGTGTGGTTAGACCACAGACTCTCAAGGGAGAACCTCATGACCGAGACACTGGATCCCAAGCTCACGGCCGCCCCCGCCAACGCCGGCAGCGACGAAAACGTGACCCGACCACCCCAGCCGCGGCCCGCCGTCGTGCAGCCGCCTGCCCTCAAGCGGCGCATCCCCAAGGTGTCCGACCTGGCGCCGCTGATGCAGTTCAAGAAGCCGGAGTTCAGCAAAGCCGCGCGCCTCAAGCGCGCCAGCACCATCTGGGAACTGCGAGAAATCGCCAAGCGCCGCACTCCGCAGGCACCCTTCGACTACACGGACGGAGCGGCTGAAGAAGAAATCACCCTGCGCAGGGCCCGCCAAGCCTTCCAGGACATCGAGTTCCGGCCGGGCATCCTGCGCGATGTATCGAGGATCGATCTCCGCACCGACATCCTGGGCCAGGAATCGCGCCTCCCGTTCGGCATCGCGCCCACCGGTTTTACCCGCATGATGCAGTCAGAAGGCGAATACGCCGGCTCGCAGGCAGCCGAGGCCGCAGGCATTCCCTACACCCTGTCCACCATGGGTACCGCGTCCATCGAAGACGTCGCCACCGCTGCGCCGAACGGCCGAAACTGGTTCCAGTTGTACCTGTGGACGGACCGCGACCGCTCGCTGGAACTCATTGAGCGGGCCGCGAAGGCCGGCAACGACACCCTCATGGTCACCGTGGACACCGCAGTAGCCGGAGCCCGCCTGCGCGATGTCCGCAACGGCATGACCATTCCGCCGGCATTGACCCTCAAGACCGTTCTTGACGCGTCCTACCGTCCGGCCTGGTGGTTCAACTTCCTCACGCACGAGCCCCTGACGTTTGCCTCGCTCTCCCGTTACACGGGCACGGTGGCGGACCTGATCAACTCCATGTTTGACCCCACCCTCACCTACGAGGACCTCGACTGGCTGCGGGAAACCTGGAAGGGCAAGCTGGTGGTCAAGGGCATCCAAACCGTCGAAGACGCCCGCCGCGTGGTTGACCATGGCGCCGACGGCATCATCCTGTCCAACCATGGCGGCCGCCAACTGGACCGCGCCCCGATCCCCTTCCACCTGCTGCCGGAGGTCACGTCGGCGCTGAAGGCCGACAACAGCCAGGCCGCGGTCATCCTGGACACGGGCATCATGAGTGGCGCAGACATCGTGGCAGCCCTGGCCTTGGGCGCGGACTTCGCCCTGATTGGCCGCGCCTACCTCTACGGCCTCATGGCCGGAGGCCGCGAAGGCGTGGACCGCACCATCCAGATCCTCGAAAAGGACATGACCCGCACCATGGCACTACTGGGCGTCAGCAAGGTGGCCGACCTGAACCCGGACCACGTCCGCCTGCTGCAGCGCTAGCCGCACCCAACCAGGGGGCGCTAGATCAGGCCCTGCGCCAGCATCGCGTCGGCTACCTTGACGAAGCCGCCGATGTTGGCGCCCACCAGGTAGTTTCCGGGCGCACCATATTCGTCGGCCGTTGCCGCGCAACGGTCGTGGATGCCCACCATGATCTCGGTCAGGCGCTGTTCAGTGTGCTCAAAGGACCACGAGTCGCGGCTGGCGTTCTGCTGCATTTCCAGTGCAGAGGTGGCCACACCACCGGCGTTGGCAGCCTTACCCGGGCCGAAGAGGATCCCGGCCTCCTGGAAGACCGACACGGCCGAGCGGGTGGAGGGCATGTTGGCGCCTTCAGCCACCGCGATGAGTCCGTTGCTGACCAGCTTGGCGGCAGCATCGCCGTCGAGCTCGTTCTGCGTGGCGCACGGCAAAGCAACGGTGCCGGTAACATCCCACACGGAACCGCCGGCCACGTGGTTGGAGCCGGGGCGGCGGGCGGCGTATTCGGTCAGGCGGCCGCGCTCGACTTCCTTGATCTGGCTCAACAGCGCGACGTCGATCCCGGCTTCGTCCACGATGTAACCGGCGGAGTCGGAACAGGCCACCACAGTGGCACCGAGGGATTGTGCCTTGGCGATCGCGTGGATCGCGACGTTGCCCGAACCGGAGACCACAACGCGCTGGCCATCGAAGGACTGTCCCCGGGTCTTGAGCATCTTCTGGGCGAAGATCACAGTGCCGTAGCCGGTGGCTTCGGGCCGGACAAGGGAGCCACCCCAGGAGATGCCCTTGCCCGTCAGCACGCCGGATTCGTACCGGTTGGTGATGCGCTTGTACTGCCCGAAGAGGTAGCCGATTTCTCTGCCGCCCACACCAATATCGCCGGCGGGAACGTCGGTGTATTCGCCGATGTGGCGGTACAACTCGGTCATGAAGGACTGGCAGAAGCGCATGATTTCAGCATTGGAACGCCCACGGGGATCGAAATCCGAGCCGCCCTTGCCTCCCCCGATCGGCATGCCGGTGAGTGCGTTCTTGAAGATCTGCTCGAAGCCGAGGAACTTGACGATTCCCAAGTACACGGACGGGTGGAAGCGGAGGCCGCCCTTGTAGGGACCCAGCGCGGAGTTGAACTCGACCCGGAAGCCACGGTTCACGTGCACGCGGCCGGCATCGTCGGTCCACGGAACGCGGAAGATGATCTGACGCTCAGGCTCGCACAACCGCTCCAGGACAGCGCCCTCAAGGAACTCAGGATGACGGTCGTGCACAGGACCGAGGCTTTCAAAGACCTCAATGACGGCCTGGTGGAATTCCTTCTCCCCCGGGTTCCGCGCCAACACGGTGTCCCGGACAGCCTCGAGCCTTGAATCCATGCGTCTTCCTATCCTCAGTACGCCGACCAGCGGCGGGACGATCAGTCCCGCCCATAGTTGCACCCGAGGAGGTGGGATCTCCATCCGGGGCGTATATGACCCTCAGGGAGGAGTTAACACAACTGTAGAAAATCGTTGAAAACACAAGGAAACCTGAAGTGAACAGAGGCTCACAATGTGAGCGGAATCACCCTGGCGTGCGCCCTATTACCGTTTGCGCCCGAATTTTGGCAGGTTGGGGAGGTTCGGGAGATTGGCGAGGAGGTCGGCGGCTTTCGTCGCAGCCCGCCCGACAGTCCGGCCAATCTGCTGGGGAACAGTGTCGTCGGACGTCGGGTCCAAGGAAACCGGAGTCGCACTGGCATGGACTTTTACGGCCTGGCCGACTGCGTCCGTACGGGTAGGGGCCTCTTCAGGGGCGACGTCCGGCGCAGCGGCGGCCACCTCGGTGGAAGGCGCGACGGCGGCCGGAGCCGCGGGTCCGACGTCGAACGTTTCCAGCCAACTCACCACACCGGCGAGCGGCTTGGGATTCAGGGCGTAAAACCGCTTCTGGCCCTGGGCGCGCATGCTGACGAGGTCCGCCTCGCGGAGCACTTTCAAATGCTTGGAGATAGTGGGCTGGCTTGCAGCCAGTTCTTCCACCAGTTCGCCTACAGCTTTATCCCCAGAGCGGAGGGAGACCAGGATGTCGCGCCTGGTTGCCTCAGCTATGACGGCAAATACGTCGTCAGTCACCATGTCTCCCACACTAGCGACATATACGCCAAAAGGCATCCCTATGTCGTTGTGATGCGGCCTGCAAAACGCGTTGCCGCGCGGGCGCTGCGCGCTGCCCCGCCGGGGATCAATCGAACCAGGGGTCCAGTCCGTACAACGGGAAAATCTCCTTGCGGGTGGCGATGACCGTCCGATCAACATCATCGGCCGGGTCGTAGCCGACCTCCCACGAGCGCCACCACACGTCGACGTCGTCGCCCATCTTCTCCGGCGCCCATACTCCATACGTTTCCTTCACGTATGTGCGCCATGCTTCGGGGACGGGCGCGCTCAGCGGGACCGGCCGTTGGGTCACCATGCCGATCAGGTGGCTCCACGCCCTCGGCACCACACCCGTTACGTCGTAGCCGCCTCCACCGGTGGCGATCCAGCGGTTGTCGCAGTAGCGGGCAGCGAGGCTCCCGACGGCGGATGCGGCCTCGCGCTGTCCGTCGACGCTGAGGGTAAGGTGCGTCAGGGGGTCGTCCCGGTGCGAATCGCAGCCGTGCTGGCTCACGATCACTTCGGGTTTGAACGCCCCCACCAATTGGGGCACCACCGCGTGGAAGGCCCGCAACCAGGCAGCGTCACCGGTGAATGTGGGAAGGGCAACATTGACCGCCGTTCCGGGTGCCTCCGGGCCGCCGGTCTCGTTGGCGAATCCTGTCCCGGGAAAAAGTGTCAGGCCGGTTTCGTGGAGCGAGATGGTCATGACCCGGGGATCATTCCAGAAGATGCTCTGCGTCCCGTCGCCGTGATGCGCATCCACGTCGATGCTGACGATCCGCTGCACACCGCCGTCGAGCAATCTTTGGATAGCCATGGCGACATCGTTATAGACACAGAATCCGCTGGCCCGCTCCCGGGCCGCATGGTGCATGCCGCCGCTGAAGTTCACGGCCCGAACGGCGCGACCGGACAGGATGGTGTCCGCCGCCAGCAGGGAACCGCCGGCAAGGCGCGCGCTGGCTTCATGCATACCGGCAAACGCGGGATCATCCTCGGTGCCAAGGCCCCGGCTCTCCTCGGGGCGGGTGGGGTCCGCGGAGACGCGGCGTACAGCGTCCACATACTCGCGGCTGTGAACGGTGTAAAGCTCGACGTCGGTGGCCACCGCGGGTGCCTCGACGGCCACGTGCTGGTGGTCGAAGAGCCCCAGGGAACCCGCCAGCCGCGCCGTCAGCTCGAGCCGTTGCGGCGCCATGGGATGGCCGGGGCCGAAGTTGTAGGCGGTCATGGCTGGGTCCCACACCACCGTCGTTGGCAGTGCGGAGCGCGTAATGCTGGAAGCAGTTGTTCCAAGCCCGGAGTTCATCCAGAACAGGCTACCTGAGGCTGGCGGGGCCCAGCGCCCGGTTACGCCGCAGGAATAGTGGTTTACTACTCAGGAAAGCTTGTTTCAACCGAGGAAGAGCGCCATGTCTCAAAGCCAGTCGCGGTCCACCAGCCCGACCAACTGGCAACCCAACCAGCCGGAGCGGGAAGGTCTGTGGATCTTCACCCGGGTGCGCGACTTCATCGACAACATTGCCAACACCTCACCGGCCCGACTGGCGCTGACCGTGTTCGCGGTGGTGATCCTGGTCTTCACGGGTTTGCTGTCCCTGCCCGCCGCTTCGACCAGCGGAACTGTCACACCCTTGCACCAAGCCATGTTCACCGCGGTGTCCAGCGTTTGCGTCACCGGGCTGACCGTGGTTTCCACCGCAGCCCACTGGACGTTCTTTGGGCAGCTGGTTATCCTGGTTGGCATCTTCGTTGGTGGCTTGGGCACCCTGACCCTCGCCTCGCTCCTGGCCCTGATGGTCAGCAAGCGGCTGGGCGTGCGCGGCAAACTCATTGCCCAGGAAGCCATGAACAACGCCGGCCGCCTCGGTGAAGTGGGTACCCTCCTCCGGATCGTCATTGTGACGTCCGTGGTCATTGAGGGAGCCCTGGCGTTGGCCTTGATCCCGCGCTTCATCATGCTCGGCGAAGATTTCTGGCAAGCCGTCTGGCACGGCGTCTTCTATTCGATTTCTTCCTTTAACAACGCCGGTTTCACGCCACACTCCGACGGCATCGTTCCCTACGAGACCGACCTCTGGATCCTCATTCCCCTCATGCTGGGCGTGTTCCTTGGCAGCCTGGGCTTCCCCGTGGTGATGGTTTTGCAGCAGAACGGACTCAACTGGAAGAAGTGGAACCTCCACACCAAGCTGACCATCCAGGTCTCCTTCATCCTGCTGGCGGCCGGGACAGTTCTCTGGGGCCTCATGGAATGGGACAACGTGCGGACCATCGCCAACATGAACCTCGGCGACAAGATCACCCATTCGCTGTTTGCCTCCGTCATGACCCGCTCCGGTGGCTTCAACCTGGTGGACCAGAACCACATGGAATCCACCACCATGCTCCTCACCGATGCCCTCATGTTCGCAGGCGGCGGCTCGGCTTCCACCGCGGGCGGCATCAAGGTGACCACCATTGCGGTCATGTTCCTCGCCATCATGGCCGAAGCCCGCGGCGACGCCGACGTGAAGGTCTACGGCCGGACCATTCCCCAAGGAACCATGCGGGTGGCCATCTCCGTGATCGTCGCAGGCGCAACCCTGGTATCCGTGGCAGCCTTCCTGCTGCTCTCCATCAGCGGTGCCTCGCTGGACAGGGTGCTTTTTGAATCCATCTCAGCCTTTGCCACCGTGGGACTGAGCACCAACCTCAGTGCCGAGCTGCCGCCGTCGGGCGTTTACGTCCTCACGGCGCTGATGTTCGCCGGACGCGTCGGCACCGTTACCCTTGCCGCCGGGCTGGCCTTGCGCCAGCGCAGCCAGTTGTTCCACTACCCGGAAGAGAGGCCAATCATTGGCTAGTACAACGGGGGCCGCCAACCGCCCCGCCCACAACGCCCCAGTGCTGGTCATCGGTTTGGGCCGGTTCGGTTCCGCTACGGCCGAACAACTGGTCAAGCAAGGCCGCGAAGTCCTGGCGATCGAGCGCGACAGGACCCTCGTCCAGAAATGGGCACCCGTGCTCACGCATGTGGTCGAAGCCGACGCCACCAACATCGATGCCCTGCGCCAACTCGGCGCACAGGAGTTCAGCTCTGCCGTAGTGGGTGTGGGCACGTCCATTGAATCCTCGGTGTTGATCACCGTGAACCTGGTGGACCTGGGCATTCAGCACCTGTGGGTCAAGGCCATTACACCTTCACACGGCAAGATCCTGACCCGGATCGGCGCCAACCACGTGATCTACCCCGAAGCCGACGCCGGAGTACGCGCCGCCCACCTGGTGTCCGGCCGCATGCTGGACTTCATCGAGTTCGACGACGACTACGCGATCGTGAAGATGTACCCGCCCAAGGAAACAGTGGGCTTCACCTTGGAAGAATCCAAGGTCCGCTCCAAGTACGGCGTGACCATTGTGGGCGTCAAAACCCCGGGCGAAGACTTCACCTATGCCCGGCCGGAAACCAAAGTGTCCGGCCACGACATGTTGATCGTGTCCGGACACGTGGACCTGCTGGAGCGCTTCGCCGCGCGTCCCTAGGAATCAGCCGAGCTGCTTGGTGATCTCTGCCGCCCGGGCTGCTGCGGCGCGGGCACCGTCGGCGATGATCTTGGGGATGCCGCCGTCGTCAAAAGCCATGATGGCCCGCTCGGTGGTGCCGTTGGGGCTGGTCACAGCAACCCTCAGCTGCGTGGGGTCCGCGCCCGGCTCAGCCAACATGAAGCCGGCGCCGGCCACTGTTTCGCGGGCCAGCATGACGGACAGCTCCCGGTCCAGGCCCAGCTCGACGCCGGCTGCAGCCATGGCCTCCGCCAGGTAGAACGCGTAGGCGGGTCCGGAACCGCTGATGGCCGAGAGCGCGTCAACCTGCTCTTCGGGGATTTCCACCACCGTGCCGGCCCCGGCCAGGGCCTTCTTGGCCTGCTCCAGTTGCTCCGGGGTGCAGTGCGTCCCGGGCGATACGGAGACAACGCCACGGCCGAGCCTGGCAGGCGTGTTGGGCATCGTGCGGATGACCGGCTGCCCCTCAGGCAGGGCGGCTTCGAGTTGTGCAATGGAGACAGCCGCAGCGACGCTGACCACCAAGGTGTCCTTCGCCAGTGCCGGGCTGATCTCGCGGGCAAGGTCCAGGATGCCAACCGGTTTGACGCCCAGAATGACCATTCCGGCGCCTTTGGTGGCCACTTTGTTGTTATCCGGGTCTTCTTCGCCGGCGATGGCCATGACGCCATGGCGCTGGGCCAACTCGTCCGCGCGCTCCGCCCGGCGGACAGTGGCAACAATGTCGGACGGGTCCGCCCCCGCGGCCAGGAGACCGCCCAGGATTGCCTCGTTCATGGATCCACAGCCAAGGAATGCGATTCGGTTGCTCATTGCTCCATCATTGCAGTTGGCATCCGACGGGGTCTAACGGGTTGAACATTCCCAGCTTGCTCCCAAGGTTATTGCAGGCAGCACTCATGCTCGGTGCCTAACGTAGTTATTACCTCATTGAGGGTGCGAGTGATGAGGCGGGCATGGGGATGTCCGCCACAAGCACCGGTGGCCGGGCGGGTTTTCCCCCATTTCCCGATTCGGCCGCCGGTGCTTTCGCTTTTAAGCAGCAGAATCCCGCCCTCGTCCGTCTGCCGGGCCGTAGTACGGCGGGGCTGGCGAACAAGAACGGGAAAGCCCGACGCCGTTACTGGTCGGAGCTGCGTACCAGAGGAACGCTGAGGTGCTGGCGGGCGAAGCGCAGGGTTTCGGCCAACATCTCCTCGCGCTCCCCCGCTACCTTTGCTTTACGGGTGGAAATCTCGGCCACCACCACGCCGTCGAATCCGGAAGCCGCCAAATACTGCAGCGAATCCGCGCACTGCTGCGTGCCCATGCCCGGCACCAGGTGTTCGTCCTTCCCGGAGCCCGACCCATCGGTCAGGTGCACGTGGCGCAGCTTGCTTCCCAGTGCCTTGATGGCTTCCAGACTGTTGGCCCCGGCAGTGGCAGCATGCGAGAAGTCCCACGTGACGTCGTCGTAATCCTGGCCCAGCGGGTCCCAGTGCGGCAGGTACGCCACAGCTTCACGGCCGCGCACCCGCCATGGGTACATGTTCTCCACGGCGATCCGCACCTGGTACGTTTCGGCCATTTCCCGGACGCCCTCAACGAAGTTCTCCGCGTAATTGGACTGCCAGCGGAAAGGCGGGTGGACCACCACGGTGTCGCAATCAACCTCCGCTGCCATCTGGCACGATTTCTCGATCTTGCTCCACGCCGAACCCCAGACCTGCTGCGTCAACAACAGGGTGGGTGCGTGGATGGAAACGATCTTCTGGTGATAACGGTGGCTCAGCTGGATGAGGGCGTCGGGGTTCTGGCTCACCGCGTTGTTGGTAACCATCACCTCCACGCCCTCGTACCCCAGATCCTGGGCCACGGCAAAGGCGTCGTGGACGCTCAGCGGATAAACGGACGCACTGGACAGCGCCACCGGGATCTGGCGGTCATTCACTTCAGGTTCGACGTCGTTACTCATCTCAGGAGGCCAGCCCGCCTGCCACAGGGGCTGGGATGGGTGATGGGGATGGTGTGTTTACCGGGACCGGGAATTCCTTGACCGGGTGAGGCTCGTCAATGTCCGTGGTCTTGCCACTTTCTTTGGACTTCTTCTTGGATTTGTCCTTCTTGCGCTTGCCCACGTGCGGC
Source organism: Paenarthrobacter sp. AR 02 (assembly GCF_021538675.1). Lineage (GTDB taxonomy): Bacteria > Actinomycetota > Actinomycetes > Actinomycetales > Micrococcaceae > Arthrobacter. The sequence continues at coordinate 516,719 of NZ_JAJUKH010000001.1, forward strand.
GCAGGATCCAGGGCGTCCTCGAACACCAGCTGGTCCAGGCGGCGAAGGATCAGGCCTTCGCGCAGGGCCCAGGGGCAGATCACCATGCTGGGGAACTCAAAGAGCTCCAAGGCCGCCTCTGCAACCAGGGCGCCGGCCAACAACTGGGGTGCCCGGGCGTCCGATACTCCGGGAAGGTACAGCCTGTCCTCCACCGTCATGGCCGAAATGCGTTGCGCCCACAGCCCCAGATCAGCCGCATGCAGTTCGCGTTTCACATAGGGGCCGGCCGCGCTGGGCGCTGCTCCCGCGATCCGTGCCAGTGAACGGAACGTCTTGGACGTGCCGGCCACCAGGTTGGCCCGCCCGAGGTCGTCGAATTGACGGACCACCGGTTTCAACGTGGAACGGATATAGCGCCGCAGCTCCTTGACGCTCTTGGCCGTGGGGGGATCGTCATGGAGCCAATCGCGCGTCAGGCGGCTGGCGCCCAAAGGGACGGACGTGGCGAATTCAGGGAGCTCGTCTGTTCCATATGCCATTTCAAACGAACCGCCGCCGATGTCCAGGTCCAGGATGGGCCCAGCGCCCCAACCGTACCAGCGGCGAACAGCGAAGAACGTCATGGACGCTTCCTCGCTGCCCGTGAGTTCCTGCAGGGTCACGGTGGTCTCGTGTTTGACCCTTGCCAGGACCTCCGGACCGTTCGTGGCCTCGCGGATGGCGGAGGTACAGAAGGCCAGGAGGTCCTCGGCCTTGTGCGTGGCGGCGAACTCCCAGGCCTCCAACACGAACTCAATGAGCTCATGCTGTCCGGCATCGGTGATGTTTCCGTCGCCGTCGAGGTATTGCACCAATGACAGGGGGCGCTTATGGGAAGCGAAAGCTACCGGGCGCGCGCCGGGATGAGCATCCACCAGCAGGAGATGGACGGTGTTGGACCCGATGTCGAGAACGCCAAGACGCATTCTGCCATTATTCCCCGATTCGAAGGCCGCAAAGCAATTTGTGGACGTCGTTTCGCATTCGGGGATCTGGTTGGCCGCTATTCGGTGGGCTCGCCGGCTTCATCAGCGCGCTTGAAGTCGCGGCGGATGTTCGCGATGCCTTCCGGATCGATTTCGAAGCCAAACTCGCTGCCAGGGTTGATGACCATGCCCAGCTCATCACCGATGTTGCCGAGAATGGCTGAACCCATGGTGCCCAGGACGTGCGGGGCTGCTTCAAGGAAGCGTTCGTCGACGCGGCTGGGGTGGCTGAACACCGCCAGGACGGGCTGGCCGTCAGCGTTGGACAGCACCAGTGGCTCCACCGAGGAATCAGGGCCGTCCACGGCTTCCGAGCTGACGAGGTAAACCTCGTTGTTCAGGAAGGCGAGGATGACGTCCACCGGGTTAGCGTCCGGTTGTTCGGCCATGGCGAGCTTCGCCTCAAGGTCGTTCAAGGGTTCGTTGTCCGGGGAAACGGTCTGTTCAGTCATGGTTCTACTCGACCACGATGCCGGCCGGGACGCAATTCGCTCATGCTGTCCCGGCCGTCGCAGTTGTTACTTCTTGGCTGCGGCCTTACGTGCCGGTGCCTTCCGGGTGGTGGTCCGCTTGACCGGACCCTTGGCCCGCTTTTCAGCCAAAAGCTCGACGGCGCGCTCCCGGGTCAGTTCCTCAAGGGACGTTGAGCGCGGGACCGTAATGTTCGTGACGCCGTCGGTGATGTAGGGCCCGAAACGGCCTTCCTTCACCACGATGTTCTTCTCCGACACAGGGTCAGGACCGAACTCGGCAAGAGGCGGCACGGCTGCCCGTGCGCCACGTTGTTTGGGCTGCGAGTAGATTTCCAACGCCTGTTCCAGGGTGATCGTGAAGATTTCCTCTTCCGATCCGATGGAACGTGAGTCGGTACCCTTTTTCAGGTAGGGACCAAAACGGCCGTTCTGAACGGTGATGGGGTTGCCGTCGGCGTCCTCACCCAGGACCCGGGGAAGGCTCATGAGCTGCAGGGCCTCGTCCAGGGTGACAGTGTCCACTGTCATGGACTTGAACAGCGAACCTGTACGGGGCTTGGCCTTTACGGGCTTCTTCGGCGGCTTGGGCTTGCCGTTCTTGTAGTACTCCACGGGCTGGTTGGCCAGTTGTTCCTCGGTCATCTCGGGGATGATCTCGGTGACGTACGCGCCGTAGCGCCCGTTCTTTGCCACAATCGTGTGGCCGGTGTGCGGATCCGTGCCCAGGACGCGTTCCTCCGGGGCTGCCGTTTCCATGAGCTCTTTGGCTTTGGCTGCGGTGAGCTCGTCCGGAGCCAGTTCCTCAGGAACATTCGCCCTGGCGGACTCCACTACTTCGCCGGTCTTCTCATCCACGGTGGGAATGGAGCTTTCCAGGTACGGCCCGAACTTGCCCACCCGCAGCGTGATGCCCTCTGCGATCGGCACCGAGTTGATCTCGCGGGCATCGATTTCACCGAGGTTGTTCACGATGCTCAACAGGCCGGGATCAGCGTCTTCGCCGTAGTAGAAGTGCTTAAGCCAGGCGGTTCCTGCGGCCTGGCCATTGGCGATCTTGTCCAGGTCGCCTTCCATGTCCGCCGTGAACTCATAGTCCACATAATCGGTGAAGTGCTGCTCCAGCAAGCGGATCACAGAGAACGCAATCCAGCTCGGGACCAAGGCGGAGCCCTGCTTCCGGACATAGCCGCGGTCCTGAATGGTGGAGATGGTGGAGGCGTAGGTAGAAGGCCGTCCGATGCCCCGCTTTTCCAGCTCCGCAGTCAGTGACGCTTCGGTGTAGCGCGGCGGCGGTGAGGTTTCGTGGCCCACGGCCAGGATGTCCGAGGCGGTCAGGGCGTCACCCTTGGCCACGTTCGGCAGGCGCCGGGCCTCATCGGAGTCGTCGTCTCCGCGGCTTTCGTCCTTGCCCTCTTCGTAGGCGGCCAGGAAGCCGGGGAAGGTGATGACCGTGCCGGAGGCGGAGAATTCTGCGTCCCTGCCGTCAGCTGCAACCGCACCGAGGCGGATCGTGGCCGTGGAGCCCTTCGCATCGGCCATCTGGGAGGCAACAGTGCGCTTCCAGATGAGCTCGTACAGGCGGAACTCGTCACCACTGAGTTGCTTGGCAACCTGGGCCGGAGTCCGGAAGGAGTCACCGGCAGGTCGGATGGCTTCGTGCGCTTCCTGGGCGTTGGCGGCCTTGTTGGCATAGACACGGGGGCTCTGCGGCACGTACTCGGGGCCGTAAAGCTCAGCTGCCTGGCGCCGGGACGCTGTCAGGGCTTCGTCGCTCAAAGCCGACGAATCCGTACGCATATAGGTGATGTAGCCGTTTTCATACAGGCGCTGGGCAACCTGCATGGTGCTCTTGGACGAGAAGCGCAGTTTACGGCCGGCTTCCTGCTGCAAGGTGGACGTGGTGAACGGCGCGGCCGGCCTGCGGGTATACGGCTTGGTATCTACCGAACGAACACGGAAGTCCGCGTTTTCCAGGCCGGATGCCAGTGTCGTGGCGAGTTCCTCGTTGAGGTGCACCACATTGGAGGAGGTGAGTTGGCCGTTGTCATTGAAGTCACGGCCACTGGCTACCTTTGAGCCATCCACGGCGGCGAGCTTGGCCTTGAAAGAGCCGGAATCCGCACCGAACTGACCAGTGAGGTCCCAGTACGACGCTGCACGGAAGGCCATGCGTTCACGTTCGCGGTCAACCACCATGCGGGTGACCACGGACTGCACACGTCCGGCCGAAAGCCCGCGGGCCACCTTGCGCCACAGGACCGGGGAGATTTCGTAGCCGTAGAGGCGGTCAAGGATTCGACGCGTCTCCTGGGCATCCACCAAAGCCGTATCGACGTCGCGCAGGTTGTCCATGGCGCGGTGGATGGCTTCCTTGGTGATTTCGCCGAAGGTCATGCGGTAAACGGGAACCTTGGGCTTCAGGACCTCCAGGAGGTGCCACGCGATGGCTTCGCCTTCGCGGTCCCCATCGGTTGCGAGGTAAAGCGCGTCAGCGTCTTTCAGCTGCGCCTTGAGCTCTGCGACCTTTTTCTTCTTGTCCGGGGAAACAACGTAGTACGGCTTGAAGTCGTTTTCGACGTCGACGGCGAACTTGCCCAGCGAGGTCTTCTTCAGTTCTGCAGGCAGGTCAGAGGGCTGCGGGAGGTCACGGATATGGCCTATCGAAGCCTCGACGATGAAGCCCTCGCCAAGGTACTTGGCGATGGTCTTGCTTTTGGCTGGAGACTCCACAATCACGAGTTTCTTGCCGGTTTTTGCCTTGCTGGGCACGGTGCTCCTACAGAAAAAATGTGTCATTGGGCTGGTGCCCATACTGGCCTAGTTCACCATAGTTTGTAGAATCCTGCGTTGTTGCAGGGAAACCAGGGCGGTGGTGCGAGGACCCGGATGGGCTCCTACTGTCCGGGTGCTACGCGGTCATCCGGGATCATTGACCACAAGGTTGCCATACGTTCGGCACCTTCGGGTATTTGGGTAGGGTCCTCGAGTTCGTACTCACGCAGAATTTCACGGATCCGGTCCGAAAGCTCCTTGCGTTGCGGGTTGGTGAGGTACAGCAGGTTGCTCGCCAAAACCACGGCAGCAGGCTCTTCGCCGGAGCCACCCCGCTGGCGGCGTTCGCCACGGGCCCTGGCAAATGCCGAAGCCCTTCGGCGGAACGCATCGAGCTCCAGGTCAACCACTGCGATTTCCGGGCTGGCTACGCTGCCTCCCGAGATGGTGAAGTCCGTCCCTGCGGCCTTCCAACGCCGTTCACGGGCGTCGCCTGCATTCTCCGCCGGAGCCACAATCCCCCACTTTTGGAGCGCACGGAGGTGATAGCTCATTGCGCTGGGGGTCAGGCCGGTCCTCGCTGCGAGTTCGGTTGCTGTGTGGCTGACCTGGGTAGCGTAGAGCTCGGAGATGACCTCGATGCGGGCAGCGTGTGCAAGTGCGCGAATGGCCTTGGGATCGGTGATCTCAATCGTCTTTTCGGCACGCTTGCGCCGGGGAACGTCGCCTGACGCTTGGGATGGCTGGTTGTTCGCAATCACTTCATCAGTGTAGTCAGCGTCACTTCCATGCGGGCCGGCGGGCGGCGCAGCGTCCTTTTTCATGCCGTGGCCTGCCCGGCTGGCGAAAGAAGGAACGAGTCGGGGACCAGGAAGCCATCCAGGACGAGGTTGGTGACCTCCCGGAGCAAGCCTTCCCGGAAAGCATCCTCGTCGAAGTCTTCGCTGCCGCCCAGGAGGGCTACCAGCGCCGAGGCGATCTGCCCGACCGACAACTGTCCATCGCATGCCGAAACGAAGCCGGCGAGCTCGGTACTGAGCAAGTTGGTTCGGCGGAGGCCTGCGCCCTGGCGCAGGAGGATCACCCCGGGGTGCTCTGCTCCCGGACGCTGGTGGCGTTCCTCCGTGACATCTTCCGCGACCACCAGATGAGCGTCCAGCAGCGGATTGGCTGCCACCCAGTCTGCGCGTTCCACGGCGGCGCCGAGGTGGGGTCCAATCGGCTGCTCGATGGCGTAGGTGATCTCTTCAAAGCGGTTGATGATGGCCCCCTCGGGGGACACCGGACGGCGGAGCCAGATCATGCCAAAGCCAATGCCCTCGACATTCCGCGCCGCGAAGTCCTGCAGATATGCGGCGTATGCCTCCTTATAGTGGCCGCCCTCACGGTTTTGTGAAGCGTCCTGAAGCCACGTTTCCGCGTACTGCTCCGGCCCAACCTGCTCGCGTTGAATGAACCAGACATCCAGACCCGAGTCATTCAGCCATGCTGTGGGACGGTCCTTCCAGTCAGACCCTGAGGTGACTTCCCAGTTACCGAGCATTTGGGCGGTCCCTCCCGGCTGGAGGACACGCGCCAGGGACTGGACCAGGAAAGCTACGATCTCGTCGCCGGGCAGGCCACCGTCCCGGTAAGTGAACTGCTCCGACGGCGATTCGCTGCCAGTCCGGGGCGTGATCACGAACGGTGGGTTGGACACAACCAAGCCGAACTGTTCCCCTTCCACGGGGTCAAGCAGCGATCCCAATCGCAGGCTTACGCGGCTCCCCAAATCGTCGGGATCCAGGTCCAACTCCCGCGCATTGAGGAGGAGGTTGAACCGGGTGAAGGCAAGGGCACGCTCGGAGATGTCCGTGGCGGTCACATGGTCGCAGTGGTGCAACAAGTGAAAGGTTTGGATGCCGCACCCGGTCCCCAGGTCGAGCGCCCGCTCCGTGTGGTGCCTGACCGTGGTTTGGACAAGTGTCGTCGATGCGCGACCGATTCCCAGCACATGGTCGTGCCTCAGTACGCCCGGCTGCTGATGGGCGGCGAGGTCGCTTGCCACCCAGAGGTCGGCGCCCCCGCTGCCGTCAGGGTTGGCATCCCAGCCGTAGGGCCGCAAGTCGACTTTGGCGTGGACCATCCCGGATTCCGCCGTGACCAGCCCCAGTTCCACCAGTCCTTGCACGCCGGTCCCGGGGACAGCGTCTTCCATTGCGGCGGTGGTTTGAGGGACGGCGAGCAGCCACAGCCGCACCACGGTGGTCAGCGCCCGCACCGCCGAATCTTCAGAGACAGCGAGCCGTTCGCTGGCCAACAATGCGGGGATGAGTTGATCCCTTCCCAGGGCATCTGACGCGGATTGACCCAACAGCTCAGCCACCCCGTCCACGGTGTAGGACATTGCGCGGAGGTCAGCGGCGAGCGCTGTGAGCAGTTCCGGACGGTCGCTGCGCGGAGCATCGTCAATATTGCCGGTTGTAAAGAAGGTAGCTGTCTCAGTCACCTTGCAAGTGTAGGTGCGGTAAACGGTGGCTGCGGATGCCGGCCCCACGCTATGTGGACAAAGATCGGTGTCCGAAGCCGGTAGCGTTGAGTTTATGCTCAACTTCTCCTCCACAAGGCGCCGCGCGGGCCTTGTTGCCATCACTGCTGCAGTCCTCATGGCAGCCTGTGCTTGCCAGGCACCGGCCAACATCGCGGACGCGGACGTCCCAGCGTGGAAGGCGACTGCTCTCCCGGAAGCCAATGGTGTGGTGCTGGAGGACTCGGGAAAGATACTGAACCGGGACCCGCTGCTGAAGGAAGCGGCAAGTGTCCCCGCTGGAACCTACACCCTGACAATGGCGTGCGACGGGAGCGGCAAGGCCTACTTCGCGGTCTCCGCGGGAGGGAACAAGATCACCGACGCGGCCGCCGCATGCAACGGAAACCGTGACATCGTCAAGATCAAGGTGCCCGTTACCGGCCCCCTCAGCATCTCCACCAGCAGTGTCGACGCCCCGCTGATCTTCGCCTATCACCTGGCTCCCGCAACCAGTTAATCGAGCCCCGCCACCTCCCGCACTAAAGCCTTCAGCCGCAAGCCATGCGGGCGTAAAGTCAGTGCATGGGGAGCAAGGCAGCTCGCTCGGTGATGGCACGGCGGTCGGCGAGGGCCGCCGTCGTACTCCTCATTGCGATTGGCGGAAGCTTGGCGGGCTGCGAATACACGGGCGACGGCGGCCCGCAGGCAGATCCCAGCGCTACGGCAGGCAACGTGGTTCTGCCGCCCGATCCCGAGCTGGAAGAGACTGTCACCGGGGATGCGCTTCAAGAATGGGCGAAGTCGGCGCTGCCCGAATCCCAAGGGAAGTCGTTCTTCTCCAGCAGTGGTTACCTCAACGCCGGGGAGTCCAAATCGGAGCAGACGATGCAGTTGCCGGGCGGAACCTACGCAGTGACGCTGGCATGCCGCGGCACCCGACGGGTGATGTTTGCCGTCAAAGTGGGTGAAGCGGAGCTCGTGGACCTGACTCTGGGGTGCGCAAATGCGCGGGTCAACGTGGTGCAGCTGGAAACGGACGCGGTGCTGTCCATCACGGTGGGATCCAGGTCGGAAGCCAACTTCGCCTACCGGGTGAGCAAACTGTAGCTCAGCCGGTCATGCGGCGTCGCAGCCCCCGGGGCAGCGCAGGGTTTCGGGGCTGGAAGCACAGTCGGCGCAGTAGAGGGTCAGGGTTCGGCAGCTGGGGTTGGAGCAGTTCTCGAACTTGTTCGTCGGTGCTGAGCATCGGACGCATTCACCAAGGGTTTTGGCTTCGTCGCTGAACTCAACGTGCATGCGCTTGTCGAACACGTACAGGGAACCTTCCCAGAGCCCCTTGTCCTTGAACGTCTCGCCGTATCGGACGATTCCGCCATCCAGCTGATAGACCTCTTCGAAGCCGCGGTTAACCATCAAACTGGACAGAACTTCGCAGCGGATGCCCCCGGTGCAATACGTCACTACGGGCTTGTCCTTGAGGTGGTCGTACTTACCCGAATCGAGTTCTTTGATGAAGTCGTGGGTGGTGTCCACTTCCGGAACGATCGCATCCTTGAACTTGCCGATCTGCGCTTCGAAGGCGTTCCGCCCATCGAAGAACACCACGTCTTCGCCACTGGCTTTCTTGGCGTCGACCAAAGCGTGCAACTCCTCAGGCTGGAGGTGCTTGCCACCGCCAACCACACCCCCGGCGTCCACCTTGAGTTCGCCGGGTGCGCCGAAGGACACAATTTCGTCGCGTACTTTGACGCTCAGGCGCGGGAAGTCCGCGGCGCTGCCCTCCGACCATTTGAAGTCGATGTCGTGGAAGCCCCGGTACTCACGGGTCGTTTTAACGTACTGCTTCATGTTGTTGAGCTCGCCACCGACCGTGGCATTGATGCCATCCTTGGAGATAAGGATCCGGCCGGTCAGCCCGAGCTTTTCGCACAGGGCACGCTGCCACAGACGCACGGCGTCGGGGTCGGCAATCGGGGTAAAGCCATAGAAGAGCACGATTCGGTTCAAAGCCACTATTCAAGGGTACTTGGTGCAGTAAAATCGGCCCTGCTGGGGCCTGGAGCGCCCGTCCACCGCCGGGAAGTCACAATTGCATAAGCAACGTTCCTCCGGCTGGTATCGCTCTGTTGCTTCCCCGGGCGCTGGCATACTCTCTCTACATGAGTCCAGACGCCTTGGTTGAAGACATTGCGCACCTCTTGGAGGTCTGGGTAGCCGGCTGGTCCGGCTGCCGTGGCTATGAGAAACGCAAGGAGGGTCGTTTCCCTGCAGCCCTGCGAGCCGACAAAACCGGTGACTGGGAGTATTTCGCCCACGATCCCTCCGATGACGAGTTCGCCGGCCTCGCGGCAAAGACCGCGGAATCACCGGCCCGCATCCTGACGGTCCTCACCAATGACGTCCAAAGGTACAAATTCCTCGCTGAACAGCACGGTCTCACGGTGACGTCCGCTTCCCAGACCATGATGATCGTGGACATGGAAACACAGGACGCCGAGGATCCCTGGCTTCCTGATGACGACCTGGAGCTTGCAGTGTCCGAGTCGAACGGCGTCCACCACGCGGTGGTCCACAGCGGCGAGAAAGTCGCAGCCAGTGGCCGGGGTTTCGTGGTGGACGGAACCGCTGTCTTTGACAAGATCGTCACCGAACCGGATTTCCAGCGAAGGGGGCTTGGGACCTTCATCATGAAAGCCCTCGCGGCCCAGGCCTATTCACACCAGGTGGAGAACGGGCTTCTCCTGGCTTCCCTGGACGGACAGAAACTGTATTCGCACCTTGGATGGGACGTCGTGGGCCACGTGCTGATGATGTCGGCCAGCGGAACCGAAGGATCGGACCTCTCGGGTAGCTGACACCTCCTCCCTGAAGCCATGGACGACGGCAGCACCCCTGCGTGCCGCCGTTCGCGGCTCTCCACCGGGCGACGGTACGAACAGTGACAGAATGATTCGGTGGCTTTACCAAATTCGCTGATCTCCTTGCTGGGCCGGACTCCCGACCCCGAGCAGCTGCGCCATGTCCACACCATCCCTGCCCGCAAAGCGGTCAACGAGCCCTGGCCCCAGTGGGTGCATCCAGACATTGTCGACGCCTACGGGACACTCGGCATCCAGGAGCCGTACCGTCACCAGGTCCAGGCTGCCGACATTGCCCACTCCGGCCAACACGTAGTCATCGCCACCGGTACTGCCTCCGGAAAGTCGCTCGCATATCAGTTGCCCGCCCTGGACGCCATCCACCGATCGGAACTGCGGGTCCTCTCCGATCCGGGAAAGATCCACGACGACGGCGCCGTCACCTTGTACCTGTCCCCCACCAAAGCCTTGGCGGCAGACCAACTGGCGGCCATACGCGGGCTGAAACTGCCCACAGTCAGGGCAGAAACGTATGACGGCGATACTGACGTACCCGCCCGCCGATGGATCCGGGACCACGCCAACTTCATCCTGGCCAACCCGGACATGCTGCATTTCGGAATTCTTCCCAACCACACCTGGTGGGCCCGGTTCTTCCGGAGGCTCCGGTACGTCATTGTGGACGAAGCGCACAGCTACAGGGGCGTTTTTGGCTCTCACGTTGCCAACCTCATGCGACGTCTCCGGCGGATCTGCGCATACTACGGTGCTGGTACAACTTTCCCGGAGCCCGTGTTCATCGCGGCTTCTGCCACCGCGTCGGACCCCGGGGTCTCGTTCGGCCGGCTGATCGGCGCCCCCGTCAGGGAAGTCTCTGAAGATTGCTCTCCGCACGGGTCCACCACGGTGGCTTTCTGGGAACCCGCACTGACCGACGTCAGGGGTGAGAACGGAGCCAAGCAGCGACGGACCGCTGTGGCCGAAACCGCTGACATTTTGGCCAACCTGGTCTCCTCGAGGGTCCGGACCATTGCCTTCATCAAGTCCAGGCGCGGGGCCGAGTCCATTTCCTCCATCACCAAAAGGCTTTTGGACGAGGTCGACCCCAGCCTCCCTGGAAGGGTGGCCGCGTACCGGTCCGGCTACCTGCCAGAAGAACGGCGGGCCCTGGAACAAGCATTGAGGTCCGGGCAGCTTCTGGGGGTCTCCAGCACATCCGCGTTGGAACTCGGCATCGACATATCGGGGCTGGACGCCGTGCTCGTCGCTGGCTGGCCGGGAACACGGGCGTCCCTTTTCCAGCAGATTGGACGCGCGGGGCGGGCTGGACAAGACGCCATCGCGGCTTTCGTAGCAAGCGACGATCCCCTGGATACGTATTTGGTCAACCACCCGGAAGCCATTTTTGACGTATCCGTTGAGGCCACGGTCTTTGATCCGGGAAACCCGTACGTCCTGGGTCCGCATCTGTGTGCGGCCGCGGCCGAGTTGCCGATCGGACCTGCTGAGTTGGAGCTCTTTGGTGCTACGTCCGAAGGTCTCCTGGATCGTTTGGTGGCCCAGGGGTACCTCCGCAAACGTCCAGCCGGATGGTTCTGGACCCACCCCGAGAGTGCGGCCGGAATGGTCAACCTCCGGGCCGACGGCGGCGGACCTGTGAGTATTGTCGACGCCGGAACCGGATCCCTGCTGGGAACAATGGATTCGCCGCAGACCCACTACCAGGCCCACACCGGCGCCATCTATGTCCACCAAGGAGAAAGCTACTTGGTGGAAGACCTCAACGAGGCAGATCATTGCGTGATGGTGCGTCGGGTGAATCCCGACTTTTACACCACGGCCCGTGACGTCACCCAGATCGAAGTGCTCGAAACATCCCGCACGGTCCAATGGGGTGACATCACTGTGCACTTCGGCGATGTCAAAGTTACGACGCAAGTGGTTTCCTTTCAGCGCAAGGCATTGATTTCAAACGAGATCCTCGGAGAGGAGCCCCTCGAGCTCGGGGCCCGGGACCTGTTCACGAAGGCCGTCTGGTTCGTGGTGGACAACCGTTCGCTTCATGGCGCAGGGCTGGTGGAAGCCCAGTTCCCTGGCGCCTTGCATGCTGCTGAACATGCAGCCATCGGGCTCCTCCCCCTGGTGGCGTCCAGCGACCGATGGGACATCGGCGGCGTGTCCACTGCCTTGCATGCCGACACCGGAGTGCCCACGATCTTCGTCTATGACGGACACCCGGGCGGTGCCGGTTTCGCGGAACGCGGTTACGAGAAAGCCAAAATATGGTTGTCGGCCACCCGGGACGCCATCAAGGCGTGCGAGTGTGAGGCTGGCTGCCCGTCCTGTGTTCAGTCACCCAAATGCGGCAACAAGAACAACCCCCTGGACAAGGCAGCCGCCGTTACACTTCTGGACGTCTTGTTGAAGGACGCCGTCTAAGCACCGCCCTAGGGCGGCGGCCCGGCACGGGCCCGTCCGGTGGCAGCGCCCCAAGCGAAGGCATACGCCAGTTCGGTGGTGACCTCTACCTCGTCGCCGCCAAGAACCTTGCAGGAGGTGAGCCGGGCTTCGTGACGCCCAGCAACATCGCCGGCCACTGCGCAGGGCTCTCCCGAAGCAAGACCCCGTTCGGCATCAGCAGCTGCCAGCGCCGCGAGGTCAGCCGCAGTGGCTGCCCGCGACGCCGTAACGCTTGCCTGGACCAAAAGCAACAGCCCTGCCAGCAAGGCCATGACCACCGCTCCCAGAGCCAAAGCAAGGACCGTCCCAGCCCCGCGGTCGGATTGGACTCGGCCTGGTGCAGGATGGCGAGCCGTCACTAGCGCTTTCATTGGGAAACCGACTCGGTCCGGGCCGACGCAGAGGCCTTCAGGTTCCACGGGATCAGGTATCCCAAGGCCCCGCCAACCGGAGAGGTGGCCGTGACCCTGCACCAGCCGCCCTCCTCAGACAAGCCGGGAACAGCTGCTTCGCCAGCCAAACGCTTGACGATGGTTTCCACCGACCCGGGCGACTCACCCCTTGCTGATGCACGTGCCCCCGCCCGGACTGCCTCCTCCAGCCGTACCTGCGTAACGCCTGCGGCGCCACCTGCCAACAGGAAGGCAAGGAGTAACACCACCGCCGGCAAAGCGACGGCAAACTCGGCAGTGACAGCGCCTTGTTGTTTGCCCCAGCGGAGCTCACTCCTGCAGGCAGGCAGCACTGGCGTCATGGCAGGGACAGAGCCGTGCGGATCAGGTTGAGCAGGAACCCCCGTACCTCTTCGCTGCGAAGAATGACCACCAGCAGCCCGGCCAAGCCGACGGCAGCCAACGTAGCAATGGCGTACTCGGCGGTGGCCATGCCCGCTTCCGAACCGAAAACCCGGGCATCAGCCCCGAAACCCCTGTTCCGCTCTCTCCGGCGTTTGAGTGTCCCGACTCCGCAGGGCGCAGCGAGATCAAGGTCAGTTGCAGGGGTAGGAGCCGGCACATCGCCGAATCCGGAATCCATAAACGGCTCCAGTTCGAACTGCTCGATTCCGAAGGGTTTCATTGCATGGCCCTCTTCTGCAGTACCGAATGCCTGACTTGCTCGGCGAAGTTGGGAGCGGCGTCCGGACGGAGCACGAAGAAGTGTTTTCATGGTTGCTTCCTTTCAAAGATGCCGACGGTTCTGCCGACAGACCTGACTCTTCCGTGGCTGGATCGGGGCTGGTAGGGAACGATTCCCGCAAGTGGAAAACCCCGACTTCGCACGGATTGTGGAGGGACAGTGGCACCGCGGACAGTGGCACTACAGACGGCGTCACAACTGAGCGCCCGTCACGATGGCGCGGCGGGCGCTCAGGGAGCTGTAGGGGGTGACCCGCTCAGCCAGAGGGCACCATGGCGATCAGCACGGGCACGATGCCAAGGCAGATGAAGGCGGGCAACGAACAAAGGCCCAATGGAATGACTAGTTTCACGCCCAACGCTGCCGCCCGCTTCTCTGCGGCACGGAAGGCTTCGCGCCGTTCCCGGGCCGCTTGGGCATAAAGGATCGACGCCGACGGAGCACCCGTGATGGCTGCGAAAGCCAGCGCATTTTTCAACCGCACCACTTCGGGTGCGGGTTGCGTGGGAGTCCGCCAGGCGGTCTCCCAGTCGGCTCCAATTGCCAGTGCCGCAACGACTGGTCTCAGCGACTGCTGGATCGACGGGGAAGCCGCGCGAGAGATGAGCTCCAACGCACGCCCGATGCCCGCACCAGCGTCGAGCATGGAAGCCACCAGCTCCAGCATCATCGCTGTGTCGCGGAGACCGTCGGTTGGCGAGCGAGGATGCTCCGGCCCGTCGGAGGCCTCCGGGCCGGGAGTGCCCGCCAAAGCCCAAGGAATTCCATGCGGTGTTCCCAGCGGGCCCTTACGATGCCCGGGTCTGGCCCAACAGATGAATGAGGCCAAAGCCAGAACGGCAACCATCAGCATGACTCCGGACATCAGTATCCGCCTGCAGCTGAGGCAACCAGCCGTGACGACCAGACGCGGCCCGCAACGGTCAGCAGTAGCCCCGCTCCGAAGGTTGCAACACCAAGAATGTTGTCCAGCAGGATCCCCAACGGGTCCACCCCCAGGGCCATCCCGAGCAGCAGTCCGAAAACCGGGAGCCACGACAACAGCTTCACTGTCGCTTTGGGACCTGCGAGCGCAGTTTGCCGGGCAGCCTCCGCATCCTCTTCGGCTATGAGTTGGGCTGCGAAACGGGTGAGGAGGTCCGCCAGCGGGCAGCCGCTGGTTTCGGCTACTTCCAGGCACGCGGCGAGCTCCATCCACACGCGCCGCTCTTTGCTTCCCCGGGCCGTGTATGACTTGGCTGCTGAGCTGCGGATGGCGAGGGCCGGTGAATTTCCGACGGCGGCCGCTGCACGTGCGGCGGCCAGCACCCTTTGTGAACTGTCAGAAAGCAAGGCTGTTTCGGTTGGTGCGACGCGGTTTTCGTCCTGCTGCGCAGCGTGGACCAGCCAGAGTTCTTCCCACAACCGGGAAGGCCCCCGGCCACCACGCAGCAAGGCGGCAAGTTGCTGGACCAAAACCACAAGGGACAGGGGTGCCGGGCGTTTCTTCCTGCGTAGGAAACCCACCGTGAAGTCTTGGAAACCCCTGCGGAGCACCGCCGGCTTTCCCAAGCTGCGCAGGACCCGCCGGTTGTCAGCACGGCTGCCCCGGACATGCACCCACGCCGCTGAGGCTGTGACGATGACGAATACGGCGATCATCCGTTCCGGCCCATTACCGTCGAAGGGCCCGGAACCTGGAGGGTGTGATGCGTTGCCACCCTCTTCGGGTCGGCAGGGTCCAGCCCGAGCCGGACGGCGAGTCCCGGCCACGCTGGTCCAGGTTCCATTCCGGACGGACTACGTCGGAGCGCAGCCACTACCTTTTGGCCCTCAGGGGTGTCAGCCAGGACACCAATGGATGCCACCTTGCGTCCCCACTGCGTCCGCTCCACGTGGATCACCACATCCAAGGCGCTCGAAACCTGCAACCGGACGGCCTCCGCGTTCAGCCCAGCGAGCGCGCCCAAGGCGACCAGACGTGCCGGAACGGCCTCTGCGGTGTTGGCGTGGATGGTTCCCCCACCGCCTGTGTGCCCGGTGTTGAGCGCAGTCAGTAGTTCACGGACCTCAGCTCCACGGCACTCTCCAACAATCAATCGGTCAGGACGCATGCGCAGGGCCTGCCGGACCAGCTCTCCGAGGTCCAACGCGCCTCCACCCTCCAGGTTCCCGTGCCGCGACTCCAGCGTCACCACGTGAGGGTGGACCGGGTTGAGCTCCGCCGCGTCTTCTATCAACACCAGGCGCTCCGTCGGACTGCTGAGCCCGAGCAAAGTAGAGAGCAACGTTGTCTTTCCCGAGCCTGTGGCACCACTGACCAGGAAGCTCAGCTTGCGGGCCATGATGGCGCGAAGGACTACCTCCACGTGCTCGGGAAACATGTCCCGCTCCTGCAGTTCCTCCAGCGCGAAGACATCCTCGCGTCGGATGCGAACGGACAGTAGGGTGCCGGCTGTCGATATGGGCGGGAGCACGGCGTGAATCCGGTAGCCGCCGTTCAGCCTGACGTCCACGCACGGGGAACCGTCGTCCAGCCTGCGTCCGCCGGCCGAGATCAACCGGGAGGCGAGCGACCGGACCTGTTGCTCGTCGTCGAAGCGAATGGCTGAACGTTCAAGGCCCTGGCCGCGGTCCACCCATACTGACTCCGGGCCGTTGACGAAGATATCCGTGACGGCGGGGTCCCGGACCAGTTGCTGGAGGGGGCCAAGTCCGTTCAGCTCCGCATTGATCGACTCGGCCGCTTCCAACGCACCAGCCGCCCCCAGCAGCCTGCCGCTTGCCTGGACTGCTGCCGCAACGGTGGACGGAGTCACGGGCCCACTACCGGCGAGCACTGATTCCCGAACGGTTTCGAGAAGGACCGAGTCCAGCCTCCGGCCATGCCTCCTGCGTGCGGAATCGGGTACGCGATTCATTGGCCTTTTCCATCCAGTTCAAGGACAGCCTCGGCAAAACGAACCACAGGTTTACGACGGCCCAGTTCCAGCAGGCGTCCCAGCTCAGTCCCTGACGCTACTCCCCGAAGCTCCGGAACCCGGCCCACCAGCGGCAAACTCAAAGAATCCGCAATCAGCGAGGCGTCGACTGATGTGGAACTGTTTCCGCGGATGAGCAGGCCCGAATCCACTGGCGGGAGTTCTTGCAGGATCCGTGCAGCAGCGACCGCGGACTTCAGGTGGGACAGGGCTTGGAGCAGCAATCTGTCGCAGTCCCAAGCGAGCGTCGACGTTCCGTCACCGTTTCGCCCGATGTCCACCACGATGAGCTCGAAACTCCGGCGCGCGGCATCCATGACGGCAGCCACCGCGCCGGCGTCGGGAGTCGGGACTGCGTCCCGTGTTCCTGGCCACGACAAATAGGCGAACCCTCCGGCGATCGGCAAGGACTCCCGGAACTGGGTGGGGTCGATGCTTCCCCTGGTTTCTGCGAAGTCCGGCCATCGAAGGCCGGGAATGTCATCTGCCGTCACCGCCAGTTCCAGCCCACCGCCCCAAGGATCTCCGTCGATGAGCATGGTGCTGATGCCGTGGCTGGCAGCTGCCTGGGCAAGCCAGACCGCGGTGGTAGTGGCGCCTGCCCCGCCGCTGCCGCCGATGACACCCACCACGTTCCCGCCCGGGTCAGGGGACCCGGACAGGCTGAGGTGTTCGGCCAACCAGCCAGCTGCTTCAGGCAGTACCGCCACACGTTCGGCTCCCAAGGCAGCTGCCAACCTCCACAGTCCGTCCCCGTCCGAGGCCCTGCCCAGCAGCACCGTCGGCGCTCTTCGCCGCGGTGGTAACTCCCGCACGTCACTGCCCACCAGGACGACGGCGGCGCTGTCCCACCCTTGGAGGGCTTCCCCGACATCCGCCGCGGTCCGCAGGCTTCCCCCTGCGGCCGCAACGATTCGTTTGGCCTCCTCTTGAAGGTAGCTATCACTGGATACGAGGAGGACTTCAACGGCATCCTGAGGCAGCCAGTTGGCACCTACCTCGACATCCGGACTCCCGGTTCGTTTTTGCCTTCGATCGTGCTTGCTCATGAACCCCACCATGGCTGCCGGAGACTCCAGCTTGAAGGGCCCATCATCCGTATGTGCATAAAGGAGCGCCGCCAGCGGTGTGGAGGACGGGTCGGACCAAGCCCTGTGGAGAAAGGCCACGGCACACCGCCGCACAAGGCAGAATGGAAACCATGTATTTGCTGCTCGCCGCCCACCAGGAAGGCGCAGCCATACAGAGAATCTCCCCCACGGGAAAAGCTACGGCGGACCCACGCCTTGTCACACGTGGCGAGCTGCCCGGCGTCGTGCGTGAGATGGAAACCCAGCGGCCCCGCTGGGTGTGGCACCGCGCCCAGGACTGGTACCCGGAACTCCTGGTTCACGGAGTCGAGCTGGAACGGTGCCACGATCTGGCCTTGTGTGGGGCGATCCTGGCCCATTCGGAGTTCACAGCCCACACGGACTACGCAAAGAACGCCGTGAAGCTCACTCAGGACGACGATGCGACACCTCCCCGCGTCCTGCAGCCCCCGCCGCCGCCCGCCGACCAAGGCGCCCTCTTCGATGACATCGTCACCTCAGCTCCGAAAGCCGGCCTGGCTGAGCTCAAGGAAGAGTTCACGGCCCAACAGCATGCCGTCGCCCAGGTGTCCACGGACCAGCAGCAGCGGCAGCGCCTCCAACTGCTGCTCGCCGCTGAGTCAGCCTGCGCCATCATCGCCGTCGAGATGCAACACGCCGGTGTCCCATGGCGGGAGGAGCTCCATCAACAGATCCTGGCGGATGTCCTCGGGCCACGGCCCCAACCAGGACACCGGCCGCCAGCACTTGAGGCCCTGTGCGCCGAGCTCCGCAGCATCCTGAACTCCCCTGGTTTGAACCCCGACTCCCCGCAGGACCTCATGCGGGCCCTGCACCGGAACGGTATCGAAGTAAAAAGTACGCGGCAGTGGGAGCTTCAGGAGTCGAAGCACCCTGCCATCCAGCCGTTGCTGGCCTACAAGAAGCTGTCGCGCCTGCACACGGCCAACGGCTGGGCCTGGCTGGACGCCTGGGTGAGTGGCGGCCGGTTCCACCCGGAGTACGTCGTGGGCGGAGTAGTTTCAGGGCGCTGGGCTTCCCGCGGTGGTGGTGCCCTGCAGATACCGCGCAACATCCGGGCAGCAGTCCACGCCGATCCCGGTCATAAGCTCATCGTCGCTGACGCCTCCCAGCTGGAACCCCGCGTCCTGGTGGCACTGGCGCAGGACAACAAAATGGCCGAAGCGGCACGGGACAAGGACCTCTACGCAGGTATCGCGGCGCAAGGGTTTGGTGGTGACCGAGCCAAGGCGAAGATTGCGCTCCTGGGCGCGATCTATGGCGCTACCACCGGCGAATCGGGCAGGCTCATGCCCCAGCTCACGCGCACCTATCCCCGCGCGGTGGGGTTCGTGGAACAGGCGGCCCGCGAGGGCGAAGCGGGCCGGACCGTGACGACGAGGCTCGGGCGAAGCAGCCCACCCCCGTCAGTCGGTTGGTTACGGAGCCGGCAATCCACCACCGCCGAGGAGCAGCGCCGGGCGGACAGCCTGGCACGCTCACGCGGCCGCTTCACCCGCAACTTCGTGGTCCAGGGCTCCGCGGCCGAATGGGCGGCGTGCTGGCTCGCTGAATTACGACGGCGGCTGCGGGCTTTCCGGGCCGACGGATTGCCCTCCGGTGAACTCGTCTTCTTCCTGCACGACGAAGTCATGGTTCACGCGCCTGACGACGCTGTGGACGACTGCATCAGGGCCATCGAAGAGGCTGCGGCAGCGGCGAAGCTGCTCATGTTCGGGCAGGTGCCGGTGGAGTTCCCGGTGAGTGTCGCCGTCGTCGATTCCTACGACAAGGCCAAGTAACCGGAAGAGCTCAGGGCCCTGCACGGCACCTTCGGGGCCTTGTTAGAGATCGATGTCGTGGAGCTTGTTCTGGTCCCACGGAACGGTCCAGCCCAGTTCATCGAAAAGGCCGCTCAGGACCATTCCGGTGAAGCCCCACACCAACACGCCATTAACGGTGAAGCCAGGGCTGGTATACGTGCGGCCGAACCGCGAGATGGTGGCGCTGACACGGTTGACCGGGTCCAGCAGGTCCCGGACGGGTACCCGGAAAACCTGGGCAGATTCGCCATAGTCCACCACGCGAACAGGTGACGGGGCATCCCACCAGGCCAGCACCGGAGTGACCCGGAAGTTGCTGCGGATAAGTCCGAGCTCAGGCATCACACCGAGCACACGGACACCGCTGGCATCCAAACCGGTTTCTTCCACGGCTTCCCGCAGGGCCGCGGCAACCACCGATTCGTCTTCCGGGTCCACACTGCCGCCGGGAAAGGCCACCTGCCCTGGATGGTCGTCAAGGGTGTGCGCCCGCTCCAACAGGAGGACGTCAAGGTCGGCCGGGGCGATGGGACGCCCGGATTCTGCGGGCACGTTGTCCAGCACGCCGAACAACATCAGGACAGCGGCAGCACGGTTTGTCTCCTCAAGGACGGGCAGCTGGGCCCACAGGCGTGAGGTCTGTTGCTCGCCGGACTCGTAGCGGGCAACGAGTGCTGACAACTCCTCAAGCGCGGTCACCCGGGCCTCCTTTGAG
Organism: Paenarthrobacter sp. AR 02; assembly: GCF_021538675.1. GTDB lineage: Bacteria > Actinomycetota > Actinomycetes > Actinomycetales > Micrococcaceae > Arthrobacter. Next base: position 536,524 of record NZ_JAJUKH010000001.1, read on the forward strand.
ATTCCATGCGGATTTCCGCGGCCCGATGGGTCTCAGCCAGCAACCGTTCCAGCAATGCTTCATTTCCGGGGGCGAGCTCATACTTCAGCAGCTTGGCCGCTTTGACGGGATCCGTTTCACCGTCGCCGTAGCTCGGGCAGAGGCTGGCGACAGGGCAGGCACCGCACGCCGGCTTCTTGGCATGGCAGATCCTGCGTCCGTGGAACACCACGCGGTGCGAGAGCATGGTCCAGTCCCGACGCTCAAACAGCTCGGCTACATCAAATTCGATCTTCACCGGATCATCCGACGCAGTCCAGCCGAACCGTCGTGCCAAGCGTCCAAAGTGCGTGTCGACGGTGATCCCGGGAACGCCGAAGGCATTGCCCAGGACAACGTTGGCGGTCTTTCGCCCGACTCCCGGCAGCGTTACCAGGTCGTCCAACCGACCCGGGACCTCGCCGTCGTACTCGTCCACCAAACGGGTGCTGAGCGCCAGGACATTGCGGGCTTTTGCCCTGAAGAAACCCGTGGGCTGAAGGATTGCTTCAAGTTCAAAAGGGTCCGCTTCAGCCATGGTCCGTGCGTCCGGGTAGCGGGCAAACAGGATCTTGGTGACCTGGTTGACCAGGACGTCGGTTGTCTGGGCGGAAAGGACTGTGGCCACGACCAGTTCGAACGGGTTCCGGAAGTCCAGCTCCGCATGCGCGTAAGGGTACTTCTCGGCGAGAACCCTGTTGATCTTGCGTGCCCGGCGTTTGAGTGCGAGGAGCGAACCAGCTTCGGCGGTGGCCACGGCGTCCCCGCCTAGCCGCGTTCGATGTTGCTGAGCTCCCTGAGGACCCCAACCTTGCCGTCAGTGTCCTGAACCAGGAACTCGTGACCGCGGTCCTCCAACGCGAGGACCCATCCGCCGGGTTCGATGGTGAAGGAAGGAGCGCCGGAGTGTTCGTCGTACGCCGTGCGTGGCTGGGCGACAGCGAACCAGAAGGCCTCATACGCGGGGGAATCGGATTCCTCCGGACGGCTTGCCGGGTCCACGGTGGCGCCGATGGAGTCGCTGACGCGCCGGGTGTCACCGGAAACGATGGGAGTAGCCATCGTGGCAGCCCACGGCTGCTGGGCGTTGGTCGGCTGCTGCGCGGTCGGCTGGGCGTTGGCCGGCTGGGCCGGTCCTGCCTCCGCGGGCCCCGGCTGCGCCGCGGGCTGAGCGGCGTGCTGGGTAGTTGCCGGCTCCGGAGCAGACGCCGGGGCCTTGCCATCTTCGCTGGACGCAACTGCTCCGTTTGAGGTGGCCGGTTGAGCCACAGGTGTTGCGGGCGATGCACCAGCACCGGAGGCAGCAGGCGCCGAACCGGAGCCGGCGTCGGCTGAATGAACGACGGCGGAGGCCGCGGTGGCAGCTGACGGCTCTGTATTTGCGGAAGCGGCCGGCGCCAACGGGCTGGAACCCGCGGCAGCGGCCGAACCGACGGCAGCACTGGAACCAGCGGCAGCGCCGGCTATTCCCGATGAAACTACGGGACCCGGAGCCTGGTATCCGGCAGCCGATCCTTCAAAGCCCGGAGTGGACGGAGTTGCGGCCGGCTTGGGCGCTTTCGGCGCCTTGGGAGCGGCAGGCTTACGGCTAGGCACAACCGCTTCACGGGCAATAACGTGCGCCGGCGTCTCGACACGCCCCTTGAAATCAGCGGAGAGCCACGGAAGATGAGGGCCAAGAACTGTCGCAGCCAGCAGGCCCACCGAACCAACCAACCCCAGCAGCACACCACCGTTGAAGGAGTCGGCGATCGTCAGGAAAAACAGCGGGAAAGCGAAGGAAGCCGTGACCGATGCAAACTGGTCAATGGACAGGGAGCCGATGCGCACAACGGTTTTTGGCTGCAACCTGCGGGCTACGAACAGTGCCGTCACGACCAAGGGCAGGATGATGCCGAGCAGCAGGAAGAACAGGTTCCCAAGGTTCCAGAGGTTGTAGCGCTCTCCGAACATCGGCAGGAGGGATGCCACGAACATCAGGAGGGTGGAGCCGAACACGGTGAGGTCCCGGATGGTAAAAGGACCGGCGACAGCGTCGAACTTCGACGGCTTCCCGTCAGCGGTGCCACTTGCAGGGGTGGCCGTGCCAGCCGTGGTGTCCGGTCCCGTCGGTTGTGAGTCGTGCGGGCCTGGGCTCAGCTGGTTCATCTGTTTCTCCTTCGTACGGCGGCGCCTTGGACAGTCCGGCCCGGTTATCTCCGCAGGATTCTGCAGGAAACCGGACACGCCAGAAGATGGGTTCCAAGGCTTCTTCAGCCTATGCCACCCCACTGACAGGGTTCCAGCGGAAAACGGTCATACGGCTTCGCCCACAGCAAACTCCAAGGTCCCTTACAGAGTTCGCCGGCAAACTCCCGCCCCAACAGCGTGAGCCAGGGCCCGCCGCCGTCGTCGTCATGTAAACGGTTCCTCACGGCTCCAGCCGCCATTCGGCGCTAAATGTGCGCCGCTCACGGCCGCGTTTGTGACCACGCACACGTAGGACCTTCCAAAGAGATAGTGTTGTTGGCGGACAGCACTCTGCGGACCTTCCGCGGGACCTGCGCGACGCCGGGGAACGGCTCGCGCACGGACCCATGGAAAGGATCCGCGAAGCAAAGATCGATGAATAATGAGGTTCACCATGTCCCAGGACACCACCGGATCCACACACGTCGAGGCCCTTGAAAACCTCCTTCACGAGAACCGCAAGTTCGCGCCGTCGGCAGAGTTCGCGGCCAACGCCGTCGCAAGTGCTGACGCCTATGCAGAGGCTGAGGCGGATCGCCCCGCGTTCTGGGCCAAGCAGGCCCGCGAGCTGCTGACCTGGGACAAGGACTTCACTGAAGCCCTCGCCTGGTCCAACCCGCCGTTTGCCAAATGGTTCGTCGGTGGCGAGGTTAACGCCGCCTATAACGCGCTGGACCGGCACGTGGAGAACGGACTGGGCGACCGCGTTGCCATCTACTTCGAAGGCGAACCCGGCGACACCCGCACCTACACGTACGCGGAGCTGACAGAAGCGGTCAAGAAGGCCGCCAACGCTTTCGAGGCCCTCGGCGTGGCGAAGGGTGACCGCGTGGCCGTGTACCTGCCCATGATTCCCGAGGCCGTCATCACGCTGCTTGCCTGCGCCCGGATCGGTGCTGTGCACTCCGTGGTGTTCGGCGGGTTCTCCGCAGATGCCCTGCGTTCCAGGATCGAGGACGCCGAAGCCAAGCTCGTTGTCACTGCCGATGGCACCTACCGCCGTGGCAAGCCCTCCCCGCTCAAGCCCGCCGTGGACGAAGCCCTCTCCAAAGAGGGCCACACCGTTCAGAATGTCATCGTGGTCAAGCGCAACGGCGAGGACGTCAACTGGGTGGAAGGCCGCGACCTCTGGTGGTCCGAGACGGTTGACAAGGCAGATACCGAACACACCGCCGTCGGTCACGACTCCGAACACCCGCTGTTCATCCTTTACACCTCCGGCACCACCGGCAAGCCCAAGGGCATCCTGCACACCACTGGCGGCTACCTCACGCAGGGCGCGTACACGCACAAGGCCGTGTTCGATCTGCACCCGGAAACCGATGTGTACTGGTGCACCGCCGACGTCGGATGGGTCACCGGGCACTCGTACGTCACCTACGCGCCGCTCATCAACGGCGCCACCCAGGTCATGTACGAAGGCACCCCGGACTCCCCGCACCAGGGCCGCTGGTGGGAGATTGTGGAGAAGTACAAGGTCTCCATCCTCTACACGGCACCCACGGCGATCCGCACATTCATGAAGTGGGGTCGCGAGATCCCGGACAAGTACGATCTCTCCTCCATCCGTGTCCTGGGCTCCGTGGGCGAATCCATCAACCCCGAGGCCTGGATGTGGTACCGCGACGTGATCGGCGGGAACGCCGGCAAGAACGGTGAGAAGAAGGAGAACCCGGCACCGATCGTGGACACCTGGTGGCAGACCGAAACCGGCGCCCAGATGATCGCACCGCTGCCCGGCGTCACAGCCACCAAGCCCGGCTCGGCGCAGGTCCCGCTGCCCGGTATCGCCGTGGACGTCGTGGATGAGAACGGCGCCTCGGTGGCCAACGGAGAAGGCGGCTACCTGGTGGTCCGCGAACCGTGGCCCTCCATGCTTCGCGGAATCTGGGGCGACCCCGAGCGTTTCAAGGACACCTACTGGTCCCGGTTCGAGGCCATGTACTTCGCCGGCGATGGTGCCAAGAAGGACGAGGACGGCGACGTCTGGCTCCTTGGCCGCGTTGACGACGTCATGAACGTCTCCGGCCACCGGCTCTCCACCACCGAGATCGAGTCCGCCCTTGTCAGCCACCCGTCCGTCGCCGAAGCCGCCGTGGTTGGTGCCGCTGATGAGACCACGGGACAGGCCGTCGTCGCGTTCGTCATCCTCCGCGGTGACGCCGTGAACAACGGCGACGAAACCGTGCTGGAACTTCGCAACCATGTGGGCAAGGAAATCGGTCCGATCGCCAAGCCCAAGCAGCTCCTGATCGTGCCGGAACTTCCCAAGACGCGTTCCGGCAAGATCGTCCGCCGCTTGCTCAAGGACATCGCAGAAGGCCGCGACACCGGCGATGCCACCACCTTGGCAGACCCCGGCATCATGACCCAGATCGCGGAGTCGCTCCGCAAGTAGCGTTATCCGGTCCTGATCAACGACGGCGCCGCTCGCCCCACGGGGTGAGTGGCGCCGTCGTGCGTTCCAGCTGGGCGCGGTGCCTTACCGGCCTCGGCGAGTCCCGCGTCCTAGACTGGAGCCAGACCCAGCCCCACTTTTGACGAGGTTCCCAGAAAGGCCCTGATGCTTCAGGCAGCACGCCACTCCGCCATCATCGACGCCGTCCAGCGCGAACGCGTCGTAAGGGTCTCTGACCTCGCCCAACTCCTTGGCGTCTCCCCCATGACCGTGCGGCGCGACATCGAAGCCCTCGAGGAATCCGGCCGGGTGGAGCGAATCCACGGTGGCGCCAAACTGCCAGGTGATGCCAGCACCCACGAACCCGGATTCGAGCTCAAGTCCACGCAGCTGACCGCCGAGAAGCACGCGATCGCCGTAGAAGCAGCTTCCCTGGTGCAGGAAGGCATGGCGATCGGTCTCGGTGCCGGCACCACCACCTGGGCACTGGCGAAGGAACTCGTCAACGGTCCCCGCATCACAGTCGTGACCAACTCTGTCCGAATTGCCGACCTTTTTCATCACGGCGCTTCCTCCGGTCCTGCCCGGTTTGGTTCCACCGTCATCCTGATTGGCGGCGAGCGGACGCCATCGGACGCGTTGGTGGGACCCATTGCTACCGCCTCCTTGAAGCAACTCCACCTGGACGTCCTGTTCCTTGGTGTCCACGGCATGGATGCCCACGCGGGCTTCACTACCCCCAACCTCCTCGAAGCCGAGACCAACCGTGCGTTCATGGCCTCCGCCCGGAGCACGGTGATCCTGGCCGATCACAGCAAATGGGGCGTCGTGGGCATCGCTTCGATCGCCCAGTTGGAGGAGGCCGACGAACTCATCACAGACTCATTGCTGGGTGAAGACGCCCGGCGGGTGCTGGATGAGAACGTGGCGAAGCTTCGGATCGCGGAGACCCAACCCAGCTAGGCCGACTCTCATACCGCGGGTGGATGGCTGGCCGCGGAGTTCAACCGGTGGACTGACGCGGGGAGATGTCCCGTTTCGGGATGCTGGATATATGAACGCCATCCTCCACGCCCAGCAGCTCACCAAGCACTATCCCGGCAGCCTCGCCCTGGACCACGTCGACTTCACTGCGAACACCGGCGAATCCATTGCGATCATTGGACCCTCGGGGTCGGGCAAGACCACTCTGTTGCACTGCCTCGCCGGGATTTTGAGGCCCGACGCCGGTTCGGTCACCTTGAACACTCCCTCGTCGCCGCTGCGCCTGGACACCTTGGGTGACGCAGCGTTGTCGCGGCTCCGGAGGGAAGAATTCGGCTTCGTTTTCCAACAAGGCATGCTCCTTCCTGAGCTGACGGCCATCGAAAACGTGGCCCTCGCGCTGATGCTGAACGGCACTGACAGGGCCACCTCCGAATCCCGGGCCGCGGAATGGCTGGCTGCACTGGGCCTCGGCGGGATGGAACAGCGACGCCTTGGCGAACTCTCCGGCGGCCAGGTCCAGCGCGTCGCCATCGCCCGGGCCCAAGTGACCGGCGCGCGGGTGGTCTTTGCCGATGAACCCACTGGAGCCTTGGATTCAGCCACATCCAGCGAAGTGCTGGACATACTGCTGGGTTCTGTTGCAGCAAATGGCCGGACCCTGCTGGTGGTTACCCACGATCCCAACGTTGCTGCCCGTTGCCGGCGCGTCGTGGAACTGCGGGACGGCCGGATCGTGGCCGACACCGGTGGACCCTCCACCCCAGCCGCGTCCGCAGCAACCAACTTCAAAGGTGCCTTCAATGTCTAGCCTCACCATGGCGCTTCGCCTCGCCCCCTATCTCGCCCGGAGCAAAGGCAGCAGCTTGCGGGAAACGGGCCTTCGGGACGCCGGGTTGCCCATTCTTGCCTTCGGCACCGTCACCGCACTGCTGCTCACTGTGGCAGGCGGCTCGCAGGTTTTCTGGTCCTGGACTGACGACATCGCCGGCACTTACCAAGCGCTGGCCGTCGTCGCGATGGTGCTGCTGATCATCCCGTTGCTGACCCTTGGCGCCTCGGCCGCCCGACTGGCCGCCCGGCGTCGTGATGACCGTCTGGCCTCCTTGCGTCTCTTGGGCGCGAACAGCGCCACCGTCGTATGGATGACCGTCATGGAGTCCACGGTGCTGGCGGCTGTGGGCGCGCTGGCCGGCGCAGGTCTGTACGCCTGCACCGCCCCGTTCCTTGGGCTGATTCAGTTCCGCGGGCAGGCCATAGGAAGCCACGCCTGGCTCTCCGTGCCCTCCATCCTCGGCTGCGTTCTTGCCGTCTGCGTTCTGGCAGCAGCGAGTGCTGCGCTTGGGCTTCGGAAGGTTGTGGTCACGCCTTTGGGCGTCAGGACAAGGCAAACGGCCGACGGCGCCCATTGGGTTCGCGGGCTCATCGCAGCTGTTGTTGTGGTCATCGGCGTGGTGGCGATGGGGATGCTGAGCAGCTTCGGCGCGTTCATCGTGATTATCGCGGTCATGGGCGGCTGCTTCGGCCTGGCGTTGCTGGCGTTGAACCTCATGGGCCCGTGGCTCCTGCGGTTGCGGGCATCGTCGCAGCTCAAGCGCGCCAAACGTCCTGAACACCTTTTGGCTGCCAGGACCGTGCTGGAAAGTCCCAAGGAATCGTGGCGGCAAGTTGGGGGCGTCGCGATGACCAGTTTTGTGGGTGTGTTCGTTGGGGTTGGCATGGCCGTGGCGGACACCATGGGCGGCAGTGCCGGCGACGAAACCGCCTTGTTGGTCCGGGACATCAACACCGGCGTGATGATCACCCTGTTGGGCTCGTTCCTCATGGTGGCGTGCTCCGCGGGCGTGAACCAGGCCGCGGCAGTGCTCGACCGGGCGCCGATGCTGGTGGCCCTGGACCGGGTGGGAATGCCGCGGAAGTTGATGGTGGCGGCCCGGGTTAAGGCCGTGATGTCGCCGCTCTTCCTGGTCGCCGGTATTTCGGCGGCAGCGGCGGCTGTCCTGGTCCTCCCGCTCACGGGTGCCGTGTTGCTGACCCAGCCCGTGGTGTTCGTGACCATCGGCGGGGTGTTCGCGGCGGGATTCTTGCTGGTCCGGCTCGCGGTCGCTGCAGGCACTGCCCAGATCAGCCAGGTGCTCGCCCGGCCTGAGCGCTACGCGAGCATGGACTCCTAGCCTGCGTGTTTGCCGCGCCGAGGTGGGCTATTTGCAGCCGCACGATTGCCGGATGATGAGCTCGGTAGGCAGGATCTGGTGTTGGAGTTCCTCCCCACGGCTCTTGCCCACAAGGGCACGAACGGCAGCTTCGGCCATAGCCTTGACCGGTTGAGCCACCGTGGTGAGGGCGGGCCAACTGTATTCGGCGTCCAAGGAACCATCGAACGAGACCAGTGCCAATTCTTCGGGAACCTGGACACCGGCTTCGTGGAAGGCGCGAAGAATGCCGATGGCCTGCATGTCGTTGCTGGCAAAGATGGCGGTGGGAGGGTTCGCCATGGACAGGAACCGTTTGCCCACTTCGTAGCCTCCAGGACGGCTGAAGGGGCCGTGGAGCACTGGGCCATCCGGCAACCCGGCCGCACGCAGGGCGGCGAGCCAGCCGACCTCGCGGCCATCCAATTGATTGCCGGTGTTGGTACCGATCGCCAGGCCGATGTTGAGGTGTCCATGGCCGATCAGGTGGCCCACCGCAGCCCGTGCCCCGGCCTCCAGGTCCACTCCGACGCTGTTGAAGCCGGGCGGGGATCCTGCGTTGTTCAGGAGGACAGCCGGGATTTCCGAGGCTTCCAGTTCGGTGACATCGGGATCGAACACACAGCTGGCCAGGAACACCCCATCCACCTGCCGGGCGGCGAGGGTCCGGATGTTCTTGCGTTCTCGGGCCAGGCTTCCGTCCGAGTTCGTCAGCACCATGCCGAAGCCAAGTTCCGCCGCGGCGTCCTCCACCGCGTGGGCAAGCTGGGTGAAGAACGGGTTGGTGTTGTCCGGCACCACCACGCCAATGGTTTCGCTGGAACCCAGCTTCAGCGCGCGAGCCGCGGCGTTTGGCCGGTAGCCGAGGACGCGGATGGCTTCGCGGACTTTGGCTTCCGTGGCCGGGGCCACGTTCTTGGGTCCACCGTTCACCACATAACTCACGACGGCGGTACTCACCCCGGCGTACCGGGCCACGTCTTTGCGTGTGACCGGTCCGCGCGGGGTTTGCACAGCTGTTGTTGTCATGGGGTAAATGCTAGCTACTCCACGGGAGCATCACCGAAGTCCCGGATGGGAAGACGCTCCCCGCCCTGAAGTGCGGACTCGTGGGCCACGATTCCCGGAAGCGTGAAGCGGGCAGCCACCCAGGCGTTGACCGGCGGAAGGCTGCGGTTGTTCACGGCCGTGACAAAGTCGTCCACCAGGAATTGGTGGCTCCCCTCGTGTCCATTGGGCGCCCCGAGGAACTCCTCCGGAAGGCGGGACTGATCGTGAACCGGGGCCAGCCCTGAGATGAAGGCGTCCCGCAGCTCCGGAGCCACGTCCGCCAGCGAGGGATCGTCGGCGGACATGGTGGGCCTGGTTTCCACCAGGTCGGATACGTCTTCCACCGAGGACTTGTCCTGCCACACGGTGGTGGTTGCCAGTTGCTCAAAGCTGGCTTCTGTGCCGAAGAAGCGGAAGCGCGACTCCCTTATGTGCGAGGGGTAGCCCACTCGGCGCATCTCGTTGGTCCGCATCGCACCGCCGTCGTTCATTTCGAAGAGAGCCGAGGCGTTGGAGAAGTCGTTGGCAAACATGCTCACCTCTTTGTCGAAAACGCCGTCGCCCCGCTGGTCTTTAACCCCGATACAGCTCACGCTGACCGCGTGGCCAGGCACTGCTCCGAGGACCCCGCCGATGGCGTGCGTGGGGTAGAGCATGGGCGGGTAGCTGGCAGTTTCCTTCCACCGTTCCCCGCCGCTGAACTGGTAGGCCTCATAAAAGCCAAGGTCCATGTCGTGGACATAGTCGCCTTCGGTGTAGAAGATCCGGCCGAACTTGCCGGCCTGGTGCTGCTGCCGGGCGAAGACCGTGGCGGGGTTGTAGTAGCTGGTCTCGCCCATGGCGTACACCCGTTTTGTCTCGCTGACAGCCTCGATGATGCGCTCGATCTCTTCCTCGGAGACGGCCATGGGAACCGCTGAGTAGACGTGTTTTCCGGCCCGAAGTGCCCGCTCAACCAGGGGGCCATGCGTCCATCGCTGCGTGAAGATGGCGACAGCATCGACGTCGGACTCCAACAAAGCCTCGAAGGAAGCCATGGTGCCGTCCAGCCCCCATCGCTCCTGCGCTGCTGCGGCGCGTTCAGGCAACTCGTCCACCGCGTAGACCTCGCTGACACCGGGGTGGAGCTTGAAGAGGTGGGCGAACTGGCTCCCGAACTGTCCGGCTCCCACAACACCTATCGAAAACGTCATTGTTTACCTTTCCTGTGGCTACGGATGCAGCCGCCTGTTCTGTCTCATGACACGTATGGATGAGTCTCACATCGCGATCTACACGAGTCAACAAAAACAACATTTCTGAACATTTTTCATCAAAATATTGCTCCACACCTTGCCAAAGCAAAATCTACTCGTGTAGATTCGCCTCCAGTTGTTACCAGCATCACTCCCACGAAAGGGTCGACGATGACCACGCTCACCAAGCAGCCGGATCCGGGGCTCTCCGCCAAGGCACCGCGGAAGCGGGAGAAGCCATCCGACGGCGTCCGCGGCTTCGGAGACCTTAAGGTCGCGCTCTTCTTCATCGCTCCGGCGATGATCGGATTGATCCTCTTCTACCTGGTCCCCACCATCAGGGGCATCTACCTCAGCTTCACCGAGTACAGCATCCTCGGCGACCCGGAATGGATCGGCACCCGGAACTACGAACGCATAGCCAAGGATCCGCTGTTCTGGAACGCCCTGAGCGTCACGGCTGAATACGTAGTGATCAACATCGTCCTTCAGACGGCGTTGGCCCTGGGCCTGGCAATCCTGATGCACCGCGTCGCAAAGTCGACCATCATCCGCGGCGCGCTCCTGATGCCGTACCTGATGGCAAACGTCATCGCGGCTCTGCTGTGGTTCTGGATGCTCGACTACCAGATCGGCATCATCAACCAAATCATCGAATGGACCGGTCTGCCCCGGGTAGCCTTCTTCGGCAGCGAGCAATGGGCCATCCCCACACAGGCACTCATCAACACCTGGCGGCATATGGGTTACACGGCCCTCCTGATCTTCGCAGGCCTCCAGGCCATACCGAACAGCGTCTACGAAGCCGCCAGCATCGACGGTTCCAAGGCCCTGACCACTTTCTGGCGGATCACCCTCCCGCTGCTGCGACCGGTTCTGGTACTGGTCCTGGTAGTAACAGTGATTGGCTCCTTCCAGGTGTTCGACTCTGTTGCGGTCACTACGGCCGGCGGTCCCGTCAACGCCACCCGCGTGCTGCAGTTCTACATCTACCAGCGAGCCTTCAACGAACAGGACTTCGGGTACGGATCCGCCCTGGCAGTCATCCTCTTCCTTATCCTCGCCATCGTCGCCTTTATCCAGATGAAATTCCTCCGCGGCAACCAGTCGGACCTGGACTAAGGACACGCCATGACCACTTTCACCTCACCCACGAACACCGGCCGCCGTCGCCCGTTCAGCCGTCCCTTCAACTGGCGCCGCGCCATCGCCTTGGCCCTCCTCACTCTTGCGATCGCCGTCAGCATCCTGCCCTTCTACTGGGTGCTGCGTACGGCCCTGTCTTCCAACGGCTCCCTCGCCGCAAACTCCGCCAACCTCCTCCCCGCCGACTTCAACCTGGGCGCATTCAAGCGGGTCTTCGGCCTCCAGACTGCCGCCGAAGCAATCGCAGAAGGCGGCTCCGGCGCCTCGATCAATTTCTGGCAGTACCTGTGGAACTCGCTGCTCTTCGCCGGTATCACGACAGCCTCCGCGGTGTTCTTCAGCTCCATGGCCGCCTACGCATTTTCCCGGCTTCGGTGGAAGGGGCGTGACGCGGTCTTCTCCCTGTTCCTTGCCACTATGCTCGTCCCGCCGATCTTCACCGCCCTGCCCAATTTCCTGCTCGTGAAGAACCTGGGCCTGCTCAATTCCATGCTCGGGCTCGTGCTGCCCTACCTTTTCATGACGCCGTTCGCGATCTTCTTCATGCGCCAGTTCTTCCTGAACATGTCCAGGGAAGTGGAAGAAGCTGCCATGCTCGACGGCGCCGAGCACTGGCGGATCTTCTTCCAGATCATCATGCCCAACGCCGCTGCCCCGATCGCGACCCTGGCGTTGCTGACCTTCATGGGTCAGTGGAACGAATACTTCTGGCCACTGCTGGTGGGAACTTCCGAGGAATCCCGGGTGCTCACCGTGGGGCTGGGAGTCTTCAAATCCCAGTCGCCGCAGGGCGCTCCGGACTGGTCCGGGCTCATGGCCGCCACCCTCGTGTCCGCCACACCGGTGCTGATCCTCTTCGCCATCTTCGGCAAACGAATCGTCAACTCCATCGGGTTCAACGGCACCAAATAGCCCTCTCCACCTGCATACGCGGAGACCGGCATGTGCCGGCACGCACCCATCCTGTCCTGAAAGGACCAACCATGATGAACAAGAAGGCAATCGGCGCCTTCGCCGTCGCAGCAGCCGCCGTCCTCGCACTGTCCTCCTGCTCCGGCGGAAACTCCGGAGGCAGTTCCGGAGGGGACTCTGCCAAGGGCGAGATCAACTACTGGCTCTGGGACGCCAACCAGCTCCCCGCCTACCAGCAATGCGCAACCGACTTCACTAAAACCAACCCGGACATCACCGTCAAGATCACCCAGACCGGCTGGGACGACTACTGGTCCAAGCTCACCAATGGCATGGCCTCCGGCACTGCACCGGACGTCTTCACGGACCACCTGTCCAAGTACCCGGACTTCCTCAAGACCAAGCAGCTGGTGGCCCTCGATGACGCCGTCTCGAAGGACAACGTGGAACTTTCCCAGTACAACGAAGGCCTCGCTGACCTCTGGGTGGGCCAGGACGGCAAACGCTACGGCCTGCCCAAAGACTGGGACACAGTCGCACTGTTCTACAACCAGAAGATGGCCACCGACGCCGGCATCACCCCGGAACAGATGGGATCCCTGACCTGGAACGCCCAAGACGGCGGCACGTACGAGAAGGTCATCGCGCACCTCTCGGTCGACAAGAACGGCAAGCGGGGCGACGAAGCCGGCTTCGACAAGGACAACGTTGCCGTCTACGGATTGGGCCTCCCGGGTTCCGATGCCGAGAACGCCGGCCAGACCCAGTGGAGCTACCTGTCCGCCACCACTGGCTGGACCACTACAGACAAGAACCCTTGGGGTACCCACTTCAACTACGACGACAAGAAGCTCCAAGACACCATCGACTGGTGGGCCTCGCTCTCCGCGAAGGGTTATATGCCAAAGCTTGAAACCACCGTTGGCGCCAACGCCGCCGACAACTTCGGCGCAGGCAAGGCCGCCATCAACAGCAACGGTTCCTGGATGATCGGCCAGTACACGAGTTACAAGGGCATCGACCTCGGCATCGCCCCCACCCCGCAGGGGCCCGACGGCAAGCGCGCTTCCATGTTCAACGGGCTGGCCGACTCCGTGTGGGCCGGAACCAAGAAGAAGGACGCTGCCATCAAGTGGGTCGAATACCTCGGCTCCGCCGCCTGTCAGGACGTCGTAGCTTCCAAGGCTGTCGTGTTCCCGGCCATCACCACTTCTTCCGAGAAGGCCGCAGTCGCCTTCAAGGCCAAGAACGTGGACGTCAGCGCTTTCACCCAGCATGTCAAGGACAAGACCACGTTCATGGTCCCGATCACGGACAACGCCTCCAAGGTTTCCGGCATCATGAAGCCTGCCGTGGACGCGGTACTCGCCGGCAAGGCCCCGGCCAGCTCGCTGACGGCCGCCAACGAGCAAGTCAACGCACTGTTCGCAAAGTAACAACCCTCCCGTTGTGGGGCCCGTTCTGCGCACTTTGACGTCCCTCAGGCGCGCAGAGCGGGCCCCGCAACACGTTCGTCCAGGGCCAAGGCCCACCCAGCTGAAAGTGACTCACAACATGCAACCGCTCCATCTCCGTTCCGCAGGTACCAGCCTGGTGATCAGCACCCACCGTGGAGAGGCTGAGATCACCCACTGGGGAGCAGATCTGGGCGATTCCCTACCGGACCTTGCCATCCTCAACGAACCCATCCCGCCGTCGTCCGTCGACGCCAATGTCCCCGCCGGGCTCCTCCCCCAGGCATCGTCATCGTGGCAGGGCAGGCCAGGGCTCCGCGGCCACCGCATCACTGACGGCGTACCCGGCTTTGACTTCTCCGTTCGCCTCCGCGTGGTGCGTGCGACGACGGACGGCACCAGCGCCGTCGTGCTTCAGTCAGATCCCGACGCCGGTATCTCCGTGACCAGCAACCTCACCTTGCACCCGGGCGGTCTTCTCGAAATGCGGCACACTGCCACCAACGATGGCTCGTCGCCTTTCCAGGTGGACGAGTTGGCAACCATGCTCCCGGTGGCGCCGGTCGCCGTCGAACTTCTTGACCTGAGCGGCCGCTGGTGCCGTGAACGGCACCCGCAACGACGGGCAATCCAGCAAGGAACCTGGGTCCGCACCGGACGGCACGGCCGCACGGGCCACGATTCGTCGCTGCTTCTTGCCGCCGGGACCGCGGGCTTTGGCAACCGCCACGGCAAAGTGTGGGCCACTCACCTGGCATGGAGCGGCAACCACGAGCAGTTTGCTGACAGCCTTGCCGATGGCCGGACCATGGTGGGTGGATCCGAGCTGCTTGGATCCGCCGAAGTCGTCTTGCAGCCCGGCGAAAGTTACACGACGCCTGCGCTGTTCGCGGCTTACTCGGACCGTGGACTGGACGGCATCAGCGAGGCGTTCTACCGTTGGTTCCGCTCCCGTCCGCACCATGTGGAAACACCGCGCCCAGTTGTCCTCAACACCTGGGAAGCGGTGTACTTCGACCACAGCCTGGACACGTTGATCGAGCTGGCCGGTTCTGCTGCCGAGCTCGGTGTTGAGCGGTTCGTCCTCGACGACGGCTGGTTCCGGGGGCGTCGGTCCGACAACGCCGGGCTGGGTGACTGGTACGTAGATGAGACCCTGTGGCCAGCAGGGTTGACCCCTTTGGTCGACGCCGTGACGTCCCACGGTATGGAATTCGGGCTCTGGGTGGAGCCGGAAATGGTGAACCTGGATTCGGACACCGCCCGTGAGCACCCCGAGTGGATCGTGGGGCCTTCCGTCGCTTCGTACAAGGACGGCGGGCGGCTTCCGCTCGAGTGGCGCCAGCAGCACGTCATCGACCTCGTCAATCCCGAGGCCTGGCAGTATGTCTTCGACCGGCTCGACGCCCTACTACGGGAAAACAGCATCAGTTACCTCAAGTGGGACCAGAACCGGGATCTCCTGGAACATGGTCATGGCGGCCGTGCCTCGGTCCATGAGCAAACCTTGGCCGCGTACCGGTTGTTCGATGCCCTCCGGGCGGCGCACCCCACCGTCGAAATCGAGAGTTGCTCCTCCGGTGGCGCCCGCGTCGACCTCGGTATCCTGGAGCGGACCGACAGGATCTGGGCTTCGGATTGCAACGACGCCCTTGAACGGCAAACCATCCAGCGCTGGACCGGCCTCGTGGTTCCGCCCGAACTGGTGGGAGGGCATATCGGGCCGGCCACGTCCCATACGACCGGACGCACCCACGACCTTTCGTTCCGAGCCATCACGGCCTTGTTTGGCCACTTCGGGATGGAGTGGGACGTCCGCTCGGTCACAGGAGCCGATCGCAGGGAACTCAAGCGTTTCATTGCCCTGTACAAGGAACACCGCGGGCTCATCCACAGTGGACGAATGGTCCGCGCCGACGTGCCCGACGAGTCACTGCTGGTGCATGGCGTCGTGGCTTCAGCGCTCGACGCCGGGACTCCAGCGGGTGCGCCCGCGGCGCTTTTCGCTGTGGTCAAGACGGCGACGAGCTTCGCCGAGCGCATTGGGCGGGTGGCGTTCCCGGGCTTGGATCCTCTGCGTTCCTACCGGGTAGAGCTTCTCTTCCCGACCCCCGTCGATGCCGATTACGGGCACACGTTCATCGAGGCCAAGCCGGCACCGTGGTTGGCTTCAGGAGCTGAGGCTACCGGGCGGTTCCTGGGCGAAGTGGGGCTGCCGATGCCGGTTCTGAACCCGGAACATGCAGTCCTCCTGCGCTTCACGGCCATCTGACCCTCGCTCACATCCCTACCGCTTCCCACCAACCCTCGCTCACGTCCCTACCGCTTCCCGCCAACCCTCGCTCACGTCCCGCGGATCAGACGACATCCGCCAGGTAATCGATAGCGAGCTTGTAGCCGAGCACGCCGGCACCCACGATGATCGCCTGGCAAACGCCCGACAGGTACGAGTGGTGCCGGAACTCCTCGCGCTGGTGGACGTTAGTGATGTGGACTTCGACGGCGGGGAGCTGCACGGCCGCCAGGGCGTCACGAAGTGCCACGGAAGTGTGCGTGTACGCTCCGGCGTTGATCACGATGCCCACTGCGCTGCCTCGCGCTGCGTGGATGGCGTCAAGAAGGTCGCCCTCGTGATTTGACTGCACGCAATCCACGGTGAGGCCATGGGCGGCCGCGGCCGTCATGGCGAGTTGCTCGACGTCGGCCAACGTGGACGTGCCGTACTTTTCGGGCTCCCGGGTACCCAGGAGGTTCAGGTTGGGGCCGTTGATCACAAGGATGGTGCCGCGACCGGCTTCGGTGGCGGGAGTGGCTTCAGTCATGGCTCCCAATCTATAGGCGTGCAGAAGTCTCAGGGAACTCCGCCCACCAAGTGAGAGAGCGTTCCGCAAAAACCGCCACTATGTGAGAGAGCGTCGGCCAAAAGCGGAGGGGATGCGAGAGAGGGAATGGCCTACTTACGCGTGCACTGACCAGCCGAAACCGCGTTGTTTAGCCCGGGAGCCTGGGCTGCAACGGGCTCCAGGTCTTCCATGGTGAGGGCAAAACCAAGTACGTCATTTGTGGTTGTCTTGGCGAAGATCAGCCCCGCCACTTGCCCCTGCGTCGTCAGCAGTGGCCCGCCCGAGTTCCCCGGCTGGACGTCGCCGGCGAGCTTGTACACAAGCTCCGGTAACGGGTTATTGCCGTAAATATCCGGAACCAGAATGGTGGAAATACCCTGCACAGTCGCTGGTTTCGACTGGAACGGACCGCCATGCGGGTACCCTGCGAAAGCCGCCGAAGAGCCGTCGGGCAGGTCGGCGCTGAGCGGCAACGGTGCGGACCTAAGGCCGTCAACGGCCAGGACTGCGATGTCCCGCTGGGAGTCGAAGTAGACCACGCGACCCGGCAGCGCACCGCCGTCGGGAATCTCCACCACGGGCTGCGACACGCCCGCCACCACGTGCGCGTTGGTGACGACGCGCCCGGGCGAGACCACGAATCCGGAACCGGTCTGGTTTTGACCGCATTCGTAGGCCGTACCGGCGATCTTCAGGACAGATTGGGCGGCTTGGTTCAGCGCCGGAGTATCGGTTGATTCGTTCGGGATGGTCAGCGGGGTGGCAGGCCCAATACCCTCGATGAGCTTGGGAATCCCATCGCCGATCACCGTCGACCTGAGTTGCGCCATGGTGCTCTTGACCGGCGTCGGCGTCAGGTTGTCGATGGAACGAATGACTCGCGACTCCGCGATTTGCTGCGACACGAACGGCACGCCCAGCGAACTGATGCTGAACGCAAGCATGGACATCACCAGCGCCGCAACCACTACGCTCACCAGGCCGCCGATCAGCCGATCAACAGCATGCAGGGGCTTGATCCGCACGGCGTGGCGGATTCGGCGCCCGATCATGGTTCCCAGCCCATGGCCGACAGCGATAAGTACGACGGCGGCACCCACCGTGGCGGTAAGCCTCCAGCCGCTGTCGCTCACCCAGCCGCTGACGAGCGGGACCGCCACGAAGGCAGCGATGGCACCCAACACGAAACCGGCAATTCCGCCCAACGTGACCATGAAGCCGTTGCGCAGGCCGTAGATCAGGTACGAGAGCAGCATCAGGATCAATGCCAAATCCAATATCGTCAAGCCAAACACCAATGCTCCTCATAGCCGGGTAGCGACAAGGCTAGTTGCGGACCCTGACAGCCAACCGTTAGTCACATCACGCCGGATGACGCATTTGGACTGATTACTGGCCAGAGATGGGTGCCGAACGCCCCAAAGCCGCGCCGTTTCAGCGTTTCGCATGCCAAGTACGTCACAGAAGCCCAAAAATTCTGAAACAATGGCTGAAGCGCCACGACCGAAACTTATACTCAGGAGATTTCATGGACATCGAGGTATTGCGCCGCGCACCCCTCTTCGCCACCCTTGACGACGACGCATTCCGCCTGCTGACGGACGAACTCACCGAGGTGGACCTTTCACGCGGGGCTTCCGTATTCCGCGAAGGTGACCAGGGTGACCAGCTCTACTTCATCGTTTCCGGCAAGGTGAAGCTCGGCCGCACCTCCCCCGACGGCCGCGAGTCCCTGCTCGCCATCCTCGGCCCGGGTGAGCTTTTCGGCGAAATGGCTTTGTTCGACCCCAGCCCGCGCACCGCCACGGCTACAGCCGTCTCCGAGACCCGTCTGGCTGGACTCAAGAACGAGAGCCTCAACGCGCTCCTGCGCACACGCCCGGAGGTTTCCGCCCAGCTGCTTCAGGCCCTGGCCCGCCGCCTTCGCCGCACCAACGACTCCCTCTCGGACCTCGTCTTCTCTGACGTTCCGGGCCGCGTCGCCAAGGCGCTCCTGGACCTGGCTGACCGCTTCGGCCGCCCGGCCACCGACGGTGTCCTGGTTGCCCACGAACTCACGCAGGAAGAACTCGCCCAGCTGGTTGGCGCTTCCCGCGAGACCGTGAACAAGGCACTGGCCGAGTTCGTCCAGCGCGGCTGGCTCCGCCTCGAGGCCCGCGCAGTGGTTATCCTCGACATGCAGCGCCTCCGCCAGCGCTCCCGCTAGAGCATTCAAAAAAGCCGCCCCGGTTGATGACCGGGGCGGCTTTTTGTTGCCTTGGTGAGTGAGCGTTCGGCTCAAGCAGGCGGAACGTGAGTGAGCGTTCGGCTCAAGCAGGCGGAACGTGAGTGAGCGTTCGGCTCAAGCAGGCGGAACGTGAGTGAGCGTTGGTCAGCGTTCGCGCTGGGGTTCGCCGGCTATGGTGCGGGCGGCTTCGACCTCGAGCATCAGGATGCCGCCTTCGTCCACCAGCTTTGCCTGGTACACGTGGGCTTTGCGCTTGTAGCTCAGGTACGCGATGCAGCCGTTGGCGGCGGCCATTTTCTCGAGCATGATCTCAGAGCCGGGAACCAGGAGCTGACCCAGTGTGAGGCCAACGGTGTTCGGCTGCCCGACTTCGTCGCCGAGCGCAGGAGTCTCCCGCAGGGAGATAGCCTCTGCCGCGCAAACCCAACGTCCCCAGACTCCCTTGCTGCCCAGGATCGAAGGCTGCTGATTCACTGGCACTGTCGCGGCGAAGTACCGCGTGTTGAAGCGGGTGTGCGCGAAATCCGGGCTGAGCCAGTTGACCAGTGGCTTCAACAGATCGGTCCGCAGCGAGAGGCCACGCTTGGACAGCATCTCGGTGAAGGACTTCTCTTGCGCCGCTACTGCTTCCCTGGCCCGCATCCAGTCCACCGTGGAGTTCGACTCAACCGTGGACGATGCGTCCGGCCCCGCGAGCAGCACGCCGGTCTCTTCGAAGAGTTCCCGGATGGCGCCCACCACGTGGCGGCGGGCGAGTCCGACGTCGTCCGTTCCCATCTGCTCAGCCCAATGCTGCGGTGAGGGACCCACCCAGCCGACGGGGTCGTCGTCGGACGGTTCCAGTGAACCGCCGGGGAAAGCGACTAGCCCCAAGGGCGAAGAGCCCGGCCTGTAACCAAGCCAGGTCTCCAGACCCGTAGGCGAGTCCCGCAAAAGGACAACAGATGAGGCGTAGCGGGCGGCCCTGGGGGTCCGCTCGCCGAGGTCAAGCCAGTTTCGTGCTGCCCCTTCGAGCTCGGGGGGCAAAACGAACAGGCGGCGTGCAAGCTGCGGCAATTGGGTGAACCGGTTCCTTAGCTGAATTCAGCAATGATCTCGACCTCAACAGGAGAGTCGAGCGGCAGTACGGAAACGCCGACGGCGGAGCGTGCGTGCTTGCCGGCCTCGCCAAGGACCTGGCCGAGGAGCTCGGACGCGCCGTTGATCACACCGGGCTGGCCGGTGAACGTGGGGTCGGAGGATACAAATCCGACAACCTTGACGATGCGGGTGATGCGGTCGAGGTCGCCGATGACGCTCTTGACGGCGGCGAGGGCGTTGATCGCGCATACTGCGGCGTAGCGCTTTGCGTCCTCGGGACTGACGGTGGGCTCGTCAGAGGTGCCCAACTCGCCGAGCGAGACCTTGCCGGTAGCTTCGAGTTTGCCGTTAATAAAGGGCAGCTGTCCGGACGTGTAAACGTAGTTGCCGGAGACGACGGCGGGTACGTAGTCGGCCACGGGGGCGGCGACCTCGGGGAGGGTCAAACCGAGTTCGGCGAGCCTCTGCTCAACAGCAGACGTGGGGGTGCCGGATTCCGCGGCAGACGTGGTTTCTGCGGGGGTGGTCATAGTTACTGCTTCTCCCTCTTCAGGTATGCAACAAGGCCTTTGCCATCGGGTCCACCGACGACCTGAACAAGCTCCCAGCCGTCCTCGCCCCACTGGTCCAGGATCTGCTTCGTGGCGTGGATAATGAGCGGAATCGTGGCGTACTCCCATTTGGTCATGACAGAAAGCCTAGCCCTTGCCGGTAAAGTGGAAAACATGGTGACTCGCAAGAACCCACTATTCGACACTGCCACCACCCTCGGAAAGATTCTAGGTTTCCTTGGCGTGAGTGCGATTTGTGGCGTCCTGGTAGCGGGCCTTTTGGTCCCCGCCGCGGCCGTCTCAGGCAGTGCCGCAAGCGGTTCAATCCAGTTCTTTGACACTCTGCCGGCGGAACTCCAGGTGGATCCGCCCAGCCAGAACACGACGATCCTGGCGAAAGACGGTTCGCCGATCGCTTCGATCTACGCAGAGAACCGGACCAAGGTTCCGCTGGACCAGATGAGCCCGTATATCAAAGACGCTGTCATCGCTATCGAGGACAGCCGCTTCTACGAGCACGGCGGCATCGACACCACCGGCATCCTGCGAGCCATCGTCAGCACCGCGCGCGGCAACAAGCAGGGTGCGTCCACCATCACGCAGCAGTATGTGAACAACGTCATCAACGAGTCACTGGTGGCATCGGGCAATGACTCCGACGTCAAGCTCAACGGTGTTAACAAGGGCGTGGGCGACAAGCTTCGCGAAATGAAGCTCGCCATCGCACTGGAGAAGAAGTTCTCCAAGGAACAGATCCTTGAGGGCTACCTCAACATCGTGTTCTTCAACCGCGACGCGTACGGCATCGAGGCTGCGGCAAAGTTCTTCTTCAGCACCTCGGCCAAGGACCTTACCCTCCCCCAGGCTGCACTGCTGGCGGGCTTGGTCAACAGCCCGTCCGCTTTCGACCCGATCACCAACCCGGACAACGCCAAGGTCCGCCGTGACCTGGTTCTTGCCGCGATGGTCAACCAGAACAAGATCACCAAGGCCGAATACGACGCAGCTGTCGCCACCCCGGTGACCACCAAGGTCACGCCGGCCCGCCAGGGTTGCGCTTACGCCACCATGGCCCCGTACTTCTGCGACTACGTGCTGCACCTTCTCTTCAACAACCCGGCCTACGGCGACACCCAGGAAGAGCGCATCAAGCGCGTCCAGCGCGGTGGCCTCACCATCAAGACCACACTGGATCCCACGGCACAGGCAGTGGCCCAGCAGCAGGTTGATGGTACGGCAGGTGCGAACCCGGACAAGTGGGGCGCTTCCATCACCTCCGTCCAGCCGGGCACCGGCCAGATTGTCAGCATGGCCCAGAACACCGTGTGGCTGCCCCAGGAGGGCAAGTTTGATCAGACCCAGAACTTCAACGTTGATGTTTTGGACGCCAACGGCAACGACCTCAACGGCATCGGCGGCTTCCAGCCTGGTTCCACAATGAAGCCCTTCACGTTCGCTGAATGGCTGAACGAGGGCAAGTCGATGAACCAGAACGTCAATGCGGCGGTTAGGAAGTATCCACAGAACTTCCCGTGGAGAAACACCTGTCCAACGCCCACCGATGGTTTCTACGACGCTACAGTGCCGGGCAGCTTCGACTTGCAAAACTCGGAACCCGACTACTACCGCACGATGACTGTGCTCTGGGGCCTCAAAAACTCGATCAATACCGCAACGTTCGCTTCCGCAGCGCAAGTTGACCTCTGCGGCATTCAGGGAATTGTTGATGCCACCGGAATCCACGGCGGCCTTCCCGCGCGGGATGACACTGGCAAAATCACCGATCCTAACCCGCAGGTTCAGATGACGCGGTTGTCTAACCTGATCGGCGCAACTCAAACAGCTCCCTTGACCATGGCTGCTGCGTTCGCGACCTTCGCCGCTGACGGCAAGTACTGCGAGCCGATCGCCATCACGTCGGTGAAGGATCAATCGGGTGCTGACCTGCCTGCCCAGTCATCGAACTGCAAGGACGCCGTCAAGCCCGAGGTTGCCCGCGGCGTGGCTTACGCAATGGGCAAGGTCCTGGATGAAGGTTCTGGCTCGCTCATCCGGCCAGCCCTCAACTCGAGCAATTTCCCCGTTGCTGCCAAGACCGGTACCAACGACTCGAATGGTTCCACGTGGGTTGTCGGCTACACCACCGGCCTTGCAACCGCTTCCTGGTTCGGCGATCCGCTGGATAACCAGCTCCGTCCTGGCCGCAACATTACGGTGAACGGTAAGTTCTACCCATCCATCGACGGTTACATGATTGCTGGTCCGCAGTTCACCAACTACATGTTGTCCGTGGCTCCGGCCTACGGGACCAACCCGTTCCAGCAACCGCCGAGCAACCTTTTGGGTGGTGCAGCGCCTCAGCGGAATGCTGCGCCTACCCCGACCACGCCTAACAACGGAAACAACGGCAACGGCAACGGCAACGGCAACAACAACGGTCCGGGCAAGGACTGACCAGGTGTCGTTCGGAGATTCACTGGCAAACCGCGTCCGCAGTGTCGGGCGCGGTTTCGCCGTCACCACAGCAATCGGCGCAACTGCAGGCGCGGCTGCCGCGGCTTACGGCTGGTGGGAGAAGGACCAATTCGAGGTTCGCCGCGAGGTCCTTCCCATCCTCCCCGAGGGCTTCGGCCCGGTCAGGGTCCTGCATGTAAGCGACATCCACTTTGTCCCCGGCCAGGAGAAAAAGGCCGAATGGCTGAAGTCCCTCGCCGAACTCAAGCCGGACCTTGTGGTGAACACGGGCGACAACCTGAGCCACACCAAGGCGATCGATCCCCTGGTCCAGGCACTGAGGCCCTTGTTGGAGTTCCCGGGCGTCTTCGTTCCGGGATCCAATGACTACTACGCGCCGAGGATCAAGAACCCTGCCGGCTACTTCCGCGGTCCTTCCAAGCCGAAGAATGAGCCAAAAAAACTGGATTGGCCCAAGCTCCGGTCCGCGTTTGGCATGAGTGGCTGGATCGACCTCACCAACCGTGCACAGTCTGTTGTGCTGAATGGCCTGCGTTTCGATTTTTCCGGTGTCGATGATCCCCATCTGAAGCGCGAACGCTACGCGGGCTGGCCGCGCGGCACCGTCAACCAGGACGCCCGCCCGCACCTGAAGGTCGCCGTCGTCCATGCCCCGTATCAGCGCGTGCTCGACCACTTCACCCAGGCCCAGGCAGACCTCATCATCGCCGGCCACACCCACGGCGGACAGATCTGCATCCCCGGCTACGGCGCTTTGGTCTCCAATTGCGATCTGCCAACCTGGCGGGCCAAGGGCCTTCACGACTGGGAAAGCAACGGATTCACGACGCCGGTGAACGTCTCGGGCGGCATCGGCACCTCACGCTTCTCACCGGTCCGCATCGCGTGCCGCCCGGAAGCTGTCCTGCTGACCCTCACGGCGTAGTCAAGAGCGTTAGGGGATCAACTCGCATCATGTGTTACGGTGTCAGCATTATGCTAACAATGCACAAAACGTGACATTTTGGGTTTGTGCTTCGTAGCCTCGAACAGTTCGATCATTCATTGGGGGATCCAGTTGTTTAAAAAAGTCGCGGCCGTCGCTGCCTCGTTCGCAGCCGTCTTGGGCCTTAGTTTGTTTTCAGTGCCGGCCGCCAATGCGAGCCCCGCGCATGACAACACCGATCCTATAAGCACCGGTTGCGCTGCGGGGTCGTACATCATCGCATCCAGAAACGTTGTGAATACTACCTACAATCAAGTTCAAGGCAGAGTGGATGTCCTGTATTCACCCACGTGTCAAACTAACTGGCTAAACCTCTACGGCAACGTACCTGGCAACCGCTACCATGCCTTCATCAACAATGTAGGCTACGGCCCCGTTCCTACTGTTGGACTCGCATTCCTCGGAACTGGATCCGGATATAGCCTCCAAACGTACTCCCCTGGCGGGTCGTGCATAGACGTCCACTGGGATGTTCGCGATGAGGCAACATTGAATCTCGAAGGCGTAGATTGGATGCGTCTTTGCTAGGAAGCTGAATAGTTACTCCCTTTTCCAACGGAGCTCTTAAGGAACCGTAGTCACTGAAACCAAGGCGGTCGACTGCGGCTCCTTGCTTTTAACAAGACCGCGACGAGGTGTGTATCCGGTATCCAGCTGAGCCCGGGGCGGCATAGCCTCGCTGTCCTTAAAGTCATGAATCCGCATCACGATCCTCAATAACTGGGTCAAACATTTCACCAGACCCCCGCGCTTCTGTGAAACGAATCACGGCATGGCATAGGGTAGTTGCTACGGGAAACTACCTCCGCACCATCTGAAGATCCAGCTGTCGAGAAGCGGGCATGTCCAAGCAAACGTCATTTTTCACCTCCGTCGGCCGCCTGTATCCCCATGTGCGGCCAATCATCCCCCGACTACTTATGGGCCTCATCTGCGCCCTGCTCGCGAGCATTGTCGCCTTGACCATCCCGCAAGTGCTGCGGGTACTCGTCAACAACTCCCTGCAACCCGGCGGTTCCGCGGACGCGGTCTGGATTGCCGCCGTCGTGATCCTTGGCTTGGGTATTGCCGAAGCCGGGCTGGTGGCGCTGCGCCGCCAGTTCGTCATCAACCCGGCCACCACCGTTGAGACCAGGATGCGCGTAACGCTGTACGGGCACCTCCAGGAGCTCACCGTCGCATTCCACGATCGCTGGGGTTCGGGCCAGCTCCTTTCGCGGGCCATGACGGATCTCAGTTTCCTTCGCCGCTGGATGGCGTTTGGTGCGATCATGCTGGTGGTCACGACATTGACGGTGATTATCGGCGTCGGCGTCATGTTCTCAATGAGCTGGCAGCTCGCACTGATCTTCCTCGCCGCTGCTGTGCCGATCATGATCAATTCCTTCCGCTTCCGCCGCCGCTTCAGCCTGGTGGCGCGCCTCAGCCAGGACCAGGCAGGCGACCTCGCCACCACCGTTGAAGAATCCGTGCACGGCATCCGAGTGCTTAAAGCGTTCGGCCGCAGCCGGGAAGCGCTGGAGAACTTCAACGGCCAAGCCGAGGAACTGCGCCAGACCGAGATCGCAAAGGCCAAGCAACAAGCGGGCTTCACGCTGGTGGTTACGTTGCTGCCGGAGCTTGCGCTGGGCGTCGGGCTGGTGGTCGGGGTCATGCTGGCGGCCAGCGGGCAGCTGAGCATTGGCTCGCTGGTGGCGTTCTTCGCAACCGCAGCCGTGGTGGCAACGCCGGTGGAATTCTCCGGGATGCTGCTGGCCATGGCATTGACCGCCAAGACTGCGCTGGATCGCCATTTTGAGGTCATGGATACCGAAAACACCATCACCTCTCCGGACAAAGCCGTGGTGCCGGAAGCCGTCAAGGGCGCCCTGCGGTTTGAGCAAGCGGGTTTCGGGTTCGACGACGGCGGCAACCTCCTGCACGATGTCACCCTTGATATCCGCCCGGGTGAGACCATGGCCCTGGTGGGGATCACCGGCAGCGGAAAGAGTGCGCTGCTCCAGCTGGTCCCCCGCCTGTACGACGTGACCGAGGGCGCCGTGACCATCGACGGCGTGGATGTACGGGACTACGACATTGACGAGCTCCGCAGGATAGTGGCCGTGGCTTTCGAGGACACCACGTTGTTTTCGAGCTCCGTACGGGACAACGTGCTTCTTGGCGCTCCGGATCCCAGTAATGCCGCGCTGGATGAAGCCCTGGACGTTGCCCAGGCACAGTTCGCGTACTCATTGCCGGACGGTGTGGACACGCTGATCGGCGAGGAAGGGCTCAGCCTGTCAGGCGGCCAGCGCCAGCGCATCGCCTTGGCCCGGGCCATCGCCGCAAAACCCAAAGTGTTGGTCCTGGATGACCCCCTTTCCGCGCTCGACGTGAATACCGAGGAACGCGTGGAAGCCCGTTTGCGCGAGGTCCTCCGCGACACCACAACGCTCATCGTGGCGCACCGGCCTTCCACCGTGGCCCTGGCTGACCGGGTCGCCTTGCTCGAAAACGGAACCATTACCGCCGTCGGAACCCACACGGAACTGTTGGCCGAAAACGACCATTACCGCTACGTCATCGCCAGCCTTGACGCCGGCCCAAAGGATCTGGACAGCGAACTGGACGAGCTCGAAGAAGCTGAGGAGGCCCGCCGGTGAGCGCCACAACATTTGGAACCGCCAACGAGGACAACACGCACCTCACCAAAGCGGACAGCAAAGCCGTACGACGCCGGTCCCTCGCCTTGCTTGCCTCGCTGATCCGCCCGGTACGGTTGCGTTTCTGGATGACGATCGTGATGGTGGTGGTCTCGCAACTCACCCGCGTGGCCGGGCCTGCGCTGATCGCTTTCGGGATTGACCATGCGCTGCCGGCATTGCAGTCCGGCGACAACGGCCCACTGGTTCTGGCCGGTTCGCTGTATTTGGCAGCGGCCATTGCGACAGCTGGGATGACGGCACTGTATGTCACGTCCACTGCCAGGCTGAGCCAGGCGATGCTCCTCGATCTTCGGCTTCGAGTGTTCC
Source organism: Paenarthrobacter sp. AR 02 (assembly GCF_021538675.1). GTDB lineage: Bacteria > Actinomycetota > Actinomycetes > Actinomycetales > Micrococcaceae > Arthrobacter. The sequence continues at coordinate 563,314 of NZ_JAJUKH010000001.1, forward strand.
GGCACACCCAGCGGTTGAGCTTGGAATTCCACGAGAAGTACACCTCAGGCCGCATCATCGCCCGGCAGACCTCCGACTTGGAGGCGCTGCGGGAACTGTTGGACTCCGGTGTCAGCTCCCTCGCCTCCGGCATGCTGTTCATGGTCTTCACGGCCGTCACCGTGTTTGCCCTGGACTGGCGCAGTGGCCTGATCATGCTCGCAGCCGGTGTTCCCATGTTCTTCCTTGCGCGCTGGTACCAGAAGCATTCACAGATAGCTTTCCGGGAGTCACGCGTGGTTTCAGCACGGTTGATTGTGCATTTCGTGGAAACCATGACCGGCATCCGCGCCGTAAAGGCCTTCCGCAAAGAGCGCGAGAATGCCGCCCAGTACGGGCAGTTGGCTGAGGATTACCGCAAGAACACCGTCCGGTCCATCAACCTCAATGGCATTTTCCAGCCCGGCCTGGTGTTGATCGGCAACGTCTGTGTCGCCGTCGTCCTGCTCTTCGGGGGCTTCAGGGTGCTGAGCGGTGACCTTGCAGTCGGCGTCCTGCTGGCCTTGATCCTGTCCACCAAGCGCTTCTTCCAGCCGGTGGACCAGATGGCCATGTTCTACAACTCGTTCCAGAGTGCCCAGGCGGCGTTGGAAAAGGTGTCCGGCCTGCTGGAAGAAGTTCCAACCGTCCGGCCGCCGAAGAACCCGGTGCCGTTGAAGAACCCGCGCGGCGAGATCTCCTTCAACGCGGTGGAGTTCGGCTACAACGACGGCAGCCTTGTTGTCCCGCGCCTGGACCTGCACATCCCCGCCGGACAGACCGTGGCCCTGGTGGGCCAGACCGGCGCCGGAAAGTCCACCTTGGCCAAGCTCGTGGCGCGCTTCTACGACGTCACCTCGGGAGCGATCACTCTGGATGGTGTCGACCTGCGGGACCTCGCCACCACCGATCTCCGCCGCGCCGTCGTGATGGTCACCCAGGAGGCGTTCCTGTTCAGTGGATCGGTGGCCGACAACATCGCTTTGGGCCGGCCCGAAGCATCCCGTGCTGAGATCGAAGCCGCGGCCGCAGCGGTGGGGGCCCACGAATTCATCATGAGCCTCCCGGACGGCTACGACACCGACGTCAACAAGCGTGGCGGACGCGTGTCCTCAGGGCAACGCCAACTCATCGGCTTTGCCCGTGCCTTCCTGGCTGCTCCCGCCGTGCTGATACTGGATGAGGCAACGTCTTCGCTGGACATCCCCTCGGAACGCATGGTCCAGCAGGGGCTCGCTAACTTGCTCGAAGGCGTAGTGGGTGGGCAGTCGGCGCGGACTGCCATCATCATCGCCCACCGGTTGTCCACGGTGGAGACCGCTGACAGGGTACTGGTGGTGCACGACGGCCGCATTGTGGAGGACGGAACCCCCGCAGAACTGATCAGCGGAGGCGGGCGGTTCGCCCAGTTGCATGGGGCATGGCGGGACTCCCTGGTGTAGCTTGCGTTGCGTTGCGGCCGTGACGATGGACACCCAGCCCTCGATTTCGCATCACGGGGCTATTCAGCTATCCTTGAACAGTTGCTTTCGCAGCGGATCGGGATGTAGCGCAGCTTGGTAGCGCGCTTCGTTCGGGACGAAGAGGTCGCAGGTTCAAATCCTGTCATCCCGACCAAACACGAAAATGGCGCCGAGAAATCGGCGCCATTTTTGTTTGCTCAAATGAGGGCAAAAGGAAACCCCCGGGGCCTGGCTCGTCACGCCCCGGGGGTTTCTTCTCTACACTGGATTTACATAGGATCCGGCCAGTTGCCAATGGACATCGGCGTGTACGTGGTGTCCGCTGACTTGGTTGGCGCCGCCACGCGCATGGGATCAGGCCAGTTGCCGATTGCGCTGACCGTGCTGGAGTCTCCTGCCGAAGCGGCGGAGACGACTGCGGGAGCCGCGACTGCCAGCGACAGCGCGCCTGCCAAAGCCGCTGAAGCGATGATTTTCTTGAACATGGTATTTCCCCAATGCGAGTCGGATTCGTTACGGAAATTGCGTGGTCCCTGTTGACATACATTGTAAAATGTTTTCCACAGAGACTGTCAAGGTTTTGGTCAAAAGACACCTGTAGGAGGGGACCCGTGGGAAACGGATTCGGCGAGAAGCTACGTGCCGAACGGCTCGAACGTGGGTTAACGCAGGCCGAGCTCGGCAAAAACCTGTATTCGCCCAGCTACATTTCGCTGCTGGAGACGGGACGGAGGGAACCCACCGCCGAGGTCATCGAAGAGCTGGCACGGCGGTTGGAGCTCGCCCCCAAGGCCTTGGAAGCGTGGAGCCAACCTGTTTCCGTCAGCGACGCCGAGTACGTCCTCGCCGGCCTCTACGCCAGGCAAGCCTGGGACCTTCGCGATTACCAACTCGCAGCCAGCCACGCCGCAACCGCAGCGCAGATCGCCCTTGAAGCCAAGAACAACAGTGCTTGGTGGAACATGACCTACATGCAGGCCGAGTGCGTGATGAAGCAAGGCCAGCTGAAGGAATGCCAGCAGATTGTTGAGCACCTCCTGGAACATCCCATGGCCACCGAATCTGCAGGTCTCGGAGTACGGGCCTGGCAGATGCTTGCCGCTGTGTGCCACGGACAAGGTCAGCTGGCCACCGCCGTCGAGCACGCAAAGCAAGCAGTCAAGCTGTGTGAGCAGCTGCCCAAGGGCTCAACGCTGATTATCGGCGCGCACCGCGCGCTGATCGGTGCCCTCGCAGAGAGCGGCAAGCTGGACGAGGCATGGACGTACTGCCTGGCCATGATCGATCACATGGACGAGCACTCCATGTCGCAGCTGGCCGGCGAGGTCGCGTGGGTCGTGGGCAACGTAGCGTTCATGCGCCACGACTACGTGGAAGGCATCAAGCACCACGAACGTGCGGCCAAGCTCCTCTCCCCCGCCAACGACATCGAGCTGTGGGCCCGGTTCAATAAGGCTTCCGCTGCTGTGCGGTTGTCCTCCGGGATTGTGGAGCCGGAAACACTGTCCGCCATTGAGCGTGCGGAATTGGCCCTGTCGATCGTGGGCGGCAACAAGACGGATCAGCTGGAGGTCGCGTTCATCCGCGCCCGCTGGCTCTATCTGACCGGCGACATCCTTGCGGCCGTAGAGAAACTCCGCGAAATCTATGCCGACCGCAAGGTTTTGGCCCGGCATACTGCAGGCGAGGTCTCGCTGCTGCTTGGCAAGTCCTTGAAAGCGGCCGGCGAAACCACCGAGGCACTGCATTACCTGGAAGAAGCCCAACACGACTTCAGTGCGGCGGGAGCCTCTGACCGGGTTCAGCAAGCCATGGACGCGGTCCTGGAGATCCGGCTGGCCGAGCGACGCGCCGCCGCAACGCACCCGGAGCCCTCGCAGGCCTGATTAACCCAAACAGGTCGCAGTAAAGCGCGCTTTGAGGGGTCAAAACGAGCCTTACTGCGACTCAGTTGGACGGGCTTACGCGAAGGTGCGGCCCGTGAGCTTTTCGTAGGCTTCGACGTAGCGGGCGCGGGTGCGCTCAACAACATCGGCGGGAAGAGCCGGCGGCGGGGTGTCCGAGGACTTGTCCCAGCCCGATTCCGCCGAGGTCAACCAGTCGCGGACGTATTGCTTGTCGTACGACGGCTGGGACTGGCCCGGCGCGTACGTTGCTGCATCCCAGAAACGCGAAGAATCCGGGGTGAGGACCTCGTCGCCCAGCGTGATGATGCCAGTGGCTGCGTCGATCCCGAACTCCACCTTGGTATCGGCAAGGATAATGCCGCGTTCGCGTGCGATCTCCTCGGCACGGGTGTAGATCTTCAACGTGAGTTCGCTCAGGCGGGCGGCGATGTCGTCACCCACCATGGCCACGACGTCGTCGTAGGTGATGTTCTCGTCGTGCTCGCCAACCTCAGCCTTAGCAGAGGGGGTGAAAAGTGCCTTCTCCAAACGCGAACCGTCAACCAGGCCGTCCGGCAGCGGGATCTCACAGACTGTCCCGGATTTCTTGTACTCAGCCAGGCCGGAGCCGGTGAGGTAGCCGCGGGCGATGCACTCCACCGGGAACATGTCCAGCTTCTTGCAGATCATGGCACGGCCCTCAACCTCGGCCGGGACGCCACCCTCAACGGTCGAAGCGAGGACGTGGTGCTCAACCTCCAGCTGGTCGAACCACCACAGGCTCAGCTGGGTCAGGACCCGGCCCTTGTCCGGAATTTCGCTGCTCAGGACGTGGTCGTAAGCGCTGATGCGGTCACTGGCGACCACCAGCACGCATTCCTGGCCTACTTTTTCGGTGATGGACTCATCGGCCGGGACATAGAGGTCACGAACCTTGCCGGAGTAGACGTGCGTCCAACCGGGAAGCTGCAGGGTTTCGGTTTCCAGGCCGCCCGTGGGAAGGGAATCAGTCATGGGTCAGGCCTTCACTTTCGGGATGGTTCCGGTGCCCGCGTAGGGAACCCGGATTTCGCCGCGGGCGGCTTTGCCTGCGATGTCCGTGCGGAACTGCGAGCCTTCAAGCTGAACCAGCTCCACGCCGTCGTACGCTTTTTCGCGGGCTTCCACCAGATCGGAACCGAGCGCAACAACGGCCAGGACACGGCCGCCGGCGGAAACCACCTTGCCCTCATCATCCAGTTTGGTGCCGGCGTGGACCACGTGGACGCCGTCCAGTTCGTCAACCTTTTTCAGGCCACGGATCCGGTCGCCTGTGCGGGGCGCGTCCGGATAGTTTTCGGCAGCAACGACGACGGCGACTGCCGTGTCCTTGGACCAGCGCAGCTCTTCGGCGGTGTCCAGTTCGCCCTTGGCAGCTGCCAGCAGCAGCGCACCGAGCGGGGTCTTGAGGCGGGCCAGGACTGCCTGGGTTTCGGGGTCGCCGAAGCGGACGTTGAATTCGATGACGCGGGTGCCACGGGAGGTCAGGGCCAGACCGCAGTACAACACGCCGATGAAGGGCGTGCCGCGGCGGGCCATCTCGTCCACGGTGGGCTGCGCCACGCGGTCGATGACTTCCTGGACCAGGCCCTCGGGAGCCCACTCAAGCGGGGTGTACGCACCCATGCCACCGGTGTTGGGACCCTCGTCGTTGTCGAAGATGCGCTTGAAGTCCTGCGCCGGGGACAACGGAACGGTGGTGCGGCCGTCGCACAGCACGAACAGGGAAACTTCGGGGCCGTCAAGGAATTCCTCGATGACCACGGTTCCACCGGCGTCGAAGCAGGCCTGGGCGTGTGCCAGTGCTTCGTCGCGGTCGTTGGTGACAACCACACCCTTGCCGGCAGCCAGACCGTCGTCCTTGACCACATGCGGGGCACCGAAAGTGTCCAGGGCGTCAGCGGCTTCCTCTGCGTTGGTGGCAACGCGGGCCATGGCCGTGGGGACGTTGGCTTCGGCCATGATCTGCTTGGCGAAAGCCTTGGAGGCCTCCAGCTGGGCCGCTTCCTTGCTGGGACCGAACACCGGAATGCCGGCCTCACGGACGGCGTCGGAAACACCGGCAGCCAGGGGCGCCTCGGGGCCAACGACCACCAGGTCCACGCCCAGCTTGGTGGCGAGGGCGGACACGGCTTCCGGGTTGTTCCCGTCAATCGCGTGCGTGGGAACGAGTTTGCTGATGCCCGCGTTGCCCGGGGCCGCGTGGACCTCCGAAACGTTCGGGTCTTCAAGCAGAGAGCGGACAATGGCGTGTTCGCGGCCGCCTGGGCCAATGACGAGTACCTTCACGGCTTCAAGGGTACTTTGTGAAGGGCGAGCATCCTAAGCTGTGTCACGCACCGGACCACGAGAGAACCCCAGTAACCGCGGCGCCCCATAGACTTACTGCATGCCAATGAGTTCGCACGAAACGTTCAACGTAGACTCCGCAGTGGAACTGGCAGTGATCGAACGCAGCGGCTTCATCGAGTCCCGGCATGTTGGTGCTGCCGTGGTCCTCGCCGGTGATGGTTCCGTGGTGACCCGGCTGGGTGACATCGATGCCCCCGTCTTCGCCCGCTCCACACTCAAACCTTTCCAGGCGTTGGCTTCCATGCAGTCCGGCGTCCCGCTGCGTGGCGCGCAGGTGGCAGTGGCGTGCGGTAGCCACACCGGGTCCCTGGAACACATGGATGTGGTGGAAGGGATGCTCAAGGCCGCCGGAGTCCGCGAGGAGAACCTGCACTGCCCCACAGCGTGGCCGCAGGATGAGACGGCCCGTAACTGGCTGGTACGCTCCGAGCGGGGCCAATCCAAGCTCGCTTTCAATTGCTCCGGCAAGCACGCAGCCTTCCTGTGGGCTTGCACCGAGAACGGCTGGGACCTCCGCAGCTACCTCGAACCGAACCACCCGCTCCAGCAGCGCGTTCGTTCCGTCATTGAGGAATACAGCGAAGAGACGATCTCCCATCTGGGCATCGATGGGTGCGGCGCGCCGGTAGCAGCGTTGTCGCTCACCGGTCTTGCGCGCGCCTACTCCAAGCTGGCAAAGTCGCCCGGCGACTCCTCTTCCAACGCCCGTGCAGCCACCATCGCCACGTCCATGCTGGATTACCCCTGGGCCGTTCAAGGCAAAGGCGAGTCCAACACGGTGGTCATGGAGGAACTTGAAGTCCTGGCAAAGATCGGCGCAGAGGGCGTCCTTGTCCTGGCAACGCCCACCGGCGCCACCGTGGCGGTCAAGGTTCTGGACGGCAATCTCCGTGCCACCACCCTGGTGGGGCTGACGCTGCTTGCCGTCAGCGGAGCAGTGGACATCCCGGCGGTTTCCAACGTCCTGGAACGCGTAGTGGAGCCGGTGCTCGGCGGCGGACGTGCGGTAGGCAGGATCCGCCTGGGCCATGCCGTCTCCGCACTGCTCGACTAACCCGCACAGGATAAGGACATACCCATGGCTGTTGCACGACGCCGAGTCAACATCGAGGACGGCCGCGCCGCCCTGGCAACCTGGCAAACCGCCGTCGAACGTTCCGAAACCGCCGGTGGGACAACCGCCGACGCCGGGACGCCGCCGTCGCGCCCGTTGATTGCGACGGCGGTCCGCTACTCGCTGGAGGAAGTCACCGCCCGCGCGCCCGGCAATTCGGTGGAAGTCCGGGTGCCGCCGTTTGGCGTGACCCAGTGCGTTGAAGGGCCCCGCCACACCCGCGGTACTCCCCCGAACGTCATTGAGTGCGACGCCGACACCTGGCTTTCGCTGGTGACGGGCCGGATCTCGTGGGCGGACGCCGTATCGTCGCACAAAGTGACAGCCTCGGGTTTGCGGGCCGACCTGTCCGGCTTGCTGCCCCTTTAAACGGCGATGCCCCCCGGAGCTTTCCGGAGGGCATCACCATTCACGTCAGTCAGGGCAGATCGGGTCCTGTGATTTGCCCGGCTTGCTCATCTCGAATTGCGGTATCTCATCGGAGGTCGGGCCGCCGCGGAATTTCGGCGACGGGTTCTGGCCGCTGCTGATGCGTTCCAGTTCCTGTTGCGCAAAGACGTCTTCCTTGCCGAGCATGATGGCGGTGTCCTCATTGGTGATCTCACCGTTGAACGCACGGACCATGACGCTGCGGTCGAACTGGCCTTCCCATTTGGCGACGACGAACGTTGCCACACAGTTGCCGAGGAGGTTCACGACGACGCGCATGGAGTCCATGAGGCGGTCCGCTCCAAGGAGAAGAGCGACACCGGCCACCGGGAAGATGCCCAAGGCCGCAGCGGTCGCCGAGAGTGCCAGGAACGACGAGCCCGGGACGCCTGCCATTCCCTTGGAGGTAAGGAGCAGCACGCCAAGGGCAGCCAACTGCTGGCCGAGGTCCAGGTTATGGCCGAATGCCTGGGCCAGGAACAGCAGCGAAATCGAAAGGTAGATTGCGGCGCCGTCGAGGTTGAACGAATATCCGGTGGGAACGACCAGGCCGGTGGTTGCCCGTGAGCAGCCGGCGTTGGTCAGCTTGGTCATGATGCGCGGCATGACGGCTTCAGTGGATGCCGTGCCAAGTGCCAGCAGGAATTCTTCGCGGGTGTACTTGAGGAACTGCCACAGCGGAACCCGCGCGAAGCCCCACGCCACCAGGAACAGCAACCCGATGAAGATGATCGCCGCTCCGTAGCACGATGCGATCAACAGTGCGTACGTTCCCAGAGTCCCCACACCGTACTGGCCGATGATGAAGGCCATGGCACCAAAGGCACCGATCGGGGCCACCCTCATGATCCAGGACATGATCTTGAAGATCAGCTCCAGGACCGTCTCCATGAGGCTGATGACCGGCAGGCACCGTTCCCGGCCGATGACGACGATTGCAGCGCCGAAGAAGACGGAGAAGAACAGCACCTGGAGCAGGCTGTTGTTGGCGAAGGCGCCGATGACGCTCGAAGGAATGACGTCAAGGATGAAGGCGGCCGCGTCCTTGGGGACCGCGTGGCCGGTCTTGGCGTCGAGCGCTTCCTGGGAAAGCGTTGAGGGATCGATATTCAGCCCGGCACCCGGCTGGACGATGTTTCCTACGATGAGCCCGAAAACGAGGGCGAAAAGCGTGGCGCCGGTGAAGTACAGGAGCGCCTTGACCCCAACCCTTCCGACCGCCTTGACGTCGCCCACTGCCGAGATTCCCGTGACGATCACGAGGAAGATCAGCGGGGCGATGATCATTTTGATGAGTTGAATGAATCCATCACCCAGTGGCCGGAGGGCGGACCCGATGGTCGGCCAAAAATGACCGATGAGCACACCTGCGACGACGGCGATCAGAATTTGAAAAAAGAGCGACTGGTACAGCCGCTTTTTCTTCTGCGGGGCCGAACTCGCCTTCAGCGCCGCGGAGTCTGGGATCTTCATTGATCTGAACCAATCAGTTTGGGAACAGCCCCTCGTTTTGGGGGGATGTTTTCAATGTAAGCCGGGTCACATCATTCCGCAAGGGGAAAATGCGTTTCCATATTATGGAAGTCACATTCGGTTGGAAGGCTCCGGGATCCGGGCCTCCACCACCTTGTTTGGGCGCAGAAAAGCCCGCGACACACTCCTCCTCAGGCGTGTCCCGGGCATTCAAAAGCAAAGTGGGTGGGGCCGGTACATCCGCTCCCCCGGCGGGCGCTCCTAACTCGCTAGCCGCGGCCCACGAACGGCATGCCGGCTGCGGTGACCACCAGTGATCCGACACTGGCCGACGCCGGCATGTTGGCCATCATCAGCACGGCACGGGCCGCGTCGTCCACCGGGAACATCGGCTCCACCTTGCGGCTACCGTCGGCCTGCAGGGCTCCCGATCCGACACCAATCGTGTCCATGATCTCGGTCCGGGTATTGCCGATGTCGATCTGACCGCACGTAATGCCAAAAGCCCGCCCATCGAGCTCAATGCTCTTGGTGAGGCCGGTCATCGCGTGCTTCGTGACCGTGTACGCCACGGACCGCGGCCTGGGCGAATGGGCCGAGATGGACCCGTTGTTGATGATCCGCCCGCCCTGCGGTTCCTGGGCTTTCATGGTGCGTACCGCTTCAGCCGCGCACAGCATGGAACCGGTGACATTGACCCTCAGGGTCGCTTCCCATTCGTCCACGTCAATCTCGCCGACGTCGCCGGCAGGGCCAAAAATGCCTGCGTTATTGAACAGCACATCAACCCGGCCCCAGCGCTGGCGAACCGCCGCGAAAAGGCGGGCGACGTCGTCGGGCACTGTCACGTCGCACGGAACCGCCAGCGCCTCCGGGTGGCCGCCCGCGCTTTCGATCAACTGGGCTTCACGACGGCCGGCCAGCGCCACCCGGTAGCCTTCGGCGAGCATGAGACGGGCGACCGCACGCCCAATACCGGAACCGGCCCCGGTGACGACGGCGACCCTTGAGTCTGCGGGCAGGCTGGAGTCAGTCATGTAGTTGCCTTTCGGGAGATACTGTGGGCAGCGTCAGCGTGCGGTTTCTTGCTGGTCTGCTGAATGCTGGGCTGCCGAATGCTGGGCTGCAGTTATCGGCCAGCCTATGACAGTCTTGGGGCGCGGCGTGGCGTAGGTTCGCACCTTGGATGTGGACAGGCCGAGGCGGACCAGTGACTCCGCGATGGTGACGGCCGAAGCGACACCGTCCACGACGGGAACACCGGTGCGCTGCCGGATCTGCTCGTCCAGCCCCGCCATACCCCCGCAGCCAAGGACGATGACCTCGGCCTTGTCGTTGCGGACGGCTTCTTCGGCCTGGCTAACGATCGCTTCAACGGCGCGCTCGGGGTACTCCTCGAGTTCCAGCACAGCCATGCCGCTGGCCCGGACCGAAGCGCAGCGCGCATCCAGGCCGGCAAGCTTGAGGCGGTCCTCGATCAGCGGCACCGCGCGATCAAGGGTGGTGACCACCGAATATTTGTGGCCGAGGAACATCGCCGTACTGGCAGCGGCTTCGGTGATGTCGACGACGGGCACGTCCAGGAGTTCCTGCAGGCCTTCGCGGCCGTGTTCGCCATAGCCGGCCTGGATGACGGCGTCGAACGGTTCAGGATAGTTGACCACGGCATCCATGACGGCGATTGCTGCAAGGTAGCTCTCAAAATTGCCTTCACAGGAATCGGCGCCGAAGCGGGGCGTAATCCCGATGATCTCGGTGCCCGGAGCAGCCGCTGCCCGCGCCTGGGCAGCGATGGAGTCTGTCATGGACTGGGTGGTGTTGACGTTTGCGACAAGGATGCGCATGGAAATCCTCTCAACGGCGACACCCACCCCCGGGCAACTGGAGCGAAGTCCGGTTGTCGGCGAGGGTGGGCTTGGCCTTGGTGCTGGGTTGCTAGTGAGTGCTGGCGATTTTGCTAGTGGGTGCTGGCGACGGCGATCGGCTCACCGGACACGTCGTCGTGAAGTTGCTTCCTGTCAGCAACGGCGAAGAACGTCAGGGCGCCGACGCCTGCTCCGATGAACCACGCGAACGGTGCTGCAGGTGCCAGCGCCGGGATGAATGCGATGGCAACGGCGATGGCAGCGGCCGGAATCAGGGCGATGATGGCCCTGGGATTCACGCCGCGCTTGTAGAAGTAGGCACCCTTGGGATCATCGGTGTACAGCTCGGGGACGTTGACCTTGCCCCGGCGGACCAGCCAGTAGTCGGCCATGATGACTCCGAACAGCGGGCCGAGCAAGGCGCCAAGTCCGCCCAGGAAGTAGACGATCACGATCGGGTTGTTGTAAAGGTTCCAGGGCAGGATGACCAGGCCGATGGTGCCGCTGACCCACGCTGCCTTACGGAAGTTCAGGTGCCGCGGGAAGAGGTTGGTCAGCGCGTACACCGGGGCCACGAAGTTGGCCATCAGGTTCACGGCCACGGTCAGGATGAGCAAGGCCAGGCAGGCCAACACCAGCAGGAGCGTGTTGGGGATGCTCTGGACAATGTCCGACGGGCTTTCGATGACCGTGCCGTTGATCTTGTACTGCCCGCCGGCCATGACCACCACAATGGCGCCGAAGACCAGCATGTTGATGGGGATGCCCCAGAAGTTGCCCTTGACGATCGACTTCCTGGTGGTGGAAGAACGGGTGAAGTCGCAGAAGTTCAGCACGAAGGTTCCGTAAATCGACACCCACAGGGCTCCGCCGGCGAAAATGGTCAACCACATTTCGCCGCCTTCGAGCCCCTTGATTCCGGACCACTGGATGGCTCCGCCGGCCTCGACGAAGACCCACACGGCGATCGCGGCCATGGTGACCAGAATGACGGGACCAGCGAACGCCTCGTACTTACGGATCATTTCCATGCCGAAGCTCACGATGACCAGCTGGACGATCCACAGGGCGACGAAGGAGAACCACCCCAAGGTGGAAAGCCCCAGGATGGAGTTGCTGTCCAGGTCCTTCAGGCCCGGTGCCATGGCAACGAGCATGACGCGCAGGACCACGGATGCCAGGTAGGTCTGGATTCCGAACCACGCCACGGCAACGGCGCCGCGGATCAGGCTGGCAATCTGTGCACCCCGGATGCCGAAACTGATGCGGCTCATGACAGGGAAGGGGACGCCGGTCTTCTGGCCCATGAACCCCGAGAAGTTCAAGAGGGCAAAAAGGAGGACGGCACCGATTCCCAGTGCCACCAGGATCTGCCAGCCACCGAGTCCAAGCGAGAAAAGACCAATGGCGAAAGCATAGTTACCCAGGCTGTGGACGTCGTTGGCCCAGAGGGTGAAGATGCTGTAACTGGTCCACTTACGGCCTTTGGCCTTGGTGGGAGCGAGATCAATGTTGTAAAGGCTGGGGCTGATGGTACGGCCTGATGCTTCGGACGCAATTGCACACAATTCTGTATTGCCAACTGCACGATGGTTGGGGCCACCCTGCGGTTCGTCCGGAGTCTCAGTGACGCCGACTGATGAAGTCGTCTGCATCGTGGATCTCCACTTCGTACTGCTTCCGCATTACGGAAACAAGTTATTGAATAGTGAAAACACTCTATGACGCAGGTCACTCGCGGTCAAGACGTTTCCGATGTAGGCAGGGTCACATTTGGTTGCCTGGCGGCGGGTTTACCAGTTGACTGTTGCGGACAGGCGATCCGTGTTGACGCTGCCGACCAGTAGACGTAATCTCGAATTGCAGAATTTTATTCTCACAATACGAAATTCCTTGAGCGCCCCCACAGAGCAAGCGCCCATACATTCAATGAAGAGAGGTTGGACGTGTCTGTAGGAGAAGAGACCTCACACATCCTCAGCGGGTTGACTGCCCAGCTGCCTGATCGTGATCCGGAAGAGACTGCTGAGTGGATTGAGTCCCTTGATGCGTTGATCGCCGAGCAGGGTACTGAGCGTGCGCAGTTCATTATGCGGTCGTTGTTGCAGCGTGCTGGTGCCCGGTCGGTGGGTGTGCCGATGGTGACGACCACTGATTATGTGAACACGATCCCGGTGGACCAGGAAGCGCCGTTCCCGGGGAACGAGGAGTTCGAGCGCCGGTATCGGGCGTATATGCGGTGGAACGCTGCGGTGATGGTTCATCGTGCGCAGCGCTCCGATATTGGTGTGGGTGGGCATATTTCCACTTATGCCGGTGCCGCGACCCTGTATGAGGTGGGGTTCAACCACTTCTTCCGCGGTAAGGACCACCCTTCGGGCGGGGACCAGGTGTTCTTCCAAGGTCACGCGTCCCCGGGGATGTACGCCAGGGCGTTCATGGAAGGCCGCCTGAGCGAAGAGGACCTGGACGGGTTCCGTCAGGAGAAGTCCAAGGCCGGGCACGCCCTGTCCTCGTACCCGCACCCGCGCCTGATGCCTGATTTCTGGGAGTTCCCGACCGTGTCGATGGGTATCGGCCCGATGAACGCGATCTACCAGGCCCAGTCCAACCGGTACCTGCAGAACCGTGGGATCAAGGACACCTCGGACCAGCAGGTCTGGGCGTTCCTTGGTGACGGGGAAATGGACGAGCCCGAGTCCCGTGGCCTGCTCCAGCTCGCCGCGAACGAGAACCTGGACAACCTGAACTTCGTGGTCAACTGCAACCTCCAGCGCCTGGACGGTCCCGTCCGCGGTAACGGCAAGATCATGCAGGAACTCGAAGCGTTCTTCCGCGGTGCGGGCTGGAACGTGATCAAGGTCGTCTGGGGCCGGGAGTGGGACTCCCTGCTCGAGGCCGACACCGACGGGGCGTTGGTGAAAATCATGAACGAAACCCCCGATGGTGACTACCAAACCTACAAAGCCGAGTCCGGCGGGTTCGTGCGGGAACACTTCTTCGGGAAGAACCCGGCCACCAAGGACATGGTCGCGGACCTGACCGACGAACAGATCTGGGGCCTCAAACGCGGCGGCCACGACTACCGCAAGGTCTACGCCGCCTATAAGGCAGCGGTCGAGTTCAAGGGCAAACCCACCGTGATCCTGGCCAAAACCGTCAAGGGCTACGGACTCGGACCCCACTTCGAGGGCCGCAACGCGACCCACCAAATGAAGAAACTGACCATGGAAGACCTCAAAGCCTTCCGTGACCACCTCCGGATCCCCATCAGCGACGAACAACTCGACGCGGACCTCTACCGGCCCCCGTACTACCACCCCGGCATGGACGCCCCGGAAATCCAATACCTCATGGAACGCCGGGCAGAACTCGGCGGGTTCGTCCCCGAACGCCGCCGCACCCACACCCCCGTGACCCTGCCCGACGCGAAATCCTACGACGTCGCCAAACGCGGCTCCGGGAAACAACAAGCCGCGACCACCATGGCCTTCGTGAGGCTCCTCAAAGACCTCATGCGCGACAAAAACTTCGGCGCACGCTTCGTGCCCGTCGTCCCGGACGAATCCCGGACCTTCGGCATGGACGCGTTCTTCCCGACCGCGAAAATCTACAACCCCAAAGGCCAGAACTACCTCTCCGTGGACCGCGACCTCGTCCTGGCCTACAAAGAATCACCCGCCGGACAACTGATCCACCCCGGCATCAACGAAGCCGGAGCCGTCGCAGCGTTCACCGCCGCCGGAACCTCCTACGCCACCCACGGCGAACCCCTGGTCCCGATCTACGTGTTCTACTCCATGTTCGGCTTCCAACGCACCGGCGATTCCTTCTGGGCCGCAGCAGACCAAATGACCCGCGGATTCATCATCGGCGCCACCGCAGGACGAACCACCCTCACCGGCGAAGGACTCCAACACGCCGACGGGCACTCCCCCATCCTGGCCTCCACCAACCCCGCCGTGCGCACCTACGACCCCGCCTACGGCTACGAAATCGGCCACATCATCCGCCACGGACTCGAACAAATGTACGGCGACGCATCAGACGACAACAACGTGATGTACTACCTCACCGTCTACAACGAACCCATCACCCAACCCGCGGAACCCGAAAACCTCGACACCACCGCACTGATCAAGGGCATCTACCACCTCGCCCACGCCCCCGAAGGACCCACCAACCGGCCCACCGCGCAAATCCTCGCCTCCGGCGTCTCCGTCCCCTGGGCCCTCGAAGCCCAACGGATCCTCGCCGAAGACTGGAACGTCGCAGCCGACGTCTGGTCCGTGACCTCCTGGAACGAACTCCGACGCGACGGACTCGCCGCCGAAGACCACGCCTTCCTCAACCCCGGCCAACCCGCACCCACCCCCTTCATCACCGAACAACTCGCAGGCACCACCGGACCCGTCATCGCCGTCACCGACTACATGAAAGCCGTCCCCGACCAAATCCGCCAATACATCCCCAACGACTTCGCATCCCTCGGAGCAGACGGCTTCGGCTTCTCCGACACCCGCCAAGCCGCACGCCGCTACTTCAAAAACGACACCCACTCCATCGTCGCCAAAACCCTGCAGATGCTGGCGGCGAGGGGCGAAGTCGAGGAGGGCGCGCCGTCGTACGCCATTGACCGGTACAAGCTGCTTGACGTGAACGCCGGCACCACCGGGGGCGCGGGCGGCGACGCCTAACACCCCACAAAAACAACAATCGGCGGCAGTGTTCATGATGAACACTGCCGCCGATTGTCGTGTCCGAACCGGACGGGCAACGTCAGGTGCCCAGGTTCCTCCGGTCGACCACAAAGCCTGTAGCCGCGTTCTCGCGGACGGCGTTGATACCGGCTACCACGGCTTTGAGGTTCGGAAATTGTGGTGACACTGCCACTACCGTGCCATCGTCGGCCGTGAGCCGGAACCGGAATGAATTATTATCTGCTTTGAGAATTTCGAAAGTGCCCGCCATGATTCCCGTCCTTAACGCGTCGTTGCGTCCTCGAGCTGACTTCATAACTCCCTCATCGACCCTAACGGCCATTTCGCGGGGCCAAAAGCCCTACTCATCAGTAGTTTGAAACCGATATTGGTAGATCAAATGGAAAGCACTTCAGGAGCTAGAGACCGCATGCATGGCCGCGCGTATGGTGAGGATATGACTCCATCCGAGACGCCCACCACGGGCGTCCTGCTCGCTGCGGGCGCCGGCACCCGCTTGGGGCGCGGCCCCAAAGCGCTGCTGCCCTTCCGTGGGCGCACGCTGGTGGAAGTACTCGCCGACACCCTTTTCGACGGCGGCTGCAGCGAAGTGGTGGTGGTTCTCGGAGCCGAAGCCGAGAACGTTCGGAACAGTACAGACCTGGGTGCGCACACCGTCGTCGAAAACCAGAATTGGGCCAAGGGGATGGCCGGTTCCTTCCGCGCGGGCATCGAAGCGGCAGCCCTTGGGAACAACATCATGGTGGCTTTGGTGGATCAGCCCGGGCTTACGCTGACAGCGGTGAGCAGGTTGCTGGGCAGCCATCGTCCAGGGCGGGTCACCGCAGCCGCCTACCCTGACGAGTCAGGAAGGCTGAAGCGCGGGCACCCGGTCATATTCGACGTCGGGCTTCGCGGGCAGGCCGCCGAGGCCGCCAATGGCGACACCGGCGCGCGTGCATTCCTCAAGGCGCATCCGGGCCTGGTGGACCTGGTGGACTGCAGCGATTTGTGCTCGGGTAAGGACTTGGACACCAAGGATCAACTGCATCTTCTGGACGGATAGCGGCAGGTACATTGGGTGCATGATCCGCATCGAAACAGACGATCCTGCACGCCCGGACGTCCACCAGCTCCTCAGTGAACACCTGGCAGACATGTTCGCCACTTCCCCTGCGGAAAGCGTCCATGCGCTGGATCATGCCGCGTTGTCCCACGAGTCCATCACGTTCTGGACTGCCCGGGAGGATGGACAACTCCTGGGATCCGGTGCCTTGAAAGACCACGACGGTGGACTGGCCGAGATCAAGTCCATGCGCACCACGGCCAGCGCCCGCGGCCGGGGCGTGGCGACACTGATGCTGGAACACATCGTCGCCGACGCCCGAAACCGCGGGTACCAGCGGCTGTGCCTGGAAACGGGTACCGAGGATTACTTCGCCCCGGCACGGCGTCTGTATCAAAGGCACGGCTTTACGGAGTGCGGGCCCTTTGCGGAGTACACCCTGGACCCGAACAGCGTCTTCATGGAGCTGCCCCTCTAACCCGATTGGGCAGGCGGGCTACACGGAGGCTGGGCTACGGTCGCGGAGCGCCAGGTAGATCTTGTCCCGGGCGATGGGCAGCTCACCGAAACGGATCCCGGTAGCGTTGCGGATGGCATTGGCGAGCGCCGGTGCCACAGGATTGAACGGGCTCTCGCTCATGGACTTGGCGCCGAGCGGACCCGTGCTGTCATTGGTGGTGGCGAAGTAGACCTCACTCCTCGGTACATCCGCGAACGATGGAATGTGATACTGCCGCAGGATGTCTGTGGTGACTCGACCGGCGTCGTCCACTTTCACTTCCTCGTACAGCACCGCACCGAGGGCCTGTGCGATCCCGCCCTCGATCTGCCCACGGCACTGCCGCGGGTTGACCACCACACCGGCGTCGGCGGCCTGCACGCTCTGCAGGATCCGCAGCTCACCGGTCCCCGTGTTTACGGCAACCCGGAAGCCGTGGACGTTGAATGCCACCGAGCGCGGCGTTCCTTCCCAGTTGCCGTCGGTGGCGAGCCGGACGCCTTGCAGCCGGGCGGCGTCGACGATGTCCGTCATCTGCACGGTACGATCGCCGCACTGGACAGCGCCATCCACCAACCGGCAGTCCGCCAGCGCCACCCCTGTGAGCGAGGCCGCGACTGTCTGGATGCGGGTGGCCAGTTCCAGCGCCGCGCCGAGCGTCGCCTTGCCGGCAACCACCGTTCCCGCGGAGCCGAACGCACCGGTGTCGTGCTCCACCAGATCGGTATCGGACTGGCGCACGGTCACCTTGGACGCTGAGGTCGCCAACGCCGTGGCCGCCAGCTGCGCGTGCACCGTGGTGGTGCCGTTCCCGAATTCGGCAGTACCGACGTCGACGGCGAACCGGCCGTCCGCTTCCAGGCTCACCCGGGTGTGGGCGAAGTGGCCGCGGGGCGGGACGGTGTCGATCATGGACAGGGCCGAACCCTCTCCCACCACCCACTCCGGGCCGAGGTCATCAAGGCCGGCGGCCCGGTATCGTTCCTTCCCGCGGTCCAGGGCGTCGCGCACCAAGGCGATGCACTGATCCAGGCCGTAGCTGCCGTAGTGGACGTCTTCTTCGGGTTCCGGGGTTGTGGAGAGCATGTGGTCACCGGGGCGGACCATGTTCTTCAGCCGGAACTCCAGGGGATCCATGCCGATACCCACGGCCAGCTCATCAATCGCCGACTCGATGGCAAAGATCATCTGGCTCAGCCCGTAGCCACGGAAGGCCCCGGCGGGAACCGTGTTGGTGTAGACGGCGTGGGCGTCCACTTTCTTGTTCACGCACTTGTACACGCCCAACGACTCCCCGCAGCCGTGGAACATCACGCCGGGAGCGTGGTTTCCGTAGGCGCCGGTGTTGGTCAGGACGTTCAACTGCAGGGCCGTCAGGTATCCGTCCTTGTTGGCACCGGCTTTGAGGTGGATGGTGAAGGGGTGGCGGGTGGTGGTTGCCGTGAACTGCTCGGTCCGTGTGAACTCCAACTGCACGGGACGCTTCAGTGCGAGAGTCGCCAAAGCCACTAAATCTTCGGTGAGTACTTCCTGCTTTCCACCAAAACCACCTCCGACCCGGCCTGCCACCACACGTACGGTCTCCGGTGCCAGGTTGAACAACCTGCTCAACGTCCGCTTCACCAGGAACGGGACCTGGGTGGAGGAACGGACAACCAAACGGCCTTCCTCATCGAGCCAGGAGATGGACGAATGGGTTTCCATGGCTACGTGCTGCACCCGCTGGGTCTTGTATGTGTGCTCGTGGATGTAGTCCGCGGCGGCGAAGCCATCCTCCACGCTGCCCAGTTCCGCATGAACCTCGGCCACAACGTTCTGGAGTGGCCTGGAAATGCGGGACTCGGCTCCGTCTTTCTCGCCGTGAATCGCCGGGGCACCGGGAAGGATGGCTTCCTGGGGTGTGAAAACGGGTTCAAGGATCTCGTACTCCACGGCCAATGCACGTGCTCCGGCTTCGGCCGCTCCCACGGATTCGGCCACCACCGCGGCCACTCGCTGCCCGATGAACCGCACCACATTGTCCAGGACTCGGGTGTCATCGGGGTCGTCGGTGTAATTCTCATGTTGGGCCGTGGAGAAGAGCTGCTGCGGTGCGTCCTCGTACGTGAACACTGCAACTACGCCCGGCACCGCCAACGCCGGGGCCTTGTCAATGGAAACGATCCGGGCGTGCGGATGCGGCGAGCGCGCCACTTTGAGGTGCAGCAAGCCGGGGAGTTGCTCCGCCGGAACATCCAAGGCATACCGGGCGGTTCCCGTGATCACGGCGTCGCTTGCCAGGGCGGGAACGTTATCGCCAAGTTGGCCGGGGGTCGCCTCCACAGCAGCAGGCGACTTTGCCCCTGAAACGTCCGCTCCGGCGTCGTGCGTGTGATCAGCGCCGTGGCCACAGACTGCGTCCGCAATGGAGCGGTAGCCGGTGCATCGGCACAGGTTTCCCTTCAGGTTCCGGGGCAGGTTGGCGCGTTGCTCGTCGTCGAAGGTCGCGGCGGTCATCATCATGCCTGCGGTACAGAAACCGCACTGGAAACCCTGCCCCGCGTTGAACTGCTCCTGCACAGGGTGGAGCTGTCCGTCCTTGGCGAGGCCCTCGATGGTGGTGACCGCCTTGCCTTCGGCGCGGACGGCCGGGTAGATGCAGCTGTGCACGGGAGCTCCGTCGACGTGGACGGTGCACGCTCCGCAGTCGCCGCCGTCGCAGCCCTTCTTGACGCCGAAGTTGCCCTCCTCCCGCAGGAAGGTGCGCAGGCATTGGCCTGGACGGGGTGTGGCCTGCGAAGCAGCGCCGTTGATCTCAATTGCCATGGGAGGCCTCCTTCTGGGTGCCTGGGATGTCGGGTTGCGTGGACGGCTGGGGCGACGTGGCATGCGGCGGCCAGAAATCGCCGGAGACAGTCATCGACTCGTCCATCAACTCCGCGCGTATCTCCTCCGCCAGCTTCAGCGTCATGTCACGGCGCCAGGCCGGCAAACCGTGGATATCGTCGTGGTAGAGCGGCCAGGGAATGGAATGTTCGACGGCGTCGGCCAGCGTCCGCGCGTCCGGAACCTTCCCGGCCGGGAACCTGAGCTGCACCGGGCGCTTGGTCGAAGCAGTCACCGTGATGACCAAGCCGAAGACGGGATCGAGCCTGCCAATCAGCAGTACACCGGAGCGGCCAAGGTTGCTCAGCGACAAGCGCCTGAATGCTACGCGCGCCGAGAGTGCCTCGGCGGGGAGATGGATGCTGCGGAGCAACTCCCCCGGGGCCAGGACGGTTTGCATATCGCCGGTCACAAAGTCGGCAACCGGGACCGTGCGGCTGGAACCGTCCGGGCTGAGGATGGTGGCGACGCCGTCGAGTCCGGCGCATAGCGACGTCATGGGTCCTGCGGGTAAGCCCGTGCAGATGTTGCCGCCCACAGTGGACATGTTCCAGATTTTGAAGGACGCCACGAACGAGTCGCAGCTGGGCCGGATCAGAGCCAGCCCGGGCCATTCGCGGTGGGCTGCTTCTTCGCTGGCCGGCAAGGCGTAGAGCTCGGCCACGGTGCAGGTGGCAGCCAGTTCGATACCGTCGTCGGTCACGGTCACAGCGGGCCAGTTGGCTTCGCCGAGGTCGAGGAGCCGTTTGAGGACGGTGCTTCCGTAGGAGAAAAGGACCGTGCCGCCGGCGAGCCAGGCATCGCCGTCGCGCCACAGGGCCGGGTCCGTCGTGGGCACCACGGCCTCGATGGTGTTCATGTCCATGGGTCCTCCTGGGTGAGGTGTTGAGGTGCTGGGTGAATCGGGCCGGTGCCGTCTTTGAGGGACGGGAAACCGGGTGTGCTGTGCGCTTCGCGGGTTCCGGGTCCGCGCTCCGCGATGATCTCGGCCGTAATGGAGACCGCCACCTCTGCTGGTGTCACGGCACCAAGGGTCAGGCCGATGGGTGAGTGCAGCCGCGCCAAGGACTCTGAGGAAGTGCCTGCCTCGAGGAGGGCATCGACCCGTTGGCGGTGGCTCCGGCGCGAACCCATCGCGCCAACGTAGGCCAGGTTGAGGAGGAGGGCAGTCTCCAGCAAGGGGATGTCGAACTTGGGATCGTGGGTCAGGACGCAGACCACGGTCCGGGAGTCGATCCGTCCCGCTGCGGCCTCTGCTTCGAGGTAGCGGTGGGGCCAGTCCGTCACCACCTGGTCGGCTCCGGCGAAGCGACTTTGTTGAGTGAAGGCCGGCCGGGCGTCGCACAATGTGACGTCGTAGCCAAGCAGTTGTCCAGCGGGAAGCAACGCGGCACCAAAGTCGTTGGCGCCAAAGACCAGCATCCTCGCTGCCGGCAACCTGCTTTCGACCAACAAGGTGATGGGTTGAGGTTCGTCCTTTTCCCGGGGCGGCGCAGCCAACCTCTCGGTTGTTACCCACCCATCGATGCAGCCCTCGGGCGGGGCCAGCCGGACCAGGCCTGCGCGGCCCCCTTGGAGGAGGGGCTCCACTTGGGCGGCTGCCGCGAAAAGGGTAGCCGGGTGGTCCCCGACCAGTCTGGCCAGTTCCTCCGATTCCATGGCACGGAACCGTGAGGGATCATCCACCACCATGACTCCACCACCGGCATCAAGGCGGCGGATGAGTGCGCCAGGGCGTCGGGTTTCGGCCAGCATCGAGAGTTCGGGCGAGCCTTCCTGCAGCGGCTGGATGTGGACTTCCAGTTCCCCTCCACAGGTGAGTCCCACCGCGAACGCGTCCTCGGGACTGAAGCCGAAGGACTCAAGGCGGGGGCCGCCGTCGCGCATTGCCTCCAAGGCCGCTTCCACCACGGCACCCTCCACGCAGCCGCCGGACAAGCTGCCCAAAATTTCGCCGTGTTCGGAGACCATCATGGACGTCCC
Organism: Paenarthrobacter sp. AR 02; assembly: GCF_021538675.1. Taxonomy (GTDB): domain Bacteria; phylum Actinomycetota; class Actinomycetes; order Actinomycetales; family Micrococcaceae; genus Arthrobacter. The sequence continues at coordinate 585,066 of NZ_JAJUKH010000001.1, forward strand.
CAAGGGCCGCGGCACGGAGCCGCCGGTCCCTACGATCGTGGCCACAGCGCATCGTTGGCCGGAGACCGCCGTCCGCCAGCCGCCCAGTGAAGGCATCAGATCCAGCATGGCAACACATCCTTATTCCAGGTGTCCGTGCCGGGTGGCCCGGCCGGAGCAGTGCGCGATCTTGCCCCATGTTCTCATTCGCAGAGGCTGTTGAGGGGCAGTCGCGGCTGTTCGGTAAAAGTTCAGTCAGTAAGAGTTCATAGGAACGGGGGCAAGGGCTTCATCTCCCTGCCCCCGTTCCCTGACGGAGCACCGACACCCTGCCGCCGCCCGCCGTCGTGCCTGTTTTCAGGGACGACGACGGCGGGCGCCTATTCGTGCGGAAGGAACCGGGGACCGTCGATCTGAGTGCCGGATGATGACCCGCCGGCGCGGGCTGGGGTTCCTGGCTAGACACCCATCAGGGCGTTGATGGGACCCCGTGCGAAGTAGATGATGAAGCCGGCCGTGACCACCCACATGAGCGGATGCACCTTCTTCGCCTTACCCGACGCGGCGTTGACCACGGCGAAGGAGATGAACCCGACCCCGATGCCGTTGGCGATGGAGTACGTCAGCGGCATGGTCACGATGGTCAGGAACGCAGGCAAAGCGACCGAGAACTTGGTGAACTTGATCTCGCGGATCTGCGCCATCATCATCGCGCCCACAACAACCAAGGCTGCCGCAGCAACTTCCAGGGGCACCACCGAAGTGAGCGGCGTGAAGAACATGGACCCCAGGAACAGGAGGCCGGTGACCACCGACGCCAGGCCCGTGCGGGCACCTTCGCCAATACCGGCCGCGGAGTCGATGTACACGGTGTTCGATGATCCGGAGGTTGCCCCACCCACCACGGCACCCATGCCTTCAACAATGAAAGCCGACTTCAGCCTGGGGAACGTGCCGTCCTTGTGCGCCACGCCGGCGCTCTTCGCCAGCCCGGTCATGGTGCCCATGGCGTCGAAGAAGTTGGTGAATACCAGCGTGAAGACCAACATGGTGGCGGCAAGGCCACCGATCCTGGCAAAGGAGCCGAAGAGATCGAACTGACCCACCAGGCTCAGGTCCGGGACGGACACCAGTTGGCCGGACAGGACGGGGGTATTGAGGTGCCAGCCGCCGGGGTTGGTGGCGCTGCCGGGACCGATCTTGAAGACGGCCTCGACAACTGCGGCGAGGACGGTGGTGGCGACGATGCCGATCAGCAGGCCGCCCTGGATCTTGCGGGCCACGAGGGTACCCATGGCCAAGAGTCCGACGATGAAGACGAGGGTGGGGATGGAGGTGATGGAGCCGTCGTTACCCAGTTGGACCGGTGGGCCACCCGCCGTGGGACGGACGAACCCTGAGTCCACGAATCCAATGAAGGCGATGAACAAGCCGATGCCAACAGTGATGGCGGCCTTGAGTTCCTTGGGCACTGCCTTGAAGATCGCTGTCCGGGCCCCGGTAGCACCGAAGAGAACAATGAGGATGCCGTTGATGACCACCAGGCCCATGGCTTCTGGCCATGTAACTTCCTGGATGACCGCAACGGCCAGGAACGAGTTGATGCCCAAACCTGCGGCCAGGCCGAAGGGAAGGTTGGCGACCAGGCCGAAAATGATGGTCATGACGCCGGCAGTGAGCCCTGTGACCGCACCGACCTGCGCGGCCGACAACCAGCCGCCCGCCACATCAGTTGGCGCGTTCTCTGCCGAGAAGCCACCCAGGATGAGCGGATTCAGGATGACGATGTAGGCCATGGTGAAGAACGTGACCAAGCCGCCGCGGAATTCGCGGGCCAGCGTGGAGCCACGTTTTGTGATTTCGAAGAACTTGTCCAGGAAATGCGGCGGCTTCTTGCCGTTGCCGCCTGCCAGGCCGGTTGCCGTGTGCTTTGTCGCTGTGGGCTCTGCGCTGTCCCCTTGGGGAAAGAGCGCAGCCTGCTTTTCAGCGGCTGTCTGCTTTTCAGCAGTGTTTTGCATATCTGCGGTATCCAGGATTTCCATGTCAGCCACCGGGCCCTAGTAATCAATCCTGGAATCAAGCGTGTTCCATGTGGTGAACGGCTGGAGGGCCTCCGGAGCCTGGGGATCGCCCAGTTCCAGCTTGGCTACCGGCATCAGCGCGTCCCGGTTGTCGTTCTCGAAGTACTCGTAGAAGACTGCGTCGTCGAAGCCAACGGATGCGGCGTCGTGACGGTCTGCGGCGAAGAACACGCGGTCCACGCGTGCCCAGAGCGCGGAGGCCAGGCACATGGGGCATGGCTCGCAGCTGGTGTAGAGAGTTGCTCCGCTCAGATCAAACGTTCCCAGTTCGCGGCAGGCGTTACGGATGGCCGTGACTTCTGCGTGCGCTGTGGGATCGTTCGTGGCGGTCACGCGGTTGACGCCTTCGAAGGCTCGTCCGTCCGCGGTGACAATGACGGCGCCGAAAGGGCCACCACTGTTCAGGACATTGGCTGTTGCCAGCTCAATGGAGGTGGCCAGGAATTGCTCGGCCGTGACGGTTGTACTCATGTTGCGACTTCCTTAGTGCTGTGGAAGCCAGGTGACCTGTTTGAGCGCGCTGCAAAAAGGAGCTCCAGTTAGCTTGGTTACCAGGCTTCAGCATGTGCGATGAAGGTTAAGTTGCGCCTGGTAGATAGCTTCCCGAAGTCCGGGTGCCCGCCTTTGGCAGTTAGAGCGTAGCACCACGGTTGTGAGCCGCGCCATAGTTTTTTGAAAATTTAATTTCGTCATGCGAAATAAGTTGCGCCGTGCTTTTGGCGCCGGAATGTGACCGCAACCGGTGCGCGGGCGTTGACGGCCGCCGTCGCCCATTTTACGCTGTTGGGACCGTGCCGCTCTCTGGCGGACCGGAAACCTGGATCAGCAGACAGGGCCTAACTGAGCTGGAACGCGTACACGCCGACCAGACAAGGACCTCCATGCTTTGGATCAAAAACCCGCTGGGTATCTTCACCGCCAACGACCTCGACGCCGGCAACGGCCTTGTGGTCTCCGACGACGGAAACATCGTTGAGCTCGTGCCTTCCGGCGCTGAGCCTTCCATGCCGTGTTCCGTGTTCGATGCGTCCTCCCACGTCGTGCTTCCGGGCCTCATCAACACGCACCACCACTTCTACCAAACCCTCACCCGCGCCTGGGGACCCGTGGCCAACGCACCCCTGTTCCCGTGGCTGCAGAACCTCTACCCCGTATGGGCCCGGCTTACCCCGCGCAGCCTTGAACTGGCAGTCCAGGTCGCGCTTGCCGAGCTCCTCCTGTCCGGCTGCACCACCGCGGCGGACCACCACTACCTGTTCCCCGACGGCATGGAAGACGCCATCGACATCGAGGTGGCCGCCGTACGGTCGATGGGCATGCGGGCCACCTTGACGCGCGGGTCCATGACCTTGGGAGAGGACGACGGCGGGCTGCCACCCAGGACCACGGTGCAGTCACCTGAGGCGATCCTCGCGGACAGCGAACGCCTGATTCGCAGGTATCACGAGACCGGCGATGGGGCTGTGGTCCAGATGGCCCTTGCCCCATGCTCGCCGTTCTCCGTGACCAAGGAAATCATGGCCGAGTCCGCAGCCATGGCCGAGCGCTTCGACGTCCGGCTGCACACGCATCTTGCCGAAACCATCGACGAGGAAGACTTCTGCCAGTCCATGTTCGGCCTGCGGACCGTGGATTACCTGGAGTCCGTGGGGTGGCTCGGATCTCGGACCTGGCTTGGACACGGCATCCACTTCAATGACGAGGAGATTGCGCGTCTGGGAGCTGCCGGAACAGCGGTGGCCCACTGCCCGACGTCGAACATGCGCCTGGCCTCCGGGACCGCACGGGTCCTGGAGCTGGAAGCCGCTGGCGTTCCCGTGGGGCTGGGCGTGGACGGATCCGCTTCCAACGACGCGTCCAACATGATCCTCGAAGCCCGGCAAGCCCTGTATTTGCAGCGCTTGCGGTATGGCGCGTCGGTCCCCGTGTCACGCGCGCTTGGATGGGCCACGCGCGGGTCCGCCGCAGTTCTTGGGCGGTCCGACATCGGCCAGTTGGCTCCCGGGATGCAGGCGGACTTGGCACTGTTCAAGCTCGATTCGTTGAGGTTTTCCGGCAGCCACGACCCCGTAGCTGCGTTGCTGCTCTGCCGGGCAGACCGGGCCGACCGGGTGATGGTGGGCGGATCCTGGCGCGTCGTTGACGGGGCAATCCCGGACCTGGACGTGGCCGGGCTGATCGCGGAACACTCTGCGGCTGCGCGGAAGTTGGTGGCCGGGTAGCTCGTTGGTTATGGTTTTGCGCGAGTTCGCCGGAACGCCGCCACTTCGCAGGGAGCGTTCCGGCGATTTCGCACTCTTCCGGCGAACTCGGGCACCTAGATGGTGACCTTGTAAACGTGGTGCGTGTATTCGTTGGCGAAGGAGTCCGTGAACTTACCGTTTTGCACGGAAATGCTCCGGTTCTCGCCCACAACCTCCACCTGTGTACCGGTGACTCCAGCAGGCAGGGTGAAGGTCTTGGAACCAGTACTGCCTTTCAAGCCAATGCCAGCGAACAGGTAAGCGCTGCCGTCCTTGGCTTTGAGCATGGTGTCAGTGCCGGCAGCACCTGCGTTCCACACATAGCTCTGGGTGTTGAGGACAGGTGCCAGCGCCTGGATGCCGGCTAGCGCTACCTTGATCTTTGCCTTGCGATCAGCGGGCGCCTGGACCAGTGAATACGTGCCGAATCCAGCCTGGCCATTGTTGTTGTGCTGGAAAATGCTGATCCCCCGGGCCTCGTGGATGATGCCGGACCACATGGCACCTTCCATCTGTTCCGGGGTGATGGTCCGGTCATTCACATCATTGAGGAACGGTTTTGCGGACTCCACGAAGATCCAATTCGGGTGGACGCCTGGCGAGGATTGGAAGCTTCGCATCTGATCCACCTGCCAGCCGTAAGCCGCGGAGGTTGCCGTGATGGCGCCCTGCGGCCACGACGGAGTCCGGTTCAGTTCATCCTGAAGATCCGCCCGGGCGTACATGTAGTTGTCCACAGACGCAGCGTCCACCGCGGACATGAAATCGTCCATCAGCCCCGGAGCCCAGTAGGTTCCCAGGATGCCCTTGGAATAGTTGGCGAACGCGAACCTGCCATCGTTGAACCCATGGATCTGGGCCACCTTGTCCTGCATCTGCTGGAGATTCTGGGCATAGGTTGCGCCATCGCACCCCAAGCCGAGCATGTCGCACTCATCGTAGGTATCCCAACCCACCACTCCAGGGTTACTGCCCACCTCAGCGCGCGACCACTCTTTCCCGGCGATCACCAGCATTCCTGTGTCCGTAATTGACGTCATCGAAGACCCATCGTGCTCGGCGTTTTGGTACACGTTGACGCCGATGTCCTTCAACTGGGCGGCGTGCTCGGGCTTGCCGTAGTAGACGCTGATGGGGAAAAGATTCGGGTTGTTGAGCTTGGCTGCGCCGGGGAACCTGGCCCAGTACGCGGGGCCGCCGTCCCACGGGACACGGGCGAGATTGGCAAGGCTGCCAGTGGGTGTGGGTGTCGGGGTGGGCGTTGGCGTGACCGTGGGTGTGACAGTCGGGCTGGGCGTGGCGGTGGGGGTTGGGGTCGGCGTTGCAGTGGGCGTCGGCGTCGGGGTGTCAGTCGGACTGGACGTGACCGTCGTCGTCGGCGTTGCAGTGGGCGTCGGCGTCGGGGTGTCAGTCGGACTGGACGTGACCGTCGTCGTCGGCGTCGGCGTTGCAGTTGGCGTCGTCGTCGGGGTGTCAGTCGGACTGGACGTGACCGTCGTCGTCCGCGTTGCAGTGGGCGAGGCCGTGGCGGTGGAGGTCACGGTATCTGTCGGGTCCGGCGTCGGCTCGGCAGTGAGCGTCGGCTCGGCGGTGGATGTGGCACTCGGACTTGTTGTAGGCGGTGGCGCGCCGGGGTCTGTACATCCGGTCAGAGCTATTGCGATGGTGGCGACAAACAGTGAGACCTTGAGTTTCATGGCGGTGTTCCTTTGGGGTAGCAGCCAAGAGGGGCTGCTGCGTTACCGGCTCCCCAACCGGTTCTCTATTGCCTGCAATGGCAGGACATATCAGCCGGGATCACTACCCGGCACTACCCGATGACGAGCGTCGACAGCGCTCGACCTGCTGCGGTGCGACACGTGCGGACAATGCGTCCGGCGCCATCGAGCCAGCAAGTACAACCCCTCCATGGGGGTCGCCACGACCGGTTGGAATCAAACAGCGGCCGCCACCCCAGCATACGTGACCCACACCACATCCCATCAGAATATGACGAGTCCATTTTTTTCCAATTCGACGCCTCGCTGCGTCCTGAGCCGTCCGCACGGCACAGTACGCAGCGACGCATCGAAATGGGTTTATCCACATAGGCCAGCCCACACCTTCTCCCTGCGGGGGCGCCATTCGAGGCTTATCACGTGATCAAAAACTCCCCAGGAGAGCTGCCAGCGGGAATACATCTGTGGCGAACCAGCGAACTCCACGAACTCGGCTTCAACGACAGGAAAATAGCCGCTTTGTTGCGCGAGGGAGGGCTGGTCCGGCTTCGTCGGGGTTGCTACATTCGGGGGAGCACATGGGCAGCACAAAAGCCATGGGTGCGCAGTCGGCAACTCATCGCCGCGCACGCGCACGGAACGCTTACGACGTCGGCTGGCGGCCTGGTCTACAGCCACAACTCAGCCGCTCGCCTCCATGGCCTGTTTCTCTGGAACGTCGATGACCGCGTGCACGTCACCACTGGATCAACTGCGTCCTCCAAATCCCATGGTTTCGGCGTCGTTCCGCACACCCGCACGCTGGGCCCTGGCGAGGTTGTGTTCATTGACGGAATGCCATGCACGTCCTTGGAGCGAACCATTGTGGACTGCTGCCTCATGTTTAACTACAAGCAATCCCTGGTGCTAACGGATCACGCCCTGCGGATGGGGGCCGATGCCCGAAGACTTCAGGAGATGTGCGCGTCGCTGACCGGGCGCAACGGAGTTCTCACTTTGCGCCGGGCCTTGGCGTACGCGGACGCCCGATCCGAGTCCCCCGGCGAAACCCTGACCCGTGAGTTGCTCCAACGGCTAAGGATCGAGCTCCCCGAACTCCAGGTAGAAGTTGCGTCGACCGAGGGCCGCCATCGGCTGGACTTCGCTTGGCGCAAGAAGAAGGTGGCCATGGAGTTCGACGGAAAGGTGAAGTACTTCGACTACGCGCCCACCGCCGAGGTAATTTACCAGGAACGCCAACGCGAGAAGGCCTTGACTGAGCTGGGCTGGAGGTCCCTTCGCATCAAGTGGCAGGACCTGCACAGGGAACAAGAGTTCAAAATGAGGGTACTGCGCGCCCTGCAAGAGAAGCGCTGAATCCAATACGGGGGCACGCTGCGCATTCGATGCTGCGCACGGCACACTGCGCAGCGGAGCGTCGAATCGGGCGCTAACGGGAAAGCGGGCGACACCTCCCCAGGTATCGCCCGCTTCCTTGGCTCTGTTGCGCAGAGTCCGCGCCCGTGATGCAGGAAAATCAGGGGCGCTGCCGGCCGAACACCGGAAGCGCGCGCAGCCAACGGGAGAACCCGCCGGCTTTGCGGTCGCAGTCGGCCGGAATGTAGAAGTCCGGATCTGTTGCACCGAAGGGCAGGTACAGCTCCTGACCCGGCGCCGGGAATTCCACGACGTTGTTCGTATCCTTCGAGTCCATCTGTTCCTCCTCTTTCTCATGCACTCAGTTTCCGCTCTTCGGAAAACTTTTATTGTTATGTGGAAAGTGTAGGCAGCTGGGAAACTGGGCGTCAAGAGCCCCTCCGGAGCAAAGTGAGTTGCCCCGGTCACATTCGGGTAGTTCATAACGATCCTTGGGAACCCGTATACACAGGCCGAAACCATGCGCTACTCTCGAATCAGTTCGTGGCGTAGGTCACGTAACCTGAGAGCAGCAGGCAGGGTCGTAATGAGCTGGCATCAATGGATGTCGGCTCTTTTTTGTTGGGTCGGCTCCACCAGAAACGCGGTGGAAACACGCGCTTAATTTCATTGATGGAACCTAGGTTCCACCTCACAGAAGTTGGGATATGACCATGAGCAACAACATCGTCCTCGGCGAAAACCAGTACGGCAAAGCAGAAGTCCGCGTCGTCAAGGTCACTCGGGATACGGACCGCCACCACATCGAAGACCTGAACGTCACCTCGCAGCTGCGGGGCGACTTCCAGGCAGCCCACCTCGAAGGAGACAACGGCCACGTCGTTGCCACCGACACCCAGAAGAACACGGTCTACGCTTTCGCTCGTGAAGGCATCGGCTCCCCCGAAGCCTTCCTCCTGCGCCTTGCCGATCACTTCACCGGTGGGTTCGACTGGGTAACCGGCGGACGCTGGGAAGCCGAGGCCTACAGCTGGGATCGCATCCAGGCACACGGCGAGGGACACGACCACAGCTTCGTCCGCAACGGACAAGAGGTGCGTACCGCCGTCGTCGTCCGTGATGGCGCAACCACCCACCTCATCAGCGGCCTCAAGGACCTGACCGTCCTGAAGACCACCCAGTCAGGTTTTGTCGGCTACCCGCGGGATAAGTACACCACCCTGCCGGAAACCACCGACCGCATCCTTGCCACCGACGTATCCGCCCGCTGGCGCTACAACACCAACCTGGACTTCGCCGGTACGGACTTCAACAAGAGCTACGAGGACATCCGGGCGCTCCTGCTGGAAGGCTTCACCGAGAACTACTCCCACGCCCTGCAGCAGACGCTGTTCGACATGGGCAAGAAGGTCCTCGAAGCACACAGCGAAGTGGACGAAATCAAGTTCTCCATGCCCAACAAGCACCACTTCCTGGTTGACCTGAGCCCGTTCGGCCTGGACAACCCCAACGAGGTCTTCTTCGCGGCTGATCGCCCGTACGGCCTCATCGAAGCAACCGTCCAGCGCGAAGACATCGACGCTGCACCCGTTGCATGGAGCGGCATCGCCGGCTTCTGCTAACCACCCGGCGAAAGCCAACCCCCGGGTTTGTGTACAGGTGATGCCCCTAAGAGCCCCTTTAAAGGCATCACCTGTACACAAACCCGACCCCTAAAACCCCAAGATTTGTTAGCCAGACACAGTTAGCCAGACGAAGACGTCTGCCATGAACCCAGAAAGTCTGCCATGAACATCAAGAAGAAATCCCGCACTGCGAATACCACCTCGTCCCGGACGGACCGCGCGAACAAGCCCGAACGCCCCGAGGACAAGCGCCTCTCCATCGGAAGCACGTTTGCCTACGGCTTCCAGCACGTCCTCACCATGTACGGCGGAATCATTGCCCCGCCGCTGATCATCGGTGCAGCGGCCGGCATGAACTCACAGGACATCGGCCTTTTGATCGCCGCCTGTTTGTTCGTAGGCGGGCTCGCCACCATCCTTCAGACGGTGGGCATCCCGTGGTTCGGCTCGCAGCTGCCGCTGGTCCAGGGCGTGTCCTTCGCCGGCGTTTCCACCATGGTGGCGATCGTCCAGGGTGGCGGCGGGATCCAGGCGGTGTTCGGCTCGGTGATCGTGGCTTCGCTGATCGGCCTGGCCATCACTCCCCTGTTCTCGAAAATCATCAAATTCTTCCCACCGGTTGTTACCGGCACAGTAATCACCACCATCGGGCTCACCCTGATGCCGGTGGCCGCGAACTGGGCCATGGGCGGCAACGCCAAGGCTGACAACTACGGCAGCATGGCCAACATCGGACTGGCCGCAGCAACCATGGGCGTCGTACTGCTCCTAAGCAAGGTCGGCAACGCCGCGATCTCCCGGCTCTCGATCCTGCTGGCCATGGTGATCGGCACCATCATTGCGCTCATCGCCGGCATGGCCGACTTCTCCAAGGTGGGCCAGGGCGACGTCGTCGCCTTCCCCACACCCTTCGCTTTCGGTGCCCCCACGTTCGAAGTCGCAGCCATCATCTCCATGCTGATTGTTATCCTGGTGACCCTCACCGAGACCTCCGCGGACATCATCGCGGTGGGCGAGATCGTGGACACCAAGGTTGATTCCCGCCGCATCGGTGACGGACTCCGCGCCGACATGCTCTCCAGCGCCATCTCCCCTCTGTTCAACTCCTTCACGCAGAGCGCCTTCGCCCAGAACGTTGGCCTCGTTGCCATCACGGGCATCAAGAGCCGCTTCGTGGTCAGCGCCGGAGGCCTCATCCTGGTGGTCCTGGGCCTCCTGCCGATCCTCGGCCGCGTGGTCGCTGCGGTTCCGACGCCCGTCCTGGGCGGTGCCGGCGTCGTACTTTTCGGTACGGTTGCCGCCAGCGGTATCCGCACCCTGGCCAAGGTCGAGTACAAGAACAACATGAACCTGATCATCGTGGCGGCATCGATCGGCTTCGGCATGATCCCGATCGCCGCCCCGAAGTTCTACGACCAGTTCCCGTCCTGGTTCTCCACGATATTCCACTCCGGCATCAGCTCGGCCGCGGTCATGGCGATCCTGCTGAACATCCTGTTCAACCACTTCAAGGCCGGCAACTCGGACAACCAGTCGGTGTTCGTCGCAGGAACGGACCGGATTGTCAGCGAAGAGGACATCAAGTGCCTCAGCGAAGGCGACCGCTTTGAGAACGGCAAGTTGATCGACGCCGACGGCAACGAGGTCCCGCTCAAGACTTCCAGCGCGTCAGAGCACTGACCACTCTTCCGCGGATGAAAGGCGGCAGTGTTTCCTTGGGGGACACTGCCGCCTTTCGCGGTGCCAGGGAAGCGCACGACGTCGGCACTCGCCTTGGGTGCACCACTCACCTTCCGGGGACCGCCCAGATGACAAAAGATGGCAATGTTCGCGGGGAACATTGCCATCAAATGCCACTCGGCAGGGTCTTAGTTTTGGTTGAGCTCCGCGGAGATCGCCTTGGCCGCCTCACGCAGCATGGGCACAGCACGATCGGCGAAGCTCTGGTCCACGCGGGTGATGGGGCCGGACACGGAGATTGCGGTGGGCGTGGGCGCGTTCGGGACGGCCATGGCGAAGCAACGCACGCCGAGCTCCTGCTCTTCCTCGTCAATGGAGTAGCCGCGCTCACGGATCAATGCCAGGTCAGCGAGCAGGGAGTCGATGTCCCCGATGCTCTTCGCCGTCGGGGTGGGCATGCCGGTGCGGGCCACGATGCCGCGGACAACATCGTCATCCAGCTGGGCCAGGATGGCCTTGCCGACGCCGGTATCGTGCGTGTGGGCGCGACGGCCAACCTCGGTGAACATGCGCATGGAGTGCATGGACGGAACCTGGGCCACGTAGATGACCATGTCCGAGTCCAGGACCGCCATGTTGGAGGTCTCTCCGAGTCGTTCTACGAGGGTCTTGAGCTGAGGGCGGGCTACGGCACCGAGTTGCTTGCTGGCACCTTCACCGAGCCGGATAAGCCGCGGGCCCAGGGCGTAGCGGCGATTCGGCAGCTGGCGGATGTACCCAAGGGAGACCAGGGTCCTCAACAGGCGATGGATGGTAGGCAGGGGCAAATCCGTGGACGAGGAGAGCTCGCTCAGGGTGACGTCGCCACCGGCGTCCGTGATCAGTTCCAGCAGTTCAAAGACGCGCTCAACGGACTGCACGCCTCCGGAGGCTTTTTCAGCCATTCCCTTGTCTCCAATGACTCAGATTCCGACAACTCTTATCCGCATCGTGAAAAGAATTGCTTAGAACACCCAACATACAGCACGCATGCAAGCGGCGCGATGACACCGAACATGACCAAGCAAGGGGTTGTGTTTCCACTTTGTAGATAATAATATCCATAATACGAAAACATTTTGTAGGAACGGCGGCCCGGGAACGGGCCTAACAGGAGGAATTTCAATGGCGAATCCGAGCCCCGGAAACTCGATCACCCTGCGCGTCGCCGCACCGTCGAGCTTCACCGCTACCAGCGAACTGGCAGCAGCCGTCGGCGCAGCCGGTGCAGCAATCACCGCCCTGGACGTCACGGAATCCCACCACGAGAAGATCGTTGTCGACGTCACCTGCAACACCACCGACGACGACCACGCAGCCCGCGTCAAGGACGCCCTGAACGCACTCGACGGCGTCACCGTCCAGCACGTTTCGGACCGCACTTTCCTCATGCACCTCGGCGGCAAACTCGAGGTCGTCCCCAAAGTAGCCCTGCGCAACCGCGACGATCTTTCGCGCGCCTACACTCCCGGCGTCGCCCGCGTTTGCATGGCCATCGCAGAAGACCCGGCCGCCGCCCGCAACCTCACGGTCAAGCGAAACACCATTGCTGTCCTCACTGACGGTTCCGCCGTCCTGGGCCTGGGCAACATTGGCCCGGCCGCGGCCCTCCCGGTCATGGAAGGCAAGGCTGCGCTGTTCAAGCAGTTCGCCAACGTTGACGCCTGGCCGGTTTGCCTGGACACCCAGGACACCGAAGAGATCATCATGATCGCCAAGGCCATGGCCCCCGTTTACGGCGGCATCAACCTTGAAGACATCGCCGCACCGCGCTGCTTCGAAATCGAGAACCGCCTCCGCGAAGAGCTGGACATCCCGGTCTTCCACGACGACCAGCACGGCACCGCGATCGTTACGCTCGCAGCCCTGGTCAACGCCCTGCGCGTCGTGGACAAGAAGCTGTCCGAGGTCAAGATCGTGGTTTCGGGCGTCGGTGCTGCCGGCTCCGCCATCATCCAGCTCCTTAAGGCCCAGGGCGCGCAGCACATTATCGCCGCAGGCCGCTCGGGCGCCATCCACTCGGGCGAGGAATACAGCGACGAGCACCGCAGCTGGATCGCCGCGAACACCAACGAAAAAGGCTTCTCCGGCACCCTGCACGATGCCCTCAAGGGAGCTGACGTGTTCATCGGCGTCAGCGCACCGCACGTGATCGGCGAGGACCAGGTCGCCTCGATGGCCGAAAATGCGATTGTGTTCGCCATGGCCAACCCGACGCCGGAAATCGATCCCGTGATCGCTTCCAAGCACGCCGCCGTCGTAGCTACCGGCCGCAGTGACTTCCCCAACCAGATCAACAACGTGCTGGCTTTCCCCGGATTCTTCCGCGGGCTGCTGGACGCAGGGGCATCGGACATTACGCCCAACATGCTGGTGGCCGCCGCCGAGGCGATCGCCAACCGGGTGGCTGACGATGAACTGAACGCGAGTTACATTATCCCCAGCGTCTTCGATCCCCACGTTGCTGCCGATGTTGCTGCTGCGGTGGCAGCCGCCGCGCACGCAAACGCCGCCAGCGCGCTGTAGCACCAGCGCACCCTAGAAGAAGGAATCCGCTCACATGGCTATTAGAGTCACTGATCCCCGGCCGATCGATCGCGCCGAGGAGATCCTCACCCCGGAGGCACTGGCCTTCATCGAAGAACTGCACACCCGCTTTGCCGGCACCCGCAACGAGCTTCTCCAGGCACGGAAGGTCAAGCGCCAGAAGGTTGCGGACACGTCCCGCCTCGACTTCCTTTCGGAAACCCAGGAAATCCGCGACGGCGACTGGAAAGTCGCCGAGGCTCCTGCAGCTTTGCAGGACCGCCGCGTTGAGATGACCGGTCCGGCAACCCCGGCCAAGATGGCCATCAACGCCCTGAATTCGGGCGCGAAGGTATGGCTTGCCGACCTCGAAGACGCCAGCACCCCCACGTGGCCTAACGTCGTCGACGCCATCCTGAACCTCCGCGACGCCGCCCGGGGCACTTTGAGCTTCACCTCCCCCGAGGGCAAGGAATACCGGCTCCGCACGGATGCTCCCCTGGCCGTTGTTGTTGCCCGCCCCCGCGGCTGGCACATGGAGGAAAGCCACGTACTGCTCGACGGCGAACCCGCCGTTGGTGCGCTGGTGGACTTCGGCCTCCACTTCTTCCACATCGCCAAGCAGTTGCTGGAAAACGGTCACGGCCCGTACTACTACCTGCCCAAGATGGAGAGCCACCTTGAGGCACGCCTCTGGAACGACGTCTTCGTCTTCGCACAGGACTACCTCGGCGTCCCGCAGGGCAGCGTCCGCGCCACCGTGCTGATCGAAACCATCCCGGCAGCGTTCGAGATGGACGAGATCCTCTACGAACTGCGTGACCACGCTTCCGGCCTCAATGCCGGGCGTTGGGATTACCTCTTCAGCATCATCAAGTACTTCCGTGATGCCGGCGAAGAGTTCGTCCTCCCGGACCGCGCCACCGTTGCCATGACGGCACCCTTCATGCGTGCCTACACCGAACTCCTGGTCAAGACCTGCCACAAGCGCGGCGCCTTCGCCATGGGTGGCATGGCCGCCGTCATCCCCAACCGCAAGCAGCCGGACGTCACCGCCGCAGCCTTCGACAAAGTCCGCGCCGACAAGACCCGCGAAGCAAACGATGGCTTTGACGGTTCCTGGGTTGCCCACCCGGACCTGGTGCCCACCTGTCGCGAAGTCTTCGATTCCGTGCTTGGCGACCCTGCAAACGGCGGTAAGAAGAATCAGCTGGATAAGCAGCGCCCCGAGGTGAACGTCACTGCTGAGCAGCTGATCGACGTCGCGTCCGCCGGCGGTACCGTCACCGAAGCCGGCCTGCGCCTGAACCTGTATGTCGCCGTCGCCTACACCGGCGTGTGGATCTCCGGCAGTGGTGCCGTGGCCATCCACAATCTGATGGAAGACGCCGCGACTGCGGAGATCTCCCGCTCGCAGGTGTGGCAGCAACTCCGCAACAAGTCGATCCTCGCGGACACCGGCAACACAGTGACCCGCGAACTGGTCACCCGCATCCTGGGCGAAGAGACCGAGCGCCTGCGCATCGAATTCGGTGACGAGAACTTCACCAAGTACTACGAGCCCGCGTCCAAGCTGATCGAGGACATCTGTCTCTCCGATGAGTACACGGACTTCCTGACCACGCCCGCGTATGAGCTGGTGGGCTGAGATGGGTTCACTGAGTTCATCTGACCTGGCCCACATCGAGGAACAGCTGACCGCGACGGACCAGTTGCTAGACCGCAACTACCCCGGCGACGACGGCTCCCGCCAGCCCATCCACACCCTCTACATTCCGGCGGACCGCTTCACGCCCACTTTCCTGGCGGACTGGGGCGCCCAGGCACTCGCGACGGCGGAAGCCCACGGCGGTCTCGAAAAACTCGGACAGCTGTTGGGCCAGGAGCCCGACTTGGCTGCAGCCGTTGCCGCCCGGGTAGCTTCCAAGCTGGCCTCCGAGCCCATTGAGGACCTTCGCCTGGACTTTGAAGACGGCTACGGTGACCGCGGCGACGAGGCAGAAGACGCCGACGCCGTTGCTGCCGCCAACGCCGTTGCAGCTGCTGTCGCAGCCGGAACAGCACCGCCGTTCATCGGTATCCGCTTCAAGTGCTTCGAAGCCCCCACCCGGGCCCGCGGCCTGCGCACCCTGGACCTGTTCGTGTCCACGCTCGCAGCAGCCGGGGAGCTCCCGCCGGGCCTGATCCTCACCCTGCCCAAGGTCACCACTGTGGCCCAGGTCCAGGCCATGGATTACGCAGTGTCCCGCCTGGAGGAAGTCCTTGGGCTCCCCGCTGGCCGGCTCCGCTTTGAGGTGCAGGTGGAAACCCCGCAGCTCATCATCGGCGCGGATGGAACCTCGCCTGTGGCCCAGCTCCCCCACGTGGTGCCCGGCCGCATTAGCGCCCTGCACTACGGGACTTACGACTACAGCGCGTCGCTGGGCATCTCTGCGGAATACCAGTCCATGGAACACCCCGTGGCAGACTTCGCCAAGCAGGTCATGCAACTGGCCGTCGCGGGCACAGGCATCCGCCTGTCCGACGGTTCCACCAACATCATCCCCGTCGGAGACGCCGTGGAAGATGCATGGAAATTGCACGGCCGCCTGGTCCGACGTTCCCTGGAAAACGGCTACTACCAGGGCTGGGATCTCCACGCCGCGCAACTGCCCAGCCGCTTCTCGGCGTCGTACGCGTTTTACCGCGAAGGCCTGCCCGCCGCGGCTCTGCGCCTCCGCAACTACGTGGAGCGCACCGAAGGCGGCGTCATGGATGAGCCCGCCACGGCCCGCGCGCTGGCTGGCTTCGTCCTCCGCGGCGTCCAGTGCGGCGCAGTGGGGACCGACGAGGTCAAGGCGCTTGCCGGCGTCGAACTTTCACAGCTGACCGCGCTGGCGCACCCGCGGCTCGAACAACCGACTTCCCACTGATAGGAGCATTTCGCATGGGCAAGTACTACTACCCCGAGGGCGGGCTGCCCCCGCAGACCCACCTGACCACCGAACGGGCCATCGTCACCGAGGCCTACACGGTGATCCCCAAGGGTGTCATGACGGACATCGTCACCAGCAACCTGCCGGGCTTCTCCAACACCCGCTCCTGGATCATCGCGCGGCCGATTTCCGGCTTCGCCACCACGTTCTCCCAGCTAATCGTGGAGATCGGCCCGGGCGGCGGCGCACCGAAGGCCGAGTTCGAGTCCGGCGTTGAAGGCGTCATCTTCGTGACCAAGGGCCAGGTCAACCTGACCCTCGACGGCGAGCTGCACCACCTCGAAGAGGGCGGCTACGCCTACCTCGCAGCCGGTGCGGAGTGGGGCCTGGAAAACGTGTCCGACGACATCGTTTCCTTCCACTGGATCCGCAAGGCGTACGAGCGGCTCGAAGGGTTCGAAGCGAAGTCCTTCGTCACCAACGAGAAGGACGTGGAGCCCACCTCCATGCCGGACACCAACGACGTCTGGAAGACCACCCGCTTCACGGATTCCAGCGACCTGGCCCATGATATGCAGGTCAACATCGTCACGTTCCAGCCCGGCGGTGTGATCCCCTTCCCGGAAACCCACGTCATGGAACACGGCCTGTACGTCCTTGAAGGCAAGGCCATGTACCTGCTCAACAACGACTGGGTTGAGGTGGAGGCCGGCGACTTCATGTGGCTGCGAGCCTTCTGCCCGCAGGCTTGCTACGCCGGTGGTCCGGGCGAGTTCCGCTACCTGCTGTACAAGGACATGAACCGCCAGGTGAAGCTGACCTAAGCATTGCGCCTACGCCGAGATCGCCGGAAAGCTGCCAGTTCGCTGGAGTTTTCCGGCGATTTCGTCGTTTTCCGGCGGACTCGGTGCTTCAGTTGTTTAGCGGCGACGGCCGATGGCGATCCGGCTACTTGCCCATCCCAAGCGTGAGTCCCTCGGTCAGCCGGCGACCCAGCCATACATAGATGATGAGCATCGGCAGGACCACGATCACGAGTCCGGCGAACAGTCCGCCCCAGTCAGCCCCGGAGTACGTCTGCTGCTGCACGAACGAAATCAGGGCTACTGGCAGGGTGTATTTTTCCGTGGATTGCAGGAGGGTAAGGGCCAGGAGCGTTTCATTCCAATGCGAGATGACCTGGAGGATGAACGCCGTCAGGATGCCACCTTTGGCGAGCGGCAGCGTAATGCGCCAGAACGTGCCGAACGCTGTGGTCCCATCCAAGGCCGCAGCTTCCTCCATCTCCAGGGGCAGGGATCGGAAGAACGCCGTCAACAGGAAGACCGTGAACGGCATCGAGACCCCGATATAGACCAGGTTCAACCCGATGATGCTGTCGGTCAGGTACACCTTGTTGAGCATGACAAACAGCGGGATCAGGATGACTTGCGCCGGAATGCCCAAGCCCAGGATGAAGTACAGGCTCAGGCCTCGGGTGAGCCTGTTGTCCACGCGGCTGAGGTAATAGGAGCACGGGGCCGCGATGGCTACCGTCAGGACCGAGGAAACCACAGTGGTCAGCAGGCTGTTCCACGTTGCGACGGCGAAGTCACCCACGGTCCAGGCACGGACGAAATTCCCGAAATCCAGGGACGTTGGGACACCCCAGGGGTCATCGAGGATGGACCGGGTGTCACGGAACGCCTGGGCCACCATCCACACCAAGGCAGCGATGCTAATGACGACCACCAGCCACAGCAGTGCTACCCCTGCCCCGCGGACAACGTTGCGTTCTCCGCGCAGGGCCGGGCTGACCCCACGCCGCCCCCTCCGGCGGATGGACTTTGCAGGGACCAGGAGTTCAACTTCAGTCATGTCATTTCCTCTAGAATTCGACGGCGTCCCGCCGCATGGCGCGGCGCAACAGGACCACCAGGACGGAGATCAGGGCAAGGGACAGCACCGCTGACGCTGTTGCCGCGCCATAAGCCGGCGTTGACTGTCCTGAGAACGCATTGACGTAGGTGTAGACAGCGGCCGTCCAGCTTTGCGTCGGTGGCACACCGGCACCGGAGCTTCCACCGAAGACCCAGACGATCTCGAAGATCTTCACGGAGGAGATCGTCCACAGCACCGCGCAGGTGCCAAAGACATCCCAGGTCAACGGCAGGATGACGTACCGCAGCCGTTGGAAGGCCGTGGCTCCGGCCAAGGCGCAGTCCTCGTAGTAATAGGGCGGAATTCGGTCGACACCGGCCATCAGGATGGTGGTGAAGTAACCGGTGGTGGTGCACACCAGGGTGACCATGATGAGCGGGAAAATGTTGTCCTGCGCCAGCCACTTTGGCGGATCCGTCACGCCCAGCGGAGCCAGGAGGCTGTTGACCATCCCACCGGGATTGAAGATGAACCCGGCCAGGACGCCGAATACCAGTGCGTTGATGAGGTGCGGGAAGAAGATGACGTTGCGGGCAATCTTCTTCCCCGCCATGTCCCGGAGGACCAGCGTCAAGGCGAAGGCAAGGATGAAGATTGCCGCCCCCACTACGAAAAGAAGGAGCAGTGTGTTCCCGAACGAGGAAATGAACAGTTGGTCGCGGAAGATCCTGCCGTAGTTGTCCAGCCCCACGAATTTCATGGGGCCCGAACCGGCCCACTTATGCAGGCTGATCCATACTGCTCCCAGGGCGGGGACGATGAACAGCACCGTGTACAGGACGAAGGCAGGACCGACGAAGGGAACCAGCAGTTTCTTGCGCTGCACGTCGATGGAACTTCCGCCGCGTTGGCTACCGCGCCGTGATGTGTGCTGAAGCGGTTTTCCGGATTCCGGTCCCCGATCGGCCGTGCGGTTTACCCGGTGATCCTTCAGGCTCAGGCTCATCCGTTGTCCTTCCAATACTGGATCTGGGCGGCCTTCATCTTTCCGACAAACTCATCTGCCGTGCTCTTCCCGAGGAACAGCTCGTCGTCTTTGGGGAAGAAGACCTTTTCCATGTAACCGGGAAAAGTCACGCCGTCGTTTTGGAGGTGGGTTGCGGGGGCCGCGTCGATGGCCGCCTTGACGGACTCGACGGCGGCTGCAACCGGTGCGTCCGGCCTGACCGGGAGCACTTTGGCTTCTGTGCCGAGGGCGTTCTGGTACTTGGAGTTGAGCATGAAGGCTGCGAGCCGTTGTGCGGGAACCTGGTTCTTCGACTTGGCGGGCACTGCGAAGCCGATGAAGTCCACGCGGGCACTTGCTGGCTTATCGCTCATGGCCGGGAACTGGAATGACGAGTATTCGAATCCCGGGACAGCGTAGGAACCGGTCTCGGTGGGCGTCCAGGAACCGTTGAGCATGAGGGCCGCGTCGCCGTTCGCCCACAGTTGCTGCTGTGCAGGGAACTTGCTCGCGTTATAGCCACTGTTGAGGTACCCGCCCTTGACCAGGTTTTCTACCTTGCGGGCTGCTTCGAGGACTTCAGGGGCGTCCCAAGCGTCGCCGGACTTGTCCTCCACCAGTGCTTTGAAACTTCCTGCACCCTTGAGCCGGAGCAGAGATGTCACGAACCATGTGGCGTTGTAACCGGCAATGTCACCGTCCGCGGCGATGGGAGCTGTCCCGCTTGCCTTCAGCTTGTCCAGTACGTTGATGAATTCATCCCAGGTGGCAGGGGGCTTGTCCTTGAGCTCAGGGTGCTTTGCTGCATCAAACCAGATGCCATCCGAGCTGACACTGTAGGGGACCATCCACGGTTGGCCGTCTTCCCCTTTGAAGGCACCGTTGCTGGTGAACTTCTGCGGAATCACCTCACTGATTGAAGTGTCATCAACCTTGTAGGAGTACACGGAAGTCAGCGGGCTGGCCTGTCCGGTTTCGCCGATGACGGGCGCGAGTTTGGCCAGTGTTCCGTCCACCAAATCAGGCACATTGTTGGTGTTCAATGCAGGAACGAGCTTTTCACTATTGCTGCGGCCCTGCCATTGGACGCTGACCTTGGCCCCGGTTTCCTTTTCGAAGTCGGCGATGGCAGCAGCAATGACCTTTTGCTGTGGCTCACCGTCTTTCCACATTGACCAATAGTTGATGGTCTGCCCGGAAATGGAGCCGGAGATGTCTACGGTATCCGCCATGGTGGAGGCGTCAGTGGCTCCACCGCAGGCAGTCGTGGTCAGTGCAAGTGCGACGCCCATCAGGGCAGCCAGTGAGCGAAGATGACGGGCTGGTTTGCCCATGGGGATCACCTTTCGAGAGTGGGGGAACCGGCCGGATGCGGTTCGGTGAGACGACTCTCACAGTCACGGAAAGCAGGATTCAATGAGTACTTCGCAAAGTCTGTTGTTTTCCCGGAATGCTCCACAGAGGATTCGAGGGATTAGGCATTTATTCCTCCCTTGATGCTCCCCAACAATCAAGGTGATCTGCGCGGGCAGGCATTGCCGCGCTTTGGCTCAGAGCTAAAGAGGGAAATTGATACGACTGGGAATCATTGGTGCCGGTGCCGTGGCGCACTTCCACGCGGAATCCGCCGGGCGGATCAGCAACGTGGAACTGGCTGCTGTCTGCGATCTGCAACGGGAAGCGGCGGACAAGGTCGCATCACCTTGGGGCGCCCGCGTATATACGGACTACACGGTAATGTTCCGTGAAGCCGGTCTGGATGCGGTGATCATCAATACCCCACATGGGTTGCATTTAGAGATGGTGCTGACCGCGGCAGCCCAGGGTTTGCATGTGCTGGTGGAGAAGCCGATGGCCACCACAGTGGTGGACTGCGATCGCATGATCGAGGCCTGCGGCAACGCAGGGGTGTCCTTGGTGATTGGACAGATCCAGCACTTCCTCCCGGAGAAACTGGCCGTTGAGGAAGTACTGGCTACTGGCGAACTCGGCCGGGTCCTGATGATCCGCGACTACCGCACTACCGACTACCGGCCCGGCACCCGCCCCGACTGGTTCTTCAGCGAGGCCATGGCTGGCGGCGGGGCGCTGATGAATATCGGCGGCCACTGCCTGGACCGCAGCATCTGGTTCGGCGACGCAACCGTCCAGTCGCTGACCGCCTCGACCCTCAAACGCTTCGGGGTTCCTGTAGAAACGGACGGCACTATTTCCTTGACGCTCCGCAACGGCGTCCATGTCAGCGTCGTGGTGGTCTCTGATGCCGCCCAACGCATGGATGAGGTGCTCATCGTTTGCGAGCGCGGCACAGTCTCCTGCAGCCCCAACCATGGAACCCAGGTCCGGTCCGACGGAAAAACACGGACCGTGTGGGTGCCGAAGCCGGAAGATATCCAGGAGGGCTTCTTCCGGCAGCTCAGTGACTTCGTCAACGCACTCGACGGCGGATCACCGAAAGTCAGCGTTGAACACGCCCGCCACATTGTGGAAGTGGTCCTGGCGTCCTACGAGGCAGCCGCGTCCGGCAACGAAGTGGTGCTGGCATCACCTGCAGATCGCAAGATCCTGAGCCACACCCGCTAACGGTTCCGCCGGGCCGCGGCCGTGCCGTCCCAATTGGGAGGAGTGAAAGCCCCCAGGGGATCCTCCAGCACGGTCGCAGTCTGGCCCGCACCGGCTACCGGGAGCCAACTCCCATCCAGCCCGGGAAGCGCATGGCGTCGGAACCACTCCTGGAGTTGGGCCCTCATACCCGACACCTGGATGGCGTACGCCGGGTCATCCACGAGGTTCGTCCTTTCCTGGGGGTCTGCCCGCAGGTCGTAAAGTTCGTGGGGACCGAGCGGGTACCGGTGGACGTACTTCCAATCGGTGCTGCGGATCATGCGCACCGGACCGTACTCATCAAAGACCACGACGGCGCGTCCCCCGGCAGCGTTGGCCGGTCCGTCGTCGGGCTTCACGTTGGTGCCGTTGACTGCCGCCTCCGGCAGTGCGCGAAGCAACCCCGCGAAGGATTGGCCAGGTCCGTTGTCGAAGGGTTCCGGGTCCAGGCCTGCGAGTTCCAGAACGGTGGCGGCGACATCGTAGGCGGACAGCAGGTCCTCCCGGACAGCCCCCTGCTGGATCCGGCCGGGGAAGGCGAAGATCGCGGGGACTTTAACGGAGGAGTCGTAGACGTTCTGCGGGTATGTTCCGTTGCCCTTTCCCCAGATGCCGTGGTGGCCACAGTTGAAGCCGTTGTCGCTGCTGAAGATCACCAGGGTGTTATCCCTGATCCCCAGGTGGTCCAGGTGATCCAGAAGCCTGCCTATTCCGGCGTCCATGGCACTGACAGCCGCGAAGTATCCCACCAGGGCAGCCCTCACGTCCGGCTCGCCCCCGATCGGTACCCCATCCACGGTGGGAGTCCATGGGTGGAGGGGTTCCTGGGGACAGCTGGTGAAGTCGCAATGGGCATAAAGCTCTTCAAACTCCGGCGGATGCTGACCTTTCCAGGGCTTGTGGGGTGCCGTGTAGTTGACGGCAAGGAAGAAGGGCCCGGATTGCTCAACGGCATCGGTGGCGAAGGCGATGGCATCGCGAGTGATCGCATCCGTCAGGTACTCGGTGACCGTCTCCCGGCTGCTGGAGCCGCCGTCGAACCTGTACATCACCGATCGGTCGTAAGGGCTGCCTCCACCCTGCAGCGCGAACCAGTGGCTGAAGCCTTTCCGGGGAACATCGTTGGCGCCCAAGTGCCATTTGCCCGAGAGCCCCAGACGGTATCCGGCCTCGGCCAACGCGTCGGTGAAGAGAGGTTGGCCTTGAAGATAGTCCACCGCTCCCGGGCCTGTTTCCACGCCTGCCAGGTAATCATGGACGCCATGGCGTGAAGGGATACTCCCCGTCATGAGGCTTGCACGGGCCGGCGAGCAGACGGGCGAGACGCATAAGAAGTTTTCCAGACGTGTGCCGCCTGCCGCGAGGGCGTCCAGGTTTGGCGTATGGATCTCGCTGTTTCCAGCACACCCCAAGGCCCAGGCACCCTGGTCGTCGCTGAGGATGAAGATAATATTCGGCTTTTCGTTGGACACCCTTCATTGCTATGTGCCGTGGAAGCGAGGAATCAATGAGCATTCAGGATTACGTCACTAAAAGGCGAAATTAATATCTAAATACTCTCTCTTTGATGCGGCAAGATGGGAGGAATTACCGCCGACACGCGGAGCCCCAGCATGCCAAGGAAAACACCCGGGCCGGAGCAGGCTGCTCCCGCCTCCGCCACCATCCGCGACACGGCAAAGCAAAACCTGAAGTTCCAGAACCTCAGCGACAACCTGCGCAGGGGCATCCTGGCGGGCACTTGGGCTGTTGGCACAAAGCTCCCAACCGAGCAGCAGCTGTCCGTGGAAACCGGCTTGTCCCTGACCACCGTGCGCAGGGCCTTCGAGGACCTTGTGGACAAGGGGCTCGTCGTCCGGAGGCAAGGCGCCGGGAGCTTCGTGGCTGCACCGCAGCGCTCGCCAAAGCGTTCGAGATACGTGATTGGCGTCCTCCTGCCCGACACTCAGCTTTATTATCCGCAGGTGCTCCAGGGCATCGAGGAGCATCTGTCGTCCCGCGGTGCCAGCCTTCAGCTTTCCAC
Source organism: Paenarthrobacter sp. AR 02 (assembly GCF_021538675.1). Classification (GTDB taxonomy): domain Bacteria; phylum Actinomycetota; class Actinomycetes; order Actinomycetales; family Micrococcaceae; genus Arthrobacter. The sequence continues at coordinate 608,721 of NZ_JAJUKH010000001.1, forward strand.
GTACCACTACGACTTCACCCGGGAAAACGACAGTATCGAGTTCCTGTTGGACGCCGGCGTGGACGGGCTCATCCTGGTGCCGACCTTGACCGGCCTGGCCAATCCCCAGCAGCGGGTGGCGGAGCTGATGGCCCTTCCGGTTCCGGTTGTCCTGCTGGAACGCAGCCTGGACGACCTGGGACCGGGAGACCGCACCGAACACGTCTGCTCCGATCACCAGGGCGGCGCGTACGACGCCGTCATGCACCTTTATCGCTTGGGTCATCGCAGGATTGGGCTGCTCACGCGGGCCAACGAAGCCGCACGAAGCAGCAACCCCACCCAGGCCGCGGTAATCGCGGGGTACGCCGCCGCCGTCGAATCATTGGGCTTGGACCACAAGGGCCACACCATGGCTTTCAGCGCCACCAAGCCGGAATGGGAAGCGGATCAGGCCGAGCACATGTTTCAGCTTCTGTCCGGCAGCGGCGCCACTGCAGCGTTGGTGTTCGGGGACAGGGAAGCTGCGCTGTTGGAAGGTGCCGCGGCCAGGCACGGTGTCAGGGTTCCGCAGGACCTGGCTTTGGTTTCCTATGACGACGAAATGGCCGACCTCGCCCAGGTTCCCCTGACCGCGGTATCACCGGCCAAGCATCGCCTCGGTGTCATGGCAGCAGATGTCCTGTTGCGCCGGCTGACCGAGGGCGATGCTTGCCCGCTGTACCAGATCCGTTTGCGGCCAAGGATCGTGGTTCGTGATTCCTGTGGGTCCAAAGCAGTCACCCGTCCCTAGCCCCGGGGCCTAGCGGCGGAGCTTGACCACCCGCGCCTGCCCACCAAGGCCGGACATGTCCAGCGTCAGGGTAGTCCTGCCCGAAGCGTCAGTTCCCAGGGTGCCTGCGCCTTCCACCACGCTTGACCAAGCACCTTCCGGCAAGATCAAAGTAAGGCTGGCGGCCTTTTGCGTTGGTTCGCTGACGGCCAGGCTCAGCATGTTGCCGTGCCTGGAATACACCAAGCACGCCGGGCCGGAGGCTCCGAGGTCGCCCGCGGTCCCAGGCTTCCAGAACGTCGCTGCAGTGGTCTTTGCAGCCTTGAATTCCACGGACTGCGCGGTGGCGTCGTTTCGGATCACCACGTACTGCCCGCCCTTGGCAAGCTTGCTGCATTCCTTCGCGGACACTCCCGGGGCCACCAGGTAGGCATAGCTCTTTGGTGAAGCACCGGCACCGTGGTCAAGGTAGAGGGTGGCGAAATTGCGGTTCTGTACAGTGCTGCTGCCGTTGGTGTTCACTGCCGACCAGCTTCCGGAACGGCTTTCCCTGAGCACCGTAAGGGGAGATGAATCCAGCACGGCGTAACCGCCAAACCCTTCCAAGTGGACCCACCGGTCGTCACTCAGCACAACGGCGTTACCCGTCGTGTCCGCTATGGTGCCCGACGCCGTCGTGAGTGCGTTGGTGCCTTGATGCAGGTTGCGGTGGTCAACGATGCTTTCCACCGTGGCACCGGAAGCGGTGGTGATGTCGGCACCAAGGCAAACGGTGACGTCCCCGTCCACGAACCAGGACTTCCGTGCCGACAGTCCGGTCCGGCCCGGACCCACTAGATGCTGCCCGACGGCGGCCACGTCACCGAGCGCCGCCGACCCGGTCCACTCGTTCGCCGGAACGGCAGCACCCCATTCGCCTTCTACCTTGTCCGGCAAGGGCGTGGTGTCCACCGTGGTGCCTGGAAGTCGGTTGTAGTTGGCGGTGGCCCAGAAGGCGTCGTCGTATTGGGCCAGGTCCGAGGTGTAGAAGTACGTCATGCCGGAACCCGTGTGGTAGCCGCGGTTGTTCTCGCCGTTCCCGCATTCGTACCAGGCGATGCGGTTGCTGGACATGGAAAGCGAAAGCGCCCAACCACTCCCCCGGTGCATGGTGCGGTCCATGGCCGGGAAGAGCCTGTGCCCGGCCTGTTCAGCCACCGGTGCAACCCCTACGGACTGGAGTTCCTTCACCAGCGCGGTCCTTGGCACGCTGGCGCCCTTGAGGATTGGTCTGTACGTATTGCGCGCAATCCACCCTGCGCACAGCCCCCTCCATCGGGCGGCGGTAGCGGTATCCATTGCGCGGGCGAGGAGGAGAATCGCTTCGATCGCTGATGCCCCCAGGTCGTATCCGGTATTGGCTTCCCGGCTGATGCTCCTGCCTCGCACGGCATCGGCCATGGCCCCGTTCACCATGACCGGAGCAAATGATCCCTCCACTGCGTCGAAGAAGATACTGCGGGACGGATCCGAAACCTGGAACGCCGTACCGCCCAGGAGCGCGAAGAGCTTGGAAAGGCCAGTAAGCAGGACAACCCCATAGGAACCGGTGTAGGGCGTGGTGCTGTGCTGGATGAACGAGCCGTCGTGGAAGATGCCGTCCCCGCTGGTGACGTACTGCCACACTTGGCTCAAGCCGGCAATGGCGTGCTGGAGCTTGCCCGTGTCTTCTCCGGCCAGGGACCGGATGATGATTCCTTGGCACAGGTCCACCCGGTTGGCGCCCACGGAGGTGATCTTGCCGCGCTTCGGTGGAAACTGCAGCCAAGGGTCCGGAACAAAGTGATCTATGGCTGCCGAATATGACTGGATCTCAGCCGCGGACAACTCCCCATGAAGCAGGACCATGGCGTCGGCCAAGGCGCGGGGCACGCCGATTTCCCACGACCACCAGTTGCCAACTTCTTCCTTGGTGTCGTTATAGCAAAGGGCGTTGGCATCAGCGAGGCCGGCTTTGATGTCAGCCAACACCGAGGCATCTCCGAACACGGCCGCAGTAGGTGTTGCCCAGGCCGTGGCCAGCTGGGAAAGACGTGTATAGGTGGTGACCATCTCGGCGTCCTTGGCCAGGGACAGGTCCGTGAAAACCGATGCACGGCCGGACACCCGGTTGAGCTTTGCCAAGGAATCAGCGGCCTTGCTGTTCAGGGCAGCGATCGCCGCGGCAAAATCCGGATCACCGGCCTGGATGACCTTGCGGCCGGTGATCTGGTCCACCCAGCGGTTCCGCAACGCTGCGAACTCCGAGGCATCCGGAGGTGTGTCGGCCCACGCATTTTCGGCAAACATCGAGCTGACCACTGCTGCGAGGGACAGGGCACCGGCTCCCTGAAGAAGGGTCCGGCGAGGGAATTGAAGTGACAAGGAGTTGCTCCTAACACTCGTGGATGGACACGGTCCGGCATCCTTTGGCCGGGGCCCTCCACTGGCTTGGGTTGTAGTCAACGCGAGGAGGAGGGGAGGAATAAAGCAGTTATTCCTGTCGGTCCCCTTCTGTAGAGTGCACAACATGGATGGCAAAGCGACGCTGCTCACATACCTCAGGAATCGGCGGGAGGATCTCCTCAGCAAAGTCGAGGACCTCAGCGAGTACGACGCCCGCAGGCCCATGACGCCCACCGGCACTAATCTGTTGGGGCTCGTGAAGCACGTCGCCAGCGTCCAGTTGGACTACTTCGGTGTGACGTTCGGGCGGCCCAGTGGCCGGGAACTGCCGTGGTTTGCCGATGGTGCCGAGCCTGATGGGGACATGTGGGTTCCGGCCAACGAAAGCCGCGAAGAGATCATGGAACTCCACCGTTTCTCTGCCGAGCACAGCGACGCCACCATCGAGGCACTGCCGTTGGACGCGGCAGGCGTGGTGCCCTGGTGGAACGAGGCAAAGAAGAACGTAACGCTTCACCAGATCCTGGTGCACATGTGCGTCGAAACGGCCCGCCATGCCGGGCATGCGGATATTCTCCGTGAACTCATTGACGGTTCGGCAGGCCAGCGGCCAGGGGATCTCAACATACCGGGAAAGTCCACGGAGGAGTGGGCAGCGTACCGGGCCCGCATCGAGCAGGCCGCAGTGGAGGCAGACCACAGCAACCGCTGACACCCTGACAGCGCCCGACGACGGTACTCACGTACCGCCGTCGGGCGCTGTTATTCGGGAAGTCGACCGGCGCAAGTTCGCCCCGCAAACTTGATACGAACTTGAGCTAATCGAAAAGGTTCCTTGATACATCAGCGCCACGCTGGAAGCAGTCGAAGCACCAATACACGGAGTCTTCGGCATCGAATTTCCAGTATGAAAGACGACGATGTGGGGGACCCAATGGACCAGTCAGCAGCTCTCAGTGAGGTGATGGCCGTCAAGGGCATCATCCAGGATCAACACCCCGTGGATTTCTACGCGCTGGGTGTCGCAGGATGCATCGACCGGCTGGCTGCTCCGCTTCGCAGGGCCGGTGTGACAGTGCACTGGCACACCCCGCACCATGGAATCGAAATCTCGTCCTCCGCGGCGGCCCTTTTGTATCACGTGGCCCAGGAAGCTTTCAGCAACACTCTGAATTATGCGGGAGCCAGCGAGCTCACCATCCGCCTCAACGCGGTTTACCACGGCATCCAACTCACCATCACCGATGATGGCAGCGGCTTCGAAATCCATGCCGCGCCCAGTGGACGGCGGCACGGTTTCGGGCTCCTCATGATGTCGATCGCAGTGCACGACGCCGGCGGGACAGTGGACATCGACTCCGAGGTTGGACGGGGCACCAGCGTAAGGGTCACCCTTCCCCTGGATTGAGTCCTATTTGGAACCTTATTTAGGCTTCGACCCCATGGATCGGCGGCAGAGCCGGACGTATTCTGTACCTACTTTTCAGCCTCATATCCCTACGGAATGGCATCGAAAATGGCGCGGAACAAGGGTCGTAAGCCAGCTCTCGGTAGGGTCCTGCTCAGGATCTTCGGTTTCTTTTCCGTGAGCATCCTCTGCGGCGTGCTGATCTCCGGGTTCGTGGTGCCCGTAGTCGCCTTCACCAGCACCACGGTGGGTGGATCCATCGGGTTCTACGAGAGCCTGCCCAGCGAACTCAACGTCGACTCGCCGTCCCTTTCCAGCACCGTTGTCACTGCCGACGGCCAACACATTGCCACCTTCTATGCCGAGAACCGGGTGAAGGTTCCGCTGGAGGAAATGTCACCCTTCATCCGTGAGGCTATCGTCGCCATTGAAGACAGCCGGTTCTACGAGCATCCGGGTGTGGACGCCCAAGGCATCATGCGGGCGCTGAGCTCCAACCTGACCAAGGGAACCAGGCAGGGCGCCTCCACGCTGACGCAGCAGTACGTGACGAATGTCCTTAACGAGTCAAGGCTCACCCAGGGACGTCCGGAGGATGTGGTCCTGAGCGGCGAAAAGACCATGGGAGACAAGCTCCGCGAGATCAAGCTGGCCCTGGAATTGGAAAAGCGGTTCAGCAAGGACCAAATCCTTGAGGGCTACCTGAACATTGTCTTTTTCAACCGGAACGCGTACGGCATCGAAGCGGCGTCGCGCTACTTCTTCAGTACGTCCGCCAAGGACCTGACCTTGCCGCAGGCCGCACTCCTGGCCGGCTTGGTGAACGGGCCCAGCGTCTACGATCCAACCGTTGCCCCGGACGCCGCAGTCGCCCGGCGCAACCTGGTGCTGGACAGGATGCTGGAGCAGGGCAAGATCACCGCTGTGGACCACGGGGTTGCAGTGGCGTCACCGCTGGAACTCAACATCACCCCGTCCATGCAGGGCTGCGCGGGGGCCACCATCGCCACGTATTTCTGCGACTACGTTTCGCATCTCATCCTCAACAACGACGCCTATGGCTCAACTTTGGAGGAACGCGAGCGGCTCCTGTTCCGCGGCGGCCTCACCATCACCACCACGCTGGACAGCAGGCTCCAGGCCGCCGCGCAAAAACAGGTCGATGCCTCGGCAGGCGACAATCCTGACAAGTGGGGCGCAGCCATGACCACGGTGCAGCCCGGTACCGGCAAAATCCTTGCGATGGCGCAGAACACGGTGTTCGTCCCGGAGGAAGGGAAGTACGATACCCAGCTGAACTTCAACGTGGACGCCAAGGACGCGAACGGCTACGACCTCAACGGGGCCGGCGGCTTCCAACCCGGGTCCACCATGAAGCCGTTCATCTATGCCGAGTGGCTCAACGAGGGCAAGAATCCAACCGCGGTGGTGGATGCTTCCCGCCGGGTCTACCCGGTGGGCTTCCCGTGGCGTGACAGTTGCGGGAAAGTGATGGGTGGCTACAGCACGGCCCAGAAAGCGGCCAACCTGGGCGCCGACGACGACCTGCAAAACAACGACCCCGGCTACTACCGTCCCATGCCCATCAACTACGGGCTCTACAACTCGATCAATACGGCCACGTTCGCCACTGCCGCGCAACTGGATTTCTGCGGCATCCAGCGGATGGTGGACACCGTGGGCCTGCACAGCGGCCTGGACAACGCGCCGGTCAACATGCACCAGATCGGCAACCTGCTCGGTTCCATCGGCGTGGCGCCCGTGGTCCTGGCGAGCGCTTACGCCACCTTCGCCAACGACGGCACCTACTGCGCCCCCATCGCCATCACAGAAATCAAGGACGCCCAGGGGCGGCAATACGATGCCCAGCAACCCGAGTGCCGGGATGCCGTCAAACCTTCCGTTGCCCGCGGAGTCAACGCCGTGTTGCAGGACGTACTGAAGATGGGTTCCGGCGTCTACATCGAACCCAAGGTTCAGAACCAGGTCCCTGTCGCAGCAAAAACCGGAACCTCGAACAACAACGGAGCCACCTGGGTGGCCGGCTTCACCACGGCGCTCGCTACGGCGTCGTTCTTCGGGGATACCTCGGCGGGCCAGCAACGGGCGGGCCAAAACGTCACCATCAACGGCAAGTTCTACAGGTCGCTGGACGGCTACATGATCGCAGGTCCACAGTGGGCAAACTACATGATGGAAGCCACGGCGCTCTACCCCAGTGGTCCCTTCCCTGCACCGGCTCCCCCACCGGCTCCGGTCACCCCTGCACCTACTGCGCCGCGGTAGGTGTCCACGCCGGCGAGATCCCGCCCGGCGATGTAGCCGAACGTCAGCGCGGGACCTAGGTTGATGCCGCCTGCCGGGTAGTGGCCGCCCATGACGTTGGCTTGGTCATTGCCGGTGACGTATAAACCGGGAATGGGTTCGCCGTCGTGGTTGAGGGCGCGGCTGCGGCCGTCCGTCTCCACGCCAGCGAACGTGCCGAAGCTGCCCGGAACCACCCGCACGGCATAGAACGGGCCCTTCTCGATCGGACCCAACGACGGGTTGGGCTTGTTGCCGGCATCGCCGCCGTACCGGTTAAAGGCGGTCTCGCCCCGGCCGAAGTCGGGGTCGACGCCGGCACGCGCGTTGGCGTTGAATCTGGCCACTGTTCGACGTAGACCGGCGGGGTCTATGCCGCACTTCTCCGCCAGTTCTTCGATCGTCCTGCCCTTGATCAGGTATCCCGAGCGGAGGTACGGGAACAGAGGCACGGGCAAAGGTTTGGCCATGCCCAGCGGGAACCTGCGGACAAAGCGGCTGTCCGCGATCTGCCACGACTCCACGGTTTCGCCTTCAGGCGTTGCGGCCAGGAGCGCCTCGACGTAGTCGTAGTAGCCGTTGGCCTCGTTCACGAACCGCTGACCGTCCGCGCGGACACCGATGCTGCCCGGCTTGGCCCGGTCCATGATGTGCGGGAACACCCCCGTCCTGCCGTTGCGGTAGGGCACCAAGGACACCGGGCACCACGCGGCAGGCGATTTCACCGCAGTTTTGAAGCTGGCCCCCACAGACTGGGCCAGGTTGATGCCGTCGCCGGTGGTCTCCCCCGGCGCCAGCGTCCAGTGCTCACGGCCCGTTGGGGTTTTGGGGAACAACTCTTTCCGTCGCTGCACATCGTTGGGGAAGCCGCCGGACGCCAGCACGACGCCGCGGGCAGCGTTGATCTGCAGCTCACCTTCCGGTGAACGCACGACGGCGCCAGTCACTGTGCCGTCGTCGTCTTTGAGTAACGCTGTGGCCGGTGTGGAAACGCGGATGTCGACGCCGAGGTCATCAGCCGATTTCATGAGCCTGCCTGTGAGCGCTGTGCCGTTGACCAACTGCATGTTGCGGCGGTGCGTCAGGAGGTCCAGGAGGTGGAAGCCGAAACGCCAGCCCGCGTGGAACAGTCCTTTGGGGTTTCCCTGTGATGCCGAGAGAAATTTGCTGAGGTCCGGGCCTGCCATGATGCCCATGCCGAGGAACGATGTTTCGTACAGTTGGTGGCGCATCCTGGCTCGCACGGTGGGTTTGATGGCGCGGGCGTTCAGGGGTTTGGGGCCTACGGACCGGTTGCCGGTTCCTGCTCCGGGCAGCTTGCCGTAGATGTCGTTGATCTTGCTGCCGGGAACGAACTGCAGGGATGTTTTGTCGTGGAAGAAACCCACCATGTGCGGGGCAGCCTCCAGGAAGGCATCCACGTTATCCTCCTGATAGTCCTCCCCAAGGACCCCTCTGAGGTACGTGCGGAAGGTGTCCTTGTCCTCCCTGACACCTTCCTTTTGGGCCAGGGGATTCCCCGGTGCCCAGGCCCAGCCGCCGGACCACGATGTTGCCCCGCCGCACACGTCAGCCTTTTCCACCACGATGACTTTCAGTCCGTGATACGCGGCCGTCACTGCCGCTGAAAGGCCCCCGGCCCCTGAGCCGATCACCAGGACGTCGCAGTCCACGGTAGGCAGAGGTTGCTTGGTGTTCATTTGTTGCTCCCGGTAAGTGCTGCGTTGTGGATGGCGAGGGTGCTGAGGACAGCTCCGGCTGCCGCTTTGAGGTGCGTGGCCCATCCGGATTCGCCCAGTGCTGCGACCCGGCGGTCCGATGGGGTTTCGATACTGACAGGTGTATCCGCGGGGAACGCCGCTACGAGGGCCGCAAGATCGAATTCGCCTTCCCCGGGGACGCCGCGCTCGGAGCGGGACTCCATGATCAGTCCGTCCCTGGTGCTTGGCGGTGAGGAAGGTCCGTCGCAAAGTTGAATCAAAGGAACAAGGTCCGCCGCGGCCTCAAGCTGATCCAGTGAACCGCCGAAGCGGTTGACGTGGAGGGCATCCACTACGATCCTGCAGCCCGCCCGGCGTGCCAGCGCTGCCGCCTGCGGTATGGAACGGACTGCCTGGTAAGCAATGGGTTCCAAGGTGGGCATGATGCCGTAGGCCTTGCCGTCCTGGGTCATCTGCGCGAGGTGGTCCCCAAAGCGATCAAGGTCCGGGTCCGCGCATGCCACCGTCAGGGTCGAGGCACCCAAGGCTTGGCCGGCTTCCATCATCTGCAGCCACGCCTGGCGCTGATCGGTCCCGTTCTGCAACCCTGTTCCGTCCAAGAGCAGGAACTCGATGTCTTCAACCGTGATCCCTGTGTCAGCCATGCGGGCCAGGGTTTCGCGAAGCATGGGCGAGCCCGGTTGAAGGTCATAGGGTCGCTCGGATGCAGTAACCGGCCGGACCCGTGCGCCAATGAAATCGAATCCTGCCTGGGCTGCGATGCTCACCAGGTCAGGAGGCGCGGTGCCGACAAGGGAAAGCTGGGCCAATCCGAGCCGCCGGGGCTGACGTTCGCTCTGCTGTGCGCCGAAATCGCCGGAAGCCTGCGGCTTCGCTGGAAAGCTCCAGCGACCTGGCACCGTTCCCGCGAACTCGGCGCCCATCCCGCGTCCGGCCAGCGTCGAAGCGATGCGTTGGGCTGCGTCGTACCCACTCTTCACAGCGTTGGACACCATAGCCGGAGAGGTATCCACAACCGTCCCGGCCAGCGCGACCGGCACGGACGCAGCCACGCTGAGTCCTGCTTCCCGTTCCTCCAGCGTGAGGGAACCATCCAGCGGCAGCACGGAACGTGAAACCAGGAGATCGCCCGGAGCCTCAACCCACTGGTCCTCAACACCCGCTCGGCTGATCCGGACCCGGGAACCGTCATACTCCTCGATGGTGCTGGACAGGAAAATCCGCACCTGGGGGTTGGCCTCGAGCCGTGGCACGGCAAGGATCTTGGCACGGCGCCCCGACTCAGGAGCCAGCGCCGCCTGCGGGCCCACGATCAGCACGGCTGTGCCCAAGGAAGCGAGGGTGTCCGCAACAGTCATGGCCACGGAATCAGCACCCCATATGGTCACAGCTTCGGGAACAGCAGCCGAGGCATCGCCGTCCAGGATGTCCGGATGGGCGGACAGCCAGTCCCGGACATCGGACACCTGCGGCAAGTCGGCCCCGATAAACCCTGGCGTCGGCCGCAGCCCACCCGTAGCAAGGACCACGGCATCGGCGCCGACCTCGCGGGCCAGCTTGCCGGCGTCGGAGATATCAACGCAGGCTCCTAAACGGACTTCCACGCCCAGCCGCTCGTTTTCCGAACTGGACCACTCAGCAAAGCGGTGGAAGTCCGGCGTCGATTTCATGCGCTCAGCCATTGCGAATTGCCCGCCGGGGCGCACGCCGTCGTCCATCAGCGTCACCCGGGCACCGGCTTCGGCGAGTTCCCGGGCGGCGGTAAGGCCTGCGGGTCCGGCCCCCACCACCAGCACCTTAGAGTCGGGACGAACAGCTGGAGTAGGAACTGGAACCCGTGATCGTCCGACGGCCGGATTGACCGTACAGGTGACCTGGCCGAGCCCGAGGTTGTCGATGCAGACGTTGCAGGCGATGCAGGGCCGGTAGCGTTCGCCCCGAAGGACGCCGCCAACAAAGGCAGGGTCTGCATGGATCGCACGGGCCAGGCTCACGAAGTCGCAGGTGCCCTGGGACAGGACTTCTTCGATGATTTCCGGCGAATTCAAGCGGCCAGCCATGCCCAGGGGAAGCCCGAACTGCCTGTACGCCTTGGCATAGTCGGCCAGGATTCCGGGCTTCCACTCCCCCGACTGAACGATCCATTCACCGGCGTCGTAACTGCCGGCCGAGATGTCCAGGAAGTCGAGTTTGTCCAGGTGCGCCTTGGCGATGATGGCCACTTGCTGCTCGGCGCTGATGCCGTCGGCCGGGCCTTCCACCACCGAAACCCGCATGCCCACAATCGTGTCCGGCACGGCCTCCCGCACGGCGTCGATCACCAGGTTCATGAAGAACCAGGGAGCTGCGAACTCGTCGGTGCGGTGGTTGGAAATGGGCGACATGAACTGGTGGATCAGGTACCCGTGCGCGCCGTGGAGGTTGATGACATCGAACCCGGCGGCAACAGCGCGGCGGGCCGCGGCCGCGTACGCTGCCACAAGCTCGTAACACTCGGCAGCGGTGAGTTCGCGCGGAACCTCGCCTCCCGCCGTCGGACATGGAACCGGCGACGGCGCGAGGTTCTTGAAACCGGAAACTGCGGCCTGCGCGGTGCGGCCGCCGTGGTTAAGTTCGACGGCGGCGAGCGCACCTTCTGCGTGCAGGGCTTCAGTGAGCCGGCGAAGTCCGGGGATCATGTCATCCGTGTGCAGGCCAAGTTGGTGGGTTCGGCCCTTGCCGTCGGCCCGGACGTAGGTGGCCTCAGTGGTGACCATGCCCAGTCCGGCTTTGGCACGGGTGACCAGGTAGTCGATGTATTGCTCCGTGATGTAGCCGTCCGGGGTGCCGTAGTTGCGCTCCATGGGCGCGGAGGCCAGTCGGTTGCGGAGGGTCTTGGGAGTACGGCCGTTGCGGCCAAGGGTCACGGGTGTTCCGGCGATTCGTGTCTGTGCCATGGTCAGCCAGCCACCTTCTGGAGGTCGCGGAGCCCCGGGATCGCCTGGTGTGCGGGGTGAACGGGTGCGAAGCGGACTGGTTGGCCGGTCCGTGAAGATTCGTACACGGCGAGGAGAATGCGGAGGGACTTCAACGCGTCCTTACCGGTGATGGCCGGTTCGGTACCAGCCTCGAGTGCTTGGACGAAGTCCTGGACCTGGAGTTTATGGAATGGGATCAGCTGGCCGTTGATGGCGGAAAGATCGACGTTCGGCTCCACGCCTTCAGGGTGGACAGGTTCGACGACGATCCGCTCGCCCACCGCCCACAGGTCCAACCGCCCGTCGCTGCCTTCCGGGAACTCCGTCAGGGAAGCCGAGGCACCTGTTTCCCCGGTGATACGGAGCTGGATCCCCAGGTTTGGCGATACGGCAGTGGAGGCCTCCAAGGTGGCCATCGCGCCGGAGGTGAAGGTGATCACCGCCGTCGCGGAATCTTCTACCTCAATGTAGTCACCGTGGCGGTAGGTGTTGACCTTCCCGTAGACCTCGGCCACGTCGCCGAGGTACCACTGGAGGAGGTCGATCTGGTGGACAGCCTGGGACATGAGGACCCCACCGCCATCGCTGTCCCAGGTACCACGCCAGGCGTCACGGTTGTAATAGTCCGGCGCCCGGTGAAGCATCACTGAGCACTGCGCCATGATGGCTTTGCCCAACGTGCCGTCGTCGATGGCTGCACGGATCTTCTGCGACGCCGGCCAGAATCGGCGCTGGAACAGGACACCCAGTTGGACTCCTGCTTCCTCGCAGGCTGCGACCATGCGCTCGGCGGACTCCAGCTTGGTGGCGATGGGCTTCTCACAGAGGACGTTGACGCCAGCGGCCGCGGCCTTCAGGACCACTTCCTCGTGCGTGGGGTGCGGTGTGCAGACCGAAACAATGTCCAGGTCCAGCGCCAGGAGCGCATCCACGCTGGTGAGCGCGTTGGGGATGTCCCAGGCTCTCGCTGTTGCCGCGGCGCGGTCTGCATCCACGTCGCAGACGCCAATCACCTGGACGTTGTCCAGGGCCTTGAAAGCTTCCAGGTGGTTGCGGGAAATGGCGCCGCAACCCGCGATTCCAACGCGGAAGGTGCGGGTTGCCGGTGCTGGGGAAGTCATGGGGTATCCAACTTTCGGAACTGGGGTTGCTTGGTGGTTGTGGCACGTCGCGGGGACGGCGCGGCGCCGGGCAGGCGCGGCGCCCGGGGCGTAAGCCGCAGGCGCTCCGCCGGGCCGGAAGCCGGCTGGCGCCGGCGGCGGGTGCCGGACGGCTGGAAGGTGCCGCCCGGCGTCGTGGTTTGTTCGTTAGTTGCGTGCCGCGCGCGGTTTGCCGAGATCCTCAAGCGGGACGTTGTAGGTCTCGCGCGCCGTCATGATGGCGATGGCAGAGGCCGCCAGGCAAAGGATGGTGAAGCCCGCCACGGGCATCCAACCGTTCGGCCCGGGCTGGGCCAGCAGCGTAGCGATAGCGGGTGCGAATCCGGCCAGGATGAGGCCGATCTGGCTGCCGATCGCCATGCCGGAGTAGCGGACAGCGGCGGGGAACATCTCGGGGAAGAAGACCGTCCACACGCCGTTCCAGCAGGAATAGAAGACTGTCATGTTGAGGAAGCCGAACAGGAAGACCAAGGCAATGTTCTGCTCGCTGATGGCCCAGAAGTAGCCCACCGTGGTCAGTGCGCAGCCGAGGGCACCCACCAGCAGGACCTTCTTCCGGCCAACGCGGTCGGAGATCATGGCTGAGATGGGGATGGTGACCATCGAAAGGCCGATCGTCACAGCGTTCACCGTGAGCAGGAGCGTGCGGTCGATGCCCACGGCCGGTCCGGTTGCGTAGGCCAAGGCGTAGACGGTGAAGGTGGTTTGCATGACAGAGAACAGCATCACCACGCCAACGCGCAGGACGTCGCGCCACTGGGTCTTGAGGACGGCGACGGCGGGGATGGCTTTGGGCTTGCTGTTCTCCACGATTTCTTCGAAGACGGGCGGCTCGTCCAAACGGGTCCGGATCCAGTACGCCACAGCCAGCACCACAACCGAGAGCCAGAACGGTACCCGCCAACCCCAGCTGAGAAGCTGGTCTTCGGGGAGCGCTGCGAGCGGGATGAAGACGATGGTGGACAACACCATTCCCGAGGCGTAGCCGGTCATGACGAAGCTGGTGAAGAAAGCCCTGCGGCCTTCCGGTGAGTGCTCCATGGTCAGGGTGGAGGCGCCAGCGGACTCGGCACCGGCGGAGAAGCCCTGGGCAAGGCGGCCTACCAGCAACAGCGCTGTTGCCCAGTAGCCGATCTGCCCGTACGTGGGCAGGAACCCGATACCGATCGAGGCGAGGCCCATGATCACCAGCGTGACCATCAGCGCCTGCTTGCGTCCGATCTTGTCGCCGTAGTGGCTCATCACGAGCCCGCCCAGCGGCCGGGCAAGGTAGCCCACGCCGAACGTCGCCATGGCTCCGAGCAAGGCAACCACGGGGTCGCCTCCCGGGAAGAAGATCTTGGGGAAGATCAGCGCTGCGGCCGTGCCGTAGATGAAGAAGTCGTAGTACTCCAGGGTGGATCCCAGGAAGGAGGCAAGTGCCGCTTTCTTGGGCATTTTGACGTGTTCAACCGGCGCTGTTCCAAGCAGTGCTTCCGGTTCGTTTACATCCGAGGGCGAGTGCTGCTGCACGTGTCCCATACTGTCTCCTCATTGAGTGCCGCGGGAAGTGGCACCGCCATGGTGCCTTGCCCGGCAAAGAATTGGATGAGGTCCGGATCGCCGGCTGCCGCTTTGTTGTGCAGCCCATCATGTTGCCGTTGATAACGACTCCGGATGTGTGCTCCAGATCACTGACGATTGTTCCTCTGAGATCGACTGTAGGACCCAGGTCACACCGCGTGGACGAACTTCCCGTTGAACGGGACAGGCTCTTTGACTACGCGGAACCAGTCTGCGACAGCCAGGGCCGGGAGCCGTAAGGCCGGCGCTCGGCACCCATGGTTCTGGACAGGCCGCGGCCTGCGGCCACAAGGACCGGCAGGATCAGGCCCGCGTCTTCGTCAACGGAAGGCACGACGACGGAAATCGCACCAATGACTGCCTGGCCCTGGCCGAACACGGGCACCGAGTACGCAGTATTTTCAGCCACCAGCACACCCACCAAACGGGCATAACCGCGCTCGCGGATCAGGGCGAGGTTGCTCCTGAGGCGGGCAGGATCTGTCTCCGTTGCAGGGGTTGTCTTCTCCAGCTTTCCGGCAACGAAACGATCCTGGACCCAGCCGGGCATATGCGCCATCATGGCCATTCCCGAGGACGTGGTGTGGATGTCCAAGCGCCCTGCGACCTCGGCCAGGTTCATCACCGTCCCGTGCCGGTCCAACCGTTCGAGGTAGAGGACGCTGTTGGACTCGATATCCGGGATGGATAAGGACACATGTTCCCGGACGGCCGCATGGACACCTTCCAGGAACGGCAGGCCACGACGCCGGAACTCCTCCAGCGGGTTGCTGCGGGATGCCAGCTCCCACATCTTCATTCCGACGCCGAATTCGCCGGCTTCATTGCGTTCAAGGAGGCCGTTGGATGCCAAGTCCATGGCCAAGCGATGAACCGTACTGCTGGACATACCGGTAATCCGGACGAGTTCCTTCAGGGGAAGCCACGGCTGGCCCTTGGAGAACGCATCCATGATCTTCACAACGCGCTCAATGACGGACTCCCCCGACGCCGAGTTAGCCATGGTGCCTCCGTTGAACCGTCCGGCTGCTTTCACCCGGAACCAGAACCCAATATAGCCTTGCACTGGATCCGTAAAACGTGGGAGGCACTGTGGAACTGCGGCAAATTGAGGCCTTCCTGGCTGTGGCCGAGGAGCTGCATTTCGGCCGGGCTGCTGAGAGGCTCCGCATGGCACAATCACCGCTGAGCCAGACCATCAAGAAACTCGAAAAAGGCCTGGGCGCACCACTTTTTGAGCGGAACACCAGGTCCGTTACGCTGACCACTGCGGGTCACTCACTGCTCCCACATGCCCGCAGGATCCTTGAAGAAGTAGATCTGGCGCAGAGGGCCGTAAATGCGGGCAACGGAACCGTTTACGGCAAGCTGGCCATCGGCTTCTCCGGTGCCCTGAACCACACCACGCTGCCCCCGCTGACCCGCGCCTTGCGCCAGGAGTATCCCCAACTCGATGTGACGCTGCACGGTGGATTGCTGACCCAGGAAGCTCTCCAGCAACTGGGTAACGGGGCGTTGGACCTTGCATTCATCGGCCTTCCCGTGGACGCCCCGTCCTTGGCCACCCGCCGCATTGCCACTGAGCGTTTGGGCGCCACCTTGCCCACGGATCACCCGCTGGCAGCCCGCTCCTCAGTGGGCCTGACGGACCTCGCCGGGGACCCCTTCATCACCATGCCCGCTGCACAGGGGTCCACCTTGCGGGAGGTGACCTTCGCTGCCTGCGCAGCCGCGGGCTTCCGGCCAAGGATCAGCCAGGAGGTTGCCGATCCCTACACGGCGCTTTCCCTGGTGGCCAGTGGGGTGGGGATCAGCCTCATGCCGGAATCGATCGAGGGGATCATGCCAACCGGCACCGTGTTCCTGCCCCTCGACGGCGACGATGTGCTGCTGTTCTCCGGTCTGGCATGGAACCCGGGCGGTCTGTCTCCGGCTCTCCGCGCCGCCCTTCAAGTAGCCGAGGAAGTACTTCCCACTCCGGCGGGCTAAGGCCCCACTATGTAGAATTTTCACATAGTTCTTGACCAACTAAGTATTGGACAAGGCCTAATACGTTGCCCAGCATTGAGGGAGCCCCATCAACTCAATGAAGAGGACACCCTCATGGCCACCTTTGCTGTCACCTACACCTACTCAGACGCCACGTCCGCTGGCCGGGACACTGTCCGGCCTGCCCACGTGGAGTTCCTCAAAGCCCAGTTCGAAAACGGTCGGCTCCTCAAAAGCGGTCCCTTCGGACCGGACGAAGCTCCGGGCGCCCTCCTGATCATTGCCGGTGAATCCAAGGACGACGTCGAATCCCTCATGAACCGGGATCCATTCCACGAAGCCGGCCTCATTGAAGAGCGCACCGTGAGGCAGTGGAACATCTTCTTCGGCGCCGACGCCGTACAGCCGGCGCAGCCCGCGCAGCCGGTGCAGCCAGCGCAACCCGCCGGCCGGAACTGAGGTTTCCCCATGCTGTCAGCCATCACCGTCACCCGGGAAACCATCGAATTCCGGGAATCCGCCGAGCCTTCAATGGAACCCGGCCATGCACTGGTGCGAGTCCACAACGTCACCCTCTGCGGCACCGATCTCCACATTTGGGAGGACGACTACCCCACAGAGTTGCCGCTGATCCAGGGCCACGAGTTCTCCGGGGTTGTGGAGGCCCTTGCCCCTGGGAACAGCGAAGGCTTCGCTGTGGGTGATCGCGTTGCCGTGAACCCCATCATCTCCTGCGGCCAGTGCCGCCCGTGCCTGAGCGGCCGGTACAACGTCTGCCGGAATGTCGGTTGCCTGGGCTGCTACTCCGACGGTGCGCTCACTGAACTGATCAGCGTCCCGCTGGGCAAACTCCACCCTGTTCCCGACGAACTGCCTTTGGACATCGCAGCCATGGGCGAACCTGCTTCCATCGCCATGCAAGCGGTGAACCGGGGCAGGCCCGAGACCGGGGAGACGGCGCTGGTGCTCGGAAGCGGGCCTATCGGTTTGCTGGCCACGCTCTACCTGACGGAATTGGGCGTCAAGGTGATCTGTGCCGATACCGAGCAGCACCGCTTGGACCTCGCTATCGACTTCGGGGCTGCAGACACCCTCCTGGTGACTCCAGGAATCGAGTTCCCGGACGCACATCAGACTCAGCGCCTGAACGCACTAACCGACGGTTACGGGCCACAACTGGTCATGGAGGCAACGGGCGTGCCCTCATCACTGGAAAACGCGATCAGGCTTGTTGCCAGCGCCGGGAGGATCGTCCAAGTGGGTATTTCGCCCCGGCAGGCCAACGTTTCCATGAAGGACATCCCCTACAAGGAACTGGACATCATGGGCAGCCGCATGAGCCTGAACCTCATTCCCGACGGTCTGGCATTGTTGTCACGCCATCCTGAACAAGCCCGGGCGCTCATGACGCACCGCTTCGCCTTCTCTGATCTCCAGCAGGCATTCCAGCTCATGCAGGGACGCACGGAAAAGATCGGCAAGATCCTCATCGGGATGCCTGCGGCTGGTGTCGCATGAGTACCCCTGTCCTCACCGAAACCAGCCAGCTCAACCCAACCTACGACGTCGTGGTTATGGGCAGTGGCGCGGCGGGACTAGTGGCGGCCGTCCGCGCAGCCGACGCCGGGCTCAGTGTCCTGGTGGTTGAAAAGGCGTCGCTGTTGGGCGGCACGACGGCGGCAGGCGGCGGCGTGATGTGGGCGCCGAACAATCACCTCGCGAAGGCGGCCGGGTACGAGGACAGCCATGCCGACGGCGTTGCTTACCTCTCAGAGGCGGCTGGCCACGTGATGACGGCCGGGGAAATCGATTGGTACGTCTCCACTGCGCCGCGAGCCGTGGAGTTCCTCAACACGAACACCAGCGTCTCCATGGTTCCCATAGCCCGCCCCGATTACCACATGGAGTGGAAGGGTTCCGCGAACGGTGGCAGGGGGTTGGACAACAACGCGTTCGATCCCCAGGAGTACCCCGGTTTGGCGGAGCTGATCCGGCCATCGTCCTATTTCCCGCTGCTCACCATGACCGAGCGGGACGAACTCAATGGACGCGCAGCTGACCCTTCGCTGCTCGCGCACCGCGCCGCCACGGGCATCCGGACCATGGGCGGGGCGCTGGTGGGAAGCCTGGTTGCGAGCGCCTTGGATCGCGGGGTCCACATCGTGGTGTCGAGCCCTGTGGAGGAGTTGTCGCGTGACGAGTCCGGGTGGCTGGTGACCCTTGGCGGTACCGCCGCCGGGGTGTCGGTGGCCGCGACCGCCGTCGTGCTTGCCTCGGGCGGATTCGAATGGAACCCGCGCCTCCGCAGCGCTTTCCTGCCCTATCCCGTGACGCCGATCAGCGCACCATCCAACGAGGGCGACGGCCTGCAGCTGGGACTGAAGGCGGGGGCGGCTGTGGAGGACATGTCGGCTGTGTGGGGTGTCCCGGTTATTTCGACGGCGGCCCATCAGTATGACGGACAGCGTTCGGGCCGCATGGGCAACGTGGAGATGACCCTGCCGGGCTCCATCACTGTGAACAGCGACGGCAAACGCTTCGTCAACGAAGCCTTGAATTATCACGATGCCAGCCGGGTGTTCGCTTCCATTAATCCGCACACGGGCAGGCAGCAAAACAACCCTGCGTGGTTGGTGTTCGACGCGGACTATCTCGCCAAGTACCCGGTGGCGGGGTCTGTGCCTGGCGAACCTGCCGAGTGGATGGTGTCCGCGCCGAGCCTGGAGTTGCTGGCCAAGGAGGTGGGCATCAATTCGGCCGGCCTGGAGTCGACGGTTGCTCGGTTCAACGCCGACGCGGTCGTGGGCGTGGACACGGAATTTGGGCGGGGAGCGACACCGCAGGACCGTTTCCTGGGCGACGCCGGCAACACGCCCAATCCTTGCCTGGCGCCTTTGCTCACCGCTCCCTTCTACGCCGTGCCCATCCACGCCGGGGTGCTGGGTACCTCGGGCGGGCTGGCCACGGACTTCAACGGGCGTGTGCTGGACCATCGGCAGCAAGCCATTCCGGGGCTCTACGCTGCGGGCAACGTCTCGGCCGGTGTCTTCCGGAACAACTATCCGGGAGGTGGCGCTACGTTGGGGTCGGCGATTACCCGGGCCTTCGCTGTTGGGGAAGATCTCGCGGCCCGGCTCGCGTAGCCGCACCTTGGGGGGGACACAAACGCTCGACGGCGACTACCGCCGTCGGGCGTTTGCGTTGCCAGGCCCGCTCTGCGCGGCAACCCATGGCCCAAGCCCGCAAAGCAGGCCCCACAACACACCCACCCCACATTGCCAGGCCCGCTCTGCGCGGCAACCCATGACCCAAGCCCGCAAAGCAGGCCTCACAACACACCACCCCACGTTGCGAGGCCCGCTCTGCGCGCCAACCTATGGCCCAAGCACGCAAAGCAGGCCCCACAACGGGGTGCTAGCGGGCGTAGAGCTCCGTGAAGTTCCTCAGGACCCGCATCGGCTCGGTCACCGATGAGCTTCGGGCCGTTTCGATGAGTTCGTCCGCGGTGTACGGCGGGAAGTAACCGGAGTTCTTGTAGAGGTTGATGCGGGTGATGAGGCCGTCGGCGTCGAGCTCGGGGTGGAATTGCGTGGCGTAGAGATTGTTCTTGATCCGGAACATGTGCACAGGGCACGCGGCCGAGCTCGCCAACAAAACCGCGTGGGCAGGCAGTTTGCTGCACGCTTCCTTGTGCCCGACAAACGCGTCGAACGTATGGGGGACGCCGTTAAGCATGGGGTCGTGTTCGCCCTCAGCTGTCAGCTTGATCTCCGTTGGCCCAACGGGTTCGCCGAATCGGCGGTCGATGACGGCGCCCTGGTGCACTCCCAAGGTGCCAACGCCGTAGCAGGCTCCCAAGAACGGGAAGTCCTCGGCAACTATGCGGTCCAGCAGCGCTGAGAGTTCCGCCTCTACCCGGATCTGGGTTGGGCTCTTTTCTTCCACAGGATCGCTAGACGTATAGGGACTGCCACCGACGATCACTCCGGAGAAATCGGATAGTTCAAGGGGCGGCAACGGCTCGGATTCCAACCGCAAACGGACCAGTTCTTCAGGTTCCAGGCCGCAGTACCGGAGGTAGGCCTGATACTCGTCATCGGCTGCGGCATCTTCGGCGCGGGTGGCCAGCAGGAGGAAGGGCTTCACAAGGACAGTCTGCGCGCGGAATGGCTGGCGGACAAAGTGTGTTGCGGGTAAGGGGGTGACTAACAGTGACTCCCTCGCGCCGGTGTCGCCGCATATCGTTGGCTTGACCCCCTTTGAACAGCACGCCCCATCCCCGAGGAGCAATATTTGAAGCAGGACCCTGTGGCCGTCCAACCGCAATCGCCCAAGCCACCGGCAGCAGAAAGGCAGCAGCCCAAGAAGATCCCGTGGGGCGGACTCCTTGTTCTGGCGGCAGCGGGCTTCACGGCGGTGACCACCGAACTCCTGCCGTCGGGCTTGCTCCCCCAAATCAGCCGCGACCTCGGCGTTGACGAATCCGCCGTGGGCTCCCTGACAGCGGTGTATGCGGCCATCATCGTCTTCACGGCCTTGCCTCTTTCACGGTTCCTTGCCGGAAGGGTTCCCCGGAAGACCCTGCTGATCGCCACTGTGCTGGCCTTCGCCCTGAGCAATGTGCTCTTGGCGTTGAGCCCCGCCCTGGGGTGGGCGATCGGGGCCAGGCTCCTTGGCGGCATCGCGCACGGCATGCTGTGGTCCAGCATGGCTCCCTACGTGGCGCGCATCGTCCCGGCCCACTCCGTGGGTAAATCCATGGCTGTGGTCTTCAGCGGCAACAGCATCGCACTGGCAGTCGGCGCTCCCATTGGCACGCTCATGGGCTCGCTCATGACGTGGCGTACTTCCTTCCTGGTCCTGGCCGGAGTGGGCGTGCTTCTGGCAGTCCTGGCTTTCTGGCTTCTCCCGGGCGCCCACGATCACGCCAGCCAAAAAACTCCCTCCCTCCGGGCAGCCATGAAACTGCCCGGCGTCGTGGCCATTGCCATCGCCTGGCCCCTCCTGCTGCTGGCCCACTTCACACTTTTCACATATGTTGCCCCGTTCCTCCTCGCCTCCGGACTCCCGGAATCCGCTACGAGCCTCTCTCTCTCCGTGGTGGGAGTTGCCAGCCTGGTGGGTATCTGGATTGCCGGCATGACCGCTGACAACCACCCGCGACGCTCGGTGATTGCCGCCGTCGGACTCCTGACCCTGGCGTTCGCCCTGCTCCCCGCGCTGGGCGGCACCTGGGTGGGTGCATTCGCGCTGATGACGCTTTGGGGCATCGCTTTCGGCGCAGTGGGTATCTACAACCAGGCGGCGATCCTGCGTGCGGGTGGAGAGCACAAGGATGCTGCCAACGGCCTCACCGTGGTGACCATCCAACTGGGTATCGCCGTCGGAGCGGTCTATGGGGCCTTCGCCCTCACCACTGTGGGCGCGCAACTGGTCCCGTTTGCCGCGGCAATTCCCACTGCCGTAGCGCTGGTGATCATTATTGCCAGCCGTCGCGGCGGCTACCCGGCCGGGCCCCGCGAGAAGCGCCGTTAACATTGCCGAAACATGCCAGTGACGTGATCTTCACGAATGAAGGATTTCTGTAACTTTCCTGCAACTTAGCTCTTCTGAGTCGGAAACATAGCTCACCGAATATTGATCGGGGGGTAGGTGTGGGCCGTGAAACAACGGCCCCGTTTCGGACAAGCTTGAAGGGAACGCAGGTGGAGATCTCTGCGCAACACGTCTGGCTGATGTTGTCATCGGCAATGGTGCTTTTCATGACCCCCGGCCTCGGCCTTTTCTACGGCGGCATGACCCGCGCCAAGGCCGCCCTGAACATGATCATGATGAGCTTCATCTCCGCCGGCATCGTGGGCGTGGTGTGGGTCCTGTGGGGCTACTCGATGACCACCGGCGACGGCATCCTGGGCCTGTTCGGAAATCCGTTCGCGCACTTCGGCCTGCAGGACCTCATGGGTTCACCGGATCTCATCAAGGCCACCTTTGCAGCAACCTTCGCCATCATCACTGTGGCCCTCATCAGCGGTGCAATCGCTGACCGGACCAAGTTCGGCGCCTGGGCCTTGTTCGTACCCATCTGGGTCACCGTGGTCTACTGCCCCCTGGCGTACATGGTGTGGGGCGGTGGCCTGATGAGCGCCGGCGGTGCCCTCACTCAGATCTTCGGCCAGGTCATCGACTTCGCCGGTGGTGCAGTGGTTGAGGTTAGTTCCGGAACCGCCGCTTTCGTCCTCGCATTGATCGTGGGAAAGCGTCACGGCTTCGCCAAGGACCCCAACCACCGCCCACACAACGTGCCGTTCATCATGATCGGGGCAGCCATCCTCTGGTTTGGCTGGTTCGGTTTCAACGGCGGCGCTGCTACCACCGCCGCGCAGGCCGGCCTCATCTGGGTCAACACCCTGGTGGCACCGGCGGCGGCCATGCTCAGCTGGCTCGTCGTCGAGAAGGTCCGCCACGGACACCCCACCTCCCTGGGTGCGGCATCAGGCGTGGTCGCCGGCCTCGTTGCGATCACCCCTTCCTGCGCCAACATCACCCCGCTCGCCGCATTGGGCCTGGGCTTGGTGGCCGGCGCCGCCTGCGCTGTGTTCGTGGACCTGAAGTACAAGTTCGGTTTCGACGATTCCCTCGACGTCGTGGGCGTCCACTTCGGCGCCGGCGTGATCGGCACGCTCTCCCTGGGCTTCATCGCCTTCCCGGAGGACGGCGTCGCGGGCGGCCTACTCTACGGCGGCGGTCCCCAACAACTCATTGCCCAGACCATGGCCGTGCTGATCACCATCGCACTCTCCGGCGTGGGCACCCTGGTCATCGGCCGGGCCATCCACAAGACCATCGGCTTCCGGGTTCCCCTGGAGCACGAAGTCACCGGAGTGGACCTCACCCAGCACGCCGAATCGGCCTACGAATTCGGGCTCACCGCCCACGGCCACTTCCGCCAGCAGCAGGCGCACCTTTCCGCGCTGATCGGCCGGAAGCCCGCAGCCCCGAAATCCGAACAGGTCAAGGAAGACAGCTTCGCCTGACGGCACCACATTCAAAAGCAGCAGCCGACGGCGGAACCCGGCTTCCGCCGTCGGCTGCTGCTTGCGTCGCTAAGGTTTCATCCTGAACCGTTCCAGATGCGCTGCCACCATGTGCGCTTGGCCACTGGTCCAGCCTCGGGCTCGGGAGGAGCTGCGGCGGCCCTTCGCCCGCGCCACTTTTCAAGCTCAACGTCCACATCCCTGAGCTTGGTGATCACGGGTGGGCCGCCCTGGAGTTGCCGTCGGGCCTCAATCACCCGCTTGTTGAAGTCCTCGAGGATGTCCCGGACTTGTTTCTCCGTGTACTGCTGGTCCAGTTTGGCATCGAGTTCGGAATCCTCGATCCGCAGCAGGATCGCGGGGGGTCCGATTCCACTGAGCTTCTCCCGTTGTATGAGGCCTTTGACCCACCAATCGGGATCGTAGTGTTCACCCAGGCCCGGAATGGGTTTACCCGCGTACTTGAGGTTGTCGAACTTGCCCTGGTCCATGGCGTCCCGGATCAGGTACTCGACCCGGGCGGCGTCGTCCACCTTGCGGCGTTTCTCCCGTTCCGCGGCGTCCGCGGCTTCGATCTCCGCGTCTTCTTCCGCGTTCCCACCCCAGCCGCGGACAGCGCGCAGCTCAGCACCGCGCTCGAGTTTCCGCCTGAAGGCATTGTTCCCGGAGTTCACTTGTGGACACCTCCTCGCACGGCAGTCCTCCCCTGCCGGACATCGTGGTTCTGATTCCCAGTATTCCGCATACTGCGCCTGCTTGGGCCTGTACCCCCGCCACCGACTATGGAAACAAGCCAGCCCCGACACGCCGTGAAAGCGGTGTGTCGGGGTGGTTGTAGGTCCAGAGTGGGTGGCTCCGGATCTAGGACCGAACCGCCATGCTCGGATCGAGTTGCTCGATGCCCTCGGGGGTGACCAGCACAACGCGGGCCGTGCAGATGTCGTAAAACAAGCCAACGGGCTGCACCCGGCCGGACAGAAGTGCCGGCCCGGTCACAGGGTGGTCCTCGAGCTTCCTGAGCTGCAAAGCCACGTTGACCATGCTGAGTTGGTCCACGCGGCTGTAGCCCTCGGCAGCCGCAGCCAATGCCACGGGATGTCCGGAAAGCAGGGCCGAGTAGCTTGGCCGCGCATGTTCCAGCCAGGAATCGAATCCGTTGCCCAAGGCAGGCGCAGCTCCTTCAAAGTCGGCGATGACGGCGTTCATCGCACCGCAGTTGGAGTGGCCGCAGATCACGATCGAGTCCACTGACAAACCCTTCACCGCGAAGGAAAGCGCCGAGTCGATCGAAGCATCGCGGCCGTCGCTGCACACCACGTTGCCGATGTTCCGCAGGGTCAGGAGGTCGCCTGGCCCACTGCTGGTGATGAGGTTGGGATTGACCCGGGAATCCACGCAGGCCACGAACAATGTGTCCGGATTTTGGCCTTCCGTCAGGTCCTGCACCAACGGACGGACCTTGTCCGCGTGGCGTCGGTGGTATTTGTCGATGCCCAGGAGGATTGAGCGCAGCGGCAGCCGCCCGCCGTCGTCGTCGTGCGCTGTTGGGCCTCCAGCGGACGGCAACCAGGACGTCTTGGGCGGAAGCGGAAATTCGCGGGGGTCCTGGCGCTGGGGGGTGTTGTCTTCGGCATCGGTGAAAGCGGTGGTGCCGTGCTCTTCCAGGGCCACGGAGGCGCCGGTGTTGCGGTGCTGCTTCTGCCAGGCAACCAGGGCTTCGCGGAAGGCGTGGTCGAGGTAGTCGGCGTTGAGTTCCACTACGGCGTTCTGGCCTTCGGGCACCGAATGCAGGACACGGTTGAGCCGCGGCAAGGCGAAGAAGCTGCAAGAGCCGGCAATGGTGACCCGCCACGGCAGTCCGGAACCGGCCGGGGCATGGGCGTGGATTTGAGCGCGAAGCACCCGCCACAGCACACAAACAGCAGCGAGAGCCAGGCCGATGAGCACTCCTTCGAGCAAGTTCAGGGCCACCACGCACACCAGCGTCACTGCGTAAACCAGCAGGTCGCCGGTGCGGAGGCTGGTGCGGATGTCGGCGACCTTGATGAGCTTGGCACCGATCACCAGCAGCAGGCCCGCCAGCACGGACAGGGGAATCAACTGGATGAGGCCGGCGAACAGCAGGGAGAACACCAGGACCCACACGCCGTGCAGAATGGCAGACGTACGGCTTTTCGCTCCAGCTTCGACGTTGGTGGCGCTGCGGACGATCACGCCGGTTACCGGGAGTCCGCCGAGCATGCCGGAGACCATGTTGGCGGAGCCTTGGCCGACGAGCTCTCGGTTCAGGTTGGTCCGCGAACTGCCGTGCATCTTGTCAACGGCCACGGCGGACAGCAGCGATTCGATGCTAGCGATCAGCGCCACAGTGATGACAGCCATCGCTGCGGCGCGCCAGTTGCCGTCGGGCAGGCTGGGCAGCGCGACGGCGTCCAGGATTGAACCGCTGAAGCTGATGCGCTCAACGCTCGGGGCCACTGCTACTGACAGCGCTGTCACGGCGACGACGGCGGCCAGCGGCCCGGGGACTTTCCGCACCATTGCAGGAAGGTACTTCCAGGCCAGGAGGATCACGACGACGGCCAGGCCCAGCAGCGCTGAATGCAGCTCGACGTTGGTGATGGCGGTGGGGAGGCCCGCCAGATTTTCGACGGCGGAGCCCGCGGCTTGGCCACCCAGCAGCACATGGAGTTGCTGCAGGATGATCGTGATGCCGATGCCTGCGAGCATGGCCTTGACCACTACCGGCGACACTGCCAGCGCTGCCCGCCCGATACGGCTCACCCCCATCAGCAACTGCACGACGCCGGCCGCAGCGGTGATCGCACAGGTCACCTGCCAGCCGAACTCGGCTACCAGGCCGGCGACGACGACGGTCAGGCCGGCGGCTGGGCCACTCACCTGGAGTGGTGAGCCACCCAGGCTGCCGGCGACGATTCCTCCGACCGCGGCTGCGATGAGCCCGGCCATGATGGGAGCCCCTGAGGCTGCGGCGATGCCGAGGGACAGCGGGAGGGCGACCAGGAATACCACCAGTGACGCGGGGAGATCCGCCCCCAGGTTGCTGAGGAAGCTTGGCTTGGTTCGTCCCGGCGGGCTGTGTGAATCGGTGGGGATGGTGGCGGATTCGTTGGACTGCGGCATGGTGTTCCTTTGGCTCGGGAATGCTGACTCCTCCAAGCTACGGAAACTGTCACGGTTAATGACAACAAGATGTGACAAGCATGACAAAAGCTGTGAAGATGCGCTTCATCTTGGGACCAAGGGGAACTTTTGCGGGGGTGGAGTGCGTTGGAAGGGTCCGTGGTGCGAGGTCCGCAAGGCGAGAACGCGACGGCGGGCAACTTACGCCGTCGTCTTCTCGCCGGGCTCACCAAAACTAAGGTTCCTTAGAATAGGCTGGGTCCATGAGCAATACAGAAGTGCAGCCCGTACGCATCAGCTCCGCGCCCGTACAGCTGCAAGCACTGGATCCCGTACTGGGAAAGGTGAGCGCAGCCGTCGGCGACGTTCCAGCCCTGTTGGCTATCGCCGAGGATATCGGACAGACAGCTCCTACGCCCGGAAATGGGAACACGGCCAAGCTCTGGGAACTCCTCGCTTCGATCACGTCCGTGGATGTCGCGGCGGGGCGGGTGCTCGAACCGCACCTTGACGCCGTCGGAATCCTGGCCCAGGCCGAACAGCCCCATCCCGAGGGAGCATGGGGAGTTTTCGCCGCCGAAGGTCCAGGCCTGAAGCTCGAGGCCAAGCAGGAAGCTGACGGCAGCTACGTGCTCAGTGGCTCGAAGCCATGGTGCTCCCTCGCCGCGCAGCTGGACGGGGCAATCGTCACCGCGCATGTTGCTGCCGACAACACCCGGGCCGCCTTCGCAGTGAACCTGAAGCACTCCGGCGTGACAGCCGAAACCCCCGAATGGACCAGCCGCGGGCTCAAGGAAATCCCGAGCGGAACGGTGCACTTCGACCACGTCCCCGCTACGCCCGTTGGCGGCGCGGGCTGGTATTTCGAGCGCCCCGGCTTCGCGTGGGGTGGCATGGGAGTGGCCGCATGTTGGCTTGGAGGCGCAGTAGCCGTGGCCCGCGACTTCCGCGACTCCCTGGCCAGGGCATCGGACAACGGCCGGGAACCGGACCAGATCGCCCTTGCTTCATTGGGCGAGGTGGACCGGATCATCGCGTCCGTCACCGGATACCTGGCTCAAACGGCTGAGCGCATCGACGCCGGCGACCTCGCAGAACCAGGCGACCCGGGCGAAAGCCCTTGGCCCGAAGCCTTGCGCGTCCGCGGAACTGTTGCCTCCGCCGTCGAACGCGTCCAGACCCTGGTGACGCAAAATCTGGGCCCCGGGCCGTTGGCGTTCAACGAACAGTACGGCAAGCGGATGGCGGATTTGTCCCTCTATGTCCGCCAGCATCACGCCATGCGGGACGACGCCCAGCTGGGGGCGCTGGTGTTGAAAGGGGACCGCCGGTGGTAGCTTTTTCGCACACAGACACAGGCACGACCGAGGCGGAATGGCTGTCCAGCGGCGTTGCTGCGCTGCCCGAGCTCCCTTTGGGCCAGGACGAACTCGCGGACATGGCTTTCGTCGTCCTGGCTGCGCACCCGGACGATGAAACTTTGGGCGCGGGCGGGTTAGTGGCCAAACTGCATTCATCCGGAGCTGCGGTGGAACTCCTGCTGTGCACGGCCGGCGAAGCATCCCACCCGGAATCACCAACCACGACGCCGGAACAGCTTGCCGCCGTCCGGCTCGCTGAGTTCGACGCGGCTGTGTCCGGGCTGGCTCCCAGCGCGACCTGGAAGTTCCTGGGACTGCCCGACGGCAAGTTGGCCGCCAACGCGGGCCGCATTGCCGAGGCCATACGCGACGCCATTTCCGCGCACAACCGGCCAACGGAGAACATCGTCATCGTTGCCCCGTACCGCCAGGACGGCCACACCGACCACGATGCTGTTGGCGCAACAGCGGCCAAGGTTGCTGAAGAGGACGGCCACGGGCTCTTGGAATACCCCATCTGGTACTGGTTGTGGGCGGGCCTGGACGACCCAACATGGCAATCCTGGGTGCGGGTGCCATTGTCCGGGCGTGAGCTGGAAACGAAGGGAAAGGCCATGGGCGCCCACACGTCCCAGATCGAACCGTTGTCGGAGGAACCCGGCGACGGAACACTCTTGTCGGGGACGTTCCTGGAGCACTTCGAAAGGCCATGGGAAACCTTCGCTTGGCAACCGTCGAAGGCAGGAAACAACACCGCCGCCGACGCTGAACGGATCTTTGACGAAGTCCACGCCAAGGGAGACGACCCCTGGGCCTATACAACCAGCTGGTACGAGCGCCGAAAACGCGCACTGACCTTGGCTGCCCTCCCGGAGGAATCGTACGAATCCGGGCTGGAACTCGGTTGCTCCATCGGCACCCTCAGCGAGGAACTCGCTCAACGTTGCCAGGCGTTCCTCGGTGTTGAAGCCAGCGGTATTGCGGCCAAAAAGGCGGCCGAGCGGCTTTCGGCGTACCCCTCCGCCGAAGCGCGGCACCTCACCATCCCCCAGGAGTGGCCCGAGGGCTCCTTTGACCTGGTAGTGCTCTCCGAGATGGGCTATTACCTGGCACCGGAAGAGCTGGCTGAAGTTTTCCGGCACATCAAGGCCGCCATGAAACCGGGCGGTACGCTGCTCCTGTGCCACTGGCGCCACCCCATCTCAGGCTGGCAGTTGGACGCGGAAGCCGTTCACTCGATGGCCCGGCAACAACTTGCCTGGCCAACGTTGGGGCTCTACCGCGAGAAGGATTTCGTGCTGGAAACCCTGGTTGCACCGGCCCCGGCCGTCAGTGACGGCCCGACATGACCGGGGGCACCAGGCAGCGGATCCAACGCATCGCGGTCACCATGCCCGCCCACGACGAGGAACAGCACATCGGCAGGGCGCTGGCAGCACTGGGTACAGCGTTGGACACCCTGGAGCGGGAGCATCCGGGTATGCCTGCCACTGTCACTGTGGTCCTGGACAGCTGCACCGACCGTTCGGCCGGGATCACCGCCGCCCACGTCGCGGCGGACCCGCGTTTCACGTTAGTCAGCGTGCAACTGCGGAGCGCGGGAGCTTGCCGGGACTACGGCATCCGGACGGCCCTGCTCCCCCATCCGGCGGAAGCAACAGGGAGCTTGTGGCTCGCCAACACCGATGCCGACTCGGTGGTCCCGCCGAATTGGCTGGTACGCCAAGTCGGGTTGGCCAACGGCGGCGCTGACGTCGTTCTGGGGTCGGTGGAACCGGATGCCTACGATGTGGACCCGGCCGTGCTTCGTCGATGGCTGGAACTACACCCCTTTCGCGAAAACCATCAGCACATCTACGGCGCCAACCTGGGTATCAGGGCCTCGGCGTACCTCGCCGCAGGGGGTTTCCCGCATCTCCGGGCCCATGAGGACAGGCGCCTGGTGGAGCGCACCCGTCACCAAGGATTCAGGGTGGCTGCCACGGATTCCATCAGGGTTCTCACCTCCGGCCGGACTGAGGCCCGGGCACCCGAGGGATTCGCAGCGTATCTGCTGGCACTCGGCGCTGACGTTCCAGCCGCGACAGGGAGCTAGGCTCCTACGGCCTTATTCGCCAAGGCCCCTTCGATGGCGGCAATCGCGGCCTCAGTAATCGCTTCCCTCTCGCCGGATCCATTCACCGTCAGCAATATCCCACGGTTTGAGTAGGCCTCCAGAACCGGCCTTGTATGCTCACGGTAGAGTTCCAAACGGCGACGAATAACCGGCGCAGTGTCATCGCTGCGTCCCTGTTCCTGGGCGCGGCGGAGCATCCGGTCCAGCAACTCATGATCGTCGACCGTCAACGCCAGGGCTGCGTCAAGAGCCTGACCTCGAACGGTGAGCATCTCATCCAAGGCAGCCACCTGGATCACCGTCCGCGGGTAGCCATCCAGCAGGAACCCCTCTCCAGCATCATCTTCGTCCAAGCGTTGCTTCAGCATGGCCGTGGTGACATGGTCCGGCACGAACTCGCCGTGATCAATGTACGCACTGGCCTCGTCCCCCAACTCCGTCTCTTGGCGAATGTGGTCGCGGAACAACTCTCCCGTTGAAATGGCAGGGATCCGGAAGTGCCTGGCGATGTGCTCCGCCTGTGTGCCTTTGCCGGAACCGGGAGGGCCCATGATGATCAATCGCGCCATGGCTCTGGTCCGTTTCGAGAGGCGGCCGGGACTTAAACCATACGCCCGCGGCAGGTCGGAGCGCCCGGGTCACGCGAATTTGTTGGTTCATCGATCCCAGTATCCAACCACCCCCTTGCAGCCATTCGCACGCGCGGGTAAGTTATTGAAACGTCTCAAAGAAAGCGTTTTCCCAGACTTTAGGTGGAATGAACATGACTCAGCTCAGGTGGATCGACGCCGAACCGCCCGCCAGGCTCAGCAGCGGCACGACCTGGGGCATGCCGTTCCAGCGCGGCACCGCAGCGGGCGCGGACCACCTCCAGGTGCGCGACATGAATGGAGTTGCCGTCAATGCCCAGGCCTGGCCGCTCGCCACGTGGCCCGACGGTTCCCTCAAATGGGCCGGCATCGCCATCGGAGCAACGGATCAGCCCTCCGACGCCTACCATGTCACCCACTCAACCGATACGCACGACGGCGGCCCGGCAGCCGCCGTCGAACACTCACCCGAGGTGACGGTCGCCGAAACGGACGACGCCGTCACCGTCTCCACAGGCATGCTCGACATGGTCATCCCCAGGAGCGGCGAAACGCTGTTCAGCGAGCTCCGTCGCGCCGGCGAGGCCGTAGCCAAGGATGCCCGGCTCGTGAGCCTCCTGCAGAACAACCTGGCCGAGGGAGCAGGCAGCGCTCCACGCGAGGCCTACACCAGCCAGGTTTCAGGCGTCACAGTGGAACAGCGCGGCCCGGTCCGGGCGGTGGTTCGGATCGAGGGGCGGCACAGTGCCGAGGATGGCAGCAGGGAATGGCTCCCCTTCACTGTCCGCTTCTACTTCTACTCAGGCGCCCGTAGCGTCAGGATGGTGCACTCGTTCATTTGGGACGGCAATGCAGAGGAGGATTTCCTTGCGGGTCTCGGTGTTGAATTCACGGTACCGCTTGCCAGTGAATTGCATGATCGCCACGTCCGCATCGCCGGTGCTGACGGCGGTTTCCTGGTGGAAGCAGTCCGCGGCCTGACCGGTTTGCGCCGGGATCCGGGAGAAGCTGTCCGCGCCGCGCAGATTGCCGGTGAGGCCACCCCGCCGCTCAGTGAGTGGAGCCCGCTGGTTTCAGAGCGCCTCCGCCTCATCCCCAGCTGGAATGATTACACCCTCACCCAACTGACCGCCGACGGCTTCGAGCTGCGGAAACGGACCGCGCCAGGCCACGGATGGGTGGGCATTTCCGGCGGAACCCGGTCAGCTGGTTTCTGTTCGCTGAGCGATCTACGCGGCGGTTTCGGTATCGGAGTGAGGAACTTTTGGCAGTCGCACCCGGGGCAGCTGGATATCCGCGGCGCCGCAACAAGCAACGCGACAGTAACCGCTTGGCTCTATTCCCCCGAAGCCCAGCCGATGGATCTCCGCTTCTACCACGACGGCCTGGGCCAGGACACGTTCGAGGACCAGCTTGAGGGCCTGGAAATCACGTATGAGGATTACGAGCCCGGCTTCGGAAACCCAACCGGGATCGCCCGGACGCACGAACTCACGCTGTACGCCTACGACTCAACGCCCAGCACGGAGAGCCTCGCCGCCGACGCCCGGGCAGCCTCCACTCCCCCGCTGCTGCAGCCCTCCCCGGAGTACCTTCACCAAGCCGGCGTCTTCGGTGACTGGGCTCCCGTGGACCGCAGCACCCCTGTCCGGGCAGAGCTGGAAGACAAGCTGGACTTCCTGTTCGATTTCTACCAAGGCCAAACGGAGCAGCGGCGCTGGTACGGGTTCTGGAATTACGGCGACGTGATGCACACCTACGACACGGACCGGCATGTGTGGCGCTATGACGTGGGCGGTTACGCGTGGGATAACTCCGAGCTCTCCCCGGACCTTTGGCTCTGGTACATGTACCTGCGCACAGGCCGCGCGGACGTCTTCCGCTACGCCGAGGCGATGACCCGCCACACCGGCGAAGTGGATGTCTACCACCTCGGTCCGTGGCGCGGCCTGGGTTCCCGGCATAACGTCCAGCACTGGGGTTGCAGCGCCAAGCAACTGCGCATCAGCACCCCGGCATATCGGCGCTTCTACTACTACCTGACCGCTGATGAACGCACTGGCGACCTCCTCACCGAGCTCGTGGACAGTGATCGGAACTTCCTGGGTTTGGACCCCGTCCGCAAAGTAAGGCCCGACGCCGATACTTACCGCCCGGACCGCGGCGCTTTGGGCGTCGGGCTGGGTACGGACTGGGGTTCACTGGCTGCAACGTGGCTCACCGATTGGGAGCGCACGGGCAATCCCCGCTCCCGCGACCGGCTGCTTGGAACCATGGCCGATATCGGTGCCCTGAAGTACGGTTTCCTGACCGGCGAAGCGCTTTACGACTTGGACACGGGAAGGTTCGACGCCGGCAGGGAAGTCATCAGCGTCTCCCACCTGAGTGCCGTGTTCGGTTTGGTGGAAATCTGCAGCGAACTGGTCAGCCTGGTGCCTGATGCCGCCTTCGAAAGGGCCTGGATGCAGTATTGCCGCCTGTTCCTGGCCACCCCGGAGGAACAGGCCGCTGAAGTCGGCCAACCTCTGGCCGGCATCTACCTCACCCAAGCACACAGCCGCCTGACTGCATACGCGGCTGCGAAGCTGGGGTCTCCGGAACTGGCGTCCCTGGCGTGGGACAGCTTTGCCGAGGGCGGAGAAAACCTGAACCATGCCGAGGCCTTTACGCTCAGGAAAATCCTTCCCCCGTACGTGCTTCAGCCTGTTGACGAAGCACCGACGGTATCCACCAATGACACCGCCCAATTCGGGCTCGCGGTCATCCAGAACCTGGCCCTCATCGGCGACCAGCTGCCGGCGTCCACAGAGGCGCCGGAGGAGGTCCCGGCGTCGTAATTTCTTGCTAGGAGCTGGACCTGGGATGCATGATCCGCATCTGGTCCCAGGTCCGCTCCGACGCGGCGATGTTGAGGTTTGACCGTTCGCGGTCCAGGGATGCCAGCTCGACGGCGATCGCCTGGACCGCGGTCACCGCACCTGTCAGGGAGGGAAAGAACCCGGCACCCTCGGTGGGCACCACGATCCTGTGGTCCGCGTGCACCGCCACCGGTGATCCCGCGCTATCAGTAATGGAAACTATGGGCGTGCCCAGGTTGTGGGCGATGTCGACGGCCCTCATGGTGCTGTCGTAGACCCGCCACAGGCTGATCGCGATGACCAGATCTTCGGCGCCGAGCCGGGCTATGGCGTTGGTGAGGGCGGCGACGTCGGCATCCAGGAGCCGAACGTTGTAGCCGGCAATGATGGCGTTGTGCTCCAGGGCCTTGCCGGGAATGGCGTAGCTGCCTGCCGCGACGATGAAGGTCTGCCGCGCCCCCGCGATCAACTTCGCAATTTCATGAACAGTGTTGGCATCCAGCGTGCGCTCGAAGTGCGCCAAATTGGCCCGGTCCGTGGAGACCGCAGCCTGTGCAGGACTACTGATGTGGCCGTTGTGTTCGGCCGCGACTTCCACGGCACTAAGTGATGCCAGGAACCGCGACCTGAGCTCGAATTGGAAATCCACCCAACCCTTGAATCCCAATGATTGCGCGGTTCTGGTCACCGTGGAGGCGTTGGAAGCAGCAACCGCGGCGATGTCGCTGACGGAGCCATAAGAGGCGAGCCGCGGCTGGGACCGGAGGATGCCGATGACCTGCATTTGCCGGGCCGCGAGCTTCCGCCCCTGGACACGATCGTCCAGCCACTCGGTCAATGTTGACGAGTCGAAATCTTCTTCCACCTATTGACCTACCTCACACTTTGGCCGTAACTTCGATACATCGCTTCTGCACAGACCTGTGCATATTCCTCAAAATGTACAACTTGGCCCACTTTGGCAGGAATCACCATGTCTCTCACAGCACGCCTGGATCGTCTGGCTCTCAGTCGACCACACTACAAGCTTCTCCTTATCGGGGGCCTCGGCTATTCGTTCGACGGCATGGACGGGGCAGTGGTCGCTTTCCTGCTCCCGCGCATCCAGGAACTCTGGGGCCTCAGCACGGCCAGCCTGGGATTGGTCGGCTCGGCAGCCCCGTTCGGCTTCTTCTTCGGGGCAATCCTGTCGGGCTGGATGGGTGACCGATTCGGCCGTAAGAAGGTCATGTTGTGGGCATTGGCCTTCTACTGCCTCATGTCGATCATTGCGGCGATGGCCCCCAACTTCGAAATCTTCCTGATTGCACGGATCTTTGCAGGACTCGGCGCAGGCGCGGAAAGCGTGATCATCGCCCCGTTCCTCTCCGAGTTCATTCCCCCCAAGCGCCGCGGCTGGTTCATTGGAACCCTTGCCGGCTTCTTCTCCTTCGGCTTTGTGGCCGCAGCATTGATTGGCCGCTTCGTGGTTCCCATGGGCGAGGATGGCTGGCGCTGGGCCCAGGTCATCACCGCAGTCCCCATTCTTCTCCTGCTCTGGTGGCGCCGGAGCCTGCCCGAATCACCCCGCTTCCTGATCAGCCGGGGGCGCGTCGCGGAGGCGACGGCGGTAGTGGAACGCTTTGAGCAGAGCGTTGTGAAAGCCACTGGCAAGGAACTCGCACCCCTTGGACCCGGTACTGAAGAGATCACTAAGCACGAGCAGAAGATCAGCGTCTGGAATGCCCTGACGTTCATGTGGTCCAAGGCGATGCGCCGCCGGACAGCGGTGATCTGGCTGATTTGGTTCGTGATCACGTTCTCCTACTATGGCTTCTTCTCCTGGATTCCCACGCTGCTGGTCGGCCGCGGCATCACGGTCACCAAGAGCTTCGAGTTCTCCATCCTGATCTACCTTGCGCAGATCCCCGGCTACTTCTCCGCAGCCTGGTTGTGCGATCGGATTGACCGCAAAAACACCATCGCCCTTTATCTGGCAGGATCGGCCATCAGTGCCTTCTGGCTGAGCCAGTCCAACGATTCCGGCATGATCCTGCTGGCCGCCGCAACGTTGTCCTTCTTCCTCAACGGCACCTACGCCGGCGTCTACGCCTACACCCCGGAGCTCTTCCCCACCTGGATGCGCGCTACGGGCGTTGGCCTGGCCAGTGCCGTTGGCCGCATCGGCAGCATCCTGGCACCTTCCATCATCGGCATCTTCGCAGCCTCGCTCGGCTTCGGCGGCGTGTTCACCATGACCACGGTGGTGCTGACCATCGGCGTCCTGGGTGTCGTGATCTTCGGAGCTTCCACCGCAGGGAAATCCCTGGAGGACATCAACGCCCGCGCCGAGCATGACGCAGCGCCAGACAACCACGCAGGAACGGTCACCAAATGAGCTTCATGGAATCGGACACTACTTTCCAGCAGGCCTTCGATGCGCTGCAGCAGGACCCAGGCGTCGTCCTTTTTACCGCCCTTCAATGGATCCCCCAGCGCTCCAGCCTGAAGCGCCTCTTCACAAGCCACCCCGCAGAGTATCCGGTGGGCGGCGAAAAGACAGTTGAGATCTCCCCCGGGTGGCTCGGAACCGTCATCGAGGACAAGAAGCCGTTCCTCGCGGCAGACCTGGACGCGCTGAAGGAAGTCTTTGCCGACTCCGCGCTCATCCAACAACTCGGCTGCGGTGCCGTGATCAACATCCCGGTCCTCGATCCGGAAAGCAACGTGGTGGG
This sequence comes from Paenarthrobacter sp. AR 02, assembly GCF_021538675.1. Taxonomy (GTDB): domain Bacteria; phylum Actinomycetota; class Actinomycetes; order Actinomycetales; family Micrococcaceae; genus Arthrobacter. The sequence goes on from NZ_JAJUKH010000001.1 coordinate 644,815, forward strand.
CGTCCTTGCCCTCCTCGACGCTGAAGGCAAGTACACGCAGCAAAGTGTGGACACCGCCGTCGGCGTCGTCACCACGAACCAAGCAGAACTTGTGCAGGCCTTTGAAGCCCATCCCACCGAAGTCGAAGTCCCCGGGAAGGACACCGTTTAATATGAACACCACACCACTCGTTATTCGCAACGCCAGCGTCCTGGACGTTGACGCAGGCACCTACTCCACGGCCGACGTCGTCAGCGTCGACGGAAAGATCAGCAGCGTCGGCCCTGATGCCGAGGTTCCTGAAGGTGCGCGGGTCATCGATGGGACCGGCAAGTTCGTCATCCCGGGCCTGATTGATGCCCACGTTCACGTGGTGGCTTCCAGCGCCGACTTCCGCTCCCTCACCTATACACCGGCGTCGTATGTCTATGCGCAGACCGCCCGCATCATGGGAGAGATGCTGCAGCGCGGCTTTACCACCGTCCGCGACCTCTCCGGCGCCGATTTTGGCCTGGCGATGGCGCAGGAGGAAGGGCTTCTTGAGGGTCCGAAGATCCACTTCTGCGGCCACGCGTTGAGCCAGACCGGTGGTCACGGCGACATGCGCCTCCCCGGCGAAGACCATGACCCCAATGGTCGCGGGTGCTGCGGCATAGGCCGCGTGGCTGACGGCGTGGATGCCGTCCGCGCCGCAGCCCGGGATGAGATCCGAAAGGGCGCCCACCATATCAAGATCATGGCATCCGGCGGGGTCTCCTCCCCCACCGATCGCATCGACTCCACCCAGTACTCCATGGAGGAAATGCGCGCGGCCGTGGAAGAAGCGCAGGCCGCAAACCGCTATGTGGCGGCGCACGCGTACACCGCCCGCGCCATCAACCGCGCACTGGAAGCTGGTGTCCGCTCGATCGAACACGGCAACCTGCTGGACGACGAAAGCCTGAAATTGTTCCTCGAAAAGGACGCCTTCCTGGTTCCCACCCTGGTCACCTACTGGGCGCTCAAGGAAGAGGGCAAGGAGTTTGGGCTCACGGAAGAAATGTGGGCCAAGGTGGACTCGGTGCTCACCAGCGGCCTCGAGGCAATAGCCCGCGCCCACGAGGCCGGCGTGAAAATGGCCTTCGGTTCGGACCTCCTGGGTGGGATGCACCGCCACCAGAACGAACAGTTCAGGCTGCTGGGCAAGGTCCAGCCGGCTATCGCCGCCATCCGCGCAGCAACCACGACGGCGGCCCAGCTGCTTGAGCGCGAAGGTGAACTTGGCGTGATCGCACCTGGCGCGGACGCGGACATGCTGGTCCTGGGCGCGGATCCGGTGGCCGACATCTCCGTACTTGCCGACATCTCCGAGCATTTGGAACACCTGATCCAGAACGGCCGCGTGATCTCTTAGGTCCTGCCGCCGGGGCCTGTTATTCCCCTCCGAAAAGCCCGATAATGTAAGCATGCTGATCAATACCGAATCGAGCAGGAGGAGGACATTGTGAGCACAAAAGTGGACAAGACCATCATGGTCAACGTTCCGATCAGTACGGCCTACAGACAGTGGACCCGGTTTGAAGAGTTCCCGCAGTTCATGGGCGGAGTCGAACGGGTGACACGGCTTGGCGAAGACCGTTTGGAATGGGTCGCCGAAATCGCCGGCGTCCACCGTACGTGGGAAGCAAAGATCGTTCAGCAGGACGTAGACCGCGCCGTGGCATGGGCTGCCGTCGAGGGCGTCAAAAATGCGGGCTGGGTGGAGTTCAAAGAAGCCGGACCCAGCCAGACATCCCTGCACTTGTCGCTGGAATACGAGCCCCATGGCGTCCTGGAGTTCCTGGGTGACAAGCTGCACGTTATTGAAAGGCAGGCGGAGTCGGACTTGAAGAAGTTCAAGGAGCACATCGAAAAGCAGGCACCGGAAACCGCGCCTACTGCCGGGACCACCACGGCCCCTCCGGCGACCGGCGCCCCGACTACGGCGACCGCCACGGGAACCGCGGCCACCGCCGTCGGGCATGACACCAGCGCAACGGACACGACGCCGATCGTCGATCCCGTCACCCATCCCTTCGACCAGACGAACGGGTTGGCCGACGACGACGGCGACTCGGACGGAACCGCGGAAAGCGATACCCGCAGCGCCGCGGAACGTGGCGACGACGACGCAGACCGCGGTCCCGGATTCATACCGCCGCAGAGCGGATGGCTGCCGGGACAGCACTAGGTCCGCCGACGCCAAAAGCCGCCCGGGTCAACACGACCCGGGCGGTTTTGTTTGTGTGGGCTACTTCTTGCCGGTGTAGACGACGGCGGGCATCGCCGGAGCCTGCATGCCCTCACCAATGAAGAAACTCGGGTGCGGCGGCTGGTTGTACGCCACGTTCTCCCGGGCCACCGCCGTGCGGTACACAGTGTCGTGCATCAGGGTCCGGAGACGGACCTCGGTGGGAGCCGTAGTGGTGTAGATCCGCAGCTCGGAGCTGTCCGTGGACGGCCACGCGATCTCTTCGCGCCAGTCGCCCAGGATGTCAGCCTGGATGGACGGGTTCCCCTTGGTGGTGTTGTTGCTGCGGGCACCCTCAGCGGTCAGGAGCCGGTCACTGGTTTCCGTTTCCCAGTTCCACTTGGAGATGGTCGGCACACCACGGGATACAGTGGCGTCGTAATCGTGGTCCACGATCTCACGCAGCAGGTCGCCATCCCACCAGGCCAGGAAGTTCGCGGCCGGGATGTTCTCCGCGATCAGCTCACCCTTTGCGGACATCAGCTGACCCACCGGCGAATTCCAGGCAGCGGAACCGCCCACAGCCCAGCCCTCCGCGCCTTCATACCGTGGATCGATGTCACCAGCAGCGCCGCGGCCAGTGTCCTTAATGGCCGGAATGCTCCACAGCACCTCACCCGTGGCGGCATCGCGGAACGTTGCGCCGCGGTTGCCGCTCTGGCTCATGCTTTCGTGGACGGCGAAGGTCTCCAAGCCGGGCCTGGACGGATCAAGGTCGCCGGTGTGGATGGCATCGCCGTGGCCGAGCTTGGTGTTGTACAGCGGCTTCCCATCGTCATCGATGGTCATGGAGCCGAACACGAACTCGTCCTTACCGTCCTGGTCAACGTCTGCAACAGACAAGTTGTGGTTGCCCTGGCCCTTATATTCGTCACCCGCCTGGTTGGAGTCGAACGTCCAACGCTTTTGAAGCTTGCCGTTGACCAAGTCGTAGGTCACCAGCACCGTGCGCGTGTAGTAACCACGGCTGAACATCATGGATGGGTGCTGGCCATCGAGGTAGGCCACTGCAGCGAGGAAGCGGTCCACGCGGTTGCCGTAGTTGTCGCCCCAACTGGCCACCGATCCGCGCTCAGGCTCGTAAGCCACTGTGTCCATGATGGTGCCCGTTTCACCCTTGAAGACAGTGAGGAATTCCGGACCGGACAGGACATAACCGGCGCTGTTGCGGAAGTCGGCGTCGGCGTTTCCAATCACGGTGCCGGCCGCATCCTTGGTGCCATCCGCGGTTTTGAACGAAACCTCTGCCTTTCCGTCGCCGTCGAAGTCGTACGCCAGCACCTGGGTGTAGTGCGCGCCGGCGCGGATGTTGTGGCCGAGGTCGATGCGCCAGAGCTTGGTGCCGTCGAGTTTGTAGGCATCAACGTAGACGTTGCCCGTGTAGCCGGACTGGGAGTTGTCCTTGGCGTTGGAAGGGGACCAGGTCTGGATGACTTCGTACTTACCGTCTCCGTCCAGGTCCGCCACCGTCGCGTCATTGGCGGAGTAGGTGTACGGCTTGCCATCCGGGGTAACGCCGTCGGCAGGCTTGTCCAGCTTGATGGCCAGGTAGTTTTGCGCGAGCGGCTTCACGGCGTCGGTCAGCTTGTCCTGGCCCTGCCCGTTGCCGACCGTCTTGATCACGTAGCTGGAGGTTGCGGTTCCTTGCGGGTCCACGAAGAAGGTTGAGTTGCGGATCGGCTCCGGGGTGATGTTGACACCGTCGCGAAGCACCTGGAAGCCGATGCTGTCCTTGTCCAGGCCCAGCATGCGCCAACTCACGGTCACGCCCGGATCAGTCAGGAGGGCCACGGGCGCGCGGTCCAGGTTTTCCACCTGGCGCTTGAGCGCCTGGTCCTTCGCGGCGTTGACGACGGCGGACTGGTTGCCTTGTACACTCCGGGACGCTGCGGGTAGCGCTGCATGGGCAAGGGGAACTCCGGTGAAGGCCAGGGCAGCTGCCGCCAGGGTCGCTGTGATTGCCAGAGGGAGAAGTGGTGTGCGTCGGGAGTTCGGGGAACATTTCGAAGGGTAAACCAAAGAACATCTCCTTTGATGCCGGGGTGCAGTTGGTCTGCACCCTCGCGGTTTGGAACGTTTCACTAATTGGATCGACCGGCCACTCCTATGCGAGTGGCGGGGGTTTGCCGTGAGTGAAAACGCTTTCCGACATCAAGGTTTATCAGCGTTTCAATTAAGCGGTCAAGGGTGTGACAGGAAATAACTGTGAGTTTTCGTTTCTTGATGTTCACTTTTGTGGCCACCCCAACCCTCACTCACATCCCACCCCCTTCACCCCAACCCTCACTCACATCCCACCCCCTTCACCCCAACCCTCACTCACATCCCACCCCCTTCAACCCGACGCCTACTCACATCCCACCCGGCCTCCCATGTGACGGTGGATTGCGCCCCGTTGAGCAACATTGACTCCAGTTGAGCGCGGTGACGGCGCAGCTTGGGCGCAGACACGGGCCTCCGTAGTGTCGTGCCATGCCGAAGCCCTCAGTCACTCCCCTGTCCGTCCTAGACCTCAGCCCGGTGTCCGCCGGGCAGACACCCGGCGAGGCGTTGCGCAGCACGCTGGGCCTTGCCGCTGCTGCCGAGGCTTCCGGTTATTCGCGGTACTGGCTGGCCGAGCATCACCTCAACACTGGGGTTGCAGGCTCGGCCCCGCATGTCCTGGCCGGATTAGTAGCGTCAGCCACTAAGACCATCCGGGTGGGGACTGCAGCCACCCTGCTGGGGAATTACCGGCCACTCCAAATTGCCGAGAGCATCGGGACGCTCGCCGCAGTGTTCCCCGACCGCCTGGATCTGGGTTTCGGACGCTCCGGCCCGCCAAAGTCCTCAAGCGACCCCGCTCCGGGCGTGGTGCCGCCTGTCGCCTCGGCCGAGGCGACAGACCGAGTAGTGGACGGGCTGTTGATCCCTGCGGCCCGCCCGATCTTCGGCGCCGTTTTGCCGCGGAAATTCCGGCTTCAGAGTGAACTGCTGGGCCGATTCCCAGGCGACACGGACAACTTCGAAAACGACATCCAGGACATCATCGGATTCTTCAGCGGGGAATACCGGACGCAGCACGGGGAGGAGGTCACCGCGACGCCGGCTCTGGGTGAGTCACCCCAGTTCTGGATTCACGGTTCCACTGCCGGCCCCAGTGCCCGGCTGGCCGGAAAGCTCGGGCTTCCCTTCGGCGCCAATTACCACGTGGCACCTGCCGGCGTGCTGGACTCCATCGCCGAGTACCGCACCCATTTTGAGCCATCCGTCACTTTGCAGGCACCCCATGTGATCGTCTCAGCAGACGTGCTGGTGGCCGCCGACGAACGTCAGGCACAGCGGCTCGCCCGCGGTTTTGGGCAATGGGTTCATGGAATCCGTAGCGGCCAGGGTGCTATCCCCTACCCTTCGCCGGAAGACGCCTTGGAACGGAGTTTGGACGCCGAAGCCCTGGCCTTGGTCAAAGACCGGTTGGACACCAGGTTCGTCGGGGATCCGCATCAGGTCAGGGAGCATCTCCTGACGCTGCAGCGCGTCACGGGCGCGCAGGAACTGCTGATCACCACCATCGCCCACGACCCCGCAGACCGGGTGAACTCCTACCAGTTGCTCGCCGAGGCCTGGGGCCTTTAGCTTTTTCGATTTCCACTCACCAACAAAGGAGCACATATGTCCATCGAAACCACAGCCCCGGAGACCACAGTCCAGGAAGACGCGCAGCTGGTCACGGCTGCCGAAGCGGCCAAGCTCATTGAGCAGGGCGCACTGCTGATCGATGTCCGCAGTGAGGGTGGTCGTGCCAGCACCGGCGCCGTCCCCGGAGCCGTAGTTGTCAACCGCGAGCACGTCGAGGAGGACTTCAATCCGGAGTCCACCCATCGCCTTCCCCAGGTGACCGGGACCGAGCAGAAGATTGTGGTTTTCTGCGGTTCCGTGAACGGCTCACGTCCGGTCGCGGAGAAGCTCAAGGTGCTGGGCTACGACCATGCCGTGCACGTCGACGGCGGTTTCCCCGCCCTGCGCGACGCCGGCGTACCCACCACCGGCCCCACCGCACCGCCGGCTGAAACTGCTTAGGCGTCCACCGACTCGGTGACTTCCGGGCGCTGGCTGCCACCCGCCGTCGTGCCTGGCGTTACCGGACCGGCTACGGCCGGTTCCGTTGCCGTCGTCGTGCTCTCCTTGCTGGGAATCACGACGACGGCACTTTCGTTTGCGGGCCGCCGCACCTCGCGGAGCCAGTCCAGTCCGCCCGCCAGAAGCGCGACGCCCAACAGGATGCAGCATCCCATCCCCCGGGTAACCGAACTCCTGGGACCTGTGACAACGGAACGTGAGAGAGCGACCGCCCCAAAGGGGCGGAACGTGAGAGAGCGACCGCCCCAAAGGGGTGGAACGTGAGCGAGGGTCAGTGGCGGAGGAGGCGGGCGCGGGCGTCGGCGTGGGCCGCGCGGAAGGCTTCGGGAGCAACCGAACGCTCCCGGTGCGCCACTTCCTGCTTCAACTGCGGGATCACGCGTTGTCCGAACTCGATGGCGTCCGGGACAAAGTCGTACCCGCGGAGTCCGAAGATCTCGAATCCCAGCTCGTGATAGTCAAGGATCGCTTGGGTGACGGTGTCGTAGGAGCCGACCAACGCCGTCGCGCTTCCTCCACCGCCACCGGCCGCCTTGGCGAGCGCGGTCCAGAGGGCGCGGTCGTGGAGGTCGCCGCGTTCAGCGGCGGCCAGCAGCCGTTGGGTTCCGGCGGCTTCAGCCTTCGCAGTGTAGTGCCGGACGGGGTCGATGACCTCGCCCGCGGAACGCCGGGCCTGGAACCTTCCCAGGATGGCGTGTGCCTTCTCCCATGCGAGTTCATCGGTTGCCGCGACAATCGGCCTGAAGGCAATCTGCCAGCGCAACGGATCAGTCCGCCCCAGGGCAGCGGCCCGTGAAAGGATCTGCTCCTGCTGCCCCGCGGCATCGGCAAGGGGTTCCCCAAACAGGGCGTAGATATCGGCCTCAGCTGCACCCACGGACCAAGCTGCCTCGGAGGATCCACCAAAGGAGATTCCCGGTCGTTTCCCGTTGAAGGGTGCCAACCCCGAAGCGAAGTCCGTGAACTGGTAGTGCTCTCCGTTCCAGTCGAATGAGCCTCCCGACCACGCCCGGCGCACAATCTGCATGTACTCCTGCGTGCGGCCGTACCGGGCATCCTTGGCAACGAAGTCTCCCTCCCGTGCCTGATCCGCTTGGCTGCCGCCGGTGATGAAGTGGACTGTGAGCCGGCCCTGGGCAATGTGGTCCAAGGACAGGAAGGACCGCGCGGCGAACGTCGGGTGCGAAACATTGGGCCGGTGCGCCAACCGCAGTTGGATCCGCTCGGTATTGGCGGCAACCCACGTGGCATGGACGGATGGATCCTGTGTGGCGGAGTTGTAGGCGAACAGGACGTGGTCCCAGTTGTTCTCTTCGTGGATCCGCGCAATCTTCGCAGCATAAGAGGGATCGAAGAAGGGCGTGGTGGCAGGCGAAGTCTCTGTGGAATCGTTGCCGGCGCCCATGCCGAGGAATTCGATAGGCATTAGAAAGTCTCCAAAGACGTTAGCGGCGAAGGATGCGTTGGGCCAGGAAGTTGCCCAGCAACTGCGCGGCCTGCACCATGACGATGATGATCAGGACGGTCACCAGCGTGACTTCCCAGTTGAACTGCTGATAGCCGTACATGATGGCGAAGTTGCCGAGCCCGCCACCACCGATGTACCCGGCCATGGCCGACATGTCTACGATCGCGATGATCATGAACGTGTAGCCCAGGATCAGCGGCGCCAACGACTCGGGAATCACCACGGCCCACAGGATGTGCAGCCTGCTGTCGCCTATGGCCCGGGCAGCTTCCACCACGCCGGGATCGGAGGCCACAAGGTTCTGCTCCACCACGCGACCAATGACGACGCCGGCCATCAACGCCATGGGCAGGATGGCCGCCGTCGTTCCAATGGTGGTACCCATGATGATCAGCGTCAGGGGTGCGATTGCCGTGATGAAGATGATGAACGGAATGGGCCGGATGATGTTGACCAGGAAGTTCAGGGCCGAGAACACGGCCTTGTTTGCGAACAGGTTGCCGGGACGCGTCGCATACAGAGTCACGCCGAGGACCAGTCCGGCCAGCCCGCTGAGCAGGACCGTGATGACCACCATGTAGATGGTCTGTTGGAAGGATTCGCCCAGGACGGGCAGGAGGGTTGTCCAGTCGGTCATCATGCTTCCTTTCCGACGCTGGCAAGGTGCGGCGCGAGACTTTCGGCTGGTGCCGCCGTCGGAAGTTGGCGTTCGACGGCGGTGACCTCGCCCAGTTCGGCGAGGGCGGCGTCAATGGATGCGCCACTTCCGGTGAGCTCGTACGTGAGTGTGCCGAGGATCTTGTTTTGGATTTCGGTGACGCCGCCGAACACCACGCTGGAGCCGACACCGTGGCGCTCGAAGGTGGCCGCAACCAGAGGTGTGGGGGCGGCTTCGGAGATGCCGAGGGACACCAGCAGCCCGGGGTGCGCAGCGGAGAGGCGGCTGACGGTGTCGGGTTCCGGCGTTCCGTGCACGGCCGTGGCCACGAAGCGCTGGGTAGAGCTGCTCTGGGGATCGGCGAAAACGGAATAGGTGGGCCCGGACTCCACCACACGGCCCGATTCCATCATCACCACGGTGTCGCAGATTTCCCGGACCACGTGCATTTCGTGGGTGATCACAACCACGGTGGTTCCGAGTTCTTTGTTGATGCGGCGGAGCAGCCGGAGTACGTCACGGGTGGTTTCGGGATCCAGGGCGCTGGTGGCCTCGTCGGCGAGCAGGATGTCCGGGGCGTTGGCGAGCGCCCGGGCGATGCCCACGCGTTGCTGCTGTCCGCCGGACAGTCGCCGGGGATAGGAGCCTGCTTTGTCGGCGATGCCCACGAATTCGAGGAGCTCATCCACTCGGGGCTTGATCTTGTCCTTGGGCCAGCCGGCCACTTTCAACGGATATGCGACGTTCCCGTAGACGGTGCGGGACTTGAGCAGGTTGAACTGCTGGAAGATCATGCCGATCCCGCTGCGGACGGTGCGCAGCCGGCTTTCGGGGAGGGACGAGATTTCCTGTCCCTTGACGAAGACCTGGCCTTCGGTGGGACGTTCCAGGCCATTGAGCAGGCGCACCAAAGTGGATTTTCCGGCTCCGGAGTACCCGACGATGCCTACCACCGTGCCCTCTTCGATGTCCAAGGTGACGCTATCAACGGCACGCACTGGTTCGGCGCGGTGGCTGCGTTTGCTTCCTTGGACAGGGAACAGCTTGCTGACTCCGCGCAGGGAAACGATCGCGCTCACCGGAGCCTCCTTCTGGGTTGTTTGAATGCCCATTTCAGCAGCGTCGTGGTGCGCTCATCGAACCCAGTGACCCCCTGTGACCTGCGGTTTCTTTCCTTGACGGCGCGCGTCGGAGTGTTGCGAAAGCGTTCGATTCCCACCGGTCACCCTGCCTAGCGTGAGGCAGGGGGAACACCCCGTACCTTTCCATTCGCATCAGACCCTTTGTACGGAGAAGCATCATGAAGAACCGCTTGTTAGTCGCCGCCGTCGGCCTCATCGCCGCCCTATCGCTCTCGGCCTGCGGAGGTGCGTCAAGCGGTTCCACGACCTCTGCGAACACCAAGGTGGTTATCGGCGTCGACGACGGCGCCGAACAACACTGGACCATCCTGAAGAACAAGCTCAAGGACCAAGGCATCGACCTCGAAGTTAAGAACTTCACCGACGGCGCCCAGATCAACACGGCAACCCAGCAGGGACAGGTGGACATCAACCTGTTCCAGCACCTGAAGTACTTGTCGCAGTTCAACGTGAACAGCAACGGCACGCTGGTCCCGGTCGGAGCTACTGCCGTCTACCCGCTGGCGCTGTACTCGGAGAAGTTCAAGTCTGTGCAGGAGCTTCCGGCCGACGCCGAGGTTGCCATCCCCAACAACCCCACCAACCAGGCGCGTGCCCTGCTCAACCTTCAGACAGCAGGCTTGCTGCAGCTCAAGGATGGCGGCAACTCACTCTCCACACCCGCCGAAATCACGTCGAGCAAGATCAAGGTTGTCCCGGTGGACAGCAACCAGACGGTCAATGCGCTCAAGGGCACCACTGAAGCCGCGGTTGTTAACAACACCCAGGCACAGAAGGGCGGACTTGGCGATGACAAGATCATCTTCAAGGAAGACCTCAACTCTGAGTCCCTGGCACCGTACATCAACGGCTTCGTGGTGAAGGCTGATCGCAAGGATGATCCCACCTGGAAGAAGATCGTGGACGCCTATCACACGCCCGAGGTCGAAGCTGCGGTCACCAAGCTCAACGACGGCAACCTGCAGTTCAAGGCTGACTGGACCGCTGCCAAGCTGCAGGAAGTCCTGACCGCCGAAGAAGACGCCATCAAGAAGACCAAGTAGCCGCGTTAGGGTGCCCGCCACACAGCGGGCACCCTCACGGCACCCAGGAACAGGCCATGAACCAGACACTCACCCGTGAACGCCAGCAGATCCATTTCTTCGCCTACCTCGTAGGCACCGGCATCCATTTGGCTTCCTGGCGGCACGAAACGGCCTTTCCGCAGGCCAGCATCGACTTTGAGCACCAGGTAAAGCTCGCCCGGACAGCCGAGGGCGCGAAATTCGACGCGATCTTCCTGGGCGATTCCCTGGCGATCGATGAGACGTCCAACCCGGGCATCCTCAACCGCTTTGACCCCATCGGCCTGGTCACGGCCCTTGGCGCAGTCACCAGAAATATCGGCCTCATCGCCACCTCATCCACGTCCTATGACGAGCCCTTCAATTTCGCCCGGGCTGCCCTCACCGCGGACCACATCAGCGGCGGACGCGTCGGTTGGAACATTGTCACAACCCGGGACCTCACCAACAGCACTGCGGGCAATTTCAGCGCCGATGAGCACTTCGACCACAGTCTCCGCTACCGCCGTGCTGAGGAGTTCGTTGAGGTGACCCAAGGCCTCTGGAATTCCTGGGACAGCGACGCTTTCCTCTATGACAAGGTCAACGGCCGGTTCTTCGACCGCCACAAACTTCGCCGCCTGGACTACAAGGGCGAGTTCTTCAAGGTCGCAGGTCCGCTCAACATCGGCCCCTCCCCACAGCACTCTCCGTTGCTGGCCCAGGCGGGCACTTCGGTGCCAGGACAGCAGTTGGGCGCCCGGTTCGCCAACGCCCTCTTCGCCAGCCATCCCGACATTCCGCAGGCGAGGCAATACCGCGATTCCGTGAGGGCCCAGGCAAGGGCCTTCGGCCGGAATCCCGACGAAATCTACGTCTACCAAGCGATCTCGCCGATAGTCGCAGACACCCGGGACGAGGCCTTGGAACGGATCCGTGAACTGGACAGCCTCATCACGGATCAGCAGGTCCTGGATTTCCTGCAGGAGTATTTCGCAGGCCAGTTGGACTTCACAGGCCTTGGGGCGGACGCCACGGTGGCCCAGTCCGGCATCCTCACCATCGCGCAGCCCCGGACCGATTTCCGTTCCGCCGGCGAACAGATCAGCGGGCGTGAAGACGAGGTCACGCTCAAGGACCTCTACTCAATCCTCACTGGCGACAAGCGGAACCTCGACTTCATCGGCACCCCGCAGCACGTGGCCGACTCCCTGGAGCGATGGCACGCTGAGGGCGCGGCCGACGGCTTCAATCTCATGTTCTCGCTCCTCCCCCAGGACCTGGAGCGCTTCGCCACGGGCGTCATTCCGCTGCTCCAGGAACGCGGCCTCGCGCGCACTGAGTACGCAGGCACCACCTTGAAATCGCATCTGGGACTCGATCCGCAGCCGAAAGGACAACCATGACCACCACACCGACCGTCGACACCGGCACCCACGTGATCCGCCAGGCCCGCCCCGAAGAGTACGACGCCGTGGGGCGGCTGACGTACGAAGGCTTCGGCCATCACCTCCCGGGCGCCAGTCAACCGGACGAACTGCGGCTGGAGCTTTTGCTGGACGCGGCGGCGCGGGCCCGCGAAGGACTCCTGCTGGTCGCCGAGGACCTGGAAACCGGGCGACTGGTGGGCACGGCAAGCCTCCTCCCCTTTGGTTCACGCCTCAGTCGTCAGGCGGAGGAAGGCGAGGTGGAGCTGCGGTTGCTGGCTGTGCACCCGGACGCGCGCAGGACTGGTCTTGGCCAGAAACTCCTGGACGAATCCGCCCGCTTGGCCGCCGCACAGGGAGCGGTGCGCGTAGTGCTGGACACCGCCGTCGATAATGAAAACTCGCAGCGCCTCTACCGCAGGCTGGGGTACGTCCGCCGGCCCGAGCGTGAGAAGGAGCGCCCGGCGCCGAAGGTGCAGCTGGTGGTCTACACGCTGGAGCTCCCGCCGGCATAAGGGAGGCCCCACCGCAAATGCCCGATGGCTGCAGAGTTCGAACTTCTGCGGTCTCTGGCAATCATCAGGGGTTTTGGTTCGACATCGACCGTGGCATGGCTACCTGAAAACCGTTTCAGAAGACAAGGTCACAACCCCTGTTGCAGGATCTACGTCGAACCGGCTTAGCTTACCGGCACCCAGTTCGTCTGCCGCGCGCTCGGCCAGAATCAAGGCGTTGGCCGCGCAAGAAGATTGCCATGAGTGATTTTCGTAGTAACCCTGAATGACCTTTTCGGCAACGAACCTCCCACCGAGGTCAAGATCACGTTGCCTCCCGTGCCACCATCGTGTTCTGGCGCGCTCAGTTGCGACATGCAGAGGAGCCTCAACGTTCACTACTTCCAGGTCCTCGTATCCTGCGCTGAACAACTCGTTGATGTAGACATCGATGAGTGGCCTCCAAGATAGGGTTCCGTCCAAGACGACGTTCTCGCCTGCGCTCAACGCCAACCGCCGTACGACATCCGTGGTCCGCGAAGAAGCTGAATGGATGTGCGCGGCAAGTTCCCGTATGCCGACGGGCTTTCCGTCAGGCAGGACGTGAGTGTGCCTGTATGCCAGCAGACCATTGGCATCCGCATCCCTGAGGAGCAGATCTTTGGCCACATCGGGGTCGATGACGCGATACCTCTGAAGCGCCATCGTCTCTCTTGCCTCCGACTTTCCCGCACCAGGCGGACCAGCCGTGACTACCACCGCATGGCCGCCCGTTGACACATCGTCCTGAAGACGCATGTGTGCCTTCGCGGTGCGCGCTATAGCTAAGTCATCGAAGTACACGGCCAGTTCTGAAGGTGGCGTTTCCAGTGCACCACCTGGAGAAAAGAGTTGGGTAAGAGCGGAATGGACGTCGTCCCGGTCAACGGCCAATTGCCGCCCTTACCTCCTGGAACTCGGTTTCGCTGAGGAGACCCTGGGCCACGGCCACCACTACTTGGTCCCACGTCCCGGGCACACGACCTTCGTTCGGGTATGGTGCATCTTCGCCGAAGGAGTAAGCGAACGCTTTCAGATCAGCCACAAGTTTGTCGCGGGACGTGTCATAGGCGAAGGCGCGGAGGATCACTTCCTCCGGATCGGGGCTCAGGTCTCCGCCTCTGCGTTCGATGGCCTTTAGCAACCGGTGGACTTTGGCCTGGCTTGTCACAAGGATCTCGGCGATATCACGCTGATTGAAGTTCCGATTCGCGACGTTCCGAACCGCCCGAAGCTCATCAAGCAAATCGACCCGCTGTCGAGCCTGACGCTGCAGCGCCTCATGATGCATTGCAGCAAGATTGCTGTCCATGGTGATCATTCGACACCTCCTCTTCTGCTGTCAGCCTACCTTGCTGATTCACCATGAATCAAGAAGGTAGGCTGCTGTAATCGTCACCGATTCCGTGAGGCGTGGTTGTCACGCGCACCGAGGACGACAGCGAAAACGAACGCGACCGCCAACGTCACCAACGTGGGGAAGAGACCCGCCGTGGAAGCCTTTGCCTTGAGCGGGCTAACCGGAGTGAAGAGGTCGGCAAGAACGCAGTAAATAACGCCTGCGATACCCAAAACCATGGGGATATAGAAATCCTTGCCGATCTGCCACAACTGAACGTAGCTGTAAACGGCTAGGGCGGTGGCAATGAGGCTAAATCCGATACGTGCTAACAGAGGCAGCCTACTGAACATGGCCAGAAGACTTGTCGTGTAGAGGGAGGGGCCAAGTGCCACTAGCGCTGAAGACCAGGCGCTGTACTGATCCGCCAGCGATTTGTTGTCTGCAAGAGCATTTGTTGCCAAATGAAGCAGAAAGATAGGTAATGCAAGAGTCGCCACCAGCCCTGCCCCTAGCAGCGTGTACTGGACTACTTTCATCCAAGTCGGCCACTCGTTGTTGTTTCTGTCTGTTCTTGGCACGGTTTCCCCCGATGGTCCATTCCCTTGAGCCACACAACTGAAGCGCCGTGGGCCGATGCAGAATATCAGCACGCACCTGATCACCGTCCCTGCCCTCTGAGCCCGGTTTTCGGCCTGAGCAACAACGAGATCCTCCCGCCGGCCTAAGGGAGGCCCCGGCAGTACCCGGAAGGCCGGGCACTCCCGCAATCCCAGGAGTAGCGTTCCAATGGAATGGTCCCCTAGGAAAAGGAACATCATGACTACCTGGCTCATCACAGGCTGCTCCACCGGACTCGGCAGGGCCCTCGCCCAAGCGGTCCTCGCAAAAGGCGATAACGCCGTCGTCACTGCCCGCAACACGGATTCGCTGCAGGACCTGGCCGCGGAATTCCCGACGACGGCCCTCGCCGTGTCGCTCGACGTCACCGATCAGTCCCAGGTGGACGCGGCGGTTCAGCAGGCAACGGAGCGTTTCGGCGGCGTGGACGTCCTGGTCAACAACGCCGGCTACGGTTACCGTGCAGCCATCGAAGAGGGCGACGACGCCGACGTCCGCACACTGTTCGACACCAACCTGTTCGGCCCGGTCGCCATGATCAAGGCTGTCCTTCCGGGCATGCGCTCCAGGCGAGCGGGAGCGATCGTGAACATCTCCTCCATTGGTGCCCGGATCTGCCCGCCCGGATCGGGGTACTACTCTGCGTCCAAGGCTGCCCTGGAGGGAATCTCGGGTTCGCTGCACAAGGAACTCCAGCCGTTGGGGATCTCCGTCACGGCCGTGGAACCGGGTGGATTCCGAACCGACTTCGCCGGGCGTTCGCTCACCCAGTCGGCCGAGGCAATCGCGGACTACGCTGACACGGCCGGGAAACGCCGTAAGGAAAACGACACTGTCCACGGCACCCAGCCGGGCGATCCGGACAAGGCTGCCCAAGTGATCATCAGCGCAGTCGAAGCCGAGCAGACCCCGGCTTTCCTGTTGCTAGGAGCGGATGCCGTTTATGCCTACGACGCCGTGGAGGAAGCGATGCGCGCTGAGGTTGACCGTTGGCGCGAGCACAGTGCCAGCACCGGTTACACGGAGTAATGAGCAACGTGTAATCGGTCACACTTGGCCGGATTCGCTTGTCAATCGCGGTGCGCAACATGAACCATGAATGAGGGAATTCGTTCCCTTACAAGCTGAATCAGCAATCCTCACCGACGAGGATGCGGCCCCGGGCAAAGAGGCTTGGGGCTGATAACGGCCTGAGTGAAAGTACTGACAATGACGACACATACTGACTCCATCACGCTGAAAATCTGGGACAAGTCGGCCATCGACCACACCATCGATGCCGCCATCCAGTCCCTCTCACACCGCGCCGCCGCCGAAAACTGCGGCATCGCAGTAACCCTTAGCGGACCGAAAACCTTTACGGTCGCCTTGAGCCGCTAAGCAGCCCAAACCAAAACACAAGAGGACGACGCCGGTACTTGCCGGCGTCGTCCTCTTGCGTTTAAGTCCGTCTGGAAGTCCTGAGCAAACCTTGAGTTTTCCTTGACGCTTTGCCTGCGTATTTCTTGCGTTGGCGTTGGAACTCTAAGTGAGTCAACGCTTCAACAAACGAACGGAGGGATCACAATGCTCACGGAAATCACGGTTCGTGCAGACGCACCGGACACGGATGCCTCACCGCGCGGATCCCACCGTGCCGCCGGCGGAGTAGTAACAGTCCTGGTCCCGGCCCACAACGAATCGGCCGGAATCACCGAGACGCTGGTATCTCTGAAGAACCAAACCCGCCGCCCGGACCGCATCATCGTGGTCGCCGATAACTGCACCGATGACACCGAGACTTTGGCGCTTGCCCAGGGCGTTGAGGTCCTGCCAACCGTCGGTAACAAGGACAAGAAGGCCGGTGCCCTGAACTTCGCACTCAGCCAATTGCTTCCGGACGCCGATCCCGAAGACTTGGTGCTGGTCCAGGACGCCGACTCCCAGCTGGCCCTGGACTTCATCGAGAACGCCACCGCCAACCTGCTCAAGGACGATCTGCTCGGCGCCGTTGGTGGCGTGTTCAGCGGTGGTCCCGGCGGCGGTTTTGTGGGCCACCTGCAGCGCAACGAGTACGCCCGCTACGCAAGGGACGTCAAGCGCCTCCACGGCAAATGCCTGGTGGTGACCGGAACGGCCGCACTGTTCAGGGTCAAGACGTTGCGCGATGTGGTCGCAGCCCGTTTGGCGGGCACCTTGCCTCCCGGAAACGGCAAGGGCGGCGTCTACGACACCTCCGTCCTCACCGAAGACAACGAGCTTTCCTTCGCCCTGCTGACCCTCGGGTACCGCATCGCTTCGCCCTCCAATTGCACCCTGGTCACCGAGGTCATGCCCACCTGGCGTGAACTCTGGGCGCAACGGCTCCGCTGGAAGCGGGGCGCTGTGGAGAACTGCGTGCAGTACGGCTGGACCAAGGTAACGCGCGCTTACTGGGGCCGGCAGTTCCTGTCCATGATCGGCGTCGTAGTAACCATCGCCTACTTCGGCTCCATCATTTTTGCTTTGACCACCGGAATGGGCCTGAACCTCCAGCCATTCTGGATCGCAGTCACCGGCATCTTCGTCCTGGAACGCATCGTCACACTGCGTTTCCGCGGCTGGAGGTACATGCTGCTGGCCGCCACCATGTACGAAACCGTCATCGATATCTTCCTCCAGGCCGTTCACGCCAAGGCCTACCTGGATGCAGCCCTCAACCGCAAGAAAGTTTGGTAATCACAGATGTACAACAACCCAGCAGGACCCGCAGCAGGCGCATTCGTAGGTGCCACAGGCTCAGGAACGCTCGCCATGACAGGCGCAGGCGATCTGTTCTGGTTCGCCCTGGCTGCCTTCGCAATGCTCGCCCTGGGCCTCGCCATCAAGAGGATCGTCCCAGTCCGTGCCGAGAAGAAGGCCTAGCCGCTTCTCCCCAAAGCCCAACAGGCCCGCAGGTGTGTCGCTTTCCCCCCAGCGCGACACAACTGCGGGCCCGTTGTTTTAAGACTCAGGCCACAACCGCTGTGCTGGCGGATGTTTTGGCCGCCGTGGTGTAACCAGGGTTGGTGCCTGTGACCTTCACACTCATCGTGTCGGCCTGGTCAGCGCTCACCAGCGTGTAGGTTTTAGCCGTTGCCCCCGAAATCGCCACCCCTGACCGATACCACTGGTACGTCAGGGTGGTTCCTGAGGTCCAGGTGCCCGTATTGGCTGTCAGTGTGGAGCCCACGGTCAACGTGCCAGTGATGGTGGGAACCGGTGCCACCAGGGTGCCTGCGACAACTGTTGCCGTTGGCGCGGACTCCTTGGTTGTTGTTGCGTACCCGGCTTTGGTTCCGGTGACGCGGACAGTCAATTTGGTGCCTTGGTCTGCCGCAGCCAAGACGCGGGTTGCGTTGGTGGCGCCTGCAATCGCCACTCCATTCCTGTACCACTGATACGTCAATGCGGTGCCTGTGGTCCACGTTCCCGGCGCGGCCGTCAACGTTGAACCCACCGCTGCCGTACCGGTCACCGTGGGAGTCGGGGCTGTCAGCGGGATGCCCGGGACAAAGGAGAAATCGCGGATGGTGACGGATTCCGGAGCAACAGCTGCGGCGTTTCCACCGCCACCCCCGGTCACCCAAAGGTTGAAATGGATCTGTTCCTTGGCGGGAACCGGAACCGTGGATCCCTGGAGGACAGTCCTCTTCAGAAGCGGTCCGGTATAGCCCTCGCCCGCGAATGTCTCAAAAGTGATCTTGCCCGGTTCCCACACCATCCTGTGCGTGAGAATCGGGGCATTGGTGACATCGAAGGTGACAGTGTTGTTCCCCTGCCCCGGCGGCTTGGTGGCATCGAACCAGTAGCCATGCCCCTGCGTTACCGGCCAGTTCTCACCGTAAGCCGCTCCGCCACCCCATGCCGATGCTTCGCAAAGATCGATTTCGGTGTACCCGGGTTCCGCTGCGGGGTCGTACGTGAACAGGCAACCCCATACAACTTCCTTCTGCAGGGCGCTGACGTCCTTTTCCACCGTGGTGCTGTAGGTGCCATAGCCAAATCCTTCACGGGTGGACTGGAACTCCGCCCCCTTGGGAGCGGACCCGGTGGGATTGGTGATGGAGAGTTTGACGTACCCGTTGGCGTCAGGATTGCTCACATTGTTGGCGTCCCAGCTGGCGTTGTACATGGGCGCCCCACCCCAAAAACGCTTTTGCCAGTTGAATCCCTTCCACGCAAAACTGCCCACCGGCCCGGGATCATCAGCCATCGGCGTGGTATCCGCGGCACTTGAGGGGCCCATACCCGTGAACATCGATAAACCTACCGCCGCAATGACGGCCAATCCCATTGCTTTTCTTCCCCCATGTGGAAGGAGCTTCACTGACAATGCCATAGCTGTGTCCTCCTGCTGATGCGCCCAGAAATGCCTCCGGCAATTGCCCGAGGCCGCCGTGACGTTCCACCCCCGAGGAACGTGCAACTCCTCGATTATCGATTAGGCAGGGTCCTGTCGGAAGCGAAATGGGCCAGCAAAATCGGCACTACTACATCAATTGGATAACGGCGGGACGTCGCACTACCTCTGGCGCTGCATTCCGGGGCGACTCCGGCCGCGTCACGATCACTCGTTTGCCTGCACTAACCAAGTGACAGGACACATGCCTTGTCGCAGAAAGACATGGACATTCGATCGGAGACTCATCCAATGACAAGCCGCAGCGGCACCGCTGAGCCCGGACCGGTTTTGCCCAACGCAGCCCCGGGTGAGCTGTCCTCCGCCGAAGCCAAGACACCGCACATCGGGAACACCCAAGCCCCTACATGCTGACCTCGAGCACAATAATTCCCGGGCATCCCACGAACGCACAGGACCAATCCGGGACACCCATGCTGCGGGTCCGGATCCGGAAGGAGTCCTGGAGCTCTAAGCTCGCCCGGCATCCTGTGTGGTTTGCCGGGCTGGTGGGTCTGCTTGCCCTGGTATTCCGAGTGACAGGAGTCGAGCGGGCCAACGACGTCTTCATCGACGAGGTGACATACGCCGATCTGGCCAGGCAACTTGCGGCTGGACAGGTACCTTCAACTTCCGGCTCTCCCTTTTTCCTTCATCCTCCCGGCTCCTACGCACTCAATGCCTTGGTTATCCGGATCCTGGGCCTCGATGGGCATCCCATGGACCTGGCACTTCAACTGCGCTGGTTCAACGCCTTCCTGGGCGTGGCCACCGTTGTTGTCTGCTTCATGCTGGTCCGCCGTCTGGTAGGGCTGGGGCCCGCCACCGTGGCCGGCATCATCCTGGCCAGCGACCCCTTCGTGCTCCGAATGGACGGTCGGTTGATGATGGAGACGCCCACTGGCCTGGCGGTCCTGTCCGGCTGGCTCCTGGTCCTGCTGCTGCTCAAGCGTGAACGGACACACACCAGGCTAAGGCTCGAAACAGCAGCAGGATTGGTTTTTGGACTGGCGATCGTCATGAAAGACATGACGGCGATTTTCACCGTGGTCCCATTGCTGGCCGGTGTGCTCTGGCGGCGAACGGTTCCTCCGCTGACTGCACTGCGGATTGTGGGTTGTTCCGTGGTTCCGTACCTCATCTATCTGAGCTTGATCACCGCGGGTGGTTTGCTCCCCCAGTTCCTGGAACAAAAGTCCGTGGGTGTCCTGAGAATGGCCGGCGTGGTGCAAATGACCGGCTTCAATGCCGTCCCTGGTGTCGGCCTGCTGGATCGGCTGATGGTTCTGTTGGGGCGCTTCGGCACAAGCTACGTGCTTCTTGGACTTTCCATCGTGGCCGGCGTGCTGGCCGCCGCCTCGCCGCTGGTGGAACGACGCATTATTGG
Source organism: Paenarthrobacter sp. AR 02 (assembly GCF_021538675.1). Classification (GTDB taxonomy): domain Bacteria; phylum Actinomycetota; class Actinomycetes; order Actinomycetales; family Micrococcaceae; genus Arthrobacter. Next base: position 665,200 of record NZ_JAJUKH010000001.1, read on the forward strand.
CTTGTTCTCATTAATCACCGGCCTGGTGGGCGTCTACTCCGTGTTTTTCGGTGCGGCTGAGGAGCAGTTCGGCTATTGCGTGGTGCTGGCGGCCTTGGTTTCAACGCCTGTAGCCACGGTCATGGTGGTGACGTGGCGACCCCGCCTGCGGGGTGCCGTAACCGCCGTCGTCATCCTCATGACAGGCCTGGGCCTGTTTTTGGGTGTTCAGGCAAGGTCAGTGGTTGACGACGGACTGGTCCGTGCGCGGGCCTTCATGACGACGGAGCTGCCTCCGTCCGCGATAGTAGGGCTGACGTCCGTCACGGGTGAGTTCGCACTTTTGCCGCACGAGGGCTGGGAGGTTTTGCCGTCCTTGCAGTCACTGCATGACCGGAACGCGGAGTATGTCCTGACGCAAGGCAGGCAACTGGGCGAAGGGTACGGCTACGCATCACCTGCGTTCCTGGACTGGCTAGAGAAGAATGCCCAGCCCGTCTTCACCTTCTCCGGGCCAACGTCCGGGAACACGGTGGTGTGGAAACTGGATCGCGACAAGCTGGACGCCGCTGTGGCGGGCGGAATGACGCTGCCACCGGTGACCGGGGGTTACCCATGAGGCGCGTTAGCCTCTTGACCTTCCTGGCGTTGATGATCCTGGGCTCAACTGTTGGCTGTTCGGCCGGAACCGGGCGCGTCAGCCCTGCCTCGATGGCTTTCGGCGTCCTGGGCTCCAGCTGTTCCCCGGACCGTCTGGCCGCGCTTCGGACGGTTGGAGTTACCGTAGTGGAGCTGCCACTGGCTTGGGATCGCTACGAGCCAGTGGAAGGCCGGGTGGATTCACGCTACGTCGCTGAGGTGCAGGCACGGTTGGACGCGTGCCGCCAGGCCGGAATGGGAGTGATCCTGTCACCGGGCCTTCACTATGCGCCGAACTGGGTCCGGCGGTTGACCGGCGGTGTCCTGAAGGGCAGCTCCGGAGGCGTAGCCCGCCACGGCGGAGCGGAGCTGATCTTCAGCGCTGCAACCCGGGATGCCGCCCAAAAATATCTGGCCCGCGTCGCATCGGATCTCGGGCTAGAGCACTTCACGGCCATAAGGGTTGGTACGGATGCCAGCGGTGAGCTGGGATATCCGGGACCCGAGGATGGCGGAAATGAACGCGAGTATTGGGCCTTTGGTGACGCTCCCCAACGCGGGATCGGACTGGCCGAAGGCGCGGCACGGTCGCCCATGCCAGGTTGGGTTCCGGGCTCCCGATCGTGGAACGGACGATTGGTAACGCCTGAGCAGGTCCGGAACTGGTGGGACTGGTACACGGGATCAGCTGTGGATGCGGTGGTTTGGCAGGTGGGCGAGTTGCGGAAGCTCGGCTACCAAGGGCTGGTTCACGTTCCGGTGGCCGGCCGGGGCGCCTTGCCTGCCGACGTCGGGAAAGCGGCGGAGGGACGCCTCGATGGCCGCGCCAACCCGGATGGTGCCCTGGAACGCGGCCTTGATTACGTTGCCCAGTTCGCGGTGTTGGCAGCGTTGCCCGGACTGGCTATTGACTTCACTGGTCTGGACGACGTCTCTGATGTGGTGGCAGGGGCAGCCGATCCCCCGCAGGACCACTGCCGCCCGGATGACCAAACCAGAGTGGTCCAGGATGACGTCTCTGAATGGTCGTCCCACAGATACACCAGTGCATTGGCGAGGCGCTCCGGGCTCGGGTTGGTCGGCGAAAATCCCGGCCCTCCAGATGCGCCCTTCACTGGGGGTTCCCCGCTCTCCCACAGCCTTGCCGATCAGTTGCGGCTGGCGCCCGAGTACGCCGCGGAGTGCGGGATGAGCATGTTCCTGTTCGGTTTCGAAGAGGACCTCTTCCGGGGCGAGGGCCACGCCGGAAGGGAGGTGGGCGTAGCGGACTACGGCAGGGCGATCCAGCAGCTCCGGGCAGACGGGCGTTGATGCAGCAATCCTCTAGGGCAACGCATCCGGTAGGCTCGGTTCCTGACCTTGGACGTCCTGGATGGTTCGAAGGAAAACATGGCAATTCGCAGCGCAGGCATACTTCTTTACCGGCAGCCTCCATCTGGTCCGTTGGAACTATGGATAGCCCACATGGGCGGCCCATTCTGGTCACGGAAAGACCAGCACGCGTGGTCCATTCCCAAGGGCGAATTCACTGACGATGAAGACGCCCTGGACGCAGCGAAACGGGAATTTCTGGAGGAAATTGGCTCCCCTCCCCCATCCGTGGACTACGAATTATTGGGGGTTTTCCGGCAGCCCTCCGGCAAACTCATCACCGCTTTCGCCGCCGAAGCCAGGGAATTCCAGCCGGACACAATTGTCAGCAACACCTTCCCCATGGAGTGGCCAAAAGGCTCAGGGGCCATCAAGGAATTCCCCGAAATTGATGACGCACGTTGGTTTGATGAAGCCACGGCCCGGACCAAGCTGGTCAAAGGGCAGCTGCCCATCGTTGATGCGTTGGTCAGTCGGCTAGCGTTAAGGGATGGCCACTGAATACAGGTACGACGTCGAGGTTCTGCACCTATTGGTGTCGCCGGCGCATGCCTACTTTGGTCGTGCCCGGGAGGGGGCTGCGGATGTCCCCACCACGGATGCCCACCACGCGGAACTGGTCACCGGCAAGGGAATTGTTGGGGACAGGTTCTTCGGCAAGGCCGCCCACATGGACGCAGCAGTCACGCTCTTCTCAGTAGAGGCGTTGGAGGCAATCGCGGACGAACTCGACGCCGGGCCTTTTGACCCGTTGCTGACGCGCCGCAATGTTGTCCTCAGGGGTGCCGAGCTGGCGCCCTTGCTCGGACACGAATTCACCCTGGAGTCCGGGGACGATGCGGTGCGGTTGAAGGCGGGCCGCCCAGCCCACCCGTGCGCATGGATGGACCAAATGCTTGCTCCCGGCGCCCACAAAGCGATGCGGGGCCGCGGCGGCGTGCGATGCCAGATCATTTCGGGTGGACTGCTGAATAAGGGCCCAGCCACTCTGGTGAGCCCGGTTCCCCTGGACCCAGCCAAGGCCGGCGAAGCAAACGTGCTCCGCCCCTCACGCCTGCCCTAGGAATCAATCCACCCATTCATCAGGTTGCTGTCTTTCCGGGTGTGTCCCGCATAGGGTGATCAGATGGGTACATTGAGCAGCAGGGCACAAGGAATGGCCGGGGCCACCTTTGCCGGTCTCTTCCGGGCCATCAAGGTCACCCGCCCGCACCGCCCCATCCATCCGACGGGCATCCACCTGGTGGGAACGCTGAAGCGGGATCCAGGGCACCGCAGGCCGTCTGGCATCCCGTGGCTGGACGATTCAGGGACCAACCCGGTGAATGCGCGGCTTTCGCGCTCGATCGGATTGCCCGACGCCCTGCCGGACATCATTGGCCTGGCCATACGCTTCACGGAACAGGGCAAGCAGGCCGACATGTTGCTGGCTACCACCGGTCCCACAGGAATCGGCAGGTTCATCCTCCGGCTCCGACGCAACGCCGCATCCGCCGTGTTCTCCAGCATGATGCCCTACAAATCGGACTCCGGACCCGTTCTGATAGCAGCACGCACCATTGAAGGACCTGGGCAATTGCCCGTTGAACCCCGGGCGTTCCGTGCCGCTCTTGGACGTGGGCCGTGGACACTGGAACTCCATCACGCCAGCCCGTTGGGTCCTTGGTGCCGCTTTGGGACGTTGACGCTCACCGTGGCCGACGGTCAGGATTCGGACGAGCGTTTCGATCCCGTCCTCAACCCCCTCCCCGGTGCAGGAACGTACGACTGGACACGACGCCTCCGCGAACCGTCCTACGCGCTGGCCCGACAACGGGGCTGAGCCGCTGCCCCCAAGGGCCCTAAACTTCGGCGGCCGGTGCTGCGAACTGTGCCTCGTACAGCCTGGAGTACGCTCCCCCGGCGGCCAACAGCTCCGAGTGCGTCCCCTGCTCCACGATCTGCCCGGCCTCCATGACCAGGATGAGGTCTGCGTCGCGGATAGTGGAAAGCCGGTGCGCGATTACAAAGCTGGTACGGTCCGAGCGCAGCGCGTTCATGGCCTTTTGCACCAACACCTCGGTCCGCGTATCAACGGAGCTGGTTGCTTCATCCAGGATCAGCACGGACGGACGGGAAAGGAAAGCACGCGCGATGGTCAGCAACTGCTTCTCACCTGCCGACACATTGCCGCCCTCGTCGTCGAGCAGGGTGTCGTAACCTTCCGGGAGCGACCGCACGAAGCGGTCGACATAGGTTGCCTGTGCGGCTTCAACAATCTCGGATTCGGAAGCTGTGGGCCGCCCGTAGGCGATGTTGTCCCGGAGGGTCCCGCCAAACAGCCACGTATCCTGCAGCACCATGCCCATCCGCGAGCGCAGTTCCTGCCGTGACAGGGACGCGATGTCCACGCCGTCCAAGGTGATCCGGCCGCCGTCGAGGTCGTAGAACCGCATCATGAGGTTCACCAGCGTTGTCTTGCCGGCACCCGTGGGCCCAACGATCGCAATGCTCTGCCCCGGCTCGGCGACCAGGCTGAGGTCCGTGATCAGCGGCTTGTCCGGCGAGTAGCGGAAGGACACGTTCTCGAACACGAGCCGGCCGCGGGAGGGACCGGTTGCGGTAGCTGCCGGCTCTTCGGACTCCTCCTTTTCATCGAGCAGGTTGAAGACGCGTTCGGCGGATGCGACCCCGGATTGGAGCATGTTGGCCATGGATCCGAGCTGGGCCAGCGGCATGGTGAACTGCCGCGAGTACTGGATGAACGCCTGCACATCGCCCAGTTGCATGGCACCGGAGGCGACCTGCAGGCCTCCCACCACGGCGATACCCACATAGACGAGGTTGCCGATGAATGTCATGGCCGGCATGATCAGCCCACTCACGAACTGCGCCCCGAAGCTGGCCTGGTACAGCTCCGCGTTCTTCGCGCGGAACTTCTCCTGGACCTCGTTCTGCCGCCCGAACACCTTCACCAACGCGTGGCCGGTGTAGGTTTCCTCGATCTGGCCGTTGAGTTCGCCGGTGTTTTTCCACTGGGCCACGAACATTTTCTGGGACCGTTTGGCGATCAGCATGGTGATGCCCAGGGTCAGGGGGATGGTCACCAGGGCGATCAGCGCCAGCAGTGGCGAGAGGATGAACATCATCACCAGCACGCCCAACACGGTGAGCAGGGACGATACAACCTGGCTGATGGATTGCTGCAGGCTTTGGGAGATGTTGTCCACATCATTGGTCACCCGGCTGAGTAGCTCGCCGCGTTGGATGGAGTCGAAGTACCGGAGCGGCAGTCGGTGGATTTTGGCTTCTATCCGCTCACGCAGCCGGTAGACGGTGCGCTGGACGACGCCGTTGAGGACGTACGCCTGCATCCAACCGAACGCGGAGGCCAGGACATACAAGGCCAGCGCCCAGAGCAGCACGGAGGACAGCGCGCCGAAGTCGATTCCGACGCCGGGTGTGAGGGTCATGGCACTGAGCATGTCGGCTTTGCTGCCCTCGCCTGAGGCGCGGAGCCTGTCGATCACCTCGGCTTTGGTGACGCCTGCGGGCAGCTGTTTGGAGACGACGCCGGCAAAGATCAGGTTGGTGCCTTCGCCAAGCAGCCGGGGCCCGATCACGGACAGCGCAACGCTGACCACGGCGAACACCAGGACCAGGGTCAGCCAGAACCGCTCCGGATGGAGGGTTCCCAGCAGGCGCCGGGCGGAGGCGCCGAAGTTGGATGCTTTCTCGGCCGGGACGTTCATCCCGGCGAAGGGTCCGCCGCGTCCTGGACCCATGGCGGGCCGTTGGGGTCCCCGGGTGGCCGTGCTCATGCTGCTTCCTCCGATGCGAGCTGGGACGACACGATTTCGCGGTAGGTTTCGGAGGACTCCAGCAACTCATCGTGCGTTCCCTGCCCCACGATCCTGCCGTCGTCGAGCACCAGGATCTGGTCCGCGTCGGCGATGCTGGACACGCGTTGGGCGATGATCACCAGGGTGGCTCCGTTGGTGTGCCGTTTGAGTGCCTGCCGCAGCCGGGCGTCCGTTGCGGTGTCCAGCGAGGAGAACGAATCATCAAAAATGTACAGTTCCGGCTGCTTCACCAAGGCCCGCGCAATCGCGAGCCGCTGGCGCTGCCCGCCCGAGACGTTGGTGCCGCCCTGGGAGATGGCTGCGTCGAGGCCACCTTCCATTTCTTCGACGAAGTCCCGCGCCTGGGCCACGGACAGTGCCTGCCACATCTCTTCCTCGGTAGCGTCGGGCTTGCCGTATTGGAGGTTGCTGCGGACCGTTCCGGAGAACAGGTACGGCCGTTGCGGCACCAGGCCGATGTGGCCCCATAGTTTGTCGGGGTGCAGGTCCCGGACGTCAACGCCGTCCATTTCCACGGATCCGCTGGTGGCGTCGAACAGGCGCGGCATAAGGTTCACCAGAGTGGTTTTACCGGCACCGGTGCTGCCGATGATCGCGGTGGTCTGCCCTGCGGCGGCGGTGAAAGTGACGCCGCTCAGTACAGGTTGCTCGGCACCCGGGTAGGCGAATCCGACGTCGTGCATGGCCAGCTCGCCCCGGCGGATGCCGGCGGCTACCGGGTTCGACGGCGGCTGGACGCTGGAGGGGGTATCGAGCACCTCACCGATCCGGTCGGCGGAAACGGACGCCCGGGGAATCATCACGGCCATGAACGTGGCCATCATGACGGACATGAGGATCTGCATCAGGTAGCTCAGGAACGCGATCAGGGTCCCCACTTGCATGGACCCGTCCTCGATCCTGAAGGAGCCGAACCAGATCACCGCAACGCTGGAGACGTTCATGACCAGCATGACTACAGGGAACATGAGCGCCATGAGACGGCCCGCCCGCAGCGCTACGTCAGTGACGTCGTCGTTGGCTTTACCGAAACGGGCTGTCTCCATGTCTTCGCGCACGAACGCCCGGACCACCCGGATACCGGTGAGCTGCTCGCGCAGGACGCGGTTGACGGCGTCGATCCTCACCTGCATTTTGCGGAACAGCGGCACCATCCGCGTCACGATCAGGCCGACCGCCACCAGCAGGACAGGGACGCAGACCGCAATCAGCCAGGACAGTTGCGCGTCCTGTCGCACGGCCATGATCACCCCGCCGATGCTGAGCATGGGCGCCGCGACCATCAGGGTGCAGGACATAAGGACCAGTTGCTGGATCTGCTGGACGTCGTTGGTGGAGCGTGTGATCAGGGATGGCGCACCGAACCTGGTGACCTCCTGCTCGGAAAACTCGCCGACCCGGCTGAAGATCGCGTCGCGGACGTCGCGCCCCATCCCCATGGCCGCTTTGGCGCCGAAGTACACGGCCACCACGGCACACGCTATCTGCAGCAGGGTAATCAGCAGCATGAGCCCGCCCATGCGCAGGATGTAGTCGGTATCGCCGGTGGCCACACCGTTATCGATGATGTCCGCGTTGAGTGTGGGCAGGTACAGGGAGGCGATGGACTGCGCCAACTGGAAGACGACGACGGCAATCAACAGCCGCTGATGCGGCCGCAGGAACCGGACAAGGACCTTCCAAAGCATGAGATCTCCAAGCAGACGCTGTATGAACCGAAGGCCAGTTTACGTCTGGTTGCCGCGGGCAACTAGGGTCAATGCTGTGTCAGGGCTTGAGTCGTAGTTTTCGCGCTTTCTTGCCGCTCTGCAGGTACTGGAGCTCTGTCGCATCTGCCGCACTGCGCTCCTGCGCATGAAGCACCCCGTAGGTGAACGCCGCGTTCCCGACGTCCGACGCCGAGCCCAGTTTCAGCAGCTCTTCGCGGGCCATGGCACTGTCCTGGTGCTCCCCCAGGATCGACTGCACCTTGTGGGCCGCGTCCTCAATCCTGCCGGCGCGCTTGCCGTGCACGCTTCCTACAGCCGCGGCGGCGAAACGCAGCTTCTTGGCTGCCTTCCGGACCTCATGGAAAGCCTTGTCGCGTTGGGGCCCGACGGCGGCACCCACCGCGGCGTCATGGCGTTTGCCGAGCCGTTGGGCGGCCTTGTTGACGAGCTTGGCGGTCGTTTTGCCGGCCGGACGGCTCCCCTTGAGGGTGGTGGGTGGGGCTTGGGTGAACTCCTCGAGCCGTTCCAGCAGCTTGTAGTAACGCGCACTGTCCAATCGCTCCCGGATGGCCGACAACGCCGTGTCCAACCTGACCTGCATGCGCTGGTCGAGTTCGTCATGCACCGGACCCAGCACCAGCTTCGCCGGCAACTCGTCCAGGGACGCGCGAAGCCGTTCGTGCAGGACCTCCGCATCCCGGTAGCGGCCCAGCGTTTCGGCCAAGGACTTCAGTTCAGATTCAAGCCCTTCCACTGCCGCTGGATCGAAGAGCTTTCTGTAGGTGTGCAGCACCGAACGGATCCGCCGGATCAGGGAGCGCATTTGATGCACGGCGTCGTCCCGGTCCTGCCGGACGTGCGCGTCCTGGAGAAGCAGGTCAGCGATTTGCGACTCCAGGTACTCCAGCACCGGAGTTACGGCCGGGGCCTTGCCGCTGGAAGAATGCCCAGCTGCTTTCCGGGGCGGCGGCCATGAATCGCCCAGGGCCGTGGCCAACTTGGAGGCACGCTTGCTGGGCACGGCTCCGGCGTCCGCCAACTGTCCGGCGAGAGCCTCCAGCAATGCATCGTCTTGCCCGTCCTTCGCCGCCAGTTCGAGCTCCCACTCGCGCCAGCGGGACTCACGCGGCCCATCGATGGTTACGAGGGCACGCACCTGGTCGTCGACGAAATCGGCAAGTCGTCCGCCGTCGTCACCGTAGAGGGCGAAGCTGGTGCGTTCGGTATTCAATGTGGCGATCGCCGCCAGCGGCCGACCGCGGGTGTAGGCAAGGACGCGTTCCAGGAGTTCATCGGGAACGGAATCCACGGAGCCCAGTGGGGCCTGGACTTCCGTCCTGTTGCCCGGGCTATGCGGAAGTTTCAGGTGCCAGCCGGCGTCGGTACCACCGGAACGTCGGCGCAGCGTGATCCCGCGGGCAGCGAGTGCCAGTTGCTTGGTGTCGAAGTAGACGGCTTCGAGCTGATGGACCGCTGGCTCACCCACCCGGGCGACCCCCTCCATGCCTTGGAGGTCGGGAAGCGGAGTGGAGGCGTCGGCATCAAATTTCCGCTCAGACTCAATGTTCCCCGACGTTGCCATGGCGGTCTGTTCTCCTCTGCGGTTTCAGTTCCGGGTATGCCACGAGGGCCGGCCCGTGACGGTGCCGGCCCTCGATGGAGCTATCTATTGGTGCTGTATCCAGTGTGAATCAGCGGGCGGCGCCGCGCTAGATGCTGGGTGGACGCGACGGGGCTGAGTCCGCGGGTCCGGCGCCGGTGTCGTCAACGTCGCCGCCGGTTACCGTGCCGCGCCAAGCACCGGTTTCGTGCCCTTGCGCTTCGATGAACTTCTTGAACTTGTCCAAGTCGGCGCCCACACGCAGGCTGTCCGCGCCGAGCGCTGAGCCGGCCTTCTCCGCCAGGCTCTCCGGCTCCCACACGATCTCGACCGAGACCCGGGTCCTGGCAGGTTCGAGCGACTCGAAGCTCACCGTGCCGCCGTTGCGGGGGCCGTCCACGCTGGCCCAGCTGACCAAGGTGTCCGGGACCTGTTCCACGATCTGCGCGTTGTACTCGCGCTTTACCCCGCCCACGTTGGTTGAGAAGTGGAGGCCCGTTTCGTCGATCTGCTCAACAGCGTCCACCCCGTTCATGAACTCGGGGAACGTCTCGAACTGTGTCCATTGGTTGTAGGCGACGGATACGGGGACGTCTACTTCAATTGACTTGTTTACGGTGGCCATAGGTTTTGCTCCTTCGATCGCGTCTCGGGTGCTTTATTGCGGGTTGTGCCAGTGGCACGCCAGCCGGCTGGCTGCTTAACCGGAGGCGCGCCTGCTTAAGCGCGCCAGCTGGAGTTTTTAGCCGGCGTCGAAATCTTCTTCGTCATCGTCATTCGGAGACTCCTCTTGGGGGAGGTCGTTGCCGCTGCCGTCCGGCAGGTCATCGTCGTTGCCGTCCGGCTGCAAGGACTGCTCGGCGTGCGACTGGTCTTCAGTCCCGCCGAAGCGACCAGCGCCCGGCTCCCCTGAGCTGTCCGAGTCTTCGGGGTCCAAGTGGCTGAGGTTCGGCGCACCGGTGGCGAACGTTTCGCCGTCGGGGCTGTCCTGGCTGAGACCGGCTTCGGAGAGGTCTTCCTCCACCCGGGGCTGCGCTTGGCCACCGCCGGCTTCCTGCTCCGCGGTGGGAGTGCCGTAGCCGCCCACTTCCTCTTCCGGTGTGGCGTTCTGCTTGTCCATGCGACCTGTCCTTTCCAAAAGCGGTGAACGTGTATATGGAACTCTTCGAACCCCTAAGGGCGTTCTATGGCATGTCCATGCCCTACTACCAAACTAATCAGCAAACTTAGCATTTGCAAACAGCGGCTACCTTGGCAATGTTGATTCGTACGCCGTGAACTCGGAGCGCAGCCTCACGCCGTCGGGACCCATCACCGCGATGTCCTCCCACAACACCAGGAACGATCCCCGATGCCGCCACCTCAGCAGCTGGGCTAGGGGCCAAGGCTGGTTCACGTCCATCCGTTCATACCCAAGGAACGATGTGGCCGTCCTGGGACAGACCACGACGCCCACCATCCGGGCCCGGCTCAGAAGCTGCGCCGGAGCAGCGTCCAGGGCAAACCGGACGTCCGACACCTCACCCAACCGCTGGCCGGTGCTGTCCACGACATCTGTACCCAAAAGGTCATTCAGGATCATGCCGGCCTCCAGGAATTTTGGCGATGATCTGGTCGCGCATCCAGCGCTCAAGCCAGGAAGCATCGAGCGAATTGGCCCGGACACCCAAGGACACTACCGTGTCCACGCCAGCCACCACTTCCCACGGGATCCTGATGAACCTGCTCGACGGCGGCCTGCCGCCAAAGATGCGCGTCCCGAGGACGGCTCCGGTCAGCAAGGCGGTGATGTGGGGCGCCTCGGTTCCTTCGGGGATGGGTTCTCCAGGTGCGGGGCCGCTCAACTCCACGTCGTCAACCGTGGTGACGGGTACGCCGTCGACGTCCAGTATTTGCCGGTCCAGCAAGTGCAGCTGGGCATCCAGCACCAAGCCGGCCTGGCGCGGCGCGGGCTTGATGTCCTGAGCCGGGAGCGGTTTCGCTTTTCTCATGCCCCTGCTCCCGTCGCAATCATGAGGGGGATGGCCGCCACAGAGGCCACCAAGATGATGACCAGGTAAACGAAGGCCACAATGTTCACAGCCCGGCCGTTGACGTGCTTGCCCATATACTGGGGATCGTTCGCCACGATCAGGATGGGCAGGTAGGTCAGCGGCAGCGCTATCGCGGAAAACACCACGGAATATTCGGTGACCAGGATAGGGTCCACACCGGTGGCCAGGACAGCGACACCCGCCAGCAGGACCACGATCATGGCCACGTGGAAGCGGGCCGCCTCCGCCGGGCGCCGGAACTTACCCCAAGACCAACCGAAGAACTGGGCCAGCGTGTATCCGCTGGACAGGGTCGTTTCCAGCGCAGCACCGAAAGTCGCGGCGACAACGCCGAGGATCAGGACAGCCAGAGCCAGTTGACCGCCCGCCTGGATCACCGGCAGGGCCACCTGCGACAGCGTCGTCACGCTGATGCCGGCCGGCAGGAGGACGACGGCGGCGCACGCCGCGATGGCGAGGGACAGGAAACCTCCCAGCGGGAAGCCCAACAGGACGTTGATCCGTGATTGCACCAAGTCCTTGACCTTCCAGCGTTCCTCCACGGCACCGGAGGAGAAGAAGAACACTTCGTAGGGCGTCATGGCCGCTCCAAACAGGGCGATCGCGTAGTACCAGTACGTCCCCGGGCCCTCCTCTGACGGGACTGAAGGATGCAGCGCCTGGGAGGCCAGCGAACCCCAGTCCGGTTTGAGCAGGAAGAGCGCCACGGCGAAGACCACCAGGGACAGGCCCACAAGTCCTGTCACGTTTTCCATGATGCTGAACTTCACCCGCCAAATCACCAGCCATACCGCGATCAGGGCGAACGGAACCCACAGCATGTAGGAAACGCCGCTGGCCAGCTGGAGGGCAAGGGCAATTCCGCCGATCTCCGCAGTGACAGTCATGAGGTTGATCAGGAAGGATGCGGTGAGATTGGCAAGGCCCGCCCTCGCACCCATGCGTTCCCGGATCACTTCAAAGGTGGCCCGTCCAGAGACGGCGGCAACCCGTCCGGACATATTGGCGAACAGGCAGATACCCACCACACCCACAAGAACAACCCATGCGAGTGAGAGGCCGAATCGGGAGCCAACCACAGCGTTGGTCACAAGGTCCCCGATGTCGACAAAGCCCCCGATCGCTGTCAGGATGCCGAGTGCAACACCGAGGAGCCGTTTCACTGGATGCCGGCCTTGGTCATGAGTTCGTCAAGTTGTTCAGTGGCCGCCCGGAGCTCACCCTGGACCGCAGGGAGCTGTGCAATTCCGGCGAGGTCGGTTCCGCCGCCGGGTGCTGAGGTGGGTGCGGCGAGGGCGTCCCTGGCGTGGAGGAGAGACCGGGAGATGGTGGAGAAGATTGCCAGCATACTGTCCCGCAGCGACTGTTCATCCTGCGTTTTCGCGCCGAAATGTTCCAGCTGATCGGTGGCGGATTGCATGCCCTTGAGCATGTCGTCCGCAGTGGTAGTCGCCGCCGCCGCCGTCGCGCGTTCTTGGAGCCTGAGGTCCACCGTAAGGGAAGCGGTCCGGACAGCGGAGGCGGCTTCCTTGGCGGGGCCTTTAAGGGAGTCCGCTGAAGGGCTTTGGGCGCACCCGGAAAGCAGTCCGCCCAGGAAGACCAAGGCGGCCAGGGTTGCTGCCAGGAGCTTCCGGCTTCGGGTCATGACGGCTTCGGAATCTCACACCCGCCTTGGGGATTCAGGCCGGTGTAATTCAGTGGACCCGCGACGATGTTGAGCGCAATGGTTGCAAACTGCGAGCATTGCGCGGGCGGGTCGCTGTAGTAACCCCGCTGGCCGGCAGCCACCGCTCCAATAACCAGCCACACCACTACCAGAAGCCCGATGATTGAACCGAACCGCATATCAACCTCAATCGCTGAGTTGGCTGCACCCCGCCGCAGTCACTGATTACGAGTGCGGCCGCAGCCGGAATTTCTTCCGCCCGCGGCCGCAAAAGCCCACTGTCAGTCCGTGGGATTGGTTTCGGTGGTCAAACCGCGATTATCCGCGGTTTTCTCATCCTTTTCCTCTGCCGGTCCCGGCGGATTTGCTGATTCGCTGGGTCCGGCATCAACGGCATCCTCTGGAGCTTCCTCGGGACCGTCGCTGACCGGCACCTGCCCACCGGTTCCGGGCACGTCCGGGTCCCTGGGAAGGGGGCGCCCGGGCGTAGTTGTTCCGTCGCGAACCTGGGCGTAGCCGGCAACTTCGCTTGGATCAGTTGTCATACGCGAGACCGGCCCCGGCCCAGCACCCATCCAATGAGGGCCAGCACCAGCAGGATAATTCCTACCCACAGCAGGAAACTGAGGGCTTGGTTAAATCCACCGACGAGAAGCAAGATGATCGCAATTACGCCAGCGATTATCAGGAGTGTGTTCATTGAGCTACGCATCCCTTCAATAAATGTTTGTCTATTCAGGAAGGCGTCCGCTGGTACCCCCGGAGGAGCGCCACCCATGCCAACGGGCACCGATCGGAGAAATTCATCTCCTTATCGCTTACGTACCCTCCCGGAAAAGAGTTCAAACGAACAATTGCCCGGCAGAAGCACGTTCACAGCATCATGATAGGCGTGCAATGACTTCCAGCGCAGTAGTTGGTCAGGAAACTTAGTAACCTTTTGATGAAGAAGCTCCCAGAGCACGACTGATCTCCCGGGCGGTTCCTGCTGCAGCCTCGCCGTACTCCTGGTACTTGGTGGGAACAATCCTGCTTGAGGGCCCCGAAATGGAGATCGATCCCGCCGCCACGCCGCCGGGCCCCAGAAGCGGAACACCGATCGAGGTGATGCCAGTGCTGAGCCCCTGCTCGTTGATGGAATATCCGCGGGCCCGCGTGTCTCCGATCATCGCCCGGAGCTTGGCCGGGTCCACGACGGTTTGCGGTGTCAGTGCTTCAAGCGGACCGGCCAGGTATTCGTCGACGAAAGCTTCATCGGCGGCTGACAGGTACGCCATGCCGGTCGAGGAAGCGTGCATGGGCAAACGCGAGCCCAGCGGCAGGAAAGCCCGGAGTACGTGCGGCGTGTCCAGGCGCTCGATGATGAGCATATAGCCGCGGTCCGGCACCGCCAGGTGGACTGTTTCGGTGGTGTCCAGCTGCAGCGCGTTGAGTGGGCCCATGGCGGCGTCGCGGATAACAGATCCACTGCTTCCACGGCTGGCAACAGCGAACGCGTGATTCGTCAGCACCCATTTGCCGGCCTGGGCTTCGGACTGCGAAACCCAGCCCAGCTCCCCCAGTGTCCTCAGGACCCGGAGAACCGTGGCCTTGGGAACATCCACTTCCCGGCTGAGTTCGGACAAACCCGCCGGCTGGTTGTCGGAGACCGCTTCAAGCACCCGGATTGCCGTGACCACACTCTGCGTACTCATCCACTCTCCCGCTTGACGGCCTTTTCCCTGTCCTCTACATTACAGGCGACTTCCCAAAATGAACCGTTGGTTCATCCAGTGAACCGAAGAAGTTTGATTGGAGAACGGGCTATGGAATTACAAATCGCGGCTCTCGCCATCTTTGTGGGCGTGTTCGTCATGGCTACCCTGCGCAAAGTGCACATCGGAGTGCTCATGTTCGCAGCGGCAGCAGGCGTCGGCGTGTGGATGGCGGGGATGACCATCGACAAGGTAGTAGCGGGATTCCCCATCGGAATCCTGGTCCTCCTGGTAGGCGTCACCTATTTCTTCGCGATCGCCCAAGCGAACGGGACCATCGACGTGATCATTGAGCGGGCCATCGCCAAAGTGGGCGACAGGGCATTCTTCCTGCCCTTGGCCTTCTTCGCGCTGACCATTGGAATCTCTGCCATGGGTTCGCCCCTGGCCGGACTGGTCATGGCGCCCATTGGGATGCCGCTGGCCAAGCGGTACGGCATCGACCGCATGCTCATGGGGATCGCCATCGGCTCGGGCCTCAGTGCTGGAGGATTCGCGCCCACCAGCTTGTTCGGCATCGTCACCTACGGCACGGCGCGGGCAGCGGGAATCGACCTCGACCCACTGGTTCTCTTCAGCGTGGCACTGGGCACCAACCTGGCCCTCGTTGCTGCCGCTTACGTCCTCTTCGGCGGCTTCAAACTGCTCAACACCCGTGCCGCAGAGGGTTTTGGCACAGTTGTGCCACGATTCAGCAAAGAACGCCCGACGCCGTCGCACCCGTTTGAGCGCGACGGCAACATCGCGAGGGGCAAGCAAGCGGCACAACAAACCGTCCAAGTCCTGGACGGCCCACCCGCGGAGGCACCGGCATCGGTCCCTCAACTCAACCGCAACCAGGTCATCACTGTGCTCTGCATGGCGGGTTTGGTCATCACCGTCATCCTGATGTCCGCGCTCGGCGCCAGCCCGGACATCGGCGTTCTGTGCTTCGCTTTCGCCTCGGTCCTCACCTTGTGCGATCCGCAGTCCGGCAAGTCGGCCGTGGCCAAGATCGACTGGTCCACGGTCCTGCTGGTGGGCGGGATCATCACGTTCGTCGGAGTGCTTCAGACCATGGGAGCGGTCACCCTGCTCGGCGAAGCAGCCGGCGCCGTCGGAACCCCGCTCCTGGCCGCGCTGGTGATCTGCGCGATCGGCGGCCTCGTGTCCGCGTTCGCTTCCACCACCGGCATGCTCGCGGCCCTTGTGCCGCTTGCCTTGCCACTGGTGGCCTCCGGTGACATCGCCGGGTGGGCGGTCATCGCGGCGCTGGGCGTGTGTTCATCCATAGTGGACGTTTCACCGTTCTCCACTGTCGGCGCCACGTTCGTAGCCACAGTCGACGCCGACGAACGTCCCCGCATCACCACCCTCCTCACCCGGTGGGGCCTGTCCATGGTAGTGGTCGGCCCGCTCCTTCTGGTGGGTGCCCTGGTGTTGCCCTCCAGCCTCTGAATCCGCTCCAACGTTAGGTACACAAACCATGCTCAAACCACTCCGCGGGATCACCGTGATCGACCTCAGCCGGGCTCTCGCCGGGCCCTATTGCACGGCACTCCTGGCTGACATGGGCGCCAGGATCATCAAGGTGGAAAGCGTCAACGGCGGTGACACCGCCCGGCAATGGCCGCCATTCCAGGACGGCCACAGCCTCTACTTCGACTCCGTCAACCGCAACAAGGCTTCCGTGTGCCTGGACTTCTATTCTGCCGAGGGTCGCGAGATCCTCGCCGGCTTGATCGCCGATGCCGATGTCCTGGTGGAAAACTTCAAACCCGGCACGCTGGACAAAATGGGCTTCACAGCCGCGCGACTCGAGGAAGTCAACCCGGACCTCGTGTTGGGTTCCGTCAGCGGGTTCGGGAACACCGGGCCCCTCAAGGACGACGCCGGACTGGACCAGGTCATCCAGGGAATGTCGGGCCTGATGTCCGTCACAGGGCCTGGACCCGGGGAAACATATCGTGTGGGTCTTCCGATCGTGGACATCACATCCGGAATGGTTTGTGCGTTCGGCATCGTCTCCGCGCTGCTCGGCGCCCGGAACGGCGAACGGCCCGGCCGGGTGTCTACTTCCTTGCTTGAAACCGCGCTGAATCTGTCCGCATTCCAGGGCCAGAAAGCCCTTAGCCTTGGTGAAGCAGCCACCCCGCAAGGCAACAACCACCCCGTCATCGCGCCTTACGGCACGTTTGCCACCTCCACGGAATCCATCAACATCGCCGTGGGAAGCGACAAGCAATGGCGGGCGTTCTGCACGCTGATCGGCGTTCCCTCCGCGCTGGAGGATCCCCGGTTCGCCACCGGAGCGGATCGTTCGGCCAACCGCGATCAGCTGACAGAACTCATTGAGTCCTCGCTTGCCACCAGGCCCGCTTCCGAGTGGGTTCCGCTGATCAGCCAAGCCGGTATCCCTTGCGGGCCCATCTTCAACTACACGCAGGCGCTGGCTACTGAGCAAGTGGCCGCGTTGAAGCTCATTCAGCGCCGCCAGCGACGGGACGGTTCCGAACTCCCCCTCCTGCGCGGGCCGCTGAGCCTGGACGGCGAGGCGAGCGAAATCCATACGCCGCCGCCGCTTCTTGGCGAGCACACAGCGGAGGTTCTGTTGGAACGTGGAATGACGCACGACGACGTGTCCCGGCTTGAGCGCGAGGGTCGCGTTGTGTGCGGGCCGGCATTCCGGACTTCCGCGGACGCGGGAGCACGCTCATGAGCATCGCCTCCGAGGTGCGCACCGGCCGCCTTTCCGTTTCAGTTGCCGGCGGTGTGGCGACAGTGGAGATCTCCAACCTTGCCCAGCGCAACGCCCTGACTAAAGCCATGTGCCTGGAGTTCCAGGAAATCATGCCTCGCTTGGACGCCGATCCTGATGTTTCAGTAATCGTGTTGCGCGGCGCCGGGGACACGTTTTGCGCTGGCGCGTCCATCAGCGAGCTCTCCTCCGTCCTGACCGACCCACAACCCGATGGTTCCACGGTGGACCATCTCAGCCTGGCCGATTCCGCCATTGCTTCCGTGGCGAAGCCGACGGTGGCCTTGGTGGACGGCGCGTGCATGGGTGGTGGCTGGCAGATTGCAGCAGCGTGCGACTTCGTCATCGCCAACGAACGCGCCGTTATTGGGCTGACCCCGGCGAAGATCGGCATCATCTATCCCCGTCCCGGCTTGGAACGGCTTGTCCGTTTGGTGGGCCACGCCAACGCAAAGTACATCCTCCTCACGGGACAGACGTTCAGCGCCACTGAAGCCAAAGCGCTTGGCCTGGTGGCCGACGTCGTTCCCTCTGAGTCCTTTGAAGAGAAGTGCGCAGCACTGATCAACACGCTGCGCAGCCGATCCCGTTTCTCCATGCACGCGATGAAGCGGCTGGTGGATTGTGAGGGGTCAGCGGGTGAACCGGTGGTGGACCAGGAATGGGCCGATGCCTGGGCTGCGATGCCTGCCAGCCCGGACATGGAGATCGGCATCAGCGCTTTTCTGAACCGCAAGC
Organism: Paenarthrobacter sp. AR 02; assembly: GCF_021538675.1. Taxonomy (GTDB): domain Bacteria; phylum Actinomycetota; class Actinomycetes; order Actinomycetales; family Micrococcaceae; genus Arthrobacter. The sequence continues at coordinate 683,289 of NZ_JAJUKH010000001.1, forward strand.
AACCCCGGTTCCAGTGGCGGCCCATGGGGTGATCTGCGCCGCATCGCGGGACAATCCCTCCCCTCGTTTCGTTGGAAAGGAAACGAGGGGAGGCCACATGCTCATTGTTCTGACGGGAATTGACGGTTCAGGAAAGACGACGGCGGCCCGCGCCTTGGTCGATTCGGCCCGCGCCGAGGGACGGAACGCCCTGCTGCTCAGCAACCACGCCGGCCGGAGGCACTTATCGCTTCTTTCCGCGAGATTCGGCTGGCATCTGCATCCGCGGTTTGTCGATGTCGTTGAGACCGGAATTCGACTCTTCAATGTGCTGGTGCATCACGCGCGTGCTGAAAAGTGCGACGGGCTGGTGGTGATGGACCGCCACGTCCACTGCCAACTCGCGTTGCGCCAGGCCAACGGATTGGGTCGCGGCCGTTTGATTCCGTGGCTGCTGGGGAAGCTTCCCGTTCCGGACCTCATGATCCACTTCGACGTCGATCCGCAGCTAGCCCACGAGCGGGTCCTGGCGCGCGGCACCGACAAGGAATCCCTCGCAGACCTGGTGGCTTTCCGGGCGGCCTACCGATCCCTCCCGGAGTTCGACGACTTCGTGGTGGTTGATGCGAACGGTACGCCAGAGGACGTACTGGCCCAGCTCAACCGTGCAATGGCCGCAGCCGAGCCGGCCCGGGTTTGAGCGTCTTTGGCTTCCGCTTGAGATCCTCTGCAGCCCTACGGACCACTCGTATTAATGGCCGCGAACCAGTACCAGATAGAGGATCGCGATTGCCGCCATTGTCCAGCTTGCGAGGCTGCCTACCAAGAACTCCTCCGCTTTGGAGCCCGAGGCGCGGTCTTCCGAAATTTCCGGGAAACGAATGACTCCCTTCGCAGCCGCCAATCCCGCGATGACCTGCCAAGCCCCGGCGAAAGCCAGGACGACGATGAGGAGTCTTTCGATAGGGCCGATGAGCCTGCCGCCCTTCAGGGCCGGACCCGACACCGGCTTGTCTCCTGCGCGAAGGCTGGCGACTTTTTTGCTGCTGACGAACAACTCCCACTTATTCTCGGGTTTCGGACCGACCGCTTTCGCACTGACGGCTTGTTCCAGCTCCGCTTTGGTGTCTTCCTTTTTGGCCCAGTTAAGAGCTGAAGCGGTGATGTTGTTGGCGCTTTTGGTGAGGAAGATACCAACCGCGGTGGCGGCCATGATGGTTTCAAGAGGGAACGACGTCGCAAACCGCCGATCAGTCAGTGAGTAGATGTCAACGAGGAAGCCGCCTGCAACGTCGAAACTGCGGTCGTATGCGCTGATCCCAAAGACCAGCACGAAGAGTACGATGGCCGGCCACAGCCGTGGAGCAGGCTCACGAGGGTGAAGGAGGAGTTTCCACGACGGTTTTGGGGACTGCGATGTAGTAACCAAGATCCAAGCCAAAACGGCCACCGCACATACCCCAGCAGCTAAAGGGTTCAACCCCAAGCCCCAGAAGGCGAGCGCCGGTACCCCCAGGAGGACCAATAGTTGAAGTGCAAGAGAAACTTCGCGACGGCAGCCATCTGCAAGGTCTACAAGGCCGACCATCAGGAGAAGTGTGGAGCCGATCATTCGATGGCTCCTTTCGTCAGTTCCTGCTGAGCTGCGACAAGCGCGGCTCCTCCCGAGCGACGAAGACTCTGCGAGACAGCAGACTGACTGATTCCTTCGCGCTGCGCCAAGTCCAATTGTGGGGAGCCCGAAAGTGCGCCCAGAGTTAACCTCCGGTCGCGCGGTCGCATCGAACTGATCAGCGAGTCCCGGAGCAATATAAAACCGTTGACCACAGCCACGGTCCCTGATTCCTTATGGTCGCTTGAAACAAACCACGAACGCAGGTATGGCTCGTTCTTATGCTCCCTGCGATGGGTCTCGTCAATCGCCTCCCGCGCGTTCCACCAAGCCGATCCGTCCTGGATGGCTACCGGAGATGATGAATCGACATCGGCTGTCTCTCCGCGGCCCAACCCAAACCTGCAGTCGACGTCCTCAGGAAGGGCCAGACGAACCAAGGCTGTCGTAAGGAGCGCGTCACCCAGCGTCTCGAACACGGCCTGAAACTCATCCCCGACAGTCGGCCACAATGGCCGGAGAGCCGGATGTTCCTTGCTTGCGTCTTCGAAAACCGACCGGACGGTCCGTTGCGCTCCCACACGATCTACGAGCTTGCGGGAGTTCACGATGTCCACAATAAGAGCCACAATTTGACCTGACATACACATAAGCATATAGCTTCTTTAGCAGTTTATATAAGGCGTTTCCGAGAGGCTCGAAGCGGCCTCAGGGTCTATCGCGCGACACGCGGGAATGAGTATAAGAACATAGCTTCTTTGGCTCACGAATAAGCTCCGGAAGTCGTGCCACCAGTGCGACCTTGATGCCAGAACGGGCTTGTCATCATGATTCCCGCGGGCGCATCAGCGGCGGATTGAGAACCGCCCGGGTGGGCTGACCTGCCGTCGGACGCGCCTCGGGGGCGAGCCGGAACAGCGCGGCGGGCCGACCGGCGTCGCCCGTTGTCATGCGGCCGGTTTCCTCGAGGAATCCGGGCGTCCCTGTCGCCTTCCGGTGAAAATTCCGCGGGTCCAATCGCGTGCCCCACACCGCCTCGTAGACGGCGCGAAGCTGGGCGATGGTGAACTCCTCACCGCAGAATGCCGCCCCGAGGGGTGAATATTCGAGCTTGGACTTGGCCCGCTCCAGGGCGTCGTTGAGGATTTGCGCATGGTCGAACGCCAACTCGAGCGTGCCATCCTGGATTTCCCGAACCGGGTACCAAGCCGCTTTCTCGGCGTCGCTGCCTGCCGCCAATACGGGAAAGTCCGGCGCCAGCAGCAGATGTGCGACCGTCAGGACGTCCCCGCGGGGGTCGCGGCCTTTCGGGCCGTAACTGCCCAGTTGCTCGAGGTGCCCGGGCAGACGCTCGACGCCGGTCTCCTCCGCGAGCTCCCGGCCCGCCGCTTCAAGCAAGTCCTCCCCCGCCAGAACGAAGCCACCGGGAAGCGCCAGTTTGCCACGAAACGGCTCGATGAGTCGGGTGATCAGCAGGGCGTTCAGCACGCCATCGCGCACAGTAAGGGCGACGACGTCCACGGTCACCGGAAAGCGGGCGGGCGCTGGATGGGATGCAGGCATACGGCAATCCTAGGTGAGTTATCGTCATGTTGACAATAAAGAGCGGATGGTCTTAGTGTGACGTTATCGTCAAACTGACGATAACAACACGAAGGAGCGAACATCATGGCCACCATCAAGCGCTACCCCTGGATCAGCCACTTCCTCGGCAGCCCCACCGGCTACGTCGTGCACCTGCAGAAGGGTGCAGTCAAGCACCAAGGAGTGGGCCAGGCGTTCTTCTTCCGCCCCGCCAACTCGGTGCTCAGCGAGGTTCCCGTGGACGACCAGGAGCTCCCCACTCTTTTCCACGCCATCACCCGCGACCACCAGGACGTGAGCGTTCAGGCGAACGTGACCTACCGCTTCATCGACCCCGTGGCGGTTTCCACCCGCCTGGACTTCGGACTGCAGACCGCAGGCAAGGCGCCGGCCACCGGACGCGAGCAGGTGTCCACCATCATTGGCCAGCTTTGCCAGAGCCACGCGATCGACCAGATCGCCACCACTACCCTCGCCGAAGCCCTGGAACGCGGAGTCAGCCAACTCCGACTGGTGCTCACCGACGCACTGCGGGCCGATGCACGTCTCCAGTCCACCGGTATTGAGATCCTCGGTGTCCAGGTCCTCGCCGTTCGCCCCGAGTCTGATGTGGAGCGCGCCCTGCAGACCCCGGTGCGCGAACAACTCCAAGCCGAAGCGGACCGGGCGGTTTACGAAAGGCGAGCGGTCGCCGTCGAACGTGAACGCACCATTTCCGAGAACGAGATGGCCAGCCAGATCGAACTGGCCGTCCGCCGCGAGAACCTCGTGGCCCAAGAGGGCGCCAACGCACGCCGTGCCGCCGAGGAAAAAGCCGCCGCAGGGCTCATCGAAGCCCAGGCATCAGCGGAGCGAAAGGGCATCGGCGCGGCTGCGGAAGCAAACCAGATCCGCCTGGTTGGCGAAGCTGCCGCGGCCCGTGAATCCGCCACAATGGAGGTGTACCGCGGCATGGAACAAGCCACCCTGCTGGCCCTCGCGCTCAAGGACGCCGCCGGCAGCCTCCCGAACATCGGGAATCTCACCATCACCCCGGACCTGCTCAGCGGAGCACTCGCCGGGCTGTTCAAGGAACCCGCAGCCACCTCCGAAATCACCAAGTAAGGACCCACCATGGCATCCCCGCGCATCGTCATTGTCCACCGGAGGACGGAGCTCCAGGAACTGCTGGACCGGCACGCCACCCGCGGCCAGGCCGAGTTCTTCCTCAGCACCCGGGGCCGCAGCATCCAGGACGTGCAGGACCGGCACGACCGTCTAGCCAACGCCCTGGCAACTATCAGGGCTTCCGTACCGTCGGATTGGCGCCAAGCCGAAGTGGAACGCGCCGACCTCAGCCGCTTTCTGCTGACCGCCGAGGACATCATCGCCGTGGTGGGGCAGGACGGATTGGTGGCGAACGTGGCCAAATACCTGAATGGCCAGCCGGTCATCGGCGTCGATCCCGAACCCGGCGCCAACCCCGGCGTCCTGGTCCGCCACACACCGGCGGCCGCCGCCGCGCTGCTGCGCACCGGGAACGTTGAGCGGCTGCGTTGCCAGGACCTCACCACTGTGACAGCAACGCTCGACGACGGTCAGCAGCTTTCGGCGCTCAACGAGGTTTTCGTCGGGCACGCCTCGCATCAATCGGCGAAATACACCCTCTCTGTACCCAGTTTCACCCAAGCAGGAGGACAGACGGAGCGGCAGTCGTCGTCGGGCCTTATTGTCTCCACCGGCACGGGCGCCACGGGCTGGTGCGCATCAATCGCTTTGGAGCGCGGCGGACGTGCCTTGCCGGCGCCCACTGATCCACGGCTTGCCTGGTTCGTGCGGGAAGCGTGGCCGTCCCCGGTTACGGGTGCTTCGCTCACCGAAGGGGTACTGGAAGCCGGCGAGGTCCTCCGGATCACCGTGGCATCCGACCAGTTGGTGGTGTTCGGGGACGGGATGGAGGACGACCGGTTGACGGCGTCGTGGGGACAGGAGATCACGGTTCAGCTGGGGCAGCGGCCGCTGCGGCTGGTTGTTTGATAAGCAGGAGTGCCGACGCGAGCCGAACGAGTCTGGACGGCGGCCGGTGCAGGACCGGCTTGCGAGCAGGCTGAACGGCAATGTCTTGGGATGTAAACTCAGGGCGTTCTACTACAGGTCAGTCAGGCCGATGCCTTTGTCATCGAGGCATGGTGCGTGTTTGCCGGCAGGGACACCGGTGGAGCGCAGGCAGGTGCATTGCGGCTGTTTCACTGCCGGTAGGCTCAGCCAGACGAAGCGTTCCATTTTGTTGTAGAGACCGAAGTCGAGTGTTGCTCCGTCGAGTTTTGGGGCCAGTTCGTGGCTGACGCTGAGCGTAATCTCCTCCTGGGTGCCAGGATTCCTGCCGTCCGGGGGCTGAAAGTCCAGGCTGCAGTGCAGCGCTTTCCGTGGGATGGTGCGGGAGAAGTACAGGCCTTGCTTGCGGCAGCCTCCTGGTCCGAGGTAGCAGTGCAGCGATTTGCCGAAAATGGCGGTCAGCTGACAATGACCGTCACCGTGCCGATATTGCGGATCTTGGTCCGAACCGCTTCTTCTACCCGGTGCTTGAGACTGCCTAGGTCAGCCATAGTCCAATGCGGATCCACCGGGGAGGTGACCTCAACGTGCAGTCGGTGCCCGCTCCAGCGAAGTTTCACAGTCGACTCCGCCGGGGCTACCGGTGCAATGGCGCTTTCGACGCGTCCAAGCAGGTCCGGGTCCACGCCGTCAAGGAGCCTGCGTCCGATGTCCCGGGCTGTCCCCCACAACAGAACGAAAATAGCGGCCGAGATCAGAATACCGATGATCGGGTCCGCGAGGGGGAAGCCGAGCCAGACCCCGATAACCCCGGCGACTACGGCAAGGGAGGTGAAGCCGTCCGTCCGGGCGTGGACACCATCGGCCACCAACGCAGCGGAGCCGATCTCCTTGCCGACCCTGATGCGGTACACGGCCACGATTTCGTTCCCCGCAAATCCGATCAAACCCGCGGCCAGGACCCAGCCGAGGTTGCTCAACGGCTGCGGCTGGAAGATCCTGCCAACGGATTCAACGGCGGCGACGATGGCTGAAAGCGCCACCATGGCGATGATGAAAAGCCCTGCCAAGTCTTCGGCGCGACCGAATCCATAGTTGTAGGCCCTCGTGGCCGTCCGTCGGCTCAGGATGAATGCCACCCATAACGGAACGGCCGTCAAAGCGTCTGAGAAGTTATGGATCGTGTCAGCAAGGAGGGCCACTGACCCGCTGATGACGAAAACAGCCAGCTGGAGCAGGGAAGTGACCAGCAAGACTGCCAGTGAGATCTTCAAGGCGCGAATGCCCTTGGCCGAGCTTTCCATGGCCTCGTCCACCGAGTCAGCGGCGTCATGACTGTGCGGGACAAACAATCCGTGCAGCAAGCCCTTCAACCCACCCGGGTGCTCATGCCCGTGATCATGGTTGTGGTCGTGGTGGTCACCATGCCCGTGGTCATGCTTGTCGTGGTCGTGGTCGCGTTCATGAGCATGGTCAAGGTGTCCGTGTCGGCGGCCGTGGGCCTCGTTACGGCCGGCTTCTTCAGTCAGCTGTCCGGGGCTACTCTCGGGGCGGTTCATGCTGCTCCATCCGCGGTCGCCTGGTGGTGGTGCGGTGGTGTGCCTCCAAGACTGTGTTCGGCCTGGAAGATAGCGTCAGCGACCAGCTGACGGGCGTGCTCGTTCTCCAGCCGGTAATACACGCGTGTCCCTTCCTGACGCGTGGACACCATCCTCGCCAAACGCATCTTTGCCAGGTGCTGGGACACAGCAGACTGGGGCTTGCCCACCTTCTCAGCAATCTCATTCACGGACATCTCGCCATCCCGCAGGGCCAGAACAATCCGGACCCTGGTAGCGTCCGCAAGCATGGAGAAGACTTCGACGGCCAGCTCTACATACCCGCTATCGACGGACAATCCACACTTATCTGCATTCATACGCATATTATGACATGCGCGATAAGTCCTGTCCGACCGCCTTGTTTTGAGGTTCCGGGTCCCCACTCGGCGCTGCAGTGGAGAAGCGTCCGCTGATGGACCCCTCAACGGGCCCCTAAAACTTTTTCGTCCAACCCGGTCGACTGCTCGGTTTAAACAGGTACTGGCCGGGACGACGCGTCCCGGCCAGCTTGCCAATAGCCCTGCAGCCAGGCCCATCGCTCTTCCTCAGTGAGAGGTTCGAATTGTCACCTCAGCTTGGGGCCGGTTCGCGGCCCCATGATTCTCCAATGGTCGTGTACGCCTGGTTTTGCCCGGGTAAAAGACCAGTGCCAGGATCACAGCGAAGCCCACGATCACGATGCTGAATTGGGGCAACAATCCCGTTTCAAAACCGATCCCGCCGATGGTTGCAACAGCTACGACCATGCCAAACTGACGGCTGGTGTTGAACATTCCGGAGGCGGCACCACTGACTTCTCCGGGTGCTACGTGCATGGCTTGCGCGCTAAGGGTCGATGCCAGTAGCCCCGACGCGAACCCTACGAGGATCATTCCAACCATGAGAACAACGGATGATTCTCCGGAAGAGATGATGCTCGCCAGTGCCCCAAGGAAGCCGGTAACGGTTCCTGCTGCAATGATCCGCAACCGCCAACCGGGCCGGCTGGCCCACACGGTGAGGTTTCCGCACAGCCACGCCACCGAGCAAGGCAACACCAGCATCCCGGCGCTCAGCGGCCCACTTTGCTGGTAAGACGAGGCCCACAGAGTGAATACGAGCAAGGAACCGTAGGAACAGAACTGGTAGATGGCTCCGGCAGAAGTGAGCCTCAGGAAGCTGCGGTCCTGCCATAGTTGCTCTGGAATCATCGGTGTCTGCGCCCGCCGGTCCGTGATGACCAGCGCTGCGGCCACAAGCGCGACAAACACCCAAGCCAGAACCAGCCAGAGGGTGGAAAGCTGGCCGTGGGCCATCGAAATGAGCACCCAAGCCACGGAAAAGAGGAAACACAGCAGCAGCCCCTGGCTCAGAGCGGAGATCTTCCTCGATGCGTTCCCGGGCGTGCTGTGATGCTTGCGGATGACGAGCAGCGCGGCGGCACATACAGGCAGGTTCAGCCAGAAGATAGATCGCCAGGTCAGGACTTCGGAGAGAGCTCCACCGATCAGTGGGCCCAGGGCGATGGCGCACCCTCCGACGACTCCCCAGACTCCGACGGCCCGGGCCCTGCGATTGGGGTCCGGTTCCGAGGCCGCGATGATGGCCAGCGTCATCGGAAGCATGAAGCTGGCCGCAGCCCCTTGCATCAGTCGCATTCCGACGAGCACAGGCGTAGACCAAGCCAGGGCACATCCGATGGAGCTGGCCAGGAAGGCTACCGTCGCCCAGCGGTAAACGCGAAATGCACCATATCGGTCGCCAAGGACTCCGGACAGAAAAAGGAAAGCGCACAACGGGATCGTGTAACCGTCCAGGATCCACTGCAGATCTGTTGTTGTGCCACCGAGCTCGTTGATGATCTGAGGTACGGCAACGTTGATGGCTGAGGCATCAAAGGCGACCAGAAAATTTCCGATGCTGACCGCTATCAGGAGCGGGACAGCCATTCGCCGCACCGCGGGAGCCTCGCTCATGAGACCAGCCTTGCTTGCCGTTCCCTAGGCAGCTGTGAGTTCAGAATGAACGAATGGATTGGCGTTGCCACCCCTACGTTGGCGGCCCGGGCAACTATTACCCCGTTTTGATCCGCCAGCTCTGACGGCAATCCTGAGGCCAGATCGCGCTGCATGGATGATGTCGTCGAAGGGTCAAAGACGTCGGTGTAAATAGAGAAGACTTCCTCCACGTCATCGCTGGTAAACGTGACGCCGAAGGCCTGGGCGACCGAGGCGACCTCAACAATGCCATCCCGGACCATTGACCGGGTCTCGGGATGCGTACGGGTCACCCCGACAGGGACGCCGGAAACCGCTCCCACCCCGCCATAGGAGGCGATTAAAGCGATCTTCTTCCAGAGCGCGCGTTGGACGTCCTGGGCGAGGGTCGCCGTGACGGAGCTTTCGTTGATGGCATTGACCACTCTCTCGGCGATGTCGGTGTCAATGCCGACCTCATCGAAGAGCCCGGCACTGAGTGTGGCTTCTCCGCCGATGAGTTCAACAGCCAGTGGGGCGGTGCGCTTGACGATGACAACGCAGGTTGTGGCGATGACCGGGGAGGCGGGGAAGATGCGCCGGGCGATTTCGGGGGCCTCTATACCGTTTTGCAGTGTCACCAGCGGGGTCCCGTTATTGATCTTGCCCCGCAGTTCGAGGAGGGCGTCCTCTACTTGCCATGCTTTGGTGGCTATCAGCACAACGTCGACATCTACCGGGTCAATCTCAGATACCACGCTTACTCCGGATATGGTTTCTGTTCGAACTTCTGTGAACAGGTGCAGTTTGGCGTCTTGGGTGGATGACCGGGCTTTCAGCACTACGCTGTGGCCGGCCTGGGTCAGGCGTGCGGAGAAGTACAAGCCCATCCCACCGGCGCCGTATACGAGGATGTTCACGGCCTCAACTCCTAAGGCTGGCCGGAGCGGAGTTCAGCAGCTCCAGCCCCAGCTTGCCGACGTCGGGGAGCCTGATGATCGGGTTGTAGAAGTCCAGTATCTGTTCGTGAAGGCGGACGAAGAGCTGCTGGCGGTCTTCGTACAGCTCGTGCATCTTTGTGCTCAAATGACGGTAGACCTCACCGATCAACTCTTCGGTCACGTGCTCTGCCGGCACGCCGTTGTCGATCAGGATTTGGCGTATGTAGTTCGGGAACAGTCCGATTTCATTGATGAAGTACTCGACTTCACGACTCACTCCCAGGTAGTCGGGAACGTTGACGATGCCTGCGTTTTCGTTCAGGACGAGGAAGCCGCTCACGGGACGGAACGGTGTCGGCGTCGTGAGGTAGGTCCGCTCGGACCAGCGTGCTGCGTCGACCAGTCCATCGATGTCCAACGGCCCGGAGTCGACCGTGATGTTGTTGTCGGCGAACACCGAAGCGATGGACTCAAGCTCGGCCAGGCCAGCCCGGTTGCCGACCCCTGCGACGCCGCCTTCGATCATTTGGAATCCGTGGAAGACGCTGACCAGGGAGTTGGCTGTACCGATTCCCCTGTCGTTGTGTCCGTGCAGGTAAAAGACAGTGTCCGGGTTGTCGGCAACCAGGTTCGCTGCCAGCACTGCCGTTGCGTCCGGGTAAAGGGTTCCAATGGAGTCATTGATGCGGATCAGGGCGATTCCCTGCTGGCGGCAACGTTCGATCTGGCTGATCAGATGCGCGTACTTATCCTCCTCGATGGTGTTGGAGAAAGCGTTGAGCAGGCTCGACCGCAGCGTTCCCACACCGAGGGAGCGCACACGGTCAGCAACCCTTTCGAACAGATGGCGGTGGGAGTCAATCTCGATCATGCCGATGCTTACGTAGAGACGTCCCAATTGCTCCCGGCTCAGGGTTCCCTCCAGCGCATGGCAGAGGGGCTCCCAGGTCTTGAGGGTGAGGTTGAACGAGAAGGTCACATCGGCGGGGATTTTGCCGGCATCTTGTGCCCGCAGCAGTTGATCCACAAACGCGGGCTCACGGATACCGGAGCCAACATCGATGTCTTTCACACCTGAGTTGGTGATCTTCATGACCAGCTCCAGCTTGTCCTCATTGCTGGCTCCGAAGGGGGCGCGTTCACCGCCTTCACGGATTGTTTCGTCAGAGATGGCCTTGATCGAGAAGTCGTTGTATCGGGGTTGATGGTTGCTCGGAAACTGAAGCATTGATCGCCTGTCGCTCGATGGAAAAGGAAGTGGCATCGATGGAAAGCCGGCTTTTCGAAGCCCACGCCGATGCTTGCACGGCCTAAATTTCTTATCAAGCCGGATGACCGGTTTTTACTCCCCATCTCGTTTTCTTGCGGATTGCTCCCCGGTCACAATCGGTTCGCAGCGGCAGCGGGGACGTCCGTAGGTACGCTCTCCTCGACAGTTGAAACAATCCATTTGACCGGTATGCGTTTGCTCGATGATCCGACTCTCAGAGAGGGAAACCATTTGAAGGCCACATCTGCGCGCGACTTGTCTTTCGACCACCCGGTTCCCCGGCGTTTAGTGCACCGTTCGGCCATGTCGGAAGTTTTCGTAACCGACGTTCATCAACAAGAAGACCATCTATTCTTGGTTGCTGCACAGTGGCCGCGGTGGCATGTGTTCTATGGATCAAGCTCTGAGGGTTACGATTCTGCGCTCATATACGAAACGCTGAGGCAGGCGACCATTTTGGTTGCTCACACCCAGTTGGGAGTTCCACTCAGTAGCCGTTTCCTGCTTCCCCACATGGAGGTGGCAAAGGAGGAGGTGCGGGGGCCCGATGGGGGTAGGCCGGCAGATGTGACTCTCTTCGTCCGCGTCTCAGGCCTCAAGTCGGGTAGCCGCGGGGCGACAAGTCTGCAGGTTGATGCCCAATTCCTAGTTGAGAACACCGTGGTTGCCACGGCGTCCGCCGGCGCGAGAATTCTGAACGAGAACACATATGAACGTTTTCGGCGGCGTGAAGTGATGAACCCACAAGCTACGGCACTGCCGCTGCCGGTGGGAATCAGCGAAGCGGTTTTGGGGTGCCTTTCGTCCCGCAATGTTGTCCTCGGTGGATCATCGACCGCGGGAAGCTGGGTCCTTCGTGTAGACACGAGCCATCCGATCTACTTCGATCATCCAATTGATCATGTTCCCGGTGCGCTCCTTACCGAGGCGGCGCGCCAGTGCATCAGAGCCTTCGTTGGGCAGGCCGACCTTGACGTGCGGTCATACAGCGCGCGGTTCCATAAGCTCGTGGAGCTCACTGCCAAAACGACGCTGAGCGTCGAGCATGTGGTCCAACGGCCGGATGGAACGACCTCCGTCGGCGTCGATTTCAGGAGCGCCGAAGGGGAGCTTTTGGCCCGGGTCGTGGCTATTGTTCCGCGCCTGGGCGATGAGCCGGTGATTTCAGGGGTTGGTGCCAATTATCTCAGCAAGTGATGTCCGGGTTTCCGAGGCGGAAGCCAGAACGGGCAGAAGGATCATCCACATGTCATCCACCCGCTTCAACAAGTCAGTGCGTGCCGTCAGGACATCCGAAACAAGCTGCACGCCCGTGAAGGCGGCAACTACGAACCTGGCCAGAACTTCGGCCTCGACGTCAGGATTGATTTCGCCTTGGTATTGGCCTTGGGATGCCAGTTGCTGCATGGTGGAGACCCAGTCCTCGTATGGGTCTTTGACTGAACCGCCGAAAGCGGAAGCCTCCAGCGTAAGCCGGATACCGGCACGGATGACCGAATCTGCAATGAGTTGCTCGGCGAAATGTCGACAGAGCAGCACCATCGTTGTCAGAGGTGTGTGTCCCCCACCCAGGATGGGTTCGCTGGTTGCGCGAACCCTGGAGTGCTGCTCTGCGATCACGGCTTTTGCCAGGTCCTCTTTGGATTTGAAATGAAAGTATAGGGCCCCCTTGGTAACCGAAGCAGCTTCTGCGATGTCGGCAAGGCTGGCGTTTCCGTAACCGACTGTTTCGAAAGTACGGGCAGCCCCTTCAATGACAGTTGCCCGGGTAGCCCGGGCTCTTTCCTGCTGAGCCACAAACGCCTCTTTCTGATGGAGACCATCATGCATATAGAACTTCTGCCTGGCCGGCTGAGCGCGGCGCGGGCAAAGACTGCGAATCGTCGTCCTGCGGAAGCACGGAGACAACGGTGAGAGTCCTTCTGCTTGGCGCCTCGGGTTTTATCGGCAGCCACATTCGTACCGTGCTTGAAGCAGACAATATCGTCGACGTTATAGGGCTGACGAGACGTCCCGCAAACGAAACCCAAACACTACGAGGAACCTTTGTGGGCGGTGACGTCACCGACGTCGGTTCGCTTAGACGGGCCATGGCGGGGATGGACATTGCGATCAACGCCTCGTCGTACACGGGAAAATCCCGCGACCTTGCCGATTCAGTCAACCACCGCGGAACACTCAACCTTGTCTCAGCATGCAAAACACTTGGCGTGCCACTCATTCAGATCAGCACGACGGCGATATACGGTTCCGGTCCTCACCGAAACCTGACGATGGGAGGGGCCGAAATACGTCCTGAATCTGTGGTCAGCCGGGCTCGTGCCCTCGCCGATGACGCCGTCCTGCAATCAGGCGGAACAGTAATCAGACCCCACCTCATCTACGGGCCGGGAGACCGATGGTTCATCCCGGCCCTGGCGAAGATTTTCGGACATCTCAAGACGCGTATTGATGGTGCCGAGAATCTTCTCTCGGTCATTGATGCGCACCAGCTGGGTCAACTGGTCGCCGGTCTTGCGAGGGTCGGCTATTCGCAGGGAGGAGCTTTCCACGCAGCTCTGCCGGCACCTGTCACGATCGGCCAGATACTCCACTGCATCAACGACCGCATCGTCCCCCTTGAATTGGATTCGTCTGTCTCCCGTGAATGGGCAGAGCCCATCATGGAAGCCTTGGGCCTGACCCGGCATCAGATCAACCTCATCGCCGAAGACCACTGGTACAACTCCGAGGCCATCTGGGAGATAGCGAGGGTAGTGCCCATCACCGTCGGCATCTCAGAAACGACAGCTTCTTGGTACAAGAAGTACCTGAGTTTCAGTCATTTGGACTGGGCAACAGACAAGAAGCCGTGAACGAATTCGGTTGCCCTGCATGCGCCTCTCCTTCTTCCTCTGCGGTTGGCCGAACGTGTGCCCTGTACCTCCCGCACTTCAGGTGGTCGTTGTTGGGGGTCCGGGTTTCATGTCCACGTTTTCGATGACTTGGTCGAGCGACTCCGGGCGGGCAGCAAGCTCCACTCGGCTTCCCTCGGTCAGCAACGTTAGTACTTCGTACCCGTAGCCGGTAATGTACTTCCGGTCTTTTCCCCCAACATTCCGGCGCTCGTGGACCACCTCAAGCACTTCAATCTCAGTCGCACGTCCGGAAGGTTCCAAATTGTCATAGACGGCGGGTTGAAAGTGAATAACTCCTGGAGACGGGGTGGCGATACCTTGGTTCCATATACCACTAAGGGATCCCGGCCGGGAATCCGGGTACCTCAGGAAAGCCCTGAATTGGCCAGCCTCGCCCAACCGCTGATTGGTTTTCCCGATGCGTCGAAGCTGGAACACGGCAAGGAGAACATACACAACCGTGTACATGAGCGCAGTGATCAGCGAGTCCAACAGGTCACGGCGACCGATGACCATCCAGCCTGCAGTCAGAAGCACAAAGAAGATGACATAGCCCCAAACCAACGCGAGGTAAGGGTGGCGTCGGATCCATTGCTTCATCTCAATCCGCCTCTCGGAAATTAGCGTGACTCAGTTAATCCACTGCTGAACTGAAGTCGGTATGTACATGAGAACGCTCAGGAAGGCCCACGTCGCAATTCCGTAGCCGATCGCCAACGCGGCCAGGGCTAAACCCCGCCCCTTCTGGTGCTTCAGTTTGATCTGGTTCAGTGAAACGTGCCCGGCACCAACAGCGAAAGTGGCTAGAACACCGAGTCCGAACACCCAAATCCCGACAAAAGCCACGCCACCAAGAGCTACTGCTACGATCGCCAGTTTGTTTACTGTTTGGCTGGAAAGCGGTACTTGCGTTGTTGAAGAACTCACAATTCCCCCGTTTCGTAAGTGTCAACTGAGTGTAGCCAGTCAGAGGCTGAGATAGAGGGTTTCCTTCGAGTTATCGACGAAAGTCACCTCGATAGGGACCCGTTGATCGGAAGAGTTTGTTATTTCGGCACCGGGCAGCCAAAACGCGAACTGACCTTTGGAAACCGTTGCTTCGATCCGTTTTCCCGCTGCGCTGGTGTAAACGATCGCAGTGACTTCTGCTCCCACTCGACCAGCGGCCATGGACAGGGGCTTGTTGGAGATGACACCTGTCCCCAGTTCTGTGGCCCTGACGCCACGGGCCGATAGGGATTCTCCAGGGAATGGTTTTCCTATAGAGCCGAATGACCCTTTGTTGAACCACGGAGCCGAGGAATCTGTGGTGCAGGTTACTTCAAAGCCGTCAGATCCCGTAAGGACCACTGTTGTCCAGGCACCTCGTCGCTCAGCGATAGCGACATCAGCGGCGGCCAAATCGTCCGCATACATACCGCCGCCGACGCTTTCGCGTGATCGGAGGCAGTCGGCAACAGCGTTATCCCGTTCGGTGCCGCTGAGCTGACCAGGCGCGGCAGTCCACGTTGCAAAGGCGGGGTCTCCCCCGGAAAGTGCCGGAACGATGGTGAGGGCGGCGGTTGCTGCGACCGTAGAGCCAGCCAGCGCCAGGGTTTTCCAACGACGGCCTAAGCGTGCCACCGCCGGCAAGACAGAAACGCTGGGGTTCGTTTCAAGAACTAGGCGAAGGTCTTTCTTGCGTCGATCCGGATCCGGAGCCGGGCTCTGCTCAGCTGCATCCATGGACGAGAGGAGCTCTGCAATGTGCTGGTTGTCTTTCATGGTGTCGATGCCTTTTCTGAAAGCGTCGGGGTAGGCGTGGCATGAGCGTTGTGCGGGGAATGTTCCAGCAGGAGCCTCAAAGCTCGCCGGGCTCGGGTGAGGCGCAATCGAAATGCCACTGGGGAGATTCCGACGACACGAGCTGCTTGGGGCGCGGCCAGGTTTTCAAATACGGCGAGCCCGAGGGTTTCCTGATGGACCTCTGAAAGGAGCGCCCAAGCCCTGCTTAGATCAACCCGGCTGCTGACCAGATCAGCGTGGGAATCCGAAGGTGATTCCATCGACGCTTCAGCCAGACGGACCCCGAGGGCCTGCTGCCGCTGTTCACTGCGACGGGCATTCAGCAACAGATTGCGTGCGATTCCAAAGATCCATGCCCGGGCGTCATCCTGGTTCCCCGGTACTTCCTGGAACCGCCGCCAAACGATCAGAAATGTCTCCGCCACGACGTCCTCGGCGTTCACCGGATCTGTTCGGCGTTGAACGAATTTGAGGAGGTCGGCGTATGCGGACTCATATAGAAACCGAAAGGCCCGTTGGCTGTCAGCGGCTCTCGATGGGTAGCTCATACCCTGTACCTGTCCGCCACACCCCCAAGTGTGTCGCAACCATGGTGGAATTCTCGATTCGCACGCGCCCGCATACTCCCAACGCCGCGCCAAGGCAACCGTTGTCCCCCGCAGAACCCCGGGGTAGGGTGACCGGACCGTCCAACCACATCATCGTCTGGGAAATTCTGGGAGACACCATGACACATGTGAGACGTCAGTTGGCTGCTGTCACGGCAGCCTTGGCACTGACCGTGACCAGCGGAGCGATGGCCAGTCCAGCCTTCGCCGATCCCCGCCAAACAGACAAAACCCCTACGGTCACGGGCTACGGCGGGGCTGTCAGCACAGTGGATCCTGAAGCTTCGGCGGCGGCCATCGAAGTGCTGCGCAAGGGTGGCAACGCGGCCGACGCAGCCGTCGCGGCAGCGGCTACCTTGGGCGTCACCGAACCCTACAGCGCAGGCATTGGCGGCGGAGGCTACTTCGTCTACTACGACGCCAAAAGCAAGCAGGTGGGCACCATCGACGGCCGTGAAACTGCCCCGGCCGGCATCACCAACGATGCGTTCATCGACCCCGCCACCACGAAGCCCTACAACTTCACCCCGGAACTGGTGACCAGCGGTGTCTCGGTCGGAGTCCCCGGCACTGCCGCAACGTGGGAGCAAGCGCTGAAGCGCTGGGGCACGATGGACTTGGGCGATGCCCTGAAACCGGCCATCAAGGTAGCTACCCGCGGTTTTGTGGTGGACAACACCTTCCGCAAGCAGACGCTCGATAACAAGCTCCGCTTCAATGCCTTCACCTCCACGCAGGACCTGTTCCTTCCCGGTGGCGACGCTCCCGCCGTCGGAAGCGTGTTCCAGAACCACGATCTCGCGGCGACGTACAAGCTGCTCGCAAAAGAGGGGGCTGACGCCTTCTATCGCGGCGCTCTTGCCGAAGAAATCGCCAAAACCGTCCAGGCTCCCCCGAAGACCACGGACACCCCGCTTCCCGTCCCGGTCGGCTCAATGACTGCCCAGGACCTGGCGAACTACAAAGTGGTGAACCAGGACGCCACCAAGGTGCAGTACCGGGGATACGACGTCTACGGCATGACTCCCTCCAGCAGCGGCGGCACCACGGTGGGCGAAGCGTTGAACATCCTGGAGAATTACAACCTTAAAGACATGCAGCCGGTGGACGCACTGCATCACTACATCGAGGCCAGTTCCCTCGCTTTCGCTGATCGTGGCGCCTACGTGGGCGATCCCCGCTTCGTCAATGTCCCCACCCAGACCCTGCTGAGTGACCTGTTCGCTAAAGAACGTGCCTGCGAAATCGGCCCGACGGCGGCCAAGAAGCCAGTGGTCGCCGGCAACATAGAAACGTACGACGGCGTGTGCTCGCCTTCGGCGGCGCCGCTCGCCGATGAGACGGATACAGAGAATATTTCGACGACGAACATGACCGTCGCCGACAAGTGGGGCAACGTGGTGGAGTACACGCTGACGATCGAACAGACCGGTGGATCCGGAATTGTTGTGCCCGGCCGTGGTTTCCTGCTCAACAACGAACTGACCGATTTCAGCACGGAATACAAAGCCACGGACCCGAACCGGATCGAACCAGGCAAGCGTCCAAGGTCGTCGATGTCACCCACGATCATCCTGAAGGACGGCAATCCGTTCCTGGCCCTCGGTTCCCCCGGTGGTTCCACCATCATCACTACGGTCCTGCAAACCATTCTGAACCGGGTGGATCTGGGAATGACGGTATCCGAAGCCCTTGCCGCTCCCCGTGCGGCGCCCAGGAACGGCGCGACGGTGACTTCCGAACCAGCCTTCATCGCCAAGTATGGCGACGCGCTGACGTCCCTTGGCCACCAACTGGTTCCTGCCGGTGACGGCCTCACGTCAGATCCGGAAATCGGTGCCGCAACAGCAATCGAGTTCAACAAGGATGGATCTACAACTGCTGCTGCCGAGCCTGTTCGTCGAGGCGGCGGATCAGCGATGGTTGTCAAAGCTACGAAGGGACGTTGAGGCTTGCCGGTGGCTCAAGGACGGCGGTTATTCTTGAGCTCCCGGCTGAACCTCCACGCCATCGCCAGTGCGGCGGCCGCGATGATGACTCCGGAAACCGTGGACCACCACGCCTGCTGGGTGTTGGACACGAAAATGGAGACGGCGTAGGCCGCCAGCACCAACGATAGGAGCAGCCAGACCAAGGGTTTTCGATTCACAATGCATTCCTTAATGTGTGGTGATTTTTCAGACCAGGTCACGCTTCACGAACACCGTGAATGCTGCCGCTGCCACCAGTACAAGCCAGCCTGCAGCTCCGCAGAAAGCCCCCGACGCCGGTATGTTGACAGCCGCTTGTTTCGCCCAGTCGGCGGCCAGAACGGGGAAGAAGAACGTTGTCACTGGTTCTGACAGGTCGGGCAACAGCCCGGGAAGGGCCACGCTGAGGGGAACCGCGAAGAGGCTGACCAGGTGGTTGCGGAGGAGGGAACCGAGGGCGAAGCCCCAGAGTGCCCCCATGGCGGCTGTCCCCGCGAAGGCCAGGACCAACAGCGGGCTCAGCGTCCCGGCAACCTTGAGAACAGCCGCAGAGAAACCAAACGCCAAGCCGATAACGGCCCCGGCAAAGAGGGCGGCCGCCGCCGTCGAGAGAGCGCGTCCGAGGAACGCAGGCCTCCGCTGGAACAGCAAGACCCGGCGGTTGAAGCTGCCTGCCCGGTAGTCGGCGGTGAACGAGAACGACCCGAACACCGCGGAGACGGTCAGCACCAACGGGATCACCGCTTCCAGGAGGAGCGCAGACAACCCTGGTGAGTCCGCTCCGGCTTCACTGGTGCCCGCAACGAGCAGCATTCCGGTGAGTCCCAGAGCCAGCGCAGCGCTGATCGCCGATCCCTTCCACAACCATGGCCGCCGGAGGTCCGAGAGAAGGGCGGGTCCCGGATTGACCACTAGAACTCCTTCCTTCGAACCACCCACAGCGCCCCCACGCCAGCAACGAGCGTCCAGGCAACGGATACCAGGAACGCCGGGACGGGCTCCATCAGCCCTTCCATCGGCAGCGACGCCACACCCGCCAGGGCCCCGGAGGGAAGCCAGCGGGCAACCCCGGGAGCGTTGGCCATCAACGGCAGCTCAATGGCGAGTGGAATGAGCAAGGTGAGAATCGTCGTCGCGTAGTAATGCTGGATGATCCAACCGAGGGAGCATCCCCAAAGCGCACCGAGGCAGGACGCGAGGACGACGGCGCCTAAGGGGCCGAGTGATCCGGGCGCCAGCAGCAGTTCACGGGTAGCCGGCGCCAGGGAGAACACCACGCTACCGCCCCACACCACGATGCCTGCGAGCGCCGTACCAATTCCTACCGCGAGCGCTGCAACGTATTTGGCCCTGAACACGCTCATCGCGCCCGAGGTCACCACGCTGCGCCGAATCGTCCCGTAGTACGACTCCCGGGTGACCAGGTAGCCCCCCGCAAACGTGGCCACAGGGGCGATGCCGGCGGCGACGGCCCAGAAGATCCCCACGTTGTCCGAGGCCTGGAAGCGATCCGGGTTTTGGGGCCAGCCGAGGAAGTTGGCAACGAACCAGGGCACCAGGCCGCTGAACGCCAGGATTCCCAGGACAGAGTAGCCGCTGAAGTATCTCAGGAGTTCCGAACGGAGGCCGCAGGCAAGGCTGTTCATTCGGCCGCCGCCCCCAGAATGGTGAAGTACGCGGATTCCAAGCTGCCGCCGCCCATGGCCTTCGCTTCGTCCAGGGTTCCCCGGAACAGTGTTCTTTGCTTGAGGATGACTACCTCGTCAGCTACCTGTTCCAGTTCCATGAGTTGGTGGCTCGAAACCAGCGCAGAGCCTCCGGCGGCAGCGAAATCGCGCAGGAACCAGCGGAGCCACTGGATGCCTTCAGGGTCCAGTCCATTGGCGGGTTCGTCGAGGACAAGGAGCTCGGGGCTGCCCACAAGAGCGGAAGCAATCCCGAGGCGTTGCCGCATGCCCAACGAGTAGTCCCGGACCCTCCGGCCTGCGTCGGCGACAAGATCCACCTGATCGAGGACGCGGTCCACGCTTTCGCGGTCAACTCCTGCCGCGAGTTGGCAGATCTGCAGGTGGCGCCGTCCGGTGAGCCCGGGCTCCACGTCCATCCCCTCCAAGTACACGCCCACTTTGGTGGCGGGACGACGCAGCATCCGGTAGTCGGAGCCGAACACAGTCGCCCTGCCGGAGGTCGGTTCCAAGAGCCCGGTCAGACCTGCGAGCGCAGTACTTTTCCCTGCCCCGTTGGGGCCGATCAGGCCCACGACAGTGCCGGCCCGAACGTCGAACGTCAGGTCTTCGACGGCGAATCTCGAGCCTCGTTTCTTGCTGAAATGATCAAAGCTGGCATGAATCGTCATGATCGCCCTTTCAACGCATCGACGGAATGGGCGGGCCACAACGGCGATGTCGTAACCGAGTCCCACAGCCACTCCCCCAGGCTTGATTGCTGTTGGCTGGTGACTTCCGCACGTCCTGAGATGGAGAGGTTGGTCCCTGATTCCAAGCGCCCTGGGAAGGCGAGCACGGGAAGGCTGTCGCCTTCCAGCGCTACCGGGACCAAAGTGTCCAGCGGTGCCGTGGATTTCGACGGCGGCTGCTCGCCCACAGTGGCCCGCCCCAGGTTCTCGTGAATGATCATTCCCTGCGATTGCAAGGTGACGTGATCCCCCGGTGAGAGCGCATAGGCCGAGCCTTCGAGCGGGACCACGATGCTCAATTGGCCATCGTGATAGGTGTACCCGGCTACCGTCACTGGCCGCACCGGAATGATGGCAAGGAGCAAACAAGCCACCAGGGACCCCAACAGCGCCATGAGGATCCGCCGCCACAGGGCACTTCCGTTTCTGGCCGCTGCGCTGAAAAACCGGTAAACACTCTTGGCGGCCATTCCAAGCAGCAGGCAAAGGACCAGGAGAACAACCAAGTGTCCCGGGTAGCCGAGCTGCAGGAAGATCGGCATGAGTCGCTGGAACCCGACCAGCATGAAGACGATCCCGGAGATGAAACATGCGAGGCCGAACCACGGCAGTAGGCCTTGGCTCTTGAGGGTCCTCCGCGAACCGAGTACGCGGGAACTGACCATATCGCCCAGGACGCTCAGCGATTTCTTCCGGAGATGGGGGACGTCTACGGCGGACATCAACGCGACGTAGCCATCCAGTTTGATGAAGGGGAAAAGATTCAGGACCGCCACGGCGTAACAGATGAGGCCGTAAAGGACTGCCGCGTCCTTGGCGGACGACTCCGGCAGAAAAGCCTGAAAACTCAGAGCGATACTGCCGAGCGCAACGTGTACCAAGGGCCCCGCGAGGGCAACCAGTACTCGTTGTTTTCGTGAGCTCAACCGCCACCCGTCTGTAACGTCGCAGAAGAACGCGGGCGACAGGTAGAACAACATGATCCCGATGCGTCGCGGTGTTCCGCCAAAGTAGCTGAGGGCCATCCCGTGCCCCAGCTCATGCAAAAGCGTGGACACGAACATGGCGCCAACAACGTACAAGTACGCCTCAACGGGAAGCGGCGAGGCAAGTACCCGCCACAATTGGGGCCCCGCCATCGCGGCACCAACCAAGCCTCCGAACAGCAACAACAAAGCAACGATGGCCGCAGCAGGCCGCATCATCGCGGCGACCACCGGTCGAAGTGCCAACAGCAAAGGGGCGGGGTTGAACAAGGTGAACTGTAATGTCAGCGGCGCCCGGAACTGGACCCGTCGCACCTCGGCCGGCCCCGCGCCGCCGTCGAACATCCCGGTGGGAGCGAGCTGACGCACAATTCCCATGACATCCGCGGATGTCCACGGCGATCCCAGGCGGACGGCCACCTGCGCCGGATCCTTCTGGCCGTCCACCACTTTAAGGACATGGGCGACGTCGGCAGAGACCCGCGCTTTCGGCACACCGTTCACGGCAACAATCCACGGTCCGCCCTCCTGGAGCGGTTCGTCGATGGAAGCCGTGGGGGCGAGTTGAACCGGCCATTCCACAGTGGTTCCGGCTTTTGCTGCGCGGTTCATATCAGGGGATGCGGGGTAGAGGCCGTCCCGGACAGGCCTTTGGTTTCGTCCATCGACAAAGGAACGGCACCCGGGCAGATCGCCTTGCCAGCCACCCAGCCCATGTCCCGGATGGCTTCCGGGAGCCGGTGGGTAAGGCTGACCCACAGGGCGGAGATGCCCCTCCCGTCCAAGTGGTTCGCCAGGGCGTCGACACTCGCCGCCGGCTGACGGGCAGGCAGCGGACTCGGCGTGAAGGTGTTGACCCACTGAAGCAACTCGCTGATGGCGGGCTCGGTACTCCAGAACTCGGCGCGTGATTCGTCGTCGGTGACTTCCTGCGTGGGAACAGCGGCCTGCACGCGGGCAAGGAAGAGTTCGCGTATTTGCAGTCCTTCCTGGAGGGCTCCCCGCAGCGCTGCTATTGGGTCCGGCGACGCTTTCAACCCGACAGCGCCGAAAGGCTTGGTCCCCGAGGGGTTGGTAATGATGCAAACCGCTGTCTCCAGTGGGCTGCCAAGGTGCGGAACGAACGCGAGAGTGGGCTCGATCCCCGCCGCCCGGCTCATGGCGAGAAGCTCCAGGAGGCTCCGGTTCGCGGGCGCTTCGTGCAAGCCTGCAGCGTCGAACAGGTGCAGCGGCGTCTTGGTGTGCCAGGCAGAAAGGAAAGCATCCCGCTCCAGAACTTCAGCAATCCCTGCAGCCTGGGCGAAACCCTCGGACGGCCCGGAAGCAGCACCATTCGGTGAAGGATCAAAGAACGCCTCCCACGGATTTGGCTCCGCGAGGCCGGGACTGTAATCCACCAGCGGAGCGGGAACGTACGTCGTCTTCTGCGTGAGGAGGTCAGTAGCGCGGTACCAAGGGAAATCGAACGCCAACGCCGACGCTCGACCCAGCCCGGCCGTGACGAAATCAAGGCGCTGCTCCTCACTACCTGGCCGGGCACGAAGGTGCTCGTCATCGGTCTGAGCGGGTACCAAGGCGAAACGCTCCACAGCCTCCCCGGCGCCCCTGGTCAGGGAGGCGCGTTTGTTGACATCAAAGGCACCGACGGCGGAGGCGAACCCAGGTTGGGACGCCCGCGCTTGCGCGAGCACCCCCACGGTTCGCCATAAGCCGACGTCGTTCGGCACATACACGGAAGCTTCGGACACCAGCCCTGAGGATGGGTCCAGCGTGCGGACGGGATCGAGGCTCATGCTGCGCACACCCACAGCTCAATGTCGTTCAGGCGGGAACTGCGGGACGCGATCCGAACCGGACGGCGTTCCCGGATGGTGAGCCCCTGGCCCACGATTTCCTCCGCGATGAGGTCGTTGCTGACGAAGGCAACCTCGCTGGTATAGGCGGAGGACCGGTAGGTGCCGCCCTCGTTGAAGCTGACGTGGATCATGGTCACATGCCGTGCCCCATTAACAGGATCACGGCTTTCGGCGGTGATCAGGAATGAGTCTTCCCCGAACGCAGAGATGGTGGTGTCGCCGTCGTCGTCTGCTGCTTGGTGGCTGTCAGCGTTCAGGACGGTCAGCAGGAAGACGCCGCCGGGCGTCAGGCAGTCACGGACGCGGCGGAAGAGCTCACGCCGCGCGGACACGTCCAGGAGAGTGATGGAACTGGCACCGAGAACCACGCAACCGTATCCGCCGTCGAGCTCGAAACGGGACATGTCCGCCTCCACCAACTCCACGTGGACCTGCCGCGGGTTGAAGGCCGGGCTCGCCACCCTGGCCTGCAGTAGTGCGAGCATTTCCGGTGAAGAGTCGACGGCGGTCAGCGGACGTCCCAGCGTGAGGAGGGGCCGTGTGATCCGCCCCGAACCTGAAGCCAATTCGAGGATGGGACCGGACGTTTTGCTTGCCGACGCCAGGATCTCGGGAAGTTCGGTGAGGTCGTTGGCGGTGATCCGGTCGTAGAGGCGGGACCCGGCAACGCTGTACAAATCCTCGGGCGGATCGAGGTGTCCGAGCACGCGCAGGATGGCGTCGGCAGTCTTGTCGGGAGCGGTTTTCATCAACTGGTGTCCTCCGGAAGTTGGTTGGGCCGGGAGCGCACGCGGGTGGCGACGGAACAGAACACCACCCGCGTGCACTGGCTAGGTGGCGGCGATGCCGACGACGATGCCGGCGATGATGATGACGTCACCGACCCGGATGTACCACGGTGTATCGTCCGGGGTGTCGAGGTTCTCGAGCTCTTCGATGGACAGCTGGAGGTTCGAGGTTGCGATCATTAGCTCCTCCTTTCTTTCTGGCGCTTGCCGGTTGTGGACCGGTGCCTGATTAGGTGATGCTGACGGCGATGATGCCGATGGCGACGCCCTGGGTGACTCCGATGAACCAGTTGTTAAAGTCCGGGGTATCCATCGACTCGATCTCCTGGATGGAGATGTTGAGCTGATCCTGCATGTGTGTTCACCTCCTTTCGGGTGTACTGCGGCTTTGCGTTTCAGCCTGTGGATCGATCAGGTGATCGCCACCGCGATCCCCACCAAAGCCAGGCCTGCTGAGATTCCCTTGATGCGCTCGTCCCAGTCGTCCGGGACATCCATGGGTTCAAGTTCCTGGATGCTGAGGTCCAAGGGCTTGAGTGCTGTGCTGCTGTTCATGTGATTCACCCCCTCTCCCCTGCCACTCGTAGTTGGCCCACTGGGCTTGGCAAGTCTTGGGCTGTCGCCGCCGCTTCGACAGTTGCTGCTGCTTCGGCGAGCACGTGCTGCACCTGAACGGAGTCAATTCCGCGCATCATGGGCAGCGCTCCGCCCCAGTTCAGGATGCTTGCGTCGGCGGTCCGTGCTTCCGCGTCTTTGCTGATGGTGCTGAGCCGGGCGATACCCCAGCGCCACATCAGCTCATCGATGCCGTCGCCCGGGCCGCGGTCAAGCGATGGCTCGACGTCCCTCACCACGGACCACAGCTCGTCGAGCCGGGCTTTGTCGCCCCAGGCTGCGCCGCCGCTGGCGATCTCCCGCCAGATAGGTCCGATCACTGACGCCGTCGCCGTCATCTTCCGCGCCCCGGTGACGTAGGCAAGCTCGTTGGCGACATACCAATGTTTCGCGCCGTAAGGATTGCGTCCCATCAGCGCCCAGCCGGTGTGGGTCTCCATGCTCAGCCGGCCGGCAGCCAGCCTCAGCTCCAGCGATTCGCCCTTGAGCAGGCGTTGCCCCAGCCGAATGATCCGCTGGATGAGGGTGTAGCCGTCGTCGTCGAAGATGTTCGCTGTGCTGCCGATCATGGTCCCAGCCACGCGCAGGAACGCTTCCAGGAGGCCCTCGAAGACCAGCGCCGTCGGCAGGGTGGCGAGGTGGCCGGCGTCGAGCATTGCGGTGTCACCCGCCAGATGGCGGGAGACGATCAAACGGCGCCCGACGGCGGTGTCCAGGCACGCTACGCCGCTGACTTCCGCGCCGGTCCCCACGGTGGACGGCATAAGAATGGTCTTGGGGCGTTCCTTGGTTGCGGTGACTGGAGGCAGGACCAGGAGTCCAGAGCGTTTCGCGTGCCGCTCCGCGAAAATGGGCAGGCTTGGGTCACTTGTGAAAAGGGCGGCGAGTTTCACGGCGTCCAGAACCGACCCGCCTCCCAGCCCAACAACGGTTTGGAGTCCGTTCTCGCGAATGAACGTCCCCACCGCACGCAGGGTCCCAACGGCGACGGGTGCGGCGGCGAGCTCGAGGACCGGCACGCCTTTGAGGTCACCGGCCAGGAGTTTGTCCCTGTGCTGCTGCAGTGCTTTGTCTACCACCAGGCCTGTCCGGCCGCGGGTGATTCCACCGATGTACTTGGGCGACATTCCCGCGCCCAGCACTACGCAGCGTGTCTTCCACAGGTGGTCGGCGATCATGCGAACACTCCGTCGAAATGGGCCATGGTGAGGCCCGCTTTGAGGGCGGCCCTGAGCTCCTCGAAGTTCTCCTCGGTGTACACGAGCGCTGGAAGAAGCTGTATGCGCCCGGGCCCTGGCTGCACCATGGCGCCTGCAAGGTGGATCCGTTTCACCACCGCCAGGACGCTGTTGGCGGACAGGGGCAGCCCGTTGTTGGAGAGGAGTTTGAGGCCCCGCATGCAGCCGCGGCCGGACGCGTTGCCCACGCCTTTGGTATCCTGGAGTTCGGCGATGAGTGTGTCCAGGCCACGTGAAACTTTTTTGTTGAGGGTCCTGAAGTCGAGCCGCCGCATTTCGTCGATGGTGCCCAGGATCGCGGCGCATGTTGCGGGGGTTCCTGCCTGCGTTTCCCCATGGACGAACACGGCCTCGTTCTTGTCGAAGGTTTCGGTGATTTTTTGGCTGATGAGCAGTGCGGCGCAGGCGCTGGTGCCGTTGGTCAGGCCTTTGGATGTAATGATGACGTCCGGCTGCTCCGCCCAGTCATCGGACGCGAACCAGCCACCCACCCGGCCGAATCCGGTGGCAACCTCGTCCGCCACCAGGAGGAAGCCGTGCTGCTTTCTGTGCTTCATGACTTCTTGCAGGAAGTCGTCCGGAACTGCTTCCGCGCCCGATCCGAGGACCGGTTCCACAATGACCGCTGCGATCCTGTGGCCTTCGCGGTTCATCAGTTGGGTCAGTTCCCTGCCATCGTCATCGAACGCAATGTGGCGGATGTTCCTCTGATCCACGGCGTACATGGCCTGCCCGAGTTCGTCGCCACTGAGGGCCTGGCTCCCGTACGTGAGCCCGTGATAGCTGCCCTTGAGGCCGACAATGAGTTTCCGCTCCGGTTGCCCGTCCAAGACGAAGTACTGACGGGCGAGCTTCATCACGGCGTCGTTAGCGGCACCGCCGGAGGTTGAAAAGACAACGCGGTGAAAGGGGTGTTTTGGCAGTCCCAGGAGGGCTGCGGAGGCCTCGATGGCTTGGCGGTGGGCTGAACGAAAGAGCGGCAAGTACGAGGCAGCTTGAAGTTCCGCGCTGATGTTCGCGGCGATGCGTTGGTTGCCGTAGCCCAGATTGGCGTTCCAGAGCCCGCTCTTGGCACAGAGCCTCCGCTGCCCATCCTCAAAGGTGACGTGAACGCCGTCGGCCTTCACAGCTGTGAAGCTGTCCGCGGCGAAATCATGCTGGGTTGTCAGCGGAACCCAAAGCGGCAACTGTGTGCGTGGCGTTGGGAGCAGGGGCACGACGGTCATCACATGCCGCCCATGATGTCGATGCCGAGCTGGTCAAATCGTGCCAGGACAGCACGTGCGGATTCCTCAGCGATCTCGGCTGTTACGTTGAGTTGCGGTGCTGCCTTGATGGCGGCAGCTTTGACATCCCTCAGGTTGGAAACGGCCTCGATGATGGCTGCTGCATCCGGGCCGAGTTTGAAGAGACGGCCCGTCTTGGTATCCAAAAGGGTGCGGTCCGAGCCCCTGGTGAGGATGAAGGGGGCCTGTGGTGACGGGAGGTCGTCACTGGGTGCTGCACCGTAAAGGCTCGTGCCAAATCCCACCAGCTTGGTGGAGGAGCGCTCCTCACGGGGAATAAACTTCCACGCGTCCAAGGCGGCCAAGTAGCGGGGTATCCAAGGTTTGGCAGCCAAGGAATCCTGGATGTCCCACGGGTAGTAAACAGCGGCCACCGCCGACTCCGGACGGAGCATGATGGCCCGTATCTTGAGATCCGCCAGGTGGTCACCCACCTTGCCGATCCTGGTTCCGTATGGTCCGTTGAGGACAGATCCGTCCTTGGCGATGTGGAGCCTGGACATCAGCAGGTTGTTCTTCTGCGTGCCGTTCAGGAGTCCCCGTTCCGCCAGTACCGCGTTGACCTCGGTGAGTTGCGGGACGAAGTGGCCCGAGCGGCGGGCTTCCTCCGCATCGTCAAAGAAGGCCTGCCAGTCCTCCTTGGTGGTGATCCTGACGACCGTCACACCCACCAGGTTCACGAACGGGATGGCTATGTAATCCTGGATCTCAAGGCTGAGCGTGCCGTCCACCAGAAGTTCTTCGCCGGCGGTGTCGAACGATCCGGTGACTGTGACAATGGCCTGGTCATCCTTGTCGCCGTTGTAGACGAGGATGGTGGAGCCTTCAGCGGCGAGGGTCTTGGCGTAGTCCGTGTGTTCGGGATTCTCTACGAAAATGACATGACCCGGAATGCGACCCGGAATGCCGGTGATCCACTGATCCGTGGCGGCGGCAATGCGTTGTTGCTGACTCAGCTTCAACTCCCCAACCCCAATAGTCGTTCACGTTCTTCTGGAGCGGCCGCCGTGTTTTACCGCGGGCTCGTTCTGGGAAGGACACTATGGGCGGGCTGGAGGGCCACAGGGTGGAAAGCCGAAACTAGGTGGTGAACAGGCCCGTTTCGGCCGGAATTTAGGGGTACCTAGGTGCTGAATTGAGGGTATCTAGGTGGTGAAAGGTGGAGCGTGGTTCCAGCTGGAGTGGTTTCGCTGGGCGGCGTCGGCGGTCCACGTGGCCTGGGACCTCACGCTGGCGAACCCGGCACCCCATTTCGATGGATCGCTGCGCATTAGACGTTGCCAACCATCTAATGCGCAGCGAGCCATCGAATTGGAGCTCTGTTCCACCAGCGGAGTAGCCTGCCATATGGAGTCATTCACGTGGGCAAAAGCCCCTGCAGAAAACCCGGATAAAACCAAGGTCGCTGTGCTGCTGCCGGGGTCCGGGTATCCAGTGGAAGGCCCGGTCCTGTTTTGGGTCGGGGAAATGCTGGGTTCGCTTGGTTGGCACGTTCAGGCCGTGCGGTGGACTCCCGATGATTCGCCCAGTGTTGACCCGCACTCCTTTATGGCCAGGGCCGTCGAAAGCGCCTTCGCTTCCTCTCCGGATGCCCACCAGAGGCTGATTGTTGCCAAGTCATTCAGCACGTTGAGCATTCCGTGGGCAGAAAACAACAACGTGCCGGGTATCTGGCTGACGCCGCTGCTGACAGATTCTCTCGTACGGACCACAATTGCGGCGACGTCCAAGGACGACCTCTTTGTTGGCGGTTCGCTGGACAAGCTGTGGGACGGCGGAAGGAAGTCCGAGCGTTGCGGGACATTCCTGGAGGTGCCGGGAGCCGGTCATTCTTTGCAGATCCCGGACGATTGGCGGGCTTCGCAGACGGCTCAGGGCGAGGTGTTTGAGCGAATCGAGGAATTCATTGCGACGGAGCTACCGGAACCGCATGAGTATTCGTAGGGACGGCAACAACTTGAACGTCGTCTTCATAAAGGATCGTGCCGGGATCAGCTGAATAGAATGCGTCGCAGGGGATGTCGTGGCGACGCAGAAGATCGGAATAGAGACCTATTCTGTCTATCAGGTGTGTAGCTGAGAGCTTGAACCAAGCCTGTGCGTGCAGGGATGCATAGATTGGCGCCTCAGGCGTGGCGTATGCAGCGTCGTAGAAGTCGTTGGCGCTGCGCCAAAGACCCCAGTCTTCGGGGCTGAGACGGCCTTCCTTCGCCAATCTGTTCGCCAGGGCGAAGATCCCGAGGTATCGCCCCTTGGCATCAGGCGTAGTCGACTGGTAGCGCACAAAGCGTTGTTCCATACTGCCTAGCCAAGCAGCAGCCTGCAACTGGACGCAACGAAGCCCCAGCGAGCCTGCATAAACAGACTCGCCGGGGCTTCGTTTCGAACCCCTACAGAACTGTCGTCCGCGACAACGACAGGTTCTTGGTTTCACGGAAGAACAGGACCACAACCACCGCTGACACAAGCGCCATGCCCATCAGGTAGAAGGCCGGAGCCAGCGGGGTTCCAAAGCCAGCTACCAAGCCGGTAGCAACGAACGGAGCTGTTCCGCCGAAGAGCACGTAGGCCAGCGTGTACCCAATTGCAGAGCCCGAAGCCCGGACCGATGACGGGAACATCTCCACGAGTGCCGGCACGTTCGACGTACCGATCACGGCCACCAACGCACCCAGGACACTGGTTCCCAGGATTGCGAAACCGAGTCCCAGTGGCATGATCGAGAACGCCGGAATGGTCATCACCACAAAACCTACGCACGCCACCAGCAGCATCTTCTTCCGACCATGCCGATCACTCAAACGCGCAGCCAGCGGGCAGACAGCCGTGTACACCAGCATGGTGATCACGCTCGTAAGCATCGACTCGGCCGAGGAGTAACCAAGGCTCGAGGTCATGTACGCGATCATGTAACTGCTCATCAGGTAGTAGGCGATCGCGTTGGTGATGCTGTAGCCGAAAAGCGTGAAGATCTGGCGCGAACACATCCGGATGGCATCGCCCAACGGCCGCTTAGCCACTTCACCCTTGTTTTCCAGGCCACGGAACACCGGGGTGTCGTCCACCTTGGACCGGATATACAGCCCAATCAGACCCAGCGGTGCGGCCAGCAGGAAGGGAATCCGCCAGCCCCAAGCCTGGAGATCGGCCGTGCTCAACGTGGAGGTAATAGCGACACCAAGCAAAGCACCGGCAACCGACGCCAGCCCGACGGTCGCCGGAATGATGCTGGCGTACGTTGCCCGTTTACCTTCCGGAGCGTATTCGACAATGAAGGCAGATGATCCCGTGTACTCGCCACCGGTCGTGAAGCCCTGCACCGCACGGAAGACAAACAGCAGGATCGGCGCCCACACCCCGATGACCGCGAACGTTGGCAGGATACCGATGCAGAACGTCGCCGCGCTCATGATCAGGACGCACAACCCGAGCATCTTGTTCCGGCCAATCCGGTCGCCGTAGCGTCCAAAGAAAGCTCCCCCGAGCGGCCTGGCGATGAAGCCGCCGGCGAAGATCGCCCACACGGCCAGAAGTGACGCCGTCGTGCTGTAATCCGGGAAGAAGAGCTTCGCGATGGTGACGGACATGACCGCATAGGCCGCGGAGTCGAACCATTCGACAAAATTTCCAACGGCGGCTGCCGCGGCAACGCGCTTGAGGCTCCGGCGCGGGGACGCCTCGGTTTCGGCGGCGGAATTCTGGGTCACAGTATTCATGATGACTGTCCTTCACGGAGATTGTGCGGGAGTGCGCGGAGTTGGGCGCGCTGGACTTTGCCCGTGGCCGATTTCGGCAGCGCGGCGACGTATTCGATGAACCGCGGGTACGCGAACCGGGAGAAGTTCTCCTTGACGTGCGCCACGATGGTTTCGCTCAGTTCCGCTCCCCCGGCGTGACCAGGCATGAGTTCGATCCAGGCCTTGATGGACTGGCCGCGGAGTTCGTCGGGCACGCCCGTTACGGACACGTCCTTCACTGCGTCGAGCTCGCGGATTACTGCCTCCAGCTCGTACGGCCCAACCCGGTAGCCGGACGTTTTGATAACGTCGTCGGTCCTCCCCAGGAACCAGAAATAGCCGTCCTCATCCGCGTAGGCCTGGTCCTTGGTGTGGTACCAACCGCCGCCGAACGCGGAGGCAGAGGCGTCCGGCATGTTCCAGTATCCCAAGGGAAACTGGGGGTTGGATCGGGCGCGGAGGCAGACCTCACCCGTCTCACCCGGGGCCACCTCCTGCTCATTGTCGTCCAGCAAGCGGACATCCCATCCAGGAAGTGGACGGCCCATGGACCCAGGCTTCACCGGAACGTCCGGGTAGTTGCCCAGCAAAGGGTAGGACTCCGTGGAGCCGTAGTAGTCCAGCAGCGTCACGCCGTACTGCGCTTCGAACCACGTGATCAGGTCTGGTGTCAGCGGCTCGTTGGACGAACAAACCGTCCGCAGGGACAGCGGGAAGCGGGCGCCGGCGTCGGGCACGTCTTCGCGCATCTTGCGCAGGAACGTCGGGTTGACCAGCGCGCTGGTGACGCGGTGGCGGCTCATGCTGTCCAGCAGGGCTGCGGGATCAAAGCCGCCTTCGGGCCGGAAGACCAAATGGGTGGCACCGAGCCGCAGCGGACCCATCAGCTTAGCGAGCGACCACGCCCAGTCCCCTGCGCCGTAGAACACATCACCGTCGCCGAGCTGGTGGCAATACTCGAACTCGTTGTGGCCCAGGAGTGTGCGGTGCGCGTGGACAATCCCCTTAGCCCGGCCGGTGGTGCCCGAGGTGTAGAAGATGAGGGCGGGGTCGTCGGCTTTGGTGTCGACGTCCTGGAATTCGGTCGGCGCTTCTTGGATGGCCGGACTGTCGATGTCGATGAACGTACCTTCGAAGTCCTCGAACAGATGCCGCGCCTTGTCTTCGGCGATAATCACCGACGCTCCACTGTCTTCGAGCCGGAAACGGATCGGCTCCGCGGCCCAGAGCAGAGACATGGTCACCAGGATGGCGCCCGTCCGCAGCACTCCGAGGTACGCGGCGGGGGTGTCGGACCGCTGCGGCAGTAGAACGGCCACACGGTCGCCCTTCTTGATGCCGGCCTTTTGCAGGGTCGCGGCGATCTGGCGGGAACGGTCCTGGATTTCGCCCCAGCTCACCTCACGTTGACCTTCGACGGCGGACTCCAGGATGAGTGCCCGCTTGTCCCTTGGGTGGTGGTCGGCGACGTCGACGGCCATGTTGTAGAGCTCCGGCACCTCCCAGCGGTGACTGTCGCGCAGCTCGGCGTAGCGGTCTTGGGTTGCGGTCTTCATGGTGTTGTCTCCTCCCTTCAGCGATTCAGCGGTTCAGCGGCGGCCGGAGAGGAAGCGGGCCATCTCGCGCTGCGGTTCGCCCGTGCCATACGCCTCGCGGTGCACGCGCTTGGCTTCCGCCATGGCGTCCGTGAGGTCGTCATCTTCCAGGCTGCGCAGGCGGTTCTTGGTCAAGCGAACGGCACCCGGAGGAAGGA
This sequence comes from Paenarthrobacter sp. AR 02, assembly GCF_021538675.1. Classification (GTDB taxonomy): domain Bacteria; phylum Actinomycetota; class Actinomycetes; order Actinomycetales; family Micrococcaceae; genus Arthrobacter. The sequence goes on from NZ_JAJUKH010000001.1 coordinate 716,200, forward strand.
GGCTCAAGCGCGTGGCGAGTTCCTGGGCGTAAGCCAGCGTGCCGCCGTCGTCCGCCAAGTAGTTGAGGAGGCCGAGACGCTGAGCCTCGGCGGCGTCCACCAGTTCGCCGGTGAGGACGAACTGGGACGTTTTGGACTTGCCCAGGATGCTCCACATGGCCCAGATTCCGGTGATGCTGGGGATGCCGGACAGGACTTCGGGCTGGCCCATGCGGACCTGCAAGTCACCGACGCGGAGGTCCGCGAGGAGCGAGTACTGGAAACCGGAGCCGGCGGCGACGCCGTTGACCGCGGCGATGGTGATCTGGTCGAGGTTGCGTACGGCGCGGTAGAGGCGGTCGAAGCCGTCGATCCATGCCTCGGCCGAGGCGTGGTCATCGGGGTTCATGCCAGCGGTTTCGGCGAGGTCCTGCCCGGCGCAGAAGGCGCGGCCCGTTCCCGTGAGGATGACGGCGCGGACTTCGTCGTTGCCATTGAGGCCTTCGAGGTGGGCGATGAGTTCATCCCGCATGGATTTGGTCCAGGCGTTGAGCTTGTCCGGGCGGTTGAGCGTGATGGTGGCGACGGGGCCGTTCTGTTCGAAGAGTACTTCCTGGGACACGGTGTTTCCTTTAGGTTTGCCTTTGGTGTTGTCCCATCTGACCATCGCCAATTGTGACCGGTCTAACATCAATATCTACTCACCTTGATACCAAACTGATATGGTGCGGCGATGGACCTCCACCATCTGAAGTACTTCGTGGTGCTCTCCGAGGAGTTGCATTTCGGCCGTGCGGCACAGCGTTTGCACATGGCCCAGCCACCGCTGTCGCAGCGGATCAAAGACCTGGAGAAAGAGCTCGGGGTGCTGCTTTTTCACCGGCGACGGACCGGTGTGGAGCTGTCCGAAGCCGGCGCCCTTCTGCTGGAGCACGCACGTGGGGTGCTGGACCATGTGGCCATGGCGCAGGAGTCGATGCGCCGGATCCGCCCTGGGGCTTCCGGGGTGCTGCAGGTGGCGGTGCCGCCGGACACGAACCCGGTTGCGCTGTCCACGATGGTGTCTTCCTTTGCCACATCGGCGCCGGACGTACTGTTGAACCTCCACGAGCTCACCACAGTGGAGCAGGTTGAGCGATTGCGCGACGGCGAACTGGACGTTGCAGTGGTCCGTCACCCTTTGAGCAGCGTGGGTTTTGCGTCAGGGCCGGTGTTCTCGCGGGCGCTGGGGGTGGTGATGAATGCTTCACATCCGCTGGCTTCATTGTCATCGGTCAGGTTGGGTGACCTGGCCGGGAGCCCGTTGATCATCTTCCCACGGCACATGGCGCCCACGCTGTACGACTCGTTCCTGCATACCTGCCGGGACGCCGGGTACTTGCCGGCCGCGATTGTCCATGCCCGGAACCAACACTTCACGCACGGGCTGATCATGGCTGGCCGTGGCGTGCACTTCAACGAGGAGCCGTGGACTCCGTTGCCTTCAGGAATAGTGTGGCGACCGCTGGTTGGTGATCCCTTGGCGTGGCGGACGTCGGCGTTGTGGTTGAAGAGCCGTCGGTCGGCTGAGACGGACGCGTTTGTGGCTGCTGTGGGTGCGGGGTTGGAGGCGGGTGGACATGTAGCTTAGTCTCCGCGGTGCAGATTCGGCCGGTTCTGAACCTGATTCCGTCTATTGGCTTGCAATCCCAAAGAGCTGCAGTCCCCAGGTCCCGTCTCCAGTAGTTGAAGTAGAGCCGCGCGCAACTCTTTCCAAGTTGAGTGTCGTTGCTCCAAGGCGTCATACCCTGCCGCCGTCAATTCGTAACGTTTTCGAGGTGGACCGCTGGGTGAGAGTTCCCACCTGTACTGCAACAGTCCCTGACCGGTGAGTCTGTTCAACAGTCCATACAGATCGCTTTCGCATGCCAGCAATTCGTGCACCGCTCGCAGTTTTTGTGTCATTTCATATGCATGAGCTGGGCCCTTCTTTAGGACAGCCAAAACCGCAAACACAACCAATGCGCGCCGAATGCCACTCCGCTCTCCTGCCCCCAGCTAACCATGACCGAAAGGTACCTCTCGGGACGTTGTAGATCAAAGTCAAGTCCCATTTAGGTTCGTCGAATCAAGGCAACTCGGTCTTGACCGACGAAGAGGAATGGGCCATTTAGCCATTCCGGATCTGGGGAATTATGCAGTCTGATGTACTAGTCAATGACGCGACGCCAGCCCAGAAAAAGCGGCACACCAAGCTTCGAATTACACTCTTGGGGGCCGCCCTGGCAGTCAGCGCGGTAGTAACACCACTTGCCATTGCGCCAGCAAACGCAACTGGGGGCGTCGACTACTTTTGTGCAAGCAGTTGGGGAACAACGGTTTGGAACGGCCACGATCCCTACGCTTGTAGCGGTACCCTCACCGGCTACCGGGACGGCTATAACGTGGGATCAGTCAATATGGTTCAACTGATTGCTGACCAGCCCCCTCGCACAGAGCTCGACCTGAACCAATGGTGCTCAGATAACTCGTTCTACTGCACGATGGCGGCGGGCGCGTTCTGGGCCTTTGTCAGTGGCGTCATCGGTGCTGCAAACAGTTGATCCATTCCCGCTAAGGCGCTACCACGGCAGAATTGCCGTGGTAGCGTCACCTTATGAAAGTGACTCCTCAAATGCGCCGCACTCTAATCGTGTTTCTGGCTGGATTCATCTCTTTCGCCATTATGTGGCCGATCCTCGGCGTTTTACCCTCGCTAGGTGTCGGGCTCGTGGTAGCAGCAGCCGCCTTGGCAATCGATGCTGGGATATCCTCGCGCCGCAGGGCTCGCAAAGAAGCGTAGGCCTCTAGCGGCAATCAGAGCCTCGTTTCGCATCCGAGCCACCTACTGGCCACGACTGTTGATCTGATATCCGGAGACTGGAGCGGAACCAATCCCGTAGTCACGGCTGGCAACCGACGCAATGTCGTTGTCGAGTTAGAAGAATCGAAATCATCGGCAGCGTACCCGGGGAATTCGAAGCACCCGCCTGGTCAACGGATGGTGGTCTAAGGATTAGTAGGTTGCGAACAAAGGGCGACGTTGTTGTGACGGCGGGGTTCTCCTGTCACGTAGATCTGTTGCCCATCAACTCGGGAAGTCCATCTACTGGTGCAACGGACCCGAAGATAGTCGTCCGTGAAAGCGTCTCTCCACCTCCGTCACCACACTCCGGTTCCGCGCCGACTCTTCAACGGCGGCCAGCACTCGCTGGACCTGCAGCCCATCGTCGAACGACGGCGACGGCGTCTCACCGGAGCGAACGGCAAGCAGGAAGTCGCGCACCTGGTGCGTGAAGGTGTGTTCCCACCCGATGATGTGCCCCTGCGGCCACCACGCCGCAGCGTAAGGGTGCTCGGGCTCATTCACCAGGATCCGCCGGAACCCTTGCTCCCGCACAGGCAGCGTAGCGTCAAGAAAACCGAGCTCGTTCAGGTTTTCCAGGTCGAACGTCAGCGAACCCAAGGACCCGTAGATCTCAATCTTCAACGAGTTCTTCTGCCCGGTAGCCACCCGTGACGCTTCCACCGAGGCCCCCACGCCGCCGGTCAGCCCCAAGGTGGCCCACGCGGCGTCGTCGACTGTCACTTTCTCCAGCCCAGCGGCACCGGGGCGTTCGGTCACAAATGTCCGCAGCGTCCCCGTCACTTCGGTGACAATCTGCCCGGTGAGGTGCTGGACCTGGTCGATGGCGTGGGAAGCAATGTCGCCGAGGGCCCCGGAGCCTGCGGTCTCCTTCCGCAGACGCCAACTCATGGGGGCGTCGACGTCGGAAAGCCAGTCCTGGAGGTAGGCGGCGCGTACGTGCCGCACAGTTCCGAGACGTCCTTCGGCAATCAGGTCCCGAGCCAAGGCGAGCGCGGGAACCCGCCGGTAGTTGAACCCGACCATCGACTGCACCCCCTGTTCCCGGGCCGAAGCCGCCGCGGAAGCCATCAGCTCGGCCTCTTCCAGCGTGTTGGCGAGCGGCTTCTCTACCAGCACGTGTTTCCCCGCGGCCAAAGCTTCAAGAGCGATCTCGGCGTGCATCCAGCCGGGAGCGCAGATGTCCACGATGTCGATGTCGTCCCGCGAGATCACGGAGCGCCAGTCGGTAGCGGACTCGGCCCATCCATACTTGGCGGCAGCCGCTGAAACCAAGCCGGCGTCCCGGCCCACGAGCACTTTCTGCTCGAAGGCCGGGACGTCGAAGAAGCTGGCCACATTCCGCCACGCGTTCGAATGGGCTTTCCCCATGAACGCATAGCCGATCGCAGCAACGCCCAAGGGACGCCCCACAGGAAGAGAAGTGTTCATGGCTTAGGCGAACCAGTCCCGCGCAGGGTTGGAAACCTCGGGCGCCTCCCGGAAGACACCCGGCTGGGCCACCCAACCGACACCGTTGGCGATGACCTTCTGGATCTGCGGCTGGTGGTACACCGGGTATTCCTGGTCGCCGGGGCTGAAGTAGAAGATCCGTCCCTTGCCGCGGGAGAACGTCACGCCGGAGCGGAACACCTCGCCGCCCTCAAACGAGCTGATGAAGATCAGGTCATCGGGCTCCGGGATATCGAACAGTTCGCCGTACATTTCCTGCTGCGGAATCACGATCGGGCTTTCAATGCCGGCGGCAATCGGGTGCGAGGGCTTGACGGTCCACACCAGCTCGCGTTCCCCTTCGTTGCGCCATTTCAAGGAGCACGTGGTCCCCAACAAGCGGGTGAAGATCTTCGCGAAGTGCCCGGAGTGGAGCACAATCAGCCCCATGCCGCCGAGCACATGCCGCTGCACGCGGTCCACTACTTCGTCAGCGACGTCCCCATGAGCGATGTGCCCCCACCACAGCAGCACGTCGGTCTGTTCTAGAACTTCTTCGGAAAGTCCGTGCTCAGGATCAGCCAAGGTAGCGGTGGTGATTTCAGAGTCCGGGTAGAACCCCCGAAGCCCGGCGGCGATGGCGCCGTGGATCCCTTCGGGGTACATCTCGCCGATGGTCGCGGGCTCGTTGCGCGCTTCGTGGACGGCTTCGTTCCAGACAACGATTTTCAACTTGGTCTCGGTCATGTCAGAGGCTCACTTCTCGTTGTTCCTGGGCGGATTTGTAGCAGGCATCGAGCACCAGTGCGCGGCTGAGGGCGAGCGAGCCGTCGTGGCTTCCCCACACGGTTTCGCCGCCGCGCACAGCGGCGACGAAGTCGTCGACGACGGCCTGGTGGGCTCGCCCGGGTTCGGCCACCACTTCGAAGTCGGCATTTTCGCCATCCTTTTCCGTGAAGATGTGCACGTCAGCGACGGGGTTCTCGGAGGCGCCCACCGAGCGCAGGTCCGCTCCGCCGTCGGTCCCGTAAACCGTGAAATCCATGAGGTCCCGCTCGTCCCGGTACGTGGCCCAGCCTGCCTCAAGGATCAAGGTACCGCCGCCTTCCAGCCGGATGAACGCCGAAGCGAAGTCTTCCACTTCAAACTTATGGCTTGCGCTCGACGCCGTATAGCGGGCGTTGCCGCCGAGCCCGCGCGGACCGAGTTCCGAGTGCGTCGAGGCGGAAACGGACAGGACCTTCGGCTCTCCGAGGAGGTGCAGCGCGTAGTCCAGGACGTGCACGCCGATGTCGGCCAGCGGACCACCGCCGGCGAGCGCCGGGTTGGTGAACCAGCTGCCGAGCATGGGAATGCCCTGGCGGCGCAGCCACGACGCCTTGGCGTAGTAGGGGCGGCCGAGCGTCCCGTCGTCGATCACTTTCTTGAGCGCCTGGATGTCGCCGCGGCGGCGGTGGTTGAACGCAACGTCCAGGACGCGTCCGGCCTCACGGGCGGCGTCCACCATCTGCTGACCCTCGACGGCGTTACGCGCCAACGGCTTCTCGCTCAACACATGCAGGCCGCGCTCCAGCGCGGCAATGGAGATGGGCGCGTGGAGGAACGTCGGCACCGCGACGCTGACGGCGTCGAGGTCTTCGAGTTCGATCATGTCTTCCCAGCGGGCGAACGCGTGAGGAATGCTGTACTCCTCTTTCAGCTGGGCAAGAAGTTCCGGCTCCATGCCCGCGACGGCGACGATCTCGACGCCGTCGATGGTGCTGTACGCCTTGAGGTGCTGCTGGCCGGCCCAACCGATGCCCACAACTCCCACCTTGAGGGTTGCGGACGGGGCCTGCTGCTGAATGCTCACGTTGTTCCTGTTCTTTCTGTGGTTACTTCGGATGGCTGAAAGTGGGGTTAGCCCTTGACCGCGCCCGCGGTCATGCCGGACACGATGCGCTTCTGGCAAAGGAGCACCAGGATCACGAGCGGGACGGTGATGATCACCGATGCCGCGCTGATGGTGCCGAGTGGTTGGTCGAACTCGCTGGTTCCGCTGAAGAACGCAATCGCCACCGGAACCGGACGGGCTTCCGGCGAGCTGGTCAGCGTGACGGCCAGGAGGAATTCGTTCCAGACCGAGATGAACACCAGGATCGCCGTCGTTGCCAGGCCAGGGACCGCCAGCGGCAGAATCACCTTGCGGAACGCGACAAACGGGGTGGCGCCATCCATGTACGCGGATTCCTCCAGCTCACGCGGAATCTCCTTGAAGAACGACGTCAGCGTGTAGATCGCCAACGGCAACGCGAACGTCAGCTTCGGGATGATGAGGCCCAGCAATGTGTCGTACAGGCCGATGTCGCGCCAGATGGAGAACATCGGGGCCGCGATGGCGATGGCCGGGAACGTCGTCACCGAGAGGATCAGCGTCAGGATCATCGCCTTGCGGCGCATCTTCAGACGAGCCAGCGCGTAGGCGGCGAAGGACGCGCACACCAGCGCCACTGTTGTAGTCACGACGGCGATAATCACCGAGTTGCGCAACGCCAGGAGGAATTCGGGGTTCTGGAAGACGACGAGGTAGTTCTCGAGGGTCGGCTGGCTCGGGAAGAGCTCGCCTTGGGACAGGCTCGCGCCCTTCTTAAGGGAGGTGTTGACCAGCCAGTAGAAAGGGATGAGCGAGAAGCCCATGACCGCCACAACGAACACCCACACCATGGGATGGAGTTTCGCTTCTCCCCTGAGCCGACGCTTCGGTGACTTGCGCCCGGTGGCGGGTGCCGCCGTCGTGCGTTCTGCAGTCAGCGTGCTCATTGTTCCTCCTTGGCGACGTCGCGGATGTTGCCGCCGCCGAAGCGGATATAGATGACCGAGACCACCATGACGGTGAGGAAGGTCAGGATGGACAGGGCCGAGCCTTCACCCACCAACCGGTTTTCGCGGAGTTCGGTGTAGGCGAGCATGGACATCGATTCGGTGCCGTTGGCGCCGCGGGTGAGGACGAACGGCAGGTCAAATACGCGCAGGGCATCCAGGGTGCGGAAGATTGCGGCGAGGACGATCGCGGGACGCAACAGCGGCAGCGTGATGTGCAGGAAGGTCTGCCATTTGCTGGCGCCGTCGAGTTCTGCGGCCTCGTAGGTTTCCGAGGAGATGACCTGCAGGCCGGCCAGGATGATGAGTGCTGCGAACGGCGTGGTCTTCCAGACGTCGGCGAGGACGATCACGGCCATCGCGTAGCCGTGCTCACCCAACCACACGACGTCGCCACCCGGCAGCCCGAGTGCGGAGAGAACGTTGGTAACCAGGCCGAGGTTGGGCTGGAACATCGTTTGCCAGGTGATGGCGCTGACCACGGTGACAATCGCGTACGGCAGCAGGACCACCGTGCGCAGGACGGCGCGGCCCTTGAACGCGAGGTTGAGCAGCAACGCCATGGCCGTACCGAGGATGAGCTCCAGGGTGACCGAGAGGCCCGCGAAAAGGAAGGTCTGGCCGAAAGCGGCCCACCACTCGTGGCTTGCCAGGGCGTTGATGTAATTTTCCAGGCCGACGAAGCGGGAGAGCCCTGCGGTGCGGACGCTGTACTGGTTCAGGGAGAGCCAGAGTGCGTAGCCGATGGGGACCGCGGCCACGAGGGCCATGAGGATCAGCGACGGTGCGGTCATGCGGAAGGCGAGGCGGCGTTCGGCGCGGTCGCGGGCGTTTGTTTTGGGTGCGCTTGGTGCGTGTGGTGGCGCGCTGCCGGGTTGGATGGTCTTGAGGGCCATGATTAGAAGCTCGCCTTGGCGGTGGTGATTTCCTCGGCCATCTTCTTCACCGCATCCTCAGTGGAGGCGGTGCCGGAGAGGACGGCGTAGACGTTCTTATAGATGGCCTGCGAGATCTGCGGGTACACGGGCGAGATCGGGCGCGGCTTGGCAGCCTTCACCGAGGCGAGGAGTTCGGTAGCGAACGGCATCTTCTGGAGCACCCCCGGGTCCGAGTAGGCTGCCTCATTCACCGGGGCCTGCGAGAAGTCCATAGCAACGTGCTTCTGCCAGTCCGGCGTCGTGGCGAAGTCGATGAAGGCAACTGCCCCAGCCTGGTTGGTGGAGTGTGCGGAGATCGCCAGGTTCCAGCCGCCGAGCACGCCCGAGGCCTTGCCGCCTTCCCAGGCCGGCAGCGGTGCGACGGCGAAGCTGGATGCCAGCGGGGTTGCGTTCAGCAGGCGGTACACGTGCGGCCAGTTGCGCTGGTATCCGAAGTTGCCGGATTCGTAGGCCAGGCGGGCCGGGTCCTCGTTGTAGGTGAGGACGGCGCGGTCAGCTGAGCCGTTCTTGAGGCCCTCGGTCATGAAGTTGAGGACCTCGCGGGTCTCGTCGGAGTCGATCTTGACGTTGCCTTGGTCATCCAGGACTTCCCCGCCTGCGCTGTAGAGCATTTCGAGGAAATTCACCGTGAGGCCCTCGTACTGCTTGCCCTGGTAGACGAACCCGTTGCCCGGGGCCTTAGCGGCTTCCGTGTAGAGCTGCTGCCAGGTCTCCGGCTTGGCCACCTTGTCCTTCTGGTAGTAGATCAGCCCGGCGTTGGTGAAGAACGGCGAGCCCCAGTACTTGTCCTGGTACTTGGTGGTTTCCACTGTGGAGGGAATGAGCCGGTCCTTGTTGGCTTCCACCAGCTTGGTCTGGTCCAGCAGCCAGCCCTGGGAGGCGAACTCGGAGGTCCAGATGACGTCCGTGACGAAGAGGTCGCACTCGGTGGACTTGCCTTCGAGCCGCTGCACGATCTGCGTACGGGCCTCGTCCGTGGTGGCGCCGATCTCGGTGTACTTGGCCGTGACCTTACCGTTCGCCTTGGTGAACGCTTCCGCCGTGCCCTTGTAGATGCCGCTCGCGTCCTTGACGCCGCAGATGTTCACGTTGCCACTGGCATTAGCGCCCGACGACGGATCGGCAGCTGCCGCTTGCTCGGCACCTTGGGGTGCGACTCCCCCGCCGCACGCGCTGAGGAGGAGGGCGGCTGCTAGGGCGGTTGCGGCTAGGGCCGTTTTGTTTGCGGCTTTGTTGTGGAGCGGGAGAGCAGGTCGGTTCAAGTCCACGAGTGGCTCCTTTGGTGACTGTGGTTCGCGGCCGCGGTTGACTGTCCCGCGTCCCGTGCTTGGCTTCGTTGCCGGGGTGCATTGCCGGGCTGTGGAATCGATTCCAAACGTTGCTTGGAAAAACGGCCTTGCGGCCGTGGAATCGATTCCAAAGTAGTGTGACAGGCGCCACGTTGGGCTGTCAACCCTCGTTATTTAGTGGAGTCCCGGATGACGAGTTCGTGCGGGAAGAACGTACGGCCTTTGCGGTGGGCGCCTTCGACTGTCATGCGTTCCAGTAGTTCAGCGAAGGCCGCTCGGCCCATCTCATACGCTGGCTGCCTTACCGTGGTCAGCTCGGGGACGCACATTTCGGCCTGGGCGGAGTCGTCAAAACCCGCCACGGCGATGTCCTGTGGAACTCTTAGACCGGCGTCGGTGAGCTCGCGGACACAGCCAGCGGCGACTACGTCGGTCCCGCAGAAGACTGCGTCCGGGAGCTCTTTTGCTTTGAGGAGCTCCTTGGTGAGGTTCCGGCCGGCGTGGAAACCGAAGTTGCCCTCGCCGGCCAGGATCATGTCCGGCTCCAGCCCTGCCTCCCTGAGCGCCTGGCGGAAGCCCTCTTCCCTGAGCCGACCCGAACGGGCACTCCTATGGGCAAGCATGGCCAGCTTCTTTGCGCCGGAGTCGATCAAGTGTTTGGTGATGTCGTAACCTGCCTGGCGGTCATCGATCGACACTCCGAACGCTGCCTCGGCATCGACGATTTCACAGACCTGGACGACGCTCAACTGTTCAGCGACGATGTTCACGTCCTCATCCGGCATCGTTGGCGAGAAGATCACCAGGCCGTCCACTGAGCCGTTGCGCAGCATGTCCACGAGCTGCTGCTCACGATCCAAGTCCCCGTCAGTGGCTGCGATCAGGCTGACGTAGCCGGAATCCGCGGCGGCGTCGCCTACTCCGCGGAAGACTTCATTGATGACAAGGGAGTCGAGGTTCTTGGCCAAGGCCAGGACGCGCATGGTGCGGTCTCGTCTTAGATCTCGTGCTGAGGCGAGCGGACGGTAGCTGAGCTCCTTTATGGCGGCATTGACCTTTTCCTTGGCCGACGCGCTGACCGCCGAACTCCCGTTCAAGACGCGCGACACCGTCCCCACGGAAACACCCGCAGTCCTGGCGACGTCTTGAACTGTCGGCCGAGCCATTCGTTATCCTTCCGCGAGCTGTTCATGGGCTCGTTCCGCCGAGATCTTGTCGGCGTTCCTCAGCATAGCGGGAGGACGAATGAAGGAGTTCGCAGCCTATCCATTACCCATGGCGGAGCTCTCATTGACCTCGACCCAGAACGAGAGGCGGTGCGGAAATGACGTGGCATACATTTGCGCAGCTTCGCACCTCGGCATATATACTGCCTCTGGGTTCCAAGAGGAACTAGGCTCCCTTCCGTTCGTAGTCGGGTTTTGATTGATCATCACCGACCTACTTGAGGCAGGGTGCGCGAGTGCACTGCCTGCGTGAAGCTCATTTTCTGCATGTGTCGGTGGCCGTCGAGAGGGTTCGTGCAAACGAGCCCTCTCGCTCTTTGGAGGAAGCATGTGGCAACATCTGGAATCTGGAATTGTTCGAGCCGCTAACAGGCAAATTCGTGAGTTCGAAACCTATTCTCGAGCAGTTTTGGACGAGAATAAACGGCGAAAACGCCGAGCTCTGACCCCTTCCCCACTCCTTCAAGTACGGCGCCCAGATCGATGGGCGACCAATCCGGCTTTCAATCCGTATCTCGTCCGAAAACGTGCACCTTCGATCGCACACGCAGTCACGTTGAAACTCAAAAGCGGATCATACCTACCCGGGCGACCTGCAGGTTTTACTGTCCCTAAAGGTAACGGAGAAGATCGCACGGTAAGCACCTTTGCAATTGCCGATGAGGTAATTTCAAAAAGGCTCTACAGCTCGTTGATGCGGAAAAATTCGTCGCGTCTCAGTGGCCATGCATATGCCTACCGTTACGATAGAACGCCCCATGACGCAATATCCCATATTCGCGCAGAGTTCGGACGTGAGCAACGTCTCTTTGTGGCCGAATACGACTTCAGCAGCTTTTTTGACAAGATATCCCATGACTTTCTATGGAATGCGATTGCCGATCTGGGAGTCATCACAACCCCTCTTGAGAGGTCATTGATAGCAGCATTCTTGACTTCCTATCCGCCTAGCTTGGATACAGAAAACCAAGTCAACCCCAAACCCCGCACGCAGGGGCTACCACAAGGAACGTCAATCAGCCTTTTTTTGGCTAACGTTGCTGCATCACAACTAGACCGTTCGTTGGAACGCCTCGGTGTCGGCTTTGCCCGCTACGCAGATGACACTCTCATCTGGAGTCCCAATTATGAAAAAGTTTGCGATGCCGCCGCGGCCCTTCACAGCGCTGCGGATGCCATCGGATCCCCGATCAATGTTGCCAAAAGCCCAGGCGTACGACTGCTCCTACCGGCCGATGCGCAAACGCACGAGATGTCCGGTACCAAGCGCGTTGACTACTTGGGGCACACTCTCGGCCTTCGCTCGACACAAATGAAATCTACGGCAGTTAACCGCATAAAGAGCCGGGTGCAGAACCTGCTTTTTACTAACTTGCTTATGGAGCCTCTGAGAGGCAACCAGAACCTTGATCGACTGACGGCCACGGACCGAGACTATGCAACCTACATTTGGCAACTTCGAAGATATCTTTATGGCCCTCTGAGCGAGAACCAAGTCAGACGATTTCAGCGCGGCTCTGTTCCTGATATGACATTTCAGGGTGCAATGTCATTCTTTCCACTTGTCGATCATGACTCGGAACTTGAGACTCTCGACGTTTGGATTGCGACGCAAACATGGCTTGCCCTCAAGAAGCGTCAGAAGCTTCTGAGCTCGCAAACAGCAAAACAGCCTAGAATGTGGGGCATTAGCCTCGATGAACTCATTCGACTACAACTTCCGTCTGATACAACAGGACAGAATGTTGACCTACGAATCCCGAGTATTCGGCGAATCGCGGGGATTATTCGAACGGCTGTCGATACCTACGGCTTCGGAGCTGCCGCCGATGGAGCGCAGCTGTACCTTTACGAGGACTAGCTGCCAGGCTCTGCGGACGGCCATATGGCCACAGATCGCCTCCTCATGCACTGGCACACAAGCGGTATCGAATATTTGTTCTATCCACTAGGCTTTCGGTGTGTCAGATAGAAGCGCCATAGAGTGGACTGAAACAACTTGGAACCCAACCACAGGCTGCGATCGCATATCGCCTGGGTGCGATAACTGCTACGCACTGACGCTATCCAAAAGACTCAAAGCGATGGGCGCTGCCAAGTATCAACTGGACGGAGACCCCCGAACCAGTGGCCCAGGATTCGGTGTAGCCACCCATCCCGAGGCACTACACGCCCCCTACAAGTGGAAACGCCCTCGCTTGGTGTTTGTAAACTCGATGAGCGATCTCTTCCACGCGAAAGTGCCGCTATCCTTCATTCGCGAAGTCTTCGACGTGATGGCGGACACGCCGCACCACACGTATCAGGTTCTGACCAAGCGCGCACGACGTTTGAATCGAATTGCCGACAAGCTGGAGTGGCCCACAAACTTGTGGATGGGGGTCAGCGTAGAGTCGTCCGGCCAATATGACAGGATTTTAGACCTAGCTGCTGTGCCGGCGAAACGACGCTTCTTGTCCTGCGAACCATTACTTGGACCGCTTCCTGGCCTACCCCTCGACGGCATTGACTGGGTCATTGCTGGCGGTGAGAGCGGTCCGAACGCCCGCCCACTCAACCCAGAGTGGGTACGCGGCGTCAGGGACACATGCGTGTCTACAGGAACCCCCTTTTTCTTCAAGCAGTGGGGTGGTCTCCGAGCAAAGTCAGGAGGCCGAGACTTGGACGGCCGCACATGGGATGAGATGCCCTCCGACTTTGCCTAGTTGGGGTCGACCCAGGCCCGCTGTAGACCCCCAATTGGCACTATCGAAATCACTCCCTCAGTTTTTAGTAATTTGAGGGCCTTTCGAATGTGCGTCTCGCGTGCAAGCCCAAGAGTACGACCAAAAACCTTTTCTAGCTTTTCATCAATCCTAAAACGGCCGAATTTTGAGAGGATAGCCTTGACGTTCTCAGCGATCTCCCGCACCCATTCAGACTCATTGTCAGTAAAGTTAAGACCCGGAAGTTCTTGCTGAGCATTCCCTTGCGAATCGTTTTGTTTTACCAACCACTGTCGCCAGTCTCTCCGCGCGAGGGACATGGACTCGGCCATTTTCCACAGTCCATCATCATGCCGAGTAAACAGGATGAGCTCATAGACGGGCTTCGCTGTCAGCGAGTCGGCGACGTCCGCCGTGATATAGCTACAACCGGTAGCTGTTCCAACTCGATCTGCGAAGCCAACCAAGACCTGCTGAACCCAATCAGGACTTTCCTGAAGGGCTAACTCACGCCACCAGTCGCCACCCAGCGCGCTATCTAGGGCGGCTATCTGGGCATCCTTGGCGGCATAAGCCTTCGGAGACCTCAGGGCACCTGCAATACGCCTGACCGCTTCATATGAGAAATTCATCAGAAGCTCTGTTTTGGGCTGCTGGGGACGGGGCAGGCCGGGATGGTCGCGAGATTTGAGAATTTGAACGATCCTATCGAAGGGAACTGTCAAGCCGAAAGGATCTAGAAAGACGAACAGAGGTTGGCCGCCACTCACAGTCAGCACGCGATCGATATGCTTCTCGACTGGGCCCTGTCTGATCTCGTAAGTGGAGGATTCGACGCCTTTGCTTTTTAGCATGTTCTCAAGTTGCTCACAATGCGCTAACGACTTCTCACTGAAAATCGAATATACGTTTCGGAGTTCCGCCATCGCGACGGCAGTGTCCACTAGGAGCTCTGGAGAACCTGGGTCATTATTGGCGTACCGCCCCGGTCCAGAGTAAGCATCGTATACAACGACTTTGCGGCCGTCTGCAGTTGAGCCTACCTTCCCAGCCCACGCAGGGATGTAGGACTTAAGCAGCTTGTGCTTATAAACAGCAGCGGCTTGTGGAGATTCAAAAAAATTTTTGGTGTCACTCATATGCCCAGCCCTTCCGTCGACAACGCGAGCCTAGAACAAACTTCTGAGCATGAGCGCTAGGCACGCTCGGATCGGCGACAGCACTCCAGAAGCCCTCCTGCATGCCTTTGGTATCCCAAACCCCCACCTCCCCACACGCCCCCTTGACTCACACCCCCACCTTCCCTAAACTTTTCATAAAGCAGAATCTAAATTCCACTAAGCGGAAACTGAGGCCAAGCACCAAGGCAGCAGCCAAGCAGCAGGAAGTTGGATCCAAGCCCCTCCTCGGAAGGACCTACGATGACGTACACAGTGAACTGCTCCATCCTCCTGACGGAGCTGCCCTTGCTCGAGCGCCCCGCCGCCGCGAAGGCAGCTGGTTTTGACGCCGTCGAGTTCTGGTGGCCCTTCGAAACCTCCGTCCCCACCGACGCCCAAGTTACCGAGTTTGAAACAGCCATCAAGGACGCCGGCGTTCAGCTCACGGGCCTGAACTTCAACGCAGGCAACATGCCTGGCGGCGACCGCGGCCTGGTTTCCTGGAAGGGTCGTTGCTCCGAGTTCAAGGACAACATCGACGTCGTCGCCGGCATCGGTGAGCGCCTGGGCTGCAAGGCCTTCAACGCCCTCTACGGCAACCGCCAGGACGAGTTCACCCCTGAAGAGCAGGACGAACTCGCGGCAAAGAACCTCGCCGCAGCAGCGGAAGGCGTCGCACGTATCGGCGGAACTGTCCTCCTCGAGCCGGTGAGCGGCGCACCCAAGTACCCGCTGCTCACCGCCGAAGACGCGCTCAAGGTCATCGCCCGCGTCAAGGCAGAATCCGGCGCACAGAACATCAAGCTCCTCGCCGACTTCTACCACCTGGCAGTCAACGGCGACGACGTCGAATCCGTCATCGAGAACCACGCCAAGGACTTCGGCCACATCCAGATCGCCGACAACCCCGGCCGCGGCGCTCCCGGAACCGGCATGCTCCCCCTCGGCGAATGGATCGCCCGCAGCCGCGAACTCGGCTACGACGGCTACATCGGCCTCGAGTACAAGGAACCGCAGGAATCGGCTTTCAGCTGGGCCATCCGCCAGCGCGCCAACGCCAACTAACGCACGACGGCGGCACTCACCAAGCGGCGGCGCTCACCAAATAGCCCGCACGAGTTAAAACACAGACTTTCAGAAAGAGAACCACAATGAGCAACGTTGCAGTCATCGGCCTCGGAATCATGGGCCTTCCCATGGCCATCAACCTCGTCAAGGCAGGCCACACGGTCACTGGTTTCAACCGCAGCCAGGACAAGATCGACAAGCTCGTCTCCGAGGGCGGTCAGGGTGCCAGCAGCATCGCTGACGCCGTCAAGGATGCCGACGTTGTCATCACCATGGTCCCGGACTCCCCCGATGTTGAGGGCGTAGTCACCGGCAAGGACGGCGTCTTCGCCAACGCGAAGAAGGGAACCCTCTGGATCGACGCCTCCAGCATCCGTCCGGACGTCGCCAAGCGCCTCTCCGAAGAAGCCGTAGAAGCAGGCATCCGCCCCCTCGACGCCCCGGTCTCCGGCGGCGAACAGGGCGCCATTGACGCCGTCCTCTCCATCATGGTCGGCGGCGAGAAGGCCGACTTCGACGCAGCACAGGACGTCCTCAACGCAGTGGGCAAGACCATCGTCCACGTCGGCCCGTCCGGCTCCGGCCAGACCGTCAAGGCTGCAAACCAGCTGATCGTAGCCGTCAACATCCAGGTCCTCGGCGAGGCCATCGCCTTCCTCGAGGCCTACGGCGTCGACACCGACGCAGCACTGAAGGTCCTCGGCGGCGGCTTGGCCGGCTCCAAGGTCCTGGACCAGAAGGGCCAGAAGATGCTCGACCGCAACTTCGACCCCGGCTTCCGCCTCGCCCTCCACCACAAGGACCTGGGCATCGTCACCTCCGCAGCCCGTGAAGCCAACGTCGCGGTCCCGCTCGGCGCAGTCGTCGCGCAGCTCGTCGCCGCAACCGTCAACCAGGGCGACGGCGGACTGGACCACTCGGGCCTCTTCAAGCAGGTCCTCCAGCTCAGCGGCCGCAAGTAAGCCAAGGCGCTAAAGCGCCAAAGAAACAAACAGCAGGGAACCCGCCGTCGTACATCAAAAACGACGGCGGTTCCCTCACCACACCCAAAAACACCACAGACTTGGCCCGCAAGGGCAAAACCAAGGAGTACACCATGGCAAAGATGCGCACCGTTGATGCGGCAGTAGCCATCCTGGAAAAGGAAGGCGCAACCGAAGCTTTCGGTCTGCCCGGCGCAGCGATCAACCCCTTCTATTCAGCAATGCGTGCCCACGGCGGCATCCGCCACACGCTGGCCCGCCACGTTGAAGGCGCCAGCCACATGGCTGACGGTTACAGCCGCGCAGCTGATGGCAACATCGGCGTCTGCATCGGCACCTCCGGCCCCGCGGGCACGGACATGATCACGGGCCTGTACGCAGCCCAGGCCGACTCGATCCCGATGCTCTGCATCACCGGCCAGGCACCTGTTGCCAAGCTGCACAAGGAAGACTTCCAGGCTGTGGACATCGAGTCCATCGCCAAGCCGTTGACCAAGTTCGCCATGACCATCCTGGAGCCGGGCCAGGTTCCCGGCGCGTTCCAGAAGGCTTTCCAGCTGATGCGCTCGGGTCGTCCGGGCCCGGTCCTGCTGGACCTGCCCATCGATGTTCAGATGGCTGAAATCGAGTTCGACATTGACGCCTATGAGCCCCTGCCCATCGAGAAGCCCAAGGCTTCACGCAAGCAGCTGGAAAAGGCACTGGACCTGCTGACCGAGGCCAAGCACCCGCTGATCGTTGCCGGTGGCGGCATCATCAACGCCGGCGCTTCGGCCCAGCTGGTTGAGCTGGCCGAGATCCTGAACGTACCTGTTATCCCCACGCTGATGGGCTGGGGCGCCATCCCGGACGACCACCAGCTGATGGCCGGCATGGTTGGCCTGCAGACCTCGCACCGCTACGGCAACGAGAACTTCCTGCAGAGCGACTTCGTGATCGGCATCGGCAACCGTTGGGCCAACCGCCACACAGGCGGCCTGGACACCTACACGGCTGGCCGCAGGTTCGTGCACATCGACATTGAGCCCACCCAGATCGGTCGCGTTTTCTCCCCGGACCTGGGCATTGCGTCCGATGCCGGTGCGGCGCTGGACGGTCTGTTGGAGCTGGCCCGCGAGCGCCAGGCAGCTAAGACCCTGCCGGACTACTCGGGCTGGGTTGCCGAGTGCCAGGAGCGCAAGGGCTCCCTGCACCGCAAGACCAACTTCGACAACGTGCCGATCAAGCCGCAGCGCGTGTACCAGGAGATGAACAAGGCTTTCGGCCGCGACACCACCTACGTGTCCACCATTGGCCTGTCGCAGATCGCCGGTGCGCAGATGCTGCACGTGTTCGGTGCTCGCAAGTGGATCAACGCTGGCCAGGCCGGCCCGCTGGGTTGGACCGCTCCCGCTGCGCTGGGCGTTGTTCGTGGCACCCCGGACGCCACCGTTGTTGCCCTGTCCGGTGACTACGACTTCCAGTTCATGATCGAGGAACTGGCCGTGGGCGCACAGTTCAACCTGCCGTACATCCACGTTGTGGTGAACAACAGCTACCTGGGCCTGATCCGTCAGAGCCAGCGCGGTTTCAACATGGAGCAGAACGTTTCCCTGGCGTTCGAGAACATCAACTCCCCGGAGACCAACGGCTACGGCGTGGACCACATCAAGGTTGCCGAGGGCTTGGGCTGCAAGGCCATCCGCGTTGAGGACCCCAACGACCTGCCTGCCGCTTTCGACAAGGCCAAGGCACTGATGGGCGAGTTCAAGGTTCCCGTGGTTGTTGAAGTGATCCTGGAAAAGATCACCAACATCTCCATGGGTGTTGAGATCAACGGCGTGAACGAGTTCGAAGAGTTGGCAGAGACCGCGGCAGACGCACCTACCGCGATCCTGACCAAGGCTTAAAGGAAGAGGAGGCACCGGAATGCGTGTTGTCATCGCCCCGGACAAATTCAAGGGCTCGCTGTCCGCGCCCGACGTCGCTGAGCATCTCGCAACAGGACTGCTCGCCGGCTACGGACAGGGCAACTTTGAAGCAACACGCATTCCGGTGGCCGACGGCGGCGAGGGAACAATCGACGCCGCCATCGGCTCCGGCTTCACCCGCCGGACCACCACGGTCACCGGTCCTCTGGGCGAACCCGTGAAAGCGGACTTCGCCATCAAGGACCAGGAAGCTGTCATCGAAATGGCGGCAGCTTCCGGCCTGGCTCTCCTCCCGGAGGGCCCCAGCAGCGTCACGGCCAAGAAGGCCAACAGCATCGGCACGGGCGAACTCATCCGCGCCGCGCTGGACCTCGGATGCCGCAAGATCATCCTGGGTGTCGGCGGCAGCGCCAACACCGACGCCGGAGCCGGAGTCCTGCAGGGCCTGGGCGCCGTGTTCCTGGACAAGAACGGCAACGAGCTCCCCGGCGGCGGCGCAGCCCTCGCCCAGGTGGAAAGCATCGACTTCTCCAACTTCGACGTCCGCATCGAAGCGACAGAATTCGTGTTGGCGTCCGACGTCGACAATCCCCTTTTGGGGGCCAGTGGCGCCCCAGCCATCTTCGGTCCGCAGAAGGGCGCGACGCCGGACGACGTCACCGAACTCGATGCGGCGCTGAGCCACTTCGTGGACGTGCTCGCAGCCGCAACCGGGCAACACGCCAAGTTTGCGGCCAAAGCAGAGGGTGCTGGAGCGGCGGGCGGCGTTGGCTACATTGCCATCGCGGCCCTGAAGGCAGAGCGGCGGCCGGGCATCGACGTCGTTCTTGAATTCACTGGACTGGAACACAAACTGAAGGGCGCAGACCTGGTGATCACCGGTGAAGGCAGCCTGGACGAGCAAAGCCTGCTCGGCAAGACCCCCATGGGTGTGTCCCGGGCAGCAAGCAAAGCCGGGGTTCCCGTGATCGCAGTGTGCGGCCGGAGTACCCTGAGCCGGGAACAACTCACGGACGCAGGCTTCCACACGGTCCATGCCCTGACCGACCTGGAAAAAGATGTCCAAAAATGTATCGCAGAAGCAGGTCCGTTGCTTGAACAATTAGGGAAGCACATAGGCGTGTATCTGGCGGAACGGACCGAAAACAAGGAGTACCTCAATGTCTGAAGCAATCGGCGCCTATGACCTCGTTATCCGGGGCCAGCGCATCCTCACCACCGCAGGCATCGCAGCCCGCGAAGTTGGCATCCGCGACGGTGTTATCGTCGCAATCGAACCGCTCGGCAACGGCCTGACCGGAACCGAGGTCATCGAACTCGCAGACGACGAAACGCTTCTCCCCGGCCTGGTGGACACCCACGTCCACGTCAACGAGCCCGGCCGCACCGAGTGGGAGGGCTTCGCCTCCGCCACCCGTGCCGCTGCCGCCGGTGGCGTGACCACCATCATCGACATGCCCCTGAACTCCATCCCGCCCACCACCAGCGTGGACGGCCTGGAGCAGAAGCGCGTCGTCGCCAAGGACCAGGCATTCGTTGACGTCGGATTCTGGGGCGGCGCCATTCCGGGCAACAAGAGCGACCTCCGCCCGCTGCACGACGAAGGCGTGTTCGGCTTCAAGTGCTTCCTCCTCCACTCCGGCGTGGACGAGTTCCCGCACCTCGATGCAGACGAGATGGAAGAGGACATGGCTGAGCTCAAGTCCTTCGACTCACTCATGATCGTGCACGCAGAGGACTCCCACGCTATCGACCGCGCCCCGCACCCCGGCGGTGACCACTACGAGACCTTCCTCGCCTCCCGCCCCCGCGGCGCGGAGAACAAGGCAATCGCCGAGGTCATCGAACGTGCCCGCTGGACCGGCGCCCGCGCCCACATCCTGCACCTCTCCTCCTCGGACGCGCTGCCCATGATCGCCTCGGCAAAGCGCGACGGCGTCAACCTCACCGTTGAGACGTGCCCGCACTACCTGACGCTCATGGCCGAAGAAATCCCCGACGGCGCCACGGCCTACAAGTGCTGCCCGCCCATCCGTGAGGCCTCCAACCGCGAGCTCCTCTGGAAGGGCCTGCAGGACGGCACCATCGACTGCATCGTCTCGGACCACTCCCCCTCCACCCTTGATCTGAAGGACCTAGAGAACGGTGACTTCGCTGTGGCGTGGGGCGGCGTTTCCTCACTGCAGCTGGGCCTGTCCCTGATCTGGACCGAAGCCCGCCACCGCGGCATCCCGCTGGAACAGGTCGTCTCCTGGATGGCCGAGAAGCCTGCAGCCTTGGCACGCCTGCACAACAAGGGCCAGCTGGCACTGGGCTACGACGCCGACTTCTCCATCTTCGCCCAGGACGAAGCGTTCGTTGTGGACGTCAGCAAGCTCAAGCACAAGAACCCGATCACGCCGTACGACGGCCGTCCCCTGGCCGGCGTCGTCCGCAAGACCTACCTGCGCGGCACCCCGATCGACGGCCAGAACCCCGGCGGCAAGCTGCTCCGCCGCGGCAACGTTTAGGCCCACCGCCATGGCAGTCAATGCCTACGGGCCACCGCCGTCCCGCGGCACCGCCTCGCGCGGTGCCGCGGGCCGGCGGCCGGGCCTGCACGAACGCAACGGTCTGACAGCCCACGGGCTGGCGCTCTGGGTCAACCCGGCCGAGGGCGACGACATTGATCCCGAAATCTGGGAACGGGCAGCCCGCCTGGTGCTGGCCCGTGCCATCAAACTTGCCCCGGAGGCGGAAGTCCGCATCTGGCCCGCCATCGGGGCAGAACACTCCGGCGTCGGCGACACTTCCTGGGGCGGCACTCCGCAGGAAGCCGCCGACGCCGGTACCAAGTCGGCGGCGACCGTGACACTCGCGGACGCCCTCGCCGAGGCACGCAGCAGCAACCGTTCCGACGGCGACCAGTCACCGTCAGCGGGCGACAGCACCGCCGTCGAGCCCGTAACGTTGGCGAGCCGCCGCAGCCAACTTGCGGTGGACCTCGCCGCTGAAGTAGTGCTGCTGGACGGGGAGCCGGTTTCCTTTACTGGCATGGAATACAAGCTGCTGCGCTACCTCGTGGTGAACTGCTCCCGCGCCATTGCACGTGAAGAATTGCAACGCTTCCTGGAGTCATTTGACCTCCCGGGGGCGGCATTTCGCTCGATCGACGTTTATGTTGGAAGGGTTCGGCGGAAGCTCGGCTCTGCCCGACACACTGTCGCCACCGTCCGTGGTGGCGGCTACCAGTTCGTGCCAGGGCCTTATGCCACAGTGCGCGGACCTGCGGAATACAGCATCTGATTTCGCTGTTCTACTTCATTGACTTCGTTCTTTGAATGATCGCTGTTGTTTGAAATGACCGCCGGTGCACACCGGTTGAATGTAAAGGATCGCCATGACCCAGAAACTCCTCGTCGGAACGCAAGCACCTGATTTCGCGCTTCTCGACGCCGACGGCACCAAGGTCTCGCTGTCCGACTACCGCGGACGCAACGTCATTGTGTACTTCTACCCCAAGGCCGCCACTCCCGGCTGCACCACCGAAGCCTGCGACTTCCGTGACAACCTGGCCAGCCTGCAGGGCAAGGGCTACGAAGTCATCGGAATCTCCCCCGACGGCCCCGAGGCCCTCGCCAAGTTCACCGGCGAATTCGCGCTGACCTTCCCGCTGCTCTCCGACGAAGACCACAAGGTTGCCCTGGCCTACGGTGCCTGGGGCGAGAAGCTGGTAGACGGCGAAATCGTCGAGGGCATCGTCCGCTCCACCGTTGTCCTGGATGGCGAAGGCACAGTCCAGCTCGCCCAGTACCAGGTTTCTGCGCAGGGCCACGTCCAGGCGCTGAAGGAAGAGCTGGGCGTCTAACCCTCTCTCACGTCCCGCCCGCTTAAGCGCGACGTTCTCTCACGTCCCGCCCGCTTGAGCCGATCGCTCACTCACATAACTGCACAAAATCTGTAACGCCCGCTCACCTCTGTGCGCGGGCGTTACATATGTCATGACTAAACGTGACAAATAGCCAGCAGCATTAGTTAATGGAGCCATGGTCTCAACCTCGTCCCCGCGCCAAGCCGTCGTCGTCGAAGATGACGCCGACATCCGTGGGCTCCTCGTCCTCATCCTTGAGCAGCTCGACTTCGTCGTGACCGAGGCGTCCGACGGCCTGTCCGGCGTCGAAGCCGTCCGGAACACCAACGCCGAACTGGTCACGCTGGACATCAACCTCCCCGACATCGACGGCATGGAAGTGTGCCGTCGGCTGCGGGAGTTCTCCGACGCTTATGTCCTGATGCTCACAGCCCGCGCGGACGAGATCGACCGGCTCAACGGCCTGGACACCGGCGCGGACGACTACATCAGCAAGCCCTTCAGCCCCAAGGAAGTCCAGGCCCGCATCCGCGCCCTCTTCCGCCGCGCGCGCACGCCCGCTGCGCCCGCCGAGGACCAGCGCCAAGTCGACGAACTCGAACGGGCCGCCGTCGTCCAGCAGAGCCTCCTCCCCCGGGAGACCGTCCGAGTGGAAGGGTACGACGTCGCTGGTGCCTTCCGCCCGACCCGCAGCGTGGGCGGGGACTTCTATGACTGGTACCAGACCAGCGACGGCATGCACCTGACGTTCGCCGACGCCATGGGCAAGGGAATGGGCGCGGCCCTGATCGCAGCGACTGTCCGGGCCGTAATGCGGTCGGTGGCGGACACCCCGGCGATCGCCGATGCGTTCGGCTCGGCCAGCGCCACCATCACCTCTGACCTTGACCAGTCGGGCTCATTCGTCACCATGTTCCACGCCCGCCTGGACAGCGCCTCCGGAAAGCTCAGCTATATCGACGCCGGTCACGGCCTTGCGCTGTACGTTCCGGCTGACGGGGCGGCTCAGCGGCTGGTCTCGGCCGGCCCGCCGGTAGGCATACTCGACGACCAGCTCTGGCCGGCCGCGGAACTTGAGCTGGAGCCCGGAGATTCCCTGGTGATCGTGAGCGACGGGGTGCTCGATGCCCACGATTCGCTGGAAGAGTTCGTGATTAACGTCGAAAAGGTCACACGCAACGGAGCTACCTCGGACGAGGTGTGCGCCGCCCTTCTGGAGCTGGCACCCGCTGCAACCGCCGAAGATGACGTGACCGCCGTCGTCGTTCGCCGTAAACGCTGAGCCACAGAAAAGGGGGGATTTTGACACGTTTCTGGACCCGGCTGCTGGTTGTCCTCACGGTCATTTTGGGCGTCAACTACGTGGCGTGGCGTTGGTACGCATCACTGAACTGGGATGCGTGGTGGATCGCCGTTCCGCTGGTCATCGCTGAAACGTACAGCCTGATCGATGTGATGCTCTTCGGCCTCACGGTGTGGAACCTCAAGATCCGCAAACCGCCACCCACGGCACCCGCCGACGCCACAGTGGACGTCTTCATCACCACCTACAACGAACCGCTGGACCTGGTCCTGACCACAGCCCTGGCAGCTAAGGACATCAGCTGGCCGCACAGCACCTGGATCCTCGACGACGGCAACCGCCCAGAGATGCGCGAACTCGCCGACACCCACGGGATCGGCTACGTGACGCGCGGTGCGGATTGGACCCCTGACATGCCGCGGCACGCCAAAGCAGGAAACCTGAACAATGCGCTCATGGTCACCTCGGGCGAGTACCTGCTGATCCTCGACGCCGACCAGATCCCGGAACCGGACATCCTGGACAAGACGCTGGGCTACTTCAACGATGACCGGGTGGCGCTGGTCCAGACGCCGCAGTACTTCATAAACGTCCCCGCCGACGATCCCCTGGGCAGTCAGG
Organism: Paenarthrobacter sp. AR 02; assembly: GCF_021538675.1. Taxonomy (GTDB): domain Bacteria; phylum Actinomycetota; class Actinomycetes; order Actinomycetales; family Micrococcaceae; genus Arthrobacter. The sequence goes on from NZ_JAJUKH010000001.1 coordinate 740,406, forward strand.
CACCCCTGTTCTACGGCCCCATCCAACAGGGCAAGGACGGCTGGAACGCGGCCTTCTTCTGCGGCTCCAACGCGATCCTGCGCCGCGAAGCCCTGATGCAGCTGGGATTGGTGGGTTACGTCAAAGCCACGGAGAAGAGTGTCCGGCGGGCATTGAGCGCCTCCAAGCAGGCCATCAAGAAGGCCCGGCGCTCGGAGGAGGCCCGTAACCCGCTGGTGGAGCAGATGCTCAACGAGGTGGAGGCCGCCACCACGGCAGCCCAACAGGAACTTGACGCGCGGGTGTCCCTCAGCGAGATCACCTACCGTGTGCGACGCAAAGTGGACGACGCCGTTCGCACCCTGGTCGCCGCGGACTTCTCCGCACTGCAGTCCGACCTCGAAGAAATCGCGGCGATGGAACTTGCCCACGTCGGCGAAGGTGGCGTCACCACTGTGGCGACTGACGCCGTCGACCGCATGTCCGGGCGCGACTGGTCGCCCTTGGGCGCGCTCGAATCGGTCCACGCCGTCCTGGAAGCCATCTCCGTGGAACGCACCGATGAAGCCCAGCCGATCATGCCGCTGGCAACCATCTCGGTCACCGAGGACATGGCTACGGCAATGCGCATCCACGGGCTCGGCTGGAAGAGCGTGTACCACCACGAAATCCTGGCCAACGGCCTCGCGCCCGAGGACCTCAAAACCATGCTCACCCAGCGACTCCGCTGGGCACAGGGCACCATGCAAGTCCTGCTTCGCGAAAACCCGCTGGTGCAACGGCGCTTGTCCTGGGGCCAGCGACTCATGTACTTCTCCACCATGTGGACCTATCTCAGCGGGTTCGCGGCCGTGGTCTACTTCGCCGCGCCCATCATCTACCTGACGCTCGGCATCCTCCCCGTGAGCAGCCTCAGCTGGGACTTCTTTATTCGCTTCATCCCGTTCATGGTGGTCAACCAGCTCCTGTTTGTGGTGGCCGGGCACGGGATCCCCACCTGGCGCGGGCAGCAGTACAGCCTTGCGCTGTTCCCCACGTGGATCAAGGCATGCACGACGGCGGCCCGCAACGTTTGGTTCGGACGTCCCCTCGGGTTCGCGGTCACCCCCAAAGCACGCCAGAGCGGCGGACCGAGTTGGAGCCTCATCCGCCCGCAGATCACGGTGGCTGTCCTGTTGGCTGTGGCGATGGTGGTCGGTATCGCCCGCCTGCTGACCGGGCTTTCCGAACCGTTGGGAACCCTGGTGAACGTGGCGTGGGTAGCGTTCGACCTGGTTGTCCTGAGCGTGCTGGTCAAGGCAGTTTTGTACAAGGGTTTCGTGCCTGAGGATGTTGGGCCCAAGCGCCCGGAGGAAAGGAATGCAGATGCAGTTTAGCTATGAGGTCAAGGACACCTACGCGGAAGTGAAGAGCGTTGGGCGCTTGAACATGGTGGCCGCGCCCAAACTCCGCGAGGTAGTGAACGAGGTTGTGGCCGGTGGCTCCAACCGCGTGGTGGTGAACCTGGCCGAGACCAACTTCATGGACTCGTCCGGGCTGGGCGCACTGATCGGTTGCCTCAAAGCAGCACGCCAGGCCGGCGGCGACCTGCGCATCGCCGCAGTTCAGCCGCAGGTGAAGATGGTCCTCGAGTTGACCAACATGGACCGCGTGCTCACGGCCTACCCTTCGGCTGAGGAAGCATTCGGCGATGACTGACGTGATCGCCCGCCGGGGGTTCCACGGGCCTTCCACCGGGGAAGCAATCGAGTCCATCCACAACGAACTGGATGCCTTGTGGGACGATGCTTCCTTCGTGCCCGATATGGACCGGATGACTTTCGCGACCGCCGTGATCGAAGCCGCCGCCAACATTGTGCAGCACGCGTTGCCGGCGGCAGAGAAGCCTGTGGAGATCGACGTCGACATCAGCGTCCGTCCCAGCCGACTGGTGGCCAGGGTGAGCGCCTTCAACGCCCGCGAGCCGTTCGCCGACGACATGCAGGCGTCCATGCCGGATTCTGAGGCGGAGTCCGGGCGGGGGCTGGCATTGATCGAGGCACTGGTGACCACGGTGACGTTCGAGCGCCAGGACGGCACCAACACCTGGATCCTGACCCGCAACACCTGACCCTCCCTCACATCCCACCCCCTTCAACCCAACCCTCACTCACACCCCACCCCCTTCAACCCAACCCTCACTCACACCCCACCCCCGAAGCCGTCGGAGGGGTGTTCTGCCCATCGCCGCCGGAAGGCATGTGTGACACCATTCGGTGAGTACCGCCGTCGAGCGTTTTATGAAGTTGGGGGAACCATGCGCAGGACCGCGCAGCGAAACTTGCAGCTGGCAGCTGCGCTTTTGGGGTGCGCGGCGGCATTGTCCAGCTGCGCCGCAACCCCGGACGGCCCCACCCGGAAACCGAGCTCTGCGCCGCCGGTCACGGCCGCGCCGGCATCGCTCGCGGAGAGCACCATCAAGTACGACGCCCTGACCAAAGAGCTCGTCGAGGCCTTGGAAGCCAAAATGCCCGGCCTCACGTGGGCCCCGGACGATCCCTCCAGCGTGACGAACAGCAAAGACGGCACGTGCATCTTCCATCCGCAAAGTTTGAAAAGCAGCGCGGACATCGTGGAGCCGTCCAAAAACTTCGAGGCTGTTTTCGACGCGGCGGACCCCGTCCTGGAAAAGTACGGCTTCCCGGCATTCGGCGGAACTGACCCCGTTCCGGGTGGCTGGGTGGTGGCCCGCAGCACCGACGGCACTGGCGCGACCATCACCATCGAATCGAAGAGCCCCGCCTTCCTGAGCATGACGGTCCCGGTCACGGCCGAAAGTTGTGCCGGCACGGCCACCCCCACGGGCTGACAGGGAAGTTCTATCCATCGCGTCCGGCGGGCCACACGGTTACGGTGACCTTGGCTTCATGGCCACAACATTCAAGGGGGACGGGACAATGCCGGGATTCTACGGTGCTGATGTTGAACAGTTGCGGACATTGGCCAAAACCATGTCCCGGCACTCCGAGCGAATGACCTCGCTGTCCCAGGAACTGGGAAGCCTCATCGCCAACGCCCGCTGGGACGGCAAGGATGCTGCGATATTCCGGGCGTCGTGGAACTCCGAGCACCGGCCCATGCTGGTGAGGATCTCCGCCGAGCTACGGGACCAGGCCACGGAATTGGCCCGGAACGCGGACGAGCAGGACAAGTCCAGCTCGGGATCTTCGGGCTCCGATCGTTCCGGGCGGGGCGACTCCAACCCACCCGGCGACCCCGGGCCCCTGAACCCGGACACGGCCGACGTCGATGTTCCCGGCGATGTTCGCAAAGACCCCGACGCCGGCAACCCCAGTGATATCCGCCAGGGCCAGATCGGTGATTGCTGGCTGCTGGCCGGGATGGGTTCGGTGGCCCAGGAATTGGAACGCCAAAGCAAATTGGATGAGTTCCTGGAATCGCATATGCGTCCCGTCGGCGACCCGCCAACGCACTGGGTGGTCACCCTTTATGAGGACGGCGAACCCGTGGAGGTGACTGTGGAGGCCAAGTCCACGGAGGGCGGCGTGCGCGGCGCGGACGGTGAGCCGAACTGGTTGTCCATCTACGAACGCGCTGCCGCTGAGCATCGGGGCGGATCCTACGATGACATCGACGGCGGCTACAGCAACGAAGCCATGGAGCTGATGACCGGAAAGTCCGCGGATAAGGACGGGGAGCTGAACCTGGACGACATCGAGGACAAACTTTCGGACGGCAAAGCGGTCTCCGTAGGCACCGAAGATGTGAAAGACGACGACTTCGACTGGTTCTGGGAATCTGAAGAGGTCAACCGCACAGATGTGGTCCCCAACCACGCGTACATGGTGGTGGATGTGAAAACCAACGACGACGGCCAGAAGGTCATCGTGCTGGCCAACCCATGGGGGCCTTCAGGCGGTTACATGGAGGGCGATAGCGACCACAAGTCCGGGACGCTGGAACTGACCGAAGATGAGTACAAGGAAAACTTCGATTCCGTGTACTCCGTGGATGTGAAATAGGGATGACCATGGAACAGCTGGTAACCGTGAAGCAAGGAATGCAGCCCACCTTCGACGGCGTGCATGTAGGCGTGGTGAAGATCGGCATCGCGGAAGGAGCTCCTGCCGTGCAGTTCTGGATCCGGACGGCAGAGGAGGAACGGAAGCAGGCCTTCCGGGAGGGCCAGTCCGTCACCCTGCCCGGCGCGGGGATCCTCACCGTCACCGGGATCCAGCCCGACGACGACTCGGCCCTCGCCTCGGTGACGTTGAAGTACGACGCCGGGACGTAAGAGAGCGTCACCCCCAAACAGGCGGGACGTGAGCGAGCGTCACGCCCAAACAGTCGGGACGTGAGAGAGCGTTACCCCCAAACAGGCGGGATGTGAGAGAGCGTTACCCCCAAGCAGGCGGGACGTGAGAGAGCGTCAGGCTTTGGCGAGGGCCTCTTTCAGGGCGCCCAGCACCAGTGTCACCGACGCACTGTTGGCGTTGGGGCCCATCATGCCGATCCGCCACACCGTGTCCGCGTATTCCCCCACCCCAGAGCCAATTTCCATGCTGAAGTGCTTCAAAAGGTAGGCGCGCACGGCAGCCGAGTTCACGCCGTCGGGCACTTTGACGGTGGTGAGGCTCGGCAACCGGGAACCTTCGGCGGCGAACAGTTCCAGCCCCATCTCCTGCAGCCCGTTCTGCAACGCGTCACCAGCGGCGCGATGCCGGGCCTGAACAACGTCCAGCCCTTCGGCGAGGATGCGGTCCAATGCAGCTTCCAGGCCGGCGATCATGGTGACCGGCGCTGTGTGGTGGTAGGTCCGGGCACCGCTGGCCGCGCCGACGTAGCCACCGAGCAGCCCAATATCGAGGTACCAGGAACGCGGATCCTTGACGCGGCGTTCGAACGCGCGGTCGGACACCGTGAACGGCGACAATCCCGGCGGGACGCCTAAGCACTTCTGCGTGCCCGCGTATCCGACGTCGATCCCCCAGTCGTCTGCCAGGAGCTCCAACCCACCGATCGATGTGACGGCGTCCGTAATCAGGAGAGCGTCGCCCTTTCCGGCACCGAGGGCGGCGATGTCGGAGATCACGCCTACGGACGTCTCTGCGTGGACCGCCGCGATCACTTTCGGATGAGGGTGTGCCGAGAGGACCCTGTCAGCATCGATGGGCTGCCCCCATTCGTGATCGACGCGGACCACTGTTGCCCCGCATCGTCGGGCGACCTCACACATCCGCGCCCCGAAAAGGCCGTTGACAGCGATCACTGCCACGTCGCCGTCGGACACGGTGTTCACGAAAGCCGCTTCCATCCCGCCAGAACCAGTAGCGCTCAATGGCAGCGTTCGCGCATTGGTGGTCCCCCACACTGTACGGAGGCCCTCGCAGGTGTGGTCCAGACGCTCGATGAACACTGGGTCCAGGTGGCCTAGCACGGGGTACGCCAAGGCGGCCATGGCTTCGGGGTAGCAATTGCTCGGGCCGGGACCGAACAGGAACCTGGACGTCAGAATGTCTGGCATGTGGAACTCCTTCAGCTGGTAGTGGTCATTCTGCCCCAGCGTGGTGGGAGGCGCGAACCGCAGCTTCCCTGAACGCATCCCCAGGATCGCCCAAGGTGAAAATGCTAAGGTTGCTCACCAATGCGGAGGCCGCCACGGAAAGGGGACAAGAGTGACGACTGAAGGGCAGAAGCAACCGGAAGCCGGCGTCCAGGGCGAAGTAAGCCAGGACCGCTTCGTTGCCGGACAGGACCTGACGCGCTGGAAATCCCCGATCGGGCGCACCTTGGCCAGGGGCGCCGAGTGGATCACCAGGCTCCTCGGCCCCTATGCAGCGCTCATCATCACGCTGGTCGTGGGCCTTGCGGTGGCATTGTCGTTGGCCCTGGTTTTCGGCGAGGTCTATGAATCGGTCACAGAAGCCAATGGCGTTGCAGGCCTGGACCATCCAGCACTTGATGCAGCCAAGACGGTCCGTTCCCCCGCCTTGGATGTTGCGATCACTGCTTACACAAACATCGGTGGCACTGTGGGAATGCCCATCATTGCCGTGGTGATCATGATTTTCCTGGCCGTGCGCAGGAAGTCCTGGACACCGGTCATCCTTATGCTTGCCGCCGGGCTCGGCTCACTGCTCATCACCGTCCTCGGCAAGCCGCTCTTTGGCCGCACCCGACCGGACCTCGCCGACGCCATCCCGCCATACGAGCACTCGCCCTCATTTCCCAGCGGACACTCCCTGAACTCCCTGGTGATCGCGGGAATCGTCGCGTACCTGGTCATCCTGAGGGTCAAGACCCTGCGCGCGCGGGTCATCACCGTGGCGGTGGCGGCGGCGTTTGCCATCACCATGGGCCTGAGCCGCGTCTACCTTGGCCATCACTGGCTGACCGATGTCCTGGCGGCCTGGGCCATTGGCATCTCGTGGCTGGCGCTGGTCATCACGGCCCATCGCCTCTATCTGACCGTGCGCACGAGACGCCACACCGCGGTAGTCTCTTGACACCAGAGTGATCTCTCGGCTTAACTAAATTACGTATGCTGAAATAACAGTTCCATGATGCGGAAGCAGAAGTACTGTGCTTCCTCCTGCTGAACAGCAGGGGTTCCGCATAGCCCACACCATGGATGCCAGCATTTGCCTGAGGATGACAAGCATGGAGCTTGCAGTATTCAACAGCCTTGAGCGGGACGAGGCCATCAAGACCCTGACGCCCTGCCTGGATATCAGCCGCTGGGTCGAAACAATCGTCGACGCCCGCCCCTTCGCCAATGTGGACGATTTATTGGCCCACGCCAACAAAGCTGCCCACCCCTTCACTCCGGCCGAGGTGGAGTCCGCCATGGCCCACCACCCCCGGATCGGCGAACGCCCCAAGGCACAAACCACCGAGGCCGCAATGTCGCGTTCGGAGCAAGCCGGAGTTGACCCCGGCGACAACCAGACAACAGCGGCCCTGGCCGAGGGGAACCGTGCCTACGAGGAAAAGTTCGGCAGGGTTTTCCTGATCCGCGCCGCAGGCCGCAGCGCTGAGGAAATCCTCGCCACGCTGCAGGAACGCATTACCCACACACCCGAAGAAGAAGACACAATCGTGGCCGGCCAGCTGCGGGAGATCGCACTGTTGCGCCTCTCCGGACTGGTCAGCGAAGGAGTCAACGCATGAGCGTTTCGCAGGTAACAACCCACATCCTCGACACCGGTTCGGGTCGCCCGGCGGCGGGTGTCGCCGTCGTACTTTACGTCCGCGAAGGCGACGACTGGACCTTGGTGGCGAAGGGCGAAACGGACGCCGACGGCCGCATCAAGACCCTCGGCCCCGAGCGGATTCCCGGCGGTGCCTACCGGCTGAACTTCGCCACGGGCGCCTACTACGAAGGCCTCGGCACGGAGACGTTCTTCCCCGAAGTGGACCTGAACTTCACAGTTTCCGACGCCGGCGAGCACTACCACGTGCCCCTGCTGCTGAGCCCGTTCGCGTTCTCTACGTACCGCGGCAGCTAACCCACCCCCGCCGAGTTGCCAGTTAATGCCAATGTTCCCCCGGAACATTGGCATTAACTGTCGTATCGGCGGGGAACGGTAGGCTTTAACACATGGCTTCAAAGGACACCACCCCCAACTCCGCCCGCCGCGAAATCACGGTTCGGCGGGCACCCAAGTTCGTACCCTTCATGATTCTGGGCGCGGTGGTGGGCGCAATCGTGGCCGCGATCATCGCCTACGGCCGCCCGGCGGACCCCGCCTTCGACGCCAGCACCGTCTTTGGTTTCTTCCTGATCGTCTGCGCCGGCGGCGGCGTGATCGTGTTCTCGATCCTCGCCCTGGTCCTGGACCGCGTGAGCGTCAAGCGCTCGCAGCGCGCCGTGGTGGAAGCCGTTCCGGATTCGGTTCCGGATGAAGGCCCGGAGCACGACGACGTCCGCTAAGTCGGGCGATTAAGCCCGCCTTTCGCCGGGGAAGCCTTGTGAGACGCATCGCATTTTTCCCGTAACGGCCCTGTTCCCGGGGTCACATAGGCTGCGGGGGAACCTACCACGGCCACAACATGAGACAATCGACCAGTGGCACGTGGCGACGGAAAACTTTCTCATGATCTTCTCCCTGGCGAAAAGGGCCCCCAGGACGCTTGTGGCGTCTTCGGGGTTTGGGCTCCCGGTGAAGAAGTAGCAAAACTCACCTATTACGGGCTGTATGCGCTGCAGCACCGCGGACAAGAATCGGCTGGTATTGCTACCAGTGACGGCAAGCGCATCAATGTCTATAAAGACATGGGCCTTGTGTCCCAGGTCTTCGACGAGACAACCCTGAACACCCTGACCGGGCACCTGGCCGTTGGCCACTGCCGATACTCCACCACCGGTGCAAGCCACTGGGCCAACGCGCAGCCAACCCTGGGTGCGACCGCAACCGGCACGGTTGCACTGGCCCACAACGGCAACCTGACCAACACGGCTGAACTCCGGGAAATGATCCTTGAGCGCAACGATGGCCAGCTGACCGGTGAAATGAAGCAGGGAAACACCTCTGACACCGCACTGGTGACCGCACTCCTTGAGGGCGAAGAAGGCAAGACCCTGGAGCAGACCGCACTGGAGCTGCTGCCCAAGATCAAGGGTGGCTTCTGCTTCGTCTTCATGGACGAGGGAACGCTCTACGCAGCCCGCGACACGTACGGCATCCGCCCGCTGTGCCTGGGCCGCCTGGACCGTGGCTGGGTGGTCGCTTCCGAGCAGGCCGGCCTTGCCACCGTTGGTGCGAGCTTCATCCGCGAGATCGAACCCGGCGAATTCATTGCCATCGACGAGGACGGCGTCCGTTCGCAGCGCTTCGCTGAGGCTACCCCCGCCGGCTGCGTCTTCGAATACGTCTACCTTGCCCGCCCGGACGCTGCCATTGCCGGCCGCTCCGTGTACGAGGCCCGTGTTGAGATGGGCCGCCAGTTGGCCCGCGAAAACACGCACGAGGCCGATCTGGTCATCCCCGTTCCGGAATCGGGTACCCCTGCGGCTGTTGGTTACGCCGAACAGTCGGGCATCCCGTTCGCTCACGGCTTCGTCAAGAACGCCTACGTTGGCCGTACCTTTATCCAGCCCTCGCAGACCCTGCGCCAGCTGGGTATCCGCCTGAAGCTCAACGCCTTGGAATCGGTGATCCGTGGCAAGCGCATTGTGGTGGTGGACGACTCGATCGTCCGCGGCAACACGCAGCGCGCAATCGTCCGGATGCTCCGCGAAGCCGGCGCTGCAGCGGTGCACGTGAAGATCTCCTCCCCGCCGGTTCAGTGGCCCTGCTTCTACGGCATCGACTTCGCGTCCCGCGCGGAGCTGATCGCCAACGGCGCAACCATCGAGGAGATTTCCCAGGCCATCGGCGCTGACTCGCTGGCCTACATCTCCGAGGATGGCATGATCGGCGCCACCCAGCAGCCGCGCGAACGCCTGTGCACGGCCTGCTTTACGGGCAAGTACCCGATTGAGCTGCCACATGCGGACAAGCTGGGCAAGAACCTGCTGGAGCGCACGGACCTGGGCGGGCTGGAACCGGCCGCTGAGTCCGAGTCCGTGGACGACTCCGAGGATCCGGCCGAGAAGCCCGGTGCCACAGGCTGCGATCCGGGACCCGACGCCGAATTCGAAAACCTCCTTACCGACGCTGATCGTTTGACCGACGCCGACAAGAAAGAGTCTGTATGACCTCCGCAACCCCCGCCGCTGACAGCGCCCAGAATGCAAACGCCATCACTTACGCTTCTGCAGGTGTCGACGTCGAAGCGGGAGACCGCGCCGTCGAACTCATGAAGGACGCCGTCAAGGCGACCCACAACAACTCGGTGATTGGCGGCGTCGGCGGTTTCGCTGGCCTGTACGACGTCTCGAAGCTGCTGACCTACAAGAAGCCGCTGCTCGCCACGTCCACTGACGGCGTGGGCACCAAGGTGGCAATCGCCCAGGCCATGGACATCCACGACACCATCGGTTTCGACCTGGTGGGCATGGTGGTGGACGACATCGTGGTGGTTGGCGCTGAGCCGCTGTACATGACCGATTACATCGCCTGCGGCAAGGTTGTCCCGGAGCGCATCGCCGACATCGTGCGCGGTATCGCTGCTGCGTGTTCTGTTGCCGGCACCGCCCTTGTGGGCGGCGAAACCGCTGAGCACCCTGGCCTCCTTGGTGAGCACGAGTACGACGTCGCCGGTGCCGCTACCGGTGTTGTGGAAGCCGATGCCCTGCTTGGCCCAGACCGTGTCCGCGCCGGCGACGTCGTGATCGGCATGGCATCCTCCGGCCTGCACTCCAACGGCTACTCCTTGGTCCGCCGCGTCATCAACCACGCTGGTTGGGCATTGGACCGCCAGGTTTCCGAGCTCGGCCGTACGCTGGGCGAGGAGCTCCTTGAGCCGACCCGCGTCTACGCAGCCGACTGCCTGGACCTCGCACGCACCTTCCCGCTCACGGGTGGCGCCGCCGTTCACGGCTTCAGCCACGTGACCGGTGGCGGCCTGGCCGCCAACCTGGCCCGCGTCCTCCCGCAGGGCCTGGTTGCCACGGTTGACCGCAACACCTGGGAACTGCCTGCCATCTTCAAGCTGGTTTCCGAGCTCGGCAACGTTCCCCTGGCCGACCTGGAGCGCACCCTGAACCTCGGCGTGGGCATGATCGCCATCGTGTCCCCCGAAGTTGCCGACGCTGCCGTCGGCCGCCTCAATGACCGCGGACTGCCGTCGTGGGTCATGGGTACGGTTTCGGCTGACTCTGAGTTGACCTCATTCGACAAGACCGGCCCTGACTACGTCCAGGGTGCCAAGGGTGTCGACGGCGGCGCTGTCCGTTTGGTGAACGCGTACGCCTAGAGCGCATCTGAAAAGAGCGGCCCTGCAGTTTCGAACTGCAGGGCCGCTCTTTTGTTGTTCGCCAGCTTCCCAACTAGCGTGAAGAGACCTGGATCAGGCTCAGGACGCCACCCTGGGGGTCCTGAATGGTGGCCAGGGATCCGGTCTCGGGGGTCTCCTCGGGCTCCACCAGCACCACTCCCCCGGCAGCTACCGCAGAGTCAACGGCCCGGCGCACGTCCGCGACACCGAAATAGATCTGCCAGGCGGCGTCCTCGCCTTCGTCGGCGGGAACGACGCCGGCCACCTCGTCACCGTTGACCATCAGCGTGCTGTAGCTGCCGCCGTCGTCCTGCGGGTATTCGGTGACCTCATGCCCGAAAAGCTGCTGGAAGAACCCGACGGCGGCCTGCGGCTCAGGCGTCAGCAGCTCGGCCCAAGCCAACGCACCAGGCTCGTTGAAGAGGTGGCTGCCGATGTGCGTGCCAGCCTGCCAGGCCCCGGTGGTTCCGCCGCCAGGGGGTTCGATGAACGCCAACACCCCGGTGTCCGCCACGGCCTCGGGCCCGAACTGCAGCTTCCCGCCGGCATGAACGGCGTCTTCCCCGATTTCTTCGGTGTCCGTGGCCGCAATGTAGATGTTCCACTGGCTGTGGTTCCCTGCGGCTTCCTGGAGGGGGTTCTGCGGGGCGATGACGGCCACGAGATGCTCCCCGATGAAGGCCTGGGAGTAGCTGCGGCCGTCCGGGGTGGGCAGGTCCTGATAGCTCCAGCCGAAAAGGTGCTGGTAGAACTCCTTTGCTGCGGCCACGTCCCTGGCCTGCAGGTCGGCCCAGCACGGCTCACCGTTGGTGTAATGCTTCCGGACGGTCATGCTGTAACTCCTGTCATGATGCTGAACGCTGCCCCTGCCGGGTCCATGAGCACCGCCATGCGACCTATGCCCGGCACGTCGAAAGCAGGGGCGATGACGTGGCTGCCGAATTCCACGGCCATATCCACACCGGCATCCACGTTAGCCACGGCAAAGTACGTCATCCAAAACGGCGAGAGGCCCTCGATGGGGAGTGTGAGCGCGCCGGCGATCCGCTTTCCGTCCACCAACAGTGATGTGTATTCCTGCAGGTCCCCTGCCGGCTCTGTCCGGCTGTCGCATCCGGTCACGGCCTTATAGAAGGCCACTGCCTTGGGGACGTCGTTGGTTTGAAGCTCGTTCCAAATCATGGTGCCAGGCTCGTTCACAAGACCTGAACCGGGATGGTTCAGGGCCTCCCAAAAACCGATCTGGGCTCCGGTGGGGTCTGTGGCGAAGAACATGCGGCCGCTGCCGTTGGGAACCGATTCGGGTGGCGAAAGCAACGATCCTCCGGCGGCCTCCACGCCCCGGGCAGCAGCGTCCGCTGAATCCACGGCAAGGTAATTCGCCCAGTACGACGGCATCCCTTGCGGCGCGTCCGGCGACTGCTGCATCAGGCCGGCAACGTATCGCCCGCGAAGCTTCGCCATGTAGTACGTCATACCGTCCCCGGCGTCGCGCGCCTCCAGCTCCCAGCCAAAGAGGTCGCTGTAGAACTTTGTGGACACGTCGATGTCATTGGAGGACAGGTCCACCCAACACGGTGTCCCCTGCTTATAGCTATCGACCTCCGGCATGGTTCTCCCTTTCGATGCACCCGAGCTCAAGACTACGCAGAAAAGGGCCCCCGGGGTACGCCAAAGAACGGCGTGCCCTGGGGGCCCTTTTCAAAAGATTTACGGCATCCGAAGATGCGCGTTGACCTTGATGTACGACGGCGGTCCGCAACTCAGTGCCAAAGGCACCTGTTGGTCACGACAGCTATCCGATACGGCGGGTGTCTACCTCGTCGTCATCGTCTTCCGCGTACTTGTCCTCGTAGGCCGAATAGTCCGGCTCCGGGGGATCTTCGGGGAAGTGGCTCTTTACACGACTGGACGGACCCGTGAGCTCCCGCTCAAGTGCCGAATAGTCAGTGTTCGGGGAGTAGTACTTGATGTCCCGAGCCTGCTTGGTAGCTTTTGCCTTTTGACGGCCGCGCCCCATGGCGTGACCCCCTTTTGTACTTGGACCGGAGGTGGTCACCTTGGCTATCGGTGAGGCCCCGGAATGTTTGGTCAATTTGTCGTATGTCTAGATTACATGCTTTCGGAGGTGCCTGCGTGCCAACACAACGCGGCGGCACAGCCAACCACAAGCAAAACCAAGGCTGGACACCTCCAACAAGGGTGAAAATTCGGTAGAGTCTGCCTCAATGCGACCCCAGAGCAGGAAGGCACTCACCGGAATATGAGCCAGGACAACACCCCACCACGTGACGGTTCACCACGCGAACAGGGCGAGGACGCCGTGGACCCTGCGCCCACCGCACCCTCAGGGCTCCCTCCTGCACCGTGGGCCCCGCCGACGGACGGCCAGCAGCCCAGCTACCCCAGCGCATATCCGGGGCAGCAACCGAATGGGTCCGAAGAGTGGCAGCCCGAGCAGCATGGGGACCCGGTCAAGCGGCAGCGGCTGGTCATCGGCGGGATCGTCCTGGGTGTCCTTGTGCTTATCGGCGTGGTGATCTGGGTACTGCTCAACCTGCTTGGCACCCGCCCGGAAGCGGCAACAACCACCCCCAGCGCTACAGCAACACCTGGCCCCCTCCCCCGTGATACCGAGGCCAAGGATTTCCAAGTGGGTGACTGCTTTGCCGACTTCGATCCCAATGCGTCCAAGGCGCGAGCCGTGGCGTGTGATACTGAGCACTCAGCCCAACTTGGCGCTGTTTTCACTTACACCGGAGACGAGTCGTTCCCCGGGACCAATGCGTTGCGTGACAAGGGCCGCGAAGTGTGCCGGACAGTGAAGCTCAACGCCGCGGCCGACAACTACGTCCTCCTTCAGCAGAACGTCTACCCCAGCACCACCAGCTGGGACCGTGGCGACCGCCGCGTTGATTGCTTCATCGTGGTGGATTCCGGCAATACCATCAAGGAAAACCTCCTCGGGAAGTAGCTGCCGGCTTCCTTACTTCCTGCGGACCGTAAGCCCGGAACCCACCGGCATTCCGCCGTCGTCCCCTGCCATGGCTTCGAGCCCCTCAATGGTGAGCTCGTCCAGGTCCGCGGCAGTGTCTACCAGCACGGTGTCACCATCGCTGATCTCCCCTGCAAGGATCTCCTTGGCGAGCCGGTCTCCGATCTCGCGCTGGACCAGCCTGCGGAGGGGCCGCGCGCCATACGCGGGATCGTAGCCGGACATGGCCAGCCACGCACGTGCTCCGTCGGTGACCTCCAGGCTCAGGCGGCGATCACGGAGCCGCTTGCCCAACTCTGCCACATGCAGCTCAACGATCCGGGCCAGTTCCTCAACGGAGAGGGGCTCGAACAGGACGATTTCATCCAGCCGGTTCAGGAACTCTGGCTTGAAGGATGCCTGCACCACGGCCATGACGGCTTCCCGCTTGGCCCGTACGTCCAAGGACCGGTCCACCAGGAACTGGCTTCCGGAGTTGGACGTCAGCACCAGGATGGTGTTGCGGAAGTCCACGGTGCGGCCCTGGCCGTCGGTGAGGCGGCCGTCGTCGAGCACCTGCAAAAGGATGTCGAAGACTTCCGGATGGGCCTTCTCCACTTCGTCCAGCAGCACCACCGAGTAGGGGCGGCGGCGAACAGCCTCGGTCAGCTGGCCGCCTTCCTCGTAGCCCACGTATCCCGGAGGGGCACCGACCAGGCGGGCGACGGCGTGCTTCTCGCTGTACTCGGACATGTCGATCCGGATCATGGCGCGCTCATCATCAAAGAGGAAGTCTGCCAGCGCTTTGGCCAACTCCGTCTTACCGACGCCCGTCGGGCCCAGGAACAGGAATGAACCCGTAGGCCGGTTGGGATCGCTAATGCCTGCGCGGGCCCGGCGGACGGCGTCAGACACGGCCTGCACCGCCTTGCTTTGGCCGATCAGGCGCTTCCCGAGTTCCTCTTCCATGTGGAGGAGCTTCTGCGATTCGCCCTGAAGCATGCGCCCCGCCGGGATGCCCGTCCACGCGGAGATGACCTCGGCGATGTCGTCCGCGGTCACCTCCTCGGCCACCATGAGTTCCGGCTTGTTGTCGGCACTGGTGCGGGCTTCTTCTTCGGCCGCGGCACTCAGCTCCCGTTCCAGTGCGGGCAGCTCGCCGTAGAGGATGCGCGACGCCGATTCCAGGTCGCCTTCGCGCTGCGACTTGTCCGCGGCGGAACGCAACTCGTCGATCTTGGCTTTGAGGTCACCAACGCGGTTCAGGCCCGCTTTCTCGGCCTCCCAGCGAGCATTGAGGGCGCTGAGCTCCTCTTTCTTATCGGCCATGTCGGCACGCAGCGCAGCCAACCGCTCCACCGAGGCCGGGTCGGTCTCCTTCTGGAGCGCCAGTTCCTCCATGGTCAAACGGTCGACGGCGCGGCGGAGCTGGTCGATCTCTTCCGGCGCGGAATCGATCTCCATGCGGAGCCGGGACGCGGCCTCGTCCACAAGGTCGATTGCCTTGTCCGGCAGTTGCCTGCCTGAGATGTAACGGTTGGACAGGGTGGCCGCAGCCACGAGTGCGGAGTCGGCAATGGCTACCTTGTGGTGCGCCTCGTAGCGTTCCTTCAAGCCACGAAGAATGCCGATGGTGTCCTCGACACTGGGCTCACCGACGTAGACCTGCTGGAAGCGGCGTTCCAAGGCCGGGTCCTTTTCGATGTTCTCGCGGTATTCGTCCAGGGTGGTGGCACCAATCAGGCGCAGTTCCCCACGGGCAAGCATGGGCTTGAGCATGTTGCCGGCGTCCATGGCACTCTCGCCGGTGGCCCCGGCACCTACGACTGTGTGGATTTCGTCGATGAACGTGACGATCTGGCCGTTGGAGTTCTTGATTTCCTCAAGGACAGCCTTCAGCCGCTCCTCGAACTCGCCACGGTACTTGGCCCCGGCCACCATGGAAGCGAGGTCCAGTGCGATCAGGGTCTTACCGCGCAGGCTTTCCGGGACGTCACCGGCCACCATGCGTTGGGCCAGGCCCTCCACGACCGCCGTCTTACCGACACCGGGCTCGCCGATCAGCACCGGGTTGTTCTTGGTGCGGCGGCTCAGGACCTGGATGACGCGGCGAATCTCGCTGTCGCGCCCAATGACCGGATCAAGCTTGCCGGACCGGGCCACTGCCGTGAGGTCGGTACCGAACTTCTCCAGGGCCTGGAACGTGTTTTCCGGGTCCGGCGAGTTGACGTTCCTATCGCCACGGACACCCGGCAAGGCGGCAAGCAGCGCCTCATGGGAGGCACCGGCGTCGCGCAGTAATTTCCCGACGGCGTCACTTCCGGCCGAGAGCCCCAGCAGCAAGTGCTCGGTGGACACAAAGGAGTCGCCGAGTTTGTCGGCCTCGCCTTGGGCGGCCTGGATGGCCTGCATGGACTGGCGGGAGAGTTGCGCCTGCTGGACCGAACTGCCCGAGGACGACGGCAGCGCCTTGATGGCAGAGCTTGCCTGGACGCTGACGGCATCCGGGTCCGCACCCGTGGCACGCAGGAGCGCCACTGCGACGCCTTCGCGCTGGTCCATGAGTGCTTTGAGCAAGTGTGCGGGCTCGAGCTGCGGATTGCCCGCGGTTGAGGCGTTCATGGCGGCCGCAGAAAGGGCCTCCTGGCTTTTGGTAGTGAATTTGACGTCCAAAGAGTGCACCCTTTCTGGTGAGACCGATTCTTTCAAGTTGAGTCTACTACGCTCAACTTTGAAATATGGGGCCCTGTGTTCCATGTTTGCCCACGGCGAAACCAGTGTCCAGAGCCTTCGGGTTGGGGAGGCACTTAGGCTGGGGGCATGGACACTATCTCCAGCGCGGAGGAACTCGAAGAACTCATTGGACGCCCCTTGGATCGCGTACGGAAGAAGGTGCGACGGCAGCTCAGCGCTTTCGACCGGCAATGGCTCGCCGCCAGCCCCTTCTGCGTGATCTCCACTACCGACGCCCAGGGCCGTGTGGATGCCTCACCCAAGGGTGACCCTGCCGGCTTCATCCACGTGCTGGACGACAACACCATCGCCATCCCCGAACGGCCCGGCAACAAGCTCGCCTTCGGCTTCCACAACATCCTGGAGAACCCGAACGTCGGCATTCTGTCTGTCGTCCCGGGGCGCACCGACACCTTGCGGATCAACGGGACCGCGCGCATCGTCAGCGACGCAGACTTCTTTGAACACATGGTGGTCAAGGGACACCGCCCACGTGCCGCCGTCGTGGTGACAGTGGAGGAAGTCTTTACGCACTGCGGCAAGGCGTTCATGCGCAGCGGACTCTGGCAGCCTGAAACCTGGGAGAGCGGGGATTTGCCGAGCATTGCGGTGCTCGCGAAGACCTACACCCAACCCGAGGCCCCACTGGAGGAACTGGAGTCCTACTACGGGCCGTCCTATGCCGAGGGAATGTACCGGGACTGACCCATCATGCCGGGTAGACCGACACCAACGCGGACTTAACGACGAACCGCACGTCCATTCCGGGCACCAGGCCCAGGTCCGCCGACGCCGCGGGCGTGATATCGGCGGACAAGGCTTGGGCCAACGCGCCCGCACAGGCCCGGACGCGGATCTGGTCTCCGTGAGGCTCAAGGTCCGTGACGGTGACGGGGAACGCGTTGCGCGGACTCCCGTGGACGTCGCCCAAAAAGACGGAAACGCTCGACGGCGGGAAGGCCGCCACGCCAGCCTGGCCGGGTACAGGTGACCAGTCGGGATCGTGCTGGCCGGCGAAAACCCGGCCATCCGGCGTCGTGATTCCATCCTTGGTGATGATCCCGGAAACGAGGTTGAGCCCCGCGAGGCCAGCCGCGAATTGGCTTCGTGGGCGTTCCAGGACTTGGCGCGTGGGCCCTTCTTCGGCGATGCAGCCCTGCTCCACCACGATCACCCTGTCGGCGAGCATGTAAGCGTCCAGGACGTCGTGCGTGACGATAATGGCCTTCCTATCCTTCAACACCCGTTTGAGCACGCGGCGGAGCAACGGTGCCGCATGGATGTCCAACGCCGCCATGGGTTCGTCGAGCAAGAGGAGTGCGGGCTCGGCAGCCAACGCACGGGCCACGGCGATGCGCTGCGCTTGCCCGCCGGACAGTTGGGCGGGTTTTCGATGGGCAAGTGGCAGCGCGTCCACCTCCGTCAACCAGTGGCGGGCCGCTTCCCGCGCGGCCGCTGTGGATGCTCCGGCACTGCGGGGACCGAAAGCCACGTTGTCCAGCGCGTTCAGGTGCGGGAAAAGCAGCGCCTCCTGGGCAAGCAAGGCAGTCCCGCGCTGGTGCGGTGGGCTCCAATGGTGGGAGCCGCCGTCGAGGTTGAACAGTTCTTTATCGCCGATCCGTGCGGCGCCGGAATCGGGCCGCAGCAGCCCCGCGACCACTCCCAACAGAGTGGACTTGCCCGCCCCGTTGGGACCAAGGATGGCCACGGTTTCGCCATCGCGGAGGCTCAGGGACATGTCGAAATTCCTGGCGCGGAGACTGGCCTGCAGCTCGAAGCTCATGGCTGGACCGCCACAGGTGCACTGCTCCGGCGGGCACCATAGCTGAGCCCCACCACGGCGCCCGCCACAGCCACCAGGACCAAGGACAGCGCGACGGCGGCATCGGCGTCGGTTTCCCGTTGCAGGTAGATTTCCAGCGGTAGCGTCCGGGTGACCCCTTCAAGGCTCCCAGCGAAGGTCAGCGTGGCCCCAAATTCACCCAGGCTCCGCGCGAACGACAAGACAGCCCCGGAGGCCAGCCCCGGCAGGACCAGGGGAAGGGTGACCCTCCGGAGAACCGTGGTGGGCCGGGCACCGAGTGTCGCAGCAACGGCTTCATACCTGTTTCCGGCCGATCGCAGGGCACCTTCCAGACTGACCACCAGGAACGGCAAAGCTACGAACGTTTGGGCCAGCACCACCGCGGTAGTGGAAAACGCAATCTGGATACCGGCCACTTCCAGCGACTTCCCCAGCAAGCCTTGGCGCCCGAACGTGTACAGGAGCGCTATGCCTCCGACGACGGGTGGCAGGACCAGCGGCAACAGCACAAAGGAGCGGAGGAGCCTTTGTCCGGGGAAGTCGCCACGGGCCAGCACCAAGGCCAACGGGACACCGAGCACGACGCAGAGGACGGTGCTCGCCGCCGAGGTCCGCAAGCTCAGCCCCAGTGCGGCCAACGACGAATCGGACGTGATGAGCGGAATGAACTGCGGCCAGTTCACTTTGGCCACCATCGCGAGCAGCGGAAGGACCACCAGCAGACCGCCCACAGCTGCGACGGCAAAGATCCAGCGCGGGATGCCTTGGTAGCCGGTGGCGGTCTTCATGGTCTCCTCAAAGTGGTGCGGCTCGGTGCTTAAGGGCGCGGTGCTTAAAGGCTCGGTGCTTAGGGCGCACCGAATCCGGCGTTGCCCAGTACCTTCTTACCCGCCTCGCTGGTCACCGAGCCGATAAATGCTGCGGCCAGTTCCTTGTTCTGGCTGGAGCTTACCGTGGCTATGGGATAGGTATTGACCGCCTTGTCCGACTCCGGGAAGGCGATGCCCTTGACCTTGTCTCCGGCGCCCTTGACGTCCGTGACGTAGACCAGGCCCGCGTCGGCCTCGCCGGAGGTGACCTTGCCGAGCACATCGGTGACCGAGGATTCCTCGCTGACCGGATTCAGTGTGACTCCCGCAGCCTTCTCCACGGTGTCCGTTGCCGCGCCGCAGGGAACCTGGCTGGCACACCTCACAACCTTTACGCCGGGCTTGGCAAGGTCGGCAAATGAAGAGATCGACGCCGGGTTGCTGGGTGGGACGGCGATCTCCAGGACGTTTGTTGCGAAGTTGGTTGCGGTACCGTCCAGCAGCTTGGCATCGGCAAGCTTGGCCATGTTCTTGGTATCGGCCGAAGCGAACACGTCCGCTGGTGCACCCTGGGTGATCTGGGTGACCAGGTCCGATGAGCCGGCGAAGCTCAGCGTCACCTTGGTCCCGGGGTTCCTGGCTTCGAAGTCCTTGGCCAGCTGGGTGAAGGTGGACTTGAGGGAAGCCGCAGCGAAGACGGTCACTGTTCCGCTCAGCTGGGACGCGCTGCTGCTGCCCGATGGAGTGGTTGCGGGGGCCGTTGTGCCGCAGGCCCCAAGGGCGGCGGCTGATGCCACAGCGATGGCCGCGGCCACGATGCGTGTCCTCATATGATGCTCTTTCCCTGCGGAGTTTCGATAATGACGGTGGTGGCCTTAACCACGGCGGTGGCCACGGATCCCAGTTCCAGGCCGAGTTCCCGGACGGCCTCGCTGCTCATGAGCGACACCACCCGGAAAGGCCCGCATTGCAGCTCAACCTGGGCCATGACCTTGTCCATGGTGATCCCCGTAACCAGGCCGACGAAGCGGTTCCGTGCCGAACTTCCCGAGCGGGAGGGGTCGTCCGGGAGATGGGACTGGTCCCTGGCAAGCGTGGCGAGCTCAAGCCCGTCCACAGCAAGGCGGCCCGCTCCGTCCTTCTGCGGTGTCAACGTTCCATTCTCGGTCCAACGCCTCACGGTGTCGTCACTGACTCCGAGGAAGCGGGCGGCCTCGGAAATTCGTATTTGCGGCATGGTGACAGTGTACTTCCGCAGATACGGTTCAGATCCCCAGATTGTTCCGCAAACCAAATATGACGCATGGCCGCCCCCACACCTCGAAGGCGGCAGGCCGCCGTCGAACTCTGGCCCATCGGCGCTCCTCAGCCGTACCCTGTTCTTGGGGAGCCTGAGCCCGCCAACGGTCCACCGCGCTCCTTCCCAGTTGCCGTGAATAGCACGGGCACTGACGCCCGTTTTCCGGGACGGCAAGCACGGCGGTAGACGTCCTGATGGCCGGCAACTGGGAAGGATCGTTTCGGTACACTTTGGCCATGGCCATCTACGTCGATCCGCCTCTTTGGCCGGCTCATGGGACCGTTTTCTCGCACCTCGTTTCAGACAAATCGCTGACTGAGCTCCACGCGTTCGCGGCCGCTGCTGGGGTTCCGGAGCGGGCCTTCGACGGCGACCACTACGACGTTCCCGAACGCCGTTACGAGGACCTCGTCGCAGCCGGCGCCATCCCCGTGGAAGCACGGATCCTGGTCCGCAAACTCATCGCCAGCGGGCTCCGCATCCCGGCCCGCGAGCGCAGCAAGGCGCTGACCGTGCCACTGATGGAGCGTTGGAACAGCATTTACCCCGGCCATGAAAGCCTGGGACTGGAACTGCTGGAGCGTTGGGGAGAGGACGGCCGGAAGTACCACAGCCGCACCCACCTGCTAGCGGTGCTCGAAGCCTTGGACACCCTCACAGAGCCGGCCCTCCCGGCCCGAACGGTATCCTTAGCGGCCTGGTTCCATGATGCCGTCTATGAGGGCGTGGCTGGCCAGGACGAGGAAGAATCCGCTCTCCTTGCCGAGGCCCGACTGTCCGCGGAAGGCTTGGCTCCCGACGACGTAGCTGAAGTTGCGCGGCTTGTCCGGCTCACCTCCACGCACGACCCCCAACCCTGTGACCACGCCGGCGCCCTGCTCTGCGATGCCGATCTCTCCGTGCTCGGCGGCGACGAATCATCTTACGCGCGCTACCTGGCCGCCGTCCGTGAAGACTACGCGCACGTCAGCGACGAGGACTTCGCGAAGGGGCGCGCCGCCGTCGTACGCCACCTCCTGGGCCTGGATCCGCTGTTCCACGGCGAACGCGCCAAGGCGCTGTGGCTTGAAGCCGCCCGTCGGAACCTCGCCGGCGAACTGGCGTGAACAGCGTGTTGAGCGAACCCGGAGCGCCGCAACGCCAACTGCCCTACGCGGTGCGGTTCGAATGGGGCCTCGACGGCGCCCGATCAGTTGTTCCCGGAGCTGACCTCGCGGTGGTGGTTGACGTTCTGTCTTTCACCACGTGCGTCAGTGTCGCCGTGGACCGCGGAGCCCTGGTCTTCCCGTACCCTCATCGGGACGTGGGGGCCAGCGAGTTCGCCACCCGCAACGGGGCCGCGTTGGCGGGCGCGCGGGGCTCGGAAGGCCTCAGTTTGTCCCCCGCAAGCCTTCTCTCTGCCCACCTGCTGGACCGCGTGGTGCTGCCCTCACCCAATGGTTCGGCGATCAGCCATGAGCTCGCGGCCTCGGCCCGGCAGGTGGTGGCGGTGTCGCTTCGCAACGCCGCCGCTACAGCCGACTGGGTTCACTCCACCCTGCCCGAGGGTGCAGTCATCGCCGTTATCGCAGCCGGTGAGAAGTGGCCCCACGGGGCGCTGCGGCCAGCGTTGGAAGACCAGCTCGGGGCCGGCGCGTTCATTGCTGGACTCGCAGCGGCCGGGCGGCACAACTTTTCCCCGGAGGCGGCAGCGGCAGCGGCGGCTTTCGACGCCGCTGAACCGCAGCTTGCGGCTGTATTGCGCGGGTGTTCCAGCGGGAGGGAGCTCATGGATGCCGGCTACGCGGACGACGTCGAAATTGCCGCCGCGCTGGACGCCAGCTCTACTGTGGCCCTCCTGCGGGACGGGGCTTTCCAAGCCGTTTAGTCGAGCCGCCTGGACTGGCCCCCTAGACTAGGCCCTTAGACTAGGAGGTATGACCTCCTACCTCCAATCGTCACAGGGCCGTCCTCCGCTCGCGGAACCGTCGGTGGAGCACGTCCTGGCTGTCCGCGGGGTGGGCGGATACCGCCAGTACCGCATCCCGGCACTTGCAGTGAGCACGCGGGGAACCGTGTTGGCCGCTTACGACGGCCGCCCAAATCTGGACGACCTGCCCAACCCCATAGACCTCCTCCTGCGCCGCAGTGACGACAACGGGAACACCTGGGGCCCTCAGCAAGTGGTCCGCACAGGATCTGGGCTCCAGGGTTTCGGTGACCCCAGTTTGCTGGTCGACGCAGAGACAGGCCGCATTTTCATGTTCCACGCGGCCGGAACGCACGCGGGATTCTTTGAAGCCGTCCTTGGCATGGAGCCGGACGACGACGTCCAGCATGCCGATCTCAGCTACTCAGACGACGACGGCGACACCTGGCAGCACCGTCGGCTCACCGCCCAGCTCAAAACAGGCCGGATCACCGGGCTGTTCGCTGCCGCAGGACAGGGCATCCAGATCCATACCGGCCCCTACAAGGGACGACTGGTCCAGCAGTTCGTCGTGCTGGTGGACGGCGCCATCATGGCCGCCTCGGCGTTCAGTGACGATCACGGTGAAAACTGGGCCCTGGGAGAGCTGATCGGCCCTGGCGATTCAGGCATAGGACCCAACGAAAACAAGGTTGTCTGCCTCGACGACGGCCGACTGCTCCTGCACTCGCGGGCAACCCCCCACCGCTTGTCTTCGTTTTCGAAGGACGGCGGGGTTTCCTGGACCCCGCTCCAGCCCATCCCGGATATGCCGGACCCGAGCGACAACGGATCTGTTGCCCGCTTTGACGGACTTCCGTCTGTGGTTTCCGTGCCAGGCACCTCGCAGCCGGACACCACGCGTTGGCTGCTGGCCAGCAACAACCAGGATCCGCATCTTCGCCGGAACACTGTCCTGGGCCTCTCGCCGGATAACGGCGCCACATGGCCCGCCAAGCTCATCGTGTGCCCCGGAAGCTCGGCGTACTCGACCGTCACCCGGTTACCCGACGGAAATATCGGGGTTCTCTACGAGCGGCAAGGGTACCGGGAGATTGTTTTTGCTTCGATTCCGGCCGGGCAACTGACGCAGCAGTTGAATGGCCAGTTGGGGCCGGTTTTGGGGACTGCGGAGGCGTCCGCGTCGGAGGCGTCTGCGTCGGAGGTGTCCACCGCTGGGGAGTCCGCGGCCGAATCCGGCGGCTTGGCCTTTCACATGGAACTGCGCTCCATCACTCCCGGCCGTCCCGCAGTCTGGCAGAATGCCGGGGATTTCCACGTGGTTCCTTCCAATAATGACGGCCAGTGGGACGTCCAAACGTGGAAGGAAATCGGCCAGGGCTACATGGACCAGGACCAGGTTTTGGGCACACGCGAAGCCCAGGACCTCAACTACGGCGACATCATCCCCGGATACAAGGCCGGGGACATC
Organism: Paenarthrobacter sp. AR 02; assembly: GCF_021538675.1. Classification (GTDB taxonomy): domain Bacteria; phylum Actinomycetota; class Actinomycetes; order Actinomycetales; family Micrococcaceae; genus Arthrobacter. The sequence continues at coordinate 764,266 of NZ_JAJUKH010000001.1, forward strand.
CTGGCCTTCACCGGACGTGTCCGCAACGTCGGCACTCAGGCGGCGACCGGCGTCGTACTTCTTGGACCGCACGGCAACGCCGAGGATTTCCCACCCACGAACCTGCCGCCAGGCGGCCATATCCTGTACTTCACGCCGACGTACACCATCACCGATTCAGACCTGCTGCGGGAGTCGCTGGACCTCGTCTTCGCCGTAGAGGCCGACGGCGGGTCCGGACCTTCGGCAGGCCCGGTGCGTTTGGACCGGACGTTCAGTTTCGATCTGCGCACCGGTGCCGTGAAGGCGTCCTAGCGGTAGGTGCTGACGAACGGCTGGTTGGTGGGCACGATCTGCTTGCCCAGCGGCATCAGCGAAACCGGAATCAGCTTCAGGTTGGCAATCGCCAGGGGTATTCCGATGATGGTGATCGCCATGGCGAAAGCTGTCAGCACGTGGCCGATGGCAATCCAGATACCGGCAACCAGCAGCCAGATGACGTTTCCGAGGAGCGCGAAAACCCCTGCTCCGCCGGGCTTCTCGACCACCATCTGACCGAAAGGCCAAAGGCAGTAGGCGCCGATCCGGAACGAGGCGATGCCCCACGGTATGGTCACGATGAGCACGCAACAGATGATGCCGGCGGCGAAGTATCCCAGTGCAAGCCAGAACCCACCGAAGACAAGCCAGATGACGTTAAGGATCGTTTTCATAGTCTTCATTCTCCCCTCTGGGTCAGACAAAACGCCTAGGGGTCTGCCCTGAATCTTCCCTGACTTGTGGTGCAGCCCGATACCGGGTCGGGATGTGAGGGAGGGTTGGCCTGAAGCGGCCGGGATGTGAGTGAGCGTCAGGCTTTGGCGGCTTCGACGAACGCGCGGATCTTCGCGAGATCCTTCACGCCACGCGATGCCTCGACACCCGAGGACACGTCCACACCCCATGCTCCGGCCGCCGTGGCAGCGAAGGCCACGTTTCCGGGTTCGAGGCCTCCTGCGAGCAGCCAGTCCCTGCCGTCAAGCCCCTTCTCCTGCACGGACGCGTAATCCCAGGCCTCCCCGGACCCCGGAACTGCGGCATCGACCAGGAACAGGTCCTCGCCCAGATCAGCGAACTCGTCCGGGCCGGCACCCATGGTGACGGCCCTGATCAGCCGCATTCCGGCGTCGTGCACTGTTTTGACGTCGTCGGCAGTCCGGCGACCGTGCAACTGAACCCAGTGAAGCCCGGCAGCGCGTGCGGTTTCCACGGCATCGGCGGCGGACTCGTGGCGGAACACTCCGACGGCCTTGACCGAGGAAGGAACCAACGGCAGCAGGACGCGGACCTGGTCCGGGCTGACTTCGCGGGGACTCGAGGTCAGGACGAAACCAACCGCGTCCGCTCCGGCATCCACGGCTTCGCGCACAGACTCGGGCGTGCTCAGGCCGCACACTTTGACGAACATTCCCGCGCCTCCAGCCATTTTCGCAACGTTTTCCACATATGACGTTAGCAAGCCGGATCGTCAACGAAGAAGCGCTGTCCACCACTAGGCTGGTCGAATGGAGATCATCCGCTTTGCCGACATCCGTCCTGAACCGTGGCGCAACGGAGGCGGGGTGACGCGCGAACTCGCCAGCCATCCGAAGGCCGCTTCGGCACAGGACGGCGCATGGGATTGGCGCGTCAGCATCGCCGATGTCGCAAAAGCCGGCGAGTTCTCCACTTTTCCGGGCATGGAGCGCGTCATCACCATCATCGACGGCGAACTGCTGCTCCTCACGGTCGATGGCTCCGAGCACCCGTTGGAGAAGTACCGGCCATTCCGCTTCTCCGGCGAGGCTGCCTCCGCGGCGACGCTTCCCACTGGCGACATCCGGGACCTCAACGTCATTGCACGGACCGAGGCTTTCAAGGGCTACACGTCCATTGTCGAGATTTCCAAGAAGCGCGCACATCCTGTCTTCGAGGGCCAGTTGGCTGTCCTGTTGGAGGGAAAGGCGACCGTTGCTCCCGGTGCGGCGGCTGAGGAAGAGTCCGACGGCGATTCCTCGGCAACCAGCGCCGGCGAACCTGTCGAGTTGTCCCGCTACGACACCGTCGTGGGCTCGGACTCACGCAGCCCGGAGATCTCCGGCCGGGGTTTCGTGGCAGTGATCTCGATCGACCACGTAGAACCGTAACTGGTGACCTTAACCACCGGAAGTGGCCACCCAGTGCGGGAGTTGCTAGCCTGAAATGAAGGTTCCGCTCTGGGACCTCCGGACGACGGCTCAGTACCCGGCACGCGACAAGACTGGCCAAAGGAAATGTCATGTCGTGGTTAATTCTCATTCTCTCCGGTGCGCTTGAGGCCGTCTGGGCCGCAGCACTCCACCGTTCCAAGGGCTTCCGTAGACCCGTCCCCACCGTGGTGTTCCTCGTGTCTGTGATTGCCAGCATGGCCGGACTCGCGATCGCCATGCAGTCCATTCCCACGGGCACCGCCTACGCGGTGTGGGTTGGTGTTGGCGTGGTACTGACAGCGACGTACGCCATGGTCACCAAGGTAGAACGCGCGACGACGGCCCGGCTGCTCCTGCTCGCTGGCATCGGCGCGTGCGTGGTGGGCCTGAAGGTGGTGGCATAGCCATGACCAACACCAAGAACACCGGCATCTTCTGGATCATCCTTCTGGCATCGGCCATCCTCGAAGCCGTCTGGGCCACCGCTTTGGGCCTCTCCGACGGCTTCACGCGGCTCGCTCCCACCATCGTCTTCGCTGTTACTGCCGTCCTGAGCATGCTCGGACTTGGCTTCGCGGTGAAACGCATTCCCCTGGGTACCGCCTACGCAGTGTGGGTGGGGATCGGCGCGGCGCTGACTGTTGGCTGGGCAATGATCACGGGCGTCGAGTCCGCGAGCCCGCTGAAGCTGCTCTTCATCGCGGGGATCGTGGGCTGTGCTGCCGGGTTGAAGGCCCTGCCTACCGAGAAGCCTGTGGCCAAGCCCGAGTAGGTGCCCCTGCCGCACCGCTCCTTCCCAGTTGCCTCCCCCCGCACCCCGCCGACTGCACGCGGAAACCCCGGAATGACGGGAGCCCGCGTCCAAGGTGACCGGGCATCACCGGACCAACTGGGAGGGAGCGCAGGAATACCCATGCGTCGCGTCAGGTTCATGCCAAGGAGAGCACTGATAAAGAGCACCCAAACGCGCATTGGAGAATTTCATGACTGCAGTTCAGCTCGGCGACGGCCTCACTGTCAGCCCCCTCGGTTACGGCGGGATGGCCCTGACCCCGGTGTACGGGGGCATCGATCCTGAGGAGGGCCTCAAAACCCTCAGACACGCGGTGGATGCGGGGATCACGTTCATCGACACCGCAGATGTTTATGGCGCGGGCAGCAACGAAGAACTCGTGGGCAGGCTGCTCAAGGATCGCCGGGACGAGATCCAGCTGGCCACCAAGTTTGGAATTGAGGGCAACCCCGCGGACGGATACACGGGAGTCCGCGGGGATGCACCCTACGTCAGGCAGGCGGTGGAAGCCAGCCTCCGCCGTCTGGACACCGACGTCATTGACCTCTACTACCTGCACCGCCGTGACCTCCGCGTTCCGATTGTGGAAACCGTGGAGGCCATGGCGGAGCTGGTCCGTGAAGGCAAGGTCCGGCACCTCGGGCTGTCCGAGGTGACAGCCGACGAGCTCCGGCAAGCACATGCAGTCCATCCCATTGCCGCGGTCCAGAGCGAGTGGTCCATCTGGAGCAGGGATGTTGAGCTCAACGTTGTTCCTGCAGCCAAGGATCTTGGCGTGGGATTTGTGCCGTACTCGCCGCTGGGCCGTGGGTTCCTGACGGGAACCATCAGCGCGAGCGACCTTGGCGAGAACGATTTCCGCCACAGGGTCCCCCGTTTTGGTGGCGAGGCGCTTGATGCGAACCAGGCCGTCGTGGCCGCGGTCCGCGAGGTAGCCAGTGGGCTGGATGCAACTCCGGCCCAGGTAGCCCTGGCTTGGCTGTTCACCCAAGGTCAGCGCCTTGGGATTTCCGTGGTTCCCATCCCCGGCACGCGCAAGGCGCACCGGATCGACGAGAACCTGGGCGCACTGTCCCTGCAACTGGGAGCAGCGCACCTTGAGCTGCTTGACCAGGCCGCGTCCGCCGTCGTCGGTTCACGATCCGCCGACCCCAACTGGGTATCGGAAGGCCGCGAAGCCGGCAACGTAGGCTGAAGGCATGGACTCGCTTATTCATTCACTCCGTGACGTCACCATCCGCAGCATTTCGGTCAGCGAGATGAACAATAACGTCTATCTGTTGACCTCAAAGTCCACGGGCACGCAGGTGCTGATCGATGCCGCCGATGACCTTCCCGCCATCCAGCAACTCCTGCAGGACAGCGCGGTTGATTCGTCGGCCCCCACCAAACTGGCGAGGATCGCCACCACCCACCAGCACTGGGACCACGTCCGTGCGTTGGAGGAGTTGGTGGCCGCCACCGGCGCAAGCACTTCCGCTGGAGCGGACGACGCCGATGCGTTGCCCGTTCCGGTGGATGTCCGGCTCGGTCACGGCGACGTTGAGCGGTTCGACGACCTGGAGCTCACAGCGGTCCACTTGCGCGGACACACCCCGGGCTCGATCGCGTTCGTTTACCAGGATCCGGACGGGCCGGCCCACATTTTCAGTGGAGACTCGCTGTTTCCGGGAGGCGTCGGCAACACACAGAAAGATCCTGCACGCTTCACTTCTCTGTTGAACGACGTGTCGGAACGACTGTTCGACGCCTATCCGGACGAAACCCTGGTGCACCCCGGCCATGGATTGCCCACAACCCTCGGTGCCGAGCGGCCACACCTTGAGGAGTGGCGCGCACGCGGCTGGTAACTTTGCGGGGCCTGCTCTGCGTCCTAAACCTCAGGAATAGCGCGCAGAGTGGGCCTCACAACGCCAGTGCTAGCGGCCGCGACGCTCGTTCGAAGCCGGAGCAGACGCACGGCGCGGGCCGCTGCGAGCCGGACGACCGGCACCGGAACCACCGCGGCCGGAGTTACCCGAACCTGAACCGAAGGATCCCCCGGACGTAGCGCCCGTAGCAGAGGACCATACGGCCTTGTTTCCGCCGGTACGCGTAGAGGTAGTGGACGCCGTGCGCGGAGCCGAGGCAGACCGCTGGCCGGTAGCCGGACGTCCACTGCGGCCACCCTGCCCCTGCGAGCCGGGAACGTCATTGCGGTGAGTGGCGCCTGCCTTGCCGCGGCCACGGGGGCTGCGGGCGACGTCGTCGTTCATTGCTGCGCGGCGATCCGCACGGTTGGTGTCCGTACGAACCGGCTCAGCAGCAACCTTGCCGCGTCCGTTGCGACCACCACGGCCACCCGCGGTGGGTGCGCCCTGGGTGGAACGGCGGGCGCGCTTGCGCTGGGCGTTGGCGCCGGTGGAGGTGCCGCCACCCTGCGGGGCCTTTGCCGCGAGGAGGGCCGCACGGGTGCGGGGATCGACCTTGTCGGCAATGTCGCCCACAAGCTCGGCTACCAGCGGCGAGTTGGCGGTAACGCGTTCAAACGAAACATCAACGCCGGCGGCCTTCATGAGCTTCTTGACGTCGCTCTGCTGCTCGGGAAGCGTCAGCGTGACCACGGTGCCATCGGAACCGGCGCGGGCCGTACGGCCTGAGCGGTGCAGGTATGCCTTGTGCTCTGTGGGCGGGTCCACGTGGATGACGAGTTCGACGTCGTCAACGTGCACGCCGCGGGCTGCGACGTCGGTGGCCACCAGGACGCGGACGTCACCGTTGGAGAACTCGGCAAGGTTGCGGTCGCGGGCGTTCTGCGACAGGTTGCCGTGCAGGTCGACGGCGGGGATGCCGGCGTCCGTGAGGGTCTTGGCAAGCTTGCGGGCGTGGTGCTTGGTCCGCATGAAGAGGACGCGGCGGCCGGCGCCGGAGGCCAGTTCGACGATGAGCTGCTTCTTGACGGTCTGGTCGTTGACCACCAGGACGTGGTGTTCCATGGTGGTGACGGCGGCCTGGGGATCGTCAACGGAGTGCGTCAGCGGGTTGGAAAGGTAACGGTTGACCAGCTTGTCAACACCGTTGTCCAACGTCGCGGAGAAGAGCAGGCGCTGACCCTGGGTGGGGGTCATGTCCATGAGCTTCTTGACGACCGGGAGGAAGCCGAGGTCAGCCATGTGGTCTGCCTCGTCCAGCACGGTGACCTCAACGGCTTCGAGGGTCAGGATGCGCTGGCGGATCAGGTCCTCGAGGCGGCCCGGGCAGGCGATGACGATGTCAACGCCGGCGCGCAGCGCCTTTTCCTGGCGTGCCTGGGAGATGCCGCCGTAGATGACCGTGGTGTTCAGGCCCATGGCCTTGGCCATCGGCTCGATGGTGGCGTTGATCTGGGTTGCCAGTTCACGCGTCGGGGCAAGGACCAGGCCCATGGGGCGTCCCGGCTTGCGGAAGTGCTTTGCTTCGCGCTCGGCCAAGCGGGCCACGAGCGGGATGGCGAAAGCGATGGTCTTACCGGAACCGGTACGGCCACGGCCCAGTACGTCGCGGCCTGCGAGCGTGTCCGGGAGGGTCTTGACCTGGATGGGGAATGCCTCTTCGATGCCGGTTGCAGCGAGGGATTCAGCAATGGCCTTGGGCGTGCCAAGGGCAGCAAAAGTAGTCATGTAAATTCATGTCTTTCGGGCGGCGTCCAGTTGCGGACATCGGCCCCCGACGCCGGTTGGGCCAGGGGTTCGCCGAGGAAAAGTCAGGTGGTCTACCGGTTCGCTTCATCAGCGGTGGCCGGGACCAAATGGAACGCGTTCATCGACGCAGGATGTGCCTCTCACATGAAAAATGCCCCGCCGCGCAGCCTGTCAGGCCACCTGCTTCAGGGCGTCACCGCACATCAAGTAACCCCATCTTAGCAGTATCCGGGCGCGGGACCCGCATCGGGGCAGGTCAGGGGTGCGTTGCGGGGCCTGCTAAACACGCATCCGGGCTCGCGAAGCGCGCAGAGCAGGCCCCGCAAGTCACCCACCTTGCGTTGCGGGGGCCCGCTCAACAGGGTTCCGGGGCGGAATACCCTGCAGAGCAGGCCTCACAACGCGTCAGGGGCGCGTGAGTTCGGCTTGGGGGTCGGCGGGTTGGGGATCCGCGGCGCCGCGGGCATCGGAGGAGCCCGGGCGGGCGGCGACCCTCGGAGCCATGACGACCCCGACGACGGCGATCACCGCCGTCAGCGCGAAGACCCCCGCAAACGAGTTCGTCGTCGTAAAGGCCGCGAAGACCAGCCCGGTGGCGGCAAGGGAGAGCGCCCCGCCCAGGGAGTCGGAAATGGACATGGCCGCGCTGTTGAAGCCCTGGTTCTCCGGCGTGGACAGAGCCAAAGTCATCACACTGAGCCGCGGGTACATGAGCCCCATGCCACCACCGGCAAGGATCCACCCGCCGATGGCTACAGCTGCGGGCAGGGCGAACGCTGCCGTCGCCAGGGTCGAAAGAATGGCGATCAGGACCAGCGAGGCGCCGATCTTGATGGCAAGATCGTCGGCGAGACGCGAACCAAGCCGGCCCTGGATCGCCGACGCCCCCGCCCACGCGAGCGCAGCCCCGGTCAGCGTGAGGCCCGCGAACGTGGGCGTGAACGCATACCGCTCTGTCAACAGGTACGGCAGGTACACCTCGGCACCGAAGAACGCGGCCGACGCCAGCCCACGAACCAGGATCACACTGGGCAATCCCCGGCGGGCCGTGAGGGTCCCCTGTGGCACCAAAGGTCGCAAGGCCACCAGCGCAAGGACAAGCGCGACGGCGGCAATCACCCCGCCGACGCCCGGCACCTCTCCGGACAGGTTCAGTCCCAGGACGGCGACGGCCGCCAGGGCTGCCCATCCCATGCGTCCGAAGGCCCACGGAACGGGATCCGCAGGGGGTTCGGAGTCCATTCCCCGCACTGCGGGAACCACCATCAGCAACGCCGGCACCACCAGGCCTACGACACCGAGGAACACCCAGTGCCAACTGCTCAGCTGGGCGACCACACCAGCAGCGAAGGGACCCACCAGGGAAGGCACCACCCAGGACGCCGCGAAGGCCGCGAAGATTTTGGGGTGCAGGGCAGGCGGGTAAACGCGCGCCACCAACACGTACAGCGCCACTGTCATTGCGCCGCCACCGAGTCCCTGGACCAACCTGCCGACCACCAGGATCTCCATGGACCCCGCGGTCCCGGCAATAAGGAGGCCAAGAACAAAGAGCGCCACCGAGGAGTACAGCGGCGCTGCGGGACCACGCCTGTCAGACCAGTTTCCGGCACCCACCATGCCCATCACGCCGGTAGCCAGCGGGCCGGCGAAGGCCAGCGCGTAGAGGGCGGCTCCGTCCAGGTCGCGGCTCACGAGCGGCATGATGGTGGTCACCGCCAGGGACTCGAACGCGCTGAGGAAAACGAGCGCGCAGGCCCCTACGGTGGCAAGCAGGTATGGACGGCCGAGTATCCCGGCCGTTGGGGTGTCAGTGGTCATGCACGCTACCCTAGAACCTCAACTAATGTTGAGGTCAATCCACCACACCCTTTCTCCGGAGCAACACATGACACCTGTTGAGACGCACCGGCCCCTCAGCATCGGCGAGCTTTCAGAACGAAGCGGAGTGTCGGCGTCGGCCCTGCACTTTTATGAACGCAACGGGCTCATCCACGCCGAGCGGACCGCCGGAAACCAGCGGCGGTACCGGCGCGATACGCTCCGACGGGTCGCGTTCATCAAGACGTCCCAACGGGTCGGTCTGCCCCTGAAGGACATCCTTGAGGCGTTGAATTCGCTGCCGGAGGGCCGCACCCCCACCAGGCACGACTGGGCCAAACTGTCGCTGCGCTGGCGGAAGGAACTGGACGAACGGATCGCGGCTCTTCAACACCTGCGCAACGATCTGGACGGATGCATCGGCTGTGGCTGCCTCAGCCTGAAGTCGTGCACGCTGCAGAACCCGTCCGATGAACTTGGCGCATCCGGCGCGGGGGCGCAGCGCTGGAACGCACCGACCTGACCGGTTTGCGCAGTAGGCGATGACCCCCGCCGACGGATGACGCGGGCCTTGCAGGCACCAATGTTCGGGCGGACACTTGCCGAAGTAGGCTCCGGCAGTGTCATCAGGGAGGAACAGCCATGAGCGCACCAGCATTCGAACCGTTGCAGGGTGCCAACAGCAGCAGTGCCGGTTCGAACGCGGTCGTTTCGGCTGGTCAGCGGGACATCCGGGCCTGGCAGGAAGACCTGTACATGGATATCCACCGGCACCCGGAACTTGGCAACCAGGAAGTCAGGACAGCTTCGATCGTGGCCAAGGAGCTGCGGAGCTTTGGCTTCGAGGTCCTGGAGAACATCGGCACAACCGGCGTTGTCGGGATTCTGAGGAACGGTGAAGGGCCCACAGTGCTTGTCCGCGCGGACATGGATGCACTGCCTGTCGCCGAGGAAACCGGGGTGGACTACGCAAGCAAGGACACCGCTCCGGATGACACCGGAACGGAAGTCCCCGTGTCCCATGCCTGCGGCCATGATGTCCATGTCGCTTGCCTGCTGGGAGCGGCGAAGTTGCTGGCCGCGAAAAGACCCGCCTGGCAGGGGACCTTCCTGGCACTGTTCCAGCCTGCGGAGGAACTGGCCGACGGCGCCCGCACCATGATCGACGACGGCCTGGCCAGGCTAATCCCCCAGCCCGACGTCGCATTGGCTCAACACGTTCTGGCATTCCCCTCCGGAACCCTGGGCACGCGCCCGGGCGCTGTCCTGTCCAGCGCCGACAGCATGAGGATTACCGTGTTTGGACGGGGAAGCCACGGATCCATGCCCCAGCTTGCGGTGGATCCGGTGATCCTGGCGTCGTCGATCGCGCTGCGGCTACAAACCGTGGTTTCCCGTGAGGTGCCGCCCGGGGAGTTCGCCGTTCTCACCATTGGGCGAATGACTGTCGGTTCGAAAAGCAACATCATTTCGGACCGGGCCGTACTGGAGCTGAACATCCGCACTTTCGACGACGGCATACGCCACCTGATCCTTGAGGCGGTGAAACGGATCGTGACCGGCGAATGCATCGCCGCCGGATCGCCCCAGGAGCCGGAATTCGAACGCTACGACCACTACCCGCTGACGAAAAACGATCCCCAGGTGACAGCGAGGGTTGCAGCCGCTTTCACCGACCATTTCGGAGACCGGGCCATCACCCTGGACCGGCAATCGGCAAGTGAGGACTTCAGCGACATTCCCAACGCCTTGGGAGTTCCGTACACGTACTGGGGTATCGGTGGAACCGACCCGCAACAGTACGCGAAGGCTGCGGCCGCCGGCACCGTCTCACAGGACATCCCAGCGAACCATTCGCCCCGGTTCGCCCCCGTCATCGACCCGACCCTCCAGACGGGCACGGCCGCCGTCGTCGTTGCCGCTCTGGCGTGGCTCAAGGCACCGGCCGGCGGTGACCGCGGGCCCGGCCACCCGGCGGGCGGGCTTTAGGCGCTTTTGCCGAAACGGCAACAGGCTTTGCCTCCGGGACGCGGCTCACGGCACGCTTGTCCCATGACTGAAAACCTGCACGACGCCGGCACCCACCAGCACGGCGACCACACCCATGATGGTGCCCAGCAGACCGGGCTCAACCTCCACGAGGACGCTGACAATGCCGTGGACATGTGGGACGGCATGTACCGGGAGCGGGCGAAAATCTGGAGCGGGAACCCCAACCCGCAGTTGGTTGCCGAGGTCACGGGTTTGCAGCCGGGCAAGGCCTTGGATCTGGGCTCCGGAGAGGGCGGGGACGCGATCTGGTTGGCAGCGCAAGGCTGGACCGTTACGGCACTGGACGTGTCCGCCGTCGCGCTTGAACGGGCAGCAGCCCACGCTGCGGAAACCGAGTACGCGGACCGCATCAGCTGGCAGCAGCAGGACCTCACGGAATGGGCGCCGCAGCCTGAATTCGATCTGGTGTCAGCCCATTTCCTGCACTCCCCCCTGTTGCCGTGGCAGGACTCCGCGGCAAAGGCCGCAGCTGCTGTGGCGCCCGGCGGAACGCTGTTGATCGTGGGGCACCATCCGCAGGGGCTGCCGGAGTGGAGCCATCACCACGATTCCGGCATGTTCTTCACCCCGGAGCAACTGGCCGCTGAGCTCGGCATGAACAACAGCGACAACTGGCAGCTAGAGGTGGTGGACGAAAGGAAGCGCGCAGTGTCCGGGCCCAACGGCGAAGCCGGAACCACCTCGGACGCCGTCCTCAAGGCCACGAAACTGGGCCAGGGACGCGGCTGACAACGAAGCCAGCGGGCTAAACGCTTATACGCCCGAGAGAAGGGGTGGACGTCGCATCACTCTCGGATCTGTGGACTCACGAGAAGGTGGATATGGAGGCCCATCCGGCTGTCAGCAGCAGGAGGGCGCTGGCCGAGAGAGCAATCGCCGTCAGCCTGCACCGATTCAGCACAGAGGGAACGCGCGCTGTCGGAGGTTCTACTTTCCAGTCTCAGTGGGCGCGGCGCTTGCTTCCTGCCTATCGAGCTCTTTGTAGATGGCGTGTTGGTCTCCTGCGACGCAGACGGTGTCCATCCCCAAACTGGAGCCCCGTACGTTCGCGGTGAAGGACACCAAGTGTCCGCCGTTCTGATTGGCGTAGAGGTCGATGAGACCCGGGTCCTTGGGGTTGGTTTCGACTCGGGTGGTGAAGCCCCTGGATTCCCAAAACTTCTTGACAACTTCTACGGACGCTTCCAGATCCACGGGATCGAGGGTTTGACTCAGGATGCGGTAATTCACCCCGTCTCTGCCGTCATCGGTGGTGCACGAACTGTTCCGGAGGTTTTTGTCTTCCCATTTCTGGGTTCCGATGGTTTGTTGGGTTTCGGTTTTGAAGGCGTGGAGGTCGGTGAGGGCTTGTTTGAGTTCTTCGACTTGGGCTTTGACGGTTGCGGGGTCGCTGGGGTTGTTTGAGCCGGTCATGGGGTTCTCCGTGGTGGTGGGGGTGCAGGCGCTTAGCGCGATGGCCGTGAAGACCACTGCGGCGAGGATACGGCCGGTCTTGTGCCGGTTTTTTGGTTCGTGGGGCATGGGGTTCACTCTTCCTGGGTTGTTTATCGGCCGGAAAATCCGGCCGGAGGCGTTACGGGTCGTGCGCCTGGCAGGATACGGTCGCCGTTGCCGGTTGTGGTGAGGGCCGCTTCATAGAGGGCGGTGGTGTCTTTGTCGAGGTAGCCGTAGCCGCTGTTGTCTGTTCCGTGTACCACGGTGTTGTGTTCGGTGGTGCCGTGGTATTCGGTTCCGTCGATGATGGCCGTTTCTGATGAGAACACTTTGGCGTCGAAGGATTCCATCCGCGGGTCCTGGCGTTGGAAGCGGCCCAGGTCAGCCAGCCCGTCACCTGCGGCTTCGGTGGCGTAGACCTGTCCGGCGGGGACGTGGAGGTCCGAGATGTTCCGGATGTCCTTTTCGATGCCGGCGGAACCGAGCATGTGCGTGCACGCCAAATAGCGCTACTAAATACCGCCTTTTATCGCCGAAAGTCACAGCTAAATGCCGTCCGGAAGCAGCTCCCCATAAGCCGGAACCACTTGCCCGGTGGCAGTGGAGTCTGGGTTGAGCATCCAGCCGACGCGCTTTGCCGTGTTCAACATGACCACGCTTTCCACCAGTTCAATGCCCGGAATGCGCTGTTGGATCATGAGCTCCAACTCCATGACGTCGGCCAATGAACGCAGCCACATGATCATGGTGAAGTTGGTGCGTCCCGTGGTGGATGCCGAAAAGCGGGTGTTCCTGATGGCCCGGAGTTCCGTGGCGGCGGCTTCGTGTTCTCCGGCTGGAACGTTCGCGAACCATTGAACCGTGACAGGGAAACCGGAGAACTGCTGGGCAATTTCGCAGCGGAAGGACAGCATGCGGCTGGCCAGCACACGCCCGAGTTGTCGCTGGACGGTGGCTGGATTCCGACCCAAGGCGCGGGCAATTTCCGCAGCGGTAGCGCGTCCGTCACGGGCGAGGAATGGGACGAGGGCCAGGTGGCTTTCCGGGAGCGGGACCACGATCGCGTCCTGCGCTGAGGGGTTGGCCGACTCGGGCCCCGCGAGACTCCGCAGCGCCTGCTGCTCCGCCTTGGTGAGAACGTTGAGCCGCCAGGCGTAGCCGCTGGTGTGGATCCGGGTGCAGAGGGCCGTTTGGTATTTGGTGAGCCCTTGGATTTCCTTCAGCTTGGGAAGCAACAGGGTGCTGAACTGTTCCAGGTCCTGGGTGATGACGGTGAGAGTGAGGTCGCGGTTGCTGGCCGCCTCTTCCACGGTGATCACTTCGGGGAGCTGGGCAACAGCGGCCGTGACGTTGGGCCTGAGGTGCATCTCGCAGTCGATGTCCACCATGGCCAGGCACATGTCCTTCGGATCACCCATCAGGTGGGCCGTGGTCCAGGCTGCACCTGCCGCCCGGAGGCGCTCCCATCGGGCAGCCAGCGTGGTGCCGTGGACGCCTAGTACCTGACCGGCGTCGGACCAGCTGATCCGGGGCGAAATCTGGAGTGCGTTGACCAGGCGCAGGTCTTCCTCGCTGAGTTCCATGAGTCCATTATCCAGAACCAGTGCATGATTCCTGCAATATCGCGAAATTTAGTGCATATTTTCAGATGTTTAGGAGCATGTGAATCACGTCACCCCACAATGGCTTAAGGAACCCGCCCCCAAGCACCAGGAGCACAAATGACCATCGTGGCCGACGCCAAGGAAATGCAGGACGACATCGTCCGACTCCGCCATGACCTCCACCGTGAACCGGAGATCGGCCTGCATCTTCCCCGCACCCAGGAAAAGGTGCTCAAGGCGCTGGACGGACTCCCCTACGAGATTACGCTCGGCAAGGAAACGACGTCGGTCACCGCGGTTCTGCGCGGCGGCGCCGCCCACGCCTCAGCCGAGAAGCCCGTCGTGCTGCTGCGTGCGGACATGGACGGACTTCCGGTGCAGGAACGCACCGGCGTGGATTACACGTCCCGGGTGGACGGCGCCATGCACGCCTGCGGCCACGATCTCCACACCTCCATGCTTGCCGGCGCGGCAACAATCCTCGCGGAGCGTCGCGACCAGCTGGCCGGAGATGTCATCCTCATGTTTCAGCCCGGCGAGGAGGGCTACGACGGTGCAAGCTACATGCTGAAGGAGGGCGTCCTGGACGCCGCCGGCCGTCGTGCGGACACCGCCTACGGAATGCACGTCTTCTCCTCCCTTGAACCCCACGGCCAATTCGTCACCAAGCCCGGCGTCATGCTGAGCTCCTCCGACGGCCTGGTGGTCACGGTGCTGGGCGCGGGTGGCCACGGTTCGGCCCCGCACGCTGCGAAGGACCCCGTGACCGCCGCGGCCGAGATGGTCACCGCCCTGCAGGTCATGGTCACGCGCCAGTTCAACATGTTCGATCCCGTGGTCCTGACAGTCGGCGTCCTGCACGCCGGTACCAAGCGCAACGTCATCCCCGAGACTGCCCGCATCGAAGCAACCATCAGGACCTTCTCCGAAGCGTCCCGGCAGAAGATGATGGAAGTGGTACCCCGGCTGCTCCAGGGCATCGCCGTAGCCCACGGCTTGGAGGTGGACGTGCACTACCAGGAGGAATACCCCCTCACCATCAACAACGAGCACGAGACCACCACTGCGGAGAAAGTCATCGCCGGAATGTTCGGCGACTCCCGCCACACCCGGATGGCCACACCGCTCAGCGGCTCCGAGGATTTCTCCCGGGTCCTCGCCGAAGTTCCCGGGACATTCGTGGGGCTGAGCGCCGTTGCCCCCGGCGCCGACCACACAACGTCGCCGTTCAACCACTCGCCTTACGCAATGTTCGACGACGGCGTCCTCACCGACGGTGCCGCGCTGTACGCCGAACTCGCCGTGTCCCGCATCGCTGCCCTCGCCGGCAACTGACTCCCAGCCCCTCCCCCACTTGGAGAATGACATGACCGCTACCGTAGGAACGACCCCCGAGGTCAAAGTCCACAAGTCCCATGTGCGAACGCTCGTCGGAACGGGCATTGGCAACGCCGTCGAATGGTACGACTGGGCCATCTACGCCACATTCTCGCCCTTCATCGCGAGCGCCCTGTTCAGCCAGGCGGACCCCACGTCGGCCGTCCTGTCCACCCTGGCGATCTTCGCCGTCGGGTTCGTTGCCCGGCCCTTCGGCGGTTTCGTCTTCGGCTGGATCGGCGACCGCATCGGCCGTAAAACCTCCATGACTTTCGCGGTGGCATTGGGAGCCGTGGGCAGCCTCATGATCGGTATCGCACCGACGTTCGCAGCTGTGGGCGCGTTCGCTTCGGTGATGCTCCTGGTCGCCCGCCTCATCCAAGGCCTGGCGCACGGTGGTGAGTTGCCGTCGTCGCAAACGTATTTGTCTGAAATGGCTCCAAAGGAAAAGCGCGGCTTCTGGGCCACCCTCATCTACACCTCCGGCACGGCCGGAATCCTCGCGGGAACGTTGCTGGGCGCTATCCTCACCGCTGTACTGAGCAAGGAAGAGATGAGCGCGTGGGGCTGGCGGATCCCGTTCCTCGTGGGTGGCGCGCTGGGTGTCTACGCCCTGGTTATGCGGGCCAAGATGAAGGAAACCGAAGCGTTCGAAGCTGAGGCCCCCAAAGAGAAGCGACTGCCGGTCTGGCCGCAGATCGTCAAGTACCGCAAGCAGGCGTTGCAGGTTATCGGCCTCACCGTTGGCCTGACCGTTGTGTACTACATCTGGGGCGTTGTGGCTCCGAGCTATGCGGCGACTTCCCTGAAGATGGACCGCGGTGCGGCCCTGTGGGCGGGTGTGATCGCAAATGTTGTCTTCATCGCAGCCCTGCCGTTCTGGGGCAAACTGTCCGACCGGATCGGCCGCAAGCCCGTCATCATCGCTTCGTCCGCGGGCGCCGCACTGCTGCACTTCCCCATGACGTGGCTGCTGAAGGATTCACCCTGGCAGTTGGCAGTGTCCATGTCCGTGATGCTGTTCTTCATCGCAGGCAGCGCAGCCATTGTTCCCGCTGTCTACGCGGAGCTGTTCCCGACGCACATCCGCACCATCGGCGTCGGCGTCCCGTACTCCATCTGCGTGGCCGCCTTCGGTGGCACAGCTCCGTACCTGCAGACCTGGCTCGGAAGCATCGGGCAGGGCTACCTGTTCAATGTCTACGCGGTGATCCTCTTGCTTGTGGGCATCGTGTTCGCCTTCTCGATTCCGGAAACGAAGGGCAAGGACCTCACCGTCTAGGCTCTCTTTCGTTGCGAGGCCCGCTCTGCATGCTTACCCGAGGTTTTGGGGTGCAGAGCGGGCCTCACAACATTAAACGAAGCGGTCACGGCCAGCGCGGTAGCCGAAGAAGGCGGCGAGTACCCCGATCACCAGGAAAAGGATCCCCGCTGCAGCAAAGCCGCCCGTGGCCTGGTGAAGCTGGCCCACCATCAAGGTGCCAACAGAACCTACTCCGTAGCCCACGCCCTGCATCATCCCGGACAGATTCGCTGCCGTGTGGGAGTCCCGGGTTCGGACCATGATCATGGTCAGGGCCACGGCAGTCAGGGAACCCTGACCCAGGCCATTGAGCCCGGTCCAGACCCAGATGAGTTCCGTCGGGCCAAAGATCGTCAGCGCAAAACCGCCACCCGTCATGAGCGCCACCAGCGTGTTGATGATCCGTTGGTCCTTGAAGCGTGTAGCCAGGGCCGGGGCAAACAGCGAGCCAAGCATCTGGAGCACGATCGACACCGACACGATCAACCCGGCCGTTCCGCCGTCGACTCCCCGCTCACGCAGAATCGGCGCCATCCAGGCGAACACGCTGAAGGACATCATGGCCTGCAGCACCATGAACAGGGTGACCTGCCATGCCACCGCTGAACGCCAAACGTTCGCGCCACTGCGAACGGCCTGGTGTTTTACCGTGGGCTGGCGGATTGCCAACGGCAGGAAAAGCAAAAGCACGACGGCTGCTGGAACCGCCCAGAACCACAGCGCCGACGTCCACTGCCCGGTAGCCGCAAACACCGGATACGTGAAGCCGGCACCAAGTGCGGCGGACGCGCAGATGGCCGTTGTGTAGAGCCCACCCATCAGGCCCAGCCGGTGCGGGAAGTCCCGCTTTACTACGCCGGGAAGAAGCACGTTGCACAACGCGATGGCGGCACCGCACGCCGCCGTTCCGATCAAGAGCGTAGGGAGATGTCCGGCACCGCCTATGTCGGCCGGACGCAGGAGCAACCCCGCGGTGAGGACAACCATGGCGCCGAGCAGCACCCGCTCGGCCCCGAACCTGCGGGCAAGGATGGGAGCCAGAGGCGCGAAGACGCCCAACAAGGTGACCGGCACAGTGGTGAGGACAACCAGCGCCCAGCCCGGCAGGCCGACGTCGGACGTGATTTCCGGAAGCACCGCTGAGAAACTCGAGAAGACCGTCCGGAGGTTCAAGCCAATGAGCACCAGGCAGATGGCCAGGTAAACCAGGCCCCTCTTGCCGCGCAACTGCGTGGGGTCAGCAGGTGGTTCTTCGTTGGTTTCGGCGTCTACCGCGATTGACGGCGGGACTTGATCCGTGGGGTAGCCGGGCTTCTGGGAGGAGGTCACACGTCCTATTCTGTCAGCCGGCGCTTACTGGGCCTCAGCTGGCAGCCATTGCCCCCGATGTGACCCGATCTCAGGGGACGATTTCCTGTCCGTGCCAGCCACCGCCGTCGCGGGTGAACTGCCAGCGGATGTGGGGGTCGCCCGAGAGGTCCAACCAGTCCAGATCCGTCATGTCGATCCTGATCCAGGCGAAACGCTCCACGGCCGTCTCGTCATCATCGGGGCCATCAGCAGGCCGATCCGGGAGGGGAGTTCCCGGAACCAGGCGGGACGCATAAAGGTGCCGGCTGCTCGGGCTGAACCGCTCCCATGCCCGGCGTCGTTCCTTCTCATCGTCGACCACCGCGGCATCACCTCTGATGCGCAACTGAACCCCGCGGTCGTCGTCGTAGAAGGTCAGTGCCACCCGTGGCTGGTGGTCAATCTCGGCGACCTTACGGGACAGGGTATTGGTGGCCACCATGAGCCGGCCAGCGGCGCGGTCCACCTCCCGGACGATGACCGCACGGACCCGTGGTCCTCCATCCGCTCCCGTGGTGCCCAGGAAACCGAGCGTAAAAGGGGTGCGCCCCTCCGTGGCCGCCACCAAGGATCCCAGCACCTGCTCCAGCGTCTCGCCGCTTGTGTTCATTGCCCTGGCCAACCGGGAGACACAACGCGGCATTCACAGTTCGGGCGGATCTCCAGCATCAGGCAACTCTATCCACAGGGCACAACTCCCCCGGGCGCGGCCGCGGACTGGCACTGGTCGTCTGATCCGGAACGCAGAGAATCCCCGCATCCGAACCAAAGTATTCTGGAAGGGATGAGTGAAACCCCAGATTCCCCGCGACCAGTCACGCCCGGCACCCAGGCTTCGTTCGGCACCTACGGCGGCCGCCCGGTCAGCTTTGTGCGCCGGGGCACCCGCTTGCAGGGCCGCAGGCAGGCCGCTTGGGAAGAGCACGCCGAGCGCTGGGCCATCCAGGTGCCCCGCCACGTCGCCAACACCTCGGTCCACCCGGATTACACGTTCGACGCCGAGGCCGTGTTTGGTCGCAAGGCTCCGCTGATCGTCGAGATCGGTTCCGGGTTGGGCGATGCCGTGGTCCACGCAGCCGAGCAGAACCCCGACAAGGACTTCCTTGCCGTCGAGGTCTACACGCCGGGACTGGCCAACACCATCATCAAGATCAACAGCCGCGGGCTGACCAACGTCCGCGTCGTGGAAGCCAACGCTCCCGAGGTTCTCGAGTCCATGCTTCCGCCCGGGTCGGTCAGCGAACTCTGGGTGTTCTTCCCGGATCCCTGGCATAAGGCACGGCACCACAAACGCCGCCTGATCCAGCCGGCGTTCGCGGCCGTGGCGGCCAAGGCACTGGAAAAGGGTGGCTACTGGCGCATCGCCACGGACTGGTCCAACTATGCCGTGCACGTCCGGGAAGTCCTGGCCGGCTCCACGGAGTTTGAGAACATGCATGACGGCGAGCGCAGTGGCGAGGAGAGCCCGCTGACGCAAGTCTGGCAATCCGGCGTCGAGTCCGTTGTGGGTGGCGCTCCGGTCCGGGAGGGCCGCGCCCCGGTCAGCACGGAGCACACGGGCCCGAACGAAGGCGTGGACCAGGAGGGCGGCTGGGCTCCGCGCTTCGAGGGCCGCATCCGGACGAGCTTCGAGAACAAAGCCCATGAGGCCGGCCGCATGATTTTCGACCTCACATACCGCAAGATCTAGCCAGGACTTATTGGGGGAACCATGAGCTACCAGCCGCCGGTCGATTACTACCAGCAACCCCAACGGTCCGGCAATCGTGGCCTGGGCGCCGGCATCACCAGCATCATCTCCGCGGTCCTTTCACCCATCGCGGCGGTTGTCAGCATCCCCTTGGGCGTAGCAGCCGTCGCTTCGGCGGTGAGCCGCTACAACCAGGGCAACGATGCCTGGTGGTTCGGCGCTTTGGTGCTGGCGGGTGTCGCTGTCCTGCTCGCCATCGTGGCCGTGGTCTGTGGGCTGATCGCTGTGTTCCGAGCCGGGCGAATGAACGCGGGCCGCATTACCGGCATCATCGGGCTTGCGATCATGGCGGTCAACATTTTTGGTGTGGTCTTCATGGTCTTCCTTGTGGTCGGCGCGGGGCAGGGGAACTAAGATGCCGCAGGTCCGCGCCGAGCGCCTCATCCGCCTCGATCCCGAAACAGCTTTCGCGCTCTCCCAGACCACTGGCGCCTTCCGTCTCAAGTGGGATCCGTTCATCTCTTCGCAAAGCTTCCTGGACGGCGCCACGACGGCCGGCAAGGGCGTGCGCACCAGGACTGTGTCACGCATGGGCCTGAAAATGGTCAGCGAATACGTCTCGTACGCGCCACCGCGCAACGTGGGCATGACCATGGTCACCGGGCCTTGGTTCTTTGAGAACTTTGGTGGCGGTTGGCGGTTCACAGCGGACGACGGCGGCACCCGGGCAGTCTGGAAGTACACCTTTTCGTGCCGCCCGGCGCTGCTGAAGCCGGTGGCAGAGCGGATCGGCAGCTGGCTGCTTGGCCGGGAAATCGAGCGACGCATCGAGGCGTTCGCCAAGGCCTGCGAGGATCCTGCCCTCGTGGCAGAGCTCCGGTCGCAGGAGGCCACGGAGCGCTGAGGCCTAAGGCACCGAAATCGACGCCACGGTCTTCTCGGTGTCGTCACGCAACTCAACACCGGCAATGCCCGCCAACTGCACCGGGGTTGCGCCGGTGATCTTGATCCGGCCGCTTGGTGTCGCTGTCCAGCCACAGGTTCGTTCCTCGGCCCCGTCCCTGCCCTTCACCCACAAATACAACGTCCCTTGGAGGGGCATGCTCCGGCCTTCCACCTCTAGCTCGGTGCCCCAAGTTTTCTTCACCATGCCCACCGTCAGCTGTAATCCGCTGTCCGACTGGAGCGAGTAGCTCGCATCAGGCTTCGGTGCCTGGTTCAGCAGCGGCCCGGCAAGGAACCCAACTGCCAGGCAAGCAGCGGCGACTGCACCCACCAGAGCCGCCCACCGGCGTCGTGATTTCCGCCTGCGGACCGACAAATCGACCAGCACCTTCTCCGGAAGCGCCTCGGGCAGAGGTTCCAGCGGCGCGAGGGCGCCGGCACCCCCCGCCGCGGTGAGGGCGACAGCGTCAGCCGCGGGGACGGCGTCGAGCAAGGCGGGGAGGCTTTCCAGTTCCTCCAGCTCGTGACGGCAGTCGGCACAATGGGCGAGGTGGTCCCGGAAGGCGGCCTCCTCCACGGGGTCGAGCCCGCCCAAAAGATAGGCGCCCAGCAATTGGTGGACGGAGTTGCCGTTCATCGTTCCACCCCCATTTCGTCAAGGATTGTTCGGAGGGCTTTCACAGCATAGAAAGCCCGGGATTTTACGGTTCCCGCCGGGATGTTCAGCTGCAGTGCTGCCTCACTGACGGTGAACCGCTGGTAGTGCAAGGCCACCAGGACCTCGCGGTGTTCGTGGCTGAGCCGGAGCAGGGCCTCCTCCATGAGGACCCGGTTCAGCAGCTCATCGACGCGTTCGGTGGCGGCATGGTCGGGAAGGTCGTGTTCTCCGGTTTCGGCAGGACGGCGCTGCGCCTTCCGATAATTGTCGATGATCACGTTGCGTGCCGTGCGGAAGAGGTAGCTGCGGAGGCTGCCCGTGATTTGTGGGGCATGCTGCCACACTTTCAGGATGGTCTCCTGCACAACATCGTCGGCTTGGTGGGCGTCCGGTGTGCAGCTGAGCACAAAGCGCTTCAGGGCCGTGCCGTGGTCGCGGTAGATCGCAGCCACCACGTCCTCATCCAGCGGCATATCCACCCCTTCCCGGTTGCCCCTTCGCTCATACGACGCCTGCCGCGCAGAAACGGTTCAGTCCCGTGAACCATTCTTCCCCCATCCGCGTCGTAGGGGTTAGCGCCGACTCATCCCGGCCGGCCGAGCAAAGGAGCTAGAGATGACAACACGACTCAGCCTTGGAATCGGAGCGTTGCTGTTGAGCGCTGCACTGGCGGGGTGTGGCGGAAGTCCAGGAACCAGCACGTCGTCCGCTCCCCCGCCGGCTTCGTCCGCGGCGCCTTCGTCCGCCTCCTCGGGATCAGCGTCCGCCTCCTCCATGGCCACCTCCGCGGCTGCGGAGATGAAAACCGCCTCGTCCAGTGCCGGCCAGATCGTGGTGGACAGCAAAGGGATGAGCCTCTACTTCTTCACCAAGGACGTTAAGGACTCAGGTAAGAGCGCCTGCGTCGACGCTTGCTTGACTGCGTGGCCGATCTTCACCACGACGTCGGACGCACCCGCCGTTGAAGGCGTCACGGGCAAGGTGGGAACCATCAACTCGCCGGACGGCAAGAAGCAGGTAACCCTCAACGGCATGCCGCTCTACTACTATGCCAAGGACAAGGCCCCAGGCGATGTGACCGGCCAAGGCGTTGGTAGTGTCTGGTACCTGGTGAGCCCCACGGGTGACATGGTCAAGGGTGCCGCGGCCTCCGGTTACTGAGTTTGGTGCGCCGACTTCGCGGGAACGGCAGGCGTGGGGCGCCGAGTTCGCGGGAAACCTGCCCCAACGCTGGAAGGCTCCGGCTATTGGGCAGCTTTCCCACGAACTCGCGCTCCAAGGCCACCAATCCCAGGCTGTTAACCGAGCGCGCGAAGTATCCGTTCCTTGAAACTGCGTTCCTGGAACAGGTCCTTCCACTCCACCCGAATGAAACGCCACCCCTCCTCCATGAGGGCCTTTTCGCGTCGCCGCTCTTGGAAGATGACCTCGTCCGTGGGCTTGTAGTCGAAGTATTTGGCGCGCCCATCGAACTCGAGCGCCAATTTTTCTTCTTCCCACGCAAAGTCCATCCGATGGAGGCCGACGCGGGACTGGACCTCAACTTGTGGCCGTGGAGGCTTAATGCGGAGCCTCTGAATGAGCTCACGGGTCAGGGTCTCGCCGGCAGATTCAGCCCGTGGGTCCGCGTTTTCCAGGGCTTTTCGGAACGTGCGGATGCCCCGTTTTCCAGCGGCGACACGGGCCATTGCCTCGAGCCTATTAACGTTGGCGCCCAGGCGCAGGCCGTGGTCCACGATCACCAGCGCCTTCGGGTAGCTCAGCGACCGGGCACAGTCAGCGATCGTACGCTCAAGGGTTGTTACCCTCAGGCCTTTGACCGTGGCCACGTCTTCTTCACCGAAGGGTTCCGTGTGGCCCCACACGTCCTTTCCCCATCGGTCCGCCGACGGCCGGACCTTGTGAAGGACATGCACCCTCGTGTCCACGCCCCAGATGTACAGCTCATGAAGCCGTGCTGCGGAGAAGTGGCTGTAGACGAAGCCGCCCGTGGATGTTGTCAGGGTGCCGTGCGCGTGTGCCATGATCCGGGCCATTGCCTGGCCTTTGCTCCCCAGGCCACCCCACGTGCTTCCCCTGACGTAGCACCCGTATCTCAGCCTCACCAGTTCGCCCGAATCCACCAACTTCCTGATGCTTCGGCTGTTCTGCCCAAGGCGGAGTAACTCATCAGTGCGCCACAGTTTGCCTCGCGAAGGCAGCGGACGGAATGACGGCGTAGGAGTTTCAACGAGTGTGCTGTTCATCTGCCCAGCTTGGTGACGGTGTCCTCCGGGCAGAAGGAGCCAGACGCGCTATGTGGACAGAGGCGCGCCGAAACCCGGGGAATCGTGCGAGATCGCCGGAGCCTACCCGCGATCTCGCACCGTTCCAGCGAATTCGGGGTCCGTTAGACTGCAGGCTACTCATTGGGGAGGGAAGATGGCACAAAACGGCACCAAGAATCCGCCCAGCCCGGCGTTCCTCGTCGTGCAGGAAGTGGCCTGGGCCCTGGGTTTCACTGCGATGGTAATGAACGCCACGAACGGTGGCCTCGACTGGATCTGGGTCGGCTTACTCGCCTTCTGGCAAGCGACGATCATCTGGGGCTTCATCCAACTGAAACGAAGGCCCTCCAGCTAACCCAAAACCCAGCCGGCCAGCGGGCTATGCGTCAGCGAACTCGTCGGACTCCTCGAACTCCACGGCCGCGATGATTTCCTTCGTCTCGGGGTGGATCATGAAGGCCTCGTCGTCGTCCTCCACCATGATGTAGTCGCCGTGGTCGGTGGAGAAGTGCCAGGCGAGGGTGGTGACGCCGTCGTGCTGGTAGTTGGGGTCGCCCATGGTGATCTTTTCCAGGGCGTAACCAGCCACGTCGCACAGCTCGCGGATGATGATCTCGAACTCGGGGGCGTTGGCGAGGGCTTCTTCCTCGGCTTCGGCCTGGCGCTCGGCAAGGTCCGGGACCTGCGCGACGCGCTCGGCGATGTGTGCCTCGATGTCCTCTTCAGAGAGGACCAGCAGTTCGGACTGGTCACGGAGGTAGGTGGCGTTGAGGTCGATGATGTCTTCCTCTTCGAGGAGGGCTTCGAACTCGCCGTCCAGTTCATCCAGAAGCGCGACAGCGGGGATCGGTGCTTCGGACTCGTCAAGCTCCCCGTCGAGGTAGGCCTCGGCTTCGTCGTCGGTCAGTGCATCGAAGGCGGCTGCCGTCCGGTTGAACAAGTCCAGGTGGCGGACCGCGCCCATTTCCGAAAGTCCTGCCCGGACGTACCCGTCCACTTCTTCACGTTCCGGTGCGGTGAAGACGTACTGGGCGAAACCGCCGGCCAGTGCCTGGGTCAGGTAGAAGTCCACGAAATAGCTGTTGAGTGCAGCGGTGGCGATTTCGTCGCTGTTCAGGAGTTCCTGGTACATCTCGTTCACGACGTTGACGTTGGAATCCACAACATCCGCATTGCCTGCTTCGAAGCTGGCCTTGTTCAGGACGACGGGGTACTCGTTGGTAGTCATGGGGAATCCTCACTGCTGAAAGCTGATGGTGCTCCGGACTCTTTCAACGTACGCGTGGGAGCTGCGCCGCAATCGAGGTTGAGGTTAACGGAGGGCGAAGTTTGGGAGCCGTTTTCTGCTGACTAAGATTGAGCAGATAACCTCCTGCCGAAAGTAGCCCGACGCATGCCGTCCCACACAGATGAAACCTGGGAACTGGCCATACAGACTCCTGCCATCAACGACCGCTCCTTGGCGGCCGGTTTGGCGTACGCAATGGGCAGCCGCGTTACGGGGATTTCGTTCGATCCGGCGACAGGGCTCCTCCTCGGCAAGGTCCGCGGCAACGGCCCCCAGCCTTATTCGACGTCGGCAAAACTGGTCCGTAAGCCCAGCGGCTGGAGCTGCACTGTGGGTATCTGCAGCTGCCCGGTCCGGAAGGACTGCAAGCATGTGGCCGCGTTGTTGTTCACGGCTGAGGATCACCCCACCATCCGCGCGCAGCTCCTTTCCCAGGCACCCGGCATCCAGACATCGCGCCTGGGCTCGGGCCAGCAGGGCGGCACCGCCCGTCCGGCTTGGGAACAAGCCCTCAACAGGCTGATCACAAAACCAGGCACTGCTCCGAGCGCGGCAGGCATTCAGCTCGCACTCCAGTTCGAGGTGGAAGAGCCCGCCGCGCACTTCTCCTACACAGGCCGACGCGACCCCATGCGCAGCGTCCGCCAGCTCAAGGCCCGCCCCGTCATGATGGGCGCGAAAGGCAAATGGATCCGCGGCGACGTCTCCTGGAACAACCTCAGCTACATCAGTTTCCGGCGCGAATTCAACGAGATCCACGTCGAATGGCTGCAGACTTTCCTCGCCGCCCACGGTTCCAGCAACGGCCGCCAGCAGCCGTCGGGCGCCTTGTGGCTGAGCCTGAACGACTTCGCTGCCAAGAACCTGTGGACCCTCCTTTCCGACGCCGCCAAAGCCGGCATCCCACTCATCCACTCGGCTGGGAGCGAGCCCGTCCGCGTCGAGACCCAACCCGCCGTCGTCGGCCTGAGTTTGGCGCGCCTTGGCGAGGGCCGCGGCGGCACAGAACAGGAAACGCACGACGGCGGCCTGCAGCTCGCGCCGTCAGTGACCGTGGGCGGGGAGCCTGTTGACGCCGCGTCCGTGGGCTTCCTGGGCAAGCCGGCCAACGGCATTTTCTTCACGCATTCGGGCGACTCCCTGCCCGGTGTCCCGCAGCAGAATAACCTGATCACCTTGGCTCCCATTGAGGGCGGTGTCACCGAGGAGCTCCTGGAGTTCGTTACCGATGGCCAAACCCTTCAGATTCCTGCTGAGGATGAGAGCCGCTTCCTGACCTCGTTCTACCCGAAGTTGCGGCAATCCACACCCGTGCAGGCCGCGGATGAGTCCGTTGAGCTGCCTACACTGGCGGTCCCCACGCTGTCCCTGCTGGCCAACTACGGCAACGACCACAAGGTCCGGCTGCACTGGGAATGGCACTACAAATCCGGCACGCTGGTCACTGCACAGCCTTTGTGGCGGCACCCGGAGGACCGCGGCTACAGGGATGACGCGGAGGAAGCCCGGATCCTGGAGTCGCTGGGGCGGCCCTGGGACGTTGTATCTGCGCTGGCCGAGTCCTCCACTGGCGGCTGGGGCGCTCCGCGGCTCGCGGCCTCTGCCGAGCTCAGCGGTTTGGACACCCTGGCATTCACCGAGGAGGTGCTGCCCGCGCTGAAGGAACTGCCCGACGTCGTGGTGGAAACCTCCGGTGACATTGCCGACTACCGTGAAGCAGCCGAAGCTCCCGTCGTTTCGATTTCCACGAAGGAGACTGCCAGCGGCGACTGGTTCGACCTCGGCATCGTGATCACGCTCGAAGGCGAACCGGTGTCCTTTGCCGCGGTGTTCTCGGCCCTGGCCGCGGGCATGAGCCGCATGTTGCTGCCCAGCGGCGCCTACTTCTCGCTCGACCTGCCCGAGCTCCATCAGCTGCGTGCCCTGATCGACGAGGCACGCTCCCTGCAGGACAACCCGGACAACAAGGACGGCACCCTGCAGATCAGCCGCTTCCAAGCCGGGCTCTGGGACGAGCTGGCACAGCTCGGGATCGTTGACGAGCAAGCCGCCGCGTGGCGCGAAGCCGTCGGTGGACTGCTCGACGACGGCGTGACCGGACTGCCGCTGCCGGCCAGCCTTAACGCTGAGCTGCGTCCGTATCAGCTCGAGGGATTCAACTGGCTGAGCTTCCTCTACAAGCACAGCCTCGGCGGCGTGCTCGCTGACGACATGGGCCTGGGTAAAACCGTGCAGGCCATCGCGTTGATGTGCGCGGCCAAGGAGCTGGCGGCGGAGACCGCGACTGCCGTCCAAGGGCCGTCAGCGGACGTGACTCCCCGTGCACCGTTCCTGGTGGTCGCGCCCACCAGTGTGGTGAGCAACTGGGCCCTGGAGGCGCAGCGGTTTGCTCCGGACCTTGTGGTGCGGACCGTCGGTGAGACCTTTGCCAAGAGCGGACTGTCACCCGTGGACGCGTTGGCGGGTGCCGACGTCGTGATTACCTCCTATGCGCTATTCCGCATTGACTACGATGCCTACGCGTCGTTCCAGTGGGCCGGGCTGATGCTGGACGAGGCGCAGTTCGTGAAGAACCACCAATCCAAGGCGTACCAGTGCGCACGCAAGCTGCCGGCCCGGTTCAAACTGGCCATCACCGGCACGCCCTTGGAGAACAACCTCATGGAGTTCTGGGCGCTGACCTCGATCGTGGCGCCGGGGCTGTTCCCCAGCCCCAAACGGTTCGCGGAGAACTACCAAAAGCCGGTTGAGAAGAACGGTGACTCCGCGCAGCTGGGTAAGCTCCGCCGTCGTGTGCGTCCACTCATGATGCGCCGCACCAAAGAGCAGGTCATCAAGGACCTGCCGCCCAAGCAGGAGCAAATCCTCGAAGTGGTGCTGAATCCGCGCCACCAGAAGGTCTACCAGACGCACCTACAGCGGGAGCGGCAGAAAATTCTCGGCCTGATCGATGACGTGAACAAGAACCGCTTCACGATTTTCCAGTCGCTGACGTTGCTGCGGCAGCTGAGCCTGGACGCGTCCTTGGTGGACTCTTCATTGTCTGCCGTGCGGTCGTCCAAACTGGATGTGTTGTTCGAACAGCTGGAAGACATCATCTCCGAAGGCCACCGGACGTTGATCTTCAGCCAGTTCACCGGCTTCCTCGGCAAGGTCCGCGACCGCATGGACGCCGAGGGCATTGAGTACTGCTACCTCGACGGCTCTACCAGGAACCGCGGAGACGTGGTCAGCGAGTTCAAGAACGGCTCGGCCCCGGTGTTCCTGATCTCGTTGAAGGCAGGCGGATTCGGGCTCAACCTCACCGAGGCGGACTACGTTTTCCTGTTGGATCCGTGGTGGAACCCGGCGTCCGAGGCGCAGGCCGTGGACCGGACCCACCGCATCGGCCAGGCCCGCAACGTCATGGTCTACAGGCTGGTTGCGAAAGACACCATCGAGGAAAAGGTCATGGCCTTGAAAGCCAAGAAATCGCAGCTGTTCGCGGATGTGATGGAAGGTGACGCCCTGGCCGGTGGTTCGTTGACGGCGGAGGACCTGGCGGCGCTGTTCGCGGAGTAGGCTCAGCCGGTCAGTCGTCCAGCCGCACCCCGCGGAGCAGCAGCATGGTTCCGCCCACGGCCACGGCGGATGCCAGGAACACCCCCGCCGCACCAAGGCCCACAGCCACCACGCCGATGGCGCTGGGGAGGACCACCTGGCCCACCCTGTTTCCCGCGAGCCTCAAAGCCAGTGCCCGTCCGCGCTGCCCTTCCGGAGCTTGGGCCGAAAGCCAGGACATGGTCAGGGGCTGGCCAATTCCGAGCCCCAGGCCCAGGAAGGCCATGACCACGAAGAGCAGCCACACGGGCATGGGAATCGCGGCCACGGCAAGCGCCACCGTTGATACCGCCAAGCTGAGCACCAGCAGCTTCATCCGACCAAGTTTGCGGGACATGTTGCCCAGCCCAATGCGCGAGACCATCGAGAACACTGCGCGGACCGTCAGCATCAGGCCCACCGTAGCCGCGGTCAGTCCGCGTTCGGCGCCGAGCGCGGGAAGGTAGACAACGGTCAGGTCGACGACGGCGAGAACGGTAGCGCTGGTGGCCAGCGCCCGGATGACTCCCGGCGTTTTCAGCAGCGCGACCGCACCGCCCTTGGGTGCGTCCGGCGACTTGGCTTTGCCCCCGCGCCTACTCACCTTTCCCGAAATGACGAACGTGGTCAGGAACATCACCAGGCTCATCGCCACCGACAGGGTGAAAATCGCCTGCGTGTTAGGGCGCACCGAGGCACCGCCCACCAGTGAAATCGCCAACGGACCCAATGCCTGGCCCAAAGACGCTGCAAAAGTCAGGTAACCAAAGGCCGAGTCGAGTCGGGACGCAGCAGCATTGTTCGCCACCACCGCCTGCTGCCCCACCACGCATGCCAACTGCCCCGCACCAAGAAGCGCCGTTCCTGCCACGAGAGCGGCCACCGAGGTTCCCCAAAAGAGCAAAAACGCAGAACATGAAAGGACGACGGCGGCCCCGATCGCCATGAGCTTTCGCTCACCCAGGCGGTCCACCAGTCCGCCGATGGGCAAGGCGAGCAGCAAGGGAAAGACGGCGTAACTGGCCGCGAGGACACCCAGGGCAAACGCAGGAACGTCGAGCTCAAGGGCCCTGTATGTGGCAGCCGGCCGGACCAGGAATGTTACCGCCTGGATGAGGGCCGAGTGGACCAGGAGGGCCGTGGACGAGCGTCGTCCCAGTTCACCGATCATTCGGCGTCGATTCCTTTGCAGGAGATCATCCGAAGTGTCTCGTCGCGGGCTCCAATAACGTGATCGAAGGCGATCTTCGCTGCACGGTCCGGGTCTTTGTCAGCGAGCGCGGCGACGAGCAAGCGGTGGTTTGCCAGGGCTTCCTCACGCCGCTCCGCCGAGTTGTTGGTGAAGTACCGGTAGCGCTCAACCTGGCTTCCGATCTGCTGGTGGAAACGCTGGGCCCACGAGTTTCCCGCGATCGAGGCGATGGTGGCGTGGAGGGTCACGCCGTACTTCATGGCTTCGTCCGCGAATCCCACCATCGCTGCATTGCGCTCAAGGATTCCCTCAAGGTTCTCGATGTCCTGGTCCGTGGCCCGGGCACAGGCTTCGCGAGCCATTAAGGACTCCAGCGCGGCGCGTACGTCGTACAGCTCGGCGATGACTTTCGCATCGAGGGCCGGGACCAGGACACCTCCTGTGGCTTGCTGTTCCAAGAGGCTCTCGGAGATCAGGCGGCGGATGGCTTCACGCAGTGGGGTTCGGCTCACCCCCAGCGCGGTTGCCATCGCGGGTTCATAAACGCGTGTTCCGGGTTTGAGTTCGAGGTCAAGGATTTGCCGCTTGAGCTCGAGGTAAACAAAGTGTGCCCCCGTGTTGCGGGGTTGTGGATCAGACATTCAGGGCCGCCAAAAGAGAAGGTGTACTTGTATACATCTATACACACTCTGTCTTAGGGGCGCAATTAGTCAGCCACGCACCCAGCGGTACGGCGTCGTCGTCGACACCTTGAGCAGGCCAGAGCGTTCCAGAATGGGGCGGGAGTACTCGGTTGAATCGCTGTTAATGAGTGCTTTTCCGTTGGCCAAAGCCGCCTGGGCGCGGCGGGCTGTCAGGGCCCGGTAGATCCCGCGGCCCCGCCACTCCGGTCGGGTGGCTCCACCCCAGATCCCGGCAAAGTCGGTCCCTTCCACGGGTTCCAACCGCCCGGCGCTCACAATGATGCCGTCAGCTTCTGCAACCCAGAGTTCCATGCCGTCGTTCAGCGAAAGCCGATGAAGCAGGGCATCCGCCATCTCATCCGAAACAGGATCGCCGAATACCTCGTCCTGCATGGCACTCATGGCCCGCACATCCGCTTCCTCCACCACCCGGCGCAAGGTCACGCCGTCGGGCAAAGGAACATCGACATTGAGGGCCCTGGCATCACCGATCATAATCGATTCCGGTTCATCCGCGGTGAAGCCCCGGGCTGTCAGGGCTTCGTGGAGCCCGGGAGCATGGTCATGTCCGCGGGTTTTCCACTCGATCCGCGTAATCTCCGGCTGGCCCTCGAAGTAGGAAACGGCCGCTTCCACCAAGCTGCGGACCCCTTCCTCGTCCGAGCCAGCCAGATCCTGGTACGTGATGAAGCCACGACCACCTCTGAAGGTCACCAACCGGAGCGGGCCAAGTTCCTTGACCGCCACAGCGCTTGGAGTCTCGGCATCGGTGCGGAGTTGTTCATCGTAGGCAGCGAGAAGCCGGGCTTTGGTATCGGAATCCGTCATCCCGCGAGCCTACTCCACCCCCCCCAAACCCTCCCTCACATCCCGGATCCACCGTTATTCCGACAGTCCCTCCGACAGTCCCCACTTTGGTTAAGAGAACGAGAGAGCGTCAGGCCAAAACAGGCGGGACGTGAGAGAGGGTCGGGGCGGGACGTGAGAGAGCGTCAGGGCGAAACGGGCGGGACGTGAGAGAGCGTCAGGGCGAAACGGGCGGGACGTGAGAGAGCGTCAGGTCCAAACGGGCGGAACGTGAGAGAGGGTTCTGGATTAGGGGGACGGGACGTGAGAGAGCGCCAGTCCGAAGCAGGCGGGATGTGAGAGAGCGTTGGGGGAACACAAAGGGGACCGGTTCTTCAACCGGTCCCCTTCAGTGAGTTCAGCTCAAAGTGTTCAGCTCAGCGTGTTCAGCGTGCGGGCGTCATTAGCCGCGGCAGAGCTCGCCGTATTTGGTGCCGGCTTCCTGGTAGGCCTGACCAAGTTCGGCCAGTTTGGCCTCGTCCGGGCTTTCCTTGGACTGCTCATCCATGAACTCCAGGATTGCGGTCACCACGGGCTTCATCTCGGTGGAAGACACCGCTTCGAGGGGCCGGATGGCGTTGGCAACGCGGGTCGTGGCGGTCTTGCTCTGGTTGCTCGGGATGCCGGCTGCGGCGACGCCAACCCGGTCACAGGTTTCTGCTGTAGTCAGCTGCGGCTGGGCGGCGCAGGCGGATGCCGAGGCGATGAGCCCGGCAGCGATCAGGACAGTGGTGAGTTTCTTCATGATTCCCTCAGTGGTCGACGTCCCTTTGATTGTAATCAGAGCAGCGGCCCCCTCACGCATCGGGGAAAGGCCGCTTGCCCGCGTTCCTTCCCAGTTACCTCCCCCAGCAGGCGCAAAACGATGGCCGACGCGCGGGAGTCGCCGCAAAATTACGATGACAGCACGGAAGTAACTGGGCAGGAGCGCAGGGCCGGCCGCGAAGCCGCTAGAGCGCCGGCGTCCGGGGTGGAACCGTGCGGCGCCAACCCGTTGCTTCGAAGGCGACGGCCAATGCCAACAGTGCCGTGTCGTCGTAGGCGCGCCCTGCGAAGGTGAGGCCCACAGGCATGCCGATATCCGCCATGGTTCCCATCGGCACAGTGACCGTCGGGATGCCCAGGTGTCTCGGGACAAGGTTGCCATTGGATACCCACACTCCGTTGCGCCAGCCGAGGTCCGCCGATGCCGGGTTGATGTCCATGTCGGCAGGTCCGACGTCGGCCGCTGCCGGGAACAGGACCGCGTCCAGTCCGAGCTCGTCCATCCAGTCCTCCAGATCAATGCGCCGGGTCTCCTCCAAGCCGCGGACTCCGGCTTGCAGCTCGGGGATCTCGGTGAAGTGGGAGACACCGTACTCGCGGACCTGCCGGGGATAGCCGGCGATGTGGTCGTCGAATCCGGTGTAGCGGTCCGCGAGGGCGCCCTTTGGGTGGGGGAAGATGGCCTCGCCATCCACATTGGCAAGCCTGTTGAGGGCGGGATCGCCGTTGGCCTGCAGGAAGTCGTCCCACGCCCAGGCCGAAAGGTCCTCGATTTCACGTTTGAGGTACTCGGAGCTGACCAGGCCGCGGGTGGCGATGGTGGGCGCGCCGGGCCGGTCGCCTTCGTAGTTGGAGACCACGGGGAAGTCCACCAGTACAACGTCAGCGCCGGCAGCTTCCAGGTCCCGCTTCGCAGCTTCCCACAGGTCAATCACGGAAGCGCGTGTCTCAATGCGCTGCCCGGTAGGCCCGCCGATCCCCGGCTGCTCGCTGGTTCCGGCGTCAGGGTCTGCATTGATATACATGCGTGGCACGCCGAAGCGCTTGCCCCGCAAAGCCGACCGCCCGCCGTCGAGCGTTTCCGAACCGAGCGCCACGTAGGACTCCGGCCGGACCTCGGACGATTTCGGGATCTCAACCCACGGTTGTGCGCGCCAGAAATCACCCCGCGTCTCAGCGTCGTCGGCCACGATCACGTCCAGAAGCTCAAGCATGTCGGCCATGGTGCGGGTGTGCGGCACCACGACGTCCATTGTGGGGACCAGCGGCCAGTTGCCGCGCACCGAGATAACGCCGCGGGAGGGCGTGTAGGCGCACAAAGCATTGTTCGACGCCGGTGCGCGGCCACTTGACCACGTCTCCTCGCCCAGGCCAAAGGCCGCGAAGCTGGCCGTTGTCGCGGTGCCGGAGCCGTTGGATGAACCGGAACCGAACGCTGCCGTCAGGAAGTCCGCGTTGTAGGGACTTTCGGCGCGTCCGTACACGCCACGCTGCAAGCCGCCGTTGGCCATGGGCGGCATGTTGGTCAGGCCGATCAGCACCGCACCGGCATCCCTAAGCCGTTCGATGGTGAACGCATCGCGCTGCGCCACCAGATTCTCAAAGGCAGGCGACCCGGCGGCGGCAGTGAGCCCCTTGGCCAGGTAACTGTCCTTGGCCGTGTACGGGATGCCGTCCAGCGGTCCGAGCGCCACCCTCTGCGCCCGACGTTCGTCCGATGCCCGGGCATCCGCCAACGCATCGGGATTCATGACCACCAATGCGTTGAGTGTGATGCCGTTGTGGTCGTAGGCCTCGATGCGGTCAAGGTATGCCTGGGTCAGTTCCTCGCTGGTCACCTCACCCGATTCAAGTGCCCCGCGCAGTTGAGCAATGGAGGCTTCAACGACGTCGAATGGAGCCATTACGCTGCGCCTCCGGCAATCGGTGTTCCGTTGAGACGCGGCTGCTGCTGGGTGATGCAATGGATGCCGCCGCCGCGGGCCAGAATGGGCCGGGCGTCCACGGTGACGACGCGGCGGCCCGGGTAGGCCTCCGCCAGGATTTCTGCGGCAAGGGAGTCGGCACGCTCTTCGCCGTAACCGCAGGCGATCACGCCGCCGTTGACCACCAGGTGGTTGACGTAGCTCCAGTCCACAAAGCCGTCGTCGTCGCGGAGCGTTGCCGGAGCCGGCAGAGGGACTATCTCGAAGGGCTTGCCCGCCGCGTCCGTCTGAGTCTCAAGGAATGCCTGGAGCGTGCGGCTGACGTCGTGGTCCGGGTGCTCCGGGTTGGTCTGGGAGTGCAGCAGGATGCGGCCTGGGGTGGGGAGCGTGGCCACCATGTCGATGTGGCCGCGCGTGCCCAGGTCCTCGTAGTCGCGGGTCAGCCCGCGGGGAACCCAAATGACCTTGGTGGCGCCGATGGTCCGGGCGAGTTCTGCCTCAACTGCGGCCTTGTCCGCGAAGGGGTTCCGGCCCGGATCCAGCTGCACCGTCTCGGTGACCAGCACGGTTCCTTCGCCGTCCACGTGGATGGCACCGCCCTCGTTGACCAACAGCGAGCTGACCAGTTCAGCGCCCGACTGTTCCGCGACGAAGCGTCCCATGCCTGCGCTCTTCTGCCATTCGGACCATGCGGGCGCACCCCAACCGTTGAAGATCCAGTCCACGGCGCCAAGCACGCCGGGACGTTCGTCATCCAGCACAAAGGTGGGTCCGACGTCGCGCATCCAGAACTCATCCAACGGGGCCTCGAGCTGCTCGATGCCGCTGCCCAGCATGCGCGCAGCGCGCTGGCGCTCGCTCGGGTCAACCACCATGGTGACGGGTTCGAATTCTGCCACGGCATGCGCGACGGCGGTCCAGGCCGCGTAGGCCTCTTCAGCGGAGGCGGCGTCGTCGCCTAGGGTCAGTCCGGGGCGCGGAAAAGCCATCCAGGTGCGTTCATGCGGCGCGGTTTCGGCTGGCATTTTCCAAGCCATGGGTGACTCCTTCGTCTGCGTTTCATTGTCTTGTTGATCGCACGATCAATAATGTTGAAAAGGTAATCTAGACTGGTCCTTGATGTCAAGCACTCCACAGAAGCGCGCGGTCCGGAAGTCCCCGGCTGAACGCGCCACAGAAATCACGGAAGCCGCCCGCCAGATCGCACTGGAGACGGGCCTTACCGCCCTGACGCTGCGCAATGTGGCTGCCCGGGTAGGAGTCGCCTCGGGCCTGGTGGCTCACTATCAGCCCAACATGGACGCGCTCGTTTCCAACACGTTTGCCACCATCGTGGCCGCGGAAACACAGGAAATCGCAGCCCTGTTGAGCCGACTCCCCGGGCCCTCCGAGCGGCTCAGCCTGCTGGTGGACACACTCCTGGACAACAGCAGGCTCGATGTCACGGCCATCTGGGTTGAAGCATGGACGCTCGGGCGCCGCAACGAAGCCCTCGCCGCATCCGTCCGTGAGCAAATGGACGCCTGGCAGAAGGTTTTCCAAGGAGTGGTTGAGGACGGGAACGCATCCGGAGCATTCAACGTTTCCGATGCGGCCGCCGTCGCCTGGCAGATCCTGGGCATGGTGGACGGCCTGAACGCGCAGGCCTTGGTCCGCTGGGACGGCGTCAACGACCGCGGCAGTCACCTGGCCCGCGCGGTGGAGGGAATGGTGGGCGCCGCTACCGGGTCGCTCGTGCGCCAGCCATCGGTGCAGGGTGCCAGGGACCGCAGTCCCCTGCCCTAGGCTGGAGACCATGGCGATCATTCACAAGGCAACCCTGTCCCCGTCCAAGCTCGAACTCATCGCTGATTACCTGCCGAACCAACCTTGGTTCATCCAGGACGGCGCGCCGGAGCTCATTGGCGCCTACCGCTTTGACGATCCCGCAGGCGAAGTGGGCCTCGAAACCCATGTGGTCACTGCTGGTGAGCGCATCTACCAGGTCCCCCTCAGCTACCGCGGTTACGAGCTCGCAGGTGCCGAGGACTGGCTGATCGGAACCATGGAGCACTCGGTCCTGGGCAAGCGCTGGGTGTACGACGCCTGCGCCGACCCCATCTACGTCAAGGCCCTCGCAACCGCGATCCTGACAGGCCAACGGGAAGCTGAGCAGTTCGTCGACGGCGAGCCCGAACCGCGCCCCAGCACCGTTACGGTCAAGGGCAGCGGACAGCTCGACGACGGCGTACCCGCCCTGAGTGCCTCGGCGCCGGTATCGGGCAGTGGCGTGACGATTATTGATGCGGGTGGGTTGAGGCTGAAAGTAGCCAGAGTCCTGGATGTGGCCGCCGATGTCTCCGCGAACTCTGCTGCTGCGCCCGAGTTGCACGGAGAGCTGACCCTCAGCGGCACGTGGGCCGGCTTGGAGAACCCGGTGGAGCTGGCGGCCGTGGTCCGCGACTAGCCCGGGAACCGGGTCTGGCATCTTTTAGCCCAAGGGACTCCAGCGTAGGCTGGCACACGAAGCCATCTACTCCGTTAGGGGCGCACCATGAACAAAGCACAGAACATCATTCCCGCTGCACAGGACCTGGCCCGCGAATGGGTAGGCCACGCTGCCGAAGGCACATCCGCGCAGACCGAGGCAGTGGTTGGATGGGCGTTGTCCCGGATCAACCACGCCGATGTCCCGTCCGTTGTCCACGGCGTGATGCTCACCCTGACCGGCAACAGGAAGACGGCCAAGGAAGCCCAACGCACTGCCGCGCGTGCCGTTAAGCGGGCCACCCAGGCACTGAGCCGGAAAGCCCCGCAGCGGCGCTCCCGTCGTGGTGGTTTGTTGGTGGCGCTGGCCGCAGCTGCTGTCGGTGCGGCAGCCGTACTGGCGTGGCGCGCCATGGTGCCTCCGGGCGAACCCGAGCCGGCCAAGCGACCGGCTGAGCCCATCAAGCCGCCCGTGCCCCCGGCTCCCTAAGCAGCCCAACAAGCGGTTCAGGAGCGCCGGCTAGGGTGCGGCTTCGCCGTCGTGCCGTTGGATCCGCCGCCGAAGGGATGCCCTGGCGAAAAGCCAGTAGGCTCCTGCGCTGGCAAGCAGGAAACCCATTACGCCCAGGAACACCAGCTGGGTCATGATCCCCGCGATCACCATCACGAACCCGGCAAGGACAGCCAGGCTCCCCAGAATGATGCGGGCCATTTCTCCTCGCGGGCGGCCCGACGTCAGCTGCGAGGCGAGTTCGGGATCCGTTGCAGCAAGATCCCGTTCCAGCTCCTCCAAGCTCCTGCGTTCTTCTTCCGACAACGACACCGGAGTTCCTCACCACACGAGCAGGTCCGCGAAAATGCGTCGATGCTCAGGCCATCAGCACGTGCGCTGCTTGCCGTGCCATGCCATCATTATCTGCCCGTTTCGGTGCGTGTGCCACAGGTTCCCTGGGACAGGTTCTTGCTGTGGTTCCACCTGCCGCGGGTTCCTCCAGCCCCTGAATATGCATACGCTGGAGCTGCGGGCCCATTGCGCCACGAGCACGGACAAAGATCGCCGACAGGAAAGTTGAATTCCCATGGCACACAAAACTGCAAAGAACACGGCGCTTCAGAAAACCACCCCCGCGGGCCGCGGACCCCGGCGAACGCTCTGGCTCATCGCGGCCGGCCTTGTTGCAGGCGTGGCGGGCGGAGTTTTCGCCTTCCGCATGCTGGTGCCCCCAGCGCGGACGCCGGAACCTGCCCCGCCCAGCGAGCCCGAGGAGATCCTGGTCCGCGAGGAACCAGTCGAGATTTCGACCCGGATGCGGCCGGGCGAATGGACAGAAGAGTCCTTGCAGGCGCATATCGAGGACTATCGGCAGCAGATCAGGGCCATGGGTGCAGCTGAACAGCAGATCGTCACCAAGGTGGAACGCACCGATAACGGGGCTGTACTCGTTGTGGTCAGCTGGGACCGGCAGCGCTAGACAGGCGCATACTGGAGGCATGAGCGGGACCGAAGAATTCCTTGAATGGGTCAGGTCCACCCTTTATCAAGCGGAACTTGCCCTCCATAACGGCGATGCCTCTGCACGCCGGGCGATCTGGTCACGGAACGAGCCCGTCAGCGTGCTCGGCGCGTTCCGTGACGCCCACGGCCAGCAAGAGTTGGACGAGCTCTTTGCTGCGCTGGCGGAGAGTTTCTCTGACTGCCTCTCGTACAGCTTCGACCTTCAGGCCTACGACGTCATAGGAGACATGGCCTACACCGCCGGATTAGAGCACACCTCGGCTTCAATCAACGGCGAGCCACGTCAGTATGTCCTCCGAGCCACCCAGGTCTACCGCCGTGAGGGTGGGGAATGGAAAGTGGCCCACCGGCATGCCGACACGGTGACCGCCTAGCGGCTTTCACCCTGCCGCGGCCTCCAGACCACAACGGCTTGGGAGCGCGCCCGGGGACGCTGGCCACGTGCCAGCGAGACGACGTCGCCTGCAGCTCCCGCCGCGAAGATGCGGGCGTCCCCTGTCGCGCGACGGCGGGTCAGTTCCTCTGTCAGTTCAGCTACCCGGTATTGCAGGGCAGCAACCTGGTTTTCGAGGTCGAGTATGCGCTTGATGCCTTCAAGTGAGACGCCGGACTGCGAGAGGCGCTGGACCTCCCGCAGTTTGTTGACGTCGTTCTGCGAATAGCGGCGGGACTTGCCCGGCGCACGGCTGGGCGACACGATGCCCAGCCGGTCGTACTGGCGCAACGTCTGCGGATGCATGTCGGCAAGCTCCGCAGCAACGGAGATGACGAAGATCGGCTGGTTGACGTCGATGCCCATCACCGCCTCCTTACAACCGGGCCTTTGCGGCCAGGTCGTGCCGAGGATCAGCGTCGGTGGTGGCCGCAGCGAAAGCCTTCACGGCTTCCTCCGCTTCTTTGTTGAGGTTCTGCGGAACCGCGACGTCGATGGTCACCAGCAGGTCGCCGGTGGCCTTGGACGTCTTCACGCCACGGCCCTTGACCCTCAGGGTGCGGCCCGAGGGCGTGCCCGCCGGGACGCGCACCTTGACGGTGTCGCCGTCGAGCGTGGGAACCTCAATGGTGGCGCCAAGCGCGGCTTCCGCGAACGTGACGGGCACGTGGATGCGGATGTTGTTGCCGTCGCGTTGGAAGAAGTCGTGCGGCTTCACGTTGACAGTGATAATGAGGTCGCCGTTGCCGGCCGGACCAACATTGCCCTTGCCCCGCTGGCGGACCTTCTGGCCATCTTTGATGCCGGCGGGAATCTTCACGTCGATGACGTTGCCGTTACTCTCACGCAGGCTCACCGTGGTGCCCTTGATGGAGCCGGCGAACGAGATGGTCGTGGTGGCGGTGCGGTCCGAACCTTTTTGAGGCGCCCGCTGGAAGCCGGTCTGCCCGGCCCCGCCGAATCCGCCACCGAACAGGTCGGCGAACTCCGGAGGAATACCGCCGCCTTGGGGCTGGCGGGCACCCGGTCCGCCGCCGAACAGGCCACCAAACAGGTCCTCGAACCCGCCATTGCCTCCCGCACCGCCCCGGCCGCCGGCGCCCGGGGCGAACCTGGCACCGCCGCCCATGGCACGGATGGCGTCGTACTGCTGCCGGTCCTCAGGACTCGACAACACCGAGTAGGCCTCGGAAATGTCTTTGAACTTCTTCTCCGCGGCAGCATCCCCGGCGTTGGTGTCCGGGTGGTACTGGCGGGCAAGCTTGCGGTACGCCTTCTTGATATCCGCGTCGGACGCGTCCTTGGCAACACCAAGGATCGCGTAAAAATCCTTTTCAACCCAGTCCTGGCTGGCCAAGAGCGTTTCCTTTCAAATCTGTCGTTACGTTGCGCTACGCGGAATATGGGCCCCCGCCCCTACGCGTGGCGGCTCAGTCCTAACGGACTTGAGCCGCCACGCTCCGGCAGGCCCGATGCCACTCCCGGGGCCCATATTCCACTTCGCGCTGCGGTCAACTCACCTTATGCGGGAACCGCGACGATCACCTGTGCTGCACGCAGGACCCGCTCACCCGAGCGGTATCCGGAGCGCAGGACCTGGCTGACCGTATCCACCTGGATGTCCTCGCCGGGCTGCTGAATGAGTGCTTCGTGGACGGTGGGGTCGAATTCGACACCCGTTTCCGCGATTCGCTCCAGTCCGTACGTCTTCAGCGCGGTCTCCAGCTTGGCGGCGATGGCGGCGAAGGGGCCGTCTTCGAGGTCACCGTGCTGGCGTGCAGCGTCGATGTCGTCCAGTACCGGCAGGAGGGAGTTCAGGACGCCGATGACGGCCATCTCTCCCGCTACGGCCCGGTCTCGTTCAACGCGCTTGCGGTAGTTGACGTACTCAGCCTGAAGGCGGAGGAGGTCGTTGCGGAGTTCGGCTGCCTGGGCTTCAGCTGCGGCACCGGAGGCTACCGACTCTGCAGCCGGCACCTCTACCCCGTTGAGGATTTCCTCAGCCTGGGAGAGGGCGTCACCGTCCGTGGGAGCAGCGTTGCCTTCGGCAGGAGCCGCGGCCTCGCCCTCAGGGTGGCGGGCCGCCCCGGTCTCCGGGTCAACCTTGCGGTTGTCCCGGATCACCGGCTTGCGCGGCTCGTTGCCTTCAGAGTGCTCTGCTTCGTTGCCGTGATGAGGCATGGCTACTTCTTCGCTTCGTCTTCGTCGATGATCTCGGCGTCGACGATGTCCTCGTCAGCCGAACCCTGCTCGCCGGCAGGTGCACCTTCTGCACCGGCACCCGGAGCATCAGCAGCGGAGGCCTGCGAGTAGATGGCTTCGCCCAGCTTGGTCTGGGAAGCCTGCAGCTTCTCAAACGCAGTCTTGACGGCGGCGTCGTCGGTGCCTTCCAGCGCGGACTTGAGGGCGTCGACGTCGGCCTTGACCTCGGTCTTGACCTCTTCAGGCAGCTTGTCGTCGTTGTCGGCGATCAGCTTGTCCACGGAGTAGGCGAGCTGCTCAGCGGAGTTACGGGTGTCCGTAGCTTCGCGGCGAGCCTTGTCCTCTGCTGCGTGCTCCTCGGCTTCACGGACCATGCGGTCAATGTCGTCCTTGGACAGTGCAGTGCCACCGGTGATGGTCATGGACTGTTCCTTGCCGGTGCCCTTGTCCTTGGCGGACACGTGGACAATACCGTTGGCGTCGATGTCGAAGGTGACCTCGACCTGCGGAACACCACGCGGCGCCGGAGCGATGCCGGTCAGTTCGAACGTGCCCAGCGGCTTGTTGTCGCGGGTAAATTCACGCTCGCCCTGGAAGACCTGGATGGCCACGGACGGCTGGTTGTCGTCAGCGGTGGTGAAGGTTTCCGAACGCTTGGTGGGGATAGCGGTGTTGCGCTCGATCAGGTGCGTCATGACGCCACCCTTGGTTTCGATGCCCAGGGACAGCGGGGTGACGTCGATGAGGAGGACGTCCTTGCGCTCACCCTTCAGGACACCGGCCTGGAGTGCAGCACCGACGGCTACAACTTCATCCGGGTTGACGCCCTTGTTGGGCTCCTTGCCGCCGGCGAGTTCCTTCACGAGCTCGGAGACAGCAGGCATACGGGTGGAGCCACCGACGAGCACAATGTGGTCGATGTCGGAAACCTTGATGCCGGCTTCTGCGATGACGTCGTTGAACGGCTTCTTGGTGCGGTCCAGCAGGTCCTTGGTGAGGTCCTGGAACTTGGCACGGGTCAGCTGCTCGTCCAGGTGGACCGGGCCGTCGGGGGTGACGGAGAGGTACTGGAGGGAGATGTTGGTGCTGGTGGAGGAGGACAGTTCCTTCTTGGCCTGCTCCGCAGCTTCACGCAGACGCTGCAGGGCGATCTTGTCCTTGGAGAGGTCGATGCCCTTGACCTTGAGCTGGCCCAGGAGCCACTCGACTACGCGGTTGTCCCAGTCGTCGCCACCGAGCCGGTTGTCACCGGCGGTTGCGCGGACCTGGATGGTGGAGAAGTTGTCTTCGTCCTTGCCAACTTCCAGGAGGGAAACGTCGAAGGTTCCGCCACCGAGGTCGAAGACCAGGATGAGTTCGTCTTCCTTGCCCTTGTCCAGGCCGTATGCCAGTGCAGCCGCGGTGGGCTCGTTGACGATGCGGAGGACGTTGAGGCCTGCAATTTCGCCGGCTTCCTTGGTGGACTGGCGCTCGGCGTCGTTGAAGTAGGCCGGAACGGTGATCACAGCGTCGGTGACCTTTTCGCCCAAGTAGCTCTCGGCGTCGTTCTTGAGCTTCATGAGGATACGCGCGGAGATTTCCTGCGGCGTGTACTTCTTGTCATCGATTGCGACGGTCCAGTCGGTGCCCATGTGGCGCTTGACGGAAGCGATGGTGCGGTCGATGTTGTTGACGGCCTGGCGCTTGGCGATTTCGCCAACCAGGACTTCACCGGACTTGGAGAACGCAACGACGGACGGCGTGGTGCGGCCGCCTTCAGCGTTGGCGATGACGGTGGGCTCGCCACCTTCGAGAACAGAGACCACGGAGTTGGTTGTTCCGAGGTCGATACCTACTGCACGTGACATATCTTGTTTCCTTTCAATGGCCGATGTTGGAGATTGCGTCCGGCATTGGTCCGCTGGGCGGGTTGTTGAGCCGGGAGCTTGCTCAAC
This sequence comes from Paenarthrobacter sp. AR 02, assembly GCF_021538675.1. Classification (GTDB taxonomy): domain Bacteria; phylum Actinomycetota; class Actinomycetes; order Actinomycetales; family Micrococcaceae; genus Arthrobacter. The sequence continues at coordinate 806,234 of NZ_JAJUKH010000001.1, forward strand.
AATCGGCTAGTTGAGCGTTCTGCACTCAACTGTACTCAGGCTCAGAAAGATGTCAATCCAAAGTTGAGTCACGTGCGCTCAACTTTACTTTCAGGCTGAAAAAAATCCCCGGAATCCCGCGCCAGAAGGGCTGTTTCGCCCTCGGTGAACTGCCAGCAAAGCCTCACGACGCGCAAAATCCACTGTGCCACTCAGCCGGAGTGGCGACGCCCATATTTGGGTGTCACGACTGAATGTGGGTGGCGTCAAACCGTTTGGGTGGCGTCAGCCGCTTGGGTAGCGGCAGCGGCAAGCGGCTCGGGTTTGTACACCCACGCCACCAGCACCACCGAGATGATCATCAGCAGGAACCACGCCAGGAGCTTGTCGATCGAGACGGCCTGCCAGCCGTTCAGCTGGTTCGGATACAGCCATGCACGGGACCACGTGCCGATGTTCTCGGCGAACCAGATGAACAGCGCCACCAGCAGGAAGGACACCAGGATGGGCATGCGGAAGCGACGCCGGAACACCCGGAAGTGCATCACGCACCGTCCGTAGATAAGAACGACGGCGGCCAGCAGCACCCAGCGCAGGTCAACGATGTAGTGGTGCGAGAAGAAGTTCACGTAGATCGCCCCAGCAACCAGAGCCGTGATCCACCGGCGGGGATACCTGTCGAAGCGAAGGTCGAACAAGCGGAAAACGCGCACCATGTAGGAACCGACGGCCGCATACATGAAGCCGCTGAACAACGGGACCGCACCGATCCGAAGGACGCCCTCGGCCTCATAGGCCCACGAGCCCACATCGGTCTTGAACAGCTCCATGACCGTCCCCACCACATGGAAAAGCAGAATGACCCGCAGCTCCCGGAGCGTTTCGAGCCTGAACGTGATCATCAGGACCTGGATGACGACGGCGGCAAGGGTGAGGAAGTCATTCCGGGCGAGAGCGGCGTTGTCGGGGTACCAAAGACGGACAGCGATGATCACCGCGAGCAGCGCGGCGCCGAACACGCAAGCCCAGGCCTGCTTCAGCCCGAACACCACGAACTCTGTAAGCCCGGACTGCAGGCGGCTGCCCTTCCTGCCGTCCAGATACCGGTGGGCGAGGTTGTCGATAGCCTGTTCAACAGGTGTGGAGTTACGCATTGCCGCCCTTCGGAGCGGCTCCGAGTTGGCCCAGGTAGTAGTCGCGCGGCCAATGCCGGATCCGCTGGGGCAGCCGAGGGTAGAGACGGCCAACCATCCGCATGGTCCGTTCGAAACGCCGGGCCCGGGCCGGCCCCCACTCGAATCCGAAACCGGCACGCACATGATCAGGCAGCAGGCCGGCCGTGAGGAAGCGGGCCAGGGGCATCGCCAGGCGCAGGAGTTGTGGGCCGCCCGCCGGGTAGAGGAGGTCCCGCGCGACCCTGACCGCTTTGTCGTCCGGTTGAAGTCCCCGCACACGGGAGTCCCAGTAGGCGGCAAAGGCGGCCCGGTCGGCCGGCCAACTGTCCGCCGGGAGCTGCAGGGCTGTCCCGATCCGCGCATACTCGCGGTAGATCCGGTCGGCATCGCCGTCGTCGAGCGGTCCGTGGACCTGCTCGTAAACGGTGACTGCGGTGTCGTAAAGAGTGGCGACCACCCAGAGTTGGGACTCCGCGTCGAAGGCGCTGTACCCGCTGGAGGTGGAGTCGGGTCCGCGCCGAACAGGGGCATGGGCACGATTAACGGAACGTCGGACGGCCTTCAGTTGGTCTTCCGAGCCGTACACCACCGCGTACACGTAGGTCATGGTGGCACGGAGGCGGTCCATGGGGCGCTCGGCGAAGTTGCTGTGCTCAGCCACGCCATGGCCAACCCTGGGGTCGGCGATCTGCAGGAGAATTGCGCGGCCCGCTCCGGCGAGGAGCACGCCCTCCGCCCCGATGTCAGCCAGTCCACGAACCATCTGAATACTTTACCGTTCGCGGCCTAGAGCCCCACGACACCCTGGAGGACGCTCAGTTGGTGTTCAAAAAGCTCATCCCGGGCAGCAAAGGTATCGGCACCATACTGCCCAAAGACCTCGAAACTAACGGCCCCGAACACAGACGTCCAGACCAGCACGCCCCGCGCCAGGGAAGGATCGGGAGCTGCGAGGTTCAGGTCCTCGCGGATGGCCGCCAGGTCTTTGGCCAGGGCCGGAGGAACGACGACGGCGGAACTCACCTCGGCGTTCATGGCGCCGGCGCGGTAGGCGGCATCAAAGATGCCCACGAGGCGGACGATGACCCGGGTTCCAGGGACGGTGGTGCGCTCGCCCGGCGCCTGGTAGCCGGGGACGGGGCTACCGAAAAGCAACGCGTAGCTTGCCGGTTCACGAAGTGCCCACGATCGGACAGCGTTGCCAAGCGCCCGGAACTGCCCGGCGAAATCGGTAGCAGGAACAGCCTCCACGGCGGCGTCTACATGGTCGCCGAGCTCGTTGTACGCGTCGATGAGCAGCAGCGTGAGGAGCTCGTCGCGGTTCTCGACGTAGCGATAGACGGCTGAGGACACGACTCCTAGATCTCTGGCCACCGCGCGCAGGGACAGTGCCGCAGCCCCGTGGAGGGCCAAGTGCTCACGGCCGAGCCGGATGATGTCCGCAATGGTTTGGGCGCGGGCGCGCTCTCTGGGAGTTGGGGGCTTGGCCTTGGTGGCAGCTGACGTCATGCCCCCAGCTTGCCACAAAGGAGAGCGGCGTCAACAAACAAGAGCAGTGCTCTTGACTTTGGATCAAAGTGTCGTCATTCTGAATTCAGAGAGCACTGCTCTTGTTTTGAAACCCACTGGAAGAAAGAAGGCCACCATGTACGTCGTCACAGGAGCAGGGCCCGTTGGCTACACCATCGCGGAGCAACTCGCAGGTCTGGGGCACCCCGTACGCGTTTTGACCCGCTCGGGCAGCGGCCCGGACCATCCCCTGGTGGAAAAGATGCGCGTCGATGCATCCGATCCCGACCAGCTCAAGGAAGCCATCACCGGTGTAACGGCCGTCTTCCACTGCATCCACGGTTCCGCCTACAGGGCGGCGGCTTGGGCAGCGGAACTCCCCCAAGCCGAGCAAGTGGTGATGGACGCAGCCGCAGCCGCGGGCGCCGTCGTCGTATTTCCTGAAAGCCTGTACTCATACAGTGAGCCCGAACGCATCATGACCGAATCGAGTCCCCGCGAAGCCGCCGGCGGGAAGCGCGGTATCCGGACGGCGCTGCTGAAGGCTCGACGCGAGCACGCGGCAAACACCGTGAGCGTAGTGGCGGGGGACTTCTTTGGGCCGCGCGTGAAGATGGCACATGCCGGCGAGCGCATGGTCACGCCGATCCTGGCGGGCAAACGGCTGCAGTTCATTGGCAGCGCGAACCAGCCACATTCATTCACCTACGTACCGGACCTCGCTGCGGCCATGATCGCTGCCGCGGGGAAGCCCGAAGTCTGGAACAGCGTGCTGCATGCCCCCACCGGCGCGGCCGTGACCCAGCGGGAAATCGCGGTTGCGCATGCACGCGCGGCGGGCCTGACGACGCCGAAGGTGAGCGCCGTCCCAGGTTGGGTACTGCGGGCCGCCGGACTGGTCTCAACCGATATGCGCGAACTGGCTGAATTGCTGTATCAGTTTGAGCGCCCATTCGTGATGGATTCCTCCGAAAGCCAGCGGATGCTGGGCTTGGACCCGACTCCCCTGCCGGAAGCCGCCGCCACAACCATGGCGTGGTGGCGTGGGGCTGACCGGGGCAATTCTTAACGGGTTCTTAAAACCCACGGCGCAGAATCGAAGAAACGATTCGTCCTGTCGAGGGGTTCCATGTTTCAGCAGTCCACACCGCATCCCGTGCGCTTCAAGCCTCTGCCCGCACCGAAACACTGGCTGGCCACGGGGCTGGTACTCGCGGCCGCCGTCGTGTTGGCGGGGTGGGCAATACAGGCAGTTCCTGGGCTGACCCTGGCTGAACTGGCTGTTGATGATGATTTCAGCCGTCACCACTCTTCCGTGCTGACGGGGCTTGCCTTGGTTTTGAACGTGCTTTTCGGCCCGGTCGCGGGCGCGATAATCGTGATCGCTGTCAGTCTTTATCTCGCACTGATCCGACGTTCCCCGCAGGATGCAGCACTTTTTTCGCTCACAGTGGCCTCCGGGTGGTTGACGTGCCAAGTGTTCAAGGCGGTTATCGGCAGGATCAGGCCGGACCCTGCCCTGCTGTTCGATCCCTTGGTACCGGAGCCTGTATCCAACAGCTTCCCCAGCGGCCACACGTGCCTGGCCGTCGCACTCACGCTGGCGATGTTCTTTCTGGTCCGTGAAACACGATGGGCGAAACCTGTCCTCTGCGCGGGAGCGATCGTGACGGTTGTGGTTGCCTGGTCCCGCGTGTACATCGGAGCCCATTACCCACTGGACGTTGTTGCCTCACTCCCTGCATCAATTGCGGCGGTGATGATCATGGCCGGAATCTGGAACCGCTACGCACCTGCCCTCACCACCGCCATCCATTCCCGTGCAATGTCCCGACGCACCCCCAAATGAAAGAGTCCCTTATGGATCCCTTTGCCTTGGCGCCTGCGCTGAACCATACCGAGCTCCTCCCCATCCTGGATCCCGCCAGCCTCCTGCAGGGCTTGGGTCCGGCAACCCTCGCAGTGGTGGCCCTGATGGTCTTCATTGAATCGGGGGTCCTGTTCCCGTTCCTGCCAGGTGACTCGTTGCTCTTCACTGCCGGACTCCTTCACCAGCAATTGAACCTGACACTTCCTGTGTTGATTACGGTGGTGACAGTGGCCGCCATAGCGGGCGACCAGGTGGGTTACCTGTTGGGACGCCGCTTCGGACGCCGGTGGTTCTCCGATGATGCCCGGGTCCTGAAAACGTCCCATCTGGCAAAGGCCGAAGACTTCTTCAGGCGTCGTGGCGGCCCCGCGCTGATCCTTGCCCGCTTCGTACCGGTGGTGCGCACCTTCGCGCCCCTCAGCGCAGGGATCGCCCGGTATCACTACAAGTCCTTTGCCCTCTGGAACATCACGGGTGCGATCCTTTGGGCAAGCTCCGTTACCCTCCTTGGCTCCTGGTTGGGCCATTTCGAGGTCATCGCAAAGAACATCGACGTCATAGCCGTGGTCATGGTGTTGGTCTCTGTGCTGCCCTGGGGCATCGAATACCTCAAACACAGGCGTGCCCGCGCATCGGAGTCCTCCTCCGCGCAAGAATAGATCCGTGATCACTGACTCCAAGCTGTCCGTCCTGCTGGTGGAAGACGATCCTGCCTTGGGACCCCTGATCGCCGAGCTCCTTGAGCCCGACTACCAGGTGCACATCGCCGTCGACGGCCGTGAAGGTTTGCGGCAGGCACTGATGGGAGGCTGGGATGCGATGGTGATCGACCGGGGGCTTCCGGGAATGGACGGCATCGCATTGATCTCCGCGCTCCGTTCCAAGGGGATCGCCACCCCAATCCTCATCCTCACTGCCCTGGGCGCTGTGGACGAGAAGGTCCGGGGGCTCGACGCCGGCGCGAATGACTACATGACCAAGCCCTTCGACGCCATGGAATTGGGAGCGCGGCTGAGGGCCTTGACCCGCAGCTACCACCAGGCGCCCCGGACCACAGTTATCGGCGACTGGGAACTGGACCCCACCACCAGGTCCATGCGCTCCGTTCACGGATTCCTTGCCCCCTTGACCGCGACCGAATCGGAGTTGCTGTCGGTTCTTGCTGCCGAGCCGGACCGGGTGTTCACCAGGGAGGAGCTGATTGTCGCCACTGACAGTCAGGGTGACCTGCCAGGTGTCATTGACACCCACGTCCATCACCTCAGGCGAAAAGTCGCCAGGTCGGTCATCCGTACCGTCCACGGGGTGGGTTACCAGATAGGCGAAGCACATGACTGATCAGTCCATGGCCGCGGCCCAGGATCAGGCCATCCTTCGCAAGGCTTCCCTGAAGATCGCTGTCCGAATCAGCGCAGTCTGCGCCCTGCTGGTCCTGTGCCTCCTGGCTGCGGCAACCGCCTACCTGCTGAACCGGGCCGGCAACACGGAACCCGCCGAACCCGGGGCCGTTTACGCCTATCTCGACACCAAAGACCTGATCAAAGCCATGATCATCGCCGGGGCAGCAGGCATCCTGCTCGCCGGCGGCGTTGGCTGGCTCAGTGCACGCAGCGCCATCCGGCCTCTCGGCGAAGCACTGACGCTGCAACGACGCTTCATCCAGGACGCCAGCCACGAAATGCGGACGCCTTTGGCCATCCTTGATGCCAGAATCCAGGTGGCACAACGCAGCACTGCTCCGGAATCACCTGCCGGCCGGCAACTCTCGCGGATCCGGGACGACACAGCTGCCCTGACCGGAATCGTCAACGAACTCCTCGAATCCGCCACGGGCTCCCACCAGGAACCGGCCGCAGCGCCAACGAACATCTCCGACGTCACCCAGGAAGTGGTGGACAGCCTCCAGCAGTTGGCTGCGGACCGGGGCATCACCCTGCACTGTTCAAGCAACGGGCAGCCCCGGGCGATGATCACGCCACAGCGACTTCACCGTGCCATCCTCGGTCTGGCCGAGAACGCCCTTGGCCATACGCCGGCAGGCGGCCACATCACGGTTGCCAGTGACGTGACCGCTCACCAGGCGGTCATCACCGTCACCGATACGGGCCACGGAATTACTGGGATTGATCGCGACCGGATCTTCGACCGTTTCGCCCGGACAACCGCCCCACGCGCGGGCCAACAGCAGCGTAGCTTCGGGATCGGGCTGTCACTTGTCCGCGATATTGCCCTCGCAGCAGGCGGCACCGCAGACGTCGCATACACAGGCCCGGAAGGCACCTGCATGCGGATTACGCTGCCCTTGGCAACCGGCTGACGATGCCGGGCGCCCACCCAAAGAAGAAGAAAACAGAAGCGTTCGACGGCGGGTGCGCACCCGCCGTCGAACGCTTCTGTTGGACGTGGGCCGGCTACATCTGGCCGATGTCAATGCCCGTAACGGGATCGCCGGCGCGGTCGTAGGCGAGCAGGATGGCGCCATTGGGAAATGCCTGTGGCGGCTGGGCCAACCGGAAGGCGGCGGGCACGCCTGCGCCGTCCGGGAACAAACGCTTGCCCGATCCGAACGTCAGTGGGTAGAGGTACAGGTTGAGCCTGTCCAGGAGGCCCGCTTCAAGGAGCGAGCGTGCCAGGACGCCGCTGCCTATGATGTGGATGTCGTTGAACCGTTCCTTCACCGCCGCTACGTCCTTTGCCTCGGCCAAAACCGTGGTCCCTTCCCAGTTGGCATCTGCCAGGGTGCTCGAGACCACGAACTTGGGCAGGCCATTGAGCTTGTCGGCTATGTGACCGCTTTGCTGTGGCCAATACTGGGCGAAGATGTCGTAGGTTTTGCGACCCAGGAGGAGCGCGTCCATGCGGTCGATGCCCGCTGTAATCGCGGCGCCGGCCTCTTCGTCTGAATACGCAGCCTGCCAACCGCCGTATTCGAAGCCGTCCGAGGTGTCCTCGTCCGGTCCGCCCGGTGCCTGGTAGACGCCGTCGAGGGTGAGGAAAAGGTCAACAGAAAGTGTGCCCATAGTGTGTTCCTTCGGTGGAAGTCCGAGCCTGCCCTTGGATGCGGGCCATCCTAGTCCGACGGGCCGCCAAGGGCTACGAGGAACCTCCCCGGCTTTTGTACAGAAAGTGCCTTGATTAGGCTCCATCAGGGGCATTTGCGGGAGTAGCCTTGTTCCAGTTGATGTAGTGGATCTCTGTCCGGCTGGGGTTCTGCCGTGGGCCAAGTGCGTTCGTCGCTGTCCGACCTCCTGGGGGTACTTTCCGACGCCGTCGCCCCTCAGCACGTAAGGTTCGACGACGGGTCCCCCACCGCCGTCGTTCCGCCACCGGACGCTCCAGTCACCGTACGGGCCGTAACCCTCAGCAGGGTGGGAAGGTCACGCCGCGAGGGCCCGGTCCTGGACCTGGAACTGCGGGTTGCCGTGGAATGCCACGGTCCAGAACAGCTGGACAACATGGAGCAATTGCTGCTGGCTGTTGAACTCCACAGCCAGTACTCCGTGGTCTCCAACGGTGAACTCCCGCACGACGAGTACTCCGGCGCCATCCAGCAGGGACTGGGTTTCCTGGTGCGCATCCCGGTATCCCTCCGCTTCGAGGAACCGTCCGGTCCTTCCACCCAGCCTGCCGCGGGAACGCCAGGTGCAGGCCGTCGGATCCGGGGGCGGCTGGTGGACGTGCATAACAAAGGGATCCCCGACGCCTACATCCATGCCCACTCCTCCGCCTCAGCTGCTGTAAGCGATGCGACCGGGCACTTTGAAGTGGTGACATCCACCGATGAACTCCAGCACTTCGCTGTTGCCGTGGACGGCACTGAACGGGAAGTTTCGGCGAGCACCAGGAGCCTTCCCCTGATCATCCGCTGGACCTGATTCTGGAATCATTTGCTCCCCGGGGCCGCTCCCATGAAAAGATCAACCATGCGTCCGATGCAGCACTCCAGCAAACTCCAGAACGTCCGCTACGAACTCCGCGGTCCCCTCCTCCAAGCCGCCAAGGCCATGGAAGCGGAAGGCCACAGGATCCTCAAGATGAACCTCGGGGACACCGCACCGTTCGGCCTGGAAGCGCCGGAGTCCGTTGTGGTGGACATGATCCACCACCTCCGTGGAGCGCAGGGTTACAGCGACTCCAAAGGGATCTTCTCCGCCCGCACCGCCATCTCGCAGTACTACCAGACCCGCGGGCTCATGAACATCGGCGTCGAGGATCTCTTCATCGGCAATGGCGTCAGCGAACTGATCTCCATGACCCTCCAGGCGTTCATGGAGAACGGCGACGAGATCCTCATCCCCGCCCCTGACTACCCCCTGTGGACCGCAGCTGTGACGTTCACCGGTGGCCAAGCCGTCCACTACCTCTGTGATGAGGACGAGAACTGGTGGCCGGACATGGCCGACGTCGAAGCGAAGATCACCCCGCGCACCAAGGGCATTGTGATCATCAACCCGAACAATCCCACCGGGGCCGTCTACCCGCGGCACATCCTTGAACAGTTCGCCGCCTTGGCGCGGAAGCATGACCTGGTGCTGTTTTCGGACGAGATCTACGAGAAGATCCGCTACGTCGACGCACCCCACATCCACACCGCGGCAGTGGCCGAGGACGTGTGCGTGCTGACGTTCAGCGGACTGTCCAAGGCCTACCGCATGCCCGGCTACCGCGCCGGCTGGGTGGCTGTGACCGGGCCGCTTGCTGCCACTGCTGCGTACCGCGAATCCCTGGAACTGCTGGCTTCCCTGCGCCTGTGCGCCAATGTTCCGGCACAGCACGCCATCCAGACCTGCCTTGGCGGGTACCAAAGCATCGAGGCTTTGATTCGTCCTGGCGGACGCTTGCGCGAACAACGGGATCTGGCGTGGAAACTGTTGACGGCCATCCCGGGTGTTTCCTGTGTGCCCGCCGCTGGTGCCATGTATCTGTTCCCCCGGTTGGACCCTGAGATCTACCCCATCGAAAGCGACGAGAAGTTCGTCCTCCAACTACTGCAGGAACAGAAGATCCTGGTTTCGCACGGCACTGCCTTCAACTGGCCAACGCCGGACCACTTCCGTTTCGTAATCCTGCCGGCAGTGGAGGACATCGAAGAAGCGGTGCGCCGTATATCGCACTTCCTCGCGGCATACCGGAACCGGCCGGCACGGGAAGCCCAGTAGCCAGAGGGTAACTAGAGTGCCGGGTCCACCATGGTCATGCCGGCCGGGTTGGCCTGATCGAAGCCGGGCAACAACACGGCAGCTTCTTCCAGGCCGATGGTGCGTTCGATCAGCAGTTGCGGCTCAAGCGAGCCTTGCTCGATGAGCGTCATCATCCCCGGATAGTCCACAGCGGCCATGCCGTGGCTGCCCAACAGGTCCAGTTCCCAACCGATCACCCTTGCCATGGGCACTTGCGGGTTGCCATCGATGGACGGCAGCAAACCAATCTGGACATGCCGCCCGCGCCTGCGAAGGCTAAGGATCGCGTCGGCGCAGGTCTGTTCACTTCCGACAGCGTCAACCGCTACGTGGCTGCCTCCGCCGGAGAGGACGTTTACGGTGGCAGGGATGTCGGTGCCGTCAGCGAGGATCGTGTGGTCAGCGCCCAGCCGGTCGGCCACAGCCAGGGCTGCCGGGTTCCGGTCCACCACAATGACCTTCGCTCCCATGGCCTTTGCGATCATCACGGCGCTGAGCCCGACGCCTCCGGCTCCCACCACGGTCACCCATTCACCGGCCTTGACCTGCGCCCGGGCTGCCAACGCACGGTAGGCCGTGGCGAAGCGGCAGCCGAGGCTGGCCGCCGTCGTGAATTCAATATTGCCCGGGATGGCAACCAGGTTGCTGTCGGCTGCGTGCAGTGCCACGTACTCGGCGAACGATCCCCAGTGGGTGAAACCGGGTTGCTGCTGCTCGGGGCAGACCTGCGCGTCGCCTGCCAGGCACCATTCGCACGTGCCGCACCCGCAGACGAAGGGGACGGTGACGCGGTCGCCCGCCTTCCAGTTCCGGACGCCCTCGCCTACTGCGTCGATGACACCGGCAAGCTCGTGCCCGGGGACATGGGGCACGGCGATGTCGTCGTGGCCGGCCCACGCGTGCCAGTCGCTGCGGCACATGCCCGTAGCGAGCACTTTCACCACAACGCCCCCTGCTGGTGCCTCCGGTTTGTCGACCTCCCGAACGTAGGGCTGGGTCCGGACTTCATCAAAAATCACTGCTCGCACGGACTGACTCTAACAATCGGGCAGCACTGTCACACTTTCGCTGCTGCTTCCGACATCACTGCTGTAACGCACCAACTCTGAAGGGAAGTCAGCATGACCCGCATCAACATCGGCCGCAGCAACAAGCTCGGCTACGCTGCCGTCATTGGCCTGGAAGGCTACGCCCGCACCTCGGTGGATCCCGATCTTTATGAGCTGATCAAGCTCCGCGCCTCGATCCTCAACGGCTGCGGTTTCTGCGTGGATATGCACGCGACCGATGGCCACAAGCGTGGCATCCCGTCACGGAAGTTGCATGCTGTGGCCGCCTGGCAGCACTCGAAAGTCTTTTTCGACGCCCGCGAGCAGGCCGTCCTTGCCCTCACCGACGCCTTGACCCAGTTGGGACCCGACACTGTGACCGACGAGATCTGGAACGCTGCGGCAACCCATTTCGACGACAGCCAGCTGGGAGGTTTGGTCCTGGCGATCTCCACCATCAATGTGTGGAACAGGATTGCCATCAGCACACAGATGGAGCCGCCGGTGGACGAGAAGAATCCGCTGGTCTGAACGGTAACGTGAGCAGCATGACTCTTGCAGTCTCGGCCACGGTGGCGTGGCAAAGCGAACGGAACCGCCTGCTGGGGATTGCCTACCGGATGCTGGGCGACTTCGGCCATGCCGAGGATGTGGTCTCCGAGGTTGGGATCGACGCCGTGCGGCAGGAACGGAAAACCGACGGCGGCCGCGTGGACTCCTGGCCGGCGTGGCTGACCACCGTGTGCGTGCGCCGTTCCATCGACCGGGTGCGTCAGCTCGCGGCGGTGCGGGAGGACTACACCGGACCGTGGCTGCCTGAGCCCGTGGACACCGCCCAATTGCCGGAGGAGGCAGTGGCCAACCGCGAACTGCTGTCCTTGACCTTGCTGCATCTGGCCGAGCAACTGGCACCGGAGGCGCGGGCGGCGTTGGTCCTGCACCGTGCCTTCGGAATGCCCGCTCCGGAGATCGCGGACGTCCTGGGCAAGACGCCGGCCGCCGTTCGCCAGCTGATTTCAAGGGCCGAACGCCGTCTGGATATTGACCCTGACGCACCCGCACCCCGGGCCAAGGACCGGGCCGCCCTGGAAAAACTCGTCCAAGCCATTGAGCAAGGTGAGATCAACACGGTGGTCTCGATGCTCCACCGCGACGCAGTGCTGTGGGCCGACGGCGGTGGCAAGGTCAAGAGCGCCATGAACCCGCTGTTCGGGGCCTCAAGGATCGCACGCTTCTTTGCGGGCATCCTCGGCAAGGCTGTGGCCTTCGATCCTGTGGAGCCGATCCGGGCCTGGCTTGTGGAGATCAACGGTGGAACGGCTTTGGTGCTCAGGCATAACGGCCGCTCCGACGTCATGGAGGTGGACGCCGCCCCGGATGGAAGCATCCGCGGCCTGCGGCAAGTGTCCAATCCGGACAAACTTACGAGGGTCTCCCGTTCCTAGCCGCGAGTTCGCGGGAAGGCTGCGGGTTCGTCTGGAAACTTCCGTGCGAATTGGCAGGCTTCCCGCGAACTCGCCAGGCAGCCAACGCCACCGCACCCAGGCCGGCCGGGACCAGCAGCGCCCATCCGCTGAACACGAGCACAACGAGCATCACCACCGCCGCCACGATCACCCCGTACCAAGCCGGAGTTCCACGGCGGAGGAGAACCACTCCGGCAGCCAAGCCAAAGGCGGTCACCGCGGTGAAGCACGCCGAGGCCGCGCCAATTTGGAACTCCATGCTCAGCAGACGGGTCGCGGCGAGGACAAAGGAGATCGACGCCAACACGCCCAGGACGCCGAGACTCACCGACGGGGCCTCCCCCGGCCCGGCACCGCGCGCCAAAGCCCGCGGCAGCACGCCGTCGGACGCCAACCTGGCACCGAGCTTGCTGGCACCGGCCACGAAAGTATTCAACGGACCGAACGTGAGCACCGCCGCCGCGACGGCGGTCACCGGTGCTGCCGCGGGGCCGAGCCCTTTCGCCAGCAACTCGGCGACCGGGACGCTGCTGCCCGCGAGCGCGGGCCCCAGGACAGCTACGCACGCAGCCACGAGCCCGATGTACACCACGCCGACGACGACGAGCGTCAGCCAGGTTGCCCGCTTCAGGTCTCGCTCGGGGTTGCGGAACTCGCCGGCCAGGTGGGTGACGGCTTCCCACCCCGCGAAACAGAAGAACAACAAGCTGGCCGCACCTCCCACAGCCCAGTAGCCGTGCGGGGCGAAGGGTTCGAAATTCTCGGCCCGGGCATACGGCGCGGCCACGGCAACAGCGAAGGCAAGCAAAGCCACCAACAAGACCATGAGCAGCAGCTGCAGTTTGCTGGAGACCCTGATGCCCACCGCGTTGCTCAGAAAACCAGCCGCCAGGATCAACCCCGCGGCAATCAGTGCCGTCTCCCGTCCGCCTCCCATGGCGTGGGCGATGTACTCCCCGCCAATCACCGCGGTCGCTGGCGCGCCGAAGGGAATCGCGAAGTAGAACAGGTAGCCGGCCACCACTGACGCCCGGGACCCGAATGCCCTTGTGACGAACGTTGCTATGCCGCCGGCGTCGGGCTGTTGCCTGGACATTTCGGCGAAGCTGAATGCCACGGGCGTGCAGAACACCAGGAGCAAACCCCACGCCAATATCGACGCCGGTCCAGCCGCCTGGGCGGCGATGGCGGGCAGAACCAGCACGCCTGAACCGAGAATGGCCCCAACATAGATTCCCGTTGCACGGAAGAGACCCAAACCCGAACCGTTGACCGCTTTATTCACCATTCCACTGAACAGTATTCGGAAGGCTCCCAACAAGCAGGGATACTGCCTGCGAACAGCAATATCCTGCCGAATTTTCGGGTACTCCGGTCAGATGGACTGCGCCCGGACCCGCCTGAGGCGGGCCACCAGCGTTGCGGCGAGTAACGCCGTCGTGATTTCCAGTCCGATCACCAGCAGTAGTTGCGCTGCGCCGGACGTGTCAACAACGTTCGACGCCGGCCTGCCGCCATGGGCGTGTCCGGAACCGCCCGCTCCGAGCAGCAGCACGGCGTGCAGGGCGACCATGGCAAGGGCTGTGCCGATGACTTGGTGGAGTGCACCAACGCGACTGTGGCGCCAGATGTGGACTGTGCAGGGGATGCACACGGCTGCCAGGGCGACCATGAGGATACCCAGCCAGGCGTCGTGGTGCCCTGAGGCTGCGAGTCCAAGATGCACCGCGCAGGAGAGTGCCGTAAGGACGGCGCAGGCACGTGCGTGGAGGACGGGCCGGACCCGCCCTCCACTGATGGCCGAGGCCACGTTAGTGGCAGTGCCCGGCGGGCTCGCCGTGCTCTTCGCCTGCCGCATCTGAAGCTGCGGTGCTGTGGCAGCTTGAACCCGAGGCGTTGGCTGGAACGTCCAACACTGGGCTGCGGTCGAAGAACCCTTCCGGGCGCAGCTTGAAGCCAACCGTGTCCACCGGCATGATCGGCCAGTCTTCGACGCGGGGGAAGTGCGTGAGGCCGAAGGTGTGCCACAGAACGATGTCCTGGCCGTCGATGTCGCGGTCCTGGGCCACATACGCGGGCAGCCCGGCGCCGCCGGAGTGCTGGTTCACGAAGTCTCCCGTGGGGTAGCGTTCCTCGTCCGCGTAACGGGTGACCCACACGTCCTTGGTGGCGAATGCAGCGCGTTTGGCAATGGAAGAACCCGGGTCTGCCAGGAGGGTGGGCTGGTTCTCGGCGTGGAGTTTGTAGCCAACAGGCTCGCCCAGGCGGTTCCTGGATTCGGGGTTGGAGATGATCCAGGTTCTTCCGGCTCGCGCGTCGGCTTCCCGGACGGCCTCGGACTCTTTGGCCAAGACCGTACGCTTGCGGGAAAACGCGTTGCCACGTTCATTGCCTTCGCCCATGGCCTGGCGGACCACATCTTCTTCCTCCACCCGGTTGGTGAAGCCATCGATGGCCATGTCCAGACGCGCGCTGAAGAGGTGCTGGTGGAAGGGGGCGCCCAGTCCTGGCGCGAGCTGGGAAATGTTCTCCGAACCGCCTTCCGGGAACGCACTGGTGAACACGACGCCGGTGGCTTTCGCCTCGAATTCGATGGTGCCGTCCAGGTAGAGGTACCAGTAGAAGCCGTAATCGTAGTTGCCGATGGTGGTGAAGAAGGAGATCACCAGGCGGCGGTTGCGGCGGGTGTAGTTGATGCCGGTCCAGAGGTCGGAGTGCTTGGAGAGGATTCCCCAGTCTTCCTCGTGCATGCAGATGCCGTTGCGGATTTCGCGGGGATTACCGAAGGCGTCGCTGATGACCGGGCTCAGGTAGGTGATATCGCCCAGGCAATCGCAGCCGAGTTCCAGGGAGTTGGCGTACTGGCCCACCAAGTATTCGCCGGTGTCGAAGTAGTTCTGCCATGACCGGATTGGGGAGGGATCGCCGTAGGGCACCACCATTTCGGCGATCGAGGCGCGGTTGATGATGGGCCGCTTCCTGCCTCCGTCCTGGAACGCCAGATTGTGGAGGACAACTCCTTCGCGCACGTCGAAGCCGACGTCCACGCTCCATTTTT
This sequence comes from Paenarthrobacter sp. AR 02, assembly GCF_021538675.1. Taxonomy (GTDB): domain Bacteria; phylum Actinomycetota; class Actinomycetes; order Actinomycetales; family Micrococcaceae; genus Arthrobacter. The sequence goes on from NZ_JAJUKH010000001.1 coordinate 821,520, forward strand.
CCCACTCCACATGGTTGCCTCCGGTGACCGTGAAGCTGGGGCCCTCCGGCTGGGTGATGCTGATGGGCTTCTGGGTTTCCCGGAGCGGGCCGGTCAGTTCCGGGTCCGTGTAGTTTCCGTGCTCGGCCGGAATGGGCATGACCCCAAGATCGATGACCTGGGTCACCTCCTTGTTGACCACGTCCACATAAGCCACCAGTCCATCCACCGGATGCGCCCAAGCACTGTCCTCGGGAAAGTCCTGCACGAAAGCCAGCCCGCGGAGGATGCGGCGGCCCTTTTCTTCGTCGTACTCGAAGACGCCGGCGGATAGCGGGGCCACCCGGACTTTGGCGACGTCCAGGTCGCGGGCCGCAAGGGCTGCGAGCCAACGCTCGTCCGTAGCCAGGAGCGTCTCGACTACCTCGAACTCTTCTTCCAGGACCGGCAGTTCACCGGAGACTTTAGTGTCAAGCTCGACGGCGGAGAGGACCTCGCCGCGGGTCACGGAGACCAGGATGTCGGTGGGTGCGCCACCGGAGATGTCGTGGATGAAGATGCGGAAGCGACGGTCTTCGTCTGCCTGTCCGCGGGAGGGGTTCACGAGCCCCAGGTAGGCAATCCGCTTCTCGGGGCCGAGCTGTCCGGCGGCCTGCAGGATTCCTTGGACCTGGGAGATTTCGGCGTCTGTGGCCAGGCGGTACTGCGTTTCCTCAATGGCGGCTGTCTCAGTTGCTGTGGGCGTCATGGCTGCCTCTTGTCCGGGACCGCGTGCGGTCAGGATTTATTTTCTATAGTTGTAGAGAATAACCAAAACGTAAGATGGGTCACAAGACCTGTCCACCATATTTTTTCCGGGAGCCCCAACAGTGCCAAAGATTGTGGACCACGATCAACGACGCCTTGAACTGGTGGACGCAACCTGGCGCATCATCGCGAGGCTGGGCATGGAGGGCGCCACCATGCGCGAGATCGCTGAGGAAGCCGGCTTCGCCAACGGCGCCCTCAAGCCCTACTTCCCTACCAAGGACATGCTGCTGACCTCGGCGTTCGGGCACGTTTTCAACCGCACCAACCAGCGCATCGCCTCGATGACTGAAGGGCTGGCCGGAGTAGCGGCGCTGCGGGCGTTCTGCGCGGAGGTATTGCCGCTGGATGAAGAACGCGTCAACGAAGCCCGCATCGTGATCCCGTTCTGGCAGAAAGCGCTGAACGACGCCGACATGGCCGCCCTCCACAGCGCATCCATGAACCAGTGGCACACCACCATCACGGCGCATGCCGCAGCAGCCCGCGCGGCCGGTGAGATCAGCACCCCCATCGGTGACGCCGCCGTCGCCGACCACCTGCTCAACATGATGCTCGGCGCGCAGATCGTGGCGGCATTGTCCCCCGACGAACACTTTTCGCAGGACCTTGCCGGGCAGTTGGACAACTACCTGGCGCTGCTGGCTGGATAGTTAGCTAGTTGCCCCCGACGCCACCACGCCAACGCCCAGGCCCGCGATCACGCCGCTGCTGACACGCTCGACGGCGGTGCTCACCTTGGGCCGCTTCAGCCACCGCATGGCCTTGAAAGCGACCATCGCGATCATCGAGAGGTACGCGAAGGCGATGACGGCCACCACCACACCCAAAATCAGGGAAGTGCCCATGGTGTCGCCCCCGTGGGGAATGAACTGCGGGACCACGGCTAAGTAGAAGAGCCCAACCTTGGGGTTGAGCAGCGTTGACAGCGCTCCGGCACCCAGAGCGGAAAGCCGGCTGTAAGGGAGGGGCGCATTCTTCGTTGCCCCGCCCATGGTCGCGGCCTTCGCGGCTTTCCGGGACTTGATGAATGAGGAGACGCCCAGGTACAGCAAGTAAAGGCCGCCTGCGATCTTGAGCCAACGGAACAGTTCGGCCGATTGCTCCAGGAGTGCCGCCAGCCCGACGCCCACCAGGGCTGCCCAGACAATCGCACCGGCCGCCGAACCCGCGGCGGCAGCGATCCCCGCGCTGGGGCGGTTCAACGCAATCCGCAACACGAGGAACGTGTCAGGACCGGGCGTCACGGACAAGACGAGGCAGAGGCCAGCGAAGGCCGCGAGGGAAGCAAGGGTCACAAGCTCGATTATCAGGGACGGGCGCCGTAAGGGAAAGCGTTCACTTCCCGTCAAGGGCTGTTCGTGCATAGACAAGGCCCATACCCGTGACGCCCACCACACTGGAAACATCGCCGCGTGCCTCACTGGCCGCCAAGACTTACTACCCGAGCGGAGTACCAATGGAGACTTACGACGCCCTGCTGGCATCGATCACACCAGCCCCCGGCCAGAACAGCCGCACCATCTTCGACCCGGCCACGGGCCAGGCCGTTGGCGAAGCGCCTGTTCACACCGTCGAAGACCTTCAAACCGCGATCGACGCTGCAGCAGCAGCGCAACCCGCATGGGCTGCCCTGGGTCACGACGCCAGGTCCGCTGCGCTCCTGAAAGCAGCCGACGCCGTCGAACGGTCCGCCGAAGAGCTCGCCCAACTGCTCTCCCGCGAGCAAGGCAAGCCGTTGAACGGACCGAACGCCCGCTTCGAAGTCGGCGCCTGCGCCGCATGGCTCCGCGCCACCGCCGGCACTCCGCTGGAGCCGGAAACCGTGGTGGATGACGGCGAAACGCGAGCTGAACTGCACTACCGGCCCATCGGCGTCGTGGGTGCCATTGGACCGTGGAACTGGCCCATGATGATCACCGTCTGGCAGATCGCCCCGGCACTGCGCATGGGCAATTCGGTAGTGGTCAAACCCTCCGAGTACACACCGTTGTCCGTGCTGGCGCTGGCTGCCATCATCAACGAAGAACTCCCTGAGGGCCTGCTCAGCGTTGTGTCCGGCGGCCGTGATGTCGGCGAAGCGTTGGCCTCGCATGACGCGATCGGCAAGGTCATGTTCACCGGTTCCACCGCCACGGGCAAGGCGATCATCCGTTCCTCGGCCGACACCGTCAAGCGCCTCACCTTGGAACTCGGCGGCAACGACGCCGGCATCGTCCTCCCTGACTCCGACCCGAAGGCAATCGCCGAGGGCCTTTTCTGGGGCGCGTTCATCAACACCGGCCAGACCTGCGCCGCGCTGAAGCGACTCTACGTCCACGAATCCCAGTACGAGGCCGTCTGCTCCGAGCTCGCCGCCGTCGCTGCCGCCATGCCCATGGGTAACGGCTTGGATGAGAACAACGTCCTGGGTCCGCTGCAGAACCGGCAGCAGTACGACATCGTGGCCCGGCTGGTTGAAGCCGCCCGCGACTCGGGCGCCCGCATCCTGGTGGGCGGCAACCCTGACGCTGACCAGCCCGGCAATTTCTACCCGACGACGTTGGTGGCGGACATCGACAACGACAACCCGCTGGTCGCGGAGGAACAGTTCGGGCCCGCCCTGCCGATCATCAAGTACAGCACCGTTGACGAGGCAGTCGCCAAGGCGAACGCGCTCGACGTCGGACTCGGCGCCTCGGTCTGGTCGTCCGACCTGGGTGCGGCCCGCGAAGTCGCCGCCCGTATCCAAGCCGGAACCGTGTGGATCAACAAGCACGGCGCCGTGGACCCGCGCGTCCCGTTTGGCGGCGCCAAGCAGTCCGGTTATGGCCTGGAGTTCGGCGCCGAAGGCCTGAAGGCCCTGGGCGTACCGCAGGTCATCAACGGCTGACATCTCCTTCCCAAACCAGGTAGCAGCTAACGCCCTTTAGACTTTCCCATAAGGGCGTTAGCTGCTGCCCAGTTGGGTTTTCGGGCGCCCTCCCGGGGTTTCGGAACGGTAGGAGAAGCCTTGTTCCGGGCCGAGCCCGAAATAGTGCCTGAAGTTGTAGATCAACGGTTCCCATTGCGTCGGATCGATGTGCTGGGTATTCGGCAGGACCAAGGATTCGCGCACGTGGATCTTCTCCACCTGGCATTCGACGACCGCAAATTCTCCTGCGCCTGATGGAGAGATCACTGTCGCACGGGCTTCAAGTTGAATGCCGCACTCCTGTACCCGCGGCGGACGAACACCAACCGAGCCTTGGCTGTTGAGTCGGGCGGCCGCGAACTTGTTGGCTTCGAAGGTAGTGCGGACAGGTTTAGTCGGTGGCACCGGATTCGCTCCTGTCAGCGAAGCAAGCCGCTCGACAGCCGGCCAAAGGTGGGGCTCGGGGTAGTTCAAGGTCAGCTCCGGGCGCGAGCGGAGGTTGCTGATGGTGTGCCCGTCCTCCCCTAACCCCAGGACAATGGTGCGACCAAGCGCCCACGCGGAGGAGATAGGTGCGAGGTTAAAGGATCTATCGGAATTCTCAGTGCAAACCAAGACCACGGGTGTGCCGAAGTAAAGGATCTTGGGGTCCAATTCAATATGCGGTGACATGGTTTAGAAGCGTAGGGCGCCAACGGTTCGGCACGGACCGAACTATGCAGGGCCAATAATGGACGCATGGCTACCGACGTTCTTCCGGCTGGAGAGGGGTTTGCTTCCCTCGCTGCACTCTTTGCTGACAGGACTCGTGCGACGTTCTGCCTGGCGCTGTTGGACCGGCGCGCATGGACCGCCTCTGAACTGGCAAACTACGCCCAGGTGCCGAAGTCTTCAGCCACCGAGCACCTCAACAAGCTCATCGGAGCAGGGATACTCACGGAGATACGCCAAGGCAGGCACCGTTACGTGCGGCTTGAAGATGCCCGGATCGCGGAGCTGATCGAGACCATGGCCAGCCACGTCGAGCCGGTTCCCAGCAATCGCCGCTCGTACACCTCCATCACTCGTGACCAAGCCCTAAGGCGGGCCCGCACCTGCTATGACCACCTTGCAGGTGACCTGGGGGTCAGTTTGATGAACGCCCTCGTCGCCAAGAACATCATCAATCTCGACTCCGGGGTACAGCTGACCCCCAAAGGTGAGCAGGATCTGGCGCGGGCCGGAATCTCAATCGAGAGACAAGGAACAAGACCGCTGATACGAACTTGCTTGGACTGGACCGGGCGCCAGTACCATGCGGCTGGGCTGGTGGGCGGGGCGATCTGCAGGCATGCCCTTGCCAGCGGATGGGTGCTTCCCACGCCTCAAAGCCGGGCCCTGAAGATCACTGACCTCGGCGTGATGGAAATGAAAAGGCACTTCGGGCTCGAACCAGCGCGGGGAGAACGGCGACTGCAAGGATGACCGCACCGCACCCGATCACGGCAACACCGGCCCATAGTCGGGTCACAGGGCGGACGCGTTTGGGCCGCCGGGAGTTCCGCGTGTAACCATGAGCACCATGTCCCAGAAGATTGCGTACCAAGGCGAGCCCGGAGCCAACTCGGACCTCGCGTGCAAGGAAATGTTCCCCGAACTCGAAAGCGTTCCGTGTGCCAGCTTTGAGGACGCGTTTGAGCTCGTCGCCACCGGCGCGGTTGACCTTGCCATGATCCCGATCGAGAACTCCATCGCCGGCCGCGTAGCCGACATCCACGTTCTCCTTCCCCAGTCGAAGCTGCAGATCGTAGGCGAATACTTCCTGCCCATCCGCTTTGACCTCATGGGAATTCCGGGCAGCACCATTGAAGGCGCCACGGAGGTCCACAGTCACATCCACGCACTGGGACAATGTCGCCGGATCATCCGCGAAGCAGGCCTCAAGCCTGTGATCGCCGGCGACACGGCAGGTTCGGCGCGTGAAGTCAGGGACTGGAACGATCCCCGCAAACTGTCGTTGGCGCCGCCGCTTGCCGCCCAACTGTACGGCCTGGAGGTCCTGGCGTCCGGCGTCGAGGACGACCCCACCAACACCACCCGTTTCGTTGTCCTGGCACGGGAACGCGAGCTTCCCACCAAGGAAGAACTGCCGGGTCCGGCGATCACCAGCTTCGTCTTCCGCGTCCGCAACGTCCCGTCGGCCCTGTATAAGGCACTCGGCGGCTTCGCGACCAACGGCCTGAACATGACCCGTCTGGAAAGTTACATGGTGGGCGATGAGTTTGCCGCCACAATGTTCCTTTCCGACGTTGAAGGCCACCCCGAGGACGCACGCCTCCGGCGCGCGCTTGAGGAACTCGAATTCTTCACCACCGAAGTCCGGGTCCTGGGCGTCTACGCAGCCGACGGATACCGCGAACGGAACACGGTCAAGGCCTGAAAGGCAAGCCATCTTTCATTCAGAACACATTCTGAATACAATTGAGGGCATGAGCACCGCCACCACCTCAAGGACAACTTTCCAGTCTTCTGAGCTCAGCAGGTCTTCCGCAGAGGTCTTCGCGGCCGCGGCGGATCACCCTGTCCGGGTCACCCGCCGAGATGGGGAGGCACTCGTATTGATGTCAGAAAGCGCAGATCAAGCTAGAGTTTCCCTCCTGGAGCTTGCAGCCCAACTCGTGGCTGTCTCAACCAGCACCGAGGGGACGCTGGCCGGCCGCATGAGCGACCGCTTCCCATGGATGCTGGCTCTAAGCAAAGCCGACCAGGAAACCTGTGCGAGCGGAATTTTGGCAGCTGCCCGGGCGTCGTTCGCTACGAACCAACCCCACCTGGCCATTGCCGAGCTGACTGCTTGGCGTGAGTCGGCAACGGCAATGGCAGCCGGTCTGGGCCGGGAACCCATTGAGTGGCTTGAAGAGCCCGAACCCGTAGAGCGTCCCTAGGGCATGGCGAAGGATTCAAAGGTTGAGCGCCCTATAAAAAAAGACTGAATACGAACTTCGGTTCGCCTCTGTTCAAGCGAGACGCGGGTGGATAGATCTGCGAGCAACCACTCGTAATGCGCTGGCTGACTCTTGGGACTTTCTCACGCGGACACCTCAACTCAGCACTCCAACCAATTACCCACTGCGTGGCGAGTTGGGGCTTGTCACCCACAACGGCTCGACGTATGAGCGCTGGCAGCACAAGCCAACGCTCAAGGGCAACGCCAGAATCTGGTTCTTCGTCGTGGAACAAGTGGTCTATCTGGAACAAGTGCACACTCACCACCCGAACGAAACCAAGTAACTGCCCAAGCCCACCTAGAAATGCGTCGGTTCCTCCACCAGCGCCGTCGCTATGCTGGCTGCGTCTTCCAAGGCGGCGAGATAGCGCTCAGCGTCCAACGCCGCAGCACATCCCGTTCCCGCAGCGGTGATGGCTTGGCGATAGCGATGGTCAACGGCATCACCGCAGGCGAAGACGCCCGAAAGGTTGGTGCACGTGGTGGGTGAGTCAACCTTGATGTAGCCCTCGGCGTCGAGCTCCACCTGGCCGGCCACCAGTTCCGTCCGCGGCAAGTGGCCGATCGCGACAAAGATGCCCGCCGCCTCCTGCTCGCGGGTTTCTCCGGTTCGGGTGTCCTTGAGCGTCACGCCTGTGACCTTGGTATCTCCGTGGATTGCGGTGATGGCCGAGTTCCAGGCGAAGCTGATCTTCGGGTTGTCCTTGGCCCGCTGCGCCATGATCCGGGAAGCGCGAAGTTCACCTTTACGCACGACGACGGTCACTGACTTCCCAAATCGAGCCAGGAAGGTCGCTTCCTCCATGGCGGAATCACCGCCGCCCACCACGATGATGTGCTGTTCGCGGAAGAAGAATCCATCGCAGGTGGCACACCAGGAGACGCCGTGTCCGCTGAGCTTCTTTTCCTCGGGCAACCCAAGCTCTTTGTACGCAGAGCCCGTGGCAAGGATGACGGCCGGCGCTTCGTGGGTTTCGCCGCCGCCGGTGACCACGCTCTTCAGGTGACCCTGCAGCGATACCGACGTGACGTCGTCGAACACTATGCGGGCCCCGAATTTTTCGGCCTGTTCCTGCAAGTTGTCCATGAGCTCGGGGCCCTGGATGCCGGCCGGGAAGCCGGGAAAGTTCTCCACCTCGGTGGTATTCATGAGCGCACCGCCGGCAGTCACAGACCCGGCCAGGACCAAGGGCTCCAAACCAGCGCGTGCAGCATAGATGGCTGCCGTGTAACCGGCAGGACCGGACCCGATGATGATCAGTTGTTCGTTACTCATGGGAGACGCTCCTGGTGGTCGTGTTTAACTGGCAGCGGGGATCAACGAGTCGATCAGATTTTCAATACGTGTCCGGATCTCGTCACGGATGGGCCGGACGGCGTCCACGCCCTGCCCTGCGGGATCCTCCAAAACCCAGTCCTCATAACGTTTCCCGGGGAAGTACGGGCATTCGTCCCCGCAACCCATGGTGATGACGACGTCGGACTCTTTGACGGCCTCAGTAGTGAGGACTTTGGGGACTTCGGCGGACATGTCTATCCCCAGCTCCGACATGGCCTCGACCGCAGCCGGGTTCACGGTGTCGGCTGGCTGTGAGCCGGCGGACCGGACCTCAATGGCGCCTTGGGAGAGTGCGGTAAGGAAGGCGGCAGCCATCTGAGAGCGCCCTGCATTGTGCACACAGACGAACAGTACGGACGGCTTCTTGCCGGTCATTGATTCTCCTGACGGTAACAACTAAATCGTGGGTGCGCGCCAGGCCATCGGTCAAGCTCGGTCCTCCCCGTGCGCCCGGTTACGTCACCTATCCTTGTACGCGGGGGTGTTGTTGTGACGAAAAAATCGACCGCGGCAAATGTGCGGCTGGTCTATGCCGTAATGATCGCGGCTATCGTGGCATTGTTTGTTTGGGTGGCCCACGACGACCTCGTCCCCGCGTCTGTTTTCTTTGCATTGGGCGCGGCGTATGCGGCTTTCCTGTTTCGTGTCGTCTGGCGATCGAGCCGCGCATCAACGGTGATGCATTTCGCCATCGGCCTGATCTTCTTTTCCTTGATTTCCGTCAAGGATGATTTGGGAGCATTGGCGGCCGGCTCATGGTTCTTGGGAATCCTCGCCGGCGGAATCGCGGGCGGCCACACGTGGTCCGGGAAGCGCGCAGGGTCCGAGGTGACGCAGAAGCGGGAACGCAACGGTGAAGGCTTTACCGGCGGCCGGCGCCTTGCACTGATCAACGCGGCCTGCGCCGTTGTCCTGCTCGCGATTGGCGTCGCCCATTTCGGCCTGCAATCGCCGACACCGGGCGTCGGCGCCGTTCTGATTGGCTCCTTGGTTGCCGGCTGGGCAATGTTCCGCTTCCCGCCGTCGCTACCTACCAGGAACGTGCTCCTTCTGGTCATACCCGTTGAATTCTTTCTCCTGGTTTTCCTGGGCAGCAATACCGGCCAGTTAGCCCTTCCCTTTGTGTGGGCGTACGGCGTTCTGGGCGGCATCCTGTTGGGTGGGCGCTATTGGCGGGGTCCGCGGCTCGGCGAACCCCGCCCACCGTTCAACATTCAAGCCAAGCGGCGGCGGAAACGGAAGCGAAAGTCACCGGCTAAGGCAAAGCAGAAGCAAGTCGCCTGAAGACCGGCGATCACCGGCGCCTACCGCCCGACGGATGCTTGTTCCTCCTCCGGCGCCCGGACTACGGGTTCGCCAGAGGACCGTCCCAGCTTGCTGGGCCACCAAATTTTGGCCCCGATGTCGTACGCAAGTGCGGGCACCAGGAGCGATCGGACCAGCACCGTATCCAGCAGCACCCCGAATGCCACGATGAACGCCAGCTGCACCAGGAACATGATGGGGATGACGCCCAGAGCCGCGAATGTCGCGGCCAGCACCACGCCTGCGGAGGTGATGACGCCACCGGTGACGGCCAGCCCACGGAGGATACCGGGGCGGGTTCCGTGCTTCAGGGATTCCTCGCGGACCCGGCTCATCAGGAAGATGTTGTAGTCCACCCCCAACGCAACCAGGAACACGAACCCGAACAACGGCACAGTGGCATCAGCTCCCGAGAACTTGAAGATCCCGTTGAACACCCATGCAGAGACGCCAAGGGCTGCCGCGTAAGAAAGCACCACGGAGAGCACCAGCAGTACGGGCGCCACCACGGATCGCAACAGGAGCATCAGGATGAACAGGATGACCACCAGGACTACCGGGATGATGACTACCAGGTCACGCTGCGCGGTGGTGTTGGTATCCAACGCAGTGGCGGTCACACCGCCCACCAGGGCTTGGGAGTCAACGTCCCGGACTTCGGTTCGCAGGGCCTTCACGGCGTTCTCGGCTTCGATCGAGTCGGCTGCAGAGTTCAACGTGGCGTTGATCAACACCCTGCCATCGCGGACTGCCGGTTCGGAGGGGGCGCCCGGAGCTCCGGTGATCGGCACGTTCCCGTCAGCCAGGAAGTAAGCGTCACCCACGCCGTCGGCCGCTTTGACCTTGTCCAGGACCTGCTGCGCGGCGCCCTGGGAGGCGACCACGACGGCGGGGCTGCCGCTGCCGGCGTCGAAATGGCGCGCCAGCGCGTCCTGGCCGTCCACAGCATCGGACTTGGCCAGGATGACGTCGGTTTGTGGGACGCCGTTGGCTTTGAGCTGCAGCACGCCCGCGGACGCTACAAGCAGCAGGAGAACCGAAGCGATCCAGACCACCCGGGGGCGCTTGGAGACGAGGGTTCCAACGCCCTTCCAGAGACCCTTTTGCCCCTCCAGGCCAGTAACAAGCTCGGGTTCGCGTTCGTCGTCGGGCAGTAGCTTGGGCCGGAAGGGCCAGAAGGCTGCACGTCCGAGCAGTGCCATAAGGGCCGGCAGGAGCGTGAGCGCGGCAAACAGGGAGCAGAGAATGCCGGCCGCAGCCACGGGCCCCAGCGCCTTGTTCGAGTTGAGGTCGGAGAAAAGGAGGCAGAGCAGGGCGATGATGACCGTGGCGCCGGAGGCGAGAATCGGCTCAAACGAAGCCTTCCACGCAGTGATGACGGCCCGGGTGCGGTTGGTGGTGTGCGTCAGCGCTTCACGGAACCGTGCCACAAACAGCAGCGCGTAGTCGGTGGCTGCGCCGATCACCAGGATGGACAGGATGCCCTGGCTTTGTCCGTTGAGTTGGATCCAGCCGAGCTTGGCCATACCGAAGACCAGCAGGATCGCTGCGCACAGCGCGAACACCGACGTGAAGAGTACCGCCAGAGGCAGCACCACGGACCGGTAGACGAGCAGCAGGATCACGAACACTGCCCCCAGGGCCACCAGCAACAGGATGCCGTCAATCCCGCCGAACGCATTCACAAGGTCCGCGGTCAGCCCGGCGGGCCCCGTAACGAACGCCTTCATGCCATCCGGAGCCCCCGGCTGAACCACGTCGCGCAGCTCCTTGACCTTTTCCCTCAGCTCGTCCGAGGACGCCATGGGGACAATGAACTGAACAGCCTTGCTGTCCTGCGACGGGATGGGGCCGACGACGGCGCTCCCCAGCTTGAGTGCCTCAATGTCGCCTTTGAGCTTGGCTGCTTGAGCCAGCTGGGCGGGGGTGAAAGGAGCGTCGTTTTCGACGATGACCACTGCCGGGATCTCTTCCGAATCCCTGAACTTGGCCTGCCACTCACCGGCCTCGGTGGCTTCGGCGCCGGCAGGCAAGAAGGAGGCTTGGTCGTTGGAGGACACTTCACTGAGCCGGCCGAACGTCGGGCCGCCAATTCCGGCGATACCCAGCCAAGTGATGACCAGCACCACAGGTACCAGCCATCTCAGCCAGAACGGTACTTTCTGCGCGTTCATATGTCCTTCTTCTCCAGGGATGATCAAGGGCTTTATTCCATCATAGATTATCTCTATGATGGAACTATTCCAAGAGTGCTCATCAACTGATGCCGGAATCTGTGGCAGCTGGGAGTAATATCCGGAAGGCAGTAAACAAGAGACGAACGCTGGCAGGAGGGCGCAATGTCTGACCCATCAGCTCCGCGCCATGACGCCGGCAGGCCCGAGAACGCAGCCCCGCAGGAACTCGTACGGCTCCTCCAGGACTTCACACTCGAAGCCAACCATTACGTCGACGCAGCCGGCGGACGCAACGACATGCACCGCACGGACTTGAATGCGCTCGCCGTGATCATGCGCCACTCCGCCGCGGGCCGGGTGGTCACTCCTGGCGTCCTGCGGACCGAGCTCCGGCTTAGTTCCCCTGCCACGACGGCATTGATCGACAGGCTCCATGCGTCCGGGCACGTTGTCAGGGAGCGGCTGGGCACTGACCGTCGGCAGGTCCAGCTCCATATGACGCCCAAGGCCTACCGCGACGGCAGCGCCATGTTCATGCCGCTGGCCCTCCGAATGGGCAAGGCCATGGCCGCTTACAGTGCCGAGGAACTGGACCTTGTCAGCCGCTTCATGACGGACATGGTGGAAGCAACGATGGCTGCCCGCGAGGAAGCCACGCACCCCCAATCCAACTAGCTCGCATTAGTCCGCGTTTTCAGCGCTCAAAACGCGAAATAATGCCACCCGGTTGGGTAGCGTTTGCCTATGAACGCGCAGCAGCCTGAAGATGTCTACACCCACGGGCACCACGAGTCGGTTGTCCGGGCCCACGCCTCACGGACGGTCGAGAATTCGGCGGCGTTCGTCATACCGCACCTCACCCCTGGCACGTCAGTGCTCGACGTCGGATGCGGACCGGGGAGCATCACGTGCGATTTCGCCGGGCTGGTTGCGCCCGCCCACGTGATCGGCCTGGACCGCTCACCTGACATCGTTGCCCAGGCCACCGAACTTGCCGCGGAGCGTGGCGTGGACAACGTGAGCTTCCAGACCGGCAACATCTATGACCTCGATTTCGAGGATGAGAGCTTCGACCTCGTCCACGCCCACCAGGTCCTTCAGCACCTGACGGACCCGGTTGCGGCGCTCCGGGAGATGCGGAGAGTAGCCAAACCCGGAGCCATCGTCGCGGTTCGCGACGCCGATTTCCATGGCATGAGCTGGTACCCGGAAGTCCCGGAGCTCGACGATTGGATGGAGCTGTACCAGAAGATCGCCCGACGCAACGGAGCAGAACCCGATGCCGGCCGACGCTTGGTCTCATGGGCCCAGCAAGCCGGATTCACCCAGGTGGCACCCACCAGCAGCAACTGGCTCTACGCCACCGCCCAGCAGCGCGCCTGGCAATCCCGGGTTTGGAGCGAACGTGTGCTCCACTCCGCTTTCGCTGAACAGGCTCTTGAATACGGCTTGGCAAACGAAGCCGATCTTGCCCGGATCGCCGCGGGCTGGCACCGGTGGGGTGCCACGGAGGATGGCTATTTCCTCATTCCCAACGGTGAGGTGATCGCCCGCGCATAAAAATCCGAAAGATTCCGGAAAAGTTTGCCGCACCATGTAGAAATGTCCACGGCGGTTCCGACCCATGGATGAAAGCACCCGCACGGGGTGCCGTTCATAAGGAGTTTGAGATGAAATACATGATCATGATGTTCGGGTCGGCTGAGGGCATGATGGAAACCGCCGACCCTGAGTGGATCCGGGAAATGATCGGGTTCATGATCCAGATCGACAAGGATCTGACAGAGTCCGGCGAACTGGTCTTCAACGCTGGCCTGACTGACGGAAGCACAGCCAAACTGGTCAAGCAGACACCCGACGGCGTGATCACCACGGACGGCCCCTACGCCGAATCCAAAGAGTCACTGGTGGGCTATTGGGTGATTGATGTCGCCAGCGAGGAACGCGCCGTGGAGATCTGTTCCAGCATTGTGAAGTACTCCCAGGTCGTGGAGCTCCGTGCCCTCGCCGATGGGCCGCCGGAGGTCTGACTGGGACTCCCACCGCACGAACGAATCGAGGACCTGCTGCGCACGCTGGCGCCGCAGGTCCTCGGCGTGCTGGCACGCAAGCACGGGCAGTTCGACGCCTGTGAGGACGCGGTCCAGGAAGCCCTGCTGGAGGCTTCGCTGAAGTGGCCTGCAGAGCTGCCACGAGAACCAAAAGCCTGGCTGATGGCTGTAGCCAACCGGCGCCTGGTGGATTTTTACCGAAGCGAAAGCGCACGGCGTTCCCGTGAGGAACATTTCCACGCCATGGATACCCAGTCCACCTCAGTATCAGGGGCGGACGACACCCTGACCTTGATGTTCCTCTGCTGCCACCCGGCGCTCTCTGCCCCGTCGCAACTCGCCTTGACGCTGCGGGCAGTTGGAGGACTCACGACGGCGGAAATCGCCTCAGCTTTCCTTGTCCCCGAAGCCACCATGGGACAACGCATCAGCCGCGCAAAACAAGGAATCCAGAAGGCGGGAGCAACCTTCACCATGCCGCCGCCTGCCGAACAAAAGGCGAGGCTCGGCGTCGTACTCCACGTCCTGTACCTGATCTTCAACGAAGGCTACGCGGCCAGTTCCGGGGCCTCACTCCAGCGCGAAGACCTCACCACAGAGGCGATCCGGCTAACGCGGTTGCTGATGGCGGCCGTGCCTGATGACGGGGAAGTCGCCGGTTTACTGGCGCTGATGCTCCTCACGGATTCGCGTCGGAAGGCACGGACGCTGACTGACGGGACTCCGGTGCCGCTGGCGGAGCAGGACCGGAGCCTGTGGAACCATCAACAGATCCAGGACGGCATTGCCCTCCTGAGTTCGGTCCTGGGCCGGACCCGTCCGGGCCCTTACCAGCTGCAGGCTGCGATCGCCGCGGTGCATGCCGAAGCCGCCACAGACGCCGCGACCGACTGGCCACAGATCCTGGCCCTGTATACGGTTCTGGAGAAGATGGCTCCCAGTCCCGTGGTGACCCTCAACCGTGCCGTTGCTGTGGCGATGGTGAAGGGCCCTGCAGCTGGACTCGCCCTGCTGGATGGTCTCGATTCGGCGCTGGGGAAATCCCACCGGCTTGATGTTGTTCGGGGACATCTTCATGAGCTCGCCGGAGACAGCGCCGGAGCCCGGAACGCCTACCTCGCGGCAGCCGCCAAAGCCGGAAGCCTCCCGGAGCGGCGGTATCTGATGGGAAAGGTGGCAGGGCTGGATACCGGCGGGGCGTGATCTACGACACGCCCGCAGTGTCCGCCGAAATCACAACGTTGTGGTTTATGTTACTGGTGTGACTGCTGTTGCCAATGTGCAAGTGCTCACGTAACCTCAGGACTGCCGGGAGCATCTGAGGGGCCGCAGTCGTGCCTCCTCCAGAACCTCGCTCCCCCGTCCCGTTTCGAGGTTTCTTTACATGGCTTTATCCCGATCCGCCCGCGGGGCCGCGGTACTGTGCGCCGTCGTCGTACTCGCCGGGGCAGTGGTAACTCCCTCAGCGGCTGTACCCGCAACAACTGTGCCCCTCACTGTCCGGGCATCTCCGGACGTGCCCTCGCCCGAAGAAATCGCGGCGGCCAAAGCCAGTGAAGCGGCGACGGCGGACCAGGTCGCCTCCATTGAGCGGATCCTCGCAGACGCGGCCGCTAACCAGCAGGCAGCCTCTACGGCTGCCATGCAGGCCAACAACGCCTACAGCGAGGCCCTGGTGGAGCTGCAGCAAAGGACCAAAACCGCCTCCACAGCCCGCGCCCAAGCCTCTGCCGCCCGGGAACAGCAGGACAGGACGCGCAAACAAGTGGGACAGATCGCCGGTGACCTGTACCGCAACGGTGGAGTGAATCCCGCACTCGTTACGCTGGCCGGCGGTAGTGAAAGCTTCCAGCAGGCCGCCACGCTGGAGGCCCTCTCAGCCAGGCGAAACCGCGATCTTGAAGTTGCCATCGGCGCCGCCGCCGCATCCAAGTCCCTCTCCGCAGCTGCGGATGACGCCACCAAAGCCGCGGACGACGCGGCCAAGACAGCCGAACAGCGTAAAACGCAGGCCGAACAGGCCAACGCGGCGCAGGTCAAGGTAGTGGCCGACGCAAAAGCGCAGCGGACCACTTTGGTGGACCAGTTGGCCCAGCTCCGCAACACCACTGTTGAGCTTGAGGCGGCCAGAGTGGATGCTCTGGACCGGCAGCGCGAAGAGGCACGGCTCGCGGCATTGACCGCCAGTGCCGGCAAGGCAGAGCAGGATCAGGCCGCCCGGGATCAGGCAACGCCGCCGGATGCGCCTGGGCCCGCCGCACCGGCTCCCGCAGCCCCAGTCCAGGGTCCCGCCGCGCCTCCCGCTCCTGCGCCAGCACCCGCTCCAGCGCCCGCTCCGGCACCTGCACCTGCACCTGCACCTGCACCAGCACCTGCCCCGGCACCTGCGCCAGCGCCAGCGCCCGCCCCGGCACCTGCACCTGCGCCCGCGCCCGCACCTGCCCCGGCGCCTGCGCCGCCATCGAGCGGGTCTTACGAAACAGCAATTTCCAGCGCCTTGGGTAAGGTCGGTTCGCCGTTCTACTACCAGTGGGGCGGTACCGGACCCTACGGCTTTGACTGCTCAGGACTGGTGCAGGCCGCCTTTGGCACCGCCGGGATGCGACTACCGCGCACCGCCTCACAGCAGTATGCCGCAGCCCCGGTCCACGTCCCGCTGTCACAGGCGCGCCGTGGAGACCTCCTGGTATGGGGTTCGCCGTCCAACTTTTACCATGTGGCAATCTACCTGGGGAACGGGCAGGTAGTGCAGGCTTTGAACCCCCAGGAAGGCATCACGGTCTCGAACATCAGTTCAATGGTGGGTATGGAGCTCTACCCCTTCGCGGCCAGATACTAGGCATCGGCTCACGGCTGCCGCAGACATCGACCGTCCCATGCCTGGGTTTGTTCACCAAACCGCGGAAGGCTGCGGGATGATGAAGTCATGAGCAATCCGGACCCGGACCTCTGGGCAGAATTCGACAACCTCAAACCTGCCCGCCCCGATCCCATGGGCGGCCATCCAAACAACCAACCTGCGGGTTTCGGTTTCAGAACGGGTGTGCGCAGCGCGAAAGTCGCCCTCGGATTCGCCGTGTATGCCCTTGTTCTGGGAACCACGCTGGTAGTTACAGGCGCCGTAGTCTTCATCGCCCGGAGTCAGTGGCTGCTCCTGGGATTGATGGTGCTTGTGCAAGCAGCTTTCGTTTATGGGTTCATTCAGCTGGGCCGCCAAGCGCGCAATCGGCGTTCCCCGAGCTAAGGATCCCGGAGCGGCGTTGTCTTCAGGCAAAATGGCAGCGCTAACAAAGGAAGAACCCTTATAGTCGAACCCATGGAACAGCGCATACTTGGCAAGACCGGCCGATCCGTCTCAACAGTAGGGCTCGGCACCTGGCAACTCGGGGCCGACTGGGGAGACGTCAGCGAAGCGGATGCGGTTGCTGTGCTTGAGGCTTCCGTAGACCACGGCGTCACATTCTTCGACACTGCCGACGTTTACGGCGATGGCCGCAGCGAGGAAATCATCGGAAAATTCCTCCGCGCCAACCCCGGTCTGGATATCACCGTGGCCACCAAGATGGGCCGCCGCGTGGACCAGGTGCCCGAAAACTACACACTTGAGAACTTCCGCGCATGGACAGACCGGTCGAGGCGCAACCTCCAACAGGACACACTGGAGCTCGTCCAACTCCACTGCCCGCCCACCGCCGTCTACAGCCGCGACGAAGTCTACGACGCACTGGACACGCTGGTCAGCGAAGGGGCCATCCGCAACTACGGGGTCAGCGTCGAACGGACAGACGAGGCCCTCGAAGCCATCAAGCGCGGGAACACCGCCTCCGTGCAGATCATCCTCAACGCCTTCCGCCTGAAGCCCCTCGATGAGGTGCTGCCCGCCGCGAAAGCGGCCAACGTGGGGATCATTGCCCGCGTTCCCCTGGCCTCAGGCCTGCTGTCCGGACAATACACGGCCGCAACTGAGTTCCCGGCTAACGATCACCGCAACTACAACCGCGACGGATCATCTTTCGATGTCGGCGAAACCTTCTCCGGTGTCGACTTCGAAACCGGCGTCAAAGCCGCCCAGGAGTTCAGTGCATTGGTTCCCGACGGCGTCACCACCTCCCAAGCGGCCCTCGCCTGGGTCGTGGCACAGGACGGCGTCACATCCGTGATCCCCGGAGCACGGTCCGCCGAGCAGGCGCGCGTCAACGCCGAGGCCGGAGAAATGCCGGTGGTCGGTGCGGGATTGGCCGACGGGGTCCGGGACATCTACGACCGCTACTTCCGCGAAGCGATTCACCCGCGCTGGTAGCCGCCGGGCCGCCGTCGGGCGTGGTTTTTACCAGCCACTCCTGGTGGGGGTGTGTCCCTTCCGGGCGTCGTCCGGCATGGCCATTTCGGCGCGCAATCCAAGGAGCCTGATGGGGCGGTCCGGTTCGATTTTTCCGGTGAGGTCCAAGGCCTGGGCCAGGACTTCGTCGCGGCTGAAGGTCTCGGGAATTTTCCTCGCGTAGGTCTTGGTGAAGAACGGCTTGTAACGGACTTTCAGCGTAAGGCCCACCACTGGCCGGTCCTCGGCCGCAACATCCTCAAGGACTCGGGCGGTCAGCTCCTTGACGGCGGCTTCCACTTGCTCCGGCTCGGTGAGGTCCTGCTGGAAGGTGGTCTCGCGGCCGTGGGCGCGGGCAACCCACGGGGTGTCGTCCACTTCGGTGGCACCTTCGCCGCGACCTAACTGCGCGTACCAAGGCCCCATCTTGGGGCCAAATTCCGGGACCAGCCCCTGCGGGTCGGTTGCGGCGAGTTGGTTCACCGTGGTGATGCCGTGCTTCGCGAGGCGCTGTGAGATTTTGCTTCCGACGCCCCACAAATCCTTGGTGGGCTTGTCCCCCATGACCTCCAGCCAGTTTTCCTTGGTCAGCCTGAACATCCCTGCCGGCTTGCCGAAGTCTGTGGCATTCTTTGCGCGGACCAGGGTGTCCCCGATGCCGATACTGCAGTGAAGCCGGGTCTGTTCCAGGACGGCTTTTTGGATCTGCCGCGCGTAGGCTTCGGGATCCTCCGTTGTGACGCCGACGAAAGCCTCGTCCCAGCCGAGCACCTGAACAGTTGCGCCCGGCTGTTCCCGGAGGGTCTCCATCACCACCTCTGAAGCCGCCAGATAGGCCTCCTGGTCCACTGGCAGGATGATGGCGTCGGGGACTTTCCGGGCCGCAATCCGCAGGGGCATCCCTGAGCCAACACCGAAGGCCCTTGCTTCGTAGGATGCCGTGGACACCACAGCCCGTTCCGTGGGATCTCCCCTGCCGCCCACAATGACCGGTTTGCCCGCAAGTTCGGGCCGCCGGAGTATCTCGACCGCTGCAATGAACTGGTCGAGATCTACGTGCAACACCCACGGAATTCCGCTCACGGGATCAGTCTGCCCCATGGCCCCGGGCCTTGGCTGTACCTCCACCACCTGCTTTGGGATCGGTTGCCGGTGAAGTCAACCTTTTTCGGGCGCGTTTCCCGCTCTGGCGGGCGAATGTGGGTGGTAACGGGACGCGTCCTGATCCCGCCCCTGCGCATAGATTGTCGCCTCAATCCACAGTGCACCGTGAATGAATCCCAGAGGTCCGTAAATAGGAGCACATGCCTCTAGAGTTGGGGGATCAGGAGAAAGTCCTGTGGGCCGTAACGAACAATGGACCCGACGGCAATCGAGTCCATGTTCAGCGCGGTGCGCTCATTTGGTGCGGCAAGAGGGCCATAGAACCTCAAGCATCACCCTTTGAGTTTATGGCCCCACGCACTTGGGCGCAACGACAGTTGTGCCCTCGGAGCGTGCGGCCGTGCCCTGTTCCTTCGGGAGGAGGTGCCCACCATGATTTCCAAACGCAAACGTGTGGAACCATGGGGCGCCTGGAACCTCGCGGTTAACATCATCCGACTAGTCGTTGATGTTGCCCGGTGGTTCTGGCACAACATCCCCTAACCGGGAGCGGTGGCCGCCAGCAATGTCTGGCGGCCACCGTCCCGGCAGCGTGCTGCTGCGCTCGGGCGGAACCACGCGTCCTGATCCCGCCCCTTCCGGCATAAGCTGAGGTGGTGCAATTTTCTCTTTGGCTGGCCTTGGTTGGTGCCGGCACGCTGATCAGCTTCACTCCCGGCGCCGGGGCAATCTTCACCATGAGCAACTCGCTCAACTCCGGCTTCCGACGCTCCATCTGGGGCATCCTGGGCCAGCAGGTGGCATTGGTCATCCACATCCTGATCGTTGCCCTCGGTGTTGGTGTCCTGGTTTCCAACTCGCCTGTCATCTTCAACGTGATCCGCTACGCGGGCGCGGCCTATCTGGTGTACCTCGGCATCCGGCAGTTCCTTCGGAAACCCGATCTGGACGAAGAGCAGGTCGAAGACATGAAGAACGAACCCGCCCTCTCCATGTTCCAGCGGGGCGTCTGGGTCAATCTGCTGAACCCAAAAGCAATCGTCTTTTTCCTGGCTTTCATGCCGCAGTTCATCCGCCCCGACCAGCCGCTGGTCCAGCAATACGTGGTGCTGACCGCTACCGTCCTGGCGATCGACATCATGGTGATGTGGTTCTTCTTCGCATTGGCAGCCCGCTCATTCCAGCGTTTCACCCACGACCAACGTGGCCAGATGATCCTCAACCGCATTTTCGGTTGCTTGTTCGTGCTGGTGGGCATTCTGCTGGCAGTCATCCACTAGCCCCCGCAGCCAGGGCGAATGCTACGGTCGGAGGCATGGAGTGGAACTGGATCGAGCACCGACGCGCGGATGACGGCGAGCATGTTGGATGGATGAAACCCGTGGCCGATGGGTTCGTCGCCATTGATTTGCTTGGCCGTCCGCGGACCGAGGTTGTGGACTGGTTGAGCGCGGAGGAAGTCCTCGATGACCTTGGCTTGCGCTACCTGGCCGATCCCCACGAATTGAGGCTCGACGACGGCAACTGGCTGCGCGTGCGGATTGCGGAAGTCACGCCCTCCTCGGTCCGGGTGAAGAAGGACGACTGGGGCGACATGACCGCTCCCCAAATCTATTTCACGGTCTCGCTTCCTGTGACGGAGGAACAGCTTCGCCCACTGTTGCGATGATTTCCGGGCTTCCTACGAAGTAGAACCCCGCACTACCAACGAACTCTCCAAGGTTACATGCGGTTCCGACAACTCGAGGCCCTCCATGAGCCCGCGCAGTTGCTCCCCCGCTTTGCGTCCCAGGGGGGTCGCTGGCAGGTGGACGCTGGTAAGGCTGGGGTTGCTGGTGGCCGAATAGGGCAGGTCATCGAAGCCGGCCACCGCCAGCTCATCGGGGATGCGGACCCCCTCCACGCGCGCCTCCTGCAGCAGTCCATAAGCATGCGTATCGGTACCGCAGACGACGGCGGTCACCCCCTCGCGCTGCCAGCCCGGCCAGGCGTCGGCGAAAGCGGCAGCGGCAGCACCGACGTCGATCGCTGTTCTGATGATGTGCTCCTGTGAGACGGACAGGCCCAACGAAGCGGCTTCCTCCAGGAAAGCGTCCCGGCGCAACTTGAACGTTTCCGTTCCAGTAATGCCGTCCACATACGCCGCCCTCGTGTGCCCGGAGGCGGCCAAGTGCCGGGCAAGTTCGCGGGCACCCTGGGCAACGTCGAGGTTGACGGATGGTGCGAAACTTTCAAGTCCGGGCGCATCCAGGAGCACCAGGGGTCCGGCCGCGGAGAGATCTTCCAGGAATTCGGCACTGGGAGCGCCCACCAGCAGGCCAGCGGGGCGGAGGGCCAGCAATTTGCGCACGTCGGAGGCTTGTGGCGATTCCCCGGAGTCTGCCACTGACAGCAGCAACTGGTATTCGGCGCCCAGCGATTCCCGCACGCCTGCGATCACGTTGGCGAAGAACGGGTTGGACACGTCCGGGGTCACCAGAATGACAATGGAGCTCACGCCGCGGGCCAGCGAACTGCCGATGCTGTCCACCACGTAACCAAGCTCGGAAATGGCGGTACGAACGCGGGAGATGTTGTCGTCGGAGACGCGTCCCTGCGTCTTGCCGTTGGCCACCAGCGATACGGTCGCCGTGGAAACACCCGCCCGGGCGGCCACCATCGCGGCGGTCACTCGTGGCGCGCGGGCATGGCGCCGTTCCAGGGATTCCATGCATCGATCGTAGCGCTGTTATGCCGCCCTGACCTGCGAGAAGGCATCAAGCGCTTAACGCAGTGACCACGGCAATCACGTTAAGCGTTTGACGCGACACCCTTCGCAGTGCCAGAATCACCCCTGAATGCTTATCGCCCTGCCCCGGGCAAGTACCTGGCAGGCCCCAATGACGTGGAGAGAAACGTGGATCCCAACACCCGCAAGAAGATCATTCTTGACTGCGACCCTGGCCATGACGACGCTGTGGCAATGCTGCTGGCTCATGGCAACCCGGACATCGAACTGCTCGCAGTAACAACGGTGGTGGGCAACCAGACCCTCGAGAAGGTCACCCGCAACGCCCTTTCAGTGGCCACCATCGCGGGCATCACCGGCGTTCCCTTCGCTGCCGGCTGCGACCGTCCCTTGGTCCGCACCATCGAAACCGCCCCCAGCATCCACGGCGATTCCGGCATGGATGGTCCGGAGCAGCCCGAGTCCACCATCGAGCTGGACCCGCGCCACGCCGTCGACCTCATCATTGAAACGGTCATGGCACATGAGCCGGGCACGGTCACCCTGGTTCCCACAGCGGGCCTGACAAACATCGCCATGGCAGCCCGCAAGGAACCGCGCATCGTTGAACGCGTCAAGGAAGTCGTCCTCATGGGCGGCGGCTACCACGTGGGCAACTGGAGCGCCGTGGCGGAGTTCAACATCATCATCGACCCCGAGGCCGCACACATCGTGTTCAACGAAAAGTGGCCCGTAGTGATGGTGGGCCTGGACCTCACGCACCAGGCTCTGGCAACGGACGAGGTGGTGGAGCGCATCGCAAAGATCGGCACCAAGCCCGCCAAGTTCGTCATGGAGCTGATGGACTTCTTCCAGAAGACCTACAAGGATGCCCAGGGCTTCGACTTCCCGCCCGTCCACGACCCCTGCGCCGTGGCCTACGTGATCGATCCCTCCGTCATGACCACCCGCAAGGTCCCCGTGGACATCGAACTCCAAGGCAAGCTCACGCTCGGCATGACTGTAGCCGATTTCCGCGCCCCGGCGCCGGAGGACTGCCACACCTCGGTGGCCGTGGACCTGGACCACAAGAAGTTCTGGGATCTTGTCACCGACGCGATCGTCAGGATTGGCGAGCCAACGCTCGACGGCGGCGCTGACGCCACCACTGTTGACGCTACGGCCCAGGCCGTTCTGGCAGGAGAGGCAAAGTAATGTCCACCCTCGCCGAGACCAAGTCCACCCGCGGCAACGTCACCGCGCTCATGGTGGCCCTGCTGGCCGCCTGCGTTGCCTTCCAACTCAACGCCTCCATGCTCAGCCCCGCCCTGGTCACCATGGGCAACGAGCTCCAGACCGACCAAGCAACCATCGGGCTTTCCCAGACCTGGTTCTTCACCGCCGCAGCACTGTTCTCGCTCTTCCTCCCCCGGCTCAGCGACATCGTGGGACGCAAGAAGATCCTGGTGGGCATGATGCTCCTCATGGCTGTGGGCTCCGTCATCGCCGCCCTGGCCCCCGATGTCACGTGGCTGTTCGTGGGCCGCATCATCCAAGGTGTCAGCGGTCCCACGGTTCCGCTGTGCCTGATCATGCTCCGCTCTGCGGTCAGCAACCCGCGCAAATACGGCACCCTCATGGGCCTCATCACGGCGGTCAACGGCGGCGTGGCCGGTGTTGACTCCTTTGTTGGTGGCTACTTCGCTGAGAACTTCGGCTTCCGGAGCATCTTCTGGCTCATGGTGGCGCTGGCCGTCGTGGCGACCGCCCTGGTCGCAGTCCTGGCCGCTGAAAGCAAGCCTGCTGCGGGCACCACCATGGACTGGCTGGGCGTCTTCTTCATCGTGATCGCCGTGGGCGCACTGCTGACGGCCCTGAACGAAGGCTCCAAACTGGCCACGGATTTCGACTCCGGCACCCTGACCCTCGCGATCGTCCTCACGGTGATTGCCGCCGTCGCGTTCTACGCGTTCTGGACCGTTGAGAAACGCGCCAAGCAGCCCATGGTGGAAACCGTGCACCTGCGCCAGCGTTCCACCTGGGCTCCGCTGCTGACCACCACGCTGACCATGACCGGCATCTTCGCGGTCATCAACGGCATCGTTCCCGCCTACGTTCAGGCAGCAGAGCCCGGTTTCGGCGTTGGCCCCACCGAGATGTCCTTGATGATCCTTACGCCGTACGCCCTCCTGGGGTGGGTCTTCGGTCCCGTCAGTGGCCGCCTGGCCCCTGTGCTGGGATACACCAAGGTCCTGCGCATCGGCATGATCGGCAGCATCGTAGCCCTGGCCATCATCGCGTTCTTCGGCCTCAGCAGCCTGCCCATGATGATCGTCGGAACCGCCTTGCTGGGCATCATGTACGCCGGTACGGTCAACATCATGCTCAATGGCCTTGGCGTTGTGCTCTCTCCCAAGGGAAACCCCGGATTCCTTCCCGGCATGAACGCGGGCGCCTTCAACCTCGGCGCCGGGTTGAGCTTCCTTGTACTCCCCGCCGTCCTGGTGGCTACAGCCTCGTTGGGCGATGCCAAGGCGTCCTACCTGACTGTCGTTGTGGTGGGACTCGCCATTACCCTTGCGGCCTTCGCAGCGTCCCTGCTGATCCCCAAGCCGGTTGAAGCCGAGGTCTCGGCAGAGGATGAGGTCACCGCATGAGCACCTCAGCCAACGCACCCAAGGCGGGAATCGTCGTCGTCGGCTCCCTCAATGCGGACCTGACCATCTACACGGACCGGCTCCCCAATCCCGGCGAGACCGTTCACGGTAACGGATTCGCAGTCAATCCCGGCGGCAAAAGCGCCAACCAAGCGGTGGCTGCGAGCAAGCTCGGCGGCGACGTCAGCCTGATCGGCGCGGTAGGTGAGGACTCCAACGGCACCATGCTCCTGGATTCAACGGCCAGCGCCGGGGTGGACGTGTCCCGCGTCCGTCGGTCCGGGACAGCCACCGGCGTGGCCGTGATTTCGGTGGACAGCAGCGGCGAAAACAGCATCATCATCTCGGCTGGCGCCAACGGCACCCTGGCCCCTGCCGACGTCGAACCCGCTGCTTTCAGCAACGCCGCCGTCGTCTGCCTCTGCCTGGAGGTCGGCACGGACACCGTTGTCGCGGCGGCCCAAGCAGGGCACGACGCCGGCGCAACGGTTCTTCTGAACCTCTCGCCTTACGCTGAGGTGCCGGAGGAATTGGTGCGGTTGAGCGACGTCCTGCTGGTGAACGCCCACGAGGCCGCGCTGTTCTTGGGCAACGAGGCAGGCATCCCTTCCGCCAACGCGGACGCGGGCGCCTGGGAACCCGTCCGGACCCGGTTTGCGGACCGCGGGATGCAGCGCGTTCTGGTGACGCTCGGCGCCCAAGGGTCTGTGGTGCTGGACTCGTTGGCTCGCGGCGAGGATCGGATCACCCGGGTTGAGCCCACCCGCGTCACGGCCGTGGATACTACCGGTGCCGGCGACGCCTTTACAGGTGCTGTCGCTGCGCGCCTGGCAGCTGGAGATTCCCTGGCTCATGCCGCGGCGTTCGCTTCAGTGGCAGCCGCGCTTGCTGCCACGAAGAAGGGCACGCAGGCCGCGTACCCGAGTGCCGCGGAGGTTGAGGAACTGCGACAGCAGGCAGGCCTGGGCTGAGTGACCTGACCAGCGGGCCGCCGACCGGCGGCCGATGGCCGGTGGCCCGCTGGTGACGATTTCGGACCGCAATAGTAGGGTGCGGGGTACGCCGGCCGTGCAGACTTGAAACCGAAGGGGGGACCGTGATTCAAGCACTGAACCAACTGGTCGATTACATCGAGGGCCACCTCTCCGAGGAGATCGACATTGATGTTGTGGCGGTCAGCCTGGGCATGACGGAGTACCATCTCCGGCGGATGTTCTCGGCATTGGCCGGTCTGCCGCTCTCCGAGTACGTCCGACGACGCCGCATGACCGTGGCTGCAACGGATGTTCTGGGAGAAGACGGTCTGCTGGCGATCTCGGTGCGCTACGGTTACGGCTCGACCGAAGCCTTTAACCGGGCCTTCCGATCAGTACACGGCGTGGGCCCCGGCCATATACGCCGGAACGGCGGTCCCCTTCATACGCAACCGCAGCTCAGGTTCCACCTGACCGTTGAAGGGAACACCACCATGAAAACCCGCATCGTGGACCGGCCGGCATTCCGGCTGGCAGGCCATTCTGTTCGTGTGCCGCTTATCCACCACGGCCCCAACCCCCACATTCAGGCGCACATCGCCTCACTGCCAGTGGAAGAACACGCCCGGCTTAAGGACTTGAGCGGCACTGACCCTAAGGGCCTGCTCCAGGTGAGCGCCGACGTCGACCCCGACTACAAAGAGGGCAGCGACTTGACCTACCTTCACGGCGTCGTGGTCACCGAAACCGCAACGGTGCCCGAAGAACTTGACGTGATCAAGGTACCTGCAGGGACTTGGGCAGTGTTCCACGCTGAAGGGGCTTATCCGGAGGTCCTGCAATCCACCTGGGCCGCCACGGCCACCGATTGGTTCCCATCCAATCCCTGGCGGCTGCGCCCCGGGCCCTCGATGGTGGCAATACTGGATCGCACCGCCGACTTCAGCGAAGCCACCTGCGAACTTTGGCTTCCGATCGAACGTTCCTAGTGCACACCGGGCCTTTGGCAGAATAAGACCATGGCAAGCGGATCAGGAGTGAACACCGTCCGACCAGCCGATCTCAGCGGAGCCGATGCCGGGGCGGTGAGTCGGCTGGTCGAGGCGTATCTCATGCAGACCGAGCGCGAGAAGGCCGAGCACTTGGGCGGCATCTTCGATGACGCGGCGCTCCCCGGACGCTACCGCGAAGAAGTCGACGCCCCTGAGCTGGCCTACCGGAGCGCGGCTGTTTACCTCGCTGAACTCGACGATCTGCCGGTCGGAATCGTGGTTGTGCAGCAGAGTGCAGAGGCGCGCGAGATCAAGCGGTTTTGGGTTGAACCCAGCGCACGGGGACACCGCGTGGGCTCTGCCTTGATGGATGCCGCCATGAAACAGAGGGATCTTCCTATCCGCCTGACGGTCTGGGACTGGCGGGACGATGCAATACGCATGTACGCGAAACGTGGTTTCGCTCCCGTTCCATCTTGGGAAGACCGGCCACGCCTTCTGTGCATGGAGGCCGTCCTTTAGCGGCCTGCGGCTTCCGGCCAAAGCTGCGTCGGATTCAACCGCCGGCCCGCTTCCCGACTCTCGTTTCACGTTCCTTTGCTATAGGCTCTCCAAGTCATCGGGAACTTGGGGGAACCATGAATAAACGAACCAAATCTGCCATCGCAGCCTTGGCTATTGCGCCAATAATTGGACTCGGATTTGCGTGGGCTGTCGCTTCCTCACCCTCGCGGGCCGTGACCGCAGGGGCGAGCGAGAAAAGTCACCCGGAGTGCTACAACGCCACCAAGCTCAACGATCCTAATGACTTCTGCTACCAGACAATAGGTCCTTGGAACAGCACCGGGTCCTCAGACGAGGAAATCCGTTCGCTCATGTCCCTTGAACGCATGGTTGAGTTCGGTTTGAAAGTCGAAGAGATCCAGCGGTACTACCCCGACTACAGTCCGTCTTCCAAGTAGGACCGACGGCGCCGCGCTCCGCCGGGCACCAGCTCAACCTCCGGCTACGCCGCTTAGGCGGACCGGCGGGCAGCGCGTTGGCTTGAGCGTTCCGCTGCCTTGCGGCTGAGTGCGCCGTGACCGGCCATGAGCCGGGGAACCACAACGTATACCGCAGCGGGAACCACCAGAGCCGTCAGCATCAAGGCGCGAAGCACGGGGTGCAAGGGTTCCATGATGGGGCCCAGCAGCAGCATGCCGATGGAAACCAGCGGGAAAATTGCCAGCCAGGTGATCAGGGCCCGCATGTGGACCGAGGGGGCTTTCGGGGGCACTGGCGTTGCTGGCTCGACGCGGGTAGGCGTGGCCTGTTCTGTAGTGGCTTCGATGGTCATGAGGTTTCTCCAACCAGATAGTTGCAATTGACTGGAATCACCATAACCCCGGCCATCAGGAAATTACAACCACTTAGTTGGAAAATGCTAAGATGACTGCATGGCCTGGGACACGGAGCGAACCAAGGGGCTGCTGCTCAGTGCAGCAACCACAGAATTTTGCACGCGCGGACTGGCTGGCGCCCGCATCGACCGGATCGCTGCCGAAGCCGGCGTCAACAAGGAACGGATTTACCAGTATTTCGGCAACAAGAACGCATTGTTCGACGCCGTGATTGTCACCGCCCTGACCAACCTCATGGACGAAGTCCCCATCGAGGGCTCCGGCCCTGAAGCCATGGCTGATTACGCCGGGAGGCTTTTCGATCACCACCAGGTGGATGCCACTGCCCCGCGACTGCTGTTCTGGGAGGGATTGGAACGCGGAACCGACGTTGTGGGCCTACCCAAACGGATGGCCAACTGCGCATCCAAGGTCAACAGCACCATTGCAGCGCTCCCCGGCATCTCGCGGGAGGACGCGGGTGATCTCCTCATCACCATCGTCAGCCTGTGCGATTCCGCTCCCGTGCTGCCGGCTCTCGACGGGCTGATGGCCGGCGATAACCCGGGCCGCACCGAAAGGCGACGCGCCGCCGTCGTACGTACCGTCCACTTGATGGCCGCCGCGCTGGCCGCCGAAGCGGCGGCATCCGAAGCGGCAACAACCGAAGCGGCAACAGCCTGACTCCAGCGACCTTGTGACAGGTTTGACACGAAAAGTGACTCGCTTGTGAAGTAGCCCCTAGCCAAGAGGGGGTGCCATCAATCATGCTTGCCTCATGTACTCAACGTCGAGCCCATACCGCATCATTACGGTCTGCACAGGGAACATCTGCCGCTCACCCATGGCAGCCCTCATGCTCACCGAAGCCTTCGCAGCGGAAGGGCTCAGCGACGTCGTTGTGGTGGACTCCGCCGGCACCACCGGGTACGAGGTTGGACACCCCATAGACCCCCGGGCCGCGCGTGTCCTGACCGCCAAGCACATACCCTCGGAGAACCACGTTGCCCGCCAGTGGCGCAGTGAATGGTTCACTGAGCGGGACCTGATCCTCGCCTTGGATGTTGACCACTTCGGGTGGCTACAGGAGGGCGCTCCGGACGCCGGCGCACTGGAAAGAGTCCGGATGCTGCGCAGTTTCGACCCCGCCACGGCGGGTCGCAGCTCCCTCGATCTGGGCATCGAAGACCCCTGGTATGGGGGCCACACGGACTTCGACACCACGTGGACCCTCATCAAGGACGCCATTCCCGGGATCGTCCAACACGTCAAAACAGCCATCGGCCCCCAGGTCGAGGCCAAATCCGGCGATCACCAGCAGGTAACCTCTATGTCATGACCCCTGCACCCGTGATCATTGCTGTTGACGGCAGGTCCGGTGCAGGAAAGACCACTTTGGCCGTCGAATTGGCGGCCCGGTTGCGCCAGCACCACAAAGTTTCACTGTTCCACCTGGAAGACGTCTATCCGGGCTGGAACGGCCTCATGCCCGGCATCGAACGGTACGTTGCCACGGTCCTCCCGCCGCTGAATGCCGGCCTCGCTGCCGAATGGACAAGTTGGGATTGGGAACGCCATTACGACGGCGGCCTGAAAGTTACCCTGCCCGCCGAGATCGTGATCGTGGAAGGCGTGGGCGCCGCTGCGGAAGCCGCCCGGCCGATGCTGGACGCTGTGGTCTGGGTCGAGTCCCCCGGTGACGACCGCCGTCGTCGGGCATTGACGCGTGACGGAAGTACCTACGAACCGTACTGGGACACCTGGGCGGCGCAGGAAGACGCCTGGCTGGAGTCGGACCCGGTGGCCAGCGCCGCGGACGTCCGCGTCCTCAACCGTGCCGATGGCAGCGCCCCCGACGACGTCCTGCAGGCCCTCATGTACCTGCCGTCCATGGCGGCAATCCTCGCCCCGGAGCTCAGTGCCCGCAGGGGACTTCAGCTCCGGTCCGAGCGCGTGGACACCACGCCTGACGCAGCCCGGCTTTTTGAGGCGCTCTACGGCCAGTCCGCCAACGCTGTCTGGCTGGACTCCTCCAACGCGTCGGCCGTTGCCGGGACGTCCCAGGCCGCGGCACGCAGCCGCTTCAGCATTTTGGCTGACGACGGCGGCACTTACGGCCAGCTGGCGATGCACCGATCCGGCGTCACGCAAGTTACTGCCGGCTGCGCCACCGTGGCCACATCCGGGACGTTTTTCCGGTGGCTCGACTCCGTGTGGGGCCGCCGGGCAGTCCGGGCACCCCACGGTTACGACGGCCAGTTCACGCTCGGCTGGCTCGGATACCTTGGGTATGAGCTCAAACGCGAAACCGGCGGGAGCGACGTCCAGTCCGAAACCCCCGACGCAGCGCTGCTCTTCGCCGGCCGCGCCATCGTCCTTGATCACCGCGAACAAACCGCATGGCTGCTGGCCCTGGATGCGCCCGACGCCGACGCCTGGTTCCGCACGGCACGCACCGCCGTCGTGGCCGCCGCCGTCCGGGCTGCCACCGCCGTCGACGCTCCTTCGGGGACGGTCCCTGAATTCGTCAGCCGCGACTCCGCTGCAGACTACAAGCGAAAAATCGCGGCCTCCCAACACGAAATTTCTGAAGGCAACTCGTACGAGGTCTGCCTCACGACCACCCTTGAAGCACCCGCCGGCAGCCTGGATCCTTGGGTTGCGTACCTCAACCTTCGACGCCGTAACCCGGCACCGTTTGCCAGTTACCTGCGGTTCGGCGAACTGGTGGTCGCGAGTACGTCACCCGAACGGTTCCTCCGGATCCTGTCCGACGGCAGTATGCGCGCCGAGCCGATCAAGGGCACGCGTGGGCGCAGTTCCGATCCGGCTGAGGACGCAGCCTTGCGGCACGACCTGGTGACCTCGCTGAAGGACCGCGCGGAGAACATCATGATCGTGGACCTGCTACGCAACGACCTTAGCCATTTCGCGATCCCGGGTTCGGTCACTGTGAGCCGGCTGTGCGCGATCGAAAGCTACGCCACGGTCCACCAAATGGTGAGCACAGTGGATGCGCACCTCAATCCGGGGGCTCCCCGGGCCGAAGCGGTAGCCGCCGCATTTCCTGCGGGCTCAATGACCGGCGCTCCCAAAATCAGCACCATGGACATCCTCGACCAGCTTGAGTCTGGGCCCCGGGGGATCTACTCGGGAGCTATCGGCTACTTCTCGCTCAACGCTGCCACGGACCTCGCCGTGGTCATTCGAACCCTGGTGGTAAACCCTTCCGGAACGAACGGGCGGACCCTGAGCCTGGGCGTGGGCGGGGCCATCACGGCGGATTCAGTGGCCGATGACGAGTACGAGGAAATCCGGACCAAGGCGTACGGCGTGCTGTCCACGCTTGGTGCAGGCTTCCCGGGCTGAGGAACTACTGGAGCGTCGCCGTCAATCTGGCCACGTTATCCACATACTTGGCCAGCGGGGGCCTATCAACCCAGTCTTCGAACATAAGCTCACGGGACACCTCGCGATACGTGGACTCCACGGCACGCATAAGGTTCACGGTTTTGGTGCCCAACAGCATCACCGAAACCTCCATGTTCAGGGAGAAGGAGCGCATATCCATGTTGCTGGAACCAAGAACTGCCACCTCATCGTCAATGGTGAAGTGCTTGGCGTGGAGGACGTACGGTGCCCGGTACAGGTAGATCCGCACGCCGGCATCCAGGAGGGCCTCGTAGTAGGAGCGTTGGGCGTGGTGGACCAGGAACTGGTCGCCTTTCTCGGAGACGAACAGCTCCACGTCCACGCCGCGCTGCGCCGCAGTGGTGATGGCGTAGAGCAACGAGTCATCCGGAACGAAATACGGGCTGCAGATGGAGATTCTGTGCTGCGCGGAGTAGATCAGGGTGTTGAACAGGCGGAGGTTGTTCTCGGTCGCAAAACCCGGACCACTCGGAACCACCTGAGCCGTAACGTTGCCCGGAGACGGCTGGGAAGGCAGCCGGAGCTGGTCCTCCAGGGATTCGTCCGTCTCGCTGAGCCAGTCCGTCGCGAACACGACGTTGAGGGTCGCCACGATCGGGCCTTCAAGCCGGGACATGAGTTCAACCCACTTGCGGCCCACCTTGCGGTGCTTGGGGTTGTTGTATGAAGGCTCAATCAGGTTCTGCGAGCCTGTGAAGGCAACGGTTCCGTCAATCACCAGGATCTTGCGGTGGTTCCGGAGATCAGGGCGCCGCCACTGGCCATGGATGGGAAGCAAAGGAAGCATCCGCCGCCACTGGATCTTTCCAGCCTTGAGCCTGCGGATCAGCCGCCGGTAGCCCTTCACCCTGAGCGTCCCGATGTGGTCGAAAAGCAGCCTGACTTCAACCCCACGTTCAGCCGCTTTTTCCAACTCCGTCAGCAGCTCGTCCGTGACGGAGTCGCTGCTCATGATGTAGAACTCTGCGTTGACGTACCTGGTGGCACCCCTGACTGCCTCGGCCATGGCCTTGATGGACTCTTCGTAGCCAGGAATGAGCTCTACTTTGTTGCCGTCAACCATGGGCAAGGATCCCAGCCGATGGTTGAGTTCTCCTGCCGATTTCACCCATTCGGGGCCCGAGTAATCGCTCACGGGGTCGGACAGATCGGAGGTTACGGCGCGGACCCTGCGGTTGACTTCTTCCTGCTGCTCACGCCTGCGCTTTGACAGCTTGAAGTTTCCGAAAAGAAGGAACAGGACGAAGCCGACCGATGGGATGAGGAACACAGCCAGAAGCCACGCCATGGCCGTGGTGGGACGACGGTTGCCGGGAATGATGCCAAGCAGCACGATGCGCATGGCAATTTCCACAATGGCCCAAACACCCAGTAACCAGGTCCACTCCTGGCCCAAAGGAAAAGGAAAGAGCACCGACCAACCCCCACGTTCCGTGAACAACAGTGACCACAGCCTATCCGGCAAAGTCATATCCAATGGCCCGGCACTAAGCTGGGACCATGACTTCACCTGCCCCCACGGTCCTGGTTTTCCTGGATCCCGCGTTCGAAAACGGCCGACTTGCCGATTCCAGCCAACCTCAGCTCATGGCAACGGATCTGGGCGCCACACGTGGCGATGGAGTGTTCGAATCGCTGCTGGCGGTCCAGGGACACCCCCGCAAGGTCCAGGCGCACCTGAACCGTTTGGGCGGTTCCGCGGATGCGCTCGATCTCACACTTCCGGAGCAGGACGCCTGGCGCAGGGCCATAGATACCGCCATAACCGAGTTCCGCCGCGTCCACCCGGCCCCGACGCCGGAGGAGGACGAGGTAGTCGTCAAGCTGATCGTGACCCGCGGCGTCGAAGGCGCGGCCAGTCCCACCTGCTGGGTACAGGCCTCGCCGTCCCCCGCGGGCGGCCGCCGGCAGCGCGAGACGGGCATCGACGTCGTCCTTTTGGACCGCGGCTTCGACACCGAAGCCGGAGAGCGTGCACCCTGGCTGCTGCTGGGCGCCAAGACGCTCTCCTATGCGGTCAACCTGGCGGCCCTTCGCTACGCGCACAAGCAGGGCGCTGACGACGCCATCTTCACCTCCACAGACGGCCGCGTCCTGGAAGGCCCGACGTCCACCGTGCTGCTGGCTCACCTTGAGGAAATTGACGACGGCGAGGGTTCGGTCAGGACTGTTCGCCGGCTCATCACACCCCAACACGACAGCGGCATTCTGCCCGGAACCTCCCAAGGCGCCCTGTTTGCTGCAGCGAAGGCAGCAGGTTGGGAGCTTGGCTACGGGCCGCTCGTCCCACAGGACCTGTTCGACGCCGACGCTGTCTGGCTTATCTCGAGCATCCGTTTGATCGCTCCCGTGAACCACATCAACGGCAAGGAAATCGGCACGCCCGCTGTACGGAAGCAGCTCACAGCCGAGTTGAACGAGCTGTTCGCCGGAATCGAGTAGGCCGGCCCCGCGGAGCCCACGGCTAGGGGGCTCCGCTTGGAACCTAGCAGGTCACAAGCAGAGTAATCGCTCGCGTGACTTATAGATAAGAAATGCTTGGCCTCAGCCACAACGTTCCTGCGGGTCCAATCGCGATTCTTATCCTCCTTGAAATGCTCATCCGTCATGTGATGAATCTTGTTCTCGTGTTAGTTGGATCACGTCCGGCTGGCACAACCCGAAACTTTGCTGGCTAACTTCCCGGAGGGAATATGGGACTCAGCTCCCCCACAGAGGCCGAAGCATCGGCAACCAAGGCGCAGCCCCAGACTGACGCCCCGTCAACAGGTCTTCGCCGGTCCATGGAGGCCCGGCACCTGGTGATGATCGCCATGGGCGGCGTCATCGGCTCTGGCCTGTTCGTCAGTTCCGGTTACACGATCGCCACCGCGGGCCCACTCGGCGCGGTCCTGGCGTTCCTTATCGGCGCTGTCGTCGTTTATCTGGTGATGGCCTGCCTCGGGGAACTCGCCGTAGCGTTCCCCGTTTCCGGCGCTTTCCACATCTACGCGGCCCGGACCATCGGCCCTGCAACGGGCTTCGCCACCGCTTGGCTTTACTGGCTTTGCTGGGCCGTGGCCCTGGGCTCTGAATTCACGGCGGCCGGCCTCCTCATGCAACGGTGGTTCCCCGGTGTCGACGTATGGATCTGGTGCTTCGTCTTCGCAACAGTCCTTTTCACACTGAATGCCATCTCATCGCGGGTCTTCGGCGAATCCGAGTTTTGGTTCGCGCTGATCAAGGTCGCCGCCGTCGTCGGCCTCATCATCCTGGGCGGTGCCGCGCTGGCTGGCTTCCACCCGCTCGCCACCGGCGACTACCCCTCATTTGGCTCGAACTTCACCACTCCGGATGGTCTCTTCCCCAACGGCTTCACGGGAGTCTTCGTAACCTGCTTGGCCGTGTTCTACGCCTTCTCCGGCTCCGAACTGATCGGCGTCGCAGCAGGGGAAACGGCCAACCCCGGTGCCACCATCCCCAAGGCCATGCGTACCACGGTCATCCGGCTCATGATCTTCTTCGTCGGCGCAATCGTGGTCATCGCGGCCACCATCCCCTACGAGCAGGTCAGCGTGGATGAGAGCCCGTTCGTCACCGTCTTCTCCATGCTCGGGATCCCCTTCGCCGCGGACATCATGAACTTCGTGATCATCACGGCGCTGCTCTCGGCCGGTAACTGCGGGCTCTTCTCTTGTGCCCGCATGCTGTTCTCGCTGGCAGACGAAGGCCACGCACCCAAGGCCTTTAAGAAGCTGACCAAACGCGGCATCCCCATGATCGCCCTGTGTGTCAGCATGCTTGGCGGCCTGGCTTCGCTGATCAGCAGCGTTGTGGCGCCTTCCACTGTCTACCTCGTGCTGGTGTCCGTCGCCGGCTTCGCGACGGTGGGTGTCTGGATGTCGATCGTCGCTTCACACTTCATCTACCGCCGGACCTTCGTGAAGAACGGAGGGGACCTCTCAACGCTCCCCTACAAGGCCCCGCTGTTCCCCTTGGTCCCGATCCTGGCCTTCGCCTTATGCCTGGTGTCGCTGATCGGCATAGCCTTTGATCCCAACCAGGTCGCCGCGCTGTTGTTCGGTGTTCCGTTTGTTGGAGCCTGCTACGCGTTCTTCTACTTCAAGTACGGACGACGGCGGTCGCTCAAGAAGGTTGCCGGCGCTTAGGCCCTGAGCCTCCCGACCCCGCGTGACGAAGGACCAGCCCCTGGACAACCTGAACGGTTTCCCAGGGGCTGGTCCCGTCTGACGCTCACTCACACCCCACCCCCATCACCCCAACCCTCACTCACACCCCACCGCCTTCACCCGAACGCTCACTCACTTCGTGGGCCCGCGTGCGTTGCGTTAGGCTCCAACCATGCCCGAACAGGAAACAAAACCACGTCTTGCCGGCTATCTGGATAAGCAGCAGCCCGACCTCTACGCCACGCTGAGCCACTATTCCCAACAGCTCGTCGATGAAGCTGATCGGCTGGGCGTTCCGCGCCGGACCCTGGAGCTCATTAACTACCTTTCCTCGCAGATCAACGGCTGCGCATTCTGCCTCGATCTTCACCATCGCCGGGCTCTGAAGTACGGCGAAACAGAACAGCGGCTTTCTTTGGTGGCCGTTTACCAGGAAGTCCAGTTGTTCGAAGCAGCTGAAGTGGTAGCCATGGAGATCGCAGAACAGATCACGCGTATGAGCAGCTCGAGGCCCAGTCCTGAACTCTTCGAACAGGCGCGCCAGCACTATAGCGACGAAGAGATCAGCGTCCTCTGCATGGCAGCAATCGGGATTAACGCCTTCAATCGACTGTCGATTCTGAGCGAGCATCCCGTCCGCGCGACGAAGAAGTAACAAACCAGAAAGTGAGCGAGCGCCCGGCCCAAACGGGCGGAACGTGAGAGAGCGTCCGGCCCAAACGGCCGGAACGTGAGAGAGCGTCACCCCCAAACAGCCGGAACGTGAGAGAGCGTCCGGCGCAAGCGGGCGGAACGTGAGAGAGCGTCTACTGGCGGGGGTTGCGGGCGTCGGGAACGTCGGCGGCGAGGCGGATGCCGTGCTCAGCCAGCCACACCGGGTTGAAAGCCTTGCTCAGGTAGTTGGTGCCGGCGTCGGGAGCTATGGCTACCACCACCGAACCGTGCGGCGCGGCGCGGGCCACCCGGAGGGCTGCAGCCACAGCAAGCCCGGACGACGGCCCCAGGGCGAGCCCCTCTTCGTCCAGGAGACGGTGCACCGTGGTGTAGACCTCGTCGTTGGGTATCCGGAGGAAACGGTCCACGATCCCACGGTTGAATGCCTTGGGCCACTCGGGTTCGGGCCACGAGTTGCCCACGCCATCCACCAGGATCTCGCCGGGGTGGCCGCCACTGTACGCGGATCCGTAGGGGTCTGCACCCACGACCTCCAGGTGGCCGCCCGGGCGTGAAGCTGCCACCTGCTCCTTCAGGAACCGCCCGTTGCCGCTGATGGTCCCTCCGGTCCCGATGCTTGCCACGAAATGTGTGATCAGGCCACCCGTCTGTTCCCAGATTTCAGGACCCGTGTTCTCATAATGCGCGGCGGGATTGGCAGGGTTGTCGAACTGCATCGGCCGCCAGGCGCCGGGCGTCTCTGCGGTGATGCGGGCTGCCACGGCACGGGCATTCTCCGGCGATTCGGAGGGGGCATTCCAGTCGGTGAGGATCACACGCGCGCCGTAGTTGTGCAGTGCGGCGAGCTTCTCCTGCGAGATGGTGTCACCGGTGATGACAATAACAGGGTGGCCGGTGAGGTGGCCGATCAGGGCCAGCCCGATCCCGGTGTTTCCCGAGGTGCTCTCCACGATAGTGGCACCCGGTTTCAACTCCCCGGAGCGTTCAGCGGCACGGACCATGCTCAACGCCGTGCGGTCCTTAATGGAGCCGCCGGGATTCTCGGATTCGAGTTTGACGTGGACGGCGCTGCCCAACCCACGGCTCAGGGCCTCTAGTTTCACCAGCGGGGTGTTTCCCACCTTCTCCAGGACTGAAGCATCCAGCACGTCCGGTGTTGGACCGGCTGAATGCGCGCCGTGTTTGCGGATATCGGTGTTCACCATGGTTCCCCTCCTTCGGGCCCGATGACGTGGTGCACGAGATCGCGCAATTCCGCCCGCGCCCGCTCCACCAGGTCCGGCGCGGACGGACGGTCCGCCAGCACATCGGCCAAGCGACCGACGACGGCGCCCGTCCCCTTACCGAGCGGCTGCACAGCTCCTGCCTCGAGCAGCAGGTAGGACGCAGTGAGGGCCTCAATCGTCAACAACTTCTCCAAGGCCTCCACCGACTTTTCGAGTTGTTGCAACGCGAGCGGGGCCAGGGTGGAGTGGTCTTCGACGTCGGCGGACAGGGTCGGTGCTCCAAGGGTCGCCGGTGCGGCGAGGAATTTGAGTTCAGCGAGGAGCCCCGCTGCGGAGTACCAGAGCAATCCCGGCAGTTCTTCCTGTGCAAGGCCAGACCCGTTGGCGGCCGCCGCCAGGTGCTTTGCGCGGATGGCCCGTTGCGGCGGGTACAACTTGGCGATGCGCCGCTCGCTGGAGATGCCCACATGGGCCAAAGCGAGCCGCAACACTTCAAAGGACAGCGCCAACTGGGTAGGCTGGAAATTCCCGCCAGACACCACCTGCCCGGACCCGACATCCACCAACGGGTTATCACCGCGACCGTTGAGTTCCACTTCCAGCGCCTCACCCAGATCCGACACCAAGGACCGGAATGCCCCGTGTGTCTGCGGTGCGGCCCGGAAGGAGAGGGCGTCCTGAACCGAAACCTCAGCCCGGACATCCTCCAGCCAGCCGCCGCTCAAGAGTCGACGAACAGCAGCGGCCGAGTCCCGCTGCCCGTTCACTGCCTTGGCTGCCTGGATCGCCGGCGAAAACGGGCTGAGGTTCCCGCCGCCGTCGTACCTTGCGATGGTCTCAAGGGACAAGGAAAGCGCGACGTCGGCAAGTTCGGCCAGGTGCCGCAGTCGCCTAAGGACCAGGGCACCGACGCCCACGGAGTAGGAGTTTGCGCTCACCAGCGACAGGGCCTCACCGGCTGCGAGAGTGAGGGGCTGCAGCCCGGCGTCAGCGAGCGCTTTGGAACCCGGGACCAAGGTGCCGTGGACGTCGAACGCTTCACCTTCGCCAAGGGCCACGGCCGCGACAGCGGCGAGCTGGGTGAGGTCCGATGAGCCCACTGAGCCTTCGAAAGGGATGGCGGGGTGGACGCCGCGGTTCAGGAGTTCGGCATAGAAACGGGCCGTCTCGGGACGCACTCCTGAGCCACCACGACTGAATCCCACAAGGCGGGCAAGAAGGACGGCCCGGGCGGCGGCGCGGTCCAGATATGGGCCCACGCCGCTGTTGTGATACCGGACAACCTGAACCTGATAGCTGAGGATCGACTTGTCCTCCACAACGGTGTCACGACCGGATCCCAGCAGGGTATTGAGCCCGTAGACCCGCTGGCCGGACGCCGCAGCCTGCTCCAGGATTTCCCGGGATCGGCCGATCAAAGTCAACGCATCATGGTTGAGTTTCACGTGAAACGAGTCGTCGCTGGCTGCCAGGGCCAAGCGTTCAGCGCGTATCGGGGCCGTTCCTATCACCAGGGTCCCTGCATCATCGGACGTCATCAGAAGTCCAGGAGGTTCTGCCGGAATCCGCCGTTGCCGTAACTCTTCCTCAACAGCCCCCGCCGGCGCAGCTCAGGGGTGAGTTTGTCCAGCACTCCATGCACCGTCACGGGATCAACGAAGCCGGAGAAAAGGAACCCGTCGCCGCCCACCGCGGAGACGGTCTCTTCGAGGTAGTCGGCAATTTCGCCCACCGTACCGATGATCGAGTCCCCTGCCCCACCGCTACGGGCCTGCAGGATCTGGCGAAGCGTGGAACCTGGCGGCGCTGCTTTGGCGAAGTGCTCCAAGGTTCCTTGGTTGCTGTTGGTAGTCAGCTCGGGCAACGGGGCATCGAGGTCGAACTGCTTGAAGTCGATCACGGAGAGGTAGGAGATGGAGTTGAGCTGGCTGTCGATGTCGCGTTGGGTGAGCTCACGCCGCTGGGCACGCAGTTCCTCGGCTTCGGCAGCGGAACCGACCACCGTGGGCTTGAGGACAAACAAGACCTTCACGTCATCAGGGTTCCTGCCGGCCTTCGCTGCCTCGGCGCGGATCGAGTCCCGGTACGCTTTCATCCCGTCCACACCACGTGCCAGGGCGATCGCCACATCGGCATGTCCGCCGGCGAACGCCTTGCCGCGTGGTGAAGCCCCCGCCTGAACCAACACGGGCTCCTCCGGCAGGGGCGCCGTGTTCAGCGGGCCCCGGACCTTGAAGAAGTCGCCTTCATGGTTGATCGGGTGAACTTTGGTGTGGTCGGCGAATACCCCGGCGGAAAC
The DNA here is from genome assembly GCF_021538675.1 of Paenarthrobacter sp. AR 02. Taxonomy (GTDB): domain Bacteria; phylum Actinomycetota; class Actinomycetes; order Actinomycetales; family Micrococcaceae; genus Arthrobacter. The sequence goes on from NZ_JAJUKH010000001.1 coordinate 860,989, forward strand.
GTCCTCCAGCACGGCGCCTGGTTCCCAACTCCGCCAAAGCCGCCTCACGACGTAGACGAATTCCTCCGCCTTCTCGTACCGCAGGTCATGTTCAATCTGCTGGTCCAGTCCGTAGTTTTGTGCCGCGAGGTCGCTGCCGGACGTCACCACGTTCCAGCCAAGCTGACCCTCTGAGAAGTGCTGCAAGGTGGCCAGCAGCCGGGCGGCGGTGAAGGGCGGATAGAAGGAAGCGCTGACCGTGGGCACAATCCCCAGGTGCTCGGTGGCGGAGAGCAGGTAGGGAACCAACGCGAGGGGGTCGTGCTTGGGTGCGAAGGATGCATGCGCCAGGGACACCTCGGCCGTACCGCCATATGTATCTGGAACGGTAAGCGAGTCCTCGATGATGAACAGGTCGAGCCCGGACCGCTCGAAGGCGCGCACGGCCTCTTGGTACAGGGCCGGCTTCTTCCAGTCATAGCCCAGCCCGTAGCCGGGCGTCCCCCAACCCTGAACTCCGAATCCGTGGCCCACGAACCATCCAAAATGCAGCATGGGCTTGAGTGTAGGACTGCTCTGTTCGTTCACCGCGACCTGGTTTCTTGCGAAGTTACAGGGGGACGTACTGCGTCAATTATGCTCCCGGGACGTCATAAATGGGCCCTGCCACAGCACCCTCCGGTTACGCAACATGACGGCGGGCAAACCTCCGCCACATGCAGCCCGGGCGCCCTGAATGCTACGTTTTTCTTGAGTAATGAGTACCAGCGCGAAGCCCTGACTTGCTGGTCGGCAACCCTCTCTCCGGCGGGGTGCCTCAGGTGACTACTCGGCGTATCGGACAAATTCGAACTGCAAGCGTGACTGAGGAGCACCAGCAATGCCTGAACCCACTGAAGAAAAACTCTCCTACCGCCTGATCACAGGCCCGGACACCCGCGATTTCTGCGAGCGGATCAGCTCCGCACTCGCCGAGGGCTATGTGCTCCATGGCAGCCCGGCAGCCACCTTTAATGGCACGGACGTCATCGTCGCCCAGGCAATCGTGCTTCCCGCAGCGATCGCCCACGCAGACGCCGCCGTGGCCGACGCCGTCGACCAGCTTGAAAATGACGACGACGAAGCATTCGAGGGCCACGCATGAGCTACGCAGGTGACCTGACCCCGCAGGACGCGTGGGCCAAACTTGAGGCGGGTGCCATCCTGGTGGATGTCCGTACCGAGGGCGAATGGGCCCACATCGGTATCCCGGACACCAAAGCCACGGAAAACGATCCCCTGTTCATCCAGTGGAACCTCGCCGGCGGCATCCCCAACTCCCGCTTCATTGAGGACCTGCGGCAGCAAGCGCCCGAAGACGACGGCGTGGAGCTCGTCTTCCTGTGCCGCTCCGGCCAGCGTTCAATCGCAGCAGCCATCGCCGCAACCCAGGCAGGCTTCACCGCGTACAACGTCCTTGAGGGCTTTGAAGGCGAACCTGACCGCTATGGCGAGCGTACTGTAAATGGCTGGAAAAACCGTGGCCTACCAACGAACCTGGGGACCGACTAAGTGACTTTCAATCCCGACGCCGCTGGCTGGAATCCTGATACCCAGGCCGTCCGTGGCGGTCTTGACCGCACCAACTTCCAGGAAACGTCCGAGGCCGTCTTCCTGAACTCCGGTTTCGTCTACGAATCGGCTGCCGCTGCCGAACGTGCCTTCACCGGTGAGGACGAGCGATTCGTCTACTCCCGTTACGGCAACCCCTCCGTGGCCACCTTCCAGGAACGGCTCCGCCTGCTGGAAGGCACCGAGGCTTGCTTTGCGACGGCGTCCGGCATGTCTGCGGTATTCACCGCCTTGGGTGCCCTGCTGGCTGCCGGTGACCGCGTAGTCGCCGCCCGCTCCCTGTTCGGGTCCTGCTTCGTGATCCTCAACGAAATTCTTCCGCGCTGGGGCGTGGAGACAGTATTCGTTGATGGACCCGACCTGGACCAGTGGCGTGAAGCCCTGTCCAAGCCCACCACGGCCGTGTTTTTCGAATCTCCGTCCAACCCCATGCAGGAGATCGTCGACATCGCCGCCGTCAGCGAGCTGGCGCATGCCGCCGGCGCGACCGTCGTCGTCGACAATGTCTTTGCCACTCCACTGCTGCAGCGGTGTGGTGAGCTGGGCGCCGACGTGATCGTGTATTCCGGCACCAAGCACATCGACGGCCAGGGCCGCGTTCTTGGCGGCGCCATCCTGGGCACCAAGGAATTCATCGACGGCCCGGTCAAGCAGCTCATGCGGCACACCGGACCTTCGCTGTCCGCGTTCAACGCCTGGGTGCTGACCAAGGGGTTGGAGACCATGGGGCTGCGCGTGAATCACAGCTCTGCGTCCGCTTTAAAGATCGCGGAATGGCTCGAGCAGCAGCCCGCCATCAGCTGGGTCAAGTACCCGCTGTTGAAGTCGCACCCGCAATACGAGCTCGCGGCGAAGCAGATGAAGGCCGGCGGTACGGTCCTGACATTCGAGCTTTCGCCGTCGGTTGGACGTTCCGCGAAGGAGGCCGCCTTCGCTTTGCTGGACGGCCTCGGAGTCATCGACATCTCCAACAACCTTGGCGACTCCAAATCCCTCATCACCCACCCGGCCACGACGACCCACCGGGCCATGGGTCCGGAGGGCCGCGCAGCAATTGGGCTAAGCGATGGCGTGGTTCGCCTGTCCGTGGGCCTGGAGGACGTCGACGACCTCATCCTGGATCTGGAGAAGGCCCTCAAACAGGTCTGAACCTGCGTGGCTTAGTCCTGGAAGTACTCGATTTTCGCGCCGATGGTGTTCAGTCGCTCTGCCAGGTCCTCGTATCCACGCTCGATCACGTAGATGTTGCGCAGCTCGGACGTTCCCCGGGCCGCCAGCATCGCCAGGAGCAGGCAGGCTGCCGGACGCAGGGCCGGCGGGCAGCCGATTTCCGCGGCACGCCACTTGGTGGGTCCGTTGACGTAGATCCGGTGTGGGTCCAGCAGCTGCACCTGGGCACCGAGCTTGTTGAGCTCAGTCAGGTAGATCGCACGGTTCTCGTAGACCCAGTCGTGGATCATGGTCTGGCCCTCGGCGTTGCCTGCGATCACGGCGAAGAACGGCAGGTTGTCGATGTTCAGGCCGGGGAAGGGCATCGGGTGGATCTTGTCCTGGGGAGCCTGGAGTTCGGAGGGCTTGGTGGTCACATCCACCAGGCGGGTGCGGCCGTTGCGGGCCATGTACTCGCCGGAGACCTCCAGGTTTTGGCCCATCTGCTCCAGCGTGGCGAGCTCGATCTCCATGAACTCGATGGGCACCCGGCGGATGGTGACCTCCGAGTTGGTGACGATGCCCGCGGTGATGAGGCTCATGGCCTCGATGGGGTCCTCTGAAGGGAAGTATTCAATATCGACGTCAATGGCGGACCGGCCCGTGATCTTGAGGGTAGTGGTTCCTACGCCGTCGATCTCCACGCCAAGCCCCTGCAGGTAGAAGCAGAGGTCCTGGACCATATAGTTGGGGCTGGCGTTGCGGATGACCGTTGTACCTTCGCGGTGGGCGGCGGCCATGATGGCGTTCTCGGTAACAGTGTCGCCGCGTTCGGTCAGGACGAAGGACCGGTTATCGCCGTCGGCGGGTGGTGCGGTCACCGAGTAGAACCCGGAGCGGGCCTCCACAGCGAGTCCAAACTGACGCAAGGCCTGCATGTGCGGCTCAACAGTGCGGGTTCCGAGGTCGCAACCCCCGGCGTAGGGCAGCAGGTACTCGCTGGTCTCGTCCAGGAGCGGACCCAAAAGCATGATGACGCTGCGGGTACGGCGGGCGGCGTCGACGTCCATCGATTCGAGGTCCAGGACCTCGGGCCTGCGGATCCGGAGATCACTGCCGTTGAGCCACGTGCACTCGACACCGATGGAGGTCAGGACCTCTACGATCCTGTTGACTTCCTCGATGCGGGCCAAGCGGCGCAGCGTGGTGGTGCCACGATTGATGAGGCTTGCACAAAGAAGCGCCACGCCGGCGTTCTTGCTGCTGTTGACGTCCACCTCGCCGGAGAGCGTCCGGCCACCTTCTACCCGCAGGTGGGTCATCTGGGGCTTGCCGACTTTGACGATCGATCGCCCAAAAATCGCTTCAAGGCGTTCGATCATTCTGAGGCTCAGGTTCTGTTTGCCCTGTTCCATGCGGGCGATTGCGCTTTGGCTGGTTCCCAGCTCGGTAGCCAACTGCCCCTGCGTCCAGCCCTTTTCGCTCCGAGCGTTGCGGAGCAGGAGGCCTATATGTTCTGGCGTAGCTTGCGTCATAACCAAGAAATATCACAAATGAGCTAGAAGTGGCCAGCAGAACTCCGCTCGAGCGGTTAATGTCACACCGTACCCGTACCGTGAGATATGAAGCTCGACGTCGGTAGTCGCCTATGCGGGTGAGGCGCCTCCCTTTCCACAGGGGAAGTTGTCCCCGTTGTGCTCAACAGCCCGATGGCGAAACATTGCACCAAAGTTCAAGGGGGAAACATGGCTTTCTACGGCGCCGACGTCGACCAACTCAAAGCACTCTCAAAGTCTTTGGCGCACGGCGCCTCCATGCTGACGGCGCGGGCACGCGAGCTGGACTCTCAGGTGCTTCCACGGAAGCCACCGTCGGTGGCGGGTCCGGTGGAAGCGGAACCATTCAGTTGGCCGCCACGAACACCAACCCCGGCCGCCCCAGCCCGCAGGAAATCCTCGAGGAATACCAGGTCAGCGATGCGGAGACAACTAACTGGCCGGGCGATTGGGACCCTTTGAAGTTCGTGGTGGACCAGAGGGTTGTCACCGAGAAGGAGGCCGAAATGCTGAATGGTCTTGGACCTTTCGAACTGAACGCTTTCAAGGGCATCCACGATGACGCCTTCAATGTCGCTGATGAACGCTTCCCCAGCGCAGACCAAAACGACGACCAGATCGACGCCTTCCGCCATGCGTACTGGAACGCCCTGATGGTGAAGGAATTCGGCGCAGAGTGGGCTGAGGACTACGCCACGGCACACGAGCAACTCCCCGGTAACCCTGCCCCGCGCGAGGCCATGGATCTGTACAACAATGAAGACCCGGATTTCCACAACGAATCGCGGACCACCTCGTGAACCCACCACATCTTGACCCGGCCCGACCCCAAGGGCGAACGTCCGCTGCCCTGCTGGGCCTGGCCGCCCTCGTCCTGGCCTGCATACTGGCCGCCTGCTCCCTGGGAGGATCTGTCATGCCCGAATCCAACGACAAACTCAACAGCCAAGTACTCGAAGCCGCAACGAAGGGCACCGCTTTGAAGCTTGCCGATGCCACTGATTTCGAATGGGACCAGGCCGGCTTCGTGATGGAGGGGACCTTGGCCAAAGACATCGAAGCGGCTTTCGGCGAACCCATCACCAAGGAAAACCGCTATACGGCATCGCCGGCATTGTTCGTCTTCATGAAGGACGGCAAAGTTGCCAAGGCGGTCCGGATCGTTCCCGACGCGTTCATTGGATCCGAAGCCAAAAAGAAGTATGGCCGTGATGTGGTCCTTACGCCGCCGGACGGGCAGAAGGGTTTCCTGAGCTGGAGGGAGTCCTAAGCCCGCCAGTATCCCAAGGCGTCAATGCGGTGCTTGTCCACACCGAGCTCCTTGCGCAGATGTTTGACGATGGCCCTTGTGCTGGACGCTTCGCAGGCTACCCAGAAGAAGTCCTCGGATGCCGAGACCGCATCCGCCACAAGGGCGCGGCAGACCTCCTCCACCAAGGCGGCCCCGTCACGTTTTCGCGGAATCCAGGTGACGACGTCGGAGCCAGACGTGCGCACCTGGAGTGAGGTATCGGCGTCGTGCTGGTATTCCAACCAGGCCGTCACCGGCGCCACTCCGGGGGCACGTCGGTCCCGTTCGTCCAGCAGTGAGTTGATGGCGGGGATGGACGCGGGGTCCCCCACCACCCAGATGCGGCGCGGTGTGGGTTGCGGGAAGGTGAATAAGCTGCCCTGAACGGTGGCCTCGATGGTTTCGCCGGCTTGCACCGACCATGCCCAATCCGCCGCCACGCCATCGTGCATCGCGAAGTCCATGCTGAACGTGCCCGCCGCCGGGTCCGCGTTCACCACGGTGTAGGCGCGCTGGTGCGCTTTTCCGGAGTCGTCGAACCACAATCGGATCCACATGGTGGGGTGCAGCCCGCTGCGCCGCAGGAGTCCGCCGTCACGTACATGAATCCGGAGGAAATCCGGGGTGATCTCCTCGCGCCCCGTCACCTCCAGGGTGAAGTCCTTGGCGCCCATCACCTTGAGGACCACGCCTTCCCAACTGCGCTTCAAGGAACTCTCCTTCACGAATGGCCACGATTTGGTGCACGGAGCCAAAGCCACTTATCTTGAACTTAAGTAAGCCTAACCTAAGTATGAAAGTGAGCGAGAAGATGACGCCTGCCCCGACGCAACAATCAGGTCCGGCAGGCGGCCCCGGAACGTACCGGGACACGTGGGGAATCCCGCATCTCTGGGCCGGATCTGCCAATGAACTGGCCTTCCTGCAAGGCCGCAATGCCGCGATCGACCGGTCCTGGCAGATCGAATTGGAGCGCTGGCGATCCGAGGGGCGCACCGCGGAAGTACTTGGCGCAGACGCAGTGACCTGGGACCGGTTCGCCCGGCAGGCACGGCTGGATGACACCGCCCGCCGTTGCTTCGAGAACCTCGACGCCGACACCCAACGCTGGTGTGGCCAATACGTGGACGGCGTCAACCGCGCACTCGCCGACGGCCTCCGGGACAGCCCGGAATTCACCGAGTCCGGAAGCAGTCCCGAGCCGTGGAATCCCTGGACCCCCCTTGGCGTCTTCCTGGTGCACCACATCCTCTTTTCCACGTTCCCCAACAAGTTGTTCCGCGCCCACGTAGCGCGGACACTGGGCGACGACGCCGTCAGCCTTTTCAGCATTGAGGCGCCCGTCTGGTCCGGCAGCAACGCCTGGGCGGCCCATGGTTCGGCATCCGTGAGCGGTTTGCCACTAGTTGCCGGTGACCCGCACCGCCTCATGGAACTGCCCGGCGTGTACCAGCAGGTGCGGCTCGCCTGCCCGGAATTCGACGCCGTCGGGTTCGCGTTTCCAGGAGTTCCCGGCCTTCCGCACTTCGCCCAGACAGAGCACACCGCGTGGGCCGTCACCAACGCCATGGCCGACTACCAGGACCTCTTCGAGGAAGAGCTGCGCCGGGTCACCGACTACTCCGGCGAGCGCATCGAGGCCCGGGGCGCGGAAGGCTGGGAAACCGTCGTCGTGAATCTGGAGACCATTCACGTCCGCGACGGTGAGTCCGTGTCCGTGGACATTATTGAGACCGCCCGCGGACCGGTCATCTCCGAAACGCCCGACGGCGGCGCCCTGAGTTTGCGTTTCCCCGCACGGGTTGAGGGGCGGCTGGGCTTCGAGGCCCTCCTGCCGATGCTGCGGAGCCGGAGCGTCTCCGCGGTGGAAGCGGCCTTGGATGCATGGGTGGAGCCCGTCAACAGTGTGATTGCCGCCGATACGTCAGGAACCGTGACCCAGTTTGTTGCCGGGCTGGTCCCCCAGCGGAATCCTGCCAACCGTCGCCTGCCCGCACCCGCGTTTTCCGCCCGCCATGCGTGGGATGGCCAGTACGTGATCCTGCCCCGTTCCGAGGTGCAGAGGTTCGCCGTCAGCGCGAATGACCGGGCAGCGGGCGGCGGGGACGCCGTCGCCATGGAGTTTGCACCCGCATACCGCGCCGCGCGGATCCGCGAGCTGCTGGAGGAAGTCGAAGGGCCGCTCACCCCTGACCACATGCGGGCCATCCATATGGACACACTGCTGGGCCCATGGCCGTTGTTCCGGTCGATCCTGGCCGACCTGGACCCCGCCGAGCTGTCCGGCGAAGCCAAGGAAGTGCGCTCACGACTGCTTCGCTGGGATGGCCGGATGGACGCCGGCAGCCAGCCCGCCGCCATGTTTGCCGAGTGGCGGGGTGCGCTGGTCCAACGCTTGGCCAAGCACCCATCCCTCGCCTCGCTGAACAGTCCCACGGGGTATTCGTCCTTGTTCGGGCCGTGGTTGTCCGTTCCTGCCCGGGTCGGTTTCGCCCTTGAGACCCTGCTGCTCCGCATCGATGCGCGAGTGGAAGCGGCTGCAAGCCTCGAAGACGTAGCGCTGGAAGAGGCACCCCTGGACGGAGCCTCGTGGGGTGACCGCCATCAGCTGCTGCCCGTTCATCTCCTCCCCGGCTCCCTTGCCAAAGCCGCACCAACGGTCGGCCTCAGCGGCGACACCGGATGCGTCCTGTGCACCGAGAGCCTCCCGGGCGTGGATGACCGGAGCTTCCGCGGCCCCGTGGCCCGCTATGTCTGGGATCTGGCCGAACGCAGGAACAGCCGGTGGGTTGTTCCCTTTGGCGCAGCCGGAACGCCGGGCCACCAGCACTTTTCGGACCAGTTGCCCTTGTGGACGGCCGGGCAGCTCGCCCCGGTGGTTACCGGGTGGTCGGCCCTCGGCAAAGACGAACCCTGACACTTCTGCACCCAGTCGCACCCCGAATACCCAGCACCCGAAGGAAGACATGACCACCACCGCCCCGGACTTCTCCGCCCGCACCACCGTCTACTCCGATGAACTCGAAGGATGGGGTGCCCTGCGGATCGTCCCGCTGGTCCCCAACGAGGACATAGGACTTGTCTTCGAGTGGGTAACCCAGCCCCGCGCCAGGTTCTGGGGAATGACCGAGCACACCCGTGAGGAGGTCCTGGGCATCTACGAATTCCTGGACTCCCTGGAGACACACCACGCGTTCCTGGTGACCTTGGACGGGGAGGCGCTGGCGTTGTTCCAGACCTACGAGCCCCTGCACGACCCCGTGGGCGAGGCGTACCCCGCCCGCGAGGAAGACATAGGCATGCACCTGCTGCTGGCTCCGGCCACGCGCCCCATCCCGCACTTCACGCCACGGCTGGCAACCTCGCTGATCAAGTACATGTTTTCCCTGCCGGGCAAGGACCGGATCGTTGTGGAGCCCGATGCCCGCAACGCCAAGGCCCTGCGCCGCCTCGAAGCAACGTGCTTCGAGCTTGGACCCATCGTCCAGCTCGCGGAAAAGGAGGCACAGCTGGGTTTCCTCACACGGGCCGGTTTCGATGAAGTCCAGAACCGCGCCGCCCGCTAGCGCCAGACGAAACTCCACGTCCCGGCGCCCACGGCGGCCAGCACAGCACCCGCTGCGATGACCACTCCGCCAAGGACCACCCAGATATCCAGCACCGAGTACGTGGATTCGCGCGCCCACGTCCGCTGGCCGCCGCCAAAGCCCCGCGCTTCCATGGTCACAGCCAACCGCGAAGCGCGCCGGACAGCCTGGACCAGCAACCCGAAGCTTTGACCGAGGGTGGCTTTCACCCGCTGGAACGGGTTGCCTTGCGAACCGACACCCCGTGCACGGCGGGCCATGCCAATGGTCTGCCATTCTTCGGCCATGAGGCCCACCAAGCGCATGGCAGCGAGGGATCCCAGGACAAACCGGTGCGGCAGCTTCGCTTTCTGTGCCAAGGCATCGGCCAGGTCCGTGGGGTCGGTGCAGGTCATCAGGAGGATCGCCGGAAGGGCAATCGCCAAGCCGCGCAGCATGAAACCCAGCCCCAGCTCAAGGGAACCTTCGCTGATGGACCAGAGTCCGACGTCGAGCAGTACCGCGCCGCTGTCAGCCGCCACGATCGCTGTGCTCCAGCCACCAATCGCCGCAGCGATGATCAACGGCCAGGCCCGCTGCCACAAAAGCCGCAGCGTCAGCCCGGCAAGCGGGAACAGCGCCAGCTCGGCCACCAGCGCGGTAGTTGCCGAAACCCAGTCGATGGAGAGGGCCAACACCAGCGAGATGAGGAAAACCGCGGCGAACTTGGCCAACGGGTTCGCTGCGGTCAACAGGGCGTGGTTACCCCGCAGGTTCAATGCGTCCCTCATGCTGCACCGGCTTCCTGGCGGCTTGCTGCACGTGCCGCGGGGTTCAGGCGCAGCTCCGTGCCGCCGAGCACGTCGCTGAATTCCTGGTCGTGGGTTACGGAGACCACGGCTGTTCCGGCGTCGAGCAACTCCGAAAGGAACGATGCCAGCTCGGCCCAGGTGTTCGCGTCCTGGCCGAACGTGGGCTCATCGAGGACGAGGACTTTGGGATGCGCGGCGAGCACCGTGGCCACCGAAAGCCTGCGCTTCTCGCCGCCGGACAGCGTGTACGGGTTCGCGTCCACCAGGTGGGTGAGCCGCAACCGCTCCAGCAGTTCGTCCACGCGTTCCTCGCCGTGGCCCAGGTGTTTGGGACCAAACATCAGCTCGTCCAGCACCTTACCCGTGACGAACTGGTGCTCGGGTTCCTGGAATACGGTCCCGATCCGGGAAATCAGCTGATCGGCTTTCCACTTGAACGGGTCGATTCCGGCCCCTTCTGAAAGCTCGACGGCGGCACTCACCTTGCCGTCCACGGGCGCCAGGAGGCCGGCCAGCGTGAGTGCGAAGGTGGACTTTCCGGCACCATTCGGACCAGTGATGGTCAGCGCTTGGCCCGCCCTGACCTGGGCGCTGACGTCGGATTGCACAGGAACCGGAGGGATGGTCCGGAATCCCTTTCGGCGGGGCTTTTCCCGCGAGACCGCCACGTCCTGGGCAGCCAGAAGCAGTTGCGCGGCGGAGGTCTCAGTGCGCCGGGCACGGGTTGCCGGGACATATCCGGGAACCCAGACGCCCGCTGCCATCAGCATTGTGCGCGCCTCTGACAGGACCTGCTCCGGTGGCCCGTCCAACAGGACGCCCGGAGTGCCGTTACCGGCGGATCCTGGCTGCAACACCACAATCCGGTCCACCAGGTCCTTCCACACGGACACGCGGTGTTCCACCACAACAAGGGTGGCTCCGGTCTTGTCGAGGCAGCGGCCCACTGCGTCCCGCACCTCCAGGACCCCTGCAGGGTCCAAGTTGGCCGTTGGTTCGTCCAGCAGGATCAGCCCGGGCCGCATCGCCAAAATTCCCGCAAGCGCGAGGCGCTGTTTCTGCCCGCCGGACAGGGCCGAGGTCGGATGATCCAACGCGAGTCCGCCGCCGGCAGCGGTCCGCAACCCGACGTCGTCGAGCGCTTCATGGACGCGGGCCCAAATTTCCTCCCGCGGCACGGCCAGGTTCTCGGCGCCGAAGGCGACGTCGTCCCCCACCCGGGACAGGACAACCTGCGTTTCGGGGTCCTGCTGCATCAGGCCGGCGCGGCCGCGCTGCTCGCGGGGAGAAGCGCCGTCCAGCAGCAGCGAGCCGGTCTCGTCCGAGTCGTCTTCCTCGTCCCCCAACACCCCGGCGAGGGCATGCAGGAGCGTGGACTTGCCCGCACCCGAGGGGCCGAGCAGCAGTACCCGCTCCCCCGGTTCGATCCTGAGGTCAAGGCCTTGGATGGCTGGCGTGGCCCTGCCGGCGTGCCGCCATCCCCAGCCCTCGGCTGTGATGGCGGCAGGCCGGACGTGGCCGCCGCGTTCAATGACGGGCATCAGCTGAAGACGGGCTCCGAAGCGGCCTTGCGCGAAGCGAAGGAACTCAGGACACCGGTTTTCGCCAGGCCGCGGGTGGCAATCCATGACAGTGCACCCGCGATAATCGCCCCGGAGATCGTGGTGAACGTGATGTACGTGAGCTTGTCGATTGCCTCGTAGGCAATGTTCCAGCCCCAGGGAAGGAACGAGTCGTTGAGGCCGCAGAAGAGACCCGCACCTGCACCGGCAAGGAGCGAGGTGGGCAGGTTGAACTTCTTGTAGAGGAACGCGGCGAAGATGAGCTCCGCGCCAAGGCCCTGCAGGACGCCGGAGATCAGTACGGTGGTGCCGTACTGAGAGCCCATGATGAGTTCGCCCGTGGCTGCAACGGACTCGCAGAACAGGGCGGCACCCGGCTTACGGATGATGAGCATGCCCAGGACCGCCGGAATCATCCAACCGCCAGCGATCAGGCCCGTCAGCGGAGGATAGGCCGCGTTCATGGGGATGGATACCAGTGCGGCGCCTTGGGACCATGCCCAGAAAATCACGCCGCCGGCGATGGCGATCAATGCTGCCACCACAATGTCTACAACACGCCAGTTATAACTGGTCTTCTTCACGCTGACCGTGGTCATTTTTCTGCCTCCTGAGTTACAGGAGGGGAAAGTGCTCCCCGGATTCCCGGCCGGCCTGCGCCGCCCGGTTCCGGACACTCTGAGAAGCTCGACTCCCTTGCGCCGGTACTAACCGGATCAGGTTCGAGGGTCTGCGGCTGTCCGCACTCTCAGCGCCCTCGCGGCTCCCGCATCTCTGCAGGTTCCGACGGCGGCGCTCCCCTGTCGTTATTAAATCTGCCCTGCTGGGCTGGTTCAGTTTACACCTGTACTCCGCGGTGAGGACGGCCGCGCAGTCACAATCCGGCCCACCCGCACCGTTGCGAGGCCGGCTGAACACCCTTCTTCGGGCACATACCCTGCACACCGGGCCTCGCAACGGGACCTGAGAGAATGATCCAGCAACAACCACCGACGCAAAGGGGCACACTTCATGACGGACCAACCCGGCTCTGGCCTTCCAGGCAACGTTGACGTGGCGGAAGCACGCCTCGCCGCAAGCGTCATCCTGCTCCGGGATACCCCGTCAGGGCTTGAGGCGTTCGTCCAGCACAGGGTCAGCACCATGGACTTCGCCGCAGGAATGGTGGTTTTCCCGGGAGGACGTGTGGACCCTGCCGACCACTCGGGGTGGGATTACGCCCCCGGACTGCTCAGCAGCCATGCGGCGGACTGGCAGGCCAGCTCCATCGGTTCCGACGATGCCGCTACTAAAGCAGGGACCGTGCTCACCGCCGCGATTCGGGAGGTCCGTGAGGAAGCCGGGCTGAGCATCGACGCCGGTGACCTGCGCCCATGGGCCAACTGGATTACGCCGATCGACATGCCCAAGCGGTTCGACACCTTCTTCTACGTGGCCAGGCCCTCGACGGACATGGAGCCCCATCACCAAACAACCGAAGCGTGGCAATCCCTGTGGATGCCCGTTGCGGGAATCCTCGCGGCAGAGGCAGCAGGCACCCTGAAACTGATGCCGCCCACTTTCTACCTCCTCAAGGAAATCGCCGGATACGGGACCGTCGATGCCATATGGTCCGCCGAGCACACTGTCGTCCCGGTCCTGGCACCCGTAGGCTCCCTGGCCGCGTTCCTCGCGGAACGGGAAAGCCGCCGCTAGCGTTGCCGGTCCACGCGTTGCAGCTAGGCTGGTGGCATGAACCTCTTCTTCAAGCTGATCGGCGCCGGAGTGAGCCTCGGGGCGGGCTTCGTCGGAACAAAACTCGTCAACAAAGGGTGGGAAAAGGCCACAGGCAACAAGCCGCCCGTAGGCAACGATGACATGGAAACGAGCCTTCGCTCCGCCCTCACCTTCGCCCTGATCTCGGCGTTCGTGAGCACACTCATCCAGGTCCTGGCCAGCAGGGGCACCCAGCGTGCCATCGCCCGCTTCGCGAAGTCCCAGGACATCGTCTAAGGCATCACCGTTTGAAGCAACGCGGGGTCACTCCCGGCCCATAAATCCCCGTGGGATGGGCCGGAAGTGACCCCGCTTTGGCTTTAACCCTCAGGGTCGGCTTGTCCGGCTGCCGCCCTCTGAACGACGGCCTCAAGTTCGTCCTTGGTCAGCATCTCCCGATGGCCATGCTTGGTGCGGTACGCGGCCCGGCCCACCATATGGGCCGACACTGGCGCGGTGAGCAGCTGGAAAATCCACGCCACCAGCAGCACGGGCCACACCCACCAGGTCCGCATCTGCAGGCCGATCGCCGCCAGCATGAGGAACAAGCCCAAGACCTGCGGTTTGGTAGCAGCGTGCATGCGGCTCATCAGGTCAGGAAAACGCAGCAAACCAACCGCAGCGCCAAGGGACATCAGCGCTCCCACCACCAGGAACACGGCGGTCACACCATCGATGACGGCATCCACGCCGGTGGCATCAGGACTCATTGCTCTGTTCCCTCCGCTCAGCCACGAACCGGGCTACTGTCACCGAGCCAATAAAACCGATCACGGCCAGCGCTACAAGCAGCATCAGATTATTCAGGTGCCGGTTCACCGCCATGTCGATCGACAAGGCTGCCCCGAGAATGGCCAGCAACACGTCGGATGCCAAGACCCGGTCCAGCAACGAGGGACCAATCGCGATCCGCACGATGGCACCGGCAGCGGCCAGGCTGAGAATCACGGCCGTAACTATGAGGACGATTTCCTTCACAGGGCTGCCCCTTTCACGCCGGAACTGATCTCGGCTCCCAACGCCTGGACTTCCTCGCGGGTGCCCATGATCCGGATCAAGCCGGCTTCAATGTTCTGGACTTCCTGACGGATCTTTTCGATGTCAGCCTCTTGGTAAATGTTGAGCGCGTGCAGGTACAGCGTGGACGTCGACCGGTCCACTTCCACCACCAAAGAACCCGGAATCAGGGAGATGACGTGCCCTGTTGCCGTCACCATGAGGTCGGAATGGCTACGCAACGGAACGGCGACGACGGCGCTGCGCACCTTTGGCCCTTTGACCACAGCCAGGTACAGCACAAGGAAGCTCGCTGCCACCACTTTGGCGAGGAAGATCAGCGCGAACGGAATGGCGCGCAGTACGTTGAACCTGCCGCTGAGCTCAACCGGAGGCAGGTAGAAGAACTTTGCCACCAGCACCGCAATCAGAGCGCCGAACAACAGGTTGCCTGGACTGAAATCCCGCCACAGGGCACCCCAGACAATGACGAGCCAGATGAGCAGAGGCAGTTCAGTACGGAAGGAGTTCGGTTTACGGCTCATTTGGCACCATCCCTCTGCGGCAACGCCGGAACCTCCACCGAATCACCCAGGACAGAATGGATATAAGCCGAGCGGTCCAGCATGATCTCCGCTGATCCGTCCGCGAGGTGGAAGAGCGGCCCGGCAAACACCGTCAACGCCACCCCGAAAACCACCAGTCCCGCCGTCGAACCGACCATGGTCCGCGGGAGCACCCCAACGTTCCCGCTGGCCAACAGCACAGGATCCGGGTATTCAGCGTCCTCGGGCTTGCGCCAGAAGGCCCTGTTCCAGACCCTGGCGATTGCCAGCAACGTCAGCAGGCTCGTGACCACGCCGCCGACCACCAAAGTGATCGCCAGCGGGGTGCCCAGTTCCACGCCTGCCTGCAGGAGGCCCAACTTGCCAAGGAAGCCGGAGAAGGGCGGGATGCCCGCCAAATTCATGGCTGGAACGAAGAACAAGAGGGCCAGCAGCGGCGAGAGTTTGGCCAAACCGCCCAGCCGGTCGATGGACGAACTGCCGCCCCGGCGCTCGATAAGGCCGGTCACCAGGAACAGGCTGGTCTGCACCGTAATGTGGTGCGCCACGTAGAAGACAGCGGCACCCAGGCCGGCCACGGAACTCATGGCGAGGCCGAACACCATGTAGCCGATGTGGCTCACCAACGTGAAGGACAGGAGACGTTTGATGTCGCTTTGGGCCAACGCGCCCAAGATACCCACCACCATGGTCAGCAACGCCACCACCATCAGGGGAACGTTGAGGGTATCCCCCGGGAACAGCAACGTCTCCGTGCGGACCATGGCATAAACGCCCACCTTGGTAAGCAACCCGGCGAACACCGCGGTCACGGGGGCAGGCGCTGTTGGGTATGAGTCGGGAAGCCAGAAGGACAGCGGGAACACAGCGGCCTTGATGCCGAACGCCACCAGCAACATAACGTGCAGGAGGTTCTGGGTGCCTTGGTCCAATTCGGCGAGCTTTACCGCAAGGTCGGCCATGGTGATGGTTCCGGTGGCACCGTAAATCATGGCGATGGCCACCAGGAACAACACGGACGACACCACCGAGACAACCACGTACGTGACGCCGGCCCGGATACGTGGGCCCGTCCCGCCCAAGGTCATCAGGACGTAGCTTGCCGTGAGCAGGATCTCGAAGCCAACGTAAAGGTTGAAGAGGTCGCCGGTGAGGAACGCGTTGGACACGCCCGCCACCAGGATCAGGTAGGTGGGGTGGAAGATCGAGACCGGTGCTTCCTGGTCGCCGTCAGCCATGCCCTGGCCGGTGGCGTAGATCAACACTGCCAGGCTCACCACCGTTGAGACAACCAGCATCAGCGAGGAGAACTGGTCCACAACCAGCACCACACCCCACGGAGGCAGCCAACCACCCAGGGTGACGGACGTGGTACCGCCGTTCCATACGGAAACCAGGAGCAGGCACTCGAGCAGGAGAGTCACGCTGAGGATGCCGATGCTCACCGCCCGCTGCGCAGAGTGGTGCCTGATCAACAGGAATGCGAGAGCTGCACCCAGGATCGGCAGGAGGACAGCGAGCGGCGACAGGTTCGCGAGGTTCACGCGCTGCCTCCTTCCTGGGTGGTACTGGTGTGCGGCTTCTCCGTGGCTTCCGGATGGCTCCGGTCCGTCGTCGTGGTGGGTGTTACGGCGAACTCCGACGTTTCCAAAGGAACAATGGCGTCATCCTCGGCGTCGAAGCTCGGAGTCTTGGCCACGCGGACGTCCTCAAGGTCGTCCTGGATCTCGTCCTGGCGGGCCAGGACCCACGTCCGGTAGATGATGC
Organism: Paenarthrobacter sp. AR 02; assembly: GCF_021538675.1. Lineage (GTDB taxonomy): Bacteria > Actinomycetota > Actinomycetes > Actinomycetales > Micrococcaceae > Arthrobacter. Next base: position 877,599 of record NZ_JAJUKH010000001.1, read on the forward strand.
CCAGCATGAAAGCGGTCACCGCGAACGAGATCACGATCGACGTCAGGATCAGTGCCTGCGGCAAGGGATCGCTGTAGGCCTCGGGGTTCGTTTCCTTGCTGAACAGGGGTGCCAGCCCTGCGTAGCCTCCGGTGCTCAGGATCAGGATGTTGGTGGCATTGGCCAGCAACATCAATCCCAACAGCACACGCGTCAGGCTGCGTTCAAGGATCAGGTAGATGCCGCAGGCGTAGAGCACGCCCATGACGATCAGCAGGGTCAGGTTGATGCTCATGCGGTACCTTTCCCGGATGCGGCCGATTCGGCTGCTTCTTGGGCCAGCCCGCCGGCGTCTTCCTCTGCCAGCGAATTTTGGCCTTCAAAATGTTCGTCGATCTCGGCGCCCAGACTGCGGAGGACGTCAAGGGCCAAGCCCACCACCACGATGTACACGCCAATATCGAAAATGGTCGAGGTGACGAACTTGATGTTGCCGAACACCGGCAGCCAGAACTCGATAATCGCGCTTTGGAAAACCTGCCCGCCCAGGAAGAGCGGAACGACGCCGGAGGCCGCCGCCGTCGCAAGACCCGTCCCCAAAAGGGTTCCGGCACTTACTGTCGCTGCCTCGCTCAACTCGAACCGTCCACCAGCCAGGTAACGGATGGTCAGGGCGAGTCCCGCGGTGAGGCCGCCCGCGAAGCCGCCACCGGGCAGGTTATGCCCAGCCAGGAGAAGGTAAAGGGAGAACACGATCATCGAGTGGAAGATCAGCCGGGTCACCACTTCGAAGATGATCGAACGCCGCTCCGGCGCCAAGGTGCGGCCGGCCACGAGCCAGGCGTCGCGGGTCACGCCGGTGAACTTTTTCGCCACGGCCAGCGTGGCATCGGCCCGGGAACCGCGTTCGACGCCGGTGCGGCGCCCCACGCTGCCTTCGGGCACCGCTTCGGAGGTCTTGATCCGGTCGCCACGGCTGCGGACGAAGATCAGGCTGGCGACACCCGTGGCCGCAATAGCCAACACGGAGATCTCACCAAAGGTGTCCCATGCACGGATGTCCACGAGGGTCACGTTGACCACGTTCAATCCCCCGCCGCCTTCGTAGGCCAAGCGCGGGAAATCCAGGGAAACAGGCGTTGCCACGCGGGCGCCCATGGCGTAGATCGCGACGAAGATCATGGTGATGCCGAACGCTGCACCGATGATCACACGGATCACCCTTAGCCTGCCTCCGGTCCTGTCCCGCAGCTCCGCGGGGAGGCTGCGCATGGCCAGCACGAAGGCCACCAGCACAATGGTCTCCACCAGCATCTGCGTCAGGGCCAGGTCCGGTGCACCCTGCAGCGCGAACATGAGGGCGATTCCGTAGCCCGTCACGGACACCATGAGCACGGCAAGGAAGCGCTTGTTGGCGCGAACGGCCGCAAGAGCTCCCACCACGATGCCCGCACCGGCCACTATCTGCAGCGGGGAATTGGGGTCGATGAAATAGATGCCCTCCGGCAAGGGCTTGTTGGCCATGATCAGCGCCGTGGCCGGGACCGCGAACGCGACCGTCAGGATGACAGCCAGGTAGAAGTACAGCGAACCACGCTGGGTACGGCCCGTGACCCACACGGCAATATCGTCCAAGGCGCCGATAGTGTTTTGGTAGGCGCGGTCGCCGTCCACCCAGTCCGGGACCAGGCCTTGGGCGCGGGCAACGAGATTGCGGCCGTAGAACATCGCGGCGCCGGCCGCGAACGTTATCGCGGTCAGGCCCAAAGCCGGGGTGACGCCGTGCCACAAAGCCAAGTGTCCGGCGTCGACCGCGTCCGGACGGTCGGCGAACAATGCCGCGTAAGGCTGGATCCACGTATCCACCGGCACGGGCCACACGCCGTAGGCGATCGTGAGCAGGCTCAAGATGGCGGGGGCTGCAAGAAATGCGGGTTTGATGGGCTTGAACGGTGTGGGCTCCACACCGGGCTTCGTGGCGAAGGCTCCCCACATGAACCGGGCACTGTAGGCGAAGGTGAGGATCGATCCCACCACCAGGCCAACCAGTATCCAGATACCCCACACAGGTGCGTCATGGCCTGTTCCGTAGTGGACGAATGCCTCAAAGACCGACTCCTTGGCCACGAAACCTGCCAAGGGCGGGACGCCGGCCATGGACGCTGCGGCGATTGCGGCCACAACACCCAATGCCCGCGAAGACCGGAAAACACCGGATAGCTTACGGATATCGCGGGTGCCGGACTGGTGGTCGATGATGCCCACCACCAGGAAGAGCGCCGCTTTGAACAGGCCGTGAGCCAGAAGAAGCCCGAGCCCCGCCAGCGCAGCATCGGGACGCCCGAGCCCCACCACCATGGTCAGGAAGCCGAGTTGGCTGACCGTGCCGTAGGCGAGGATGAGCTTGATGTCGGTCTGCCTGAGCGCCCGGTAACCGCCAACAAGCATGGTGGCCAGGCCAAGCCCCAGGACCACGGGCAGCCAGAACTGCGATTCGGCAAACCCAGGGGCCAAACGGGCCACAATGTAGATGCCCGCCTTCACCATGGCGGCCGCGTGCAGGTAGGCGCTCACGGGAGTAGGGGCAGCCATCGCGCCCGGCAGCCAGAAATGGAACGGAACCAGCGCCGATTTGGTCACCGCACCAGCCAGGACAAGCACGACGGCGGCAGCAACCGCCCCCTGCATGGGCCCGGCCATGAGGGACCCGGCTTGGTCCAGGATGGTTGAAATGCGGTACGTTCCCGCGGCCTGGCCCAGGATGATGAGGCCCACCAGCATGGCAAGGCCACCGGCTGTGGTGACCATCAGGGCTTGAAGCGCCGATCGGCGGGCGGCCAGACGGGTCCGGGCGTAGCCGATCAACAGGTAGGACAGGATGGTGGTGAGCTCCCAGAAAATGAAGAGCATCAGGAGGTCATCGGAGGTAACCAAACCGAACATGGCTCCCGCAAAGGCGAGGAGTTGGGCGCCGAATCCACCAAGATCGGGATCTTTGTCCTTGAAGTACCGGGCGCAATAGACCAGCACCAATGAACCCACCCCGAGGATCAGCAAGGACATCACCCATGCCAGGGGGTCCATACGGAACGCGAGCTCAAGCTTCAGCGTGGGTATCCACGGCAGGATCTCTTCTATGCCGCCGGTGGAATATGCGGATTCATACTGGAAAAGCAGCCACACGAATGCCGCCGCGGGAACCGCAGCCAGGACGTAGAACGCGTTCCGGCCCAATTTGCGGAAGATCAAGGGCGCCACAGTTGCCGCTACAAAGGTGATGGCGAGAACTGTGATCACTGTTTTCTCCGCAAAGTCAGGAACGAATTGTCAAAAGTTGGAGCAAGCGGTCATACGTCGGGTTCGGTTCATACAGTTTATCAAGGGGCACGGACAGTCATATCCACATAGGGTCTGTCATGCCAGCGCTGTTCGCGTGCTCCCGATAGCATTCAAGCTATGAACGCGGCTGCAGTTCCAGAAACCCACCCATCGTCCGAGCTCGCCTCCGGTCCCGTCGCGTCAAAGAAGGGCCAGATCCTTGCTTGGGCCTCCTGGGATTGGGGTTCGGCAGCCTTCAATGCGGTGATGACCACCTTTGTTTTCACCGTCTACCTGACATCGAATGCTTTCGGCGGAGAAGACGCAGCGTCGGCAGCGTTGGGAGCCGCCTTGGCGATCGCGGGCCTCGCCATTGCCCTGCTTGCTCCCGTGACAGGTCAGCGGTCGGATGCGGGCGGTCGGCGCAAGCTGTGGCTCGGGGTCAACACTGCCGCCACTGCGGTCCTCACGGCGCTGTGCTTCTTCGTCTTCCCCCGCCCGGAGTTTCTCTTGCTGGGCGTCTGCCTCATTGCACTGGCCAACATCTTCTTCGAGTTCGCAGGCGTCAATTACAACGCCATGCTCGCCCAGATCTCGACGCCGCGGAATATCGGCAAGGTCAGCGGCTTCGGTTGGGGCATGGGATACCTCGGCGGAATCGTGGCGCTCCTGCTGGTGCTCCAACTCTTTGTCCAGCCGTCGTTTGAATGGTTCGGTGCGTCCACCCAGGACTCCCTCAACATCCGGCTCGTCGCGATTTTCTCGGCACTCTGGTTTTTCATCTTTGCCCTGCCGGTCATGTTCGCGGTACCCGAAGTATCCGTGAAAAAAGCAACCGCCTCGCTGGGATTCTTCGCGTCCTACAAGTTGCTCATCCGGCGCATCGCGGCCATCTATCGGACCAGCCCGCACACCATCTACTTCCTGCTCTCCAGTGCCATCTTCCGCGACGGCCTGGCCGCCGTGTTCACCTTCGGCGGCGTCATCGCGGCGGGCACCTTCGGTTTTGAGCTCAAGGACGTCATCTTCTTTGCGATCTTCGGCAACGTTGTCGCAGCAGTCGGTGCCATCATCGGCGGCTTCCTTGACGACAGGATCGGTCCCAAGGCCGTCATCGTCCTGTCTTTGGTGGGCCTCCTCGTGGCAGGTACGCTCATCCTGGTCTTGGGCAACGGGGACTACGTGTTCTTCGGCAAAGACTGGCCGGGGTCCGCCACGTTCTGGGTCTTCGGGCTGATGCTTTGCTTGTTCGTGGGACCTGCCCAGTCATCCTCACGCGCGTATTTGGCCAGGCTTGCACCAGCCGGCGAATCCGGTGAACTGTTCGGCCTCTACGCCACCACGGGACGTGCCGTGAGCTTCCTGGCTCCTACGCTCTTTACCCTCTGCATCGCCATTGCCTCTCCCCTTGTTGCGGAGGGTCAGGCCCAACGTTGGGGCATCCTTGGGATCATGGTGGTTCTCCTCGCCGGGCTGTTGGTGATCCTGCCCGTAAAGCCGCCCGCGAAAGTGGAAATAGCTGTGGTGCCAGAGCGTTAACTACATAGGACCGGCGGAGGGACCGGTCCCCAGAGTTAGGGTGTAACTATGAATGTGGATGAGACTGAACTCCCGGGCCTTGGTGTCCGCAAGGATTTCGTCACGGCCTCCGGCCGGCGTATCGGCGTGGTGGAACTGCGGGAAGGTGAAACCCAACTCTTCGTCTCCACGTGGGACGACCCCGACACGTGCCAGGCGACCATACCCCTGACAGCCGATGAAGCAGCCGCCCTGGGCAACCTCCTCGGCGGCCAGCACATTGCCATGCGCCTGGCCGAAGCCCACCGCGAGGTCCCGGGCATCGTCACCCGGCAATTCTCCATTACCCCGGATTCGCCCTTCGTCAACCAGCCCATGGGCAAAGCCCAGGTTCGTACCCGCAGTGGCGTTTCCATCGTCGCAATCATGCGGGAAGGCGAGGTCGTCCCCTCGCCCGCGCCCGACGTCGTACTCCACACCGGTGACTTACTTGTAGCAGTCGGCACGCAGGAAGGTCTTGACTCAGCAGCCGACATCCTGCGTAACGGCTAACCCGGATGGATCCGCTGGCCCTAGCCCTCGTTGAACTGGGGGCCGTCGTCTTCTGCCTCGGTCTCCTGGCTCGGTTAGCGGGTCGGATTGGTATGTCGCCCATTCCGCTCTACCTCGTGGGCGGCTTGGCCTTCGGTGCCGGTGGGTTCGTCAAGCTGGACGGCATGCACGAGTTCTCGCACCTCTCCGGCGAAATCGGCGTCATACTGCTCCTGCTGATGCTCGGACTGGAATACACGGCTTCAGAGCTCGTTACCGGGCTGAGGCGCTCCTGGCAGGCTGGCGTCCTGGACTTCATCCTGAACTTCATTCCAGGAGCCGGCATAGCTGTCCTCCTAGGGTGGGGCCTGGTTGGCGCCATCGTCATGGGCGGCGTCACCTACATCTCCTCGTCTGGCATTGCAGCAAAAGTCATCACCGACCTGGGCCGCATCGGTAACCGCGAGACGCCGGTGGTGCTGTCCATCCTGGTGTTCGAGGACCTCGCCATGGCCATCTACCTCCCCATCCTCACCGCGATCCTTGCCGGCGTTGGCTTCCTGGGCGGATTGCAGACCGTGGGCATCGCCCTGGCAGTGGTCACGGTGGTGCTGGTGATCGCCCTCAAGCACGGCCACCGCGTATCCCAAGCAATCCACAGCGAAAACTCCGAGGTGTTCCTTCTCAACGTGCTGGGTCTCGCCCTCTTGGTAGCAGGCATAGCCTCGGCATTGCAGGTATCGGCCGCTGTGGGTGCCTTCATGTTGGGCATCGCGATCTCGGGGGCGACCGCCCACAACGCCGTCCGGATCCTGGAACCCTTGCGGGACCTTTTCGCGGCCATCTTCTTCGTGGCATTCGGGCTCAACACAGACCCCACGTCCATCCCACCTGTGCTCGGGTGGGCCCTTATCCTCGCCGTGGTCACTACCCTCACCAAGATGCTCACGGGATTCTGGGCTGCGAAACGTGCCGGCATCGCAGTGCCCGGCCGTTTCCGGGCAGGGGCAGCGCTGATCGCACGCGGCGAGTTCTCCATCGTCATCGCAGGCCTCGCCGTCACGTCCGGGGCAGTCCCGGGCCAGGTCGCCGCTCTGGCCACGGCGTACGTCCTCATCATGGCCATCCTCGGTCCGCTGGCGGCACGGTTCGTCGAACCCGTGGTCAAAGTGTTCCGCAAAACCCCAGGAGCCCCACCCCGCCGCCCCGACCGCGCCCCCGCCTAAGCCACCCCGCCCACCCTCCCCTCCCGCCGAGGGGCGACATCTCACCCCCACCCTCCCCCGAGGGGCGACGTCTCGACTGAATGAGGGCCCGCGAAAGAGCCGAAAGCTAACCCCTCGGAGACCACCCACCACGGATGAGGGCCCGCCGGATGAGCCGGGCAACGCCGTCGTACCCATGCTCGCGAACTTGCTCGACCGTAATCACCACGGAGATCCAGCCGTTTGCTGCGAGCAAAGCCTCTCGTCGGAGGTCGGATTCCTTCTGCGCGGCGCTGAGGTGATGACCGCCGTCGTAATTTATTGCGACTTTGAACTCCGGAAAGGTGAGATCGGGCCACACCACTTCCCGGCCAAAGGGGTCGCGAACGACGTAGCTCAGCACCGGTTCGGGCAGGAACGCGCGGCCAATGGCGAGTCGCAGCCTTGTCTCTGGGGCGGAATCGGCTCCCACGCGTGCCAATTCCAGCGCCGCACGTGCCTTCCGAATGCCTCGTGCGCCGCGATGCCGATCGACCTGGGCGTTCAAATCCTCGGCAGAACAGAACGGCACCCTGTTATGCCCAAAGCTTCGCGTCTGCCGACAGATGAAGTGATCCGCGGCCGCAACGAGGTCCTCGAAGGGAAGCACCGCGGCGAGATCGAGCCATGTCCTGGCAGGACTGGTGACAGGAATGCCGTCCACTTGGCAAACATCCCCACGCGATAGAACCATCCGGTGGCCTCGAACCCCCTTGCGCTGGGGTCGAAAACTGCCGTCAAGCCTGGTCAAATGCACCAGGAGGTCGTGCTGGGAATCCCACGGCAACGGGCAACCCCACAGTGTCGCCGCGGTTTCACGGCAGCACACTGCACCCTCACTTAGAGCCGTAAGGAGCCGGGCTGTATGCGCGGGATCCTGCGCCTGGCCCCATGGAACGCGAACTCCCCTGCTGGCAACGCGGAGATCATCGTTCCACGCCCGGTGGTCCGGGAGGCCGGCAGCTCGTTGTTCGGCGAGCGTGAACGAACGTCCTCGAAGTTCAGGCGGAAGCGGCGGAGTGATCCTCATCAGCCATTGTTGGCACGTTTGAGCAGCACCTATGGGGTTACCCACAGTGTGGAGGGATAGTGGGGCCTTGGGACCTCATCGAGGGGTGAGATCTCGGGAGAAAGCACCACCCAAAAGGGCCGAGAGCTCACCCCTCAGCGCCGACGAAAGACGCGAGAGCTAACCCTCGACGCAATGGAACTAGATGGACGTCCGGTGGAAGTTCTGGTGGCTGCGGCTGGCGGTGGGACCGCGCTGGCCCTGATAGCGGTTGCCGTATTCGCCGGAGCCGTAGGGGTGCTCGGCGGACGACGTGAGCCGGAAGAAGCAGAGCTGGCCGATCTTCATGCCCGGCCACAGCTTGATGGGGAGAGTGGCGACGTTCGACAACTCCAGGGTCACGTGCCCGGAAAATCCGGGGTCGATGAAGCCGGCAGTGGAGTGCGTCAGCAGCCCGAGACGGCCCAAGGACGACTTTCCTTCGAGGCGCGCGGCGATATCGTCCGCCAGGCTGACTGTTTCGTAGGTGGAGCCCAGTACGAATTCGCCGGGGTGCAGGATGAAGGGTTCGTCACCTTCGACCTCTACCAGCCGCGTCAGTTCCGGCTGTTCTTCGGCGGGGTCAATGTGGGCGTACTTGTGGTTGTCGAACAGCCGGAAGAACCGGTCAATCCGGACGTCCACGGAAGACGGCTGGACCATCGCAGGGTCGTACGGTTCAAGAACAATCCGTTGGGAGTCTATTTCGGCACGAATATCGCGGTCAGAGATCAGCACAGCATCAAAAATACCCCATGCACCAAATACCCGATGCATTGTCCGGGCCGCCCCATGGGACTATAGTTCCCGGACATGTAGAACCGCGCCCGTACCTGGGGGCATCGAGCATTCGCGGGGTAATTGTGAAAAAACTGGCAGCGCCTGCCGCTATTGTGCTGGCCGGAGCGCTGGCCTTGTGCGTGGCTGCTTCAAGCCAGCTCCTCCCGGCCACCCAAACCGTCCCTGACGGCACGGCTTCTTCAGCCGGCGTCCCGTCGGGACTGAACGCCCCGGAAGCGAGCACGACGGCGGACCCGGCACCGATCGCCGACCCTGTACCTTCCGAAGCCCCTCCAGTAGTCGGCAGCGCCGATGATCCCGCTAGCATTCCGGCTGCCGAACCAGCTGGCGGCGGTGGGCCGGTAGCGATTGATCCAGTGTTCGAGACGCCGCCGCCGGTACCGAACATCGGCCCGTCGTGGGGACCGGACAACCCCAGTGTCCCGGATACCGGCATCACTGACCCTCCCTCAGCGGATGCTGAGCCCGCACCAAGGGACACCACATCCGCCGTGGTACCCGATCCCGCGCCAACGGCTCCCGCTATCGGACCGGTTCCACAGCAGACGCCGACTCCAACGCCGTCCGCGGCAACAACGCCAAGCCCCGCGCCGTCCGCCCCTACCCAGACGCCAAGCCCAACGCCGTCGGTGGTAACCCCGAAACCGACATCACCCACGACAACCCCAACCCCCTTCCCTGGCAAGGCACCCAGCGAGTCAACCGGACCCGACAATGGAGCATTGGCGCTCCTTCCTGACAGCAATGCGGCCGCGATCCTGACGGTCTTCAACGCGATCAACAGCTACCGCGCGTCCCTCGGCCTGGCACCGGTGAAGTACCACGCAACGGTGGCAAGCCTGGCCCAGGAGTGGTCCAACAACATCGCGACCCGCGAAGTGATCCAGCACCGTCCTAATTTCTGGACCGACCCCCGGGCACTCAACCCGAACAACGGCGCGGGTGAAGTCATCGCAGTCCGCTGGGACCGTGACGCCGCGCAGCTTGTGGAGTGGTGGAAGCAGTCACCGGGCCACGATGCCCTCCTCCGGGATCCGCGGTTCAACGTGATGGGCATTGGCATCACGTACACGGACGGCAACTGGCAGACCACGCCGAACCGATACACGATTTGGGGTGTGGTGAACTTCTTTGGCTACACCACCCTCCCGGCGGGGACCACCACACGGCCCGGGGGAACGGTCACACCGCCCACCGATCCGGTGGCTGTGTGCCAACCCGACAACAAATACCAACCCCCAACCGTGAACTTGAGCAAAGCATCCATCCGCAGTGCGGCCGATCTTGTCTCCATTTCCGGGAACGGCTCCGTGGTGGCTTACCCGTCCTTGGGCGGCGGCCGCTACGGTGCGGGCAGAACGATTGGTAGTGGGTTCACCGGCATCAAGGACCTCTTCATCGTGGACTGGGACCGTGATGGCGTATTCGACCTCGTCTCGCAGAGGCTCGATGGCGCCCTCTTGGTGTTCCCCGGCCTCCAGGGCGGTGGTTTCAAGCCGCCGATCACGTTGGGCCAGGGATGGGGGACGCTCAACATTGCAATTGGCACATGGTGCGCCAACAACAGGCTCCCCCAGATTGTGGCCATGGACTCCGGCGGCAACTTTTATTTGTACAGAAACGCGGGCTTGGGCCCCATAAAGACGCAGTCCGCCATCGGTACCGGCAACCCAGCGATCCGTCTGAGCATGGTGGACTACAACGCGGATGGCTTCCAGGACCTACTGACCACCGAGGCCAACGGCACCTTGCGGCTCTATCGCGGCAGCGGCCTGGGCACTCCGAAACAGGAATCACGGCCGGCAGTCGGCGCAGCCTGGACCGACTACACGGGATTGCGCGCCCTGCGGGGTGTCACAGGGCCCGATTCGGTGGGGATCGCCGGCTTGGACCGCAACGGAGTGGTGGAATATTGGGACCTGACTACCGGGCGTCTCACAACCCCCGTGACCATCGGGGTTGGTTGGGGCGGACTGAAGTTCGCGCAGTAGACCAGTTTGGGGCACCCAAGGCTGGCTACCGCCGTCGTGAATTAACGCGGCCTAAGCCGCCGAGCGCGACTCAATCACTGTTTTGAGCCGTTCCAGCTGGGCTACTTCGCTTTCCATGGTCTTCTGGATCATGCCATTCATCAGCTTCTGCAGGCCCTTGGGGTGGTATTCCAGCGCGAAGCGGAGGCGCGTGGTGGCGCCCTCGGTGCTGAGGTAATAACCCCCGGTGGGTTTCGCCGGTCCGTTGACTACCTCAAAGCGGACTTCAGCGCCGGGTCGGGCGTCGGTGATTTTGAAGTCGGCGGCAATCGGGCGGCCACCGGGCCCGGTGAGCGTCTGCTGGTACACAGCACCCTTTTCTCCGCGAATTCCCGATCGGAGCGAGATGCTGCGAACACCTGACCGCCAGAGGGAATTGTTGGTGCCATCCATCAGGAACTGGAAAACAGTCATGGCATCCTTGTTGATCACCACTTCATGGGCTGCGAATGCCACGGAAACCTCTTTCGGCGCACGGTTCAATTGTCGTAGCCGGGTTCCCCATACACTGCAGCTAACACCTTCAGAATAGTCAGCCTCGAACGTGTTCGACACAGGACTGACGAGCCTTGACCGAATGGTTACCTGCGAATTTTCGGGGCATGGCTGACATGCGCGGCTTGGCCCGGTAAAGTGCCTGCCGCTGGCTAAAACCAAAATTGGGGGCGTAATGCGGGTTTATAACGGTCGGGTTTCCATGGGGAACGTCCGACGGCGGCTTGCGGCGTGCGCAGCTTTCCTCAGTCTTGCGGTGGTTGGCGGAGCCGTGCTCGCCGCTCCTGCGTCGGCGGTGGATACCCGGGTCGCGGCAGCGGTTCCGGCTGCGGCGAATCCGCTCCCTGGCGTGGACCCCTTGGGCGATCCGGCCGGCCTGTCTGTGCTGGTCAACAAGTCGCGACCGCTCAACCCGGCAAGTTACGCACCCGGCGACCTCGTCAATGCCCGCGGCTCGGGGCAGTATTTGCGCGCGGAAGCAGCGGCATGGCTGAATGGTTTGTTCCAGGGTGCTGCGGACGCCGGAACGGGCGGGCTTGCGGTGGTCAGCGGTTACCGCTCATACGCCCAGCAGCAGCAGTTGTATGCGTACTACGTCAGCATTTATGGTCAGGCGCAAGCCGATTTGATCTCCGCCCGTCCCGGGTACAGCGAGCATCAGACAGGCCTGGCCGTGGATGTCGGGAATGCCAACGGCTCGTGCGGATTGAGCACGTGCTTTGGGGACACCACGGCTGGTATTTGGGTGGCTGCCAACGCTTATAAGTACGGCTTCATTGTCCGCTACCCCAACGGTTACACGGGCACCACGGGGTATAGCTATGAGCCGTGGCACCTGCGCTATGTGGGCGTGGATTTGGCCACCGATATGAAACGTCGCGGCATACCCACCATGGAGCATTATTTCGCCGGTAATCCGTCGGCCTATGCAAGTATTACTTCCGGAGCGGACCTGGTGGCCGCAGACCCGAACGGCCGGCTTCTGCGTTATCCGGCTCAGGCGTGGGGAGGCTACGGAGCCCCCGTGCAGATTGGTTCCAATTGGACTGGCCTGAAGCAGGCATTCGTTGTGGACTGGGACTCCGATGGCGTCTACGACATTCTTGCTCAGTGGAACAACGGCACCCTTGGCCTGTTCAAAGGTTGGCCGGGCGGGGCTTTCTCAACCCAAATTGTGGTGGGAACGGGCGACTGGGACAAGATGACCATCACGGTAGGTAAATGGTCGAATGCCCAGGGTTACCCGGGCATCGTGGGTTACTTCCCGGATGGCGGGCTCCGCTATTACCCCAACACGTCCGGGAGGGCGCTGACTTACCGCGTCGACATCGGCAGTGGGTGGGCGGGCATGGGATTGACCATGGCCGACTGGGACGCTGATGGCGCCAACGACATCCTTGCCACCAACACGTCCGGGCAACTCCTCAGTTACCGCGGCAACGGCGCGGGCGGCTTTGCGGGCCTCCCTGTCACGGCGGGCTCAGGTTGGGGAACCATGAAGGCGTTGGTCCCCACTTTCGGATTGTCCGGGCCCGGTACGCGCAGCATCACGGCCCAAACCGTGGACGGCTACCTGGTCAGCTACGGCTTGGGACTGGGCGCTTGGACGACGCAACGCCAGGTGGGCAACGGTTGGAGCGGCATGAAGCTGTTCAAGTAAATGCCACAGGGAGCGGCGCACGGGAACCGCGGCGCGGTCAAGAGCAGCGCTGGAACTGCGCTAAGCTAGGACTCGCTCAGGGGATTTTCCCTGGGCAGTGCGGGCGTAGCTCAATGGTAGAGCGCTAGCTTCCCAAGCTCGATACGCGGGTTCGATTCCCGTCGCCCGCTCCAAGGAAACCCCTGATCCAGCGATCCGGGGTTTCTTCTGTCCCAGGCCTGATCTCCGGCCGCCTGCCCGAGGCTGACCGCCCCGCGGGCCGCCTGCCCGAGGCTCACCTCTCCCTTGCGCGCAGATCCCCAGTGACCCCGGCCACAGCGTGTTCCACGGAGGTGTATCGTCAGGAGTCAGGAGTCATGTCGACTCCGCTCTAAGGGAGCCATCATGGGCGACAAATCACCGCGCCAAACTGCATCGAAAAAGTCCAGTAAGTCCATCAAGGAAAAGCGGGCGGACAAGCGGGCTTCCGAGTCCTCCGCCACCGAGGCCGCGAAGCCTTCCACCGGCAACAAGAAGTGACCGCGCCAACTGGCCAGCTGAGCATAGGCGTCCTCGCTTCCTCGCTGAAGCCCAATGAGCGCCGCCTGCCCATCCATCCCCAGCATTTGGAGCGCATTGCTCCGGAAGTGCGTCAACAGCTCCGGTTCGAATACGGCTACGGCGAACGGTTCGGCGTCCCGGACAGCAAACTTGAATCTTTGGTGGGCGGGCTCGGGACGCGCGAGGAGTTGATCGCCAACAGCGACGTCATCCTGCTCCCGAAGCCGCAGGCCCAGGATTTGGCCGAACTCCGCGACGGCCAAACGTTGTGGGGATGGCCTCACTGCGTGCAGGACCGAGCTATCACCCAGTTGGCGATAGATAAGAAGCTCACGCTCATTGCCTTCGAGGCAATGAACCATTGGGCAGGGGACGGCGGTTTTGGCCTTCACGTCTTTCACAAGAACAACGAACTCGCCGGGTACTGCTCCGTGCTGCATGCCTTGGCCCTGACGGGTTCCACGGGCGACTACGGCCGGCGCTTGAGTGCGGTGGTCATCGGTTTCGGGGCCACTGCCCGCGGTGCCGTCACCGCGTTGAACGCCCATGGCGTCCACGATGTGCAGGTCCTGACCAACCGGGGTGTCGCTGCCGTGGGATCGCCGATCCATTCAGTGCGAATCGTACAGTTCGACCATGACAGTAAGGCCCCTTTCCTCAGCGAAGTCATCACGAACAACGGTCGCAAGCCGTTGGCGCCCTTCCTTGCGGCGGCCGACATCGTGGTCAATTGCACCCTGCAGGACCCGAACGCGCCGCTGACATACTTGCGGACCGAGGACCTGGCTGAATTCCAGCCGGACAGCTTGATCGTGGATGTTTCCTGCGACGAAGGCATGGGCTTCAGCTGGGCGCGGACCACCACGTTCGACGAGCCCATGTTCCGCGTGGGTGGACACGTCAATTACTACGCGGTGGACCACAGTCCGTCCTACCTGTGGAACTCGGCCAGCTGGGAAATCAGCGAGGCTTTGTTGCCCTTCCTGGACACTGTGGTGGCGGGACCGGACGCGTGGGATGCCAACGAGACCATCAGCCGCGCTATCGAAATCCGCGACGGCGTCATCCGCAACTTAGACGTCCTGGAGTTCCAAGGTCGCTCGGCGGAGTACCCGCACCTCGCAACGTCATAGCACCAAACAGAAGGCAGCGCCCGCGGTTCGCCACCGGCGCTGCCTTCTCTGTTAAGCCGTCTGGGGCTCCTGCACAATCCGCAGCACCCGGCGCCGGTCGCGCAGGTCTACCTTCAGGTGCAAGGACGACTTCCTGGCCAGTACGACGGCGACTACCGCGGCCGCGATGGCCGGCACGCCGCCCGCTATCAAAATAGCCAGGTGCGGACCGAGGTGCTCGGCCAGCCAGCCCATCATGGGCCCGCCGATGGCCTGGCCACCGATCAGCACCACGAGGTACAGGCTCATGACGCGGCCGCGGATACTCATGTTGGAACTGGTCTGCACCATCTGGTTGGCGGCGGTCAGGAACATCAGGCACCAGAATCCGGCGAGCACCATGATGACGCTGAACCACACCATGGACGGCATGATCGAGGACAGGCAAAGCATCAGGCCGTACAACCCGGCGGACGTGACCACCGAACGTAACCTCAACTGCCGACGTCGGGTGGACGCCACCGCGCCGGTCAGTGCACCGAGCGCAACCATCGCGTTCAGCAGGCCGTAGCCTCCGGCTCCGGCGTCGTACACGTGGTCCGCAAAAGCCGCCAACAGCACCGGAAGGCTCATCGCGAAAACTGCGACGAAGCCCGCCATAAGCCAAGGCCAGTAGATGGTGGGCTTGCTGAGCGCATAGTTCAGGCCTTCGCGCAGCATGCCCTTCTTGCGTGGCGTGGGCTGGCTGAGGTGCAGTTGGTCCTTGCGCAGGATGAGCAGCATGGTCACGGTAGAGCAGCACGCAACCGCGTTGGCAGCGAAGGCCCAGCCTGCACCCACAGCGGTGAGCAGCACACCGGCCAGGGCCGGCCCGATCAGGCCGCCGAGCTGGAAGGTCGTTGAGTTCACGCTGATGGCGTTGCGCAGGTATTTTGGTCCGACGAGTTCATTGACGAAGACCTGCCGTGCCGGTTGGTCGAGGACCGTCACGAAGCCCAACGCCAGGGCAATGGCATACACGTGCCAGACTTCAACCCGCTGGCTCAGTGACAGCACGGCCAACAGGGCAGCCAGCACCGCAGCTGCCGACTGGCAGATGATGAGGATCTTCCGTTTGGGGAAACGGTCGGCAATCATGCCGCCCCACGGTCCCAGGAAGAGCGACGGCATGAACTGCAGCGCCACGGTAATTCCGACGGCGGTAACGGAACCGGAAAGTTCCAGCACCATCCAGTCCTGGGCGATGCGCTGCATCCAGATGGCGATCACGGCGATGAAGTGGCCGATCGCGAAAATCCTGAAGTTGGGGACCTTCAGGGAGATGAAGGTATGCCGCCAGGGCAGCTTTTCACTCACGACGGCGAGTGGCTGGGTGACGGTGTCCGGTTGGTTTGTGTCCGGCAAGGGACGGGCGGACAGAGAATCGATGACGGGCTGGCTGACGTGTGCCGCTGAAGGCGGTGGGGGTGCCAAAAGTAGTCCTCGGATGGAGAGTTTCGGTGGGATGCGTTTAACGCTATGGTTGCCAGCAGCAATTATGGAAGCGTATTGCGCCTATAACTAGCATTGCGGAATGCAATGAGCGGTGTTCGGTGGCGCAGTGCTCCGACCCGGCGTTGACCTGCGCTTTAGGAGTTCCGTGTTCGAACCTGTCCAGCTCCGTTCCTTTTTGGCCGTCGCAGAGACGCTGAGTTTCACCAAAGCCGCAGAGCGTCTGGGACTTGCGCAACCGACGGTCAGCCAGCACGTCCGTAAGCTCGAGGCTGCCGCGAAACGGGTGCTTGTGGCCCGCGATACCCGCGAAGTCAGGCTGACGGACAACGGTGACGCCATGGCCGGCTTTGCCCGAAGTATCCTTGCCGCCCACGACTCCGCCGCACGATACTTTTCGGGTTCGGCCATGCGCGGCCGACTCCGCTTCGGTACCGCCGACGACCTCGCCATCACGGGCCTCCCGCGGATCCTGCGCGAGTTCCGGCAGTTGTACCCGCAGATCAACCTGGAGCTCACCGTCAGCCAAAGCGATCAGCTGTACAAGAGGCTCAATGCGGGGCAACTGGACCTCGTGTTCGTGAAGTGGGTGGCCGGAGCAAAGGAAGGTACGGTGGTTCGGCATGACAACTTCGCATGGGTAGGCGTCGAGCAGACCGTGCTGGAACCGGGCGCTCCGGTGCCGCTCATTGCCTACCCGGCACCCAGCCTCAGCCGAAAGCTCGCCATCGATGCCTTGGAAGCCGAAGGCCGCACCTGGCGGATCACCTGCAGTACCAAGCAGATCAGCGGGGTCCTGGCTGCTGTGCGGGCAGGTATTGGCGTGGCCGTGATGCCTGCCTCGCTGGTACCGGAAGACCTGAAAGTCATCACCCAGCGCTTCGGCCTGCCCCCGGTGGGTGACGTCGACTTCACCCTGATCCGGAATCCGCTGGCGAACGCAGAGGTGATCGATGCCCTGACCCAGGCCATCATGGGCCGGACACTGAGTAAGTCGAATTAATGGCCACGTGTGCCGGTCCCGTTGAAGCGGCCGTAGTACGCTCACCAAATGATTGACGCTGACGCCAAGCTCACGAGGCCGTCCGCAAACTTCCATGCTTCCTGGGTGGAGAGCTGGAACGAGTGGGGGACCCTTAATCAGGATGGCTCGGCGGCTTTTGTGGCCGCGAGGTACGGCCTGGATCTACGCGACAGCAGCGACTTCGCGGAATGGGTTGGCCTGCTGCACGAGTTGCCCAAGGGGAGCTTCCAACCTCCCGAAGGCTTGGCCAACCAGACCACCATCTGGGTAGTCGAGGATGACACCTACCTGGGCGCCGCCAGCCTCAGGCACTCGTTGGTCAATGACTACCTCGTTGAGGTGGGAGGCAACATCGGCTACGGCATCCGGCCCAGTGCGCGGGGCCGGGGGCTTGCCAAACTAGCACTGAAAAGCGCCCTTCTGGAGGGTCGTGACCTTGGCATGGAACGAGTGCTCGTGACCTGCAAGCAGCCGAACGTGGCGTCGGCCCGCACCATCGAGGCGTGCGGCGGCGTTCTTGAAAGCGTCCGGCCACCGGAGAGTTTTGCCCCGGAGTTGGGAGTCACCGATGCGATCCGGCGCTACTGGGTCCAGTTGTAGCGTGCGTGTGCGCGGCACGTCCGGGCACCCTTCCCGAGGCACCCCTTTCCGCTGTTCGCACCAGTAACCTCCGGCGCACGGGGCGTAAACGGGTGCGGTGTACGGGCATACCCGGCGCCCCGGGCGCGAACGGGTGCGGCACGTCCGCGTGCCCTGCGTACGGGGCGCGAACTGGTGCGGCGTATGGGCATACCCTTTCGACGGCACCCCTTTTCGCCGTGCGCACCAGTAACCTCCGGCGCACAAGGCGCAAAAGGGTGCGGCGCCCGGTCATACCCGGCGCACTAGGCGCAAAAGGGTGCGGCACAATGTTCAGCAGGCGATACGCCCTTACTGGGTAAGCGCATTCCCGGTATCCTGTGAAGCATGATCGACCTCACCACGTTGGCTGACCTCACGCCTGGCATCTGTTCCGTCACCCTCAGAGCGCACGGGATAGACGACGTTGTGCGGGTTTCCGCCGAGGCTGGCCTGGCTGGCATCGAATGGGGCACCGATGTCCACGTAAGTGACACGGAATCAGCCGCCCACGCCAAACGCGCGACGGAAGACGCTGGGCTCAGGGTCTTGTCGCTTGGCTCGTACTACCGATGCGGTGCTTTCGGAGATTTCGGACGGGCCTTGGATCTAGCCACCGCACTGGGCGCCCCCAGGATCCGGGTATGGGCCGGGGAACTCGGATCCGAGGGTGCCGGCCCGGAGCACTGGGACTCGGTGGTGACCGACACCCAGCGTATTGCCGATCTTGGGGCCGAACGCGGAGTCACCATCGCCTTCGAATACCACGGCAACACCCTCACCGACTCCCCCGGTACTACCCTCGAGCTGCTGAACCGCGTCAACCACGCCAACGTCGGCACCTACTGGCAACCCGCCGTCGGGCTTTCCGACCAGCAGGCACTCGACTCGCTCCACCAGGTCCTGCCGCACGTGGTGGGCGTCCACTGCTTCTCGTGGGGGCCCGAAGCCGAACGGTTCCCGCTGCGGAACCGCAAGTTGCTATGGCAGACCGTCACCGACGTCCTGCGGGGCAACGGCAAGGATATGGACATCATGTTGGAATTCGTCGAGGACGACCTCCCGGAGAACGTCCTCAATGACGCCGCGTTCCTGCACACCATCACCCTGGGCGAGGACTAGCGCGAACGCCGCGTGCCCGGCGGAACCACACCGGAACGCCCGACGTCGGTAATCACCGCGAATGCCCGGGTCGCCCGCGCGGCGGCATGGTTATGCGGGATTCCGCGACGGGGCCTCAGTACTGCGGCGAAGCTTGACCACGCCGCTGACAGGTGGCGTATCCGGGTCTCCGGCAGCGAGCCGGCCAATGTCTTCAAGCGGCAGGTGGACTGTGGACAACGCCGGACGGAAGTCGCGCAGGGTCTCGATATCGTCGAAGCCGGCGATGTTGGCGTCGCGGGGAATCCACACCCCTTCCGGCCGCAGCGCCGCTGTGACTCCGATAGCCATGACGTCGTTGACCGCGAAGATGCAGAGCCGCTCTTCGGAAGACTTGATGCGTTCCGCGAGCGCCAGGCCGGCGTCGTATCCTCCGGCGCGGTTGAAGCCGGTGCGGATAACCTCGGCCGGTGCCCTGCCGGCGTCGCCGAGTCCGCGCTGGAATCCGCGGACCCTGTCGTCGGAGGTGTACAGGCCTTCAGGGCCTGCGATGATCAGGAACGGGCCATCATGGGAGGCAGCCAGTTCTGCGGCAAGGCCAGCCGCGAGTTCCTCGTTAGGGACCTTCACTACGTGGTAGCCCTCTGAGGCGGAAGCGCCGACGATAGGGTGCCCCACCACCCCCACATGTCCGCCGTTGCGGCAGTACCGATCCAACTCGGCGGCGAGCTCGGCGTTGCCCTGCCGGTCCTCGGCCCGCACGGAGCGTGAACCGGCAATCACGATTGAGTCCGCGCGGCGGGCAGCGAAGGCTGCTACTGCCTCGCGCTCATCGGCGGGGGCGCCTGAGGTGCTTGCCAGCAGCACCATGCGATTCTGCTGCCGCGCGGCTTCCTGCACTCCACGGGCTATGGCCGAGAAGTAGGGATCGGCGATGTCGTGGACAATTAGGCCGATCAAGCCCGAACTGGACTTCGCGAGCGCCTGGGCCTGCGCATTGGGGACGTAGCCAAGTTTGTCGGCGGCCTCGCGGACGCGCTCCGCGATGTCCTCCGCGGGCTTGCGGGATGAGCCGTTGAGGACCCGGGAGGCTGTGGCCAGGGAAACTCCGGCTAAACGGGCAACTTCACTGAGTGTGCTGGCGGCCACGGGGCCCTCCTTGTCTGCAGGCGTCGGGACTGGCGCTAGGGAAATTATGGCAGTTCATTCCGGATTTTGGGAAAGCGCTTGCCAAGCTGTCGCGCCATGGTGCATGATTCTTTGCAATGGGAATGCGCTTTCCCACACATGCAAGAGCAAGCACCGGCAACCGCAGAGCGACCGGCACACAAGGTACTGGAGAGAAAACATGGGTTTCGAAACAAAGACGATCCGCATCGCCATGAATGGCATCACCGGCCGCATGGGATACCGCCAGCACTTGCTGCGGTCCATCCTTCCCATCCGCGACGCTGGGGGTTTTACCCTTGAGGACGGCACCAAGGTCCAGGTCGAACCGATCCTCGTAGGCCGCAATGAAGCGAAGATCCGCGAACTCGCCGAGCTCCACAAGGTTTCCGAATGGACCACCGATCTGGATGCCGCCATCGCCGATCCCACCGTGGACATCATCTTCGACGCTTCCATGACCAGCCTCCGCGCCGCCACCCTGAAGAAGGCCATGCGCGCCGGCAAGCACATCTTCACCGAGAAGCCCACGGCCGAAACCCTCGAAGAGGCCATCGAGCTCGCACAGATCGGCAAGGAAGCCGGCGTCACCGCAGGCGTTGTGCACGACAAGCTGTACCTCCCCGGCCTGGTCAAGCTTCGCCGCCTGGTGGACGAAGGCTTCTTCGGCCGCATCCTCTCCATCCGTGGCGAGTTCGGCTACTGGGTCTTCGAAGGCGACGTGCAGGCTGCACAGCGCCCCTCCTGGAACTACCGCAAGGAAGACGGCGGCGGAATGACCACGGACATGTTCTGCCACTGGAACTACGTCCTTGAAGGCATCATCGGCAAGGTCAAGAGCGTCAACGCCAAGACAGCCACGCACATCCCCGCCCGTTGGGACGAGGCCGGCAAGGAATACAAGGCCACCGCAGACGACGCCTCCTACGGCATCTTCGAGCTCGAAACCCCGGGCGGCGACGACGTCATCGGCCAGATCAACTCTTCCTGGGCGGTCCGCGTCTACCGCGACGAACTGGTTGAGTTCCAGATCGACGGCACGCACGGTTCCGCCGTCGCCGGTTTGAACAAGTGCGTTGCACAGCAGCGCGCCCACACCCCCAAGCCAGTCTGGAACCCGGACCTGCCCGTCACCGAATCCTTCCGAAGCCAGTGGCAGGAAGTTCCCGCCAACGCCGAGCTGGACAACGGCTTCAAGCTGCAGTGGGAAGAATTCCTGCGGGACGTCGTCGCCGGCCGTGAGCACCGCTTCGGCCTGCTGTCCGCAGCCCGCGGCGTGCAGCTGGCTGAGCTTGGCCTGCAGTCCTCGGCTGAACGCCGCACCATCGACATCCCGGAGATCACCCTCTAATGACGTCACTGATTCTTCCCACTGACGACGGCGGCACCCGCGAGTACCGCCTCAAGCCCGCAACTTCGTGGGCCAAGCCCACGGCTCCGTTGACTGCCCGCCGCGCCTACGCCGCAGCCCACGTCATCCCTGAGGTTGCCGCAGACAACACCCCCGGCGCCCCCGCACAACTGGACTGGGAGGCCACGTTGGCCTACCGCCACGAGCTGTGGTCCTACGGCCTGGGCGTTGCCGACGCCATGGACACTGCCCAGCGCGGCATGGGCCTGGACTGGGCAGCAACCCAGCAGCTCATCAAGCGCACGGGTGCCGAGGCTGCCTCCGTGGTGGCCGCCGGAAACGCCGCCGTCGCAGGCAAGTCCGTCCAGGACCTTGTGTCCTGCGGCGCTGGAACGGACCAGTTGGACATCACGGCACTGCCTGACGGCACAGCCGGCATCCAGGCAGTCATCGAGGCATACCGCGAGCAGATCGCCGTCGTCAGCGAAGCCGGACCCAAAGTGATCCTGATGGCTTCCCGCGCCCTCGCCAAGGTGGCCAATGGCGCCGACGACTACCTGCACGTCTACTCCACGCTCCTGCAGGAAGTTGACCAGCCCGTCATCCTGCACTGGCTCGGCACCATGTTCGACCCCGCACTGGCCGGGTATTGGGGCTCCGATGACGTCTCCGTCGCCACCGAAACGTTCCTTAGCCTGATCCGCGAGCACTCGGACAAGGTTGACGGCGTCAAGGTTTCGCTGCTGGATGCTTCCCACGAGGTCGCCCTCCGCGCCAACCTGCCGGAAGGCGTCCGCCTCTACACCGGAGACGACTTCAACTACCCGGAACTGATCGACGGCGACGAGACGCACCACTCGGACGCCCTCCTGGGCATCTTCGCCGCCATCTACCCGGCCGCTTCGGTTGCGTTGCAGAGGTACGACGCCGGTCAGGGCGCCGAGGGCCGCGCCATCCTGGACTCCACCCGCGAGCTCGGGAAGCACATCTTCAGCGCCCCCACGTTCTACTACAAAACCGGGATCGCGTTCATGTCCTGGCTCAACGGAAAGCAGCCCGGTTTCCAAATGGTGGGCGGGCTCCATTCCGGCCGGTCGGTCCTGCACCTGGCCAAGACCTTCGAACTGGCGGACAAGGCAGGATTGTTGAAGGATCCGTCACTGGCAGCCTTCCGCATGTCGGACTACCTCCGGATCAACGGAGTAGGCGCATGAGCACCGATTTCTCGCGACTGTCCTTGAACAGCGCCACCACCAAGAAGTGGACACTTGCCGAGGCCGTCGACGGCTGTGCCCGCGCCGGCATTCCCGCGATTGGCCCTTGGCGTGACCGCGTGGCCGAGGCTGGCTTGGACAAAGCAGCCAAGCTCATCAAGGACGCCGGGCTCCGGGTTTCCTCGCTGTGCCGCGGCGGTTTCCTTACAGCGGCCGATGCCGAAGGACAGGCCGCCGCTCTGGCAGACAACTTCGACGCCGTCCGCGAAGCAGTAGCGCTCGACACCCAGGAGCTGTTCCTGGTGGTGGGTGGCCTCGCCCCCGGCGAAAAGGATGTGGTTGCGGCCCGTCAACGCGTGGCCGATCGCCTGGAAGAGCTGGTTCCCTTCGCTTCCGAGAACGGCGTCCGCTTGGTTCTTGAACCCCTGCACCCGATGTACGCCGCTGACCGCGCCCTGATCTCCACTTTGGGCCAGGCACTCGATCTCGCGGCGCCTTACGACGCAAGGGCTGTTGGCGTCGCCGTCGACACCTTCCACGTCTGGTGGGATCCGGAACTCAAGGCCCAGATTGAACGTGCTGGCCGGGAGAACCGCATCGCGTCCTACCAGGTGTGCGATTTCAACCTGCCGATCGCCGCTGACGCGCTGTTGTCCCGCGGCATGATGGGCGACGGCGTCATCGACTTCGCGACCATCGGTGCCTGGGTCAGGGACGCCGGATACAGGGGCGACATTGAGGTTGAAATCTTTAACCAGGAGATCTGGGATGCCGATGGGGACAGCGTCCTGGAAACCATGAAGCAGCGCTACGCGGAGCTCGTCCTCCCGTTCGCGTAACTACGTGATCCTCCCGCGGATGCCCTAAGCGCCGCGGGAGGATCGCTCCAAAGCCAGCGGGTCCCTGCCACGGTCACGGCAGGGACCCGCTTCCTGCCAGCTCCAGCCGGGCCTTCGGCAGACCGATAAAGGTGACCGAACCGCCGTCGGGCCCTTGCAGTTCCAGGGTGATGTTCGAGGAGTCTCCCGTGGACTGCACCGAACGGACCCGGAACACCTCGCTCCGGATCTTCACGCTATCCCCGTGCTTGATCGCTTTGAGCTTGGTTGTGACGGCGTCGGCGGCAGGGTTCCGGCTACTTGTCTTTCCGCGGTTCCCGGCCATGATTTTCACGGATTTCCTCTCCGGTCCTGACAATTTCATCTTCCTTTTCCTGCATCTTGTCGCTCTTCCTGGTGTCGCGGGGCGGGAGCTGAATGCTCTCTTCAGCCTCAATGCCACCCTGCAACTGGCGGCCACGCTCCATTTCAGCATCGAATTCGGCGCCGAACAGCAAGGACATGTTCAGAATCCAGAGCCACAGCAACATGATGATGACGCCGGCCAGGGCGCCGTAGGTCTTGTTGTAGTTGCTGAAGTTGGCGACGTAGAAGCCGAAGCCCAGCGAAGCAAGGGCGAAAATGATTAGGGCGATAAGGGAGCCCATGCTCATCCAGCGGAACTTGGGCTGTTTGACGTTAGGGGTGAAGTAATAAAGGACGGCGATGATGGCCACCACAATGACGATGAGCACCGGCCATTTGGCGATGTTCCAGACCGTCAGGAACGCCTGGGACAATCCAATGGCACCGCCGATCGCTTCTGCCACTGGCCCACTGAGGACCAGCATGCCAGCGACCAGGGCGGCGCCAACCACGGCAACCACCGTCACTGCCAGCATCGTGCCGCGGAGCTTGATGAAACCACGCCCTTCGTCCACCTCATAGACGCGGTTCATTGCGCGGCTGAAAGCGGAAACATAGCCGGAGGCCGACCATAGGGCCACCACGATTCCAAAGAACAGGGCGAAGCCGGCCGCATTGGACTGGGTCAGTTCCTCGATGGGCTTTCGGAGGGTGTCAACGCCCGGTCCGGGAGCAAATTGCTGGACGATGTCCAGCAACGCCGAGGTGGTCTTGCCTGCATCGCCAAATATGCCGAGAAGCGAAACCAAGGCAAGGAGGGCGGGGAAGAGCGCGAGCACACCGTAGTACGTCAAGCCTGCCGCAGCGTCCGGGCACTGGTCCTTGGTGAACTCCCTCAGGGTCCTCTTGGCGATGTACATCCAAGTGGGCTTGACGAGGTCGTTGGGACTGTCCGGCTTGCGCGAGTCTTCCGGGGAAGGTGCGGTCCGCGCCTTCGCAGTGCTTGTGTGGGCTGAATCTTGTGTAGTCATGGGGCACTCGTCCGTGGGGGTAGGTTGCGCGAACAACTGACCCATCAATACTAAGCATGCTGATGATTCTTTAGGAAGAACCCACGCCGACTTTCACCGGAAACTACGCCAGCTTCGCGGCCAGCAGGAACTCGAACGGCGACTCAATCACAGAACGGATCACCTGGCCGGCTGCCCCCAGAAGCGTTCCGGAATGCTCCAAGCCGGACAATGTCAGGTTCTCCGGATCCAGGAGCCCGGGCGCGTGGCGCTCCAGACTGGCCAACAGGGCTGGTCGCAGCCACTCTCCCAGCACGGCAAAGTGTCCGCCGAGCACTACAGCCTCGATATCCATCAACCGGGCAGAGGAGGCCAGTGCGACTCCCAAGTAACGTCCGGCGTCGTCGACTGCCTTCCTGGCCTGCGGGTCCCGCTGCCGAAGAGCCGCGAGCAGCAACTCAGCGCGCTCCTCCAACGCGCCGGGCGGAATGCCCGCCGCCTCGAATATCGCCTCTTGACCAGCGAAGGTTTCCAGGCACCCCGCCCCGCCACACGAACAGGACGGCCCGTCCGGGTTCACTACGATATGCCCCAACTCTCCCGCGGAGCCACCCGGCCCCGTGTACAGCTCGGACGCGATGATGACGCCGCCGCCTACACCCACTTCTCCGGATACGTAGAGGAAGTCGGCGGGCCCACCTCCATACCAAAGTTCGCCCAGCGCTGCACTGTTGGCTTCATTGGACAACCGCACTCCAAGCGGGGCCCCCTCCAGGAGGGCCCGTGGATTCAACGGCTCATTTTCCCAATGCAAATTGGGGGCGGACAGGACGACGCTTCGCTGCTCGTCCACCAGCCCGGGGACAGCCAGGCCGCCACCGAGGATGGCTATGCCTTCGGCGGCCGCAGCAGCCTTCGCCTCGGCCGCCAAGGCGCCGAGACGCTCCATCACCGTCGCCGGCTCTAAGCCCCGGTTGGGCGACTCAACACTTGCATGGAAGCGCAGGTTGCCACCGAGGTCCACCACGCCTACGGCCAGGTAATCCACGTTGATTTCCATGCCGATCACACCGCGCCGGGAACTGAGCTCCAGGCCCTGGCCAGGCCTCCCCCGCTCACCGTCGCGGTAAAGGCCCACCTCGGCGACCAACCCGGATTCCACGAGGTCGGCGACAAGGCTGGACACCGCGGCCTTGGTGAGCCCGGTCCCGGCGGCAAGCTGCGCGCGGCTGGGCTTGGCGTCGCCCGTCTTGGCAATGGAGTCCAGCACGCGCGAAAGATTACGACGGCGGACATCACCTACGCGCCCCGGCGCGGTTGCGTCAATCACGGGTATGGGACCTCCCTGCGGATTCGAAAAACTTTTTGCCGGCTTCCATTGACCATAATCCATCATCCCCCATATAGTTCAGATTGAAAACTAATTGGAGGGCATCACTTTCCGTCCCTTCCCAGTGCTTTGCAAAGGAGCAAAATGACCCTGCAGCCCACCCCCCAGGACCGTTTCACCTTTGGCCTTTGGACCGTTGGCTGGACTGGCGCGGACCCATTCGGCGTCGCAACCCGCCCGGCCCTGGACCCGGTAGAAGCCGTCCACAAGCTCAGCGAGCTCGGCGCCTACGGCATCACTTTTCACGACAATGACCTGATCCCTTTCGATGCCACCGCCTCCGAACGTGAACTGATCCTGAAGAACTTCAAGGCCGCACTGGCCGAAACCGGCATGAAGACGCCCATGGTCACCACCAACCTCTTCAGCCACCCCGTCTTCAAGGACGGCGGCTTCACGTCGAACGACCGCTCCATCCGTCGCTTCGCCCTGAGCAAGATCCTCCGCAACATCGATCTCGCGGCAGAGCTGGGCGCCGAGACGTTCGTCATGTGGGGCGGCCGCGAAGGCAGCGAATATGACGGCTCCAAGGACCTCTCCGCCGCACTGGACCGCATGAAGGAAGGCGTTGACACAGCGGCCGGCTATATCAAGGAGAAGGGTTACGGCCTCCGGATCGCCCTGGAGCCCAAGCCGAACGAACCCCGCGGCGACATCTTCCTTCCCACGGTCGGCCACGGCCTCGCATTCATCGCGCAGCTTGAACACGGTGACATCGTGGGCCTCAACCCCGAGACGGGCCACGAGCAGATGGCGGGCCTGAACTTCACCCACGGCATCGCACAGGCCCTGTGGGCCGGAAAGCTTTTCCACATCGACCTTAACGGCCAACGTGGAATCAAGTACGACCAAGACCTTGTTTTCGGCCACGGCGACCTCACCAGCGCCTTCTTCACCGTTGACCTTCTGGAGAACGGCTTCCCGAACGGCGGACCGAAGTATGACGGCCCGCGGCACTTCGACTACAAGCCGTCACGCACTGACGGTTACGACGGCGTCTGGGAATCCGCAAAGTCCAACATGTCCATGTACCTCCTGCTCAAGGAACGGGCACTGGCGTTCCGCGCGGATCCCGAAGTTCAGGAAGCACTGGCCACCTCAGGCGTGTTCGAGCTGGGTGAGCCTACTCTTGGCGCGGGCGAGAGCACCGCGGACCTGCTGGCTGATGCCAGCGCTTTCGAAACGTTCGACGCCGACCAGGCCGCGGAGCGCTCGTTCGCCTTCGTCCGCCTCAACCAGTTGGCCATCGAGCACCTCCTCGGCGCCCGCTAAGCCACTCCCGTCCACCACAATCCATGCCGGACGTGCCCTTGTTTTGAGGGCGCGTCCGGTATGTCCTCCAAAGGATTTACCCATGCCACTCGTAGCCGGGATAGACAGCTCCACCCAGTCCTGCAAGGTGATCATCCGGGACTCAGCCACAGGCGCCCTGGTGCGACAAGGCCGGGCTTCCCATCCGGAGGGAAGCGAAGTCCATCCGGACCACTGGTGGACTGCGCTGCTGGAGGCGATCGCGGAGGCGGGTGGCCTGGATGATGTGGACGCCGTCTCCATCGGTGGGCAGCAGCATGGCATGGTGTGCCTGGACGAATCCGGAGACGTTGTTCGCCCGGCCCTGCTGTGGAACGACACACGTTCAGCACCGGATGCCGAGGATCTCATCCGCGAGGCCGGTGATGGCGATTCAGTGGCCGGTGCCGCCCAGTGGGCAAGCAGCACAGGAACCGTGCCGGTCGCTTCATTGACGGCCACCAAGCTGCGTTGGCTGGCCCGCAATGAGCCAGAAAACGCCGCCCGCACGGCCGCAGTATGCCTTCCCCATGATTGGTTGTCCTGGCGCCTGGCAGGCCATGGTCCCGGAACAGGGCCTGCGTCGCTGGACCTTCTCCGGACCGACAGATCCGACGCCTCCGGCACCGGCTACTTTTCGGCCACCGCCGGGGAGTATCTTCCCGAAGTACTCCGGAGCACGCTGGGGCATGTACCGGTTCTGCCTACCGTCGTGGGGCCTTTGGAAGTGGCAGGCAAGACTCCGGACGGTGCCTTGATCGGGCCGGGTGCCGGCGATAACGCTGCCGCGGGCCTGGGTGTCAATGCCGGAGTCGGCGATGTAGTCATATCCATTGGGACATCAGGGACAGTATTCGCCGTCTCGGATGTTTCCTCACGCGACGCCAGCGGGCTGGTGGCTGGTTTCGCTGATGCCACCGGGAATTACCTTCCGCTGGCGTGCACGCTCAACGCCACACGGATTTTTGACTCCACCGCCGCTTTGCTGGGCGTAACGCTCCAGGAACTCGGGGAGCTGGCGTTGACCGCGCCGGAAGGATCCGGCGGACTGACCATGGTGCCGTATTTCGAGGGCGAGCGGACACCCAACCTGCCGAACGCCACCGGCTCGCTCCACGGACTTACCCTCTCCAACTACACCCCCGCCAACCTGGCCAGGGCCGCAGTCGAGGGCGTGCTGTGCTCACTCGCCGATGGCCTGGCAGCCCTCCAGGCCCAGGGTGTCGAAGCCCGGCGCATCATCCTGGTGGGCGGGGGCGCACAATCCGAAGCCGTCCAACAGGTGGCCGCCGCCGCATTCGGGGTTCCGGTCTTCGTGCCGAAGCCGGGCGAGTACGTTGCTGACGGTGCCGCGCGGCAGGCAGCGGGTGTCCTGGCGGGTACGTTGCCTGACTGGCCGGTGGAAGGTGTGAACGTGAGCGCACGGAACGGCGACGCGCCCGCTGCCTTTCTTACGAGGTACCGGCATTACGCCGCAAGGGCGGCCATCGGCTGATCATCGTGGCCAGTGCTCTATCGTGACAGGGTGAGCTCTGAACGAACTGCACCAACCCGCCCGCCGGTTATGGAGGACGTCGCCCGCGTTGCCGGGGTGTCCCATCAGACCGTTTCACGGGTCCTCAACAACCACCCCAACGTGAGTTCCAAGACCCGCGAGCGCGTCGAACAGGCCATCACCGATCTGGGGTACCGCCGCAACGTTGCCGCCCGCAGCTTGGTGACGCGGCGCTCCCAAACCATTGGAGTGCTCGGCAGCGAGCTGGCGCAGTACGGACCATCCCACACGCTGCTGGGCGTTCAGCAGGCTGCGAGGGATGCCGGCTATTTCGTCAGTGTTGCAGGCCTGCGCGAGGTCACCCCGGAAACCATCAAGGACGCCATCGCCCACTTCATGGACCAGGGCGTGGACGGCATTGTGGTGACGGTGCCACACCCTGGAACTTTCGACGTCCTGCGGGACATTACAGCCCAGGTTCCGTTGGTGGCCGTAGGGTCTGTGGGCGATGAGAACCTCAGCGGCGCCACAGTCGACCAACGGCAGGGCGCCCGGTTGGCCGTCCAACACCTTCTGGACCTTGGCCACACGCAGATCGGCCACTTGTCCGGGCCCGCCGATTGGATCGACGCGGCGGCACGCATCGACGGCTGGCGGGACACTTTGGCTGAAGCGGGGCTTAAGCCAGCCACACTGATCGAGGGCGACTGGAGTGCTGAATGTGGTTATCGCGAAGGCCTGAAGATCGCGGCGGAGCGCTCAATGACGGCTCTTTTTGTTGCCAATGACCAGATGGCCCTGGGGGTCCTGCGGGCCTTCAATGAGACCGGCGTCCAGGTTCCCACCGACATCAGCGTGGTGGGATTCGATGACCAGCCGGAATCCGCGTATTTCATTCCGCCCCTGACCACCGTTGCCCAGGACTTCGAAGAGTTGGGCCAGCGCTGCATCGATCTGCTGCTCGAGCACTTGGACAAGGGCACATCGCAGGCGCCGGCGACGGTCACGCCTCGTCTGGTTGTCCGCTCCACCACCGCCCAGGCCCGAACCGCCTAGCCCGGACCCTGCCGAGGGGCAGGCTTAGGGGTTGGCCACGGCCCCCACCAAAACATTGGCGTGAACCTTGCGCCAGCCCTCTGATTCGAGGGCCTTGGTGTCGAACCCGGTTGTTACCAGCTTTACGGTGGGCTGTCCCATGTGGCTGGTGGTTACGATTTCCCGTTCACCGGTAATCCCATCGGAACAAGCCAGCATCCATTGGTCCGGCTTGTCGACGGGGTAGGCAGCGATGCAGGCCGTCGTGCGCTCGGGGCTCTCTGCTGCGAAGTACTTAACCCGGTTGTCCTCGGCCAAAAGCCGGAAGTCTGAAGGCAAGTCAGGCTTTTCGCTCCGAATACCGGCGGGTAGTGCATCTTTTGCCTCGGCGGGCCGTTGTACGGTCGTAATCCCGGAGTAGCCGGAGCACCCGGCAAGCAACCCGGCGAGCAGCAGGAGCGCCACAGCGGCGGCAGCGGACTTCATCTCGCGGTATCTCAATGTTCCCCCAAACAGTTTGTCGTGCCAGCCTACCCGGGAGCGGACTTGGACACAGCGGCGAACCGCTCTTGACATCAAAGTTGTGAGCGCTAACAATTGCATCAGACCTTCTTCACTTTTCCACCCCGAACCCCGGCAATGAGGCCCTGGCCAGCCGGATGGAGACCTCATGAATACCTCAGAAAATTCCCCGCTCGATGAGCAATTCGTCATCGGCGTGGACTACGGCACCCTGTCCGGCCGCGCCGTCGTCGTTCGTGTCTCGGACGGCGCCGAGCTCGGCAGTGGCGTGTTCGAATACCCGCATGCCGTGGTCACGGAAAAGCTTCCCGGCAGCGGCCAGCGCCTGCCCGCCGACTGGGCGCTCCAGGTCCCCAACGACTACCGCGACGTCCTGCGCAATGCTGTACCGGCCGCCGTCGCCGATGCCGGCGTCGACCCGAAGAACGTGGTGGGCATCGCCACTGACTTCACCGCCTGCACCATGGTTCCGACGACGGCAGACGGCACGCCGCTGAACGAACTGGAACGCTTCGCTGACCGACCCCACGCGTTCGTGAAGCTGTGGCGCCACCACGCCGCCCAGCCCCAAGCGGACCGCATCAACCAGCTTGCTGAAAAGCGCGGCGAATCCTGGCTCCCCCGCTACGGCGGCCTGATCTCCTCCGAGTGGGAATTCGCCAAGGGTTTGCAGCTCCTGGAAGAGGACCCCGAAGTCTACGGCGCCATGGACCACTGGGTTGAAGCCGCCGACTGGATTGTCTGGCAGCTGTGCGGAAGCTACGTCCGGAACGCCTGCACCGCCGGATACAAGGGCATTTACCAGGATGGAAAGTACCCGTCGGAAGATTTCCTGGCAGCGCTTAATCCTGACTTCAAGGACTTCGTCAGCAGCAAACTCGAGCACACCATCGGCCGTTTGGGCGAGGCCGCCGGACAGCTCACGGAAGAAGCCGCCGCATGGACGGGGCTTCCGGCAGGGATTGCCGTAGCCGTGGGAAACGTTGACGCGCACGTGAGCGCACCGGCAGCCAATGCCGTGGAGCCCGGGCAGCTTGTTGCCATCATGGGTACTTCCACGTGCCATGTCATGAACGGCGACGTCCTGCGCGAAGTCCCGGGCATGTGTGGCGTCGTCGACGGCGGAATCGTTGACGGCCTGTGGGGCTACGAAGCCGGCCAGTCCGGTGTAGGCGACATCTTCGGTTGGTTCACTAAGAACGGTGTCCCGCCGGAATACCACCAGGCCGCCGCAGCCCAGGGTAGAAGCATCCACGAACATCTCACCGAACTCGCCAAGAAACAGGCCATTGGCGAGCATGGACTCATCGCCCTGGACTGGCACTCGGGCAACCGTTCGGTGCTGGTTGACCACGAACTTTCAGGCATTGTGGTGGGCCAAACCCTGGCCACCAAGCCTGAGGACACTTACCGGGCCCTGCTGGAGGCCACGGCGTTCGGCACCCGCACCATCGTGGATGCCTTCCGCGATTCCGGTGTCCCGGTCAAGGAGTTCATCGTTGCCGGCGGCCTGCTGAAGAACACCTTCCTCATGCAGGTCTACGCGGATATCACCGGCTTGCAACTCTCCACGATCGGTTCCGAGCAGGGCCCCGCGCTCGGTTCGGCCATCCACGCTGCCGTCGCTGCCGGGAAGTACAAGGACATCCGTGAAGCCGCCTCATCCATGGCCGCAGCTCCGGGCGCTGTGTACACGCCCATTCCTGAAAACGTTGCCGCGTACGACGTCCTCTTCCAGGAATACCGGACCCTGCACGACTACTTCGGCCGCGGAACCAACAATGTCATGCACCGACTCAAGGCGATCCAGCGCGAGGTGCAGGGCGCCGCGACGGTGTCCGAACCGGCGTCGAACCCTTCCACTGATGAAGCTGAGCGGGTGTCCGCATGAGCGCGCTCCTGGACACCATCGCGAAGGTCCGCAAGGAAGTCTGTGAGCTCCATGCTGAACTCACCAGGTATGAGCTGGTGGTGTGGACCGCCGGGAACGTCTCGGGCCGCATCCCGGGCCACGACCTGATGGTCATCAAGCCGTCCGGGGTTTCCTACGACGACCTCACACCGGAACTCATGGTGGTCACCGACCTGTACGGCACACCGGTCCGGGGCATGAACACCGGCAGCGCGGGCACCGTTGACTGGGGAAATCCGGATCTTTCGCCGTCGTCGGACACAGCCGCGCACGCCTACGTCTACCGCCACATGCCCGCGGTTGGCGGCGTGGTGCACACGCATTCCACCTACGCCACGGCGTGGGCTGCCCGCGGCGAGGAAATCCCTTGCGTCCTGACCATGATGGGCGACGAATTCGGTGGCCCCATCCCGGTAGGGCCGTTCGCACT
Source organism: Paenarthrobacter sp. AR 02 (assembly GCF_021538675.1). Taxonomy (GTDB): domain Bacteria; phylum Actinomycetota; class Actinomycetes; order Actinomycetales; family Micrococcaceae; genus Arthrobacter. The sequence continues at coordinate 910,109 of NZ_JAJUKH010000001.1, forward strand.
GATCGGAGACGATTCGATCGGCCAAGGCATTGTCGAGACGCTCAAAAACTCCAATTCACCAGCGGTGCTGATGCAGAACCACGGGCCGTTCACCATCGGCAAGGACGCCCGGTCCGCGGTCAAGGCCGCTGTCATGTGCGAGGAAGTGGCCCGGACCGTACACATTTCCCGACAGCTGGGCGAACCCCTTCCCATTGACCGGGCCAAGATCGAATCGCTGTACGACCGCTACCAAAACGTTTACGGCCGCTAAGCCCTCAGCAGCCAGCCCGGACAAGAACACAACCCCAGGAGCACTCCCATGGCAAAGGCCAACAACACGTCACTTGAGCAGTACGAGGTCTGGTTCCTCACTGGCAGCCAGCACCTCTACGGCGAGGACGTCCTCAAGCAGGTCGCAGCGCAGTCGCAGGAGATTGCCAACGTCCTCAACGCCAGCAACGACGTCCCGGTCAAGCTCGTCTGGAAGCCGGTCCTTACCGACTCGGACGCCATCCGCCGCACCGCGCTGGAAGCGAACTCCAACGATTCCGTGATCGGCGTGACCGCATGGATGCACACGTTCAGCCCCGCCAAGATGTGGATCCAGGGCCTGGACGCACTGCGCAAGCCCTTGCTGCACCTGCACACCCAGGCCAACCGGGACCTGCCGTGGGCGGACATCGACTTCGACTTCATGAACCTCAACCAGGCAGCCCACGGCGACCGCGAGTTCGGCTACATCCAGTCCCGCCTGGGCGTGCCGCGGAAGACCGTCGTCGGTCACGTATCCAACCCCGAGGTGGCTCGCCAGGTGGGCGCCTGGCAGCGCGCCTCGGCCGGGTGGGCCGCCGTCCGCACGCTCAAGCTCACCCGGTTCGGTGACAACATGCGCAACGTCGCGGTCACCGAAGGCGACAAGACCGAAGCCGAGCTGCGCTTCGGCGTCTCGGTGAACACCTGGTCCGTCAACGAGCTCGCCGACGCCGTCCACGGCGCCGCGGAGTCCGACGTCGACGCCTTGGTTGCCGAGTACGAGCGCCTTTACGAGGTGGTTGACGAACTCAAGGCAGGAGGCGACCGCCACGAGTCGCTGCGCTACAGCGCACGCATCGAGCTGGGACTGCGCAGCTTCCTGGAGGCCAACGGCTCCGCGGCCTTCACCACGTCCTTCGAGGACCTGGGCGAACTGCGCCAGCTCCCCGGCATGGCCGTCCAGCGGCTCATGGCCGATGGCTACGGGTTCGGTGCCGAGGGTGACTGGAAGACCGCCATCCTGGTCCGCGCGGCCAAGGTCATGGGTGGTGACCTGCCCGGCGGTGCATCGCTGATGGAGGACTACACGTACCACTTGGAACCGGGCAGCGAGAAGATCCTGGGCGCTCACATGCTGGAGGTGTGCCCGTCGTTGACCGCCAAGAAGCCGCGCGTGGAGATCCACCCGCTGGGTATTGGCGGCAAGGAAGATCCCGTCCGCATGGTCTTCGACACCGACGCCGGGCCCGGCGTCGTGGTGGCCCTGTCCGACATGCGCGATCGCTTCCGCTTGGTGGCGAACGTGGTGGACGTCGTCGACCTCGACCAACCGCTCCCCAACCTCCCGGTGGCCCGCGCGCTGTGGGAACCCAAGCCCAACTTCGCTACCTCGGCCGCCGCGTGGCTCACCGCCGGCGCGGCGCACCACACGGTATTGTCCACGCAGGTGGGCCTGGAGGTATTCGAGGACTTCGCCGAAATCGCAAAGACCGAACTCCTGACCATCGACCAGGACACCACCATCAAACAGTTCAAGAAGGAACTCGCCTGGAACGCCGCCTACTACAAGCTGGCCGGCGGCCTGTGAGCACTGAATTCACGCTAAGCGCGGGCGGTTACACGGCTGTTGTGACCGCCCGCGCGGCTGCGCTCCGCGTCCTCCGGTTCGATGGGCGTGACCTTATTGTCCCGTTCCCGGCCGGCGGCCCCATCCCGGACTATCGCGGCATCATCGCTGCGCCGTGGCCCAACAGGATCGCGGATGGCAGGTACAGCTTTGACGACGTTGAGTACCAGTTGCCGGTCAACGAACCGGAGCGCGGCACAGCTTTGCACGGCCTCGCCTTCCCGCTCGACTGGGCAATGAAAGAGTCCGACGCCGGTTCGGTCACCTTGACGTGCACGGTAGGTCCGACCGCAGGTTACCCATTCGCCCTGGAACTTTCGGCCCGGTACGAGCTGGACGACTCCGGGCTGCACGCGTCCGTAACGGCAATGAACACTGCTGACGTGGCGGCACCCTACGGAGTCTGCCCGCACCCATACCTAGTGGCCGGTTCGTCGCCGCTCAATGAATGGGTCCTGGATTTCGCCGCGGACTCGTTCCTGGAGGTCACGCCGGACAGGCTGCTGCCGCTTTCATTGGCACCCGTGGCAGGTCATGAGTTCGATTTCCGCGCTCCGCGCGCCATCGGCAGCACCGAGATCGATCACGCCTTTACGGGCATAACGTTCGACGGCGGGCTGGCGCGGTTGTCCGTGCGGGACCCGGCGGGCACCGGCGTCGGGATGTCATGGGACGAAAGCTGCCCATGGCTGCAGATCCACACAGCCGACAAGCCTGCGCCCATCCCCAACCGGATCGGCCTGGCAGTGGAGCCCATGACGTGCCCGCCCGACGCTTTCAACAGCGGAACGGACCTGATCCGGCTTGAGCCCGGGGCTGGACACACAGCGGCGTGGAGCATCTACGCTCTGTAGGCATCCAACCAGGCCGGGCGCTAGCTTCCTGAACCCGCAGTGCTTTGGCGGACCACCAGCTCGGGCGTGAACACCACAGCCCGATGCTTGGTTCCGCCGTTGTCATGCTCCTCTGCCAGGAGTTCGATGGCCGTGCGGCCGAGCGCTTCCGTGGGCTGCCGGATCGAGGACAGCGGCACTACCGCGGAGATGGCGAAGTCGATGTCGTCATAGCCGATCAAAGCAATGTCCTCCGGAATCCGGACTGTCCGCAGCATGGTCAGTGACTGCATGACGCCCAGGGCCAGGAGGTCGTTGGAGCAGAAGACAGCTTCCGGGCGCTTTTCCGGAGAACGTTCCACCAGGCTGTTGCCCACTTTGCGGCCTGTCAGGACGGTCTGCCCCTCGGAGTCGAGCACCTCGATGCTGGCTCCGGAAACTTCGGCGACGGCGCGCTGCGCCCCCTTGAGTCGGCTGGCTACCTGGCGGATGGAGGGTGTGCCAACAAAAGCCAAACGACGGCGGCCAATGTCCAGCAGGTGCTTGGCGGCCAAATATCCGCCTTCCTGGTCATCAACGGAGACTGAGCTGCACCGCTCGGTGTCGGCCAGTTCATCCACCAGGACTGTGGGCACGCCGCGCTCACGCAGGGTATCGATCCGCTGGCCCACATCGCCGACGGGCGAGATCAGCAGGCCCTGGACCCGTTGTTCCTGGAACAAGTCCATGTAGTGCGCTTCGCGGGAAGCGTCCTGGCCGCTGTCGCCTACCAGCACCACGCTTCCAAGGGCCGTAGCTGCATCTTCAGCCGCACGGGCCACGGAGGAGAAGAACGGGTTTCCGACGTCAAGCACGATCAGGCCGATGGTCCGGCTTTGTCCTGCCCGGAGCTGGCGGGCGGCGTCGTTGCGCACGAAACCCAGCTCAGCGATGGACTTGAGGACGCGCTCCTTGGTCCGCTGGGAAACGCGGTCCGGATAATTCAGCACGTTGGAAACAGTCCCCACGGCTACCTGCGCATGGTTGGCGACGTCTTTGATGCTGGCTGTCGTGGACATGCTTTCCGATCTCCGTGGGCCGAAGTCAAAGTGCTGGAAACGCCTTGACACCCTCCCAATTCCGAGGGTAATTTGAATCGTAACAAATGAAACGATTCAAAGACGAGTAACCCGGAGATCCCACATGAGGGTTTGTTTCCGCTCCTCCGTCCAGCCGGAGCTGATGGACGAGTACAAGGAGCGCCACGCGGCTGTCTGGCCGGAGATGCTGTCAGCGCTGAAGAGCGCGGGATGGAACAACTACTCCCTGTTCCTCGCCCCCGATGGCCAGCTGATCGGCTACCTGGAATGCGAAGACTACCGGGCAGCGCAGGCACGCATGGCCCTGACCGGCGTCAATGCCCGTTGGCAGGCCGAGATGGCAACCCTCTTCGCGGGCAGCGACCTCCCACCCGACCAGGGTTTCGAAATCATCGAGGAAGTTTTCAACCTTGAGGATCAATTGGTTGCCGCGGGGATCGTCACAGACCCCACCGGCACCGCACACAAAGACATAGACCCAGCCCACAAACACCCTAAGGAACAAGCATGAACACCACAGAATCGGCCCTTGGCCGCCTCGGGGAACTGGCCATTGAAGTGCCGTCCTGGGCCTACGGCAACTCCGGCACCCGGTTCAAGGTGTTCGGCACCCCGGGTACTCCGCGCACCGTCCAGGAAAAGATCGCCGACGCCGCCAAGGTCCACGAACTCACGGGGCTGGCTCCTACCGTGGCCCTGCACATCCCGTGGGACAAAGTGGACGATTACTCCGCACTCCGCGAATACGCCGAAGGGTTGGGCGTTGGCTTGGGCACCATCAACTCCAATACCTTCCAGGATGACGAGTACAAGTTCGGCTCCCTGACCTCGTCCAACGAATCCGTACGTCGCCAGGCCATCGATCACCACCTGGAGTGCATCGACATCATGCACGCCACCGGGTCCAAGGATTTGAAGATATGGCTGGCTGACGGCACCAACTACCCGGGCCAGGACGATATGCGCGGCCGACAGGACCGCCTCGCCGAATCCTTGCAGGAGATCTACGCAGGCCTCGGTGACCAGCAGCGCCTGGTCCTTGAATACAAGTTCTTCGAGCCCGCTTTCTATCACACCGATGTTCCTGACTGGGGTACCTCGTACGCGCAGACCCTGGCGCTGGGCGAGAAGGCTTTCGTTTGCCTGGACACCGGCCACCACGCCCCGGGAACCAACATCGAGTTCATCGTGATGCAGCTGCTGCGGCTGGGCAAGCTGGGGTCCTTCGACTTCAACTCCCGCTTCTACGCCGACGATGATCTGATTGTTGGCGCCGCCGACCCGTTCCAGCTGTTCCGCATCATGTACGAGGTGATCCGCGGCGGTGGCTTCGGCAAGGAGTCAGGCGTTGCCCTGATGCTGGACCAGTGCCACAACCTGGAAGAGAAGATCCCGGGCCAGATCCGCTCGGTGTTGAACGTCCAGGAAATGACCGCCCGTGCCCTGCTCGTGGATACCGCTGCACTGAACGAAGCCCAGCGTGCCGGGGATGTCCTGGCCGCCAACGGCATCTTCAACGATGCCTTCTACACCGATGTCCGTCCGGTCCTGGCGCAGTGGCGCGAGTCCCGCGGCCTGCCCGCGGACCCGATGGCCGCATATAAGGCCAGCGGATACCAGAAGAAGATCAACGAGGACCGCGCAGGCGGCCAGCAAGCCGGATGGGGCGCGTAAAGGCATGAACATGCAGAACACAGACAACACCACTGTTGAAGAGCTGATCAACCGTTCCAACCGCCTGGGTGCGGACAAGCGGAACACAAACTTCGCTGGCGGCAACACGTCAGCGAAGGGCACCGAGAAGGACCCCGTTACCGGCCAGGACGTCCAGCTTCTCTGGGTCAAGGGCTCCGGCGGCGACCTCGGCACCTTGAAAGCCGAAAACCTCGCTGTGCTCCGGCTCGACCGGCTCCAGGCACTCAAGGATGTTTACCCCGGCGTCGAGCGTGAGGACGAAATGGTGGCCGCCTTCGATTACTGCCTCCACGGCAAGGGCGGCGCAGCGCCGTCGATCGATACCGCAATGCACGGGCTGGTGGACGCTGCCCACGTTGACCACCTGCACCCCGATTCCGGCATCGCCATTGCCGCGGCGGTGGATGGCGAAGCGCTGACGTCCAAGGTCTTCGGTGACAAGGTGGTTTGGGTTCCCTGGCGCCGGCCCGGGTTCCAGCTCGGCCTGGATATCGCCGCGATCAAGGAAGCCAACCCGCAGGCCATCGGCACCATCCTGGGCGGCCACGGCATCACCGCCTGGGGTGCCACATCCGAAGAGGCCGAAGCGAACTCGATGTGGATCATTGAGCAGGCCGAGAATTACATCAAAGCCAACGGCAAGTCCCAGCCTTTCGGTCCTGCCCTGCCCGGTTACGCCGCACTCCCCGAGGCGGAGCGGAAAGCAAAGGCAGCAGCCCTGGCCCCGGTCATCCGCGGCTTGGCCTCCACGGACAAACCGCAGCTGGGGCACTACAGCGATGACGCCGTCGTGCTTGACTTCCTCGCCGCCACCGGGCACCCACGCCTCGCCGCGCTGGGCACTTCCTGCCCGGACCATTTCCTGCGTACCAAGGTCAAGCCCCTGGTCCTGGACCTGCCGGCCGACGCCACCATCGAGGAATCAACCAACCGCCTCAAGGAACTCCACGCCGCCTACCGCGAGGACTACCAGGCGTACTACGACCGCCACGCCGACGAGAACAGTCCGGCCCTCCGTGGTGCGGACCCGGCCATCGTGCTGGTCCCGGGCGTGGGCATGTTCTCCTTCGGCAAGGACAAACAGACCGCACGCGTGGCCGGCGAGTTCTACATCAACGCCATCAACGTGATGCGCGGTGCCGAGGCGATCTCCAGCTACGCCCCCATCGAGGAGTCCGAGAAGTTCCGCATCGAGTACTGGGCACTCGAAGAGGCCAAGCTCGCCCGCATGCCCAAGCCCAAGTCGCACGCCACCCGCATTGCACTGGTGACCGGCGCGGCGTCGGGCATCGGCAAAGCAATCGCCACCCGCTTGGCGTCCGACGGCGCGTGCGTGGTCATTGCCGACCTGAACCTGGAGAACGCCCAAAAGGTAGCCGAGGAATTGGGGGGTTCCGACGTCGCCATCGGCGTCCAGGCGGACGTGACCGACGAAGCCCAGATCGCAGCCGCGATCCAGGAGGCAGTGCTCGCGTTCGGCGGCCTGGACCTGGTGGTCAACAACGCCGGCCTGTCCATCTCCAAGCCGCTGCTGGAAACCACGGAGAAGGACTGGGACCTGCAGCACAACGTCATGGCCAAAGGCTCGTTCCTGGTGTCCAAGGCCGCGGCGAAGGTGATGATCGACCAGGGCCTGGGCGGAGACATCATCTACATCTCCTCCAAGAATTCCGTGTTCGCCGGCCCCAACAACATCGCCTACTCCGCCACCAAGGCAGACCAAGCCCACCAGGTCCGTCTGCTCGCCGCTGAGCTGGGCGATCACGGCATCCGCGTCAACGGCATCAACCCCGACGGCGTGGTCCGCGGCTCCGGGATCTTCGCCGGCGGCTGGGGTGCCAAGCGCGCAGCGGTGTATGGCGTGGACGAGCAGGAGCTGGGCAAGTACTACGCCCAGCGCACGCTCCTCAAGCGCGAAGTCCTCCCGGAGCACGTAGCCAACGCCGCGTCCGTGCTCACCAGCAACGAGCTCTCCCACACCACCGGCCTGCATATTCCCGTGGACGCGGGCGTGGCAGCAGCGTTCCTCCGCTAGGACAGACAGTGACCAAAGGAACCACCGTGGACACCGCCCCGGCACACGCCGGGGCGGTGTCCTCTCCGCAAACAAACCAGGTTTTCGTAGCCATCGACATCGGCGCCTCGTCCGGCCGCGTCATGCTGGGCCGCGTCTCGCTGTCCACCGGTGTCTCTCTCGAGACCATCCACCGCTTCCCCAACGGCGTCATAGAGCTCGACGGCGGCCTTCACTGGGATTTCGATGCCCTTTTCGCGGAGGTACTGAACGGCCTCGCTGCCGCCGCTTCCGTGGCTGCGGAACAAGGGGAGACAATCGCCAGCATCGGCATTGATACGTGGGCGGTGGATTACGGACTGGTCGATGAAGAAGGCAACCTCACCTCGGTGCCGTTCAGCTACCGGGATGAGCGCAGCCGCGCCGCCGTTGAGCGCGTGCACGCAGTGATCCCGCCCGAGAAGCTCTACGCCACCACCGGCTTGCAGTACTTGCAGTTCAACACCTTGTATCAACTAGCCACGGAAAAGGACGTGGATGGACTCCAGGCCCTCCTGATTCCGGACCTCATCGCTTTCCTGCTCACCGGCGAACGCCGAACCGAGGCCACCAACGCTTCCACCACCGGGCTTTTCGATGCCGCTGCGGGCCAGTGGGCGTTGGGGTTCCTCGATGCGTTCGGCCTGCCCCGCGATATCTTCCCGCCCCTGATTCAGCCCGGCGAGACCATTGGTACCTTGCTGCCCGCCGTTGTTGAACGGACCGGCCTTTCCACCGGCACCAAGGTGGTGGCTGTTGGCTCCCACGACACCGCCTCCGCCGTGGCAGCAGTCCCCGCTGGCAGCGAGGACTTTGCCTACATCTCCTCCGGGACGTGGTCCTTGGTGGGCGTGGAACTTTCCTCGCCCGTGCTCACTGAGGCTAGCCGCCAAGCCAACTTCACCAACGAGCGAGGAGTGGACGGCACCATCCGGTACCTGCGCAACGTCGGTGGCCTGTGGTTGTTGAGCGAATGCCAGCGTTCCTGGGCCGCACAAGGATTCAGCCAATCGCTCCCGGCACTGCTGGACTCAGCTGCGGCACTTCCCGAGGGCGGGCCGCAGATCAACGCCGATGATCCCGCCTTCACCGCACCGGACAACATGCCGGACCGTATCCGCGCAGCCGTGCGGCACAACGGCGACGTCCTTCCGGACTGTCCTGCCGCCGTCGTGCGTTGCATTATGGACAGCCTCGCGGCCGGTTACGCACGTACGCTGGCCGACGCCGAACGGCTCACCGGCCGCGGCGTGGACGTGGTGCACATTGTGGGTGGCGGCTCGCAAAACCGGCTCCTGTGCCAACTGACGGCGAACGCCACTGCAAAGACTGTGATTGCCGGCCCAGTGGAAGCCACCGCGCTGGGCAACGTCCTGCTGCAGGCACGGGCCGGCGGCGTGGTGGAAGGCGACCTGGCCGAACTGAGGTCGCTGGTTGCTTCCGGGGTTGCGCTGGAAAAGTACCAGCCTGCGCTGATGAGCAACCCGGTCTAAGTCGAACCTCAGAGTGGCCCGTACGCCGCACTTCCGCCGTGCGGGTCCCTCCACGTGGCCATGTCCGCCTCCACCGCCCGGCGGAGGTCAGGATCCACCAGCAACCTCTCCCGGAACGACTCACGCGCCCTGCCCATGACTACGGAAGGTATGAGGATACCCACCACCAACAGGAGCACCATCATGAAGTAGACGCCCAACAGCGTGGCGAGTGATCCTCGTTCAAATGCCGAGGGAACCGCCAAAGCAAAACCAGCAGCCAGCAGCCCTGCCATGCCAAGGGTCGCCCACACGCCACCCTTGGCAGATCCCGGTCCGCGGTTAATGAGCAGCTTGTTGGTGTCCGGCAGTCTGCTGCGGACCTTCTTCCAGCCCCGCCAACCAAGCAGGCCCAGGGCAATTCCCGGCAGCCCCAAGGACAGTACCCACGTGGGGTTGCCGGTCAGCGTGGAAACAACGGCGCCGATAAGGAGCATCAAGGAGCCACCGCCAATCGCACCGCTCCAGGCCGCTGCCAAGGCACCCTGTGCATCGGCAAGTTGGCGCAGACGGGAAGGGGCTTGGGGAGGACTGACCTTGGCCAGATCGGCCGAGAGCCAATACTCCAGCGGCCTCCCCTGCGCGTAAGACTCCAGCACGCTTTGGGCCTTTCGATCGGGGGTCACTTCACCGCAAAAGACGTTACCCCATGGGCGTCCTCCCCTAAGGCCCAGGAGTCTGGTACGTCACAGCGCCGGACGAGGGTGCCGCGCTAAACTTGTCGCATTATGATCCGCACAATGTTCAAGTCCAAGATTCACCGCGCAACGGTGACCCACGCCGACCTCCACTACGTCGGTTCGGTCACTGTCGACCTGGACCTCCTGGACGCGGCGGACATCCTTCCCGGCGAGCTCGTCTCCATTGTGGACATCACCAACGGTGCCCGCCTGGAGACGTACACCATCGCCGGCGAGCGCGGTTCCGGAGTGATCGGGATCAACGGTGCCGCCGCCCACCAGGTCCACGTAGGAGATCTGGTCATCCTCATCACCTACGCGCAGATGACTACCGAAGAGGCCAGGTCGTACCAGCCCAAGGTGGTCCACGTGGGCGAGGACAATCACATCCTCCAGTTGGGTAACGACCCCGCAGAAGCGCACACGCCCGGGCTCATGCGCCCTCCGCACGCGCTGAACAACGCGGCGCACCTCAGCTAAGCCTCAGCAGAGTTCGACGTCGGCACCTACCCGGGTGCCGACGTCGAACGCGTTGTGGGCGTCCATATGACGGAACTCCCGGCAGAAAACGCTTACTCACCGGGTGGTTCTGGCTAGGCTGTAGTTCGTGACCCACCAAGCCCCCAGCCGCACGCTGCCATGATCGGCGTCCTGTCGGGGTTTTTTGTTGTCTGGGCCATCATCCTGGTGGGCATGTTCGTGGGACGCCGCAACATTCTGGGCGAGAACGCCCGGTCCGTCCTGAGTTCGCTGACCTTCTTCGTGGCGAGCCCTGCGCTGCTCTTTGAAACACTGAGCAAGGCCAAGCTGCACGACGTGTTCGCTGCACCGCTTCTGGTCACGGCCGTGGGCGCTGTCATCACGGGGCTGCTGTTCTTCCTGATCGTGAAGTTCTGGCTGAGGCGCTCAATGCCTGAAGCCCTCATGTCCTCCATGAGCGCGTCCTTGGCGAACTCAGCGAACCTGGGCATCCCCATCGCCGTTTTTGTCCTCGGCGATGCCAGCTATGTGGCTCCGCTGTTGATCTTCCAGTTGGCGTTCTTCACCCCGATGTACTTGATGGCACTGGATGCCAGCACCAGTTCGCACCGCACCACTCCCCTGCGCTTCGTGCTGATGATCGTGAAGAACCCCATGATCGTGGGCTCGGCATTGGGTTTGCTGGTGGCAGGTACCGAATTCCAGGTGCCGGCGCTCATCCTGGAACCGATCCACCTGATTGGCGGCGCAGCGATTCCGGCCATGCTGATGGCGTTCGGCATGAGCCTCAACGGGTCTCGGCCCCTGCAAAAGGACGCCGGACGGCGGCTCGATACGTTACTGGCCAGCGGGTTCAAGCTGATCGTGCATCCCCTGGTCGCGTACCTGTTTGCCCGCTTTGCCTTGGGAATGGACGGCCACGCATTGTTTGCCGTGGTGGTGACGTCCGCACTTCCCACAGCCCAGAACGTGTTCGTCGCAGCCAACCGCTACCAGGCCGGAATCACCGTGGCCAAGGACACCGTGCTCATCACCACGATCGTGGCCGTGCCCGCCATGATCGCCGTGGCGTTGCTGCTCGCCTAGCCGGTTTTACTCCACGTCCGCGCTTGCCAGGTAGTGGTCCAGGAGCTGTGCGCACCGGATGAAGCCCAGGTGTGAGTACGCCTGCGGATGGTTGCCCAGGTGTGTTTCGGTGCCGGGGTCGTACTCTTCGGGCAACAGGCCCGTGGGACCGAACAGTGCCACCAACTGGTTGAACAGCTCCAGCGCATCATCCAGGCGCCCCACGGCCAAGTAGGCCTCGATCAGCCAGGTGGTGCAGATGTGGAAGCCGCCCTCCAAGCCCGGCAGGCCGTCGTCGTACCTGTACCGGAAGACCGTGGGTCCGACGCGCAGCTCCCGCTCCACGGCGGCGACCGTGTCCAGGAAACGCTGGTTCTGGACGTCGAGAAGGCCCGAAAGTCCCACGTGCAGGACAGCGGCATCCAGGTCAGGGCTGTCGTAGGCAACGGTGTATGACGCGGCCGAATCGTCCCAGCCCTCACGGAGGACTTCCGCACGGATGGTCCGTGCCTCAGGCGCCCAGTCAGGGTGGGGTTCGCGGCCGTGCAGCGCCGCAGTGCGGAGGGCCCGGTCCAACGTCACCCAGCACATGACCTTCGTGTATACATGGTGCCTGGGCGCGCGGCGGGCCTCCCAAATACCGTGGTCGGGCTCGTGCCAGCGGGCCAGGACGGCGTGGGCCATTTGCTCCACGAGGAACCAATGGTCGTCGGGGAGGAAGCCCCTCCGCTCAGCGAGATCGTGGATGAGCTCCGCAATCGGGCCGAACACGTCCAACTGGACCTGGTGGTCTGCCGCGTTGCCGATCCGCACGGGCCGGGAACCCGCGTATCCCGGCAAGCTCTCCACGATCGCCTCCGTTGACAGTGGAGCCCCCGTCACCGAGTAGAGCGGGTGCAACCATTCCGGCCCCGGCGCGCTCTCCAGGATCCGGCCCAGCCAGCTGAGGAACCCCTCAGCCTCCTCGGTTGAGCCCAGGCTGACCAAGGCGTTGACCGTCATGGAACCGTCCCGGAGCCAGCAATACCGGTAGTCCCAGTTCCGGGTGCCGCCGATCCCCTCGGGCAGCGATGTTGTGGGCGCGGCAAGGACAGCACCGGTGGGCTCGTGGACCAGCGACTTCAACACCAGCGCCGAGCGCCGCACCAGCGACGGCTTCATGGTGGGCAGCTGCAGCGTTTTGACCCACTCGCGCGTGACGAGCCCGACGGCGGCCCGCCGGTGGGGTTCTCCCGCCGGGTCCGCGGGTGGCGGCTCGGTGTCACCGCACCGCATGTTCAGCACCACGGGGCCGCTATTGAGGGGCACGTCGGCTGTTGCCGTTGCAAACCTGCCGTCGCTGGTGACTTGGAAAGCAACACCCGGGGCAGAGAGGATGATGGGGTCCGAGGTGCCGATGATGTGGACGTCATCGCCGCGGATCTCCATGTCGAACGGCGCATTCGCGTAATCCGGCCGTGGCGCGAAGGTCACCCGTGCCGTGCCTGTTCCCGAAAGCACGCGAACCAGGCTGGTGATGCCTTCCTGTGCCGGTTCCAGATAGTCGGTCACTGTGACGTCGGCCCAGCGGGTTTCAACAATCATGGTGTTATCTACGTAGCGCTGGGCCAGCACCGGCGAGGGTTTGACCGGCTCCACGCTGAAGTGGCCTGCTGGATCCCCGCCGAGGATGTGGGCAAACAATGATCCCGAGTCCGGCAGGGGGTGGCTCATCCAACAGACCTTCGCATCAGGGGTGAGCAAAGCGGTGGAGCTGCCGTTGCCGATCATAGAATGGCGTTCCAGCCCCACGGCGTCTTCCCCGAACAGCCAGGCGCGGCGCAGTTCGAACAATAAAGCCAGCACCTTCGCGAAGGCTTCCGGATCCGGGATGGTGTGTGCCGCCGTCGTATCTCCCGAACCGACATGCAAACCCAGGTCCGGTCCGCGCAGGGTCCCCAACGCTTTTTCGTCGCTCTCGGCGTCTCCTGCATAAAGTGCGGCGCTGACGCCCAGCCGTGCCCGGAGCTGCTCCAAGGCTTGCCCCTTGGCAGGCTCCTCGACAGTGAGGTCCAGGACTGTACCGTCCACAATGAAGTACAAACCAAATTCAATGGCGATCTTTTGCGAGGCGAAGACCACCCGGTCCACGACTTCCGGTGTCGCGGGCCGGGTGTGCACGGCTACGCCCACGGGCTTCCGGACCACGCTGATGCCCTTTTCGAACCCGACGGCTTCGGTCAACGCCGTGGCCACCTGTTGGAGCAGTTGTTCCGTGGCGAGGGACAGGGTGTAGGCGTAGCCCATGTCGAACTCCATGCCATGCGAACCCACCAAATGCACCTCTGCCGGCAGCCTTGATACTGCTGCCAGGTCCCTGAGTGAGCGGCCGGAAATGATGGCGGTGTGCGTGTTCGGCAAAGCTGCGAGTGCCCGTAAAGCCACGGCTGCGCTGTCCAAAGGCAACGTTTCAGTGGACACGCCTTCAGCCGCGCAGAGAGTCCCGCCATAATTGCAGGCCACCAGCAGGCCCGGAACCCGGGCAAGGACCCGGAGTTCCGAGAACAGCTGCGGGGTGATGCCGTTGGGCGAGTCGGACTGAAGGGCTGTCCGGAGCAGGCCGAGCGGAAGCGATTTCATCAGCCGGGCTGAATCGGCAACCGACTGGTTCAAGGGCGTAGGCATGGGGAATCCTTCCGAAGCGGATAGATCCAGTTTCCGCCCGTACGGTTTCGCCGTCATGCTTTATTCGTTGCAAATGCGTAAAACATTTGGAACTGCCTACTCCGTGAAAGCGTCCGCCATATCCAGGACTTCATCCAGGATGGCCAGGCCCGCCCGGGCATCCTCCACGCTGATGTTGCAGGGCGGAACCACGTGGATCCGGTTGAAGTTCGCGAACGGGATGAGGCCGCGCGACTTGCAGGCCGCCACCAGTTGGTTCATCTCGGGGCTGGAGGAACCGTACGGCGCCAGCGGCTCCTTCGTGGCACGGTTCCTGACCAGCTCGATGGCCCAAAAGACGCCCTTGCCCCGCACTTCGCCCACAGAACGGTGACGTTCAGCGAATCCTGCGAGCGCCGGGCCGATCACGTCTGTGCCGAGGCTTTCCGCGTGCTGCACAATGCCTTCACGTTCCATGGCGTTGATGGTGGCCACCGCTGCGGCCGTGGCCAGTGGGTGACCGGAGTAGGTCAATCCGCCGGGATAGGCCCTGGTGCCAAAGGTGGCTGCGATGTCAGGGTTGATGGCTACGCCACCCAGCGGGACATAACCGGAGTTCACGCCCTTGGCAAAGGTGAGCAGGTCCGGGACGACGTCAAAATGCTCGACGGCGAACCACTTGCCTGTGCGTCCGAAACCGGCCATGACCTCGTCGGCGATGAAGACGATCCCGTGCTTGGTGCACAGCTCCCGGACCCCCTGCATGTAGCCTGCCGGCGGGACGTAGATCCCGGCCGTTCCGGGGATGCTCTCCATCATGATCGCGGCGATGCTGGAGGGGCCTTCGAACTCGATGAGCTGTTCCAGGTGCTCCAATGCACGTTGGGATTCCTCTGCCTCCGTGGCCGAGTGGAAGGCCGTGCGGTAGAGATAGGGCGGGAAGAAGTGGATGGTGCCGGTGGATGCGTTGTCGCTGGCCCACCTCCGGGGGTCGCCGGTGATGTTGACCGCCAGATGTGTTCCGCCATGGTACGAGCGGTAGGCGGACAGGACTTTGTGGCGGCCTGTGTGCAGCCTGGCCATCCGGACTGCGTGCTCGTTGGCGTCGGCCCCACCGTTGGTGAAGAAGATCCGGTCCAGCTCCCCCGGGGTCCGTTCCGCGATCAGACGTGCGGCCTCCGATCGTGCGTCGTTGACGTAGCTGGGGGCAATCGTGCACAGCTTGGCTGCTTGCGCCGCGATCGCCGCCACAACGGCCGGGTGCTGGTGCCCGATGTTCGTATTCACCAGCTGGGACGAGAAGTCCAGGTACTTGTTGCCCTCACCGTCCCAGATGTGCGACCCCTGTGCTGCGCTGATGACCATCGGGTCCAAGGTGTCCTGCGCTGACCAGGAGTGGAAGACGTGCTTGCGGTCCAGTTCGTAGGCGCGTTGGGCTGCCTCGGGGTCCGTGAGTGATGGTTCGAGGATGGCGGTCATGATGGTTGTCCTGACGTCGTCGGCGTTTAGGAGTTCTGTGGGAAACCGAGGTTGATCCCGCCGTGGCTGGGGTCCAGCCAGCGGGTAGTGACGGCCTTGCCGCGGGTGAAGAAGCCAACGCCCTCCGTGCCGTGGGCGTGCGTGTCACCGAACAAGGAGTTCTTCCAGCCCCCGAACGAGTAGTAGGCCATGGGTACGGGGACGGGAACGTTGATGCCCACCATGCCCACCTCAACCTCGTTCTCGAAACGGCGGGCGGCGCCGCCGTCGTTGGTGAAAATCGCGGTGCCGTTGCCGTACGGGTTGGCGTTGATGGTGGCGAGCGCCTCGTCGTAGCTGTCCACCCGGACCACCGAGAGCACCGGCCCGAAGATCTCGTCCTGGTAGATGGACATGTCGGTGGTGACGTGATCAAACAGTGTTGGGCCGACGAAGAAGCCATCGCCTTCGGCATCGGGGATGATGCCGCGGCCGTCGACCACCAGCGTGGCACCGGCGGCTTCACCGGCGTCGACGTAACCCGATACCTTGTCCCTGTGCTGGGAGGTGACCAAGGGGCCCATGTCGCAACCGCGCAGCCCATCGCCGGTGCGCAGGTTCCGGGCGCGGTCAGCGATCCTGTCCACCAGTGCGTCCGCGATCTCGCCTACAGCCAGGAGCGCCGAAACAGCCATGCACCGTTCGCCTGCGGACCCAAAGCCGGCGTTGATTGCGGCGTCGGCAGCGAGGTCCAGGTCGGCGTCGGGAAGGACAATCATGTGGTTCTTCGCCCCGCCCAAAGCCTGGACCCGCTTGCCGTGGGCGGTGGCGGTCTCGTAGACATACTTGGCGATCGGGGTGGAGCCCACGAAAGAGACGGCTTTGACGTCCGGGTGCGTCAGCAAGGTATCAACCGCGACCTTGTCGCCGTGCAGGACGTTGAATACGCCGTCGGGCAGGCCGGCTTCCTTCCACAGCTCGGCCACCCAGTTGACGGCCGAGGGGTCCTTTTCGCTCGGTTTGATGATGACGGTGTTGCCAGCGGCGATCGCGATCGGGAAGAACCACATGGGGACCATCGCCGGGAAGTTGAAGGGGCTGATAATTGCGACCGGGCCCAGTGCTTGCCGGATGGAGTGGATGTCCACTTTGGTGGAGGCGTTTTCGGTGTAGCTGCCTTTGAGCAGGTGCGGGATACCGCACGCGAACTCCACCACTTCCTGTCCGCGGGTCACCTCGCCCAGAGCATCGTCCAGGACCTTTCCATGCTCGGAGGTGATGATCGCAGCAAGCTCGTCCTTGCGGGAGTTGAGGAGCTCGCGGAAAGCGAAAAGGATCTGGGTGCGGCGCGCCAGGGAGGTTTCGCGCCAAGCCGGGAAAGCGGCTTTCGCGGCAGCGACGGCGGCGTTGCCGTCCTCGACGCTGGCCAAGGCGACCTGTCCGGTCACCTTCCCGGTGGCAGGGTTGGTGACAGAAGCGGTGCGGTCGCCCGCCGGGACGTAGCTGCCGTTGATCCAGTGCTCGATGGTGTTCAAGAGTTCTCCTTGGTAGGTGGCCTGGGACAAGTCTTGCCGCGCACCACCGCTTATATAAGGAGACGTCTGTAAGGTTATTTGACTGCGCCCTTACACTGTGTAAATGCTTCCTACCGTCGGTGCCGTCCTCGAACTCCCCGTGCTGCGCGCCGCGGATCCCCTTGTGCTCGGCAGCGCAAACGGTTTGGACGCACCGGTCCGCTGGGTGCACGTCAGCGAAATACTCGACGTCGGCGGGCTGCTGTCGGGCGGGGAGCTGGTGCTCACCACCGGACTGGAGCTGGAAAAATCACCGGAAGCATCGGCGTCGTTCATTGACTCCCTGGAGGCCGCCGGAGCGGCCGGCCTGATCGTGGAACTCGTCGGCCAGCGGCAACGCAGCCGGAAAGCCCTGGAGGAAGCAGCCCGTACGGCCTCGATTCCCGTGGTCATCGTGGAACGCCGGGTCCGGTTCGTCCAGGTCACCGAGATCGTCCACAGGATGATCGTCGCGGACCAACTTGAGCGCGTCGAACGGGCCCGGGACGTCCATGAGGCATTCACTGTGCTGAGCCTGGAAAGCGCAGACACCCAACGCGTCGTGGAGCAGGCGGCCACGATGATCGGCGCCCCTGTCGTGTTGGAGGACCTCTCGCACTTGGTGCTCGCCTATGCGGGCCGGCACGTGACCACCACCGACCTTCTGGACGATTGGGAGCGACGCTCCAGGACCACGCCGTTTCCGTTGCTCACCGGCCGGTCCGGGCCGGAGCTGTGGCTGCAGGCAGCGGTGGGAGTGAGGCAACAAGTATGGGGCAGGCTGGTGGTGCCAATGCCTCCGGCCGCCCTGGACGCCGATGAGGACATGGCCGTCATGGTTCTTGAGCGGGCCGCCCAGACCCTGGCGATCAACCGCTTGGCGGACCGCGACCAGCGCGAGCTTAGCCATCACGCCCAGGCCGGACTCCTTAACTCGCTGCGCCAACCCCGTGGGCTCAGTGAGGCGGAGGCCCTGGCACGGGCGGGTTCACTGGGCCTGAAACGCTCCTCCTACTACGTGCCGCTCGTTTTCCGGACCGCCTTTCAGGCATGGGGTTCACCTGTGCTGCCCGCAGACCCCCTCGCCGGGCAGCAGGACGAACGCGAACTTCTGGAGCGGCTTGCCAAGGCGTTGAAGTCCACCGCCGGAACAGCCTTGGCGGCAAGCATCCAGTCAGGTTCGGTGGGAATGATCCTTGCCCTTCCGGCCCGGCAGCAAGAGGAGACCACGCTGCGGATACTGGCCGAAGCCGCTGCGGGGCCCGGGGTTGAGGCCAGCTCCGGCATCAGCCAGACGCCCGCAGTCCCCCCGGCCTGGATCATCGGAGTGGGCCGCATGAAAGCCACGCTGCTGGAAGCCGCTGCGGGCATTGACGAAGCCGCCCATATAGCTGAAAGTGCTGCCACGCTGCGGGAAACAGGCAAGCCCTACTATCGCGCCACGGATGTGCGCCTTCGCGGGCTGCTGGCCCTGTTGCGCAAGGATCCCCGCGTCCAGCAATTCGTGGAATCGGAGTTGTCCGCAGTCCTCCGGGCTGACGCCGAGGGCAAGGGCGAATACCTGGAGCTGTTGGGGCTATACCTCGGATCCGGCGGCAACAAGGCCGCTATGGCGCGCAGCGGCTTCCTGAGCCGGCCAACCCTTTATGCCCGGCTCGCCAAGCTGGAGGAACTGTTGGCTGTAGACCTGGACGACCCCGAATCGCGCACCTCACTGCACGTAGCACTCCTGGCCTACCTGACCCGGGGACAGTAAGGGGCCGGCAGTAATGCGACCATTGACGGATGGCCAAGCCCTTCACCCTCACGCAACTGCGGTACTTCGCTGTTGTGGCCGAACTCGAGAACATGACAGCAGCGGCTCAGCGGCTGATGGTGACGCAGTCAGCACTATCCGCGGCCATGGCACAGTTGGAGACGAGCCTCGCAACACAGCTGTTCGTTCGCCACAAGTCCCGGGGTCTGCGGTTGACGCAGAGCGGCCGGCAATTCGCCAAGGATATTGCGTCATTCCTTGAGCAGGCAGATTCGCTGTACGAGTCCGCACGCGGCATGTCAGCAACGCTTGTGGGCGAGTTGAAGGTTGGCGTTTTCGCCCCCCTTGCCCCGTTCCGCCTTCCAGCGATCCTGCAAACCTTCGAAACGCGGCATCCCGGCGTCGAAGTCTCCATTCTGGAAGCGGACCTGGCAACGTTGCAGGAGGCGCTCATGGATGGCCGTTGCGATGTGGCCCTCACTTACGGACTGGGCCTCGGCAAGGGATTCACGTACAAGGTGGTGGAGCGCGTCCCGCCACACGTCCTGGTCCATGAGGGACATCCCGCCGCAGCTCGCCCGGAGCGCGAAATTTCGCTGAAGGAGCTCGACGGCGAGCCTTCAGTTGTGTTGGACCTTCCCCACAGCCGGGAGTACTACGAGCAGCTGTACGCCACGGCTGGGGTGGTCCAGAACGTCAGGCATAGGTTCGCAGGCTACGAGACAGTTCGTTCCTTCGTCGCGAAGGGCCATGGTTATGCGATCCTCAACCAGCGGCTCCACAGCGACGTCACCTACTCGGGCGGCAAGGTGGTGCTGTTGGCGCTGACAAACAACTTCCCACCGATCGAAGTGATGCTGGTCCGGCCCCAGGGGGTCCAAGCCACCAGGCGGGTGTTGGCGTTCGAGGAGACGTGCTTGACGTTGTACGGAGCGCCGCGCGGCTAGATCCGACTACGAAACCATCGAAAAAAACGATTGCAGAATCAAAAACAATCAATTGGACATGTGTGACGTGGATCACCGATGGTTGAACGAGTCCGGCACCTGCAGGGTCCGAGGAGCCCCTCGAAAGCCCGCAATTGCAGGAAAGCGACCTCGGCCGGACCCCGGTTTGCCATCTTGATCAGAGGAGATTCGATGGTACAGAACAGCGTCGAAAATGTCTGGGCGGTTTCCCCGCACGGACCTACCAGCAACAGTGAAGCAATAATTGACGAAATCATTTCCCACGGCCGCAACACTGCTTCGGCTACAGGAAACATGGACAACCTAGCGTGGCAGTCATGACCCTCAACAAGATCGCCGAACAAGATCCCGCCCAGGTGCCCACGCCTTCAGCGGCCACAGCTGGAGACAAAACCACGTCCTCGAGAATGCAGCGGCGTGTTTTGGCTGGCGGCAGCGTCGGCCAGTTCATCGAGTTCTACGACTTCACCCTTTACGGCCTCACCGCCGTGGTGTTCTCCCAACTTTTCTTCCCGGGCAGCAACCCGCTGACAGCGATGCTGGCAACGTTCGCCACCTTTGGCGTGGCTTTCGTGGTCCGACCCCTCGGCGGCCTCTACTTCGGCGCTTTGGGCGACCGGATCGGCCGGCGCCGCGTTCTCACCATCACCCTCATCGCAATCGGCGGAGCTACAGCCCTCATGGGGTTGCTCCCCACATACGCCCAAATTGGGGCCTGGGCCCCGACCCTCCTGGTTCTCTGCCGACTGATTCAAGGCTTCTCGGCGGGTGGCGAATCCGTTGGCGCCCCGTCTTTCGTGTTTGAGCACGCGCCGGTCAACAAACGGGGTTTCTGGCTCAACATCACCATCGCAGCGACAGCTCTGCCCTCGGTGGTTGCAGGGTCCATGATCCTGATCCTCAGTCAATCCATGCCCAACTCAGCCTTCATGGATTGGGGGTGGCGCCTCCCGTTCCTGCTGGCGCTCCCCTTGGCTTTGTTCGGAGTCTGGATCCGCAGCCGCACAGAAGAAAGCGAAGCCTTCAAGAAGGCACAGTCCGGCCAGACCAAGGAATTCAGCCCCATTCGTGAGGCATTCCGTGAAAACAAGCTCCGAATGTTGCAAGTCATCTTTGTCATGGGCCTGACAGCCATGGGCTTCTATTTCCTGTCCGCCTATTTCGTCTCCTATGTTCAGACGACAGGGAAACTGAGCCGCGAACAGTCACTCATGGTCAACGCTGCAGCACTGGCGCTCTATGCGATCCTCCTGCCCATCGGCGGGCGGCTCGGGGATCGATTCGGCCGCAAGCCCATGCTGATCGCCGGCTCCGCTTCCTTGGCTTTGCTGTCCATCCCGAGCTTCATGCTCGTGACCAGCGGCAGCCTGCCCCTTGCACTGCTCGGCCAGTCGATCTTCGTGGTGGCACTCTGCGTCTACGGTGGCGGCTGCTATACGTTCTTCGTCGAGATCTTCACAACCAATACCCGCTTCACCTCTGCAGCAGTCAGCTACAACGGGGCATATGCGATCTTTGGAGGCACCGCCCCGCTGATCGGCACCGCACTCGTAGGCGCTACGGGTGTGCCACACGCGCCGGGCCTGTACATGGCGGCAGCCGCCGGCGTCGTACTTCTGCTGATTCTCTTCACCAAAGTGCCGGAGACCCGCGGCCGTATGGGCTGAAACCCGCCGAGCCCGCCGCACTTCATAGCATCCTAAGGACTTCAATGACTTCCTCACCTTTTCTCCAGGACTTCCACCATGTGGCCACTATTGGCGCGACAGCCAACCACGGCGTTGATCGCCAAGCCGCGACGCCGGATGATGCCAGGACCCGTGACTGGTTCGGCCAATGGATTCACGACGCCGGATGGCAGCTTCAAGTGGACGGCATTGGCAATATGTTCGGGCTGCTTGAGTGGACACCCGGGGCCCCTTTTATCCTGATCGGTTCTCATCTGGACAGCCAGCCACTCGGTGGCCGGTTCGACGGAGCGTACGGTGTGGTTGCGGCCCTGCACGCTGCCCACGCCATCGACCTGGAAGTCACCGCCACCGGCAGTGCACCCCGGTTCAATCTGGCCGTCGTTAACTGGTTCAACGAGGAGGGGGGCCGGTTCGCGCCGTCCGTCATGGGGAGTTCCGTCTTTACAGGACTGTTTGACCTTGAACAGATGCTTTCCGTCCGGGATCTGCAGGGCGTCTCGGTCCGTGACGCCCTGCACGGCATCGGATACCTGGGCACAGATGCGGGTCCGGAGGCCGCCGGCTACGCGGAAATCCATATAGAGCAGGGACGCATCCTGGAACGTGAAGGCATCAGCATAGGTTTGGTGGACAGCAGCTGGTACACGCAGAAGCTGGATATCGAAGTGCTCGGCGAGCAGTCCCACACTGGTGCAACCGCCATGGCAGACAGGCACGACGCGCTGGTGGCGGCATCGAAAATCATCCTCATGGTCCATGAGGTCACCAAGGACTTTGAAGAGGAAGCGTTGGTCTCTTCCGTGGGGCAGCTAACCCTGGAGCCCAACTCCCCCATCGTCGTAGCACGCCGGGTGCACCTGGTCGCTGATCTGAGGTCGGGCGACCCGGAGATCGTCAATGCGGCCCGGGCCACTTTGCTGGGCGATATCGAGACGCTGGCCGCTGACCATGACATCAAAATCAACGTCAAGGACTTTGACATCCGCCCCATCAGGCGATTCCCGGAAGCCGGACTGGAATTGTCAGCCAAGATCGCCGCCAACCTTGGGCTGTCTTCCCGCCGCATCCAGACGATGGCCGGGCATGACTCCGTGGCCATGAACACCGCAGTTCCGTCTGTGATGCTGTTTGTCCCGAGTGTGGACGGCGTATCGCACTGCGAGCGCGAGTTCACCACCGATCAGGACATGGTGACGGGCGTGGAGATGCTGACGGGTGTTGCCCGTGAGCTATTGCAGGGAGCGCTGGCATGACCGGGTTGCACTACCTCGACGCCACCACTGCCTTGGGCCTGTTCCGGCGCCGTGAGCTCTCTCCGGTTGAACTATTGGAGGCCACGATCGGACGCATCGAAGAGGTAAACGGCGGCATCAATGCGCTGACGGAGACACTCTTTGAGGAAGCCTTGCCAGCGGCGCGAAAGGCAGCCAACCAATATGCCCGCGGACGTGACATCAGTCCACTGCTCGGATTGCCAGTGGCCGCGAAGGAAAAGCATGGGATCCAAGGCCGAACACTCTCCCAGGGACTGGTCGCGAGGAAGGACTCCGTCGCAGCGGCCGACCACCCCGTCATTGCCCGGATCCGCAGAGCAGGCGGCATAATTCATGCGCGAACCACTACACCAGAATTGAGCTGCGCAACGGTCACGCACAGCCCGCTATGGGGCGTCACCCGAAACCCCTGGAATCCGAAGTTCTCACCCGGTGGGTCGTCCGGGGGGTCGGGAGCGGCATTGGCTGCAGGATTCGCGCCACTGGCAACCGCGTCCGACATCGCAGGATCAACGCGGTTGCCGGCATCGTTCACAGGGACGGTGGGTTACAAAGCACCTTACGGAAGGATCCCGGGGCTGGCCCCATTGTCAGCGGACCACTACCGTGGTGACGGACCCATGGCACGTACCGTGGCAGACACGGCACTACTGGCGAACATTATGTCCGGGCGGCACCCCGGTGATCACACCACAGTGGCCGACGGGTCGTGGATTACTCCCGATCCGGGATCGGTGGCGGGTTTGCGGATAGCACTTTGTATACGCCTGGGCAATTATCCTGTGGCTCCCGACATCGAGATCAACACCCGGCGAGTGGCAGAAGCCCTCAAAGCGGCTGGCGCGGTGGTCGAGGAGATCACCCTGCCTTGGACCGTCGAGGAGATCAGCCAAACCATGTTCACGCACTTCGGGTATCTGTTGGGCCCGGCAATGGAGGACGAAACGGCTGGCAGCGAGGCTCAACTTGCCACGTACACAAGGCGCTTCATGGCTGACGCTCGCGCAGCAGCACGGGCTAACCGATACATCGACGGACTTCGGGCCGAGACCCTCCTGCAAGCGCAGCTCGCAGAGGCCATGACCGGGTTCAGCGCCTTGCTGTGCCCGGCGTCGGCCATCCCGGCCTTGGAGGCGGACGGCGATTACCTGGACGGAATCGACGCCCGCGGCCAACATTTCAGCCATTACTGGCAGGCGCATATGACCGCGCCGTTCAACATCGCCAACCGGTGCCCGGTCCTGGCTGTGCCCAGTGGCATGGCGGACTGCGGCATCCCCACAGGACTGCAGATCGTGGGTCACCCCTTCGAGGATGCAACGGTGTTCCACATCGGGGCGGCCGTGGAATCCGTGCTTCCCTGGGCTGATCGCCACCCCATGGCCCCTGAGCTGGCCGGGCTTCCAATGTAGCGAAGGGCTGACAGCCCTGAAAGCCTAGGCGGGAATGAGCCCTGCAACCTCGGCCACCAGTTCAACCGAGCGAAGGCGTTCCCCGGTACCGATGCTCTGGTGCGCCACGATCAGTTCATCGGCATCGGCGAACGCCGCGAACTCGTCAAGGTAGTCGTGCACCACATCAGGGGTACCCACGGCGGAGAACTTCATCATTTGGGCAATGTGCTGTCCCTGCGGGGAGTCGAGGACCATATCCGCTTCGTCGTCCGTGAACTCACGGCCGCCGCCAAAGAACAGCGAAACGCGGGCACGCTTCACGGCAAGGTGTATCGCCTGGGCTTCGGCATTGCTGTCGGCGGCAGTGACGTTAACCCCCGCGATCACATGCGGCTCGGACAACTGCTCCGACGGCTTGAACTCGCGCCGGTAAATGGCCACGGCGTCCTGCAACGCGGCAGGCGCAAAGTGCGACGCGAACGCGTAGGGCAGGCCGAGCTGAGCCGCCAGCTGCGCACCAAAAAGAGATGATCCAAGGATGTACAGGGGAACGTTGGTGCCCTTGCCCGGGGTGGCTTCCACGCCTTGGATCCGGGTGGGTCCTGTCAGGTAGCCCTGCAGTTCCAGGACGTCCTGCGGGAACCTGTCCGAGGACGTGTGGTCCCGGCGGAGGGCCCGCATGGTGTTCTGGTCGCTGCCGGGGGCGCGTCCCAGCCCGAGGTCGATCCGGCCCGGGTGGAGGGTCTCCAAGGTTCCGAACTGCTCCGCTATGGTCAGCGGCGAGTGGTTCGGCAGCATGACGCCGCCGGCACCGAGGCGGATGGTGTTGGTGTGCGCTGCGACGTGTGCGATCAACACGCTCGTAGCGGAGGAAGCAATGGCCGACATGTTGTGGTGCTCGGCGTACCAGACCCGGCGATAGCCGAGTTCTTCGGCTTTCTGCGCCATGGCAACACTGCCCGCGAGGCTTTCCGCCACCGTCTGGCCCTTCCCGATGGTCGCCAGGTCGAGGATGGAAAGAGGAACAGTCACAAGAAAAGCCTTTCGGTACGTTTCGCGGTGCCGGCACGGTTGATTGCCGGCACTCTAGCGACAACCACCACAATGGCCGCCTTATTTCTGTGAGTTGCGTCGCGCCCCTTTTTCCCGCCTTGCTGGGCCTGTTTTGTGACCCCGTTCGACGCCCGATTAAGCGCCATGAACGCCTGTATCCCTGCGTTTCAGAGCGCTTTGACCCGGCTCTCGCAGCTACCGGATAGTTGCAGCCAACAGCACGCATCAGACCTCCCAATGAGGGAACACGAGGAGTAACCATGGCACGTTTTGCAGTCAAGACCGGCGTCACTGCGGCGCTGGCCGCTACCGCCCTGTTAGGGCTCGCGGCCTGCTCGGACCCGGGCGCGACGGCGGCCACCAACGCAACTGCCCCGTCGTCGAACGCTTCGTCCGGCTCCACGACCAAAGAGTTCAACCTGACGCCGCAGCAGGACCGCATCAAAGTCGCCGTCGACTCGGCTGCCGCCGCCCTGGTCCCCGATGCCATCAAGGCCGATGGCAAGTTGACGGTGGTGACCACGGGAGGCACCCCGCCCCTGAGCACGTTCGCCACGGACAACAAGACGCTCATCGGCAGCGAAGTGGATATCGCCTACGCCGTGGGTGAGACCCTGGGCCTTCAGGTCGAAGTCCTTCCGGTGGCGTGGGCGGACTGGCCGTTGGGCGTTGAATCCGGAAAGTATGAGGCCGTTCTCTCCAACGTCACCGTCACTGAGGCCCGCAAGGAAAAGTTCGACTTCGCCACGTACCGCAACGACCTCCTGGGCTTCTACGCCAAGAGCGACTCGAA
Organism: Paenarthrobacter sp. AR 02; assembly: GCF_021538675.1. Taxonomy (GTDB): domain Bacteria; phylum Actinomycetota; class Actinomycetes; order Actinomycetales; family Micrococcaceae; genus Arthrobacter. The sequence goes on from NZ_JAJUKH010000001.1 coordinate 935,970, forward strand.
CATCGGCGAGATCAAGGAAGCCAAGGACGTTGCCGGAAAGCGCATCATCGTAGGCTCCGGCACCAACCAGGAGGCCATCTTGGTGCGGTGGGACGAGGAGAACAAGAAGAACGGCCTGCAGCCGGTCGCCTTCCAGTATTACGACGACGACTCCGCCTCCCAGCTCGCCCTTCAGTCCGGCCGCGCGGACCTGACGTTTGGTCCCAATGCTTCGGCAGCTTACAAGGCAGCCAAGGACGGAAAGACCAAGCAAGTAGGCACTTTGGAAGGCGGCTGGCCGTTGAAGGCCGAGATCGCGTTCACCACCAAGAAGGGCAACGGCCTGGCTGTAGCGGCCCAGGCTGCGCTGAACACCCTCATCAAGGACGGCGATTACGGCAAGATCCTGGACCGTTGGGGGCTGTCATCCGAGGCTATCCCGGCATCCGAACTGAACCCGGCGGGTCTGCCCAAGAAGTAGGACGCCAGCTGTGGCAGGGCAGACCTGCCGACGCCGAATCCCCGCCGGACACCAACCGGCGGGGATTCTTGCGTGCGGGTCTTCCTAGAAGTGCGCGGGGTCAGTGTTGGCGCCGCAGAGAATGACCGCCACCGTTTCGCCGTCGTGCGGTTTGTATGCTCCGGAGAGCAGCGCCGCGTAAGCCGCGGCAGCACCGTGCTCCACGACGATCCTGTGGTTCTCCCACAGGCTGCGCCGGGCCTGGATGATGTCCTCATCGCTGACAAGCACGCTGTGGACGCCGGTCCGCCGGGCAACCCCGAAGCCAATCTCCCCGATGCGCCGGGCGCCCAGGGAATCAGCGGCGATTCCGGAAACCGGCACGTCCACGGGTTGGCCTTGTGCGAGCGCTGTGTGCAGGGTCGGGACCGTCTCCGGTTCCACACCAACCACGCGTGCCCTGCCCTCGGTGGCGGCGGCGATCCCGCCTATCAACCCACCGCCGCCCACAGCGACCAGGATGGTGTCGACGTCGGGCAGTTCGTCCAGCAGCTCAAGCCCCACACCGCCGGCGCCGGCCACAATCTCGGGCTGGTCGTAGGCGTGGCAATAGACGGCGCCCTTCTCTTCCGCGAAACGAACGGCGGCCGCATAGGCGTCCGCGTATTCCGCTCCGCCCTGGACGACGGTGGCGCCGATGGCATAAAGCTTATGCACCTTGTTGGCCGGCGCGGATTCGGGGACGAACACCGTTGCTGGCACGCCCAGCTTGGCTGCGGCATAGGCGTTGGCCAGCCCGGCGTTACCCCCGGAGGCAACCACGATCCCGACGTCCGGATCCAGTTCGCCGTTTTCCTTCGCCGTCAGCAGGCGGTTGAACGCGCCGCGGGCCTTGAAAGAGCCTGTGTGTTGCATGTATTCGCATTTGAACCACAGGTGGTAGGGCTCGGCGCTTCCGCTTTCGGCCACAGGTGTGTGGCGGACCCAGCCTGATGTCCGGGCATAGGCGGCTTCGACTTCTTCGCGTGTGACCATGTGGGAGGCACCTTTCGTCCGTTTCATCCTAAGGTTGCCAAGGGGACGGCGCTGCCACGGGCTGCGAGCGCATAGGCTGGTTGGCATGGCTGATTTTGTGCTCCGTCCCTGCGTAGCCTCCGACGCTGCGTGGATCGCTGAGTTGCGTGCGGTGGTGATGCGTCCGGACCTTGAGCGGCTCGGGAGATACGATCCTGTGCGGGTACGTGAGCGCTTCCTGAAGGGATTCCAGCCGGAACATACTTCGGTGATCCATTCCGATGGGGTGGATGCCGGGGTGATCGCAGTCCGCCCGGAAGCGGATGCTCTGTGGATCGAACACTTCTACGTGGCTCCCGCCCATCAAGGCAAAGGACTTGGCGGGTCCGTGCTCCGTCACGTCATGGAAAGTTCGGCGGACCACCGGCCGTTCCGCCTGGACGTCCTGCAGGGCAGCCCTGCTCGGCGACTCTATGAACGCCATGGCTTCGTGCTGGAGTCCGAGGATCCCATCGACGTTTTCATGGTCTCTACCGCAACCCCCTGACTGGAGCACCCCCGGTGAGGTAGCCTCAGCACAAACCTACGCACCATCGATGCCGGCTTCCGGGGGGAAACAATGGGGATTATTCGAGCGCGCACTGCCAGGTTTGCATCGGCGGCTGTCTTGGGGTTGGCGGCGGGATTGTTGGGCACCGGCCCTTCCGAAGCAGCTTCCCAGCCAACGCCGTCCATCGACGGCGTACCGTACGTGGGCGCCGAGATGCGCCGTCAGTACGACTACAGCTACAGCGGTTGCCGGAACCCTGACGGATCCGGCGACGGGATCACGCTTGAATGGTTGCGGGACGGTGTTCCCCTTCCCCAGGAGCGTCAAGGCGACGTCCTGAAAATCCTCCCGGAGGACAGGGACGGGCGGATATCGCTGCGGGTGCACCCGCTTACCCCAGGCCAGGCCGGTTGTCCCACAGGCACGCAATTGAGCGCGGAAACCCTGCCCGTCAAAGCCTCCAGCCGGGCGATGGGATGGACGGGGCGCGGCAACTTCGAGCCCCTGGCCCGGACCACCGACGGCAGGCTCGTCCTTTACCCACGGACCTACACGTTTTACAAGGGCATGTGTGAAGGCCCCTGCCCTGCGTACAGGGGTTCCTGGGACGAACCTCAGCAGGTGGGGCAGGGTTGGAACGTCTTCGACATCGTGTTCTCCCCGGGCGACTTCGACGGCGACGGCTTCAACGATCTCCTGGGCCGGGACGCCGCGGGCAAGCTCTTCCTGTACCCCGGTGATGGCGAGGGCGGTTGGCTGGCCCGTCGGCAGGTGGGCCAGGGCTGGGGCGTCTTCAATACCATCGTGGGACCGGGTGACTTCAACGGCGATGGCACCAACGATGTGTTGGCACGCGACACCGCAGGCGGCCTCTTCCTTTACCCCGGCGACGGCGAAGGCGGTTGGCTTCAGCCTGAGCAGGTGGGGTGGGGTTGGCAGGTCATGAACAAGATCATCACAGGTGGCGATATGAACGCCGATGGCGCGGTGGATATCTTCGGCCGCGATCAGTATGGCCAGTTGTACCAGTATCCCACCGACGGCGAAGGCGGCTGGGAGCAGCCTGCACAGGTCGGCGTTGGGTGGGAGACGTTCACCATCCTGGCCGGGCTCGGCAGTTCCGGCCACTCCAAATACAACGAGGTCTCTGCCGTGGACGCCGACGGCAACCTTCTCGGCTACACCACAGGCGCGTCAACCGGCGCGTTGTACGGCCCGTATGGGCCGATAGGTAGCGGTTGGAACGTCTTCAAGGAGCTGCTTTAGAGCGGCTGCCCCAGCACCGTCAACTGCAGGCTGATGGTCCCACGCGAAGGGTCGACGACGGCGGCAGCCGCCTCGCCGCCGTCGGGCGCTGCGCCGTGCTGGTCCGGCGTGAAACCGAACCAGCGACGGCAAAGCTGCAGCAAGCGACCCGTATTCACGAGACCCGGACCGACTCTTCGGACCGCACCGGAGTCTCAAGCCCCAGGTTTTCCCGCAGGGTGGTCCCGCGGTACTCCGTGGGGTACACGCCGCGTTCCTGGAGTTCGGGGACCAGGTGGTTCACGATGTCGTCCAGGCCGGTGGGGATGAGCCACGGCGAGATGTTGAATCCGTCCACGGCACCCACCCGTGCGTACTCGGCCAGGTGGTCCGCCACTGCAGAGTAGGAACCTGTGAATGTTGAGTCGATGCGCGCCGTCTTGGAGGTGACGAAACCGCGGATGCTCAGGCCCTTGTCCTTGGCCTCGGCGCGCCACTGATCGGCGAGTTGCCGGGCCTTGGCGCCGTGGAAACCGCTGCCGCGGGTCTCTGACGTTTCCTCCACCACGGGATCGATCTCCGGGAGGGGACCGTCAGGATCGTAGGAGGAGAGCTCGCGTCCCCAGAACTGTTCCAGATACGCGATGGCCTGTTGCGGACCGATCTGCAGGCTGCGGACCCAGGCCTTTTTCTCCTGCGCTTCCTGATCGGTGGCGGCGAGGATGAACTCGCTGGCCGGCATGATCTGCACGGCGTTGGCACCGCGTCCGGCAGCAACGGAGCGGCTCACGATGTCGCGGCGGAACTCCACAGCGTCGTCGAACTTGGGGTGTGCCGAGAAGATCACGTCGGCTTGGCGGGCAGCGAAGTCGCGGCCTTCCGGGGAGTCACCTGCCTGGAAGAGCACAGGCCGGTACTGGGCGCTGCGCGGCAAACGCGGTGTGACATCCACGGTGTAGTGCTGACCTTCATGCCTGATGTGGCGGGCGGGACCGTTGGCTGTTTCCCACGAGTCCCAGATCCGCTTGGCCGTTTCGACAAAGGCTTCCGCGTGCTTGTAGCGGTCGGCATGGTCAAGGTAGCCGCCCCGGCGGAAGTTGGCCCCGGTCCAGGCGTTGTCCGTGGTCACCACGTTCCACGCGGCCCGGCCCCCGGAGATCAGGTCCAGCGACGACAAGCGGTGGGCCAGATCGGCGGGATCGTTGTACGTGGTGTTTTGGGTGGCAACGAGGCCGATGTTCCGGGTCACGGCGGCGAGCGCTGCGAGCATGGTCTGGGCATCGGGCCTGCCCACCACGTCCAACGCGTGCGGCCGGCCAAGGTGCTCGCGCAACCGCAGGCCTTCGCCGAGGAAGAAGGCAGCGAACTTGCCGCGTTCGGCGCTCTGGACGATGTGGCGGAAGGATTCGAAATCCGTCTGTGAGCCCGATTCCTCCGCCTTCCAGATGGTGCCGGAGTTAACGCCCTGGAAGAAGATGCCGAATTGGATCTGGCCGCTGGGCTGGAAAATGTCTCGAGTCATGGTGGTCCCTTACTTTCCGGCGGCGACGGCCGCGGCAGATGTCGAGTAGCGGTTCTGCGCGGGCCCCAGCCCCAGCACATCCCGGAACGTTCCGTCCTGGATTGGCTCGCGCAGCGAACCGCGGCGCCTGAGTTCCGGGAGGACCAGTCGTGCCAATTCCTCCAGGTCCACGTCCACCTCGGCGGGGTGGACGCGAACGCCGTCGGCCTCCCGCAGGAGCGAGTCCAGAAGTTCGGTCAGCCCTGCCGCGGAGCCGGCAAACCGCGCCCGTCCGCTGTCAGTGGAGGCCACCAAACGCGCGCCGGCGTCCTGCCCGCGCGAGTCCAGGACGACGTCGAGCTCCGCAATCACCGCCACCGCGGCACCAAGCCAGGTACGCACGTCGCGGATTTCGGCGGCCAGCAATTCCGCGGTTGGTGCAGAGACGAGCACTGCGTCGACGGCATCTGCCGGCACCAGGCCCTCCCCCACCAACGACGCGGCGGCGAGCACAGGCAGCTGTCCTTGCAGCGGCCTCGGGATGATGGACGGACCTTTCACCGAATATGGTGTTCCGGCAAAGTCCGCGGGAGTTTCAAAGTCGACGTAGTGCAGCTTGTCGACGTCGATGTAGCGCCCGGTAGCGACGTCGCGGATCACGGCGTCGTCCTCCCAGGAGTCCCACAAGCGGCGGCCGACCTCGATGGAGGCGGCGGCTTCCTGCGCCAGGGCTGCACCTTCAACGGAGGTGCGCCCGACGGCGGCAGCTGACTCGGGCGATTCCGCGGCGGTAGCGATCCACCCGGCACGGCCACCGGAAACGTAGTCCAGGCTGGCGAGCTGGGTGGAGATGTGGGACGGCTCCGTGTAGACGGTGTCCACTTCCGGCACGACGGCGATGGTGCGGGTAATGGGCCCGGCGAAAGCTGCACGTTGGAGTGCGTTGACGCGGCCGGCCGCCGGTGCGTCTTTGAATGTTGCCACGTGGAACCCGGCCGATTCTGCGGCGAGCACGGCACCGGCCAGGTTTGCGTAGCCTGCCCCGTCCAGTTCGATGGCCAGGAAACCGGCTTGGTTGTTGTTGCTGCTCACTTCTGGTCCTGACGTTCGTAGGGGATCTTTTCGCCGGCTTCGATGGCCACCGGAAGCCGGTTTTCGGCGGGCGGCAGCGGGCAGGTGGCGAGGTCGGTGTAGGCGCACGGGAGGTTCACTGCGCGGTTAAAGTCGAGCTGGACGGTTCCGTCGGCTGCCGGGGTGACAGACAGCGAGCGGTTGGCGGCATACGTCGTCTTTCCGGAGGTCTGATCGGTGAACAGCACGGACAGCGATCCCGGCGCGTAGCCGTTGAACGCAGTCAGCGCCAGCTCCTCGCCGGCCAGCTTGAAGCGGATCTCACCCGGCGCTTCGTACACATGCTGGATGCCTTCCACTGCCGCGCCAACAGTGGTGGCACGCGGCTGGTCAAAGGGAACAAATGTGCCTTCCACCGCAAAAGCAGCATTGGGCGCATACGTGGGCGTGCCCTGGTACTCCTGCAGCAGGGTGTTTTCCGGGTTGCGCGGTCGCACGATGTACTCGCCACCACGCTTGGCTACCTCGATAACGGTGTCGCCGGAGACCAGGTTGATTCCGCCGCGTTCGGCGATGGGTCCCAACGCGATGCTGCCGCTGAGCTGGACACCGTCCCGTTCCAGGCTTTCGCCCGGTTCCAGGACAACCCGTACGACGTCGTCATCCGCACTCCAGGTGCCCGGCGTCCCTTCCAGCCGGGTCGCCTCGCTGCTGAGCCAGTGCAGGTGCGTTACTGCAAGGAACCCGTGCGGGCCGGCGCGGTGTCGTTCGTGGGCGTCGTGCCAGTCCTGCCAGTCCTGTTCAAAGGTTTCACGGGCAGTTTCAGTGTGCGTAGACATGTGCGGTGTCGCTCCTGTTCAATGCGTGGTCGGCGGTGACTGCTGCTGCGGCATCCGGTTCGGTGGCCCCGGCGAACTCCGGGCGGCCACCAAAAGGATCCCCTGCTTCCCACAGCGTGGTGGGGGCCGCAGCCCGGACGGCCGGGACGACCTCCGAGGCAAAGCGTTCCAGGATCTCGAGCTGCTGTTCGAAAGGCAGGGTGGTTGGCAAGGAAATTGACTGGAGATCGTGCTGGTACAGCGAGTGGTAGCTGAGGATCTTGTCGATGACCTGCTCCGGGCTGCCCACCAATGCCGGGCCCTCGGCGACTGCGTGCTGGATGTCCCGGAAAGGCGAGTTGTTGCCCGGAACGTTCCGTCCGGCAGTCAGCCCCTCATAGACAGGGCCGTACTGGCGGATGGCTTCCTGGGTGGTGTCCGCGATGAACACTCCACCTGCGCCGCTGCCCGAACCAAGGTACTGGTGCCGTGGATCGTGGCCGTGGCGTTCGTACTCTTCGCGGTAGTGGTCGATCAGGACCTTGTAGTTTTCCCGCGGTTGGATGGCGTTGGCCGTGAACAACGGGTCGCCCCACTTGGCCGCGAGCGCGGCGGACGTCAGGGTTGTAGCCGAGCCGTGCCAAATCCGGGGTGATCCCGCGAAGGGGCGGGGCGTCGTCGTCGTTGGTTCGGTGAGTGCGGGCCTGAAGCGTCCGGACCAAGTGACACTTTCCTTGCGCCATAACGTGCGCAGCAGCGCATACTTTTCGGCGAGCAGGTCCCATTGATCGTCCAGGGAAAGCCCGAACAACGGGTACTGCAGCACCTCGTTGCCCTTGCCAATCACCAGTTCCAGGCGTCCACGGCTCAGCTGGTCGATCGTGGCGTAGTCCTCGGCCACCCGCACGGGATCCAGCACGGAGAGCACTGTGACACCGGTCTGGAGGCGGATGCGTCTGGTGACGGCAGCGATCGCGGCGAGGACCGTCGTCGGGGATGACGAGACGAACTCACCGGCGTGGCGTTCCCCCACGGAGAAGCTGTCGAAGCCGAGCTCCTCTGCGCGGCGGGCCGTCTCCACTACCTGGTTGAGCCGATCAGCGGTGGACACGATTTCCCCGGTGACCGGGTTCTTCAGGTGCGGAATGATGTCCAGGACCTGGAACTTCATTTGCCGGTACCGAACGTCGCTTCGGTGACGGTCTTCGATTCCGTCACGGCTTCTTCGGAAAGGCCCCAGCGTTCCAGGACCTTGGCGTAGGAGCCGTCCTTGATGGTGGAGTTCAGTGCATCGGTGATGGCCGGGGCCAGTCCGTTGCCCTTAAGTGTCGTGGCTGCGACAAGCGTCTCTGACGGCCAGCCGGCGTTGACCTTGCCCACCACCTTGAGGTCGTCACGCGTGTTTTCACGGTATGTGACGGACGGGTACGGGGCCAGGTTCAGGTCGGTACGGCCAGAGGACAGCGCCAGAATCGTGTCGGCGTCGGAGGAGTAGTACTGCAGCGTGGCCGGGGCTTTGCCCTTGCCTTCGAGTTCCTTGTTCCACGCCAGCAGGATCTTCTCCTGGTTGGTGCCGGACCCTACGGAGACCTTCAACCCGGAAATGTCGTCCGAGCCCTTGATGTCGTAGCTGGAGCTCTTCTTCGCTTCAAAACCCATGTAGGCGGCGCGGTACGTGGAGAAGTCGAACAGCTTCACGCGGGCGGCATTGATGCCCACGTTGGAGAAGACAGCCTCGAAGTCGCCTGACTGTGTCTTCAGCGGCCAGTTCTCCCACGAGGTCACCTGGAGGTCCAGTTCCAACCCGAGCTTGTCCGCCACCAATTGGGCGATATCGACCTCCACGCCGATGGGGGTCTTGTCATCCGTGGCGTGGAAGGACAGTGGGATGGAGCCGGCCGTGGTGGCAACGGTCAGCTTGCCGTCCTTGGCGATGGCGGCCGGAACCTTGGCCGCCGCTGCGGGGTCCTTCTCATCGCGGACCCGGTTCTGGTCAACGGAGGTGTTGTACACAATGCCGTTCTTGGCGGCCGCCGATTCCGGCTTGGCTGCCGACGCTCCGGGATCGGAGCAACCGGCCAGCACGGGAAGCACGACGGCGGGAAGTACAGCGAGTGCCAGGAGCCTGCGTTTGGTGGGGCGCAGCTTGGTTTCATGTGCGGCGACTGCGGAGGTAATGCGAGGCATGGGGTGTCCTAGATGTTGAAAGCTGGTTCGATGACTTTGGAGAAGAAGCTCCGGGTGCGTTCCTCGCGCGGGTTGGCGAAGATCTCCTGGGGTGAACCGGATTCGATGATCAACCCGTCGTCCATGAAGACCACGGTGTCTGCCACGTCTCGGGCAAAGCCCATCTCATGGGTCACGATGATCAGCGTGGTCCCGGACTTGGCCAGTTCCCGGATGACGTCCAGGACCTCGTTGACCAGTTCAGGGTCCAAGGCGGAGGTGGGCTCGTCGAACAGCAGGATTTTGGGGTCCAAGGCCAGCGCACGGGCAATGGCGACGCGCTGCTGCTGGCCACCGGAGAGCTGCCGGGGGTAGGCGTCGGCGCGGTCCTTCAGGCCCACCCGGTCCAGGAGTTCCAGCCCGCGTTTCCGGGCTTCGGCCTTGGAGCGCTTCTGCGCCACGATCGGCGCCTCAACGACGTTCTCCAGGGCTGTGAGGTGCGGGAACAGGTTGAAGCTCTGGAACACCATGCCAATGTTGGTGCGCTGCTTGAGGATGTCCTTCTCGCGCAGTTCGTGGAGCTTGTTGCCGCGAACCTCGTAGCCCACCAGTTCGCCGTCGATGGTGATGTAGCCGCCGTCGACCTTTTCAAGGTGGTTGATGGTCCGCAGAAGCGTGGACTTGCCGGACCCGGACGGTCCGACGATCACAGCCACGCCACCAGGCTGGACGGTGAGGGAAACTCCCTTGAGGACCTCGGTGGCGCCGAAGGACTTCCGGACGTTGGCGATATCGACCTGGCCGCGGGTGCCGGCCTTGGCCTGGGCTGAGTCGTTGGCTGCTTGGGCTGACCCGGTAGCGCCCACGGTTTCGCGGGATTCGCCGGCAGCCTCCCCGGCTGCGGTTTCAGCGGCAGCCTGTGCCGCCGTCGTTTTCTGCTTGCGTGCGGCGATGATGCTCATCGGGCGTCCTTCGTGGGGGAAGAGGCAACGTGGGTGGCGAAAAACTTCCGGGCCTTCTGCAGCGGCGTGAGCGGCAGCGTCCGGAGGGCGCCCTTGGAGAAGTGGCGCTCAATGTAGTACTGGAAGACGCTCAGCACGGAGGTGATCACCACGTACCAGAGGGTGGCGACCAACAGCAGCGGGAGCACCTGCTGGGTCCGGTTGTAGATGACCTGGACGGTGTAGAAGAGCTCGGAGTAGGCCAGGACGTAAACGATCGAGGTGCCCTTGACCAGGCCGATGATTTCGTTGAAGGCATTGGGCAGGATGGCGCGCATGGCCTGCGGCAGCACGATCCGGGTGGAACGCTTCCACGCCGGGATGCCCAAAGCCGATGCTGCTTCCAACTGGCCCTGGTCCACGGAGAGAATGCCGCCGCGGATGATCTCTGCAGAGTAGGCCGCCTGGTTCAGGGTGAGGCCAAGCACGGCAGCGGCGAACTGGCTGATGAGCGTGGTGGTCTGGGCTTCGAAGAAGCGGACGTCCGTGAAGGGGATGCCCAGGCTGATCTTCTCGTACAGGTACCCCAGGTTGTACCAAAGGAGGAGCTGGACCAGCAGCGGTGTGGAGCGGAAGATCCAGGAGAACGTCCAGGACACTGAAACCAGCAAAGGCGAGGCAGACAAGCGCATGAGGGCAAGGATGAACCCGAGCACAAAGCCCAGGACGCCGGAGATGGCCGTGAGCTTAAGGGTCTCCACCAAACCGTTGACAACGGACTGCGCGGTGAACCATTGGGCCACCACGCCCCACTCCCAGCGGGGGTTGGTCACCAGGGACCAGGCGATGGCTGCGACGCCGGCGGCAACCAGCACGGTACCCACCCAACGCCAGGTGTGACGGGCCGGGACCAGCTTGTATTCGGAGTAGTCCGGGGTGGGCGGTGCGGTGTCCGCCGTGGCAGGCGGTGCTATTGCACTCATGCGCCACCTCATTTCAGATCGGTTGTTGTCTAGTGGATGGCTGCCAATCTATGGGCGCGCCGAAGCCGCCAGCAAGGCGGGAATTTGCACTTCTTCACTGGACTTCGCGGGGCTTCGCAAGGCTTCGCACCGCGTCACAATCACCGTCATCAAGCGCCATATGCGTCGGGATTTTGCGTGCCTTAACGCGGTGTTACGCGTGGTGAACGGCCGTTACCCGCTCCTCGACCGGCGCGCTCCGAGGTCCCTAGATTGGACTGCACCAACCACTGTTTGCCAGGAGATCCCATGCCGTCACGAGTTCCCGCCCTCGCCTTCATTGGCGGCGGTCCGCGCACGGCCGGCGTCCTGGAACGGCTGGCAGCCAACCGCCCCGCACTGTTCGAAGGCCCCCTGGACATCCACGTCATCGAGCCGCATCAGCCGGGCTCGGGCAGGATCTGGCGCTACGACCAGGACCCCGGCCTCCTGCTCAACTCAACGGCAGCGGACGTCACCATGTTCACTGACGCGTCGGTGGCGTGCGATGGACCCTCCGTCGATGGGCCGGGCCTCGCAACCTGGGCCGCGGGAGTGCTGGATGGCACAATCCGCGACGTTCCAGCGCTGGAGCCGCACTTGCTCGAAAAGCTCCGCTCGCTGACGCCGTCGTCCTTTCCCACCAGGCAACTCCAGAGCAAGTACCTTGAGTGGTTCTTCCGTCGGGCCGTCTCTTCGCTCGGCACAGAAGTGACGGTCACGGTCCATCAGGACACGGCAACCGCCGTCGAACGCGCTTCCGACGACGGTTCCCACCACGTGCGGCTGGCTTCCGGTGCTGGGGTGGTCGCCGACGTCGTGGTCTACGCGCTCGGCCACACCGATTCCTTGCTGGATCCCGAGTCCGCCCGCCTCAGCGATTTCGCTGCCACCCACGGCGGGTTCCATGCGCCGCCGTCGTACACCACTGATGTGGACTACTCCGCCGTGGAAGCAGGCCAGGACGTGATTGTCTCCGGAATGGGTCTCGCGTTCGTTGACCTGCTGGTGTTGTTGTTCGAAGGTCGCGGCGGGCGGTTCGAGGAAAGGCCCGACGGCGAACTCGACTACGTGCCGTCCGGCGCCGAACCCCGGGTCTGGGCAGGGTCGCGGCGCGGGGTGCCGTATCACTCCAAGATCTCCTCGGAGCTGCGCGGCGAGCCGATTTCCCGCCCCCGGTATTTCACTGCAGAGGCTGTCCAGGCGCTGTTGGCCGAGCATCAGGAGCTCGATTTCCGCACCCAACTGTGGCCCCTGATCGCCAAGGATGCCGGCTACGCCTACTACCGGGAACTGTTCACCGGCTACCCGTCACGGGTGTTGGGAACGTGGGAGAGCTTCGAAGCGCACTTTGACGCCGTCCAGTGGTACAGCCCGGCACGGGAAGAGCTGGTGGCCGTATCCGTGCCGGATCCGGCACTCCGGCTGGACCTGGAGAAGCTCGACCACCCGTTGAGCGGCTGCGCTTTCGCCGACCATGACGCCGTGCAGCGTTCGGTGGCCGCGTACATCCAGAACGACCTCAACCTCCGCACCAGCAGCGACCACTCCGAAACCCTCGCACTGTTCACCGCGTTGTTGTTTGTGTACATGGATCTGGGCCGGCTTGTCCCGCAGGAGCGGCTCAACGCCCGCTCACAGCAGGCCGTCCACGGTTGGTGGCACGGCTTCTTCAGCTTCGTTGACTCCGGACCCCCTTCCCACCGACTCCGCGAAATGCTCGCGCTACACAGGGCCGGGCTCCTGAAATTCCTGGGCCCGGGCATGTGGGTTCGCGCTGACGAATCCCTCGGCCGTTTCGTCGCGGGCTCCTTCCAGTCGCCCGTGGTGGTTGACTCGTCCGCCTATATCGAGGCGCGGTTGCCTTCGGCGTCGGTGGAGCGGTCCGCCAACCCTGCCCTGCTGCACCTGCACGACGCCGGATGGGGAACCGAACAGCGGTTGCTCACCTCCGAAGGAACCCACTCAACGGGCAAACTCCTGGTTTCCGGGAATCACGAAGTATTGTCCCCTGTTGGTATTCCACAGAAGGGTTTGTTCGCGGTGGGACCATGGACTTCCGGTTGGGGCGCGGGCGCCTTTGCCCGTCCCAACACCAACGCAGCTCCGTTCCGGGAAAATGACGCCCTGGCGCGGCGGATCCTGTCCGCGGTTGCCGCCGTCCCCGCGCTCCAACCCAACTAGTTCGCAGCTTGGACCTGGTTGGTATCCGTTCACGAAAGGCATGACATGACCACTTCGCCGACCCTTCCGACGTCGGACATCACCGTCCTGAGCCTGCCCATGGACGATCCCCGCGTCCGCCCGCTCCTGGACGAGCTCGCCGTCGAATATGAGACGCGCTACGGGAATCTGTTCAGCAGCGAGGGCGCGGCCGAGGAACTCAACCGTTACCCTGCCGAAGAGTTCGCGGCGCCCCACGGTGCGCTCATCATCCTCCAGGAGAACGGCGAGTCCGTGGCTGGCGGTGCCTTCCGCCGTTATGACCAGGACACCGCCGAACTCAAGAGGATTTGGACGCACTCAGCGCATCGCCGCCGCGGCCTGGCACGGCGGGTGCTCCTTGAGCTCGAGGCGGAGGCCCTGCGCCGCGGCTACTCCAAGCTCTACCTGACCACGGGTCCCAGGCAGCCGGAAGCCAAAAACCTGTACCTGGCCACAGGGTATACGGCGCTGTTCGACCTCGCCGCAGACCCCGAAGAAATCAAGCATTTGGCTTTCAGCAAGGATCTTGCCACGCACAGCTAAGCTATGCGCATGGCCAACAAAACCACTGCCGAAAAACTAGCCACCATCCAGCAGGGCTACACCCTGGAAGGTGCCACCATTGAGCTTGGTGCAGCGATCGTGGACGGCGAAGTCCACAAGGAGGCGCAGGTCCGCCTCCCGCTGGCCATGATGAACCGGCACGGTCTGGTGGCCGGCGCCACCGGTACCGGCAAGACAGTCACGCTGCACATGATCGCCGAACAGCTTTCGACGGCGGGTGTCCCGGTTTTCCTCGCCGACATCAAAGGCGACCTGTCCGGGCTGGCGACGCCCGCAACCGGGAGCGAGAAACTGACAGCCCGTACCTCTGCGCTGGGCCAGGACTGGTCCGCGAAGAACTTTCCCGTCGAGTTCCTGTCACTCGGTGGGGACGGCAACGGTATCCCGGTCCGCGCCACCATTACCTCTTTCGGGCCCATCCTGCTCTCGCGCATCATGGACCTCAACGACACCCAGGAGTCCAGCCTCCAGCTCATCTTCCACTTCGCCGACCAGAAAAACCTTGAGCTGATCGACCTCAAGGACCTCCGTGCCGTCATCCAGTTCCTCACCTCCGACGAGGGCAAAGCGGAGCTTGAGAACCTGGGCGGCCTCTCCAAAGCCACAGCAGGCGTGATCCTGCGCGAATTGGTGGGATTGGAAGCGCAAGGCATGGAGAAATTCTTCGGCGAACCGGAGTTCGATACTGCCGAGCTGCTCCGCACAGCACCGGACGGCCGCGGAGTGGTTAGTTGCCTGGAGCTCCCGACGCTGCAGACCAAGCCCCTGCTGTTTTCAACCTTCCTGATGTGGCTCCTGGCCGACCTCTTCGAAGACCTGCCCGAAGCCGGCGACCTGGACAAGCCCAAGCTGGTCTTCTTCCTGGACGAGGCCCACCTGCTCTTCAACGACGCTTCCAAGGCCTTCCTTGAAGCCATCACCACCACGGTCCGGCTCATCCGTTCCAAGGGCGTGGGCATCTTCTTTGTCACCCAAACACCCAAGGACGTTCCCGCCGACATCCTGGGCCAACTCGCCAACAGGGTGCAGCATGCCTTGCGGGCCTTCACCCCGGAGGACGCCAAGGCGCTCAAAGCGACGGTGTCCACGTTCCCGGTCAGCGACTACGACCTGGAAAAGACACTGACTTCAGCCGGCATCGGCGAAGCTGTCATCACCGTCATGAACGAAAAAGGAGCTCCCACGCCTGTTGCCCTGACCCGGCTCCGGGCGCCCGAGTCCGTCATGGGACCCAGCACTGACGAGCTCATCCGGAGCACGGTGGCTGCATCCGCGCTGTTGTCGAAGTACGGTACCGCGGTGGACAACGTCTCCGCGTACGAGAAGCTGAACGGCCAGGTTGCCGCCTCCACAGGCGACCCCGCACCCGGCCTGCCGCCCGCCCCGGCTTCCTCCACGGGAACATCGCAGGCAGACATCGACGCCGAAGCCCGCCGTATCGAGGAGGAAATCCTCGGCCGTCCAAGCTCCCGGCCTTCCACCCCCGAGTCCTACCCGGCCCCGCCCATGCCGGCCCCTCCCGCGCCTGCCCCGGCACCCGCCCCACAGGACGGCATGTTCGGTGACATCGCCGGCGCCTTGGGAGGTGCGTTGGGCGGTGGCCTCAAGAGCATGGTCCGATCCATGGGGACCCAGCTCGGCCGTGACCTCATGCGGGGTGTCTTCGGCACCTCCTCGCGCCGGCGTCGCTAACCCTCCTCGCCGGGCCCGGGCGGCGGCACCACAAGCTGCCGCCCGCCGTCGTGCCTTCTCCACACGGTGGACATAAGTCGTTCCGACGCCTTCGTGCACAGTGATTTCGGCTGCGGCAGGTAACGTAAAGGGCGTGCAGTGGAGTCAAGCGATGGTCAGGACCGCAGCCGGGTGGCTGCTCGGTCTGATGCTTGCTGCCGCCGGAGCCATCGTGTGCATCAATCTGGTGAGCTCCTCTGTGGCCAGCCCCCAGCAGCCCGTCAAGGAATACTTCCAAGCCCTGCAAAAGGGTGACGGCGCACAAGCACTGGGGTTGCTGAGGGCCAAAGTTCCCAGCGCCAACGCCGCAATGCTCGACGGAACCGCGTTACAAACCGCCGCCTCCAAGATGTCAGACGTCAAGGTGGGGAACCCCGAATCCCGTGGCAGCAACCGGGTAGCCGTGCCCGTGGAATACACCCTGGACGGCAACCGCCTCCACACCGAGTTCCTGATGGAGCGCACCGGAACCCAGTGGCTGTTCTTCACCAAATGGGCCTTCGTGCCCACAACCTTGCCCACCATTGACGTCACGGTGGTCAATGCAAGCGAAGCGACGCTCAACGGTGTCCCCGTCAACATGCCCAACGGCCACAACACCTTCGCCGTCTTTTTCCCCGGCAAATACGAAGCAAGCTTGAACGGCACCTATTTCGAGGCTCCTCCTGCGTCGGCGCTCGTTTCAACGCGCGACGGCGGGACGGCCCCCCTGAACCTCCTGACGCGGTCCACGAAGGCCATGAATGACGCCGTCGCGGGCAAGGTCAAGGAGTTCCTGGACACGTGCGCCGTCCAGGCGACGGAACAGCAACGCCTCCAGCCGGACTGCCCGTTCTACCACGTCAGCAATGCCCGGGTAGTGGACGGAACCATCAAATGGGCTATCACGGAGTACCCCAAGGTCACCATTGAGCCCTTTGGCGGCAAGTGGGTCGTAGCGCCTTTGAATGGCAAAGCTACGCTGACCGCCCGCGAAATCGACCTCTTCACGGGCGCCGGCAAAGACCTCAGCGTTGAGCACGACTTCAGCTTCACCACCCAGTTGGACGTCAGCGGCGACACCGTGACGGTGACGCCCATGCTGACGTTCTGAGGCCTGTCCGCGGGTTCTTAGTCCATGCCGCGGAGGTCCAGCACCAACTCGGACTCGCCATCGGCCTGCAGGACCACTGGAATGCCCCAATCCTGCTGGTAGAGGTGGCATGCAGCATGGTCCGGGATTTCGCCGTCTTCGGTCTCGGGTCCATCACACGCGGCAGCACGTGCCGTGATGTGCAGGATGCCCTCGGGAACGTCGGCCGACAGTTCAAGGGTACGGAGCAAGCCCACCGACGTCCCTCCACCTGAAACCAGCAGCTCAGGGGGTGTGGAGGAGATCTTCAACTGCGTCGGGTCGCCCCAGCGGTCGTCAAGCTTCTGGCCTGTGGGGGCCTTGAACCGCACGGCAAGCTCGAGGTTTCCCGGCGTGACAGGGCTCTTGGGGCGGTGCGTCTGCGACGCGCCCTCGTCCACCTGCTGTGCTTCCTTCGGGATGGGAACCAGGACCAGCTGGTGCTTGTTCGACTCCACCACGACAAGCAGCGGCTCGCTGCCTTCCACTTGAACCACGACGACGTCGCTCGGCTCGGCGAGGCCCCTCGCCAACGTGGAGACGGACTTGGCGACGGGGTCGTACCGGCGAACGGCGCCGTTGTACGTATCGGCAATGGCCACTGAACCGTCAGGGAGGACCGTGACGCCCAAGGGGTGCTGGAGACGGGCCTCCGCGAAGTCACCGTCGCGGAACCCGAAGTCGAACAGGCCCTTGCCTACGGCAGTCTCAACAGTCACGCCGGAGTCACTGAGAACCAGGCGGCGCAGGGAGGACGTCTCAGAATCGGCAACCCAGATGTTGTCATCCGCGTCGATCGCAAGGCCGGACGACTGGGCGAACCAGGCTTCCTCGGCTTTGCCGTCCAACAGGCCTTCAAGCCCGGAACCGGCAAGGATCGAAACCTCGTTGGTCAGGGGGTCGAAAGCGAAAATCTGGTGGGTTCCGGCCATCGCAATGACGACCTTCTGCAGCTTCTGGCTCCAGACCACATCCCAGGGCGAGGACAGGGAAACTTCAGTGCCAAGTCCCAGTGCTCCAACGTCCACGGAGTCCGCCGCAAAATCGGCCGGACCGTCGTCGTGGTGTTCGGACCACGTACCCGCACCCGAGTCGGTGACCCGGGCGGGACCGGCGTCCAGCAGGCGCTGCACTCCGTTGCCCGCAACGGTTTGCACATAGCCGGATCTGAGCGTCACGCCGCGCAGCCGGTGGTTGACCGTATCGGCCACGACGGCGTCGTATCCGAGCTTCCACGCGAGCTCAGACGGGAGCAAAGCTACGCCTTGCGGCTCGTTGAACCGGGCAATCTCGGCTTGTCCGTCCACGTAGCCCTTGGTCCCTGAGCCGATAACGCGCTCCACAGTCTCCAGGTCCGGGCGGAGCTCCACCAGCCGGTGGTGGCCGGAGTCCACCACGAGGTAGTTGCCGTTGGTGAGTTGGGTGGCCTTTCCGGGGAAGCGCAACGTACCCGACGTCGGCTCCGGTGCCACGTAGGGACCGTTGCCGCGGTGCAGGGTTCCCTTGGCTTCGTGCTCGGCTACGAGCTCCTCCAGGAGCACGGCAAGGCCGCCTGCGTGGCCCTCGCCCGACAGGTGGGCCACGATGTAGCCCTCCGGATCGACCACGACGAGCGTTGGCCACGCGCGGGCCGTGTAGGCCTTCCAGGTGGCAAGCTCCGGGTCGTCAAGGACCGGGTGGTGGATTTCGTAGCGTTCAACAGCTGATGCCAGGGCCACCGGATCGGCCTCATGTTCGAACTTGGGCGAGTGCACGCCTACCGTCACCAGGACGTCCGAGTACTTTTCCTCGAGCGGGCGGAGCTCATCCAGGACGTGCAGGCAATTGATGCAGCAGAACGTCCAGAAGTCGAGCAGCACGATCTTTCCCCGCAGGGATTCGAGATCCAGTGACTTGCCGCCCGTGTTGAGCCAGCCGCGGCCCTCCAGTTCGGAGGCCCGGACCCGGAGTTGGGTGCGTACGGTTTCGCTCATCAGCGTCCTTCCAGCTTGGTTTGTGGTTCAGTCTGCCCGGCGGGGTCCGTGGTGGGGTCCGTCCGGGCAGGTTCCGTGCTCCGGCCCGCCATCTTGGCGTCACGATCAGCCAGGCGGGCAAACATATCGTTGTAAGCACTGAGATCGGCGTCATTATTCCTGTCGGCCGCCCGGTCCACCCTGCGGGTCTCCCGCTCATCGGAACGGGACCACATGACAGCCACCCCGATCGCCACCAGCAGCGTGGGTATCTCGCCGATGCCCCAGGCCACTGCTCCCCCCAGTTGTTGGTCTCCCAAGGCCGACGGGCCCCACGCACGGCCGAGGTTTCCGAAGTAGTCCGCGGCGAGCAGGCCCGTGCCACCCATGATGGACACGCCGAAGAAGGCGTGGAAGCCCATGGTGGCCAGCAGCAGAAGCAGGCGCATTGGATAAGGGGCACGGCGTGGCAGCGGATCGCTGCCGATCATGCTGAGCACGAAGATGTATCCGGTCAGCAGGAAGTGGACATTCATCAGCTCATGGCCAACGTGCTCGCGCATCGCCAGGCCGAAGAGATCCGAGTAATAGAACAAAACGATCGACCCTGCGAAGTTCGCTGCGGCGAACAACGGGTGGGTGACGACCTGCGAGAACCTGGAGTGGACAAACAACAGCAACCACTCGCGCAGTCCGCGGGAGCCCTGGGCGCCTTCGCCCCTCGCCGGGAGGGCACGCAAGGCGAGGGTTACCGGCGCCCCGAGGACCAGGAAGATCGGTGCCACCATAGTCAGGGCCATGTGGTCCACCATGTGCGCGGAGAACAGCACCCTGCCGTAGACAGCGGGCGGTCCTGACGTGATGTACGTGAGTACCACCAAGCCGATCATCCAGTTCGCAGCCCGGAACCAGGACCACTTGTCTCCACGCTTGCGGACCTTCACGACGCCCATGACGTACGTGACTGCGCCAAAGAGCGCTACACCTACCCACAGCCAGTCGAAACGCCACTCAGTGAGCCACCGCTCGGGCGTCAGTTCGGGTGGCAACTCGTAGCCGGAGAGGATGAACGACGGCGACGCGTCCGGCGCGTAGGTGGTGGGCTGCGGCGGTGCCGAGCGCCCAAGCGCAACGGCGAGGCCCGACGTCGCACCCATCACGAGCAGTTCAACCAGCACCAGCTGCCACAGCACGCGGCGCGCGGACATCGAACCGCCCTTGCCGAGCTGGGGGATGACCCACTGACGGTGCATGAAACCAATGCCGCCCAAGACCAGGGTAGCCAGCGCCTTGGCGACGATCAGCTGACCGTAAGGCGAACCGAACAGGTCCGCCGGGTTGGTGACCCGGATGGCTGCGTTGATGACACCCGAGGCGAACACAAGAACGAACGCGAAGCCTGCCAGGGCGGAGAAGCGCCGGAGGGTTTGCTCCGTGATGTCCGGGCTCCCCTTGCTTCGCGAACCCGTGAGGAGTCCTGACAGGACGGCGAGCATGATGATGCCACCCACCCATGTTGAGACTCCCACCAAGTGAAGGCCCAGGGAGTTGATGGCACCTTCATGGTCGCTGGAGCTTGAAGAGTGCCCAATGAGGGCAGTAGGAACGAGACCAATAAGGGCCAAAAGAAGAGTGAAAGCCAGGCCCGTCAACGACCTGACGCCGAACAGTGCCGTGGTGACCACTGCGGCGATAATGGTCACCGCGAGCCACGCCTTACCGGTGTCGATGTCGGTCATGAAATACACCAACGCCCGAGTGAACTCGGCATCACCCGAGAGTCCCTGCCCAGCGACATCCGCGTACGTCAGAACGAGAACCGCCACGGCCGACAGGGTCCAGGCGGCACCGGCGGCTGCAGCAACTCCAAGGGCCCGGGTAAAGGCCGGATGCTCCGGAGCGTCGAGGTCCTTCTCCCGTGACCGGGAGCCGCCGAGGTTCTTGGGCAGGATGCCGACGGCGAAGATCAGCCCACCCACAACGGTGGCCACAGAAATGTTGTGTACGGCCTTTGCAATCGGAAGACCCCATCGGACCAGAGCGCCGGGATCGGAGACCTGCCGGGCTGCGGCAGCGCCGGAGAAGATCAGTGCCCCGGCCAGAACCAGGAACAAGACCGCCAAGCCAGCCAGCTGCCACGGAACGGAAATTCCCGCGACGGAGTCACCTCCACGCGTTCCCGGCTTGGGAACGGGCGAAGGGGCAGTTGCGGAGCTTCTTGCTGACGGCACCTATCCATTGTCCGCTACCCGCTCCCGGGCTGCGAATCGTAAGGGGCGCTATGTGCATTAACTAACAGCAAAAGGGACGGCAACCATCAGGTTGCCGTCCCTTCAAGGCGTTCGCCGAAGAATAGTTACTTCTTCTTGGCGACAGCTGCCTTCAGCTTGGAGCCAGCGGTCAGCTTGACGCTGTGGCCGGCTGCGATCTGGATGGTTTCGCCGGTCTGCGGGTTGCGGCCGGTGCGAGCTGCACGGTCGGTACGCTCAACTGCGAGCCAGCCCGGGATGGTGATCTTTTCGCCGGCGGCGACAGAAGTCTCGAAAACCTCGAACAGTGCATCGAGCACGGAGTTGACTGCTGCCTGGCTGGTGCCAGCCTTGCCTGCTACCTCTGCAACGAGTTCACTACGGTTCTTAGCCATTTACGTCCTCCTGGACTCATACGTTTTTGAGCTTTCAAGCGGAATGCGAGCAAGCCACTGTTCGAAAACTTACCAGCTTGGGCAGCCATGGCCAGCAAATTCCGCGTGTTTCCGCGCCTTTTTGACCAAAATCACCGCAATTTAGGGGTTTTTGGGACCGCTTTACGCCCTTGGCGTACCCTTCGCCGTCGGCAGGGAGCCGTCGTCCGGTCCTGTCAGAACAGGATGCGTTGGAAGAGGACGTGATCCTGCCACTTACCGGCGATCTGCAGATACTCTGGCGCCATCCCGATCCGCTCGAACCCGGACCGCTTGAGTACCGCCTGCGAGGCCAGGTTATGGACCAGGGTCGCGGCCTGCACGCGATGGAGTCCCAACTCATCCGCGGCCATGGTGAGGACATGCCCTACTGCGGCCGATGCCAGGCCTCTGCCGGTGAACTCCTGGTCAACCCAATAACCCATATTCGCGCTGAGAAATGGCCCGCGAACCACGCCGGAGAGCGTAATTCTGCCGATGACCCGTTGACCCGCCGTAATGACCCAGGGCACCTCGCTGCCGCCAGCGAACAGGTTCAGTTTGGCTTCCACGTCCCTGGCCTGACCAACTTCGCTGAAGAACTCCTCGCTCCGTTGAGGGTCCCACGGGGCCAGGTGCTCCTGGTTCCGTGTGTAGGCCGCGGCCAAGGGGCCGGCATCCTGGACCGCCAGCGGGCGCAAGGTCAATGGCCCGCGTCCGTCCGCGGTGTCGGCGGCGTCAAAGGGGATGTTCCGGGTGAGATTCATCCCATGACAGTACCTGAGCTGTTGGGTTGTTAAATGTGGGAGACCCCCCGACCCGTGTGGGTTGGGGGGTCTCGACCTTAATGGTTGTCCGGCGGTGTCCTACTCTCCCACACCCTCCCGGGTGCAGTACCATCGGCGCTGTGGGTCTTAGCTTCCGGGTTCGGAATGGGACCGGGCGTTTCCCCCACGCTATGACCGCCGTAACTTTGTTACCCGTCCCAACCCCGTGTGGGGGTGGGTGGGAAGACTGTGGTTACAACTGTGGTGCTTGGTTGTTTATTCAGTTGGTTGTTGGTTCCCGGGGTTGTTGGTTGGGAACCACATAGTGGACGCGTGCAGTGTGTTGTGTGGTGTAAGTTGTTGGCCTATTAGTACCGGTCAGCTTCACGAGTCTTTAGTCCTCGCTTCCACATCCGGCCTATCAACCCAGTGGTCTGGCTGGGGGCCTCTCACACATAAATGTGTATGGAAATCTCATCTTGAAGCGAGCTTCCCGCTTAGATGCTTTCAGCGGTTATCCCATCCGAACGTAGCTAATCAGCGATGCACTTGGCAGTACAACTGACACACCAGAGGTTCGTCCGTCCCGGTCCTCTCGTACTAAGGACAGCCCTTCTCAAATTTCCTGCGCGCGCAGCGGATAGGGACCGAACTGTCTCACGACGTTCTAAACCCAGCTCGCGTACCGCTTTAATGGGCGAACAGCCCAACCCTTGGGACCTACTCCAGCCCCAGGATGCGACGAGCCGACATCGAGGTGCCAAACCATGCCGTCGATATGGACTCTTGGGCAAGATCAGCCTGTTATCCCCGAGGTACCTTTTATCCGTTGAGCGACGGCCATTCCACAATGTACCGCCGGATCACTAGTCCCGACTTTCGTCCCTGCTTGAGATGTCTCTCTCACAGTCAAGCTCCCTTGTGCACTTACACTCGACACCTGATTGCCAACCAGGCTGAGGGAACCTTTGGGCGCCTCCGTTACTTTTTAGGAGGCAACCGCCCCAGTTAAACTACCCATCAGGCACTGTCCCTGACCCGGATCACGGGCCGAAGTTAGATGTCCAAAGTGACCAGAGTGGTATTTCAACGATGACTCCACCCGAACTGGCGTCCGGGTTTCAACGTCTCCCACCTATCCTACACAAGCCACTCCGAACACCAATACCAAACTATAGTAAAGGTCTCGGGGTCTTTCCGTCCTGCTGCGCGTAACGAGCATCTTTACTCGTACTGCAATTTCGCCGAGTTTATGGTTGAGACAGCGGGGAAGTCGTTACTCCATTCGTGCAGGTCGGAACTTACCCGACAAGGAATTTCGCTACCTTAGGATGGTTATAGTTACCACCGCCGTTTACTGGGGCTTAAATTCTCAGCTTCGCCAACGAGTTGGCTAACCGGTCCTCTTAACCTTCCAGCACCGGGCAGGAGTCAGTCCGTATACATCGTCTTGCGACTTCGCACGGACCTGTGTTTTTAGTAAACAGTCGCTTCCCCCTGGTCTCTGCGGCCCACACCCGCTCACGGAGAGCAAGTCTCCATCACGGGGCAGGCCCCCCTTCTCCCGAAGTTACGGGGGCATTTTGCCGAGTTCCTTAACCATAATTCTCTCGATCGCCTTGGTATTCTCTACCTGATCACCTGTGTCGGTTTGGGGTACGGGCGGCTAAAACCTCGCGTCGATGCTTTTCTTGGCAGCATAGGATCACCGGATCCCCCCTTACGGGAGTCCCATCAGATCTCAGGATCGTGCTCGAAACACACAGGAACGGATTTGCCTATCCCTGACCCTACATCCTTAGACCGGGGCAACCATCGCCCGGCCCGGCTACCTTCCTGCGTCACACCTGTTAATACGCTTACCTCCCGGGATCAGGTCCCGCGCTCGGCCAAAACCCGGCACACCACAAGGGTGTACGGGCAGGCTCCGGGCGGTTAGTATCCCCCGCTTGGCATGGGCGGTTTTTCGCCGGTACGGGAATATCAACCCGTTGTCCATCGACTACGCCTGTCGGCCTCGCCTTAGGTCCCGACTTACCCAGGGCAGATTAGCTTGACCCTGGAACCCTTGATCATTCGGCGGACGGGTTTCTCACCCGTCTTTCGCTACTCATGCCTGCATTCTCACTCGTGTAGGCTCCACCGCTGGTTTCCACCGCGACTTCACTGCCCACACGACGCTCCCCTACCACTCCACACCCCTGAACCACGAAGGCTAGGGTACTGTGTGAAATCCACAACTTCGGCGGTGTACTTGAGCCCCGCTACATTGTCGGCGCGGAATCACTTGACCAGTGAGCTATTACGCACTCTTTCAAGGATGGCTGCTTCTAAGCCAACCTCCTGGTTGTCTTCGCAACTCCACATCCTTTCCCACTTAGCACACGCTTAGGGGCCTTAGTTGGTGGTCTGGGCTGTTTCCCTCTCGACTATGAAGCTTATCCCCCACAGTCTCACTGCTGCGCTCTGACTTACCGGCATTCGGAGTTTGGCTGACGTCAGTAACCTTGTAGGGCCCATCGGCCATCCAGTAGCTCTACCTCCGGCAAGAAACACGCAACGCTGCACCTAAATGCATTTCGGGGAGAACCAGCTATCACGGAGTTTGATTGGCCTTTCACCCCTACCCACAGCTCATCCCCTCCATTTTCAACTGAAGTGGGTTCGGTCCTCCACGACGTCTTACCGTCGCTTCAACCTGGCCATGGGTAGATCACTCCGCTTCGGGTCTAGATCACGCCACTACACTCGCCCTGTTCAGACTCGCTTTCGCTACGGCTACCCCACACGGGTTAACCTCGCGACGTAACACTAACTCGCAGGCTCATTCTTCAAAAGGCACGCCGTCACAACTACAAGGCTGCTCCGACGGATTGTAAGCACACGGTTTCAGGTACTGTTTCACTCCCCTCCCGGGGTACTTTTCACCTTTCCCTCACGGTACTGGTCCGCTATCGGTCATTAGGAAGTATTTAGGCTTATCAGGTGGTCCTGACAGATTCGCACGGGATTTCTCGGGCCCCGTGCTACTTGGGATACTCTCCAGGCGGCACAAAACATTACGGTTACGGGGCTCACACCCTCTCTGGCCGGCCTTTCAAGACCGTTCACCTATGCCTGCACATCACACCTCACCGGTCCGGCAGAACCAGCACGGAAAGTCCCACAACCCCGCCCATGCAACGCCCGCCGGCTATCACACATGGAACGGTTTAGCCTGATCCGCGTTCGCTCGCCACTACTAACGGAATCACTCTTGTTTTCTCTTCCTGCGGGTACTGAGATGTTTCACTTCCCCGCGTTCCCCCCACGCACCCTATGTGTTCAGATGCGGGTCACACAATCACCATGACAGCGTTGTGCGGGGTTTCCCCATTCGGACATCCTGGGATCAACGCTCGGTTATCAACTCCCCCAGGCTTATCGCAGATTCCTACGTCCTTCTTCGGCTCCTAATGCCAAGGCATCCACCGTGTGCCCTTAAAAACTTGACCACACAAAGATCAAAAACTTACTCGAGAGAACCACGACCACAAAGGGCCAGGTTCATTCATAAGAAATTGCTGTATAGAAACACACACACGTATGCGTGTGTTCCTAGATGCTCGCGTCCACTATGTAGTTCTCAAACAACAACCCCATCAACCAGACCCCC
>NZ_JAJUKH010000001.1:961461-1309531 GCF_021538675.1 Paenarthrobacter sp. AR 02
CCGCCGTACTAACACCAGGACACAACCGAACAGGCCATGCCAAAAAATGATTCGTTGATATTCCACCCATGAGCACCCACCGCAGAACAGACGCCTGCGCAATGGGCAACACTGACAACCACCACGAACCGCATACACAGAACACGGACAGTTGTTAGCAGCTCCTTAGAAAGGAGGTGATCCAGCCGCACCTTCCGGTACGGCTACCTTGTTACGACTTAGTCCCAATCGCCGGTCCCACCTTCGACGGCTCCCCCCACAAGGGTTAGGCCACCGGCTTCGGGTGTTACCAACTTTCGTGACTTGACGGGCGGTGTGTACAAGGCCCGGGAACGTATTCACCGCAGCGTTGCTGATCTGCGATTACTAGCGACTCCGACTTCATGGGGTCGAGTTGCAGACCCCAATCCGAACTGAGACCGGCTTTTTGGGATTAGCTCCACCTCACAGTATCGCAACCCTTTGTACCGGCCATTGTAGCATGCGTGAAGCCCAAGACATAAGGGGCATGATGATTTGACGTCGTCCCCACCTTCCTCCGAGTTGACCCCGGCAGTCTCCTATGAGTCCCCGGCCGAACCGCTGGCAACATAGAACGAGGGTTGCGCTCGTTGCGGGACTTAACCCAACATCTCACGACACGAGCTGACGACAACCATGCACCACCTGTAAACCGACCGCAAGCGGGGCACCTGTTTCCAGGTATTACCGGTTCATGTCAAGCCTTGGTAAGGTTCTTCGCGTTGCATCGAATTAATCCGCATGCTCCGCCGCTTGTGCGGGCCCCCGTCAATTCCTTTGAGTTTTAGCCTTGCGGCCGTACTCCCCAGGCGGGGCACTTAATGCGTTAGCTACGGCGCGGAAAACGTGGAATGTCCCCCACACCTAGTGCCCAACGTTTACGGCATGGACTACCAGGGTATCTAATCCTGTTCGCTCCCCATGCTTTCGCTCCTCAGCGTCAGTTACAGCCCAGAGACCTGCCTTCGCCATCGGTGTTCCTCCTGATATCTGCGCATTTCACCGCTACACCAGGAATTCCAGTCTCCCCTACTGCACTCTAGTCTGCCCGTACCCACTGCAGAACCGGAGTTGAGCCCCGGTCTTTCACAGCAGACGCGACAAACCGCCTACGAGCTCTTTACGCCCAATAATTCCGGATAACGCTTGCGCCCTACGTATTACCGCGGCTGCTGGCACGTAGTTAGCCGGCGCTTCTTCTGCAGGTACCGTCACTTTCGCTTCTTCCCTACTGAAAGAGGTTTACAACCCGAAGGCCGTCATCCCTCACGCGGCGTCGCTGCATCAGGCTTGCGCCCATTGTGCAATATTCCCCACTGCTGCCTCCCGTAGGAGTCTGGGCCGTGTCTCAGTCCCAGTGTGGCCGGTCACCCTCTCAGGCCGGCTACCCGTCGTCGCCTTGGTAGGCCATTACCCCACCAACAAGCTGATAGGCCGCGAGTCCATCCAAAACCACAAAAGCTTTCCACCACCACCACATGCGTGGAATGGTCATATCCGGTATTAGACCCAGTTTCCCAGGCTTATCCCAGAGTCAAGGGCAGGTTACTCACGTGTTACTCACCCGTTCGCCACTAATCCCCCAGCAAGCTGGGATCATCGTTCGACTTGCATGTGTTAAGCACGCCGCCAGCGTTCATCCTGAGCCAGGATCAAACTCTCCGTTGAAAACAAAAAAATCAAACAGACACAACCACACCCACCGGAAATAACGGTAGAACGCGGCTGCACAAAATTCGAAACCAGCTGAAAACCAGCCCACCACACACGGGGGTGCATGACAGAACTGGCATAAATTTCAACCAATCAAAAAACAATCGGTATCAACAAACTTGGCACACTATTGAGTTCTCAAACAACAGGTCACTATTCCAAAGCAGTACCACCAGCCTTGACTGGCTCGCTCCGGAGCAACTTTTCAAACTTACCCGAAGCGGCCGCACAAAGCAAACCGGAACCAGGCCTCCCACACCGCAACAGAAGCGCATGAAAGCACTACCGAAATCGGTAATTTGAAGGGAGTTTGTCACCATCATTTCCGCATCAGCGGCGGCGACTCAGATAACTTTACACGCGCCCCGCCCCCTAACCAAATCCACCCCAACACCACCCAAAAACCCCGCAAACAACCGGAAAACAACCCCATCAACACCCCCAAACCCGCCGAAATCCCCGCAAGACCTCCCCGTGAAGCCCGTCACACCACCCAACCACCGCAACAACATGCGAAAACACCAACCCCAACCACCGCCGTCGAACACCCCACCAAACCACCGGAACGTGAGAGAGCGTCCGCCCCAAGCAGGCGGAACGTGAGAGAGCGTCCGGTCCGTGCTCACCGAAGAACTGGCCCCCGCCGAGCACCGCCCGGAAACCAGAAACGCTCCCCCACCGAAGTGAGAGAGCGTTTGCTGGAATGGGGCGGAACGTGAGAGAGCGTCGACCCCAAACAGGCGGGGCGTGAGAGAGCGTCAGTGGCCCCCGTGGCCGCCGGCGCCTTCGGTCTTGCGCATCATGGCACCCAGGACTACTCCGGCCAGGGCTATGACGGTCGCAGCCAGGAAAGCTGCGTGCATGCCGGCCACCAGGCCGGACGATGCGGCCACCACGGAGTAGATGGAGACCAGCAACGCTGTTCCTGCCGCGCCGGAAACCTGTTGCGCGGTGCTGATGATCGCCGAACCGTGCGAGTAGAGGTGCGGCGGCAACGGGTTCAGGCCTGTGGTGAACGCCGGCGTGAACAGCATGGCAAGGCCAAGGCTCAGGGTGACGTGCAGGGCAATAACCCAGCCAAGCGGGCTGCCTTCGTCCAAGCGGGAGAACTGCCACAGGGTCAGGACCATGAGCACCGAACCGGAGACGGTGAGCGGCAGGGGACCTACCTTGTCGAAAATCCGTCCGATGACCGGCCCCAGCAAGCCCATGGCCAAACCACCCGGCAGCAGTGCCAGGCCGGTCTCCAGCGGCTGCAGGTGCAGGGTGTTCTGCAAGTACAGCGGCAACAGGATCACGCCACCGAAAAGCGCCATCATGGCGACGACCATCAACAGCGTCGACACGGTGAACATGCGGAATTTGAAGGCGCGGAGGTCCAGCAGCGGCGAGTCCGACTTCTGGAGCTTGAGCTGCCGGAAGACGAACAGCGCCAAGCAGAGGAGGCCAACTACCAAGGCGATGACAGGTACAACTCCGGCGTCTGCACCACCGATCTGGCTCAGGCCGTACACGAGCCCACCGAAGGCAGGCACGGTGAGTATCACGGAGAAGACGTCCAAGGTGGTCTTACCACGCTCGCCCACGTTGGTGAGGTACTTGGCACCGATCGCGAAGGCAGCCAAAGCGACCGGCAGCACGAACACGAACATGAAGCGCCACGAGAAGTTATCCAGGATGATGCCGGAGACAGTGGGCCCCATGGCCGGAGCCACCGAAATGGCAATGCTGACGTTGCCCATGACGGCGCCTCGTTTGGCCATGGGGACCAACGTCAGGATGGTGGTCATCAGCAGCGGCAGCATGATGGCCGTCCCACCTGCCTGGACGATCCGCGCCAGCAGGAGCACAAGGAATCCCGGCGCCAATGCTGCCAGCAAGGTGCCTCCGCTGAACAGGCCCATGGCGAGCATGAACGCTCCGCGGGTGCTCATACGCTGCAGGATGAAACCGGTGGTCGGAATGACAACGGCCATGGTCAGCATGAAGCCAGTGGCCAGCCACTGCACGGTGGAGGCGCTCACCTGGAGATCCGTCATAAGCCGCTGGAGGGCGACGTTCATAATGGTCTCGTTGAGGATCACGACGAACGTGGCCACCAACAAGGTCACAATGACGGTCACCGACTCACGGGACATCTTTCCGGATGCTGGGGCCTGGGCTCCAGGGGCCTGGGGGCGCGAAGCCTCCGTGGTGGCACCGCCGGTGGGCGCGCCGGATTCGGGCTTGCCGTTGGCGTCGGACGAGACGTCGGTAGACATGAGGATTCCCCAAGGTTTGGTTTTTGGTGGCCGGCGATCTATGCCGGCGAAGACAAGAACAGTCTAAGCGCCCACCGAATTCCCGTCAGTAGGAAATTTCCAAACGCTAGGAAAACAATGGTGCGTTATCGATAAGCCGCACCGGACCTACTTTGGCTGCGATGATCGCCAACCCCTCGCCCCGGAACGGGGTCTCTTTGCAGTTTTCCGCCAGCGGTTCCAGCGTGGAAGGGTCAACGACGTCGAAATAGTCCAGTTCCACGAGTGGCTGGGATGCAACGAGTTCGACGGCGGAGTCCAGGTCCAGCGGTTCGTGGGCGTTCGCCCGGGACTCAATGAGGCGCAGTGCCCGCGAAAGCACCAGTGCAGCGTCGCGCTCTTCATCCGACAGGAAACGGTTCCGGCTCGACAATGCCAGGCCGTCCTCACTGCGGACGATGGGCACCGGGACGATCTCCACAGGGAAGTTCAGGTCCGAAACCATGCGCTTCACCAAGGCCAACTGCTGCGCATCTTTCTGGCCAAAGTAAGCCCGGTACGCCGCCGTCGTGCCGTCCGCTGAAGCACCTCCGGGGAGGCCGTAGTGCAGCAGTTTGGCCACCACGGTGAGGGCGCCGTCGAAGTGGCCGGGGCGTGAGGCGCCTTCCCACTTGTCGCCGAGCGGGCCGGAAGTAACGCGAACCAGCGGCTGGCCGCCCGGGTACACCTCGTCCACGGACGGCGCGAAAACCAAGTCAACGCCTTCCGCATCCAGCAGTGCCATGTCGGCCTCGAGCGTGCGCGGGTAGCGGTCGAGGTCGACGGCGTCACCGAACTGCAGCGGGTTCACGAAGATCGTGGCAACCACGACGTCGTTCTCGGCGACGGCGGTCCGGGCGAGAGCGGCGTGACCGGAGTGGAGGGCCCCCATGGTGGGCACCAGTCCCTGCGAATTCCCACCTTTGGCTGCCAGGAGCCTGGCGCTTTCGGCACGAAGCTGGGCCGCGGTGGTGACGAGTTTGATGGCCATGCTGTTCAGTTTCCTTCCAACGCCCCGGGCTCCTCGCCCAAAGCCTTGCTGATCTCGTTGAGTTGTTCCGGCCGCAGCAATCCGCGGTTCACTGCCCGGCGCGCGGTGGCCTGCGCCATGGCCTGGTAGGCGGCCAGGACATCGCCGCCTGCGCCGCCGTCGTATTCCTTAAGTGCTTGGGCGTGCGCGGAAACCGTGCCTACATCCCCACGGGCCACCGGACCCGTCAACGCGGATTCGCCGGAGGCAAGGGCGTTCTCCAGCGTCGCCCGCAGCAGCGGGCCCAGCATGGACTCCGGGGCCTCGACGCCGATCTCCCGCAGCATTTGCGACGCCTGCGCCACCAACGTCACCATGTGGTTGGAGCTGTGCGCCAGGGAAGCGTGATAGAGCGTCCGGTCACCTTCGGCGATGACCACCGGCTCGGCACCCATCTCCACAACCAGCGCCTGGGCGATGGGCAGCATCGGGGCGTCGGCGGTCACGCCGAACGTGCAATCCATGAGGCGGGTCAGGTCCAGGCTCATGCCCGTGAAGGTCATGGCGGGGTGGAGGGCCAGCGGAATCGCGCCGGCCGCGCGGACCGGGTTCAGGATTCCGACGCCGAACCGGCCCGAGGTGTGAGCCACCAGTTGGCCGGGCTGCCAGGCGCCAAGCTTGGCCAGTCCCCCAACCAGCTCACCGAGGGCATCGTCCGGGACGGCAAGCAGCACCAGCTCCGAGCGCTCCACGATGTCCTGGATTTCCAGGATCGGGACACCCGGAAGCAGGTTGTCGGCCCGTTCGCGGCTCGCCTCGGACACCGCGGAAACCCCGACGACGGCGTGCTCGGCCGCGCGCAAGGCCGCACCCAGCACGGCGCCCACTTTCCCGGCGCCAATGATCCCGACTCCGAGTCGTCCTGGCCTAGCCATCCTGGCGGTCCTCCTGTTGTTGTAGTGACGGGGAACTTTGTGGTTGCGACTTCACAGCAGCTGCGACTTCGGGGGCCTGCGGGGCTACCTGCGCCAGCCATTGTTCGCTGGTTTGCCGTTTCCGTGCTTCCCGGGCCCGCGCCGCCTGGTGGTCAAACAAGGCGACGGCCTGCTCTACTCCGGCTTGGAAAACCCTGGGCGATACGGGTCCGGCCGTGGTGTGGAGCACCAGGTCGGCCACCCGGAAGCGTCGGGCCAAGGGGCCTTGATGCAGCGCCATCGACTGTGTCCGCTGATGAGGAACAACCACCAGTGTGCGCCACCACCGGCCGGAGCGGATCAACAGGGCAGTCCTGGTGGCGAAGAAACCGTTGCGCCGCCAACCCAGTGGGGCCAGCAAACGTGCCCGCCGCGGGGTTACCACGAAGCCGTCTTCGCTTGGGACAGCCGACCGTGCGCCCCGGGCAAGCCCCGTCAAACCAGCAGTGAACACCTTCCCGGGATCGTCCACGCCGGGATCAGGCAGCACCAACGACATCATCCGCATGACGTCAGCCTTCAGCCCAACAGGCAACAACATGGTCCGCCCAGCACCTTCTGTGCCCGCGGCTCCGTAGCCGGCCACGTTGACGTGCATCCGGTACCAGCCGAAAATCCTCCAGATTGGCGGCTGTGCAACCATCAGGGCCTGGATGCGCCCGGGCGGCAGCGTCTGTGCCTGGGTGTCCAGCAGTCCATACCGAAGCCGAATACCGTCCGGCGAGATCGCAGCAGTGAAGTTGTAGCCCTTGTTGAACGAACTCCAATACGCGGCCCCGATACCCAGGACGGCAGGGATCAGTGCCAGAAAAATCGCCTGGTTGTCCATGAGGACGGAAACGCCCACCACCGCTGCCGCACCAAGCAGGATACCCACGGTCTGCTCACTCAAAAGCAGCGAACCGATGAGCCGCCCTGGGGGTACCGACAGCACCACATGCTCGGGTGCTTCCGGCATTTCCTCCCCGGCGGCCTCCGGGCCACTGACCACGCCCGCAGCCCGCGCGAGGATGGTTGCGCGCAGCTGCTTGGCCTGGTCAACCGGAAGGTACGCCAGCCGCACAGCCGACTCCCCGGCGTCGGCGACCTCGAACTTAAGTTCGGCGAGGCCGAAGATCCTCGCCAGCAGCGGCTGGACGATGTCGATGGCCTGGACACGGTCCAGGCGCGCCTGTCGTTGCTGTTTGAAAAGGAAACCGGTGTTCACCCTGACATAGCCCTCAGCCACTTGGAAGCGCGTGAAGTACCAGCTGAGGATAAAACCGCCAACGGTCAGCAGCAGGAGCACAGCTCCGCCGGCAAGCAGCCACGGGGCCCGGCTGTTGAGGGTGGGATCCACGAATTCCCGGCCCTGCAGGACGCGCTCGAAAGCGTCGCGGCCAAAGAAGTATCCGACGGCGGCCAGCGCTACCCAGCCGCGGACGAACGGCGACGCCGGGTGGACCCGCCGCCAATCGCCGTCGACGGTTTCATCCCGAAGCCCTACAGCCACGCTTCCCCCCGGGCTCACAGCCCGGCCAGCCGGGCTTCTCCGCGGGCCGACAACTGCTCGCGGAGGCGCGCACCTTCCTCTGCGGGAAGTCCGGGCAGGTGGGCATGGGTACCGGCAGAGGCGGTGTGGAGCTTCAAGGTGCACAACCCCAGGCTGCGCTCGACAGGGCCAACGGCGACATCAACGTATTGCATGCGGCCATACGGGACCACCATGGTGCGCTGGAAGAATATGCCGCGCCGAATGAGGAGGTCGTCATCGCGTTCCGCGTAACCGATGGCACGGACCTGGCGCGGGATCAGGACCAGGCGCCACAATGCCAGGCCCAGCATCACCGCCGGAACCGTAATGGCAAGCCACAGCGGCGGCCAGCGCCACCACCCAAGAAGCACGAAAAGGAGAGGCAAACTGAGGATCACCAACAACACCAGGTTGCCAATGGCCCACTCCACCAAGCGAACCGTGACGTACTTCGGGGAGACCCTGAGCCACTGGACGCCCGGCGGATCAATCGCCGCGGTAGGCATATTCGCCCTCGCCTTTGGTCTCGCCCCTGCGCGTGTCAGGGCCGGGCGTACCGCCCTCGAAATCTTCAGGGGGTATCCGGCAGAACCGCTCAACCACGATCCCCACCACCACCATCGCCACTCCGCCGCCACCCATCAGCAACGCGTTCCAGAGGATGCCCTCGCCACTTCGGAGGCTGACCCTGAGGAGGTCGATTGCGATGCCGGCGTGCCATCCCAGGAGAAGAGTCCCGGCATACGCGCAAGCCTGGGCCAGGATCAACGTCCTCGCAGCCAGGATCGGGTTCAGCATGTTCTTCTTCTTGCCGTTCCGCCAGCGCAGCACCCGGATACCCATGATCAGGGTGAGCCCGGCGATAACGCCCATGGTGATCAGGGCAGATTCAGGAAGGACCGGCGTAGCCATGCTGAAACGGTTCGTGGCAACCGTAGCCAACCAGGCAATGACGGCAGCCACCACGGCGATCAGCAACAGGACCACGGGACGCATTGCTTTCATGGCTACTCCAACGCACCCGTGGCGGGCACGCCGGCAACGTCACCAAAGCCGTCAAAACGACGGATATCCGGCATATCGGAGGCGACGGCGGCCAGTTCAGCTACGCTGCGCCCCTCCAGTTGTGCGTGCGGTTCCAACAGCGACCACGGGTACAGCACGAACGCCCGCTCGGCTGCCCGCGGATGCGGGATGGTCAGGATGGGATCTTCGCTGACAAGGTCACCGAAGACAATAATGTCCACGTCCAGGGTCCTGGGACCCCAGCGGACCTCGCGGACACGGTGATGCTTCTGTTCCACATCGTGGCAATGCTTAAGGAGTTCCAACGGCGTAAGGGTCGTTTCGACCGCCATGACCATGTTCAGGAAATCGGGTTGGCCCTCCGGCCCACCAACAGCCTTGGTCTGGACGACCGGAGACACACCCAACAACCTGACCTCGGGAGGATCCACAAGATCGGCCACTGCGGTGGAGAGGGTATCGTTCCGCTCGCCAAGGTTACTGCCCAGAGCCAGGATGGCCTTGGTGTAGACAGGTGTCATGACCGCTCCCTGTGGACGCTGACAGTGACATCTCCAAAAGGCACCTCGATGGGCGCCTTGGGCTTGTGGACTGTGACATCAACGGCGGCCACACTGTAGTTCGCGAGGATGCCCTCGGCGATCCTGACAGCCAGGGCCTCGATCAGGTTCAGCGGCTCACCCTCGATGTGCTTGGTGATCAGCTCGGCCACTTCGCCATAATGTGCTGTGTACTGCAGGTCATCGGTCTGGGCAGCCTTGGTGAAGTCCGTGTGCAGCACTGCGTCCACCACGAACGGCTGGCCGTCACGGCGTTCGAAATCGAACACCCCGTGATAACCGACGGCGGTGACGCCGGTCAGCGTGATCCTGTCCACAGCATTGTCCAATCAGCGGGCGATACGGGCGGCGACCTTGACGGCGTCAAGGCTGGGACCGACGTCGTGGACGCGGACAGCCCAGGCGCCCTTGGCGGCGCTCAAAGCGGTGATGGCCGCCGTCGCGGCGTCGCGTTCAAGAGGTGCAGCCGACTTGCCCGAAACAGTCAGGAGCGAACCGAGGAACCGTTTGCGGGAAGCAGCCACCATAACCTTGTGGCCCAGGCTGAAAAGCTGGTCAAGGTTCTTGAGGATCTCCCAGTTCTGGTCCTCGTTCTTGGAGAAGCCGACACCCGGATCAATGATGATCTGCTCCGGGGCGACGCCCGCCGCGTACAGCTTGTCGCGGACACCGCTGAGCTCCGCCACGACATCGTCAACGACGTTGTCATAGTCCGTGAGACTGTCCATGGTCAGCGCATCCCCGCGGCGGTGCGTGAGGATATAGGGAACCTTGGTGCGGGCCACGAGTTCGGGCATGTCGGGTTCGATGGTCAGGCCGGACACATCGTTGATGATCGCCGCGCCGGCCTCCACGGCAGCCGCGGCGGTGGAAGTGTGCATCGTGTCGATGCTGACCAACGCGCCCGCTTTGACGAGCGCCTGGATCACCGGGATAACCCGGCGCTGTTCTTCTTCGGGGGAAACCGGCTCCGCGCCGGAGCGCGTGGATTCTCCACCGACGTCGATGATGTCGGCGCCCGCGTAGAACATACGCAGGCCGAGGGCGATGGCCGTATCCGGCGTCCGGTGGGCGCCGCCGTCGCTGAAGGAATCCGGGGTGACGTTGAGGATTCCCATGACAAGCGTGCGGTCCTTTGGCAGGTCCTCGAACCTGGCCGCGGGCCGCGGCTTACGGAGAACCGGCAACGGGCTTGTGGCCGGGCCGGTTCCGGGTGCTGCAGCGAGGGAGTCCATAATGCTTACCTTCCGAGTATGAGGCTCATGGCCTCGGCGCGGGTGGCCGGGTCATGGAGCTGACCGCGCACCGCGCTGGTGACGGTCTTCGCGCCGGGCTTGCGGATGCCGCGCATGGACATGCACATGTGCTCGCATTCGACGACGACAATCGCCCCGCGCGGGTTCAGGTGCGTGACAAGGGCCTCAACGATCTGAGTGGTGAGCCGCTCCTGCACCTGGGGACGCCGGGCATAGATATCCACCAACCGCGCCAACTTGCTAAGCCCAGTGACCTTGCCGTCATGTGACGGAATATAACCGACATGCGCGACGCCGTGGAAAGGCACCAGATGGTGTTCACACGTCGAGTAGAAGGGAATGTCCTTCACCAGGACAAGCTCTTCATGGTCGAGGTCGAAGGTGGTGGACAGGACCTCCTCCGGGTGCTGGTGGAGGCCCGCGAAAACCTCGGCGTAGGCCTTGGCCACCCGCTTCGGCGTGTCCTGCAGGCCGCCACGCTCGGGATCTTCCCCAATGGCAAGGAGAATCTCCCGGACCGCCGCTTCAATGCGCGGGCGATCCACTTTTTGGCCGTGCTTGGAGCCCGTGGCAGAACCGTGGGCGGCGGCGAGGTCGTCGTCGTCGTCGAAATGAGTCACAGCAGAAAGCTTAGCCGTGATGCGGGTGGTCGGGGCCGCCGTTGGGATTCGGGGCCTCGAAGGACTCCTGGCTGCTGACGCCCTGGGCATGCGGGGCCACGACGTCCAGGGGCTCGTCCAGACGGGCCTTCTTGGCTTCCTCCTGGGCCTCGCGCTCAGCCTTCTCGGCACGGCTTTCGACCGGCGGGATCGACTGGACCGGGCGGGATTCCTTGGAAAGCCAGATCTCGCGGAAATCGCGTTTCCGGATGTCGTGGAAGATCTCCGCGATCTCAGCCTGGTTCAGGGTTTCCCGTTCCAGCAGTTCCAGCGCCAGCCGATCCAGGACGTCGCGGTTTTCGGTGAGGATGGCGTAGGCCTCGTCGTGTGCCTGGTCGATCAGGCGGCGGACTTCCTCATCCACAACATACGCAATCTGGTCCGAGAAGTTGCGCTCCTGGGCGGCATCGCGGCCGAGGAACGGCTCGCCGCCTCCTTGGCCCAGCTTCACGGCACCCACGCGTTCGCTCATGCCGTATTGCGTGACCATCTTGCGGGCCGTGGAGGTGGCCTTCTCGATGTCGTTGGAAGCACCAGTGGAGGGATCGTGGAACACGATTTCCTCCGCCACACGACCGCCCATGGCGTACGCCATCTGGTCCAACAGTTCGTTGCGGGTCACCGAGTACTTGTCGTCCTCGGGGATCACCATGGTGTAACCCAGGGCGCGGCCACGGGGAAGGATGGTGATCTTGGTGACCGGGGCCGAGTTGCGCAGTGCCGCAGCAACCAGCGCGTGGCCGCCCTCGTGGTACGCGGTGATCTTGCGCTCAAGTTCCTTCATGACGCGGCTTCGCTTCTGCGGGCCGGCCATGACGCGGTCGATTGCCTCGTCCAAGGCGCGGTCGTCAATCAGGTTGGCGTTTGAACGCGCGGTCAGCAGTGCAGCCTCGTTGAGCACGTTTGCCAGGTCTGCACCGGTGTAGCCGGGGGTCTTCTTGGCAACAGCCCGGAGATCGATGCCCTGCGCCATCGGCTTGCCCTTGGCGTGCACGTTGAGGATCTGTTCGCGGCCGATCATGTCCGGGGCTTCCACGGTGATCTGGCGGTCGAAACGGCCCGGGCGCAACAAGGCCGGGTCCAGGACGTCCGGACGGTTGGTGGCGGCGATCAGGATGACGTTGGTCTTGACGTCGAAGCCGTCCATCTCCACGAGGAGCTGGTTAAGCGTCTGCTCGCGCTCGTCATTACCGCCGCCGATACCGGCGCCACGGTGACGGCCCACGGCATCGATTTCATCGACGAAGATGATGGCCGGAGAGCTTGCCTTGGCCTGCTCAAAAAGGTCGCGGACACGGGAAGCACCAACACCGACGAACATTTCCACGAAGTCCGAGCCGGAAATGGAGAAGAAAGGAACACCGGCTTCGCCGGCAACAGCACGGGCCAGCAGGGTCTTACCTGTACCTGGAGGGCCGTAGAGCAGCACACCCTTGGGGATCTTGGCGCCGACTGCCTGGAACTTAGCGGGTTCCTGGAGGAATTCCTTGATTTCCTGGAGTTCCTCGACGGCCTCGTCGGCACCAGCAACGTCGGCGAAAGTCACCTGCGGCATGTCCTTGTTGACCAGTTTGGCCTTGGACTTACCGAACTGCATGACCTTGGAACCGCCACCCTGCATGCGCGAAAGCAGGAACCAGAACAGGACGCCCAGCAGCAGCACCGGGATGAGAAGCGAGAACAGCCCGGAGAACCAGTTGTTCTCGACCGGCTGGTCCGTGAAGCCCTTGTCCGGGTTGGCGTTGGTAACAGCCTTCACCACATCAGGACCGCGATCCGTGACATAGAAGAACTGGACATTCTTGCCCTTGTCCTGGCCATCCAAGTTCAGGTTGTCCTTGAGTACCAGGTCAACGCGATTCTCGGCGTCGAAAATCTTGGCCTGCTCAACCTTCCCGCTCTGGGAAAGGAGCTCGAGGCCTTCCTTGGTGTCAATGCGCGTTGAACCGCCCGGAGCCAGTGTCGCGAATGCCACCAGGAGCAAGCCAACAACGACAACAATCCAGATGCCCGGGCCCTTGAAGAAACTCTTAGCTTTCATCTGATCGGGGTTTTGCCCCGTCCCTCCTGGTAGTGCTGCAAGGCGCAACTTCTGCGCGCGAGTGGTGCTGCTTCAGTTTCAAGCTATACACCGTTCCCAGTAATTCACGCACTGGAAAGTCCAAAAGTTCCCTCTGGGCGTACACAGGATACTCGTGTCCAAGGCGGCGCGACAGGCTTTTTGGCTACCGCAGCACGGGAGCGGCCTGCGGGGCGCACCCTTTTGCGCCTCCCGCCCCCGTAACACCTGGGGCGCTGGGCGGAACGGGACGCGTCGTGAGCCACACTCGGGTGCGCAAGGCGCGAAGGGGTGCGTCGCCAAGCACCCGTCGTTATCCACATACGCGTTGTCGCCGCTCGTGGGTCCGTGGCTGCAATGAAAGCGTTGGGCTCATGGCAGCCTACGAGTTGATTTTCTCTTCAGATGTGGCGCGGATCGGACAGGACCCCCGGCTCCTCGCTAAGCGCTGCAAACGCGGCGAGGTGGTCCGCGTTCGCAGGGGCGCTTACGTTCCCGCTGCTTACTGGGCCGGCCTGAACAACCGCCAGCGCCACGGACTTCAAGCGGCAGCACTGGTCAACACAACATTGATGCCGCCCACCTTCAACCTGCAAACGGCCGCACTCCTCTGGGGGCTGGGCTTGGTGGGGACACCAAGCCGACTGTGCACCGTCACGCCGGACCCGAGGGGAGGACGATCGAAGCACGGCATCCAAAGAACCCTCGGATCCTTGGATGATGGGGTGACGCAGTTGGGTGGCTTTCGCGTCACGGATAAGGTCCGGACAACCGTTGAACTGGCGTCGAGATTGAACTTCGCTGAAGCCTTGGCGGTGGTGGACACCAGCCGACGGATACACACGACGGGGGACTCCGTGGACGCCGGCGACTGGGATAAGGACAAAGCATGGGGTCCAGCGTCAAGCGCAGAAGACTTGCGGGCCGCTGCTTCCGGGCTTGCTCACCGGACGGGACAACGACGTGTGGCCGGAGTTCTCGAACTATCAACAGACAAGTCCGAATCCGTGGGCGAATCCATCAGCCGGGCGCAGATGATTCTGCTCAACTTCCCCGAACCCAAACTCCAGGGCTCGTTCACGTTGAGGAACGGACGAACCGCGCGAACCGACTTTTGGTGGCCGGAACTCGACCTCGTGGGTGAGTTCGACGGTCAGGGAAAATACCTGCGCAGCAAGTTGCGGGGCCAACAAACCATTCAGCAAGCAGTGATGGCCGAAAAGGCCCGTGAGAACGCGCTGCGGGCCCTCGGCCTGACCGTCATTCGCTGGGACTGGACGGAAATGATGAATCCTCGAACCTTCGCCCGGATCTTGAATGATGGTGGGCTGAGATCCCGGCGGGCGGCGTAAGTGGCTCCCTAACCGCTGACGGCGCCAACCGGCAGCACCAGCAAGTAGCCCGTGGGCAACTGACTGCTCCAACGCCGTGGCTCACGGACCACGAACTGGGTGGCCAATTGCGCAGGACTGACCAGGCTATTGGGTTCCGGGGATGGCCCCCACTGACCGGAACCGTACGGATACAACGGATCCAGAACACGAACCCCCATGACCGAGAAGTCAGCGAAGACCCGAGGATCCCCCATGGATTCGAAACCGCTCATCACCCAGGCATGCCGGCCACTCCACATCACCAAGCCCACGGGTCGGCCGGTTTCGGTGATCGCCTTGGCCGCGGTCCGGAGTGCGTCATCGTAAAGGGCTACGCTCACCACTTTGTAAGGACCCATTCCAACCTCAGTGAGTACCTGCGCCCAGCCAAAGGGGTTGGCCCCGTTGAACGAATCCGATGATCTCGCCCTGGCCATTTCCCACAGCTCTCCTTGCTGCGCAGAAGCAGTCCATGCGCCACCGCCCGTGGCATCCACCAGGTTGTGAGCCATCTGGATGCTTGCCGCAACGCACCATTCGAAGGTGTACTGCGGCACGAAATCGCCCTCCTGATACAGGTTAAGGGCAAACGGCTGGGGTACGGCGGGCGGGGCCGGGAGCGGCGATGACGGCGCGGGCGGGGCCGGGGTTGCGGTCGGGAGCGGCGATGACGGTGCGGGCGCGGCCTGCGGCTGGTTGGCTGTAACGGATGCCTGCGGCTGAGCGGAGACGATTTCCCCGGTACCGGAAGAAGGAGTGCATCCCGTAAGGATGGTCGCCACGACGACGAGCCAAAGGAATGGACGGGCGGGGGCACCGGTCATATTCCAGTTTAGCGCCGCGCAGCGCCGCAATCCGAGGGCGGAAACAGCTCAATCAAGCGCCCTTTGCCGCCCAGCGCACCCGTTAAGCGCACACGCCGCACCCTTTGCCGCCCAGCGCACCAGTGGTTGTGGGTGCGGAAAGCGGCAAGTGGTGCGGCGGTGAGAAGTGGTGCGGCGCGGTGTTGTCTACTCGTAGACGTGCGGGGCCAGCGTGCCGACGAAGTCCAGGTTGCGGTACTTTTCGGCGTAGTCGAGGCCGTAGCCCACGACGAATTCGTTGGGGATGTCGTAGCCGACGTACTTGACGTCGATTTCCACCTTGGCGGCGGTCGGCTTGCGGAATGCCGTGCAGATCTCGACGCTGGCCGTGCCGCGGGATTCGAGGTTGGACTTGAGCCAGGAAAGGGTCAGGCCGGAATCGATGATGTCCTCGACGATCAGGACATCCTTGCCCATGAGGTCGGTGTCCAGGTCCTTGAGGATCCGGACCACGCCGGAGGACTGCGTTCCCGAACCGTACGAAGAGACGGCCATCCAGTCCATGCTGACGTGGCTGTGCAGCGCGCGTGCCAGGTCAGCCATGACCATCACTGCACCCTTGAGGACGCCGACGACGAGGATGTCGCGGCCCTCGTAGTCCTTGTCGATCTGCGCCGCGAGTTCCGCGATGCGTGTCTGGATCTGCTCTTTGGTGTAAAGAACGTGCTTGAGATCTGCCTGGACGTCGTTTGAATCCACCAATGGCTCCTGTTTTGATGCTCGGGTGCGGCTACTGTTGGGACGGTTTCTGATGCCGGAATACTAGCTTCCCACAGCGGGCGGCATCGCGGGGACCGGCTCCGGCCGAATCCGGGCCCGCGGAGGTGGTCGCGGCCCCCCGAGCGGCAGGCGCAGAACCTGGAAGGTCCCGCCGCTCCTGTTCCAGATCGCTGAGGGATAAACGGAATACGCTGACGTGCCCGGGGAGTTCCACCGGACCGGCGGATCCTTGCCGGCGAAGCAACGCTTCCGCGGCTTGGAGCCTTCCGTAGCCGGGTTGCTGGCCCCCGACGTCGGACGCAGCTTTGGCGATGACGCGGAACCTCAGGGCCGCCGGCAGTTCCCGGACGGCGTCCTCGGGTAGCCACACGTCCCCATCCTCGCGCCGGACAAGTGAGAGATAGGTCTCGTTGGCCAGGTTCTCCAGGAAATCTGCGTCCTGCTGAAGGATAGCGGCCGTCCGGGCAAGGGACTCGGCCACTCCCGGCCCAAGTTTCTCTTCCAGGACAGGCATGACCTCCACCCGCGTGCGCGAACGGGCATAAGCGGGATCCGCATTGCTCGGATCATGCCAGGGGTCCAGTTCTTCGACCTCGCAGATCTCCAGTGTCTCTTCACGACGAAGGCCCAGGAAGGGCCGGAGCAGGCGGCCGCGGGAGGGCCGCATTCCTGCCAGGGAACGGGTTCCGGAACCCCGGGCCAGCCCTAGGAGCACCTGTTCTGCCTGGTCGTCCAAGGTGTGGCCCAGGAGGATTGCAGCACAACCGAGGTCGTCGGCGGCGGCGTCGAGGGCTGCGTGGCGGGCGTCCCGGGCAGCGGCCTCGGGCCCAAATCCGGTGGCAGCGACGTCCACCGTGCGCACTTCCACCGGCGCGAGCCCCAGCTCACGCAATACCGAGGCGGTCCGGGCAGCGACGTCAGCTGAGCCGGGCTGTAACTGGTGGTCGACCACCACGGCTGCTACGGATACCGGACGGCCATCCACATGTCCGCGCCGGGCAAAGTAGGCAGCGACCGCTGCGAGCGCGAGCGAATCCGGTCCGCCGCTGCATGCGACGAGCACACGCCCGGGGTAGCCTGCAGCGACGAGGGCGTTTTGCAACTGCTTCCGCGCCTTGCCGACGACGGGCGCCAGACGCCCTGGCCGCCGTCGTCCCCTACCAGGGCTGGCAACCGGGGGGTCGCCCGCCGTGTCAGCAGAGGCGGCCAATTCATCGGAGAAGCTCAAAGCCCCATCCGCTCCAGCCACAGTTTGGAGTTATGGATTTCCTCTTCGGTGGGGAGGTGCTCGGCCGCGTCCCAGACCCTGTTGAAGCCCTCCATCCCGGCAACGGCAACAACTTCGCGGACGAACTTGGCGCCGTCCGTGTATTGCCGCATCTTGGCGTCCAGGCCGAGGAGGTTGCGGATGAACTTCTCCACCACGCCACGTTCCTTGCCGCGGTCGTTGAAGCGTTGGCGGATGGTCCGCACGGACGGAACGATGCTGGCGTCCACGGCGTCCATCACCACGTTGGCATGGCCCTCGAGAAGGCTCATCACAGCGGTGATGTGGGACAGGGAGGCCTTTTCCTCGGGGTTCTGGAGCAGGTCCAGGATGGCCCCACGGCCGGGCACTTTGTCTGAGGGATTGCGATCCTTCAGCGATTTGGCGATGGCACCCGCCCGGTCCACCAGGGAGTCCATGTTCCCCAGCAGGTTGCCGCTGAGTTTTTCGATCTCGTCCAGCATGTGATGCCTGAGCCACGGCGCCGCGGCAAACTGCACGCGGTGGGTTTGCTCGTGGAGGCAGACCCAGAGCCGGAAATCGTCGGGGTGGACGTTGAGTTCGCGCTCCACGGAGATGATGTTGGGTGCCACCAACAGGAGCCGGCCGCCCGGAGGAACGTTGGCACCCGGGGCAAGGGCCGCGAAGGGGTCGTACTGCCCCAGGACCTTGCTGGACAGGAAAGCGAGGACCGCTCCAAGCTGCGTGCCGGTGATGGCACCACTGGCGGCTGCGGCTGCAGGGGTCATGGCCACGCTGCTGCGGCTCTCCAGCATCTTCTGCAGCGCGGGCTGGAGCATCACGGCGAAGCTCTGCGTGTTGGCCTTGGACCAGGAGGCACGGTCCACCACCAGGACGTGGGAGTCCCTCAGGTCCCTCGCAGCGTCCAGGCCGGTGATGTCGTGCACGTGGGGGACGGAGATGTCCGCGTTGAAACGCAGGTTATCCACCGCCTTGCCAATCTCCCCTGCGCTGAGCTCAGGACCTGGAGGGGCAAGCCGGCCAGCCGTAGAGGCAGCCAGGTCCCAGTTGATCAGGGACTGGGCCCCTGCTGACGAATCGCGGGCAGATGACACCATACGGACCATCACACCACACGCGGCTGACAATGAGCCCTTAAGTTCGCTGGACGCGGAGCTTCAGCCGCGGCAGCCGCACGAAGCCAGGCCTGACGCTGCCCGGTCCATGGCCACCTTGTTTCCGGGGGCACCCGGTTCGAGCCCGTTGCCGATGAACGAGAACACCAGCAGGCGCCCATCCGC
Source organism: Paenarthrobacter sp. AR 02 (assembly GCF_021538675.1). Lineage (GTDB taxonomy): Bacteria > Actinomycetota > Actinomycetes > Actinomycetales > Micrococcaceae > Arthrobacter. The sequence goes on from NZ_JAJUKH010000001.1 coordinate 979,977, forward strand.
ATCCACCACGTACCCACTCAGGGCGATCACGGTATTCAGCGTCCCCGTCTTGGCGCGCACCAGGCCAGCACCAACTGCCGTGCTGGCGTCCACATACCTGTTATCCAGGGTGCCGGTCAGCCCTGCGATCGGGAAACCGTCCAGCGCCGCCCTCAGGGAAAGGTCCGGGCCGCTGGTGATTGCACGGACGACCTGGACGAACTGCAGGGCGCTGACCTGGTTTTCCAGGGCAAGGCCGGATACGTCAGCCAACTGCATCGAATCCGTGGCGATTCCCAGCTCCGCCAGCCTTTGCCGCACGGCCGCGGTGGCGCCGTCGTACGTGGTTTCCTTGCCGGACGCGGCTGCGGTCATCCGCCCCAAGGCCTCGGCGAGGAAATTATCCGAGGTCTCCAGCATGAGGTCCACCTGCTCGCTGACGGTGGCGGACTCAGCTTCAGCCAGCACCTTGGCAGGCAGGCCCTTGCCGCGTTCGACGCCGGGACTCACCGCGACGCCGGCAGCCGCCAGCTGCTCGGCGAAGGCCTGGGCGGTGGTGACAGCGGAATCCTGGGGACGGGGCCCGGTCATCACGGTTGGCGAGTATCGGCCCGAATTCAACGCAAGCGGAAAGAGGGGTGCGGTCTCGCCGGCGGCGACGTCGTCCAGGCTCCAGGCCGGGTTAAGGGGTGCGCCGCTGAACAGGGTGTCGTCCACCTGGACGGTGACGGGCCCCTTGACTCCGGCGGCCGTCAACGCGGTGGCCGTATCTGCGGCCAGGGATGCCAGGCCGGCCCGGCCCAACACGGCGTTGGGATCGGAGGCGGAAGCACCCAGCAGCACGTCCCCTCCCCCAGTCAGTACAACCGTGGAGGGATTTGCGGATCCCAGTACCCGCGTGGTGAAGCGCGTGTCCGGGCCGAGTGCTTTTAGTGCTGAGACGGCGGTCAGCAGCTTCATGTTCGACGCCGGGATCCGGTTGGCTGACGCATCACGGTCAAAGAGGACTTTGCCGGTGGACGCGTCCATGACCACCCCGCTGATGCTGCCCGCGCCGTCCGGTTTCAACGTTCCATCGAGGAGTGCCGTGACTTCGGCGGACGTCGGGAGCGGGGCGTTTGCGTCCAAGGGAAGGACCCCGCTGGCGTTGGAAAGATGGGAGGGTTCCAGCTGCCAGGCGGGCACTGAGGCTTCTGGTTTGGGCAGTGAAAGCAGCCCGGGCATCATCCCGGCCACCACAACGGCACCGAGGCACAGCAGGACTGAGGCCAAAAGCACCGGCCATTTCAAGCGCCCCCACGCCGCGGATAACCCCGCTCGGGCATCCCCGTTTTTAACGCCCATCATGGAAGTTGCTTAATCCTGTCAGTCCTGAATTGTCCCCGCCGGTTCAAGAAACCCGGTCCTCTCGCTATATCCTCAATAGTAGTCGGCGGCACCGGCTGCAATTTTGCCTGCCGCCAGCCCCGGGCTGAGCAGCCTGCCTGAGGCACCGTCACCCGTGACGGCCGCTTCGGCGGAGCGACGCCCCACCCACACCCGTCAAGGAGCATTCCATGAAGCACGACGTGACCATCGAGATCCCCAAGGGATCGCGCGTCAAGTACGAAGTTGACCACGAAACCGGCCGTGTCCGCCTGGACCGCGTCCTGTTCACCTCCATGCAGTACCCCACGCACTACGGTTTCTTCGAGAACACCCTGGGCGAAGACGGCGATCCGTTGGACGCACTGGTGCTCCTGCAGGACTTCGACCTCCACCCGGGCGTCATCGTTGAGTCCCGCCCGATCGGCGTCTTCAACATGACCGACGACGGCGGCGGAGACGCCAAGGTCCTCTGCGTCCCGGTTGACGCACGCTTCGACCACATCCAGGAAGTCAGCGACGTCAGCGAGTTCCTGATCAAGGAAATCGAGCACTTCTTCACGCGCTACAAGGACCTGGAGCCCGGCAAGTGGGTCAAGGCCGAGGGCTGGGGCGATCGCGCCGCTGCCGAAGCCGAGCTGGAAGCTTCCATCAAGCGTTACGTTCCGGCTGCGGGACACTGATTTAGCGAACGACGGCGGTTGGTGCGGTTCCCCGTGAACCCCACCAGCCGCCGTCGTTCTTTAACGAATGGATGGGCACCGCTCCCCATCGCGACATGCCGTTGGTCCCTTTAGGCTGGGACGAGACTTTTCACTGCATGTAAACAGGGGGTACCTCATGGCTGGGTTCTACGGTGCGGACATCGCACAGCTTCGCAGTCTGGCAGGCGTCATGGGCAAAGCTGCCGACGCCATCAGCCTGCAGGGCACGCAATTGTCCAATGCCATCAACTCCACGACGGCGTGGCAGGGCAGGGACGCCACAGTGTTCAAGGGCGAGTGGAACAGCCAGCACCGGCAGAGCCTGATGAAGGCCGCAAACATGCTGCGCGAAAACGCGAGCCAGCTGAAGAAGCACGCCAACCAGCAGGAATTCGCCAGCCACAACGACGGCTCCGGTACCTCGGTTGGGGTACTTAAGGACGTCTACGACAGCGGCATGGGCGTCAAGGACCTGGCAGCGCAGCTCTGGACGGCCTACAAGTACGGCAAGCTGGGCCGCGCGGAATGGGTCAAGACGCGCGAAGTCCTCACCAACTGGCGTGCCGGCGGAACCGTTGTCCGCGATGCCCTTACGGCGTTGCGCAACGGTGAAAAAGTCACCGACGTCCTCACCGACCTCAAAGCCAACATCCCTTACAGCCAGGCATTCCAGGACGCGAGCAAGTTCTCCAAAGGCCTTCGCGTTGCGGGTGCTTTGGCCGCACCGCTGAACATCGTGGGTGGCATCAGCGACATGATCAGCCCGGAGCACGATGGTTGGCGCGGTACCGGCGACCGCGTAGCTGGCGGCCTCTCCGTGGTGGGCGGCGTGGGCAGCATCATGCTCATGACCGCCGGCGGCGCTGCGCTTCTTGGACCCATCGGCGCCCCGATCGTGATCGGGGCCGGAATCGTTGCCGGAGCCTGGGCGCTGGGCAACCTCGTAGCGGACAACTGGGACTCCATCTCCAACTTCGCGCGGAACCCCGGCAGCTACATAGCCGACGGCGCCAAGGAGGTGGCGGGTTTCGCCAAGGACGTAGGCAGTAAGGTGGCAGACGGGGTCGGTAATGCCGCCAAGTCAGTTGGAAACTTTGTCGGAGGGATATTCGGATGACCACCAGCACCATGAAATGGACCCAGCGGGACATTGAGGCCGCCGCCAAGGTACTGGCATCAGCCACTGCCACGGGAACGCCGCTGCCCACGTTGACCGACGAAGAACTGGTGGCCCTGGACGGCGTCCAGCATGAGCAACTGGTGGCCACGCCCTGGCTCTCTGCCCAGGATGCCAACAAGGAACTGATGTGTGCCATCGCTTTGCGCGGGCTGCTGGCGAAGGAGCTCGTGTACCCGGTGATTTTTGAGGGCGAGACGGAGCCCTCCCGCCTCCATGCAACAGAGGACATCACCGGCGCCCTGACCCTGCGGCGCAGCGGCAGCAGCGTGATCTCCATTGAGCGCACCGTATCCACCGGCAAGCGCTGGCTGTACGGCTACCTCCATGACGACGGCGCCCTCCTCGAAGAAGTGGATGAAGGCGGACTCCACGGCTTCACCGCGGTGACCCGCGAACAGCTGGTGCCCCGGTTGGCCGAATTCGTGGACCCGGAGAAGGCAGCCCAGCGCGACACCGCCCCGACCGTGTACACGGAACCCCAGTTCGAGGAACACGCGGCCACCGCCCTCGCGGACACCCAGGCTGCCAGCAACGTGGTGGCATTCAACGCCGACACGGACGAGTTTCCCACCGTTACCGTCTACACGGGCCCGTCGGGCGTCCACGTCCTGACACCCCGGGTTACAGGCGAGACCGTCACCCTTGAGCTGAAGGAAACGTCCCAGGCATCCCTGGCCGGCGTCCTGGGCGGGCTCGCCGGACTGGCCTGACGATTCCTCCCCACGCTGCCTACCGCCGTCGAGCCGAAAGCCCCTCATGAGCAATCCGAAGTCCACTACCGCCACCGGTCTGGTTGACGCCGCCAACGGCCGTGCCGTCCGGCGCCATACCGACACGGGGGCGTACTTCGTCAAAGCCTCGGGAACCGCGCACTTCTGGGGCCGGGTCCTGGATGCGGTCGTTTTCCTGGTGGGGTACTCCGTGCTGGCGGTCATTGCTGCCGTAGTGCGTCAATCCATGATGAACAGCGGCTCCGCCCTGGGCTACAACGACGGCGCCTGGCTGACCATCTACGTGGTTCTGTGGTTCGTTGGCCTGTTCGTCTACGGCATGATCTGGGGAACCGTGGGAAGCGTCGGCGACGCCGCTGCCGGTATGCGCTCCGTGCGGATCAAGGACGGAACGACGGCGGGCGCCTGGTTGGGTGGTTGGCGGGCCATTTGCTGGTCCTTCTTCCCGTTCTTCGTGGTGATGGTCATCGCCGCAGCCTTCAGTGGCGGATCGGGCGACACCTGGGATCCCAAGTTCGCCGCCGTCGACCGCCGCTCCGGCCTGGCCCAAGGAATGCCGCCAATCCCGGACCCCAAAGCTGCCGCCGCCCAAAAAGCCGCAGCCGCGGAACAGGAAGGCCTCCCCAACCTTTACGGCCAGCGGCCGGATGCGCGGCCGTAACTGGCTGGTCCGCCGCGTTGAGCGGCGGCTGGAACCCCAGCTTGGGCGGCTCCGCTACGTAGCTTCTTCCCGGCGCATCTTCTGGAAGGTCCTTGTTCCCTGCCTGGTGGTGGGGTTCGTATTCGGGGCCATCGCTGAGTTCGTCAGCCCCATCCGCTCCACGCGGGAGGCCGGCCACTTCAACGATCCCCTCTTCTATGTCCTCACCAGCATCCTCACCGGGCTTGTGCTCTGGTCCATGACGTTGCTGGGCAGCTTCCGAAAGCTCCTGGTGTTCGACGGCGGGATAGTCGCCAAATACTCTCAAAATCACACCCTGCTGCTGTTCCCCTGGGCTGACATAGCTCCCGCGTCCCTCAAAGTGGTGACCACCCTGGACGGCACTGATCCGGAGCGGCGCCTGGTGGCGAAGCAGAAGGTTTCGCTGGGAGCCGGCGGAGTCAACGCACTGGTGTTCCGGGCGCGCGAAACCTTCTGGGTGTTCGCCACGAACGAAGACCTGGAAGCAATGGTGGGCGCTGTCCACGCCTGCTTGCGCCAAGCCGGAATACCCGGCGCCGGCCTTGCAGCGGCAGGCGCGCTTCCCGCCGTCGTGCTGACCGAACGCACCGCACTGGGCTAGCCGGAAGCGCCGCTCCGGACAAAGTAACAGGCAGATTTTCCCCTTGCAGAGCCGCTACCAGCCGGTAGCATGTGATCCACTATGTTCACTCTCACCATCAACCAACGCGACAGCCGCCGCGACGGCGACCTTGTGCCCCAGTTGCTCAAGGACCTTCGCCACATTCCGGCGCGGTTGGATTTCGACCGTTCGGTGGAGGATGAAGTGCAGGGCATTGTCGAGTCCAGCCATCAGGCGGTGGAGACGGCGTTGATCGCCCTCCGGTCCAGCCAGTGGTACGTGGGGATCGGGGTGGGGCCGATCAACGAACCGCTGCCCAACCTGGTCCGGGATGCTTCCGGGCATGGGCTCGTCTATGCCCGACGGGCTGTGGACCGTTTGCGTAACGGCAAGGAACGCATTCCGGTGGCGGTGGACGGCCCCCTCACAGCCCTGGCATCCGAAGCGGAGGCTGTGCTTCGGCTCCTCGGGCACATTGTGCAACACCGAAGTGCCGCGGAATGGCGCGTGCTGGACCTGTTGACGCCCGGGGTACGCGGCCAGCAGAAGACGGTTGCGCAGGAACTTGGCATCTCGACCCAGGCGGTCAGCAAGACGCTGGCCCGCGCACAGTGGGCCGAAGAGCATGCAGCCCGCCCGGCCGCCGCACGTTTGCTGCAAATGATCCTGGAAGTGCGCTGACGCACCCCTTAAAGCAGAACTGAGTGACAGCTAACGCCCTTCAGAACGGTCAGAAGGGCGTTTGCTGTCACTCGCTTGGCTAAATCAGCGGACTACTGGTTGCTGATGTTGTCCTTTGCTGCGGTGGCGCGGTCCTGAACGTCGGCGGCCGCGGCCTGCCCTTCGTCCTTGACGTTTGCCGCTGCTTCGGTGGCGCTGTCCTTGACGTTCTGCATCGCGTCCTGGGCTGGCTCCCTGAGGTGCTCAGCGACTTCCTGGGCTGCGTGGCTCAATTCATCGGTGAGCGGCTGGGCCGCGTCCTTAAGGGCGTGGGCGGCTTCGCGTTCCTTCTCCGACGGCGGGAACAGCGCTGACACCAGGAGGCCTGCACCGAAGGCGATGAGCCCCGCGGCGATCGGGCTGCCTTGGGCCTTGCTCTTCAGCACCTGCGGTGCGTCGCCCAGATCCGAGACGGCACCGGAGACATTGTCAGCGACGCCTGAAACGGCATCCCCGGCCCGGTGCGCGACGTTGCCTGCAGCATCAGAGACGTCGTCGCGGGCACCGAACACGGCCGTCTTCATCCTGTCCACCCGGCGGTTGACGATGTGCGACGGGGTGACCTTATCCGCCACGGCGTCAACGTTGGTGCTCAGCCGCCGGCGAGTTTCTTCGATATCGGCGCGCAGGGCGTCGGGGTTCTGCGTCATCGTGTCTCCTCAGTGTTCGGTTTCAAAGCAGGGGGTATTTCCTTGACGGTCTCAGCGGTCCTGGGCAGGCCCTTGATGGCCTTCAGTTCCTTGCGGCCAACGGAAGCCAGTACCGCGGCGATGATTCCCCAGATGACCGCCACTATGAGGGCGGACCATCCGAGACCAACCAGCAGGCCCAACGCCCACCAGAGCGCGATGGACAGGAACAGCACGGTGATGTGACCCGCGTATGCGGCTCCACCGAGCATTCCCGCGCCTTTGCCGGCCTTGGATGCGGAATCTTTGATCTCAGCCTTGGCCAGCTCCACTTCCTGGCGCATCAGGGTGGAGATGTCCCGCGTGACGTCACTCAGCAGCTCGCCAAGGGGAAGGGTTTCTGCCTTTACATGTGCTGTGGTGGGAGGCAGGTCGGCAGGACTGCTCATCGGTTACCTCCGTATTGGGGATCGTCCGGACGTCCCAGGCCATCGGGATCATGCGGGCCGGCCAGCGGATCGCCCTGCGCCTTGACGCCGCCGGCGTCGGTTTCCGGGTAGGGAAGCGTGGATCCGTCGTAGCCGCCAGTGGTTCCGGCGTCGTAACCGGTGGTTCCGGCGTCGTATCTGGTGGTGGTGGCTGAACCGTATCCCGCGGTGGTAGCCGTGGGGCCCGGCAGGTCAACGGCCGGCGGAGTCACGGCGCCGCCCTGGGAGGGCACGCCCTGGGTGGGGTAATAGGCAGCCCGCGGCGTCCCGGCAGCAGCAGTGCCGCTGGTTGAGGCGGATTCGGTGGCGTCGCCTGCCATGCCACGACCCAGACGACCGGCGAGGACACCGGCTCCGGCGGCCAGCAAGAGGAAAGTTCCGGGCTTGCGGCGGGCGAAGCCCTTGACTTCGTCCAGCAGGGAACCGGGATCCCGGCTCTCCAGCCAGTGCGCAATGGAGGACGAACGTTGGGCTGCCTGCTGGACCAAGTCCGTGGCGACACCACCGTTATCCGTCGAATTGGCCATGGTGGACAGCTCGTCGGAGATGGACCGCAGGCCTTCGGCAACACGCTGCTGCTGGGCCTGTGCTTGGTCGGTCAGCTCGCCCTTGGTCTGGGTGAGCAGTTGCCGGGCGTTAACCTTGACCTCCTGGGCCACGTGGCCAGCCTCGGTCTTGGCGGTATCGACCACGCCACCGGCAGCGTCGCCGACGGCGCCGGCAACTTCCGCAGCTTCCTGCTTTGCGGCGTCAACCTTGCCGGAGTTGTCACTTCCGGTTCCCGAAGCGGTTGTTCCTGCGGTGTCGAATTCCACGTCCGGCGAGTCCAGGTAGCTTCCGGTAAACGGTTCGGTACCTGCGGTGCCGCCGTTCCTTGGTGCCGCGAAGCTTCCGTCCTGCGGCGATTGGCTCTCAGTCATTGTCGCTCTCTTTCCACAGTTGGCAGGCTGCGGACAGCAGCCGGGATAGTAAGTATCGTTACTATCAAAGGGTTGTGTACCCGCTTGCCACTGTTCTAATCGCGCAATTTTGAAAAGATGGTCTCGCTACATGCAGCACGGTCCCGCTCGACACTTCCGGGAATACCTGCGAACGTGGGATCGATGAGCCTCATGCCCATCAGGCGGCGGCTGATTCCCGCGCTCCGGAAAACCATCACCAGACACCGGCTCCTGTTCGCCGCCAAGACAGCGTTGGCAGCAGGTCTTGCCTGGTGGCTTGCACCCTTCATGCCCGGTCCCGCCGCGGCCTACCCATACTATGCGCCGCTGGGTGCGCTGGTCAGCATGCACCCCACGGTGGCGGACTCGGCCAAGCACGGGCTGCAGAGCCTTGCCGGGCTGGTCCTTGGGATCGGGATGGCTTTTGTTGTCACTTCCTTTGCCGACCCAAATTCCTTCTCCGTTGCCCTGGTGGTTGGGCTGGGAGTGCTGATCGGCGGCCTGCCACGCCTTGGATCGGGGTCGGACTGGATCCCCATGGCTGCACTGTTCGTTCTGGTGCTGGGCGGCTCGAATGCAGAGGGGTTCTCCTTCGGGTACGTCCTCCAAATGGCCCTTGGAGTGACCGTGGGGTTTGCCGTGAACTGGCTTGTGATTCCGCCGCTGCACCTTGACGCGATCGACCCCGCAATCAGTGGGCACCAGGGCGCCCTCTCCCGGCAGCTCAAGGACATGGCCCGGGCCATGGAGGAATCGTGGCCACCCAACCATGAGGCATGGGCCAGCAGGAGTGACGAACTTTCCTTGACGGCCGCCGAAGTTCGCACTGCTGTTCACCAAGCCGAACTGAGTGCCAAGGCGAACCCACGCTCCCGCCGCCTGGCAACCCGGTTGCCGGGAGACCTGGCCGGTTTGCGGACACTCGAACGGCTCACGTTCCACGTGCAGGACATCACCGACGTCCTTGCCAGCGCCATTTGGGAGCGGGGCGCGGGAACAGTCATCCCCGATTCCTTGGTGGGCAATCTTTCCGACGCCTTGGAAGCCACCGCCTTGGTTGTTGACCACTGGAGGGACGCGGATTCGAACGAACTCGGATCGTTGTTAACGGCGGCAAAGGACTCGATATCCGCGCTCAGCGATGCTGTGGCCGAGGCCGCCGCGGGACAGTCACCGGTAAACGCCCCGGCGTCGGTGGCCATGAGCCTGCGGCGGATCCTCACCGTGGTGTTGTCCGCCGAGTAAGTCAGCGGGGTTTGAGCGGCGGCGACGCCTTCCGGCCCTTCCCCGTCCCCAGCCCCTCCAGCATTTCGGCCAGCGATTCCAGCGATGAATGCTTCGGCGACCATCCCAGCAACCTGTGCGCGCGGCCCGTGTCCATGATGGGCGCGTTCGCGGCCATGTCCACCCAGCCGCCGTCGGTCGCCTGCAGGCGGAGCCGCCAACTGGCCTCGACGACGGCGCGCAGCACCGGAAGCGGGAACGGCAGCAGCCGCCGGGCGTTGAAGGTCCACGCCAGGGCATTGGGGTCGATCACAGGCTCTGCGGCGATATTGAAGGCACCCTCCGCCGTGCGCTCGAGGACGCGCCAATACGCGTCGGCGACGTCGGACGCATGCACCGCCTGGAACACCAGTTCCTTGGGCAGGGCCAGCAGGGGCAACCACGGTTTGGGAGGCACCAAGCGTGACAGGAGCCGTCCCAGGAAGTACCGCCCTACCTCGCTCCCGGCTCCTGCGCTGAACGTCAACGCCGGACGAAGCCGGGCCACCACAATGTCCGGATTGGCCTTGGCGAAATCGTCCAGCAGCCGTTCCTGCGCAGCCTTATCCACGCTGTAATGCGACTTCGGAATCCCCGCCGCGGGCCAGCCCTCCTGGGTTCGCTGGTCCTTGGGAGCAGGCGAGTAAGCGCCCACCGAGGACGCACAAACGACGTGCCGCACACCGGCTTTCCGTGCCGCAGCCAAGACATTGGCTGTTCCTTCAACGTTGGTTTGCCGGAGCATTTCCCGGTGGTGGTTCGGCTGGATCAGCCAGGCAAGGTGCACCACGGCATCCGCTCCGGACAGCGCAGCCTCCAAGGCCGGCTGGTCCACGCCTTCCCCGATGTCCAACGTGCGCCAGTCGACGCCGCGGTACGGGGCAGCGTCCTGGTCAGGGTGGCGGCGGACCACGCCCACCAGTTCGAGATCGGCGCCTTCCTCGGAACGGGCCGCTTGCAGCCGCTTCAGGACCTCCGTACCGACGTGTCCGGTGGCTCCAGTGATCACAATGCGCATGGCGGAATTCCTCAGGGTTGCGGGTTGTCGCCCGTGGAGCGGATGCGTTCCAGTACGGCCGTGGTGGAGTGCTCGGGCACGTAGTCCAGGATGGTCACGGTGCCGCCGCAACGTTCCACAGCCGCGGTTTCTGCCAACATTTCCGGCGTGTAGTCACCGCCTTTGGCATAGACGTCCGGCCGGAGGAGCTCGATCAACGGAATGGGCGTTGGAGTGTCGAAAACCGTTACGTGGTCCACGCAGCTGAGGGCAGCAATCACTGCGGCCCGGTCAGCTTCATGGTTGACGGGCCGGTCCGGTCCCTTGAGGTGCCGCACGGATGAGTCACTGTTCAGGGCGACCACCAGGACGTCCCCCAGTTGCTTGGCCTGGTTGAGGTAGCGGGTGTGGCCCCGGTGCAGGACGTCGAAGCAGCCGTTGGTCAGCACGATCCTGCGGCCCTCACGGCGATGCTCTTCAACATGCCGGGCCAACTCCCCTGCCGTCAGCGCTGTATCAGCGAACCCGCTCAGGTGCCGCGTCAGTTCATCGGTGGTGCACACCGACGTCCCTGGCCGGTGGACCACGACGTCGGCAGCAGCCTGGGCAAGGTCGACACTGGTGGTCAGCGGCAAACCGGCCGCCCGGGCCAGGGTCAAGGCAGCCACGAAGGTATCGCCCGCTCCGGAGGCCTGCTTCTCGGCTTGCGGACGGGCCCAGGTCCGGTGGGTGGCAACCTCGTCGGTGTCGGGGCCGGACTTCACCGTCAGCGTCCCCTCCCGGTCCAGTGTCACGACGACGGCGGACGCACCGGAGGCGCGCAGGAGCTGCTCCGCATGTGCCTCCACGAAGGGGCAACGCGCGGCACCTCCCGGGAATTCGACGCCGAGCAACCGCGAGGCCTCCTGGGCATTCGGGGTAGCGAGGTGGGGCTTCAACCCTGCCCAGGCACCGGGATCGTGGGCATCAACAACCACCAGCCTGTCCTGGCGCTTGGCGGGTGCCAGGCTGTCGAGGAGCGCCGAGCGGACGGGCCCTGCCAGGGCCCCCGCCCCGTAATCGCACAGCACCACAGCGGCAGCGCCTTCAGTGGCCTCGGGCACCAACGCGGCCATCACCTCAAGTCCCTCTGGAGGCAACCCGGTGGCTGTGTCATCCAGACGCAGCATCACTTGTCCCCCGCTGCTGACCCTGTATTTGGTGGTGGTGACCATCTCCGGATGTGACACGACGTGGGAAACGTCAACGCCGGCATCCTCCAGCTGCTCGAGGAGCTGGAGGCCCGCGGCGTCCTCCCCCACAACGGAGACGAACCGCACTTCCGCTCCCATCGCCGCCAGGTTCATGGCCGTGTTGGCGGCCCCTCCGGGCGCAAAGTCGCGGCGCTGCACCTGGACCACCGGGGCAGGCGCTTCGCGGCAGAACCGTTCAATGGTTCCATCCCACCAGCCATCCAGGATGGAATCGCCGATGACTGTCACAACAGGACGTTCCTGGGCCAAGCGTGCTGGCAACCAGTCAGCCAGGCCTTCTTGATTGGAGAGGCGTGCCATGGGGTACCTTCCGGTTGGATGACAGTTTCCTGTTCCCGACAGGTACCCCGCGGCACGGGCTTTACACGCCGGCCCTGGAGTTTCCGCTATTGACGACGAAGGGAAGTTCTCATGGCCACGGCTCCCACACCCGGAATAGGACCGGTGTTGGAAAAATTCGGCGACGTCAGGCGGATTGCAGTCCTCAGGGGTGGCGGCTTGGGGGACCTGATCTATACCTACCCGGCCCTGTATGCCCTGAAGATCGCCTACCCGGATGCCACCATCACACTCCTGGGGACACCCGTCCATGCCGCAGTCGCGGGCGCAACCACGGGGCCGGTGGACGAGGTCGTGATGTTGCCTGTGGCGCGCGGCGTCCACGACGGTCCCCGCAACGGCCAGCGGTTCGACGACGACGCTGAGGACGTTGCCGCCCAGGAACAATTCTTTGAGGCCATGCGCGCGGAAGCGTTTGACCTGGCCGTCCAGATGCACGGAGGTGGACGGTTTTCCAATCCTTTCCTCCTCAGGCTGGGCGCGCGGCACACCGTCGGCACGCGCACCAAGGACGCCATGCCCCTGGAGCGGAACCTCGACTACGTCTACTACCAGCACGAACCGGACCGGTGGCTGGAAGTGGCGGGCCTCGCCGGAGCACCCACCGTGGTCCCACCGCCGCTGCAGCCGCACCCGGACCACCGGCAGGACGTTACCGGCCTGCGGGACCAAGCCCGGAATTCCTTGGTGGTTCTCCATCCCGGTGCCACCGATCCACGGCGTCGTTGGCCGGCGTCGAACTTTGCCGATGCCGCTGCCGCCTTGGCGGCAGAAGGCGCGCAGGTGCTGGTGGTGGGCGACCGCTCAGAGAAGGCTTTGGCCCAGGAAGTCGTGGAGCTGGCTGTTCGCCAACTCCCGGCGACGGACCGGCAGGCAGTGCGGTCAGTGGCCGGGGAGTTGGGCATCGGTGAATTGGCAGCGCTCCTGGCCGAAGCAACGGTGATGCTTGCCAGCGACAGCGGTCCGCGGCATCTGGCGCAGGCCGTGGGCACCCCGACCGTTGGCATCTATTGGGTGGGCAACGCGTTCAATGCCGCACCGCGGGGACGAGGCCTGCACCGCGTCCACATGTCGTGGGTGACCCACTGCCCACGCTGCGGCGCGGATGTAACGCAAGTGGGCTGGACCGCTCCGCACTGCGGCCACGACGACACCCTGATCTGGGGCATCGCCGTGGCCGATGTTGTTCAGGACGTGTTGGACCTTACGGCCACGAGCCTTCTTCTGCGGGGGTAATCAGGAGTTCGCGGACCTCGCTGCCGAACGGCTGCGAGAGTGCGAAGACCACTGCTTGGGCCACGTTGGCCGGGTCATTGAGCTTGGAGTCGTCCTGCGGCTTGTACTGTTCGTCCCGATCGTCGAAGAAGTGGGTCTTCATGCCGCCCGGGATGATGGTGGTGACGCCAATGACTCCCCCGGTCTCCGCTGCGAGCGCCCGGCTGAAACCGATCACGCCGAACTTCGAAGCACAGTAGGCGGTGGCGTCCGGCAAGGCCCTGAGGCCCAGCGTCGACGCGATGGTGATCGCGCGGCCACGGGATCCCTTGAGGTAAGGCAGGGCCGCACGGATGGTGGAAACGGTACCCAAGAGGTTCACTCCGATGACCTTTTCCCATTCCTCGGCAGCGACGTCGCCCAGCTTCCCGCAACGATCGATCCCTGCCGCGGTGACCACCCCGTCCAGGCCGCCCAGGCTGTCGGCGGCTTCCTTGACGGCAGCTTCCACTGCTTCGCGGTTGGAAACGTCCACTTCCAGGGCTTTGGCACCCGAGACGTTGCTGACGTCGCGGTCGAAGACGAACGGCGTACCGCCGGCGTCCCGGATGGCTTCCACGATTGCTGCTCCCAGGCCGGAGCCGCCTCCAGTGACGATGACGCGGCCAGGTGTTTGCGTGTTCATGCGGTTCCTTTCGTTGATTTCCAACTCGTGGGTCAGCTGACTTTGGCCAGTGCTGCAGCCAGGCCGCTGGTGGAGCGTGCCGGGTGGAAGGGCACAGTGACGCAGCGCCCTCCCCAGCCCGCGACAAGGCGGGCCTCCGGCAGTTCGTCGGGTTCGTAGTCGCCGCCCTTGACCCAGATGTCGGGCCGGATCCCTTGGAGGCAGGCCTCGGGGGTGTCTTCGTCGAAGACCACTACGGCGTCGACGCATTCAAGTGCCAGGAGCAACTCCGCGCGGTCCTCGACGCTGACAATGGGGCGGTGTGCACCTTTGAGCCGGCTGACGGATTCGTCGGAGTTGAGGCAGACAACCAAGCAGTCGCCCATGTTCCGCGCAGCCGCCAGCGTTCGGGCGTGGCCGGCGTGGAGCAGGTCGAAACAGCCGCCGGTTGCCACCACCGTTCCGCCCGCCTCCCGGATGGATTGGGCGAGCTGGACGCCGTCGGGGATGTGGCTGTCAGGGCGTATCGGTTCGACGTTGTTAAGTCCGACGGCGGCACGCACCGCGGGCGCTTCGGGCAGCGCCGCGGCGCCTCCCTTGGCGAGGAAGGCCGACGCATCCTCCACGGCCCTGGCGGCGGCTTCCTGCAGTTCGAGCCCCAGGCCCAGGTACACGGCCAGGCTTCCCGCGAGCCGGTCCCCTGCACCGCACGGATCGCTCACCGATGTCCTGGGCGCGGGGATGTCCACCGTTCCATCGGATGTTTCGACCAACACCGCCCCGTCTTCGCCCCTGGTCACCAACACGGCATTGCTCTGCCACTTTTCCCGCAGGTGCTCGCCGGCTTCACCGGCACCGGTCCGTGAGGGGTTCAGTCCGCCCGCTTTGGCTGACGCGAGCGCTTCGGCCAGGTTCGGGGTTACGACGGCGACTCCGGGCACGGGTTCCGAACCGGCAGGATGCGGGTCCCACACCACCGGGAGGCGGCCGACAACCTCCGTCAAGGCCGCCCGAATCCCCGGGTTGGCGGTGATTCCACGTCCATAGTCGGCCACGACCACCGCATCGGCGGAAGTGATTGCCGCGAGCATTGCAGGGGTGCTGGACGGAACGGGGGCCGGCGCACACCCTTCGTCGAAACGGACCATCGGGTGGCTCCCGATCCGCACACGGGTCTTGGTGGGGGTAGGGGCCAGCGGGTCGCCGGCGAGCACCGACACACCGGCCAGTGCGCGCCTGAGGTGGCTTGCGCCGTCGTCGTCCGATACCGCGGTGACCAGCGTGACGTCGTGGCCATCCTGGGCAAGGACGGTGGCCACCAGGCCTGCTCCGCCCGCACGGCGCCGGATGCCTGCGACGTCCACCACGGGCACGGGGGCGTCGGGGCTGAGACGGGTGGCGGCACCATTGATGTCCACGTCAAGGAGGACGTCGCCTACCACCGTGATCCTCATGGCTGGCCGCCCGTGTAGGGGCCGGACCGGCGTGCGATCTCGGCATCGAAGGCCCGGCAGACGGCGTGCACCGCGATCAGGTGGCCTTCCTGCGCGTTCGCGGCGATCGCGTCCACGGTGATGGCCTGGTCGCAGGCGTCGGCCAGGGGGTTGGGACCGGTTCCGGTAAGGGCCCAGGTGGTGATACCGCGTTCCCGTGCGGCGCGAACTGCTTTGAGCAGGTTGGGGCTGCGGCCGCTGGTGGACAGGAGGACCAGGATGTCGCCCGAACGGCCGTGGGCCCTGACCTGGCGGGCGAACACTTCCTCGTAGCCGTAGTCGTTGGAAAGCGCGGTGACGGCAGAGGACTCGGCGTGGAGTGAGATGGCCGAGAAGGGCGCGCGCTCGTCATCGAACCTGCCAACGAGCTCAGCTGTGAGGTGCTGCGCTTCGGCAGCTGATCCGCCGTTGCCCGCAGCCAGCAGCCGCTGGCCCGACAACAGCCGGATGGCGAGTTCGGTACCCCATTCGCACAACCGCCCTGATTGCGAGCGCAGGGATTCAAGCGCGGGCAGGACGTTGTCCAGATGCGTTGTCACCGCCTTTTGGTGCGTGGGCCCGCCGGTTTCGGGAGTCCACCGTGCCGGGGCTGCCACATGGCTGTTGATGGTCACAGGGCTTTTGATGGTCACAGGGCTTTTGATGGTCACAGGGCTTTTGATGGTCACAGTGCCGTTCCTTCCAGTGATTCCAGGCCATTGCCAGCCTGCCGGGAGAGACCGGCGGCCAGGACCGAGCGATAGGCCTTCTCGGTGTCCGCGGCGATCCTGTCCCAGGTGTAGCGTGAGCGGGCACGGCGCGCGCCGGCGCGGCCCATGTCGGCCCGCAATGCGGGATCGGCGAGCAGCTTCCCCACAGCTTCGGCTATCGCTTCCGGGTCCTTTGGCGGGACATGCAGCCCCGTTTTCTGGTCGACGACGGTCTCCCGGAGTCCGCCCACGGCGGCCGCCACCACCGGCACCCCGCACGCCATGGCCTCGAGAGGCACGATCCCGAAAGGCTCATACCAGGGGGTGCACACCACGGCATCGGCGCTGCGGAAAATACCGGGCATGGCGTCCCTTGGAACCTGTCCGCGCATGGTCACTTTGTCTTCGACCCCAAGTTCCTTGGCCAGTGCATGGAGGCGCTGCGCTTCGGGGTCTTCCTCCAGGGTGAGGGCGTCCCCGGAGCCGCCCACAATCAGCAACTCCACATCGTTGAAGCCTGCGTCCGCCAGGAGAGGGAGTGCGCGGATGATCAGGTCCACCCCCTTGCGTTGCACGAGGCGTCCCACGCTCAGGATCCGATGCGTGCGCGGGGTGGGTTCGGCGTCGGACGTTCCGGGGAACAGCGTCAGGTCCACGCCGCAGGGGGCAATGGAGATTTTGGACCGGCTGATGCCCAGGGCCTTGAGTTCGAAGACTTCATCGGGGCAAGTGGCGATGACCCAGTCTGCGGTGCGGCCCACCCACGGCTCCAACCAGGCCCGGGCTGGTGGGCTGGTGTCCGCGGAGCCCTGGTGGCGGCGCTTCACCGAACCAAGGGCGTGGAAGGTCTGGACCACGGGCACGGGATCGGCGGCTCCGGCACGTTTGGACGCCTGGATCGCTGCCAGTCCGGACATCCAGAAGTGCGCGTGCACGACATCCGGGAGGGCCTCGCCCCAGTCCGCACAAATCCCGTCCGCCAGCTCACCCATGAACGGCAGGAGCTCGTCTTTGGGGATGCGCCAGGCGGGCCCCGCATCGACGTGCACCACAGTGAGTCCAGGCCCCACCTGCACCTTCGCCGGCAGATCGGGGTCATCACGCCGCGTGTAGACCGTGACGTGGTGGCCGCGGGCAGCCAGGCTGGACGAGAGCGCCGCTACGTGGACGTTCTGTCCACCGGCGTCGACGCCTCCCAAGGCGGCCAGCGGACTGGCGTGTTCGGAGACCATGGAGATTTTCATGGGTGCATCCTCTCGGTGTCATGGCTGGCCTGGGTGTGGTGGCTGACCGGTATGAGCCCGGTTAGCGGGCGCTGTCCATGCTTGGCGGGAAGATCGGCGAGTAGCTCGTCCCAGGCCCGGAGGAATTTCCCCAGTCCGTAGCGTTCGAGTGCTGCCTGACGGGCCCTCATGCCGATCGCGTAGGCGTCATCGGGGTCGTCCAGGAGGCGCTGGGCGAACTTTTGGAGATCGTCGACGTCGTTGGACACCAGGCCGGTACCGTGCGGGACTGCCCGGGCTGCTTCGGTAGTGGCGAGCGCAACGACGGGCATGCCCAGGTGCATCGCCTCCAACAGGGCAAGTCCCAGCGAGGTCCAGCGCAGCGGGTGCAGGTAGAGACGGCATCTGGCCAGTTCCCGGTGGAGGCGGGCGGCAGGAACGTCACCCGAAATCCGGAGGCGATCCCCGTCCAGGCCGTGGCTGCCCAGGTCCAAGGCAGACGGCAGAGCGTCCGTCCCCATTCCGAACACCCTCAGCGGTCCAACCCGGGCGAATCCGGGAAGCAAATCCGTGCCGGTGACCCGTCCACGCCGGACGGGCTCGTTGACCACCACGCCCATCTCCTCCTGGACACCGGTATAGAGGTGCCCTGGATCCGGAATCCCGTGCTCGATCACTGCAGTGGGGGCCGAGCCCGTGTCCCAGAAGAGCTGGTTGAAGTGGGTCACGTGGACCACCGGGATGCTGCGTTGGTCGGCAAGCGGATGGAGTGAAAAGGGGACATCGCCCTTGGGGGTGTTGTGTTCCAGGTAGACCGCAGGAACGTCCACTCCCGGGCGGCGGCGCAGGGCCTTGGTGACGGCTGCGATTTCCTCCGGCCGTTGCAGGACCACAGCGTCCACACTGTCCGGGTCCAGCGTGGCCAGGTCCACTTCCTGAGCGGCGACCGGCCAGTCACGTCCCCCTCGCCCCAAACCCCAAGGGCCGCCGTCGGGCAATGTGGGCAGCAGGTATTCGTGCCGGCCCCGGACGAACGCTTCCATCCATCCGCCGTGGATGTGCCACACCAGGATCCTCATGGTTTCCAAACCTTCCGTCGGGTGGACAGCGACGACACGCCACCCAGTAACCGTCCGACAGCTTCCACGACCTGCTCCGGCGTGACCGAGCTCAAGCACGGATGCCCCGGCACCGGACAGGTCCGGGCCCTGGTGTTCTTGCACGCTGCTTCCTGGTCGCCCAGCAACTCCATGGGTACGCCGTATGGTGCCCAGCGGATCGCCGGAACCACTGGCGCGAACAGGCAAACCACCGGGGTGCCCACCGCGGCGGCCAGATGGGCGGGACCCGTATTGCCGGTAACCACGACGGCGGCGCCCGCGAGTACCGCTGCGAGCGTGCGCAGGTCGGTCGCGCCCCCGAGGTTCCTGGCCGAAGGTCCCGCAACAGTTGCCGCGAGCGATGCTTCGGCCGGTCCCCCGGTAACCACCACCCGGTGCCCGTAGGCCTGCAGGAGTTCCACGGTTGCTGCGTTGTGCAGTGCAGGCCAGGCCCGTGCGGGGGCCGTGGCGCCGGGGTGGACCACAATGTACGGGCCTTCGCTGGCCAGTTCCTGGGCTGTTTTGTCCGGATCCGGGCTGGGCGTGATCCGCAGTTTGCCGTCGTCACCGTTGGGCAGGACATACCCTCCGGCATCGGCGAGCGCCAGGGCACGGACGGCTTCAGGCTGGTCCTCGGGGAAGTCCTCGCCTGGTTTGAGCCGGACGTCCAGCAGCGAACCGGCGTAGTCCGTGGAGGCGCCCATGATCTTCTTGACCCCAGCCAGACGGAGCAGCAACGCCAGCGGGAGTGGTGATTGGTGGAAGGAGGTGAGGATCAGGGCTTCCTCAATGCGGGAACTGCGGACAAACTCGATCAATGCGCTGGTGCTGTCTTCAGTGGCAGGGGGCGCGGGATTCACAATCCAGGGGCAGGCCCATGTGTGCACTTGGGTCACGCCGGGCAGCATCCCGGCCGCGCTTGCGCCTTCAGGTCCGCACAGCAGGACCACGTCATTGGGCCGGCTCCCATCGGGCCGGCTTCCGTTCGCCACAGCCCGCAGGGCAGGCCCGGCCAGGAGGACATCGCCCATGCTGTCCAGTCGGGCCACCAAGACCCGGCTCATACACGGGTGTCCTGTTCTTCAAGTGCCCCCGACAGTATGAGGTCCACTGCTTGGCCCAAGTCCTCGGCAACAAAGCGGGCGGCGGCGATTTCTTCGCGCCGGGTCACGTCCGTTGGCACCAACACACTCCGGGCACCCGCTGCGGCGGCCGCTTCCATGTCTGCACCGATGTCGCCAACGAAAGCGACTTCCTCCGGCAAGAGACCCAGCGTGCTGCAGGCTCCCAGAATCATGCCGGGGGCGGGCTTGCGGCAGTCGCATCCGTCCTTCGGGCCATGTGGGCAGATTTCCCACACATCGAACGGGCCCAGGAGTTGATCCACCCGCTGATTCACTGACATGACCTGGTCTAGGGTCACCAGTCCACGGGCCACGCCCGATTGGTTGGTTACCACTCCGGTGGCCAGTCCCGCCCGACGCACTCTCTCGAGGGCGGACACGGCACCATCCATGGGCTGCACCAGCTTCGGGTCGCCGTTGTACGGCACGTCAACGACGAGTGTTCCATCGCGGTCAAACAGGACCGCCTTCAACGTTCCGGTTCCTCCCATACCCGCAACGTTCCCCAGTTCTCCGGACGCTAAACAGTGCGGCCGTGAGAAGTTTCATGCGGCTAGACTCCTAGCGGGAGGCCTCCATGGACACTGTCGATAGCACCGAACAACCCTTGCTGCTCGCCCTGCGCGCCCTGAAGCTTGGCGACCTCCTGGTCGCTGTTCCGGCACTCCGGGGACTGCGGAGGGCATTCCCCGACCACCGGATCCTGTACGCCGCGCCGGCCTGGATCGCTGAAGCTTTGGAGCTGGTTGGGGGCATCCACCACCTGCCCACGCCGGGGCTCGACGATCCCCTCACGGTCCCGCGGGGCGCGGTGGACATCGCCGTGAACCTGCATGGAAACGGGGCCGAGAGCCGCACGCGGATTGATGAGTTGCAGGCCCGGCGGGTGATCGCCCATGAATCGCCCGGCCTTGAGGGGCCTCCTTGGTCCACCGGGTTACCCGAGCGCGAGCGTTGGACCAGGCTGCTGAATTGGCATGGGATTGACGCCGACCCCTTGGACTTTCGGCTGCACCGCCCCGCCGTTCCTTCGCCAAGTCCCGGCGCCACAGTGATCCATGTGGGCGCTGCGTACGGCAGCCGGCTGTGGCCGGTGGAGCGATTCGCCGACGTCGCGGTCCAACTCGCCGCGGCAGGGCACCGGATTGTCCTCACGGGCGGCACGTCGGAGCGCGGGCGCGCCGAGGAGACGGCTGCCCTGGCCAAGCTCAAAGGAGCAAACCTCGACGACGGTCTGCTGGCTGGGCGGCAGGGGCTCGCAGAGTTTGCGGCCACCATCGCAGAGGCGCGCCTGGTGGTCTCCGCTGACACTGGGGCGGCACATCTTGCCTCTGCCTACGAGCGCCCGTCCGTCGTTCTGTTTGGTCCCGCGCCCGCGGAGGAATGGGGTCCGCCGCCGGGCCCGCACGTGGTGCTGACCGCCGTCGAACTTCGCCGCGGCGACGTCTTCTCCGCAGACCCGGACCCCGCACTCCTGGCGGTCAGCGTGCGCGATGTCCTGGACGCCGTGGAGCGCCTGGACTGCTAGCTGCCCGTGGCCGTGTGGTTATAGGGCTGTTCCGTCCCGGAGCCGGACTTCGTCGTCCAAAAGTTTGGTTTGGAGCGAGACGAGGACCTTGGAAAGCTTGCGTGAAACCTGCATCTGGGACATGCCCAAGGCCTCAGCAATGGTGGACTGCGTCTCTTCGCGGTAGTAGCGCCGGTACAGCAGGTGGCGGTCCTCAGCGCTTAGGTCACGAATCGCATTCCGGAGAGCCAGCACGTCCTCCAACCGGTCAGTGGGGCAGCCAAAAGCAGACAGGGAACCCTGCAACCCCTCACGGCCTTCCCCCGCGGGAGCGTCCAGGGAATCCGGACGCTTACTGGTGCCAGCCATCAGCGCTTCGCGCACCTGGCAGGGTTCCAGCCGGAGGTCCTCTGCGACTTCCTCCGGGGATGGCGTCCGTTGCAGCACCTGTGTCATTTCCTCCGTCCGGGCCAACACCTGGCGACGAACGTCCTGGATGGTGCGGGGCGGCCTGACAACCCAGCAATGGTCACGGAGGTACCGCTTGACCTCGCCGGCAATGGTGGGGGCGGCATAGGCCGGGAAACTGACGCCCTTGGACTTGTCGTAGCCTCGGGAGGCCTTGATGAGGCCCATGTAGGCGACCTGCCTGACATCATCCAAGTCGTGCGTATGGGCGGAATACCTGGCCGCAATGGATTTGGCCAGATTGAGATGGTCCAGGACCAGGCTGTCCTGAAAACTTTGGCGGATGCTTCCTTCAGGGGCAACCGGAGGCCTGGTACTTACGTCGAAAGGTCGGGTTTGACGCATGGGCTTCAATCCTTTGACCGGATGAGGGGTGAGCCCACGGCAAGACTCCTTAAAAAGAGAAGCACACTTACTATTGGCTTTCAACGGGTGCCGGAGGTTAGTCTCGAAAGGTAGCCACCGCCACGGATCGGAGATACACATGGAAGACCCACAGCTCCTCGAGCCGAATTCCGTGGTGGCTGAGGTTCAGGACTTGCTGCTCGCCACTCCTGACGTCGAGGACTTTCTCCATGAGTTGGCCCGGCACTCAGCTGCCATGTTCAGCACTCCCGAAAAGGATGTGTATTGCGGCATCACCCTGATGCGGCAGCGCAACGCCGGCACCGTCGCCAGCAGCAGTGAACGCGCGCGCCAGCTCGACGAGATCCAATACTCCTTCGCGGACGGGCCCTGTCTTCACGCCTGCCGCGAGGCCACGCAAGTCCACATCCCGGATTTCGAGAAGGACAAAACCTGGCCCGAGTACAACAAGGCCATCACAGACCACGGTGTCCGCGCCGTCCTGGCTGTTCCATTCCCCCTGTCCGAGGGGGTCGCCATGGCTGGCCTTAACCTCTATTCAGACCGGCCCCACGCCTTCGACCAAGCCGCCGTGCAGCGTGCCAACGACTACGTTCAACAGGCATCCAAGGGCCTCCAGCTCGCCGTGCTGATCGCGCAACACAGCCAAACCGCCGCCAACCTGAGGGCCGCCATGGAATCCCGGACGGTGATCGACGTGGCGACGGGCATCATCATCGCCCAGAACCGCTGCACACAGGTCGAGGCCATGGAACTCATCAAGAAAGCCTCCAGCAACCGGAACGTCAAGCTCCGTGTGGTGGCGCAGGCCATCGTTGATTCAGCCGGGGGCGGACCGATCCAGACCGTGTTCAAGTAGGCGCCGGGCTTTCTGGCGCGGGCGCGGTCCCGGCCTTCTTCGCCACGCCCACCCCTGATCCCGGCCTTCTTCGCCACGCCCACCCCTGGTCCCGGCCTTCTTCGCCACGCCCACCGTTCAACGGCGTGCCCGACCAACAAGGCCGGGAGGCCCACGCCCCCACCAGTCCTCCCCAGCTCCTGTTTTGCACATAGGGACATCAGGGCGGCCGGATGAGTCGCTTTCTGCCTCAGTGTTCTCGTATGGACATTCCTTCCGGGCTCATCGAGACACCCGCAATCCTCCGCTCCGGAGGCAGAACCGACGCCGTGCACAGCAGCTTCATGGCCGGCAATCTTGTGAGGATCCGGCGCGGGTTCTACGTACCAACTTCCCAGTGGGTCGAGGCCAAGCCTTGGGACCGGTTCGCATGGACCCTGGCGGCCGCCACCCGAGCTATACCTGGCCTCGTTCTTTGCCGCGAAACCGCAGCATTCGCCGCAGGGTTACCAATACTTCAGACGCCATCCCATGTGGAATGCTTGACGCCCCATCCGAGCCGATCCGGTAGCCGACGCCCCACTTTCTTAGCCCACCAAGCCGCTGATCATGATGGTCGCGTCGTAAGGGAAACTGGTTACCCGTTGCGGTATCACCTTGGCCAGGAAGGACATCGGGAAACCCACGGAGAATTTACCTGCACTGGACTTCTGCGAACAGTCCTTGATGTGGCCTTCTCCTCCAAACTGAGCCAGTCATTGGTAGTCACCGATGGCGCAGCCCGGAAGCTGTGGCTCCGCGGAGAATTGGAGCCCGGCGTCAGCCTCCTGGAGCACCAGGAGCTCGCCGCTGCCGTTCGCTCACACCCGCACGCGGCGGCCCGGCATCGTGCCGAACTCGCACTGGCCCTTTCGAACCCCTTGGTTGAGTCCGCCGGGGAGTCCTACAGCCGTGCAGCCTTTCACTATCTGGGTTTTGAACAGCCCGAACTGCAGCACGACTTCAGCGATCCTGACGGCTTCATAGGCCGGAGTGACTTCTGGTGGCCTGGTCAGGACGGAAGGAAGGGTGTAGTCGGGGAGTTCGATGGCAAGGGCAAATACACGGACGCCATGTTGAGAAGAGGTGGCAGTCCGGAGGAGACCCTCTACCAGGAAAAGATCCGCGAAGACCGTATCCGGGCACTGGGCTTTGCCTTCGTCCGATGGGGATGGTCGCATGTCCGGGATCCGGAACGGCTGCGCAGGAAACTCATCGCGGCCGGGTTGTCTCCCGCGGGAAAGTCCGCGCTACTGAGAACCGTTTCCACATGAACTGGCGCCCAATCCGGCCCTTGTTGGCCTGCCGGCTCGTACTCCGGCGGGATATTCGTACATGTCCGGGATCCGGAGCCTGGAACGAGTCGGCGAGCACAAAAAGAAGGGAAATATTCCCTTCCATATTCAATGTATAACCCACACGGGGGCTTGCGGCAAGGCCCCCTGCATGCCGAACAATGGGTCGACGTACCCCCATCACCACAGAAAAAGGGAGTCGTGGGATGCCCGAAACCAGCCCTCTGAAATCCAGTGCTTTCGCCCTGCCCGAGCACCTTAACCGCAAAGCCAACCCCAAGCTGATTGGCAGCGATGAGCAACACTTTGAGGCAATTGCTGAGACGCTCGCGGAGTCCATCGCCGATCTGTCCGACCGCCTGGAGGAGACCCGAAAGCAACCAGCCGGTCGCGGCCAACGGGCGTTGGACCGCGACCAGGAGATCCACCGCCTGACTGCCCGCCTCCGTGCGCTCCGCCGCTTTGGGCTGGATCTTTGCTTGGGCCGGATGGTCCCAGAAGACACTCAGGAGCCGGTGTACGTTGGCCGTTTGGGCCTGAGCGACAAGCGTGGACGCCGTCTCCTTGTCGACTGGCGTTCGCCGGCCGCAGAGCCGTTTTTTGGTGCAACACATGCCAATTCCATGGGCTTGGTGAGCCGTCGCAGATACCGCTGGACCCGGGGCAGGATCAGCGATTACTGGGACGAGGTGTTTACGGCCGACGGGATGGAGGGAAACGAGGCCCTAGATGACCAGTCCGCGTTCATAGCCAGCCTGGGCACCAGCCGCTCCCCAGGGATGCGGGATGTGCTGGGGACGATCCAGGCTGATCAGGACGCGATTATCCGGGCCGGCTCACGGGGTGCCCTGGTGGTGGATGGAGGTCCAGGCACTGGCAAGACGGTGGTTGCACTCCACCGCACGGCCTATCTGCTGTATTCGGATCCCCGCCTGGGCCATCGGAGCAACCACCGGAAAAGCGATGTCCTTTTCGTCGGCCCGCACCAGGCCTACTTGGCGTACGTCGCCGATGTCCTCCCCAGCCTGGGAGAAGAGGGAGTGCAGACGTGCACACTCAAGGACCTCGTCCCGGAAGGAGCCGGCGCCGGGGATGAACAGGATCCGGAGGTGGCGCGGCTCAAGTCGTCCGTGAACATGGTGAAAGCGATCGAGTCGGCGGTCCGGTTTTACGAGGAGCCGCCATCGAAGGGGCTGACGGTCGAAACTCCGTACGCGGACATCCGGGTGAGCGCTGAGGACTGGGCGGAGGCTTTCGATGCCGCCGAACCCGGTACGCCACACAACGAATCCCGCGACGAAGTGTGGGAGGCACTGCTCGCTATCCTCATCGACAAAATGGAGGATCACGACATTCCTGAGGACATCCTGCGCCAAGCCTTCTCGCAGAATGCAGAACTGCGCAATGCCTTCAACCGGGCGTGGCCGCTGCTGGACTACAAGGGCCTGGTGGGAGACCTCTGGAGCGTTCCCGCCTACCTGCGTTTGTCGGCACCGTGGCTGAATGCCGAGGAAATCGCCGCCTTGCAACGCGAAGAGCCGGCCGCGTGGACGACCTCCGACCTCCCCCTGCTGGATGCAGCCAGACTGCGGCTGGGTGACCCTGAATCGTCGCAACGCAGACGACGGCGGCAGGTCGCCTTGGCTGCCGAGCGGCAACTGATGGACCGGGTAGTCGATGACCTGATTGCGGCCGACGACTCCGAACTCATGGAGATGTACATGCTGCGCGGGGACGACATGCGGGAGAAGCTCGTGGACGAGGATGGCCTGGAGGCGGCCGATCCCGACCTTCTCGCCGGTCCATTCGCGCACATTGTGGTTGATGAGGCGCAGGAGCTGACCGATGCGGAATGGCGGATGCTGCTGCTTCGCTGCCCTTCGCGAAGCTTCACTGTGGTGGGCGATCGCGCCCAGGCCCGGCACGGATTCGCCGAATCATGGGAGGAACGCCTGGAGCGCGTGGGAATGGGAAGCGTGCAGATCGCCACACTCAGCATCAACTATCGGACGCCGGAGGAGGTCATGGCAGAAGCCGAGCCCGTGATCAAGGCGCTCCTCCCTGACGCAAACGTGCCTGTTTCGGTCCGCAGCACGGGGATTCCTGTGCTGCACCAGCACGTGGATACGCTCCATCTGGTCCTGGACACCTGGCTCGCGGCCAACGCTGAAGGAACTGCGTGCGTCATCAGCAAACAAGGGCACTCCGACGCCGGTCCTGACGAGGGCCGCGTCTACTGGCTCACTCCGGAATTGGCGAAGGGGCTGGAGTTCGACCTCGTCGCCCTGGTCGACCCGGAAGAGTTCGGCGATGGAGGCCCGGGCCACGGCATGGGAGGCGCGGTGGACCAATATGTGGCGATGACCAGGGCAACCCGGCAGCTGATAGTCCTCCGAAGCACCAACGATGTTCCGTGATGACTTTTCAGTGATGACTGTTCACGGTCCGTTAATCCCGTGCTGTGGCGCCGGTCCTAGTTCAGTGTCGGGGATGTCTGCTGTACTGGAAGCATGACTATTCTGACTGATACTCCAGTTGCTGGCATCGATGACCAGCTCAACAACAACAACAAGCTCATGATCGCTTTGGACGTCGACGGCACACTCGTCGATCACGACGGCCACATGTCCCCGGCTGTCCGATCCGCTGCACAGGCCGTTGTGGCCAGCGGGCATGACGTCATGATCGCTACGGGCCGCTCACTCAATGCCACGCTTCCCATCATCGAACAGATCGGCCTGGAGCGGGGTTACGCGGTCTGCTGCAACGGCGGCGTAACGCTCCGGCTGGACCCCGCAGTGGAGTCCGGCTACGAGATCATCCACAAGGCCACGTTTGATCCCGCTCCGGCACTGCAGGCACTGCGGAAACGGCTGCCTAACGCCAAGTACGCGCTCGAGGATGAGGACGGAAACTTCCTTTCCACCGAACGCTTCCAGGATGCCAGTTTCGGCGTGGAGTCCATCGGCGTCGACTTCCAAACGATGCTGGACGCTACCGCGGTCCGCGTGGTGGTTTTCAGCACTGACAACACCTCGGAAGAGTTCAACGAGGCAATCCGGCACATCGGGCTGTCCGGCGTGACCTATTCCGTCGGCTGGACGGCCTGGTTGGATATCGCTGCCGAGGGCGTCACGAAGGCCAGTGCTTTGGAAGCGCTGCGGCAGAAGCTCGGCACGGACCAGGCCAACACAGTGGCCGTGGGCGACGGCCGCAACGACATCGAGATGCTCACGTGGGCCGGCCGCGGCGTTGCCATGGGCCAGGCTCCGGATGAGGTCCTCGCCGTTGCTGATGAGGTCACCGCGTCAGTGCTCGACGACGGCGCAGCCTTGGTTTTGCGCGGCCTGCTGTAACTGCCACTCAACAGCTAAACCCGCCCTTGTTGGCCTCACAAGCCGCACAAGGGCGGGCTCAGCAAACAAGGGCGGGTCTGTAGTAGCCGCAGACGAAAACCTAGAGAACGGGCAGGACCTCGAGTCCGCCAAGGTACTTCTGCAGCGCCTTGGGAACATTGACCGAGCCGTCCGGGTTCTGGTGGTGCTCAAGGATGGCCACGATCCAACGCGTAGTGGCCAACGTACCGTTCAACGTGGCCACAGCACGGGTGCCCTTGGCGACACCTTCGTCGTTGATCACGCGTTCACGGATGTTGAGCCGGCGCGCTTGGAACGTGGTGCAGTTGGACGTTGAGGTGAGCTCGCGGTAGGCGTTCTGCGTGGGGACCCAGGCTTCGCAGTCGAACTTGCGGGCTGCGGACATGCCCAGGTCTCCTGCTGCCGTATCGATCACGCGGTAAGGGAGCTCGCACTTGGCCAGCATTTCCTCTTCCCAGGCCAGCAGGCGCTCATGCTCGGCGGCAGCTTCCTCAACGGTGGTGTAGATGAACATCTCCACCTTGTTGAACTGGTGCACTCGGATGATGCCCCGGGTGTCCTTGCCGTGCGAACCGGCCTCGCGGCGGTAGCAGGAGCTTTGGCCCGCATAACGGATGGGGCCTGCGGAGAGGTCCAGGATCTCGTCCGCGTGGTAGCCGGCGAGGGCCACTTCCGAGGTGCCCACAAGGTAAAGGTCGTCTTCAGCGAGACGGTAGATCTCGGCGTCGTGCTTTACATCGAAACCGGTGCCCTGCATGGTCTCCGGACGCACCAAAGTAGGGGTGATCATGGGGACGAAGCCCGCGTCGATTGCCTGTTCCATGGCCATCTGCAGCAACGCCATTTCCAGCCGGGCACCAACGCCGCGGAGGAAGTAGAAGCGTGAACCGGAGACCTTGGCACCACGTTCCATGTCGATCGCGCCGATCAGTTCGCCGATTTCCAGGTGGTCCTTCGGCTCGAAATCGGTGAATTCACGGGGGGTGCCGACGGTCTTGACCACGACGTAGTCGTCTTCGCCGCCCTCGGGCACGCCGTCCACAACGAGGTTGGGGATGACACGCAGGAGCTCCTCCTGCTTGGCCTGGGCTGCGGCGGCTTCAGCGGAAGCGGCCTTGACTGAGTTGGCGAGCTCCTTGACCTCGGCCAGAAGGGCCTGCTTTTCCTCACCCTTGGCCTGGGCCACCTTCTTGCCGAAAGCATTCTGCTCAGCGCGGAGTGTTTCGTGGCGGATCAGTGCTGCACGGCGATCGGCGTCAGCGGAGATGATCGCGTCCACAACGGACTCATCGGCACCACGGGCGCGCTGGCTGGCACGGAACTTGTCCGGATTTTCGCTGAGGTCTTTTACGTCGATCACCACACAAGACTATCGAACCGGCCGCGATTTCCCGGTGCGCCGGCGTCCAAACCCCGGACTGTCCACGATCCGGCGAAACAGGGCAGCCCAGCGGGATAGTGTTGGAGCACCATGAGCGACTGGATCCTGTACGTGATTCTCGCTGGGGGCGTGGCGTTTGCCGTCTCCAGTTGGTGGGGTGTGCGCCGGTTGAAAGCCCGCCACATCAGGAGCGCCGTTCGGGAGGATGCGCACAAGCCGAACCCCGGCGACCAGAAGGTTGCCGTGATCCTGAACCCGGTAAAGAACAACGCCGACGTTGCCCGCCAGGCCATCATCGATGCGTGCGAGCTCGCCGGCTGGGACGCGCCCCGGTTCTATGAAACGACGGTGGAAGACCCCGGTTATGGCCAGTCACGCCAAGCGCTGGCCGACCGTGCCGACGTCATCCTGGCGTGTGGTGGCGACGGAACAGTCCGCGTGGTGGCCGAGTGCCTGGCCCACAAGAATGTGGCGATGGGCCTCATTCCCGTGGGCACCGGAAACCTGCTGGCACGCAATGTCGATCTGGATGTCACCGACATGGAGGGCTGCATCCAGACAGCACTGTTCGGCCACCAGCGCTACATCGACACCGCCACCATGGCCATCAGCAACAGCATCACCGGCCACGCATCCACGCACACGTTCCTGGTGATCGCGGGCATGGGCCTGGACGCCGAGGTTGTCGGGGATACCCGGGAAGACCTCAAGAAAACCGTCGGCTGGCTTGCCTACACCGAAGCCGGCGTGCGCCACCTGCCGGGCCGACGGAAGCGCGTCAGCATCACCATGGATGACGAGCCCGAACAGGCACGCAAGATCCGCAGCGTGCTGTTCGCCAACTGTGGACTGATCCCGGGCGGCATCGACTTCATTCCGCAGGCCATGATTGACGACGGCATGCTGGACATCGTGGTGATGAGTCCGCGCAGCGCGTTTGGCTGGATCGCCATGTACACAAAGATCCTCTTCAAGCACAAGCACAACCTGCCCATGATGAACTTCTACCGCTCGGGCAAGGTGACCATCCGCAGCCAAGAGCCAATGGCCACACAGCTCGACGGCGACCCTTCCGGTGAGGCCACGAAGGTCACCGTGCAGGTTGAACCAGCTTCCCTGCTGGTGCGGGTACCGAAGGCGACGACCGCCTAGACAGCCCCGGCGTCAGGCTGGGCCGCGTTTCGCTCGGCTTCTTCGGCCGCTGCTTTCGCGGCAGCCCGGGCTTCGGACTGCTCCTTGATCATGGCCTGCTCTTCTTCAAAACGCAGGCGATCCGCACGATCCGCTTCGTCGCCGTCCCAGTCATCATTGTTCTCACGTGAGGGCTTGGGATTGACGATCATGCCCTGGCCGTCGTTGTCGTCGCTGTGGACAGTCATGACCGCT
Organism: Paenarthrobacter sp. AR 02; assembly: GCF_021538675.1. GTDB lineage: Bacteria > Actinomycetota > Actinomycetes > Actinomycetales > Micrococcaceae > Arthrobacter. The sequence continues at coordinate 1,010,014 of NZ_JAJUKH010000001.1, forward strand.
CCCTTCGTTGGTAATTCATCCACCGTTTATGGATCAGGCAAGCATACGCACACTTGGATCACTTCGAAAGGGCACCGGCTGTGCGCTGTGGACAGCGCCTACGAGCCCTTCAGCAGCGAGTCCACCCACGCGTGGGCGGAGGCAAAAGCCGCGTCGGACGTGTGCGGAGCCACAACGGCTGCCTGCCGGTCCGCGCGGGCGTAGGAGCCAAGGAACCGGGTTGCCGGGCTGATTCTGTGCAGGCCCGCCAACGCATCCGCTACCCGCGAATCCGCGGCGTGGCCATCGGCGTCGATACTGAAGAAGTAGTGGCCCAGATACTGTCCGGTGGGCCGCGATTCGATCCTGCTGAGGTTCACGCCGCGGGACGCGAACTGATCCAGGATGTCCATGAGGGCGCCGGGGTGGTCCTGGGGAAGCGGGACCACGACGGTGGTCTTGTCGGCTCCGGTCCGTTCAGGAAGCGGGCCGGGGCGGCTCACCAGGATGAAACGGGTGACGGCATCCGGGTTGTCGCCAATGTTCGCGGCCAGGACGTTCAGCCCGGGCTGTTCGGCTGCGATCAACGGGGCGCAGATTGCCGCGTCATAGGGTGCGTCGTCCGCCAACAGGCCCATGGCCGCGGCCGCCGTCGAGGAACCCGGAACGTAGTCTGCGTTCGGAAGGTGTTCGTCTACCCAGAGGCGGCACTGCGCCCAGGCGTGGCCGTGCGTCGAGATCCTCTTGATGTCGGAAAGCGCGACGCCGGGCCTCGCCACCAGCACGAAGGTGATGGGAACCAGGGCCTCACGGATAATCCGTAGCTCCTGGCCCGTGGCAATCGCATCCAGTGTTGCAGTGACCCCACCTTCAACCGAGTTCTCGATGGGGACCATGGCCGCATCGGCTTCGCCTGCCCGGACCCGGTCCAGGGCGGTGTTGACGTTGGTGCAGGGAATGCGGGTGGCATCAGCAGCGCCCGGCACCTGCATGAGGGCGGCCTCGGTGAAGGTGCCCTCGGGGCCGAGGAACGTGTAGGTGACTGCCGACATTAATATTCCTTGCTGGTTATATGCGTTGGTTACAGAACTACCGGCTTGAGCCCGTTGTCTGAAACCATCGGCTTTCCTGCTTCCAGCCACATGTCCATCCCACCGGCAACATTCACCGCGGAGTAGCCCTGGCCGACCAGCCACTGAACGGCCCGGAAAGATCGGCCGCCGGTGCGGCAGATGACGAAGAGGTCGTCGTCCGGGTCAAGCTCGTCCAGGCGCGCCGGCAGCTGGTCCATGGGGATGTGGCGTGCACCTTCGGCGTGCCCTGCCACCCATTCGTAGTCTTCGCGGACGTCCAGGATGCTGGCATCAGCCGGAATGTCGCCAACAGGCACAGTGTCGAAGTCGCTCATTGGGGTCCCTTCCCATCGATTTAAGTCCAGCATCCAGCCTAGTCCTCGCAGCCCGGAGCAGTAACCTGGACCCGCAGGCGGTTGCTTACGGGAGCGCGGGCGTTAAGACTGGACCCGAAGCAATCCATCGAAACCGTGAGGAGCACCCTGTGCCTGCTGGGCAACCCACCATCCTGGCGACGTCCGGCGGATACAAGCCGGGCGAACGCACCAGGATCGAGTTCAACCACTTGATGCACTACGCCGTGGAGCTCTCCGGCGTGACGGGCCGCGCGCCGCGGGTGACGCACATCGGCACGGCGTCCGGCGATCAACGCTGGTGGGCCGCCGAGATGGACCAGGCCGCCAGGATTGCGGGTTTCGATTTCAGCCACCTCAACCTTTTCACCATGCCGAACATCGCTGACCCGGAAGCGCACCTCCTGGACCAGGACGTGGTGTGGGTCAACGGAGGTTCGGTGGTGAACCTGCTGGCGGTGTGGCGCGCGCATGGGCTGGACCGGGCCCTCCGGAAGGCCTGGGAGGGCGGCGTGGTGCTTGCCGGCGTTTCCGCCGGTTCGATCTGCTGGTACCAGGGCGGCGTGACCGACTCCTTCGGTCCGGAACTGCGCCCGGTCACAGACGCCCTCGGCTTCCTGCCCTACGCCAGCGGCGTGCACTACGACTCCGAACCCCGCCGCGCCCCGGCCATCCACGCGTTGGTGGCCAACGGCACGCTGGGTGAAACCCACTGCACGGACGACGGCGTCGGGCTGGTTTACCGGGGCACGGAACTGGTGGAGGTGGTCTCCGAGGTGAAGAACAAGGCGGCCTTCCGGGTGACGGCCGGTGCGGGCGAGAGTGTGGACGCCGTGGCTGTGGAGGAACGGTTGGAGTCGCGTTTCCTTGGCTGATCCTTCATCCCGGGCCCTGGCCGGCCTGACCGCCGTAGGACTCCGTGATGCCTTGGCTTCCGGTGATCTGTCTGCCCGCGAGGCCTCCCAACACTTCCTCTCCGTCATCGAGGAGCGGAACAAGCACCTCGGCGCGTTCATCACGGTCATCCAGGAACAAGCCCTGACCGCAGCCAACACCGCCGACCAGTTGCACGCCCGCCTCTTGCGCCAGGGCAGGCTGGAAGAACTTCCCCTGCTTCACGGGATGCCCACGGCGTTCAAGGACCTCACCGACGTCGCGGGGGTTCCCACCACGCACGGCAGCGCGGCCCTGGACCACAAGCCAGCGTCCGAGGACGGCGCGTTGGCGGCGCACTTGAGGCGTCACGGCGTCATCCCACTGGGTAAGACGCAGGTTCCGGAGTTTGGACTGACGGCTCACAGCGAAAACCGCGTGGCACCGCCGTCGCGCAATCCGCACTCACCGGGGAGAAGCTCCGGCGGCTCCTCGGGCGGCAGCGCTGCCGCAGTGGCCGCAGGGCTGGTGCCGTTCGCGCCAGGGACCGACGGCGGCGGGTCCATCCGGATTCCGGCCGGTGCCTGCGGACTGGTGGGCCTGAAGCCCGGGCGGGGAACTGTGCCCGTGGGCACCAGCCCTGGCGATACGGCGCAGTTGGTGGTCACCGGCCCGCTCACCCGGACAGCCGCCGACGCCGCCTTGCTCATGGACGCCCTGGTCCCGCGGGACCAGGCGCCCGACGGCGGATACCTCGCCAACGTGGGTCGGGCGCCTGAGCCCCTGAAAATCGGCGTGAGCCTGGCGAGCCCTTGGGCCGGTATCTATCCGTTCGAGATTGAACCTGAAGCAATGGAGGCCCTGGCGAAGGGTCTGGAACTGTTGGAAAAGGCTGGCCACCGCGTTAGCGAAGCGGAGATCCGGTATGACAACCGCTATCCGGAAGCGTTCACCGCAGCCTGGACCGCCGGCGTCGGAAGCGCCCGGATAGCACCCCGACGGGAGGCGCTGCTGACCCCGCTGACCCGGACGTTCCGGCGGCGGGCGCAGCAGCGGAGCGCATCCAAGGTCAACGAAGCGCTGGGTTTCCTCCGGCAGTTCCAGCACGACACGATTGCGCAGTACTCTCCGTGGGACCTGATCCTCATGCCCACCCTGGCGCAGACGCCTCGGCCCATCGGCTGGTTCACCGGCGGTGGGCACAGCGGCGAGCGCTGGCCGAGCGAGTGGTCCGGCGACGCCGACGACGACTACAGAAGGCAGTGCGAGTATGCACCATGGTCCTCCATGGTGAACGTGTGCGGACTGCCGGCCATCAGCATCCCGGTTCACACAACTGTTGGTGGCTTGCCGATGGGGATCCAACTTATTGGCCGGATGGGGTCTGAGCTGCAGCTTCTCCAAGTGGCAGCATCCCTGGAGGCTCATTACTGACCGCATGCACGCGTGTCTAGCATATGGAAAGTGCTTGCCTTGAACATCTTTCGATGTGACAATGCCCGCGGTCAGTGCCAGCATTGAAAAAATGAGCACTCCACAAACCACGGCTGAGCCTGCCAAGGCTTCGGGCGATACGTCATTCTTCGGCCATCCCAAAATGCTGGCCAGCCTCTTCTCCGTGGAGATGTGGGAGCGATTCTCCTTCTACGGCATGCAGGGCATCCTGCTCTACTACATGTACTTCACCGCCGAACAGGGCGGCCTCTCCATTGACCAGGGCCTCGCGGCCAGCCTGGTGGGCGCCTACGGTGGAGGCGTCTACCTGTCGACGATCCTCGGCGCCTGGCTCGCCGACCGTCTCTTCGGCTCGGAGAAGGTCCTCTTCGGCTCCGCAATCATGATCATGGGCGGCCACATCGCTTTGGCACTGATTCCGGGGATTCCGGGCCTCATTGCCGGTTTGGTCCTGGTGGGCGTCGGCTCCGGCGGCCTGAAAGCCAACGCCACGGCCTTGGTTGGCACCTTGTACGGCGAGAAGGATGAGCGCCGCGATGCAGGTTTCTCCATCTTCTACATGGGCATCAACATCGGCGGACTCATCGGTCCGTTGGTTACCGGTTGGCTGCAGACGAGCTTCGGCTTCCATATCGGCTTCGCTGCGGCGGCCGTGGGCATGGCTATCGGCCTGGTTATTTACGCGCTCGGCCGCAAGCGCCTGCCCGAGGAAGCACACCGTGTCCCCAACCCGCTCCCGGCGAAGGACCGCACAAAGTATGGGCTGATCTTCCTGGGCATCCTTGTGGTGATAGGCGTCCTGTTGGGAACGGGGCTCGTCAACGCCAACAACCTGGCCCGCAGCATGGCGTACGCCGCCATCGGAGCTTCTGTGATCTACCTGGTCCTGATCTTCCGCAGCCCCTTGGTTTCCGGGCTGGAGCGCAAGCGCGTGGTGGCCTTTATTCCGCTCTACATCGCATCCGCCGCGTTCTGGGCACTGTTCCAGCAGCAGTTCACGTTCATTGCCGTCTACTCGCAGGAGAAGCTGGACCGCAATCTCTTCGGCTGGGAAATGCCGGCCGCATGGGTCCAATCAATCAACCCGGTATTCATCATCATTTTCGCCGGTGTCATGGCCGCCCTCTGGACCAAACTGGGCTCCAAGCAGCCCAGTTCGCCGCTGAAGTTCTCTGCGGGCCTGTTCATCATGGGCATTGCTTTCCTGGCTTTCATCCCGCTTGCGGGCGACGGCAAGACCCCGCTGCTCGCATTGGTGGGCATCCTGTTCCTGTTCACGCTGGCGGAGCTGTTCCTCTCCCCCATCGGCCTGTCCGTCAGCACCAAGCTCGCCCCGAAGGCGTTCCACACCCAGATGGTGGCCCTGTTCTTCCTGTCCGTCTCCCTCGGCACCACCCTGGCCGGCATCCTGGCCGGTCTTTACAACCCGCACGACGAGCTGCCGTACTTCCTGGGCATCGGCGGCGTGGCAGTGGTGCTCGCCGTGGGCCTGGCTTCGGCAACTCCCGCGATCAAGAAGTTGATGGGCGGGGTTCGCTGACAACCGACACAGCCGGACGTTGACCAACGACGGCGACCCTTGCGCCTGGTGGGATTCCCACCTGACGCAAGGGTCGCCGTCGTTCGTTTTTGCTTAGTAGTTGTACCGGCTGGTGGAGGCCCCGATCGCGGCAAAGAAGATGATGCCGAAGATTACGGTCAGTGCAATGCCGATGTAGCCCATCACCAGGCCTGCGATGGCCATGCCTTTGCCCGCTGGTTCCCGCTTGAGCGCGATGTGGCCGAGGATCACCGCTGCGATCTGCGGCAGGATGAAGAAGCCGAAGCCCACAAAGATGGCGATGCCGCAGCACATGCTGGCGATGCTCAGGCCTTTGGGCTCTGCCTGCATGGCGTAGTACGCGGGCTGGCCGTACGGGGACTGCGTCTGGCCGTAGGGCTGCTGGCCAAATGCCTGCTGCTGGTACGGGCTGGGCGGCTGGCCGTACGGCGACGGCGGCTGCTGGCTGTAGTCGCCCGGCGAGTAAGCGCTCTGGCTCGGGGGCTGCGGCTGGGTGTAGAAGTCGTTCTGACCCTGGTCGTTTTGCGTATAGGCGCTTTGCTCATGCGGCGGGATCGGCTGGGTGGCGTTGGCCCCCTGGTCCGGCGCGCTGTAATCCGGCGTGGCGGGCTGCGGCGCGCTGGCCTCCGGTGCGCTGAACTGTGCGGGCGGAACGTACTGCGGCGGTTGGTAGCCCGCAGGCTTGTCCTCGTTGTCCTTGGATGGCTGATCTGACATAGGAATCCCCTGCTATCTGGTCTTTGATTCCAACACTACCGCCGTCGGGGGTGGTGCATAAGTAGGACACATGTGACGGGATTCATGCATATGCATGGAATATGACCGGGAAGCAAAGGGTTGTCACTAATAGCGACGTAAGCAGCGCTAACTACGAAATCTGCGGGATTAGTCCCGCGAAGGAGGAATCATGGGTAACTTCGAAGGCAAAACCGCGCTCGTCACCGGCGGCGGTTCAGGGCTCGGCGAAGCGATCAGCAAGGACCTCGCCAGGAACGGCGTCAACGTGGTTGTCACGGACGTCAATCTCGACGCCGCCACCCGCGTAGCCGACGAGATCACCGCCGCAGGCGGGAAAGCCGTACCCTTCCAGGGCAACACAGCAGTTGCCGAGGACAGCAAGAAAGCCGTCGACTTCGCCGTCGAGACCTATGGTGCCCTTAACTACGCCGTCAACAACGCCGGAATCGGCGGAGCCAACGCCCCCATTGGCGAAGTCGACATCGATGACTGGGACCGCGTTATTGGAATCAACCTGAGCGGCGTCCTGTATGGAATGCGCTACCAGATCCCGGCCATCCTCGCAGCAGGCGCTTCCGAAGGCGCAATCGTCAACATGGCATCGATCCACGGTGCCGTCGCCGCACCCGGCAATGCCGCCTACACCGCAGCCAAGCACGGCGTCGTCGGCCTGACCAAAAACGCAGCCGCCGAATACGGCGCCCAGGGCTTGCGCGTCAACGCCATCGGCCCGGGCTACATCGACACCCCGCTCCTGGCCAGCGCCCCGAAGGAAGTCATCAGCGGCCTCGAAGCCAAGCACTCGCTCGGCCGCCTGGGCAAGGCAGAAGAGATCGCGAACGTCACTACGTTCCTCCTATCTGACAAGGCCAGCTTCATGACCGGTTCGTACGTACTTGTCGACGGCGGCTACACGGCTGTCTAGCGGCGCCTCCTCACTGACACCCCCGCTCCGCCCCGGTTCCTTGGACCGGGGCGGAGCGTTCTTTTGGCTAGCAGCCGTTCTTGAACAAGAGGTTAATCTTCATTCAGGGGCGGCTGCCGTGGGCGCCATTCGGCGTCACAGGGACCGGATCCCGGACATTTCCTGTCGGCAGGCCCCGAGGTCTGGCATGCTGGACCCCATGGCTAGCCGAGCGGGCACAGTTGCCCTTCCCCAAGACCTTGTAGACATCACAGCCCTGCTGGACGCGTACTTCGACGTCGCGCCTGACCTGGGTGACCCCGCGCAGCGTGTGGCGTTTGGAACGTCTGGACACCGCGGATCCAGCTTGAAGGCGTCGTTCAACGAGCCGCATATCCTCGCGATCACGCAGGCAATCGTCGAATACCGCGGGCGTCAGGGCATTACCGGGCCGCTGTTCATAGGACGGGACACCCACGCCCTCAGCGAACCGGCACAGAACTCCGCGCTGGAAGTTCTGGCCGCCAACGGAGTCACCGTGCTGGTTGACGCACGGCACGCCTACACACCTACGCCCGCGCTGAGCCACGCCATCCTGAAGTACAACCGCGAAGCAGCCCCGGGCACGCCCCAGGCCGACGGAATCGTGGTCACCCCCAGCCACAACCCGCCCGGTGACGGCGGCTTCAAATACAACCCGCCCCATGGCGGTCCGGCTGACACTGACGCCACAGGCTGGATCGCCGACCGCGCCAACCAACTGCTGGAGAACGGCCTCCGTGGTGTGAAGCGCATTCCGTTGAACGATGCCTTGAACGCGGAAACCACCGGCAAGTTCGACTTCCTGAGCAGCTACGTGGACGACCTCCCCTCAGTGCTCAACCTCGACGCGATCCGTGAGGCCGGTGTCCGCATCGGCGCAGATCCCATGGGCGGCGCTTCGGTGGACTACTGGGGCGAAATCGGCGAGCGCCACCAGTTGAACCTCACGGTGGTTAACCCCACGGTCGATCCGCAGTGGGCTTTCATGACCCTGGACTGGGACGAGAAGATCCGTATGGATTGCTCGTCGCCGTCGGCCATGGCCTCCCTGATCAAGCGAATGTCAGTGGGTGCGGACGGTACAGCCGCCTACGACATCGCTACCGGCAACGACGCCGACGCCGACCGCCACGGCATTGTCACCCCTGACGGCGGCCTCATGAACCCCAACCACTACCTCGCCGTCGCCATCGACTACCTTTATCGGAACCGCAGTGGCTGGAACCCCGAATCGGTGGTGGGCAAGACCCTGGTTTCCTCCTCGATCATCGACCGCGTTGCTTCCGGGCTCGGACGCAAGCTGGTTGAGGTGCCGGTCGGTTTCAAGTGGTTCGTCCCTGGCCTGCTCTCCGGCGAAGGCGCATTCGGTGGCGAGGAATCAGCCGGAGCATCCTTCAACAAGCTCGACGGCAGCGTCTGGACCACCGACAAGGACGGCATCCTGCTGGCTCTTCTGGCTTCGGAAATCACGGCCGTCACCGGCTCCTCCCCCTCGCAGCTCTACAAGGGCCTCACCGACCAGTTCGGTGCGCCGGTATACGCGCGCATCGATGCAGCCGCCACACGAGAGCAGAAATCCAAGCTGGGCAAGCTCTCCGCTGCCGACGTCACGGCAACTTCCTTGGCTGGCGAAGAGATCACCGCAAAGCTCACTGAGGCACCTGGCAACGGCGCTTCGATTGGTGGCTTGAAGGTTGTTACGGAGAACGCCTGGTTCGCGGCACGCCCTTCCGGCACCGAGGACGTCTACAAGATCTACGCTGAGTCCTTCAAGGGCGCCGACCACCTGGCCCTGGTGCAGGAAGAAGCCAAGGCCTTGGTGGACGGGGTCATCTCGTAGGTGAGAGAGCGTCCGCCCCAAACAGGCGGGACGTGAGCGAGCGTCCGTGAGTCCCAACGCTCTCTCACGAAACAGACGGGATTTCCCAACGCTCTCCCACAAAACCGACGGGATTCCCCAACGCTCTCTCACATCCCGGCCTCCTGGAACACCGCTGGCCCATAAACAGGAAGCACCGCTGACCTTTAAAACGAGAACCGCCCGCTCACTTCAGGTGAGCGGGCGGTTCTGCGTTTGGAGCCTTAGACGGTGCGGACCACATCCTCGTAGGAGAACTTCGGCTTGGCTGCGCCCCAGGCATCGGGGCCGGGCTGGCCGATGTTGACCACGAGGAAGCTCTTCTGGTCACCGTTTGGGAAGAATTCGGCGTCGATCGCGGCGAAGTCGGCTCCGGTCATCGGTCCTGCGGCGAAGCCGAGCGAGCGGACGGCCAGGATGAAGTAGCCAGCCTGCAGGTGGGCGTTGTTGTTGCCCGTGGCCGCAGCAAGTTCCGCATTGTCGTCGTACATGGCCTTGGGGGCGCCGTACTCGGGGAGGAACTTGTCCCACTGGCCCTGCCAGTTGGTGTCGTAGGACAGGAGCGCGACCAGAGGCGCGGATGCGGTCTTCGCCTGGTTGCCGCGGGAAAGGTGGTCCACCAGCTTGGCGCGGGCTTCGTCCGAGCGGACGTACGTCACGCGGAGCGGCTGGGAGTTGAAAGCCGTCGGGCCGAACTTGGTGAGCTCGTAGATGGCGCGGGCCTGCTCTTCGGTAACCTCACCGGCAAAGCTGTTGGCGGTACGGGCTTCGGCAAAAATGGCGTCGACTGCTGCGGCGTCAATGACTGCTTCTTCGTGTGCAATCGTCATGGATGAACCTTTCGCTTGGCCAGACCTTGTAGGCGGCCGGGCACTTCTGCTTTCCATGGTTGCAACTTCAACTTTGCTTGTCCTCTTCCCGTGACGGCGCGTGACGTTGCGCACAAAGCATGACTCCGCGTGTCGCTTCTTTGCGTTGCTGGGCCCGCCATGCGTGCCAGATCCAGCGCGAAGCGCGTAGAGCAGGCCCCGCAATGGCGGTAATGTTGCACCGAATCCCAACACTCTTCTGAGGAAGGCCTGCCATGAGCATGCTCGGCACCAAATGGAAGCTCCACGGCAACGGCAAGTCCATCCGGCCCGGCCACGTGGTGGCGCCGGATGAGCGGCTCGCGTGGCCGTTGACCATCGGCATCGGCATGCAGCATGTTGTGGCCATGTTCGGCGCGACCTTCCTGGTCCCCATCATCACCGGCATGCCGCCGGCCACCACCTTGTTCTTCTCAGGCATCGGGACGCTGCTCTTCCTGGTGGTCACCAAGGGCCGAGTGCCCAGCTACCTCGGTTCAAGCTTCGCGTTCATCGCCCCGATCATGGCGTCCCAACAGCAGTACGGCGTCAGCGGCGCCTTGGGCGGCGTGGTGCTGGCCGGCGTCGTACTGGCCCTTATTGGTGCCGTCGTGCAGAAGTTCGGTGCCGACTGGATCAATCGGCTCATGCCGCCGATCGTTACCGGCGCGATCGTCGCGCTGATCGGCCTCAACCTGGCCCCTGCCGCGAAGAACAACTTCGACGCCGCCCCCGTCACCGCCCTGGTCACCTTGGTGACGATCATCCTGGTGTCCGTCCTGTTCCGCGGCATCCTGGGACGGCTAAGCATCCTGGTGGGCGTTGTGGTGGGGTACCTCGTGGCCATGATGCGCGGCGAGGTCAGCTACGAAAAAATGGACGCCGCAGCCTGGGTTGGCCTCCCGTTCTTCCAGACGCCCGAGTTCCACATTGGGGTTGTGGGGCTGTTTGTTCCGGTGGTTTTGGTGCTGGTGGCTGAGAACGTCGGGCACGTGAAGTCGGTAGCTGCCATGACCGGCCAAAACCTCGACGGCGTCTCCGGGCGCGCGCTGATGGCCGACGGCGCCGCGACGGTACTTGCCGGATTTGGCGGCGGTTCGGGTACAACCACTTACGCCGAAAACATCGGCGTCATGGCCGCCACCAAGGTCTATTCGACGGCGGCCTACTGGGTGGCCGGTATCTTCGCCATCCTGCTGAGCTTCTCCCCGAAATTCGGCGAACTGATCGCTACAGTTCCCGCTGGTGTCCTGGGTGGCGCCGCGACGATGCTCTACGGCATGATCGGCGTCCTTGGCGTGAAGATCTGGGTGCAGAACAAGGTCAACTTCTCCAACCCGATCAACCTGACCACCGCTGCCGTGGCTTTGATTATTGGCATCGCGGACTACACATGGACCATTGGCGAGCTGAAGTTCACGGGCATCGCCCTCGGCTCAGCTGCGGCACTGGTGATCTACCACGGCATGAAGGGACTCGCCCGTTGGCGCGGGACCGTGGCTGAACCGGAGACCGAGACGGCGGGACTGCCGCCTGCAGTGAAGTCGGCGATGAACGCCGCCGCCAAGCGAACGGGCCGCAAGGGGAAGTAGGCCCGCAACGGCCCGCTACTTGCTCCCGAACCTGGCGTTGTAGCGGCTCATGAACGCGGCCATGGCGTCGCGGGCGACCGGCTCGAGGGGACGGTAGGTCCTGGTTCCGTTCGCCTCGGCCCAGCCGGTACTGATGCCGCTGGCCGCCAACCAGGTGATCTGCTTGTAGAACGGGTTGTTCGTGGCCACATCAGCGAACGGCGACTTCGCGGGCGGGGTGTAGGCGGGCGATCCGGCCAAGCGGTACATGAACGCGGCCATGGCATCACGCGCAACGGGCGCGAGTGGCCGGTAGGTCTTGGTCCCGTTGGCCTCGGTCCAGCCCGTGCTGATGCCCTTGCTGGCGAGCCAAGTGATCTGCTTGTAGAACGGGTTGTTCGTGGCCACATCAGCGAACGGCGACTTGGCCGGCGGGGTGAAGGAAGGCGATCCGGCCAAGCGGTACATGAACGCGGCCATGGCATCACGCGCAACGGGCGCGAGTGGCCGGTACGTCCTGGCGCCGTTCGATTCGGTCCAGCCAGTCGAGATGCCACGCGATCCGAGCCAGTTGATCTCGGTGGTGAACTGGCCACCGGAGATATCAGAGAATATCGGCCCAGGGTTGGTGGCAAAGGACTTCAGCTGAGTCAGCGTTCCGTTGTAGACGTTCTGGTCCCCGGGGAAGACGCCCGAGTCGGCGTGCTGCCACAGGGTGTAGGTCTTCCAGCCAGTGGGAAGCGCTCCGGGCGTGGATGCCCAGTTGGCGATGTGTAGCGGGTGGTTCCCAAAGCCACTGGCCTTGCCGGTGCACCTGTTCCACCAGTCGGTAGTCGTGTAGATGGCTGGAAGACGCCCGGTCCGGGCCAGGATGGTGGTGGAGAAGTCGGAAATCCACGCCACCATTTGACCAGGGGTCATTCCGTAGCAGGCGCCGTCGCCATAGGGGCTGTACTCCAGGTCCAGCAAAGCGGGAAGCGTCTTGCCGTCCGGTTTCCACGCCGCACCACTCTGAAGGAAGTAGTTTGCTTGCGCTGCACCGGACGAAGCGTTGGGAAGGGCGAAGTGATACGCGCCGCGGAGCATCCCGGCAGCAGCAGCCCCCGCATACTGTGCAGAGAAATAGGGGTTGCTGTACCCGGTCCCTTCGCTGGCCTTGACGTAGGCGAACTTCGCCCCGTTCGCTGCGGCCTTGGACCAGTCAACCCCGCCCTGGTGGCTGCTCACGTCCATTCCACGCACGCCTTGCGGCACTGCCAAGGGCGAAGCGTCCTGGATGGTTGCCAAATCCTGGCCCTCGCTTTCGTTGTCACGAAGAGTGGATCCCATGGCGTGGTCCCCTTGGCCTGGTTCTTCGGCGGCGGTGGCTGCCTCTGCCCCTGAGGCGGCGAGGGTTGCGGCGGCCAAAAGAAACGCAGCCACCTTGGCTCCGAGTGAGAATCGGGACGGCGTCTTGGCGGGCGTGAGCGTTCTGAACATGGGGTGAGTCCTCCGGGGTGCGGGAGGAACCGGCGCCCCCACGTCATGCGACTCAGCCTACTACCCGGTAGCCACGCGCCGGTGCAGGCCCGGGCGAAAGCCACTTGGAAAAGCAGCGCTGCCCGACGGAACAAATAATCAGCTTGCTTACTATGGCTGGGTTCCCTAGGCTGGAACAGGTCAGACAAACAACTCTCGCAGCAACGGCATGTGCCCAAAAGGCAGCCGAACAAGAGGAGGAACAATGTCAGAACACAACATCTCGGGCAAGAAGGTCGCATTCCTGCTGACGGACGGCGTGGAGCAGGTGGAACTCACCAGCCCATGGCAAGCAGTGAAGGACGCGGGCGGCGAAACTACGCTTATCGCCCCCGAAAAGGGCACCATCCAGGGCTACAACGGCACCGAGCCAGGTGACACCTTCGATGCAACCCTCGCGGTGTCAGACGCCAATGCATCCGACTTCGACGCCCTGGTACTCCCGGGCGGCGTCGTGAACGCGGACAACCTCCGCGTCGACAAGGACGCCCAGAACTTCACGCGAGCCTTCTTCGAGCAGCACAAGCCCGTGGCATCGATCTGCCACGGCCCTTGGCTCCTCATCGAGGCCGGCGTCATCAAGGGCCGCAACGTCACCTCGTACCACACGCTCCAGACGGACCTGAAGAATGCGGGCGCCAACTGGACCGACGAGGAAGTCGTCGTGGACCAGGGCCTGGTCACCAGCCGTAAACCGGACGACCTGCCCGCCTTCAACGCCAAGGTCGTAGAGGAAATCTCCGAAGGCCAGCACGCCGGCCAGACCGCCTAGCGGCCAGCCGAGCCACATAAGGCGAGTGCCGCCGTCGTACTTTCACGAGAAGTACGACGGTGGCACTCGCCTTTTCGTCGGAGTGTTGCGCACGTCACACTCGCCACATACGCTGGGGGCGCTGCAGCGTGGCAGCAACGATGAAAGGCAGTACATTGACCAGCGAGAAGCTTTCCGTAGTTGTTCGCGTCGACGTTGACGGCGAACAGATCCAGATCGCAGCAACCGGTCACGTGACCGCACAGAGCCTGCAGGGGCTGTATCCGGTGATTCAGCGGACCAGGAGCCTGGGCGGCGGTCTCGGCGTCGAGATGGACCTGACGGACGCGATGGTGGATCCCGAAGCCCTGGATCAGCTCAAGGTTTATGCTGAGCTCCATGAAATGCCGGTCAAACTCAACCCTGCCCCCGGCAACGTGACTGCCCTTCCGTCCCGCGAATTCCAAACAGCAAGCCGAGCAGCCTAACTGGAGGCACCGATGCGTAAAGTCACCGCCGGACTGTTCCACTCCGTGGATGGCGTGGTCCAGGACCCGTTCAAGTTCCAGTTCGATAGCTTTGACGAGGACCTGGGCAAGGGCCTGACCAAAATGATCAACACGGTGGACACCGTGGTTCTTGGGCGTGTCAGCTACCAGGAATGGGCCCAGTATTGGCCGAACGCGACGCAGGACGACGACTTCGCCAAATTCATTAACCCCGTCGAGAAGTTCGTCGCATCCCGAACGCTGACCGAACCGCTGGAATGGGAAAACTCGCACCTGATTGAGGGCGACGTGGAGCAGTTCGTTACGGACCTCAAAAACCGCGACGGCGGAGAGATCGCCGTCTGCGGCAGCATCTCGCTGGTACGCCAACTGCTGTTCGCGGGCGTGCTCGATGAGCTGACGCTCATGACCCACCCGGTGGTGGCCGGCAGTGGTCGGCGGCTCTTCGAGGACGGCGATCCACTGAACCGGCTCGTCCTGGAGGACCAGTACGCCACCAGCAAGGGCAACGTGGTGAGCACGTACAGTCTGCGCAAGGACTAAACGCACGACGGCGGAGCCCGCCTGGGGCGGCCACCTCACGTGCGTTCACCCCAGCAGCAACGCCGACGGCGGTACTCGCCTAGCCTCGATTGGCGCGGCGCTGGCCTGTTTCCAGCAGCTGCACATCAACGTAACCGGTTCCGGGCTTGGGAGAACCGCGTTGTTTGCGAAGCCGCTTGGCTTTGTACTCGTCCCTGGACAGGTTGAATCCATACCAAGCAATGAACCCCGCCAGCCCCATACCCCAAAGAGCGCCCCATGAGGGGCTAGCTCCTTGAAAAAGTGGGGATAGAAGCATCGCCGCCGACGCAACGAACCCAAGGCATCCGAATGCCGACAGAATCGCCATCCCCCACCAGGAACTCACCTGCGCCTGGCCGCGACCTGGCGTGAATCCAATCTCATCGCCGGCATAACTGTGGAGTTCGCCGGTGCTGGTCCTGCGGAGCACTCGCTTCTGACCGTTGGCCACGGCCTCCTTGTGCTCGGCATACACTTCATCGTCCCGCAGATCGCGCTCGGGGTCGTAAACCACGGCCAGCCTCCAAAGCTCGAAAAGTCCAGCCTAGCGGCCACGGCGTGTGGCCGCGGCGGCGGCTCGACTCGCTCGCTCGCTAACGGCGTGTAGCTACTTCTTCCCGGCCTTCAGATCCGCCACCACCTTGGCGACCCTTCGCGCCCGGGTCTCAGGCGTCTTGGCGTCCCCAATCGGCTCCACGTACCTTCGTTGGGCGCTGTAGTTCAGGGTGCCGTAAAAGGCTTTGGCCTCGGGCTCCGCATCGAGTGCGGCGGCCAAATCGTTCGGAACCTCGACCACCCTCGGCTCGGTGTCCACCTCAAGCCCGACCTCCACCGTGTCCCCGGCGGCGGCACCAGTCAGCTCCCGGTTCGCCGCACTGACGCCCACCATGTATTTGCCGCCCATCACCGCAACGCTGCTGCGATAGCTCTGACCGTTGATGGTCACCACCACCGGGGGGCGCTTTCCTGCGGCCAGTCCGTCCACAATCTCGTCAGGAACCTCGATGCCAGCCTTGTTGCCATCGCCCACGATGGTCGTAGTGAATTTCATGACCCAAGTATGCCGTCGGGTGAGAGTAGACGCACCCCTTCGGCTGGGCTACGTTCGAACGTAAGCGTCCCACCACAAAGGAGACAGAGCATGGATAACCAGGACCTGCTGGAACGTATTCAGTCGTTGGTCGAGGAGGAGCACCGCCTCCGCGACTCCTCAAACTCGGAGGACGATACCGACAACCGGGCACGCCTGGCCCAGCTCGAGGCACAGCTGGACCAGTGCTGGGACCTGCTGCGCCAACGGCGCGCCAAGAAAAACGCCGGCGAGAACCCCGACGACGCCGAGCCCAGGCCGGTCAACGAGGTTGAGGGCTACCGCCAGTAGGCGCTACGCCCCTTCAAGCACCTGGCTGGTCGCCCACGCCAGGTACTTGGCCGCATTAGCCACGGCATCGGCGACGTCGGGAACACCATCCTTGCGCTGCGCAACGTCCAACAGCTGCGCGGCGGCCACGATGCCGTGCTTCGCAAGGTCTTCGGGCGTCACCGTGATGCGCCCCGCCACGGCCACCACGGGGATGCCGTGGACGCTGGCGGCATCGGCGAGTGCGATCGGCGCCTTGCCCGTGAGCGACTGCTCGTCCATGGACCCCTCACCGGTGATGACCAGGTCGGCCTCGCCCAGGTGCTGGGCCAGGCCCGTGAGGCCTGCGACCAACGCGAAGCCGCCTTCCAGCGCAGCGTCAGAAAAGGCCAGGAACGACGCCGGGAATCCACCCGCCGCTCCGGCTCCCGGCACGTTGACGTCGCGGCCGGTAGTTTCCCGAAGGAGCGACGCCCAGTTGCGGAGGCCGGCGTCGAGCTTCTCTACGGCGTCCTCATCGGCGCCTTTCTGCGGGCCGAAAACATGCGCGGCACCATCAGGACCGTACAGCGGGTTCTGGACGTCGACGGCGATGCGGAACCTCACGGCCGAAAGCCGCGGATCCAGCCCGGAGACGTCCACGGCGACGACGTCGGCCAGCGAACCGCCGCCGAGCGGGACCACGTTCCCCGCGGCATCGAGGGGCTTGAGCCCCAACGCACGCAAGGCTCCGCTGCCGCCGTCGGACATTGCCGATCCACCCAAGCCCAGAACAATTTCCGTGGCCCCGGCTTCAAGCGCGGCTGCAATCAGCTGGCCGCAGCCGTAGCTGTGGGCGCGGAGCGCGTTCTCGGGAGTCGGCTCCATGTGCTCCAGGCCGGAGGCCTGAGCCGTTTCAATGACTGCGGTGGCGCCGCCAAATGCGTCCTTGCGGATCGCCCAGGAAGCGCCAACAGGCTTGAGGATGGGCCCAACCACGGCGTTGTTCCGCTCTTCGTAGCCCGCTGCGATGGCGGCATCCAGCGTGCCTTCGCCGCCGTCGGCCACCGGGAATTGGGTGGTCACGGCATCCGGGTAGACGCGGAGGGCGCCTTCGGCCATGGCTGACGCGGCTTCGGCGGCGGTCAGGGATCCCTTGAACTTATCGGGGGCGATGAGGATACGCATGGATCCATCTTGCCAGTTTTGTTGGGAAAGCGCTTGCCAGGACGTAACCTTCGCCTTGGCGCACCCCTTAACGCCCTACGCCCCCGTGACGACAGGGGCGCAGGGCGGAAAAGGGCGCGATGGCCGCCAAACTAGCCGTTCAACACCCGAACCGGAGCGTCCGCAAGCCACGCTTTCACGTCCTCGAACGCACCCCCATAAAACTGCCGGTAACTCTCATGCGTCACGTAGCCGATGTGCGGCGAAAGCACCGTTCGGGGAGAGTGCAACAATGCATGCCCGGAAGGAAGCGGTTCCTCGTCGAAGACGTCCAAGGCAGCACCCCTGATCCAGCCTTCCTCCAAAGCCTGCACGAGTGCCGCCTCATCCACCAGCGGCCCACGGGCCGTGTTCACCAACAGTCCCTCCGGGCCCAGAAGCCGGAGTTCCTTGGCTCCCACAATGCCCTCCGTACGCTCCGACAACCGGAGGTGCAGCGTGACCACGTCGGACTCGCGGAACAGCTCCTCTTTTGTCACCTTCCGGGCGCCCGCTGCTTCGGCCGCTTCGGCAGTGAGGTTTTGGCTCCACGCCAGGACGTCCATCCCAAAGGCCTTGGCGTAGCGGGCCATCCGGGAACCGATCTTGCCCAAGCCCACAATGCCCAGGGTCTTTCCCTCGAGTTCGAACCCGACGCCCGTTTGCCACTCCCCTGCCCTGAGCGAGTTCTCCTCCACAGGAAGGTTCCGGGCAAATGCCAACAGGAGCGCCCATGCCAACTCCGGTGCCGCCGCCGGCGAACCAGCCGTACCGCACACCACAATCCCGCGCTCCTTTGCCGCTTCCATATCAATGGCGGCGTTGGCCATGCCCGTAGTCACCAGGAGCTTGAGGTTCGGCAGGGCATCCAAGGCACTCTGCGGGAAACGGGTGCGTTCGCGCATCGCCACAATGATGTCGAACGGCGCCAAGGCGGCCACGGCCTGCTCCTCCGACACGAAAGGCGCGCTGAAGACGCTGACCTTCACGTCGTCGTCGAGCAGTGACTCCCACGGGGCGTAATCCCCGGAGACCTGCTGGTAGTCATCAAGGATCGCTAAACGGAACAGGGTCACGCCAATCTCCCTCGCGCTGTGGCTGCTGGTACTGACCACCATCTCACGTAGGTTTTTGGGTGTCAGCCCAACCCGTAGGGCACGGTCGAAACGGTAGGAATGTGAGCGAGGGTCCACGGGAAACGGTAGGGATGTGAGCGAGGGTCCGGTTCCCCCAACCCTCGCTCACATCCCACCCGCTTCAACCAAACGCTCGCTCACACCCATTCGCCGCGACGGACGAGGACTTCCTTGAGGAGGTCGAGCCGGTCGGACACGATGCCGTCCACCCCGAGATCCAGTAGCCGGTCCATTTCCGCGGGCTCGTTGATGGTCCACACGTGCACTAGCAGGCCCAGCCGATGGGCGCGTCGGACGAAACCCGGAGTCACCACGGGCAGCCTTCCGTAACGGACGGGCACTTGGAAAACGTCGACGCCGGCAAGCAGCTTGCGTGCCAAAACGGCGGGCAGGACAGGGCCCAGAAGAACAAAAAGCGCCGTCAGAGTGCTGCCGGCCGAGGAGGCCACACGCCGGGATAACAGCCGAAGGACTGCCCGGCGTCGCCTGTCGGAAAAGCTCGTGACCAGGACCCGATCATGGACCCCGTGTTTCTCAATGGCCTCAGCCAAGGGGCGCACCGAGTTCCAGTCCTTGACATCCAGGTTCAGCCGGGCGTCCGGCAACGAGGTAACCAGCTCGTCGAACGTTGGCACCGGCTCCACCCCGCCAATGCGCGCCTTGGCAACCTCCGCGGCGGTCAGCGAGGAGACGGTGCCCACGGAATCGGTCACCCGGTCCAGGGACGAGTCGTGGAAGACCAGGACCACGCCATCACGGGTGGTGTGCACGTCCGTTTCCAGGTGCGCCGTTCCCAATTCCACGGCAGCTTTGAAAGCTGGCATGGAATTTTCCAGGCCGTCCAACGAGAAACCCCGGTGCGCGAAGGCCAAAGGGCCGGCGGAACCGTCCTTGCGGAGGAAATAGGGCAGCGTCACACCCGTAGCGTAGCCGACGTCCGCCCCGAAGAAGTGCGTCAGGCCTCCTGCGGAACGATCGCGACGCCGTCGCTGACGTGCACCAGCGTCCGGCCGCGACCGCCGTCGAGCTCCACCCAAACTGCTGTGGCGTCTCCGGTGACGGCGTCCACCACACCTGCGGACTCGTAACCGGGGGTGAGCGTGACTTTGACCCGGTCACCCTGCCGCAGCGAGCGCCAGTGATGGTCCGGTTCGATGCGCCGCAACGGCGCAGTGGTGAAATCGTTGATCCTACGCTTTGCCATGGTTCCCCTGCACCTTCGACGAGCTAACAAGTCCGTGGCTGAAAGCCTACGGGTGCCACGTGAACGCCGGTTGTATGGAGGCTGGGAACTCGGTGACAGCTGCGGCCTGCGAAACTAGGGGCATGACTGTATTGATTGCCGGGTGCGGCGACCTCGGAACCGAAGCCGGGCTTCGCTTTGCCGCCGCCGGCCGTGAGGTTGTTGGCCTGCGGCGGTCGCCCGAAAAGCTGCCGCCCCAGATCCGTGGAATGCAAGCGGACCTCGCCAAGGACATGCCGGAGTTGCCCTCGGATGTGGACATTGTGGTGATTGCCGTGGCAGCCGATACCTCTACCGAGGAGGCCTACCGCGCGGCCTACCTGGACGGTACCGGCAACGTGCTGGACGCACTGGAGCGGCAAGGATTGGAGCCGCGCCGCATCCTCTTCGTCTCCTCCACGGCTGTGTACAAGGATTCCGGCGGGGCTGTGGTGGACGAGTCCACGGCCACGGAGCCGACGCGCTTCAGCGGAAAAGTGCTGGTGGAGGCCGAGGAATTGCTGTTCTCCCGGACCCGAGGCACCAGCACAGAGGCCATCTCGTTGCGCCTGGGCGGCATCTACGGACCGGGACGCACGCGGCTGATTGACCAGGTCCGCACAGGACAAGCGGTCATTCCCGCCCGGCCCCGGCACACCAACCGCATCCACAGGGACGACGCCGCAGCCATGATCGTCCACCTCACCACCATGGACCAGGCTCCGGATCCGGTTTACATAGGCGTTGACGATCACGCGGCAGAAATGGGCGAGGTCATGCGGTTTCTCGCTGCTGAACTGGGCTGCCCGGAACCCCCGACGGCGGCACCCGGCGACGCGTCCGACGCCGGCCCTGGCGACAAACGCTGTTCGAACAAGCGTGTACGGGCCACCGGGGTCGAACTCACCTTCCCCACATACAAGGAGGGCTACCGCGCCCTGCTGGCGGGCGAGGGCGTGCGGCACCCGTGACCGGGCCTGCGTGGGGGCGGGCCTACTTCGCCGCGCAGGCCGTGGCGGGGGCTGCCTGGTGGATCTCAGTCTTTGACCTGCCACTGATCCGTGAATCAACGCTTGGACGGTTGGATCCCGTCATCGTTGCCTGTGTGGATATCCCGCTGTTCGTTGTGGCATCGGCCATGGCGGCCTGTGGCAGCAAGGCAGCGGCTGTCATCGCCACGGCCTGGACCTGTCTGGTCACTGTGGCGTTGGCAAGCTATGCCACTATCAGCACCGAAGCAGGGTGGGGCGTTGTGGCCATGGCCGCCGCGTCCGCATGTTCCATCGTGGCGCTCTGCCTCGTTGCCTACGGACGCGTGCCATCTGAGTGGGTTCTCCGCGGTCCGTTCGCGTTCCGCCCAGCAGCGCAACGCCCCACGGCAGCTCCTCATGTCGCTACGACGTTCGTGCAACGCGCGCTCTTCTGGAGCTTCTTCCTGGGAGTGATTCCCCTCGCGATCTCGGCACTGGAGAACCGCTGGGCTGTTGACCTTCCGATCCCTGCCATCGCTGGCGTGATAGGCGCGGTCCTCCTGGTACTTGCCAGCGCACTGGGCATCTGTTCAGCACTGGCCATGTCCACCCTTGGACAGGGCACGCCGCTGCCTTCCGCGATGCCCAACCGCTTGGTCATCGCCGGGCCGTACCGCTGGATCAGGAACCCGATGGCTCTCGCAGGAATCGTGCAGGGCGCTGCCATCGGACTCATGCTGGGATCGTGGCTGGTGGTCGCTTACGCGGTGATTGGCTCGCTGGTGTGGAATTACGCAGTGAGGCCCCACGAAGAAGCTGATCTCCGCCGACGGTTCGGCACAGACTTTGACCGCTACTGCGACAACGTCCGTTGTTGGGTCCCGCGGTTCGGAAACTAAACCCGCTGTTCGGTGAGTTTCGCCTCAAGAACCTGGGCCACGCCGTCGTCGTCGAAGTGGGGAGCCTGCTGGCCGGCGGCAAGAATGGCCTCCGGGTGTCCGCTGGCCATCGCGTAGCCGTGGCCTGCCCATCGGAGCATCTCAATGTCGTTGGGCATATCTCCGAACGCCACAACGTCTGCGGCCTCGATCCCCAGCGACTCGGCGTACTTGGCCAGGGTGACGGCCTTGTTGATGCCTTGGACGGACATTTCCAGCATCGCCGTGCGTGGAGCCGAATGCGTTGTGCTCACCAAATGGGCGACTGCCGGCTGCACTTCGGCAAGGAAATCGTCAGGGGTGCCCTTGCGGGTGATCGCCAGGAACTTTACGACGGCGTCATCCGCCGTCAGCGTCTCGTCCAGCGGCCGGGGGGTGAACTCGGCAAGCAGCTCACTGGTTTCGTTCTCGATGAAGCCCGGCTCCAGCTGGAAACCTGTCAGGGTTTCGACCGCGAACAGGGCATCGGGCCTGATGGACTTGATGATGCGGCGGGCCTCAAAGACTGACGCGGCGTCCAGGACGCACGAGGAAAGTGCTTTTTCGGTTTCCAAATCCCACACGACCGCGCCGTTGGAACAGATCACGATTCCGCTGTGGCCGAGCTGCTCTTGGAGCGGGTAAAGCCACCGCGGCGGCCGGCCCGTAACGAAGACCAGTTCCACCCCTGCGTCACGGCACGCCTGGAATGCCTTGATGGTCCGGTCACTGATTTTGCCGTCGTGACCGAGGATGGTGCCGTCAATATCGCTTGCTACGAGCCGCATCAATCCAGTCTACGTGGGCGCGAACAGGCGAAGGCAGCATAGTCTGGGGCAATGACTGAGAAGACCAGCGAAGTCGAAGAACACAGCACACGCGGCGCGTATGTCACCGGCGGTGAGTTCAACCGGGACACGAATTACATTGAGGACCGCATCACCCGCGATGGCGCGCCCGGACCTGACGGAGAACCGGGCTGGCCTGTCGAACCGGGACGGTATCGCCTCATCGCAGCGCGGGCATGTCCGTGGGCCAACCGAACTGTAATTGTCCGCAGGCTCCTTGGGCTCGAAGACGTCATCAGCCTCGGCCAGCCAGGACCCACGCACGACGCCCGCTCCTGGACGTTCGACCTCGATCCGGACGGCAAGGATCCCGTGCTGGGCATTGAGCGGCTGCAGGAGGCGTTCTTCCGCCGCTTCCCGGATTACCCCCGAGGCATCACTGTTCCGGCCATTGTCGATGTCCCCAGCGGAGCAGTGGCCACCAACAACTTCCCCCAGATCACTCTGGACTTCTCCACGGAATGGACGGAATTCCACCGGCCCGGCGCCCCGCAGCTCTATCCGGAACACCTGCGCGAGGAGATCGACCTGGTCAACAGGCGCGTCTTTACCGAGGTCAACAACGGCGTGTACAGGTGCGGGTTCGCGGGCTCACAGGAGGCCTACGACGCCGCCTACGAACGGTTGTGGACGGCCTTGGATTGGCTGGAGGAACGGTTGACGACCCAGCGCTACCTGGTGGGCGACACCATCACGGAGGCCGACGTCAGGCTCTTCACCACCCTGGCCCGCTTCGACGCCGTCTACCACGGACACTTCAAGTGCAACCGGAACAAGCTCAATGAAATGCCTGCCCTGTGGGGCTACGCGCGGGACTTGTTCCAGACGCCGGGCTTCGGCGACACCATCGATTTCGTGCAAATCAAGCAGCACTACTACATCGTGCACGAGGACATTAACCCCACGCAGATCGTTCCTGCGGGCCCGGACCTGTCCGGGTGGCTTACCGACCACGGACGCGAGGCCCTGGGCGGCAACCCGTTTGGTGAGGGCACCCCACCGGGCCCGGTCAAGGCCGGTGAAGAGCTAGCCGCAGGGCACGGGGCCGGCTAGCTCCTAAGCCGCACCCTGGTTGAGCTCGGCGCGGGTCGGGGGGTTGGCCCCGGCCCGCGAGACCGTGACAGCGGCAGCACGCGTTGCATGATCCAGGATCGCGGCGAGTGTCTCCGCAGGCATGGCCCGGAGCGCGTCCCTGTTCTGCGCCCCGTCCAGCCCGTGGTCCACAATCGCGGACAGCAGCCCGGCCATGAACGAGTCCCCCGCACCCACAGTGTCCACGACGTTCACGGGGGGCGCGGCCACTTCCGTTTCCCCGGCCCGTGTGATCCCCCATGGCCCGCGTGATCCACGGGTCACCACCACCAACGCAGGTCCTTCGTCGCCGCCCAGGGCCAACCAACGGCGCGCGGATTCCGTCGGATCGACGCCGGGATACAGCCATTCGAGGTCCTCGTCAGAGGCCTTCACGACGTCGGACAGCACCACGAAGCGTTCGGCTTGCCTACGTGCGTAGTCGACGTCCGTGATGATGCTTGGACGGCAGTTGGGATCGAAGCTGATGGTGCTGGCCGGGTGGGCATGCTCGACGGCGGCAAGCACCTCCGCGGCGCCGGGCTCCAAGGCAGTGGCTATGGAACCCGTGTGGAGCAGGGTGGTGCCCTGCAGCATCAGCGGCAGCCGCGGGGCGAGTCCGGGCAACTCCCAAGCGAGGTCGAACGCGTAGGTGGCGGCGCCGTCGTCGTCGATTTCAGCGGTGGCGACGCTGCTTGGTTTGTCGTCCGGTGGCAGCGGCACCATCACCGAACTTGAACGCAGGTGCGCGGCGATCGAGTCGCCGTAAGCGTCGCGGCCGTACCGCCCGATGAACTGGACGGGGTGGTCCAGGCGCGCCAGCCCGACTGCCACGTTGAGCGGGCTCCCGCCCACATGCGCCTCGATTCCAGAGGAGCGTTGAACGACGTCCACCAGGGCTTCACCAATGACAGTCAGCATGGGACCACTCTGCCAGAGCGCGGCCTCCGCAGCCCAACAATTACGAGAGCAATCGCTGCACCAGCTCGCGGCACTTCTTGTAAGCCACTGCCTTGGGATCGATCAGGTCGAAATGGTCGCCGGGCACGCGCAACAGCTGGGCTGCGCTACCGGCAGCCGTGGCCGCAGCAACGTAGGCCTCGGACTGGCTTGCAGGAACGTCCTCGTCTTCCGTGGCGTGCACGGCATAGACGGGGACGTTGATGGGCAGCAAACTCATGGGATCCGCGTATTTATGCCGTTTGGGGAATCTGGCCGAATCACCGCCCATGAGGTTGCAGACTGCGCCGTTGCTGAGGTTGAGCTTCTCCGCGGCCGCAAGGTTGAGCAGGCCGGACTGGCTCACCACGCCTGTCAGGTGGACCGCGTTGTCCTCGGGTGAGCGCACCAGTTGGCGGTCGGCGTCGGGAGTTCCTATGGCCGAAAGCCGCTCACGACCGGCGGCCCAGACAGCAAGGTGACCGCCGGCCGAATGCCCGAGTGCCACCACTTTGCCCAACTGGAGGTCGTGGTCGCCCGCGATTTCGGACAGATGGTCGATGCCGGCCAGGATGTCCTCGAAAGTATGGGGCCAACCACCGCCGTTCCCTGCCCGCCGGTATTCAAGGTTCCAGGCCGTGATGCCGTGCGCTGCAAGGTCCCGCGCAAGGGGCTCACCGAGCTCCGCACCGTACTGCGAGCGCCAGTAGCCGCCATGGATCACAACGGCGACTCCACCGGCAGCTGCGGATGCGCCGCGATGGTTCCCGTTGTTCGGTTCAGGTATGAAGAGTTCGCCCCACTGACTGGGGTGTTCGCCGTAGCTGTACTTGTGCCGCAACATTGCGCCCTCCTTTGTACTGAGCCTATCGTGACGATCCGGAAGTTTGGCTAGGGGCACCCCGACGGCGAGTGGCCGGGTTCAGTGTCGGACCCGACCCGTAAGCTGGGGGCATGGCAAGCAATTGGGACAGCCTGGACCAGGACCAGCGCGACGCAGTGGACGCGAACGTGGCCCTCTACGAGCGGGTTCGTCCCGCCCTCAAGCGCGTTACCCGCGATGTCCTGCTCACTTTGAGGGACATGCTGAACGACGCCGAAGTCACGCCGTTGTTCGTCACGGGACGGACAAAGACCGTGGAGTCGTTCCGGGAAAAGATTTCCCGGACGGATGATCCCTTGGAGCCGGGCGGTCCGCGGGTCCTCAAGTTCCCGGACCCTTTCCGCACGTTGAACGACATGGTGGGCATCCGTGTCATCACCAAGCTGCCCGCCGAAAACGCTGCGGTAGCCAACATCATCAAGCGGCAGCGTCAGCTCTTTGATTGCCGTGGCGACCGCGAGAAGGACATCGGCTCCATCGAGTCCGGGACCTACGGCTACTCCAGCCGCCACCTGATCCTTCGCACTATCCAGAACGAGGCCGTCAAGGAGTACCAGCACGTCTTCAATCCGGACATGCCGGCCAACGGCAGCTATTTCTTCGAATGCCAGATCCGTACCGTGTTCGCGCACGCCTGGAGCGAGATTGAGCACGACATCCGTTTCAAGGCCGAAGATCCACGCGCCTGGACACCCCATTTCGACCGTCAGTTCACAGCAACCGCGGCAATGTTGGAAACGGTGGAGAGCGCCTTCGCCGACCTCCATGAGCGCTACGAGGAAGTCCGCAGCTACTGGGACCTGGAGGGTGAGGGCGGTTCGCCCCTGACTCCCAACCGGGTTCGTGATGTCTGGCGGACGCTCCTTCCCCACGTTGACCGTAAAGTTGATGACGACTGGGGATGGGCCGCCGAGTTGCTTGCCGCCCACGGACTGACCAAGACCGTGGAACTGGCTGGGCTGCTCAGCGCCAACCGGATCACCGAGGTCCGCAAGGCCCTGGACCACCGCTACTCCCCCGGCCCCGACCGCCTCCTGGATGACCTCCTGCTGTGGCAGTACGGAACCGAACACATCGATCTCACCGCCGAGGCGCCCGACGTCGTTCCGCACCCGCGGCGCGACAGCCTCCAGCGGCGTCTTAAGCAGATTGAGCGCTACCGTCAGACTGCTTTGTAAAGACCGCCCCTGTAAGGACCCATGACTCCCGAGCAACTCATGTCACTGCGGGTGACGTTCCGTTCGCCCCGCCGCCTGCTGACAGAATCCCTAGCGGGACTCGTGGTGGCTTTGGCACTCATCCCCGAGGCCATTGCGTTCTCCGTGATTGCCGGGGTGGATCCGCGGATCGGGCTGTTTGCCTCGTTCACCATGGGCGTGGTGACCGCACTGGTGGGAGGCCGTCCCGCCATGATCTCCGCGGCAACCGGGGCGGTGGCACTGGTGATCGCTCCGGTGATGAAGGAACACGGACTCGACTACCTGATTGCCACGATCATCCTGGCCGGGGTTTTCCAGATCATCCTGGCGGTGCTGGGGGTGACACGGCTGATGCGTTTCATCCCGCGTTCGGTGATGATCGGTTTCGTGAATGCACTGGCCATCCTGGTGTTCATGTCGCAAATGCCGGAACTCTTCAACGTCCCTTGGGCGGTGTATCCGATCGTCATCGTGGGATTGGTGATCGTGTTCCTTCTGCCGCGC
The DNA here is from genome assembly GCF_021538675.1 of Paenarthrobacter sp. AR 02. GTDB lineage: Bacteria > Actinomycetota > Actinomycetes > Actinomycetales > Micrococcaceae > Arthrobacter. The sequence continues at coordinate 1,036,846 of NZ_JAJUKH010000001.1, forward strand.
TTCACCAAGGCTGTTCCTGCTCCCTTGGTGGCGATTGTGCTCATCACCTTGGTCACTGTGCTTGGTGGAATCGACGTTCCGACTGTGAGTGACAAGGGCGAACTCCCGGACAGCCTCCCGGGCTTCTTCCTGCCCAACGTCCCCTTGAACATGGAGACGTTCCGGATCATCGCACCCTTCGCCTTGTCCATGGCCTTGGTGGGTCTGCTGGAGTCGCTCATGACCGCCAAGCTGGTGGACGACATCACGGACACCCGTTCAAACAAGACACGGGTCTCGTGGGGCCAAGGTGCGGCAAACATCGTGACCGGGTTCCTGGGCGGCCTGGGCGGATGCGCCGTCATCGGGCAGACCATGATCAACGTCAAAGGCTCGGGGGCACGCAGCCGGCTGTCCACGTTCCTTGCAGGCGTGTTCCTCCTGGTGCTGGTGGTCGTCTTGGGTGACGTTGTGGGAATGATCCCCATGGCAGCCTTGGTGGCCGTCATGATCTTCGTTTCCCTGATCACCTTCGACTGGCACTCCGTGCGGCTTTCAACCCTGAAGCGCCTCCCGAAATCCGAGACTGCGGTGATGCTGGTGACCGTTGCCGCTGTGGTGGCGACACACAATCTGGCGGTGGGAGTCGGCGTCGGCGTTCTGACCGCAATGGTGCTGTTTGCGCGGCGGGTGGCCCATTTTGCGACAGTCGAGCGGACCGAACTGGAGCTCAACGGAGAGACCGTGGCGACGTACACGGTAGACGGTGAACTCTTCTTCGCCTCATCCAACGATCTCTACACCCAGTTCGACTATGCGAAGGATTCCTCAGAGGGCATAGATCGCGTAGTTATCGATCTCCACGGCTCGCACATCTGGGATGCGTCTACGGTGGCCGTCCTCGATTCAGTGACTGAGAAGTATCGCAACCATGGGCGCGAGGTGGAGTTCATTGGGCTGAACGAGGCCAGCGTGCGCATGCGGGAGCGTCTGGCGGGGAAGCTCAACTCCTGATCAAACTCGGGATGAGACGACGGTCATCTGACATATACACGGCCGCGAATGTAACGAAGTCGTCCCTGCCGCGCGCCAAGTGTGAGCATGGATGAATGCTCGAGGCAACCAATACCCCGTCAAAGACCCAAGAACCCGCGAACGCAGCCCTTGCCGCTGAGGCCAAGATTGCGCGTATTGCCGTGACGGTGTTCCCGCTGCTGGTGGTGGCAGCAGGTGTCCTCGGGTTCCTGCTTCCGGATGTCTTCAAACCCATGGGCCCCGCAGTCCCCTACCTGCTCGGCACCATTATGTTCTGCATGGGCCTGACGTTGACCCCACCGGACTTTGCCTCGGTTGCCCGCCGCCCCTGGGCCGTGGCACTGGGTATTGTGGCGCACTACGTGATCATGCCCGGCGCCGGCTGGCTCATCGCCGTTCTTCTGCAATTGCCGCCGGAACTGGCCGTGGGCCTCATCCTGGTGGGCTGCGCTCCGTCGGGTACTGCTTCGAACGTCATGGCGTTCCTTGCCAAGGGCGACGTTGCCCTTTCTGTGGCCGTCGCCTCGGTTTCAACGCTGATCGCACCCCTTGTAACACCGGCACTGACGCTGTTCCTGGCGGGCTCGTTCCTGCACATCGACGCCGGCGCCATGGTCCTGGACATCGTGAAGACCGTCTTGCTGCCGGTCATCGCAGGCCTGCTGGCCCGATTGTTCCTTTCCAAGCTGGTCGCAAAGGTCCTTCCGGCACTCCCTTGGGCGTCCGCCGTCGTGATTTCCCTGATCGTGGCGATCGTCGTGGCGGGCAGCGCCAGCAAGATCGTTGCTGCCGGCGGAATTGTCTTCCTGGCAGTCGTCCTCCACAACGGCTTTGGCCTGGGGTTGGGCTACCTGGCCGGCAAACTCGGCCGCTTGGACGACAAAGCCCGCCGTGCCCTCGCATTCGAGGTGGGCATGCAGAACTCGGGGCTGGCTGCCACGCTGGCTACCGCCCACTTCGGCGCACTGGCTGCGCTGCCGTCGGCGGTGTTCTCCCTGTGGCACAACATTTCAGGTGCGATCGTTGCAGCTTGGTTGGCCCGCCGTCCGCTGAAGGACTAGTTCCGGGTGGTGCCGCGCCGGTGCAGTTTCCACGGCGAGGCCACCCGGACGCCGGCTGCGGGAGTGGTGCCAGACAGGCGATCCAGGAGCATATGGACCACCTTTTCGAAGATCGGGTCCGGTCCCACGGTGGTCAACGCGGGATCGTATTCCTGGCCCTCCGTTGAGTTGCCCACACCGACTATTTGGATATCTTCAGGCACCCGAAGGCCCAGCCTGTAGGCGGCTCGGATGGCCTGCAACGCCTCCATGTCGTCGGTGCAGACCATGGCGGTGGGGCGGTTAGGCATCTGGAGCAGCTCGAGCGCCGACCGGTACGCGGTAGCCGGGTGGTGGTTCGATGTCCTGACCAGCGATTCGTCGATCGGAATTCCGGCCCTCTCGAGCCCGGCAGCGTATGCGGCATAGCGGCTCTTCCTGCGGCCCGCCGGATCGGCCCTGCGGATGCAGGCGATCCTGCGGTGGGACGCGGTGAGGAACTCCATGCACTCCCTCAGCCCAGCCTCCGATTCAGGGGCCAGGACGTCGAATCCCTGCGGTTTCATGGTCCCCGAGATCACCACTTGGGCAACCCCGCGGCGGGCCAGCTCCGTGACGGTCTGGTCCTCGGACGTCGCCTCCGGGAAGTAACCGATGATCACACCGTCGGCACCGCCGGACATCATGAACTGACGCCAATCGTCGCCCAACAGGATTACGGGCTGAAACCCATGCTCAGGCAGGATCCTTGCGGCCGTTGTTGCCAAGGCCCGGTCCCAAGGCCACTCGAGGTTCCCGATCGACACCGCCACGACGTCCGTCTTGCCCCGACGCATTCCCCGGGCAGCCTGATTTGGAACATAGCCCAGCTCTTTAACCGCTGCCAGCACCCGGTCCTGGGTGGGCTGGCTGATCCGGGTTGTGCCGCCGTGCCGGCCGGAGAGCACGTACGACACCGTGGTCAGCGATACGTCCGCCGCCATCGCAACGTCACGGATGGTGGGCTTGGATCCCTTGCTCACGGGGCAACTCCTGGTAGACGGCGCATTCCCTGAACTCTATCTTCAACCAGTTGGACTCCCCTTGACGCAATTAGTTGAGAGCGTTAACAATTACGGGAGTTATCTGTATCCCAAGCTGGAAGATCATTCAATGAAGAACTGGGCAGGAAACCTCGAGTACTCCTCCACGGAAGTGCGCCGCCCCACATCGGTTGGCGAGCTGCAGGAGCTCGTCGCCAATGCGTCCCGCATCAAGGCTCTCGGCTCCCGGCACTCCTTCAACACCGTCGCCGACACGGACGGGACCCACATCCTGCTCGACGCCTTGCCTCAGGAAGTCGTCCTCAACAAGCACAAGGGGACCGTCAAGGTCAGCGGCGGGATCAGCTACGGCGCGCTGGGACGCGCGCTGGAGGAACAGGGATACGCCATCCACAACCTCGCCTCGCTTCCCCATATCTCCGTCGCGGGTGCCATCCAAACAGGCACGCACGGCAGTGGAGTCAACAACCCCTCCCTTGCTGCCGCCGTCGTGGGCGTTGACCTTGTGCGCGCCTCCGGCGAGCTGGTAACGCTCACCGAGGACGACGACGAATTCCTCGCCAGCGTGGTGGGCGTGGGAGCTCTGGGCATTGTGACGGGCTTGGAGCTTGCCGTCAGGCCCAGTTACGACGTCCGCCAGAGGGTCCTCACTGATCTCTCCTGGGACGGCGTCCTGGCGAACTTCCACACCATTGCGTCCAGCGCCTACAGCGTCAGCTTCTTCACGAATTACACGGGAGATGCCATCCCGCAGGTGTGGTTCAAAGCGCTGGACACCGAAGCTCCCCTCGCGGACCTGTTCGGCGGGACGGCTGCGACCGCGGCACTGCACCCGCTGCCTGACATGTCCGCCGAGAACTGCACCGAGCAGCTGGACGTCGCCGGAAAGTGGCTTGATCGCTTGCCGCACTTCCGGCACGAATTCACGCCAAGCAATGGCGAGGAACTCCAGAGCGAATTCCTGCTGCCCCTGGACCAGGCGCCTGCGGCACTACAGGCTGTCCGAGGCCTGGCGACCACGTTGGCACCGCTGTTGTTCATCTCCGAAATCCGCACAGTGGCCGCGGACGAGTTCTGGCTCAGCCCGTTCTACCAGCAGCAAAGCGTAGCGCTGCACTTCACGTGGAAGCCCCTGCAGGCCGAGGTGGAGGCGGTACTCCCCGAACTCGAGGAAGCGCTGCGTCCGTTCGGTGCCCGGCCGCACTGGGGCAAACTCTTCACCCCCGGCCAGTACGACTTTGCCGCTCTCTACCCCCGTTTCGAGGACTTCCGCGCGCTCGTCCAAGCGAATGACCCCACGGGCAAGTTCCGCAACGGTCTCCTGGACAGCGTGCTGGGCGTAGCCGTCACGTCCTAGCTGTACACCTGGCCCGTTGCCGGCCCGCTGTTCCGTTGCTGGCCAGCGACGGAACAGCGGGTTGGCAACGCGATAGGCGAGGGCTCCTACTCGATGTGGGCCAGGACAGCGCCCGCCGTAACAACTCCGCCAGCGGCCGACACTACCTCTGACAGGGTGCCCGTCCGGTGCGCGGGCACCTGGGTTTCCATCTTCATGGCTTCCAGGACAACCAACGGATCACCGGCGGTAACCTCGGCTCCCGGGTCGACGAGCCACTTCACCACCGTGCCCGCCATGCTGGAGACCAAGGCCGATTCGGCGGGTGAGTCGCCGACGCTTGAAACAGAACCCGGCGTATCGGTCGATGTGGAGAAGGCCGGAACGCCCTGCCCTGACCGGGCCCAACCGTCCAACAAATCGGCTGGAAGACCCACGGCAAGCCTCTTGCCATCAACGTCGACAGTGATGGTTCGCCGTTCTCCTCCCGGGGCCACCACGTTGTACTCGGGATCCACGGGGATTTTGTCGGCAAAGTCGGTTTCGATCCACCGCGTGTGCACCCTGAGTCCGGCAGCAGAGGTGAAGTCCTCGGACTCCAGGACGGCCCGGTGGAACGGTAGGACAGTCGCCAGCCCCGTGATGTTGATTTCAGCGAGGGCACGGCGGGCACGGCGCAGCGCCTGCTGCCGGTCGGCTCCAGTGACGATCAGCTTGGCCAACAGCGAATCAAACTGCGGCGCAACGAACGAACCGGAGCGTACACCGCTGTCCAAACGGATGCCCGGTCCGGTGGGCGCCTCGAAGAGAGCCACGGTGCCCGGTGAGGGCAGGAAGCCGCGGCCCACGTCCTCTGCGTTGATGCGGAACTCGAAGGAGTGTCCGCGCGCCACGGGATCCTCGGTAATACTCAACGGCAAACCTGCAGCGATCCGGAACTGCTCCTGCACGAGGTCGATTCCAGCGGTTTCTTCCGTGATGGGGTGCTCAACCTGGAGGCGGGTGTTGACCTCGAGGAAGGCTACGGCGCCATCCGCAGAGACCAGGAATTCCACCGTTCCGGCACCGTAGTAGCCGGCTTCGCGGACGATTGCCTTGGCGGCGCTGTAGATACTGCTTCGCTGGGTGTCGCTCAGGAAGGGCGCGGGAGCTTCCTCCACGAGTTTCTGGTGCCGGCGCTGAAGGGAGCAGTCACGAGTTCCCACCACCACCACGTTGCCATGGACGTCCGCAATGATTTGGGCCTCGACGTGGCGCGGCCGGTCCAGATACTGCTCCACGAAGCATTCGCCGCGACCGAATGCTGCCACAGCTTCACGGACGGCGGAATCGAAGGCTTCCTCCACTTCGGCGAGTTCGCGAACCACCTTCAGTCCGCGGCCGCCACCACCAAAGGCAGCCTTGATGGCGATGGGAAGTCCGTGTTCCTCAGCGAACGCCCGAGCCTCGGCGGCCGAAGAAACCGGGCCGTCGCTGCCGGCAACAAGGGGAGCTCCGGCGCGGACGGCGATTTCGCGGGCCGTGATCTTGTTGCCCAACTGCCGGATCGACTCCGGCGAGGGACCGATCCACTCGAGTCCGGCGTCGAGCACTGCCTGTGCGAAATCGGCGTTCTCGGAGAGGAAGCCGTAGCCGGGGTGGACGGCGTCCGCGCCGGACTGCCCCGCCACCGCGAGCAGCTTCCCGATGTTCAGGTAGGTCTCTGCGGGAGAGTTTCCGCCTAGGCTGTAGGCTTCGTCCGCAGTGGCAACGTGCAGGGCATCGGCGTCGATGTCCGCGTAAACGGCTACCGAGGCGATGCCGGCGTCGTCGCAAGCACGGGCGACGCGGACGGCGATTTCGCCACGGTTCGCGATCAGGACCTTGCGCATCAAATACTCACTTCTCTGGGGTGTTCGTAAAAGTCGTTGAATCCGGAACGAACCGGAATCGGATTCGTCCGCCGATGGGCACCTGCGCGGCGCGGTCCAGGTGTTCATCGCGCACCACTCCGATCACCGGATAGCCGCCGGTAATGGGATGGTCCGCCAGGAACAGCACGGGCAGTCCGGCGGGCGGGATCTGGAGGGCTCCGGCCATGGTGCCTTCGCTGGGCAGTTCACCTTCGCGGCTACGCTCCAGCGGGGTGCCGTCCAAACGCATGCCCACCCTGTTGGACTGCGGCGTGACCACCCATTCCTGGGAGCACAGCGAATCAAGCGCCTCCTGCTCGAACCAGTCGGCCCGGGGTCCGGGAACTACGTCCAGCTCCGTGACGCCGGTGCCCGGGAATTCGGGTTGCAGTTCGGGGCTGCCAACAGCAGTGGAAACGGTAGCTTCGCCCACCGGGAGCATCTGCCCAATAACCAAAGGAGCCGGGCCGATCCCGGACATCGTGTCCGCCGAACGGCTACCCAGGACCTCGGGAACGTCTACTCCGCCCCGGATGGCCACGTAATTTCGAAAGCCGGACTCGGGGGCACCCAGGGTGAGTACTTCGCCGTCGAGCAGCGCGAACGGCGTGGACATTGCGACGGTGCGCGCGGCGGCGCCCTCAGATTCAACCCACGACGGCGGCTGGATGGCCAGCGTCGTCGGCGCACCTGTCACGGCAATCACTTGGTCGCCGACTGCCTCGATAGTCAGCCCGCCGTTGACGCTTTCAATGCCGGCGGCCGAGGAACCATTCCCCACCAAGCGGTTGGCCCGTCGCAGTGAAGCCCTGTCCAAGGCACCGGCAGCAGAGACACCCAGCGGACCGAAGCCGCGGCGCCCCAGGTCCTGGATGAGGCTCTGCGCACCCGGGTTGAGGATCCTCAGTCCCGATTCCGCGTGGCGCTCCGCTTCGGGCTCAGGCAACGTCGAAGCACTGCTCGTGACAATTTCGCGGACGGCCCGGTACTGCACCCGGTCGCCGGGACGAACCAAGGCAGGCTGGGACCTTTCCAGGTCCCACATCCTGGCACCGGTCCGGCCAATCAACTGCCACCCACCGGGCGAACGGCGGGGATAAACGGCGGAATACTGCCCGCCCAGGGCCACGGATCCCGCGGGAACCGCTGTGCGTGGTGACGGACGACGAGGAACCGTGAGTGCCTCGTTCTCGCCCACCATGTAGCCAAAACCGGGCGCGAAGCCAGCGAAGGCCACGGTCCAGATCTGGCCCGTGTGGGCGGCAATAACACCATCCACGCTCAGGCCGGTCAGCTCCGCGACATCGGCGAGGTCGTCGCCGTCGTACACGGTGTCGATGACCACCAGTCCGGAATCTGCAATCTCGGGCGCGCTGAGTTCCAACTCCAGGAGCCGGGCACCGATAGCGCGGGTGGCCGCAGCGGATTCGCCTACCACCATCACCGTTTCCGCGGCGGCCAGCACATCAACCTGGCCCGGCAAGGGTGCCTTGTAGAGCATGTCCTGCAGGGCAAGGACGTCCTGCAGGCCATCGAGCTCGGCCAAGACTGCGCGGGTGCCGACTGGCCTGACCGAGCGAACCCTTTTTGCGGTGGTGGTGTGCATTACGGTTTCCATCTTTCGCTACGCCGCCGGCTGAGCGTGCGTCCCCTGCATCAAGCGAACGTCTTCTTCAGGCTTGGGGTCCCGGCCCAGGAGCATGCCCACGATCGTGACGACTGCCGCGACGAGGATGTAGACGGCGATCAAATACCAGCCACCGCCCGCAGCACCATAGAGCGCCGTGAAGATGATGGGGGCGACGGCTCCGCCGATCACACCGGCCAGGGTGTAAGCCAGCGAGCTGCCGGCGTAACGCAGCCGGGCCGGGAACTGCTCGGTGATGAAGGCCGCCTGGGGTCCGTACATGAAGGCGTGAAGAGCAAGACCGATCACGGTTCCAACGGTCAGCATGGCGACGGACTTGCCCTGGATCATCAGGAAGAACAGCGGGATGTAGGCTGCGGTTGCCGCTGCTGCAATGCCGTACACCCAGCGTCGGTTGAAGCGGTCAGTAAGAGCCCCGGCCAGCGGGATCAGGAAGAGCTGGAAAGCGGAACCGATCAGGATGGCGGACAGGACATTTCCTGTGGTCATGCCCAGCTGCTTGGTGGCGTAGACGGCCACGAACACCGTGAAGAGCGCGTAGAGGATGTCGGGGCAAACGCGTGAGAGTGCTGCTGCCACCAATGCCTTGGGCTCCGTGGTGAAGACTTCCTTGATGGGAGCTTTGGGGCGGTCCCCCTGAGCCTGGATGGCCTTGAACACCGGGGTTTCCTCGAGCTTGAGGCGGATGATCAGGCCGAACACCACCAAAAGTGCTGAGGCGAGGAAGGCCACACGCCAACCCCAGGAAAGGAAGGCTTGGTCACTGAGGGTGGCGGCGAGAACGGCAAGGACGCCATTGGCCATCAGGTTGCCCGCCGGCGGGCCGATCTGCGCTGCCGAGGACCAGAAACCACGCTTGTTGGGGTCACCGAATTCGCTCGAGAGAAGGACTGCGCCGCCCCATTCGCCACCGACGCCGATGCCCTGGGCCAGGCGCAGCAGCACAAGGATTGTTGGAGCTGCTACGCCGATCACGGAGTAGTCGGGCAGTGCTCCGATGAGGACGGTGGCCACCCCGATCAGGACAAGGGTGAAAACAAGGACGTACTTGCGGCCGATCTTGTCGCCCAGGCGGCCGAAGATGACGCCGCCAATCGGACGGGCCAGGTAGCCAACCGCGAAGGCTGAGAACGAGAGCAACAGCGCCACGAATTCGTCATTGCCCGGGAAGAAGATCTTCGGGAAGACGAGCGCAGACGCCACAGAGTAGATGGCGAAGTCGTAGTACTCCAGCGAGGTGCCGGTGAGGCTGGCGACGTACGCCTTAAGCGCACCTGGCGGCGGCTTCCTTGTCGCTGCCTTGGCTGCGTTGTTGGTGCTGGTCATGATGACCTCCGGGGGGATGAGGGATGGTGCGGGGCGCCCGGGGTGGGCTAAAGGAACGAGCCGACAGTCACGCCGGCACCGCTGAGGGCGGATTTCACTGCGGTAGCCATGGCAACGGCTCCGGGTGAGTCACCGTGGACGCAGATGCTTTCTGCGCGGATGTTCAGGATGGAACCGTCCGTGGTCCTGACGGACTGTTCGGTGGCCATCCGCAGGACGTGCTCCGCAACGTCGGCGGGATCGTGCAGAACAGCACCTGGCTGATTGCGCGAAACGAGCGTTCCGTCGGGGTTGTAGGCGCGGTCCGCGAATGCTTCGGCCACGCCACGCAGCCCGGCGTCTTCAGCGAGGCGGAGGACTTCGGAGCCTGGGAGGCCGAGGATCGGAAGGTTGGGGTCTACCGATTTCACGGCTTCGACGACGGCGCGCGCCTGGGCGGTGTGCTTGACGATCGCGTTGTAGAGACCGCCGTGGGGCTTCACGTACTGGACGCGGGCTCCGGTGGTGGCGGCCAGCGCTTGCAGCGCTCCGATTTGGTACACAACGTCGTCTGCCAGCTCCACTGGATTGATGTCCATGAACCGCCGACCGAAGCCTGCGAGGTCGCGGTACCCGACGTGGGCGCCAATTACGACGCCGGCCTGCACCGCCTTCTCGCATGTGCTGCGGATGACGCTGGGATCGCCAGCGTGGAATCCACAGGCGACGTTGGCGCTGGAGACCGATTCAAACATGGCCGCATCGTCGCCCAGCGTCCAGCGGCCGAAGGATTCGCCGACGTCGCTGTTCAAATCGATGATTGCCATGATGTGATCCCTGCCTCGTGATGCGCGTTACATCAAGGATGCACCAAACCGCTGGATTGTTCAACAATCCAGCGATCCTGATTTTCGGCAATCGTGTAATTTTGGTTTCATGGCCAGTGCAGATCAGGAATCAAGCGAACAAGCTGGCTTTGATGGCGCCCGCGCCAGGATGCGGCTCCGGGTTCCGTCCGTGGCTGAACGCGTCGCCGAAGAACTGCGTTATCAACTCGCCGAGGGCTTCCTCGTACCGGGCTCCAAACTCACCGAAGCCACCATCGCCGAGGACCTGGGCGTCTCCCGCAACACCGTCCGTGAAGCGTTCGCCGAACTGGCCGCTGAACGGCTCCTCCTCCGCCAGCCCAACAAGGGCGTCTACGTCGCCACCCTTGAGGCTGGCGATATCCACGACGTCTACACCGTCCGCCGCGCCATCGAGGTCAGCTCCATCCGGGCGGGTGGCTCGCCGGAGCGCATCGCTGCCGTCAGGGCCGCCGTCGACGAGGGAAAGCGCGCGGCAGCAGTCAACGACAACGAAGGCCTGGGCAGCGCCAACCAGCATTTCCACGGAGCGATCGTTGCCCTGGCCGAAAGCAACAGGCTGGACACGATCATGGCCCAGATCCTGGCGGAAATGCGGCTCTACTTTCACAAAGCCACCATGAACGCCCACTTCTACAGCGACTGGCTGGCCGAAAACGAGCAGATCTGCGCAGCGCTGGAAGCCGGCCACTTGGAAGAGGCCGGGGACCTGCTCCTGGCCTACCTCAACCGCTCCGAGCAGCAGCAGACCGCAATCCACGGGGACTAGTCAGCGCTTGCCCTTCTTGCGCGAACCCTTGCCGCGGCCCTTGTCCGGATTCGGGGCATAGCGCTGCGCGACAGCGGGCTTCTTGGGACCGCCACCGCGGCGATCCGGCTTGGGAACCTTCTTGGGCTTCTCTTGCTGGGCAGACGGCTGCCTGGAGCTTTGCGCCGTACGGCCACGCACGATCCCGATGAATTCCTCGATGACCGGATTATCCGTGCCCACCAGCCACGCAAGGCCGATCTGGGTTCCGGGAGCACCAGTAAGGCGGCGCATCACTGTGTCCTTCTGGTTCAGGTGCCTGGCCACGGACATCGGCAGGATCGCCAATCCGGCCCCTGACGCGACAACCTGCAGCGCCATGCCGGGGCCGCCTATTTCGTCGATGTCCAGGAAATTTTCCTCGGCAAGGTCGTCCAGGGCGACTTCCTCGAACACAGAGATCTCGTGTCCCTTGGGAGCAACCACCACCGGCTGCTCTTCATACAGGGGGATGACGTTGAGGCCTTCCCGGTCCACGGGCAACCGGACAAAGCTAAGGTCCGCTGAACCATCACGCAGCACCGAAAGCTGGGCGGCGTCGTCGGACATGAACGCATGCAAGGGGTATTCCGGCATCCGCTCTTCCCACCGGCGGATCCATTTCCCAGGCGTCACCCCTGCAACATAGGCGAACCGGAGGCCCGGTTGGGTTTCGGCGGTTTCGTGGGATTCTTCAGCGGCTGGCACACACTCACAGTACCGGCCAGATACCCTTGAAGCATGACTCCCAAAGACTCCCAGTCCATGAAGCCGGCCACCGTTGCCAAGAAACTCGGCATCTACCTGCCGGCGACACCGCAGGAGTTCCAGGATTCATCGATCTCCCGCGACGAATTCGCCGAACTCCAGGCCAACCCGCCGGAGTGGCTCGCCGAACTGCGCCGCAACGGCCCGCACCCGCGCCCGGTTGTGGCGCAGAAGCTGAACATCTCCATCAGCGGCCTCGCCCGCGGCGGCGTTGAGGAAGCGCTCACGACGGCGGAAATCACCGAGCTGCTCCAGACCCTCCCGCAGTGGCTGGTCACCGAAAGGGCCACGCAGGCCGCGGTCCGCAGCGAAGCCCAGCGCGTTAAGGACGAAGCCCACAAGAAAGCCGCAACAAAGGAAGCCCGGGAGAACGCCGCCGCCAAGCGCGACGCCCCCAAGGCCTCCAAGCGGGACCACGCGTAGCCTTCAGCAGTGCGTGGCCGGGACCTAGGGTCCCGGCCACTGCTTTTTAAGGCCACTGCTTTTTAAGCCCACGGCTTTTTAAGCGGTGCTAATCCTGATGAAGCTGGACGAAGTTGCCGCAGCCGTCGTCAAATACTGCGCTAACGCCGGAGGGGTCCTCAGCGGGCTCACCCTTGAAGGTGACCCCAGCGGCGAGCAAGCGCTGGTACTCGGCCCGCACATCGGGCACGCCCAAAACCACTGCGGGCATCCCTGCCTGGTAGACGGCGTTCATGTAGTTGGCACCAATGGGGTTGTCACTCGGTTCCAGCAACAACCCAGGCGAGCTGTTGTTGTCCGCCCCAGGATCCTTGATGATGAACAGGTTGTACTCCGGCATGGCCATGAGCGTCTCAAAGCCCAGGGTCTCCGTGTAGAACGCGTGAGCTGCTGCGGGGTCCTTGACATGGATGCTGCACATTTTCAGTCTCATGCGCCAAGGCTACGCCCCGGGTCCGACACCCAGACCCTCGCGCCCACACAGGCACTGGCGCATACTGAAAGCAAAGCCATGTGAAGTCGCCTGGAGGTGGTCCGATGCCCGCCATGATGCTCCTTTGGGGTGCTGCCCTGGTTCTGGCAACCGCAGCAACCACGTACGCGCTGCACAGGAAGGCGGTGCATGGTCGCGGCCCGGAGCCTGATGGGATCTTCTGGGACCTCTTCGGAGGATCGGTGGTGATCCTTCCCGCCATCCTGGTCCCGGCAGTCCAGTGGTCCCCCGCCGGCCTCATCATGGTCCTGGTGGGAGTGGCTACCGTTGGCGGAACCCTGGCGAGTATCCGCAAAGTGGAGCGTATCCACGCAGCCGAACCCCGGCGTCGTGCTGGTTTTGTCCAGGACACCGCCCGCCACCAGAACCTCCTCCGGCAGTGGCAGAGCTACGAGCTTGACCCGGGCCGGACCATCGACTTTCCGGCGATGTCGGACGTCAGGATCACCGAAACGGCGATGCTCGCCCGGGCCCTGCGCGAGGCGGAATACTGCAAGGTGACCGCCGGCACGGACTACAGGTCCGCCGTCGAGCGCCTGGCCGAAGCCCTGACGGCGGCAGAACGGGCTGCGGGAGTCCCAGAACCTACGTTGTGAGGCCCACTCTGCGCCCCAAAGCGTGGATTTAGCGCGCAGAGCGGGCCCCACAACGCGCACCTAGAGGCGGGCGCGCCCCAGGTTTACGCCCGGGTCAGCACCTTGCCCTTGAAAAACTCGGGCCGCAGCCGGTACATCACCAGCATGATCGCCACGCCCAGCAGGATCACGCCCATCCCCAGGATGAACACCAGGCCCACCCCGCCAACGGATGATCCGGAGCCATATTCCGGGTCCATCGAGTCCATGGCGGTCTTCACGAACATGACCAGCAGGATCACCCCGCCCACCAGAGGCGCAAGGAACTTGAAGAAGAAGGCGCGCACGCTGCTGAAAGCCACGGCCCGGAAGAACCAGACGCAGGCCAGGGCCGTGATGCCGTAGTAGAAGCAAATCATCATGCCCAGCGCGGTAATGGTGTCCCAGAGGGCGTTTTCCGAGACCGTCCGGGTGATCACGTAGAACGCCGCTGCTGCGATTGCAGCAGCAATCGTGGCGAAGCTGGGCGACTTGTACGTGGGGCTGATGCGCCCGAACCGCGGCGAAATAGCGCGGTAGTGGCCCATGGCCAGCATGGTCCGGGCCGGCGAAACAAACGTGGACTGCAGGGATGCCGCCGAGCTGCTCAGGATGGCCAACGACATGAGGATCGCGAACGGACCCATCACCGGGCCCGCCAGGACGGCGAAAATGCTGGACTGGTTTTCCGGGTTCCCGGCACCCAATCCGGTGTCGCCGACGCCCGCGAAGGACAGGGTGGCCAGCGCGACGGTCATGTAGATGATCACGATGACCAGCACAGTGATGGTCGCGGCACGGCCCGGGGTCTTCTCCGGGTTCTTGGTTTCCTCATTCATGGTCAGGGTGACGTCCCAGCCCCAGTAAATGAAGATCGAGAGCGACACACCTGCTGCGAACTGCGAGAACGAGTCCACCGCGAAAGGGTTGAACCAGTCGGGCGAAATGGCTGTGGCATCAAACGCGGTTCCGTTGGCAACGTGCGCGAACGCCGATACTGCGAACCAGCCCAGGACCAGCAGCTGGAAGGCCACCAGCACGTACTGCACGCCCTTGGTGGTCTCCATTCCGCGGTAGGAAATCCAACACGCAATGGCAATGAACACCAACGTGGTGGCGATATTCAAGGGCAGGATCTTGCTGAGGCCGGCCAGATCCGGATTGCTGAAGAGCTGGCCGAGCATCAGGTAGAAGAAGTCCACTGCAACGGCCGCAAGGTTGGACAACACGATGATGGTCGCTGCGATCAGCCCCCAACCACCCATCCAGCCGATCCACGGACCGAAGGCGCGCGTCGCCCACGTGAAGGAGGTACCGGCGTCGGGCATTGCGTTGTTCAGTTCGCGGTAACCGAGCGCCACCAGCAGCATGGGGATGAAGCCCACCAGGAAGATGGCGGGAAGATGCACGCCCACTTCCGAGACCGTGGGACCCAACGCTGCGGTGAGGGTATAGGCGGGCGCGATGCAGGAAACACCGATCACGACGGCGCCGATCAGGCCCACCGATCCGGCTTTCAGTCCCTTTTCACTCAGGGAAGATTCTTTCGACTGGACCGTCTTTGGTGCAGTTGACATGGGTATTGCCTCTCAGGCGATTGCTATGAGCTTTGTCGCGTGTAGTCGCGGGGGACCACAATCATGGGAACGGGTAGGGCACGCAGGATCCGGTTTGCGGTGGTGCCAAGGAAAGTGGCCCGGTGCTGGGCGAGGCGGCTGGAGCCGATCAACAGGATTTCGCCGTCTTCCCAGTCAAGCCGGTCCACAGCTTCCTCGATGGTTCGGCCCTTGGCCACCACGATCTCGGGTTCAGTCAGCAGCTCATCCGCGGATGAACTTTCGACGGCGGCAATCCGCTGGGCGGCATGCATCCATGCCGCGTCGAGCAGCTCAGGCGAGTCACCGCCGTCGAGCGCCAACAGGGAGACGAGCCGCAGCGGAAGGCCGCGATCACGCGCCGACTCCACAGCAAGGTCCAGGAGCTCATCGGCCCCGGGTCGCGTGCCGAAACCGCAGCTCATCCGGGTGATCGGTTCCGTGCGGCGGTATCCGTGCGGTGCCAGGGCAACCGGCAACGGCGCCGAGTGGAGCAACGCACCAGCCACCGAACCAATCGTGAAGCGCTTGAGCAGGCCACTGTTGGTGGCTCCGATCACCAGCGCCGCAGCATCCATCTCCACGGAGGCATCAATCAACGTCCGGGCTTCGGAATCGCCGCGGCGGATGTGGCCCCGCGCGGTAATGTCCGCCGGGACCAGGGCCAGGCCTTCGTCCAGCCAACGCTGCGCTTGCTCGTTGAGGATGTCGTCGTAGCCGGTTTCCGGCGGGTAGACGGCGTTGAAGGGAGAGTCCTCGGGGATCACCAGGACCAGGTCAAGGCTCACATCGTGGTTCCGGGCAAGCGCTACGGCGAGGTGGACGGCGTCGTGCCCCCTCGCGTTGGCGGTGTACCCCACTACGTAGCGCATGGCTCCCTTTCGATTCTTAAACAGTGCTGCCGGCAGTCCGGGGACGGCACTTCCCCCGGACTGCCGGTTGCGTAACTTTGCGGCTAGACCGCTACCGAAGCGAGCTTGTGGGCTTCGACGATGCGCGCTGCGGTCGCCTGGCCCATGCGGACTGCCCCGTCGACGTGCTGGTAGCCCTCGGCTGCCAGGTCCGACGAGGACCAGTAGATCGGGCCGACGTTTGCGTGCTGGTCCTTGCCGTAGCGGTGCAGTCCGCCCAGGTCATAGCTGGAGGCGTAGGCACCGCGGGTCCATTCCTCGGAGCCCCAGTCGGACTCGTAGTAGACCTCGGGCGTGAGGGCCTTGTCGCCCAGGAATCCGGCGATGGATTCGAGGATGGCCTTCTTGCGGTCCTCGGCGCTCAGCTCGAACACGGCGTCGGCCTTTTCGTCGGAGACGAAGCCCACCAGGGTGCCGCGGGTGTCGCCGTGGTTGGTGTTGTCGTAGACCTCCTGGACCAGTGCGCCGGCGCTGAAGCCGGTGCCGGAGAGTCCGTCTTCACGCCAGAAGGGGGTCTCGTAGACGGCGTGCACCTTGATGACCAAGCCCAGCGACTGGTGCTGGTGCATCTGGTGCTGGCGGCGCGGCAGCGGCGGGTTGAAGGAGACACGCGAGTAGAGGTTCGGCGGAACAGCCATGATCACGTAGCGCGCGTTGACCGTGGCCTGCTCGGACACCACGGTGACCTTGTTGTCTTCCCAGTTGATGGTGCGCACAGGGCTGTTGAGGATGACGTCGGAACCCAGTTCTGCTGCCTGCAGCAACGAGACCTGCTGCATGCCGCCCACCACGCGCTTGTCCAGGATGAAGTCCTCATCCGTCAGGTGGCTGAAGCTGCCCGCGGAAGCAGCCATCAGTACTGCCTGAAGTGCGGAGAAGGCGTGGGCGGGCTTGGTGAGCATGCCCCCGGCGATGAAGAGGCCGATGTTGTTGCAGGCTTCCTCGTCGCTGGAGTTCTGGCGGAGCCAGTGGTGGAAGGAGATGGTGTCCAGCTCGCGGGCCTTGGGGTGGGCCCAGGGCTCGGTGGGGCCGATTTCGGCCGCCAGTTCGTCAAGGATGGCCACCAGCTTGTCCATTTCGACCTTGGTGGTGTCGTTGACCGGGAAGGAGTCGCCGGTGTACCGGGTGCGCTTGCCGTCGGCGCCGATGTAGACGGACTCGCCGTCGCGGTAGCGCGAGTACATCTCCAGTCCGAGCTCTTCCAGCAGGGCCATGAGGGCCGTCTGGTCCGGTGAAACCCACTGGCCGCCGATCTCCAGCATGGCGCCGTCGATGGTGTCGGTCCAGGTGCGGCCGCCCACGCGGTCGCGTGCTTCGAGCACTGCGACGCTGAGTCCGGCCTTCTTCAATTCGCGTGCCGCCGTCAACCCTGACGGTCCGGCACCGACGATTACAACGTCGCGATCAAGATTCTGCATGATGTCCTCTCCGTGGCCGTCCGTTGGCGGCTGACCAATAAATGAATGCCATTCATTTATATCCAATACTAGCCGCCCTGACCCCGGCTGTGAAGACCCAGTGGAATAATGCTGGGGACACAGGCAGCAGAAAGGCTCCCGATGCCCGCACCGACTCCCGCAACGTCCGCCACTCCGGCGCGCCCTGTACGCCGCCGCGCCGGCAGGCCTACGGCGGCGGTCCTGGACCAAGGCGGCATCACGACGGCGGCCCTGGAGTTGATCGGCACCAAGGGTTACAACGGACTCACCATGGCCGCGTTGGCCCGCTCATTGGGTGTCGCACCGTCCGCGCTGTACAACCACGTCTCATCGAAGGACGACGTGCTCATCCTGCTCATGGACCACCTGGCCGCGATGGTGGACGTCTCGGCATTCGGCAGCGAACCATGGGAATCCGCCGTTCGTCGCTGGGCCTGGTCCTACCGCGATGTCTTCTCTGAGCACACTCCCCTGATTCCGATCATCGCGGTGCTGCCCGTTGCGAACGCCCCCAAGACACTCGCCATGTACGAGTCCGTCACTGCGGGCTTCCGCGAAGCCGGGTTCCCCGAGGACCGCATCATTTCCGCGATCGTAGCGCTTGAAGCGTTTGTGTTCGGCGCCGCGTACGACGTCACCGCTCCGGACGACATTTTCGACGCCGGCAGCCTCGCCAGCCAGGTCCCCAACTTCACTGCGGCCGTGGACCGACTGGCACTGGAACAGCATGACCGGCCCACTGACGTTGCCTTCAGCCTGGGACTCGAGGCGCTGATCAGCGGCTTCGGGGCGTTGCGCGCCTGACGTTTACCGAAGGGGCCGCCCCTTCAGATCCACCGCGGAATACTTATTGCCAAGATAGTGCACTATGCTGCACTTTGTGGAAGACAATGCAGAAATTTTGGCGCGGGCAATCGGCGAACGCGTAAAACAGGAACGCAAGGGCCGGGACTGGACACTCGACCAACTGGCGGAAATTGCGGGGGTCAGCCGCCGCATGGTGGTCAATGTGGAGCAGGGTGCGGTTAATCCGAGCATCGGAACCCTGCTGCGGCTCAGCGATGCCCTGGGTGTCGGGCTACCCGCCTTGGTTGAGCCTCCAGCCCCGCGGTCCGCGAAAATCACCCGATCCGGTGAGGGCGCCGTGCTCTGGACCGGTCCCTCCGGAGGCCGCGGCGTCCTGGTCGCAGGCACCGAGTCTCCCGACGTCGTCGAGCTTTGGGACTGGACACTGGCGCCCGGCGAACGGCACGAAAGCGAGGCGCACTCCGCAGGCACCCGGGAGTTGCTGCAGGTTCTGGAAGGCTCGCTGACGGTGAGCGTCTCGGAGGAGAGCCACGTACTCAGCATCGGCGACGCCTTAACCTTCTTTGGCGACGTCGGCCATGCGTACTCCAATGACTCCCAGCAACGCACTCGTTTCACCCTGACCGTCCTGGAACCAGGAGTCGGCGCAGCACATCGGACGGAGACCCCGAATGCGTGACCGTTTGTCCGGAACCATCGGCGGCCTGCCGCCATGGTCAATGGCCGTTGCCGCGATGATGGCGGTGCAGCTCTCGAATGCCCTGTCTGTTGCGGTCATTCACCAGGTTGGGCCTGCAGGCACAGCCTGGCTGCGCATGTGCTTTGGCGTCGTGTTTTTGTGGCTGGTGAGCCGTCCGGCCATCCGGTCACTGCGACGCCGCGACCTGCCCGCGTTGATCGCACTCGGAGTGGTCACGGGCTTCATGACCACATTCTTCCTTGCCGCCGTCGAGCGCATCCCACTGGGAACCGCCGTCGCCATCGAATTCCTGGGTCCCCTCACCGTGGCCGGCCTCATGAGCAAGCGCCGGAAGGCGCTTATCTGGCCACTCCTCGCCTTCATGGGTGTGGTGCTGCTGACGGAGCCGTGGCACGGCACCATCGACATGGCCGGCGTGGGATTCGCCCTTGCGGCCGGGACATGCTGGGGGCTGTACAACGTACTCACCCAACATGTTGGCGATCGTTTCGGTGGCATCAGCGGACTCTCGCTCACCATTCCGGTCGCCGCCCTGGCCACGCTGCCCATTGGCTTGCCGCAGGTCCTCGGAGGATCCCTTGAGTGGTGGGTGCTGCCTGTTGCAGCCGGGATTGCGCTGATAACTCCGGTGATTGCTTTCGGGCTGGAGATGCTTGCCCTCCGGCGCATGACACACACCGCTTTTGGCACGCTGCTGTCCATTGAACCGGCGTTTGGCGTGCTGATCGGTGTGCTCGTTCTGGCCCAGGCGCCCAGCGTCCTGCAGCTTGTTGGGGTCACCCTGGTTGTGGTTGCGGGGACTGCGGCGCAGCAAGGTGGCCGCCGGTCTCCCACGCCGACGATGACGACTGACGTTCCGGCGTCGCCCGCGGCCCCCTAGGTCTTCGGGCTTCGCCTGCCCGGTGAAGGCGCAGTGGGTTTTAATCGGCAGGAAAGCTTGTAGAACAAGTAGTCAACTTGTATTCTAAGTGAAACCACTTAGGAGAACCATGAGCACCGTAGATCTGATCCGCCACATCAAGCTGTCCACCGCCACGCTTCCCCTCACCATGCCGATCAGCGACGCCAAGGTCTTCACGGGCCGCCAGAAACCGATGACCGAAGTGGTGTTCCTTTTCGCCGAGATCACCACGGAACAGGGACACGCCGGCCTGGGCTTCAGCTACTCCAAGCGTGCAGGCGGCCCTGCGCAGTATGCCCACGCCAAGGAAGTGGCAGAAGGAATCGTCGGCGAGGACCCCAACGACATCGGCAAGATCTACACCAAGCTCCTTTGGGCCGGCGCCTCGGTGGGACGCTCGGGGGTGGCAACCCAGGCCCTCGCCGCCATTGACATCGCGCTCTACGACCTCAAAGCCAAGCGTGCCGGACTCCCTTTGGCCAAGCTGCTGGGGTCATACCGGGACTCCGTCCAGACATACAACACCTCCGGCGGCTTCCTCAATGCCACCTTGGACGAGGTCAAGGAACGCGCCACGCAATCCATCGACGAAGGCATCGGCGGCATCAAGATCAAGGTGGGCCTTCCCGATTCCAAGGAAGACCTGCGCCGCGTCGCTGGAATCCGCGAACACATCGGCTGGGACGTGCCACTCATGGTGGACGCCAACCAGCAGTGGGACAGGGCCACCGCCCTGCGCATGGGCCGCCAACTCGAGGAATTCAACCTGATCTGGATTGAAGAACCCCTGGACGCCTACGACTTTGAAGGCCACGCACACTTGGCCCAGGTGCTGGACACCCCCATCGCCACGGGCGAAATGCTCGCGTCCGTTGCCGAACACAAGGGCCTTATCAACGCGAACAGCTGCGACATCATCCAGCCGGACGCGCCCAGGGTCGGAGGCATCACCCAGTTCCTCCGGCTCGCGGCCCTGGCGGATGAACGAGGCCTGGGCCTCGCGCCCCACTTTGCCATGGAAATCCACCTTCACTTGGCCGCGGCGTATCCCCGCGAGCCCTGGGTGGAACACTTCGACTGGCTGGACCCGCTGTTCGAGGAGCGCCTCGAAACCAAGAACGGCCGCATGATCGTCCCGGACCGTCCCGGACTGGGCGTCACACTCAGCGGGCAGGCCCGCGCCTGGACCAACGAAGCCGTGGAGTTCGGCGCGTAATCTTGAACCCATGAGCCGAAACCTGACCGCGGATCTCGCCGCCGACCTTCGCAACCGCATCGTCGACGGCGCCATCCAGCCAGGTGAGAAGCTCCCCAGCGAAAACACCCTCATCAGCGAATTCGGGGTGAGCAGGACCGTCGTCCGTTCGGCCCTGACCCGGCTGCAGGCCGAGGGACTTGTTGAAACCGAACGTGGGCGGGGCAGCTTTGCGCTGACTCCGCCCGCCGACGGTCCCTCGCCGGCGCCCGGAACCCGCCCGGTCTCCAGCATGGAGGACCGGTTGCAAATGCTGGACTTCCGCGTTGGGGTGGAAACAGAAGCCGCTTCCCTGGCCGCACGCAACCACACCGAACGCCAGCTCAAGGCCGCGCACGGCGCCTTGGAGCAATTCATCGCCAGCGCAGGCCACCCGGCCCACTCCATGAAGGCCGACTTCGAATTCCATAGGGCCATTGCGGCCGCCACCGGCAACCCCTTTTATACGGACTGCATCTCAGCATTGGGACAAACCATGATCACGATGCCCCGCCCGCGCCTGGTCACCACCGAGGATCAGGACTCCCCGGAGCGCTTCGCGCAGGTGGTCCACGAGCACACCTCTATATACACAGCAATCGCGGAGGGAGATCCGGTGGCTGCCGCGGCAGCGATGCGCCTGCACCTGAATAACTCACGACGCCGGTTCACGGGTTCCGCGCGCGGCTGACGGTTCCGCGCGGCTGACGGTTCCGCGCGGCTGACGGTTCCGCGCGGCTCACCCCGCGCACTTGGCCCACGTCGGACCGCCAAATCCGGCCCTTGTTCGAAATCCCTGCGCTGCATCCCCGTGGCTGGCCCGTATATCCGTTGTTGCCCAGCAACGGATGAGCGGGTTGCCGACGACCTTGTGGGCGTAAAGGTGAGAGGACAAAACAAAAGAGCCCCGATCCTAAGACCGGGGCTCTTTCCTTTGCGTGCGCGAGGGGGGATTTGAACCCCCACACCCTTTCGGATACTGGCACCTGAAGCCAGCGCGTCTGCCGTTCCGCCACTCGCGCGCAACTTCTTTTTCCGGACTTCAGCAGGTTTCCCAGCTTTGTTTCCTTCAAAAGCAGCGAGATCAAGCATAACGGACATTCGCTTGAAAACACCAATCGGGGCGCCAAGCGGGTCCCGCACACCACCTTCACCCGGCAAAATTCCCTCAACAACGGCTGAATTCCATGGAAATTTCTCGCCCCGGCAGCCGCGCCAGCAAGGGCCCGGAGAGAACTTTTCCGGGTCGTAGGGCGTTGTGGATTAAGGCCATTCCCAGTCAGTCCCAGTAGTATCGGGGAGTGGAAGGGCCGTCAGGCGCGCACTTCGCTCTGTGCGCACGCGGACTATCGGATAGGCACAACAGGTGCCGCGGCAAGGAAAGGAGAACGACCATGGGTTTGCTGGACAAAGTCGAGCGCGGCATTGAAAAAGCCGTCCGAAACGTCTTCTCCACGGGGTCGCGGGCACGTGTTGAACCGGTGGAGATCGCGAGCAAGCTAAGGCGCGAACTGGACAACAAGTCCATCACCATCGCCGCGGGCCGCACCCTGGCTCCCAATGTTTTCGATGTCCTCCTGAGCGATGAGGATTTCGCAAGGGCGCAGGAGTGGGGAACTCCCCTGGCCGAGGAACTGTGCGATGTTGTGATCCAGCACGTCCGCAGCCAGGGCTACACGCTTCAGGGTGCTGTCCGGATTTCGTTCCGTCGTAACGACGAGGAGCGCGCCGGCCATTTTGAAATCACCTCCCGGACCGAGAAGCAATCCAATGATGCAGCACCGGCTGCCCAGGCCCCTCGCAGCCACGTTCCCGCTGCTCCCGCCCGGCAGCCCACCCGCCTCCAGCCCGTCCTCGACATCGGTGGACAGCGATATTCCCTCAATGCCCGGTCAGTAGTGCTTGGCCGTTCATCGGAAGCCGACATTCTTGTAGATGACACCGGCGTTTCGCGGAAGCATCTTGAGATCCGCACCGAGAATGGCAGCACGTGGGCCGTCGATATGGGTTCCACCAATGGCAGCTACGTCAACGGACACAAGGTAAACGGCAGCGTAGAGCTAACTGACGGCTCAACCATCACGATGGGACGTACCAAGATCATTTTCCGCCTCCTCCCCCAAGCCCCGGGTGGCCACGCGTGAACGACATCAGCGAACTGACCATTACAGCGCTTCGCTTCGGGTTCCTCCTGCTGCTCTGGATCCTGATCTTCAGCATCGTGTCCACCATGCGCCGCGACTTCCAGATTGGCCGCAAAGCCGTGACGGGCGTTCCCACAGCCCGGGAAGTACGCAAGCACCCGGAACTGGCCGCGTCACCGCCGCCGCCAATCCAGCACGCACGCACTTTGGTGGTCACGGAAGGCCCCCTCAAGGGCACTACGGTCCCCTTGGCAGCGAGCCCCATTCTGCTCGGCCGTGCCCAGGAAGCCACGTTGGTCCTCGAGGACGATTACGCCTCGGGGAGGCACGCCCGCCTCTTCCCGCAGGGCAGCCGCTGGTTCATCGAGGACCTTGGCTCCACCAACGGCACCTACCTGGCCGATCAACAGCTCACCCGCGCTTTGCCGGTTGAACTTGGCGTCCCCGTGAGGATCGGCAAGACGGTCATTGAATTGAGGCCGTAGTCCATGGCCGCCCCCGAGACCCCCGACGGCAAGGACACGCCCGCGGAACGCCCGCTCATCATGCGCTACGCCGCGCGTTCGGATGTCGGTCGGATCCGCTCCAAGAATGACGACTCCGCATACGTGGGCCGCCATCTTGCTGTCGTGGCCGATGGCATGGGTGGCCACGCTGGTGGTGACGTCGCCTCAGCCTCAACGGTCCTGGACATGATCCACCTTGATCATGACAACTATCCGGAGGGCGCAGACACCGTCCTGGCCGACGAGATCCAGACGGCAAACTCGCTGCTGTCCGAGCTCGTCCACCAAAACCCCAAGCTTTCCGGCATGGGCACCACGGTCACCGCCCTGCTGCTCGAGGACCGCAAGCTCCACTTCGCCCACATTGGCGACTCCCGCGCTTACCGCCTGCGCAACAAGAAATTTGAGCAAGTCAGCGTTGACCACACGTTTGTGCAGCGCCTCATCGATGAAGGCCGCCTTCGCCCCGAAGAAGCGGAAACACATCCCCACAAGAACGTCCTGATGCGCGTACTCGGCGACGTCGATGCCAGTCCCGAACTGGATCTGGATGTCCTGGACGTCGAACCCGGTGAACGCTGGCTACTATGCTCCGATGGCCTCAATTACGTTGCGGGCCACGTGGTGGAGCGCATGGTGCGCGAGACCAAGGACCTGCGCGAATGCGCTGACATCCTGGTTGACCTCACTTTGGAAGCCGGCGCACCGGACAACGTCACCGTAGTGATGCTGGAAATAGCAGAAGAGACCGACGACGACGTCAGCACGGCCGCCGTCGACATCGTCCCGGCAGCGGCGCTTGCTTCGTTCGACGACGAAGCCGACTCAGTGACCGCCTCCAAGTCACCGGACGGTCCCGCCGCAAGCAAAGCTGCTGAGGACTCTCAGGACAGCTCCGCTGCGAAGGCTGCCCGGGACGCAGAGCCTGGATCGTCCTTCAGCGCGGGCGACCCGACCACGACGGACAAGGATGCGGAATCATCCGAATCGTCCGACTCGGGGGAACCCCCGGCCACTACCGACCCCCATCTTGGGGAGCATCTATCCGCGGAGGTTTTGCGCGAGGAACTCGCCAGCCGCCCCCACGAGCTGGTTGGAGCAGCGGCCACGGCAGCGGAGACCGGATCAATTCCCACTGTTGCAGGCCGAACGGTGGCCCGTCGCGCGGCAACGGTCCTGACCCACAAAGCCGAACAGGACCGTGCGGACGCTGAGGAGCCGCCTCGTCGTCGCGTTCGATGGCTGATGCCCGCGGTTGCCGCCGTCGTTGTCCTTGGCGTCGTGGTAGGACTTTGGCTCGGCTATGCGTGGACCCAAACCCGGTACTACGTGGGCGAATACGACCAGCGGGTAGCCATCTTCAACGGAATTTCGCAGAGGCTCGGCCCCATTCAGCTTTCCCGGCTTGAAGCCGTCACAGATATCAGGGTGGATTCATTGCCGGAATACGGCCAGCAGAGCGTACGCCAGACCGTGCCCGCGGGCGACCTCCACGATGCCCAGGGCATTGTGGAGAACTTGAAGAATACGGGCAGCGCTTCAGCAAACTGCCCCACAAAGGGTCCCAAACCGACGCCGTCGCCGACCATCAGCGTTCCCGTACCCAGTACCGCCGCAGTCGCGACCCCGAGCCCCTCGCCCATCCCCACATCCTGTGAGGCGGCCAAATGACGCAGGTTGAAACCGCCCCCAAGCCCCGCAGGAATGTTGAGCTGATCCTCCTCGTCCTGGCACTTTCCGTGGGTATCGGTGCCAGCGCCTTGGTAAGTATCAACTCGAAAGTTGGGCTGGACAGCGATTTCTGGTTCCAGTCCAGCCTTCTCGCGGTGGCCGCCCTGGCCTTCCACGTGGTGCTGAGGCTGCGCGCCCAATATGCAGACCCGGTAATTCTTCCCATCGTCGTGGCCCTGAACGGCCTCGGCTTGGCCCTCATCCACCGGATGGACGGACCCGGGGATGACACTGGCAATAATCAACTGCGTTGGACCCTCATCGCGATGGCTGTGTCCATTGCCGTGATCTGGTTCCTTAAGGACCACCGTGTTCTGCGCCGCTTCACCTATATATCGCTGGCAGTG
The DNA here is from genome assembly GCF_021538675.1 of Paenarthrobacter sp. AR 02. Taxonomy (GTDB): domain Bacteria; phylum Actinomycetota; class Actinomycetes; order Actinomycetales; family Micrococcaceae; genus Arthrobacter. The sequence goes on from NZ_JAJUKH010000001.1 coordinate 1,062,429, forward strand.
AGTGCGCTCTTGCTGCTTATGCCGTTGATCCCTGGCATTTCTGCCGGTGAGATCCTGGGCGCACGCGTTTGGATCCGGCTTGGACCCATGACCTTCCAGCCGGGTGAAATCGCCAAGATCACCTTGGCTATATTCTTCGCCGGGTATCTTTCGTCCAACCGTGACCTGATCCTCCTGGCCGGCCGGAAGATCGGTCCCATGCAGTTCCCGCGGTTCAAGGACCTCGGCCCCATGATTACCGCTTGGCTGGTGAGCATCGGCGTGTTGGTTTTCCAGCGCGACCTCGGTTCCTCCATCCTCTTCTTCGGCCTGTTCATTGTCATGATCTACGTGGCCACCAGCCGTATCTCCTGGGTGGTTATCGGCGTCCTGCTGATCTTGGGCGGCGGCTTCGTCGCCTCGCAGATTTTCTCCCACGTGGCATTCCGCATCGACAGCTGGATCAACGCATTCACCCCGGAAGTCTTCGGCAGATCGCCCGGCGGCAGTGGGCAGATTGTCCAAGGCCTCTTCGGCATGGCTGACGGCGGTCTGGTAGGCACAGGACTTGGACAGGGCCGACCGGATCTGGTGCCCTTCGCCAACAGCGACATGATCGTGGCGCTTATCGGCGAAGAACTCGGCTTGATCGGCCTGTTCGCCGTGGTGATGTTGTATCTCCTGCTCTTCACCCGCGGTTTCCGCGCCGCCTTGGGAACACGCGATGCCTTCGGAAAACTGCTGGCCTGCGGCTTGTCCTTTGCCATTGCCCTCCAGTGCTTCGTCGTCATCGGCGGCGTCACCCGCCTGATACCCCTGACGGGCCTCACTACGCCGTTCCTGGCTGCGGGTGGTTCCTCGTTGCTGGCCAACTGGATCATCGTCGGTTTGCTCCTGATGATTTCCAATACCGCCCGCGGCCCTGTGGATACAACCCCCATGGTCAACAAGCCCCCGGCAAGCGGCAGCACCCCGGTAGTCCGTAAACCGGCCACAGGCCAGACACCCAGCGCACCAACAGAGGCGGTGAAGCAACAATGAACCAGGCAATCCGCAGTTCCTGGATGGCCGCCGTCGCCATGTTCGCGCTGATCCTCGGTGCCATCAGCTACGTCCAGGTCATTGGGGCCGATGACCTCAACTCCAACCCGTGGAACCAGCGCGCCATCCTCGCATCGTTCTGCAATGACCGTGGTGCCATTATCGTGGGTGGAAAGCCGGTTGCGGAGTCTGTCCCCGGGACAGAGTCCTGCGCTTTCCAGCGCAAGTACAACCAGCCCGAGCTTTACGCAGGTGTCACCGGATACTTCTCCAAGTTCTACGGATCCACCGGCCTGGAGCAGTCCATGGGCGATACCCTTGCCGGAAACTCCGACCAGCTTTTCCTGGACCGCCTCAGCCAGATGTTCCTCGGCAATGAGCCCAAGGGTGCTTCCGTGGAGCTGACATTGGATCCGGAGATCCAAAAGCTGGCCTACGACCTCATTCCCGACGGCCAGCGCGGCTCAATCGTTGTCACTAACCCCAAAACTGGCGCGATCCTGGCCATGGTGTCCAAGCCGTCGTACGATCCCAACCTGATCGCGTCACACGACAGGGCAACTGCGGACGCCAGCTACGCCGCTGCGAACCAGATTCCAGGAATCAACCTGAACCAGAACGTCAGTGGGCCTACAGGGAACCTGCTCTCGCCCGGGTCCGTTTTCAAGCTCGTCGACACCGCAGCGGCACTGAACTCGGGCAAGTACAACAAGGACAGCGAACTTCCCAACCCCTCCAGCCTTCCGTTGCCGGGTTCCAGTGCGAGCCTCCCCAACTACGCCGGCGGTAACTGCAACGTCCGGGAGACGGCGTCGTTCGTCTTTGCTTTGGAGCAGTCCTGCAACACGCCGTTCGCCAGCATCGCGCTGGACCTTGGCCAGGATGCCATCCGCGACCAAGCCAAGAAATTTGGCTTCGGCGAGAACTTCGGCGATCAGCTCAAGCTGCAGATGGCCCCCAGCATCTTCCCCCAGGACCTTGACCAGGCTCAGCTCGCCCAGTCGGCTGTAGGCCAGCGCGACGTCAAGGCCACCCCGCTCCAGATCAACCTGATGACGGCGGCCATCGCCAACGGCGGGGTGCAGATGAAGCCCAGCCTGGTGAAGACTGTTCGCGCTCCTGACCTTCGCGTCATCAGCGAATCCAAACCTGAGGCCCTGCGCACCAGCACCACGGCCCCCATCGCAAGCCAGATCACTGAGTGGATGACCAGTGCGGTGGACAACGGAATTGCCAAGGGTGCAGCGGTTCCCGGTGTGAAGGTGGCCGGCAAGACCGGAACCGCGGAGCTGGGGGATTCAGGTTTGAACAACTCATGGTTTACCGGGTTCGCCCCGGCAAACGACCCGCAAGTGGCCGTCACCATCGTCATGGAAGGTGTGGATGTGCTCAGCGGTGCCAAGCTAACCAGTCCGAACGCAAAGAAGATTTTTGAGGCGGTGTTGAATAAGTGAGGCCTACTTCGGGAATCACACTCGGCGGCAGGTTCCAGCTGACCAGTCGCATTGCGATTGGCGGCATGGGCGAGGTCTGGAAGGCCAAGGATCAGATCCTGGGCAGGATCGTAGCCATCAAGGTGCTGAAAGAGGAGTACACGGGGGACCCCGGCTTCCTTCAGCGTTTCCGTGCCGAGGCGCGCCACACAGCCCTCCTCAACCACGTAGGCATCGCCAACGTCTTCGATTACGGCGAGGAAGCCGGTTCGGCGTATCTCGTCATGGAGCTCGTACCGGGCCACCCCTTGAGCGGCATCCTGGAACGCGAGCAGGTTCTGTCCCCGGACATGACTCTTTCGATCATCGCCCAGACTGCCCGCGCCCTCGCGGTTGCGCATGCCCAGGGCCTGGTTCACCGCGACATCAAGCCGGGCAACCTGCTGATCACCCCGGACAACCGCGTCAAAGTCACCGACTTCGGCATCGCGCGCCTGGCTGACCAGGTGCCGCTAACCCAGACCGGCCAGGTCATGGGTACCGCCCAGTACCTGGCTCCCGAACAGGCCACCGGCCAGACTGCCACCGGCTCCTCGGATATCTACTCGCTGGGTGTTATCGGTTACGAGTGCCTGACGGGTCACCGTCCGTTCTCCGGGGAATCACAGATCGCCATTGCCCTCGCCCAGGTCAACGACGCACCGCCGCCCCTGCCGGAGACGCTGCCGACGCCTGTCCGCGCACTCCTGATGTCCATGCTGGCCAAGGACCCCAAGAACCGCCCAGCCAACGCCATTAAGCTGGCCGAAGCCGCCGAAGCCATCCGCAATGGCGACATCGCCACCGCTCACGCTGCCGTTCCCGGGATGCTGCTCTTCGAAAGCACCACTGGCCCCATCACGGCGCCCGTCGATACCGCAACGGCACCCACCGGCGTCGTCACCTCGCCTTACGGCAAGGAGCAATCGTCGACGGCGACTTCCGCGCTTCCGGTGCTGGGCGCCGGCGCCGCCGGTGCTGCACTGGGGGCTGCGGCTGCATCCTCTGATAACGCCCTGACCCGTGCCAACGCGCTGGAGGCAGAACGCCAACTGAACGAAGAGGAAGTCATCTACACCGATGACGAAAACTTCGACGACCCCGAGCCGGAACGCAAGAAGCGCAGTCCGTGGACGTGGCCGCTCGTTGCCCTGATCCTGTTGGTACTTTTTGCGCTGGTTGGCTTCCTGATCTCACAGTCCGGATTCTTCTCTCCCAGCCCTGCACCCAGCGAGATCACCTCTACAAGCCCCAGCCGGAGTGCAAGTCCCACACCGACGTCGGCCTCCCCTAAGCCTTCGACTACGCCAACGTCCGAGGCGCCTTCACCCACGCAGTCAACGCCGCAGACCATCAACCTCATCCCTGCGGAATACCTCGGCAAGCCCTTCGACACGGTCAGTGCACAACTCGGTGCACTCGGCCTGCAGGTCCGAGGGGAGCAGGTCTTCGACGACCAAGCCGCTGTAGGGATCGTGACTGGCATTGACCCGTCAGGCGCCGTCCAGCCGGGCGAGGTCATCACCGTCCAGTACTCGAAGGGTCCGCAGGCTCCGCCGACGGTTGCTGTTCCCACCATCGCTCCCGGTGCCAGCGAAGCACAGGTCAGGGCTACCTTGGAGGGCGCGGGCCTCAAGTGGATCCCGGGGGATCCCGTCAACGGCGCCGTGGGCCAGCAGCCTGGCACCTTCGTTCGGTCGTCCCCGGCGGCAGGAACCGAGGTTAATGCAGGTTCCACAGTCACGTACTTCCTTGCCAAGAACGTTGCTCCCACCAACCCCAACACCCCGAGCGCCAACCCCAGCGCTTCCGGAAACCCGAAGAACTAAGTAACCATCATGTCCACGCCCCGGCCCGGTCCTGCACATCGAGAGGAGAGCACACCTGTGTCTTCACAGCGCATCCTCAATTCCCGCTACGAGCTCGGTGAGCTCATAGGCCGGGGTGGCATGGCAGACGTCTATCGCGGCACGGACACTGTTCTGGGTCGGACCATTGCCGTGAAGGTGCTGCGTGCCGATCTTGCCCGCGATCCACAGTTCCAGGCTCGGTTCAAGCGCGAAGCCCAGGCTGTGGCGGCGCTCAACCATCCCTCCATCGTGGCCATCTTCGATACGGGCGAATACTCCGTGCCGGGCGGCCCCGGGGAGGACGTCCGGGTGCCCTACATCGTGATGGAGTTCGTCTCCGGACGGACCCTGCGCGACATGATCAAGGCGAATGAACTGGGCGTCGAGGACTCCATCGGCTACACGCTTGGAGTCCTTGGAGCGCTGGAGTACAGCCACCGGGCAGGAATCGTCCACCGGGACATCAAGCCGGCCAACGTCATGGTCTGTGCGGATACCGGGGATGTGAAGGTCATGGACTTCGGCATTGCCCGGGCCATGGCTGATTCTGCGGCAACCATGACGCAGACCCAGGCCGTGGTGGGGACAGCACAGTACCTTTCACCGGAGCAGGCCCGTGGCGAGACGGTGGATGCCCGGAGCGATCTCTACTCGGCCGGCTGCCTCTTGTACGAGCTGCTGACCAGCAGGCCCCCGTTTGTCGGCGACAGTCCCGTATCCGTTGCCTACCAGCACGTCCGCGAAACCCCTGACCCTGCCAGCGCCCACAATCCTGACGTTTCCGAGGCACTGGACTCCGTCCTGGCCAAGGCCCTGCAGAAGAACCGGACAGACCGTTTCCAGGACGCCGCGTCCTTCCGACGAGCACTGCGCGCAGCCAGCAACGGCATCCCCGTGCCGGTCCTGCCGGCCAGCGAGGCCCCCACGGACCCGAACGACCTCGTGGAACCGGAAGACCCTGCCACGCAGCTCCTGAGTGCCACGGCCGTGGGTTTCCTTGACGTGGACCAGTTCAAAGACGAACCTGTCGAGCAAGCCCAAGAGGAACCACTGCCCCTGGGCCTCCCTGCAGAACGTGAGCCGACAGCACGGCAGAAGTCCCGACGTCGGGCGTGGACCGCCACGTTGGTAATCTTCACGCTCCTGGTGCTTGCCGGCGGCGGTTTTTGGCTTTACAGCCTCATGAATATGCAGGCACCGCCCCCGGCAAAGATTTCTGTTCCTGCGGTGACCAACATGACCGAGTCCCAGGCAATCCAGGAGATCTACTCGGCAAAGCTGGTTCCCAAGAGCGTGCGCGAACCCAGCGACAGTGTCGCAAAGGACATGGCCATCGGGACTGCGCCCGCCGCCGGTGCCATGTTGGATCAGAACGCTGAAGTGATCCTCAAGGTCTCCAGCGGGCCCAGTTCGGTAACCATCCCGGCAGACATCGTGGGCCGGACGGAATCGGATGCCCGTGAGGCCCTCCGTCGACTGGGCATTACTGGAGATATACCGACTGTCCAGACGCATAGCGCCACGGTTCCATACGGCATTGTGATTGGCACAGCCCCAGCACCCGGTGCTCCCATAGCGGCGTCGTCCAAGGTGGAGCTGCAGGTTTCGTCGGGCAAAGTACTTGTTCCTCAACTCATTGGCATGGCCCAGGCGGAGGCTGAAACCACCCTCAAAACCAACGGCTTACTCATGGCCGTTGTGGAGCAAGAGAACTCCGAGGTGGCGGCCGGAACAGTCACAGCCCAAAGTGACCTGGTGAATTCCGAGGTAGCTCAGGGCAAGACGGTCACCGTGACAGTAGCCAAGGCTCCGGTAGTGCCTACACCCACCCCGACGCCAACGCCGACTCCGACCGACACGGACAAAGCCACGCCGAAGCCGACGCCCACCAAGAAGTAGCCGGGGGCGTCGGTCGCCGAATGCGGCCGTACTTTACGTACTTACTGCTTGATCAGCGGGCTCAGCTTGGCTGCGCGTTCCGCGGCTCCAGTCATGCCCAAGGACTCGAGCCAGTTGCCCAGCATCTGGTAGCCGCCCTCGGTCAGCACGGATTCGGGGTGGAACTGGACGCCGCACAGCGGAGCAGTCTTGTGCTGCAGTCCCATCACGACGCCGTTGGTGGTTTCAGCGGTGATTTCCAGGACATCCGGGATGGACTCACGCACTGCCGCCAGGGAGTGGTAGCGCGTTGCCGTGACGGGCGACGGGAGGCCGGCGAACACGCTTTTGCCTTCGTGCCGCACCGGAGAAGTCTTGCCGTGCATGAGCTCAGGCGCGTGCGTCACCACACCGCCGTAGGCCTCCGCAAGGGCCTGGTGTCCCAAGCAAACGCCGAACATGGGTTTGCCGGCTTCCCCGCACCATTTAATGAGCTCGATGCAGACGCCGGCCTCAGCAGGGGTGCCGGGACCCGGCGAAACGAGGACGCCGTCGCGGGTAGAGGCGAGCTCGATGGCCTCAGCAAGTGTGACGTCGTCATTGCGGACAACCGTGGTCTCTGCCCCAAGCTCCTGCAGATAACCCACCAGGGTGTAAACGAAGCTGTCGTAGTTATCCACTACAAGGATTTTTGTTGTGCTCATGGTTGTTGCAGTAAACCAATCGTTGAGTCAGTCAAAGCGGTGAATTGGGAAAACCATGGAAAGAGGAACTCCACCATCAGTACCAGTGCTACGGCCACCAGTACCAAGCATGTCACGATCCTGACCCAGACGGGCCCGGGCAGGTTACGGAAGATCCACGCGTACATCCGCTACCCCTTTCCGTTTGCCTTGGCTACTTGGGCGGCGATTTCCGACGGCGGACCGGCCGAGGCAGGTTGCCAGCTGTCCAGCAACGAGTAGGCGATGATTCTTTCCTGGGACCCGAAGCGGGGGTTGCAGCTGGTCATGGTGAGGATACTCTCCTTGGGCTGCGCACCCGGCTGGGTAGGGACAGGCAACAGGACATCCGTTCGGTCTGGCGTGACGATCTGGTTGTTCCGGAAAGCGTAGGTGTAGTACCCGTCGGCCGTTTGCACATAGATCTTGTCCCCGGGAACAAGGGTGTGGATGTTATCGAGGACGGCGCCGTGGGTTTGCCGGTGGCCCGCAACGGCGAAGTTGCCCAGGGCGCCGGGCATGCTGGTGCTTCCATAGTGGCCCAGCCCCAGCGTGTCCAGCACACCGGAATCGGTTCCCTCGATGATGGGCCTCGTGTAGTCCGCGCCGAAACGGGGGACATACATGATGCCTATCGTCTTGCCGTATCCGGGCGCAGTTCCCACTACGGGTTGACCGAAATTCGCGGGATCAGCAGGAGCGGTGGGGGCCAGCGGACCCTTGAATTCCTGCGCGAAGTCGTGGATCGCTTCAGTCTGCTTGGCGTCAGCTTCCACGTTGGTCCACCATAGTTCCCAGCCAACGAACAGCAACAGGACGACCCCTGCCGTAATGAGGAGTTCGCCCAGGATCTGGCTGATCTTCCGGATAACATCGGAAGCGCGGAGCCGTTTTTTGGGATGGCTTCCCTTGTCGCTGCAGCGGGACGGCACGGCCGGGTCAGCCGTCGTCTGCTGGTGCGCCACAGGGTCTCCTCGGATAGTGCACGGGCGGCGCGGGCTGCACCTGAGTTGCGGCTAGACTTGACAGCTAGAACGAACCCGGAACGCCGTGTGGCCGATAACCGCTGGAAATTTCCTTCCTGCAGGATACCAAGGCTGGCCGAAACGGGTGCCAACCGAACAGCAGGAGGATCCGTGCCCGAGTCCAAGCCCCGCAAGCGGCCCACCAGTCAGGCCCCGCAGACTTCGGCCGCGAAGCAGTACAAGCCCAACCCGGTTTGGTACAAGGCCGTGATGTTCGGACTCATGATCCTCGGACTTCTCTGGATCATCACTTTCTACATCACTCAGGGTCAGTTCCCGGTTCGGGACTGGGCGTCATGGAACATCGTGGCCGGCTTCGGTATTGCGATTGTGGGCTTCCTGATGACCACCCGCTGGCGCTCCTAGGAACCCGCACCTCACATTTCCGTGCCCGTGAACGTCTACAGGATATGAGTAACCGGCACACCACCATGGAGTCCCCGTTGGGGCAGTTGACCCTGACTGCACGCGGGGAGTTCCTGACGGGTATCTTCTACGAAGGGCACTGGCATATGCCCCCACAGGAGTACTTTGGCGTTCCCACTGGCGTCGAAGATCCAGTATTCGCCCAGGCCCGGGTAGAGCTCGAAGAATACCTTGGCGGCAGCCGGACGGATTTTGACATCCCTTATGACGCCGGCGGAAACGCCTTCCAGCAGAGGGTCTGGGACCGGTTGAAACATATACCTTTCGGGGAAACAGTGACCTACGGCGAGCTCGCGGCTGAGCTTGGCGACCCCCACCTTGCCCAAGCTGTCGGATCAGCTGTCGGCCGCAACCCCATAAGCATCATCATTCCGTGCCACCGGGTGGTGGGCCGGAATGGACAACTGACCGGATACGCTGGCGGTCTTCGCAACAAGCGTTACCTTTTGGACCTCGAGGAGCCGGCAGTGGTCAGGGAAGGCAAGCTTTTCTGATGCAGCCCCGGCAGTTGGCCACCAAGAAGCCGTTTGAAGCAGTCGTCCAGGAACAGGGCGCCACCGTACTCCGGGTGTGCCGCGCAGTCCTGGGTGTTCATGACGCTGACGACGCCTGGTCTGACACCTTCCTGGCAGCCCTTCAGTCCTATCCGGCACTCCCGGCGGGAGCCAATGTGCAGGCATGGCTGGTAACCATCGCACATCGCAAATGCGTCGACCACCTGCGGGCCGGTAACCGTCGTGCTTTGCCAACCGACAACCCTCCTGAGCAGTCGTCCCGCCTGGGCATTCCGGGTGGAGGCCACCCCGAACTCCTCGACGCCGTCGCCCACTTGCCCCCGAAACAACGGCAAGCAGTGGCCTACCACTACATAGCGGGGATGCCGTATAAGGACATCGCGGAACTCCTTGGCGTTACCCCTGAAGCCGCGCGCCGGTCCGGGGCGGATGGCGTGAAAGCCCTCCGCGCGGCGCTTGCCCCCAAACCAGTGCTGGCACATTCATCCCCGAAGGGAGACAGCAAATGACCCTGGATCCAAGCCCCGACCTTGCCGAGGTCAACCAGCTCCTGACACCCACGTTCGGAGACGTGGAGCCTGCCCTCGCCAGTCTTCACGCGAGATTGGCCCGCGATGCCCAGCTGCTCCACACCTTGGACGTTGCCTACCGGGTGGTTGATTCGCCGGTGGGAAAGCTCTTGCTGGCAGCAACAGACCGTGGAATCGTACGGGTGGCCTTCGAACGGGAAAACCATACTGACATTCTGCAGGTCCTCGCGAACACCATCAGTCCCCGCATCCTCGAGGCGCCGACGCGCCTGGACAACGCTGCACGGCAACTCGACGAGTACTTCAGCGGAATCCGCAAGGAGTTTGACCTTGTGCTGGATTTCCGGCTGACCCGCGGGTTCCGCCTCAGCGTGCTCCAGCACCTGCCCAGGATCGCATACGGGGAGACTGAGAGCTACGCTGAGGTGGCCCGGGCCGCAGGCAGCCCCAACGCGGTGCGCGCCGTCGGAAGCGCCTGCGCTACCAACCCGCTGCCGGTGATAGTTCCGTGTCACCGCGTCGTGAAATCCGACGGCAGCTTTGGCGGCTACCTCGGGGGTTCGGAGGCCAAACGCGCACTGCTCACGTTGGAGGCCGCGTGAACGACGACGACGCCCTGTTCCCCTTGGAGCTGGTACAGCCGGAAAAACACGACGGCGGTCCCCGCCTGGTCGCGCCCGGTGCAGTCCACGTCCCTGGCTGGCTTACGGAGGAACAGCAACGGTGGATAGTCGCGCGCTTCGCTGAATGGACCCAGGGACCGGTGCCCCTGCGCGCGGCCACCCTGCCCGGCGGTCACCAAATGTCCGTGCGTACCGTTTGCCTGGGTTGGCATTGGCAGCCCTACAAGTACACGCGGGAAGCTACTGACGTCAACGGTCGCCCTGTCCTCGACTTCCCGGACTGGATGGTGCGCCTGGGCCGTAAGGCGGTCGCTGCTGCCTATTCCACAGATGGCGTGGAGAACGGCTCGGCTCCTCCAGAGGCTTACGTCCCCGATGCGGCCTTGGTGAATTTCTACGATGACGGTGCTGCCATGGGCATGCACCAGGACAAGGACGAGCGTTCGGACGCTCCGGTGGTGTCCCTCAGCATTGGGGACTCGTGTATCTTCCGTTTCGGCAACACGAAAACACGCACCAAGCCCTACACCGACGTCGAACTTCGATCCGGGGATCTCTTCGTCTTTGGCGGTCCGTCCCGGTTCGCCTATCACGGCATACCCAAGGTCCTGCCTGGCACTGCGCCCGCGGATTGCGGCCTCACTCATGGCCGGATCAACATCACCATGCGGGTTACAGGATTGTCGTAAGCCCGGAGTAGGGACAACGCTTCAATGTCAGCGCGTAGGGGCAGAATATCCCGGGAAGCTAAATTACCTGCCGGCCGTGTGGCTGGCGCGGCCGCAGAGGAGCGTTCATGACCCCGGACACCGGCACCATCATCGGTGAGGACGGCCTGGCCCGTCCCCTGTGGGCGGCCTCGGATCCCCTCATGCAGGCCTACTACGACCATGAATGGGGTATGCCGGTCCGCGATGAACAAGGTTTGTATGAGCGGATCAGCCTCGAAGCTTTCCAGGCTGGTCTCTCGTGGGCCACTATCCTCCGGAAGCGGGATGCTTTCAGGAGGGCCTTCCTGGACTTCCACCCGGAGAGCGTGGCGGCCTTTACGGAAGCGGACGTCGAACGGCTCATGCTGGACGCAGGGATTGTCCGTAACAGGCTGAAGATCAAGGCTGCCATCACCAATGCAAAAGCCACTATCGCCTTACGCGAAGAAGGTGGCCTGGTGGACTTTGTTTGGTCCTTCCAACCGGCAAGTACCCCGTCGCCGCGTACCTTCGCCGATATCCCCACGACCTCCCCTGAGTCGATTGCCTTATCCAAGGCATTGAGGAAAAAGGGCTTCGCCTTCGTCGGCCCAACCACGATGTATGCACTCATGGAGGCGATAGGAATTATCGACACTCACCTGTTGGACAGTCACCGGCGGGGCACTTCCGGGGTGTGGTCCTAAAGGCAGGCATGCCAGGACCACCGACAGCACCACGCCACACTGCTTTCCACAGAAGTGCGTAACTTTATCCACAGGCGTGGATAACTTCTGTGGACATCCAAGGACTTACGCTGCTTATCCCTGCGATGCTGCCGATCGGCGGTCGGCGGACTCCGGGGGACAGTTATACCCACTGTGCATCGAGCTGTGGATAGTGCTCCAAGCTTCACCGAAAGTTCAACGACTCCGCATTGCCTGCGTTGCCAAAACCAGGTTCGATGGCACGGCAAGTGAATGAGGCCGTCGTGTACGCCGACTCGTTGCCGCTGCCTCGGAGGGTGGGCCCGGATCCCATCACTGGAACACTTACCCACTTAACAACAGGCCAGTACCCACAAGTTATCCACAGTTGGGGACAACGTGTGGGTTTCACCTAGGTTAGCCCCGGCATTCCGGGGGTTTCGCCGCCCCTTAAGGCCTGAACTACAGCCATGTAAGTTATTAACAGTGTTGATAAGCCTGTTGATAGATACCGCACCACGCCGCAATTAACAGGGTTGTCCACACCCGGCCTAAAACGCCCCTACTTTTCCACATATGCAGGACTACCGGGGACAAAGTTATCCACAGGTGTGGACAGATCCATGCCATTCGGGGGATATCTAGCGCATTCGCCGCCTGCAGAAAGCCTTTGATGTGGAACTACAGCCGTGTAAGTTACTCACACTGTGGATAAGTCCTGTGGAAAACTAGCACCCCGCCCGCATCGGCCGTCCATGACAGACGACTGGAGATGACCCTTGATGAAAACCAGCTTCAAGGCTTCCTTCACCGATACTCGGGATAAGTCGCGGTGGCACTGGACACTGATGACCATGGTTCCGGACTGGCTCGGCGCGGAGCACATGGAAACGGCTCAGGAAGCGCTCACCAGGAAGAGAGGCGGGGAAGCGCCGAAAGATAAAGAGGTACGCCTGGAAGCGATCTATCTAAGCGATCCACGGCGCTCTGCTCCGGGGAAGCTCAGGACGATCCTGCGGCAGCCAGTCGCCGTAATAGGACAGTGGTGTCAGCCGGCAGTGACCCGGACCAACGTTGCAATGGCCAACAGTGCCACCACGAGGACAAGTCCACCTGTTTGAAGCAGGGCCTGGTTTTTACCCCGCGGGGCGTACGCAATGACACCGGCGGCCAGACCTCCGGCGATCAAGCCGCCCAGGTGTGCCTGCCAGGCGATGGTGGGAACAAAGAACCCAATGGCTCCATTGATGGCGATCAGAACCCACAGTTGCTTGGTTTCGCCACCTCTGTGGCGTTGCACCACCAGCATGGCTCCGAAGAGTCCGAAGATGGCCCCGGATGCTCCGACCACGCCCACTACAGGAAAGCTTGGGGTGAGCAGCAGATAGCCCACGGAGCCACCAACTGCTGAGATGAGATATACCGCAAGGAATCGGATGCGCCCGAGCAAAGGCTCAAGGGCTTGCCCAAAGATCCAGAGCGTATACATGTTCAGGACAATGTGCAGGAGGAATCCCTGCGAGTGCAGGAATGCCGATGTCAGCATCCGCCACGGTTCGGTGTCCGCGAAGATGTTGGCAAAGGCGAAATTTTGGAAGATGACATCGCCCGGGAGCACCCACTGGAGGATGTAGACCAGCACGCACACACCGATGATCAGGTACGTCACCAGTGGGCGGCCAATGGCCAAGGTGCCGCCATAGGGCGACTTGTACTCCGGCGTCGAACGTTTTTGTTCGTTGACGCAGTCAACGCATTGGAACCCGACGGCGGCCGCCCGCTGGCACTCCGGGCACGCGGGGCGCCCGCAGCGCTGGCACCGCACGTAGGAGGGCCTGTCCGGGTGCCTGGGGCACACCGGAACATCAGCAGACGGCTCAGCCGACGGGATTCCGTAACTCATGAATGCAGGCTAGAGCTGTTCGATATCGATGCTGGTGATGACGACGTCCTCAACGGGGCGGTCGCCCATGCCCGTACGGACGGCTTCGATGGAGTCAACAACCTTGCGGGATTCTTCGTCCGTCACCTCGCCGAAGATGCTGTGCTTGCCGAACAGCCAGTCGGTGTTAACGGTGGTGATGAAGAACTGTGACCCGTTTGTGCCCTTGCCCATCTGGATTCCGGCGTTGGCCATGGCCAGCTTGTACGGGGCGTTGAAGGTCAGTTCCGGGTGGATTTCATCGTCGAACTGGTAGCCCGGTCCGCCGACGCCGCGGCCCAGGGGATCGCCGCCCTGGATCATGAAGTCCTTGATGATGCGGTGGAAAATCGTGCCGTTGTACAGCGGCGTGCCGGTCTTGTCCTCGCCCGTTTCCGGGTGGTTCCAGGACTTTTCGCCCGTGGCCAAGCCAATGAAGTTGGCGACCGTCTTGGGCGCGTGGTTGCCGAAGAGGTCAACCTTGATATCGCCGAGGGTCGTGTGGATCGTTGCTTTTGCGGTTGCGATGGTCATGGCCCCATTCTTCCATGCAGGGTCAACGCCTTTGGAGTTGTAAAGCCGGTTCCGCGCTCGGTGAAATCCGAGCCTAATCCGGCAGATGAATAGCCGGTGTTCGCCAAGCGACGTAGGCTAGCAACAAACCAGCATGTGTATCGGGAGGTAGTTGTGAAGAAATCAGACCGTATTGCCCGCGACATCGAACAATCCGTAGCGGACGGTGTGGAAAACGCCCGCGACTGGGCCGCACCCCGCGTGGAGGCTGCCGTGAATTGGGCTGTTCCTCGCATCCAGCACGGCATTGATACCGCTTCCCCCAAGATCCAGGAGGGGCTGAAGACTGCTGCACACAAGGCCGCAGACGGGGTTGCTGTTGTGACGCCCCGGCTCCAGGACGGCCTTGCGCAGTTGGCGCCGAAGATCCATGACGCAGTGGAAGATGCCACTCCCAGGATTCAGGAAGCCCTCAACAAGGCAACCCCCGTTTTGGGCCAGGCCCGGGACAAAGTGGTGGATGAATACCTCCCCAAGTTGTCCGAGCAGCTCGGTCAAGCGTCTGTTGCCGTCCACCACGCCCTGGAGAACGCCCCTGCGCAGGTTGATGCCGTAGCCCAGAAGCTGGTGGACTCCGGAGTTGTCCACAGCGTGCAGGAGCAGGCCCAAGCCACTGGCAAGCAGATCAAGGCTGTCGCGGACGAAGCCGGCAAGGCTGTCAGCACCAAGCTGGGCAAGGAACCAAAGCCCAAGAAGCGTGGCTGGTTGATCGTCACGGTCATCGCTGCCGCTGCGGCTGCAGGCGTGGCTGCCTGGAAGGCTTCCAAGCCTGTTGAGGATCCGTGGAAGACGCCGTCACCGGTAACTCCTTCGCCCGTTCCCGCTGACGCTGCAGCATCGGCCACCGCATCCACCGCGAGCGAGGCCAAGGCCCCGGAAACCAACTCCGAGGACGCCACTGCCGAGGCTGAGCAGGCCACCAAGGACGCCCTCGAGAATTTTGGGGACGCCGGCGCCAAGGTCGCAACCGACGCCAAGACTGCGGTCAAGAACATCGCTGCGAGCCTGCACAAGGACACCGATGCTTCGGATTCCGAAAGCAAAGGTGCCCACAGCTAACTGAAGCTGTTCTTACCCTCTCCAAGGGGATCCCGGCCAATGCCGGGGTCCCCTTAGTGTTTCCCCGCATGTCACCAAAGCCTCCTTCGGTGCACCTGCCGTGGGTGTTAGATTTGGAGGGATGTCAGCCGATAGACCCGTTGCGGGTTCCCTCAAGGATGCTCCGGAGCCGCCGGACGTATCCATTGTCATCCCGGCGTATAACGAGGAAAGCGTTATTCGCCAGTGCCTCATCGCGGCCATTTATCAGTCGGTCCCGGCAGCCGAAATCATCGTCGTGGACAATCTGTCCACGGACCGAACGGCCAGGATCGTGCGGCAGATGCAGCAGGAGTACCCGGAAAGCCCCATCATCCTTCTCCAGCAGTCTGCCTCGCAGGGACTCATTCCCACCCGGAACTTTGGCCTTAATCACGCCACCGGAGAAGTAGTGGGACGGATCGATGCCGACTCCGTCCTCGAACCCGATTGGGTTGAGCAGGTCCAGAAAGCATTCACGGATCCGACCGTCGCCGCCGCCACCGGCCCCGTGGTCTACTACGACATGCCCATGCGGCGCTTCGGACTCAAAGCCGACGACAAGATGCGCCAACTAATGTTGCGGCTGGCCAAGCACCAGTACCATTTCCTCTTCGGTTCAAACATGGCCCTTCGCCGCTCCGCATGGGAAACCATCCGCGATGAGGCTTGCCTGGATCCCAAGGACGAGATGCACGAGGACATCGATCTGTCGCTGCATCTTTTCGATCACGACCTCAAAGTGCAGTACCTGCCGCAGATGGTCTCCGGCATGTCCGCACGCCGGCTTGAGGACTCGCCGCGCGACTATCGCTACTACGTCCAGCGGTTTGATCGCACGTACAAAGCCCACAATGTGAAGAAGATGGCCCTGAAAGCACCCATGGTGGTGTTCTTTTCCGTGTACTTCCCGGCCAAGCTGTTGCGCGCCATCCACACTGCCAACTCCGCCCAGGGCGTTCGGCGCGGCGGGATTTAACGCACGACGCCGGGAGGCTAGTCGGTGCCCAGCTCAGCTTCGCGCCGGTCTGCTTCGGGCCGCCCACGGCGCTGACCGGCCACCACCACTGCCAGTCCAACCAGAATCAGCGCCAATCCCGCGTATGTGCCGGCCGGCAGCGTTTCATTCAGGAAGACTGCTGCGAGGATCGCCGCACCCGGAATCTCCAACAGGATAGTCATCGACACCAGCAACGGACTCATCGTGGCCAGCAGGTGGTTGAAGGCTGTGTGTCCCACCAGCTGCGCGCAGACGGTGATGGCAATAATCCCCAGCCAGCCCCCGGCGTCGAACCCTACAAGGGGCTGGCCGCTGACGGCAGCCAGCACCGCAACGATAGCGGCGCAGATGCCGTAGCAGAGGGTGGTGTAGGTGCCGATACCCATCGACTGGCGGGCTTTCCCGCCTGCCAGGGTGTAGAGGCCCGCCAGCGCGCCGCCAGCAAGCGCCAGGAGGTCGCCCAGCAGCGCCTCGGGCGAGGAACCCATGTCGAACCCAGTAATGGCCACCACGCCGCCAAACGCAATCCCCAGGCCCAGCAGCACAGGCCAGCGGTGCCTGGTGCCGCGGAGCAACTGGAAAACGGCGATCCACGCCGATTGCAGGCATACTAAGGCCGTAGCCGCAGCGACCGACGTCAGTTGCAGGGCCGTGATGAAGCAGGCGAAGTGGAAGGCCAAAGCGACAGCGGCCGTCACGGACCAGCCAAGCTCCCTGCGTGTGATCTTCCCGAAAGCCTTGGGCTCGCGAACAACCACAGGGGTGGCCATGACCAAAGCCCCGATTGCGTTGCGCCAAAAAGCGATGGCCAAAGCGGTCACGGAGGTGGCCCCCAAGGTGCCGGCCATCAGCGGGCCGGAGGAGGCGACTCCCAGTACCCCGAGGGCGGCGATGAGAAGGGTCACGGATCAACCTTAGTGTGACGGCGACTCACCCGAGGGACGCCTTGTCCGTTGTGGAGCGAATACTGCCCCCGCCATGTTCCCGGTCGGGAAAGCAACGAGGTTAAATGCAAAAGTCCCGGTCATTTCTGACCGGGACTTTTCTTATGGTGGAGGCACGGGGACTCGAACCCCGAACCCCCTGCTTGCAAAGCAGGTGCGCTACCAATTGCGCCATGCCCCCATAAGAAGCAACCCGTCTATCATACCCTAAGTTTTGACTGTCAATTACCAGTCCAAACCGGGCTCTTCGGCTAATCAACCTTATCGGTCGACTGGCTCCAGACATTCTTCCGGGCTTCGGATTCCTGCGCCTTTTTATAGGCCAGAACACCTGCGACCGCTGCTGCCAGTACAACAAGCAACTTCTTCACAAGTACCTCATTCCAGTTCAGTTTTACCTGAACCACTTTTGGTTCCGTGGGCGTACCAGGACTTGAACCTGGGACCTCTTCGTTATCAGCGAAGCGCTCTAACCGCCTGAGCTATACGCCCCGATGCCTCATCGGGCCGAGATATGACTGTACAGCACATCCCGGCCCGATCTCAAATCGAGGCTTTCCCGCCACGGATATCAGCCTTTTTCAGCGTATTTCCGCGGTTTTTTGCTAGTCGTCGGTCAAGGTGACGCCGACGCCACCAACCAACGTTGCCGAAATGTTATACAGCACGGCGGAGAGCATGGAGAGGGCGGTCAGCAGGACCACGTTCACCACAGCAATGATGGTGGCGAAGGAGGCCACCTGTCCCAGGGAAGCGATTTTCTTCAATTCGAATCCGCTGCCTTCAGAACCGGCCAGGGTACCCAGGAGGCTATCCACCTGGTTGAAGATGCCAGTCAGGTCCAGGACGGTCCAGAGCACGATCGCGGCCACCACTGTGACAATGCCCAGTGCGACCGACAAAAGGAATGCCATCTTCAGGACCGACCAGGGGTCGACCTTGCTGACAAGCAACCGTGCGCGGCGAACCTTGGCCTTGGGCGCGGGCTTCACCAAACCGGGTCCGCCCTGGGCGGGGCGCTGGCCGCCTGCTGCTGCCGGACGCTGTCCAGCCTGCGCGGGCCGCTGTCCGGGAGCACCTGCGGGTCGCTGCCCGCCTGCTCCTGCGGGACGCTGGCCCGGCTGTGCAGGGCGCTGGCCGGGAGCTCCAGCGGGCCGCTGGGCTGAGTTGGCGCCGCCTGCAGGGCGTGCCCCCGTTTCGCCGGCTGCGGCGCCTGGACGCTGCTGTGGCCTTGCAGGGGTTCCTGCCTGCGCGCTGCCCGCGGGCTGCCGGAGTCCGCCGGGGACACCTGTGCTCGGCTTGGGATATGAGTCGGAATTACTCACTCGTTACCTCCGGTATTGTCTTCGTTCAGCTCCGCGCCCGTATCGGTTTCCGGGTCTGCGTCGTTTTCCGTTTCGGGCGTGACGGTCGCCTCAACGGCGCCGTCGTCTTCAGCCAACGTTACGTCATGGTCGAGTCCGTCCTCAGATTCTTCGACTTCCAAACCACGTTCGCTGTTGCGTGCCACTTCGATGATGCGGTCATTCTTGTCAGGTTTGGCAAAAATGACGCCCATGGTGTCGCGACCCTTTGCAGGGACTCCGGTGACGGCAGAGCGGACTACCTTGCCGCCCTCCATGACCACCAGGACTTCGTCTTCTTCCTGCACGATCAAGGCACCCACAAGGTCGCCACGGTCTTCGGCAAGCTTGGCCACCTTGATGCCCAGGCCGCCGCGGCCCTGAAGTCTGTATTCATCGACGGCGGTCCTCTTGGCGTAGCCGCCCTCCGTCACGATGAACACGAACGAGCCGTCCTGGACCACGTCAGCAGCCAAGAGCTCGTCGTCTTCACGGAACTTCATACCGGTCACACCCGACGTTGCACGGCCCATGGGGCGCAGAGCGTCATCTGTTGCCGTGAAGCGGATCGACTGGCCCTTGCGTGACACGAGGAGGAGGTCATCAGTTTCGCTCACCAGCTGGGCGGAAACGAGTTCGTCTTCGTCACGCAGGTTGATGGCGATGACGCCGGCCGTGCGGTTGGTGTCGTAGTCCTCCAGCCTTGTCTTCTTGACCAGGCCGTTCTTGGTTGCGAGGACAAGGTACGGCGCTTGCTGGTAGTCGCGCAGATCCAGGACCTGCGCGATGTGCTCGTCCGGCTGGAAGGCCAGGAGGTTGGCAACGTGCTGGCCCTTGGCATCCCGGCCGGCTTCCGCCAGTTCGTAAGCCTTGGCACGGTAGACCCGTCCCAGGTTGGTGAAGAACAACAGCCAGTGGTGCGTGGTGGTCACAAAGAAGTGCTCCACGACGTCGTCCCCGCGCAGTTGCGCACCCTTGATTCCCTTGCCGCCGCGTTGCTGCGAGCGGTAGTTGTCGCTGCGGGTCCGCTTGACGTATCCGCCGCGGGTAATTGTGACGACCATTTCCTCTTCGGGGATCAGGTCCTCCATGGACATGTCGCCGTCGAAGCCCATCAGGATGTGGGTGCGGCGGTCGTCGCCGTGCTTGGCCACGATCTCGGCGAGTTCTTCGCTGATGATCTGACGCTGGCGTTCCTCGGAAGCCAGGATCGCGTTGTATTCCTGGATCATCGCTTCGAGCTCAGCATGACGGTCCTGGATCTTCTGGCGTTCCAGGGCAGCCAAACGGCGCAACTGCATGTCCAGGATGGCCCGGGCCTGGAGCTCGTCGATCTCCAGAAGCTCCATGAGACCCTCGCGGGCAGCCTCCGTGGTGTTGGACGCGCGAATGAGGGCGATGACCTCGTCCAACATGTCCAGTGCCTTCAGGAGTGCACGCAAAATGTGTGCTTCTTCCTCGGCCTTACGCAGGCGGTACCTGGTGCGACGGGCGATGACGTCCATCTGGTGCGCAACCCAGTGCCGGATGAATGCATCCAGGCTCAAGGTGCGCGGAACGCCGTCGACAATGGCAAGCATGTTCGCCGAGAAGTTGTCCTGCAGCTGCGTGTGCTTGTACAGGTTGTTGAGGACCACCTTGGCGACGGCATCGCGCTTCAGCACGATCACCAGGCGCTGGCCCGTGCGTCCAGAGGTTTCATCGCGGAGGTCCGCGATGCCCTGGATCTTGCCGTCCTTGACCAGTTCGGCAATCTTGATGGCCAGGTTGTCCGGGTTTGCCTGGTAGGGAAGCTCAGTGACTACCAGGCAGGTGCGGCCCTGGAGTTCCTCGACGTTGACCACCGCGCGCATGGTGATGGAGCCGCGGCCCGTGCGGTAGGCATCCTCGATGCCCTTGTGGCCGAGGATCGTGGCACCGGTCGGGAAGTCGGGTCCCTTGATGCGGAGCAACAGTGCTTCAAGAAGCTCTTCCCGGGTAGCCGTGGGGTTTTCGAGCGCCCACTGGACACCTTCGGCAACTTCGCGGAGGTTATGCGGCGGAATGTTGGTGGCCATACCGACGGCGATGCCTGAGGAGCCGTTGACCAGCAGGTTGGGGAACCTGGCCGGCAGGATGGTGGGTTCCTGGTTCTTGCCGTCGTAGTTGTCCTGGAAGTCGACGGTTTCCTCGTCGATATCCCGGACCATTTCCATGGCCAGCTGGGCCATTTTGGTTTCGGTGTAACGCGGCGCAGCGGCGCCGTCGTTACCGGGGGAACCGAAGTTGCCCTGGCCAAGCGCCAGCGGGTAGCGCATGGTCCAGTCCTGGATGAGGCGGACCAAGGCGTCGTAGATCGCCATGTCACCGTGCGGGTGATAGGTACCCATGACATCGCCGACCACGCGGGCGCACTTGTTGAAAGAGCGGTCCGGGCGGTAACCGCCGTCGAACATTGCGTACAGGACGCGGCGGTGAACCGGCTTGAGCCCGTCCCGGACGTCCGGGAGGGCACGGCCGACAATCACGGCCATTGCGTAGTCCAGGTAGGACCGCTGCATTTCCGTCTGCAGGTCCACCTGTTCGACGCGGTCAGTCAGCACATCACCCTCAAGAACTACATCCTCGGCGTCGTTCGAGGCCGGGACTTCGGGAGTTTCGTCACTCATAATCTAAGTTTCCGTTTCAGGTATATGTCGGTTCTGGAATATCTAAGTGGCCGGTGGGCCGCTAGATATCGAGGAACCTGACGTCCTTGGCGTTCTGCTGGATGAAGTTTCGCCGCGACTCCACGTCCTCGCCCATCAAGACGGAGAAGGTCTGGTCAGCGGCCAGCGCGTCGTCCATGGTGACCTGCAAAAGCGTGCGGCGCTCGGGATCCATGGTGGTGTCCCACAGCTCCGTGTAGTCCATCTCGCCCAAACCCTTGTAGCGCTGGATGCCGTTGTCCTTGGGAAGCCGCTTGTTCATGGCAGCGCCCTTGCGGATGGTCTCATCACGTTCACGATCGCTGTAAACGTAGTCGTGAGCAGCGTTGGACCACTTGATCCTGTACAACGGCGGCTGGGCCAGGTAGACGTAACCGTTCTCGATGAGGGGACGCATGTAGCGGAACAGCAGCGTCATCAAGAGGGTGGTGATGTGCTGGCCGTCAACGTCGGCATCGGCCATCAGGACGATCTTGTGATAGCGGAGCTTGGCGATGTCGAAGTCCTCGCCAATGCCCGTACCGAAAGCCGTGATCATGGACTGGACTTCGGCGTTGCCCAAGGCCTTGTCCAGCCGGGCGCGCTCCACATTCAGGATCTTGCCGCGCAGGGGCAGGATGGCCTGGGTTTCCGGGTTGCGTCCACGCTTGGCCGAACCACCGGCCGAGTCACCCTCCACAAGGTAGACCTCGCAACGCGAAGGATCCTTGGAGGAGCAGTCCGACAACTTACCGGGCATACCGAACGATTCCAGCGGACTCTTGCGGCGGGCGTTATCGCGGGCCTTGCGTGCCGCCATACGTGCTTGGGCAGCCGAGATGGCCTTGCGGATGACGTCGCGGGCGGGGCCGGGGTTACGCTCCAACCAGTCACCCAACTGGTCGGTGACCACGCGCTGGACGAATCCCTTGACCTCGGAATTACCCAGTTTGGTCTTGGTCTGGCCTTCGAACTGTGGCTCGGAAAGCTTGACGGAAATAACGGCCGTCAGGCCTTCGCGGATGTCGTCACCCGTGAGGTTGTCATCCTTTTCCTTGATGATGCTCTTCTCCCGCGCATAGCGGTTGATCAGCGAGGTCATCGCAGCGCGGAAACCCTCTTCGTGGGTTCCGCCCTCGTGGGTGTTGATGGTGTTGGCGTAGGTGTGGACACTTTCCGAGTAGGCGGTTGTCCACTGCATGGCAACTTCGACGGCGATGTGCCGCTCAGTGTCTTCAGTTTCGAAGGCGATGACGTCCTCGTGGACGATTTCAACCTTTTTGTTCGAGTTCAGGTGCTTCACGTAGTCCAGCAGGCCGTCAGGGTACTGGTACACCACCGTGCGGTGCTCGGCGCTGACTTCACCCTCGGTCGCCACGGCGTCGAGGTCAAGGTCGTCGTCGCCGTCCCGCGTGACGGGGCGTTCGTCGGTCAGCGTGATCTTCAGGCCCTTGTTGAGGAAGGCCATCTGCTGGAACCGGGCACGCAGCGTCTCGAAATCGAACTCAGTCGACTCAAAGATGGTGCCATCAGGGTAGAAGGTCTGGGACGTACCTGTCTCTTCGGTGGCCTCACCCTTGACGAGTTCACCCTGGGGCTTGCCGCCGTCAGCGAACGACATCCGCCAGACGTGACCCTGGCGACGGACTTCTGTATCCACGCGCCTCGACAACGCATTGACCACGGAGATGCCCACACCGTGAAGGCCGCCCGAGACGGCGTATCCGCCGCCGCCGAACTTGCCGCCTGCGTGCAGGATGGTCATGACGACCTCGACCGTCGGCTTACCCTCGGTTGGGTGGATGTCCACGGGGATACCGCGGCCGTCATCCACCACCCGGACGCCGCCATCGGCGCGAAGTGTGACTTCGATGTGGCTGCAGTAGCCGGCAAGGGCTTCATCAACAGAGTTGTCCACCACTTCGTAAACCAGGTGGTGCAAACCCCGGGGACCGGTGGAACCGATATACATGCCCGGGCGTTTGCGCACGGCTTCGAGGCCCTCCAGCACGGTAATATCGCTGGCACCGTACTCCCTGGGCGCCTCGGCGGGCGTGTCAGGCGTGGGAACAGTCTCCTCTTCGGGCTCTACTGCCAAGGTCTCTGCATTGTCGTTAGCCACAGGCGCTTTCGACTCCTCTGTACTCGATGTCGGCCGTTCCCGGTGCTGTCCACGGCGAACCGAGGCCGTCAACGGGCACGTGACTGATTGCGCCGACTACTCCGACGAAGGGGTCCCTGAGCCCACACGAGTGGATTCAGGACCTGGACGACGTTTCACCGGCGCTCAGTGATCTACACCAATTCTATCGTGGATACGCGCGATTCCTTGCAAATACGGGGGCAGCCGAGAGCTGAATATGCCCGTGAGAGGCCGTTGGCCCTATCTTCAATGGCCCTGTGGTGGTCCCGATGGGGGCCCATACGGCCCAGGGGCGTTGAATCGCCCTGCACGCCGTTCAGCCGTAAGTATCCCTGGGGCCGCGTCCGTTGACACTTCGTCCGCCTTTTCGCCAACTTGGAGCTGACGGACCCAAAACGTGAATGCTTGTTACAACGCCTTCGCCGAGTTCATTCCGAAACAACTCGAGCAGGCTGGAACTGAGCAACCGCAGTTGGGTGGCCCATGCAGTGGAGTCGCAACGGACGTGGAGCGTCGTGTCCGTGAAGCTCTCCGGGGTGCAGTGGGACGAGATATCCGGCCCAACCAAGGTTTCCCATTCAGCCATGACGGACCCCACAGCCACAGGCGACGTCCATCCGCGCTCAGCCACCAGGCGTCCAACAACTTTGCCCAAGCCCAAAGGATCCCGGCCACTGCCGTGGAACTGCGTGAAACCCCTGGTATTGCGAAGGCCCTTGCGTTGGGGGGCCGATCCGGGGCGGGGTGCCCGCTGCCTGACTTCGCCCCGAGCGGCTGCAGCCTCGCGCATGCGGTTCAGGGCAGCCTGGGCCGCGTCAATTTCATCGGGATCACGGCCGGGTTGGAGTCCGTCGCCGCTATCCTTCGCCATCGATGCCTCCCGGAACAACGGTTACGCGCCGTCCGGCCAGCTCCTCAGGGATATCGGCGTCGACGGCGGCCGTCACCAGCACCTGCTCGGCGCCGGCAACTATTGCTGCCAGTTTACGCCGGCGTTGAACATCAAGTTCGGCAAAGACGTCGTCCAGGATAAGGATCGGCGCGGTCCCTCCCGTACGTGAGTCGTCCAGCATGACGTAGTAGGAAGCAAGCCGCAGCGAGAGGCACATGGACCAGGTCTCACCATGGGAGGCGTACCCCTTCGCGGGTGCTTGTCCCAACACGAGTTCCAGCTCGTCCCGGTGCGGCCCAACCAGTGAGATACCGCGTTCCAGTTCCTTTTTCCGCGACGCCGCGAAGGCCTGGATATATCGTTCGGTGAGATCGTCCACGGACAGCACCCGGAGGTCCTCGGCCGACGACGACGGTTCCGTTGCGCGATCCGCCGGACCGCCGTCGTCGTCCAGGATGTTCTGGATAGTTGAACGGTAGACGGCACCGGCTTCCTTGGAACCATCGGTCAGCTGCGCGTAAGCACTGTTGAGGTGCGGACGCAGCCGCTCTACGAGCTCAAGGCGGGCGTGCAGGAGTTCAGCACCCGCCCGCGCCATGTGCTGGTCCCAAACATCCAGGGTTGCTTCATGGCCCGCAGTGAACTTTCCTGTCCTTGCCGACTTGAGGAGGGCGTTGCGCTGCTTAAGGACGCGATCGTAATCGCTGCGTGTGGCAGCATGCCGCGGAACGAGGCTCACCAGAAGCTCATCAAGGAACCGGCGACGGTTCGAAGGATCACCCTTCACCAACGCCAGGTCCTCCGGAGCGAAAAGGACTGTCTGGCAGATGCCCAGGATGTCCCGTGCCCGCACTGGATTACTGCGGTTGATGCGGCCACGGTTCGCACGGCCGGCATTGATTTCCAGCTCAATGACCGTGGATTGCTCACCACGGACAAGCCGCGCCCGGACCATGGCGCGCTCGGTGCCAAAGCGGAGCAGCGGGCCGTCGGTGCTCACACGGTGCGAACTCAGCGTGGCAAGGTACCCGATGGCCTCCATCAGGTTGGTCTTGCCGATTCCATTGGAACCCACCAGCACTGTCACACCCGGGCCAAGCTTCAGGTCAACCTGTGCATAACTGCGGAAATCCGTCAGTGAAAGATGTTCGAGGTACACGCCGTTCGCAGGACTCCTGCGGCCTAGCTGGCCGGACGGGTGGCGTGTCCACCGAACTGATGACGCAGGGCGGAGACCATTTTCATGGCCGGCGAGTTGTCCTCGCGGGAAGCGAACCGGGCAAACAATGCCGCGGTAATTGCCGGAGCCGGAACGGCGTTGGCAATTGCCTCTTCCACGGTCCAGCGTCCCTCGCCCGAATCCTCAACGTAATCGTCAATGGATGCAAGGCCCGGATCCTCGTCCAATGCCTTGACCATGAGGTCCAGCAGCCAGGACCGGACCACGGTGCCCTTTTGCCATGCACGGAAGGTACCTGGAAGGTCCTTCACAATGTCCTTGGCGGCGAGCAATTCGTAACCCTCGGCGTAGGCCTGCATGAGGCCGTACTCGATGCCGTTGTGGACCATTTTGGCGTAGTGACCTGCGCCGACACCGCCCACGTGAACGAAGCTGTCGGCGCGCTCACCCTCAGGCCGGAGGGCGTCAAACACAGGCATTGCCAGTTCGATGTCTTCGTCTGACCCGCCAGCCATCAGGCCGTAGCCGTTCTGCAGGCCCCACACGCCACCGGAAACGCCGCAGTCCGCAAAGCGAATGCTCTTTTCGGCAAGTGCCGCGGCGTGCTTCTGGTCCTCGGTGAAACGTGAGTTGCCGCCGTCGATGACCATGTCACCAGGGCTGAGCTTTTCACCAAGCTCTGTGACCACAGCGTCGGTGATGGCACCAGACGGGACCATCACCCAGACCAGCCTTGGGGTGGGCAGGGCCGCAATGAGTTCATCGACGGAGGAGACATCCGTGATGTCCGGATTCCGGTCGAACCCTGTGACCTCAATGCCCCCGTTCCGCATGCGTTCCCGCATGTTGAAACCCATTTTTCCGAGGCCGATCAGTCCGATGTGCACAGTGTGAACTCTTTTCTGGAATGTGGGTTGATGTGTCCGTGGTGTCTGCTAATTGGGCAGGCGGACCGGCATCACGAGGTACCGGTAGTCATCCTGGTCTTCACCATCGGCTTCCGCCTGGGCAGTAATCATGGCCGGCTTGGGAGCCGTGGTGAACGAGAAGCGAACGTACTTGGTTTCGATAACGCTCAGGCCCTCAACCAGGTAGTGCGGGTTGAACGCAACGGTGATGTCCTCACCGGAAAGCTGGGCTTCGAGCTCTTCCGAGGCCTGCGCGTCTTCGCCTGTTCCGGCGTCGAGGTTGAGCAGTCCCTGGGTAAAGGCGAGCCTTACGGGGGTGTTCCGTTCTGCAACG
Organism: Paenarthrobacter sp. AR 02; assembly: GCF_021538675.1. Lineage (GTDB taxonomy): Bacteria > Actinomycetota > Actinomycetes > Actinomycetales > Micrococcaceae > Arthrobacter. The sequence goes on from NZ_JAJUKH010000001.1 coordinate 1,088,867, forward strand.
AGGGACACACGGCGAACGGCCTCGACAAGTTCCTGGGTCTGGACAGTCGCGTGGATCGGAGTGGAATCCGGGAACAGCGAACGGATCTTGGGGTAGTCCCCATCGACCAGCAGCGAAGTGGTGGTGCGTCCTCCGCTTTCGAATCCGATGAGCCTGCTGTCGTCGTCCGAGAGGGCCAGGTTGATGTCGCCGCTGCCACCGAGTGTCTTCGCTACTTCGTTCAGCGTTTTGGACTTAACCAGGGCGCTGGTGGAAATGCCGGGAGTTACGGGTTTCCAAGGGACTTCGCGCATGGCGAGCCGGTAACGGTCCGTGGCGAGGAGGGTGATGAGGTCATCTTCGATCTCCATCCGCACACCGGTCAGGATGGGGAGGGTGTCGTCCTTGCTGGCCGCGATGATGACCTGCGAAACAGCCTGGGCAAAGGCGTCCCCGGGAAGGGTGCCGCTGATCGCCGGCAGCGCCGGAAGGGCCGGGTACTCCGACTCGGGCATGGTGGCCAGGTGGAAGCTGCTTCGGCGGCAGGTGAGGGTGACTTTGCTTCCGTCTGTTTCAACCTCTACGGGCGCTGAGGGAAGGCTGCGGCAAATGTCGGCGAGCAGGCGTCCGGACACCAGGATGGTGCCCTCAACCGCGATGTCGGCAGGGATTTCCAAGCGCGCGGACGTCTCGTAATCGAAGCTCGAGAGGCTGACTGTTCCCGCCTCGGCTTTGAGGAGGAGGCCGGAAAGCACAGGTACGGGCGGCCGCGGAGACAACGATCGCGCGGTCCATGTAACGGCTTCTGCCAGGACGTCGCGGTCGACTCTGAACTTCACGGAAGGGTGCCGCCTTTCATTGCTGCTGCCATGTAGTAGCTGCGGATTCCTGCTTGGAAGCCGCTAAATCTCCGCACTCCCGCATCGGAACCTGCATGGTTCGCACTGAGCGAACTACAAACAGACCCGAGGATGGGAGCGCTGCTGACAGCTTAGCCGGAAGATCCGCGATTAACCCATCCCCGATCGGCCGGACCCCTCGTATGTGGACAGCCGCAGGCTGGCCTCGGCCTGGCCGTTGGCCGGGCTCGGAGTGTGGCAGAACGAGATTGTTATTTGAGGGATTTCAATTTTTTGGGATTCGTAGTGTTAATAACTGCTGTGGAAACTGTGGATAACCCCATCTCGCCGCGCAGTTCCGCGGTTAAGCCCTGTTCACGGAGTGTGCGTTAACTGGGTTTTAAACAGGGTGTGGATGGGGACAACTCCCAGGACCGTTTTTAACGATCCACAGGCGGCTTAAGGGTTTTAAGCCCATTAAGCACGCTTGTCCCCTTAACTATCCACAGGCTTATCCACATGCACCTGTTAATAAGGTATGTAGTTGCGGTCGCGATGTGGATTCAGGAGTCGCGCTGCTGCTGCTTGATGCGGTTGGTCAGTTCGGTGACTTGGTTGTAAATCACACGACGCTCAGCCATCAGCTCACGGATCTTGCGGTCCGCGTGGATCACTGTGGTGTGGTCGCGGCCGCCCAGCTCCTGGCCGATCTTGGGCAGGGACATGTCAGTCAGCTCCCGGCAGAGGTACATGGCGATCTGCCGGGCTGTCACCAGTGTCCGTGTACGGGACTTGCTGCAAAGCTCTTCCATGCTGAGCTTGAAATAGTCCGCTGTCTGGTCGAGGATCTGCTTCGCCGTGATTTCCTGGGCACCGTCATCCGTGATGAGGTCCTTGAGGACCATCTCGGCCAGGGCAACGTCCACCGGCTGGCGGTTGAGGCTCGCGAACGCAGTGACGCGGATGAGGGCGCCTTCAAGTTCGCGGATGTTGCTGGAAATCTTCGACGCGATGTACTCCAGTGCGTCATCCGGCGCTGACAGGCCCTCGCTGAGGCCCTTCTTGCGGAGGATGGCGATACGGGTCTCAAGCTCCGGCGGCTGGATGTCCGTCAGCAGGCCCCACTCGAAACGGCTTGTCATGCGGTCTTCGAAGCCGGCCAGCATCTTGGGCGGCTGGTCGGAGGTGATAACCACCTGCTTGTTGGCGTTGTGCAGGGCGTTGAACGTGTGGAAGAACTCTTCCTGGGTACGGTCCTTGCCTGCCAGGAACTGGATGTCGTCGATCAGCAGCACATCCACGTTGCGGTACGTGGTCTTGAAACTCGTGCCTTCGTCGTCGCGGATGGAGTTGATGAAGTCATTGGTGAACTCTTCGGAGTTCACGTAGCGGACGCGGATGCCACTGTAGAGACGGCGCGCATAGTGGCCGATTGCGTGCAACAGGTGGGTCTTGCCCAGTCCGGAGTCACCGTAGATGAAGAGCGGGTTGTATGCCTTGGCCGGAGCTTCCGCGACGGCAACCGCGGCCGCATGGGCGAAGCGGTTGGAGGAGCCGATCACGAACGTGTCGAATATGTATTTCGGGTTCAGGCGGCCGAACTCGTGCGATGTGCTCGGCGGAGTCGGCTGGGGCTTCGGCTCTGCAAAGTCCGGTACTGCGGAAAGCTCGACGGCGGGTTCCGGCTCTGCATGGACCGGCACCAGATCGGTGTCTACGTCGATTGCACAGCGGATGTCATCCGAAAAGACGCTCCGCAGGGCATCGTCGAGGGCATCCTTGACTTGCGTTTGCAGGACTTCGCGGGTGAGCTCGTTGGGAACTGCCACCAGGAGGGTCGAACCTATGAGGCCTTGTGCCTGGGCCAGGATGACGAAACCACGCTGACGGGGAGTGACCCGATCGTCCTGTTCCAGGAGGGTCAGCACCCTGCGCCAGGAACTTCCGACAGTGTTGGCGTGGTTGGCTTCGTCTACTGTCATCAATCAGTTCCTAAATACTTGCTTGCCGGCGTTGCTGGCAGCCGAAGTGTCTCCGGCGTTGCTTGTTCCGGGTGATAATCCACAGAGTTATGCACAGCGGGTGGACAATGGGCTACTGAGCCACTCTAGGGGATGCAATCGCCAGAAGATAGCTGGGAAGTTGCCTGTGGATAATTACACCGTTGTGGTTCCTGAATACGGCTTGTGAGCCACTTCATCCACAGGCTGCAAACAGGGTCTGGACACAGCTGTGGATACGTGTGCGGCAGGCTGCCGGTTTGACTGTGGGTCCCTTTTTGCCCTAACGTTGTGAAGTCCTTTGTGTCCGCTTTTGAGATCAGTTGTAACTCCGTACGTTCATCGTGCGGGAGGCAACGGCGGCGGCACATACAAAACTTAGCGTCGGCCAGTTCTTCCCCTTTTTTGATCGGGTGGGCGCACCTTTGATCCACTGGAGTAACTAACGTGAGCAAGCGGACTTTTCAGCCGAATAACCGCCGTCGGGCCAAGAAGCACGGCTTCCGCCTTCGTATGCGCACCCGTGCCGGCCGCGCCATCCTGGCTGCCCGTCGCGGCAAGGGCCGCGTCGAACTGTCGGCGTAAATAACTGACTTGTCGGTCAGGGTCTTTTTGCGGATTCGACGGTGCTAGCCACCCCTAACCGTCTGCGGACGTCTACCGACTTTTCAACAACTGTACGTTCCGGCGTCCGCAATGGACGCCGGAACTTAGTGTTATATACGGCCTCTATCGGGGCCGGGGAGCCGAGTCGAATCGGCTTCATTGTCTCCAAAGCCGTCGGGAACGCCGTGACCAGGAACCTCGTTAAGAGGAGACTGAGAGAAGCAGGCGCACTTTCCTTGCACACGCATGGAACTGGCCTGGCGGTGGTGGTCCGGGCTCTGCCCGCAGCTGCATCTGCCAGCTGGGAGCAGTTGCTCTCCGACTACAACGCCGCATTGGCAGTGACGACGAAGCGACTGGGTGGCTCCAATCCACGCAACGCTTCGCCGGACCGCAACGGCACCACTACGGAAGGGACACCGCGTGCATGACATAAGCACCGCCGTCGTTCCTTCCTCAAGTGTGCCCTCCAACAGGACCCTGCCCGCAGCGGTGGGTATCTTCATGTGGGAGCTGCCGCGGAATATCCTCATCCTTTTGCTGAAGGCGTACCGCAAGGTCGTCTCGCCCCTGTACGGCCAGGTTTGCCGTTTCTTTCCCTCCTGCTCGGCTTACGCCTTGGAAGCAGTCACGGTGCACGGCGCTGTGAAGGGTAGCTGGCTCGCAGCCAAGAGGCTCGCCAAATGCCACCCGTGGAACGCCGGCGGAGTGGACCATGTCCCCGCCGGACATCGTCATTGGCCTGAAGGCCGGACGCCCACAATTGTTGTACTGAACAACCCGGACCAGTTCCTGGCTGCTCAGGCTGATGAAGAAGGCCGCACGGCGGCCTAACGAATAGGGATAACTAATGGATGACTTCTTTGGGACAATCATGTTCCCGTTCAAGTGGCTGGTGTCGATCATCATGGTCGGCTTCCACGAGGGACTGAGCTTCATTGGCCTGCCCGCCGCAAATGGCTGGACCTGGACTCTGTCCATCATTGGCCTCGTGCTGGTGATCCGTGCAGCCCTGATTCCTGTGTTCGTCAAGCAGATCAAGGCCCAGCGCGGCATGCAGCTCCTGCAGCCGGATCTGAAGAAGCTGCAGGCGAAGTACAAAGGCAAAACCGACCAACTCTCCCGCCAGGCCATGGCGCAGGAGCAGATGGCGATGTACAAGAAGCACGGGACCAACCCGTTCTCGGCATGTTTGCCGATGCTGATCCAGATGCCGTTCTTCTTCGCCCTGTTCCAGGTGCTTTCCGGTATCTCCAACGCGAAGAATGCCGGCAACGGTATTGGGGCCATGAGTGCCCAGCAAGTCGTGGAGTTCGATGAGTCGAGCATCTTCGGTGCCCCGTTGTCCTCTGCGCTGCTTCACGGTGGCGCGGGAAACGTCTCCGTCGTGGTCCTGAGCGTCATCATGATCGTTGCCATGACGGCCTCGCAGTTCATCACCCAGAAGCAAATCATGGCCAAGAACATGTCCGAAGAGGCCATGGCCAGCCCGTTCATGCGTCAACAGAAGATGATGCTGTACATCCTGCCCCTCGTGTTCGGCATCGGTGGCATCAACTTCCCGATCGGTGTCCTTATCTACTGGACCACCACCAACCTCTGGACCATGGGCCAGCAGTTCTTCGTCATCCGCCGCATGCCTACGCCGGGTTCACCCGCTGCAAAGGCGCTGGAGGAGCGCCGTGCTGCGAAGGGCCTCCCGCCGCTGTTGGGTGGAAAGAAGACTTCAGCCGCTGATGCCGCTGCCGAGGCCGAAGCTGCGGCGGTTGCAGCTGCCGAAGCCCGTGCCCAGCGCGTCCAGCCACAACGTAAGAACAGGAAGAAGAAGTAATGTCTGCCGAGAGCACCGAAGAAGTTACCAGCGCCGTAACTGAAGACCAGGACGACTCCAAGGAAGAAACCCAGTCCAAGACGGCCAGCCGCTTGGAAGAGGAAGGCGACATCGCTGCCGACTACCTCGAGGAGCTCCTGGACATCGCCGACATCGACGGCGACATCGACATTGAGGTACGCAACGGGCGCACCTACATCTCCATCGGTGCAGACGAGGAGTCCGCAGCCCTGGACAGCCTCGTAGGCCGCGACGGCGAGGTGCTGGAAGCATTGCAGGAGCTGGCACGCCTTTCGGTGCTGTCCGCTACCGAGAACCGGTCCCGCCTGGTGCTGGACATCAACGGATACCGCAAGGAGCGCGCAGGCGTACTCCAGCAGATTGCCGAGGATGCCGTGGCCAAGGTCAAGGCGGATGGCGGAACGGTAGCCCTGGAACCCATGAGCGCCTACGAACGCAAGATTGTCCACGACGTCGTCGCTGATCTCGGGCTGGTTTCAGAATCCGCGGGCGAAGGCGCCGGCCGCCACATCGTCGTCTCGGCTGACTAGAAGCTCATGGTTGATATCACCGCAGCTGAACAGGAAGCGGCAGAGAAGATCTTTGGGGAGCGCTTGGATCTTGCCAAGCGCTATGTTGAACACCTGGCTACGTCCGGTACTGAACGAGGATTGATCGGTCCGCGCGAGATCCCTCGCTTGTGGAGCCGTCACGTCCTGAACTGCGCGGTCATCGAATCGGCCATCGCCATGGACAGCCACGTTGCGGACGTAGGGTCCGGCGCGGGCCTTCCGGGCTTGTGCCTGGCAATCGCGCGGCCGGATCTTGAACTTACCTTGATTGAGCCCTTGGAACGCCGCGTCATTTGGCTCCAGGAGGTCGTGGATGACCTTGGGCTGGACAACGTCACCGTCATGCGGACCCGGGCTGAACTGGCAGTGGGCCTGGTTGATGCCGACGTTGTAACGGCACGGGCAGTCTCGGCACTGACCAACCTTGCCGGGCTGACCATTCCACTCTTGAATGGCCGTGGTGAAGTGGTGGCCATTAAGGGCCGAAGCGCAGGCGAAGAGATTGAGAAGGCCAAGAAAGTTATCCGCAAGCTCGGGGGCGTGGAAACGTCCGTTGTGGTTTGTGGACAGGAACTTTTGGAGGAACCCACCACCGTGGTGCGGATCATCGTCAACAAGCCGGGAAAGAGCGCGTAGCTACCGCCCTGTTTCCCGCGTGTCGGCGGCCGAGCGGTTAGGCTAGAGATCGGCAGCAAGCGCCAAATGAGAGTGAGAGTGTGACCAGTGGGCAGTAGTGAAACCTCCACGCAGCGGATCCCGCCGTTTATGTCTTTGGGTTCCGCGCGGGCAATGGCCACACCCTCTGCGTCCCTTCAATCCGCCATAGTGCGCCCTCATTCGGTTGAGAACGCCGTTTCACGTGAAACTGTCACAGATGGAGGGCGAAACGTCATGGATTCCATTGATGATTCCAGCCCCATTGCTCGCCAGCTGGCCAATGAAACGCGCCGGCGCGAGCGTCTTATTGGACGCGAACTGCCTAAGCCCGAAGGAACCCGTATCTTCACGGTATCCAATCAAAAGGGTGGCGTTGGCAAGACCACAACCACAGTCAACATCGCAGCGGCCTTGGCCTCGGCAGGACTCAATGTCCTGGTCATCGATATCGACCCCCAGGGCAACGCCTCCACGGCGCTCGGCATTGAACACCATGCCGACGTCGACAGCATCTATGACGTCCTGATCAACGACCTGCCCCTCAAGGATGTCGTGGCCCCGTGCCCGGACATCCCCAACCTCATCTGCGCCCCCGCCACAATTCACCTGGCCGGGGCCGAGATTGAGCTGGTCTCTTTGGTAGCTCGCGAGCAGCGCCTCCGCCGTGCCATCGATGTATACGCCAAGGAACGGGAAAAGAACGGTGAAGGTCGCCTCGACTTCATCTTTATCGACTGCCCTCCAAGCCTCGGCCTGCTGACAGTCAATGCATTCTGTGCTGCCAGTGAAGTGCTCATCCCGATCCAGTGCGAGTACTACGCCCTTGAGGGCTTGAGCCAGCTGCTCAAGAACATCGAAATGATCCAGAAGCACCTGAACGCCGACCTCGTCGTGTCCACCATCCTGTTGACCATGTACGACGGACGCACCAACCTCGCCGCCCAGGTAGCTTCTGAGGTGCGACAGCACTTCCCCGAGCAAGTACTCAGTGCCGTGGTACCCCGGTCGGTCCGCATCTCCGAGGCTCCGAGTTATCAGCAGACAGTGATGACTTACGATCCTTCGTCGAGCGGCGCGTTGTCCTATATGGAAGCCGCCGCCGAAATCGCTGAACGCTAGAATTCTTGAAACACTGCAACAGCCTGAGCCGGACCGTGCTTGGCTATCCATCGGAGGGATGAATCAATGAGCGAAAAGCGAAGGGGCCTCGGCAGGGGTCTTGGGGCTCTCATTCCCAGCGCGCCTGGTGCCGCCCAGGGAAATGGTGCCGCAGCATCCCGTCCGGTGGACCTATTCTTTCCGGAGGCACGGAAGGCTGCAGAACCTGAGGCTGCCACCTCACACGCCGACGTACCCGTTGATGAGCCAAAAGCGTCCGGCGCCAGGTCTTCCGCCACAGCACGGACAAAGCCGGCTGCTAAGGCGACTTCGTCGTCAGCCAAGACTTCTCCCAGCAAGCCGGCTACGAAACGCGCAGCTGCTTCCGATGCCGAAGAGGTTGAAGAAAGCTCGACGGCGGACGCGCCGTCAGTTGCTGTCTCGTCGAACGTTGAGCTGGTAGAGGTTCCCGGTGCGCGTTTCGCCGAAATTCCGGTTGGCGACATTCATCCAAACCGCAAACAGCCCAGATCCGTCTTCGATGAGGACGACATGGCTGAGCTGGTTCACTCCGTCAAGGAAATAGGCGTCCTCCAGCCAATTGTCGTACGTACTTCAACCGAAAAGGGTGGAGAACCGTATGAATTGGTTATGGGCGAGCGTCGTTGGCGTGCTGTGCAGGCCGCGGGACTCGAGACAATTCCTGCAATCGTTCGTGACACCACGGATGACGACCTTCTCCGCGATGCCCTACTCGAAAACCTGCACCGCAGCCAACTGAACCCGTTGGAAGAAGCGGCGGCCTACCAGCAACTCCTTGAAGACTTCGGTACCACCCACGAACAGTTGGCAGATCGCATTGGCCGGTCCCGTCCCCAGGTCTCCAACACTCTCCGTCTGCTGAAGCTGCCCCCGCTTGTACAGCGTCGTGTTGCTGCCAGTGTTCTTTCTGCCGGCCACGCACGCGCCTTGCTGTCCCTTCCTGATGCAGCAGCAATGGAGCGCCTGGCGCAGAAGATCGTCGCGGAGGGAATGTCGGTACGTGCTACGGAAGAAGCCGTGGCGCTGTATCAGGACCCCGCCGCGCCAGCGAAGAATTCCATTCCCAAGCCAAATGCTCGCCACGAACGCTTGGATTACCTGGCTTCGTCGCTCTCGGATCGTTTGGACACGAACGTGAAGATTACTTTGGGTGCCCGCAAGGGTCGAGTCAGTATCGAATTTGCGAGTGTTGAAGATTTGAACCGAATTATGGATGTTCTGGGACCTGGATCTGAGGATTAGCACTGTGCCACCCAACTGATGGGGTCTGCTCTTTGAGCAGGCCCCACTTTTGTTGAGTGCAGCTTGAGGCTCCGATTGCGTCTGCTGAGGGTCGCAGCAGGGCCTTGGAGGTTCTGTGTTTCACGTGAAACAGGGGCCTTGAGAGCCTATTCACTGCGTCTGGGCCTCTGGCTAGCCATACATGTGGATGTGTCTTCGGGAGCTCGATATTGCCCGTGCCCAGTCTGATTGGCTGGGATGGTATGTACTACAGCAGTCTCTGTCTTCCCCCCGCGGCCCTGCTTTTCGCAGCGGGACGCCGGTGGGCCACCTTTCGGTATTTTCACCTCTCTTTGGTCTCCGTTTTACTCGCTGATCGTTCGTACTCTTGACCTCAAACTACTCGCACCCTGCGTGGCCAGTATGTCCCCGGCGCTGGATAGTGAGTGGGAGTGCCAAATATCCGAGTTGTTTCACGTGAAACAGGAAGATACACGCCCGTTGAAGCGGGGCTTCAACGAGCCCAACCATTGAACCAATGGCGCCCTCAAATCGAGCCGGCAGGTCTCCATATGTGGTCGGTCCCCCAGAGGGTAGGTAGGTGCCGAGGCAAGATGGCCATCGCAATGGCGGCTTCGCCCCTCCATCCGCGATAAAGACGGAGATGACCGTTCCGCCTGGAGCTGAGCCTGTGGAACTCATCGATGATGTTTCACGTGAAACGGCCCTCTTCCAATTCGATTCTGGGTAAAGGGCCCGTTCGATATGCAGAAGCCCCTATATGGACCCAGCATTCCAGTATCGGCCCCCTATAACCTCGCTGCATTCCTTTTGGCGGCCATACGTTCTGCCGGGGCCGCTCGACATGTTTCACGTCAAACGCTGGCACTAGTCGACTATTTCGTGTTCGTTTAGGTCGTGTTTGTCCGAGTCGGCCTCGCTGCTGATAGGTCTTCAAGGAGAATCGGCCAGTCTCCAAGCCCGTCAAGGCTGCAGCGAATACGGTGCTCCAACGCTAGGTGGGCAGTCTTCGGCAATGTCCCCTAGGAGGGGTCAATCTGGCACGCAAGCCTTAGTGGGGCAAGCCGCTGCGTCTGTTCGCACCAGCTTCTCTTGTAAGGGTCACCAACACCACTGCATGTAGGGGCTTCCCGCTTTTGAGACCCGTGGGGGCGGACAGCACTGAGACCAAATGTGAGGGGCGCTCCGAAGGGACTATAGATGGGCAGAAGTGCACGGCCGGGAAGGCTGGGCATGATGTCCAAGAGTCGTCCAAGGGGCACCAGAGTCGCCGGGGGCTGCGTAGATGGAAGCAACGTAGACGACTCCGCGACGTGGCACTAAGGCATCAATCAAGGGCATTTCCGGTCTCGGCAGGTGAAAAAGATAGTTAGCTATTGAATCCCCACGCATCGGTGAAGTTCGAAGCTGAAAGCGGCTCGGTAGGACTGGCGCCGACGTAAAAGGCCCCAAGTTCGGGCGCTAGTCAGTGTAACGACTGTGGACTGCGTATGTGCCCGCATGAGGGGCACGCGGGGCCGGCGCCGTTCGAGGTCCGGGCAACTCAACGATTGAGCAACCGACTCTTCGGCCTTCGGATTAGAGTCGAGGGTGGGGATCTAAAGGGACTGAGGCGCCGTGGAGCCGATTGTGGTGCCCGTACCTGACAGATCTTGTTCGCCTCTCCAGCAGACCTCATGACTGCCTACCTATGAATGTGATACATCGCGGTTAGCCGCGTGTGCGTTTGATCTGATGCTGGGGACGATGGCCTGCGAAGTGCAGCTTCTCGGTCCTGTGGGGCGTCGAGTAGCAATGACTCCCGTAGTGGAACCCTGAACGTGCCTGCTTATCCAGGCATGAGACCAAAATTCACCGTACCCCTGGCCGGACAGATCTGTCTGGCGAGGCCACTGCTCGTAGATTTCAAGCAACTAGCTGACGCTCCCCTGCCCTAGCCCACCGACCGATTGATCCGATGTTGGGTTCCGTTCCAGTCAGCATTCTTCTAACCGCACTGCCACCGTCAGGGGACCCTGAACCCACGGCCAGATGAGATGGCGTGCCCTAGAAGCTCAGTGCGGCAATCAAGTGCCCGGACCATGCTGGTCGACCGTCATGTTTCACGTGAAACAGTGGCTATGAGTGGTCGAAGTCTACGGCCAAAGAAGGTCAAACCGGGGAATACAGCTTGTGGAAAAGCCGGTGGATATCGCTGTGGATAACCATGGGGATAACTTACTCATTCAAGTGCAGCACTAGCAGCCCAGGAGCCTGGGCTCCGGGCGTTGACGTTAAACTCGCAGTGCGATTAGACCCGTACACTCGCGAGAACCGCGAAGTGCCCTTTTGCTGGACCAGTTGTTTCCCTACAGCGGTTCAAAATGTCCCAATTCCTATTGAATCTGCGGAATTCTGACTGAGACTCAGCCCCGCGACGGCGGCAGCGGAGGGTCGTCTGCTTCTCCTGGTACGAGGCGCTTTCCGCCAACGTCCAGCATGCGTTTCCTAGCATTCTGTGGGCAATCTCATGGGCGGTGGAAAAGCCTGTGGATAACCTTGTGAACAACTTCACCCTTGACGCAAACCTGCGAGGCCCCCGGTGCAGCTCCATAGCCTTTGAGAGAGCATAAGGCGAACGGACGTTCCGTTTCGAAGGCCCCGGCGCCTGGCTGCTTGAGAGACACTGTGCGCGACAAGGGGCTCACGTGAGACCGGATGTTAGTTCTCGCAATTGGTGCAAACGTTCCAGGTGCATCAATTCTCCACCTTCGAGGACGGATCCTTTGGGCCAAGATCGGAGCCTATTGATCGGATGTCTTGAGGGGTACAGAATTTGCCTTGAGTTCCTGCTCCAGGCCCCGGTGGCGGGCAGCGTATTTGGCTTCTGGCCGGTAGCACTGAAATCAGTCAGTAGCGAGGTGCGTGAACCGCTAACCGGTTTGCGTGGACCTGATAGGGCGTTGTCCGTCGGTATGCGTTAGGGCGCAGCGCAGGTCCTGCAGGGCTCATGGCATGACTTTGCGGCAAGCCCCTATATGGAGAGGGACCTCCTAAGCGGCCACGGTGTGAAGACAGATGCTCTAGAGTGGTGGTGCTCGGCGGAAGGTCTTACGCGGCCCGACCAAAGGAACCTTGCTCGGGGCCTAGCTCGGTAGCGGAGCAGCTGCCGGCTCTTCCTAGGCTGCACGTGCCATGCGCACTTGGGCTGTTCCGTTTCACGTGAAACAGTCACATTATCGTCGCGTTCATCACCTGACGGGAAGCCGTCTTGAGAGAAACAACGGGCATTTTCTGACCGGAAGACCTACGTTGGTCGACTGTAACTGGACTGCCTGGTGGACGGATCACCAAGAACGAGCCATCGTGACTATTGTTCCCGGATGGCATGCCTGAGGGACCGACTTGCCGTCTAGGCTGGGAGGGCGTCCCGTGTGGTACCTGACCGGCCCCCATGGCTGCTGTGCATACCTGCTGAGAGCTGGCGTGACTGATTTTGGTAAGAAGGACGAATCGTGGAAGGACACGATGTTGATCTCCGAGCGCATGTTCGAAGGTGTTTAGTGGCTTCGAATTGGCGGTGATGCCAAAGAGTTGGTGGAGGATCGATGCGTCCGCTGCAATCCTTCCGGACCGTACCGACCGGAGCAGATCCGCTGATCCAACTTTCTCCCCTATATCTATTGTTGTGGACCTTCCGCCGCTGAGTACGTACCGCAGCTCTCCAGTCATGGGCACGGAGCCCGAAGCCGAGGGTCAAGGGCAAGAGGGCACACGACGCAGGGGTCTGCCTCCTGTGGCGGCATTCCGACGGTGCCCAAATCCGATGAGGCTTGCGAGTCAAGTGCACTGGGGCCGTGTATGCCACGCCGGTGGTCCAGGAGCTGGAACTGTCGCGCAAGGCTCGACATCGCATCAGAAACTGCGAGAGCCGGCTGTAGTGGAGTCGGGCTCGGCCGCGGGAGCCGGCTATCAATGGAACGTCGGAGAACTGTGGCTACCGGCAAGGCCCGATGCAGCCGATGTACCGGAAAGGGGCTCACCTGAGTACGGAACGACAACAGCTCCCTTCCCCCAGAGCTCCTTGTAGGTGACATGCACGATGCGTACCTTTGGGAGCTTTCCTGTTGCGCAAATGAGCTTTCGATACACGCAGGAGTACGGGGAGATCACCGTAGCTGCTCTGCGGAAGGCCCGCTGAAGCTTCACCAAGGGTCTGTTTCACGTGAAACATGGATGTTTTACGGTGTTTTGTTCTTGGACGCCCGCCTGGAACGGAAGTGCTGATGCTCTGCGATGGTCTGTGAAGGGTGGGGAGGGCCAGGCAGCAGGTAAGTGCTGCGAGGGGTCAACAACCATCCAGGAGTAGGTTCACGGGCCAGCACTGTTTAGTGGGCGGCCTTGAGGTCAGGGCACATCCTGCCCATGTCTGCGGTAGGTGTGGTGTCTCGTGGGTGGGGGGTCCCTGGAGCCTTGCGGTTGCAGACCGAACAGTCTAAAAGAGTCACGTTGTACCGGAGGCGTGTAGGTCGTCGGATTCCCCTTCCGGTGTCTGACTCGTTCTGCGTGTCTCAACGCCTAGGCAGTGCTGAAGGAACACAAACGCCGAGAGTTGACCGAAGCCTCGCTGAGGCACTTGGTGATAGCAGAGTGACTCCACTGTCAGGGTGTTGTTGTTTCGAAGCAACGAGCGCGGATGCAGGGTTCCCAAATGCAGGAACCGGGCACTACTTCCTAGCTACCAACCACAAGACGCTGCTTAGTATGCTTGCCAGCGCGCTGGTCACCCTCTTCGCTGGTTCTTGGGTCACGTCGGCGGTATCCAGTCGACTCGAGTCGAATGCTTGAAACAGGGTCTCGGGAGCACCGCCGGCGAGATCTGGCCCCGACGGGTTTTGCCCCGAGCCACGGATGGATGGATCGGTTTCACGTGAAACATCCTTCGATGCCGAGGCCAACGGGCCGACGATCGCGAGATTGCCAGACTCGTATCGTTCTGCCACCAGCACTCTCAGCAATCCCCCACACGACCTACGCTAACCCTTGGTTGTGCCCACATCGGGTGCGTCAAACAGCAGAGAAGCGGAAGCAGAAGAAGTTGCCTCTGGGTCCACAGCGGTCATCACCCTCCAGTGGCGGCATCGCATCCTTGGGGGCCGGGATGTGAGCGAGCGCCAGGTTGAAGGGGCCGGGATGTGAGTGAGCGTCAGGTTGAAGGGGCCGGGATGTGAGCGAGCGTCGGGCTGAAGGGGCGGGGACGTGAGTGAGGGTTGGCGGGAAGGGGCGGGGATGTGAGCGAGCGTCGGGCTGAAGGGGCCGGGATGTGAGTGAGGGTTGGGTTGAAGGGGCTGGGATGTGAGTGAGGGTTGAGTTGCCCCTACCCCAGTGAGCGGGAAGCCGCATTACCGTTCAGGAGCGCACCGGACGTCCCCACACGCACATAAGCCACCAATGCATCCTTGGAAGGTTCATTTCCAAGAAAAGAACAAAAAGCCGGCGGCTCCCGCTCCGTGAGGAGCAGAAACCGCCGGCCTTAGACCTTGAGCGGAAGGTTAGGACAGTACGTCCGAGAATTCCTTTTCGAAGAACTGCTTCGGCTTGGCACCGATGACGGTGTTCTTCACTTCTCCCCCGCTGAACAGGTAGACGGCAGGGATGGAAGTGATGCCGTACTCAGCTGCGATGGCAGGGTTGTCGTCAACGTTGAGTTTCACGACCTCAACCTTGTCGCTGTACTCGACCGAGATCTCGTCGAGGATGGGGCCGAGCTTGCGGCAGGGGCCACACCACTCTGCCCAGAAGTCCACGATGACCGGCTTCTCGGAAGCCAGGACATCCGTGCTGAAGCTTGCGTCAGTTACGTCTTTTGCGTTGCTCATAACTTTTCCCTTCGTATGGTTGCTTAGGAGTTCAGGTCCGCGAGGTAGTGCTCTACGTCAAGAGCAGCTACACAGCCGGAGCCCGAAGCCGTGATGGCTTGGCGGTAGGTGGGGTCGATAACGTCGCCTGCGGCGAAGACACCCTTGATGTTCGTCTTGGAGCTGCGGCCCTCGACGGCGATGGTTCCTTCGGGGGTAAGTTCCACCTTGCCCTTGACGAGGTCTGTGCGGGGATCGTTGCCAATGGCCACGAACACACCGGTGACAGCGAGCTCGGACTCAGTGCCGTCCACCAGGTTCTTCAACTTCAGGCCCGTGACCTTGTCCTCGCCGAGGACGTCTTCAACGGCCGTGTTCCAGACAAACTTGATCTTTTCGTGTGCCTGGGCGCGGTCGCCCATGATCTTCGATGCCTTGAGGGTGTCGCGGCGGTGGACGACCGTGACGGACTTGGCGAACTTGGTGAGGAAGAGTGCTTCTTCCATTGCAGAGTCGCCGCCGCCGATAACAGCGATGTCCTGGTCCTTGAAGAAGAAACCGTCGCAGGTTGCACACCAGCTAACGCCGTGGCCTGAGAGCCGCTTTTCGTTAGCCAAACCGAGCTCGCGGTATGCCGATCCCGTGGACAGAATGATGGCCTTCGCCTGGAAGGTCTCCCCCGTACCGATGGTGACCGTCTTGATGTCGTCGTCGAGGTCCAGTTCGGTGACGTCCTCGAACTGGATCTCAGTGCCGAATCGGGCGGCCTGCTTTTCGAAGTTCTCCATCAGGTCCGGACCCATGATGCCTTCCGGGAATCCCGGGTAGTTCTCAACGTCCGTGGTGTTCATCAATTCGCCACCAGCGGTGACAGAACCGGCAATGAGCAGAGGATTCATGTTGGCACGGGCGGTGTAAACAGCGGCTGTGTAGCCAGCGGGGCCTGAACCTACGATGATGACGTCGCGCACCTGCGATGCGCCGTTTTCTGCAATGCTCACGTGGCGTGAACCTCTTCCTTAGTCGATGCTGCGGCTTTCGGGGCAGCCACCTGACTCAACCCCAGTTAAGCCCCAAATATTCCGTTGGAGTTTGTCGGCCCTAAAAGCCACCAACATTCAGGGTACCTTCTGGACGCGGGCCACATCGAAGTGGTGACGCCCGCGCAGATAACAGTAGGGGCCGCCCTGACAAGTCAGAACGGCCCCTGCTCTCATGGCTGGTGCGGACTACTGGACCCCAACCTCGGCCAAGCGCAGACCGAAACCGAACCGCGTCTTCGGGGCGGCCAGCTTGGGGAGCGTCTTGATATCCACAATGATGTACTGAGTCTGCGTCGGCGCTGCCAGGGGCAGGGTCAATTCAGGCGAGGTAAAGCTGTTGGTACCAACGAGCTTCGCTCCGTCCATGGCAGGACGGTCGTTGGTGTAGACGCTGATGCTGCCACCCGATCCACCCAGCTGGTTCAGCACAATGGACTTGACCTCGGTCTTTTCCTTGAGCTTGATGACCAGCGGCATGTTCGTGACCAGGCCACCCCAGTCTGCGGTCGCAAATTCCATGTCTGACCAGTAACTTGCAGCGTTGCCATCGAAGGCTCGTGCAAGGTCCTTGTCGTAGGTGGCTGCGAAGGGGAAATCTCCCAGCCGCGTGATGCTGTCGATCGCCGGCGGCGTGGCGGGCGGCGGAGCCTGCGTGGGGGCCGGTTCTTCAGTTTTGGTTTCGGTGGACGGGGGGGCCGGCGTGCTCTGGCTTGCCGCGGGCGCGCTGCTCGGGAAGAGGCTGCCAAGGTTGGTAACAGCCAGGACCAGGCCTACCACCAGGACCACAGCCAGCAGGCCACCAACCAGCCAGCGAAGCGAGCGGGGCTCCTTCTCGGGAGCCTCGTCTTCGTATACCTCGTCGTCCTCGTAGTTTTCCTGGACTGCGGCCGACGCCGGGAAGCTGGTGGGGGCGCGGTCGTAACCAGTGTCTGAGGTACTGCCCGCAGCGGCAGCTCCCCCGGCAGCGGCGCCGGCTCCTGCAAAGCCGTAATCTTCTTCGGACCAGAGCGAGACCTTGGGTTCAGTGGACTCGGCGGGTTTGGCCGGTTCGCTGACGGGTGCTGGCTGGGAGTTCACGGCCTGGGTAGGCGGTTGCGTCGGAGCAGCGGGCCGGGCCGGCGGCGGAGTCGGTTGGGAAGTAACAGCCTGGGTGGGCGGCTGGGCGGATGCCGCAGGCGACGCTCCCCCGGAAGCAGCAGGGGCGGCAGCGTCGGCGTCGTGATTCCTTGAACCCTGGTTCTTCAGCGCTGCAGCGGCAGCGAGACCCGCTGCTCCGGCCCCGGCAGCAGCCGCAGCCAGTTTGCCGGCGATTCCACTTTTGGCGGATGAGGGGTTCGAGGCAGGCTTCGGAGGTACGTTCCCCGCCTCGGAACCAGCGGTTGTCTGCTCGGTATCAGCCTCGGACGGAATGGGGTATCCGTTTTCGTCATATTGGATGTACTCGGCGTCGTGCTCGTCATCCTCGTAGAGGCCGTCGTAGGTTTCGGGCTCGTACGTGCGCGGCTGCCCAAAGATCTCGCTGCCGAGCGTCTCCGTGAAGAACGGCTCGATATACGGCGGGTTGGTGGCCACAACGAGGTCCAGCAGGTCCGGTGCGGAGCTGTGGTTGGTGATGAGGTACGTGGTGTTATCGCTGATGCCCAGGTCCAGGATCTGGACGTGGCCGGGGCGCTCCCCCGTGGCCACTTCGCGGGCGCTCTGCGCAACCTGCTCGGCATTTCCGGGTCCAGCGACAAGGATGCTCACAGGACGGTTGAGGACCTGGTCCACGCCGTCGAGCACCTGATCTTGGTCATGCGAGGTCAACACATTGGCCGTGACCTTGTAGCGGCCGCCAAGTACTGATCCGACGTCGATCGGGTGGGACACGTGTTCCTCCTAGGCTGTCCGGGAGTTGCGGGTCCTGCAAACGGCTGGCCCGGCGAGCCGGATTAACCGCTTTTGCAACTACCTATATTCGTTTCTAGCCTAGCCGATTGGTGCCCGCCGCCCGCGTTGGCGGCACCGGCTTACTTCTTGTTTTGCCTGCTGGGGAAGTATGGATTGCGACCCGCGTCGCCTTGGTAAGTGCGCCGGCCCGGCAACGGGACCTGCGGACGGAACCTGCCACCCAAGGCTGTGCTGGGCACGTCTTCGTCGGGCAGGTAGGACTTTGGAGCGTCCGTGGCGGGCGCTGGAGCGGTGCGCTGGGCCCCGACTGCCGGGCCGGCCCTGAACGAGGCGGCGTCGAACTCGCCCGAGATGCGGGGGATCAAACCGGTGTCGTCCGAGACTGTGGCGCGTTCCGGCGTCGTGGTTTCTGAGGTTCCTTCGACGACCGGTTCCGGCGCCCCGCGGCCCAAGCGGCCCATGAGCGGGCGGAGGAGATCGCGAAGTTCGGTGACGTGGAAGACGCGCAACAGGACCAGGTAGGCGAGCAACATGACGGGCCCGACGACGACCACCGTCACCAGGGCGGCCGGGCGGCTGCTCCATGCGAAGCCGTCGGCGCGGTAGCTCCCCAACAGCCAAAGGGCCGCGGCTCCGGCCAGTGCGGAGCCGAGACCGGCGTAGCCCATGCGGATGTACGAGTTCGCGATCCGTGGTCCGTCGAGGTGGCCCAGCAAGCGACGCAGGAAGATCACGCTGATCACCACGGAGAGGATATTGCCCAGCGTGTAGAGGATCGCGATGGCGTAAATGATCTGGCCGACGGGGAGGAACTGGATGAAGAACGCGCCCACCACGTAGATCACCGCCAGCCACAGCTGCACATACAGGGGCGTGCGTGCGTCCTCGTTGGCGTAGAACACGCGGGACATCATGAAGTTGGCGCTCAGGAACGGGGTGCTCAAAGCCAGGATGGTGAGCGTCTGTGCGAGCATGACGCCGTCCTGCGAGTTGCCGCCCGAGAAGAACATGCCCAGCGGGCCGGCCAAGGCAAACAGCGCCAAGGCACCGAAGACCGTTGCAACAGCCATGGTCCGGAGACCATGGGAGAGGGCATCGCGAAGCTCGGCTTTGTTGCCGTCCTGCGACGCGCGCGTCATGCGGTTAAAGAGGACGGTTGCCAAGGACAAAGCAATAATCGAGTGCGGCAGCAGGTACAGCTGGCTGGCGACTTCCAGGACGGCGTTACCGGGCAGGACAGCAGCAGCGGCCGTGTCCCCCGCATTGTTCAGCCGGAGCCGCTCGGCGCCGGGAATCGTGGCGATCCTCATGATGTAGAGGAAGGCCAACTGCCCGACGGCGGCAGTCGCCAGGGTCCATACGCTCAGCTTGGCAGCCTGGCCAAGTCCGACACCGCGCCACCCGAAACGGGGACGGAGGCCAAGGCGCAGCCGGAAGACGGGAACCAACAGGATGGCTGTCTGCGCAACGACGCCAAAGGTTGAGAACCCTGCGATCAGCAACGTCTGGGTGGGACCCCAATTGTCCAGGGTGTGGGGGTTGCTGAGATTCTCTCCAAGGATCCAAATGAACATCCCCAGGCCGGCGATGGCTACCAGGTTGTTCAAGATGGGGGCCCACATGGCGGGGCCAAACGCTCCGTGGGCGTTCAACACCTGGGTCAGAAGGGCGTAGAGCCCGTAGAAGAAGATCTGTGGGAGGCACCAGAAGGCAAAGGTGACCGCCAGGGCCTTTTGTTGCTCGGAATACCCCTGTGTGGTGAGGTCGATGACCAGTGGTGCAGCAAGGGTTACCAACGCGGTCAGGGCAAGGAGCACCAACACCGCAAGGGTCAGCAGCCGACTGAGGTAGTCAGCTCCACGGTCCGGGGCTTTACTCGCCTTGATGATCTGCGGCACCAGTACGGCGTTGAACACGCCACCGGCCACCAGCAGGAAGATCAGGTTCGGCAGGTTGTTGGCATTAATGAAGGTGTCATTAATGGTCGAACCAAGCCCGAGGGCTGTACCGAGCATCCACGTTTTGGCGAAGCCAAGGAACCGGGAAACGAGCGTCCCTGCGGCCATGATGGCGCTGGAACGTGCTTCTCCGGATTGAACGGACTGGGTTGTTTTGGCTTCAGACATCGCCTTTATCGTCCCATGTACCCGGGTCAGAGGTGTTCGGGCAGCACTTCCCGTGCCAGATCGGCGATGCGGCGTTCATTCGGGAAGGACAGTTTGCGGGCCAGTTCCTGGATGGGAACCCACGCGGCATCCACGGCCTCCTGGTCAGGATCGTTTTCGATGGTCAGCTCACCGCCCGTTGCCCGGAGCAGGAAGTGGTGGACGGTTTTGTGGACGCGGTGGCCGCTCACTGTGAACCAGTAGTCAATGCTGCCCAGGGGTGCCAGGATGCGGCCTTCGATGCCGGTTTCCTCGGCGATCTCGCGGACGGCCGCTTCCTCGTTGTTTTCGCGGCCCTCGGGATGGCCCTTGGGCAGGCACCACTCGAGCCGGCCACCCCTATTAAGGCGGGCGATAATCGCAACCCTGAGTTCGCCGTCGGACGTGTCTACAACAACGCCGCCGGCTGACACTTCCTCAACAGTGGGAAGTGAGGCCTGTACCG
Organism: Paenarthrobacter sp. AR 02; assembly: GCF_021538675.1. Lineage (GTDB taxonomy): Bacteria > Actinomycetota > Actinomycetes > Actinomycetales > Micrococcaceae > Arthrobacter. The sequence continues at coordinate 1,109,113 of NZ_JAJUKH010000001.1, forward strand.
GGTGCTGCGGGGCAGGCGCGACGTGGGCACCGATTGCCGACGGCAACGGTGCGTTTGTCCTCCTGCCAGGAGCGCTCGGGATCGGGTTGGCCATGAGGTCCACTCTAACGACTCTTGCCCTCGAGTGATGACCGGGACATGGCTACAAGATGGACTGCAGGAGACGGTCCGCGGACGCATGCCTGATATTGCATGGAACAGTGGCCCACTCCGGGGTAAAAATCTGCCAAGCTTAAGGGACTATGGCGCACGTATTGGACAGCTCTTCTGTTAACTTCACCATCGATCCGGTGGTGCTCGACCTCGGGCAGCGCTTTGTCGACGCCGGCTACGAGCTGTCTTTGGTGGGTGGACCTGTCCGCGACCTCTTCCTTGGGAGGACCTCCCCGGACCTCGACTTCACCACGGACGCCACGCCGGACCAGACGATCGCTGTCATCAGGAAGTGGGCTGACAACTTCTGGGAAATCGGCCGGGCTTTCGGCACCATCGGGATGCGTAAGAGTGGCTTCCAGATCGAAATCACCACGTACCGAGCCGAGGCGTACGACCCCGATTCGCGAAAGCCAGTGGTGGCCTTCGGGAACTCCTTGACGGATGACCTGCTCCGCCGCGACTTCACCATCAACGCCATGGCCCTCCGGCTGCCCAGCCTTGAACTCGTGGACCCTTTCGGCGGCGTCCGCGACCTCCACGCCTCCGAACTGGCAACACCCGGCGCCCCCGAGGCGTCATTCTCGGATGACCCCCTGCGCATGATGCGTGCGGCCCGGTTCGCGTCGCAGCTCGGCGTGTCGGTTCACGACGACGTCCGGCGCGCCATGACCCAAATGGCCGACCGGATCAAAATCATTTCCGCCGAGCGCGTCCGCGAAGAGCTGGTCAAACTCATTAACGGAGCCCACCCGCGAGTGGGCATCGACCTCCTGGTGGATACAGGACTGGCCGAGTTCGTGCTCCCCGAGGTCTCCGCGTTGCGCCTGGAAGCCGACGAACACCACCGTCACAAGGATGTGTACCAGCATTCCCTCCAGGTGCTGGAGCAGGCCGCCGCACTCGAATCGGGTCCCGATGGCCCCGTGCCCGGGCCGGACTTCGTGCTGAGGTTCGCTGCGTTGATGCACGACGTCGGCAAGCCGGCTACGCGCCGTTTTGAACCGGGCGGCGCAGTAAGCTTCCGCCACCATGACGTGGTGGGCGCCAAGCTGGTGGCCAAGCGCATGAAAGCCCTGCGCTTCGACAACGACTCGATCAAGGCCGTTGCCCGATTGGTGGAACTCCACATGCGCTTCTACGGCTACGGCGATGCTGGCTGGAGCGACTCGGCTGTCCGCCGGTACGTTACCGACGCCGGTCCCCTGCTGGAACGCCTGCATCGGCTCACCCGCTCCGATGTCACCACGCGTAACCAGCGCAAGGCTGACCGCTTGTCCTTCGCCTACGATGACCTTGAGCACCGCATCGCGGCGCTCTTGGAGCAGGAATCGCTGGCTGCCGTCCGGCCTGACCTCGATGGAGCGCAGATCATGGCCCTTCTGGGACTCAAGCCCGGACCGGTGGTGGGCAAGGCCTACAAGTTCCTCCTGGAAGAGCGTATGGAACACGGACCGCTGTCCCCGGAGGAAGCCGAGCAGAAGCTGTTGGCATGGTGGGCCACGCAACCCGAGTCCGCCGTCGTCGAGCCTTTGACTGAAACTGAGGAGCCCTCATGAATGCAGCGACTTCCCCGCGCCCGCAACTCTGGATCCTTCGCCACGGCGAGACGGAGTGGTCCAAGAGCGGCCAGTACACGGGTCTGACTGATCTGCCCCTCACTGTTGAGGGTGAGCAGCAGGCTGTTGAGGCACGAAAGGTCCTGGAGGGCATCGAATTCGACCTGGTGCTGACCTCACCGCTGCGACGTGCCCGCCGTACAGCTGAACTGGCCGGCTACCCGGAAGCGGTGCACGAGCCGCTGGCCGTCGAATGGAACTATGGCGACTACGAGGGCATCAGCTCGGACCTGATCCGTAAGGACAACCCGGATTACCTCATCTGGACGGATGGTGTTCCCAACGGGGAGACCCTGGATGAGGTGGCTGCCCGTGCCGACAAGATCATTGGGCGCGTCCTGGAATCCGGAATGGACAACGTCCTGGTGGTGGCACACGGGCATTTCTCCCGAATCCTCACCGCACGTTGGCTGGAAATGGACGCCCGGGAAGGCCGGCATTTCGTCCTCGGAACAGCTAAAGTCTGCACGCTCGGATGGGATAAGCGCACGCCCGCAATTGTGCGCTGGGGTCTCTAGAAACATTCATTAAGAAAAAGTTTTGGCGAAACAGTGAATTGTGCTGGCCAAACTCCCTGTTCATGGGGTAGCTTATATCTTGTTCCCAGAGCGATCGGCCGGGAACAAGGCGCGCATTCTTCCGATTAGTCACCCGGGTGAATGCCACAGCAGGCTGTAAAGGCCGGAAGGAGGTTGGGAAAAATGATTACTTTGACTAGCGGACGGAAGTTGACCGTCAATGCTGCCCCGGCCTCTGCTGATGATCGACGCCATTTTTGCTCTCTGACCCACTCCTGATCCACCGGACCGGCCTGTTGCCGGCGGTGTTCATGACAAGCCTTCATTTCCTTGGATGGCTGAGTAGTCAGTTGTAGGCGCGGACCCACGCAGCATGCCGCGGGTGCGCAGTTTTCCCAAAGTTCGGAACCAGCTTCTTGTTGGGTCGACTGCCGGAAGCCCGCACAATGATGCAATGACGTTTCAGGAATTCCTGATTCGGTCCGCTAATTACCCTTAAACCAGCTCGGTTTTTCGCACCCTTTTTGGCCCTTTGAATTCTTTGCCTTCAAATGGTCCTAATTGTTGCGCCTAAATTCCCGGCATAATCCCCCTGAAAGGAGGTGAACCATGCGAAAGCGCCCCGAAGACATGCGTTTCTTCAAGAGCGTCACAGCTCCCAAGGACCGCACCCTGTTCAACGGCCAGCTGCTGGACCAACGCCGTGAAGACGTTTACGTTGCCCTGCACCAGATGGGACTGATCCGCTGATGTCCTTCAGCCTGTCCGAAGGAGACACGGATGCCACACGACTTTGTTGAACCTCCGGAAGCCCGCGCGGCTACGCGTGGGCTTCCGCCTTTTAAGCGCATTGGTTCATCCAAGGGAGTCGGGGCGGAACCTGATGCCCTGTTCCAAGTGGTGACTGTAAGCTCGAGCCATGCAGGAGACGAAGCCGCACCGGCCTCAGAAACGTGCCCGCGTGGTGGTTCCCAGCCGCAGTGACAGCCTGCTCCGGAACTTCACAGAGCTCATAGGCGGTCCGCTGGGCAGGCACTCATCGCCAGGCGAAGCTTCTTCCGGCCCGTTCACTGTGGAACGGGTCCTGATCCTCCTCACCGTGCTGGCGGCGCTGCTGGCCGTGCTCGCCAAGGACTACTGCCGGGTCAACGGTTGGGAAACTCCCGGGCAGTTCTACTCCACCTGCTACTCCGACTTCCCCGAACTTTTTAAGAACCGTGGACTCGGCGACGGAGTCATCCCCCTGTTCACCCAAGGCAGCCAGTTTGAATACCCCGTGCTGATGGGGATCATCGCTGGGATCACTGCCCTGCTGGTGCCCGGCCAGGCGGTCAACAATGATCGGGTTCTGGGCTATTTCGATGTGAACGCCACGTTGATTGTGGCCATGTGGATTGTCACCGTCCTCCTCACCGCCAGAATCAACAAGCGTCGCCCTTGGGATGCCGCCATGGTGGCCTTGGCACCCGGGATTGTCTTGGCCGGCCTGATCAACTGGGACATGTGGGCGGTGGCTCTGCTCGCCTTGGGAATGTACTTCTTCTCCAGGGACAAACTACTCTTTGCCGGAGTATGCATCGGGCTGGGCACTGCCACCAAGCTCTACCCGGTCCTGTTCCTCGGTGCCGTGCTACTGCTGGCCCTTCGGACCGGAAAGTTCCGGCCGTTCCTTGTCACCGCAGGAGCTGCCCTGGTGTCCTGGCTGGTAGTCAACCTTCCATTCGCGGCCCTGAACCCTACCGGCTGGCAGTACTTCTTCGAGTTCACCCAGGACCGGCCCGCCGGCTACAGCTCGCCGTGGTTTTCCTACAACCTGGTAGCGGACCGGCTCCACTGGATGCAGATGGATGCGGCCAGCATCAACGTGGTTGCGTTGGCCCTGTTTGTCCTGGCGTCCATCCTCATTGCCGTGGTGGCCCTGTGTGCGCCGCGGCGGCCACGGATCGCCCAGCTCGTCTTCCTGATTGTCGCCGCGTTCATCCTGACCAACAAGGTCTACTCGCCCCAATTCGTTCTCTGGCTGATCCCGCTCCTTGCCCTGGCGCGGCCCCGCTGGCGCGACTTCCTCCTGTGGCAGGCTGCCGAAGGCCTGCATTGGGCGGCTATTTGGATGTACCTTGGCCAGGCGACCAGTGGCGGACCCGTGCAGCACAACATCGATATGTCCTATTACGTGATGGCGGTGGTCCTGCACATGGCCGCCACGGCCTACCTGATGGCGAGGGTTGTTATGGATATCTGGGATCCGGTCCAGGACCCCGTGCGCCTCCACGGCGACGATGACCCACATGGCGGTCCCTTCGACGGCGCCACGGACTGGCTCAGGATCGACCTCTTCCACCGGGCCGGGTCGGTCCTGCCCGGAGGGCATCGGGTAGCCGAAGCTCAAGCAGCCCGCGCGGTGGAGGGAGGCAGCAATGGGTGATGTCGCCGTCGTCGGCGCGGGCCCCAATGGTCTGGCGGCAGCAGTGGTCATGGCCCGTGCGGGCCTGAAGGTACACGTTTACGAGGCCGCGAACGCCATTGGCGGAGGTTCGCGCACCAGTGAGCTGATGGAACCCGGGCATTTCTACGACATCTGCTCCGCGGTACACCCCATGGCATTGGCGTCGCCGTTCTTCCGTGCCTTCGAGCTGTCCAAACGAATTGAACTGCGGGTCCCGGAAGTTCAGCACGGAACACCCCTGGACGTGGGCGGTGCCGCGTTGGCTTACCAGTCGCTGGACAGGACTGTCCAGGGCTTGGGCGTGGATGGACCGGCATACCGCCGGCTCATGGAACCCCTGCTGGAGCGGGTCTCCGGGGTGGTGGAATTTACGTCCAACCAGCTGCTGCGCATACCCAAAGACCCGTTGGCCGCCATGGGCTTTGGTCTTGCCACGCTGGATCAGGGCACGCCCATGTGGGGCCGCCGCTTCCGGGAGGAGGCAGCGCCCGCGCTCCTGACCGGGGTGATGTCGCACGCGCTGGGTTCGCAACCGTCCCTGAGCTCAACCGGCGCCGGGCTCCTGCTCGGGGTCCTTGCCCATGCCGGCGGTTGGCCGATTCCCGTAGGGGGCTCAATGTCCATTGCCCAGGCGATGGCGGATGACGTGACCGCCCACGGAGGAACCATCCACGTAGGTGAACGAGTGGACTCCCTGGACCAGGTTCGGCCCTCGGACGCCATCCTGTTGGATGTTGCTCCCCCGACCCTGGCCCGGATCGGCGGCGCGGAAGTACCCGACCGCTACCGCCGGGCACTGGAAGCATTCCGATTCGGGAATGCAGCATGCAAAGTGGACTTTATTCTCTCCGGGCCTGTGCCTTGGTTGGATCCAGGCCTGGCCAAGGCAGGCACGGTCCATGTGGGAGGTTCACGGCTTGCCATGGCCGAATCCGAGAATCTGGTAGCGATGGGCAAGTATCCACCGCAGCCCTACGTCCTGGTTTCCCAGCCGTCCCTGCTGGACCCGACCCGCGCACCTGAAGGCCGCCACATCCTGTGGTCCTACTGCCACGTCCCTGCCAACTCCACCGTGGATATGGCGGAGGCGGTAACGGCCCGCATCGAGCGATATGCGCCCGGCTTCAGGGACGTCGTGGTGGCGTCAAAGACCACGACGGCGGCAGAACTGGCTGCGTACAACGAAAACTATGTGGGTGGCGACTTCAGCGCAGGCATCCTGGATCTCCGTGGGCTGGTGCAGCGGCCCGTGGTGTCCAATGTGCCTTGGCGGACGCCGATGCCGGGTGTCTATCTGTGTTCGTCCTCAACGCCGCCAGGTCCCGGAGTGACAGGAATGCCCGGGTACCACGCGGCTAAACATGCCCTTAAGGACATATTCAAATTGCGGGTACCCGGGCTGGGCGTTTAGCCCGCCGTCCTAGTTGGCGGCGGTAAAGCGTGCGCGGCGGTGGGCCGGGCTTTCGATCTCGTCCAGCATGGCTACGGCGTAGTCCTGCGTGGAGATGGTGTTGCCCGCCGGTGAGTCCTTTGCCACGGAGTACTCGCCAGTGCGCTCACCGGGCTGGATAACCGGCGCGGGGGCCAGGACGGTCCAGTCGAGGGACTCGGGGGCCTGCTTGACGGCTTCCAGGGCCTTGGCGGCGGTGGTGGCCTCGGCCTTGTAGGCCTCAGGGAAGTCCGGGGAGTCGAGCAGGCGGACACCGTCGATTTCCAGTGTCCCGGCGCCGCCGACAATCATCAGCCGGGTTCCTTCTGCGTTGCTGTAAGCGGTAGACATGGCTTCGAGCCACTCGGAGTGGTCGCCGCCGGTGCGGCTGGGGCCCGTAGCCAGCACAACGACGTCGTGGTCCTTGGCAACGGACGCAAAGGTCTGCGCGTCAGCCTGGTCCGCAGCCTGAGAGGCTGCGCCGGGAACTTCAGCGCCCTTGCGGGAGATGGCCGTGACCTGGTGGCCGCGGGTGATGGATTCGTTGACGATCTGGCTGCCGACCATGCCTGTTGCGCCGTAGACTGCGATTTTCATTGCTCTCCTTAGGGTTGCTATCCTTGCAATACGACAAAGGTATCCATTGGATACTGATAGCTTCAAAGGAACCTAGTTACCTGATGGAAACCAACAGCCTCCCCGCGAACATTCTGGACCCCAACTGTCCCTCCCGCGTGATCTTCCAACGAATCGGCGACAAATGGGCCTCGCTGGTCATCCAGGTGTTGGGCGCCGGTCCGGTGCGGTTCTCCGAGTTGCGGAAGATGGTCAACGTCGTGACGCCCAAAGTCCTGACCCAGACGCTGAGGGCGCTGGAGCGTGACGGCCTGATCACGCGGACTGTCCATGCCCAGGTCCCCCCACGCGTGGACTATGAACTGACGGCGATGGGCGAATCCCTGTTGCAGCCGCTGTCCCTGCTCCGTGAATGGGCCGAAAGCCACGTGCCCACCATTCTGGAAGCCCGCGAAGCCTACGACGACGCGCAGGACTCCGCGATACTCTCAGCTACCTAGGGTTGCGGCGACGGGATGAGGGCGCGGCTGATTCGCCCGTCCCGCATGGTCGCGACGGCATCCGTCAGGGGCAGGAACTCGGTATCGTGCGTGACCATGACGGTGGCCGTGTTGAACTCGTCCGTCACCCGACGGAGCAGCCGGACCACGGATTCGCTGCGTTCGTGGTCAAGCGCCGCTGTGGGCTCGTCCACCAGCAGCACCGAAGGGCTGCCCATCAATGCCCTCGCTATGTTCACCCGCTGGCGCTGGCCGCCGGAGAGCTGGTGCGGCCGCTTGTGTTCGGCACCGGACAAACCAACTACGTCCAGCAGCTCGACGGCTTTCCGGCGGGCTTCCTTCAGCGGGTTGCCACGCAGGTGCTCACGAATCACCAACTGCTCGACGGCGGTCAACGCCGGCAGCAGGTTGGGTTGCTGGAAGATGATGCCCACGCTGTCCCGGCGCAGCGCAGTTCGTTCGGCTTCCGGAAGTGCGGCGACATCCTGCCCGTTGATGACCACTACGCCGGATGTTGGCCGGATGAGGGTGGCCGCCACGGCGAGCAGTGACGACTTCCCTGAGCCTGACGGGCCTACCAGGGAGAGGAATTCCCCTCTGCTGACCGCGAGGTTCACGGAGTCCAGGGCCTTCAGGGTGGAGCCACCATCGGGATATTCGAGCGAGACGTTGACGAGGTTGAGTGCAGTAGTCACGGTGTATGCCTTTCGAAGAATGTACGGAATCAGTTGCCGCCGAGGGCCAGCAAGGGGCCCACTGTGGTGACTTTGCGGACGGCAAGCACCGCACCGGCGAGCCCGAGCAGGACAATTCCAGCCACTGGGAGCAGCGTGGTCAGGGGAGTGATCAAGAAGGGTGCAGCCTGGGCTGCGAAGGCTCCCCCGGCAAGGCCCAGCAAACCGCCCACCGCGGCTCCGGACACCAGCACCAAGGCCGCTTGGGCGAGGGCATCGCGCAGGACGTAACCGGAGGAAGCACCAAGTGCTTTGAGTACCGCGATATCGCGCGTCCGCTGTACCGTCCACACGGTCAGGAATGCGACGATCACCAATGCGGAGATGCCGTAGAGGAACGCCTGCATGAGCATGAGGGAGCCGTTTTCGCTCTTGTACGAGGCCAAGGCCTGGAACGAACCCACGGGATCCGTGCTGACTGTGCCAGCCGATGCGTTGGCGGCGTCGACGTCCAAGGAGGTTCCGGCGTCGTACTGTACGGCGAGGACGGTGGCCGTGCCGGGGGCCGCGTGGGCGATGGACCGCCAGGTGTCCAGGGTGGTCCAAACGACGCCCGTGTGGGAGTACCACTGGTCCCCCACAACGGACGAGACAGTGAGGTCGGTGCCGCCTACGCTCACCCGGCTACCGGGGGTCAGGGACAGGTCCTTCGCCAAGGTTTCGCCGACAACCACCGCCCCGTCCTCCACGGCTTGGGGAGCGACGGATCCGCCAAAGACGGCGACGTTCGCTGTACCACTCGGAGTGCCACCAGCACCCAGTGACTGGAAACGCGACTGGCTGATTCCCACTGCCTGCGCAGAACTGACCCCCGGCTGCTCGCGCCACGTCTGGAGCTGGGCCGAGGAAACCTCAGACTCGGTGTAGGACGCTTTGGCGTCACTTCCCGCGGGAGCCCCAAAGACGACCTGCTGCGCCGGCAATGCGGCAATGGCCGACGTCGACTGGTTTCCCAGTCCGGCTGTCAGCCCGGACAACATCACGAGCAGCAAGGTGATCAAGGCGACGACACTGCCCATGAGCGCAAAACGGCCCTTGGCGAAGCGGATGTCGCGGATGGCGAGAAACATCGGATTCCTTCGGTAGGTGCGGGCTTGTTCCCGGCACTACCAACTCTTCCGGCGAAGGCCCTCCCGGACATCGGGAGGTGGATGGATTGGCGGACTCCGTGGGGTTGAGCGGCCAGTCATCCAAATGGTTGATTCCGGCTGTGCGGCGCGGAATACGGCGGAATGCGGCAGGGCCGGAGATACGCTGGAAAGCATGCAATCCCCCACCGGAGCCGTCACGATCCTCCGCGTCCTGCGCGTGAGTTTGCACGTCGGTTTCGCCGTGCTGCTGCTGGTCGCCGTCATTCGCCTGCTGACCGGAGTCGGCACTTCCGGATCACCGTCATCCACGGCGTTGGCTGCCGGTTTGGGCCTGTCTGCCCTCCTGGCGATGGTGTACCTGGCGGGAACCATCCTGGAAAAACGGCACGCAAGCGACCCTTCCCGTTTCAACCCCACGCGCTACGCAGCGTGGTGGCTGGGTGCAGTGATGTTCCTGTGGCTGCTGCTCCTTCTGGTCAGCGGCGATTTCGCCTGGGTGGCCTTCCCCCTCTTCTTCCTGCAGCTTCACCTGCTTCCCCGGCGCCTGGCGTTGCCTTTGATTGCGTTGAGCACGGTCCTGCTGATCGGTGCGCTGTGGTTCCATAGCCGCGGCACGTCCGACGGCGGCCTGCAGCTCGCGATGGTCCTGGGCCCGGTGTTTGGGGCCGGTTTCGCCGTGGTCACCGGGCTGGCCTACCAGGCCTTGTTCCTTGAGGCCGAAAACCAGCGGGTGGTGGCCGAGGACCTGCGTCGGACGCGGGCTGAACTGGCCAAAACACAGCACGACGCCGGGATCACGGCCGAGCGCGAACGGCTCGCCCGGGAAATCCACGACACCCTGGCACAGGGCTTCTCCAGCATCGTCCTGATGGGGCGGTCAGCCGAGAAAGCCCTGGATGACGGGGATACAGGGGCTGCAAGGGAGCGACTGCGGATCGTCCAGGAAACAGCTTCGGCGAACCTGGCCGAAGCCCGTAGCTTTGTTCGTGGCCTCCGTTCCCCTGACCTGGAACAAGCCGGCCTGGTGGATACGTTGCGCCGCCTCTGTGAGAAAACCGAGACTGAAGCCGCCGCCCGTGGAACCGCGCTGCGCTGCCGTTTCGAGTTGGTGGGTTCCCCCGTTGAGCTGCCCAATACCTACCAGACCACCCTGCTCCGGGCCGCCCAGGCCTCCCTCGCGAACGTGTGGGCACACGCAAAGGCGCGGGCCGCCGTCGTGACCCTGTCCTTCCTCGGGTCCGAGGTGACGTTGGACGTTTTCGACGACGGTATTGGTTTTGAGCCGTCGACGGCGGTGGCCACCGTGCGCGGTGACGGCACCGGCGTCGGGCTGCTGAGTTTGCGCGAACGGCTGGCCGCGCTGGATGGCAGCCTGGAGATCGAGTCGGCTCCGGGCGAGGGAACGGTGGTTGCCATCCGGGTGCCCTTGCCCGTGGGAGAAGATGAGGCATGAGCGATATCCGCATTCTGTTGGTGGATGACCACCCGGTGGTCAGGGCAGGCCTGCGCGCCATGTTGGCGGACTTCCCGGGTGTCACAGTGGTGGCCGAGGCGGCGGATGGTGATGCCGCGTTGGCCGAGCTGCGCAGGCTGCACACGCTCGGCGAGCCGGTGGACCTGGTCCTCATGGACCTGCAGATGGGGGCCGGCATGGATGGGGTGACGGCTACGGGAAAGATCAAGGCGGGCGAGGCCGGGAGCCCCCCGCCCCCGGTTCTGATCCTCACCACCTACGACACCGACGCCGATATCCTCGCTGCCGTTGAAGCCGGTGCCAGCGGTTACATGCTGAAAGACGCCCCGCCCGAGCAAATCCGGCAAGCTGTCCTTTCCGCGGCTGCAGGGCAGACCGCGCTGGCACCGGAGGTTGCGGCGCGGCTTATGGGACGGATCCGAAACCCGTCGCCCGCGTTGAGCGCCAGGGAGGTGGAGCTGCTGGAGTTGCTGGCTACTGGCATGAGCAACCGCGCCATGGCCAAGCAGCTCTTCATTTCGGAGGCCACGGTAAAGACGCATCTGGTGCACATTTACTCGAAGTTGGGGGTCGACAACCGGACGGCGGCGATTGCTGCGGCGACCCAGCGACGAATCATTCGAGGCCGCTGAACCTCGCGGATCAGGCCCACAGCAAACGTCGCGCTGGACCCTTTTTGGGCGGACGGGTGAGGCTCACTTTGCTTGTTAATTTTGGTTAAACGGTTGACCTTTGGCCTGCCAGCAGTGACGATTAGTGCACGTTTCGCTATGAGTTAGATCACAAAAAGTCACTCGTCGAAAGTTGGCCCCCATGTCCGCACCCTCCTTGGGCCTGTCCGGCGCTGCTCCCCACAGCCCCGGACGAGCCACAAAGATAGCCAGGAAGGCCGCATCCATCGGCCTAGCCTCGCTCCTCCTCGCAGGGACCATCCCCGCACTGACCTTCGCATCGGCGGCATCGGCCGCGAATTCCGCGCCCGGCGACCCGGCCCCCGTCAAAGCCGTCACCCCCGAGGTACCTGTCGACGCCGCGGGAGTACCCCTCGGCGCGGTGACCGGATACACCCAGTCCGGCAACGTCGTCGGCCTTTCCACCGCTAAAGGCGCAGCCCGGGTTACGTTCCTGGATGGCGGCACCTTCCGCCTCGAAGCCGATCCAAGCGGCACCTTCACGGATCCCGCCAACACCGACCAAGGCGACCCGGCCAGGACCGCCAACATCGTGGTGGGCAAAGACAAATTTCCCGGCACCACACCCACCATCGTCGACGGCGACTGGCTTACGCTGAAAACGGACAAGATCAGCGTCGCGATCAACAAGACCACTACCCAACTCCGCGTGACCCGGGCCGACGGATCACTGGTGCTGGAGGAGTCGGCACCCATTACGTTCGGCTCCAACTCGGCCACGCAGCACCTTGCCCATCAGGACGGCGAGCAGTTCATCGGCGGCGGCATGCAAAACGGGCGCTCCGTGCACACCGGCGCGCTGATCAACATCGCCAAGAACTTCGACTGGGACGACGACGGCTACCCCAACGCCGTGCCGTACTACATGTCATCCAGGGGCTACGGAGTCCTCCGCGACACGTTCGCCCGCGGCTCCTACGACTTCAAGGACCAGCCCACCACCACGCATGAGGAAAAGCGGTTCGACGCCTACTACTTCGTGGGCGACTACAAACAGTCCCTTGGGGCGTACACCACGCTGACCGGAAAGCCGATCATGCCCCCGGTCTACGCCCTGGAATACGGCGACGCGGACTGCTACAACCGTTCCAACCCGGGCTATTCCTCCTCCGGCTATGGCGACCCCGACGGCGCGAAGCAGCGCACGCCGGACGCCATCAAAACCGCACGGAAGTTCGTTGAAAACGACATGCCGGCCGGCTGGATGCTGGTCAACGACGGTTACGGCTGCGAATACCAGCAACTCCCGGAAACCGTGAGCAACATCGAGAAAGAAACCGACCTCAAAGTTGGCCTGTGGACCCAGCGCTCCCTGACCAACCAGGCATACGAAGTAGGCGAGGCCGGAGTCCGGCTCCGCAAGCTCGACGTTGCCTGGGTTGGGCAGGGCTACCGGCAGGCACTCACCGGTTGCGAGGCCGCACACGGCGGCATCGAGCAGTACTCGAACGCGCGGGGCACCTCGCTGATGGTGGAAGGGTGGGCCGGCGCCCAGCGTTGCGGCATGCAGTGGACCGGTGACCACTCCGGAAACCTCGACGCCGTTCGCTGGCAGGTCTCGGCCCTCACCGGTGCGGGCAACTCGGGTTTGGCGTTCACAACCGGCGATGTTGACGGGATCTTCGGCGGCTCGGCCGAATCGTATGTCCGCGACCTCCAGTGGAAGGCCTTCGCCCCGGCGCTGTACTCCATGTCCGGCTGGGCCGCGACGGACAAGCGCCCGTGGCTCTACGGCGACCAAGCTACAGCCATCAACCGCCAGTACCTGCAGCTTAGGCAGCAACTCATGCCCTTCATCTACACGCTCGCCCAGGAATCTTCCACCAGCGGTGTTTCGATGATGCGATCCATGGCCCTGGAGTTCCCTGACCAGCAGTGGTCCTACGGTGCCGAGGCCAACAACCAGTTCATGCTCGGCTCCGACTTTCTGGTGGCACCGGTCTTCACCCAGACAGATGTCCGAAACGGCATATTTCTTCCCGCGGGCCAGCAGTGGGTGGATTATTGGACCGGCAAGCTCTATCAGGGCGGCCAGATCCTCAACGGTTACAACGCACCCCTGGACAAACTGCCGGTATTCGTTCGTGCCGGTGCGGTGATCCCGCAAGGCATCGTGGCCCGCAACGCCTCCTTGGTACCCGAAGATTCCATGATCACCCTGGACGTCTATGCCCAAGGCCAGGACACCTTCACGCTCTATGAGGACGACAAGGTCACCCGTGAATTCAAGGATGGAAAGTCCTCCAGCCAGATCTTCGCAGTGGATGCGCCCGGCAAGGGCAACAGCAGCGTCAAGGTATCCATCGGTGAGCGGAAGGGCGAGTACACCGGCAAGGCCGCTGCCCGACCCTACGAGCTGAAAGTCCACGCCGGCGCGGCCCCCAAGGACGTGAAAATCGGCGGCACCAAGCTCACCCAACAACCAACCCAGGCCGCCTATGCCGCTGCAACCACGGGGTGGTTCTTCGATGAGGCCAACAACGGCACCGTCTGGGTCAAGACGGGATCCATCGCCTCCAACCAGTCAGCCACGGTTCAGCTCCAGCAGGCAGGTCCGCTGGGCGGGAAAAGCCAGGAAGACACCGCCGCCGAAGTCCGCGTGACCACCGGCCAACAGGTCTTCCAGGACCAGGAAACAACAGTCACCGCTGCTTTCGTGAACACCGGTACCAAGGCCAAGACCAACGTGGTCCTCACTCCCGTCCTACCGGAGGGGTGGACCGTGGTTTCGTCCTCCGGCGCAACCGCAGCCAAGGTGGACGGTGGAGCGAGCGCCACTGCCACCTTCGTCATCAAACCCGGCTCCAGCGCGAAGGCGGGCCAACAGACGGTGCGGGTGTCGGCGTCGTACGCTGCTTCCGGCTCCAACCAGTCGGTGACCGGCGGCAACCAGATCTACGTCGCCTACGGTTCGCTGGCTGCGGCCTACAACACCGTTTCGGTCACCACCGTGGCCGGCAAGGCGCTCGGAAACTTCGACGGCGGCGGGGCCACCTTCGCTGCCGAGCAGCTGGCTGCCGCCACGGTTCCGGCCGGCGGTGTCCGGCCAGGCAGCACGGTGACGGTCGATGCCGGGAAGCCTACACAGGTGGATTACACGTGGCCGGCCGTGGGACCTGATGTCCCCAACTCCGTGGCGTTGTCCGCACAAACCATCTCGGTCAAGGGCAAGGGCACGCATCTTGCGGTCCTCGGATCTGCCGCTGTGGGTAATGGAACCAGCCCGACGCTGACCTTGACCTACGCGGACGGTTCCGCGGAGCAGCAGTCCATCTTCTTCCCCAACTGGCTGCAGCCCTCGGTCCTCAACGGAGCCGTGCTGGCGGTTTCGGAACAGGGCCGCAATAACGCCTCAGGCCCGTCCCCCGAGTACACGCAGTACAAGTACCAGGCGTTCTCCAACACGGTGCGGCTCAACCCCACCAAGGAGCTGGCATCCGTCACGCTGCCCACGGATACACGGGTAAAGTTCTTCGACTGGAAGGTGACCTCGCAGCCACTGCCGGCTGTGCCCGTGGGCTCCGTGTATGCCTCTGAAACCCCGTGGGTCCAGGCGCTGAACGGCTACGGTGTGATCGGCAAGAACGTGGCCAACAAAGATTCGGCGTCCTCCCCGGACAAGCCGTTGGCCATCAACTACACGGATCCCGCCACAGGGAAGGAGCCCGTGTTCAGTAAGGGCCTCGGCGTGCACGCAGCGTCAAAAATCACCTACTACCTGGGTGGAAAGTGTTCAAAGTTCAGCTCTCAGGTGGGCCTTGAGAGCGGCTTCGGCGGCAACATTATCTTCAAGGTCAACGCCGACGGCGTGAACAAGTACCAGTCGCGCACGTACACGCCGGGGTTCGCTCCCGAATCCGTGACGGTTGACCTCACCGGAGCGGCCTACGTGGAGTTGGTGGTGGATCCCTCCGGATCCATCAACGGTGCCCACGGGGTGTGGGGTGACGCCAAGTTCACCTGCGCTCCGTAGCGCCAATGTCCTGACGGCCGCCGTTTGCCGCCTCTCCCCGGGGTGGCAGGCGGCGGCTGTCCGCTGACCGGGCACAACAAGAAACTGTCGGTGGAACGGGGCATAATGTCGCAAATGGGGAAACTGAAAAAGAAGCAGGGTTTTGTCGTTGGACTCGTCAGTTTAGTGATGGCTGGCTCGCTGGCCGCCTGTGATGATGGCCGGTCCGGCGCGGAAGGTGCCGCAAAGCAGCTGGCGTCTTCCTTGGAAGCGCTCGACGTCGGGTCGCTCGCCGTCGAGGGCAAGGACGCTGCCGCGGCCAACGATGAACTCAAGGCTGTTTTCGAAGGCCTCGGCGCCAAACCCTCGGTGCAGTCCGGCGACGTGAAGCTCGACGGCGATACCGCCACGTTCCCCCTGAACTACAGCTGGAACGTCGGCTCTGCCAAGTGGGAGTACACCTCGGATGCCACGCTGAAGAAGTCCTCCGGAAAATGGGCGGTTCAGTGGAGCCCTGCCCTCCTGGCACCACAGCTCTCCGATGGCGAGACCCTCTCCGTTAAGACAGTCCCTGCCCAACGCGGCCAGATCCTGGGTGCCGGCGACGCCCCGATCGTTGAAGACAGGCCCGTGTTCCGGGTTGGCATCGACAAGACCAAGGTTCCCGCAGAGCAAGCCGACGCCTCGGCCCGGGCCATGGCGGCCCTGCTGGGGCTGGACGTCGAGGAGTACGCCAAGCAGGTTGCTGCATCCGGCCCGCAGGCGTTTGTGGAGGGACTCGTCCTCCGCGCCTACACAGCCGACATCAACGAAGCCAAGATCAACGCCATCCCGGGTGGTGTGAGCATCCTGGACTCCATGGCCCTGGCTCCCACCAGGACGTTCGCCCGTGCCCTGTTGGGCAGCGTTGGACAAGCCAGCGCAGAACAGATCGAAAAGTCCAACGGCGCGCTGCGTGCCGGGGACACCACGGGAACGGGTGGCCTGCAGCAGAAATACGACTCCCTTCTGCGCGGCAAGGACGGCGTGGAAGTCATTGCCAGCGCCAAGTCCCAGGGTGAAACCCCCGGTACCAAAGTCTTCTTCTCGTCCCTCCCCGCACCGGGCACCACCCTCAAGACCACGCTTGACCTGAAACTCCAGCAATTGGCGGAGGATACGCTGGCTAAAGTGGGGCCGGCCTCGGCTATCGTGGCGCTGAAACCCTCAACCGGTGCCGTTCTCGCCGCCGCCTCAGGACCGGGCAGCAACGGGTACAACACCGCCATGTTGGGACAGTACGCGCCGGGCTCAACGTTCAAGATCGTAGATTCGCTGGCGATGTTCCGGAACGGTGCCACGCCCGATTCCAAGGTGGAGTGCACTCCGACGGTCACCGTTGATGGGCGCACATTCAAGAACGCCGAAGGGTACCCGGCCGGTTCGCTGGGCACCGTTGCCTTGCGGGAGGCCTTCGCGCACTCGTGCAACACAGCCTTCATCAATGCCCGCGATACCGTCAGCCAGGACCAACTCGAGTCGGCTGCCCAGGCCCTCGGAGTCGCCGTGGAAGCCCCCAAGCTTGGCGCCGACGCTTTTCTGGGATCGGTTCCCGGTGCTGCTGAAGGCACTGAGCACGCCGCCTCCATGATCGGCCAGGGCAAGGTACTTTTCTCGCCGCTCTCAGCCGCTGTCATGGCGGCTTCCGTGGCCAACGGGGCTCCCGTGTCACCCCAACTGGTCCTCAACGCTGATGCTGCTCAGAACCCCAGTGCCACTGCTTCCCCGACCGAAAGTGGCAGCGCATCGCCGTCGCCGGATTCCACCACGGCCAGTGCACTCCCTGCGTCTCCGGCATCCACCAAACCGATTACCAAGGAAGAAGCCGCTTCGTTGGCGGACATGATGCGTGCCGTGGTGACCTCCGGGCACGCCGGCTTCCTGGCACAGGTGCCCGGCCTCCCGGTCGGGGCCAAGACCGGCACGGCGGAGTTCGGCAACGAGGATCCGCCCAAGACGCACGCGTGGATCGTGGCTACTCACGGAGACCTGGCCGTCGCCGTGTTCGTCGAGGACGGTGGGCTTGGTGCGACCACCAGCGGCCCACTCTTGAAGTCCTTCCTCACCGCAGCAGGCTGAGACGGCAGACGCTCGACGGCGGCAGGCCGCCGTCGAGCGTTAATACCGTGCCATGGGAGGATTGAAACGTGGCCCATATTGACGTTTCAGGCATTGACTACTTCCTCTCCGACGGCACCCAATTGCTTAACGGGGTGACGTTCAAGGTGCCCGACGGCACCAAGACTGCGTTGATCGGACCCAACGGAACGGGCAAGACCACGCTGTTTAAGATCATCTCCGGCGATCTCACGCCGGATGAGGGAGCCGTGGGCCGGTCCGGGAACATGGGCATCATGCGCCAGTTCGTGGGCCAGGTTCGCGATGAATCCACTGTCCGCGATCTCCTGGTCTCTACCGCACAAGCAGGCCTCGCGGCCGCGGCCAAGGCCGTGGAGGAAGCCGAGCTCGCCATGATGGAACACGACGACGAGCCCACCCAAATGAAGTACGCCCAAGCGATCGTCGACTGGGGCGACGCGGGCGGATACGACGTGGAGACCGTCTGGGACGAAGTCTGCATGGCCGCCCTGGGGATTTCATTCGACAAAGCCCAGTTCCGGCGAGCTTCCACCCTGTCCGGCGGCGAGCAGAAGCGCCTTGTCCTCGAAGCACTGTTTGCCGGGCCTGATGAATTGCTGCTCCTCGATGAGCCTGACAACTACCTGGACGTGCCCGGCAAGCGCTGGTTGGAAAGCAAGCTCAACGAGTCCAAGAAGACCGTGCTGTTCATCAGCCACGACCGCGAGCTGCTCAACAACGCCGCCGGGCGCATCGTCACGCTCGAACCGGGCATCAACGGTGCGGGTGCCTGGATCCACGGCGGAGGTTTCGGCTCCTATGTCGAGGCCCGGGCAGACCGCAATGCGCGTTTCGAGGAACTGCGGAAGCGTTGGGACGAGGAGCACATCAAGCTCAAGGAACTCGTCAATATGTACAAGAACAAGGCTGCGTTCCGCTCTGACATGGCCAACAGGTACCAGGCAGCGCAGACCCGCCTGGCTAAGTTCCTTGAGGCTGGGCCGCCCGAAGCCCTGCCGATTGAGCAGAACGTCAAGATGCGACTCAAGGGTGGGCGTACCGCCAAGCGCGCAGTCGTGGCCGAGAAGCTTGAGCTGACCGGACTGATGAAGCCGTTCTCAACGGAGATCTGGTTCGGAGACCGTGTGGGTGTCCTGGGCTCCAATGGTTCGGGCAAGAGCCACTTCCTCCGCCTGCTCGCCACCGGGGGCACGGATCCGGAGCGGGAACACCTGCCGGTGTCCGACGTCGTCATCGCTGAGGTCCCGCACGAGGGCGTGGTGAAACTTGGCGCCCGGATCCGCCCGGGTTTCTTCGCGCAGACACATGTCCGGCCTGACCTCCTGGGCCGGACCTTGCTGGAGATCCTGCACCGCGGCGATGAGCACCGGAGCGGACTTCCACGTGAGGCAGCTGCCGGAGCTTTGGACTCCTACGGATTAGCCGGCCAGTCCGAGCAGAAGTACGAGTCACTCTCCGGTGGCCAGCAAGCACGTTTCCAGATCCTGCTCCTGCAGCTCTCCGGTGCCACGCTCCTGCTGCTCGACGAGCCTACGGACAACCTGGACCTGCATTCCGGGGAAGCTTTGGAACGGGCCATCGATGCTTTCGAGGGAACGGTCCTCGCCGTGACGCACGACCGCTGGTTCGCCAAGTCCTTCGACCGCTTCCTCATTTTTGGTTCCGACGGCAAGGTCTACGAGTCCGAGGAACCCGTGTGGGACGAGAAGCGCGTAGAGCGGGCCCGCTGACCCCGGACGCTCTCTCACATCCCGCCCCCTTCACCCGAACGCTCCTGCAGCAGCTGCAGGAGCGTTCGGGTTTTATCGGGTGGGATGTGAGAGAGCGTTGGGGTTTAAGGGGTGGGATGTGAGAGAGCGTTGGGGTTTAAGGGGTGGGATGTGAGAGACGGCTTGTGTTCAAATGATCACTCCGGGTGATTAAATGCGCACACCTTGGTACGGTTGATCAATGGGAACTGCCGACCGCCACCGCCTCATCGGTGAACTGCTGCGCACACGCGAAGAAGCCACAGTCGATGAGCTCGTGGAGGCCACAGGGGCGTCGGGCGCCACGATCCGCCGCGACCTGGAGATCCTCGCAGCCAACGGTGTCCTAAAGCGCGTCCACGGCGGAGCCCGCAGCTTGCTGGCGCGCGGAGACAACCCCGGTTACGGGCAACGCGAACTGGAAGACCACGACGCCAAAATCCGCATCGCTGCAGCAGTGGACGCACTCCTGAAGGACAGGGAGCACGTGTGGCTGGACAGCGGCTCGACAGCCACGGAGATCGCACGCAGCCTCAGCACGCGCGAGCTCACTGTCATGCCCATGTCCCTTCACGGCGTTGATGCCCTGACCAGCGTCAAGGGTGGGCGCTCACCCGGGCTCATCCTCCCCGGCGGCAGCCTCGTCCCGGGTGAGCAATCCTTCCGTGGACCCATGACGGAAGCCAACATCCGCTCGCTGAGGTTCGACACCGCCGTCGTAACCCCGTGTGCCCTCAACCTCAAGGACGGGCTCCTGGCCCACGACCTTGACGATGCGGCCGTGAAGCGTGCCGGCCTGGAGTCGGCGGCGCGTGTGATCGTGGCATCAGCCGGCAGCAAATGGAATGCCAGCGCCGTGGCCTTGGTTGCCGCCATGGACACCGTGGACGTCATCGTCACAGACCTTGCACCATCCCCCGAAGATCTTGCCCGGCTCAACAAACTCTCCGTGGAAGTTGTGATTGCATGACCACCAGCATCAAAAGCTCCAAAAGCGTCAACGCCGCCGCGGTGGCGACGTTCCTGATCTTCGGCATGAACGGCCTGGTCTTTGCCAGTTGGGCCGCCCGCATTCCGGCCGTTACCGAAGCCCTCAGCCTCACATCGGGTCAAATGGGCACCTTGCTGCTCTGCACCGCCGTCGGATCTTTGCTTGCGCTGCCCTCCGCGGGCTGGGTGGTTGGCAGGATCGGGACAGCGAACACGGTCCGGGTGGCCGGCATCGTGGCTGGCGCCGCGGGAGCAGCCATTGCTTTCTCGCTGATGGCCGCCTCAGTCCCGGCAACCGCCATTGCGCTGTTCTTCTTCGGAATTGGAATCGGCCTGTGGGATGTCGCCCAGAACATCGAGGGCGCAGATGTCGAGCACAGGCTCAAGCGCACCATCATGCCCCAGTTCCATGCCGCCTTCAGCGGCGGTGCGTTCGTGGGGGCGTTGATTGGGGCAGGTTTGTCGAAGCTGGGTGTCGGGCTTCCGGAACATCTGCTGGTTATCGCGGCCATCGCCGTCGCCCTCGCGCTGACGGTCCCCAAGTTCTTCCTGCCGCACGAGGTCGCGGAAACGCACGACGACGGCGCTCCCCTTGAGAAGGGACCCTCGGCTTGGCGGGATGGCAGGACGCTGCTCATAGGAATCGTGGTCCTGGGTGCGACGCTGACCGAAGGCGCCGGCAACGACTGGATCGCCAAGGCAACCGTGGACGGTCTGGGAGCTACCGAATCAACCGGAGCACTCCTCTTCGCCCTCTTCGTGGCGGCAATGACACTGATGCGGTTCCTCGGCGGGAAAGCGATCGACAAATTCGGCCGGGTTGCTGTCCTTCGTGCAAGCATGGCTGCAGCCGCAGCAGGCCTGGCGTTGTTTGTTTTCGCGGACAACGTGTTCCTCGCAGGCGTCGGGGCGGCGTTGTGGGGTGTCGGTGCGGCACTGGCCTTCCCCATGGGAATGTCCGCGGCAGCTGACGACCCCAAGCATGCCGCCGCCCGTGTTTCCGTGGTGTCCACCATCGGGTACGTCGCATTCCTCGCCGGACCACCGCTCCTTGGTTACCTCGGCGACCATACGGGAATCCATCTGGCCCTCCTGGCCATCGGAGCACCTATTCTGCTTGCCCTGCTCCTGGCTGGCGTCGCAAAGCCCCTGCGGACCAAATAGCTTTCCCGTCCGCTCCTGCATTCTCCGCAATGCATGAACGGCCGAACCGCCACCAGAGGAGGAGCACTACCCCAGAGGCCAGGCAGGCTGCACCAAGCACATCACTGAGCCAGTGGGCGGAGAGGTAGGTCCGGCTGATCATCATGGCGATCACCCCGACCATGGCCAGCAGGGTAACCCACCAGCGTCCGAGCAGGATCAACACAACCACCAGGAACGCGGTGGTTGCCGATACATGCCCGGAAGGATATGAACCCGTATCCGTCAGGACTTTGGCACCCTCCGGACGCTGCCTGCCCACAAGGACCTTGGCCAGTTGGGTGAGTGCCAGCGCAGCCACTCCTGAGGTCAGGGCGAAAGTGGCCGTCAGCGGCCGGCGCCATACCAGGAGTGCTGCGGCCAACAGCGCGTGGAGCACCAACATGCCTACATACCCGATGCTGTTGAGGAAGGCGTTGAGTCCGTCCCAAAACGGCGAGTGAAGCGTCGAGACGAAGGCCTGCCACCAGACGTCCACGGGTTTAAAAATGGGCTCAGCGTGCCCAACCATGAGCATAATCCCAAGGACAGTGAAGGCGCTGAAGAGAAGGGCGCCAGTGAGGGCCGGTTGCCAGCCCGGCCGCTCGCTTGGGTGAAGGACACGAATCATGCCTAATGGTAGTCATCGCGCCGTTCCCCTTTCGGGTGGATCGGGCGTTAGTGTGTTGGGATGCGAGGCTTCGTGGGCAAAGGCCCCAAAAAGGTGGCACTGTTGGACCGCTTCCTGGTGGGGGCTGTGTCCCGGCAACCCCAAGGCGATCACGACGTCTTCTTCCGGCGGCTCTCAGCGGCGGCAACCAAGGGCAAGCTGTGGTTTGGCATTGCGGGAGTCATGGCCGCGTTTCCCGGTAAACCACGCAGGGCAGCCCTTCATGGCGTGCTTGCCTTGGGCGTTGCTTCCGGCGTCACCAACGTGATCTTCAAGCGGCTACTCCCCCGGAGGCGCCCGCTTCCTGAGCACCTGCCGCTCTTCCGTTTTGTGAACCCGCAGCCGACCAGTTCATCGATGCCGTCCGGCCACTCTGCGTCCGCGGTAGCCTTCGCTGTCGGTGCCGGCATTGTGTCTCCTGCCATTGGACTTGGCTTGGCCCCGATCGCAGCAGGGGTGGCGTACTCCCGCGTTCACACAGGTGCCCACTGGCCCTCCGATGTGGTGCTGGGTTCCGCCTTGGGGGCAGGCGCCGCATGGGCAACCCGCAAATGGTGGCCGGCGCGGCCTGCCGAACCGACCCCCCACCGCACGCCGGTTGAGGCCCCCGCAATCAGCGACGGCGAAGGGCTCAGCATCGGGGTCAACGTCATGGGCGGTTCGTACACCCCTGAAACGGGAGAACTCCTAAGGGAAATATTCCCCAAAGCTTATATACAGGAAATTTCCGAAGGTGAGGACATAGCTGCCGAGATGGAAGCCGCGGCCACCCGGCCCGGCACCGTAGCGCTGGGTGTCTGGGGCGGAGACGGAACGGTGGGCACTGCGGCCGCTGTCGCCGTCGAGCATTCACTCCCACTCCTGGTACTCCCGGGCGGAACCCTGAACCACTTCGCCAGGGACCTCGGAACCAGCTCGATCGATGACGCCCTTGAAGCCGTGACCAAAGGGCAGGCAGCGGCCGTCGACCTGGGGCACGTGGTGGTCCAGCGCGGCTTGCCCGACACGCCGGAGACCTCCGAGGTGGCCATGCTGAACACCGCCAGCGTAGGCGTCTATCCCAACCTTGTGCGTCGCAGGGAGCGGCTCGAACCGGCCATGGGAAAGCCCTTGGCCGGTGTTGTGGCGTCACTGCGCACGTTCGGCGTGAACTCGCCAACCACCCTCACTGTGGATGGCGTGAAACACAAACTCTGGATTCTCTACATGGGCCGGGGAAGGTTCTACCCCAGGGACCATGCACCACTTCGCAGGCCGGTTCTGGATGACGGGGTATTCGATCTGCGGATGATCACAGCGGACGAGCCCTTCGCCCGGGCGCGGCTGCTGTGGGCGGTCGTGACCGGCACAGTCTCCGCCTCAAAGGTCACCCACCTCACCGAAGCCACCGAGGTCACCGTGGAAGCAATTGGACAGCCGCTGGTCCTGGCGGTCGACGGCGAACCCAAACCGGGCGTTCGCAGCGCCACGTTCAGCGTCAAGCAGCGGGAACTCCGGGTGTACTCACCGCTGCCTGCAGAGTAGCGCTGTCAGGAGTCATCCGGGAGGACTACCCTGACTGGACCCTGAATCATCCCTGAGACAGGCGATTTGCGCTCCCTTCGTGAGTAGCGTGGTGAGTACATTCAAAACTCATCTGCACGCAAGTGTTGTGCTCCGAGGAGGGAACGCTTCCATGATCGAAGCAAAAGGCCTGACCAAGGTCTACGGCGAGAAGACCGCCGTCGGCGGTGTCAGTTTCACTGTCCAGGCCGGACGTGTGACGGGCTTCCTGGGCCCGAACGGTGCCGGCAAGTCCACCACCATGCGCATGATCATGGGACTGGATGCTCCGACGTCGGGTTCCGTGACGGTGAACGGTGAGCCGTTCGTACAGCACAAGGCACCATTGCGCGAGATCGGTGCCCTCCTGGACGCCAAGGCAGTCCACACCAGCCGCACCGCCTACAACCACCTGCTTGCCATGGCCGCGACGCACAGCATTCCGAAAAGCCGGGTGCGCGAAGTCATCGAAATGACCGGTTTGGGTGACGTTGCCAAGAAGAAGGTCAAAGGCTTCTCGCTCGGAATGGGTCAGCGCCTCGGGATCGCCGCCGCGCTGCTGGGCGATCCGCAGACCATCATTCTGGATGAGCCGGTGAATGGCCTCGATCCTGAAGGTGTGGTCTGGGTCCGCAATCTGGTCAAGTACCTGGCCTCGGAAGGCCGCACAGTCTTCCTGTCCAGCCACCTCATGAGTGAAATGGCGCTCACGGCAGACCACCTGATCGTCATCGGCCGCGGCAAAATCATTGCCGACGCCCCCATCGCAGACATCATCTCGGGCAAGGGCCAGGTACGGACACGTGTCCGCACCGACCAGCCGGAACGGCTCATGCAGCTGCTCGCCGGAACCGGAGTCTCCGTGGAAGTCCACGAACGCGAGCTCCTGGAAGTTTCCGGCCTGGATCCCCGTGGGATCGCCCGGGCGGCCCTGGACAACCAGGTCATGGTCTATGAGCTGACCCCGCTCCAGGCGAGCCTGGAAGAGGCTTACATGGAACTGACCAAGGACGAGGTCGAATACCACTCGCACATCACCACCGGGGCCTCGGTTCCCGCTCAGGCCGGAGGGAAATAGACATGAGCACCACCACTTTGGACCGTAAGTCCATCCGCAACTCCGTGGGTCCGGGACCGGCCTTCCACCGCGTCCTCAACTCGGAATTCATCAAGTTCCGCACTTTGATGTCCACGCTGATCCTGCTGGCTTCCACCGCAGTGGTGATGGTGGGCTTCTCCGCCCTTGGCGCGTGGGGAACCGGCCAAATCACCAAGCAGGCGGCGGAGGATCCCCAGGCCGCAGCAGCGATCGCCGCACAGGGTGGGGACCTGGCTGTCACGGTACCTACGTCCGGCATCGTGTTTGCCCAGTTGATTCTTGGTTCCCTGGGCGTGCTCCTCATGAGCTCCGAATTCACCACGGGGATGGCCCGCTCCACCTTCGCAGCCGTACCCCGGCGGCTGTCCCCGTTCCTGGCAAAGCTCGTTGTGGTGATGGTGAGCGCTTTCGTCCTCACCGCAGTGGCGACCTACGTTGCCGGACTTGTGGCGCTGCCCATCCTGAACAACTACGATCTCAAACTTGACCTCGGCAGCTCACAATCGGTCAAGCTCCTGCTGGTCAACAGCATCTACGTGGCGGCCGTGGCAGCCATCGGCATGGCCCTTGGCACCCTGGTCCGGAACTCCGCCGGCGGCATCATGAGCCTGGTGGGACTGTTCTTCGTGGCGCCCATCGCCTTCCAGCTGATCCCCGGCGATTTCTTCAAAGAGGCCAGCAAGTACCTTCCCGGCAACACCATCAGCCCGCTGACCGCCGTCGAGCACGTCCCGGACACGCTTGAGGCGTGGCAGGCCGGACTGGTCCTGGGCGCTTGGGTAGTGGTGCCGGTGGCCCTGGCCATGATCCTGCTGAAGAAGCGGGACGTCTAGGCTCGATCCATGACTGAAGCTCTGCAGGCGAAGGACGCGTCGGCCACCCTGGCTGACGCGTCCTTCGCTGAAATCGCCCAGCGCCGCAGGGGCAGGCTCCGCCGGTACTTCTACAAGCACCCACTGGCGATGGATGCCGTGGTGGTGCTCTGCTACGTGTTGCTTGCCCTCCCCACCATCATCACCTCGGTCATCGACTCCAAATGGTTCGTGGTGGCGCTGCTGCTGATGATCGCCGTGGCCTTGGTCTTCAGGCGCCGTTACCCCGTGCCGGTGGTAGCCGCCGTCGCGCTCCTGGAGGTTGCGGCAGCCATCGTGAACCCGTGGGGTTCGAACGTCTCGGTGGGGCTATGGTTCGCCCTTTATGCGCTGGCATCGCTCAAGCGCCGGGCGGTTGCGCTGGTGGTTTTTGCCGTTGCCAGCCTGCCGCTCAGCTTGCTCTACCTGTTCATGTGGACAAGTCCGAGCCAGATGAACACGCTGCAGGAAGTGCCCGAGAACTTCCACCTGATCAACAATATTGCCACGGCAATAACCATCATGCTCTCCAACCTCCTGGCTACCGGGATCGGCATTTCAGTGCGCCAACGAAGGGAACATGAGGGCGAGATTGCCGCTTGGGCTGCAAGGACCACCCAGTTGGGCAAGGTTACTGAACGAAACCGGATAGCGCGCGAGATGCACGACGTCGTGGCCCACTCCCTGACGGTGATGATCAGCCTGTCCGACGGCGCAGCCGTAGTGGTCAAGAAAGACCCGGAACGGGCGGGCGAAGTCCTGAACGAACTGTCGCGGACCGGTCGGGCGGCCCTGGCTGACATGCGTCGCGTGTTGGGTGTACTGCGTGACGATTCGGGACGGCCGGCGCCCCTCGCGCCACTGGAGTCGGGTCATAACCTGGCCAACCTCCTGGAGGGATTCCGGACCGCCGGGCTCCCGCTGCATTACGCGCACACGGGTCCGGGATTGCCGTCCGATCCGGCGTTCCAGATCACCGTCTACAGGATCGTGCAGGAGTCGCTCACCAACGTCTTGCGATACGGCCGCTCGCTCAGCCGGGTTGACGTGCAGGTGGCGCGCGACGGCGATTTGGTCACCATCGACGTCAACGACGACGGCCGCGGAACCCGCGACGGCGGCAGCGAACCCGCGGGCAGCCTGGGCACTGGGCAAGGAATCGCCGGAATGAATGAACGCGCCGGAATCTATGCTGGAATCGTTACTGCCGGTCCAGGAAAAAGGGGTGGCTGGGCGGTCCACGCCGAGCTCCGCTGGAACGGCGACAAGGGGGAATCATGACAGGTGACATCATCAAAGTGCTGCTGGTGGACGATCAGCCGCTGCTGCGGATGGGCTTCCGGCTCATCCTGGAAGGCGAAGCCGACTTCACGGTAGTGGGCGAGGCTTCGGATGGCCTGGAGGCCGTCCGGCAGGTTGAGGCGCTTCAGCCCGACGTTGTGCTGATGGATGTCCGCATGCCCGCCATGGACGGGATTGAGGCGACACGTCGCATCTCCAGTTCGGGGTCGGATGCACGGGTCATCATCCTCACCACTTTCGATCTCGACGAATACGCCTTCAGCGGCCTGCAGGCCGGGGCATCGGCATTCCTGCTCAAAGACGTGGCCCCGGCTGAGCTGGTTCACGCTGTGCGCCTCGTAGCCAGCGGCGATGCCGTAGTGGCCCCGCGGGTGACCCAGAGACTCCTGGAAACGTACGTCCGTGGAGGAGCCCTGCCCGGCCATTCAGCCAGCCCGCACCGTGATCCGCTCCTGGACGAGCTCACCCCGCGCGAAACCGAGATCCTCACTACCATCGCCGAGGGCCTGTCCAACGCGGAGATCGCCCATAAGTTCTTCCTCTCCGAGGCCACGGTCAAAACCCACGTCCGCCGGATCCTGAGCAAGCTGCAACTGCGGGATCGGGTCCAGGTCGTGGTCTATGCCTACGAAACCGGCCTGGTGGTACCGAGCAACCCGGACTACTGACCCGTCGTCGAATGCTGCATGGTTCCTTGGAGCAACGGTAAGAGCCCGCTGGGAGACGAAGCTGCAGCA
Organism: Paenarthrobacter sp. AR 02; assembly: GCF_021538675.1. GTDB lineage: Bacteria > Actinomycetota > Actinomycetes > Actinomycetales > Micrococcaceae > Arthrobacter. The sequence continues at coordinate 1,136,557 of NZ_JAJUKH010000001.1, forward strand.
ATGGCGTTCGCGGATTCGTGTGGCTCACCGTAGCCCCAGAGCGCAAAAACGGTTGGCATCCCGAGTGTGGCCGCTCCCTCGACGTCGTATATGCGGTCGCCCACCATGACGGGCCGCGAGGTGTCGACGCCGCGTGAGCGGAGCCTCCGCAGCGACTCCGCGATCACAGCGTCCTTCCGACACCGCCCCAAGGCATCCGAGGCGCCGCAGACATCCGTAAAGTAATGGTCCACACCGAAATGCCGGGTGAGCCGGATGGCTTGATCTTCCACTTTTGACGTAGCCACGGCCATCGGCATGCCCAGTGAGTGCGCAACTGGTCCGGACCCGGGACGGTTGCTCCTACGGACGTCAGCGCTTCCGCCGCACTTGCCGTGACGCCCCTGGCCGAGTCCACCAGTGTTCCATCCATGTCGAACAAGACGCATGAGTAGCGTTCCGGGAGTGGTTTGTGGTGCTCGGGACGTATCATCTTCTTCGTGGCCTTTCGGTCAAAAGACAGGAGCCTCGGGGCTCCTGGCGGGTTATTTCTTGGAAGGGATTCATGGAGCGAGCGGGCCTCGACGGCATCGATCAGAGGATCCTTTCAGAACTCACCAGGAACGCCCGCGTACCGCACGCGGAGCTGGCAGGGAAGGTCCTGCTTTCCAGGAACGCTGTCCGTCAGCGGATCGAGCGCATGGAGCGGCAGGGTTACATCCAGGGCTATACCATCGTCGCCGGAGCCGAGACCCAGGATCTTGTGTCCGCCTTCCTGATGGTTTACCGCAAGGACCGCATGCGCGGGGCCGATGTCCTGAGTGAGCTCAGGGCGATCCCCGAAGTCGTTCTCTGTGATGTCCTCAGCGGTGACTTTGATTTGATGGTTCGCGTCGAAGCCCGCTCCCACGGCAGGGTGCAGGAAATTTGGGAACAGATTTCTTCCCTCCCCGGTGTCACGGACACCGTCACGGCCATGACGTTATCGAATGTGATCCGGCGGGTGTCGCAGTAACTCAGCGTGCACGCGTGGAAGCTCCCTCCAGAATCAGTGCGGCAGCGTCCCGTTCCATGAGTCCCATCGACGTGACGGCGTCGATCACCGTTACGCGTCCCTTCAGTGCCCTGTTGGCCACCTCCGCCGCGGCGGCGTAGCCCAGGGCGGGTATCAGCGCGGTGGCCAGACCCGCCGAGCCCGCGGCCCGCCCGCCAAGCAGTTCCTCGTTTGCCGTGATGCCTTGAATGCAGTGGGTCCTGAGGATCCGCGCGCCGTTGGTGAGCCAGGAAAAGCCCTGCAGCAACGCATGAGCCATGACGGGTTCAAAGGCGTTCAGTTGCAATTGGCCGTTGTCCGCGGCCATGGTGACGGTGGTGTCCGCACCCGCGACAGCAAAGGCGATCTGGTTCAGGGTCTCGGGAATAACCGGATTTACCTTGCCGGGCATGATCGATGATCCAGCCTGGCGGGGTGGCAGTTGGATCTCCCCGAAGCCATTTTGCGGTCCGCTGGACAGCAATCTTAGGTCGCTGCTGATCTTGGAGATCTTGATGGCGGAGCGCTTCAGCATCCCGGACACATGCATGAAAACCCCGACGTCGGATGTCGCCTCGAGCAGGTCGGCCGCCGGTACCAGGGGCAGCCCGGTAATTTCGGCGAGGGCTTCAATAGCCCGCTCCCGGTAACCGGGCTCGGCAGTAATCCCTGTGCCGATCGCGGTGGCTCCCAGACTGCATTCGAGCATGAGCGCCGCGGACTCCCGCAACCTGCATCTGTCTTCTTCAATCGTGGCGGCGAAGGCCCCAAACTCTTGACCCAACGTCATGGGGACGGCGTCCTGCAGTTGGGTGCGCCCTATTTTGGCCACGTGGGCGAATGCTGCTCCCTTCTCCCGCATGGACGCCGTCAAGTGGCCGAGTTCGTGGTCGAGCTCCTGGACGGCGGTGATCAGTGCGAGCTTGATGGCCGTGGGGTAGACATCGTTGGTTGACTGGCATTTGTTCACGTGGTCGACGGGATGCAGATACTGGTAGCTGCCACGGGGGTGCCCCATGGTTTCCAACGCCAGGTTTGCGATCACCTCGTTGGCGTTCATATTGGTGCTGGTCCCGGCGCCGCCCTGGATCATGTCCACGCAGAAGTGCTGGTGGTGCTGCCCTTCTTCGATGTCCTGGCAGGCTAGGCCGATCGCGTCGGCCACGGCGGGTTCCAACACCCCGAGGCTGGAGTTGGCGCGTGCCGCTGCCCGTTTTACCTGCGCCAGGGCCACTACCAGCCCGGAATACCGTGAGACAGGGGTCCCGCTGATGGGGAAATTGTCCAGGGCCCGGGCAGTGTGCACTCCCCACAGGGCGTCGGCGGGTATGCGCATGGACCCAAGGGAATCTGATTCGATTCGATACGTCATAGCCGGGCCGTGCTGTTCTTGATGCAGATGACCTTGGGCTGGGTCATTTCCTCGTAGGCGAAGTGAACGCCTTCACGGCCCAGGCTTCCGTACTTGAACCCGCCAAAGGGCATGCCGTCGAAGCGGTAGTCCGACGAGTCGTTGATCATGACACCACCGGCCTGGATCTCCTTGGCTGCCTTCATCGCGTCCCCAAGGGATGCAGTGAAGATTCCGGCATGGAGACTGAACTCGATTGAGTTGGCGATCCCGATCGCTTCCTCGAGGCTGTCCACAGGGCGGAGCATCACCAGAGGGCCGAATACTTCCTCAGACCACAACCGGCTGTCTTCCGGCACCTCCTCAAGAACCGTGGGGTGGAGGATGTTCCCGGTAGCCACGTTGCCTGTCAGGACAACGGCGCCGTGCTCCACTGCCTCGTGGACTTTCACCTGGACATCCTGCAGGGGCCGTGGGGTGATCATGGGCCCTACGTCCGTCCGTTCATCGGACGGGTCGCCAACCACCAGTTCCTTGGTCGCGGCGATGAAGAGCTCCCGGAATTCGGCGTAGACGAGCTTGTCTACCAGGATCCTCTGGACACCGACGCAGTTCTGGCCGGCGGCCCAGAACGCACCGGAAACGCAGGATGCCACCGCTTCCTGGAGGTCTGCGTCCGCCATGATGATGACCGGCGCATTGCCGCCCAGGTCCATGGAGAGCTTCTTGAGTCCGGCTGTCGAGGCGATGGCCTCTCCGGTGGAGAAGCCGCCGGTGAATGACACCATGCGCACGTCCCGGGCAGTGATGATCTTCTGGGCAATGTCGCGGTCCCCATGAACAACTGTGAGGACTTCCTGCGGGAGTCCGGCCTCCAGGAGTGCCTCGGTCAGCAGCTGTGCCGAAAGGGGCGTGAGGGCCGAGGGCTTGAGGATGACGGCGTTTCCGCCCGCGATGGCGGGTCCGATCTTGTGGGCTACGAGGTTGAGGGGGTCGTTGAAGGGCGTGATTGCAAGGATGATGCCCAGCGGCTCGCGCGAGAACCAACCAAGTCGGTCCTCTGATCCTTCATAGGCGTCAAAAGGAACGACTTCACCGGCATTGCGGCGCGTTTCTGCCGCCGACAGCCGCAGTGTGTTGACTGCGCGCAGAACCTCCTTGCGGGCCTGCCTTATGGTCTTGCCGGCCTCAGCGACGATGGTTTCGGCAAAGAGTTCGCCACGGTCTTCCACCAGGTTGGCAGCCCGATCGAGTATTTTTCCGCGCGCGTCGCGGGACAGGCCCGCTGCCACTTTGGCGCCCGCGCGGGCAGCGTCCAGGACACTGTCGACGGCGGTGGCATCGGTCAGCGGAACGGCGCCAACAACGCGCTGGTCGTAGGGGCTGGTGACATTCTGGAACATCGGCAGGGCTGATGCCTCAACGGTGCTGGGTGCGGACTTAGGCATGGGAGAGAACCTCCGAGGTGTGGTGCATGGCGATGATGTCAGAGAGCAAGGCGTAGGCAGTTTCGACGCGTCCGGCCCCGGGCCCGGAAACCATCACAGGGCCCAAAAGATCGGTGTTGAACGAAACCGCGTTGGTGGCGCCGGAGATTCCGGCAAGTTCATGGGCCAAGGGCACAGCTACGGCCTTCACGCCGGCTGTCACTGCCCCGTTCGCGGACCTCTTCGCGGAGCCGATGAGCTTCCAGCGGAGTCCTTGGCTGGCAGCATGCTCAATGTCATCGCGGCTAAGGGAGGAGATGCCCTCGCAGGAGACGTCCTGCAAGGTGATGTCTGCCCCGAGCAGTTGGTTGGCCAGGATGAGCACTTTGAGCCGGACATCGTAGCCCTCGATGTCTGCCGCAGGGTTGGCTTCTGCGTACCCCAGGTCCTGGGCTTCCCGAATAGCGGCGTCCAGGTCGAGGCCTGATTCCATGCGACCGAGCACGTAGTTGCTGGTTCCGTTCAGGATTCCTTCGAAGCCGTCGATCTTCAGGCCGGCAAACATCTTCTTGGCGAGGCGGATGACCGGGGTGCCACTCATGACTGCGCCTTCGAATTCGAAGTGGACCCCATTGCTGGCGGCCAGCGCAGCAAGTTCAGGGCCTCGGAGTGCGACGGGTCCCTTGTTGGTTGTGCAGACGCTTTTGCCTGATTCCAGGGCCCAGCGGACGTGCGAGACGGCAGGTTCGCCGTCGTCGGGATTTGTGAAGGTGGCTTCGCAGACGATATCTGCCGTGCAGGAACGGATCACGGCTTCGTTGTTGGTATCCCGGGAGCCGCCGTGGTCTGCAAACGTTTCGTTGGCGCCAAGGTTGAGTGCCATCTCAATGTCGATGCCTTCGGCCTGGACCAGGGAGCCGAGCCTGAGATCGGTGATGGCCACAACCCTGAGGCCGAATCCCAATTCCGAGCGGAGGGCATCTCCGCGGGTGGCGATGATTTCGGCGAGTGTCCGGTTGACGCCGCCAAAGCCGATCAGCGCGAGGTCGTAGGTTTTCATGGTGCTCCTCAGGTTGGTGGAGGGGTGATGCTTCAATCCTGCGGGCCCCTGATGTCCGTCCAGCCATGCTGAATCGCCCTAAAGAATGGGCAATCTGACCATTTGACTGCCGATCTGACTGCGACCTCGGGCGGGATCTATGTGCGCTATACGCATTAACAAATGTTTTTAATGACCACTCAGCGGGATTCTGTGTTACCTTCATCACTACAAACGCCATCCTGGCACCCCGACCCCGGACTTCAAGGCGTACCGTTCGCATCCGACTCATATCCCGGAGACACCACATGGAATCTTCAGCACCCGTGCAACTTGACCATCAACCTGAGGCGGTCGACGCTCCGGCCGAAACCGGACTGCGCCGATCGATGGGGCCACGACACCTCATCATGATCGCGATGGGAGGTGTCATTGGATCCGGTTTGTTCCTGAGCTCCGGCTACACGATCTCCCAGGCCGGTCCCCTCGGGGCTGTCATCGCCTACTTGGTGGGTGCATTCGTGGTCTACCTCGTGATGGCATGCCTTGGCGAGTTGGCCATCGCCTACCCCGTCTCAGGTGCCTTCCACATCTACGCATCCCGATCCATCGGCCCAGCCACCGGCTTTGCCACGGCTTGGCTCTACTGGCTCTGCTGGGCAGTGGCCATCGGCTCGGAATTCACGGCATCAGGGCTCCTCATGCAGCGCTGGTTTCCGGACGTCGAGGTGTGGGTGTGGTGCCTCGTCTTCGCAGCCATGCTGTTCGGATTCAATGCCGTATCTTCCAAGTTCTTCGGGGAATCCGAGTTCTGGTTCGCCATCATCAAAGTGGGCGCGATCATTGCCCTGATCGTGTTGGGTGGCGCAGCCCTTTTTGGATTCCATCCCCTCTCCGATTCCGGCAACCATCCCTTCCTGCTTGAGAACTTCAACACCTCCGGGGGATTGTTCCCCAACGGCTTTACCGGAGTCCTGGTGACAGCCCTGGCGGTCTTCTACGCCTTCTCCGGATCTGAACTCATTGGCGTGGCGGCCGGGGAGACAACTGATCCCGCGCGGAACATTCCCAAGGCCATGCGCAGCACAGTCATCCGGCTGCTGATCTTCTTTGTTGGTGCCATCGCGGTCATTGCCGCAACCGTCCCGTTTGACCAGGTGGGACTGGACGAGAGCCCCTTCGTGACAGTGTTCTCGTCCGTTGGAATTCCCTATGCCGCTGACATCATGAACTTCGTCATCATCACGGCCCTGCTGTCGGCCGGGAACAGCGGATTGTTCTCCTGTGCCCGGATGCTCTACTCCTTGGCAGACGAGGGGCATGCGCCGAAGGCTTTGAAAAGGCTCACTCGACGCGGAATACCGCTGGTGGCTCTCTCGGTCAGCATGGTTGGCGGCATTGCATCGCTGATCAGCAGCGTGGTTGCACCGGAAACCGTGTACCTCGCCTTGGTCTCCGTGGCCGGTTTCGCGGTCGTCGGTGTGTGGATGTCCATCACTGCGTCCCACTTCTTCCACCGCCGGGCCTTTGTGCGCAACGGCGGAAGCGTGAAGGACCTTGCTTACAAAGCGCCCCTCTTCCCATTGGTCCCGATCCTGGCCTTCGCGCTCTGCTTGTTTTCGCTGGTGGGCATTGCGTTTGACCCACAGCAGGTCGCCGCCTTGTACTTTGGTGTTCCTTTTGTCGGGGCTTGCTACGCCTACTTCCACTTCAGGTACCGCCGCCCCGCGAAGTCCAGTCCGGCGTCGTGAATCCACATCCACTGAGCCTCGCGGCCGGGTCCTTGACCCGGCCGCAAGGTGCTGATTCGGGGGAATTGAAGATGCAGGTCGTGAACCACCAGCCAAGGATCGAAAACCTTGCCAGCTGGCTCGAAATCAACGGCAACGCCTTCGAGTCCAATGTCCGGACGGTGCTGGGAATGCTGCAGGACCGGGCCATGCTCTGCGCCGTGGTCAAGTCCGACGCGTACGGCCACGGGGCCGGCCTCCTGATTCCTTTCCTGGTGCGCCTGGGCGTGCCGTACATCGGTGTGGGCTCGAATTCCGAAGCAGAGGCGGCTCGCGCCAATGGCTACACAGGGAGGTTGTTGCGGGTCCGCGCTGCTGCGCCCCAGGAAATAGCCGCGGCCATGGCCCATGATGTGGAAGAACTTGTGGCGGATCCTCAGAGTGCTTGGGAAATGAGCCGGATTGCCGCCGAGACCGGACGGAAGATCAGGATCCACCTGGACATCAACTCCTCCGGCATGAGCAGGCACAGCCTGGACGTATCGTCGCCGCTGGGCCGGGCCAGTGCCGTGGCAGTAGTTGGCCATCCGCAGTTGGAGCTCGCTGGGATCATGACCCATTTCCCCTTGGACGATGTTGAACACATTGAGCAAGGGCTGTCGCGCTTCAAGGCCGAGTCCATGGCCGTTTTGCGATTGGCAAAGGTGCCCCGCAGCCAGGTTCTGCTCCATACAGCAAATTCGTTTGCCACGCTGAATGCGCCGGCAACCTGGCTGGACATGGTGCGGACAGGGGCCGTTCTATACGGCGATTCGGACCCAAGCCACCCGGGGTTCCGGCGCTGCCTGGCCTTCAAGGCGCGGATCGGATCCGTGAACCATTATCCGGCGGGAAGCAGGGTGGGCTACGGCCACACTCATACCCTGCAATCGGATTCAAAGCTGGCCACCGTCACGGCGGGGTACGGCGACGGATACCGGCGTGCACTTGGCGTGGGCGGATCCGTTGTGGTGCGTGGCCAGCGGGTGCCGGTTGTTGATGCAATCTCCATGAATTCCATGGTGATCGACGTCTCCGCAGTGCTGGAGGCGCGGCCAGGTGACGAAGTGGTGCTGTTCGGCAGCCAGAATGGCGCGGAAATTTCCGTAGGGGAACTGGAGTCGGCAAATCGCGGGATACTCGCGGACCTGTACACGGTGTGGGCGAAGGACTCCCGAGTCCTTGTGGCAGACACGCCCATGTGAGAATGGCGTGAGCGCGTGGTGGAAGGAGTGGATTTGTGGATACATCACCCGAAGCGTCCTCTTTGGCCCAAGGCCTTCGCCTCGTTCGCCTGATCACGGACCGCGAAAAGCAGGGCCGTCAGCTCCTGGGCGTCTCTCAACTGGCCGCCGAATTGGATATGGAGCAAAGCAGGGTTTCCCGCTTGGCCCAGGAGTTGTGTGATCTTGGCTTGCTGGAACGGGTGGACAGGGGCCCGTTCCGCGCGGGCTCGGGCTTCCTGGGCCTGGCAGCTTCGCTCAACAGCGGCTGGGTGCAGAAGTCACGGGCAAAGCTGGAGGAGCTGGTCTCCGCCTTTGGCTTGCGATCGCGGCTCTCCGTCCGCGACGGAGTCAGGGTCCTCCTCTTGCGTGCATCCACGAACAACTCATTCCCGGGCGGCTACGCAAAGCCGGGTATGGTGACGCCCGTCTGGTGCACCGGAGCGGGCAGGGCCTTGCTGTGGGATCACTCGCCCAATGAGCTGGAATCCCTTCTCCGCGACGTGAATTTCATCGGTGTGGGCGGTCCCGCGGCGGCACATTCCGCGCCGGAAGTCCGTGACCTCATGGACCGTGACAAGTCCCGCGGATTTGTTGTCGCCGCCGAGGAATTCGAGCATGACGTGTGGGAATTGGCCGTACCGGTCCGGGCCGACGGCGGGAACATCGTCGCCGCCCTTAGCGTCCTGGGCAACCGTTCCAGTATCGAGAAGGCGGCGCCGGAAATCGCCGGAGTGCTCCATGAAACATCCCAAGGACTTGGTGCCCACGGCACGGTACTGACTTAGGGCCGGTGTGGAGACGCGGCCGGGCCACCCACCATTGCTTCCAGCCACTCGCACCATGAGCGGAGTGCCATGGCGTGGCTTTCACGTTGCGGCTCAACCCGCGTCCTGGGGCCAACGATCTGGAGCGCGGCAACGATCTCATTTTTGAAATCGCGGACTGGCGCGGCCAGTGAATAGAGTCCGGGTTCGGCTTCTTCATCAACGATCGAGTACCCGCGTGCCCGGGCTTGGTTGAGCCGGTCCAGGAAGTCGTCCACGGAAGAGGGCGTGTTGGGTCCGTGCTTGACGAATTCCACGGTCTTGAAAAGCGTCCGGACTTCATCATCCGGCGCATCCCAGAGGAGCGCCTGGCCGGCGTCACTGCAGTAGGCCGGATAGGGCCGGCCCAGCCAGGAACCCACCAGGTTGGCGCTGGCAGGTACCTGCTCGCCAATGGTGACCGTACTGTTTCCGCTCAGCACGCCCAGGAAGCAAGCTTCGTTGGTTTCGGCGGCCAATCCTTCCAGCGCGGAGAGTCCGTCGGTCTTCAGTCGTTGCTCGGTGACCAGCTGGGCGTCTGCCAGGACTGACCAGTCCAAGCGGTACTCCCTGTTGTCGGTGCGGGCAAGGAAGCCCTCCTGCAAAGCCCCCTTGAGGCTTCGGGAAACCTGGCTGCGGTCCTTCTCCAGGTGGGCAGCGACGTCGGCAACCGTACCGCCGTCGTGCCCTTGCGCGTGGCGCGCCCCCACCGCAAGGATGGCCATCATCCCGCGGCCCATGCTGGAGGTCTTTGACATGGAACGAGTCTAGCGACTCGCAGCCCTAGTGAATGGCGAAGACCCTTGCCGGGAAGCCGCTCCCGTCCAGGGGTTTGGCCCAGCTTGCCACCAGGACGCCACCGGATTCCGGCAGGCCGTCAAGATGCGCCAGGAGTTCGATCTGCCATTTGTCCTGTGCAAGGACGTAGGTTTCCAGGCTGAAGTCCTGCCGGGACGTGGCCATGCCAGGGTCCGTGTCGGTCTGTTCGTGTCCAACCGCAGCCACTCCCCGCTCTTCGATCAGGCACTGGAGGACCTCTTGCGACCACCCGGGAGTATGGCTCGTTCCGGATTCGTCCTTGTTGGCCATGGCCTCAGGGTCGGGCCACCGTTGGCTCCATCCTGTGCGGAGGGCGACGAACGAACCAGCGGGAATGGTGCCGCATCGTGATTCCCAATCCTTGATGTCGCCCAGTGTGGGCGTGGCATCAGGGTCCCTGCGCACGCGGTGGCTGATGTCCAAGACAACCAGCGGAAGCACCATCTGGTCCACGGGTATCTGGTCCAGGGTCCGGCCACCACGCACAAAATGCGATGGCGGATCCACGTGGGTACCCCATTGGCCCACTATTGAGTAGCGGTGGGCCGTGAAGCCGTCGCCCTTCTCCATATCGAAGAGCGCCTCGCGGGATTCATCCGGGAAAGCAGCAAACCGGGGCTGGCCGGGATGGAACGCGTGGGTGAGGTCCGTGAACGTTCGGTCGCGGAGCAGCGGCGCGAGTTCCTGCCAGAGTCCTGTGGTCATGACGCCACCCGGCTTTCGCCTACGGGGGTCAGCACGCTGCTGGAGACGTTCAGGGGACCGGACACTTCGATCACCGGGACCTCCCAAGGGTGGATGTCCACAATCCGCTGGACCAGGCGGTGAACGGCGTCTTCATCCAGGCAGTCATCAAAGTAGGAGGTGAAGACGAAGGTCGGCGAGATGGTCCGTTGCCCCACGCTTCCCAGCGTGGGGTTTGCCCCTTCAGCAACGGTGAAACCCTCGTAACCCACGGAGGACTCGAAGACGTGGTGGTAGTTTCCGAACCCGCCCAGCTCGGGGCACTCCGTAAGCTCCTGCAGAAGGGATGAGATGCCGCTGTCCGCTTCCAAGGCGGCGAGGTTGCCTCCGGCCAGTTGGGTCATGGTTTCGACCCGGATGGGCCAGTGGATGCGGAGCTTTCGCACCGGTTTCAATTGGATCTTCATGGGAGGAGCCTTCCGTGGGTGTGCCTTCTGAGAGCCATAGTGGCACAAGGTGACGTTCATTACAAGCATATGTATTTGCTTATATTGCACACGGCTGGGATTTGCGGCTCAAGGACGGGGTCACTTCCCCTGTACAGCCGCCCGGCCGCCGTCCCGAGCGGGGCTAGACTCGGGGGCATGCCTTCGAATGCCTCAGCCGCAGTTGACCACATCAAGGACCTTGGCGCTTACGTTTCGGCGTCTCCCTCGAGCTTCCACGCCGTGCACGAGGCCGCGCGGCGGCTGGACGATGCCGGCTTTACTTCCCTGGACGAACTGCAACCGTGGGAGGGGGGCGCTGGCAGGTTCTATGTGATCCGGGATGGTGCACTCATCGCGTGGGTGACCCCCGAAAACGCAGGCCCCACCACCGGATTCAACATCCTGGGTGCACACACCGACTCGCCTTCCTTCAAGCTCAAGCCCAAGCCCACTACGGGAAAATACGGATGGCTCCAGGCCGGCGTCGAGGTTTATGGCGGACCGCTCCTGAACTCCTGGCTGGACCGCGAACTGGAGCTCGCGGGGCGTTTGGTACTGCACGATGGCACGCAGCACCTGACCGCCACGGGACCCCTTCTGCGCTTCCCGCAATTGGCCATTCACCTGGACCGTGGGGTCAACGACAACGGCCTGCACCTGTCCAAGCAGCAACACATGAATCCCGTCTTTGGACAAGGAGACCCTGCAGGCGAGGATCTCCTGGCACTGCTGGCCGAACGCGTCGAGGGCGCCACTGTTGATGCCGCGGACATCGGCGGATACGACGTCGTGGTTGCAGACACGCAGGCCCCCGCGGTTTTCGGGGCCAAGAGTGAGTTCTTTGCGTCTGGGCGGATGGACAACCTTTCCTCCACACACGCTGGCCTGGTGGCCTTGATGGGGCATGCTGCAGCCGCCCCGAGTGACGGCCCGATTGCCGTCCTTGCAGCCTTTGACCATGAAGAGATCGGGTCCAACTCCCGCTCAGGTGCCTGCGGGCCGTTGCTGGAGGACATCCTGGTGCGCATCTCTGACGGTCTCGGCGCTTCGGTGAGCCAGCGGCGACAGGCGCTGGCGGCGTCGTTCTGCGTTTCCGCGGATGCTGGCCACGCCGTCCACCCGAACTACGCGGAAAAGCACGATCCCGCCAACAAGCCGGTGCTCAACGGCGGCCCCTTGCTGAAGATCAACGCCAACCAGCGTTACGCCACGGATGCCACCGGCGCCGCCCTGTGGGCGCGTCTGTGCAAGGAATCCAACGTGCCGTACCAGGAATACGTGTCAAACAACGACCTGCCCTGCGGTTCCACCATCGGTCCGCTGACCGCCACCCGCCTCGGCATCAGGACTGTGGACGTGGGCATTCCGCTGCTGTCCATGCACTCGGCGCGGGAGCTCTGCGGCGTGGAAGATCCCAAGAGCCTCGCGACAGTTTCGCAATTGTTCTTTGGGAGCACCCTCTAAGCCAAAGCCTCAAGCACTCATTTCAAGGGTGTTGCGGAAGTTCCCCTGAGGAAACTTTGGATGCCTAAAGGTTTACATTTTGTGCGTCTCTCTGTTTTCGGGAAGCACAAAATGTTCGGTTGCACAGGAAAGTCGTCGGTGTAGCAGGTTAACGTGATTGAGTCATGTGGCCCGTGGCACACCACAGTGGCCAACCTCCAAGACCTGAAGGACGGCGCCGATCCATGCACGCTGACCAACAACTATCGAAGTCCCTGAAGCCCCGACACCTCTCCATGATCGCCATCGCCGGCGTCATCGGAGCCGGCTTGTTCGTCGGCTCCGGCGCTGCCATCCAGCAGGCCGGTCCGGGCATCCTCGTGGCATACCTGGCCGCAGGCCTGGTAGTCATCCTCGTCATGCGCATGCTCGGTGAAATGGCTGCGGCGAACCCGGAAACAGGCTCGTTTTCCACATACGCAGACAAGGCCCTCGGCCGCTGGGCGGGCTTTAGTATTGGCTGGCTCTATGCATGGTTCTGGATCATTGTGCTCGGTATCGAAGCGACGGCCGGTGCCGCCATCATGCACCGCTGGGTTCCCGGCGTCGATCAGTGGGTCTGGGCGTTGGTCCTCATGGTCCTGCTGACACTGACCAACCTCGGTTCGGTGAAGTCCTACGGTGAGTTCGAATTCTGGTTCGCTTCCATCAAGGTCGCAGCCATTGTCATCTTCCTTCTGGCGGGCATCGCCGCGATCCTTGGTCTGATGCCGGGCGTGTCCGCTCCGGGCGTCAGCAACCTCCTGGACCAGGGTGGATTCATGCCCAACGGCCCCGGAGCCGTTTTGGCAGGCATCCTCGTAGTCGTCTTCTCCTTCTTCGGCGCGGAAATCGCCACGATCGCCGCTGGTGAATCCGAGAACCCCGTGGATGCCGTCAAGAAGGCCGTGAAGTCCACCGTATGGCGCATCCTGATCTTCTACATCGGTTCCATCGCCATAGTGGTCACCCTCCTGCCCTGGAATGACGCCTCCGTTGCCAAGAGCCCCTACGTTGCAGTCATTGAGCTGTACGGAATTCCGGGCGCCGGCACCATCATGGACATCGTTGTCCTCACGTCCGTGCTCTCTTGCTTGAACTCCGGCCTTTACACGGCAAGCCGCATGCTGTTCTCACTCTCACAGCGGGGCGACGCCCCCAAGTCCTGGATGAAGATCTCCAAGCGGGGTGTTCCGGCCGCAGCGGTACTGGCATCCACCGTGGTCGGATTCATCACCGTGGGCCTGAACTACATCGCTCCTGATACCGTGTTCCTGTTCCTGGTGAACACCTCCGGTGCCATCGCCCTGTTCGTATGGCTGGTCATTTCGGTATCGCAGCTGATCCTCCGGCGCCGCATGGGCGCTGCCGCGAAGGACCTGGAACTCAAAATGTGGTTCTTCCCCTACCTCACCTGGATTGCCATTGGTGCCATCGTGGCCCTCGTCATCGGCATGGTCATCATCGACTCCACGCGTGAGTCGCTGTTCCTCTCGCTGGGGCTGGCCGCGGTAGTCGTGGCTATCGGCGTGTGGCGGTACCGCAAGCGTGGGGCCGCCGGCGTCGAGGCGACCACCACCGAAGCCGAGCGCGCAGACATCGGTTCCGGGCCGGCGTCGTAACAGTCTTTCCGCAGTGGGGCAGCCACCGTCAGCATCCGACGGCGGCTGCCCCACTTTGTGGTTAACGGCGGCCTGGGTGCCGGCTACTGGGCCAGCCCGATAACCAGGTTGATGGTTGCGGCCAGGATGACCGTGCCGAAGAGGTACGACAACAAGCTGTGTTTCAGCGCCTCGAAGCGGATCCGGTGGTTGCCCAGGTTGGTGTCGGATACCTGGTAGGTCATGCCCAAGCTGGTGGCGAGGTAGGCAAAATCCGTGTACTGGGGTGGCCTGTCCTGGTTAAAGCCGATCCCACCCACCGCACCTCCGGCATCCGGTTTGGGGCTGTAGTAGAGCTCGGCATAGCGCAGGGTGAAAAGAGTCTGGACGAGCATCCAGGAGAAGGCGACGCAGGCCAAGGCAAGTGCACCGGAGCCCAGTCTGCTGCTGTCGGACTCAGCGTGTGAATTGACGATTACGGCCGCAGCAGCCGCGATGCTGGCAAGGTTCGCCACCAGGATCAGCAGGTCGGTGACGCCGCGGGACGGGTCTTCACTGGTGGCGTGCCGGCGGGTGTCATCGGGATCCATGCGGCCGATCACCAGCCACACCCATGCGACGTAGATGAACGCGGCCGTGGCCCATCCGACTGCAGGGGCGTCCACCCAATTCCCAGCGATACCCGTGGCAATAACAGCTGCCGCTCCAGCGATGATCATGACGAGGAAGCGCAACCTGCTGCGTCTGACTCTGACGTTGCTCATTTGCCCACCATAGTTAGCCGCTGCGGACCCCCGCGCGAACCACGCCCGACCGGATGCCATCAAACGAGCAGGAATCCACGTATTGGCGTTCCTCGTGTTAGTGTCTTTGTCGCTGTCGAGGAGAAAAACGAAACACTGTTTTCCCCCTGATCACCTTGCGCGGGTGGCGGAATGGCAGACGCGCTAGCTTGAGGTGCTAGTCCTCGAAAGGGGGTGGGGGTTCAAGTCCCCCTCCGCGCACAATGAAACCCCCGGTCTTCGGACCGGGGGTTTTGTCGTTCCATGCCGCGCGCGCCGGGGCGCACGCCTCCATGGGCGCGCGCCTCTTCGCGCCGCACGCCTCTATGCGCCTAGGCGCCGGAGCGGGGTGCGAACATGATCACGCCCACCCCCACAAGGCAGACTGCGGCTCCGATGACGTCCCAGCGGTCGGGGCGGAAGCCGTCAACCAGCATGCCCCATGCCAGCGAGCCGATAATAAAGACGCCGCCGTACGCGGCAAGGACCCGACCGAAGTGGGCGTCCGGCTGGAAGGCTGCGAAGAATCCGTAGATTCCCAGCGCGATGATCCCCAGCCCGGCCCACCACCACGCGCGTCCTTCACGAACGGCCTGCCAGATCAACCAGGCTCCGCCGATCTCTGCGACAGCGGCCAAAACGAACAGAACAATCGGCTTCAGGACGGTCATGGATCAAGTATTCACTGCATGGCCACCGGTGTTATCCACATAGGACAGCTTCCCGGTTTCCGCCGAGGATCCGGCCGAATAGCTTTGAGTGCAGGAGATGCACTAAGATATTGAAGTCTGTGTTACGCCCTCCCGCGGAATTTTCGGTGGGGAGCTGGCACGGCATCGCAAATGAACCTCCTGTTACGGAAATACCGTAACCGCTTAGCCCAAAGGAGGTGGGTTCACATATGCGTCCTTACGAATTGATGGTAATCATCGACCCCGAGGTCGAAGAACGTACCGTAGAGTCGTCGCTTCAGAAGTTCCTCAATGTCATCACCACCGATGGTGGAACCATCGAAAAGGTAGACATCTGGGGCCGTCGCCGTCTGGCGTACGACATCAAGAAGAAGTCCGAAGGTATCTACGCCGTGGTGAACTTCACCGCTGCTCCGGCTACCGCCAAGGAACTTGATCGCCAGCTGTCTCTCAACGAGACGATCATGCGCACCAAGATCATCCGCCCTGAAGACCAGAAGGTTGTTGCTGAGTAATCAGCCCCTTTCAGATCTTTACCCCGCAGGAACGAACAAGGAGGCAGTAGATGGCAGGCGAAACCACTATTACGGTCATCGGTAATCTCACCAATGACCCCGAGCTGCGGTTCACCCCGTCTGGCTCAGCAGTAGCGAACTTCACCATCGCTTCTACTCCCCGGACCTTTGACCGCCAGTCCAATGAGTGGAAGGACGGGGAAACCCTGTTCCTCCGCGCATCGGTATGGCGCGAAGCAGCCGAGAACGTGGCCGAATCCCTGACCAAGGGTATGCGCGTCATCGTTTCCGGTCGTTTGAAGAGCCGTTCCTACGAAACCAAAGAAGGCGAGAAGCGCACCGTTATCGAGCTTGAGGTCGACGAAATCGGCCCCAGCCTGCGTTACGCCAACGCCAAAGTCAACCGTACCCAGCGCTCCGGCGGTGGCCAGGGCGGCTTCGGTGGCGGTAACGCCGGTAATTCCGGTGGCTTTGGAGGTGGCGCTCCTGGTGGAAACCAGGGCGGCGGCAACTCCGGTGGAAACTGGGGCGGCAACAACCAGCCCGCACAGCAGGATGATCCCTGGGCCACGCCCGGGGTCAGCAATGCAGGCGGCGGTTGGGGCAACGGCCCTGATTCCGAACCTCCCTTCTAAACAACACATAAACGTCCGACGCCGGTCGCTCACCGGGACTGCCGAAAGGCACCTTGGCGATCACCGCCGTCGAACACCACCATCCCGTGGATCAATATCCACGGGCTCCATAGAAAAGGAGCTCCACGATGGCTAAGGCTGAACTCCGTAAGCCCAAACCAAAGTCCAACCCCTTGAAGGCCGCTGACATCACTGTCATCGACTACAAGGACGTAGCACTGCTGCGCAAGTTCATCTCCGACCGCGGAAAGATCCGCGCTCGTCGCGTCACTGGCGTTACCGTTCAGGAACAGCGCAAGATCGCCCAGGCAATCAAGAACGCCCGCGAAGTTGCTCTGCTGCCTTACTCCGGCGCTGGCCGCGGCTAAGGGAAGGGATTAACTAACATGGCAAAGCTCATTCTGACCCACGAAGTAACCGGTCTCGGTGCTGCTGGCGACGTTGTCGAGGTCAAGGACGGTTACGCACGTAACTTCCTGCTGCCCCGCGGCTTCGCTCTGACCTGGTCCAAGGGTGGCGAGAAGCAGGTTGAGTCCATCAAGGCTGCACGCGCTGCTCGTGCGCACGCTTCCGTTGAAGCTGCACAGGCCCAGGCTCAGGCACTGTCCTCCAAGAAGGTCAAGCTCGAGGTGAAGGCCGGCGAGTCCGGTCGTCTCTTCGGCACCGTCAAGCCTGCTGATGTCGCTGCTGCTGTTGAGGCCGCTGGCCTCGGCTCCATCGACAAGCGCAACGTTGAACTGCCGAACCACATCAAGTCTGTCGGTTCGTACCAGGCCAACGTTCGCCTGCACGAGGACGTTTCCGCTGTCATCGACCTCGAGGTCGTAGCCAGCAAGTAGTCCCTGACTACAAAGAAGGCCCCCACTTCCGGTTTCCGGTGGTGGGGGCTTTTCTGTGCCCCTATATCTCGGCGGGGTGGCGGGGCAGGGGCGCGGGATGTCAGGGGGTGTGCAGTTCGCTCATGACGTGTTGGTAGCCGGCGTGGACCAGTTCTGACAAGACGCTCCCGTCCACGTCGTCCAGCTTGTTGATGTAGACACAGGCAGTGCTTGTTTTGTATTTCCCAAGTTTCGGCAACAGATCCTCCGCCTCGGGGCTGCCGGTGAGTCCGTACACCACCAGGTTCGCCTTGCGGGGAGAAAAGCCGACGGCGGCGGCGTTGCCCTCGCGGCCACTGCTGTATCTGTAGTGGTAGCTGCCAAATCCTACGATCGTTGGCCCCCACATCACCGCTTCCTGGCCGGTGGCCTGGCGCATCATGTCCAGCAGTTCCAAGCCGTCTTTCCGCCGTTGGGGATGTTCCACCGCTGCCAGGAAGTCTTCCACGGAGACGTCCGTGGGCTGTGTCTTGTTCTCTGCCATGCCCGTAGTCTCCCAGACCAGGCGTGGACCGGCCACCACCCGGTGATAGCCTGCATCAGTGACTTCCGGCGCCCCCCGTAACCGACCATTCCATCAGGTAGACGTCTTTTCCGACCGTCCTTACCTCGGCAACCCCCTCGCCGTCGTCGTGGATGCGGAAGGGCTCAGCGGCGAGACCATGCAGCACTTCGCCAACTGGACCAACCTTTCCGAGACCACGTTCCTCCTGCCGCCCAGCGACCCCGCTGCCGACTACAAGGTTCGGATCTTCACAGCCAGCGAGGAGTTCCCCTTTGCCGGGCACCCCACCCTGGGATCCGCGCACACCTGGCTCCAAGCCGGGGGAGTGCCCAAGACGGATGGCGTAGTGGTGCAGGAGTGCGGGGCAGGCTTGGTCCGGGTGAAGCACGACGCCGGGCGGTTGGCTTTTGCTGCGCCGCCGCTGACGCGCTCCGGGCCGGTTTCGGACGAGGTTCGCGCGCAGCTCGCAGCCGGTTTGCGGCTTCCTGAGGAAGCGCTGCTGGATACGTCGTGGCTGGTCAACGGTCCGGCGTGGATCGGCGTGCTCCTGGAATCGGCGCGGCAGGTGTTGGGCATCGAGCCCGACCTCGCAGCAATGGGTGATTTGAAGGTGGGCGTGATCGGCCCGCACGAGGCGGGTTCCGACGTCGATTTTGAAGTCCGGACTTTCATTGCCCACGACGCGATGACCGAAGACCCGGTGACGGGCAGTTTTAATGCGGGCGCAGCCCAATGGTTGATAGGCAGCGGGCGCGCACCGGACGAGTACACAGCGGCTCAGGGCACGGTGTTGGGCCGCGCTGGACGCGTCCACGTCAAGGCTGAAGACGGCGAAATTTGGGTTGGCGGGGCCTCAGCTACTTGCATCCAAGGGACCGTGCTCTTGTAATGCGTCGTTTACGAGTGCTTAGGGCGGGATAGCGCAACCACCAGGACTATGCCCGCACTGAACACCAGCTGCGCACCAGCCACGAGTGACGGTACGTATCCAAGGTACAAAGCCACCATGAGCGGAATCATGGCCAGGATGGTCACGTCCAGTCCCCGGAGCAGGGATCCCAGCTGGGCGCGGGGGACGGGACCAAAGGGGGTCTCCACCGGTGGTGCGGACCAGTCCGGCTGTGTGCGGATCGCCGCCCGGATACTGCCGGCGCCCATGCCGATTCCTGCCATGGCACCCACTGCAATCAATGCTGGAGTGGAGGCGCCCAGGGAGACCAGGACGACGCTCAGGAGGCCCATCCAGGCGGCCATGGCCAAGCACGGCATGAGCATCCGACTGATTCGTACCAGCGCCGGGTGGAGAGGCAACAGCGCGTCGATTTCGGGAAGCATGGCCGTCTTGCGCGACACCGTCGCCATGCCCGAAGCCGTGGCGCAGCCGGCGATGACCAGCACTGCCAGTTGGACGAACCCGGGCAGCCCGCCTTCCACCAGGAGCAACGCAACGCTGCCTGCAAACCACATGACCGGCGGGACCAGTGGCGGGTTCAGCCTGAGGAAGGCCACAACATCGGCTCGGATCAATGCCCCGAGCGGGCCACGCGGCGGGCGGGTATAGAACCTGGCCGCCCGGCCGCCGTCGACCTTCTTCCGCCCGGCGCCGAGGGCACGGAGTACCTCATTGGAATCCATCATGAACAACGATGCGCCGGCGTGGCCGGCGACGGCACCGCCCCGCACCAGCTCCTCACCGGCCACCCTGCCGGCGCGCGGCCCCACCACGGCGGCGAGTCCGACGGCGACGACAGCGGCTAACGCTGCCGGCCATGGTGAGGCCGATATCAACGTGGCGGCCGAGCAGGCCGCAAGTAGCGCCGCGGACACTATCCGGCCGGTCCAACGACCCAGCAAACCGAGCTGCTTAAAGGCGGCCATGACCACCGCGATCACGGCAGCTGCTCCGAAAGTCAGCGCAGAGCAAAGGTGCTCCAGGGGGTTCCGGTCCGCGGCTGTCACCATGCTGAAGGCTACGTAGGCGATCACGGATCCGGCGGCGGCAAGGGCAGTCTTGCGGAGGAATGGAGGCAGGACCATGGGGCGGCGGTCCAGGGGGAGGGGTAGCCACCAGGAGCTCTCTGGTCCGTTGACTGCCAATGGGCCAAGCTTCCCGGCGAGGTTGCCCACAGCGAGGAGGACAACGAAGGTCAGGCATGTCCACAGGACAGGTTCCGGTAGGACGAGCCACTGTTCCCGGACGATGCTGCCCGAGGTCGAGGCCCTGCCGGCAATTTCGTTGCGCAGCGCCAGGACAAACGATGCCGCAATAGTCAGGGAAACACCTATGCCCAGGCCCCAGCTGTAGGCGTCAACGAAGCGGTCACCTAACGAGGATCGACTGCGCCGGTAGCGTCGGGCGGACCGGCGGGTGAACCGCACGATCTCGGCCGAGAGTATCCGGCCCTGCCGGGAGACGTCAGTACTCATCGCTTCAGGATCCGGAAATGACCGAAGCGCCGTGCTCAGGATCAAGTTCCCGGACCTCATCACCAATAACCAGGCAGGTGGAAGCAATGGCGAGCAGCAGTTGCGGATCATGGGTGACAAGGACCACCGCTCCACCCTGATCGGCGTGTTCCGCGATGCGCGCACCCACGGCGACGCGCATCCGGGGATCGAGCCGCTGTTCGGGCTCGTCCAGGATCAGGATGGACGACGGGCGGATCAAACCGGCAGCCAGGAGCAGTCGCCGTCGCTGGCCCGATGACAAGGCGTCGGGTATCGCGTGGGCCCTTCCCAGGAGGCCGAAGAACTCCAATTCCTCGTCAACCCTGGTCTCGGGGTTCTCCAGCGAATGCCCGCGGGCGATCAGGAGCAGGTGCTCCCGGACTGTGAGGGAGGGAAAGAAGAGGTCGTCATCGAAGACGGCCGCGACCTGGCGGCGGAACGGAACGGCGTCTGGATCAATCAAGAGGCCATTGACCTTGACGTCCCCTGCAAGCGGAGACTGCCGACCGGCGATGGTCCGTGCCACGGTCGACTTCCCTGCGCCGTTGACGCCTACGATTCCCAGTACTTCTCCGGCCGCCACAGAGGCCGATACCTCGCCACATACAGGATCGCCGGCATAGCCCACACTCAGGTTTTCAACCTCAAGAACCGTCCCCATGGTGTAACCCTACCGGGGGTGTTTGGTCCCGGTTGCCAGGTCACAGAACTGGTCGGGCCTCGAGGTCTTCCATGGCCCAGGCAAGAATCTTCAAGTCGAACGGATCGCGCTCTTCGATTCCGAACAGGTAGGCGTCAAAGTCCCACTGTTTGGCATTTCCACCATTGGCCCAGTACCAGGCCCATAAATCCTCAAGGGCGATTTCATGATCCAGGACAAGCGATCTCGCTGTTTCCCGTGAGTCTTGCATTCGAGCCCCCCACCGCTGACACAGCACCGGACTGCGTCAGGCTGATTGTCGTGTACCCCGGCTTCTACGGCACGTTTCATGCTTTCACGTTCACGCTCCATCCGGAACCCCGTCACGTTTGCGAATACTATGGGAGCTTCGAGGAAAACAGCCGCCAGTAAGGCCCTCGCAATGAATCAGGAGCACATCGTGGATTCTGCCCGGACCTTTGAGTCGATCGTCATTATTTTCAATCCCAACAGCACGGGGGACGCGCCTGAGTTGGCGCAGCAGCTGCACGACAAGTTAAAGAGTCTCCTCACATACCAGCCCGAGATCATCCTCCAGCCCACTGAGCATGCAGGCCACGCAGTTGATTTGGCGCGCGAAGCAGCGGCGAAGGGAGGGGACGTCCTTGTGGTTTCCGTGAGTGGCGACGGCGGATACAACGAGGTGGTGAACGGTGTCATGCAGGCCGGCAACCCGCGGGCCGTCTGTGCCGTGAGGGCTGCAGGTAATGCCAACGACCATAGCCGTATTACCGCCTCAAAACCCTTGGAAGAGGCCATTGCCGAGGGTCGGGTCCACTCGATCGATCTTCTCCGGATCCACACGGGCCAAAAAGACCATGAAACCCTGGAATATGCGCACTCCTATATCGGATTTGGCCTGACCCCGGTTGTAGCCACCGAACTGGAAAAAGGCAGCAAGGGCGCGCTCAAGGAAATGGTCACGGTAATACAGACTTTCTCCAAATTCGAGCCTTTCGCCATCCGCCTGGAGGACGGTAAGCGGCATAAATTCGATAGCCTGGTTTTCGCCAATATTCCGGAGATGGCCAAGTACGCCACGCTGAGCGAAGCGGACAACCTGCCCAAGGACGGTAAATTCGAGGTCATCGTTTTTCCGCACATGCCCAAGTGGCGCGTCCTGCTGACAGCGCTGCGTGCCACCACCCAGGGTTTGGGGGATCAACCGAGCGTCAGCAGCTACGAGTTCACCACCCTCAAGCCGTTGCCGTACCAAATGGACGGTGAAGTCAAGAGGGTGGAAGCGAACGTTACGGTCAGGGTGGAAAGCGCGCCATTAGCGCTCCCGATCATCGGCTAGCCAAGCATTCCTGCCGGACTGTTGTGGCAAGCGGCGGGGTTCTCTAGATTGAGGTCATGGGTGAAGGAGACTGGGCGGGAGAATTCGAGCGGTTGGTCGACCTCATTGCCGGGACCGAGGACGTCAAGGCGTTCCTGGACGGACTGACCGGCTTCGCCGCAGGCATGATGACCAGGGTGTGCGCCACGCACATTGAGTGTGCGGTGACACTGAGGCGCCGTAAACGGACTGCCACGATTGGAGGCAGCAGCGAACGTGCCCTGATGTTGGACCGGATTGAACAGTCCTTGGGTTCGGGGCCGTGCGTCGACGCACTGGACAGTGGTGTGCCGGTCCTTCTGGGAGATGTTGATTCCGATCCGCGCTGGCCGGAGTATCGGAGCGCGCTGGACGCGGCAGGGATCAAAAGTGCTCTGGGCGTCCCCATGACCTTGGGCCCGGATTCGGCCGCGGTGTTGAATTTCTTCTCCCCTACCCCGGGGGTCTTCACGGAGGAGAGAATTGCCGATGCTGTGCTTTTCGTGGAGATGTCGAGTAAAGCAATGCGGCTGGCCATCAGGATTGCGGCCGCTGATCAGCGCGGGGACGATCTAAAAGCCGCCATGGACACCAGGACAGTCATAGATCTCGCCTGCGGAATGATCATGGCCCAAAACCGATGCACCCAGGGTGAGGCATTCGAGGTACTGCGGCGGGCTTCGAGCGATCGCAACCAAAAACTCCATTCCGTTGCGCAGTCGATGGTGGACCGTATTTCCGGGCAGCCGGATGTCGTGGCCCACTTCGACGACTGAATCCGCGTTATCCGTCACCGCACGCAGCAGTAACGAAGTCGTAGATGCGGCCCCGCAGGTCAACTGACGCCGCGATTTTCAGCAGGCCTTCGCGGTCACCCACTTTGACCCTGAGTGGCAGCAATGTCCCTACTTTGTCCTCCGCCACGGCGTGCGGATCGCAGCGTGCCGGACGGATTCCCAATGCGAGTTCCATGAGCGCAGTGCCTTGCCTGATTTTGACGTCCCGCGGCCACGGCTGGTTGTCGGCTTCGGCCAGCAGGGGTGTGCCGTCGATGCCCTGGATGGTCAGCGTCCGATGGGAGCCGCCGTCGGCTGCTGGCGTTATCAGAAGGCGTACGACGGCGGTGCCGCCGTCAGCTGCAACCTCCAGTTTCGGGTCCAGGACCATGCTGGCGACGTCGGCTGCTTGGGCTGCGAGGCACAGCTCGCCTGCGTTCCGGGGGAGGACGCCGAAGGGGTCGGATGCGTCGGAGGTTTGCGGAACGGGGTCCTTGCCTGCTTCTGCATAGTCGATTTTCGCGGTGAGGTCCGTGCTGGTGTCTTTTGGTGTGTCGCAGGCCGGCGCGGGCAGGGCCGTGGGAACACTCTTGGGTTGCTTGGGCGGCAGGACCAGTCCGCCCTCCGACGGCCTCCACACGATGTCCTGCTCGAACAGGGGTGATTTCAGCCGGGCGCTGCTCACGGTGAGCGACGCATCCGTGGTGTTGGTCAGCTGGATTTGGATGGCCTGTTTGCCGTACTGGTCCCGGGACTGGTTGACCTCAACGGTGATGGGTTTCTGCGAGGTGGCGGAGGGTGTTTCAACGGCAGGTGCGCCGGTGCCAGGTCCGGTGCATCCGGCCAGGAGGGCCACGGTGCTGAAGAAGGTCACGACTGAAGCCGAAGCCCGCATCGTCAGCTCTCCGCGCATGCTGCCAGTGTAGGTGGTTGCAGACACCCGGACACCCTTCTCCTGTCTCGTTGTCGGCGGCATCCAGTAGAGTCGCGCGTACTTGGAATTTTCTTCCCCGCGGACCTCGCCACGAGGGCAGCCGCGACTGACGAAAGGCACTATTCATGTCCTTCCAGGCATACCTCGACGCCGTCGAGGACAAGACAGGGCTGACGCCCAGGCAATTGGTGGAGATCGCGGAAAGCAAGGGCTTCAACGACCCGTCCGTTAAGGCGGGAACCATCCTTGAATGGTTGAAGGCTGATTATGGTCTGGGGCGTGGACACGGGATGGCGATGGTTCATGTCATCAAGAACGGCCCGAAAATCGACAGCAAGCACGTGGGCTCGGATGGCCCGCACCGTGACGACTCGGACCTGCTCTGGCTCGATGGAAAGGCCAGCAAGCCCTCGCCATAATTGCGCAATCGCTGGTAGGCGGACAGTAAGCATGCTTAGCTTGTGGTAGCGATGAGGCCGGGCAACGCGTGGAAGGGCTAAAGATGTCGACAGTGACCGAAGTTCTTGACTCATCGGCCGACCGCATTTGGGATGTGATGGCCGACGGGTGGCTTTACTCCGGCTGGGTGGTAGGCGCATCGCGGATCCGCGCCGTGGACGATCAATGGCCGCAGGTAGGTGCCCGGCTCCACCATTCAGTAGGCTCCTGGCCGTTCCTCATCGACGACAACACCAGCGTCACCGGCATGGAGCCCGCCAGGGAACTCAAGCTCCTGGCAAGGGGTTGGCCCATGGGCGAGGCGGAGGTGCTCATTACTTTGGAGCCCACCGGAAGCGGCCAATGCAGGGTCTCCATCTCCGAAGACGCCGTCCGCGGCCCCGGAAAGATCGTGCCCAAGGCGTTACGGGATCCAGTGATCGGCGTTCGGAACCGTGAAACCCTCAAGCGCCTGGGATTGATGGCCGTGGGCGGAGCTGGACGCAAAGCCTAAAGTCCGGGCATTACCCATTCGAATGCTGCGGCTTTGGATTGGGCACCCTGTGCCGCCTTGGAGCGGTTGGGTTCTCCCAGCTCCTCCAGCAACTTACCGGACAGGCGCACCAGTTCGCCGAAGACCTCCGGGTTCAACCAGCCGGGCCGGGTGGCAAACAGGAGGTCTTCGCTGGAGGTGTTGCCGCTGGCGCCTGGTGCAAACGGGCATCCTCCCAAACCGCCGAGAGCGCCGTCCACCATCGCGGCACCGGCTTGGATCGCTGCCAGCGTGTTGGCCACGCCCAGCCCCCAGGTGTCGTGGCCGTGGTAGACGATCCGGCGGGCAGGGGATTCTTCCCGCACCCGGGTGACCAGGCTGGCCACTTGGGCCGGAACTGCTTGGCCCAAGGTGTCGCAAATGACGATGTCCGTGGTGCCCGCCGCCCGGGGGTCGTTGGCGATCGACAGGACGCGCTCTTCCGGAACATATCCTTCGAACGGACACGTGAAAGACGTTGCGATGCACAGTTGAATCGCTCCACCGACCGATCTGGCAATGTCGACGGCTTCCGGCAAGGTACCCAGGCTCTGGTCAGTGGTCCGGCCAATGTTTGCCTTGTTGTGGGAATCCGAGGCCGACAGGCAGTACTGGAAATTCCGTGCTCCCGCAGCCGATGCCTTTGCTACATGGCCAGGCGTCGCCACCCAGATCCAGCACTTTTCCAGTTCGTCAGCGGTCAGTGCTTGGACAACTTCAAGGGTGTTGGCCATGGTGGGCACCAGGTCGGCCCGTGCCATTGAACCCAGCTCGATCGCTGGTACGCCCAGGCGCAGGAGCTCCCGGACCGTCTCGACCTTCCGTTCCGTCGGCAGGATTTTACCGGTGAGTTGGAGTCCGTCGCGCAGCGTCACATCCCGCAGGATTGCGTTGCCGAACGGGCTGGAAAGGGAGTTCATGGCTGTATTACCTCGTCGCTTCCTGAAGCCGCTTTGATCTGGGCCGCGTCCATGTTCAGGAGGCCACCCAGTACCTCCTGGGTATGCTCGCCGAGGTCCGGCCCCAAGTTCCGGATGGGCAAGGACTGCTCACCGATCACGGGAACAATGCCGGGGAAACCTACGTCGGAGAGGATTTCCTCGCCTGTGGAGACGTCGAATTTCTGGATCATGTTGCGTGCAGCGTACTGGCCGTCCGCACTGATATCGGCCGCTGTATAGATAGGTCCGGCCGGGACTCCGGCGGCCTCAAGGACGGCAAGGGCCTCCGGAGCGCCCAGGGTCGAGGCCCACTCACCGATGGCCTGGTCCAACTCTTCACGTTTGGCCCAGCGGCCTGCATTGGACTGCAGCCCGGGATCCCCGGCAAGGTCGGGCCGCCCAATGGTGTGCATGTACCGCTGGAAAATCGAGTCGCCATTTCCCGCCACCACGATGCTCGCCCCGTCCCCGCACACATAGGCATTCGAGGGGGCAATACCTTCCATGCGGCCACCGACGCGTTGCCGGTCCACGCCGTAGGCCTGGAAGTCCGGGATCAGTGACTCCATCATGGAGAACATTGCCTCATTCAACGCGACGTCGATGATGCGTTCGGCGAGCGGAACCGCACCAGCCGCGTCCCGGCGTCGTGCTTCACGCTGGTACAGGCTCATCACGGAGCCGAAGGCGGCATAAAGGCCGGCGATCGAGTCACCAATGGAAACACCCACCCGCACTGGTGCCCGGTGCGGGTCGCCCACCAGGTTTCGGAACCCGCCGTAGGCTTCGGCGACGGCGGCAAAACCGGGCCGCCCGGACAGCGGCCCCGTCTGCCCGAAGGCAGAGATGCGCGTGACGATGAGGTCCGGGTTGGCCTCGTTGAGGACCTCCGGCCCCAGGCCCCACCTTTCCAAGGTGCCGGGCCGAAAGTTTTCCAGCAGTATGTCGGAGTGGGCGGCGAGCTCCAGCACGGCCTGCTTTCCCGCCTCAGTGCGCAGGTCCAGGACCACGGACTTCTTGTTGCGGTTCAACGTGCGGTACAGCATGGACGTGGTGCCCTTGTGGAGGCGCCAGTTGCGGAGCTCATCGCCGGTCCCCGGGCGCTCCACCTTGATGACTTCCGCGCCGAAATCGGCCAGCAGCCTGCCGGCGGTGGGGGCGGCTATGTAATTTCCGAGCTCAAGGACCCGGACGCCGTCCAGCGGGGCGATTGCTTCCTGTGTCATGCCTCCCAGACTATGATCTTGGGCTCGTACTGCAAGATTTCGCCGCAACTAGGCTGGAAACATGACTGTGGCGGGTGCCCCCTGCGTGGCAGTCTTTGCCCTTAGCATGGTCCACAGGTGCACCGACAGGGGAGTGTGTGATGGGACCGTTGGAATCACTTCAGGCCAGCGCGGAGAAGGAGGCGGCAACAGCTGCCGGTCCGCGGGTCCGTCCAAAGCGCACAAGGCGCCTCCGGAAACTCGATCTGGCGATCCTCGTGGTGTTGGTTCTGCTTTTGGCGCTTTCCGCAATGCCATGGCCCTCGGCGATGGTGATTCGAAGCGTTTTTGAACGCGGCGCGCAGGCCACCATCGACGAAATGACGCCGTACATCCCCGATACTCCGCTGCAGACCCACATGGGGATCGCCTACAAGCCTGGATCGACTTTCGATGCCTTCACTCCTGCCGGGACTACCGCAGCGCTTCCCGCGATCGTATGGATCCACGGAGGCGCATGGATTTCCGGCGCGCAACGGGATGTTGAGCCGTACCTCCGGATTCTGGCAGCTGAGGGCTACACCACCATCGGATTGGGTTACCCGATCGCCCCTGAGGCGACGTATCCCACAGCCGTGCGCGACATCAACGACGCCCTCGCCTATATCAAGGCACATGCTCCGGAGCTGAACGTGGACCCGGGACGGATCGTCCTGGCAGGAGATTCCGCCGGTGCGCAATTGGCCAGCCAGTTGACGACGCTCACCGTGAACCCCGCGTATGCCGACCTTCTGGGAATCCAGCCCGCCCTGCAGAAATCAGACTTGGCCGCTACCATCCTGCACTGCGGTTGTACGATCTCCGGGCCATGGCAGATCTCAACGGCATTGTGGCCTGGGGCTTCAAGACTTCGCTCTGGGCCTACACCGGCACCAAGGACTGGTCCGCAACCTACGCCGGCGCAACCATGTCCACCATCGACTTCGTCCAGAAGGACTTCCCACCGACGTTCATCAGCGGAGGAAACGGTGACGGGCTGACGTGGCTTCAGTCGGTTCCTTACAGCAATCGTTTGAAAGATGCCGGCGTTCCGGTGACGGAGCTGTTCTGGCCTGCTGACCATCAGCCAGAACTTCCCCATGAGTACCAGTTCCATCTGAACTTTGCCGAGGCCCGGGAGGCCCGCGACAAGCTGCTCGATTTCCTGTCCACGAACGCCGCCAGGAAGCCGTAATTCCGGGTGCGGGCCATCACGCCGGGAATTATCTCCATGATGGAACTATTATTCAGATATGACCATACATTCGGCCCACCTGGAAACCACCAACCGCCCTGCCCTTTTCTGGGCCTCCTGGCTTTGCGCGGCGGCCCTGGTTTTGGTGCCGGCGGGAATGCTGATCGGCAATCCGGCCGTGCTGCGAGGACACCCGCTGCTGCCGTCAATATTGGTGGCTGCCGTCGTCGTCGGGCTTCTTTGGGGTGTCCTGCTCTGGCGAGGGCGCGAGGTGCGCCGTCGTCGCTCCGCCCTTCGCGCTGCAGGCGCGTGGTTAGGCCGGGCCGTGGTCCTGGCGCTGGTGGCAGCCCTGGCCTGGCTCAACCCCTTCGCTTACCAAGCGGCCTCGGCGGTGGCGGCGTCGGAAATTTCCGTGGCGGAAACCCCGACGGCGATCACCATGTCGCCGGTGGGCAGGCAGGCAACCCGCGGCCTGGTTTTCTATCCAGGCGCCAAGGTCGAGGCGAGGGCCTATGCGGACATTCTCAGGCCCGCTGTCGACGCCGGAATCCTGGTAGTCATCCTCAAGGAACCCCTTAATCTCAGCCTTCTCGACGGCAACCAGGCCAGGGGTGCCATGTCGGACAATCCGGGCATCACTACGTGGGCCGTGGGGGGACATTCCCTTGGTGGCGTCAGTGCGAGCTCCTTCGCTTTGAACAACAAGGATGTCGAGGGATTGCTGCTCTTTGCTTCCTATCCGCTTGACTCCCTGCGGGATCGTGCCGACCTGAAGGTGCTGTCTATTTCCGGCACCGAGGACGGGCTGAGTACGCCGGGCAAAATAGACGCATCCCGTCAACTGCTTCCCTCCGACGCCGCCTTCCTGGCGGTACAGGGCGGGAACCACGCCTACTTCGGGGACTACGGCGAGCAGCCCGGCGATGGTGAGCCCGCTGTGGCCCGGGACGTAGCCCAGAAGCAGATATCGTCTGCCACCACGGCTTTCCTGGCGGGACTCGGGGCCAGTTAGCGCAACCGCGGGAATACATGGAGAGTCGCCTCGGTTCATTGATGTAGATGCAAATGCATGTAAACTGAATGAACGAGCAATAGGAGAATGCCATGGAAACCCGCCGCATCACCGTACTTTCCGCCGGTCTGGGCGTCCCGTCGTCGAGCCGCCTGCTGGCTGACCAGTTGGCAGCGTCCACGGAGCGGCAGCTGCGCGCGGCCGGTTACGAGGCCAGGATCGACATCGTCGAACTGCGCGACCTTGCCGTGGACATCGCCAACAACTTCGTGACCGGTTACGCCGCGCCGCGCCTCGCTGAGGTGATTGCCGGCGTCGAGGATTCCGACGCCATCATCGCCGTCAGCCCCGTCTTCAGCGCCTCCTACAGCGGGTTGTTCAAGTCCTTCATTGATGTTCTCGATCCCAAATCCCTGGACGGCAAGGCTGTTCTGCTCGGCGCCACCGGTGGCACCGACCGCCACCAGATGGTCCTTGACTACGCGATGCGCCCACTCTTCAGCTACCTGCGGACCAGGATTGCTTCGACCGGCGTCTTCGCGGGGCCCCAGGACTGGGGGAACACCGACGACGGCGGCTCGCCCCTTTCGTCGCGGGTAGACCGGGCGGCGGGCGAGCTGGTGCAGTTGCTCAGCGGAGACCAGCCTCACCGCAAAAACGATGCGCTGGAATCACTCCCGTTCGAGCAGTTGCTGGCTGGAATTTCGGCTGGAAGGTAGCCCGGCCAAGCGGCCGGGGCTGGCCGGGCCCGAACTATTCCGTTCCGCCGAACGTTGGGGCAGGCATGAAGTGTCCCGTGGATTCAATTGACCTGGTGATGAGCGAGCGGGGCGGCGTAGAGATCGACTATTGCCCGCAATGCAGGGGAGTGTGGCTGGACCGCGGGGAGCTGGACAAGATCATTGACCGCGTTTCGGCTGAGACCGGCCCGGCCCCGGCCCGATCGGCAGCAGCACCGCCCCAGCCCCCGATCGCCCCGCCGCCCCTGTACAACCCGTTCGAGTCCCGTCCCCAGCAGCCGCGCTACGACGATCGGGACAGGCGGGATTACGACCGCCGGGGCGACTACGACCGTCGCGACCAGCACGGCCGCAAGCGCAAGAAGAAGGAAGGCTTCCTCGGCGAGCTATTCGACTTCTAACGATTTCTAGTCGTCCAGGAGTTCGATAAACTCGCGCGCTTGCTTGATGGTGATATCAGAATGGCGCGTGAGTGCCACAGCTGCACCTTCGACGTCACCGCTCTTCGCCAGGGTCCGGATGCGGCCGTAAATCTCGTCGTTGAGCATGTTGCTGCTTACCTCGCGGGTCACGTCGCCCTTGCTGACGATTGCCCGGTACCTGTACGGGAAGCGCTCGGGCTCATCGTCGTCGTCGGCCAGCAGGTCCTTGGCGGGAACTTCAGGGGTAAACGGTTGCGGGTGGGCTGCCAGTGCGCCGACAGCATCACGTGAGGCCCGCAGTCCTTCACCAGTCGCCTGCAGGTACAGCTTGATGGCCGCCATTCCCTGTCCCCGGGCGATCAGTGAGTAGATCTGGCGATGCTGCTCCTGGTTGAGTTTGGCTGCGGACTCCTTGGCCAACTCCACCGGGTCCTTCGAAGCTGCTGCGCCACCTGCCTTCGTTTCGGCGGCGCGCTTGGTGAAGGATCGAATGAGCAGGAGTACGCCTGCGATGACCGCAATCAGGATAAGCAGCGGAATAAGGATGGAATCCATGGCGGTGTCAGAGCCGATCTACGTAGTTCTTGGCGGTAAGCAAATCTGAGTGCGTGGCCTGGCGTAGGACTTTGATGGCTTCGATCTTCTTGCCGCTGCGGACAAGGTTTTGCAATTCAAAAGCCAGTTGCGGGTTTAGTTCGCCATTGGGAAGGACTGCGGGCTGCTGATTCGGACGCCCGGCCGGCTGGGACGGTCCGGTTTGGGCCTGGATGGGTGCCCGCTGCTGCGCTTGCTCATTGTGGCTGGCAACGTTCTGGCTGGGCTTGGTGGACGCCTCTATGCGGGCGCGCAGTGCCAAGGCAGCCTGTGCCTGGGCGGCTTGGTGCGCGGCGGAGCGTGCGGCCAATTCGCGCTGGTACCTTTCGGCGTCGGACACTCCTGTGTCGCGGGGTTTGAAGGCCGCAGTTAAGGCCCAGAGCAGGCCCACCAGGATCAGGAGTGGAAGGACAACCGTCAGCACGTCACCAAAGTTCATCCCCATGCCTAGAGCTTATGCCAGAAGTTGGTTATCCACAGCACATTCCGTTTGGGGCATAGGCTTCTGAGAGAGCTCTGTCAAATTCGAGGCGCGACTGTAAGATGCATCACATTTTCGGCATGTTTAGCGACGCTTTAGTGCTTGATGGGCTCGATTCGGCCGATTGTCTGTGGATGATTTTGTGCCAAATCTTTCTTTAGTCCACAGTCGAATTGCGATGTTTCCGCAGGTCAGAGGCTTGTTTCCGCAGAAAGAATTTCTCTATCCACAGAGTAACCCACAGTCTGTGCACAACGTGGGGGTGCTACTCCACAGGTTATCCACAGGGGTGTTCCGGCACCTGCTGTAACGTGTCTGAAGTGTCCATTTTGGGCACGTTTATTCACTGCCGGGATCCCCAGGCCCCGAAATCATGAACGATTGAAGCGCCTCTGCGGAGCTGGCTGTGGATAACTTGTGGATAAGGATCGCTATTTTGTCGGACGTGCCTGACAGTGTCAGGTTCAACCGGCGGGATCCCTACCCGCATACAGCGCTTTAAGGACCGCCGGGATTGCACACCCGCAGCGGTACACAAATGGAGGACGGCTTTGTCAGTTACGCACTTGGACTCAATCGAGGGCACACGCGCTTCAGACTCGAGCCGGAAACCCCCGCAGGACATCCCGGCTGAACAGTCCGTGCTGGGCGGCATGATGCTGTCCAAGGACGCGATCGCCGACGTCGTCGAAATCGTCCGCGGGCACGACTTCTACCGTCCGGCGCACGAGACCATTTACGAATCCATCATCGACCTCTACGGACGAGGTGAACCTGCCGATGCCGTCACGGTCTCCGATGAGCTGACCAAGCGCGGTGAGATCAACAGGATCGGCGGTCCCGCTTACCTGCACGAGCTCATCCAAACCGTCCCCACCGCGGCGAACGCCGGCTATTACGCTGAGATCGTCGCCGAGCGTGCAGTCCTTCGCCGCTTGGTTAATGCCGGTACCAAGATCGTCCAGATGGGCTACGGCCAGGATGGCGAAGTGGAAGACTTGGTCAACCAGGCCCAGGCAGAGGTCTACGCTGTTGCGGAAAAGCGTACGGCCGAGGATTACGTGGCGTTGAAGGACGTCATGGAATCCACCGTGGACGAGATCGAGGCCTCGGGTCACCGAGGCGAAGGCATGACCGGTGTTCCCACCGGTTTCTACGAGTTGGACGAGTTGACCCACGGCCTCCACCCCGGCCAGATGATCGTTATCGCTGCGCGTCCCGCAGTGGGTAAGTCCACGTTCGCCCTGGACTTTGCCCGTTCCGCCGCGATCAAGAACAACCTGGCCACGGTCATGTTCTCCCTGGAAATGGGTCGGAATGAGATCGCCATGCGCCTTCTCTCCGCGGAAGCCACCATCGGCCTGCAGGATCTCCGCAAGGGCACCATCAAGGACGAGCAATGGTCCAAGATCGCCACCACCATGGGCCGCATGAATGATGCGCCGCTGTTCATCGATGACAGCCCCAACATGTCGCTTATGGAGATCCGGGCCAAATGCCGCCGCCTCAAGCAGCAGCACGACCTCAAGCTCGTGATCCTTGACTACCTCCAGCTCATGAGCTCCGGCAAGAAGGTGGAGTCACGCCAGCAGGAAGTTTCCGAGTTCTCCCGCGCGCTCAAGCTGCTGGCCAAGGAGCTGCAGGTTCCCGTTATTGCGCTCTCGCAGCTGAACCGTGGTTCCGAGCAGCGTCAGGACAAGCGCCCTATGGTGTCCGACCTTCGTGAATCCGGCTCCATCGAGCAGGACGCCGATATGGTCATCCTGTTGCACCGTGAAGACGTCTACGACAAAGAATCACCCAGGGCCGGCGAAGCTGACATCCTCATCGCCAAGCACCGTAACGGTCCTACCAAGGACATCGTTGTCGCATTCCAGGGCCACTACTCGCGCTTTGCCAACATGGCGGGCGACGCCGGTGGTGGCGGCGGGTTCTAGGACGGTTGCACTTCAATCGAGGACCGGCAACTGCCTGGGCTGGAGTCCGCCAAAGGCCAGGGCCTCACGCTTAGCGCAGGGTCCTGGCCTTCGAATCGGGTGCCTAGCAGCCTTCGAAGTCGCTCAAGACCTTTACTTTGGCGGCAGACCCGGATGACGGATCGAATGCGTAGCCGATCCACTCCTTGGCCAAGCGTCGTGCCAGCTCCACGCCCACCACTCGCTGGCCCATGGTGAGCACCTGGCAGTCGTTGGAGAGGATGGAGCGTTCCACCGAGAACGAATCGTGGGCCGCCGTGGCGCGGATCCCAGGAACCTTGTTGGCGGCAATGGCCACGCCGATACCCGTCCCGCAGAAGAGGATGGCCCGCTCTGCTTTGCCATCGCGGATCATCTCGCCTGCCGCAATGCCCACATACGGGTAGGGCCTGGTGAAGTCCTCGTCTGCCCTGTTGACACCGATATCGATCACTTCGGTGATCCGGGAGTCGGTCTGGAGGTCGGCCAGGATTCGGTCTTTGTAGTCAACGCCGGCTTCGTCGGCGCCCACAATGATGCGCATGGAATTCTCCTAGTTATTTGCTGCAGCGGGTACGGGAACTGCGGTGAAATGGGGCCCGACGGCGGTGAACACCATGGCGAGCGAGGTCGCCCCGGGGTCGGGTGTGCCGATGCTCTTCTCGGCAAGCGGCCGGGCGCGCCCCTTCAAAGGACGCAGTTCGGCGGTTGCCCCGGCTGCTGCGGTGGCATCGGCGGCAGCAGCGGACCAGGCCTCTTCCACTGCAGTGCCTGATCCAACGCGGTCCTCAAGCGAGGCAGCGAAGGGCAGCAGGGCGTCCATCATGGTCTTGTCGCCGATTTCAGCCTTGCCCAGGCTGGAGAGCCGCTCGGCAAAGGCGCGGACGGATTCGGCGAGGGCCGCCGGCGTCGGGGTTTCTGCGTCTCCGAGCCGCTCGCCCAAGGCGCGCAAACCGGCACCCCACAGGACGCCTGACGTGCCGCCTGCCTTATCGGCCCACGCGTCGCCGGCGGCAGCGAGCAGTGATCCGGCTCCGGCGCCGAGTTCGAAGGCTTCGCGTGCGGCGTCCAACGCTGCAGCCGATCCGCGCACCATGCCGCGACCATGGTCGCCGTCGCCGGCAATCGCATCCATGTCACCCAGCATCGATTCGGAATCGCGAAGCAGTGCCGCCGTCGTGTCCAGGGCCTGGAGGCAGTGGGCGGCGTAGGCGCGGGATTCGGCCGTGGAGGAGTAGTCAGCCTCCGCGACGTGGTCGGGATCGGCTTCGGTGTATACAGCGGAAGAGGCCTCGAAGCCAACCGCACCGCGGCGGTAGGCCGGCGTCAGTGCCGGAGCCGTCCAGTACTGCTCGAGCTCGTCATCCAACCAGGTGAGCGTCAGCGAGGCACCGGCCATGTCCAGGGACGTCACCAACTCGCCTACCTCCGGCATTACCAGGGTGTAACCGGCCTCGCGCAGCAGGGGAGCAACCGTCCGCCACAGGACGAAGAGTTCTTCGTGTTTGGTGGAGCCAAGGCCGTTGAGTATGACGGCCAGTCGCGTCGCACCGGATGCCGGAGTCTCCGCCAGCACGCGGCGGACCAGTTCCTGGCCTAGTTCGACGGCGGTCGGCAGCTCGGTATCGAACAGTCCAGGCTCGCCGTGGATGCCCAGGCCCAGGCCCATCTTCCCCTTGGGAAGGCGGAACAACGGCTGCTCGGCCCCCGGGAAGGTGCAACCGCTGAATGCCGTGCCGATGGTCCGCGTGGCATCGTTGGCCTTCCGTCCCACCCGGACAACGGAAGCAAGGTCCAAGCCGGCTTCGGCAGCGGCGCCCATGACTTTGAAGACCACGAAGTCACCGGCGATACCGCGTCGTTTTTCGATCTCGGCGGGGGAAGCGCTGGCAATATCGTCGGTGACCAGCACGTTCTCCGTCGCTATGCCCTCGGCGTTGAGCCGTTCGCTGGCCATGCCGAAGTTCATGACGTCCCCGGCGTAGTTGCCGTAGGTGAACACCACGCCGGCGCCGGAGTTTGCCGCCTTCGCCACGGAGTAAGCCTGCTGGGTGGAGGGTGAGGTGAAGATGTTGCCCACCACGGCACCGTCAGCGAATCCCGGCCCGATGATGCCTGCGAATGCCGGGTAGTGTCCTGAGCCGCCGCCGGTGACGACAGCCACTTTGGGCGTGGAAGGGCGGCCGCGGCGGACTGCGCCACCCTCCACCTGGCGGACGAGGTCCGAGTGGGCGTCACAGAAACCGGCGAGGGCTTCGTCAGCGAAGTCGGCGGGATCGTTGAAGATTCTGGTCATGGTGGGTCCTGGTTCTGGTTTCCGGCGGCCGGGGACTTAGTGGATGTGGCTGCCGCCGTTGATGTCGATGGTGGTGCCGGTCAGGTACGCAGAGTCCTCGGAGGACAGGAAAGTGATGACCGCGGCGACTTCCTCGGTGGTGGCATTCCGTCCCAGGGGGATGCCTGCATTGATGGCGGCTTCCTGTTCTTCGGTGCTGCCAACCCGGATGTTGGTGTCCACGGCACCGGGGGTGATGGCGTTGACTGTCACGCCGGTCTCGCCGATTTCCCGGGCAAGTGCCTTGGTGAAGCCGAGGATGGCGGCCTTTGCTGCAGAGTAGGGAACCTTGCCGAACACGCCTCCGCCACGCTGCGCTGAGACCGAGGACATGTTGACGATGCGGCCCCAGCCGTTGGCGATCATGTCCGGCAGGAAGGCTTTGGTGACCAGGTAGGTGCCCGTGGCGTTGACGTCCATGACCTTGTGCCACAGCTCAAGCGTGGTTTCCAGGAATGGAACCGGTGAGGTGATGCCGGCGATGTTGGCCAGGGCCCCGACGGGCGGGAGGTTTCCGGCGGCAACCTCTGCGGCGACGGCGGCCTGGGCTGCGGTGACGGAGGCCTCGTTGGCGACGTCGATTTCGTAGCCGAACGCCGGAACGTTGAATTCGTTGGCGATCTCGGCGGCAACCTTGGCGGACTTCTCGCCGTCGAGGTCCAGGATGACGATGCCCCAGCCCTGGGTTGCGTAGCGGCGGGCAGTCGTCAGGCCGATGCCGCGATCGGAGGTTGCTCCGGTGAGGACGGCGGTGCGCTGGATGGTGGTCATGGTGCTCCTTGAATATGAGGTGACGCGGACTAGATGAGGTCTGTAATGAAGCTGGCTGCCTTGGCGGCCGCCGCCGGGCGTTCGTCATGGGTGACGTCCCGGGTTTCGAGTTCCAACGAGAAGTGGCCGATGTAGCCAAAGTCCCGAAGCGCGGAAAGCCCCGCGGCGAAGTCTGCCTGGCCGTTGCCGATGCTGAGGTTGATGTTGCCGGGCTCGGAGTCTGTTGCCGGCACGGCGTCACGGAGGTGGACGTGTTTGATGCGCTCGCCGAAGCGGGACACAAAATCCACAGGGTTCCCGCCTGAGGCGACGATGTGGCTGAAGTCCATGACGATTCCAACGTCGGAACCGGCCAACCGGTCCGCGAGCAGTTGCGCGCGTTCGGTGTTCCAGCAGAGCCGGAAGTAGTGGAGGGACTCCGTCCAGAGTTCGACGCCGAACTCCGCCGCACGCTGCGAGGCGTGGATCAGTTCGGCGGCTACAAGCTCGATATCTTCAGTCAGGCCGCGCTTGGGCTCGTGGTCTATTGCCCCGCAGGGGAGGACCAGTGCCTTCGCCCCGGTCTTCGAGGCCAAAGCCAGCAACATCTCGAGGTGACGTTCCCGGCCTTCCCGGGCCCCGGCGTCGAGCGTTGCGTTCAGGTCCCCGACATCGCCGTTCACCGAACGGACGCTCATGCCTGATTGAAGAACGACGGCGGTAACTGCCTCGACTGCCCCGGCGTCCAGCACGTAGGGCACATGATCGCACACGCCAGGGAGGGCGCCGAGGTCGATCTCCTCGAAGCCTGCGTCGCGCATGGTGTGCAGGGCGGTGGCCAGCTCCTGGTGGCGGAAGCTGATGGACGAACAGCCCAGTCGTTGATGAAACATCGTCGTTGATCCTCTAAGTCGGGGCCTCATCGGTGAGACGCCTTAGTGATGTAAACCACGTTAAGGCCGTTGACTGTCAACAGTCAACCTTTAGAGTCGACTGTTGACATTGCTGGTGTCGTGGGTCACAGTTGACGTATTATGTTGACTGTCGACAGTGGGGTAGCCCAAGAAGCGCCGCACTCTTGAAAGGGAAAGACACTATGAGCAACGAAGCTCTGACCATGCGTGGTCCGGTTCATGGAACCAAGGAAGCAAAGCGCGTCGCCGTCGGATCCGGCGTCGGCGCAGTCATCGAAACCTATGACTTCATCGGTTTCGGCACCGCGGCTGCACTGTATTTCGGTACGGCATTCTTCCCGGGCGCCGACCCGGTGACCGGCACCCTAGCCTCCTTCGCGACCCTCGGCGTCGGCTTCGCTGCCCGTCCCCTGGGCGGTATTATCGGTGGTCATCTCGGCGACAAGCTGGGCCGCAAACCTGTGCTGGTGGCGTCCCTGGTCCTCATGGGCCTGGCTACCTTTGCCATAGGCCTGCTGCCCACCTACCAGCAGGTGGGCCTGTTGGCGCCAGCGCTGTTGGTACTGGTCCGTGTGATCCAAGGTCTGGCTTTCGGCGCTGAATGGGGTGGAGCCATCCTGATGAGCTACGAACACGCACCGTGGCGCAAGAAGGGCCAATTCACGGGCATTGTTCAGGCCGGCTTCCCCGTTGGCCTCCTGCTCGCCAACCTGGTGTTCCTCAGCAGCGTGGGGCTCGGCAGTGAGTGGGCATGGCGTGTGCCGTTCCTGGCCAGCATCGTGCTGGTTGCCGTCGGCCTCATCATCCGTTCCAAGGTTCCGGAGTCCCCGGTCTTCGAGGACGTCAAGTCCAAGGGCGACATCGTGAAGGCCCCCATCATCGAGGTCATTAAGACCGACTGGCGCAACATCGTCCGCGGCATCGGCCTTCGCATCGCTGAAACTGCCGGCTACGCCGTGTCCGTGACGTACATGATTTCCTATCTCCACACCAACAAGCTGGCGGACAAGACCGAGACCCTGGTGGCCCTCTGCATCGCGGCAGGCATAGGCATCTTCGCTACCTACTACTGGGGCAAGCTCACCGACAAAGTAGGCCGCCGCCCTGTCTACATCTGGTCCACGGCGTTTGCAGTCGTCTTTGGCATCCCCATGTTCATGCTGGTCAACACCGGACTGTTCTTCCTGATCATCGCCACGATCGTGGTTGCCTACGCCGTCTGCCAGAACTCCCTCGCCGGCGCCCAGGGTGCGTGGTTCCCGGAGCTCTTCCAGGCCAAGACCCGTTCCTCCGGTGCTTCACTGGCCTACCAGATCTCCGCCATGGTGTCCGGCTTCACCCCGTTCATCACCACCTTGCTCTTCGTCAGCATGGGGTGGATGGGGCCGGCCCTGCTCTTCAGCGCCTACGCAGCCATCGGCCTGTGGGCAGCGCTCTCCACGAGGGAAACCTGGGGCAAGCGTGAGCGGAAGCTCGCCGAAGAAGCCGCCAGCAAAACTCCCCAGACCATAAACGCCTAAAGCAGCCCTCGACGTCGGGCGTCACCCCAGCGGTACACGCCCGGCTCCGAAAGGAATTCCACGTGACACTCTCATCAGTCGAAGCGGCCACCGCGTCCGCTCCCGCCCGCGAACGCGTTGACCGCCTCCGTGCCGCCGCCTACCGAATCCGGCACCACGCCCTGAACATGGGCGAGGTCCAAGGTCAGGGGTACGTTGGCCAGGCGCTAGGAGCGGCAGACATGCTCGCCGCCGTCTACGCCGACCAGCTCAACTACCGCGCCGAGGACCCGCACTGGGCTGACCGCGACCGGTTCCTGCTCTCCACGGGACACTACGCAATCGGACACTACGCAGCCCTCGCCGAGGCCGGAATCGTGCCCGTGGCCGAGCTCGAAACGTACGGCTCCGATGACTCCCGCCTGCCGATGTCCGGCATGTCCACCTATACGCCCGGCATGGAAATCTCCGGAGGTTCGCTGGGGCACGGCCTGACCATCGCCGTCGGCATGGCCTTGGGGCTGCGTCTTCAGGGCTCCGCATCCCGAGTCATCAACTTCCTTTCCGACGGTGAACTTGATGAGGGCTCCACGTGGGAAGCCGCCATGGGTGCGCACCACCACCAACTGGGCAACCTGACCGCCATGGTGGACATCAACGCCCTACAGGCCGACGGCGCCACCAACACGGTGCTGCGCACCGAACCGGTCACCGAGAAGTGGGAATCGTTCGGCTGGTACACCCAGCGCGTGGACGGGAACGACGTCGGTGCGCTGCTGGCGGCGTTCGACAACATCGCCTCGGTTTCCGGTGCGGTCGGGCGACCTTCTGTGATCCTCTGCGACACCAAGGTGGGGCGGGGCGTCCCGCTGCTGGAAACCCGCGAAAAGGCGCATTTCATGCGCATCGAAGAAAACGAATGGCAGATCTGCCGCGACCAGTTGACCGCAGGATACGAAGGGACGGCTTCAGCATGAGCACAGTTACGACGGCGGCGGGCGCGGTTTCAGTGGGGAAGCCGAAGCTCAAAACCTCGGCCATGATCGCGTCCTTTGCTGACCCGGGGCAGAAGACCACATCCGCTCCTTTCGGGCACGCGCTCGTTGCCGCAGCGGAAGCTAATCCGAAGATCGTGGGTTTGACCGCGGACCTCGGCAAATATACCGATATGCACATCTTCGCCAAGGCGTTCCCGGAGCGGTTCTTCCAGATGGGCATGGCCGAGCAGCTCCTCTTTGGCGCGGCCGCGGGCATGGCCGAAACCGGACTGATCCCGTTCGCCTCCACCTACTCGGTGTTCGCCGCCCGACGCGCCTACGACTTCCTTTGCCTGGACATCGCCGAACCGAACCTGAACGTCAACATCATCGGCGGTCTGCCCGGGCTCACCACGGGCTATGGCCCCAGCCACCAGGCCACCGAGGACATGGCGATCTTCCGCGGCATGCCCAACCTGACCATCGTGGACCCCTGCGATTCCGTGGACATCGAGCAGGCAGTTCCCCAACTCGCTGCATCTGAAGGGCCGACGTACCTGCGCCTGCTCCGAGGGAACGTGCCCACAGTGCTGGACGAGTACGACTACACGTTCGAGCTCGGCAAAGCCAAGGTCCTGCGCGGCGGCAACGACGTCGTCTTCGTATCGTCCGGCCTGATGACCATGCGTGCCTTGCAGGCGGCGGATGCGTTGGCGAAGCACAACGTGGATGTGGCCGTGGTGCACACTCCCACCATCAAACCCTTCGACGCCGCCACCGTGCTTGCAGAACTGAACACGGACCGTCTTGCCGTCACGCTGGAGAACCACACGGTTGTTGGCGGTTTGTTCGAAACCGTTGCATCCGCCGTCGTCACCGCCGGTCTCGGGAAGCGTGTGGTGCCCATCGGCCTTCCGGACCAGTTCCTCGACGCTGGCGCGCTGCCTACGCTGCACGAACGGTACGGCCTGTCCGTGGACCGGATTGTGGCCAAGGTGCTGGCGGAACTCGGCTGAGTTTCTTGGGGAATGCGGGACGGCCATAACTGCCCGTCCCGCACTCCTGCCCGTAGTATCGACAGTTAACACCGGACTGTCAGCAGTCGCCCATAGAACCGAGGACACACCATGGCCACCGCATCCCTGCTGGGACTTGAGAAGAAGAGCCTGCGCGAACAGGCGCTCGCAGCACTGCGGACCGCCATCACGAGTGGTGAACTCGAACCCGGGCGGCACCTCGTCGAAACCGAGCTGTCGGAGATGCTCCAGATCAGCCGCGGCACGCTCCGGGAAGCCCTGCGCCAGCTGGAACAGGAAGGCCTGATTTCAGCCGGGGCACGCGGCCGGATGTCCGTCCGGCACCTGGACGTCAAGGAAATCCGGGACATCTTCGCCGTCCGCGGCGTCCTGGAATCGCTGGCTGCCCGGACCTTGAGCGACATGCCGGACAAGGAGGCCGCGCTGGCAGAGTTGCGTGCCGCCGTCGACACCATGGAAAAGGCCGCCAAATCGTCCTTGGAGGAGCGGATCGAATCCGACCTCGAGTTCCACCGCACGCTCTGCCGCCTGTCCGGAAACGAAACCCTGCTGCACTCGTGGGAATCCTTGGAGGGTTCCATCCGGATGTCCATCATGTTCGCCGGCCTGGAACGCGCAACCCGGAACATGAGTGTCGGGCGGCATCACGACATTGTTGCGGCCATCGAAACCGGGAATGCAGCCAAAGCACGCGAGACGATCATCGCGCACATGGATGGTGCCGCGGAGAATTTGGTCGGCTGAGCTCTAGCGCGTTCCTAACCCGCTTTGCCGTTGTTGGGCAACGACGTAGGAGCGGGCAGCGACGGGCTTAGGCGCCGGCTGCCTTCAAAAGGTGATCCGGCAGGCGGTTTCCCGGTGCGTGGCCACGGATTTCCAGCAGTTCACGGGCGTGCGCGTGCAACTTCTTGTCCTCGTCAGTCACCGGTTCCCAGGCCGGGATGGGCACGGCCGTCCCGGTCTCGTCCCGGGCCACCATCACCGTGAGGCAGTACGTGGTCAGGTTCATTTCGCGGGTCTTCGGATCACCGGAACGTACGTGGACGGCGACGTGCATGCCCTTGGCACCGGTGTAGACAAGTCGCGCTTCGACCTCCACGACATGACCGATCAGCAGAGGCCTGTAGAAGCGAACGCCGCCTGAGAACACGGCCACAGTATCTTTGCCGCAGTATCGCGAGGCGCACACGTAGGCGGCTTCGTCGATCCACTTCATGACGATGCCGCCGTGGACCTTGCCGCCCCAGTTCACATCAGTGGGGGACGCCATGAACCGCAGGGTGACGCGCTCGGCTGTCCCGGCGTCGGTATACTCCTGTGCGTTCATCGCGTTGACGATCTGCTCGCGGACCTCGATGCGTGCCAGTGCGTGGTCCCGTTGCTCGACCTCTTCAGGAGTGGACGGCTCAAACTGGGGGACGGGAATCGGCTTGCCGTCCGGACCCACGGCCACGAAGATCACCATGCATTGGCTGTGCATCGTCTCCGGGCCCGGGCCGCCCTTGGGGTCGCGCGAGCTGACCACGGTGTGGATGTGCATGGAGGAGCGCCCTGTGTAAACAATCGTGGAAGTCACTTCCACCATGTCGCCGCTGTTCACCGGATCCGTGAAGTGGATGTTGCCCACATAGGCCGTGACGCAGTAGGACTTGGCCCACCCAACCGCCGCGGCGTACGCCGCTTTGTCCACCCACTCGAGGACGGTGCCGGCGTCGACGGACCCGCTGTGCCCGACGTCGGTGGGTGCCGCAAGGAAGCGGAGGGTCACGGAATTGCCGGCAGCGTCGCTCATGCTGGAAGTTTACTGTTGGCAGGTTTCTGTTACGTGACTAAGTCAGCGCCGGACGTCTCGGCGGGCAGACGCTTCACTGCCCACGCTGGATGCCGAGGGTGGCAATGAGGTCTTCGTGCAATTCGAACCAGGCGCGGTGGAAGGAATCGCGATTGGTGGCGGTAATCC
The DNA here is from genome assembly GCF_021538675.1 of Paenarthrobacter sp. AR 02. Taxonomy (GTDB): domain Bacteria; phylum Actinomycetota; class Actinomycetes; order Actinomycetales; family Micrococcaceae; genus Arthrobacter. Next base: position 1,179,467 of record NZ_JAJUKH010000001.1, read on the forward strand.
ATGTGGGGTCCCTTGCTGCCTGTTGGAGTGCGTGTAGCAAGCGCCCCGAGTAGCCCCCAAAACGAGGCAGCACTTCAATTAGCCGGGCTTCGAGAGGGCGCCACGCTGTCACGGCCTCCGCCAGGAGGTGCATGGCATCGGCGCTGCTCGATGCCTGAAGCTGGATGGCACCGCACGCGCTGACGACTCTCGTGTTGGATTCCGCGAAATCGTCGTGCACAGCCAGCACCAGGCTTCGCGCACCCGTCCGGTCCAGCTCATCAGCGAGAAGCTGTTCATTCTCGACCCTGCCGGCACCCGACAACAACCAACCACTGAACCCAGCGAAAGTGTTGCGCGAAACGAAACCGTTCACTCCGGCGTCGATGAGCTGGGCCTCCACCAGGCCAGCGTCTTGGGCGAAGCGGGCCGCTACGGCCTCCGTATCAGCGAACCCAAGGAGGCGAACGGCGTGCAGGGTCAGCATCATCATCAGGCGTCCATCAGGGTGACGGTTCCCCGCGCTCCGTCCACGGCTATCGCGCCACCGTCAGTGAGCAATGCCAGCGCGTCACGCACGCCCAGCACGGCAGGAATGCCAAACTCCCGGGCGACGATCGCGGCGTGCGACAACATTCCGCCGGTCTCCGTGACCACCGCCGATGCCAGCCCGAAGAGCGGCGTCCACGCAGGGTCCGTGGTGCGGCAGACCAGGACCTCGCCTGCCTGGAAAAGGCCGAACTCGTCGGATCCGTGAATGAGCCGGGCACTTCCCCGGGCGGTCCCGGCGCAAGCAGCAGTTCCTGCCAGGACGGTCAACGAGCGCTCCTTGCAGTTGTGTGCGGGCGGTCTGCCAGCCGGTCCAGCCGCTGCTGCGCCGCCTGCGCGGAGCGGAGCCCGAGGCTGTCCGCGATGTGCTGCCACGTCAGGCCTTCCGCTCTGGCAAGGAACAATAGCGCGGATTCGACGGCGTCCATCTCGCCCCGCGCGGCGGACACCAACGCGAGGGCCGCGCGGAGGTCCAGGGCATCAGGTTCAGGAGCGGCGTCTGTGCGCCGGGAACGCCACAGAACGTGCTGAATGAGGTCCGTCGCGGAGGGTGGCTGGTCTTTATGAAGCCATGGACGGGCGGGGAGATCCGAACCGCCCCTGTCCAGAAGCAGCCGAGTTGCTCGCATTTGAAGGTCAGCCGCCTCGGCGTCACTGGGGTGGGTCATTGCTCCAGCCTCGAACATCAACAATCTGTTGTCAACATCATGTTGATGCCCCCGAGGCGACATGTTTCCGTCGCAAGTTGCGGTCTAAATGAGAATCAATATCATTTAAGCCATGCCAGATCACTCAACCCCCATGCCCCCCGTCCGCCCCACCCGCCGGCGCCGTGTGCACGCGCAGCCGATTGCCGCCGTCGGACTTTCAGCCCTGTTGCTGACCGCTTGCGCAGCCCCCGGCGGCTCCGCCGGCAACGCCGTGGAGGCGTCGCCTTCAGCTGCCTCGGAAACGAGCCCGAAGGAGGCGGGTGCACCGACGCCGCGGCTCGTCTATACTCACGACGCAGGCATTGGAGTCCTCGATCCCACCTCCCTTGAGCAGGTGGGAAGTGCGGAAATGTCCGGATTCAACCGGCTCAATCCTGCCGGGGACGGCCGACACGTTTTTGTCTCCACAGGCGACGCTTTCCGGCTGTTCGACGCAGGGGCCTGGACCGAGCCGCATGGCGATCACAGCCATCATTATGTGGCAGACCCCAAGCTGACCGAGCTGGCCTTTGAGGCGGATAAGGCCGGCCACGTGGTGTTGCACGCAGGCAAGACCGTGCTCTTCAATGACGGCTCGGGCAAGGTGGAAGGCTTCGAAACATCGGCCCTGGCCGCCGCGGTGGAGGATGGGAAACTGCCGACGACGGACACCTACGTGACGCCGGAGGCGCACCATGGGGTGGCTGTTGAGCTGGAGGACGGCAAGCTGCTGGTGACCCTCGGCAACGAGGAAAGCCGCTCCGGAATCGCAGTGCTCTCAGCTGGCAAGGGGCAGGAGCGGACGGAAGTCGTGCGCAACGAGGACTGCCCTGGTGTTCATGGCGAGGCCGTCGCCGCAGGTGAAGCCGTTGTGGTGGGGTGCGAAAACGGGATGCTGATCTACAAGGACGGCGCGATCACCAAGGTCGCCAGCCCCGATGCCTACGGTCGGATGGGAAATCAGGCAGGCTCGGAAAAATCCCCGGTGATCCTGGGCGATTACAAGGTGGACAAGGCCGCAAAACCTGAACGGCCCACCCGGGTCTCGCTGGTCAATACCGAAACCGCCACCATGCAGCTCGTCGACATCGGCACCAGCTACTCCTTCCGCTCACTCGGCCGCGGCCCGGCGGGCGAAGCGCTGGTACTCGGCACGGATGGCGGGCTGCGGGTCATTGACCCGCTCTCCGGCGCCGTCACATCCTCCATCCCCGTCGTGGCCGCATGGGAAGAGCCGGCAACATGGCAGGACCCGCGCCCGACGCTCTTCGTTCAAGGTTCGACGGCGTTCGTCACCGAACCTGCCTCGCAGTCACTTCACGCTGTGGACCTGAAGTCCGGCAAGGTGACCAAATCGGCGAAGCTCCACCACGTCCCGAACGAGCTCACCGGCATCACGGGCTAGGACCCTCTCTCACGACCCGCCACTTAGACACCTAACGCTCTCTCACGACCCGTCCCTTAAACACCTAACGCTCTCTCACTTTCTTTGGGGAAGTGAGAGAGCGTCTGGGGGAATGGGGTGTTTCGTGAGAGAGCGTCCGGGGCTTATGCGAGGACGCGGAGCTTCGATCCTTTTCGGCCGAAGACGGCGGCGTCGGCTGAGATCCGGCCCGCGCCTGCCAGCGCGAGTGCCAAGGCGGCGCCGGCGAAGAGCAGCACAAGCTCGTACCCACCGTTGCCGACAAAGATGCCGGCCGGGGCGTGTACCAGGAACAGTGCACCGAGCATGTCGACGGCCAGGAGGGCGGCGAAGACGCGTGTAAGGAAGCCGATGATCAGCGCGATGCCGCCGACGAGCTCGAGGGTCGCGACGATCGGGGCGACTGCGGAAGCACCCGGAACGCCCATTTGTGCGAAGGATGCCTGGGTACCGGCGATGGTGAATTCGTTGAACTTCTGCCAACCGTGCGCGGCGAAGAGGAATCCTGCAATAACGCGCAGGACGGTCAGGGCTGTGGTGGTCAAGCTGGACTTGTTCATGTATCCAACACTTCCGAAGATAAGTTGAAGTGTCAACTAATCATGGCCGATTGTGACTAACGCCGCGAACTAGGAATTCAGCCGTACCCGGCGCTTCCGTGGCGGCTTCTGCAGCCACGGTTGAAGCAAACGGGTAGTGATTGGCAGGAAAATATAAGTCATCAGCGGGGTCAGGATGACGATGTTAAGCAGTACCGCGAACACCAAAGGCCAATGTTGGGTGACCGGGTGCAGCAGGAAATTCGCCAGCAGGCTGAGCGGAAAGAACGGCAGGAAGATGCTGATGGCCTGCTTCCAGCGGGGTGGCGCAACGGTCTCGGGGACCACCACCGAAACATCGCCCGGCCGGGAAAACCAGCCCTCGATTCCCGTGTGCCGTTCCACCCGGGTTGTCTCCATCATGTCCCTGGCGCTGTCTATCCACCAGCGACGCTCCTCGGAATCCTCCCAAGCCTGCAGCGCGCCGGCATCCGCGAAGCGGTACAGCATGTGCCACTCATTCGAGTCCTCGCCGTTCCGCACCCACCCGGATCCGAGGTAGCCTGGCCATTCGCGTGCCAATTCCTGGCCGGCGTGCGCCCACGCATTCGCCTGCCGGGTATAGCCGGGAAGGATAGTGCGGGCCACGGAAACTGTGACGGGATGCTCGTTGGACACGGCCTCAAATGTACCCGCCACACGGCCCACTAGGCTGGTTTAGTGCCTGAGACCACAACCACCACACCCCGCTCCAACGCCCGCGAGATCCTGCGCCTGGCTGTTCCCGCCTTTGGCGCGCTGATCGCCGAGCCCCTGTTCCTCCTGGCCGACTCCGCGATCGTGGGACATTTGGGGGTCGACCAGCTGGCTGGCGTCGGGCTCGCGTCCACTGTTTTGCACACTGCAGTGGGTCTCATGGTCTTCCTGGCCTACTCGACGACGCCGGCAGTCGCCCGGGCGATCGGCGACGGCAAGCTGGGGAAGGCTTTGGCAGCAGGGCGCGACGGAGTCTGGCTGGCGCTGCTGCTCGGTTTGGCGCTCGCGGTGGTCGGCTTTGTTGCCGCCGAGCCCCTGGTGGGTTTCATGGGTGCCACCGGGGATGTGCGCGCATTCGCCGTCGACTACCTGCGGTGGTCCATGCCCGGCTTGGCCGCCATGCTCCTGATCTTTGCCGGGACAGGCGTTCTCCGCGGGCTCCAGGACACCCGCACGCCTTTGCTGGTAGCAACGGCGGGGTTTGCGCTGAACATCGCCCTCAACTGGTTCCTGGTCTATGGGTTGAACCTGTCCGTTGCGGGCTCGGCGATCGGCACCAGCATCGCCCAGTGGGCCATGGCCGCGGTCTATCTGGTGATGGTCGGCCGGAACGCGCGGCGACACGGCGTTTCCCTGCGACCCGACTGGCACGGAATCAGGGCCATGACCAGGGTCGGCTCCTGGCTCATGCTGCGAACGCTCAGCTTGCGGCTCGCCATCCTCGCGACAGTTCTTGTTGTCACCGCCCAGGGGGCCGTCAACCTGGCCGCGCACCAGTTGGCCATGACGATCTTTTCCTTCCTTGCTTTTGCCCTCGATGCCCTGGCAATTGCCGCGCAGGCCCTGATTGGCAAGGAACTCGGCGCCGGGAACGCTGGCCGGGTCCGGGAGTTAACGCGCACCATGGTCCGCTGGGGGCTCGGATTCGGCGTGATCACGGGGGTCTTGCTCGCCGTGGCGGCCCCTTGGGCGGGTTATCTTTTCACCTCCGATGCCGGGGTGCGCTCCGCTTTGACGGTGGCGCTCTGGGTACTGGCGCTCGGGCAGCCGTTGGCCGGATATGTGTTCGTTCTCGACGGGGTCCTTATCGGTGCCGGTGACGCGCGCTATCTGGCGATTGCCGGCGTCGTAAATCTGGCCGTCTACTTGCCGCTCCTGTATGTCATCCACCAAGTAAGGCCCGACGGCGAGGCGGGGCTGCTGTGGCTGTGGGCCGCCTTTGCGCTGGGCTACATGCTGGCCCGCGGAGTGACGTTGGGATTGCGGGCGCGGACCGATCGCTGGATGGTGTTGGGTTCGCACTAAACTGGATGGGTGACTCTTCCAACAACTCCCGCCAAGACTCCTTCTGACGCTGCGGCGGGGCTCTGGAAACCCGTGCTGATCCGTGCCACGGTTGCGCTGGTCTTCGGGGCCGTCACGATCTTCTGGGCTTCGCCTTCTGTGCAGGTCCTTGCCTGGGCCGTGGGGTTGTACCTGCTGGGCACAGCAGCGGCCTTGTGGATGGCGCGGGCCCTTCCGATTGCCGTACCCGTGGTTGTCGCTGCTGGCGGTGCGGCTGCATTGGCCACCCAGTCGGATGCGGGCGTCGCTTTGTCGGCCATGCTGGCGTTGCTGGTTATGGGCCTGCTTGAGCTGGTCCACGGTTTCCGTAAGCGGGATGTTGTGGCCCGCGACTGGCTCTTTTCGGGCATTATTTCCGTCGGCACCGCTGCGCTGTTGCCGTTCTTCACCGCCTTGGGTGCCCACGCGTTGCTTGGTGTGGCCGGGGGCGGCGCCATCCTTTCGGGAGTGCTGTGGATGCTCTCCGGTTTGACCCTGAGGCACGACGCCCGGACGGCTAACCCTGGGGCTGCGACGGCCTCTGCGCCGGGAGCTTCGCCGGAGGCCGTAAACTAGTAGCTGGACGTTCTACTCGTTGTAGAACTTTTGCAGACCGGCGGGACACCCACCGCCACCATTGGAGGAATGACCGTGGCAGACCAGACACCAGGAGAACCGCGCAAGATGCGGACCTCGGTCAAGGGACCCCTCATGTTCTCCGCGTTCTTCGCAGTGCTGGCCTTCGTTGCCGTACTCATCTTCGCTTCGGGCGGCAGCGCACGGGCGCCCCGGTTCGATCTCGCCTTCACCGGCGCCGGCATCGCGTTCATCGTGAGCCTGGTTGTCGCGGCCATGCTGTCCATGAGCCATAAAGAGAACGCCGACTATCTCGGCAAGGGTTCCGGCGTGAACCTCAGTTCCAAACGGGGCCACGGTGCGTCCGATGTCCCCAGCTCGCCCGATGACACGGAAACGCCCGACGCCGGACGCTAAGTTTCAAACGCTTCCCCACCGAGGTGGGGGAGCGTTTTTGTTGCGCGCACGATCCCCCTGGCAGGCTGGATCTGCGCCCGCCCAGTTCATCCTGGTTCCGCAAGGCATTTTCTTGAAGGACCACCGGGAGTAGGGTGAACCGCACGGCAACCGGCCGGATGACGTTTCTTGGGGGAACTGATGGCTTCATGGCGGGAAACCGCAGATCAGACAGCGCAGGATGATGTGGATTGCCTGCTCAGTGCTGCCCTTCCATTTGCCGTTCGCTGTCTTTCTGCCTACGGGGAGCTGTATCCGTTCGCGGCAGCGATAAAGGAAGACGGCGACCAGGTGTACCTTGCCACGGAAGCAATGTTGGCCGATCAGCACCTACCGGCCACGTCCGTGATCGCGGAGTGCTACGACGCACTCGCCGCGCAGCGGGAGGACCTACGGGCCGCCGTCGTTGTTTCAGACGTCCGGCTTGCCGGGCTGGGCGGTGACGCCATGCATTTTGCCTTGGAACACTCGGCTGGCTTTGCGCTGGGACTGGTTCAGCCATACCTCCTGGTTCCAGGCAGGGACGTAAGCCTTGGAAGAATGTCCTTGGTGGCAGGGGACCGCGTCACTTGGCCGGAGAATGCGGCTTAGCCAAGCAGCGTGTCCGCGAGGTCATCCGTGGGGGTATCCGGGGTTACCGATTCCTCCGATTCTTCTGACGGAGCCTTTCGTGGCTTGGTAACCACCACCATCACGATGGAGCTGCCGAGCAGGCCAAGAGCCCACCAGGGGAACCCGGGGTCCAGCGCCTGGCTGGGAACCGTTTGCGCGGAGTCACCCGAAGGGGGGTCGATGCGCTGTCCGCGGACCAGTAGGCGGTGGCTGTTGATGCCCTTGGGCGTGCACGTGACCAAGGTGATCAAGTCCTTGCCGGGGACCTTTCGGAGTGCGTCGGTGTCCTCCGGGAGCACTTTCAGGATTTGATCGACTTTGTAGTAGATGGTTTCTCCGAGCACGGTCACAGAGAAGACGTCGCCTTCCACAACTTTGTCCAAATTGTCGAAAAGCGTGGCGTTGACGAAGCCGGAGTGGGCGGTGAGGACACTGTGCGTGTCAGGTCCGCCTACCGGGAGCCCGGACCCGAAGAGGTGTCCGGCGCCCTTGGACAGGGTTTCGTCATCGGTGTCGTGGAAGATGGGCAGGTCTGCGTGGATGGAGGGAATGCTGATGCGTCCCATCATGCCTTCGGGGCCGACGTCGAGCAGTTTCTTATACGCCTCGGAGCCTGCGCCAACAACTGTCTGCTCGCCGTTTTCATTCAGCGAGTAGGGATCACGGAGTGGTCCTGAAGGCAGTTCCTTGTTGAACTGTCGTGCCTCATCCAGAAGGGCTTCCTGCGCGGACGGTGAAAGGCTTTCAACGGTGTTCACGTACCCGCTGATCTCCGTGGCGTGGACGCGGTCCGAGAACCAGGCGGCAGCCGTGGGATACAGAAGGATCCCGATGCCCAGGATCGCGGCCACAACGATGAGGATTCGCTGTGTGCTCCACGTGTCGCGGAGGGTCCGCCGCGCCCGCGGCTTGGAGGTTTGAGGCTTTGACATGAAGATCCTGGGGGGGTGTGCTCTGGGGAAGCAAAGTGGGGAAGAGCGCTTAACCGGCGTTCTTCCCCACTTTGGTGTTCAGGCTGGGGACCCACGGTCCTCAGTTACTAGCTGTTATTGGTGCTCCGGCGTGAACGAACCAGCAGGAGAGCCGCGCCGACGACAAGGAGTGCGCCAGCGGCATACAGGACACCGGTACCGACACCACCGGTCAGCGGCAGCTGGAAGCCGCCGTTGGACGGGATGTTCTTGACCTGCAGGTCAACGCCGACGGCGGTGGAAGCCTGGTTGATCAGGAAGGAGATCGGCTCAGCGAGCAGTTCGTAGCCTGCCGGGGCGGTGGTTTCAACCAGGTAGTAGGTCCGGTAATCGGCGGAGCCCGGAGCTACAGCAGCGCCGTTGGCCCAGTCCGAGTAACGCAGGCCGGTCAGGGTCAGCGTGCCGTCAGCGGCCACGGTGAACGTGGTCTTGCCGCCGAGGTTGATGGGGTTGGTGCCTGCCTTGGCGTCAGCCTGGTTGGCGTACACCGAGAAGGAAGCGCCGGACAGGGCTGCCCCGTTCTGGTCGACCTTCTTGAGAGTCAGGGCACCCCACTTGGTGACAACCGGGGGAGTGACGATGGGGCCGCCGGGCTGGCCCGGGGTCCCGGTGAAGCTACCCGCATTGGGGTAGACCACAGCGACGTTTTCGATTTCACCGATGGTGTTGACGGTGGTGTTGACAACAACCTGAACGCTGGTGGTGTTGTGGGCTGCGAGGATCAGGCGGCCTGCGGGGGTGAACACAACCGAGACGGTGTTGGTGGCAGCGTCGAAAGCAACGGTGTAATCGGTCCCGTTGGTGATGACGGTTCCGTCAACCAGAGTGGCGGTAGCGCCGACGTAGGTCAGTTTGGAATCAAGCTTATCCGTGACCTTGTAACCATCGATGACGGCCTCGTTGGGGATGTCACCTGTGATGGTGAAGTTGACCTGGTCGCCGAACTTGACCGCGGGGGCATCGGTGACGGTCTTCTGTGCACCGGTCACGGAGTTTTTCGGGTAGACGTTGACGTCGTAGATCCAGTTGTTCTTGTTGTTCGGGTCCGTCAACGGCACGGAAACCAAGAACGGAGCTGACGGCGTTACGCCGGCAGGGTAGTTGGTTTCAGTGACGAGGTAGAGGCCCAGCGGCAGGGTGCCGAATGCCGCGGTTCCCGCGGCGTCGGTGGTCTTGGCCTGAGCCGTGCCCAAGGTGTAACCCGCGCCGGTGATGGAACCTGTGGGGTTGGACGGGGTGAAGGAACCGCTCAGGTTGTTTGCTTTGTCCCAGCCAGCGTTGGTGGAGAGGTCGATGGTGTTGACCTGCTGGATGGTGAACTGGATTCCTGCCAACGGCTTGAGGCCGGTGGTGTCAACAGCCGTGCCATTGTTGGGGAGTCCGGTGGGCGTGGAAGGGCGCTCAAACTTGTGGACGGTGATGGAGCCGGTCTTGGTGTCGTCAACCAGTGGTGCCGCCGTTGCGGGAGCCACGGAGAAGGACATTGCCAACACCGCCCCGGCAATGGTGGCGGCGGCGGTCTTCCAAAGACGCCGGGAACTGTGATTACTCACTTTTTCCTCTTTCTTGTGATGGTGCGATGCTCGGGAGCGAACATTCCGGGGTGGTGGCCACGCCTATCTGCGGCGGGCCATGATTGAAGTCATGCTGAGTTGTGGATTCGGGTGCGGCGCAGGTTCCGGGAAGCGAGGGCGACGGCGACCAGAAGCAGGGACGCCCCGCCCGCAGTGAAGGGCCACCACCCAATCCCTCCTGATTCCGGCAGTTTCAGGGCCGGCACGTCCCGGACGGTTACCAGGTAGATGCCGTTGGCGTCGGTATCGCTCGCTGTAACGACACCGGATCCGCTGCCTTGGCCCAGCGTCACGGAACCGTTGGCAGCCACCGTGAACTGCACGGCCTCCGCCAGCAGGCTGAATCCCTTCGGGGCAGCTGTTTCTTCCAGCCAATAGACGCCCGGCTCGATGCCTTCGAGTTGGAACTGCCCGGTCTGGGCAGCGATGGGTGACACCGTGTAGCTGTTGATGACGGTGCCGGGAGCCCCGGCTGCGTCATTGAGGATGGCCCACGTAGAGCCAGACATGGGCACCCACGTTCCAGCCGAGGACTCACCGACTTTCTCGATGAGGATCTTGGCTGGGGTGTGGTGCGTGGTGGAGCACTCAGGTGCCAAGGGTGTGCTGCCAGTGGCGCATCGGACCGGGGTGACGCTGCCTGACCCCGTGGCGAAGTTGACCAGCTGGGAGCTCCAGGCATCCTGCTTGACGGTCACCTTGTAGGTGAGAGTGGCGACCTGCCCGGCAGGAAGCGTGAACGGTTGTGTCGTCAGGGTGATCGAAGGCGCTATCGGGTTTGCTACCGGCACCGGGGCGGCCGTACCGATGGTCAGGACAGCGGAGCCGGGAACAAAGGTTGCCTGGTCCAGGACATCGGCCAGGTTATCGGTGAGGACGACGTTGTTGATCTGCCCGCGGTTGCTGGTGGCGGTCACGGTGTACGTGATCGTGTCGCCGGGCTTCACGGACGGGTTGTCGGAGGTGGTTCCGTTGACGGTGGCCGTCTTCGCAAGGGTCCACTGCGGATCTACCGGAGTAGTCACGGTCGCCGAACAGCCCACGCCGGGTGAAGGCGGGCAGGCGGTGTCGACTGTGGGAACGTTGGTGGTCGATCCCGGAACCGGAATGGGGCCGCCGCCTGGCATGTTCGGCACGGCTGTGGTCGCGGCCGGAACAATCGTGGCTGTGTTGGAGATGGTTCCCGTTGTGCCGGGTGCCACAGTTCCCTTGACGGTGTATGTCAGGGTTCCGCCGACGTTGATCCGAACCGTGCCGGAGACGCTGCCGGTGCCGTTGGGCGCATTGCAGGCTGTGGGACCGGTCGGCGGCAGGTTCGAGGATCCGGCTGCCGTCACGGCACAAGTCCACGTAGCACCGGTTATGGAAGCGGGCAGGGGATCAGTGAACACGGCATTGACGGCATCGCTGGGACCGTTGTTGTGGACAGCAACCGTGTAGGTAATGGGCTGCCCTGGGATGTAAGCGGTGATGTTGGCGGTCTTGGTGATGGACAGGTCAACCACGGGAAGAACAGTCAGGGGCGCGGTTCCTGGGGAGTACAGCCCCGTGATGGTGGGGAAGTTGTTGGTGCAGTTGGGAACGGCGGAGCCGTTGTTGGCCACGCATCCGGAGTTGTTGTAAACGCCGGGGGTGTTGCTGGTGACCGTCACCGTAATGGTGCAGGAAGCGCTGCCCTGAGTCAGGTTTCCGGTCACATCGACGGTGCGGCCCGAGACGGTTTCGGCTGTGCGCACACAGGTGCCACCGAGCGAGCCAACAGCCGTCAGGCCGGTGGGGAGCGTGTCAACGAAGTGCCAGCCGTTCTTGGCCATCAAGTCGCTGGTGTTGGTCACCGTGTAGGTCAAGGTGGTGTTTTGACCTTGGTACATGCTCGTCGGGTTGAACGCCTTGTCCAGTTGCGGCGTGACGTCAACCAATTGCGGGAGATCGAAGCCGACGTCGTTGCCGTTGCCATTGGCGGTCAGGTTCCGCACCCGGATGCCCAGGGTGGGCGTGGTGCCGGTGACCGGTACCTGGATCGCCCCGGACTGGAGCTTCGCGATGCTGAAATCAGTTGCGTTGATGGTGATGGTCTGGCGGCTGGGGTCCAGGCACGGGTCCAAGTTGGTGCCTACCACCGTGGCCACGCCGTTGACCAGGATGGAGAACTCCTGGCGGGCGTGGTTCGAGAAGCAATTTGTTTCGCCGAAGATGCCGGAGACCGCGTAGAAATGACCGGCGATGGTAGGGATGCTGTTCTTGGTTGTTTGAAGCTGCAGACCTGCGGTTTGGATGCCAGTGGTGCTGTTCGTGTACTCGCTGAGGATCTGGTTCTGGGCAGCCTGGGCGTCGGTCATGCCCTGGTACTTGCCCATGGCGAAGGCCATGTTGCCCAAGATAGTGAAGGCGCTGTTACGCGCGCACTGGTCGTTCGTCAGGATGTTCAGGAGGCCGCCGTTGGTTGGCACGGGCGTACCTTGCCGCAGGATCCAGCCGTTACACGCCTGTGCCCCCGGAAGCCATGCCGCATCTGCCGTGTATTGCTCGTTACCCGCGGCAGTCCCGCCGGCATAGGAACCGAGGGGGATGGGGGCTGCGGCAGCGTTCTGGTTGGAAAAGTCTTCGCTGTAGATGAGGCTGCCCGGTTGGGTGACCCCGGGCGAGCCAGGAGCTGCCGACGCGGGCACGGACGGGTTGACCACTCCGTACGCTGTCATCCCTACAAGAACGAGAAGCAGGCAGGCCAGGAAGCCAAGCACCGCATGCGCAGTCTCGCCACCCCACCTGCCCCGAACGCGAGCATGTGTGTGCTCCGATTGCTTCCGCATACGATTCCTTTTCCCTGGCACCCTCGCCGGGCAAGCTTTTGGGAGCCGCCCGAATTTTCTTTCTGAGGGGTAGGTAGGGCGGGGTAGGGAATCGTGATGCTGTAATAAATGTGACCTCGGTCACAGGCGATGGGGCGGCTGAAACCCCCGCGACCTACTCGCTTTCCGCGGCCTTCCGCGCACGGTACGCCGCAACATGGGCGCGGTTGGCGCAATTGCCCGTGTCGCAGTAAAGCTTGGAGCGGTTGCGGCTGAGGTCCAGCACGGCGGCGTCGCAGTCCTCAGCCGCGCACACCCGCATCCGCTCCATTTCCCTGCTGCGGATCACGTCGATGATGGCCATGGCGGCCTCTGTCCCCATGCGGTCGGCCAGGGGGGCTTCCGGGGTGGTGGCGTGGAGGTGCCAGTCCCAATGGTCATGCTTCACCAGTTGGGGGAGTGCTTTGGCGTCGGCGAGGAGCTTGTTGACGGACTTGGCCGCAGTGTCTTCGTCGGAACTCCAGAGTGCAGCCAACTCGCTCCGGAGCCGTTTGATGCTGCTCAGCTCCGCGGGTGAGTTGGTACGGGAGCCCGTGAATTCTTCGGCGTCCAGGAACGCGTCGAGGTCCTCCAGCGTGGCCAGCGCTTCTTCTCCGTTGGCCGCGGTATTGATCAGATTGACGACGCTACGGAGGGCAACCTCGGTGTCAGGCGCAAAAAGCACTTTGACTCCTTACAAGGCTCGGGAGTACTGTCATGACCATAAGCCCACTTTACTCCTGACAGGAGGCTGCTGTGTCAGCTCCAACGACGAAGGCTGATGCAAAGGGATTCCTCGCATCAGGACTCGGCATCGCGCTCTTTTCTTCCGCTGTTTTCGGTACATCCGGCTCATTCGCCAAATCGATGCTGGAGACCGGATGGTCACCCGGGGCCGCGGTTGCCGTGCGTCTGACTGGTGCCGCCCTGATCCTGGTGATTCCCGCCGTCGTGGTTCTTCGCGGCCGTTGGCACCAACTCAAGGACAACTGGCTCACCATCCTCCTTTTCGGGCTTATCGGGGTCGCAGGCTGCCAGCTTTTCTATTTCAACGCCGTTGCCCGCTTGTCCGTGGGGGTGGCGCTGCTGCTTGAGTACCTTGCCCCGGTGATGATCGTGCTGTGGTTGTGGATCGCCAGCCGACGACGCCCGCGCGCCCTCACTGCTGCGGGCGCACTGTTGTCGTTGGGTGGGCTGGTTCTGGTGCTCGACCTGACGGGTTCGGTGAAGGTGGACTTCATTGGTGTCCTCTGGGGCATGGCCGCCGCCGTTTGCCTGGTGATCTACTTCTTCATTACCGCCAAGGAAAATGACACGCTCCCTCCGCTGGTACTCGCTTCAGGCGGGCTCCTGGTCGGGGCCATTGTGATGTGGCTGGTGGGCCTGTCCGGGATACTCCCCATGACCTTCAGTGCTGCAGACACCACCCTGGGACCGTGGACCACACCTTGGTGGGTATCCGCCGTGGGCCTGATCGTCCTGGCGACAGTGCTCGCGTACGTTTCCGGCATCATGGCTGCCCGCAGCCTTGGCTCCAAGGTGGCGTCCTTCGTGTCCCTCACGGAAGTGTTGTTCGCCGTGGTTTGGGCTTGGTTGCTCCTGGGTGAGTTGCCGGGGCCGATCCAGTTGCTGGGCGGTCTCCTCATTGTGGGCGGGGTAGTGCTTGTCCGCGTTGACGAGTTGCGTGGTGACCGCAGGGCGGCCCGCGCACAGTTGCCGTCCGTCCTGGACCATCCGAACGACGTCGAACCTGTTCCCTCCGGATCCGTCACCGAGGCGCCCCGGAACTAACGGAACCACCTCGGCTTAAGAGCAAAAGGCCCGGACGCGTATGCGTCCGGGCCTTTCTCCAACTGTCTTAGTTGGAAGCCTGCTGCTGCTGCTCAGCGTTCTTCTGAGCGCGATCGCCGGCTTCGCGAAGTGCGTCGGCAACCTTCTTCAGGTTCGAAGCGTGCTGGCTGTCCCACTCACCGCGGAACTTGTCAGCGTCCGGGCCCTTCCAGTCGGTGCCGTCAAGGGCACCCTTGAGCTGGGAACGCTGCTGCTCGATGTGCTCAGCACCGGCCTTCAGCTTATTACCGAGCTGACGAAGCTGATCAACATCTGCACCCCAAATAGCCATGAGATTCTCCTTCATTGTTCGGACCCGAGCTCTTCGGCATCCCCAGCGGCCTCCGGCTCATCCGGAAGATCCAATAGCTAAAACCTATCCCGGCAATCGCAAACCCGTCGATGGGCACCCCTCCCCATGCAGCACTGCCCATAGTTAGCATGGGGTTATGTGCCGCAACATCAGGACCCTTCATAACTTTGAACCGCATGCCACGACCGCTGAAGTGGAGGCCGCAGCGCTGCAGTATGTGCGCAAAATCAGCGGGTCCACCAAGCCGTCCAAAGACAACGAGGAAGCCTTCGCCGAGGCCGTCCACGAGATCGCGCACATTACGCAACATCTCCTGGACTCCCTGGTGAGCCACGCCCCGGCGAAGAACCGTGACGAGGAAGCAGCCAAGGCGAGGGCCAGGGCAGCGGTCCGGTTCGGCACCGCGTAGGTCTGGTTTCCGGCTGACTGTCTTGGTCTACTTGCCGAAGGACCGGAGCCGCAGGGAGTTGGCCACGACCAGCACGGAGCTGGCGGCCATGGCCGCGCCGGCAATCATCGGGTTCAGGAAGCCCAGCGCCGCCACCGGGATGCCGATCGCGTTGTAGAAGAAGGCCCAGAACAGGTTGGTCTTGATGGTGGACAGGGTCTTGCGCGAAAGCTCGATGGCCTGAACCAGCTGGCCAAGGTCGCTTCCCATCACCGTCAGGTCAGAGGCCTCGATTGCGACGTCAGTCCCGGAGCCCATGGCGATTCCCAGGTCAGATTGCGCCAGGGCTGCAGCGTCATTGACCCCGTCCCCGGCCATGGCCACTGTTGCCCCCGACTCCTGGAGCTTACGAACGGCCTCGACCTTGCCCTGGGGCAGCACTCCTGCGTAAACATCGTCAGGTGAAATTTCGACGGCGGCTGCCACCTGCGCGGCTACGGCAGCGTTATCTCCGGTCAACAGGATGGGGCGGATGCCCAGCTCCTTCAATCTCAGGATGGCTGCGGCCGAACCCGGCTTGATGGTGTCGCTCAAGCTCACAATTCCGGCAGGCTGCCCATCCACTGCGACCCAAATTGCGGTGGCGCCGCCGTTTTCCTCGGCCAACAGGACTTCCCGCTGATTCGAATCGAGCGGGATGCCGTTCTCCTGGAGCCAGCCGGAGCGCCCAACCACCACCGTCCGGGTGGTGCCGTCGAAAGCCACGGTTCCCCTGACTCCGCCGCCGGGAGCGGAACTGAAGCCGTCAACGCGTGGAAGTGCGCCGGCGTCGGGCATTGCGTCCTTGGCTGCGGAGGCGATCGCGTGGGCGATCGGGTGCTCGGATGCTGACTCAACTGCGCCTGCCAACGTGAGGACCGTTTCAGGGGAGTAGCCGTTCAGGGCCACAGTGTGGTCTACGGAGAGCTTGCCACTGGTGACGGTGCCTGTCTTATCCAGCAGGATGGTGTCCACGTGCCGGGTGTCTTCGAGTACCTGTGGGCCTTTGATCAGGATGCCGAGCTGGGCTCCGCGGCCAGTTCCGGTCAGGAGACCAACTGGAGTGGCCAAGCCCAAAGCGCAAGGGCATGCGATCACCAGGACGGCAACAGCGGCGGTGAAAGCTGCGTTGAGGTCGCCGGTGAAGAACAACCACAGAAGGAATGTCACCAGGGCGATGATCAGGACGATCGGAACGAAGACTGAGCTGATCCTGTCCGCGAGCCTGGCTATGGGAGCCTTGCCCGTCTGAGCCTGGCTGACCAGGCGTCCCATCTGGGCAAGGGTCGTATCTGAGCCGACGCGCGTGGCCCGGACCAACAAGCGCCCGGATGTGTTGATCGTCGCACCGGTTACTGCGCTTCCGGGCCCTACCTCGACCGGCACGGATTCCCCGGTCACCAGTGAAGCGTCAACGGCCGATGCGCCATCTGTGACAACACCATCAGTGGCGATTTTCTCGCCGGGACGGACAACAATGACGTCACCCACAAGAAGCTGGTCCGCAGGAATTCTTTGCTCCCGGCCGTCCACCAGGATGGTTGCATCCTTGGCGCCCAGATTCAGGAGTGCCTTCAGGGCATCGCCGGCTTTTGCTTTGGCGTTGGCCTCAAGGTACCGGCCCAGGAGCAGGAATGAGGTGACCACTGCCGCGACTTCGAAGTAAAGTCCCCCGCCGGACATGCTTTCCATGCCGGGGTGTTCGGTCATCCGCGGGTCAGCGAACAGCTGCCAGGCCGAGTACAGGTATGCGGCGATGACACCGATGGAAACCAAGGTGTCCATGGTGGAAGCGAA
Organism: Paenarthrobacter sp. AR 02; assembly: GCF_021538675.1. Lineage (GTDB taxonomy): Bacteria > Actinomycetota > Actinomycetes > Actinomycetales > Micrococcaceae > Arthrobacter. The sequence goes on from NZ_JAJUKH010000001.1 coordinate 1,196,109, forward strand.
GTGCCGGGCGTTGATGGCTGCGGCCCTGTGGAAGGGCCAAGCCGCCCAACTCACCACCGGCAGTGCCAGGGCCCCGACTACCCAACCCCAGTTGGCAAACTGGAGGGCGGGGATCATTGAGATCGCGAAGACGGGAACGGTCAGCACCGCCGCAACGATCAGGCGCGGGCGGAGCGTTGAGGCGGACGGACCATGCTCCATGTGGTTTTCGTGGGCGTCGTGATCCTCAGTGTGGGTATGCCGTACGGGAGCCTGCCTGATGGTGGCTTTGTAGCCCGTGGCGTTGACCGTGTCCACGATTTGCTGATCCGTCACCCCAGCCGGGACCGTCACGTGCGCAGATTCGAGGGGCAGGTTAACGGTGGCCTCGACGCCTTCGAGCTTGCCCAGTTTTCGTTCCACCCGGTTGACGCACGAGGCGCAGGTCATGCCCTCGATGTCCAGTTCGATAACCCGGGGTGCGGGTTGGTTGAAAGTCTCCTGGTGACTCAAAAGGGACTCCTAAGCTTCGTTGGCTACCACCAGGTAGCCGGCTTCTGCCACGGCCTCGCCTATTTCAGACGGCGAGAGCTCCTTGGTTGATGTGATGGTCACGGTGGACAATCCGCCGGGGTTGAGGTCAACGGCCACGTTTTCGACGCCGTTGAGCGACTCGAGTTCTTCGCTCACGCTTGAGACGCAGTGGCCGCAGGTCATGCCGGATACGTTGACGTTGGTCTGGATGGTCTGGCTCATGGTGCTCTCCCTGGTGACGAGTTGGATGGGATGGTGTTTGGTGCCGGAGTTAGTGCAGCAGGCGCCCGATGGCATCGGTGGCTTCCTTCACCTTGGCGTCAATCTGTTGGGCCCTGGTTTCGGGGTTTGGCTCGGAGGCGGCACCGACGACGCAGTGGCCGATGTGCTCTTCTACAAGCCCGAGGCTGACCGCATGGAGGGCCTTGGTGGCAGCGGCTACCTGGGTGAGGATGTCGATGCAGTATTTGTCCTCCTCAACCATGCGTGCGATACCGCGGACCTGCCCCTCAATCCTTTTTAAGCGTTTGAGGTACGCGTCCTTGTTGCTGGTGTAGCCGTGAGGTGCCACAGTTTCCAGATCCGCCTCGATGACGGGCGCATCCGGATGGCTCATTCTCAGCTCTGGCGTGCTCATGAATTGAACCTATACCCATAGGGGGTATCTGGTCAAGTACCCCCAGGGGGTATAAGTGACGAAGCCCTACACGCTGGGCCGCAGGACAAAGGACTAGACCAACCACCTCGTTAGGTATAGACCAAAAAGCCCGAAATCTGGATTCTTGTTTTGCAATGCAAACCTTTCGGTAAATGTGCTTCCGCCCACACCCTGGCGTTCATAGTGTTTGGTCTCATAGCCGCGGAGGGGGAAGTCCCGCGGAACCCAACTTTCTCCATGGAGGACACTTGAAACTCGCACGCTCCGCCGCGGCAATCGCCATCGCAGCGCTCGCACTGACCGCCTGCGCCCCACCCACCTCGAACAACGCTGCATCAAGCTCGGACGAGCAGACCGGAACCGTCCGTGTCTGGCTGTTCTCCGAGGTCAACCAGGATCCCAAGTCCGCCGTAGTGAAGGAAGCCGTCACTGAGTTCGAAGCGGCACACAATGGTGCCAAGATCGACGTCCAGTACATCCCAGTGGACAGCCGCGCCGAACGTTTCAAGGCCGCGTTCAATGATCCTTCCAGCGCGCCGGATGTCGCCGAGTTCGGCAACACGGACCTGGCCAGCTATGTCGCCTCCGGCGGCTTGGCGGATGTCACGGAGGACATCAAGTCCTGGGATGAGGCCAAGGACCTTGACCAAAAAATCCTGGACACCACCGAAATCGACGGCAAGAACTATGGTGTCCCGTGGTTTGTCGGCGTCCGTGCCCTCTATTACCGCACGGACCTCCTGCAGCAGCTCGGTCTCCAGGTACCTAAGACCTTGGATGAGGTCGAAACCGTTGCCCGCGCAATCCGGGCAGCCAATCCGGACCTGCTGGGAATCTCCGTAGGCGGAGCCGCGCAGTTCTCCGCGATGCCGTACCTGTGGGCCAATGGCGGCGAGATCGCCACTAAGGAAGGCGACAAGTTCGTCTCCAAACTGGACTCTGCCGAATCCCGCGAAGGTGTTGCCGCTTATGCCCGCCTCCTCAAGGACGACATTTGCCCGGCCCAGACCTGCGCGGAGTTCGGCGGTAATGCCAGCGTCCAGCAGTTTATTGCCGGCAAGTCCGCAATGACCATCGGCGGAGACTTCAACTACAAGGCCGTTGCCGCCAGCGCCATCAAGGACAAGTTCGCCGTCGTTCCGGTTCCCGGCAAGACCGCCGGCTCCATCGCCCCGGCGTTCGCCGGCGGCAACAACCTGGGCGTCTTCAACAGCAGCGAACGGCGCACGCTCGCCGCCGACTTCGTGAAGCTGCTCGCCAGCAAGAAGTACCAGCAGAAGATGTTCGACTCCATGGGCAACCTCCCCACGTTCAGTGACGTCCAGAAATCCGTGGCGGAGAACAACAAGCAGGTTGAGCCGTTCATCAACACCCTGGGCGCGGGCACCAAGTTTGTCCCGGTCACGGAGAACTGGTCCACGATCGATGCCCAGGGTGTCTTCACCGGCATGTACCAGAAGGTCGTGACGGGCAAGGCTGACGTCAACACCGCTACCACCGAGGCTGCAACGGCCATGAATACGGCATTCGGGTCAAAGTAATGCCCTGCACCCCATCACATCCCGGAGGCGCAGCATGACAGCGCTCACCCCGGTCCTGCCCGACGCGCCACAGGGCGGTACGCCGGGAAAAGGATCGACGACGGCGGCACGCAAGTCCCAGCGTTTCTCCAACGGAAAGCGTGGGCTGGAGCCTTGGCTCTACCTTGCCCCGGCCTTCATTGTCCTGATCGCACTGCTGGGCTATCCGATCTTCCAACTGATCAACGTCTCGCTGTACGACTACCGCCAAGCCCAGGTCAGCGGCAAAGCACCACTGAACTTCGTTGGCCTCGGGAACTACCAGAAGCTCTTCGCTGATCCGCAGTTCTGGACCGTCCTGGGCAACACCGTGGTGTTCGCTACCGCCTGCGTGGTCTTCACGTTGTTGGTGGGCAGTTCGCTGGCTGTGCTGGCAACAAGGTTGCGTCCCTGGGTCCGTTCGATGCTTTTCGTAGTGTCGCTCGGAGCCTGGGCCACCCCTGCAGTTACGGGCAGTGCCGTGTGGCTGTTCCTGTTCGACCCTACTCTCGGCTTGGTCAACAAGACGCTGGTCTCAATCGGCTTGACTCAGTTCCAGGGCTACTCCTGGACGTACGACAAATGGTCGGCTTTCGGACTCGTGGCCAGCGAAGTGGTGTGGTGCTCGTTCCCGTTCGTCCTTGTCACTGTCTACGCGGGCATCCAGGCAATTCCCACCGAGGTCATTGAGGCCGCCAGGATCGATGGCGCTTCCATGCCGCGCATCGCCCGCAGCATCATGCTCCCGATGCTGCGTCCGATCGTGATCGTGGTGACCATCCAGTCCATCATTTGGAACTTCAAGATCTTCTCGCAGATCTACATCATGACCAATGGTGGTGGCATTGCCGGGCAGAACCTGGTGCTCAACGTCTACGGCTACCAGCAGGCGTTCGCTGCGAGCCTCTATGGCCTGGGTTCTGCGCTCGGCGTGATCATGACCGCACTGCTCATGGTCATCACGCTTGTCTACCTCCGGATCCTCAAGAGAACAGGCGAAGCCCTATGACCGCCGTCGACGTTTCATTGGCCGCCCGCAACAATACCAAGGCCGCCCCGCAGAAGCTGCGCAAGCAGGGCAAACGCCGTTTCGGCGCCGATGCGGCCGCGATCGTCATCGCGTTGATCGTTGCCTTCCCGCTGTTCTGGATGGTGCTGTCCGCGTTGAAACCCAAGACAGCGCTCGACGCCGGTGATGCAGCTCCGTACACGCTGGAGCCGTCGCTGGACTCGTTCGGGCGCGTCCTGGGTGTCAACAATTTTGGCCAGTACTTCCTGAACAGCGTGATCGTGGCACTCGTGGTGGTTGTGCTGTCAACGGTCCTTGCGTTCCTCGCTGCGGTGGCCCTGACCCGCTACAACTTCAAGATGCGGACCAAGCTCCTGGTCATCATCCTGGTTTCGCAGATGGTGCCCGTTGAAGCCCTGACGATTCCGCTGTTTTTCCTGCTCCGCAACGCCGGCGAGGCCATCCCGCTGGTGGGCCTGAACCAGTTGGGTTCGCTGGTGCTGGTGCATGTTGGCTTCAGCATTCCGTTCGCCATCTGGATGCTGCGGGGCTTCGTGGCGGCTGTTCCTTTGGAAGTGGAGGAGGCTGCCCGCCTAGACGGTGCCAGCAGCTTCCGGTTTGTCCGCTCCATCCTGTTCCCGCTGGTGGCCCCCGGTGTGGTGGCGTGTTCGGTGTTCTCGTTCATTTCCACGTGGAACGACTTCCTTTTTGCCAAGACGTTCATCATTTCCGCGCAGGAGAACCAGACGCTGCCCATGGCACTCCTGACGTTCTTCAAGCCTGACCAAAACGATTGGGGCGCCATCATGGCCGGCTCGGTCATCATGACCATTCCCGTGCTGATCTTCTTCGTGTCCGTCCAGCGCAAGCTGGTATCCGGACTGGCTGGGGCGGTGAAGGGATGAGCGCGCTCCATCAGTTGGTCCCTGCGCCGTGGTCCTTCTCCGCGGGGACTGGCGAGCTGGTGCTCGACGCCGGAACAACGGTGGGTGCCGACCCTGAACTGAGCGGGGCGAGGCGTTGGCTCTCCCGGGCTTTGGGGGCAGCCACCGGGTGGGACCTCGCACCTGTGCCGCCCCAGGAGGCGGGCATCCGACTCCTGCTTGCCCCCGCGCTCGATGCCGAGGCGTATCGCCTGGAGGTGGGGGACGCCGTCGTGATTTCCGCCGGTGGTGCCGCTGGCGCCTTCTATGCTGCTCAAACCCTCCTGCAGCTGATGGGACCGGCAGCGTTGCGCCAGGCCCCGGTTGCTCCTGCCGAGGCGTGGCCACTGCCGCGGGTACGGGTGGAGGACAAGCCGCGCTTCGGTTACCGCGGGACCATGTTGGACGTCGCACGGCACTTCATGCCCAAGGACAATGTGCTGAGGTTCATCGAGGTCATGGCCATGCACAAACTCAATGTCCTGCACCTGCACCTGACGGATGACCAAGGGTGGCGAGTTCAGATTAACCGCTATCCCAAGCTCACTGAAACGGGTGCTTGGCGCCGTGAGTCTTCGCTGGGTTCCTGGCGTGCCGGCGTTTTCGACGGCCGTCCGCATGGGGGCTTCTACACCCAGGATGACCTTCGCGAAATCGTGGCTTTCGCCGCTGAAAGGCACATCACGGTCATTCCGGAGATCGATGTTCCGGGGCACAGCCAAGCCGCGATCGCTGCGTATCCGGAGCTTGGGGCGGGCGATGGGCCGGTGGAGGTCTGGACGCGCTGGGGTATCAACGAAACGGTGCTTGAAGTTTCTGAGACTTCGCTGGAGTTCTATCGCAACGTCCTGGACGAAGTGGTGGACATCTTCCCCTCACCGTGGATAAGCCTTGGCGGAGACGAAGTGCCGCTCACCCAATGGCAAGCCAGCGCCCAGGCGCAAGCCAAGGCTGCCGCCTTGGGCCTGGACGACGTCTCGGGCCTGCACAGCTGGTTCGTCGGGCAGCTCGCTTTGCACCTGCAGAGCCACGGCCGCGCCACCTCCGTCTGGGATGAAATCGGCGACGGCGGCCTCCCGGACGGCGCGCTCGTGGCGTCCTGGCGGGGATACGAGGGTGGGATTGATGCCCTCCGCAAGGGCTATGACGTGGTGATGTGCCCCGAGCACAAGCTGTACCTGGACCATCGGCAAGCCGATGGCGACGACGAGCCGGTGCCCGTGGGTTTCGTGACGACGCTTCAGGCCGTCTATGAGTTCGAGCCGCTGCCCGGAGTTGGGAACGAGGACCTCCCCGGCCGCCTGCTGGGAGCGCAAGCCAACATTTGGACCGAGCATCTGGACTCGCCGCGCCGCGTGCAGTTCGCAGCGTTTCCCCGCCTTAGCGCCATCGCCGAAGTGTTCTGGTCGAACCCGGAAAACCGGGACTACGATGAGTTCCTGAACCGGCTCTCAGGTGCACACCTGGCACGGCTTGAGGCCATGGGTGTGGAGTACCGTCCTTTGGAGGGCCCCGCGCCATGGCAGAAGCGCCCTGGTGTTGAGGGCTGGAAACGCGATTACGACGCAGAGCAACTCGTGAGGAACTGAGTGACTACTGAAGGCAAAGAGATCCGTAACTCCTCGGCCTCGCTGCGCAAGGCTTTGGCTCTGCTGACAGTCGTGGCCGAGGAGCCCGGCAACGGCGATGGCCTGGCGCTGGTGGAGCTTGCCCGGCTATCCGGGTTGAACAAGAGCACGTTGCTGCGTTTGGCCGCGCCGCTGCTCGAGGAAAACCTGTTGGAGCGTGACCATGAGACGGGCAAGTTCCGGCTGGGCCACGGCTGCCTCCGGCTGGGGCAGTCCTACCTTGACCGGGTTGACCTGCGCAGCGTTGCCAACGGAGAACTCCGCGCCCTCATGCGTGCCACGGAAAGCACCTGCCACCTGGTGGTGCTTTCCGGGCACGACGTCGTGTACCTGGACAAGGTGGAGGATGAGGCTACGGTACGCATGGCATCGAGGGTCGGCGCCACCATGCCGGCCTATTGCACCGCCGTCGGCAAGGCCATGCTCGCCTTCAGCCCCGAGGAGGTGGTGGGTCCCATCCTCGCGGGCGATTTGGTGCCCCTCACGGATAAGACCATCACCGACCCGGCCCTGTTGCGGGCCGATTTCGAGGCCATAAGGCGCAGGGGCTACTCCATTGATGACCGTGAGAACGAGCCGGAGGTCCGCTGCGTCGCGGCCCCCATCTTCGGCCATGATGATCATGTGGTGGCCGCTTTGTCCGTGTCTTCCCTGTCGTCACGGATGACTGCCAAGCGCGTACGTGAAGTGGGACCGATGGCAGCCGAAACGAGCCTTCGCATTTCCGCGAAACTGGGTTCCCGCAGGGCAAGCGCAAAGCTGGCGAAGCTCGCATGACACTGGATCCCGCAGCGTATTTCCGGGCAAAGCTGCAGTGCGAGATTGACGTCATGGATGTCGCCGAAGCCTCACTGGGATCCCTGGTGGTAGTGGATACCCGCCGGCAGTCGTCGTGGGACCACGGACATATTCCCGGTGCCGTACATATCCCTACCGCACGGATCCCGGAGCTGGCAGCCGAGCTGATCCCGGCCGGATCACAAGTAGTGGTCTATTCCTGGGGTCCAGGATGCAACGGCAGCAAGTTCGCTGCGCTCGCCTTTGCCGAGTTGGGGTATCCGGTCAAGGAGATGATCGGTGGCATCGAGTACTGGATCCGGAACGGACTGCCGGTGGAAACAGCAGCGGGTGTCGTTCAGGATAAGCCGGATGCGCTGGTGACAGCACACCCGGCTTGAGTTGAAGGGTGGCACGATGGCGGTATTCGTACTGATTCACGGTGGTGGTTCCACGGCGTGGGACTGGCATCTGGTCAGCCTTCTGCTTGAAGCGTCCGGGCATGGCGTAGTGGCCGTCGACTTACCCATCGAAGATGTCGATGCCGGACTTGAGGACTACACCCGCGCTGTAAAGGAAGCGGTTGGCGAAGCTCAGCGCACTATCGTGGTGGGGCACTCGCTGGGAGGCTTCACGGCACCTTTGGCCTGCGAAGAACTCCAGTCCGACGGCCTGGTGTACCTCTCGGCAATGATCCCGATGCCGGGCGAGACCTTCGGGGACTGGTGGACCAACACCGGGCATGACCGCGAGACCATTCCCGATGAGCCATATTTCAATCTGGTCCCCGACAATTTAGCGCAGGAAGCCACCAACAGGGAGCGCGATCAGCAGGGTGCCTGGATGTCAGGACCGTGGCCCGGCAATCATCCGGACGTGCCAACCTTGGGGATTCTGTGCCGTGACGATCTGTTCTTTCCACGGTCGTTCATGAGGCGCCAGATTCGCGAGCGACTCGGAATCGAACCGGTGGAGATCCCCGGCGGTCACTACGCCACGTTGAGCAATCCGGACGCTGTAGCTGCCGCTCTCAACGACTTCGCCCGCCAGATTGCTCGCGGCTAGATAGCTGCGGTTCAGTCCTTCTTCAGTTCCTGCGCGAGCATCACGAGTATTCCACTGGGTCCGCGGAGGTACGTGAGCTTGTAGACGTCCCCGTAGGTGGCCACACCGCGAAGCGGAGTGCATCCGTGCTTGGCGGCGATCCTAAGAGCTTCGTCGATGTCGTCAACGGAGAAGGCCACCCGGTGCATTCCGATCTCGTTCGGAAGGGTGGGGTGTGTCTCGATCGCATCCGGGTGGATGTATTCGAAGAGTTCCAGTTGTCCCTGACCATCAGGGGTTTGAAGCACCGCGATCTTCGCGTGGTTGCCATCAAGCCCGACGGCGGTATCGGCCCACTCGCCGCTGACGGTGTCCCGCCCCAGGACCGTCAGGCCCAGGTCGGTGAAGAACGCGATGGTTTCTTCGATGTCCCGGACTGCAATGCCGACGTTCTCAAGTTTGATGGCCATGGGTTCGAAGCTACCAAGGCATGCGGAATAGCTCTAGTGGCGAATCGGCGCAACACCCGGCCGGGAATAGGATCGGGTGTGCACCATCGCTCACAGGGGGCCACCACGAGACCAGATTAGCGGCACCGAATAGGCTTGGAGCATGCTGAACCTGGTCCTTGGACTTCTTTTCGCGGGCCTCTTCCTCGCCTCCTACCAGTCGGACCGGCGGCGGTTGCGCAACGGCGTGCTGCTGCTGGTGTCCGCCTGGTTCCTCCTCCAGGCGATCCTGGACTTCCTGGTTGCCCTTAACCCTTGGTTCGAATGGCTAAACCTGGTGGTTCTGGTGGTTCCCGTCGTGAGCATCTTCGTGTTTGCGGCCTTCCTGATCGCCAACGGCCTGACGATGGTCCGCAGGGAAGGTCCAGGTATCACCAGCTTCCTCCCGATCGCCGTGGGGTTGGCGGTGTTCCTGGCCCCGGTGATCGCCTTCCTTTTTGTGCTGAGCGGGCAACCCGTCCTGGCCGGTATCGCCGCCTTGGCGTTCTTCCTCTGCGCCTACCTTGGCTGTGCATTTGTGGTGTTCCTTGGATACGCCTTGGTGTACTCGAGGATGCGTTTCAGTCCCAACCCGGCAGCTGTGATCGTCCTGGGTTCCGGTCTGATCGACGGCAAGGTCCCCCCGCTTCTCGCCGCGCGCTTGAACAAGGCCCTGGAAATCTACGACGGCGTCACTCCCGTCAGGCCTGTACTGGTGCCTTCCGGGGGCCAAGGCCCGGACGAACCCCGGCCGGAGTCTGCGGCAATGAAGGAGTACCTGGTATCGAAAGGTGCCGCGGACGGCGACGTCCTGGAGGAAAACCAGGCCACCACCACCCGAGAAAACCTGGCAAATTCCGTCGCACTCCTGGCGGCAAAGGGCATCCACGGTCCACTGCTGGTGTGCACCAACAACTACCACGTGCTCCGCGCGGCGCTCCTGTCCCGTCGGCAGAAGATCGACGCGGAAGTGGTGGGTGCCCCGACGGCCAGGTACTTCGTCCCCAGTGCTTTCCTCCGGGAGTTCGTGGCCGTGATGAGGGACAACCGCCTGACAAACATGGTCCTTTGCCTGCCGATGTTCGGGATTGCCCTGCTCATCACGGTGGCTCTGGCAAACTCTTCCGTGGTTTAGCTACGGGGTGGGGCGTCCGGTGGTGAACGTGTGGCTCCACCGGGTCACGGCGCCCTCGGTGAAGACGTACCCCTTCATGGGGACTGCCGTGACGGTCACGTTGCCGTCGGGCTTCCTGTAGGTCCCGGCGGCGATCACCTTGCCATCAATCACGTAGTTGACCCCCACCGCCGCGGGGATGGCGTACGAGTCTTGCCCGCGACCGGGCTTGTCCGTAAAGGTGACGGCCGCCGGCGTCGCGGTGTCGTAACTCAAACCGAAGCCCAGCGGCAGAAGGGTGCCGCCGCCGTCGGCTGCTGGTATGTTGACCGGCAGCTTGCCGGCGGGGTTCACTGTGCCGGCGATGGCCCGCACCACCCCGTGGAAATTGACGTTCGTTGTCCCATAGCTGTTCAGCACTGCCGCAGCACCCGGGAAAACGCTGATGTCATAGGGATTGCGGGTGGCGATGACGATAACGGGTTTACCGGTCGCGGCGAGCTCGGCCACCATCTGTTGCTGGGCCGCGTTGGACGTGGCGTTGTACGAGGTGAAGACGACTGCGTCCACCGTGTTAGCGGCCGCTACAGCTCGCGCCCTATATGCGTTGGAGGGCGAACTCCCGTTTTCGTAGTCTTCGGTGACAGCAAATCCCTGATCCTTCAGTTGGGGCCCTACCAGTTCGGGCCAACCTGAACCGGACCCCACCATCAGTACCGAAGTGCCCGGGGCCAGCGGCAACACGCGATCCTGGTTCCGCAGCAAGGTAACGGCGCGGTCCGAGATCTGCTTGGCCGTTGCCAGGTTCCCTGCCGTGCCGACCCGACTGTCCACGCTGGCGGTATCCGTAAGGGGTTGCTTGAACACTCCCCGCTTGACCTTCCATTCGAGGATCCGCCGGACGGATTCGTCGAGGCGGCTTTCGCTCAGTTCACCGGACCCGACGGCGGCGCGAACCCCTGCGAACGACGCGTCCACGTCGGGGGAGTTCAGGAGGATGTCCGAGCCGGCCTGGATGGCTTTGACCGCTATTTCTTCCTGAGGCCACTCCGCTGCCATGGCTGCCATGTCCAGGGCGTCCGTGGTCACCAGGCCCTTGAACCCGAGTTCGTCGCGCAGCAATCCGGTCAGCACCTTGTGGGAAAGGGTTCCGGGCATTTCCGGATCGATGGCCTGGACGATGATGTGGGCTGTCATGACCATGTCCACGCCGGCATCGATGGCGGCTTTGAACGGCTGAAGGTGCTTGTTCAGCGTTTCGCGGTCGTAGCTGACCGTGGGAAGGCCGTAGTGGGAGTCCACTGAGGTGTCGCCGTGTCCGGGGAAGTGCTTGGCGGCGGCTCCGACGTCCTGCGATTGCATCCCATTGATTTGCGCGACACCCAAGGAGCTGACAAGGGCGGGGTCCTCACCCATGGAGCGGATTCCGATGACCGGGTTGTCGGGGTTGGAGTTCAGGTCAAGCACCGGGGCGAAGTCCACGTTGATACCCATGGCACGCATCTCAGACCCGAGAATCGTTCCCTGTGCCTGGGCGAGGTCCTTGTCCGCCGTGGCGCCGAGGGCCATATTCCCGGGGAGGACTGTGGCAGGGGGTCCGATGCGGGCAACGGGGCCGCCTTCCTGGTCGATGGTTACCGCCAGGGGAATGCCGTTTCCGTCAGCTCCCATCGCCCTTTTCTGCAGGCCGTCGGAAAGTCCTGCGACTTGCCGGGGGTTGTTGGTATTGCCGGACCACGCGAAATAGAGGACGCCGCCGAGGTTGTACTTTTCCACCACTTCGCCGGGGGTGTTGACGCCGTACCGTTCCTGGTTGCTTGCCGCCATGGACGTGTCATCTGCCGACGAGCCGTAGACATGGGTCCAGGTCATCTGGCCGATCTTTTCGTCCAGGGACATTCGCGCAATCATCGCCTCGATGTCAGGTGCGGTGCTGGCCGCCGTCGTGGGTTCCGCCGTGCGTTCCGCCGTGGTGGGCACGGCCGCAACCGCAGTGCCTGCGGCCGTCATGAGCAGTACTGTGGTGGCCGCCGTCAAGAGGGTAGTTCCTTTTCCGGGCATCTGCATTCCGATCGGTTAGTGGAGCAGCGATGTATTTACGGGATAAGTCATGTATATGACAAGAAAGTAGATTTGTCTCCAAAGGGTGGGTCGGCGCGGGATTGCTCTCCGTATAGAGTCGTCTGCATGTTCGAACTTGTAGCTCCCGACGTGTCCTTCCACCAGTCCTTCATTGAGTCCCACGGCGAATGGGACGGCGCCCACCAGGACGGTGCGGGACTGTTCCCGGACGACGACGTCACCACCCGGGAAGGCTTCGCGGCCTGGGTGAAACGGCTGACCGATGCCGAGCATGCGCCCGAGAAGGACGGCTTTGTTCCGTGCACTTACCGCTGGATTACGGAGGGCGAAAGATATGTGGGAGCCATTGCCTTCCGTCACTACCTGACCCCGTACCTCCTCAACTCCGGGGGCCACATAGGCTACGGCGTGCGGCCGTCCGATAGGGGGAGGGGAGCGGCGTCGTGGGCTTTGCGGGAGGTCTGTGACCGGTTGTCGGTTCAGGGGGAGCCGGAGCGCGTTCTCCTGACCTGTGATGACACCAACGAAGCTTCCGCAAAGACGATTGAGCGCTGCGGCGGAGTGCTTGAGGACGTCCGGACCGGAACGGACGGACGGGACTTCCGGCGCTACTGGATCGGGATACCGGCGTCGCTTAGCTGATCCGGGGCCTGTTCACCCTCCCGTCACCCGGCGCTGTTAGGCTGCCCGGCACTACCCGGCTGACCAGGAGGACCGCATGACGGAGGCAAACCCACTGGGTGCCGACGTCGTGCCTTCCGCCTATTTTTCGGAAGTTGGTTACATTCTTCCTACTGCCGGACATTAACCGGGTATGAGCTCGCAAACGGAGCAGGGGGATCGTGTGGAGTCGGCCAGGCAAGAGCATTTCCTGGCAGCACACGCGGCCTGCCATGACCAGGTTTACCGGTACTTCCTTCGTCGAACGGAAGGGGTAGCCGCGGCGGAGGACCTATGCGCAGAGGTTTTTCGGATCGCATGGGAGAAGTCCCTTGACCAGGAACTATCCGTCCTGATGGTGTTCGGCATAGCCCGGAACGTCCTCCGCAACCACTACCGTTCAAACCTGCGCTCCCTCAACCTCAGCCATCAGTTGGAGCAACAGCGGATGCCCTTCCCGGGTTCTGAAGACGGCACCCTCTCTGAGGTGTTGGACCAGCTCAAGCCGGAGGAGCGGGAGGTGCTGCTCCTGACCTATTGGGACGGGTTCAGCTCGGCCGAGGTTTCAGCGCTCCTCGGTGTCAGTGGCACGGCCGTCCGGATGCGTCTCCACAGGGCGCGGAAGTCACTAAGCCAGCTACTTCGGACAGATCCAGTCATAGAGGACGTGCAGCAATGAACAGCAAGGAAACGCTGGCTCGCCTCTCCGCAGCCGACCCCGCCTTGGCAGTCACCGAAGAAGACCTGGCCCGAAGCCGGGAAAGAAGCCTCGCAGTCATGCGCACTGATGCGGAACAACTCGCCGTCGGCAGCTCCGGAGAGCAGTCGCCTCCCCGTCGGCTCAGGCTGGTGGCAGGGCTCGGCCTGGTAGCCGTTGCCGCTGCCGTGATCGTTGGGGTGGCGGTCACCGAGACATCCTCGCAAGTGGTCCAGCCGGCGGAGCCCGCCGTCAGCTCCCCCCTGCCTGAAGTCACGGGCGTCCGGATGCCGACTTTCGAAGCCCGGATCGTCACCGGCGCCAACGGCAACAAAGCGGCCGTGGCTACGGACCCGGAAGCGGAGAACCAGATGGATGCCCTCAACACGGGAACGCTCGGCCTGAACGGTGGCGGATGCATAGCCCGTGTGGACCCCGACGGCAGTTCCAGCGGCCTCATTTTCCCCCGCGGAACCCTCATCACAGGGACCGGGGTGGTTCTGCCCGACGGAACAGCCATCAGCCTTGGGCAGCAATTCGCATTCGGTGGAGGCAACTCACCGGAAAACACGGAGCTGGGAGAGTGCGCCCCAACCGGCACGGCTTTCCTGGTCCAGAACTGGGACGCGCTTCCCTCGAAGTAGGCTCTCGGGCCTCCTATTCGGTGACTTCTTCCTCCACGGGGTCCTTCAGCAGCAGGGCGGTGCCCTGGAACGGGCGGAGCTCCAGGAAGAAGCTGCAGAGGTCGTCCACCTGGCCCACGTCCTCGCCGCTGAACAGGTCGTGGACAGTCGCGCCTGGAACAAGGTGCGAGGACTGAATGCTGCCCGCGATGTCCTGGTCCGAGAAGTTCAGGACCGTGACCTGCAGGGCTCCGTCAGCGAGCTGGTTCACCAGGACCAGCAGTCCCTTGTTCGACACGTCCGGCACGTCCAGAAGTGTGCTGGTGGCAATCCCCGACTCTTCCCGCACGGAGAGGATCTGCTGGAGCCGCCGCGCATAGGAGTTGGAGTCCTTCAGCTGCTCGGGCAGCGGACCGTAAAGGCTCCGGGCCCGGGGCATCCCCGCCAGCGAGGTTGTAGCGTCCGGGCTGGTGCCCATCAGGTCGTGGGCGCCGCGGTTGATCCAACGGGTATCGCCCTGGGAGGTCAGCTCGCCCACTGTTTGGCGGTCCAGCGCCGTGATGCCGGTGAGATCCCAGCCGGACAAAGCGAAAACACCCGGCTGCAGCGCGTTGTACATGGACAGGAGCACATGCGCGTCCAGGACCTGGGATTCCTGCTCGGGAGTGATGGCATCCGGGTCCTTGACGCCCAACGCCGCCATTAGGAAGCTCACCGTGGTGCAGGCGATGCCGTTGGTGGTGAAGACCGCGTTGTACGGTCCGTTCTCACCTGTGAGGCGTTCCCGCATGGTGTTCTGGACCTTCTCGGCAACCTCAGCGCCGGTCAGTTCCTCGCCTCCGAGCTCGAAAATATCCTCCCGGTGGCCGGCTGCGAAGTGAAGCAGCTCGTAGGTGAGTTCGTCGTGGTTCTGGAGTGCGTGGACCAAGGACGCCTGGTCCACGCCGATCTCCATGGCCAGCTTGAGCGTAAGGCGGAGGAACTCGGTGTCGCCGGTGACCAGCGCGTAGTGGTACGCGGGCCGGGTGATGAAGTCGTAGGAGAGGTCCGGGCCGGACTCAGACTGGGACTTGATGTCATCGATGGTGAGGTTGAGCTCCTGGAAAGAGAACCCGCCCACCTTGCGGATCATCGAGCCGATCAGCTGGTTGGCTGCCTCCGACAACGGGTGTCCTTCGGACCAGCCCGGCTCTTCCTCCGCGCTTTTCTCAACGCCAAGGAAGCCGTTGGCGTCAAGGCGCAGGGCGCCTGTGCCGAGGTCCAGCAACGAGTGCAGGGCATCGCCCACCACCAGGCGCATGCCGGCGAAGGTGGGGTCCAGCCAGTTGATGGAGGGCTGGCCGGACTTGAAGTAGTGGAGGTAGACCCAGCGGCGCTTCTTGCCTGTGGTGTCAATGATCGGCTTGGTGGCACTCCAGTTGGTTTCCTTGACCCCGGGTTCGTAGAAAATCACGCGCTGGAGCCGGCCGATGATATAACCCGCCTCTTGGAGGGCCTTCTCCGCCTCGGGGCTGATGTTGACAGAGTCCTGGTTCTCCGGGACGTCCGGCAACAGGTGCCAGTCTTCTTCGGGGATATCCACCATGTGATAGATGCCGGGGTAGTCCCGGAAGTTCATCTCTGCCAGCCGGAAGTCGGCGCCCTTGCCTGTGTGGCCGGGAACGATGTCGTCAATGACCGTGCCGCCGTGGTCCACGGCGACCTCACACATCTGTCGGAACTCCTCCTCGGTGCCGAAAGCGGGATCGATCGCCATGGAGATCCGGTCAAAGTGCCCGTCAACACTGGGTGTTTGCGACCAGCCGCTGATGCCGCCGGCCAACTTCACAGGCCCTGTGTGCAGTCCGCGGATGCCGATTTCCCGGAAGGCATCCCACAGTTCCGGGTCACCGAGTGCCGACAGGAAGGACTGACCGTCCTTGGTGATGAAGGACAGCGGATACGCCGTGAACCAGACGGGCGCGCGCTCCACAGCTGCCCGGGGATTGGGCCTGGCATACGAGTTCTGCCACATGCTGGCCTGCCCGGAAAGCTGCCGTGCCATGGTGTTGGCGTCCCCCAGCATCGACTGGTTGCGCAGCCAATCCACATACGTTTTGTTAAGGCCGTCGAATTCCAGCGACGGACGGGCCGCGAAGAACTGCCGACGCCGGGCAATGGGCCTCAGCGCCTTGGGGCGGGCGGGGTAGAACTGCTCGTCGAAGGTGATCTCGGGCTCAGGTGATTCGGTAACCGCTTCCTGTACTTCTTCCTGCGTTCCGTTGTGATCAGAGCCGACTTCTGCCGCGCTCTCGTTGACTACAGGCTCCCGCACAGCATTCTCCTTTACGTGGTCGCCGCTCCAGCGCCGACCTTCCGAGGGGGTCATTCAAGAGGTCACGTACCCGGGCGTACCCGGCGTAATCATGCTAAGCATCCTTGGCAGCTGTTTGTCGACCTCGGGGAGAAGTGAGTCGTTCCGGTTGAGGCTCGACGGCGGTGGGCGGGGTTCGGTGGTTGCCTCCCTCGCCGAACACCCTTCCTCCAGTTACCCGCCACAGTTTCTCGGCTTCGAAGTATGGTTTGACCGCTACCGACTTGATAGCCTCGGAGCCGAGTGTCCACGCAGCAGCCCAAATTGAAGAGCCTCCCATCGCTATCGACGGGCTGATGGACATACGTCCGGGCTATCAGCCTGAAAGGAACGCATGCCTGAATTTGCAGTCCTGATCTACGCAAACGACTCGAGGCATGCGCCCGATGCATCGAAAGAGGACCTCAAAGAGTGCGACGAGCACTTTGACGCCCTGGTCGCCAGCGGCCGCATGCATATCGCGTATGCGCTCACGCCGAGGGACCACGCGCGCACCGTCCGAGAGGCCGGTACTGCTGACGGCCCTTACAACGCCGCTGGTCAAGTCGTGGCCGGCTTCTACATCCTGAACGCGACGGATATCGACGAAGCGATGGACTTGGCCAGCAAAGATCCTTCCATCCTCACAGGCGGCGGGGTGGAGATCCGTCCTGTGCATAGTGGTGGCGTCGTCAACCGAACCCCATAAACACGGGCGAAATCACAGCACGCCCCACTGCGCGCTGACCGATCCTTACCAGGGGCCGGCTGGTAAGTTCCCCGACCGGGAGTGGGCGTGACCAACCATGGGTTCCAGCCGCCACCCACATCACCCCGCTCCCGTCCCGTTGAACGTGAGGCCGAGCAACGCATTTTCGGTGACCTCGGGCAGTGCGGGGTGGATCCAGTATTGTTTGGCGGCGAAGTCGCGCACGTCGAGGTCGAAGGCCAGGACGGTGATCATCTGTTGGATGAGGGTTGATGCCTGGGGCCCCATGTAGTGCGCGCCGAGGAGTTTGCCGGTGTCGCGGTCGGCGATGAGTTTGCATATCCCGGTGGTGTCCTCCAAGGCCCAGCCGTATGCGACGTCCCCGTAGTCCTGGATTTTGATGGTCACGTCGTGGCCGTGTTCGCGGGCTTGGGCTTCGGTCATGCCCACGGTGGCGATTTGCGGGTTGGTGAACGTAGCCGCGGGAACATGGTCGTGCGGCATTTTTTGGAGGTTGTCCGGGTTCAGCAGATTGTGGCGCACGGAGCGCATCTCGGCGTTGGCGACGTGCTTGAGCATGTAGGGGGAAGAGACGTCGCCAAGGGCCCAGACACCGGGCGCGGAGGTTGACCGCCCGTACTCGTCCACCTTGACGCGACCGTGCCCGGTCATCTCGATCCCGCCGGCGGCCAGGTCCAGCAGGTCCCCGTTGGGGATGCGCCCCGTGGCTACGAGCAGTACTTCCCCTGTCACTGAGGTGCCATCGTCGAGCCTGACTGTTATGCCTTCGTCTGTCTGCTCGGCACCTACGGTGGTCCGGCCAGGCCGGATGTCGAAGCGTTTGGCGGCCAGGGCGTTGAACCGGTCGTGGAGGTCGTGGTCCAGATGCCGCAAGAGCGTCGAGCGGGGAATGATGGTGACGTCGCTGCCGAGGGCGTCGAACACGTGGCCGAACTCCATGGCGATGTAGCCCCCGCCAATGATCACCAAGGATTTGGGCAACTCCGGCAGCCGCATGATGTCCTCGTTGGTGTAATACCGCACGCCTGAAGCTGCGATGGCATCCGGAATCATGGGCCTGGAGCCGGCGGCGATCACCACCTGGTCACCGGAGATGGTTCTCTGGGGGTCACCTTCGCCGATGCGCAAAACGCGTTCTCCGATGAAGACGGCGTGGTGGTCGTAGACGTCGATGTTCGGGCTCCGCGGGCCACGGCGGTAATCCTCGCCTGAAGCGGCAATGGGGTCGATCCGCTTTTCAAAGATACGGTCCACTATGCCCGGCCAGTCCACGGAGTTGACCTGGGCGTCGAGGCCCAGCTGCTTGGATCCAACGATGTCCAGTGCGGTGTCGGCAGTGTGAACGTACATCTTTGACGGGATGCAGCCGACGTTCAGGCAGGTACCGCCGAATGTTCCTTCTTCGATGATCGCGATCGACCGGTCTTCGAACTCCGGTCCGGGAATCGAGTTCCCGGACCCGGTGCCGATGATGATCAGGTCGTAGTGCCGGTCCACGGCTATGTCGCTGGCAGCGGTGTCCATTTTTGATGATCCTCACTCTTGGCTTATCCCCACCCTAGTGAACCGATGGCGGATGGGCCGGGGGATCGCGCACCAGGTTCCGGTCACGTACAGTGAACACCCACGCCCCACCCAGCGCAGGAGAACCATGAAAATCGTCGTCATCGGTGGCAGTGGCCACATCGGCTCGTTCCTTGTCCCCAGGCTGGTGCGCAGCGGCCATGAGGTCATCTCCATCACCCGGGGAACCAGCGCTGCGTACATTGACGCACGCGAGTGGCAGCAGGTCCGTCAGGTCACCGCGGACCGCGCGAAGGAGGACCGGGAGGGCACTTTTGGTGACCGGGTCGCTGGCCTGGGTGCCGACGTCGTGGTTGACCTGCTGTGCTTCACGCTCGAATCCGCCACCGCCCTGGTGAACAGTCTCCGGGGCGAGGCGGGGCATCTGCTGCATTGCGGGTCCATCTGGCGTTACGGCGCGAGCCGGAAGCTGCCCATCTCAGAGGGCTCGCACTCCACCGCGGAGCCGCTGGACGAATACGGTATCCAAAAACGCGACATCGCACGGATGCTGAAAGAAGAAACGGCCGACGGCGGTTTGGTCACCACGTCCCTGCACCCCGGACATATCGTAGGGCCGGGCTGGCATCCGGTTGGCCCGCTGGGGAATTTCGATCCCTCGGTGTGGGAAAGGATCTCCGCCGGACAGCCCCTCCAGATTCCGGGTGGGGGCACGGAGCTGATGCACCATGTGCATGCAGACGACCTCGCCCAGGCGTTTGAAAAGGCCATCGACCGGCGTGAGGCGGCGGCCGGGGAGGACTTCAACATCGTTGCTCCATCCGCCCTGACTGTTCGCGGCTACCTGGAGATTGCGGCGTCGTGGTTCGGCCAGGAGCCACACTCGGACATGGTCAGTTGGGACGACTTCCGGGAGACAACCACGCCGGAACACGCGGACACCAGCTGGGCCCACCTCTCCCGCAACCACTGCGTCAGCATCGAAAAGGCCAAGGCACTGCTGGGCTATGCGCCACGGTATGAACCGGAACAGGCTGTCCGCGAGTCCGTGCAGTGGCTCATCAAGAACAACAAGCTGCACGTTGAGAGCCCAATCATGGCCTAAACCAGCCCACCCCCATGTACAACCCGTCCCCCAACCTCGAAGCTTAAGTAGCAAAAGGGGGAGCTGCATGGCTAAGACACCACGCCTCAACGTGACCGACAGCTGGCTGGATCACGCGTTCTTCGTCCTGGGCGGCGCAGCTGCAGTGTGGCTCGCTTTCCTGTTGGTGGGCGAAAGCTTCCAGCTGGGGTGGGGCCAGATCTGGTTCTACATCCTCTTCTGGGCGTTCCTTGCGTACTTGCTCTTGCCGCGGCTGCATCGCATCCTCACCACGATCTACGTTCCCGGCTATTTCATTGGGCGCGCCAGGACCAGTGACGGACTGCTGGGCGATCCCGTGAACGTGGCGCTGCTGGGGGATGAACCCCAGATCCATGCCATCATGCGGGCCGCCGGCTGGACGAAGGCGGACGACGTCACGCTGCAGAGCAGCCGCCGCATCATCAGTTCGACGATCTTCCGGCAGAGCTACCCCGAGGCCCCGGTGAGTCCCCTCTACCTGTTCGACCGCCAGCAGGACTTCGCCTACCAGCAGGAAGTGGACAACAATCCGGGCAAACGCCACCATGTCCGTTTTTGGCGCTGCCCCGAAGGGTGGCTCCTCCCGGGCGGGCACAAAGTGGACTGGCTCGCCGCCGGAACCTACGACCGCAGCGTCGGCTTCTCGCTCTTCACGCTGCAGATCACGCACAAGATCGAGCAGAACACCGACGTGGAACGGGACCATATTGTCTCGACAGTTTCGGCTGCGTCGCCGGCCGTCGAGGTGCAGGTCATCGAGGACTTTTCCACGGGTTACCACTCGCGCAACGGCGGCGGCGATTCGATTTCCACGGACGGCGACCTTCCCATTGTCGACGCCCGCAACGTCCGGGCTCCCACCGATCAGCTGCCTCGTCAGACGGACAGCCGCGACAGGCGTCCTGCGCCAACCATGGTGGGCGCAGCATTGGTTGTAGCGAGGTCATTGGCAGCCTTCGTGCTGGCCTTCATCCTGCTGGCCTCGGGCGGTGACGTTGACGGCATCACTTTTGATGACGGCTCAACAGACCCACAAACCACGACGGCGGCACTGGTCACCGTGGCGGTTGTGGTGCTGCTCTTCGGACTCGGCGAAGTATTCCTTGCGTGGCGGATCTTCCTGGGCAGCAATGGTGCCCGTGTGATTGCGATGGGTTTGAGCTCCATCTCCATCCTGGCCCAGGCCGTTGACTACTCCACGGGGAGCGCCAACCTCACGCTCGAAGCCGGCCTGTCCGGCCTGGCGACGGACATCCTGGTGCTCCTGGCGTTGTCGAGCCAACGGGCCAGGGTGTACGCCAAACGGCAGCGTGTTCCGGCGGTACCGACGTCGGTGGTTGGGCGGCGGGTTCCCTCGTAAAGGTGAGTGCCGCCGTCGGACGTGGCTGCCCCGCAGTTCCGTTGCTGGGCAACGACGGAAGAGCGGGGCAGCGACGGAGTAGTGCTAGGCGGTGACGGCCAGGGCGTCGATTTCCACCAGCATGACCTCGTGCGGCAGGTTTACGAAAACCGTGGTGCGGCTCGGGAGCTGGCCGGAGGGGACGTTTTCGCGGATGAATTCGCCGTAGACCTCGTTCATGGCGGCGAAATCGTCGCGGGTGGTGAGGTAGACGCGGAACATGAGGACGTCTTCAACGGAGGATCCGCCGGCTTCGAGGATGGCCTTGACGTTGTCCAGGGTGCGGCGGGTCTGCACGCGGACGTCGCCTTCGCCGATGTACTGGTTGGTGGCGGGATCCATGGGTCCTTGGCCGGAAACCTGGAACATGCCGCCCTTCTTGATGCCCTGGGAGAATACGTGCGCCGGGGCGGGGGCGTTTTCGGTCAGTACTACGGTCTTTTCACTCATGCTGAGTTCCTTTCGTGGCTGATCCAGCCGAGGTCGTTGGAGATGGCCTCGGTGCTGGCTTTAAGGTCGGGCAGCAGCTCAAGCAGGCCTTCATAGCTGAGCATGACTACCGGTACCGAACAAGATGCTGCGGCTACGACGGCTCCGCTGGCGTCGCGGATGGGGGCCGCGATGCAGTGCACGAACGCTTCGTGCTCGGCGTTGTCGTGGGCCCAGCCTTGGTCCTTGACCCGCTCAAGTTCGGCCAGCAAGGCCTCCGGCGAAGTCAAAGTGTTCTCGGTAACTTTGATGTAGTCCAGCCCCGCCGCGATCATTTCCTGCCGGCTGCGCGGCATGTCGGCGAGGAGGACTTTGGACACGGCGGCCGAGTGCAGCGATGCAGTCAGGCCGATGCGCGAGTACATGCGGACGGGGTGGTGCGATTCGAACTTGTCGATGTACACCACCTCGCTCCCTTCGAAGGCGGCGAGGTGCACCGTGTGCCCCGTTTTTCCGTTGAGCTCGGCCAGGTGCGGGTGCGCCACCTGGCGGATGTCCCGCTGCTCCAGCGCAAGCGAGGACAGCTCGAACAGCTTGGAGCCGAGCATGAACCGCTGGTCCTCGTCCCGGACCACGAAGCGTTTCTCCTCCATGGCGTGCAGGAGCCGCATCACGGTGGTCTTGTGCACGGCGGCCTTGGACGCGAGTTCGTCCAGGGTTGCGGGTTTGGCGGCGAGTTCGCCGAGCAGGTCGATGGCCCGCATGAGGCTCTGGCTCAAGGTGTCACGCTCCGTTTGCTGAATTGTCCGTCTTCAACATGGATAGCAGCCCAGGCGTCATCCGAAGAATCGAGGATGGCTGCGAGTTCCGCGGCGTCCGGAAGCGGTCCGCGGTCGCCATGGACGGTCAAGGTGCAGGCCGCGGCAACATGGCCCCGGCGCAGGCTCTCCTTTTGGCCGAGCCCGAACAGCATGCCGCTGAGGTAACCGGCGGCGAACGAGTCGCCGGCGCCAACGGGCTCGACGACGGCAACGGACAAGGCGGGAACCTCTTCCCGGCTGCCGCCCGGGCTAGCCGAGCCACCCGGGTCGGTGTCCGAACGGGTGAGCGCGATGGCGCTGATCGCCTCGTTCTTGATGACCAGCACGTCCGGGTCTGGCATCAGGCGGCGGAGTTCGGCTTCGTCAGTGGTGCCGAAGGCGTGCTCGGCCTCGTCCTTGCCTACCAACACGACGTCGGCGAGGTTCGCCAATCGTTGCAGGACGGAGCGGTCCTGGCCGGCCCACAAGGCGGAACGCCAGTTGACGTCGAAGCTGATGGTGCGGCCGTTCCGGGGTGCGGTCAGGATGGCTTCAAGCAGGGAGAGGCATTCGGGGGAGAGGGCCGCAGTGATCCCGCTGAGGTGAATGAGTGCAGCGTCCTCCAGCAGCGAGGACACCTCCGGGTTGGCGAGCGTGTCCCGTCCCATGGCCGAGGCCGCAGAGCCTTGCCGGTAGTACAAAACGGAACTGCCGCCGTCGGAGGCTGAATCCTGCGCCGGCACTTTGACGTACAGGCCCGTGGGACGCATGGGGTCGACCTCGACGCCGGAGACCCCAACGTAGTGGTCGCGGAGTTCGTCCAGGATGCGGGTGCCGAAGCCGTCGCGGCCCACGCGGCTGACCCAATGCGTGTCCAGGCCCATGGCTGCGAGGCCCATGGCGACGTTGGATTCAGCGCCGCCAATCCCGAAGTGCAGTTCGGTTGCGAGGTGCAGAGGAACGGCGTTGACAGGGGTAAGCATGGCCATGGTTTCGCCAACGCATACAGCTGAAAGCATCGTTCTCCCGCACTTGTTCGTGCCGCCAGGCGGCCTTGACTCTCGATCCGCCACCATGTTAGACATATCACCATCAGGTTTGCAACCAGCGTTGCAAAATACGCAACGCAAGAACAAGCGGTCACCATCCCGCAGCCGCACTATCGCAGCACCGCGAAGGGAACGAAACGCGTGAACACCTCCGAAGCCATCTCGGCCTCCGCCGTGAAGGACCTTGCCGAACGCCGCCTCGACTGGCGCCACAAAGCCGTGCCGGCAAGCGAAAACGGGACCACCCACGCGGACTTCCTGGCCGCCCAGCACTCACTGGCAGACCTCCAAACCCCGCTGCTGACCCTCGACGCAGCGGCGCTGACCGCCAACGCCGACCGTCTTGCCAGCTGGTGCGCCGAAAAGGGTGTGCTCCTTGCCCCGCATGGGAAAACCACCATGGCCCCGCAGCTCTGGACCGAGCAGCTGAACCGCGGCGCATGGGGCATCACGCTGGCCAATTTCGCCCAGCTTCGCGTGGCCCGCGGATTTGGAGTCCGGAACCTGCAGCTCGCCAACAGCCTCACGGATCCGCACGCGATTAAGTGGGTGGCAGAGGCGTCCCCGGACACCCGGATCCTGTCCTGGATCGACTCCCTGGGAACTGTCGACATCATCAACCGGACCCTGGCCGGCAGCGACGCCGTCCTGGAGGTCCTGGTGGAACTCGGTGCCCACGGCGGCAGGACCGGCGCCCGCGGTGTGGACGCTGCCATGGAGGTGGCCCGCGCCATTGCTGCCTCGCCCAACCTGCGCCTGGTGGGGGTCAGCGGATACGAAGGCTCGCTCGCGCACACAGCGGACGACGCCGGACTGGCCGCCGTCCGCGGCTACCTCGCCCAGATGCGGCTGCTTCACGAGAACCTGCTCGCGGACGGGTTGTACGGCACGGATTCCGTGATCCTCACGGCCGGCGGGAGCGCATACTTCGACGACGTGGTGGCGGTCCTGTCCCCGTGCATCAGCGAGGGCTCGCCGTCCACAGGCAAGCGCGTGGACCTCATGATCCGCAGCGGCGCCTACATCATCCACGACGACGGCTTCTACCGCGGGATCTCCCCGTTCTCCCGCGAAGGTGGTCAGCCGTTCACCGCCGGAATGCACGGTTGGGCGCGCGTCGTCTCCCAAACAGAGCCCGGCCTGGCCATCCTGGATGCCGGCAAGCGTGACCTCCCCTTCGATGAGGGCCTGCCCGAACCACAGCTCATCGGGCCGGCCCTGGGTGGCCCCATGACGCCGCTGGTCGGAGCTGACATCACGTCCGTCAACGATCAGCACTCTTTCATGACCTTTGATCCCAAAACCACCACCGTGCGCCCCGGCGACGTGGTGCGCCTGGGCCTGTCCCACCCGTGCACCGCGTTCGACAAATGGACCATCATCCCGGTCCTCGCGGGCGCTGCATCCGCAGACAGCACAGGTGACCAAACCGTCGTCGACCTTATCCACACCTTCTTCTAGGACGCCATGAAGACCCTGATCAGCAACGCCACCCTGGTGGACGGAACCGGAGAGGACCGCCGCCCTGCGGACGTCCTCCTGGATGGTCCGGTGATTGCCACCATCGCCGACGCCGGGACCCTCACCGCTGCGGAAGCGGACCGCGTCATCGATGCCACCGGCATGGTGCTGAGTCCGGGATTCATCGACATGCACGCGCACTCGGACCTGCAACTGCTGGTCAACAGGGACCACTACGCCAAGGTCAGCCAGGGCGTCACCACGGAACTCCTCGGCCAGGACGGATTGTCCTACGCACCGGTTGATGACGCCACGCTGGCAGGTGTCCGGGAGAAGATCGCTGGCTGGAATGACAACCCGGCCGATTTCGACTGGAACTGGCGAACAGTGGGGGAGTACCTCGACCGGCTCGACGAGGAAGAACACGGCGGCCGCATCGCCACCAACGCCGCCTACCTGGTGCCCCAAGGAACCGTGCGGGCCATGGTGATGGGCTTCGCCGAGGGTGACCCCACCCCGGAGCAACAGCAGCAGATGCAGGACGTCATCCGCACGGCGATGCAGGAAGGCGCCGTGGGCATGAGCTCCGGGCTGACCTACACCCCGGGCATGTACGCGCAGACCGAAGAACTCGCCGGCCTGTGCCGGACAGTGGGTGAGCTGGGCGGCTTCTACGCGCCGCACCACCGCTCCTACGGCAAGGGTGCGCTGGACGCCTACGCCGAGATGATCGCCCTCAGCCGGGACACGGGCTGCGCACTCCACCTGTCCCACGCCACCATGAACTTCGCGGAGAACAAGGGCCGCGCCGGCGAACTGCTTGACCTGATCGACTCCGCTCTCGACCAAGGTGTGGACATCACCCTGGACACCTACCCGTACCTCCCGGGTGCCACCACGCTGAGCGCCATCCTGCCCAGTTGGGCGTCGTCGGGCGGGACCGATGCCACCCTGGCCCGGCTGGCCGACCCGGAAACCCGCGCACGAATCCGTGAGGCCGTGGAAATCTACGGCTCGGACGGCTGCCACGGCGTGGTTGCCGAGTGGGACACCCTGGAAATCAGCGGCGTCCAGACCCCGGCGCTCGCAGGCTTCGTGGGCCAGACCATCAGGGACATCGCAACGGCAACGGGGCAGGAGCCTTTCGACGTCTTCGTGCACATCCTCATGGAAGACCGCCTCGGCACCGGCATCCTGCAGCATGTGGGCCACGAAGAAAACGTGCAGGCAATCATGAAGCATCGCACCCACACCGGCGGCAGCGACGGCCTCCTGGTCGGTGCCAAGCCGCATCCGCGTGCCTGGGGCACGTTCCCCCGCTACCTCGGCCATTACTCCCGCGACCTGGGGCTGCTGGGGCTAGAGGAAATGGTCCATCACCTCAGTGGCCGGCCTGCCGCGCGACTCAAGCTCCACAACAGGGGACTTGTCCGCGAAGGCTACGCGGCCGACGTCGTGCTCTTTGACCCGGAAACAATCCGGGACGAAGCCACTTTCGAGAACCCCCGCCAAGCCGCCAGCGGCATCCACTACGTCTTCGTGAACGGCGCGGCCGCGATCGACGGCGGCCAGCCTACCGGCGCCCGCGCCGGACGCGCCCTCCGCCGCCACAGCGACGGCCTCACCCGAGAAGGACAGCTATGACCCCCGAACAGTTCCTCCAGCAGCTTGAAGCAGACCGCACCCTTGCCGTGGTTCGCGCACCCTCCATCACGGACGCAGCGGACCTCTGCAGGGCACTGGCCGACGGCGGCATCCGCAGTGTTGAGCTGACGTTCACCACCCCGGATGCGCTCAAGCACGTCAAGCGCGCGGCGGAAACCGCGGCGGATCACGGTGCCGCCGTCGGAATCGGAACGGTGATGACCGCCGACCAGGCCCGGGCAGCGATCGACGCCGGCGCGCAGTTCCTGGTGACGCCAGGCCTGCGGCCCGAGGTCGCCGCCGTCGCCGCGGCCGCGGGAATCCCCTTCAGCCTCGGCGCCATGACTCCCACCGAGGTGGCGCAGGCCCTGGACCTGGGTTCTGCAGCCGTCAAGATTTTCCCCGCCCGGCAGCTCGGACCGGCGTATTTGAAGGACTTGCAGGGCCCCTACCCCGGGATCCGCCTGCTGCCTTCGGGAGGCATCGATGCCTCCAACGCCAAGAGCTACCTCGACGCCGGTGCTGCCGCAGTCTGCTGCGGCACCAGCGTAGTCCCGCCCGCGGCAATTGCTGCAGGCGACTGGGCAGACATCGCGGCACGTGCCGCCGCCTTCACCGGCACCCTCAAGTAGGACTCACCCAGAAAGATACGCCCATGAATGACTTCCTTGAATGGCTGCGGCACGACACCGCCGGCCTGCTGCTCCTGGCGGGCGCAGGCATAGCCCTTCTGCTGTTCCTGATCATCAAGGTCAAGCTCGAGCCGTTTATCGCCCTGGTGGGAACGGGTGTGATCGTAGCCTTGGTTGGCGGGATCTCCGTGGAGGCACTGGTCGGTTCGGCCACCAAGAGCAGTGACGCCCTGATTGAGAAGGGCTTCGCGGGCATCCTTGGCCACATCACAGTGATCATTGGCCTGGGTACCGTCCTTGGTGCCATCCTGGAGCGGTCCGGTGGCGCCGAGGTGCTGCTGGCGAGGCTTGTGAAGATCTTCGGCGAAAAGGGCACCCCGCTGGCCATGGGCATCACCGGCTTCGTGCTGGGTATCCCGGTGTTCTTCGACATCGGCATCTTCGTCCTGGCGCCGCTGGTGTACGTCGCGGCTATCCGCGGCGGCAAGTCCTTGGCCCTGTACGCGCTGCCGTTGCTGGCAGGCCTGTCAGTGACGCACGCTTTCCTGCCCCCGCACCCCGGTCCTGTGGCCGCTGCCGGGTTGTTCCACGTTGACCTTGGTTGGATCATCCTCATGGGCCTGATCTGCGGTATTCCTGCCTGGTTCGCCTCCGGTATTTTGTGGGGCACCTACATCGGCAAGCGCGTCATGGTGAACGTGCCCGAGGACCGGATCGTTGCCGAATCGGACACCGCCAAGGGCGACGAACCGTCCATCGGCCTGGTCCTGCTTGCCATCGGTCTGCCCATGATCCTCATCCTCGGCGGCACGTTCGGCAACATCTTCGCTCCCGCCGGTGTTTTCCGGGACATCCTGCAGTTCTTTGGCAACCCGGCCATCGCTCTCACCGTCGCCGTGCTCCTCGCCATGTGGTTGTTGGGCATTCGCCGCGGCATGACCTCCGCCGAGCTCAGCGAAATTACGGGCTCGTCGCTGCGGCCCGTGGGCATGATCCTGCTGGTTGTGGGCGCCGGTGCGTTCTTCGGAGCGGTGCTGTCGGCCACCGGTGTAGGCAAGGCCGTGGCGGATTCGCTGTCCCAGGCCGGCCTGCCGATCATCCTCTCCGCCTTCGTGATCAGTGCAGGGATGCGTATCGCGCAGGGTTCGGCAACGGTGGCGATCGTGACCACGGGCGGCATCCTGGCGCCCAGCCTGGCTACCGGCTACTCGCAGCCGCAGCTCGCGCTGATCGTGGTGGCCATCTCCTCCGGCTCCATCATCGCCAGCCACGTGAATGATGGTGGGTTCTGGATCATTTCCAAGTACTTCAACATGTCCGTTAAGGACACTTTGAAGACGTGGACCGTGCTGGAGACCGTGCTGTCCATTGTGGGCTTCGGGATGGCGGCATTGCTGTACACCTTCGTGAGGTGACCTTTCCTCACCCAAGGTGGGTGCCGGCGTCGTGCTCTTCATCCTGCGAGCCGTGCCGGCCCCACCAGCTTTGAGACCAAAACGGCCCCGACACACCTGATCATGGGTGTGTCGGGGCCGTTTCTGCGTCAAAGAAGGTGGTGGCCGCACGGGCAGAAAACCCGGGCTTAAACAAAAGAGCTCCGGAGTGCGTTATTGGGGGATACGCACTCCGGAGCAGCCTTTGAGCAGGGGCTTTCACCGGCCTGCAGTAATTACTCTACGTTGCCCGGGACCCCATTGCCACCACCTCGAATAACTACTTTCGCTTTAGTTTCAACGGCCCCCTTCCGTCCTCTTTTTCTGCGGCACGATCAGCACCGGGCGGCGCTGGTGGTGGCTGAGCCAAGCGGCCACAGAACCGTTGAGGGCCTCGGAAATGCGGTGCCCCAAACCAGGCTCCGGGGTGCCCACAATGATCATCGACGCTTTGATGTCCTCCGCGAGCCGGCCAAGGGCGCGGGCCGGATCACCGGCAAGAAGACGCAGGGTCCAGTCGGCGGTGCCACCGTCCAGCGCGTCGCCGATGAGCTTGCCCAAATCACCGCGAACAGCCTCGACGTCGGCCTGGTCCTTCTCGGGGTGCAACGACAATCGGTGCGCGTCACGCGCCGGATCCCATTCGACGAGGTAGCTGGCCTCGTCCACGTACGCACAGACCAGCGGCACGCCGAGTTGTTCGGCCAAGGTGCGTGCGGTCTGGAGGACTTCCACATGCTGGTCCGGCAGCACGCCCACCACCAAGGGAATCGGTCCGCTGAAATCTTCCGCAGCCATACCCTCATTGTTGCGCCGCAGCGTGGCGTTGAACAGGTCATCCGGCCGCCGTTGGCTCTTGTAGACACTGTTTGCCCGGGCCTACGGTTAATTCTAGGAGGGTGGTCTGCGATGGAAATTTACATGTGGTGGCTTGATCTGCACCTGGACAGCAAGGAGTGGCTGCGCGAGAACCTGCGCGCCGACGAACTCCCCTTGCAGGTGCTGCAGCACATTGCCGAGGCGGGCGGCCCGCATCCGGACAAGGTGAGCGGAGTGCTCACCGACGCCGATTGGACGTTCATCCAGACGCAGTCGGAGTTCGTGGACTAGCCTTCCGGGCGCCATCCAAGTGCCGGGGCGAGCGTGCCTGCAATATCGGTGAGGATCTGGACATAGTCCTCGTGGTCGAAGCTGAATGGCAGGGCAAACGCGACTTCGTCGACTTCCTGGAAGCCGGCGTGCGCGTACAGCTGCTCGGCGATCTGCTCACTGGTGCCTATGAGGTCCTTCGCGAACAGCATGCCCTTGGGCCCTTGCGGCGCACTGGTGCGGGGTGTGCGCTCATCGACGTAGCGCTGGTATTTCTCCCGCTGCGTTGCCGATGCCGAATCGGTGGGGATCACCACCAGGCCCTGCGAGACCCGCGCCGGCTTGTGCCCCTGTGCCGCGGCGGCCTCACGGTAGGAGCGGATCTGCTTTTGCTGGACGCGGGCGAAGTCCGGCTCTTCATCGGGGGAGGGAAAGACCACGCTGCTGGAGAGCAAATTGAAGCCGTTTTCGCCGGCCCACAGGGCCGATTTCAGGCTGGCCGCTCCGTACCAAAGACGGTCCCGCAACCCGGGGGAGTGCGGCTCCACGCGGTTGGAGAACTCCTCCACCACACCCTGCTTACCGGAGAACTCCCGGACCTTTTCCCCTGCGATCAGCCGTGCCAGCCGTTCGACGCGGGCATAGCTGAAGTCTTCGACGTCCGCAGAGTCGGGGTAGAGCTCATGCTTTATGGTGTCGAAGTTCATGGGTTCGCCCACGCTCAGCCCCGGATTGATACGCCCGCCCGCCAGGATGTCCACAGTTGCCAGGTCCTCAGCGAGTCGCAAGGGGTTCTCCCACCCCAGCGGAGTGACGGCGGTGCCGAGCTCAATCCTGGAAGTGCGCTGGCTGGCCGCAGCCATCACTGCGACGGGCGACGAGATGCCGAACTGCAGGTGGCGGTGACGCAACCAGGCACTGTCGAAGCCCAATTTCTCGCCCAGCTCGATGATGTCCAGCGTGGACTGGTGGCCTGCGGCCGGGTCCGCGGGATCGAACAGTCCGATGGTGAGGAATCCCAGCTTTTTCAACGGGCGTTCGGGGGCGGGCATGGGGCTCTCCTTAGCTGTCGGTCAGCGGTTATTGCCCACCTTATGCGGTGGACAGTACGACGACGGCGGGAGGTTACCTTGTGTGATGCCGCAAGCTAGGGGCAGTTCACCACTGCTTGGGGGACCGGAATGACCAGGTGGGTGCCAGTGTCGGTTGTCAGCGGTGATCGCTGCTCCGGAACCTCCACGCGGGCAGGCTGTTGCGCTGCCCGCAGGCGGTGCAGTGCCACCGCTGAAATGAGGAACCACGCCACGTTGGTGGCTACCGACGGCCAGGCTCCGTGCAGCGTGCCATTGATGATGAAAGCGCATGATCCGAAGAGGTTCGCGGTCTGGAAGCTGATGCCCGGCTTCAACCAACCCATGGACACCGACAGGTACGACCCGAGCATCGCGGCAGCGCCAGCCCAACCGGTCATTTCCCACAGCAGTTCCATCGGATTCCTTTCAGGATGAAGCGCCCGGCTGGGGTTGCCGATGGCGTAATTTCTTGGATTTGGGTCTGCCCTGGTTCATCCTTCGTTGGGCTGAACAGCAGCTCTGAGATAGATATTGCTGGAGATTCTTCTTTAGATCAATTGCATTCCGCTGAATCCCGTATTTAGGATTTCTTAACATGGAAATGGACCCGCGTCGGCTGCTTGTCCTCCTTGCTGTGGCGCGCACTGGAGGCGTTCTTGCCGCTGCCGATGAACTGCGGATCACGCCGTCCGCAGTGTCCCAGCAACTCAGCAAACTTGAGAGCGAAGCAGGGCAGGCATTGGTCATGCGAACCCCCAAAGGCTCGGTCCTGACTCCAGCTGGACTGGCGGTGGCAGAAGCCGGCGAAGAGATCGAACGAGCGCTCAATGTTGCCCGGGCACGGATGCAAGGGGAAGCCCAGGTGGCAGGCGTGGTGCGCATCGGCGGATTCACCAGTTTCATGCGGACCGTGGTGATTCCACGCTTGCCCGAGTGGCGCAGCCAGTACCCCGAATTGCAGATCAGGATCGTGGAAGACAGTTTTCCAGCACTCATGCGCCTGTTCAGGCAACGGCAGCTCGATGCGGTGGTCATCGAGCAGGATTCGGCGGCCGCGGTCCAGCACCCGCTTGCTGCCGGAATGGTCGAGGAGCCCTTGCTCGATGAACCGTGGAAGTTGGTGGTGCCGGCAGGATCCTTGCTGGCCACGGACAGCATCGACCTCAGCCGGCTGCATCTGCCGTGGCTTGGGGTGGAGCCGTCCGCAGCCAACGACGCCGTGCTGGGGCGCCTTCGCCACACCACCGGTGCCCGTATTGAGACGGTCCATCAGTACC
The DNA here is from genome assembly GCF_021538675.1 of Paenarthrobacter sp. AR 02. Classification (GTDB taxonomy): domain Bacteria; phylum Actinomycetota; class Actinomycetes; order Actinomycetales; family Micrococcaceae; genus Arthrobacter. The sequence continues at coordinate 1,227,882 of NZ_JAJUKH010000001.1, forward strand.
AGGACACGCTCACCGCATTCGCACTGGTTGCCGCCGGCGAGGGTGTCGCGATTGTTCCCACTTTGGCACTGACCGGCGTGGTCCAGGACAACGTGGACATCCTGGATGTCCCTGGTTTGGGTACCCGGCACATTGCCCTGCGCAGGTTCGACCGGCGAAGGGCAACGAGTTTGCCCCTGGACACCGTTGCTCGACTTCTCCGGGAATCAGCGGCCGCTTTCGATACCCGGGCCGGCTCATAAAGACGGGTCCCGCCGCGTGGTGATGCGGCGGGACCCGGTTGTTGCTTTTGCTGCTGCGGTTAGTTCAAGGCAGGAGTGTCAGCAGGGATGACACCCGATCCGTAGAGGTCAATGGCCAGGTCCTGGAGAGCGCGCAAGGCGACGCGTTGCGTGAACGGGCCGTAGGAGACGCGGGCAACGCCGAGCTCCTGCAATTCGTTCGCCGGAAGGGCTCCCGGCGCGCCAATCACGGAGAGCTTTCCGTGTCCCAGGCCTTCAACCAGGGGCTCGATGGTTTCACGGTTCAGTGCGCCCGGGACGAAAACCAAAGCAGCACCGGCGTCGAGGAACGCCCGGCCGCGGGCGATGGCGTCGTCGAGGCTGTCCTTGATGGGGCGGTCGCCGCCGCGGACGATCGCGTCAGTGCGTGCGTTCAGTTGGAAGGCAATGCCCTCCTCCTCGGCGGCCTTGATGATCGCCTGAACCCGGGCAACGGCGTCGTTGAAGGGGCGCAACCGGTCCTCGACGTTCGCGCCGACAACACCAATGGCGATGGCCCGGCGGATGGTCTCGGCAGGGTCTTCATATCCGTCGTCCAGGTCGGCTGTGACGGGAAGGTCCACGGCTTTGACGATCCGCTCCACCCCGCTGAGCGCCACGTCCAGCGGCATGGTCCCATCGGCATAGCCGTAGGCGGCGGCAATGGAATGGCCGGCTGTCGCGATGGCTTTGGTCTCTGGAAGAGCTGCCACCGTGGAGGCACTGATGGCATCCCACACGTTGACAACGCTGAGGATTTCCGGAGCCTCGTGCAGGGCCTTCAACTGCTGCGCACGTGAGTTGGTGTTTGCTTCTGTCATGGGTTTCCTCCGTCGTGGGCTGGGAATCTTGCCACGTTCAGCCTAGGCCTATGGCGTGGCGGTTTCTCCTTGGCCGGCTTTTCCGGCGTTACGATGTGCTTGCTGGGAAACACGAGTCGAGTAAACGGCCGTCGATTTTGCATCATGGGTCTCGCATATCCATTCCATGATCAATCTTTTACGACGGCGGCTTACCCGACTTTTTCTTTTGAGTGCGCAGTTGCGGGGGGATCCTGCCCATGCCGCTGCTCCGCGCTCAGCGTCAGGAGGTACTTGATGAACAGCACACCAAGCCCCTTTGTCCGTTGCACTGTCATAGCGTCCCTAAGCCTGTGTCTTGTGGCAACGGGCTGTACTGGCGGCTCCAGTCCGTCTCCGCAAGCTTCTTCACCACCACAAGCAACCAGCCAGGAAGTCCCCAGCCCTTCCCCGAGCACTCCGACCTCGAATGGAAGCTCTGCTGCTGACACGACCCCCAGTACGTCTCCTGAGCCAAGAGCTTGGCCTGACGTGGTTGCCCGGGTGCAGTCGGGCGTGGGGCAGCTGACCGTCACGACGTGCGACGCCGGTCAAACGGGTACGGGGTTCCTTGTGGGACCGGACCTGGTGGTCACAGCCGCCCACGTTGTCCGTGACGCATCCGCGATCAGCATCGCCTTCGGCCGGACCTCCGTAGACGCCACGGTTCTCGGCAAGAACGACGTGGCGGACATCGCGGTTGTTAAAACCCGAAGCCCTGTGGAAGGGCATCAGTTTCAACTACGAAGCAGCGAGCCCCCGGTTGGGAGCGATGTGGCGGCACTCGGATTTCCCCTGGGTCATCCGTTCACCTTGACCAGGGGAACGGTGAGCGCGCTCGACGTCGAGCAACACATCGGTGACCGCACTCTCCCGAACCTTATCCAGACAGACGCCGCCATCAATCATGGCAACAGTGGAGGGCCGCTCATCACCCAGGACGGGGAGGTTTCCGGTGTAGTGGTCACCATTGAGCCCGAAGGCTACGGCAGGGCAGAAGGAATCGCCTATGCAGTAACAGCACCCCGTGTTTCCGCAGCGGTCAACGAATGGAAATCCCGGGCTACGCCAGTGGCCTTCGACGAATGCGGCAACGCACCGGCACCGGGTTCCGGGTTCTTCCCCTTCACGGTCTCGGCGAATCACGATCAGGCCCGCAGCGTAGGGCAGAGCTTGATTCTTCACGGGCAAGGCATTAACCAAGGTGCTTACGCCGCGGCCTTCAAGATTCTCACCCCCGAACTCCAGGCCACCTTTGGAGACTCGGTCAAGTGGAGCGAAGGGCTGGGTTCGTCCTACTGGACCAACGCCGAACTTTACAACGTCACCAATACACAGTCCCCGGATGACCTGAACGCCAACGTAGTCCTTCAGACCATCCAGGACGCGGCCCATGGCAGGAACGGCCAGACCTGCTCGAATTGGCGGATCCAGTATGCGATGCATTGGGACGGCTCCCTCTGGCGCATAGCCGGAACCTCACTGCCGTTCGGGGAACCGACTGCCTGCTAGGGCTGTGAGCGGCACGCATTCAGGGGTGCGTGCCGCTCACCAGATCCGATGCCTACGGTGTTGCCTTGTCCTCTGCCGATTCAGCGTCCAAAGGGTCCGCTCCCACAACCCGGTTCCTGCCTTGGGCTTTGGCGCTGTACAGGGCGGCGTCCGCCACGTTGATCATGAGCGCCAGGTCCGGAGCCCCCGCTCCCGTGGAGGTAACGCCGTAGCTGACCGTCGGGAAGGGCAGGCCATCGGTGCCGTCCATCGCAGCCAGGCGCTCGCTGATATCCGAGGCGATGGCTTCGGCCCTTTGTTGCGAGGCTCCAGGCAGGAAAAGGATGAACTCCTCCCCGCCGTAGCGTCCAATGAGGTCCGTTGACCTGACGGCGGCTGAGCTGGCCTTGGCGAAGGCGCGGAGGGCGGCGTCCCCCGCCGAATGTCCATATTCGTCGTTGACGGCCTTGAAGTTGTCCAGGTCGGCCAGGATGAGGGCAGCGCCGCGGTCCTGTGAAGAGCGCGCAAGTTCCCGGGCAGCCAAATCCAGGAAGGCACCCCTGTTGAGCAGTCCCGTCAAATGGTCCCGTTCCGCGCGCTCGCGTAGGCGCCGGATGAGTTGCCTGTTGCTCAGGGTATTCATGGTGGATGACACCGCGACCAGCAGCATTAGGTGCACCAAGGCTGCAGGAGCGTAACCGAAATATGTCTGGAACAGCCAGCTTTCAGCACCGTACAAAATGTAAGTAAGGGTGCGCAGCAGGTAATAGGCGGCCGTCAGCCCAGCCATGATGGACAGAAACTTGGTGATTCTGGACCGGGCTGATTTTGTGAACCACAGTTCAATTGCGGCAAAAGCGATTCCGGCGGTGGTCATCGCCAGATAAGCCATCCCGCCGGACCACACGCTTGAAGCTGGGTCATCCAGAATGGAGGCCGCTCCTGCCAGCAGGGGTCCCGGCAGGAGCTGCCATAATGCGGCCTTTCGGTCGCGGAGGGTGCGCGCTCCCGCCCAGACGCAGAAGGCGCCCGCCACCACCAGGAACTTACCCGCCGGGTTGGCCCACCATTGTAAAGATGTGCCGTTTAACAGGAAAGCGGCGTTTCCCACGAAAAACAGGAAGAGGGCTGCCCGCCACCAGTCGGCGTACGGGGTGCGTTTCCGTTGCGAGGTAAGGCACGAGATGACAATCAGCGCCAAGGTCACCAAGCCAAGGACGATTCGGACGGCGAAGGGGTCCAGGACGATGGTTCCCTCTTGCAATGCAAGCGAATTCATAAACGCAGCCCCACTACCGGCCAGTAACCAAGGAGCTCCCAGTCAGAATTATCATTGGCAGCCATCTCCGTGTTTCATTTTAATCCCCCAAGATTGTTGCTGCGACCGAATTCGGCCGCAAAGTCATCAGTCAAGCATGTTTTTCCCCAACAGTGAATAGGCCCGGCGAGCCGCTCTGCAGTTTCCCTGCCTGGAGAGGCACCCTCCCTCGAAAAAACCATTGCCCTCCCCATCCAGCGGATGGTTGCATGGGTTCATGGCTACCCCAGAGAGTTACCTCTTAGCGATCGGGACCAAGAAGGGCCTGTGGCTGGCAACCAGCACGGACCGCAAGGAATGGTCCCTTTCCGGCCCACATTTCCTGATGAGTGAGATACCAAGCATCGGAATAGACACCCGGGACGGCAAAACGCGGATCATGGTGGGGGTGCGCTCCGAACATTGGGGTCCCACCGTTGTCCATTCCGACGACCTTGGCGCCACATGGACCGAGCCCGAACAAGGTGCCATCAAATTCCCCGAAGATACTGACGCGGCCCTGGAACGCATTTGGCAGATCCACCCCGACGCCGACTCCCGGCCAGGCGTCGTGTGGGCCGGTTGCGAGCCGATTTCGCTGTGGAAATCGACCGACGGCGGCCAGCACTTCGAGCTGAACCGCGGACTGTGGGACCACCCCCATCGCAGTGAGTGGGGTGCAGGCTATGGCGGCGCGGCGGCACACTCGATCGTGGTGGATCCGAGCGGGGAGAAGGTCCACGTCGCCATGAGCACCGGCGGCGTTTACAGATCGCTCGACGGCGGTGCCTCCTGGGAGCCCCGGAACAAGGGGATATCGGCCTACTTCATGCCCGACCCCAACCCCGAGTTCGGCCAGTGCGTCCACAAGATCGCTGCGGACGCCGCCGTCGACGGTCGTCTTTATGCGCAGAACCATCACGGCGTATACCGGACCGATGATGACGGCGAGAACTGGAATTCCATTGCCGAGGGCCTGCCCGCGGACTTCGGGTTCGTGATGCTGACGCATCCCCGGCGCGAGGGTACGGCCTGGGTGATTCCCCTCAAAGCCGACGGCGAACGTATCCCGCCGGACAGCAAGCTCAGCGTGCACAGGACCCATGATGCAGGAAATACGTGGACGGAACTCCACGCCGGACTCCCGGACCACGAATACAACGCGGTCCTCCGTGACGCCGCATCGGTGGACACGGCCGAGCCTGTTGGCGTGTATTTCGGCACCCGCGGCGGCACCGTCTACGCCAGCGACGATGAGGGCGTGACCTTCACTGAAGTGGCAGCACACTTGCCGGACGTACTTAGCGTGCGTGCCGCCGTCGTGGTTGGAAACCCGGCAGGGGCGGAAGCCCCGCTGGCTGCAGCGGAAGCAACAGTGCTGGCGGAGGCCGCGGTCATTGTGGATGCGGCTGCCGAGACGGCTGTGTCTCCCGAAGACCAACCCGACGCCCCGGTACCTGGTTAGGTCCGCTGTGGCTGACTTTACGGTCCTGTTGCCTGGCGTCCTGCAGCCGCTCGTCGGCGGACAGTCCTATCTGACTGCGTCCGCCGACGGGGCTGTGACCGTGGGACAGTTGCTGGACTCAGTCACCGGAGAGTATCCGGTGCTGGCCAGGCGCTTGCGTGATGAAACCGGGGCGCTTCGCCGTTTCGTGAATATATACGTGAACGGGGATGAAGTCCGGCGTCTGAAGGGGCTTGATACGGAGGTTGCGGCTGGCCAGGAGGTCTTGATTATCCAGTCCGTGGCCGGCGGCTGAAGAGCGTTGGGGTCCAGCCCTGTTCAGGCGACGCGCCAAACACTGCATTCATCGGTATTGATTGCTTTTCTCATGCCTGAAGCGTGATCCATGATCCAGACGACACCGATTCCCGGCGCCGTTTCCTGGACCCGTCCGCGGCGGATGACCACGTCATCGTAGGCGGGGCCGACCGACAGGCGGGCTTCGATCTCGTCTCCGCGGTGGAGCTGGCTGATCGCGCGTATACGTGTTGTGTGAGTTGGGACTTCCTTCAGCATGGTGTCCTCCTGGCTGGAGCTGGGCGCCTGCACTTGCCGGCTATTCCAGTGTGGCGCGGCAATGTTGCCACCGTATTTCCGCGTGGTTAGGGTCCGGTTAGCTTTCCGGGGTAGTTGCGTTTCGCGGTGGGTGGCGCCCCTGACCGTGAGAGCATCATTTGGTGACCCACGTTACTTCGCCTGAAATGCCGCCCCTCTACGAGTCACTGACCTGGCTTACTCCGCTCTCCGAGGAACGCGCCGCGCACCTTGTGGCGTTCCTGTCCGACCCCGCGCCCGCTGAGGTCCTGGATATGGGCTGCGGTTGGGGCGAATTGCTCCTTCGGGTTTTGGCGTCGGCCCCGCAGGCACGGGGACACGGAGTGGACGCCTCGTCCAAGTCCATCGACCGCGCGAGGCAACAAGCATTGGAACGTGGACTCCTCGACAGGGCGACGTTCGATTCGATGCCGGGGCTGGAGGTCCGGAATCGCCGCGCAGATGCAGTGATCTGCATCGGTGCGAGCCAGATCTGGGGGCCGCCTGTGGAGGACGCAAAGCCGCTCGATTACGCAGCCGCGCTGCGCGCACTTCGAGCCCTGGTGCTTCCCGGCGGGCGGCTCGTCTACGGCGAGGCGATCTGGTCGTCACCGCCTCATCCGGCCGCCACCGCACCTCTGGCGGGACGCGATGACGAGTTCCTGAGCCGTGTTGACTTGCGGGAGCAGATCCTGGCCGCTGGTTTCGAAGTGGTAGACGAGGACCTGGCCAGCATTCAGGAGTGGGACGTCTTCGAGGCCGGATTCCGTGGCAGGTTTACCCGCTGGTTGGAAGCACACGATGACGACCATCCCGCCGCAGAGCAGGTCCGTCGACAATATGAGGAACAGCGCGCTGCTTATGAAGAGGGGTACAGGGGCGTCCTCGGGGTGGCGTACTTCTGCCTTAGGGGGTAACGAGGGCGGGGTCCTCAACCCCGGCCTCCCAGGGAAAAGTGCTGTTGCTGCAGGAGCGTTTCAGCGAGTGGGCGTGGGAGGAAACCCCGAACGTGCAATCGGCTCGTTGGCGGGGACATCGGGCGCTTCAACTCCGTCGTTCTCCGGGACTACAGCACCGAGGGGGCGCGGCTGACGCTGCCCAGGATGGCCAAAGACTTCTCCCCGCGTCCGCACCAGCGCGCCGCTCTGGCACGGATGCTTTCCGAACCAGCCGGCGGGCTGGTCCACCAGGTCGGTGCAGGACATCGGCAACCGCATCGGCGCCATCCAGCAGCGCCTCGTGGCTTCCGAGGAAGACAACATGTTCAAAGTCTCCTCGGACGGCCGCAAGGCCGCCGTGGACATGAGGCTCGTGGATCCGGCACTGTTCCAGCACGGACCCACCAAGATCACCGCCACCGCCGAGCTGCTGGCCAGCGTGTACGAAGAATTCAAAGACCGCATCTACACCGACCCCTCCACCGGGGAACCCGACCCGGTTCCCGGTGCCCTGCAACTGGTGTTCTGCGCCTTCGGCACCCCCTCGGAGAAGTGGAACGTCTACGGCGAACTCAAAGACCAGCTCCGCCGGCGCGGAGTGCCCGAACACATGGTCCGGTTCATCCACGAAGCCAAAAACGACAACGAGAAAGGCCGGCTCTTCGCAGCCGCCCGTTCCGGACAGATGGCCGTCCTCGTCGGATCAACCTCAAAAATGGGTGTCGGCACCAACATCCAAAAACGTGCCGTGCACCTGGTGGACATGGACGCCCCCTGGCGGCCCGCCGACGTCGAGCAACGCCACGGCCGCATCCTTCGCCAAGGCAACCAGAACCCCGAGGTCCGCATCTCCCAGGTCGTCACCAAGGAATCCTTCGATTCCTTCATGTGGCAAGGCCTGGAACGCAAATCCCGGTTCATCAACCAGATCATGCGAGGACGCCTGGACGTCCGGGAAATCGAAGACATCGGGGACAACACCCTGAACTTCGCCCAAGCCAAAGCCATCACCAGCGGCAACCCGCTCGTCCTGGAAAAGGCCGTCGCGGACCAGGAACTCGCCCGCCTGTCCCGCCTGGACCGGGCCTACAACCGCAACCTGGTCGCGGTGAAACCACACCAAACGCGGAGAACAAGCCGCAGCGGACGCCGCAGCCCAAGACCTGCCCCTGATCCACGCCGCCGTCGAACGGACAGTGGACACCACCGCGGACGCCTTCAAAGCCACCATCGGGGGCCAAACCCTCGACAACAGGCCCGACGCTGCGGAAGCAAGTCGTCTCAGCTGCAATCCTGCTCAACTTTGCTGGGCAACGGTGGCTCAAGCGATCGGTCGCACCTAACCTAACCACCCTGACCGCCCGTTAGCCGGTCCCTCATCGTGCCAGCAAAACGCCGATCAAGGATAAGTGTTGTCCGGCTGACAAGGCATGTACGTACGAGTCGCACCGTGATGGCCCTCTGTGTGGTCATACCATCAATGGATCCTTTGATAAGAACCGAAAAGCCGACCGTTGAGGACGATTCCGACTCGCGGATCTACTACACCTCCCTCGTCCGAACAAAGTGTCTCACTGACGTATTCTCAGAATTATCAGTTTTGTCCTTTGATAAGACGGAGAGCGATGGTGCGCCTCGGATATGCCCTCGTTAGCCTGGCGGACCGAAAGACTGATCTTCAGATCCGCGAACTGGAGGCAGGTGGTGTGCGAGATCTTTAAAGACCAAGGATCAGCGGTGCCCGGGTCAGCCGTCCGGAGTTGGACCGATTGGGACGCAACACCAGACACTTGCTCGAGCTACTAGATGACTTTAAGGCGCGTGGGATCAGGTTCCGTTCGCTACGGGATGGCATCGCCACTGACCCGGCCAGTGAAGTTGAGGGAGCTATGGCTCAGGCAATGGTCGCCATCATTTCCGCGTTCGCCCAGCTGGAACCAGACCAACTCTCCGAGCGGACGAAGACCGGCATGGCCGCTGCAGCTGCAAACGGAAGAAAGGACAGCCGACAGGGAGGTCACTTCTGACCACGAGAAGGTCAAGAGGGTATGAGCTGAATGCCCGTGGCCTCAAGCCATCAGAGATTGGAAAGATCATTGGGGCTAGTCGACGACCGTATACCGTTACCTGGGCATGGGCTCTTGAGGCTCGTGGGCAAAATACACCAATGCCAGCAACAGTAATCGTCCATCCACAGGAAAGCGGCAGGATCGTCAACTCTTGGCACTGCCAAGCCCGTCCCTGCGATGCCAAGAGAAGCAACTTCTGTCAGACCCGAGCACGCGCTTCCGAGACGACGATAACGACACGTTCAAGACGTCGGGAGGGGATCCCCGTCGTTTGAAGCGGTGCGGGCGCGTACCTCCTTTTCAAACAGCAGGAAAAAGATGAAGTAACCGATGAACCCCGCTGATAAGCCAGGGACAGTGATCGAGTGCCTTACCAAGACGTCGGCCGTCGACCATCCGAGGGCCAAAAGTGCGCACCCAGCGAATGACACAATCTTCCAGGTCTTAGTCGTCACCACATATTCAGGATCCCTAAATAGGCGCCAAGCTCCGACAAGCGCCAGTAGCCAGAACACCGATGAAAAGAGAACTGGGTAGGGGCCTGGCGAAATAATCTGCGGCAGTAGAAAGAAAATGCTTATGACTGACAGAAGCACAATGACGGAACCGGCAAAGAATCGATCGCGTCGGTTTTCCGCGCTAGTTTTTCTTGAAGTTTTCAATCTACTCCTGATCTTGTCCGCTAAATCAGCGTCGGATACCTATGAGCTCAAAGACCGCCGTAACAGAGACCGCCCCCAGCGAAACCACTGATTCCGATAACGCCGGCTGCCCAGTTTGCTGCCTCTCCAAACAGAAGGCCCCCTACGCGTGGTAGGGCTGCCGGCCCAAAAAACCACGAGATGGCAGTGAGCCTACATCCGAAGGTATCGGCGGGTGAACTGATCAGTGGAGGCGAGAATCCAGCACAGGTCGCAGTATTGGCAGGTGAGCAAGGCAACGGGTCTCCTGAGTCACCGTATTGGAGTCCGGTGGGATCCGTGTTGGCTACTCGGCTGGCACCCCCGTAGAGGTAGCGATTTTGTTCCTGGTCGGATGGGTCGGGTTGGGTGAAGCGTCCGGTGGTTGGGTTGTAGTAGCGGGCGCCGAATTTGGTGTAGCCGGTGGGGGTGTCTTTGTAGCCGCCGGCGTATTGCCAGGGGTTCGCCCCGGCTTGGGTGCCGGTGGCGGTGGTGTTGCCCCAGGAGTCGTAGCTGTAGGTTGCGGTTTTTGCCTGGGTGTTGTCGGTGAGGAGGATGACGGAGCCGAGGGCATCGGTGGTGTAGTAGAGGCTTGCCCCGGTGCCGGTGCGCATGCTGACCAGGCCACCGTCCGGGTCGCGGAGGAACGCGGTGGTCGCTCCTGCGGTGGTTTGGGTAGTGATGCCGAGGGATCCGTTGAGGAAGTTCGTGGATCCGGCACTGGTGCGTTCGTCGTTGCGGAGCCCGGCGTAGGCGAAGTTCGTCGTCGTGGCGCCGACCGTGGTGGAGGTGACTTGGTTGAAGACGTTGAACGCTGACGTGGTCGTACCAGCCGCCGTGGTGTTGCCGTTCGCGTCGTAGGAGTACGACGTGGCGGCGGTGGGCGCGGTGCTGCAGGCGCCGTTCGTGGTCGCGGTCCAGCACAGCTGGTCCGCGGCGTTATACGTGGAGTACTGGGTGGCTACACCGGTTTTGGAGGCGCTGATGCGGTTGCTGTTCTTGTCGTACGTCCAGCCCTCCACCGTGGCCCCTTGGGTGGCGCTGGTGAGCCGGTTCTGGACATCGTACCCGTAGGTGGTCAGCGAGCCGGCTACTTCGGTGGCCATGGTCTTGCGGAGTCCACCTTCCTTCCCGGATGGGGTGGTGGTGTAGGTGTAGTCGCGTTTGGTCAGGACGGTGCCGCTGCTGTTCTTCGCTGTGATGGACATGATTTTGCCGGTGTTGTCATAGCCGGTGGTGTTGGTGACGCCGTTGGGGTAGCTGGTGGAGATGCGGCGGTTGTTTTTGTCGTATCCGAAGCCGGTGCATTTGGTGCTGTTCGGGAACGCCGGTGTTGCGGGGCAGGACCCGCCGGGCTCTGCCAGGGACGCGAGCCGGTTGGCTGCGTCGTATTTGTAGGTGACCGTACCGGTGGGGTCCACGAAGGCCAGGATGTTCGATGCCCCGTCGTAGGTCACGGTCGTGGTGGTGCCGCCGATGGTCTTACCCGTCGCCCGGTTCTGCGCGTCATAGGCGTATGTGGTGGTGCCGGCCGCGTCCACGCGTTGGGTAAGGTTCCCATTCGCGTCATAGGTGTACGCCACACAGGTGGAGGTGATGCAGCTGGCACCGTAGCGGACTTCGGTGATGCGGTCGTTGTTGTCGTAGGTGTAGGTGGCGGTCTGGTTCTTGCCGTCCTTGACCGTTGCGACCCGGCCGGCGGCATCGAAGGTGTTCGTCACAGCGCCGAGCGGTGCCGGCCGGGTGATCGTGACAGGGTTTCCGGCGGCGTTGTAACTGTAGGTGGTGGTGTTGCCGTTCCCGTCGATGGTCTTGCACAGGGATCCGGGCTTGGCGCCACAGGTGGTTCCCAGGGTGTCGCCCTGGTAGTAGTTCTTGATGATTGTTTGTTCGTTCACTGCCCCGGCTGATGCTGTTTGCTTCACGGCGCTGGTGTTCGCGTCGTAGGTGATGGTGGAGGTGTTCTCTTCACTGTTCGTGGCTGCGTTGGGCCGGTAGTTCGAGAGCGGGTCACCGGACAGGGAGGCGTAGGTGAAGGAGATTTCCCCGGCGGTGCCGGATGCCCCGCCCAGGGGTGAGGTGATCTTGGTGAGGCTGTTGTTCGCGTTGTACGCCCTGGTGGTGGTTTTGCCGAGCCCGTCGGTGGAGGTGAGTCGGTTGTCGTGCCCGTCGAAGGTGGACTGGACGTCGTTGCCGTTGGCGTCCAGGACCTTGGTGATCTGCTTGGCCGCGTTGTAGGTGTACGTGGCGGTCTTGCCGTTCGGGTCCTTCAGCGTTGTCGTCGTCGAGGACGGGTAGGCGGGGGTCCAGACGCTTTGGGCCGTGGTTCCGGTGCCGTAGGTGATCGTCGCGGTGCGTTTTGCGGTGTCGTAGGTGAAGGAGGTCTTCACTGTTTTGCCGTCGGTGTAGGTCGAGAGCTTCCCGGCGGTGTTGTACGTGAACGCCGTCGTGGTGCCGGTGGCGTCGGTGATCTTCGAGAGCCGGCCCTGGCCGCCGTTGTACTCGAGGGTGACGGAGCGGTTCAGGGAGGTGTCGGTGACTTTGGAGGGCTGGTTCAGGTTACGGGTGTCCTCGTAGAGGAACTTCAGGACCCGGCCTTGGGTGTCTGTGATGGTGTTCAGGACGCCGTTGACGTGCCCGTAGGTGATGGTGTTCGGGTTTGTGAGGTTCGCGTCGATGGTCCGGGCCAGGGAGTAGTTCGCCCCGTCGTCGGTGTAGACGTTGGTCACGCCGGTGTCGTTGAACCGGATCCGGTATTCGTTGGGGTTTGGTTTCGTCAGGGACGCGTTCAGGCCCGGGGGCATGGTCCAGGTTGTCCCGTTGGAGGCGAAGGTGTACCAGCCGCCATCCGGGGCTGTGTAGGTGACGGCGTTCGTGGTGGAGTTGACCCGCAGGGCGGCTTCGAGCCGGCCCAGGCTCAGTGTCGGCCGGGCGTCGTTGTAGCTGTTGTACCGCCAGCCCAGGTTCAGGTCCTGTCCGACGCCGCGCAGGTGCAGCAGCGAGCCGGTGAGGACCGTGTTGCCGGTGGTGGGGTTCCAACCCACGGAAGCGGTGTCGGAGAGGGTGTGGTTGACCATGGACGCTGCCCCGCGCTGGCCGGACACGGCCCCATTTGGTCCGGTGGCCGGGGGGAGGAGGTGGGCGTTGGTGAACCAGCCCTGGGTGTCGATGAGGAAGTGGGCCGGTGCGACGCCCATGTTTTTGACGTTGATTTTCCCGTCCGTGGTGCCGGGCCTGACGATCAGCACGTTCGAGACTTTGTCGCCGGGTTCGGCGTAGTTCACGTAGCTCAGCGGCGGTTCCGTCTCATCGGAGGGAAAGACCCGGAACCAGCCGGTGTCGGTGCTGGTGCTCGGGTTGATGGCGGTGATGTTCATCGTCACACCAGCCAGTTCCGGACCCGCGGCGGGGAGGCCGTTCACTCCGGCGACCTGGACCTGGACCGTGCCGCCGGCCGGGACGACGGCAGTGTTGCGGCTGTCGTACAGGCGGGTGTTCAGGGAATGGTAGGTGCTGTCGCTTGCCTGGCCGTCGAAGTAGCCCTGCACATCGATGATGACGTGGATCGGTGAGGTGCTCCACCCGACCCGGAAGGTGATGTCACCTTCGGCGTTCAAGTCCAGGGTGGTTCCCACGCCGGTGGTCTCGCCACCGCGGTAGTGCAGCGGAGCGTTCGGGTCCGTGCCGTCGGGCCGGTACGGGTACAAAGTGGGGGTGAGGTTGTTCGGATCGGCGCTGACCACGATGACGTTCGCGAACACCGCCCCAGCGGTATCGGGGATCCCGCCAACGTTCTTCAGGTTCACGGTCTTGACGTCGTCGTTGTTCCATGCCCCGGCCGTGACGCCGGTCCCGTCCCGGCTGTCGACCACGCGCTTGTTAGGGACAGAAACGAACCCACCCGGGGCGACCGTGTCACCGGAGGTGAAATAGCCCTGGACCTCGATCACGTAATGCTGGGACACCGAGGTCCGCAGCGCGATCTTCCCATCGGAGCCGATCGTGACGATCGAGGTGTTCGACAACGTGTCGTTGTAGCCGCTGTACAGGTTGTAGGTCTGCGCCGTTGGCCGGTCCGTGTTGGAGGCCAGCTGCGTCCACCCATCCGCCGGGGAAGCGACCGTCGTGACCGTCAGAACCACGGCCTTCGCGCCCGATGCGGGAATACCAGCCTGCCCCAGCACTTGGATCGGTGTCCACGTGTTCGCTGCGACCGGGCCGGCCACACCCCCGGAGCCATCACGGGTATCGACCAACCGGCCCTGGGCCGGGACAAACACACCAGCCTGGGAAGCGTCGGTCACCACCGTGGGAAGGGCCGCAGGAGCCAGGGCCGGCACCGCGGCCGGGACGGTCGTAGGCGCCGCCGGTACCGCCACGGGCGATGCCATGGCAGGGGCTGCGAGCCCGGCTACGGCCAATAACGAGACAACAAAGGCAGCGAAAAGTGACCGTAGACCGGTCATGAAATTATCCCCCAATAAAATGCCTGCGCCCCGATGAGCGCACAAGGACGATCATCACAGGCCCGCACCCAGAAGGCAATACGTAGCCTTATTATTCTTTATGACCGACCAGGACTCCCTACCATTTCTGGTCGAGCATGGGGCTGGCGGCGGGTCATTGTGCGAGGAGTCATTGGTCTCAAATTCCGTAGTGCCTCCATTGGAAGGTTGCTGTGCAAGAATTCGGAATATGACCGATCCACGAAACCGCATTCTTCCGAAATTGGGCACTGGTGAGCAGCTGTTGTGGGTCGGAGAGCCCGATCCCAAGGTTCACTTCACCGCGGCGGACGCGTTCTTCGTGCCGTTCAGCATCCTCTGGGGAGGGTTCGCGATTGTTTGGGAGGTCGCCGCCATTACGGTCGTCAGGCAGCCACTCTTCATCATCTGGGGCATACCGTTCGTTCTTGTGGGCCTGTATTTCATCTTCGGCCGTTTCATCGTCAAAAAGAGACGAAAGCTCGCAACCGTCTACGCGCTCACAAGCTCGAGAGCCATCGTCTGCCACGGGGAGAGATCGATCAGTGATTCTCCCATCGTCGGAATCCCCACCAAAGTAGACATGACCAAGGACGGCCGCCACATCAGCGTCACGTTCGGGTACCAGAGTTTCGGGGGGCTCCTAAGCCTGTATCAAAACACGGGCATGGACGTTTTCCGCCTTGGCATGGGACAAACAGTTGCTTTCTACGACGTCGAGGACGTCGAAGGACTAACAGCAGCGATGGAGCAGGCCCGCGTCTGATCAATCCCAGCCCAGGGCGCCCACTTTACGGGCGTTGTAGTTGAGCCCCTTGCGTACCCGATTTGAACCGTACCGAAAGTTGTCTCTGTAACAGGGATTTGTTGCATGACTTTTGGGACTACATACGGGACGGCTTTGTTTCGCGGGATCTTGCGGATTCGAATGGGTGGGGGATTGTCCCAATGGAGGCGTCCCACTTCCAAGGAAGTGGGACAGCGAAACCGCGCCAGAGCAGGGAGGCCCGCTTAGGGTGATTGCCTAGCGTGTAGGAAGAAGTGGGACACCGCGGGATCTGGTTGCAGTCGGCGAACACCTCGGTTCTACATGTGATAAATGGATGCACGGACAGCTGCGAGAGGGCGAGGACGAGCCGCGCTGGG
Source organism: Paenarthrobacter sp. AR 02 (assembly GCF_021538675.1). Taxonomy (GTDB): domain Bacteria; phylum Actinomycetota; class Actinomycetes; order Actinomycetales; family Micrococcaceae; genus Arthrobacter. The sequence continues at coordinate 1,243,124 of NZ_JAJUKH010000001.1, forward strand.
AAACATTGGAGTTCGATTCAGACGTCGGTGAAGTGCTCAACGAGGCTGGTGCCAACGTGTACTGCTTCTCGGTGACTCGAAGCCTGAAATCCGCCACGCGCATGTAGCCCCCGTCTTCCTACTAAAGGAACCTTACGGGGAGATCCCGCTTGAAAATCTACTCCGAGCTGGTCTGCTGGCCCTCGGCCGCGAAGTACCGAACAGTGATTCAAAGCAACCTCGACCCCAAGTCATCCAAGAGTCGAGGATCATCAGGGATGTGCTCTAAGATCTTGGCGCCTACGGCGACTGCATGTGCGATGGCGCAGCGTGCCGCCCGAAGCTCCCAAGACTCGCCGACGTTACGCCCGCATGTGCACAGGGTACTGTCGAGCCGCCTGTAACCTGACTGTGGCTCTTGAGACTCACAGGGGCCACAGGCTCCGTTCCCCAGGAGAATCAATGGGAGTTTTGCGGCGATCCATCGCTTTGTCCACAGGTCTAATGGTTTTTGCCACTGGCCTGTTTTTCGTTCAGGCTCCGGCTACGGCCGTGCCGGTTCCGGGGCCGGACAACCCGAATGTCCGGTTCGTGGAGGGAACGCCGCACTCGGACCATACTTTCGAGGGACCCGACGCTTCGCCGTTGGACACCGCGCCGGACAACACGGTGGCGGCCACCGGGCCCAGCGGAGACATCCGTGTGCGGTTGGTGACGGCCAAGCTGGCAGACAACGGCAACCCTGTTTCCATGGCCGGGGCCGAAAAGGCCGTGGTGTCCACCAGTAATTACTGGAAGGCCATGACGGACAACAAGCTCTCCATGACCGTCAACAGCAGGGTGGAGGGCTTCCAGTCGAAGGCCCGCTCAACGGACAGCTACGGCACCATCATCTCCACCATCACCAGCGAACTTCAATGGTCGGCGAGTCCGTACACCGCGCTGGTGATCTTCATCCCCACGTCCACGCTGTCCGGCAACGCGTTGGGCGCCGGGTACAGCAGCGGAGCCTACAGTGGTCGGGTTCTCATGCCGCAGCTCAGCGACTTCTCGAACAACGTGATGAGCCACGAGTTCGGTCACGTCATCGGCCTGATGCACGCAGACGCACTGCAGTGCGGCAGTGGCGCGTCCGACGTCGGCGTTAACAGCGACGGACGTTTCACCGACCCGTCCTGCTACATCCGCGAGTACGGCGACACCACCGACCTCATGGGCGCGGCGCAGTACGCCCAACCCGTGGTCAGTTCAACGTTCTGGGATTACGCCAAACTGGGGCGTGGCGATGAAATCAGGGACGTCGGAGTGGCAACGGGGGCCAAGACCTACACGCTGAAGCCCTGGGGCGGCACCGATGCGCAACGCGCCATCAAGTTCACCGACCCCATCAGCAAAGAGGTCTATTACCTGGAGTTGAGGGAACCCGCCGGCTACGACAGCTACTTGGGCGACGCCGGCAGGCCGCAGGGCAACATGGGCGTAAAGGTTGTCCAGCGGGGCGGTGCCACCATTGCGTCGTCGCTGATCCTGATGCCGTCAACGGTTCCCTTTACCGAGCCTTATTACGCCAAAAACCACGCATGGCAGGCGGGCAGTACATTCACGACGTACACCGGGACCCAGGTGACCATTAACGCGGTCAGCAAGACATCGGCGTCGGTGACTATCTTTGCTGATCCGAGACTAACTGCGAAAGTCCGCTTCTCCGCGGGCGATTTCGACGGCGACAAACTGGCCGACGTGCTGTCCAGGGAGCCGGACGGGAGCCTGATGCTTTACGCGGGCTTGCCGGGCAACCGCTTGGACAATCCCCGCCAAGTTGGCTCGGGATGGAACATTTTCGACGCCATCACCGGAATCTCGGACTTCGATGGCGACGGCCGCGGGGACATCCTGGCGCGCACCAGCGACGGCACCTTGTGGCTGTATCCCGGCGACGGCAAGGGCGGATTCCTTGCCAGCAGGCAGGTCGGATCCGGCTGGCAGGAGTTCTCAAACCTCATTGGCGTGGGGGACTTCGACGGCGATGCCCGCCCCGACCTTATGGCCACCAAGCCCGATGGCACCCTGTGGCTCTACCCAAGCGACGGCAAGGGCGGCTTCCGGCCTTGGTCGCAGATCGGTTCGGGGTGGAGCGGCTTCACCAGCATCACCTCTGACGGCTCCTTTGGCGGAGCCGGGGCCGGATTGCTTGCGCGCGCAAGCGACGGCACTCTTTACCTGTATCCCGGAAACGGCTGGGGCGGCTTCGCCCCGCGCGTGGCCATCGGAAGTGGCTGGAACAGCGTTGGTGACCTGGTCGGTGGCCAGGATTTCACCGCCGATCGCCGCTCTGATGTCCTGGCAGTGACCTCGTCCGGGAACATGCGCCTGTACCCGGGGGACGGATCCGGCTTCGCCAGCCGCCTGGCTATCGGCGCCGGCTGGGGCCAGTTCGCCCAGGTCTGGGAGGCCGGCGACTTCGACGGCGATGCTGTCGCTGACATCCTCGCCCGGGGAACCGACGGCACACTGTGGCTTTACCCCGGCAACGGCTCGGGCGGCTTTTTGCCGCGCGTGCAGGTGGGCTCCGGCTGGAACGTCTTCACTTCCGTGGTCAGTGCCGGAGATTTCGACGGCGATGGCCACCCCGACCTTGTAGCCCGCACCGCCGATGGGGTGCTCTGGCTGTACCCGACGGATGGCAAGGGCCAGTTCCTGGCACGGCAGCAAATCGGCACGGGCTGGCAAGGCTTCACCCAGCTGCTCGCCCCGGGTGACTTCGATGGCGACGGCAAGGCAGATCTTGTGGGACGGGCGGCCGATGGAAACCTTTGGCTCTACCCGGGCAACGGTGTGGGCGGATTCCAGGCATGGCGCCAGATCGGCACGGGCTGGAACATCTTCAACGCCGTGCTCCAGGGCGGCGACTTCAACGGCGACGGCAACGAGGACATCATGGCCAGGGGCACTGACGGTGCGCTCTGGCTCTACCCGGGCAACGGATCAGGCGGCTTCCTGCCGAGAACAGCGCTGGGATCGGGTTGGAACATGTTCAGTTCCTTCACCGCCCTCGGCAACGCATTTACCGGTACCGGCAATCCGTCCGTAGTGGGCGTCGCCGGTGATGGTGCGCTCTTCCTGTACACCGGGACCGGGCGGGGCGCATTCCAGTCAGTGGTGCTCGATCCACGGTAACTCGTTGCCGGAGCTGAGACCCGGGTTCCATTTCTGTCCGGGGCGAACGTTAGCATTGCCATATTCGCTGCGGTAACGACGGCGATCCACTCTTGAATTTGGGGGAATCCGTGTCTCTTTTGAGGATCCGGCGTCGGCGCATAACCGCTTGGGCCGTGGCGGCAGCTGTAGCCGCTTCGCTTCTGACGGCAGTGCTTCCGGCGCGGGCTGAAGGGCCGGCCCCATCAATGGCTCCCTCGGCCCAGGCAGACACCCAGACCTCCATCGGTGGCACTGTCAAAGTCCGCAAAGGAGTGGATCTGGAGAAGGTCGAGGTCTGGGCCATGGGCCTCTACAGCAAGGCCCTCCCCGTCGCCTCGGCCTCCGTCGCGCCCGATGGTAACTACACCATTTCAGGTCTTCAGGCTGGCGAGTACCGGGTCTTCTTCTATTCGGGCGATTACAACGCTTGGTGGCCGGAAGAAATCTGGGGTGGCTCGGATTTCGATACGTCGGTTCCCGTCCTGGTCAATGAGGGGCAGCAGCGGACCGGGATCGACTTGGACATGAGCGGTGGTCGGATCCAGGGCCAGGTCGCCATGCCGTTTTACGTGGACTACCGAACCGTCCATGTCGAAGCGCTGGACCCATCGGGAGCAGTGGTCGCTTCTGAATTCCCGGACGCAAGCGGTCTCTACGACCTTCGGGGTCTGCCCACAGGCGACTACCGGGTCCGCGTTTCCGGTGGCGTCCTGACGTCCTGGTATGGGGGCGGGGCCTCGTTTTCCGCGGCAACACCGATATCAATCTCCGGTGAGCAGGACGTCCAAAAAGCCGATGTGACTGGTGACGCCGGGGCCAGCATCAGCGGCTGGGTTAACCCGGCGTTGCCGTCCTCGAATGACGGATGGCACCGCGTCTCCGTGCGGGATCTTGCTGGAAAGGTCATACAGGACATTTCGGTGCGTAGCGGCTCCTACACACTCAGCGGACTCGAACCCGGCCAGTACAAACTCGCCTTGGATATGACTGATGGCTTGAACGGGTACGAAGCACGGGCTTCGTACCAGGGCCAGTACTACAACGGTGTGACAGAGGATCAGGGATTCCAGAACGCCCAGACGATCTCCTTGGCCGCCCACGAAGAAAAGACCCGCTTCGATTTCTCGGGGGAAGTTGGTGGCACCATCACCGGAGTCCTGCGGGACGTTGAGGGGCATGAGTTGCCTCTGGCCGTCGTCGAGGCCTATACGCGGGATGGCTCGTTCATCAGCCGAAAGGCCATCACTGACACCAAGGGAAACTTTTCCATCACCGGACTAACCACCGGGTCGTACCGTCTCCGCGGGAACACCACCAACGTCCGTCTGGCCGGTCCCACGTATTCCGGAAACGTCGCAGAGCAATCCGAAGCCAAGGAAATCGCCGTCACCAGCGGCGCCCAGACCGACGTCGGAACAGTCACCTATTGGTCCCCGAAGCGGTTCGCCGACGTGTTCGAAGGACAACAGTTCGACCATGAAATCAGCTGGACAGCGTCAACCGGCATCTCCACCGGTTGGCCTGATGCCACGTTCCGGCCCTACCTCCCGGTAAACCGTGACGCCATGGCCGCTTTCCTCTATCGGCTCGCGGGACAACCCACTTTCACCCCACCGGCCGTGTCGCCGTTCGCGGACGTTCCAACTACCAGCCAGTTCTATAAGGAGATTGCTTGGCTGGCGTCCGCCAAGATCTCGGGTGGCTGGCCGGATAAAACGTTCCGGCCTTTGGAACCCGTGAACCGTGATGCGATGGCCGCTTTCCTGTACCGCTTCTCCAAGATTGCGGGCTACATTCCGCCTGCCACTTCGCCATTTGTCGATGTACCAGCCACCGGACAGTTCTACAAAGAAATCGCCTGGCTGGCATCCACGGAAATCAGCACAGGCTGGCCGGACAAGACTTTCCGCCCGGTGACACCTGTGAACCGTGATGCGATGGCGGCTTTCATGTACAGGTTCAACGTATTGGACAAGTAGCATCATGCGGGCGTTCCTTCCCGCCTGCGTCCGGTCGGCCACGTCGAGTCGCCGCTGAGCAGCGAAATGCCCGGCATGTCGCGAAACATGCCGGGCATTTCCTGTCTGCGAAGCGTCCGGAAAGGTACTTCCCCCGACTACGCGGGCTGGGCTTCCTTGTGCAAGCCAAGCTGGGAGGTGGGGATCTTTGCCGATTCGCGGGCAGTCATCGCGGAGACTGCTGCGATGGCGCAAATCACGGCGGTGAAGATGGAGATCTGGACCCACCCGCCGGGCTTGGTCCCGCCGAGCGCAGTCACGATCGCCGGAGCGAACCCTGCCATGAGGAAGCCGAGCTGGGTGCCGATGGCCAGACCAGAGAAACGGACCTTCGTGCTGAACATTTCACCGTAGAAGGAAGGCCATACCGCGTTCGCTGCCGCGTAGCCGAAGGCGAAGAAGACCACGGAAACCACGAACATGAGAGGAACGTTGCCGCCTTCGAGGGTCAGCAGGAAGACCGGGGTCATGACGGCGCTGGCGATGGCTCCGTAGATGAAGACTGGCTTCCGGCCGATCTTGTCCGCGAGCTTGCCGAACAATGGCTGGGTTCCGAGGGCTACGACGTTGGCCGCAACAACCAACCACAGCGTGATGGTGCTGTTGACGTGGGCCACATCCTGGGCGTACTTGATGGCGAGGGTTCCGAATACGGTGCTGACGGCGGCGATGAAGGCGCAGCAAACGACCCGGAGCACGTCGCGCCAGTGCAGGCGAAGGAGGTCGGCGACGGGGAGCTTGGAGATCTGGTTGTTCTTCTTGGCCTCGGCGAATGCCGGCGGCTCGTGAAGGGTGCGTCGGATGAAGAAGGCCACGATGACCACCACGGCGCTGAGCCAGAAGGGGATGCGCCAGCCGATGCCGTACTTGATCTCGTCAGGCAATGCCACCACGGGAATGAAGACCAGGGCCGCCAGGATCTGGCCACCCTGCGTACCGGTCAGGGTCCACGAGGTGAAGAAGGATCGACGGTTATCGGGGGCGTGCTCAAGGGTCATCGATGATGCGCCGGCCTGCTCACCTGCGGCGGAAAGGCCCTGGCAAAGCCGGGCGAGGACCAGCAGCACCGGGGCCCACCAGCCAATGGTTTTGAAGTCCGGAAGGCAGCCGATGACGAACGTTGCCGCACCCATGAGCACCAAGGTGAACATGAGGACTTTTTGGCGGCCGATCCTGTCGCCGAAGTGGCCCAGGATGATGGCGCCGATGGGGCGGGCGACGTAGGCGAAGCCAAAGGTCGCGAAGGACATGATCGCTGCGTTGGCATCGGCGTCCGGGAAGAAGACGTGCGGGAAAATCAGTGCTGCCGCCGAGCCGAAGATGAAGAAGTCGTAGTATTCGACGGCGCTGCCCAGGAAGCTGGCGAGGGCTGCTTTGCGGGGTGTTCCGGTGATGGTTTCAGTGCCTGGCGTCGCTGACGGCATTGTTTGGCTCATTGGGTGTTCCTTCTGTGACGACGATGTCGCGGATCTAGCGTCTGTGGGAGACCAGAGCGAGGTGCGGCCAGATCATCCCTCAAAGTAACCACATGGTGAGAGCTACTTGTGCAATACAGCAATAGTGGCTGTGAGTGCGGTCACTTGTCAATAGTTGTCCCCACCATCTAGAAATAGCTCTCACCATGTGAGAGCATCGAACCATGAGTGTGAAAGACGACACAAAGACCGACATGGTCGGCAAGGCCCTGAGCCTGTTGGTATTGCTTGGCGAGGAACCCCGCGGAGCCAGTGCGGCGGACCTGGCGAGGAGTGCGGGCCTCCCGTTCAGCACTACCTACCGCCTGCTGGGATCCCTGACCCGCGACGGTTTCGTCGATTACGAACCCGATGGGAGGCGGTATCACCTGGGCCTGCGGGTATTCCAATTGGGTCAGCGCGTTTCCAACCACCACGGCTTCGCGGCCACAGCGTTGCCGGTTCTCCAGCGGGTCACCGAGCGCACCCATGAGGCCACCATCCTGTCCGTCCGGGATGGAAACCATCACCTGACGGTGAACAAGGTGGACGGACCCAAGACGTTCCGCGTCACCAGCGACCCCGGCCATCTGGGTGCGCTGCACACAACCTCGGTGGGGAAGGCCATTGTGGCTTTCGAGGAGGAAATCGAACGCAAGCGACTCCTGGAGGAACTTCCGCTCGATCCCCTCACGGAGCACTCCATCACTGATCGCGACGTCTTCCGTGCTGAGATCGAGCAGGTGCGCCGCCAGGGTTACGCGGTGATGGACGAGGAAAACGAGATCGGCATGCGCGCCGTCGCCGTTCCCGTCCTCAATTCCCAGGGCCACGCTTTCGCGTCACTGGCCACGGCTGTGCCGGTCTTCCGGCTCACCATGGAGGAACTCATCGCGCACGTCCCCACGTTGCAGGAGGCTGCGGCCGAACTCGCGGCGCGCCTGCCCCAGCGCTAGCCCCGTTGTGAGGCCTGCTTTGCGCGCTAAATCCCAGGAATACCACGCAGAGCGGGCCCAACAATGCGAGCCGCAATCAATGTTTGTTCGCGATAAGAACAAGCGTGCGGAATATGAACATCTGTAGTAACGTAAATAACACCCGGCATGCGGCGCCCAGAAAACGCCACCTGTCCGCGGTGCTGAAGTTAGAAGGAGCTTGAGGATGAGCAACCGAGCCGAATCCGTTCTGGTGGGCCTGATAGGCGAAGGCGTCATGCCCTCGCTCACTCCGCCCATGCATGAACGCGAAGCCGATGTGCAGGGCCTTCGCTTGCTGTACCGCCCCGTCGACCTGCTTGAACTCGCATTGCCGGCCACCGCCGTCGGGGATCTCCTGACCGCAGCCCAGCGCATGGGCTTCAACGGCTTGAACATCACGCACCCCTGCAAGCAGCTGGTGATGAAGCACCTCGACGAAATTTCCGACGACGCCGCGCGCCTGGGTGCCGTCAATACGGTCCTGGTTCAGGATGGCCGGTTCATCGGACACAACACGGACTTCTCCGGCTTCGGCTCGGCGCTCGCCGACGGACTCCCGGATGCCAAACTCAACCGCGTCGTGCAATTGGGCGCCGGCGGCGCCGGGTCCGCCGTCGCCTACGCACTGCTTACGGCAGGCGTCAAGGAACTGGACCTGGTAGACATGGACGCTGAGCGGGCGGCTGAGCGCGCAGCGGAACTCGGCGAGCTCTTTCCGGAGGCGAGCGTCACGCCGCGCACGCCGGACGAACTCCCACAGCTCATGCCCAGCGCTGACGGCTTGGTTCACTGCACGCCCATTGGCATGGCCGCCCACCCGGGCCTGCCGTTGGACATCGAACTCCTGGAGCCGCGGCACTGGGTTGCGGACATCGTCTATCGCCCCATCGAAACGCAACTGGTCCGCGAAGCCCGGGCCAAGGGCTGCGCCGTCCTGGACGGCGGGCGCATGGCGGTCGGTCAGGCCGCGGACGCCTTCAAACTCATCACCGGTCGCGAAGCGGACCGTGAGCGGATGCGGGCCCACTTCCTGGAGCTGATCGCCTTGGAAGACACTGCCGCCACCCTTAATGAGGGCACCCTGGCGAAGGCGACGCACTGATGCGCACCGGAATCGCCACCGTCTGCCTGTCCGGCACGCTGAAAGAGAAGATGCAGGCCTGCGCCATTGCGGGCTTTGACGGCATCGAGATCTTCGAGCAGGACCTGGTCACCTCATCCCTCAGCCCGGAGGAAGTCCGGAAGATGGCCGCCGATCTCGGCTTGGGCCTTGACCTCTACCAGCCGTTCCGGGATTTCGACGGCGTCACTCCGGACCTATTGAAGGCCAACCTCAAGCGTGCAGAGGCAAAGTTCAACTTGATGGAACGCCTTGGCATGGACACCATCCTGGTGTGCTCCAACGTGGCCACGGCAACCATTGACGACGACCAGCTGCGGGCTGAACAGCTGGCTGAGCTCGCGGCGCTGGCAGGGGACCACGGCGTGAAGGTTGCCTACGAAGCCCTGGCCTGGGGAAAGTACGTCAACGACTACGAGCACGCATACCGCCTGGTGGACATGGTGGACCACCCTAACCTCGGCACCTGCCTGGACTCGTTCCACATCCTCTCCCGCGACTGGGACACCGCCCCGATCGAGGACATCAACGCGGAGAAGATCTTCTTCGTCCAGGTCGCCGATGCCCCCAAGTTATCCATGGATGTCCTCTCCTGGAGCCGGCACTACCGGGTTTTCCCCGGGGAGGGACAGTTCGAGCTCGCCAAGTTCATGGGCCACGTGGTCCGCGCAGGCTACACGGGCCCGGTTTCCCTGGAAGTGTTCAACGACGTCTTCCGCCAGTCGGACACCGAGCGGACCGCAGTGGATGCCATGCGCTCGCTGATCTGGCTGGAGGAGCAGAGCGCCAAATGGCTCGCCAGCACCCCAGCAGCAGCGGCACCGGAAGACAAAGCCGCCACCCGCCGTCGTTATCCCATGGAACTTGCCACGCTGCCCAAGGTGAACGAACCCGCCAGCTTCAACTTCGCCGAGGTCAAGGCTGACGACACCGCGCAGCTCGAGAAGCTCCTGGGCCAGCTCTGCTTCGAGTTCGAGGGCCGCCACCGCACCAAGGACGTCCAGCTCTGGACCATGGGCCAGGCCCGCGTGATCATCAACGAACAAGCACCGCACCACGCGGAACCGGCTATCGCCGCTTTGGGGTTCGACGTCGACTCTCCAGTGATTGCCTCCGCTCGCGCCCAGCAACTCAAGGCCCCTGTGGTGGCCCGCAAAGTCCAGGCCGACGAAGAGGTGTTCCAGGGCATCTCAGCGCCGGACTCCACGGAGATCTTCCTCTGCCAGGGCAGCCCGGACGGGACCGCCGCGTGGACGCACGAGTTCGGCGAAGGGCTGGAACACGCCGGCGCCGGCCAAACAGCGGTCATCGACCACGTGAACCTCGCCCAGCCGTGGCAGCACTTCGATGAAGCTGTCCTCTTCTACACCAGCGCACTGGCCCTGGAACCGCAGCCGTTCGCGGAAGTCCCAAGCCCCAGCGGCCTAGTCCGCTCGCAGGTCATGCAGACCAGCAACGGCGCGGTGCGGCTGGTGCTGAACCTCGCGCCGGCGCAGCAGGCCGAAAAAGCACGCAAAACGTACCAGGAACACATCGCCTTCGCCGTGGACGACCTCGTGGCAACAGCCCGGTCCGCACGCGATCGGGGGCTGGAGTTCCTGCAGATTCCGGCCAATTACTACGAGGACCTGGATGCCCGGTTCGACCTTGAACCCGGATTCCTGGCCACCCTCAAGGAGCTGAATCTCCTGTACGACCGGGACGCCAGCGGCGAATTCCTCCACTTCTACACCGCCACCGTGGGCAGTGTGTTCTTCGAAATGGTGGAGCGGCGCGGCAACTACGACGGCTACGGTGCGCCCAACGCCCCGGTGCGCCACGCCGTCCAATACGACTCGCTCCACCGGGCATAGCCGCCCGGACTAAACCGAAACCACAAATGAAAGGAGCCGGCTGTGCCGCAAGACCACACCGCACAAGCTCTCGAAACCGAGGAACTCGTGCCGCCAGCTGAGCCACACGCCGCGCACGACACCAAGAAGGTGGAAACCCAGGCAGATCTCAGTGCTGAGATCCAGGCCATCGGCAACCGCTACGCCCAGGCCGTCAAGGACGGCAAGGGGCCCGAAACCATGCCGCGGCTGGACTACGCGCCGTACCGCAGCAGCATCCTGCGCCACCCCACCAAGAGCCTGCACCACGCGGACCCGGAGACCATCGAGCTCTACTCGCCGGCGTTCGGCCACCAGGATGTTCACGCGCTGGAATCGGACCTGACCATCCAGCACAACGGTGAACCCCAGGGTGAGCGCATCATCGTTGCCGGCCGAGTCCTCGATGGCGACGGACGCCCGGTTGCCGGCCAGCTCGTGGAAATCTGGCAGGCCAATGCCTCAGGCCGCTACATCCACAAGCGCGACCAGCACCCCGCCCCGCTGGACCCGAACTTCACCGGCGTCGGGCGTTGCATCACCGGCGCGGACGGTTCCTACAGCTTCACCACCATCAAGCCCGGCGCGTACCCGTGGAAGAACCACCTGAACGCCTGGCGCCCGGCCCACATCCACTTCTCCATGTTCGGCTCGGAGTTCACCCAGCGCATCGTCACCCAGATGTACTTCCCGGGTGACCAGCTCTTCCCATTGGACCCCATCTACCAGTCGATCGTGGACCAGGACGCCCGCGACCGCCTCGTGGCCCAGTACGACCACGAACTGACCAGCCCTGAGTGGGCCCTCGGCTACAAGTGGGACATCATCCTGACCGGGTCCAAGCGGACCTGGACGGAAAACGAAGCATACGGCGACGCCGGGGACGAGGAGTAAGCGCATGAGCAAGCTGGCACCCACACCGGGCCAAACCGTAGGCCCGTTCTACGGCTACGCCCTTCCCTTTAATATGGACAACGAACTCCTGGCACCGGGCAGCCCGGGCAGCATCCGGCTCCAAGGAACTGTCTATGACGGCGCGGGGAACACCATCCCGGACGCCATCCTGGAAATCTGGCAGCCCGACTCCGAGGGCAACATTGTCCAGCGCACGGGCTCCCTGGTTCGTGACGGCTACACCTTCACCGGTTGGGGCCGCGGGGCCGTGGGCAACTCCGGCGTGTACACGTTCACCACGGTCAACCCTGGGCCGCTTAAGGCTGGAGCGGCACCGTTCATCTCCGTGGCGGTCTTTGCCCGCGGCCTCATGAACCGCCTCTTCACCCGCGTGTACCTGCCGGAAAATGAGGAAGCGCTGGCCAACGATCCGTTGCTGAGCTCCCTGGATCCCGAACGCCGCAAGACGCTGATCGCGCGCCGCGATCCCGACGGCGGCCTCACGTGGGACATCCGCCTGCAGGGCGGCGACGAAACCGTCTTCTTGGACTTCCAGCAGGACGGCTCGCTGGATCTGGCTTCCGGGGATCAGGCAACCCCATGACCGACGGCGACTTCGGCCTCCTCAGCCCCGTTTCGGCGTCGTCCGCTGTGACGGCGTTGACGGGTGACCGTGCCGTGATCGCGGCAATCCTCGACGTCGAAGCGGCTTGGACCGCTGTCCTCGAGGACGCCGGGCTGGCCCCGCAAGGGTCCGCCGCTGTGGTGGCCGAAGCCGCCGACGCCGGTCACTTCGACCTGGCCCTCATCGCCCAACGCGCGCAGGGTGGTGGAAACCCGGTCATTCCATTACTCGGAGAACTCCGTGCCCGCGTCAAAGCCCTGGACATCACGGGTGGTGGCGCCGCCAAAGCCGTCCACACCTCGCTGACCAGCCAGGACGTCCTGGACTCCGCCCTGATGCTCCTCGCCAGCCGCACCGTCTCTGCGGTGCTGGCTGATGTCAGAGCAACGACGACGGCGCTCGCCACCTTGGCAGAACAGCATGCGGACACGCTGTGCGTCGGGAGGAGCCTGACGCAGCATGCCCTCCCGTACACGTTCGGGCTCAAGGCAGCACAGTGGTTCCAGGGGGTTGCCGCGGCTTCCCGGCGACTGGAATCGTTGGAGTTGCCGGTCCAGTTCGGCGGTGCCGGCGGAACGCTTGCTTCCGGGGCAAAGCTGACAGCGGGTTCCGGCACAACGGCGTTCGCTCTTGCCGATGCCCTCGCCGCCAAGCTCGCCCTGACGTCCGCCCCGGCTCCGTGGCACACGAACCGCCTGTCGGTCACGTCGTTGGGAGACGGGCTCGCGGCCCTGATCGACTCCTTCGGCAAGATCGCCGCGGACCTGTTGTTCCTCAGCCGCCCCGAAGTAGCCGAACTCGGCGAACCTCTGGCTGCCGGGCGCGGCGTTTCCTCGGCCATGCCGCAGAAGCAGAACCCTGTGCTTTCAGTGCTGGTACGCAGTGCGGCGTTGCAGGCTCCCGGCCTTGCCTCGCAGCTGCACCTCGCAGCGGCCACCTTCAACGACGAACGCCCGGACGGCGCCTGGCACAGTGAATGGCCGGCCTTGCGCCAGTTGTTGGCACTGGCTGCCGGTGCGGCCGGCCACGTCCGCGAACTCACGGAAGGCCTGCGCGTTTTCCCTGACGCCATGCGCCGGAACTTGGGGATTTCGGGTCCGCTGCTGCTCAGCGAAGGTGTGGCGGCCGCCGTCGCCCCTCTCCTGGGCGAGGACGGGAAGCAAAAGCTGCAGGCCGTCGTCGACGAAACCCTCGCCGTACCTGCCGCAGAGCAGGCGGACACCTACCGCAAGCTGCTTCGTGAGGCCGTACCGTCGGACAAGCTCTCCGACGCTGAGCTGGAGGCGCTCCTGGACCCCGCGAGCTACCTCGGCGAGGCACGCGAGATCAGCCGCCGGATCCTCGCCGCCTACTCCGATGACACTTCCACGAAAGGAGCCACCCGTGGCTAAGCCGACAGTCAAGGCAGTGCTGCTGTCTCCGCAGCGGGAACTGGGAGCCAAGCCGCTCTTGGTGGTTGGCCCGTCGCTGGGCACATCCACCGTGCTCTGGACAGAAACCGGAGCCCTTCTGGGCGATGAGTACGACGTCATCGGCTGGGACCTCCCCGGCCACGGCATCTCGCCGACCACCACCGAAGGTTTCGATGTCGCGGAACTCGCGGACGCCGTCGTCGATCTTGTCGATTCAGTGAGCCCTGGAGCCACGTTCCACTATGCGGGGGTCTCCCTGGGCGGGGCCACCGGGCTGCAGCTCGGCCTCAAGCACGGCGACCGGCTCCGCAGCCTGTCCGTCCAATGCTCCGGACCCAAGCTCGGCACGCCCGAGGGGTGGCTGGAACGCGCGGAAACTGTCCGCAAGCTGGGCACGCCGGTGATGATCCAGGGTTCTGCTGAGCGTTGGTTCGGCCCAGGATTCATGGACCGCCAGCCGGAGATCAGCAGCCGGCTCCTGCACGCCCTCCGCGATGCCGACCGCTTCAGCTACTCATTCTGCTGCGAAGCCCTGGCTGCTTTCGATGTCCGCGAGCAGCTCGGGAGCATCACGGTCCCCACGCAGGCGATCGCCGGCGTCGAGGACAATGTGGCGCCGCCGTCCATGGCGGAAGAGACCGTCGCCGGTATCCGGGCGGGTGGCGGTTTCGCCGTGGCGGAAGCGCTCGACGGCGTGGGGCACCTGGCTCCGGCTGAGGCACCGGCCGTGGTGGCCGGGCTGATGCGGACCTTCATGAAGGAGAACGGACTGTGAATTCTGTAAACCCCGAGGGCATCGGCGCACCGCGGAACGGTGCCGTCCAACCGGATGCCACCGCCCAGGACATTTACGACGCCGGCATGGTTGTCCGGCGCGAAGTGCTGGGCGATGCGCACGTGGACCGTGCGAACGCCAACAAGGACTCCTTCACCGAGGACTACCAGGACATGATCACCAGGATCGCGTGGGGTGGCATCTGGACGCGGCCCGGCCTGAGCCGGCAGATGCGTTCCGCGGTCACCCTCACGGCCTTGGTGGCGCACGGTCACTGGGAGGAGCTCGCCATGCATGTCCGGGCGGCCCTCAACAACGGACTCAGCAGGGACGAGATCAAGGAAATCCTGCTGCAGACGGCGATTTATTGCAGTGTGCCGTCGGCCAATTCAGCGTTCAAGACGGCCCAAAAGGTGTTCGCCGAGATCGACGCCTCCTCTGCCGACAGCCCCACCCCCAACTAACCCTTTAGTTGGGCAAGCAGAAAGAGAAACCCATGAACCAGGCATTTGTGTACGACGCCGTGCGCACGCCCTTCGGTAAGTTCGGTTCCGGCCTTGCCGCTGTCCGTCCCGACGACCTTGCCGCCCACGTGGTCCGCGAGTCCGTGAAGCGGGCGCCCGGGCTGGATGTTGAGCGGATCGACGAAGTGATGTTCGGCAACGCCAACGGTGCCGGCGAGGAAAACCGCAACGTGGCCCGAATGGCCACGCTGCTCGCGGGCCTGCCGGTCTCGATCCCCGGGACCACCGTCAACCGCCTCTGTGGTTCGTCGTTGGACGCTGCAATCATCGCGTCCCGGCAGATCAACGCCGGCGACGCCGAGCTGATGCTGGTGGGCGGCGCCGAATCCATGTCCCGCGCGCCGTGGGTGCTGCCCAAGACCTCCAAGCCCTACCCCGCCGGCGACATGACCCTGGCGTCCACCACGCTGGGATGGCGGCTGGTGAACCCTGCCATGAACAAGGACTGGACCATTTCCCTGGGCGAGGCCACCGAGCGGCTCAGGGAGAAGTACGGGATCACCCGGGAACGCCAGGATGCTTTTGCGGCTGACTCGCACAACCTGGCCGATGCTGCGTGGAACGAAGGGTTCTACGACAACCTTGTGACCGCGGTCCCCGGTACGGACTTGATGCGTGATGAGGGCATCCGCGCAGGTTCCTCCGCGGAGAAGCTGGCCGGCTTGAAGACAGTATTCCGGCCTGAGTCTGACGGGCCCGACGGCGGCACGGTCACCGCCGGGAACGCCTCGCCTTTGTCCGACGGTGCTTCGGCGGCGTGGATCGGTTCGGAAGCCGCGTCCTCGATCCTTGGCTTGGAGCCGCTGGCCCGCATCGCAGGCCGGGGCGCGCACGGCAACGATCCCCAGTTCTTCGGGTACGCCCCGGTGGAGGCGGCCAACAAGGCCCTCGCGAAGGCGGGCATCGGCTGGGACCAAGTGGGCGCCGTCGAACTTAACGAAGCGTTTGCCGCGCAATCGCTGGCGTGCGTGGATGCGTGGGGGATCGACCCCTCAATCGTGAACCGGCATGGTGGTGCGATCGCCATGGGCCACCCGCTCGGTGCTTCCGGTACCCGGATCCTGGGCACGCTTGCCCGGTCTTTGCAGGCTTCCGGGCAGCGCTGGGGCGTCGCGGCGATCTGCATCGGTGTGGGTCAGGGCTTGGCCGTCGTGCTGGAAAACGTAACCTCTGGTGTTTCGGAAGGAGCCTAAGGGCCATGTTGAATTTCATTGACACTGTTGGCGAGGCCGTGGCCGGGATCAAGGACGGTTCCACGGTGATGATCGGCGGGTTCGGCAATGCCGGGCAGCCGTTCGAGCTGATCGATGCGCTCATGGATTGCGGCGCGAAGGACCTGACCGTGGTGAACAACAACGCCGGCCAGGGTGACCAGGGCCTGGCACTGCTGATCAAGGAAGGGCGGGTCCGGAAAATGATTTGCTCGTTCCCGCGGCAGTCCGATTCCTGGCACTTCGACGCGAAATACCACGCCGGGGAGATTGAGCTGGAGCTCGTCCCGCAGGGCAACCTGGCCGAACGCATCCGTGCTGCCGGGGCCGGTATCGGCGGATTCTTCACGCCCACCGGGTACGGCACCACGCTGGCCGAGGGCAAAGAAACCCGGTTCCTCGACGGGAAATGGCAGGTGTTCGAGACGCCCATCCACGCCGACGTCGCCCTGATCAAGGCGCTCAAGGCCGATGGCAAGGGCAACCTCGTGTACCGCAAGACCGCCCGGAACTTTGGGCCCATCATGGCCGCCGCAGCGAAGAACACGATTGTCCAGGTTTCGGAGATCGTGCCCACGGGCTCGCTGGATCCGGAGAACGTGGTGACCCCGGGGATTTACGTCAACAGTGTGGTCCGGGTGGACTCGGCTGCCGCTTTGAATGGAAAGGTGGCCTGATCATGGGCACGCAGACAAGCATCCAGACGTCCGAGAAGCCCTTGGGACGCGACGAACTCGCCCAGCTGGTTGCCCGCGACATTGCCCCGGGTTCCTTCGTGAACCTTGGCATCGGCCAGCCGACCCTGGTGTCCAACTACCTCACCGAGGAGCAGAACATCACCCTCCACACGGAGAATGGGATGCTCGGAATGGGCCCGGCTGCTGAGGGGGACGAGATCGACGGCGACCTGATCAACGCCGGAAAGATTCCGGTCACTGAGCTCCCTGGCGCGTCCTACTTCCACCACGCCGACTCGTTCGCGATCATGCGTGGCGGTCACCTGGACATCTGTGTCCTCGGCGCTTTCCAGGTCTCGGCCACGGGAGATCTCGCGAACTGGCACACCGGCGCCCCGGACGCGATTCCCGCCGTCGGAGGTGCCATGGACCTGGCCACCGGTGCCAAGGACGTGTTCGTGATGATGACCCTGCTGACCCGCGAAGGTGTATCCAAGCTCGTGGAACAGTGCACCTACCCCCTGACCGGCGTTGGCTGTGTCACGCGCGTGTACACCGACAAGGCCGTGTTCCTCACTGGTCCCGAAGGCGTCACCGTCCGTGAAACCTTCGGCTGCACGTTCGAGGAAATCCAGGAGCTCGTACCTCTGCCGCTGAAGGCTGCATAGTAGGCCCCACAAGTCGAACCGCTCCCGTTGTGAGGCCCGCTCTGCGGGGTATTTCGCGCATGAACCCCGCAGAGCAGGCCCCGCAAGTCGAACCGCTCCCGTTGTGGGGCCCGCTCTGCGGGGTATTTCGCGCGTGAACCCCGCATAGCAGGCCCCGCAACGCAGCCTAGGATTGGTAACCATGACCGATTCCGCAGTAACCCCTCAGGCCAGCGACCAGTATGTCCAGTCACTGGCCCGCGGGCTCGCCGTGATCCGGGCCTTTGACGCGAACAACCCGGTGATGACCCTGAGCGAAGTCGCTGCCCGGACGGACCTGACCCGCGCGACAGCCCGCAGGTTCCTGCACACCCTGGTTGAACTGGGCTACGTCCGCACCGACGGCAAGACCTTCGCGCTCACGGCCAAGGTGCTCCAGCTGGGCTACTCGTACCTGTCGGCCCTGTCGCTGCCGCAACTCGTCCAGCCGCACCTTGAGGAACTGAGCCTGAAGCTGGGGGAGTCCACGTCGGCCGCGGTCCTGGACGGTCCGGACATCTTCTACGTGGCCCGTGTTGCTACGCGCCGGATCATGAACGTCGGGATTACGGTGGGCACCCGCTTCCCCGCCTACGCCACGTCCATGGGTCGCGTCCTGCTCGCCGGATTGCCGCCAGCCAAGCTTGAGGCCTACCTTTCGACGGCGGAACTCACCCCGCTCACGCCGCGAACCGTCGCCAGCGTGCCCGACTTGAGGGCCGCCGTCGAGCGTGTCCGTACGCAAGGCTGGTGCCTGCTCGATCAGGAGCTCGAACTCGGGCTGATGTCCATCGCGGCGCCCGTGTTCAACCACAACAACGGGGACAACGTCGCGGCCATCAACGTGTCATTGCAAGCGCAGGCGGTCGCAGCGCGGCCGGACCCGGAGAAGTACCTTGAATCCGTGCGCCAGGAAGTCGTGGCCGCGGCCAACGCGATCTCGCAGGACGTCTCCGCGAAGCACTGAGTTTCTTTACAGCACCACAGCTACTTCCGGATCGCAGCCAACCGCGTTTCCAGGATCCGCCGGATCATAGAGTCGGGCACGGGGTTGTCCGCGGAAAACCGCAGTGTGCCGGGAGACCACGAATATCCACCCAGCTCCTCCGACATCTCCGGGAGGATCTGCCCACTGAACGGGTACAGGGCCAGGTGCTTCTTGGTTTCGAGGACACTGAGGAAGCCCTTGCCGTCCACCAGCAGCGCCGGCATCCCGTAGCTGACTCCTTCTTCGGCGTCGGGAGCCAATTCACGGGCGATCTCGACGATCCGCTGCAGAATGACGCGGTTGTCGGCGTTGACAGTCTCCAGGTACTCAGTGACGGTTCCCATAGGGACATGGTTCACCACTGAAGGCCCGGATGCCACACTTATGCCATGAGCCCACTCGTCGCCGGTGGCTGGAGCCCCGCGGATCAGGACCGTGCCAAGGGGAAAGCGTCCAGGGAAGCCATGCCCCGCCGCGCCCAGGGGATTTTCGCTTCGCCGGAGCGGAACGCGGTGGCCATTCTGGAGGAGCAGCACGCCTCCCGCTTGCCGCACCTTGTTCCTGTTCGGGTTGGGCGAATGCTGCAGACGCCCTTCGCCTTCTTCAGGGGAGCCGCCGCCGTGATGGCCAGTGACCTGTCCACGGAGGCGACTTCCGGGCATCAAGTGGTGGCTTGCGGCGACGCCCATTTGGCCAACTTCGGCTTATACGCGTCTCCTGAGCGCCGGCTGGTGTTCGACCTCAACGACTTCGACGAGGTCTTCCCGGCGCCATGGGAATGGGACGTCAAGAGGCTCACCGCGAGTATCTGGCTGAGCGGGCGTAACAGCGGGCATTCGGGGGAGCAGTGCCGGACTGCGGCAGAAGCTGCGGCCCGGTCCTATCGACTGGCCATACGGCGGCTGTTCGAAGGGACGGCCGCCGAAAGATACTACTTTCAAGTTGAAACGGATGCGCTGACGGCGACCATGGCCTCGGCCCGTGTACTGGAAAAGGACGTCAAGAAGGCCAAACGGCGTACCTCGGAGCAGGTCCTGGCTAAGATGACGGCCGAAACGCAGAACGGAGAGCCCAGAATCGTGGACCAGTGGCCGTTGGTCTACCATCCGGAAGCTGCCACCTTGGATCGCGTGAGTGCTCTCTTCGAGCTGTACCGGAGTTCGTTGCGCGCGGATACTGCGGTCTTGGTAAGCCAGTACCGCTTGGTGGACGTCGCGCTCCGCGTAGTCGGAGTGGGAAGCGTGGGAACGCGCTGTTGGGTGGTCCTGATGCTCGGCCCGTCCGGAGAGCCCTTGTTTCTGCAGGCCAAGGAAGTGCAACGGTCGGTACTGGAGAGCCATGGCGGTGCCCAGCCGACCTCCGACGTCGTCCGGTTGTTGACGAACTACGGCCAGGGCTATCGTGCCGTGGCCGGGCAACGGATCATGCAGGCCCAGTCGGATCCGTTCCTCGGCTGGGTGGGCAACACCGTTGAATCCGATGGCCAGCTGCGTGACTACTTTGTCCGGCAATTCCGCGACATGAAGGGCTCGTTCGCGGTGGAACAGCTCGGCCCAGGTCCGCTGGCCGACTATGCCCGGCTTTGCGGCGGAGTGCTCGCCCGCGCCCATTCCCAGACTCCGGGCAGCGCGTTCATAGCCGGCTACCTGGGGCGTTCCGAGGCGTTCGACAGGGCGATCCCACGTTGGGCCAAGCACTACGCCGACCAGACCGAGAAGGATCACGCAGAGTTGGAACGCGCGGTCCGGACAGGCCGCCTCAACGCTGAGAGCGGCGTCTAGGCACTCCCCGCTTTAGCGCTCCGGAATGACCGCGATGCCCTGGATTTCAATGAGGGCCTCTTTTTGCCACAGCCGCGTGACGCCGATGCCGGCCATGGCCGGGTACTGGGATCCCGCCATCTCACGCCAGATGCGCCCAATTTCGCGGCCGTTGGCCATGTAGTCGTCCACGTCCGTGAGGTAGATGGTCACGTTGACCAGGTCTTCGGGTTCTCCGCCGGCCTCGCGCAGGGTGGTCAGCACGTTGGTGAATGCCTGCGTGAACTGTTCCACGATGCCGCCGGGAACGATGTTCATGTTCTTGTCCAGGGCGGTTTGCCCACCCAGGAAGACGGTGTTGCCGGCCAGAATGCCGTGCGCAAAGCCCGATGGCTTGGGCAGGGACTCCGGGTTGATCGTCTGGTGGCTCATGCTGTTCCTCCTCGTTATGGCAACTGCAAAAACTTTTGGAAAGCCTCTGTGCAGATCATTTCTGCCGTGCTACGTTGAGCATATGTGACGATCGTAAAAAAGTCGACACATCGAAAATTCTCGAAGGGAACCAGTAATGAAACTTGCCACCTTGCGCACGGCAAACGGAGGTACGACGGCGGCACTCGCCACGGGCGCCGACTCTTACCTGGCGCTTCCGGCCAGCGACGTGGGCGCACTCCTGGGCCAGGCCAACTGGCGGGCCGTGGTGGAAGCTGCGGACGGAGAGGCCATCAGCAACCCTGACTTCGCACCGCTGCTGCCCAACGCCGGCAAAGTCATCTGCTGCGGCCTCAACTACGGGGACCACATCCAGGAGATGGGCCGTGAACTCCCCGAGTTCCCCACCCTGTTCGCCAAGTACGCGGACACCCTGGTGGGTGCTACCGACGCTGTAGAAGTCCAAGGCAGCGGCCGCGTCGACTGGGAAGCCGAGCTCGCCGTCGTCGTTGGCTCTGAACTGTTCCACGCCGATGAGGACCAAGCCCGGCAGGGCATCGCCGGATATACGGTGGCGAACGACGTCTCCATGCGCGACTGGCAGAACCGGACGCTGCAGTGGTTCCAGGGCAAGGCGTGGGACCGTACGACTCCCGTCGGTCCGGTCATGGTCACCACGGACGAAGCCGGAGAGCATTTCCAGGTCCGCGGCTACGTCAACGGGGAACTGGTGCAGGACGGGAACACCAGAACGCTGGTCTTTGGCCCCGCGCAGTTGCTCTCCTACATTTCACAGTTCACCATCCTGCGTCCCGGCGACCTGGTGCTCACGGGAACGCCCGGGGGAGTGGGTATGGGGATGACCCCGCCGCGCTTCCTGGCGGACGGCGACACCCTGATGACCGAAATCGATGGAATCGGCCGGTTGGAGAACCAGTTCCGGATCCACGCACACGCTGAAGCAACCGTCTAACAACAAAGGAGAAATCCCATGAGCCAGACCACCACCGAATACCGCCTCGAAGGCGACAACTCCATCTACGCCCAGCCTGACGGCAAGGTAGTACCGGTCGTTACCCGCGCCGGTGCCGAGGACACCAACACCGCACAGTCAGGCGACTGCATCCGGGTTTCCGGCGTCAGCATCCAGCACACCCCGGCAACCAAGATCTGGTTCGGCCAGGTATCCAACACCCCCGGATACCGCTCCCTCCCGCACCACCACGGCGAGGCCGAGACCGGCGGCTACGTCCTCCGGGGCCACGGCCGCATCTACTTCGGCGAGAACTACTCCGAGTTCATCGACATGAAGGCCGGCGACTGGGTGTTCGTGCCGCCGTTCATGCCCCACGTCGAAGCCAACATGTCCATCACCGAAGAACTCGTCTGGTTGACGGCTCGCACGCCGGAAAACCTCGTGGTCAACCTCGAGGACGTCCCGGACGAGACCCTCGCTGACTACCGCCGGGCATAAGCAATGATCACTGGAACCCTGACGTCGGAAACCTTCCTTAAGGCCGTGGAGCTCACGCCCGTGGCCGCAGAGGTCTTCGACGAAGCGTATGAAGCAACCACCCAGTACGTGCCGTGGCCAAAAGCCTATGGTGGAGACATGGTGGCGCAGGCTGCGGCTGCGATGATGCGCTCGGTGGATGCTGACAGGCAACTCCACTCGATGCACAGCTACTTCATGCGCCCGGTGGATATCGGCTCCAGCGTCCGGTACGAGGTGGAGCGCTTGCGCGATGGGCGCGGGTACTCCACCAGGACAGTCCGCGGCTTCCAGAACGGCAAACCCGTCTACGCCGCCATGGGTTCCTTCCAGGTTCCCGAGGACGGTCCGGACTTCCAGCCCCAGGCTCCAGCCGCCGTCGAGCCTGAATCGCTGCGGACAGCAGCGGAAGCGCTGGACGGCGTGGATATCACAGCAGCTGAGTACTGGTCCACGGGCCGCAGCTTCGATATGAGGCATATTCCCGGCCCGGTATATATCGATCTGGAAGGCGGCTCCGTACCGCAGCAGGCCATTTGGGTGAAAGCCTTCGATGCCCTGCCTGACGACGCCGACCTGCACCGCACGGCTCTTGCCTACGTGTGCGATTACACCATCCTGGAGCCCCTGCTCCGGGTCAACGGGCTCAACTGGTCCAGCCCCGGACTCGCTACGGCGTCCCTGGACCACTCCATGTGGTTCCATCGGGACGGCCGCGCCGACGACTGGGTTCTCTACGCCCAGGACGCCATCTCCGGCCAGAGCAACAGGGGCCTCGCCATGGGCCGCTTCTTCGACCGGGAAGGAAGGCTCCTTGCCACGGTTGCCCAAGAAGGCATGATCCGGGCCGGCGCCTAACCAACTTCCCACTCCCCAACCATCGCTTCAACGACGCACCACTGAAAGGAACGGCCATGAGCATGACGCCATCGGCCCACGTGGACACGTTCACCCGCGACCACCTGCCGCCCGCCGACACCTGGCCGGCGCTTGAATTCACCCTCCCCGAACTTCAATACCCCGAGCGGCTCAACGCTGCGGCCGTGCTGATCGACGACGCTGTCGAACAGTACGGCCCGGACCGTCCCGCCCTGTGGACCCCGGAAGGAACAGTCTGGACCTATGGTCAGCTCCAGACCCGCTCCAACCAGGTCGCGCAGGTCCTCACGGAAGACCTTGGTGTCCTTCCCGGCAACCGTGTGCTGCTGCGTGGCCCCAACAACCCCTGGATCGTGGCGGCCTGGCTGGGTGTCCTGAAAGCCGGCGCGGTAGTGGTCACCACTATGCCAATGCTGCGCTCCACCGAGGTCTCCACGCTGATCCAGCTCACCAAGCCGGTGGTGGCTATTTCCGACTACCGGTTCGTGGACGAGCTCGCGATCGCCGCCGGGGATGACGTCACCGTCCTGACCTACGGAGCAGGCAACGGATTCGACGACGACGGCGACCTCACCTCCCGTTGCGGGCATAAGAGTGGGAAGTTCACGGCTGTGGACACTGCTGCCGACGACGTTGCCCTGTTGGGTCCGACGTCGGGCACCACGGGTGTGCCAAAGGTGACCATGCACTTCCACCGGGACATCCTGGCCAATGCGGACACCTTCGCCCGCTACATCCTGCAGCCCACTGCCGAGGACGTGTTCGCGGGTTCGCCGCCGTTGGCCTTCACCTTTGGGCTGGGCGGACTGGTGGTGTTCCCGCTTCGGTTTGGTGCATCGTCGCTCCTGACCGAGAAGGCAGGGCCCGTGGAATTGGCTGAGCATGCCTCAAAGGCCGGGGCCACCATCCTGTTCACCGCCCCCACCGCCTACCGGGCCATCCTCAAGGAGAAGCGCGGGGACCTCCTGCGCAGCCTGCGCATTGCCGTTTCGGCCGGTGAGCACCTGTCCAAGGAAACCTGGGAAGCCGTGCACCAGGCCACCGGGTTGCGTTTGGTCAACGGAATCGGTGCAACTGAGATGCTGCACGTTTTCATTTCCGCTGCCGGTGATGACATCCGCCCCGGCACGACGGGCCGCGCGGTACCGGGCTTCCGGGCGACCATCCTGGACAACGACGGCAACGAACTCGGCCCGGGCAGCATCGGACGGCTGGCAGTGATTGGTCCCACGGGATGCCGCTACCTGGACGATCCCCGGCAGGCGAACTACGTGGTGAACGGCTGGAACGTCACAGGTGACACATTCGCCATGGACGGCGACGGGTACTTCACCTACCAGGCCCGCTCGGACAACATGATTGTGTCCTCCGGCTACAACATCGGAGCTCCGGAAGTCGAAACCGCCATCGACCAGCACCCGGACGTGGTGGAAAACGCGGTCATCGGGATTCCGGATGAGGAGCGCGGCAGCATCGTCTGCGCGTTTGTGGTCCTCCGCGACGGCGTCGAAGGAGACGCCGCCAAGCGCAAGGAAATCCAGGATTTCGTCAAGCAGACCATCGCCCCGTACAAGTACCCGCGCGATGTCCGTTTCGTCACCGAACTCCCGCGCAATCCCAGCGGAAAACTTCAGCACTTCAAGCTCCGCGACGGCTTCCTGAAGCCTGCGGCAAACGCGGACAAGAACGTACAACTTACCCCTGCCGGCCAGAGCCAGGCCTGAGAAGGAGCAACACCATGAAAATCGCAATCGTTGGAGGCGGCCCGGGCGGCCTGTACTTCGCAGCATTGATGAAGCAGCTGGATCCGTCCCACGACATCACCCTTTGGGAGCGCAACGCTGCCAGCGACACCTTCGGTTTCGGCGTCGTGTTTTCCGATGAGACCCTGGGCGGGATCGGCAACGCCGATCCTGTGGTGGCTGAATACATGAGCCGTCGTTTTGCCCGCTGGTCGGACATCGACATCCACTTCGGCGGCGAGACGATCACCGTTGGCGGCCAGGGCTTCGCTGCCATGAGCCGCAAGGAACTCCTGGAGCTGCTGCAGCGCCGCTGCATCGAACTCAACGTGGACGTTCGGTTCAGCACGGTGGCTCCGCCGGTGGAGGAGCTCGAAGCCAAATACGATCTGGTCCTTGCCGCCGACGGCATCAACTCGCAGATCCGCGCCAAGTACGCCGACGCGTTCCAGCCGGATCTGGACCCCCGCACCAACAAGTTCATGTGGCTCGGCACCAACCAGGTCTTTGAAGCCTTCAAGTTCTTCGTGAAGGAAACCGAGTGGGGCGTCATGCAGATCCACGGCTACCCGTACTCGGATGAGGGCTCCACCTTCATTGTGGAGATGCACCAGGACGTGTGGCACGCCGCCGGCTTTGACGAGACCGCCAACGAGGTCTTCCCTCCCGGTGTTTCGGACGAAAAGTCGATTGCCAAGATCCGCGAAATCTTCGCCGAAGAGCTGGACGGGTACGACGTCCTGACCAACAACTCCAAGTGGATCAACTTCACTACGGTCCGGAACCAGAGCTGGCGCAAAGACAACGTGGTGCTCCTGGGCGATGCCGCCCACACGGCACACTTCTCCATCGGCTCCGGCACCAAGCTGGCCATGGAAGATTCCCTCGCGTTGGCGGCCTGCCTGCACGAGCACGCGGATATCGAGGCCGCGCTGGAAGCCTACGAAACCGAACGTCGGCCCGTGGTGGCATCCACGCAGCGCGCAGCCCAGGCATCCCTGGAGTGGTTCGAGCGCATCGGCCAGTACAAGGACCAGGACCCCACCCAGTTCGCGTTCAACCTGCTCACCCGCAGCCGCCGCATCACCCAGGAAAACCTGCGCCTCCGGGATCCCGAATTCGCCGACGCCGTGGACCGCGACTTTGCCGAGTCCCAGGGGCTCACCGAGGTGGCTCCGGCCATGTTCCAGCCCTTCCGTATCGGGGAACTGGAGCTGAAGAACCGCATTGTGGTCTCCCCGATGGACATGTATTCAGCCACGGACGGCGTTCCCGGTGACTTCCACAAGGTCCACCTGGGCTCCAAGGCCCTGGGTGGTGCCGGGCTGGTCATGACCGAGATGGTCTGCGTCTCGGAAACCGGCCGGATCACCCCCGGCTGCACCGGCCTCTACACGGATGCCCAGCGCGATAGCTGGAAGGAGATCGTGGACTTCGTCCACGGCCGTTCCACCGCAAAGATCGGCGCGCAGTTGGGCCACTCCGGCCGCAAGGGCTCCACCAAGCTCATGTGGGAAGGCATCGACCAGCCGCTTGAGTCCGGCAACTGGACCGCCGTCGGCCCTTCTGCCTTGCCGTACAGCGCCGAAAACCAGACCCCCGTTGAACTGGACCGTGCTGGGATGGACGCCATCAAGGCCGAATTCGTCGCTTCTGCCGTCCGTGCCGAGGAAGCCGGCTTCGACCTCCTGGAGGTTCACGCAGCCCACGGTTACTTGCTCTCTTCCTTCCTTTCGCCGGTGTCCAACCAGCGGACCGACGAATACGGCGGCAGCCTGGAGAACCGGCTGCGGTTCCCGCTGGAAGTGTTCGACGCCGTTCGCGCGGTGTGGCCTGCCGGCAAGCCGGTGACGGTACGCATCTCCGCGACCGACTGGATCGAGGGTGGCAACACCTCCGATGATTCCGTGGCGATCGCGAAGGCCTTCGTTGAGCACGGTGCCGCCGGCCTGGATGTCTCCACCGGCCAGGTCGCCAAGGAAGAGAAGCCTGCCTTCGGGCGCAGCTACCAGACCCCGTTCGCCGACCGCATCCGTCAGGAAGTCGCCGCTCCGGCAGGCGTGGCAGTGATCGCCGTCGGCGCTATCTCCAGCTACGACGACGTCAATTCCATCCTCCTGGCCGGCCGTGCGGACCTCATCGCGCTCGGCCGTACGCATCTCTACGATCCCCAGTGGACCCTGCACGCTGCGGCTGAACAGGAATACCAGGGCCCGGGCGCACAGTGGATCCCGCAGTTCCGTGCCGGACGCCGCAAGCCGCCGAGCTCACGCACCGACGCAGTCCGTCCGCGTCTGTCGCTGCTCAAGGAAGTAGACATTAAAGAGTCCTCCACACACCTTCGTTGGACTCCCCGGTCCGACGCAGCATCGGTCCTGGTGAAGTAGTCATGGCAACCGCACCCGTCAATGACTGGAATGTACCCACCAAAACCACCGGCATGGTGTTGTTCTGCTGCTGGATCGCGATCCTGGCCGAGGGATACGACGTCGGTGTCCTGGGCGCGGTGCTCCCGGCCCTGGCTGAGTACAAGGAATGGAACCTCTCGCCGCTGGCACTGGGCGGATTGGGGTCATATGCCTTGATCGGCATGCTTATTGGAGCGCTCTTCATCGGCACCCTGAGTGACCTGGTGGGCCGCAAGAGGATGCTGTTGGCCTCCATGGTCATCTTCACGCTCACCCAGGCAGGCGCAGCGTGGGCACCTACGCCGGAACTGTTCGGCCTGTTCCGCCTGATCGGCGGGCTGGGCATGGGCGGCGTGATCCCCGTGGCTGCGGCCCTGACCATTGAGTACTCGGCCCCGAACAAGCGCTCCTTCAACTACGGGCTCATGTACTCCGGTTATTCACTGGGGATCGTCGTGGCGGCCCTAGCTGCCTTGTTCGTGCTGCCGATCGGTGGTTGGCGTGCAGTAATCGCCATCGGCGCCGCGCCCGTGGTGCTGCTCCCGATCATCTGGAAGTTCCTCCCCGAGTCCCTCGAATACCTTGAGTCCAAGGGGCGATCGCCTGAGGCCAAGGCTTTGGCCGCCAAACTGCAGATCTCCGAATACCGGCCGGTGGTTCCTGCCGCTCCTGTGGCCGGCGCCCAGGCGGACCCGTGGTGGAAGACGATCACCACGATGTTCTCCCGGAAGTACCTGCGTTCCACCGTCTTCTTCTGGATCTCCCTGTTCCTGGGCCTGCTGCTGGTTTACGGCCTGAACACGTGGCTGCCCAGCATCATGAAGAAGGCCGGTTACGACCTCGGCTCGTCGCTGACATTCCTGCTGGTCTTCAGTCTGGCTTCCGCGATCGGTGGCCTGCTTCTGGGCCGGGCCGCGGACAAGTACGGCAAGAAGCTCATCCTGGTGGTGTTCTACATTCTGGGCGGCCTGGGCATCATGCTGTTGGTCTTCCCCAACACCATGGTGGTCAACCTGCTCTTCGTGGCCTTCGCCGGTATTGGGTCAATCTCAACCTCACTGGTTTTGACCGGCTACATCGCCGATTACTACCCGGCGAAGGTCCGTGGAACGGCGACCGGCTGGGCGTTGAGCTTCGCCCGACTTGGTGCCATCTCGGGACCGTTGATCGGTGGCTGGATTGCCGGCTCGAAGCTGCCCTTCGAAGCGAACTTCGCGATCTTTGCGGGTATCGCCGTGCTGGCGGCCGGTGCGGTGGCGTTGATTCCCAAGCCACAACCTGAGGTGCCGGTATCCGCCGTCGACGTCGATCCTGACGACGCAGCAGTAAGCGCACGGTAGGAGCATAAGTGGATAGGTTTCCGGAGGCGTGCGTCGAGCGAACGGTGGAATGGGTGGACACCGACGCCTCCGGACACCAGCACAACTCGGCCATCCTGCGCTGGGTGGAAGCCGCCGAAGCGGAACTCTTCCGGTCCCTGGACCTGCCGGACTACTTCCCCAGCGCGCCCAGGGTCCAGCAAGTCATCAATTACAAAGCCAAGCTGTGGTTCGGCCAGCGCATCACCGCAACGGTGAAGATCAGCGCGCTGGGGCGCACCTCGCTCACCATGGATTTCAAGGTGACGTCCGACGGCGGTGACGTGGCGGCTTTCGGTACGGTCACTACCGTCCACGTACCCAGCGGAGCCACCTCAGCGGAACCGTGGCCGGAGCACTTCGTCCGCAGGATCACCGCGCGAGATGGCACCTAATGACAATGCCAGGGCCTGGGATTGTCATTAAGTGCCGTCTCGGCGGGGGATTTGGGAGCCTTAGCGGAGACCCTTCAGGATGTTCTTGGGCCGCTGCATCTCACCATGCTTGGCACCAAGGATGATCACCCAGGCAGCGAATGCGGGGATGGCCCACTGCAGTGCCTTCAGCTGGGTCTGGGCTGACTTGAGTTCATCGGAAGCGCCTGCGCGGGGCTCGGTGGCTCCTTCTGCGCCCTCTTCGGAGAGCTCATCGACCTTCTTGCCAACAACGCCCGCGTAGAGGGTGACGGCAGCTCCGGCCAATGTCACCACGGTCTTGTAGATGGTGTTGGAGGCGACGCTGTCCTGCTTCGCGATCCTGCCCTTGTTCTCCCATGCGATTGCCAGGTCTGAGGCGAGGTGCCCGGCGAAGGCTGCCGTCTGCACAGGAGCCCACTTGCCCCAGCCCTTGCTCGACAACCGGGTACGCTCCGTGGGATCTTTGGCTTCCGCGGCGGCTCCATTCAGCCCAATGGCCCCCATCAATGAGCCGCCGAACCAGGCCGCGGCCGTAAGGTCGTGAATGGAGCGTGCTACCAGGTTTCCTGCCATGATGTGCTTCCTATCGTTTGAACGGAAAGATCTCTCCGGGGCAGTAACAGCCCTGGAACAGCGTCCGTCCATAGTAAGCATGCTTAGTATGGCTCGGCTAGTCTCGGGCGAGGTGCGGCGCGGACCTATGATGAACTGGACTGGCGCCCAATGCGGGGCGCGGAAATGAGGATCCTTCCGATGTTCGCCGTCCCGGCACCCCCGGTGCGCCACCAACAGCTGCTCGTTACCATTTTCGGGCTCTATGGTCGGAACGCAGGTGATGCCCTGCCGGTGTCCGCGCTGATTTCCATGTTGGGCTCGCTCGGTTACGACGCTCCGGGCGTGAGGTCCTCCGTCTCCAGGCTCAAGGCAAAAGGCGTGCTGAAGAGCGTTCGCGAAGGCGGGATTGCCAAATACAAAATCTCGGAGTCGGTCAGCGACGTGTTCCGCGAAGGTGACCGCCGGATCTTTGCCCCCGAGCAGCCTGCGCCCGTGGATACCTGGGTGCTGGCCGTGTTCTCGGTGCCTGAGTCCATGCGGAACCGGCGGCATCAACTGCGTTCAGCATTGTCTGGCCTGGGCTTCGGCTCGGTGGCCAACGGCGTGTGGATTGCGCCGGCCCACAAGCTCGAGCAGGCCAGGGAGCGTCTCACTGCCAATGGTTTGATCGAGTTCGTGGACCTGTTCCGGAGCGACTACGTCTTTGACGGACCCATGCGCCCCAAAATCTCCGAGTGGTGGGACCTCAAGGAACTTGATGAACAGTTCACCGAGTTCCTTGGACTCTATGGGGACGCGGAGCAGCAATGGATTGAGCGCGTGGGCGAAGACCCGAACGTTGCCCTGGCCCAGTCCACAGAGGAGTTGCGGCGTGACGCGTTCCGCTACTACATCCCCATGCTGACTATGTGGCGCCGGTTTCCGTACCGGGACCCGAACCTGCCGACGGATTACCTGCCGCCAGAATGGCACGGCCCGGCTGTCCGCAGGACTTTCCAGGCCGTGCATCGCCTGGCCGCGCCCTTGGCTGCCGCTCATGCGCACGAGATCATCGCCGAAGCGCTGGACCCGGCAGCGGCCTGACTATTCGCTGGTTCGCGGTGCGTCGATGAGGCCGAACACCTCTCCTTGTGGACCCCGCACCACGGCCATGCGTCCCAGCGGGCTGTCCGTGACCGGTTCCAGGAGCGTCGCACCCAGTTCCACAGCCCGGGTGGCGGAGCCCTCTACAAAGTCGCTGGCGAACCAGGTCATCCAATGGTTGGGTGTGGTCCCGGAGAGCCCGGTGTCATGGTGGACCCCTGCTACTTCGCGGCCATCCAGCGGCCTCCGGATAGTGGAGTAGACCAAGCCATCCTCCGTGACGTCCTGGTAGCTGACGTCGAAGACTCCGGAGTAGAAGGCGCGGGCCGCTGCGTAGTCGCGGGTATGGAGCTCGTTCCAGCACAGCGCGCCGTGCTCGTTGACCCGCTCCGCGCCGATGTGGTTGCCTGCCTGCCAGACTCCGAACACTGCGCCGGCGCTGTCCACGGCCAAGGCCATGCGGCCGGAGTCCATGACGTCGAACGGCTGCGCAATCAGCTGTCCACCCGCGGCACTGATCTTCTTCGCGGTGACGTCAGCATCATCCGATGCGAGGAACGTTGTCCACGTGGTGGGCATGGACGGATCCTGCTTGGGGCCCAGTCCTGCCACGGCACGCCCGCCAACACAGGCCAGGACATAGCCGCCCGCGTCCTGGCCGCCGGAGATGAAATCCCAGCCAAAAAGGCCCGAATAGAAGGACTTCGCCGCTTTGGGATCCTCTGCGCCGAGGTCCACCCACATGGGGGTTGCTGCAGGCCAGCTCGAGATTCGTGTGGACATGGGACTCCTCGCGTAGGTGCTTTTAGGGCGAAGCTGCCTCCCCGTAAGCCCATGCGCCGGGCCTGACGGAGAGGCAGCCACCCATAATGTGCGCGCCGCCGCCGATTCGTGACACCGTTTCGCCGTCCTTTTTTCGGCCTCCAGGGGGCCAATTGCCGGAACCAAAAGCACCCATGACAAAAGGCGGCGGGCAAGCATCAGCTGCTTGCCCGCCGTCGTGCGTAAACCGGATTTAGACGGTGCGGGTTGCCTTGGCGAGGTTGTCGCGGAGTTCGTCCGCATTCTGCCGTATGACGTAGGCGGGGCGGTCGCGCTCGACGCGCCAGCTGTCTTCCAGCGGGCCGATGTTGACGGTGTCGAAGCCGAATTCGTCGTAGAGCTTGGTGACAAGTTCTGCGGCTTCGGGGAAGTCGCTGGCGGTGGCCAGGGCGCGGCGGTTCGGCGTCCCGGCGGGGGCGCCGTCAGTGGTGATGTCCTTGGCAAAGATGTGGTTGAAGCCCTTGGCTACCTTGGAGGTGGGGAGGTGCTTCTGGAGAAGGCCTGATGTGGTTGCTTCGCCGTTGTCCAGCTCGGGGATACGGCCGTCGCGCTCCCAGTAGTAGTTGTTCGTGTCGATGACGACCTTGCCCTCAAGCGGCTCCGTGGGGATGCTCTGGTAGTTCTTCAAGGGAACGGTCACGACGGCGAAATCGCCTGCCGCTGCTGCTTCGGCTGCCGTAGCGGCCCGGGCCCTCGGCCCAAGTTCCGCGACCAGGTCGCCCAGCGTCTCGGGACCCCGCGAGTTGCTGATCACGACGTCATAGCCCAGTTCCACGGCCTTGCGTGCAACCTGGCTGCCAATGTGTCCTGCACCGATGATTCCAATTGTTGTCATGTTGGTGCCAACAAGATGTTGCAGGCGCGTATTTCCCGCGTTACGCCACATTTCTAAGGTGGCTTATACTAAGTAGTCTTACTATGCATTTCATCGATGACGAGGAGGTTGGCGTGGCCGGGCACTTGGAGATGGTTGAAACGCCCGACGGGGGATATCGGATTCTGATGGTGGACGGCAGTGACGTCCTCATGGGCCTCTCAAAGCGGTTCTCTTCGATGGATGAGGCGGTGGAAGGCGTGGAGGCCATCCGGGAAGTGGCCGGCACTGGCCTGCTGCGGCAAGCCTCATCTGAGAGGTACGCGGTACTGATGTTGGAAGAGCCTGTCATTGATTCGGCACTCGCTGCGCAAGGTACCCACGCGGCGTCGGAAGTGGTGGGTTGTGGCAACTAAGGTGAAGTCCCAAAAGAAGCGCGCAGTCCTCTTTGATGTGGACGGTACGCTGATCGATTCCAGCTACTTCCATGCAATGGCCTGGTGGCAGGCGTTCAGGCGCGAAGGGCTGGACATCGAAATGTCGGCCATCCACCGCCGCGTAGGCATGGGAGGCGACAAGCTGATCCAGAGCCTGGTCCCGGACTGCACCGACGAAATGCAGGAAGATTTGAAGTCGGCCCACGGTGCCGTGTTCTCGACGTTCTGGCCGACGCTCCGGCCCTTCGATTCCGCGCGTGACCTTCTGGCGGCATGCTCCGACGCCGGTCTTGCGGTCGGATTGGCATCATCGGCGCAGCAACGCGACCTCGACGTAAGCCGCCACCTCCTCGACGCGGGCTCCTCCATCGACGCCTGGACCAGCTCCAACGATGCCGAGGAAAGCAAGCCCGCCCCGGACATCCTGGTGGCCTGCCTGGAGAAGCTCGGCGTGGACCCGGAGGACGCCGTCTTTGTTGGCGACGCCGTGTGGGACATGAAGGCCGGCGCTGCGATCGGAGTGCCGGTGGTTGCCCTGACCTGCGGTGGAATCAGCGAAGCGGAACTTCGGGACGCAGGAGCCGCGGAAGTCTATGACAATCCGCAGCACCTGCTGGAGCACTTGGAGACGAGCCTTATTGGCAAGTTGAGCGGCCGGGCCGGCTGAGCGACGGGCCAGCTGACCGCTAGGGTCACCTGACCGTCACGGGGCGCCTGGCTCCTTGAGGTGAGGCGCCCCCGCCCGGTTACCGGCCGTCGTCGTGTTGGATGCCTTTGTCCCGACCGCGGCGGTTCCGCAGCGTCCAGATGATGAGCGCGATGATGATGACGGCGGCTACCCCAGCGAGGACCCACGGAACGACGTCTGTCCGGGTTTGCTGTTGCTGGCCGGTTTCGCTGGTGCCGGGGTTGGCCGGGCCTGTGCCCGCTGGGTTTGGAGCGTCGGATGTTGGCTCCGCCGTGGGGGTTGCGGTGGAAGGGCCGGAGGGGTTGCTCGGCTCGGGCGATGGGCTCTGTGTGGTTGCGGCAACGCTGCCCTGAAGGCTTGTGGCCGCGCCAGCGGCTCCGGCAGTGGAGGCGGCGGTGCCGACGAAAAGGGTCACTGCCAAGGCGGTCATAGCTACTCTACGAAGCATCTTCTTCTCCTGGGGTAGGCCTGTTCCTAAATCCTCGTAGTAGTAAGCATACTGACTAAATCGCAGACCGAGGGTACCGGGTGTCGCCCGTTCAGATCCGGGCGACACCCAACCCGCGGTCCTAGCGGTTCAATTTGTCGGTATCCGGTTCCGGGTCGCCGATGTGGCCCGGTGCGTTGGCGGCAAGGACACGCTGCACGAACGCGCTGTACTCCTCCATGTAGTGCCGCAGGAGGCCTGCGGTGCCTTCGTCCTTAACGGAACCGTCGTCGTCGTAAGCGTCCGCGACAAAGCGGATGTACGCCTCCGGTGCGTTCAACTGCGGTGCGTCCAGGAAGCTCAACACGCTCCGCATGGACGACTGCATCACCGCAGTGCCGATGCCACCCGGCGACGCTCCGATGATTCCGGTGGGCTTCCGGGCGAAGGAATTGGTGCCCCACGGGCGCGAGCCCCAGTCGATGGCGTTCTTCAGCGCGCCCGGAATGGAGCGGTTGTACTCCGGCGAGACGAACAGGATGCCGTCCGAGGCCGCGATGGCATCCTTCAACGCCTTGCCGGCGGGCGGAAAGTCGGCGTCGTAGTCGGAGCTGTAGAGGGGGAGGTCCTTGATTTCGATCTCATGGAATTCCAGCTCGGGCGGCGCCACGCTGATCAGCGCCTTGGAGAGGGTTCGGTTGATGGAGGTACTTGAAAGACTTCCTACGAAATAGCCGATTTTGAACGTGTCCATAGCGGCGTTCCTTCCCGACGGCACGGCCGGAACCGGCTCGTCGACGGTGTGGTGGCTGGTTGCCACCAGCTTCCACCGACCCTAGTGGACTTGTGCACATAGCGCAGCCCCCTACTCCCGCCCGGACCCTTGCGGTCATAGACTCATGCCAACTGGTTTCTGGCGAGTTCCGGAGAGGGGTGGCGTTGAAAGCAGGGATTGGGCGCGAGAGGCTCGACGGTGAGCGGCGGGTGGCCGCCACGCCGGAAACGGTCAAGCAGTTGGTGGGCCTTGGACTCGACCTTGAGATCGAGTCAGGCGCCGGCGCTGCCTCCGGCCACAGCGACGACGACTACCGGGCCGCCGGAGCGGCCGTCGTCCAGGCCCTGGACCTCGGGACACTCGACATCTACTGCCACGTGCGCCCCATGGACCCGACGACGGCGGGCACCCTCCAGCGTGGTGCTGTCACCGTGGGACTGGGGTCGCCGTCGTCGGAGTTGCCAACCGTGCGGGCCCTCGCCGCCGGCGGCATCACATCGTTCGCCCTGGAGCTGGTGCCCCGGATTTCGCGGGCCCAGTCCATGGATGCACTGACTTCCCAGGCCCTCGTGGCCGGGTACCGGTGCGTGCTCGAGGCAGCAATGCGTTTGCCCCGGTTCTTCCCGCTCTACATGACGGCGGCCGGAACCATCCCGCCGGCCCGGGTGCTGGTCCTTGGAGCTGGCGTGGCTGGACTGCAGGCAATCGGGACAGCCAAAAGGCTTGGCGCCCGCGTCTCAGCAAACGACATCCGGCCCGCGTCAGCAGACGAAGTAGCGTCCATGGGCGGAACATTCATCAAGCTGGACCTCGAAACGGCGGAAGCCTCGGGTGGCTACGCCCGGGAACTGAGCGCCGACAGGGGAGCCCTGCAACGGGCACTCCTTGCTCCACACGTTGCCCAGGCCGATGTCCTGATTACTACCGCCGCTGTTCCCGGAAGGCGGGCACCGCTCCTGGTGAGCCGCGAGATGGTCCAGGGCATGCGGCCTGGGTCGGTGGTGATTGACCTGGCGGCAGAGTCCGGCGGCAATGTGGAAGGGAGTATTCCGGGGCAGGATATCCCCGTCCCCACTGGCGACGGCCAGGGCACGGTGACCCTGGTGGGAATCAAGGATCCGGCCTCCGCCATGCCGGCGGACGCCTCGCGCTTGTACGCCAAGAACGTGGCCAACCTTTTGGCGCTCATGACCCGCGAGGGCGTGGTTTCACCCGACTTCTCGGACGAGGTGGTGGCGGGGGCGTGCCTGACGCACGACGGCGCCATCCGGCACGCGCCCACCGCGGAAGCACTTGCAGCACTTTCCCCCGGATCTGAAGGAGCCCTTTGATGGACGGCATGAGCCTGTTGACGATCACGGTCCTGGCTGTCTTTGTGGGCTTCGAGGTTGTTTCCAAAGTTTCCAGCACCCTTCACACGCCCCTCATGTCCGGGGCGAACGCCATTCACGGCATCATTCTGGTGGGTGCCATCATCGTCGCCGGGCAGGCTTCTGATCCGTGGATCCTGGCGGTCGGCCTGCTGGCTGTCGTCCTTGCCACGGCCAACCTGGTGGGTGGGTTCGTGGTGACCGACCGCATGCTGGAGATGTTCCGCGGAAGGCAGCGGCCGCCGTCGAGCGTTGATGCCGGGCAAGCCACGGGCAGGGAGGGCCGCCGGTGACCCTCCTCAGCCCCACTTGGACTGCGCTCCTGTATCTCGCAGCGGCCGCCTGCTTCATCCTTGCCCTGAAGGGGCTGAGCTCGCCGAAGAGCGCACGAAGGGGCAACCTGATCGGTGCGTTTGGGGCGCTTGTGGCTGTGGTGGCGGTGTTTTTGTCCGTGAAGCTGGACAACATTCCCTGGATCCTGGGGGCGATAGTGGTGGGTGCCGGTGTTGCTGCCCCCGTGGCGCGCAGGGTGCAGATGACCCAAATGCCGCAACTCGTGGCCCTGTTCAACGGTGTAGGTGGTGGTGCGGCGGCGCTGGTTGCCCTGCTGGAACTGCCGCATACGGAGGACGCCTGGGTTCGCTTGGCCATCGTGTTCACGCTGTTGGTGGGTGCTGTGTCCTTCGCGGGTTCGGCCATTACCTTCGCCAAGCTGCAAGGGCTCATGACCACGCGGCCGGTGACGTTTCCCGGGCTGCCGGTCCTCATGGCTGTGGTGCTCCTGGCCGCCGTTGCTGCCGGTGCGGTGGTCATCGCCAGCGGCGCGCCGGGTTGGGCTCTTGTGCTGCTGGTTCTCGGTCTCGGAGCCGGCGTCCTCCTGGTGCTGCCGGTGGGAGGCGCTGACGTGCCGATTGTCATCTCGCTCCTGAATGCCTTTACTGGCTTGGCTGTCGCCGCGTCGGGCCTGGTGCTGGGGAACGTCCTCCTTGTCGTTGCCGGAACTCTGGTGGGAGCATCCGGCACTATCCTTACCCGCGCCATGGCATCGGCCATGGGGCGCAGTGTTGCCGGCATTCTGTTCGGTGCCTTCAAGGGTGGCTCCACGGCCGGTTCCACAGTGGTCAGCGAACGGCCAGTCCGCTCCTCCAGCGCGGAGGACATCGCAGTGCTGCTCGGCTACGCGCAGCGTGTGATCATCGTTCCCGGGTACGGACTCGCCGTGGCGCAGGGGCAGCACACCGCGGCGGAACTTGCCTTGGCTTTGGAGGCCCGGGGGATCGACGTCGACTTCGCGATCCACCCTGTTGCGGGGCGGATGCCCGGACACATGAATGTGCTCCTCGCCGAGGCTAACGTTCCCTACGAGTCGCTGAAGGAAATGTCGGACATCAACTCCGAGTTCAAAACCACGGACGTCGCGCTGGTGGTGGGTGCCAACGACGTCGTGAACCCCGCGGCCAAGACCACGTCCGGCTCGCCGATTTATGGAATGCCCATCCTGGAGGTGGCCGACGCCCGGCAGGTGGTGTTCCTGAAACGCTCCATGAGGCCGGGGTTCGCCGGCGTCGAAAACGAGTTGCTCTATGAACCGCAGACCACTTTGCTGTTCGGGGACGCGAAAGACTCGCTGACCAAGGTGTTGGGCGCCGTAAAAGCACTCTGATGAATGCGGACAGCATAAACGCGTCATTTATGCGCCGTTGATGGCACACGTCATGTACAGGAACTGTGTACACCAGGCTAGGAGTCATCGAGTGAAAGACCGTGGGAACGAATCGTTGTTTGGATCACGCCTCGAAACGGCGCGGGGAAAGCGGGTGTCCAACTGGAAACTGCTGGTGGGCCAGGCCGTCCAGATCTGGCGTGGGAACGAGATCGTTGACCAGGGCCAGGTGGAAGCCGTCACTGCTGACGGCAGCGTCCTGTGGCTGACCCAACGGGGAGCGATCGGACGGCGGATGGTCACGAAGGAGCGGGGCGCGGGCCTCTGGGTTCAGCTCATGAACTGACCCCAGGGGCTCGCCCCGTGCGCTCGCCGTCGGGTATTCCGGGCCGTCCGTCCTCGCCCTAAGCTGGGCGTACCAGCCCAAAGCCTTAACTGAGAGGTTGCGACATGACCGTGAAGCTCAACAAGAAGGCCTTCGAGCACGCCAAGGCCCTGATCCGTGATGGCAAGGTGGCCAAGGACACCCGGGACGACTGGAGTGAGCATGCCCCCTCAACCAAGGACGAGAATGCGTTCCTGGATAAGCATGGCCATGCCGAGTACTCCAAGTGGTTCCTCGGCGTCGACGACGAACACCCGGATGACCAAAAGGGCCATTACAAGTTCCCCATCGGAGACTTCACAAAGATCCACCGCTGCGGTGTCATCGCCGCCGAAAGCCGCGCCGGCCAGAACGATTACGATGACATCCGCGATGCCCTGGGAAAGTTGCTGGACCGGATCGACAAGGACTAGCCGGCAAGCAACCTGCCCCATGCGGGGTCAAGCAGCGGCGCGCCGGCCAGCCTCAGGGCGTGCCAGAGGGTGACCGCCACGGAATCGAGAACGGGTACTCCGGTGCGGGCCTCCACCTCCGCCGTGATGTTTGCGCCGGACAGGTTGCTGACCGTCGTTAGCGGCTGTAGCTGCGGGTGCCCTGCTCGCGTGAGTGATTCTTGAGGTGGCTGGCGAGAGCGTCGCCGTGGGTCAACTGCGGGTGGTGCCCGGCGCCCGGCACCACAACCAGCTCGACGTTGGGAAGGGACTTGAGCTGCCCGGCCGCGTCGGCGGCGAGCGGGTCCTCGCTCCCCGTGATGATCCGGACCTGGCCGCTGAACCGCCCCAGGGCATCCTGGAGTTCGCTGCGCCACTGCTTGGATCCCGTCAGGGCGAGATGCTGGGCCACCCTCGTGGCACTGCTTCGCTTGAGGTCGGCCACGCTGGATCGGAGGGCATCCGTGCTCGCATCCGTGCCGGTCAGCTGCCGTGACAACCTTGCCGGCCCGACGCGTCGCAGGTAGGAGCTGACCAGCGGCCGAAATCTGGACAACGCGGGTGTCGCCCGCTGGAGGAAGAACGGCGCGATCAACGTAAGGGACGTGACCTTCGCGGGCACCCGGTCGGCTGCGACCACTGCTGCAGCGGCACCGATCGAATGGCCGATAAGGTCGACAGGTTCCCCCTCCAGCAGGGCGGGCAGCCACCCTTCCCAGTCCTGAATGCCCGCTCCTCCGCTGAGTCCGAGTCCGGGAAGGTCCACGATGCGGGCCCCGATATCAGCCGCCACTCCAGCCCACGTGTCTGCGTTGACCGGCAGGCCGGGAAGGACCAGCCTGTTGGACCCGGCGACGCCCAGTTCGAATGTCCGTATGCCGCCGACGTCCACGAACCGACGGTCCTCGGCCATGATGGCCCCAAACCGATGCGCGGCCAGGTAATCGGCCCACCGTTCCACGGACAGCAGCACGTCCGGCATCCGGATTCCGTGTTTGTCGGCGAAATCGATTGCCGAATGCGTTGGATAGCGGTCGGAGGACATGAAGGTAAGCGTCTCGGGATCTGCCTTGGTGATCCGCTCGGGGAGCCGCCTGATGACCCCAACCGGCAGCCTTAGCCGTGGGACCTTCGCGCCAAGATGCCGGCCGACATGCGTGAGCAGGTCCGCCAGTGGCGGGGTGGCGTCGTCGAGAATCCAATAGGCCTTGCCCGCAGCAGCCGGGTCGACCGCGGCAGCCGTCATGAAAGCCGCAAGATAGTCGACCGTAACGACCGGGAGGAACGTCGTTTGGTCTCCTGGCAACGCCGCAACGCTGCCTTCCCAGATCTGTTCGATGGTAGTGGGCAGCCCGATGAGTTGGTCGGACTCCCCGGTCACGCTGTCGCCGATCAGGCTGGACGGGTTGACGACTGTCCAGGGGATTCCGCGTTCCATGGCCAGGGCCTGGAAGATCGCGTCGGATTCCACCTTTGAGGCTTCGTAGGCACCAAGTTCCTTGTAGGCCGCAGCGCGGTAATCCTCTGACCATGGAATGGTGGTTGGGTCCTGTCCGCCGACGCGGTAGCCCGACACGTGGACGACGCGCTGCAGTTTGGGGAGGTGCCCGGCGAAGTCCATCAGTTTCTCGACGATGCCGACGTTCGCGCTGCGTGCCTCGTGGGCGGTCATTCCGAACCGGTAGGTCCCGGCACAGTTGTGGATCTCGGTGACGTCCGGGAATGCCGAGGGGCCTCCAGTGACGATCCCGGGGGACTCGAAATCGACGATCGTCGTGTTGATGCTCCGTGCCAGGCCGTGCTCCCGCACCCATCGCTCGACACGGGCGCCGGACTCGGCGGTCCGTACAGCCGCCGTGACGTTCGCGCCAGCTTGGGCCAGGGCCAGGACGAGATGCCTGCCAACCAATCCCGAGGCCCCGAAGACCAGGGCGTGGCGGGGGCCTTCAGGTGTTGTCATCGGGTCCTCCCGGTGGTCTCGAGGCGGTGGTTGATGAGTTCTGCCACGACATCAGCGGCCGAAACCAGGGGTTGGGTGTCCTGCATGGCGCGGGAGACGATCACCGCACCTTCGATCGTCGACACAATGACCGTCGCCAAGGACCGCGCCTCCTTTGCGTCAATGCCGCTTGCTTCGAGCAGCGCGGACGTCGGTACGATCCACGACTCGAAGGCAGTGGCACATGCCTGCCGCAGCCGCTCGCTCTCAGCGCCCATCTCCAAGGTGACGACGGAGACAGGGCAGCCCAGTTGAAAGTTGCTCCCGCTGACGATCGTCGTCAAAGCCTCAATGGCGGCGCGGGCAGCTTCAGCCGGGCCGCCCGCGGAAGATGCCGTCTCCGCGA
Source organism: Paenarthrobacter sp. AR 02 (assembly GCF_021538675.1). Lineage (GTDB taxonomy): Bacteria > Actinomycetota > Actinomycetes > Actinomycetales > Micrococcaceae > Arthrobacter. The sequence continues at coordinate 1,283,815 of NZ_JAJUKH010000001.1, forward strand.
TCAGGGCTTGGAATTGCGTCGCGGCGAGGTCGACCGCTGCGACTCCCAGGTCCTCCTTCCCGCCGGGGAAGTGGAAGTAGACAGACCCCTTGGGTGCGGCGGCGTGTTCGATCACAGCGTTCAGGCCGGTGCCGCTGTAGCCGCTGCTCTGGATGAGCTGCAGCATGGACTCTGTAAGCCGTGCTTTCGTCAGGGTTCCTTTGATAGCCATAGGGAAATAATAGACCGGTCTATATATTTTTTGTAAATCCGCGAAAGCCCAACGCAAAAACCCGGCCCCCTCTTGTGAGGGAGCCGGGTTTTGGGCGGAGCTATTTGTAAAGGCTGTGCTGGCCCTAACGGACGGGGTCGGAGCCGAGCCCTGGGTCGAGCGCGGAAGCGGTACCTGCGTTGCGGGCCGCGGCTGCGTCCTTGAGGAGGTCGCGGATTTCGGCGAGGAGTGCCGTATCGGCGGGGAGTGGCTCTTCCTCGGGTTCCTCGGTGGAGAGGCGGTCCTTGACCAGGGAGTTGATCTTGTTCATGGGCGCCACGAAGATGAAGTAGACCACGGCAGCGGTGATGACGAACGTGACCAGGGCGGTCAGGACTGCCCCGAAATCGACGAACGTGGCGGGGTTGTTTTCCCAGATCTTGAAGCCCAGGCCTTCGGCGTTCATGCCGCCGGCCGCGGCGATGACCGGGTTGATGATGTGGGTGGTGAAGGCCCCGACGAGTGCGGTGAAAGCACTGCCGATCACCACGGCGATGGCCAGTTCAATCACGTTGCCGCGAAGGATGAAGTCTTTGAAACCCTTAAACATGGAGTGTCCTCAGCTCGGGTGCGGATGTCTGCCTCAGCAGTGAACAAACTACCATCCCCATGTTTCAACCCGGTGTAACGGGGTAGGGGAGTGCATCACGCGCACTACCCTGCCCCGTCACGACCTCAGCCAAACAGCGACCGGGTGTGGTCGTTCAGGAACATTCCGCGGGGATCGAATTCGCGGCGGACCTGGAGGAAAGTGTCGAGCTCAGGGTAGAGACGCTCCAGCCGGCTGCGGGTCATAAAGTGGATCTTCCCCCAGTGCGCCCGGGGCTCGAATTCCTGCAGCACGCGGCGTTGGTGCGCCGCTTGCTGGGCCCGGTTTTTGATCATGAGCAGAGCCAGGACGGCGATCTGATCCTGACCCTGCGGACATATTTGGACTCCCAGCGTTCCTGGCAAAAGACGGCGGCGACGCTGTTCGCGCACCGGCAGACCATCATCTACCGGATCCGGAAAATCGGTGAGTTGACGGGGCTGGACATGGGCGAAACGTCCACGGTTGCGCAGTTGTGGTTCGCGCTCCAAATCCATGAGGCCATGCATCAGTAGGCCAAGCTGCCTTGCGGAACGACAAAGTGACCCGCTATGGTGTGAAGCGTGTCACTCACGTGATGCAACGCTTTTGATCTGCGGCGGGAGAGTCCTGCCGGTACATCCAGTCAGGCGCCGTAGGAGCAAATCCTCCCCAGGAATCTCTCAGGCCCATGTACCGCCGCGGTTAGGCAACTCTGGAAAGCAGTCCGGGAAACCGGGCTCACCGACGGTGCAAGCAGGCAACCATTCCTGCGGAATCTCTCAGGTCCAATACAGAGCGGGGAGGAACCCACATCATCGTGGCGCTCAGCAAGCGCCTGAATCATGGAGTTCCTCTTGACTGTTCAATCAACCCCCACCGCGTTCGCGGACCGGCATATCGGCGCCCGCCGCCAGGCCGATGTTGACACCATGCTCAAGGCCATCGGCTATGACTCTGTCGACGGCCTGGTGGACATTGCTGTCCCAGATTCCATCCGCCAGGACACTGCGCTGAAGTTGCAGGACGCCCTCACCGAGGTGCAGGTCCTCACTGAGCTGCGCAAGCTGGCTTCCAAGAACAAAACCGCCGTGCAGATGATCGGCCAGGGCTACTACGACACCGTGACGCCGCCCGTCATCCGCCGCAACATCCTCGAATCCCCGGCTTGGTACACGGCCTACACCCCGTACCAGCCGGAAATTTCCCAGGGCCGCCTCGAAGCGCTGCTCAACTTCCAGACCATGGTCCAGGACCTCACGGGACTTCCCGTGGCCAACGCCTCGCTGCTGGACGAAGCTACCGCCGTTGCCGAGGCAGTGCTGCTCATGCGCAGGGCGAACAAGGCTGTGAAGGACGGCAAGACAGTCCTGGACGCCGACCTCCTCCCGCAGACCATCGCAATCGTGAAGGGCCGCGCCGAGGCGCTGGGTTTTGAGGTCGAGATCGCGGACCTCTCGGCTGGCCTGCCCGACGGCGACATCAACGGTATCGTCCTGCAGCAGCCGGGCGTTTCGGGCCGCGTTTTCAACCACGCCCCGGTGATCGCCGAAGCCAAGGAACGTGGCGCCTTGGTCACTGTCGCGGCAGATCTGCTGGCGCTCACCCTCATCACGCCCCCGGGCGAACAAGGTGCCGATGTCGCCGTCGGAACCGCGCAGCGTTTCGGTGTCCCGCTGTTCTTCGGCGGCCCACACGCCGCGTACATGGCCGTCCGCGACGGCATGGAGCGCACGCTCCCGGGCCGCATCGTCGGCGTCTCCAAAGACAACGCGGGCGTTCCGGCGTACCGCCTGGCCCTCCAGACCCGCGAGCAGCACATCCGCCGCGAAAAGGCCACGTCCAACATCTGTACAGCCCAGGCATTGCTGGCCATCGTGGCCTCGATGTACGCCGTCTACCACGGCCCGGAAGGCCTGAAGTCGATCGCCGAAACCGTTCACGGTCACGCACGCACGCTGGCGACGGCTCTGACGGCCGCCGGCCGCGAGCTCGTGACCGAGGCGTTCTTCGACACCCTCACCGTCTGTGTCCCAGGCAAGGCTGACAAAGTCATCGCCGCCGCCGAAGCCCGCGGCATCAACCTGCGGTTCATCGACGCCGACACCGTGGGCGTCTCCATTGATGAAACCACGACGCCGGAGGTCCTCTCCGCCGTTGCCGTCGCCTTTGGTGCCGGTCCGGTGAAGGACGCGGCGGGCTTCGAGCTGCCCTCGGACGTGGTCCGGACCAGCTATTTCCTGCAGCACCCGGTGTTCAACACGCACCGTTCCGAGACGCAGCTGTTGCGCTATATCCGCAAGCTGTCCGACCGGGACCTCGCGCTGGACCGCACCATGATCCCGCTGGGTTCGTGCACTATGAAGCTGAACGCGACCGCTGAGATGGAAGCCATCTCCTGGCCCGAGTTCGCCTCCATCCATCCCTTCGCACCGGACCACCAGACGGCCGGCTGGCGCGAACTGATCGAGGACCTGGAAGCGGACCTGACCGAGATCACCGGCTACGACCAGGTCTCCATCCAGCCGAACGCCGGTTCCCAGGGAGAGCTCGCCGGGCTCCTGGCAATCCGCGGCTACCACCTCTCCCGGGGTGACGAGCAGCGCACTGTCTGCCTGATTCCCGCTTCCGCGCACGGCACCAACGCTGCCTCCGCAGTGCTGGCCGGCATGAAAGTGGTTGTGGTGGCGACGGCTGCTGACGGGACCATCGACCACGCGGACCTGACCGCCAAGATCGAAGCCAACAAGGACGTGCTGTCCTGCATCATGATCACCTACCCGTCCACGCACGGTGTGTACGACGCCGACGTCGTTGAGGTGTGCGACGCCGTCCACCATGCTGGCGGCCAGGTGTACGTCGATGGCGCGAACTTGAACGCGCTGGTTGGTTTGGCGCAGCCGGGCAAGTTCGGTGGCGACGTGTCCCACCTGAACCTGCACAAGACGTTCTGCATCCCGCACGGCGGCGGCGGTCCCGGTGTTGGACCCGTTGCAGCAAAAGCCCACTTGGCTCCGTTCATGCCGGGCGATGCCAACAAGGCAGCCCACGAACCGGGTCATGGCGTGGCGATTTCCGCTTCGCGCTACGGATCCGCTGGTGTGCTGCCGATCTCCTGGGCTTACGTGAAGCTCATGGGTGGGCAGGGCCTCACTGAAGCCACCAAGTCGGCGCTGCTGGCCGCGAACTACGTTGCTTCCCGGCTGGATGAGCACTTCCCGGTCCTCTACACCGGAGAGGGCGGGCTGGTGGCGCACGAGTGCATCCTGGACCTGCGCGAGCTGACGGCCCGCACCGGAGTCACGGCTGAAGATGTGGCCAAGCGCCTCATCGACTTCGGCTTCCACGCCCCCACCCTCGCCTTCCCGGTTGCTGGGACGCTGATGGTGGAGCCCACCGAATCCGAAGACCTTGCCGAAATCGATCGTTTCATCGAAGCCATGATCACCATCCGTGCCGAGATCGAGCAGGTGGCCAGCGGTGATTTCACTGTCGAGGAGTCGCCGCTGCGCAACGCGCCGCACACCGCTGCCGCCGTCGTAAATTCCGACTGGGACCGCCAGTATCCGCGCGAGCAGGCCGCATTCCCCGTCCACCACCTCAAGCAGGACAAGTACTTCCCGCCAGTGGGCCGCATCGACGGCGCAGCCGGCGACCGCAATCTGGTGTGCTCCTGCCCTCCGATCGAATCATTCGAGAACTAAAGGATCCCGATCATGACTGAGAACTACACGGCTCTGTACGAGCAACACAAAAAGGCGGGTGCGTCCTTCACGGACTTCGGTGGCTGGCAGATGCCGCTGAAATACGATTCCGAGCTCGCCGAGCACCACGCAGTCCGCAACGCCGCTGGCCTGTTCGACCTCTCCCACATGGGCGAAGTCTGGGTCACCGGGCCGGAGGCTGCAGCGTTCCTGGACTACGCGCTGGTGGGCAAGCTGTCCGCGATCGCAGTGGGAAAGGCCAAGTATTCGCTCATCTGCGACACCGACGGCGGCATCATCGATGACCTCATCACGTACCGGCGCCCCTCGCCCGAAGAAGGCGTGGACCGGTACCTGGTGGTTCCCAACGCGGGCAACGCCAAGGTCGTAGCAGTGGCACTTCGCGAACGCGCAGCCGGTTTTGACGTTTCCGTGGAGGATGCATCCGCCGAAACCTCACTGATCGCCGTGCAGGGACCCAATGCCGAGGGCATCCTGCTGGAGCTGGTCCCCGCCGAACAGCACGCGCTGGTCACCGAGCTGAAGTACTACGCAGCCGTTGACGTGAGCATCAACGGGCAGGACCTGCTGCTGGCACGCACCGGGTACACCGGCGAAGACGGCTTCGAGATCTATGTCCCGAACGTCGACGCTTCCGTACTGTGGGAAGCCCTTCTTGAAGCCGGTGAAGGCCAGGGACTCATCCCGGCAGGGCTCGCCGCCCGCGACTCCCTGCGCCTCGAAGCCGGAATGCCCCTCTACGGGAACGAGCTCTCCCGTCACATGAATCCCTACGCCGCCGGACTGGGACCCGTGGTTTCCCTGGCCAAGGAGGGTGATTTCGTGGGCAAGGAAGCGCTCGCCGCGATCAAGGCTGCGGGTGTCGGAGCCACTCTCGGCCAGAAGCTCGTGGGGCTCAAGGGAGCCGGCCGTCGTGCCGCCCGTGGGCACTACTCGGTACTCAAGGACGGTTCCCTGATCGGTGAGGTGACCTCCGGGCAGCCCAGCCCGACGCTCGGTTACCCGGTCGCGTTGGCGTATGTCGACGTCGAACATTCCGTCGTTGGCACTGTGGTGGACGTCGACCTGCGCGGCAAGGCCGAGCCGTTTGAAGTCGTGCAGCTGCCGTTCTACAAGCGCACCAAGTAGCCCGGATCTTCGGGACCGCCGACCTCTGCATGCTCGGTCGCACGGCGCCCGCTGGGCGGACGCGACGCTCCCTTGGACGCATGCTGCCGGTCGCCGGACCCGAACCGTTGTGGATGGTGGCGCTGTTTGAACCCCTAAGCGCTGGTTGATCTGTCAACCTGCCGCGAGTGATCTTGAAAGTTTCAGTTAGTGAGAGAAGGAATCTTATGAGCAAAGTAGTTGCTGAATTGAAATACTCGGCTGAGCACGAGTGGGTTGCCGCCGATGGTGGCGGGCCGGTAGGCATTGGGATCTCCGCCGTTGCTGCGGACGCCCTGGGCGACATTGTCTACGTTGACCTCCCCGAGGTCGGTTCCACTGTGACCGCAGGCGAGACCTGTGGCGAAGTCGAGTCCACCAAGTCGGTCTCCGACCTGTACTCGCCCGTCACCGGCGAGGTCACCGAAATCAACGACGCCGTTGTTTCCGACCCCGCCCTGATCAACAACGATCCCTACGGTGCAGGCTGGCTGTTCAAGGTGGCCGCCACCGAGGAAGGACCGCTTATGTCGGCCGAAGAATACGCTGCAACGAACGGTGGAGAACTGTGAACCCTGTAACTGTCACTGAATACCAGCAGGTTGTATCGGCGTCGTTGGATGCCCAGCTGTCCGAGCTGGACCCTGAGGTCGCGGCAAAGATCGACGACGAACTGGGTCGCCAGCGCGACGGCCTGGAAATGATCGCCTCCGAGAACCACACGGCTGTGGCCGTGATGCAGGCGCAAGGCTCGGTGCTGACCAACAAATACGCCGAGGGCTACCCGGGCAAGCGCTACTACGGTGGCTGCGAGCACGTCGACGTGATCGAGCAGCTCGCGATCGACCGCATCAAGTCCCTGTTCGGCGCCGAGTACGCGAACGTTCAGCCCCACTCCGGCGCGCAGGCCAACGCTTCGGTGATGCACGCGCTCATCAAGCCGGGCGACACGATCATGGGCCTGAACCTCGCTCACGGTGGCCACCTGACGCACGGCATGCGCATCAACTTCTCCGGCAAGCTCTACAACGTGGTCCCCTACGGCGTCCGCGAGGACACCCACACGGTGGACATGGCCGAGGTGGAACGCCTGGCCCAGGAGCACAAGCCGGCACTGATCGTAGCTGGCTGGTCCGCATATGCGCGGCAGCTGGACTTCGCTGAATTCCGCCGAATCGCTGATTCCGTCGGGGCGTACCTGATGGTGGACATGGCCCACTTCGCTGGCCTGGTAGCCGCGGGGCTGCACCCCTCGCCCGTTCCGCACGCCCACGTCACCACCTCCACCACGCACAAGACCCTCGCCGGTCCGCGCGGCGGAATCATCCTGTCCAACGACGCCGACATCGCCAAGAAGATCAACTCTGCCGTGTTCCCGGGCCAGCAGGGCGGGCCGCTGGAGCACGTCATCGCGGGCAAGGCTGTTGCGTTCAAGATCGCTGCCTCGGAGGAATTCCGTGAGCGCCAGGAACGCGTTCTGGCTGGTTCCCGGATCCTCGCCGAGCGCCTGGTCCAGGACGACGTTGCCGCCAAGGGCATCTCCGTGGTGTCCGGCGGAACCGATGTGCACCTGGTGTTGGTGGACCTGCGCAACTGCGAGCTCGATGGCCAGCAGGCCGAAGACCGCCTCGCCGCGATCGACATCACCGTCAACCGCAACGCAGTTCCCTTCGACCCGCGCCCGCCCATGGTCACCTCCGGACTGCGGATCGGCACCCCTGCGCTGGCAACGCGCGGATTCGGGGAAGCTGCGTTCCGGGAAGTTGCGGACATCATCGCCGAAGCGCTCATGGCCGACGCCGACACCGACCTGTCGGGGTTGCGTCACCGCGTCGATGTCCTCGCGAAGGCGCACCCGCTGTACCCGGGCACGGCGAACCTGGGCTGAGCCTCGCTGGTCCGTGGGGTGCCGACATCCTCCGCGTGCTCGGTCGCGAAAACGCCCGCTGGGCGGACGTGACGCTCCCTTGGACGCACGCTTCCGGATGCCGCCGCCCCAAAGGGCCCATGGTCTAGGCACCGGTTTGGGGGCCGGACAAGCGGGTTCGTTTGTTTGGAAAATGGGTCCACCTGCCGGGGGCGGGCTCGTGATGATCTCCCGGGTGTGGCATTTGCTGGGAACGAATGCCACACATCACTACCGGGTTTGGGGGTTCGCACTGGGACCTCCACGGGGGCCGGGCCGGCCTTGGCTCGGGATTTGGTCCGGCCCCCACCTGTTGTTTGTTTTCTTCTCCTCCCTGAAAGGGATCACGGCTATGGCTGTTGGTGTTTTCGATTTGTTCTCCGTGGGCATTGGTCCGTCGAGTTCGCATACGGTGGGCCCGATGCGTGCCGGGGCGGTGTTCGCCCGGGAACTTCGTGAGTCCGGCGTGCTGTCTTCTGTTGCAGGGTTGCGCGTTGATCTCTACGGTTCGTTGGCGGCGACGGGTCGTGGGCATGGGACGTTCACTGCGACCCTGCTTGGCTTGGAGGGCTACGAGCCGGAGTTGATCCTTCCCGATGAGGTGGAGGAGCGGTTGGCGTCGATTGCGGAGACGGGGAAGCTGAACCTGGCTGGTGGTGTGCTGCTGGATTATGCGGTGGAGGACATGGTTTTGCATCCGTTGACGGTGTTGCCGCGGCATACGAACGGGATGAAGTTCGCTGTCTCCGATGCCGAGGGGAATGTTCTGAAGGAGGCGACGTTTTTCTCGGTCGGTGGTGGGTTCATTGTCCGGGAGGGGGAGGAGTCCGCGGCGCAGGCGGAGTTGGAGGAGTCGAAGAAGGAGTTGCCGTTGCCGTTCCGGACGGCGGCGGAGTTGTTGGGCCGGTGCGCGTCCAAGGGTTTGGGGATCAGCGACATCATGTTCATCAATGAGCGGGCGTCCCGGTCCGAGGAGGAGATCCGGGAGGGTCTGCTGCATATTTGGGCTGTGATGGAGGCTTGTGTTGAAACCAGTTTGCAGCGTGAGGGTGTGTTGCCGGGTGGGTTGAAGGTCCGTCGTCGTGCGCCTGATTGGTTGGAGCGGCTCCTGAAGGAGGACAAGGACCGGAACGATCCGAAGTACTGGCAGGAGTGGGTGAACCTGATCGCGTTGGCGGTCAATGAGGAGAACGCCTCCGGTGGGCGGGTGGTGACGGCTCCGACCAATGGTGCTGCGGGGATCATTCCTGCGGTGTTGTATTACGCGTTGAATTACGCCCCGGGCATGGATAAAGCGACCCGGGCTGATAAGGACGATGTGGTGGTGAAGTTCCTGCTCGCTGCCGGTGCGGTGGGTGTGTTGTATAAGGAGCAGGCGTCTATTTCGGGTGCTGAGGTGGGTTGTCAGGGTGAGGTCGGGTCGGCGTCGTCGATGGCTGCTGCGGGTTTGGCTGAGGTGATGGGTGGTTCCCCGGGTCAGGTGGAGAACGCTGCGGAGATCGCGATGGAACATAACCTGGGGTTGACGTGTGATCCGATTGGCGGGTTGGTGCAGATCCCGTGTATCGAGCGGAACGCGATTGCTGCGGCGAAGGCGATCAACGCGGCGAAGATGGCGTTGTGGGGTGACGGTACGCACCGGGTCTCGTTGGACGAGGTGATCGTGACCATGCGTGAAACGGGCAAGGACATGTCCCACAAATACAAAGAAACAGCGATGGGCGGCCTCGCCGTCAACGTCGTCGAATGCTGAAAAACGCCCGTTGTGAGGCCCGCTTTGCCGCCTAAAACCCAGGCAAAGCACGCAGAGCAGACCCCGCAACGCACTGCCGCAAGAAGATTGAAACCCAAGAACGAAGGAACGTCATGACACTCGCACCTGAAGGCCGTAAGTTGCTGCGCGTTGAGCAGCGTAACTCGGCGGTACCGGTTGAACGTAAGCCTGAGTGGATCAAGGCCAAGGTCCAGATGGGTCCTGAGTTCGTCCAGCTCAAGAACCTGGTGAAGAAGGAAGGGTTGCACACGGTCTGTGAAGAGGCCGGCTGCCCGAACATTTTCGAGTGTTGGGAAGACAAGGAAGCGACGTTCCTGATCGGCGGGTCCGAGTGCACCCGCCGCTGTGATTTCTGCCAGATCGATACCGGCAAACCCTCCCCGGTGGACATGTTCGAACCCACGAAGGTGGCCCGCTCGGTGCAGGCCATGCAGCTGCGGTACGCCACGGTGACCGGTGTGGCCCGTGATGACCTGGCTGATGAGGGTGTGTGGTTGTACGCCGAAACGGTGCGGAAGATCCACGAACTGAACCCGGGCACCGGGGTGGAGTTGCTGATCCCGGACTTCTCCGGCAAGCCCGAGCACATCGCGGCGATCTGCGATTCCAAGCCCGAGGTGTTCGCGCACAACGTCGAGACCGTGCCGAGGATTTTCAAGCGGATCCGGCCGGCGTTCCGGTATGAGCGGTCCATGGATGTCATCACCCAGGGCCGGGACCTGGGCATGGTGACCAAGTCCAACCTGATCCTGGGCATGGGCGAGACCCGTGAAGAGATTTCCGAGGCCCTGCGTGACCTGCACGCGGCCGGGTGTGACCTGATCACGATCACCCAGTACCTGCGTCCTTCCGAACGGCACCTTCCGGTGGACCGGTGGGTCAAGCCGCAGGAGTTCGTGGACCTGCAGCACGAGGCCGAGGAGATCGGATTCCTCGGCGTCATGTCCGGCCCGTTGGTCCGCTCCTCCTACCGGGCCGGGCGTCTGTGGGCCACCGCGATGCGCAAGAAAGGCTGGGAAATCCCCGCCGCCCTGGCACACATCGAGTCCTCCGGCACCACCCGCCAGGAAGCCTCCACCATCCTCGCAGCCCACAGCTAACCCCCCCGGCCGCGCTCCCTTGCCGGCACCCGAACCGGACGGCATCGGCAAGGAACATCCGGGCAGCGCAGAAGAAGTACGACGGCGGTCTGGTCACCTCTCCGGAGGTGACCAGACGGCCGTCGTGGTTGTTTAAGGCCGCTGTGGTTCCTCGACGTAGGGGAGTAGTGCGGCAGCGGTGGGGAAAAACGTTCGAACACCAGCGCAGTTTTTGCTCAAGACAGCCACAATCTTTGCGCACTCACACTCGAGGGCCATCCCGGGGATAGCGCGTGGCCCCTGTCCACCCCTTGGACAGCTCCTCCCGGAAGCGGGTACCGGGCCCTTGCCCTGTCCGAGATCGGGCGAGGGGCGCCAAGTAGTCCGCTACCCAAAACTGAGTACCTGCATGGTGCGTGTGGGTATTTCGAGTGCCATGTTCGGATGAAAAGAGGCGTACATCCAAGAGTAGCCACGGTGCCTCCGGTCGCTGAACTATTGGGGGCATCGCTTCATCCGCCAGCAACGGCCGGATGCTGGGGGTTGCTCTGCGGCTCCCCGGTACATCGATCAACCAAGGAGTCTTACCATGCGCAAACTTTCCAAGAAGAGCCGGATCACAGCCGCCGTCGCTGGCGTGGCCTTGGTGGCGGTCGGCGGCGGAGCTGCCTACGCTTACTGGACCACCACGGGCTCCGGCAGTGGCTCGGCGACAAATTCGGCCGGCGGCGGAACGGTCACACTTCACGCTAACTTCGCCGGTGGTCTTGCCCCGGGCAACCAGGTTCCCGTCGCGTACACCGCCGACAATTCGACCACGTCAGGCACCGTTGTGGGAGCCCTGACCGCCAACGTGACCACCAACGTGGCCGGCTGTCTCCCCGCCTGGTTCGATGTCACCGCGGTAACCACCAACACCTTGGTCGCCGCCAACACCACCGGTACCTCAGTGGGCAGCGGAACGCTGAAGTTCAACGACAGCGGCACGGTCAACCAGGACGCCTGCAAGTCCGCGATCGTCACCGTCAACGTCGCCAGCCAGTAGTACCAAACCGCCGGGGACCTCTTTGCGAATGGTGGTCCCCGGCTTCAAGCTTCCTCCCGTCCAGAACGCGCCCGTCCGAAAAGAGGCTCCATGCAACCCCAGCCAGTACGCATGAGGATGCCGGTCGGTCGTGCGGGGATTGCGGTCAAGGCTGCACTCCTCACGTTGTTGGTTGTCCTGGCGTCCGTGGCATCGTTGGGCGCCAGCGGCGGGCAAAGCAACGGGAAGGCAACCGGAGCCAAGGAGACGATCGGAATATTGCTGGCCCTGTCGCCATCAAGCCGCAACGTGGATCAAGGCCAGGCCGCAGCGTTCGACGTCACGATCTCCTCGAGTGGAGGCCTTTCGGGGCCAGTCACCTTCTACGTCACGGGACTGCCTTCGGGAACGACGGCGGCATGGTCGCCGTCGTCGGTGGTTCTCTCATCCGGCAGTTCGACGAAAGCGACGTTGACCCTCACGACGAGTCCCACCACGCCGGCCGGGAAATCCGACATCACGGTGACGGTCACCAGCGGAACCACAAAGTCCAACGCCGCACAGGCGCAGTTGCAAGTGAAGGAAGTCAAGCGAAGCTTCGGTGTCTCCGGGTCATTGCAGGGCCCACTGGCGCCAGGGGTGTCCCTACCCTTGGACCTGAAGATCTCCAACCCGGAGAACAAAAACATAGCGGTGACCATGCTGTCCGCGTCCATTAGCAAAGTGGTTCGGACCCCGGCGGCCGTCGCGGCGGGGCTCCCTTGCAGCAGCGCGGACTACAGCGTCACCCAATTCACTGGCACCTACCCCATCGACATCAAGCCAGGATCCACCTCGTTGTCCGCTTTGGGGCTTCCACAGGCACGTTGGCCCCGCATCGCCATGCTGGACACGTTGCAGCTCCAGGACGGCTGCAAGGGCGCGACCCTCGAACTCACTTTCTCCGGGACGGGACAGGCGAACTGACATGAAAATGACTGTCCGGAGTCCACGTACTCCCAGCACAGGCCGACTCGCCCGAACTGCGGCTGCCACAGTGGCGCTCTGCATCTTAGGCGGTGCTGGATCCGCCTACGCGTACTGGGGCCGCATTGGTATCGGCGCGGGTTCGGCAACCAACGGCACCATGCAGACCGTCATTGTGGACGCTCTCATTGCGGGAGACACTCCCCAAAACACCCTCATCCCCGGCGGTACCGCCGACGTCATCATCAGGGCCACCAACCCCAACGCGCACGCCGTCACCCTCTACGGACTGGCGGCCAACGGAGCCATCACGGCGGATGCGGGCCATTCCGGCTGCACCACCACCGGAGTGACCTTCACGCCACCGTCCGTTCCACTTACCCCGCCGGTTACCGTGCAGCCGAACTCCTCCATACTGCTGACGCTTCCAGGGGCAGCAAGTATGAGCACCGCATCGCTCTCCGCCTGCCAAGGAGCCCAATTCCGCATCCCCGTCACATTGGAGGCCCGCAAGTGAACCGGCGTCGCACGTCCGTGGTCCAGCCCTCCGCGCCCGTCACCATGGGGCGTTGGAACCGCATCGTCGTGATCGTGGTCGGCATCTTCCTGGTCACCTGGGGAGGGCCGGCCGCCAGCGCGTTCTGGAGCACGGTGAGCAGCAGCAACTTCGCCGCCGCCAAGGCCGACACCGTCAACCAAGGTGCCAAGCCGACGGCCGCCGTCGGACTTGCGGGCAGCGTGACGGTCACCTGGACGGCAAGCACGACGGCGGCAGGCAAGTCAGCGACCGGGTACAGCATCGCCCGCTACGCCTCCGCCACGGGAGGCACCAGGGTCGCTGCGGCTGGAACATGCACCGGCACGGTGGCTGCACTGAGCTGCACTGACACGGCGCCAACGGGCACGTGGTACTACGCGGTGACGCCGATGCTCTCATTGTGGCAAGGGATGGAAAGCCTGCGGAGCACGGGCTCAGTAGTCGACGCCACGGCGCCAGACGCTCCCGTCGTCACTGCTCCGGCTTACGTGACCACCGCCAACGTCTCCAACGTCCCCGTCACAGGTACGGCCGAAGCGAACTCGACTGTGGTGTTGACGGTAACGGACGCGGGGGCCGCACACACCGTGACCCAGACCCGCACAGCGAATGGATCCGGAGCTTGGTCCGCCACCACACTTAATCTGACGACGTTCAACGCCGGAACAATCACCTACTCCGCTCGGGCTACTGACGCAGCCGGGAACACCGGGGTCCCCGGAACGGCGTCGTCCGTCAAGGACACCACCGTTCCAACGGTTACCAACGTTCAGCTCAGCAACGGAGGAGCCAACCAGGGCAAGGTGGAAAAGGACGACAAGGTGACCCTGACCTTCTCCGAAGCCCTGGACGCGAGCAAGATGTGCAGCGCTTGGACAGATGACACCATCACGCAAACACTCGACGCCGACAACCAAGTGACTGTTTCGATCTCCTCGTCAGACATCCTCAGCGTTAGTGCCACCGGCTGCTCGACCCTCAAGCTGGGCAACGTGGATCTTAAAAGCAATTACACCTCGCAAACGTTGACCTTCCGGGGAACTGGTACCGACGCCTCGGTGCTGGAGTGGAACCCCTCGGCCAAGACCGTCACCATCACCTTGGGTGCGCTGGTGTCAGGTAGCCCGATCGGGGCGACGCAGAGCGCCGACAACGCCGCCTTTACTCCGACATCCGGTCTGACGGATATCGCCGGTAACGCGCTCTCTAACTCCAAGTTCACCAGCGCCACAACCTCGAGGTTTTGAGGCCACAATCCGTGTATAGATAGTGCCTCTCAGCGTGATGAGGGGCACTATCTGTGCCTGATCCCCGAGTAGGCCAGCGCTCGGAGCGTAACCTTGAAGCGGACGCCAGTGCCGCCGTCGTACGTTTGATCCTGCGACGAAAGGCGAGCCGCCCTTTGAAGGCTGTAGCGGAAATGTTCACGATGGGTCCGGGGAACAAGGACCACCATCCCGCCCTACGCTGCGCCGTAGGGGTGTTCGTGCCGCTGATCGTTTTGACGCTGCTGGGGCGGCTGGATCTGGCCGTGTTTGCGTCGTTTGGGGCCTTCACCGGAATCTATGGGCGCAATGAACCGCACAGCGTCCGTTTCCGCAGCCAGCTTCGGGCTGGCGGCTTCATGCTTTTCATCATCCTCTGCGCCACATTGCTGGCCCGTGGGGAGCATGCGTGGGGCCTGGACGCTACCTCTTACTCCTGGATCCTGATCGTTGCGACGACCATCGTGGCCGGTGCCTGCTCCGTGGTGGTGGCTGCCTGGCGACTCCGCCCCGGCGGCTCCCTCTTTCACATTTTTGCTTTTGCCGCGATCGCTTCGATACCCACGCAGCCGCCCCTGTGGGAGGCAATGCTTGTGGCAGTCCTGACTAGCGGTTTCTGCCTGTTGGTCGGCATGTCGTCACGTGTGGTCAAAAGTCATCGAACGCCATGGAAAAAGCCGCCGCCCATCCGGCACACGCCGGCCGAACTCCGGGCGATCTGGCTTGAAGGGGGTGGCTACCTGATAGCGGCCGGGCTCGCCGGGACGTTGGCGACGCTGGTGGGCCAACAGCTTGGCTTTGGCCACACGTACTGGGCCATGGTGGCAGCGGTGGTGCCCCTGGTGGGCCATTCCACCCGGCACCGGGTGAGCCGGGGTATCCAAAGGATCGCGGGAACGGTGCTTGGCCTGGTGCTCCTGGCAGGCATCCTGTGGCTCAATCCAGCGCCGTGGGCCATGGTCCTGGTCATAGCGGCGTGCCAGTTCGGGGCCGAGATGTTCATTGCCCGGCAGTATTTCATCGCACAGCTCTTCGTCACCCCGCTTGCCCTGATTGCCACGCTCCTCGCCGCGCCGGTGGACCCGAGTCTGCTCCTCCGGGACCGGATCATCGAGACCGTCATAGGTGCCGCCGTCGGTGTTGCAGTCGTGGTGGCCCCGGCAGTGTGGCGCCGTGTACGGGTGCGCCAAGTCTCGTTCAGCGAACGGTAGTCCGGGATCTTCGCTTCATGGACTAGTATCAATTGGTTAGACAATCAAGATACATGTCTACCAAAGGACTGGTGTGAGCGACAAGGATGAACGCAAGGGATATTGGTACGGGCTGGAGAGCCGTAAGCAGATGGGCGCCGTGGACGTCCTGAACGCACTCAGGGACTACCGGACGGCCGAAGCTGACATGCGGCGGCGAACGCGCGCCTCGATGGGCATGGGGGAGACCGACCTCATGGCGTTGCGGTACCTGCTTGAAGCCGAGCGTGCCGGCCGGGAGGTGGGCCCCAAGGAGTTGGCGGTACGGCTTGGGGTGACCTCGGCCTCCATGACGTCCTTGGTGGACCGCCTGGTGAGGTCCGGCTACGTTACCCGAGAGCCCCACCCGACTGATCGTCGAGCCCTCATTCTCCGCCCGACGCCGGGGTCGGAACAGGAGGTCCGCAGTACCTTGGGCGACATGCATTCGCGCATGATGGAGGCCGCCGAAACGCTGAGCAGCAAAGACTCCGCGGTGGTGGTTGAGTTCCTTCGGCGTATGCGCAAGGCGATCGACAGCGTCTCCTCCTGAAGCTGAGTTGGACATTATTGATAAGTACACATATAACTAGATAGCCAAGCTACTTACTAGGGAATGTGTGGGCAAGCGATGACAATCGTGCTGCGTGAACCGAGTTCCACCCCCGTCGTCCACGATGACGTTGACGTCATCACTGACCAGGTCATCCCGGCAGGCCCCGTACATTGCGGTTCACGCATGGCGATTTCCGCTGGCCCGGCCCACGATGCCATGCAGTGGGTTTCCGTCGAACCGATCTGCCCCGAGTGGGCCTGCGGTTGCGGCTTCCGGATGGACATCGACGCCATAGATCCGGTGAGCGGCGTCTGGATCGCTGCCCTTCGGCGCCAGAGCCTGCAACATGAGCTGGCAATCTCCCAGAACACCCTGGCGCTCGCCTTCAAGAGGGCAGTCGATGCAGGAGTAGACCCCCTTGCCCTCGCCGAGGTGGCAGGTGTGCCTGCTGCCGAGATTGAATCACTGCTCCAATGACGCTCATGGAGACGGCGGCCGACCGCGCTGATCGCGGGGCCGCCCCTTCCGATGTGGTCCTTGGAGGACGATATCGGCTGGGCAAGCAGCTGGGCGGAGGGTCCGAGGCCTACGTCAAGGAAGCCCGGGACCTGGAGTCAGGCACCACTGTGGCCGTCAAGATCTTCAGGACCACAGCCAAGGACGCTCCTTTTCGACGCGAACTGGACATCCATGGTCCTTTGCGCCATAAGAACATCGCCAGGGTGGTGTCCTCCGGAAGCACCGAGGGCGACGAAGTCCAAGGCGCCCACAACTACCTGGTGATGGAACTGGTCCAGGGCCAGGACTTGCGGACCCTCCTTGAGGAAGGGCCAGCCTCACCGCATCAGACCGTGGAGTGGATGACGGGGATTGCCAGGGCCTTGACGTTCCTGCACAGGCGCGGGATTGTCCACAACGACATCAAGCCCGGCAATATCCTGGTGGATTTCGCAGGCGACCCGGGCGGCGTAGGAGTGGCCAAGCTGACCGATTTTGGCATCGCGCTCAACGGGCGGCATCCTGCGCCGAGCTCCTCCTCCGGGACGCCGCACTATCTGAGTCCGGAAGAAGTCTGTGGAGGCACCTCAACTGCTGCCAGTGATATTTATTCGTTGGGCCTGGTTGCCCTCGAATGCCTCACCGGAACAAAAGCCTTTCCCGGCCCTCCCCTTGAGTCCATGGTTGCGAGGACCCTGGGCGAACCACGAATTCCCGGAACGGTCCGGCGACGCTGGTCCATGGTGCTTCATGCCATGACAGACCCCGACCCGGCGGGTAGACCGTCTGCCAGCCACGTTGTCGGTATGCTCCGACGGCTCGGCTGGTAGCCAACAATCAGGTCGATAGCGGCGTGCGCTCTCATGCCGAACTGGGACCTCATCACGAAAGAGAGATAAATAATGGGAATCATTGGTTGGATTATTCTGGGTCTGATCGCCGGCGCCATCGCCAAGGCCATCATGCCGGGCCGTCAGGGTGGCGGCTGGATCGCTACGCTGCTCCTGGGCATCGTTGGCGCCATCCTGGGTGGATGGATCGGCAGCGCGCTCTTCAACGTTGGCATCAACGAGTTCTGGTCGCTGTCCACCTGGTTGCTGGCCATCGTGGGCGCACTGATCGTCCTGGCTATCTGGGGCCTGCTCACGCGCAAGAAGGCGTAACCGACTGACAGCAAGGGAGGCCCCGACGCCGCGTTTCACGACGCAGGCGCCGGGGCTTTCTGGTTTTAAGGGGCCCTTTGAGGGGGCCCTTTTTCTTAACGCCCCCTTTTTGGCGTCACTCTTGAGGGGCCGTGCACGGCGTTTTTCTGACCGCGGCCGGTCATATATTCCCCAGTCGGGCCCCGGCTGGGTGTGGCCCCGGACCCTCCGCTACGCTGCTCGACGTCACCACCCACCGCACGCTAAGGGCCAACGATGTACTCTTCAGCCGCCGCCGCCATCAAAGGTCCGCCGGGACAGAGCCTCAAACCAGGCGCCCTCGGGACAGCCTTGGGCGCCTTCGGAGTCGCCGGCATCATGGGCATCGTCGCTGTGGTCCTGCATGGCTTGGGGCAGCAATCCCCGTATGTTGGCCCCGGTTACTCCGGCTGGGCCCAAGCGGCCGCGGATTCCCCGGCGGCTGCTGCAAGGTGGTTCCTGGGGGACATGACGGAGCCGCTCTTCTACAAGTCCGACCTCGCAGCCCTGGGGCTGTTGGCAGGAGCGTGGTTGGCCCGGTGGGTCGGCCGCCGACAGGGCCGCGTCGGGCGGCGGGAGAGCCTGGGTCCCTGGATTCTTGCGTCGGCTTCGCTGAGTTTGCTGCTGTCCAACGTGGCGTTCGGATGGTTGCTCGACGACGGGTGGCAGCCAACGTTCGTGCCTTTCGTTTGCGTGGCTCCGGCCGTGGTGATCCTCTACGGGGCCGGGTGGCAAACGTGCCTCACGGGCGCCGTGCTCGGTGCGGCCACCGTCACGCCCTTGGCGTTGATATTCATCCCCATCCTCGCCAACCCCCTTGGCCTGCCGCCCGTGGTGGCAAACGTCCTGGCGATGTCCGGGGGGTCCATTCTCTCTTTCCTGGTCGCACGACGGTTGCCCTGGCTTGTCCTGCGCGAGCGCGAGCCGGACCTCGGCGCGGAACGGAACCTGCCGGCGTCGGGCTTTAACCAGTCGCTACTCGGGGACGCACTGTGGGCTGCGCAACGGGTCATCAGGGACTTCACGGAGACGCACTTCATCGCCAAGGGGTTCGCCAGCGTCGGCATGATTTCCGGGGCTGTGGTGGCGTATGTCCTTAATCCTGGGTTGCCGTCCTACGGGTCCGGCCTGCTTCCGCACATCCTCTTTGCGCAAGCACTTACCTCCGCCATCGGCGTGGTCCTTTGGCGGGGCTGGTACCTGGATGGCGGTTGGGCTGCGACGTATGCGTCCGTGGTGTCCGTCGCCCCGGCGGCCGTCCTCGCCACCGGTGGTTCCTTTTTCGGCGTCGTGGGCGGGGCGATCCTGGGCGCTGTACTGGCCCCGCCGCTGGCCCGGGTTTTCTCCGCAAAGCTGCCCGCGGACTTCCACCCTGTCATAGGCAACACTGCAGCCATGGCGGTATCGACGGCGGTCGCCGTACCGTTGCTTGGACTGCTGCCTGCCTGAGGCCGGGAGGCGGACGGGTTGCGTCCGGAGGTCAGCCTCCGATGTGGTGGATCGTGAAGGCGCTAAGGAACCCGACGGCAGCCGTCAGTCCGGTCATGTTGTGGTGCTCCTCGAACGCTTCGGGAATCATCGTGTCTGCCAGCATCGCCAGGATTCCGCCGGCCGCAATGGCTGTAATGAAGGCGATCACCGACTCAGGCGCGTCCTCGAGGGCGGCGTACCCCACCAGGGCCGCAAGTCCGCTGAAGACTGCGATGCCAACCCAGGTTCCAAACACGTAAGCGGGGCTGCGGCCGGACTTCTTCATGCCGGCCGTGCTGGACAGGCCTTCGGGGACATTGGAGATGAAGACGGCGGCAAGCATCGCCGGGCTGACGGCGCCACCGGCCAACAGGCCCACGCCAAGGACCACGGATTCGGGGATGCCGTCGATGAGCGCGCCCACGGCGATGGCGGTACCGCTGCCCGGGGAATCCTTCTCGGTGGGTTGGGGCTCACTGGAGCGCTTCCTGTGCTTCGCCCCCGCCCGGGCCAGGAGAACGTTGGACCCAACAAAGATCAGTGCCCCCAGAAGGAAGCCGAGGACCGTGGGGAGCAACCCTCCGCCGTTCACGGCCTCGTCCACCAGTTCGAAGGCGAGTGCGGAAATCAGGACCCCGGCGCCGAAGGCCATGACAGTGGAAACCACCTTGGCGGGCACTTTCCACATCCACGCCACACCAGCGCCAAGAACCAACGCCCCGCCTGCCAGCGTGCCCCACAGCAGGGCCTGTAACCACATCGGCATTGACTTGCCCTTTCATCGCCGGTCCATATGCATCAAGCAGTGTTTCATAAGGAACCTTAGAAACTGTAAAAAGTCTTGAGGTTTTCCTGAGGGACTGTTGCGGGTTTGCAGGATTGGTTCTTGAGGGTGGCCCTGCAGAGTAGTTCTTGTCAGCCAGAGAGGCTGGAACGAAGAACGGCCGGCCGGTCTCACGGTGGCCTACCGAAAGGACATTGATTCCCATGGCCATCAGCCTCAAGACCACCTCCGGCAAGATCCTCGCTTCCGTCGCACTGGTCGGCACCGCAGCCGCCGTAGCCGGCATGGGAACCTACGGCGCGTTCACCTCCTCGACCTCCGCCTCACAGGCCGTCACCGCAGGAACCGTCACCATCGCCCTGGGCACCGGCGCCAACAACACCCTCAACGTCCCCGTCGCGGGCCTGCTGCCCGGGGACAAAGTCGAAAAGCTCGTCACCCTGGCCAACACCGGCAACTCCGACCTGAACAACGTCACCCTCACCACCTCCGCCGGCGCCACCGGATCCCTGCTCACCACCGACACCACCAACGGCCTGCAGCTGACCATCGAAAACTGCTCCGTTGCCTGGACGGGCACCGCCGCTCCCTACACCTGCGCCGGCACCAAGACCACCGTCCTGGCCTCAGGCCCGGTCATCGCCGCGAACAGTGTCCTGAACAACCTGACGTCCCTGACCAGCACCAAGACCGACAACCTCAAAGTCACCACCGCTTTGCCCGCCACCGCGGACAACACCTTCCAGGGCGCCACCTCCACCGTCGGGTTCTCCTTCACCGGCACCCAGCGCACGCAAACCACCAAGTAGTCACCACGGTCCCGCGAAGGCCCCGCGAAGGCCCCACGAAGGCCCCGAGAGGGGGTCGGAAGGGGGCCGCACCAGACTCCGCCGGGCCTGATCGGCCACCCCCCTGCCTGATCAGGCCCGGCGGGTTTTTCCTGAGCCAGACTTGAGGAATTTCCGCAGTAAGCCTGAGCCACGCCCTGCAGACTAAGAAGCAGAACAACAACCCCTCCCGGAAGGAACGCCAGGACAATGAGCGCACTGAGCACCATCACCACCCCCGCCCTTCGCGGCCGGCGTTCCGCCGCTTCAAAGCCTGCACCATCCCCAAAGACCGCCGCTGTGAAGCAGCCCGCAGCGGCCACAACCGTCCCCGCCGGTGAACGGAGCACGTTCCGCCGGATCACAAGCCTGGCTGTTAAGTCCGTCGGCGTTGGCATGCTGGTCCTGGCGGCGCTGGTTTTCCTGTTCCTAGCCATCGGCCCGCGGGTCCTGGGGTACCAGACTTCCACCATGCTGACCGGGTCCATGGCACCGCTGATCAACCCGGGCGACGTCGTCGTGACGGTTCCGACTCCTATCGCGGACGTCAAGGTGGGCGACATCATCACCTACCACATCCCGGTCGAAGATCAGCGGGTGGAAACCCACCGCATCACCGAAATCACCGCTACGGCCGATGGCGGCGTAGCTGTGCAGACCAAGGGCGACGCCAACAACGGCATCGACCCCTGGATCGCCACCTTGCAGGGCAAGACCGTGGACAAGCAGGTCGCAACCATCCCGTACGTCGGCAACGCAATCCGTGCACTCCGCGAACCGATGGTCCGGAACATCCTGATGTACGGCGCACCGGCGATCCTGGTCATCGGTATGCTCGCCTCCATCTGGACCAAGGACGGCAACAAGACGACGCCGAAGGGCGCCGCGGTGCCGCAGGCGGCCAGCGGTAAGTGAGGGACGGGGTGCTCCTGCCCTGGAACGGTGCAAGACGCAGGCGCCGGCCGAGGAGTTGGGCGACTCCCGGCCGGCGCTCCGTTTTCTCTCGACCTATCTCTCCATGCTGCTGGGAAGGATCCTGAGGAACTCCACCGCGCTCCCCGAACGCCGTCGCGGGGTTAGCGTCCGGCGAGCACGTTTGCGACGGCGGTTTTGACTTCGCGGGGCACCAGGACCAAGGCGGCAACGGCCAGCAGGCCGGCGATCGCGAAGACATAGAAGCCAGCAGGGTAGGCGATGTTGGCGGCAACCAATGTTCCCGTCACTGCCGGGCCGACGATTGCGCCGAGCCTGCCGACGCCGGCGGCGAAGCCCAGCGCAGTTCCCCTGAGCCGTGGCGGGAACAACTGGCTGACCCACGCATAAACCAGGACCTGGGAGCTGAAAACGAAAATGCCGGTTACGAAGACGGCGGCATTGAGCAGGAATTCGTTCGGGATCTTGACGCTGAGGATCGCAAGGAGCACCGCGGACAGTCCAAACCACAGCAAAACAATCTTCTTGGTACCGTGCTTGTCGGCGAGGAATCCGGCCAGGAACAGGCCTGCGACGGCGCCCAAGTTAAGGACCAGCAGCAGCGTCAAGCCGGTGCTGACCGGGTACCCGGCGGCAGCCATCAGCTGCGGAAGCCAGGTGTTCAGCCCGTAAACCAACAACAAGCCCATGAACGACGCGATGCCGATGCCAACCGCAACCAAGGGGTACGGCTTCTGCAACAGGTCGCGGAAACCGGTCTTGGGTGCAGCTTGGCTGCTTTCAGCGGAAGGCACGACGGCGGCAGGCGCCTTGGTGGCCTGGCTGGACGCACCGGGGGCGGCTTCGGGCAGTGACTCGGGCAGCTTGGCCCAAAGGAACGGCAGGAGAACCAGCCCGGCAGCGCCGCCGATGATGAACATGAGCCGCCAGTTCGGAACGATCAGGATTGCCAGCAAAGCGGTGGCGACGGCACCAACGTGGTAGCCAGTCATGGTCCGGGTGGTGGACTTTCCTGCTGAACCCGCTGGCGCGTAGTCGTTCATGTAGGCCAAGGCTGCGGGAAGGCATGCGCCCAGTCCCAGCCCGGCAAGAAGGCGCAACACCGAGAACACTGCAACGTTCGGTGCGAACGCGACCCCAATGGTGAAGATTGAGAAACCGGCAACGCACGCGATCAGCAGCTTGCGGCGGCCGAACGTGTCGGAGAGGGGTGCAATGAACAGTGCGCCAAGTCCTACGCCCACCAAGGAGATGGTGGCGGCGAAGGTGGCTCCTACTGCATCGAATCCCAACTCCCCGGTCTTGATGAGTGTGGGTATGACGGTTCCCAGGACCACCAGGTCGAAGCCGTCCAGCACCATGGCTAGCCAGCACAGCCACACGGGCCATTGAGATCGGTGGGCAGATGGCATCGTTGGCATAGCGTCCTCGGTACGTCTGGGCAGTGCGTCTTGGTGATGGTCCCGGGCCAGCGGCGCGGCCTTTCGGGTATGAGAGTTGTATCACCGTCGCGTGTTGCCTGGCACACGTTCTACCATTGAATGGAAGGCACCTCCGTGCTTTTCTCTAGGACGCTCCAAATGAGGATGGCATCGTGGCTAACTCCGCATCCGGCGATTCCGTGGTGGACCGGGTCGTGCGGGTCATCGAGGCATTCCCTGAGGGTGTCACCACTCTTCAGCTGACGGAGCTGGCCGACCGGGCTGAGCTCCCTTTGTCATCGGCCCACCGGCTGATCCGTCAGCTTTCCCACCATGGGCTCCTCGACCTGGGGTCGGGCGGAACCGTCCGCCTGGGCTTGCGGCTATGGGAACTCGTCAATCGGAATTCACCCACGCTGGCCCTCCGCCAGGCGGCAATGCCGTTCATGGAGGACATTCAGCAGGTCCTCAACCAGAACGTGAACCTGGCTGTGCTCGATGGCTGGGAGGCGCTTTTTGTTGAACGGCTCTCCCGTCGCGGATCGGTGGCCAACCGCGCACAAATCGCAGGTCGCATGCCCGTACACATTTCCTCAGCCGGCCTGGCCCTGATGTCCCACCAGTCGCGGGAGCTGCAGGCCGAGTACCTCCGGCAGTTCCACGACCCGGCCGGGAAGGTGAGTGCCGACGTCGTACGCCACCTGCTGGCCGAGGCCGCCCAGCAGGGGTATGCGCAGCTGGCTGGCGTCGTGGATCCGGATACTTGGGGGATCGCCGTTCCGGTGATGAACGGTAAGCGGAAGACGGTTGCCGCGTTGGGGGTCGTAGTGCCCCTTGCCGAGATGCGGCTCCAAGCTCTGGTTCCGGCCCTTCAGACTGCGGCCCGCGGAATTGGACGCCAGTTAGTCTAGCTGTCGGCTTCCGTTGAACGGAATTGATGTAACGGTCATCACGCCGATGGGGACAGACTGATGCCAGACCAATACAGCCCTGGCCGAAGCGCCGGGATCCGCAACGAAGCGAGGAACAACCATGGCACGCACGCCCATCAAGACCCAAGTGGCCATTATGGGGGCCGGCCCCGCGGGCCTCATGCTCTCCCACCTTCTGGCCAGGCAGGGCATCGAGTCCGTGGTGGTGGAAATCCGCAGCCGCAAGGACATCCAGGAAACCGTACGGGCCGGCATCCTGGAGCACGGCACGGTGAACCTGCTGGTCGACTCGGGGGTGTCGGACCGAGTGCTCCGCGAAGGCGACCGGCACGACGGCATCGAACTGCGCTTCAACGGTGAAAGCCACCGCATCAACTTCAAGGAACTGGTCGGCGAATCCGTGTGGCTCTACCCGCAGACGGACGTTTTCATGGACCTGGCCGCCCGACGCGAAGCCGACGGCGGCGCCGTCCACTACAGCGTCACGGACACTACTGTGCACGACCTCGAAGGCAAGCCGAAGGTCTGGTTCACCAATGCCGACGGGCAGGAATTCGAGATTCAGGCAGACTTCCTCGTCGGCGCCGACGGATCCCGCAGCCACTGCCGCTTCCAGATTCCTGAAGCGAACCGCAAGTGGTACTTCCACGAATATCCATTCGCGTGGTTCGGCATCCTCGCCGAAGCCCCGCGCAGCTCAGACGAGCTGATCTACGCGAACTCGAACAACGGTTTCGCCCTGATCAGCCAGCGCACCGAGACTGTTCAGCGCATGTACTTCCAGTGCGACCCCAAAGAGAACGTTGCCGACTGGGATGACGAACGCATCTGGTCCGAGTTCCGCAAACGAGTCAATGGCAACGGATTCGAGCTCAAGGAAGGACCGGTCCTCGAAAAGATGGTCCTGCCCTTCCGCAGTTTCGTCCATACGCCCATGCGCCACGGAAACCTGTTCCTTGCCGGCGATGCGGCCCACACCGTGCCGCCGACGGGAGCCAAGGGCCTCAACCTGGCTATCCACGACGTCAAGGTGCTCTTTGAAGGTCTCGACTCGTTCTACTCCAACGGCTCAACCACGCTGCTGGACTCCTACAGCGACCGGGCGTTGGAGCGGGTATGGAAGGCCCAGCACTTCTCCTACTGGATGACATCCATGCTGCACACCGTGCCCGGCGCCGGCGAGTTCGACCGCGCCCGCCAGCTTGGCGAACTCCACTCCGTAGTGACCTCCGAGCACGCCAAGGCGTACCTCGCGGAGTCGTACACAGGCTGGCCGACCTCACGCTGACGCTGCACCTGGCAAACTACCTCCAGCGCCCGACGGCGGGAAGTCCTCTTTGGGGCTCCCCGACAGTCGGGCGCTTGTTGCGTTAACTGCGCTCGACCTGAAGGTGGCCCAAGGGTTTGCCTGGCTGGTCGCCGACCCCACCGACCTCATGTTCTGAGTGGTGTGTGGTGGTGGTTGCGTCGTGGTGTTTGGTGGGGGTCGATGTGGGGTGGGGGGATGAACCAGGGGGTGCCGTTGGTGTTGGTGATGGTCCATTGTTCTTTGTGGATGAGGTGGTGGTGGTGGGAGCAGAGGAGGGTTCCGTTTTCTGTTCCTGTGGTTCCGCCGTGGGACCAGTAGGTGATGTGGTGGGCTTCG